>NZ_QARX01000001.1:2656241-3052940 GCF_003052555.1 Chromobacterium sp. Panama
GTACATGAGCATTTTGAGCTTGTTTTTAACGCCGTATCGCTGAAGCGCAGCAGACTTTGAACAGGTTCTAAGGCGTCAGCGGCCAGGTATCGCTGCCCTTTCCATTGTCCTTCTTCGGCGCAGCGGCCGGTTTCGAGCCCGGCGTTCGTCCCGGACGCGGCCGGTCGAAGTATTTTTCCAGCAAGGCGTCCAGGATCGCGGAAGTCTCGGCATCCGGCGCGCCGTCGTAACGCGCAGGCCGGAAATGCATCTGAAAGGCCGCCACCACGTCCTGGCTCTCTTTGTCCAGCACGCCGGTTTGCGGCGCCTCGTAGCCGTAATCCAGCAAGCGTTTCTGCAGATCCCGCACGTCGCCGCGATAAGGCGCCCGGCGCAGGTAGAACTCGACCGCCTCGCGTTCCGGCCAGGCGCCGATATTGTAGTCGCGGTACAAGCGCTCCCAGGGGAACTTCGGCCCCGGGTCCACCTTGCGTCCCGGCGACACGTCGGAATGCCCCACCACCTTGTGCGGCGGAATCTGATGCCGCGCGATGATGTCCGCCGCCAGTTGCGCCACCACCGAGACCTGCGCCTCATCGAAGTCGAACCACTGCCGCCGCATCAAGGGCAGTTCGTCCTCTTCCGGAGACGGATAGCCCAGGTTCACGATCTCGATGCCGATGGAGCTGGAGTTGATCAGCCGGTCCCCTTGCCAGTAACTGCGCCCGGCATGCCAGGCCCTGCGCTCCTCCGGCACCAATTGGTACACTTTGTTGGACATGCCCAGCAATGCGGCATCCGGCACCAGGTAGTGCGCGCTGGCGCCGTGCTGGCCCTGGGTGAGCATTTCCAGCGCCAGGCCGTTGGGCACGGCAGTGTAATGGAAGACCAGATTGCGTACTCTGGAATCCTGGTTTTCGGACTGCAGACTGGCGTCCACCCGATAGCTTTTGGCCGTCCCGGCCGCGCTGGCGCAAGCGGAACTCAATGCGCTGGCCGCCAACGGCGCCAGCAGGGGCAAGGCCCCGCTCCAAGCCAAAATTCGTCTTCTACTGATCATTTTCCATTCAACCTTAGAGTCAAGCATGCGCGCGGACCTTTTCCCGGCGCACGCAGCAAAGGTAGAGTTTTTAAACTAATAAATAGTTCCAATTAAGATATTGGCATGATAAATGCCATTTAATTAACATGAAAATATCGTCGCTTGCCGCTCAAGCCTGAATCTAGGCTTGCCAGCCCTCCGATCCTGATTTAGATTGCGCTGCGATTCATGGGAAACGGGCATTGAGACTTTCTGCATTCAAATCCATCACCCGGCTGGCCCTGCTGCTGTTCATGCTCTGGCAGGCCTTGCCCTTGGCCAACGCCGCGGTTCACACCGACGGCGCCCTTGGCCGCGCCGGTCCATCCTATGCCCTCGGCCACGGCACGGCCGCGGCGCAAGCGGTCAGCGGCGGCCACGCTCACTGCGCCGCCGAGTTGGGCGGATGCGGAGAATGCCAGACCCTGCCCGGCATGAGCCCGGCCATGGCGACGCATGCGGCGAGGCCTGGCTGGCCCGACTTCATCGCCGCCCTTCCCTCGCCGCCGCCGCCCAATCCGCCGCGTCGGCCGCCTCGCGTCTGAGAGCCGGTTCAAAGCCGGCCGCGCGCCGCGGCGCCTTGCACGGCTGACGCCGCGTCGAAATGCTTATGCGCCGCTTGCGCGCTCAGCCATCGCCACGCCGGCCGGACTTTGAACCGACCCCAGGCCTTCCGCCTTCTTTATCTCGCAGACCCGCCGCGTTCGCCGCGGCGACGCGCCAGGCCGGCATCGGTCTGACTTTGCTTGGGACTACCACATATGAATGTAATCATCGGCTACCTCGTCGTGATCGGCATGATCTTCGGCGCCTTTCTGATCCACGGCGGCGCCATCGGCGCCATTCTCTCCGCGATGCCCACCGAGATGATGGCGATTCTGGGCGGCGCGTTGGGCGCCTTCATCGTCGCCAACCAGACCAAGAATCTGAAAGCGGTGGCGCGCGCGCTGCCCGCCGCGCTCAAGGGCTCGCGCCACAACAAGGCCCGCGCGCTGGACTTGCTGTGCCTGTTGTACGAACTGCAGGCCAAGGCGCGCAAGGAAGGGCTGATGGCGCTGGAAGCCGATGTCGACGCCCCCGGACAAAGCCCGGTCTTCAGCAAGTATCCGGCCATCGCTCAAGACCACCATGCGCTGAACTTCATCCGCGACTATCTGCGCATCATGGTCAGCGGCAATCTGAACGCCTTCGAAATCGAGAGCCTGATGGACGTGGAACTGGAAACCCACCACCAGGAGGGCATGGCGCCTATCGCCGCCATCCAGCGCCTGGGCGACGCCTTGCCGGCCTTCGGCATCGTCGCCGCCGTGCTAGGCGTGGTCAACACCATGGCCTCGGTCGGCGCGCCGCCGGCGGTGCTGGGCGGCATGATAGGTTCGGCGCTAGTGGGCACCTTCCTCGGCATCCTGCTGTCCTACGGCATGGTGTCGCCGCTGGGCGCGCTGCTGGAACAGAAGCTGGACGAGGACAGCAAGGAATTGCAATGCATCAAGACCGTGCTCTTGGCCGGCATGCAGGGCTATCCGCCGCCCAGCGCCATCGAGTTCGGCCGCAAAGTGCTGTTTTCCAGCGAACGCCCGGAATTCGAGGAAATGGAACAGCGCATCAAGAGCCTGCGCTGAACGGAATCAGGGCGGACGCGTCCACCCCCAACCCAAACTGGCCGCCAAGCCGCAGTTCCGCGCCCAGGCTCGCCGCCTCCCGCGCGGACAGGCTCAGGCTCAGCCGCCCCGCCTGCGCCGCCACTTCCACCCGGGCGCCGTCCGCCAGCCAGGTCAGCGACTCGATGCGCGCCGGCGGGTGCTGCGGCCCCAGCCGCAGCGCGTGGCCCGGCACCACCGCGTGCTCCAGCACGTTTTCATAGCCGATGAAGCGCGCCAGCCACGCATTCGCCGGCCTGGCCAACAGCTGCGGCGGCGTCTCGCATTGCACGATGCGCCCCTGGCGCAGCACCGCGGCGCGGCTCGCCATCGCAAACGCTTCCTCTCTGTCGTGCGTGACCAGAATGGCCGGTATGCCGGACTCCGCCAGCAACTGCGCGAACTCCCCTTGCAACTGACCGCGCAAATGCGCGTCCAGGCTGGAGAACGGCTCGTCCAGCAGCAAGAGCCGCGGACGCGTCACCATCGCGCGCGCCAGCGCCACCCGCTGTTGCTCGCCGCCGGACAAGGTCCAGACCTTGCGCCCTTGATCACCGCCCAGACCCAAACGCTCCAGCATCGCCGCGGCGGCGGCGGCGGCCTGGGCGCGGGACGATCCCCTCTCGATCAGACCGAACATCACATTGCCAAGCACGTCCAGATGCGGAAACAAGGCGAAATCCTGGAACATCAGCGCGAAGCCGCGCCGCTCCGGCGGCAGCCGGCTGATGTCCTCGCCGTTGAAACGAACCGCGCCGCCGTCCAGCGGCAGCAGGCCGGCGATGATTTTGAGCAAGCTGCTCTTGCCGCAGCCGGACGGTCCCAGCAGAGCCAGGGTCTCCCCGGCGGCCACCTCCAGCGACACGCCGTCCGCCGCCACCCGCGCGCCGAAGCGCTTTTCAATTCCTATGAGCTCAAGCACGCCCGTCTCCTTTTCCCGGTTCCCCCGGTCTGGCCGCGCCGCTTTCAATCACGGCGAAAGCCAGCGTCGCCAACACCATCAGCAGGCCGGACAACAGCATCGCCGCATCCGCGTTGGCCTGGCCCGGCCGGCCCAGCTTCTGATAAATCAAGGTGGTCAGGGTCAACCACTCCGGCCGTGACAGGAATAAGGTCACCGCGAACTCCCCCACCGCAGTGGCAGCCGCGAAGGCCAGCCCGCGCCGCAGCGCCGGCTGCAACAAGGGCCAGATCACCCGTCGGAACAGCCGCCAGGGCGAGGCCCCCAGGGAGCGCGCCGCCTGCGCCAGATGTTCCGGCATGCCGTCCAGCGCCGCGCCGGCGGCTTTGGCGACGAAGGGATAGGCCAGCAAGACGTAGGCCGCCAACAGCATGGCCAAATCCGCGCTCCAGCTCGGATAGAGCAGCAGCAGGCCAAACGCCACGCAGACCGGCGACACCACGAAAGGCAGAAAGGCCAGGGCCCGCAACCACAGCCAGCGCCCGGCGGCCAACGCGTGGCACAGGCCCAGCAAGCCGGACAGCAATACGGTCAGCAAGGTGAAACGCGCCGAGTTGAACAAGGCCAGCCGCAATTCCTCGTCCCACAGTCCGGCCAGGCCGTCGAGCGCGGACAGCGCTTTCCACAGCACCGCCAGCAAGGGCAAGCCGGCGAAGATCAACAGGATGGCGAGGGCCGCCGTCAGCCAGGCGCGGTCTGTCCAGGTCCGCGCGGGCGCGGGGAGCAGCGGCTCGCAGCGCGCCGGCACGCCCAAACGCGCCTCCAGCCAGGCGTAGACCGCGGCGACGCCGCCGGCCACCAGCAGGCTCAGCAAGGCCAGCGCGCCGGCGTCGGCCAGATTCAGCTCATACGCCACCAGCGTGTAAATCTCGACTTCCACCGTGGCGTAACGCTGGCCGCCCAGCAACAAGGCCAGACCGAAGCCGGAGAAACAGTAGAGGAAAACCAGGCATAGATTAGGCAACAGCCAGGGCAGCGCCGCCGGCCATTCCACGCGCCAGAACGCGCGCCAACGCCCGGCGCCCAGGCTGCGGGCCGCGGCCAGCCGGCTGGCCGGCACCTGGGCGAAGCCATCGGCGGCGGCGCGGATCACCAGCGGCAGATTGAAGAACAGATTGCCGTACAGCAGCAACCAGGGCGAATCCTGCAGGTTCAGCCCGCTCAAACCCTGAGGGCCGAACAGCGCCAACACGCCGACGCCGGCGACCAGGGTGGGCATCACGAAGGGCAGCATCAGCAGACGCAGCGCCAGGCCGCGCCCGGCGAAGCGGAAGCGAGCCAGCGCCCACGCCGCCGGCACGCCGAGCAGCAAGGCCAGCGCGCAGGTCGCCGCACCCTGCAGCAGCGACCACATCATGCGCCAGCGCAGATAGGAATCGCTCAGCAAACCGAAGGACAGCGGCTCCCCGCCCTCCTTCAACAGCCGCGCCAACGGCGAAATAGACATCGCCAGCAAAAACAGCAAGGGAGGCGCCGCCAGCAACAGGCGGCTCCGACGGCTCAACATCAAAACGGCGTTCCCTTCAACGGCCAGCGGGCGGTCAACACATCCTCCACCCCGTCTTCATCCTCGCTTTGCCCCGCCTTGGCGAAGCCCAGATCCGCGGCCAAACATTGCGAAGGCAGATTGTCCGGCGCGATGGACAGCACCAGCCGCGGCGCGCCGGCCAGGGCCGCCCAGGCCCCCATCGCCAGCACCGCTTCTCGGGCATAGCCCTGGCGACGATAAGCCGGGTAAATCGTGTAACCCAATTCCACGTCGCCGTAGTCGCCCAGATAAGGATGGCCGGGCAAGGAGTGGAAGTTGACGTGGCCGACCATCGTCAGATCGTCGCGGCGCAGCAAGGCGCGCACCGACCAGGGCGCGTAGTCGGGCTGGCGCTCGATGTCGTCCAGCCGCATGCTCATCAAGTCCTGCTCGTCCAACCATTCCGCCGCCAGCGGCGCGCCCAGCAGCTCGGCCGCCGTTTCCGGCTGACCGGCCAGGCACAGCCACAGCGTCTGCGGGTCCAGATGGCGCAGCAACAGCCGCGGCGTTTCGATGTCCGGAATCATTGCCCGCCCTTCAACACCACTCGGGTCCAGCGCGCCACCCATTGGCGGGAATGTTCGGCGATCGCCTTGCTGTCCGGCGTGTCGTGCGCGGCCGGCTGCTCCGCGAAACGATAGACCGGGTCCAAGCTCACCTTGTCCATCACCGGATACATCCACATGGTGGTGGTCACGTCCTTCTGCACCGCTTCGGAGCGCAGGAAGGCGATGAATTTCTCGCCCAGCGCCGCCTCCTTGCCGCCCTTGACCAGGGCCGCGCCCTCCACCTGGCGGAACACGCCGCCTTTCAAGGGCAGATTGCCGGTGGGCGCGTCGTTCAGTTTCTGTTTGCTGTAGAACACCTCGGCGGCCGGACTGGTCGCGTAGCTGACCACCAGCGGACGGCTGCCGCCGTTCTTGGAGAAATCGGTGTAGTAGGATTCGCTCCAACCCTTGCTGACCTTCAGCCCGTTGTCGCGCAAGCGGCCCCAGAAGGCGAAGGCCTTGTCCTCGCCCATGGCGGCGATGGTGGACAACATGAAAGCCAGGCCCGGGCTGGACGTGGCCGGATTTTGCACCACCAGCAGGTTCTTGTAGGCCGGCTTGCTCAAATCCTCCAGCGTCTTGGGCAGCGCCAGCTGGCGCTGGGCGAACCAGGCCTTGTCGTAATTGAGGGTGACGTAGCCGTAGTCTATGCTCACCGCGCCGGGCAAGGCGGCCTTGCCGCCCTGGGCCAGCGCCGCCGGCACCGGAGCCAGCACGCCGGCCTGCTGCGCCTTGCCGATCAGGCTGTTGTCGATGCCGAACACCACGTCGGCGATGGGATTGGCCTTGGTCAGAATCAGCTTGTTCAGCATCTCGCCGGCGTCCCCGGCCTTGATGATGGAGACCTTGGCGCCGTTCTGCTTTTCGAACTCGGCCAGCAAGGGCTTGGACACGGTGAAAGAACTGTGCGACAGCACCCGCAGCTCGGCCGCCGACGCGGCCAGGCTGGACGCCGCCAGCGCAACGGCTATCAAAGAGGAAAAGCGCTTCATGGATATCTCCGTACACGATAGTCCGGAGCAAGCGGAATGCGGGCCCTGGCCCGCGCATCACGCTCCCTCCGCTGGCATGACCCAGATCAGGTTGCAGGGTATTTTCTCAGCCCGCGTCGCGGGCACCCCTGGTGACAGCGCGCCAGTATACCGCAGCGGCCGCCGGCTGGCAGCCAACAATCCTTAACAGAGTGGGCCCGCGCCTTAACACGCCGATGACAAGCGCCTTCTAAGCTGAATGCATGCTTACGCCCGCTCCGGGCGCGTTTGGAGACCATGCTTGAACCCCATGCCCACCCTTGGCCGGCCGCCGACTAGAGCGGCCGAGGCCATCCGCTTCACCGCAAAAACCGCGCTGGGGCTCCTGCTGGCCGTGCTCAGCCTGCCCGCGCTGGCCCAGGCCGGCATCGGCGTCGCCGGCGCGCGCCATTTGCTGTCCCGCACCGGCTTCGGCGCCAACCCGGCGCAAATCGCCGTGTACGCGCCGCTGAGCCGCGAAGCCGCGGTGGATCGGTTGCTGGCCAATAGCCAGGCCAACGCCGCCACGCCGCCGCCGTCCTGGGTCGACGAAGCCTTCGAGCGGCCGGGGCAGCCCAATTTAGACGAAGAGGCGAAAAAGGCGCTGCAAAAGCTGCGCGCCGAGCACGCGGTGGAATTGCGCGGCTGGTGGCTGAACGAGATGCGCTACACCTCGTCGCCGCTCAGCGAAAAAATGACCCTGTTCTGGCACAACCACTTCGTCTCCGCGCTGGACAAGGTGCGCTCGCCCCAACTGATGTATCGGCAAAACGTCTTGCTGCGCCAGTACGCGCTGGGCAACTTCGGCGCCATGCTGCACGCCGTCGCCCACGATCCGGCGATGATGCGCTATCTGGACACCGCCAATAACCGCAAGGGCCAGCCGAACGAGAACTTCGCGCGCGAGGTGATGGAGCTGTTCACCCTGGGCGAAGGCCATTACAGCGAACAGGATATCCGTGAAGCCGCGCGCGCCTTCACCGGCTGGGGGCTGGATCGCGACGAGCGCTTCGTCAACCGTCCGCGCTTGCACGACGACGGCGACAAGCTCGTCTTCGGCCAGCGGGGCGACTTCAACGGCGACGATGTCTTGGACCTGCTGCTGCGACAGCCGGCCACCGCCGAGTTCATCGCCGCCAAGCTGTGGAAGGCCTTCGTCTCGCCCAAGCCGGATCCGGCCGCCGTCAAGCGGCTGGCCGCCGGCTTCCGCAACAGCCGCTACGAAATCAAGCCCTTGCTGCGCGCGCTGCTGTTAAGCCCGCAGTTCTGGAGCAGCCAGGGCCAGTTGGTGAAATCGCCGCTGGAGCTGACCATAGGCACCCTGGTCACCTTCGACCTGAACCCGCCGGACTGGCGCGCGCTGGCCGGGCTCAACCGTCAGTTGGGTCAGGACGTGTTCGCGCCGCCCAACGTCAAAGGCTGGCCGGGCGGCGAGGCCTGGATCAACAGCGCCACCTTGCTCAGCCGCAAACAGTTCCTGGACCGCATCGCCCGCGACGCCGCGCCTGCGCGCAACGCCTTTGCGCTGCCGGACGGCGGCATGGACGAAATGAAGGGACGCGAGGCGCGCATTAACCGGCTGGCGACCGCCGGCCTGCGTTCCATCAGGCTGCAGCCGGATGAATGGAGCGCTATCTACCAAATCCGCAGCGCTCAGGACGCCGCCAAACTCTTGCTGGCCTTGCCGCCGGCCAATCCCCTGCCCGAATCCGGCAGCGGCGCGCAAGCCATCGCCCCGCTGCTGCTGGACCCGGTTTATCAAGTTCACTGACGGAAACCCAGCCATGTTCCAGCGACGACAATTTCTCAAAGCCATGGCCGGCGGCCTGATGGTGTCCGTGCTGCCCAATCTGAGCTGGGCGCTGGCGCCGGCCGGCTATCAACGCCTGTTGGTGCTGATCGAACTCAAGGGCGGCAACGACGGCCTCAACACCGTGGTGCCCTACGCCAGCGCCGACTATTACCGGCTGCGCCCCGGCATCGCGATTCCCCGCGACCAAGTGCTGCCGCTGGACGAACGCCTGGGCCTGCACCCGGCCATGACCGGCCTGCGCCCGCTATGGCAGCAGCAGGAGCTGGCGGTCTTGCAGGGGGTGGGTTATCCCGATCCCAATCTGTCCCACTTCCGTTCCATCGAGATTTGGGAAACCGCGTCCAATAGCCAGCAATACCTGAGCGAGGGCTGGTTGACCCGATTATTCCGCGAGCAGCCGACGCCGCGCGGATTCGCCGCCGACGGCGTGGTGTTGTCCAGCCAGGCGCTGGGCCCGCTGGACGGCGGCGCCCGCGCGGTGGTGCTAAGCAATCCGCAAGACTTCGCGCGCCAGGCCAAACTGGCCGCGGACCAAGGCCATGCCGGCAGCGGCGCGCTGGGCCACATTCTCAAGGTGGAGGGCGACATCCGCCAGGCCGCCGCCGAACTGAGCCAAGCCGCCAAACCCGTGGCCGCGGCGGATTCGCCGATGGCCGCGCCCCGGCCGGCCGGAGCCTTCGCCCAGGCCGTCGCGACCCTGACCGACACCCTGTCCCGCGGCGTATCCATCGCCGTGGCCCGCATCACGCTCACCGGCTTCGACACCCACGGCAACCAGCCGCCCACCCAGGCGCGGCTGCTGGGAGAGCTGGCCGACGGCATCGCGCTATTGCGCACGCAATTGCAACAGCAGGGGCGCTGGGACGACACCCTGGTGCTCAGCTACGCCGAATTCGGCCGCCGCCCGCGCGAAAACGGCAACCGCGGCACCGACCACGGCACCGCCAACGTCCATTTCGCCGCCGGCGGGCGCGTGCGCGGCGGCCTGTATGGGCAAAGCCCGCAATTGGCCGGCGTCGACGACGGCAACCTGCCTTGCGCCATCGACTTCCGCCAGGTCTACGCCACCGCCATCCAGAGCTGGTGGGGCAAGGACGCCCACAATGTGCTGGGCGGCCGCTTCGCCCCCCTGCCCATTCTGAAGGCATGAAAAAAGCCGGCCCCTAGGGGCCGGCCGTCTACAGAGAACCACTCAGCGATTTACTTCCAGCTGGACGCCAACACCGGCTGCAAAGCCGCCTGATAGTTGTCCGGCAGGTTGACCTGGCCAGCGGCCGGCGGATTGAAGGCCGCCATCGCATTGACCAGCGCCTGCACCTGACTGGCCGCCAGGGCCTTGCCGTCGCCGGACTGGAGGGTCTCGATCTGGTTCGCGGCATTGCCGAACCAGTTGTTAATCGACACCTTGTCCTCAGTGCCGATCACGCTGACCTCCAGGCTGGCGCCCTGACGCTTGAACCACAACTGGTCGGCATTGACGCCTTGGCCGAACTTCAACACATCCTGGCCGCCGGAGTCGGTGATGCCGTCCTGGCCATCGCCGCGCTCGAACTGATAGGTGTCGTTGCCGTTGCCGCCCTCAAGCACGTCGTTGCCGCGGCCGCCGACCAACAGATCGTTGCCCTCGCCGCCGTACAAGGCGTCATGGCCGCCGTTGCCAACCAGCCAATCGTCAAGCGCGCCGCCGCGCAGGGTATCGCCCAGCTCGGTGCCCAACAAGGGCACGCCCTGCTTCATCAACTGATCGGCGGTCCACTTCGTGCCGGAAGCGAAGGTGATCTGTTCGATCCAGTACACCCGATCGCACTCCGCCAACAGTATTGAAAGCAGTACCCGGATTCGGGCGTTTAGCTCAGTTGGTAGAGCGTCTGCCTTACAAGCAGAATGTCGGCGGTTCGACTCCGTCAACGCCCACCAAAGTTTCGGTTGGAGTGGTAGTTCAGTTGGTTAGAATACCGGCCTGTCACGCCGGGGGTCGCGGGTTCGAGTCCCGTCCACTCCGCCAACAGCATTGCATAGCAGCATCCGGAAACGGAGCAACAGTTTCGGGCGGTTAGTCTCAGTTGGTAGAGCACTGCCTTCACACGGCAGGGGTCGCTGGTTCGAGTCCAGTACCGCCCACCATTTGCTGGAGTGGTAGTTCAGTTGGTTAGAATACCGGCCTGTCACGCCGGGGGTCGCGGGTTCGAGTCCCGTCCACTCCGCCAAGCATTGCAAAAAAGCAGCCTTTAGGCTGCTTTTTTGCATTTTGCGTCGCATATTTCAAGCAAGCATTCGCATATCGCCCAACTTAGGACAAACAACTACCATTCTATTGCTTATCAGCTTGCAATGCGTCTGGGCTGCGGTGATACTTTTGGTTGACTTTCTGCATTCCATATAAAGAGATTCAACTATGCGCAATTTAATCCTGGCGGCTGGCTGCTTCGCCAGCACACTGGCCCTGGCGGGCGATCCCGCCGACAAGGCCATCTGGGAATATACGGTCAAAAACGGCGACAATCTGTGGTCGCTGGCGGCCGAGCATCTGTCGTCTCCCGCTTATGTGCCGAAGCTGCAAGCCAGAAATCGCATCGCCAACCCCTATCGGCTGATCCCCGGCAGCATCCTGCGGGTCCCCTACCCCTGGATCCGGCAGGCGCAATCCGACGCCACCCTGGAGGACATGGCCGGCGAATCCGCCGCGGCCGACGCCAAGGGCAAGCCGCTGGATCTGGCGGTGGGCAAGAAATACCCCAAAGGCACCCGCTTCACGACCGGCAACGACGCCATGATCAAATTGCGCTTCGTCGACGGCTCCTCGCTGGTGATCAACGCCAATACCGATCTGAGCCTGCAAACCCAGGTCTATTACCCCAGCACCGGGGCGATCCAGTCCCAAATCAAGCTGAACAACGGCAGCACCGGCAATTCGGTGATTCCCAACATCCTGATGCCCAGCCGCTACGAGATCCGCACCCCGTCGGCGGTCACCACCGTGCGCGGCACGGAATTCCGCGTCAACGCCGCCGGCGGCGAAGACACCTTGGCGGAAGTGCTCAAAGGCAGCGTGGAGGTCAAGGGCCGTCGCAGCAAGGTGGACGTGCCCGCCGGTTTCGGCACCTTGTCCAGCCGTAAAAGCGGGCCAAGCAAGCCGGAAGAACTGCCGCCGCCGCCGGACCTGTCCACCGTGGCGGACAATAGCCAGTTCAACCCGCCGCCGCTGGAGTGGCAGCGCGACGAACGCGCCGCTTCCTACCGCGTGACCTTGAGCGGCAAGAAGCGCCTGGCCGAGCGCCAGTTGCAGGCGCCGCGTTACTATCCGCGCCTGCCGGGCAACGGCGACTACGTGCTGCACGTCCGCGCCAAGAACCGCTCCGGCCTGGAAGGCTACGACAGCACGCGCAGCTTCAAGCTGCAAGCCTACCCGCTGCCGCCGCTGTTGTTCACCCATGCGGACGGCGTCCAGCTGCGCGGCAAATCCCTGACCTTGCGGGTGGACGCCAGCGCGGAACGCCCGCTGCGGCTGCAGATTTCGCGTCAGCCGGATTTCGCCCAGCCGCTGCTGGAACAGAGCGTGGCCGAGGCCGAGTTCAAAACCGAGTTGCCGGAATCCGGCGTCTGGTACTGGAGGCTGGCGCGGCTGGACGCGCAAGGCCGGCCGGGTCCTTTCTCCGCCGCGCAAAAAGTGGAGACCAAGGGCTGGCTCAGCCGCCTGGACAAAACCACCCCGGTGCTGGCGGCCCGCCCCTATCCCGTCGCCCGCGCGCGCTACACCCTGACGCTGACCGCGGCCCAGGCCGCCAACGCGCAGCCGTTTTCGCTGAGCAGCGATAAGCCGCAATGGGAGCTGAAAGCGCTGGAAGCCTTGCCGGCCGGGCAATACAAGGCAAGCGTCAAGATCGAGGGAGAACACGGCTACTTGGCGACGGAAGAGCAAGAAATGCTCACTCTTCCCGGAAAACTTCCCTAGAATGGCAACATGCTAACTTACTATCGCGACAAGATTCTGCGCTTGTTGCCTTTTTTGCTGGCCTTGCTGGCGGCTCTGCTGACCCTCTCCGGCCTGTTGCTGCGGCTGGACTTCTGGCTGTACGACGGGCTGATCCGGATCAAGTCCAACCATAACCAGACCAGCGACATCGTCGTCGTCGCGGTGGACGAGCGCAGCCTGTCGGAGCTGGGCCGCTGGCCCTGGCCGCGCGAATTCCACGCCCAGCTGGTGGACAAGCTGGCGCAGGCCAAGGCCGTGGGCCTGGACATCGTGTTGGCCGAGCCCTCGCACAATATGCCGGAGTCGGATCAGGCGCTGGCGGACGCCATCCGCCGCAACGGCAAAGTCATCAGCCCGGTGTTTCCGGAAATGCAGGACAACCGCCTGACCGAGACCCGGCCCCTGCCCGCCATCGCCGCCGCCAGCGCCGGCCTGGGGCACACCGACTACGAATTGGACAGCGACGGCGTGATCCGCCGCGTCTATCTGAAAGCGGGCCTGGGCTCGCCCCACCACCCCAATTTCGCGCAGGCGGTGCTGGATCTGGCCAATGGCCAGCGCCAGTCCGAACAGCAGAAAATGGCGATGCCGCACGGCAAGCCGGGCAGCTGGCTGCGCGAAGACCCAGTGATGGTGCCCTATCTGTCCGGCCCGCCGCCGTTCCAGCAAGTGTCCTATATCGACGCGCTCAATCAGCTGCCTCCCGCCTTCTTCGCCGGCAAGATCGTACTGGTGGGCGCCACCGCCACCGGCCTGGGCGATATCCACGCCACGCCGCTGTCGGCCAACAACCGCGGCATGCCCGGCGTGGAAATCAACGCCTTCCTGCTTCATGGGCTGCAACAGGACAACACGCCGGTGCCGCTGCCGCTGGGCTGGAAAGCCGTCATCAACGCGCTGGCCATCTTGCTGCTGGACCTGCTGCTCAGCCGCTACAAGCACCGCCAGGGCATTCTGCCGGCCTATCTGCTGGCCTCCTGTGGCGTGCTGGTGCTCAGCGTCCTGCTGCTGACGCTGGCCTCGGTGTTCTGGAGCGGCGTCACCACCGCCATCCTGCTATGGCTGGCCGGCAGCGTCCGCTTCGTGTCGCGGCAATCCAAGCTTTTGCTGCAGGCCAATACCGACGGCCTCACCGGGCTTTACAACCGCCGGCACTTCGACGAAATCCTGGCGCCGACGCTGGACAAGCACCGCGCCGCCGGCAAGACGCTGGCGCTGCTGATCCTGGACGTGGACAACTTCAAAGGCTACAACGACCACTACGGCCATTACGCCGGCGATCTGATCCTGCAAAGGCTGGCGCAAGAGCTGAACGCCTACTTCAGCCCCCGTCGCCACATCGTGGCGCGGCTGGGCGGCGAAGAGTTCGGCGTGCTGCTGGAAGAATGCGGGCAGGACCAGGCGGTGGCCGCGGCGGAAGGCTTCCGCGCCCGGCTGGAAGAACTGGAGCTGGCGCATTTGAAGAGCCCCTTGCGCAAAGTCACCTGCAGCATAGGCGTCGCCGCCAGGGTGCCGGAAACGGACGACAACGGCCGCACCTTCTACGAAGACGCCGACAGCGCGCTCTACATCGCCAAGCGCTCGGGCCGCAACGCGGTCAGCCCCGCCCCCGCCACCTTGACGCCTCAACACCAGCGCTGACCCCGCTCCGACGGCCTCGCCCCGCCATGCCCGCGGCCTATGCGCCCTCCTAGAATACGTAACGGCCGGACAGGTACAACATCCTCCCCCATAAATCGGTGGCGGGGCCGGAGTAAGCGGCCGCCCCGCCGCTGAAGCCGGCCCCGGTGGCGTAACTGGGCATCCGGTTGCCCAGATTGCGTATGCCGCCGCTGACGCTGAAGCCCTTGCTCGGCTTCAGACCGACACTGAGATCCAGCGCGGTGTAGGACCCCACCCTCTCCTTCACGTCCCCGGCATTGCGGTACAGCTGGGAGTACAGGTTCTTGAAAGACGCGTAGCTGCGCGCCGTCAGCCCCACAGAATAGCCGCCCCGGCTGTAACTCACTTCAAAGACGTTTTTCCAGCGCGGCTGCGCGCCGTAGTCGGCGTACTCCAGCATCGGATCGGTCTCGGTCTGCGATTCCCGGTAGCTGAAGATGCGGCTTTGCGCGTTGCGGAACTTGAGCTTGCCGTAAGCGCCCAGCGACCAGTCGTACTGCACATCGATGTCGACGCCGGAAGTCCGGGTCTTGCCGATATTCATGTACGGCGCGGAAATGTAGTCGATGTCCCCCCTTACGCCGGGAAGATCAGCGGGCTTGCGCACCACGAAGCCGGGAAAACGGTCCGGATTGTCCAGCACGTATTGCGGGTCCAGCGACTGCACGGTGTTGGACACCTCGATCCGGTACCAGTCCACGGTGGCCGACAGCGCCGGAGTCGGCTGCAGCACCAGGCCCAGCGCGTAGTTCCGCGACTCCTCCGGATTCAGCCCCGCGTTGCCGCCGCTGCGCAGCTGATTGCTGGCCAGGCCGCAGCGTTCGCGGGCGATGCCGCGGTCGGCGCACTGCGCGTAGTCGTACACCGAAGTGTAGGCCTGGCGCGACGCGTACAGCTGAGGCAGCGTCGGCGCCTTGAAACCGGTGGTGACGGAGCCGCGCAGCATCGCCGGCTCCCAGGGGCGGAAGGAAAAAGCCAGCTTGGGGTTGAAGGTGTCGCCGAAATCGTTGTAGCGGTCGGCGCGCACCGCCAGCTGGACCTCCAGATTCTTCAACACCGGCAAATTGACTTCGCTGAAAGCGGACAGCACCGAGCGGCTGGCCCGCAGACTTTGCTGGACGGCGAAATTCATGATCTTGCCGGTTTGCAGCAGCGGGTCCGGCTGCGCGTCTATCGATTCATGCGACCACTGCAGACCGGCGGCGAAGCCGGCGGGGCCGGCCGGCAGCCTGAACCACTCATCATTGCTGGCCTTGAATTCAAACGCCGACAAACGCGACGAGGACGTGTTGGCGATGGTGGCCAGATACGGCCGCAGCGCGGCGGCGTCGTTCTGCTGCGAAAACGGGTTATAGAGCGGCCCGCCGTCGGCGCCGTTCCGCAACATGGCGAGGAAAGCGTCGTTCAACACCACATTGTTCTGCCTCGCTTCCACCTTGTTCAAACCCAGGTTCAGCGAGCTCTCCAGATCCCAGTCTCGCCACAAGGCGCGTCCGCCCAGCACCGCGCGATACGTGTCGCTGGTGATCTCGTTGAGCCGCCGGCCGTTCTCCGACAGATTGCGGGTGATTTGCAGATTGTCGGTGGGTTTGAAGTCCGGATACACCGACGCCAGGCCGCCGTCCCGCGGATAAATCGCCCAATTGGGCGACACAATGGTCTGCACAAAGGAATAAGCGCCGTCCAGCGGCGTCTCGGTGCGGTTCAGCCCCAGTTCGGCGAAGAACTCCGCGTCGCCGCTCAAACGCCGGGTGTAATGGGCCATCAAGCCGTAACGACTGGTGCGCGGCGCCAACTGAGCGCCCATCTCATCCACGTCGGACACGCACAACGCGGCTCCGCTGGGACGGGTGGTCAGCCGCCACGGCGGGCAGCCGGGCAAGGGCTTGGCCAGCGCGTTGCTTCTGTCGGCATTGGGCGTGCGGTCGTTCCAATAGCCCCATTGCGCGCCGCTGCGCAGATCCGGTCCGCCCTGAAAACGGTAATCGTTGCTGCGAGTGGCGTCGTGGTTGCGGCTGAACACCGGCTCGCGGTGGTAAACGTCGAAAGACAGCAGCAGGTTCTGGCCGTCCTGTTCCAGATCCCCGAAGCCGCCGCTCAGATTCAGCCCCTGCTCGATGCCGTCTCCATCCAGATTGCCGCCGCCGCGCAGCGCCGCCTCGGCGCCCCGGAAGTTGCGCCGGGTCTTGAAGTTGATCACGCCGGCCACCGCGTCGGAACCGTAAATGGCCGATGCGCCGTCCCGCAGAATCTCCACCGACTCAATCACCGACAGCGGCAAGGTGTTCAGATCGACAAAGGCGTCGGTGCCGCTGATGAACATCGCGTAATTGGGCAAGCGACGGCCGTTCAGCAAGACCAGCACGTACTTGGAGCTCATGCCGCGCAGGCCGGCGGTGGCCGCGCCGGCGGCAAAGCTGTTGGAGTTGGTGCCGGCCAGCAGGCTGCCCACCGACGGCAGCCGGTCCAGCAACTGGATCACGGTGGACGCGCCGGTCTTGTCGATATCCTCTTTCTTGATCACCTCCACCGCCAAAGCCTTTTCCTTGCCGATGCGCTTGATATTGGAGCCGGTCACCGTCACCCGCTCCAGCGGGACGGCCTCCTCCGCCCAAGCGCCCATGCCCAAGCCCATGCCCATGCCCGCCGCGGCAACCGCCAGATAGCTGCGTTTCATCTCCTTACCCCCTTGTAGTGCGCTCGCCGGTCGCGGCGCGCGCCCCTAAGCTGCCGCAGCGGGCGCTACAAAGAGATTGGCGGTAGTCGCCGGCCCCCTTCCCAAGGCCGGAAGACCACACATCCATTCAAAATCAACATCTTAAATAAATTTCAGTTGTGGCGATAAAAGCACAGGCGCGCCTGCCCGCCGCGCGGTTTCCGATGCCGGCATTATTATTTACATCTTAAGCATGCATTAAGATCATGGCCCAAAGAAAAAGGCCGCCCAAGGCGGCCTTCGCTGCGCGGCAATCCGGCGTCAGGCGGACTTGCGCGCCATCAACCAGCCGGCGAAGCCGATCACGCCGACGAAGAAGACCGCCACCCAGAACGGCATCGCCATCCCCAGGAAGGTCCACTCCACGGTGGCGCACTCGCCGCTGCCTTTGAACACCTTGGAAATCACCTCCGTCAACGGCGAGGACTCCATCAGGAACTCCAGGCCGGGACCGCAGGCCGGAACCTGGTCCGCCGGCAGATGTTGCAGCCACAATTGGCGCAGCGACACCGACAGGCCCGCCAAGGCGGCCAGAATCGTCAAACCGCCCCAGGCCCTGGCGCCGCAACGGCCTGGATTGACCAGCGCCGCCAGCAAGGCGATCACGCCCGCGGCGATCACGCCGATGCGCTGGAAAATGCACAGCGGGCACGGCTCCAGGCCCAGCTGGTATTGCGCGAACAATGCAAAACCCATCGCGCCGGCGCAGGCGGCGGCGATCAGCAGAAAACCTTGTCGGTTGCTCAAGCCCATATCTTCCTCAATGTTTGGCGGTATTACGTCATGGCGCATGATTGTGCCATACAACATGGAGGAGTCAGAACTGCCCCGCGGCTTAAAGTTCCAGAAAGCGGCGTATCGCCTCTTTCTGATGCAAGGCGTCCTTATAGCCCAGCGTGATCAGCTCGCGGGTGTAGCCCGGCTCAAACAATAGATAAGTGGCCAGGGCCGTGCCGCGGTGACGGGTGGCGCCGGTGCCCTTCAGCAGGAAGCGCAGCAAGGGCGGAAACAGCCGGGTGTGCTTGTAGGCGATGCCCTCCAGCGATTTGCTGGGGTTGAGCATGAAGATGTCCACCTTGCGCAACTGGGTCTGCCGCGCCAGGTCCTCATGGCTTTGCAGCAGCGACACGGTGTGATTGACCCGGGTCAGCCGTTCCATGTCCACCGACATGCTGTCTATGAACACGCTATTGAGCAGATGGCCGAAAATCTGCGCCGGCGACGGATAGAAACCACTGTGGCGGCGTTCTATGGTGTCCGGCCGCTTGCTGGCCAGGCCGACGACAAACAGCTTTTCCGCGCCCAGGTGCAAGGCCGGCGACAAGGGGGACAGCTGCCGCACCGCGCCGTCGCAGTAAAACTTCTCGCCCAGGCAGACCGAGGGGAAAATCAGCGGAATGGCCGAGGTGGCCATCATGTGTTCGATATTGATGCGTTCGCGCAGCCCCAGCCGCTGATAGCGCTCCCACTCCTCCAGGCTGTCCGCGCCCTGGAAAAAAGTGACCGACATCCCGGTGGTGTAGCAAGAAGCCGTCAGCGCCAGCGCCTTGAGCGCGCCGTGACGCACGGAATGGTCTATGCCCTCGAACACCATCACCTTGGTCAGCAGCTCGCGCAGCGGGGCGTTGTCCAGAAAGCTCTTGGGATTGCGCCACAGACGGCCGCCGGACAGGATGGACAGGCCGAAGTGCAGAAAAGTCTTCAGAAAATAGCCGGAACTGGCGTCGTAGACATCCTGGATGTGCAATTGCTTCCACATCTGCGCCAGCGTGGACACCGCCAGATGGAAATTACCGGCGCCGGAGGCCAGCGCCACCGCATTGATCGCCCCGGCGGACGTGCCGCAAATAATGGGAAAGGGATTGACGCGCGCGTCCGGCAGCAGCCGGGCAATTCCCAGCAACACCCCCACCTGGTAAGCCGCGCGCGCGCCGCCGCCCGACAAGACCAGCCCGATATCGGATTGCCTCCCCATCCCGCACCTCGCGTGGCTATATTGGCGGCGGATCGGCATGCCCGACGCCGCACGGCTTCTTGTTCTATTTAGGCATAGTCAAACGCCGCGGCCAGCGCCAACTTCGCGCGGAGGAAATCGGCCGTACAGGCTCAATAAGCAGCCGCCGTCTGCATGGCCCATAAATGCGCGCCCACCAGCGCGCGCCACGGCGCGAAGCCTTGCAGCCATTGCTCGGTTTCGCGCGGCGACACCGCCTCGGCCCGCTCCAGCAAGCGCTGCAGGCCGCGCCGAACCGCCACGTCCCCGTGCAAGGAGCCGTCCAGCCAGCCATAGCCGCGCAACAGCGCGTAGCTGACCGTCCACGGGCCGATGCCGGGCAAGGCCAGCAAGCGCGCGGCGATCTCCTCCGGCGCGCCGCCGTCCAGCCAGCCCTGCAAGGGCAAGCCGCCGTCGGCCGTCTGCCGGCTCAGTTCCAGCAAGGTCCGGGTCTTGGCGCGGGAGAAACCGGCCTGGCCCAGTTGGTCCGCCTCCAGCTCCGCCAATTGCTCCGGCGACGGATGGCACAGCAGACCGCCGCTGTGGCGCTTGCCGACCAACTGCATCAGCCGACGCCGCAGCGAGATGGCGGCGTGGACGCTGATCTGCTGACCGGTGACGGCCCAGACCAGCGCCTCGAACGGCGTGGTGGTCTGCGGCACGCGCAAGCCGGGACGCGCGGCGATCAGGCCGGCCAGCTGCGGATGGCCGCGATGCGCGCGCTCGAAATCCGCCACCGGCTGCGCCAAGCCCAGCATGCGGCGCGCCATGGCGGTCAAGGCCGCCGCGTCGCCGGCCTGCGGCGAAACGTCCGCGTCCAGCCCCACCCGCACCGCGTCCGCGGCGAACGTCATACTCAGACAGGCCGGCTCGCCGCGCCACAGCAAGCCCTTGCTCAGGCTCAGCGCCGTCACCCGCTCGGACAGCTCCTGAGCGTCGCGGCGGTGGAAGGCCATGAAGTCGTCCCGGCGAAAATCCGCGGGCAAAGACAGGGATAAAGACAGCGAAACGAAATCGGCCGGTTCAGCCATGGATCAGCGCGCCTTGCGAAAAGTCAGATTGATGCGGCGGCGCCCCAGCAAAGGATGTTCACCCTCCGCCACCGGCAGCACCCCGTGGAAACGCATGCGGTCCGGCCCGCCCCACACCAGCACGTCGCCGTGGCGCAACTCGATGCGGCCGGGACGCTCGGCGCGGCTAAGACCGCCGAACAGGAAGATCGCCGGCAAACCCAGCGACACGGATACGATGGGCGCGCCGAAATCGCGCTCGTCCTTGTCCTGATGCAAGGACATCTTGGCGCCCGGCGCATAGCAGTTGATCAGGCAGGCATCCGGCGCGAAATCCGGGAAGCCGGCCTCGGCGGCGGCCTGTTCGGCCAAGACGCGCAACAAGGCCGGCATCGCCGGCCACGGCTGGCCGCTGTCCGGATCGCGCTCGGCGTAGCGGTAGCCGCGCGCGTCGGATACCCAGCCGCAAGCGCCGCAGCTGGAAGTGGCCACCGACATCGCCCGCCCTCCCGGCGTCTGCATGCCGCGCGGCGGCGCTTGCCGCAGCACGGCTTCCACTTCCGCCAGCAGCGCCGCGTCGATGTCGCTGGCGCGGCGGTGCAATAAGGCGGCGCCGGGCGACAGGCGCTCCAGCCAGCCGCCCTCTTCCGGCGCGAACAGATCCGCCATCGCCGGCCTCAGAACCTGCTCAAAGTCTCGCGAGCAAGAGCGAGACAAGGCGAAAACCGCTGAGAAAGCGGAATGTACATACGGTACATGAGCATTTCGAAGCGGTACTCACCGTGCCAAGTTTCACGATGCGCAGCAGACATTGAACAGGTTCTCAGGCCTCGCCGGCCACCATCATGCTGCGCAACAGCACCGAGCCCATCTGCCGGCCGCCGCGCTCCAGCACGTCGTTGCCCACCGCGTCGATCTGCATGAACATCTCGCGCAGATTGCCGGCGATGGTGATTTCCTCCACCGGGTGCACGATCACGCCGCGCTCCACCCAGAAGCCGGCCGCGCCGCGCGAATAATCGCCGGTGACGGTGTTGACGCCCTGGCCCAGCAGCTCGGTCACCAGCAGGCCGGTGCCCATGGCCTGCAGCAACTCCTCCAAGCTTTCGCCGGTGGAATGCACGACCAGGTTATGCGCGCCGCCGGCGTTGCCGGTGGTCTGCATGCCCAGCTTGCGCGCCGAATAGCTGCCCAGCATATAACCCTGCAGCACGCCCTTGTCCACCAGACGGCGCGCCACCGTGGCCACGCCCTCGTTGTCGAAGGCACCGCTGGCCATGCCGCGCAGCAAGAAGGGATCTTCGTCCACGGTGATGTTGGCCGACATCACCGGCTTGCCCAGAGAATCCAGCAGGAAGGACGATTTGCGGTACAGGCTGCCGCCGCTGATGGCGGCCACCAGATGGCTGAGCAGCGAGGCAGCGATCGGCGCTTCGAACACCACCGGATACTGGCCGGTCTTCACCTTGCGCGCGCCCAGCCGCCGCGCCGCGCGCTGGCCGGCCTTGGCGCCGATGGCCTCCGGCGCGTCCAAGTCCTCACGCCGCCGCGCCGACGAATACCAGTAATCGCGCTGCATCGCGCCGCCGTCCTCGGCCACCACCGCCGCGGAAATGCTGTGGCGGCTGCTGGCGTAGCCGCCGATGAAGCCGTGGCTGTTGGCGTAGGCGAAATGGCTGGACTGCGAGGACGCGGTGCCGCCCTCGGAATTGCGGATGCGCGGATCGGCCGCCAACGCGGCGGCCTCGCAGGCTTTGGCCAGCTCGATGGCTTCCTCCACCGGCAGCGCCCACGGGTGGTACAAGCTGAGATCGGGAAACTCGGTGGCCATCAATTGGGAATCGGCCAGGCCGGCGCAAGGGTCCTCGGCGGTGTAGCGCGCGATGTCCCGCGCCGCGCGCACGGTGTCCGCCAAAGCCTCTTCGGAAAAATCGGAGGTGCTGGCGTGGCCTTTTTTCTGCCCCAGGTAGACGGTCACGCCCACGCCCTTGTCCTGGTTGTACTCGATGGTTTCCACCTCGGACAGGCGCACGCTCACCGTCTGGCCCAGGCCTTCGGAAACGTCGGCCTCGGCGGCGCTGGCGCCCTCGGCCTTGGCCAGTTCGATCACGCGGGAGGCGATGTCCTCCAGCGCGGCTTGGCTGAAACTGAATGTTTTGTCTGCCATAGTGTCTTTCGCAATGGTCGAAACGGCCGGAGGCCTTTTCCGGTATCATACCAGCCTTGAGAAAACCGATTGAGAATTGCCAACGATGACCCATTACCAGAACGACAGCCCGGACGACGGCTACGTCAGCAAATCCCAGCGCAAGCGCGATATGGATGCGCTGCAGGACCTGGGCCGCGAACTGGTGGAGCTGTCCAAGGACACGCTGAAAAAAATGCAGCTGCCGGAAGACTTGCTCACCGCTATTCTGGACTATAAACGCTTTACCGCGCACGGCGCGCTTCGCCGCCAGCTGCAATACATCGGCAAGCTGATGCGCGACGTGGACCCGGAACCGATCCAGCAATACCTGCAAATTCTCAAGGGCGAATCGTCCGAGCACATCGCCTGGCAGCACCTGCTGGAGCGCTGGCGCGAACGGCTGATGGAAGACGACAAGATGCTGGCCAACTTCGTCACCGACTTCCCGGCCGCCGATCCGCAACAGCTGCGCACGCTGATCCGCAACGCGCGCAAGGAAAAACAGGACAACAAACCACCCAAGTCCTTCCGCCTGCTCTATCAGGCCGTCAAGGACGTGATCCCCGAACCGGGCAAGCCACGCCTGCACCAGCAGGACCAAGAGGACGACGAGTGATGCTGAAAGTAGGCCTGGTCTCGATCTCCGACCGCGCCAGCAGCGGCGTGTACGAGGACAAGGGCATCCCGGCGCTGCGGGACTGGCTGGCCGCCGCGCTGGCCAGCCCCTTCGCCGTCGTCTCCCGGCTGATCCCGGACGAGCAGCCGCAAATCGAAGCCGCGCTCAAGGCGCTGGTGGACGAGGAAGGCTGCCAGCTGGTGCTGACCACCGGCGGCACCGGCCCGGCGGCGCGCGACGTCACGCCGGAAGCCACGCTGGCGGTGGCGGACCGCGAAATGCCCGGCTTCGGCGAGCAGATGCGCCAGATCAGCCTGCGCTTCGTGCCCACCGCCATCCTGTCCCGCCAGGTGGGCGCGATCCGCAAGCAGGCGCTGATCCTCAACCTGCCCGGCCAACCCAAGGCGATCAAGGAAACGCTGGAAGGCCTGCGCGGCGCCGACGGCCAGGTGGAAGTGCCCGGCATTTTCGCCGCCGTGCCCTATTGCATAGACTTGCTGGACGGCCCCTATATCGAAACCCATGAGACGGTGGTCAAGGCCTTCCGCCCCAAATCGGCGCAGAAAAAGCCGGACTGAGCCATGGCTTACCAGTCTCCCGCCTGGCTGCGCGGCGGCCACGCCCAAACCATCTGGCCGGCGCTGGCGATCAAGACCCGCCGCCCCGACTACCGCCGCGAACTGTGGGACACGCCGGACGGCGCACGCATCGCGCTGGACTTCGTGCCCGGACGGCCCGGCGCGCCGCTGGTGGTGCTGTTTCACGGCCTGGAAGGCAGCAGCGACAGCCACTACGCGCGCGCGCTGATGCAAGCGGTGCAGCGGCGCGGCTGGAACGGCGTGGTGCCGCATTTTCGCGGCTGCGGCGGCGTGGACAATCCCTTGCCGCGCGCCTATCACGCCGGCGACGGTGCCGAGGTGCGCTGGATTCTGAGCCGGCTGGCGCAACGCTTCCCCGTTTTGGCCGCCGCCGCGGTGTCCCTGGGCGGCAGCATGCTGCTCAACTATCTGGCGGACGAAGGCGCGCAGGCGCTGCCGCGCGCGGCGGCGGCGGTGTCCGCGCCGCTGGACCTGGTGGCGGCCAGCACCCGGCTGGACCGCGGCCTGGGCAAACTGCTGTACACCCGCATGTTCATGGGCACGCTCAAGCCCAAGGCCTTGGAATCGCTGCAGCGCCATCCCGGCCTGTTCGACGGCGGCAAGCTCAGCCGCGCGCGCACCTTCATCGAGTTCGACGACCTGGTCACCGCGCCCATCCACGGCTTCGGCACCGCGCTCAATTACTGGCGCAGCGCCAGCGCCAAACCGCGGCTGGGCCAGATCGCCCGCCCCACCCTAGTGCTGAACGCGCGCAACGACCCCTTCCTGCCGGAGCAGGCGCTGCCGCGCCAGACCGACGTGGCCGCCAGCGTCACCTTGGAGTTCCCCCGCCACGGCGGCCACGTTGGCTTCGCCTCCGGCGCCTTCCCCGGCACGCTGGACTGGCTGCCGTCACGCTTGCTGGAATTCTTCGAACCGCATCTGGATTGACTGCGCGGCGCTTTCTGCGCATCTTGACGGCATCCCACCCTCAAGCGAAAGCGCCGCATGGCTTCCGACACCGTCAAGACTTCCGTTCTGCGCAAGACTTATCTGCGCATTCTCGCTCCGCTGTTCATCGCCTCGGTTCTGGCCTTTCTTGACCGGGTCAACGTCAGTTACGCCGCCCTGACCATGAACGCCGACCTCGGCTTCAACGCCAAGGTCTACGGCCTGGCCGCCGGCATCTTCTTCGCCGGCTACGTCCTGTTCGAAGTGCCCGGCGCCATCCTGGCCGAGCGTTGGAGCCCCAGCCGCTGGATCGCCCGCATCCTGCTCTCCTGGGGCGCGGTCAGCATGCTGCTGGGCCTGGTGCAGAACGAGTGGCAGTTCTATGTCCTGCGCTTCTTGCTGGGCGTGTGCGAGGCCAGCTTCTACCCGGTGATCTACGCCTCGGTGATCCCGCGCTGGTTCGTCGCGGACACCCGCGCCCGCGCCATTTCCATCACCCTGTGTTCGCTGCTGGTCTCCGCCATCGTCGGCGCGCCGCTGGCCGGCTGGATGGTGGGCCTGCAGCCCTTCGGCCTCAAGGGCTGGCAAAGCCTGTTCCTGCTGGAAGGCGGCGTCACCGTGCTTTACGGCTTCGCCATACTGCTGTGGCTGCGGGACGATCCGGCCCAGGCCGCCTGGCTGAGCGCGGAGGAAAAGCGCTATCTGATCGATACGCTGAAGGCGGAAGCGGCCGCCACGCGTGAACAACAGCCGGCCACGCTGCGCCAGGCACTGGCGCAGCCGGCGGTGTTGCGGCTGTGCCTGATCTATTTTCTATGGATTACCGGTTTCTGGGGCTTTAGTTTCTGGATGCCCACGGTGATCAAGAACGCCTCCGGCTGGTCGCCGCTGGCCATAGGCCTCGCCTCCGCCGTGCCCATGCTGGCGGCGCTGGCCGCCATGCTGTGGCTGGGCCATTCCTCGTCCCGCCGCGGGGAAAAGCGCTGGCATGTGGCGTTGCCGCTCTTGCTCGCCGCCGCCGGCTTCCTGATCGGCGCTTTGAGCGACAGTATCGCCGTGGCGCTGCTCTCGGTCACCGTCGTCGCCATCGGCGTCTACAGCCCGATGGGCGTGTGGTGGTCCATCCCCACCACGTTTCTGACCGGCACGCTGGCGGCGGGCGCCATCGGCCTGATCAACTCCGTGGGCAATGTCGGCGGCTTCATCGGCCCTTACGCGCTGGGCTTGATCAAGGCCGCCACCGGCAGCCACACCCTGGCTTACTTCTGGCTCAGCGGCTCGCTGCTGCTCAGCGCGCTCTTGGTGCTGGGCTTGAAGCCGCAAGCGCAAACAGCGGACAATTCCAGCCAAGCCGCCGCTTCCGGCGGACGATAGGAAGAACCATGCCGACACGAATCTTCGTCCTCGCTCTCTGCGCTTTTCTGCTCTCCGCTTGCGCCGGCATGGCCGAACGCCTGCGCGGCTCCCTGGAACCGCCGGCCGAGCGCGGCTACGCCATCCTGTCGCTGACCGGCAAATCCGCCAATCCGGACAGCGCGACGCTGGGGCTGAACATCGCCAACGCCGCCGGCCGCGTCGTAGCGGCCGACAGCGCCAGCCTGCTGACCGACACCGTGTTCGGCGAGCAGGGCAAGTCCATGGCCGAGGGCAAACTGATGCTGTTCACGCTGGAGCCGGGCCAGTATCGGGTAGAGCAAGTCTGGGCCAACTGGCTGGAGGACGGGGCCTGGGGCGTCAGCCGCAAGATGCGCAGCTTCCGCCTGGCCGCGCCGTTTGAGCTGAAGCGCGGCGAGACGGTTTATCTGGGCAATGTGGACGTGGACATGAGCTTCTTGCCGGAAGCGCGGTTGCGCGACGAAGCCGAGCGCGATCTCGCCCACATTCGCCGCATCTGGAAGATCAAGGACGTGTCCGGCGTTCAGCTGCGGCCGCTGGGGCAAGCACGGCTCTGAGCTTCCGTTCAAACCCTCGAAGCCAGCGCAAAACCCGGCATGGCCGCCGAGAAAGCGAAAGGCTCATACTATGTATGAGCCTTTCTTAAGCCACACTCTCCGTATTATGCCTGTCCGCGCACGGTAGATCGCGAGCCGGTTCCGAACCCGCTCACTTCTGCCACAGCTTGGCCAGATAGGCCGGCTTCACCGTCGCCGCCGCGAGCGGTACGGCTTCCAGCACCCGGTAGGCGTTCTGTCGGGTGTCGCGCAGCAGCGCGTCCGCGTACGGCGCGCCGTCCAGCTTGCGCAAGGCCGCCACGCGCGGCGCATTGGCCTTGTCGCTGCGATGGGTGACCACGCCTATCTCGTTGCTGGCCAGTTTGACGAAGCTGCCGGGCGGATACACGCCCAGCTCCTTGATCAGCAAGGCCGCGTGCTGCGGATCGAAATCGCCCAGCTCGCCGCGGTACAAGCTGCCTATCACCAGCGCCGGCAAGGCCGGCTGAGGCTGATGGATGCAGGAACACAACACGTCCACCATGTGCAGCAGGGCCGCGTCCGGGTGGATGTCCTCGCCGCGCAGCCCCTGCGGGTAGCCGTCGCCGCCGCGCTGCTCCTGATGGGTCTGCACCAGAAGATGCCAGTGCTCGTCCACCACCCCGGCCTCGCGCAAAATGGCGGAGCCAACGATGGGATGGGCGTAGAGATCGTCGCGCTGCGCGGCGTCCGGCGGCGTCGGCTGCCGCGACAATTGATTGAGCAGGCCGGTGATCGCCAGGTTCATGCTCAGCGCCGCGCCCACCACCGCCTGCAAGCGCGCCTCCTCCATGCCCAGCCGCCGGCCCAGCACCGCCATGATGGCCGCCACGTGCACGCTGTGGGCGCTGCCGATATCGCGATAGGGCGTCAGCAACACGCTGGCCAGCACCCCGTCCGGCTGTTTGCTGGCCAGCCGGATCAACGCGTCCGCCATGTCCGCCAGCCGCCCGGCCAGGCCCGGCACCGCCAAGCCGTGCAAGAGCAGGCCCTCGGCGCGGCGGGTCTGGAAGCCCAGTTCCATGATGGGGTTGGGCTGCACCTGGGCCGCGGCCTCTTTTTCGCGCTGCGCCGCGCGCTCCAGCTGTTCGCGCTCCAAGCGCGCCGCCACCTCCTCGCTGTCGCCGTGCGCCAGCGTCACCAGCCGCTCGCGCTGCTCCGGCGTCAGCACGTAATGGCCTTTTTTCAGCAGCAGCAGACCGTTCTTGGCGTATACGTCGACCGGCAATTGCTGGCCGATGCGCAAGAAGCTGGTGGGCAACTTCACTTTGGAGGAGTCCGGCATAATCTATTTACGTTTCGTTAAGTCATGCTTCAATGGCTGTGAATAATGCCGCATTCCATCGGCCTAAGGAAGCCCCCGCGGTCCCGCTCTCGCGCCGGCTTGCCATGCAATGCCGATGACATTAATCTAGTTGCTTCAATCCTCTTGCCTCGTTGGAGAATGCCGTTATGACAAGCAATCGACGCGTCGACGCTTCGCGCAGGGACTTCTTGAACAGCGCGGTGGGCGTGGGCTTCGCGCTGGCGGTGCAGCCCATCGCCGCCAGCGCCATTCTCACCGACGGCGACGGCCTCAGCGCCGGCGCGGTGGAAATCCCGACCGGCCCGGCCGTCATGCCGGGCTACATGGCCAAGCCCGTCGCGGCCGGCGGGCCCTTGCCGGTGGTGCTGGTGGTGCAGGAAATCTTCGGCGTGCACGAGCATATCCGCGATCTGTGCCGGCGGCTGGCCAAGGCCGGCTATCTGGCGGTGGCGCCGGAGCTCTATTTCCGCCAGGGCGACCCGAGCAAGGTCGCCAGCATCGGCGAACTGCTCAGCGGCCTGGTCAGCAAGGTGCCCGACAGCCAGGTGCTGGCCGATCTGGACGCCACGCTGGCCTGGGCCGGCGGCCACGGCGGCGACGTCAAGCGCGCGGCCGTCACCGGCTTTTGCTGGGGCGGACGCCAGACGTGGCTGTACGCGGCGCACAATCCGGCGCTCAAGGCCGGCGCCGCCTGGTACGGCCGGCTGCAGGGCGAGGCCGGCGCCAACACCCCGCGCCAGCCGCTGGACGTCGTCGCCCAGCTGCATGCGCCGGTGCTCGGGCTTTACGGCGGCCTGGACAAGGGCATTCCGCTGGAATCGGTGGACAAGATGAAGGCCGCGCTGCGCGCCGCCGGCAAGCCCTCCGAAATCGTGGTCTACCCGGAGGCCGACCACGGCTTCAACGCCGACTACCGTCCGACTTACAACGCCGCCGCCGCCGCCGACGCCTGGCGGCGCATGCTGCAATGGTTCAAACAACACGGCGTCTGACACCGGCTACTCTCCCGGCGGCCGTCTGGCGCAGGCCGCCAGCCGCATGCGGATCACCTGATTGAAGCGCGCCAGCCAGTAGGGATCGAACTGGCGCTCCGAGGCGTTGATCTCGGCGATGGCGCGCATCATCGAATGCCGCAAGCCCCGATGCGCGTGCTTCAAGGTCACCGCCTCGAACGCGTCCACCAGGGCCAGGATGCGCGCGCCGCTGCAAATTTCGTCGCCGCGCAAGCCCTGCGGATAACCGCGGCCGTCCGGCATCTCGTGATGCTGGGCCACCATGCGCGCCGCGTCGGCCCAGGCCGGCATCCTCTCCAAAAGGCCCGCAGCCCAACCCGGATGCTCCGCCATCTGGAGGCGCTCGGCCTCGCTCATCCGCCCCACTTTCAACCAGAACGACTCCGGCAACAGCATCATGCCGATATCGTGCATATACACCGCCGCTTCCAGTTGCCTGTCGTCCACCATCCCCGGCGCCTGACGGCTGGCTTCCAGCGCCAATTCCAGATTGCGCTCGGTGCGGCCCTGAAACTGCGGCAGACGCTGCTCGAACTGCAGCGCCAATAGCCGGAAAAACGCCAGATCGCCCTGGCTCAGCTGCGCGGCGGCGTCCGCCGGCGCATCCGACTCGATCACGTGCAAGGGAATGCCGGTGATCTGCTCCACCAATTGCTGACAACGCTGCAGCAGCTCGCCTACCGGGCACTCCGCCACCTGGTTCAAGGCCCGCATCAGCAAAGGCAGCTGCAGATCGTCCAGCAGCTCGTGGTTATCCAGCGCCTCCAGCGCCAGACCCAAGCGGTCCATCACCAACAGCATCACATCGCCTATCGAGTCCTCGTAGACCACCTCGCCGCTGCGCAGCCGCTCCAGCAGGCTTTCCAAGGCGTGGACGAAAGGCACCACGAAGCGCACCTGGCACATACTGGCGTCGCCCTTGATGCTGTGCAGCAAGCGAAACAGCTGATCGATCTGAGCGGCGTCGGTGTCGCCGAAACCCAGCTGGCAAACCAAGTGCTCCACCTGCGGCGCGTAATCGCTCATCACCTCCATGAAATCGTGAAACGCCTCCGGCTCCACAATCTCCAGCGTCAGCTCCTGCTTACCCATGCCCCCTCCCATTTTCAATCGCCCTTCATTCCAGTATATGCAGCATGCGGCAAAGCGTGCGACAGCGGCCTTTCCAAACCGCCACGCGCCGCGCATAATTTGCGCCCCCGGCGCATCGTCCGCTCTTTATGTCCGATATTCCCATGCAAAACCCACTGCAAACGCTGCAACAACACATCGCCTTCATTATTGAAGTGGATAAACTCAAAACGGTGTTGCGCAAAACCAAGGCCGCCCATGTCGACCGCTACGAGAACTCCGCGGAACACAGCTGGCAAATCGCGCTGTTCGCCCTCAATCTGCGCGACTTCGCCGCCGAGCCGGTGGACATCGACAAGGTGGTGCGCATGTTGCTGATTCACGACCTGGGCGAAATCGACACCGGCGACACCCTTGTCTACGCCGCGGACGGCGCCGCCGAGCGCGAAGCCGAGGAACTGGCCGCGATGCGCCGCATCCTGGGCCTGCTGCCCCAGCCCATGGCCGCGGAGCTGCTGGCCTTGTGGCAGGAGTTCGAGACCCGCCAAAGCGCGGAAGCGCGTTTCGCCCGCGCGATAGACCGATTGATGCCCATCTTGCTCAATCTGCAATCCGGCGGCCAAAGCTGGCGCGAAAACGGCGTCGGCAAGCAACAAGTGCTGAGCATGGCGGTGGGCAAAGTGGAGGACGGCTGTCCGCTGGCGGCGGACTGGTTGCGCGTGGAATTGGACCGCGCGGAACGGGACGGTTACTTCGGCGCCTGAGCCCAAATGGAGAAAACCCGGTAGAAATGCCAGGGGATACTGAAAAAACAGGATAAAAACCCTTTCGGCCATGCAGAAAACGCTTGCCATGTCCCGGAACTATAGGCACTATTCCTGCCGCAGGATGCTCAAGTTGTGGATGTGTTGTTGTCGTAGTGGCATTAAGTCCGTACCTCAGTCGCCATTTCCCTTGAACTTCGTGCCTTTTATTTCAACTGCTCGTTTTGAGGAATTAACAAAATGGCAACCGGTACCGTTAAGTGGTTCAACGACTCCAAAGGTTTTGGCTTTATCACCCCGGATGAAGGCGGCGACGACGTGTTCGCTCACTTCTCCCAGATCAATGCCAAAGGCTTCCGCACCCTGGCTGAAAACCAGCGCGTTAGCTTTGACGTCGTAGACGGCCCGAAAGGCAAACAAGCCTCCAACATCCAGCCCATCTAATCATCGCGATTAGTACAGCTTGATGAAAACCCGGCCTCGCGCCGGGTTTTTTGCATTTACGCTTCAACGCAAGGAATTCCCATGTCCGTCTCCGACGATCACGAACACATCATCGCCGCCACCCGCGACTGGCTGGAAAAAGCGGTGATAGGGCTCAATCTCTGTCCGTTCGCCAAGAGCGTCTACGTGAAGAACCAGGTGCGCTACGTGGTCAGCGACGCCGCCCAGCCGGATCAGTTGGCGCAAGAGCTCGCCTCCGAACTGCGCCTGCTGGCCGACAGCAGCCCGGACGAGATCGACACCACCTTGCTGATCCACCCGCGCGCGCTGCAACGCTTCCTGGATTTCAACGACTTCCTCGACATCCCCGACGCCATCGTCGAAGACATGGGACTGGACGGCGAGCTGCAAGTGGCCAGCTTCCACCCCAAGTTCCAGTTCGATGGCACCGGCATCAACGATATCGAGAACTACACCAATCGCGCGCCCTACCCCACGCTGCACCTGCTGCGCGAAGCCAGCATCGGCCGCGCGGTGGAAGCCTTCCCGCAGGCGGAAGCCATCTATGAAAAGAATATCGAAACGCTGAAACAGCTGGGCCTGGACGGCTGGAAAGCGCTGTTCGCCGGCAAAACGCCGTAAGCGCGGGCTCGCCGCGCATTGCCAAGCCCGTCGCGGGCGTGGTACACCACGGGCATTCCACCTTCTTGGAGTTCAGCCCCCATGTCGCTTAGGCCCTTGCTGCCGCTCGTCGCGCTATTGTTGAGCGCTTGCGCTTTCACCCCGGTGCAGAAGCCCGTCGCCGGCGACGACTTTCGCGGCAACGAGCTGGGGCAGAGCAGCGCCAATCGCATGGCCAACCTGGCCATGCGCGACAATCTCGCCAGCTTGCAAACCCTGCTGGAAAAACTGTACAAGCGCAATCCCAGAGAATGGCGCAAGACCGGCGCGGCCGACTACCCGGCCGCGATGCGCCAGGTCATGAGCTCCATCCGCAACAACGCCCCGCTGCCGGCCTTGAGCGGCCAGCGCTCGATCGCGGCGATGAGCGCGGCCTTCGACCCCGGCTTTGGCGGCGACCGGGCCGGCGCCTTGATTTACGGCATGGGCTCCATGCTGGTGGACGCCTACGGCGGACGCACCGAGCTGTTCCTGGTGCATGGGCTGGACGCGCAGCAGCTGGCCAACGCCTCGCACAATCTGGAAGTGGCGGCCTGGATGCTGAACAACCGCCAGCTCAGCGGCGCGCCGGTCTTGCTATCCAATGAAATCGGCAGCGTGCGCAATCTGTCCTTCGAGCGGGAGTTCGGCAAAATGATGGCCAGGCTGGATTTGCTGGCGGAATTGTCGGACGAGAAACTGCGCCGCAGCGCCATAGACTTCGGTCAATCGCTGATCGCCGGCCCCTTCCTGCAGTTTCTGCCGGTCAGCGCCGTCGCCCAGGCCGCTGCGCCCTGAGAGCCCGTTCAAAGTCTCGCGAGCAAAAGCGAGACAAGGCGAAAGCCACTGAGAAAGCGGAATGGACTCATGGCGTATGAGCCTTTCGAAACGGTTCTCAAGACCCCGTTCCATCCCTCCCGCTGCAGCGCGGCAGACATTGAAGCGGTTCCGGGAGTCGGGCTCAGCTCCGACGCTTGCCCACCTTGTCGCGGTAAAAGGCGCGGATGCGCGGCATATCGGCGTCGATATCGCCGCTGGGCGTGAATATGGGGCCGAAGCCGGCCTCCTTGCGGCTGTAATCCAGGTACGCCAAGGCCACCGGCACCTCCGCGCCGCAGGCGATGTGATAAAAGCCGGTCTTCCATTCGGACACCGCCTTGCGCGTGCCCTCGGGCGGAATCGCCACCACCAGCCGGTCCGAACGCCGGTAAACCTCCACCATCTGCTGCACCAGGGAATTATTCTGATGCCGCTTGACCGGAATGCCGCCCAGCCAGCGCATCACCGGCCCCATCGGCCCGGCGAACAGCGTGTGCTTGCCCATCCAGTAGATCTTGGCCCGCGCGGCGAAACACACGGCCAGCGTCAGCGGAAAGTCCCAATTGCTGGTATGCGGCGCGCCGATCAGCACGTATTTGTCCAGCTTGGGAAACTCTCCTCGCAGCTTCCATCCGCTCAGCTTGAGCATGGCGATGGACAAGCAGCGGAACAGCGGCCGGATCACGGGCGTGTCGAAAATGGTGAAATGCATGACGGTCCTGAGCAAGGGCCTCGCCCAGGACGGGGAGCGACAACCAAACAGGCGCCGCCCAGCGTCGGGGCAAGCGCCAACCACGTGGAAAAACGCCGGAATGTACCTGATAAAACTATCCCGGTAAATCCGCATTGCGAAATACAATCAGATCTCGCAAGTCCATGAATTCAAAAAGCAAGCGCCGCGCCGCCTCACTCCGCCAAGGGATGGATGCGGTACACGCAGCGCCGCCCGCCGTCTTCCAGCGCGTGCTCCAGCCGCCGCACTTCCGCGCCCGGCCCCAACACCCGGGCGAACAGCGCCAGCTCGGAGCGGCACAGGCCCTGACATTGGCGCGCCGCCGCGCAGATCGGGCAATGGTTTTCCAGCAACAACCAGCCGTCGCCGTCCAGGCGCGCCTCCGCCATATAGCCCTCCTGGCTGCGTATCCGCGCCAACGCGGCCACACGCTCCCCCAGCCCGTCCGCGCCGGACATCGCCAGCCGATATTCCTCCTCCGACTGCGCCTCTCGCCGTTGAATCAAACTCTCCAGGCCGGACTCGCCAAACAGCTCCCTCACCTGCTCCAGCAACTGCAAGGTCAAATCCGCGTGCCGGTCCGGAAAACGGCCATGGCCGCTCTCGGTCAAGCGCCAGAGCTGGGCCGGCCGGCCCACGCCCTGAGCCTGGGCCTCCATCCGCGCCAGCCCCTTCTCCTCCAGCGCGAGCAAATGCTTGCGCGCGCCCATGCTGGTCAGTCCCAATTCCGCCGCCAGCGTCTGCGCCGTCTGAGGCCCCCGCGTTTTCAGCAGATACAGCAGCCGATCCGCGCTATTCATCGCCGCAGTCACCGGACCTCCTCCGCCTCGCGGATCACGCCTTGCAGCCAGGCGGCGGCCAGGCCGCACGTCAAAGCGCCCAGAACCAGCACCAGACGGGTGTCCAGAATGGTCAGCACGCTGCCCAGCAAGGCCACCAGCACATTGGCCACGCAGAAGATTGTGGTCAGCAGGCCCATCACGCTGCCCTGCCCCAGGCTGGCGAAGCGCTCCGAACACCAGCTGGGCAGGATGGCGTTGTAAATCGCCAGTGGCACGCCCAACAACACAATCAAGCCTATGCCCGGCCAAGGCAGATCCGCCAGCAAGCTCAAACCCAGCAGGCCCAGGGCCACCCAGGCCGCATTGATGCGCGCCAGCTCCAGCGGCGCCCGTTTATGCCCAAGTTTGCCCAGCAAGGCGCTGGCCGAGGTCATCAGCACGCACATCAGCGCCGTCACCACCGCGATGCCGCGGCTGTCCAGCTGCGCGTACTCCACCAGCCACAAGGGGTAGAACTCGTAAAAAGCGTTGACCCCGACGGCGAAAGCCAGCTGCATCCAGAACAGCCGCGCCAGCAAAGGGTCCGCCGACAGCAGACGAAAAGAGTGCTGGCCGCGCATCACCTGCAGCAAGGACTGCTCCTGGTGCATGCGCTCGCCGGTTTCCGGCAGGAAGGCCAGCAGCACCCCCAGGCACAGCAGGATGGCGCCGGCCGCCAGCAGGAAAGGCACCGCCTCGCCCAGCGGCAAGGTCAAACCGCCGATCAGCGGCCCCACTAGCCAGCCGGTGTACAGCACCGCGTTGAGAATGGCGAAGGAACGCGCGCGGTCCAATTGCGGATGCAGATCCGCCACGATGGCGCGCGCCACCGCCACATTGCCCTCGGTCAGGCCGGTAACGAAACGCGCCAGCACGAACAATAGATACCAGCGGCTCCACAAAGCGTACGCCGTCAGCAAATAGCCCAGAAAGGTCAGCAACAAGGTTCCGGTCAGCACCCGCCGCCGTCCCAGCCGGTCCGACAACGCTCCAATCAAGGTGCTGCCCAGCAAAATGCCCAGCGGATTGGCGGCCAGGGCCACGCCCAACAGCAGCTTGGGCGGCAGCCCCAGGAAGTGGTTGAACGCATCCGGCGCGGAGTTCACGAAGATGGGCGCCAGGATGGGATAAGGCATGGCCACGCCGGCCGTGCTCATCAGCGCCACCAGACAGACAGTCAGCAAAATCAGTTTGGGATGGGAAACATTCATGACGCATACCAATGAGACGATGGCCCATGCTAATCTCGCCATCGCAATAAGTAAACAAATTAGTTTACTTAATATCGCGCCGCGTACTGGAAATCATCAATACAGCATATAGAATGCTGTACGTATGGTTACGAAAAGGCGCGCAGAAACAGGAACCAGATGGCATTCCAAGCGTCTCAAACTACACAAGACCTACTTTATGTTTTTGGAGACTTCCATGACTTCGATGACCAGCAAATCCGCCGTTAAAGCCATTGCCGCCAGCCTGATCGCCGTCAGCCTGCTGTCCGGTTGCGCCAATATGTCCAAGCGTCAGCAAAACACCGCCATCGGCGCGGCCGCCGGCGCCGTGCTCGGCTCCGTGCTCACCGGCGGCGACGCCATCGGCACCGTGGGCGGCGCCGCGGTGGGCGGCGTGGTCGGCAATCAGACCGGCAAACGCTAAACCCGCGACCCCATTCCAAGAGCCAGCCCCGCGCTGGCTCTTTTGTTTTGCCCGCCGCGCCCATATCATCAATACAACAGCACCACGGGCCACGCCATGACCTCCTCCGCACGCATGAATTGGGAACGACTCCTCTCCACCAAACGCTTCAAAGTCATTCAGGGCCACGTCAAGGAAACCCGCACCCCGGCCACCGAAGAAGGCAGCCCGGGCTTGCGCACCGACTTCCACATCGACCACGACCGCGTGGTGTTCTCCAGCGCCTTCCGCCGGCTGGGCCGCAAAACCCAGGTGCACCCGCTGGCGCGCCACGACCACACCCACAACCGCTTGACCCACAGCGTGGAGGTGGCCAGCGTCGGCCGCAGCCTGGGCAACCGCGTTGGCATGATGATGCAGCACGCCCATCTGCTGCCGGACAACTACACGCCGCACGATATCGGCGCCGTGGTGCAAGTGGCCTGCCTGGCTCACGACATCGGCAATCCGCCCTTCGGCCACACCGGAGAATACGCGTTGCGCGACTGGTTCCGCGCCGAACGCAACGCCCACTGGCTGCACGGCCTGGCGCCGGAGGAAATCCGCGACGTGCAGACCTACGAAGGCAACGCCCACGGCCTGCGCATGCTGGCCACGCTGGAAATGTACACCGGCGAAGGCGGCATGCGCCTGACCGCCGCCGCCCTGGGCGCGCTGATCAAATACCCGTGGACATCGGACGCCGAAGCCGCCCAGGCGCGCGACAAATTCAACATCTACCGCACCGAACTGCCCTATTTCCAGCGCGTGGCCTCGGAGCTGGGCCTGCTGCCCAAGGGCGTGATGCAATGGAGCCGCCACCCGCTGTCCTACCTGATGGAGGCCGCCGACGACATCTGCTACGCCATTCTGGACCTGGAAGACGCGGTGGAGATCGGCATCCTGGACTTCAAAGAGTTCGAAACCCTGTTCTCCGGCTTCACCGAATACGAACGCATCTGGGACATGCAGGACGTGCGTCAGAAATGCGGCACCCTGCGCGGCATCGCCATCGGCCGCTGCGTCAGCGAAGTGGCCGAGAAATTCATGCTGCACCACGATAGCCTGCTGCGCGGCGAATTCCCGGCCAAGGACTTGATCAACCTATGCGGCGCCCAAGTGCAGGACGCGCTGATCCACGCCAAGGAACTGGCCAGCACCCGGGTCTACCGCCACCGCACCAAGCTGGTGACCGAACTCGCCTCCTACCCGTGCATGGCCGGCATCCTGGACGCGCTGATCCCCGCCGCCCACGCCTACGTCAGCAAGGGCGCCGAGCGCCTGAGCCCGCGCGAGCACCTGGCCATGGGCTTGCTGGAACAGCACATCCGCAGTGACGACAGCCTGTATCAGGCCTATATGAAAGTATTGGACTTCGTCGGCGGCATGACCGACAACTACGCCGCCAACCTGGCGCGCGACATTTCCGGCGTGGGCATTCTATAACTCCGCCCCGCCGCAATTCGGCAGTTAAAAAATCAGAAAGACAGGAATGCAGCACACCACCCGTTTTTGCATCGTCCGCCATGGCGAAACCGACTGGAACCGCGAATATCGACTGCAAGGCCACACCGACATCCCCCTCAACCCCACCGGCCAGGAACAGGCGACAAGCCTCAGCCGCGCGCTATGGCCGGGACGCTACCCCTTCGACGCCCTCTACGTCAGCGACCTGACCCGCACCCGCCAGACCGCCGCGCCGCTGCAGGCGCGATTGAATCTGACGCCCACCTTCAGCGCCGAATTGCGCGAGCGCCATATGGGCGTGTTTCAGGGCCTGACCTACGCCGAGGCGGAACACAGCATCCGCGACGACTATCTGCAACTCAAATCCCGCGACCCGGACTACGATCTCAAGGGCGGGGAAAGCCTCAACGCCTTCATGGGCCGCATCCGCGACGGCTTCACCGGCATCGCCCGCCGCCATCTGGGCCAGACCCTGCTGGTGGTCACCCACGGCGGCGTGCTGGAAATGATGTACCGGCTGGCCACCGGCAAGCCGATGTCCGAAGCCCGCGACTTCCCCATTCCCAACGCGGCCTTGAACTGGCTGAGCTATAGCGACGGGCAATGGCGGCTTGAACAATGGGCCGACGAATCCCACCTGGCCGCCGCGCTGGACGAAATTCAATAGCAAGACGGCCGCGCCCCCAAGCGGGGCGCGGCCGGCCGCCAACTACGCCAAGGCCAGCAGAGTGCGCGCGATGGTTTCCGCCGACGGCAATTCCGTTGAGCGCCACACCAAGCGGCTCTTCGAATCCACCAGCAAGACCTCCGTGTGGTGCGCGCTCAAATCCGTCCGACGCTGATTGAACGTGGCCAGCATCAGATCCAGGTCGGCCAGCTCGGGGCGGGCCGCCCGCCAGCCTGGTTTAGGCCGAAACCGGGCCAGCCACCGCCGCAGCTGTTCCGGCGAATCGTTCAATGGGTCAAGACTCAACGACAATAACTGTATCCGCGCCCGCTTTGATTCCGGCAGCAAATCCTGCACTTGCCGAAACGTCGCGCCCTGGATCGGGCAGACATTTGAGCAGGCGGTGAAAATCAGCTGAACCGCCGTCACGCGCCGCTGCGACAAGGCGTGAAAGCTGCGCCGTTGACCATCGCTGTCATTCAGCATGAAGTCCGGCAGCGGCAGCGGCGGAGAGATCTCTCCGTGCGCCAGGGCCAGATTTCCGGCCCACGCGGTTTTGGCCAATGCGGCCGGCCCCGCCAGCCATAAAGGCGCCAGGCCCGCCAAGCCCATCGCAAACCTCCGCCGTCCCGGATTCAACGGCGCGCCGCCCTTGCCTTGCATGCTAATGCCCCTGTAGAAAAAGCCATAAAGCCCGGCATTCCGCCGCGCTCAGCCGGTAGCGCGGCATATCCGTGCCGATCAGGATATCGGTCGGGTCTTTCCCGCTACGCAACATCTCGCAAAAGCTCGGTTCGGTATACGCCCGCTCCGGCCCCCCGCGCCTGGCGCTGGCCTCCGTCAAGAAGCGCGCGCCCAAGTCCGGCGCAAACCGGCCATCCGCCCGCGCCTGATCCTGCAGGCGATGACAGTTGGCGCAACGCGCGTACTCGCTGTCCAAGGGGCGGTTATGGACATACAGCTGGCCGACCAAGGCGGTCTGGCCGTAGAACAGCCGGCCGCCGTCCACAGCCTCCTCGCCGCCGGCCGCGCACGGCGTCCCCCACAGGGCAAGCCCGCAGGCGAGCGCGCCCAAGCCGCGTTTAATTGATGGCGATGATGCGAGCGACACTGGGCACCCCTTGCGGACTCATCGCGAACAACATGTAGTAGCCCGGCAAAACCGCGCCGCTATCCGCGGGAATCTGCAGGGAATAACGCATTTCCCCCGCCATCGGCGCGAGTTGCGACACCGACAAAGCGATCCGACGCTGATCGTTGTTGACCGAATGCGTCACCGCGGACAGCCTCATCAAGGCGAACTGGCTCGCCGCCTGCTGCGTTTTGACTTCGATCACGCTCCCCGGCCGCGCCTGCGCCGGCGCGGCGCTAATCACCGGCCGGGCCGCCGGGCTGCCGTCCGCGTTCAACAAATAAGGAGGGGTCAGGATCTCCGCGTTCAAGTGATTTTGCGGGCAGCCGGCGCCGCACAAGCCACCGCCGCCGACAAACACCCGCCCATCCTGCAACAGAATCGCCGTGCTATGGTAGGTCCGCGGCACCTGCATGGGCTTCAAGGGCTGGAACACCTGTTTCGCCGAACTCCACAGCTCCGGCGTCAGCACCGCATAGGAGTCCGTGAACGGCTGCGGTATCGTCTGCCCGCCCACCACCACCACGTCGCCGTCGGGCAAGGCCACCGCATTGGCGAATGCGCGGCGATAGCTCATTCCGGGCAGCGACTTCACCTTCACCTGGGCCTTGGGTCCGCCGCGGATATCGATCAGATGGGCTGAGTTGCTCGCATAGGTGGTGCCCGTGTTCTGCTGATAAGCCGGCGCGCCGCCCAGCTTCAGAATCAGGCCGGCGTCAAACATCACCGCATTGCCGTTGATGCTGTAAGGATCATTGCCGCGCGTCCCCGCCGAAACGATGCTGCCGGCTCCGCTGGTGCCTATCCAGTTCATCTGAGCGCTGGGGCCGGCATGGAACACCGTCCCGCCGCTGCCGGCGAACAGCCACAAATGGTTGTCGCCGCGGTACACGCTGCCGTTGGCGTCCTGCGGATCGGGGCCGATCACATTGTTTTCCGGCACACCGGAAAGCACAGTCCAATGACCGTTGCCCCACACCTCCCCGCTGCGGTTGGGCCGGCTCTTGCTGTTGTAGCCGCCGCTCCAGGAACCGCCCAAAGTCAGCACCCGGCCGTCCGACAACACGGTATTGGCCTCATAGCCCCGCGGGATGTTCATATTGCCGCTGGCGCTCCAGCGCTTGGCCGCCCAATCGTATATTTGCGTTTTAGGGCTGCTGGAGCCGCCGTTGATCAGCAGATTGCCGTTGGGCAACATCGACGTGCCGGGGCAGAACAGATTCGCGCCGGTGGTCACCACCGTCAACGGCAGCGGCGCGTTCTTCGCCGCGTCGAACAGCGCGGTATAGGTCTTGCTATTGCCATTGCCGCTGTCCCCGCTGAAGGCGTCGGGAAAATCCGCGGACCACATCATCAACTTGTTGTCCGGCAGATTGGCGACGCCCACCGGGGTGACCGGCAGAGGAATCACACCGCTCCAGGCGGAGGGAAGCGCCGCGCTTTTGGCGCCGGGATAATCGAACATGAACTGGTCGTTCACCTGCGCCTTGCCCTGGCACGGCCATTGCACCACCTTGGTTCCCTGCGTCGCAACGCCGGAAAAGATGTTCACGCACTGGCCGCTGGAGGCCGACACGATATGGTAAGTGCCAACATCCACCGGCTGGATTTTCCACTGATCATTGGCCACCGCCACGCTTTGGCATGGCCATTGAATCAGCTGAACGCCCTGGTTTCGGCTTGAAGCCGGCACATTCAAGCACATCTGCGATTTCTGCGAGACGATGTGGTAAAAGCCGTTTGCCAAGGGCACGAAAGTCCATTGCTCATTGCTCCCCGCCGAGCAAGGCCATTGAATGATGCCGGCTCCGGAGCTGGTCGAACCGCCGCCGACATTCAAGCACTGACCGCTATTCACCGCCACGATGCCGGTGGCGGCCGCCGCGCTCACTTCAGGACACAGCAGCCATGACACGCCGAGAACACCGCTCGCCAGCGTCACCAATCCGTTTCCAAGCTTCAACATGAAGTCCCCTTAATAGCCTGTTCAAAGTCCGCTGCGCCCCCTGGGCGCAACACAGCGAATCCATCTTCAGAGTGCCCCTCCAGCGCCTGTTTATTCCTCGTCTTCAGCCGCAAGACCTTGCCTCGTCTTGCTCGCAGGGCTTTGGACAGGCGCTTATAAATCGCTTGATCCACACACGTCACGGCATGCCAAGATGCCCTCCTGGTCCTTTCTCACGGCCGGATCGGCCGGCGCCGGACACTGCCGCCACTCTGATGGCTCGCCCCAACAAAAACAACAAAAATTTACAACAGATAATGATTTTTGTATCAAATACAGTACACCGTCCTGGAGGAAAGACCAAAAATCGCCGAACGCTTGAAAACAAAGGCGCTATTCAGAAGTACTTTTCAATTAAATTAATATATTAACAATAAGACAGGACATATTCTCCCGCTCCCCCCATGCGGTTGCTGTCATCCGCGGGGCGCCGGCACGACTAAAGGTCAGGACAGGAGCCCGTCAACGCCCTCGCCGCCCGCGCCGCAGGCAAGCAAAACCTCAAGGCCGGATGTACCGCAGCCGCGCCCGGCCCTAAAATAGACTTAAACCATCCGCAAAGGAGCACACCATGACCCTGCAAAAAACCGATCAGGAATGGCAAAGACAGCTGACGCCGGAACAATACCGCGTCACCCGCCAGGCCGGCACCGAACACCCGTTCAGCGGCGAACACTATACCCGCACCGAAAACGGCGATTACCACTGCGTTTGCTGCGGCACCCTGCTATTCCACAGCGACGCCAAATACGACCCCGGCTGTGGCTGGCCCAGCTTCTGGGCCGAAGCCGCCGGCGCGCGCATCGCCCGCATCGTCGACACCTCGCACGGCATGGTTCGCACCGAGGTGCGCTGCTCCGAATGCGACGCCCACCTGGGCCATGTGTTTCCGGACGGTCCCGAGCCCAGCGGCGAGCGCTATTGCATCAACTCGGTGGCGCTGGGCTTCACGCCCAAGCCTTGAGACCGCCCAGGTCTGCCGCTGAACTGAACCCCAAACCAAAAAGGCAGCGCCGCCACGATCCATGGCGACACTGCCTTTTATGACTTTTCCGACTGCGGGCGGGCCTGCCGCCGTTTAACGCTTGCCGGCCGCCTCTTCGCGTCGGCGCTTGGCTTCTTCCAACAGATAGACCTGATAGTCGTCCAGATCGCCGTCAAAATCGCTGACGCCGCCGCGCGACACCATCCAGAACTCGTCGCAGACCGCGCGCAGCAGCGCGCGGTCGTGGCTGACCAGCATCACCGAACCCTCGAACTCGTTCAGCGCCACGCTCAAGGCCTCGCGCGTGGCTAGGTCCAGATGGTTGGTCGGCTCGTCCAGCAGCAATAGATTGGGGCGCAGCCAGACGATCATGCACAGCACCAGCCGCGCTTTCTCTCCGCCGCTCATGCTGCCCACCGCCTGCTTGACCATGTCGCCGCTGAAATTGAAGGTGCCGAGGAAATTGCGCAGCCCCTGCTCGCGGCAGTCGTTGGATGGCGGTCGCAACTGCGCCGGCGTTTCTCGCGCCAAGCGCAGCATATGCTGCAGCGGATCGTCTTCCGGCCGCAACACGTCCAGCTCTTGCTGCGAGAAGTAGCCGATGTTCAAGCCTTTGCCGCGTATGATCTCGCCGCCGGTGGCCGTCAGCGCTTCGGCCACCGTCTTCACCAGCGTGGACTTGCCCTGGCCGTTGGCGCCCAGAATGCCGATGCGCTGCCCGGCCAGCACGGAGCGGTTCACCCCGTTGACGATCACGACGGGCGGCGCGCCTTCCTCCGCTCCCTCCGCCGCCGGATAACCGAACGAGGCCTGAGACATGGTCAGCATCGGGTTGGGCAGGCTGCTCGGTTCCTTGAACTCGAACTGGAAGTCGGCCTCGGTCAGCACCGGCGCAATCTTCTCCATCCGTTCCAACGCCTTGACGCGGCTTTGCGCCTGCTTGGCCTTGCTTGCCTTGGCCTTGAAGCGGTCGATGAACTTCTGCAGATGCGCCATCTTCTCCTGCTGCTTGGCCAGCACGGCCTGCTGCAAAATCATCTGCTCCGCCCGCATGTCCTCGAACTTGCTGTAGTTGCCGCCATAGCGCACCAGCTTGCCGTGGTCGATGTGCAGGGTGACATTGGTCACCGCGTCCAGGAATTCGCGGTCATGGCTGATCACCACCATGGTTCCGGCGTACTGTTTCAGCCAGGCCTCCAGCCAGACCAAGGCGTCCAGGTCGAGGTGGTTGGTCGGTTCATCCAAGAGCAATAGATCGGACGGGCACATCAGCGCGCGCGCCAGCTGCAAACGCATGCGCCAGCCGCCGGAAAAACTGTTCACCGGCCGCTGCAACTCGGCCACGCTAAAGCCCAGGCCCAGGATCAGCGCCTGCGCCCGCGCGGGAGCGTCATGCTCGCCGGCGTCGTTCAGCGCGGTGTAGGCATGCGCCATGCGCATATAGTCCTCGCCCGCCTCGGCTTCGGCCACTTCGCGCCGCGCCGCCAGCAAGGCGGTATCGCCTTCCACCACGAACTCGGTGGCGGTCTGCGAGGTTTCCGGCATGTCCTGCGCCACCTGCGCCATCCGCCACTGGCTGGGGATGGAGAAATCGCCGCTGTCTTCGTGCAGGCTGCCGTTCAAGACCGCGAACAGTGAAGACTTGCCCGCGCCGTTGCGCCCTACCAGGCCGACCTTTTCACCGGGGTTGATATTGACTGTCGCGCCGTCCAGCAAGACTTTGGTTCCGCGACGCAAAGCCACGTTTTTCAGAATAATCATTGGGAATAGCAGTGTTGCAGAATTTTAGGAAGCAAGAAAACAGCAGCCCGGCGACCACTTGCGTCCCGGCGGAATGCTATGAATAAGCATGCCCGCGGACAAAAGCCGGGGCACGAGGGAGGGATTATACGCAGATGCGCGCTCACGGAGGATAAGCGTCTGCGCCATCTCTGCGAAACGCGGGGCGGCGGGCGCGTTCCAGGAACGGCCCGGCTCCGCCACGCCCGAGCCGTAGGCTCAGGCCTCAGACTTCCCAATACTCCTTCTGACGCCCCTGCGAGCCGGGGTTCAACTGCTCGCGCAGGCTGCGCAGCTTGTCCGGCTCGCCGCGCACGCGGAACCAGCTGCCCTCTTCCTCCGCGCGTTCTTCCAGCACCTGGCAGTGGCTGTAGATTTCGCCGCGCAGTTGCTGAGCGGACCACGGCAGCAGCAGTTCGCCTTCCTCCAGATCTCGCTGGAAGAAGGCCACGATCAGCGCGCGCAGCGCCGCCACTTCCTCGGGGCGGCGCGCGCTCATCACCACACAGTCCGGATAGCGTTGCCGCAGCTCGGCGGCCCAGGCCGCCTGCTCGGCCGCGTCGCCGACATGGTCTATCTTGTTGAACACCCGGATGCGCGGCACTTCGTCGGCGCCGATTTCCTTCAAGACCTCGTCGGTCACTTCCAGCTGACGCTGGAAGCCCGGGTCGCTGGCGTCGATCACATGCAGCAGCAGGGCCGCGTCCAGCGCTTCTTCCAGCGTGGACTTGAACGAGGCCACCAGGCCGTGAGGCAGGTTCTTGATGAAGCCCACGGTATCGCTGACCAGCACCCGCGGCACGCTTTCCGGGTAGATGGCGCGCACCGTGGTGTCCAGGGTGGCGAACAGCTTATTGGCCACCAGCACTTCGCTGCCGGTCAAGGCGCGCATCAGCGTGGACTTGCCGGCATTGGTGTAGCCCACCAGCGACACCCCGCCCAGGCCCTGGCCCTGGCGCTCCAGCCGGCGCGCGCGCTGGGTCTTGCGCTCCAGCTCCATCGCGACGATTTCGCGCTGCAGCTCGGCGATGCGGTCGCGCACCTTGCGACGATCCAGCTCGGTATGCGATTCGCCGGCGCCGCGCCCGCCCATGCCGCTGCGCTGCCGGCCTTGCGGCCCGGCCAGCTTGGCCGCCTCGCGCAAGCGCGGCGCCATATAACCGAGACGGGCGATTTCCACCTGGGCGCGCGCCGCGCGCGAGCGGGCGTTGCGGTGGAAGATCTCCAGAATCACCATGGTGCGGTCCATCACCTCGCAGCCGACGGCCAGCTCCAGATTGCGCGCCTGCGACGGCGAGATTTCGTGGTCCACCAGCAGGGCGTCGATCTCCACCGTGCCGGCGTCCAAGACCGGAGGCGCGTCCTCCAGCTCGTCGTTGCGAAGACCGCGATTGACGAACTGGCTGATTTCCTCCAGCTTGCCCACGCCCATATAGGCGGTGCGGTCGAAGCTGTTACGCTTTTGCACAAAGGTCCGCACCACTTGGAAGCCCAGGGTCTTGGCCAGTTCGCTCAGCTCGGTGAGCGAGGCCTCGAACTCGACATCGCTGACATCGGGCAACTGGACCGAGGCCACCAGGGCGTAGCGGGGTTTCTCTTTGACTTCTGTTTGCATGTGCGTATGACTTTAACTTGATAGCGAGCCCAGATAGTACTCGCAAACGGGACTTCCCGCTGCGCAACGCGCGTTGCGGCGACGCCACGCCCCGCTTGACCCGGCCGCGGGCAGCGTCGATACTCCTGCCGCTTCAAGTACATCGCCGTCAACGCCAATCCATGTCATTCACCTCACTGGGCCTCCGCCAGCGATCAGGGCTACCCGGCCCCCACCGCGGTTCAGCTCGCCGCCGTCCCCGCCGTTTTGCAAGGCCACGACGTGCTGGCCACCGCGCAAACCGGTTCCGGCAAAACCGCGGCCTACTGCCTGCCGCTGTTGCAGCAATGGCTGGCTGGCCGCCAGGCCTCGCCTCGCCAGACGCAAACGCTGATCCTGCTCCCCACCAGGGAACTGGCGGCGCAAGTGGGCGACGCCCTGCGCCAGCTGGCCCAGGGCCTGCCGCGCCGGCCCAAGATCGCCGTGGTCTTCGGCGGCGTCTCCATCAATCCTCAGATGATGGCCTTGCGCGGCGGCGCCGACATCGTGGCGGCCACGCCCGGCCGGCTGCTGGACCTGCTGGCGCACAATGCGCTGCGGCTCGCCGCCGTCGACACCCTGGTGCTGGACGAGGCCGACCGCCTGCTCGACCTCGGTTTCGCCGACGAACTGGCCCGCGTGCTGGCGCAGCTGCCGCCCTACCGGCAAAACCTGATGTTTTCCGCCACCTTCCCGCCCGCCGTGCGCGCGCTGGCGGAGCAACTGCTGAACCAGCCGCGGCATATCGACATCGAGCCCGGCGACGTCGCCGCGCCGGACATCCGCCAGCGCGTCATCGAGGTGGACGCCGGCCGGCGCACCATGTTGTTGCGCCATCTGCTGCACACCCATGGCTGGGAGCGGGCTCTGGTCTTCGTGGCCAGCCGCCACACCGCAGACCGAGTGGCCGGCAAGCTGCAGGCCGCCGGCGTCCGCGCCGCCGCGCTGCACGGCGATTGCAGCCAGGGACAACGCGGCCAGGTGCTGGCCGACCTCAAGTCCGGCCGTCTGCAAGTTCTGGTGGCCACCGATGTGGCCGCGCGCGGCATCGACATCGCCCGCCTGCCGGTGGTGGTGAACTACGATCTGCCGCGCTCGCCGGTGGACTACACCCACCGCATCGGTCGCACCGGCCGCGCCGGCGCCAGCGGCGAGGCCATCAGCTTCGTCAGCGCCGATTGCGCCGCACATTTCCAATTGATAGAGAAACGCCAGCAACTGCGACTGCCGCGCGAACGGATCGCCGGTTTCGAACCCGTCGCCGCCAGCCCGGCCGCGGCCGCGAGCGCCGCCACGAACCCGGCAGCCGACAACGGCGGCGTCAAGGGCAAACGCAAGAGTAAGAAGGACAAATTGCGGGAAGCCGCGGCCCAAGCCGAGCAGCGCTGAGCGCCTCGCCGGGCCGAGCGGGATCTAGACGGCAAACAAACAGGGCCGCCCCCAAACGGGAGCGGCCCTGTTTTCGTCCGACGCCGGCCTGACCGGCCATGGCTTGTTCAAAGCCTCGCGACGCGCAACAGAACGTAGCCAGGCTCTTACAAGGCCCCCGGATCAATCTCCGCCACGCTCTCGAACACATAGTCCGGCTGGTAGGGAAACTGCTCCATGGATTCGCGCGACGACACGCCGGACAACACCAGCGCGGTGCCCATGCCGGCTTCTATGCCGCCGACGATGTCGGTGTCCATCCGGTCGCCTATCATCACCGCCTCCTCCGGATGCACGCCCAGCTTGCGGGTGGCCAGCATCATCATCAGCGAGTTCGGCTTGCCCACGATGTAGGGCTTCTTGCCGGTGGCGGCCTCGATGGCGGCCAGCAGCGTGCCGGCGGCCGGCTCGTAGCCGCCGCCCTCTATCGGATCGATCATATCCGGGTTGGTGCCGATGAATTTGGCGCCCTGGTCGATAAAACGCACCGCCTTCTTGATCTGCTCGAAACTGAAGGTCTGGGACTTGGCCACCACCACGTAGTCCGGATGGGATTCGGAAATGGAAAACCCCACCTTGTACAGCTCGTTGATCAGGCCGGCGCCGCCCACCACGTAGGCGGTGGGCATGGCCTTGCGCGTCTGGCTGCGCAGAAACATCGCCGTGGCCATCGCGCTGGTGATGAAGTTGTCTTCCGTCACGCCGTTGATGCCCAGGCTCTCCAGCTTCAGCCTCAGATCCAGCGGCGTCTGCTCCGCGTTATTGGTCAGAAACAGGAAGGGCGTGCCGCCCTGCGTCAGGCGGTTGACGAAATCGCGCGCGCCCGGAATCAGTTGCTTGCCCCGATAAATCACTCCGTCCATGTCGGAAATGATGCTTTTGCTCATACGGTCCATCCAAAACTGCAAGTGCCGACTCCGCCGGCACGGTGGCGGGCCGCGGCTCATTCGCCGCAACGGCGACAGCATAGCACGGCGGCGCGGTGGCCGACGCCCTCCTTGCCGCCGAGCGGAAAGACAGCGGCCGGGCGCGCGGCGTCGTCCCAATGGACAGGCGACGCCGCGCCAAGCTATCTGTATGGGATCTTTGCCTGTACCATCGGAGCCAGATGCACGCATGCCCGTCGGGCCGTTCCGCCGGCGGGCTCCTTTCGCAGCAGCGGCCGCGCCGTCCCGGCGCGACCTTTTGCCATCCAGGGAGCGCAGCACGTATGAACATCGACGCCATCCGCGAGCAGGCCTTCGCCATGCCGCTGACCAACCCCGCCTTCCCCCGCGGCCCCTACCGCTTCACCAACCGCGAATTCTTCATCATCACTTATCGCACCGATCCGGCCAAGCTGCGCGAGGCGGTGCCGGAACCGCTGCAGCCGGCCTCGGATCTGGTCAACTTCGAGTTCATCCGCATGCCGGACTCCACCGGCTTTGGCGACTACACCGAAAGCGGCCAGGTGATCCCGGTTCTGCTGGGTGGCGTGGCCGGCAATTACACCCACGCGATGTATCTGAACGACCACCCGCCCATCGCCGGCGGCCGCGAACTGTGGGGCTTTCCCAAGAAGCTGGCCTGCCCGCGGCTGCAAGTGCGCACCGACACCCTGGTGGGCGAACTGGACTACGGCCCGGTGCGGGTGGCCACCGCCACCATGGGCTACAAACATCACGCCCAGGACGCCAGCGCGCTGCAGCGCTCCATGGTCAACACGCCCAACTTCCTCTTGAAGATCATCCCGCATGTGGACGGCAGCGTTCGCATCTGCGAGCTGGTGCGCTTTCACCTCAAGGACGTCACCGTGCACGGCGCCTGGAGCGGGCCGGCGGCGCTGGCGCTGTTTCCCCACGCGCTGGCCCCGGTGGCGGAACTGCCGGTGCTGGAAGTGGTGGAGGCGCGCCACATCGTCGCCGACCTGACCCTGGGCCTGGGCGAAGTGGAATTCGATTACCTGAACTAAGCGCCTGTACTTACAGAACCTGTTCAAAGTCTCGCGAGCAAGGACGAGACGAGGCGGAAACCGGCGCCAAGCCGCTATGCGGCGCACCCCACCCGACGACAAGGAGAGCAGCATGCAATTGAACGGCAAAGTGGCATTGATCACCGGCGCGGCCAGCGGCATAGGCAAAGCCATTGCGGAAACCTACGCCCGCGCCGGCGCGGCGGTGGCCATCGCCGACATCAACCTGACGGCGGCGCAAGCCGCGGCGGAAGAGATCAAGGCCGCCGGCGGCAAGGCGGTGGGCGTGGCGATGGACGTGACCCATGAGGAATCCGTCAACGCCGGCACCCAGGCGGCGGTGGACGCGCTGGGCGGGCTGGACATCCTGATCTCCAACGCCGGCATCCAGATCGTCAACCCGCTGGTGGACTACTCGTTTTCCGACTGGAAGAAGATGCAGGCCATCCACGTGGACGGCGCCTTTCTCACCACCAAGGCCGCGCTGCGCCATATGTATCAGGACAAGCGCGGCGGCACCGTGATCTATATGGGGTCGGTGCACTCCCACGAGGCATCCAAGCTCAAATCCGCCTACGTCACCGCCAAACACGCGCTGCTGGGCCTGTGCCGGGTGCTGGCCAAGGAAGGCGCGGAATACAATGTGCGCGCCCACGTGATCTGCCCGGGCTTCGTGCGCACGCCGCTGGTGGAGAAGCAGATTCCGGAGCAGGCCAAAGAGCTGGGCATCAGCGAGGAAGAAGTGGTCAAGCGCGTGATGCTGGGCAATACCGTGGACGGGGTGTTCACCACGGTGGAAGACGTGGCCCAGACCGCGCTGTTCCTGGCCGCCTTCCCCAGCGCCGCGCTCACCGGACAATCGGTGATTGTCAGCCACGGCTGGTATATGCAATGACGCCGCCGCACAACCCCGCCTGCCCGCAGAGCGGCGGCCTGTACCAGAGCCGCAGCCTGCCGCCCGGCCACCGCTACCAGGTGCTGGCGCTGGTGCTGCAGGGCGGCGGCGCGCTGGGCTCCTACCAGCCCGGCGTCTACCAGGGCCTGGCCGAGGCCGAGCTGCACCCCAACTGGGTGGCCGGCATTTCCATCGGCGCGCTCAACGCCGCCATCATCGCCGGCAACCCGCCGGAGCGGCGGGTGGAGCAGTTGCGCGCCTTCTGGGACACCATCTGCCGGCCGCCGTTTTTGCCGGCCAGCCCCTTCAGCCAACTGGACACCCACCATTGGCCGGCGGGGCTGAACGGACTGATGGCGAGCTGGGAGGCCTGGCGCGCGCTGACCGAGGGCCAGAACGGCTTCTTCCTGCCGCGCTCGCCCTGGCCAAGCGGCGCGCCCTCGCCCGCCAATTGCAGCCTTTACGACACCTCGCCGCTGAAGGGCACGCTGGAACGTTTCGCCGATTTCGACCGCATCAACGACAGCGATCAGATGCGGGTGTCGGTGGGCGCGGTCAATCTGCGCAGCGGCAACTTCGTCTACTTCGACAATACCCGCCAAAAACTGCGCGCCGAGCATTTCATGGCTTCCGGCGCGCTGCCGCCGGGCTTTCCGGCGGTGGAGATAGACGGCGAGTACTACTGGGACGGCGGCCTGGTGTCCAATACGCCGCTGAAGCAGATACTGAGCACCGAGCCGCGCAAGAACTCGCTGGTGTTCCAGGTGGACCTGTGGAGCGCCAAGGGCGAACCGCCCACAGACATGAAGGCGATCGCGATGCGTCAGAAGGACATCCAGTACTCCAGCCGCACCCGGCAGATCACCGACACGATGAAACGGGAACAGAACTATCGCGGCTTACTGCGGCAGCTGATGGAACTGGTGCCGGAGGCGCAACGCGAACACCCGGCCTACCGCCACGCCCACGAACTGGCCTGCGGCCGGCTGTTGAAGGTGATACACCTGATCTACCAGGACAAGGAGTACGAAGACCACCACAAGGATTATCAATTCGGCGCCCAGACCATGCGCGCGCACTGGGCCAGCGGCTATCAGGACATCCGCCGCACACTACGCCATCCGGACTGGCTGGAGATGCCGTCGCCGGACCGGCCCTTCGTCACCCACGACGTGCATCGCTGAAACGGCAGTCCAGGCGCGGGCGCGCGCTCAGCCCTTCAAGCCGAGGCCGCCCGCCGTCCCCGCGCTAGCCAGTCCTGCACCGCCGGCCGCCGCCATTGGCGCTCGGCGTAGGCGGCCAAGCGCGGCGGCAGCGCATCGTCGTATTGCAGCCGTTTCAGCATTAGCGCGAGATCGGTATCGGCCAGACACCAGGCGCCGAACAGCTCGCCGCCGTCGGCCGGCAGCAATTGCTCCGCGGCCGCGATCAGCTTGCCGGCCGCCTGGCGCGCTTCCGGCGCCAGCGTGCCCGCCGCCGGACGCAGAAACACCACCTCGGTGTTGCGGTCTTCCCGCAGCGCCATCAGATCGCTGCGCAGCCAGGCTTGCAGCTGGCGCGCGCGAGCGCGCTGGCGCAAGTCCTGCGGGTATAGCCGCGCGCGTTCGGGATAAGCGTCTTCCAGATATTCGGCAATGGCCGAGGATTCGCTGAGACGGAACTCGCCGTCTTCCAGCATGGGCACGCGGGCGGTCAGCGACTGACGCCGATAGTCGGCCGCCAGATTGGCCTGCGCCTCCAGGCTGACGGTCGATAGTTCGAAAGTCAGCCCCTTTTCTTTCAGGGCGACAAAGGCGGACAGCGCGTAAGGGCTGAGAAAACGGGAATCGACATGCAGCAGCATCGGAGCCTCCGGGACGGGGACAATGGACTCCCGATGCTAGCGACATGAGGCGCCGGACGCCAGCGCCAAAACGCGAACACTGCGTTCCGCCGCGCCGTCCGTCTTGTGACGCGGTTCACAAGCGCCTTGGCCGGAAGGGGCGTGAACCCTCGCTCTCAGCCGAACAGTCCGGTGGACAGGTAACGGTCGCCGCGGTCGCAGATGATGGAGACGATGACCGCGTTCTCCAGCTGACGCGACAGGCGCAGCGCCACCGCCAAGGCGCCGCCGGACGAAGGCCCGGCCAGGATGCCCTCCTCGCGCGCCAGTTGCCGCGCCATATCCTCGGCCTCCTGCTGGCCGACGTGCTGCAAATCGTCCAGTTGCGAGAAGTCGCAAATCTTGGGCACGTAAGGGTCTTCCCATTTACGGATGCCGGCGATCTGGCTGCCCGGCTCCGGATGCACGCCCACGATCTGGATCGCCGGATTTTGCTGCTTCAGATAGCGGCTGGTGCCCATGACGGTGCCGGTGGTGCCCATGCTGGACACGAAGTGGGTGACGCCGCCCCGGGTGTCATGCCAGATTTCCGGCCCGGTGCTTTCATAGTGGGCCAGCGGATTGTCCGGATTGGAGAATTGATCGAGGATGCGGCCCTGGCCGGCGGCTTCCATCTTGCGAGCCAGGTCGATGGAACCCGGCATGGAGGCTTCCTTGGGGGTCAGGACCACTTCCGCGCCGTAGGCGCGCATCGCCTGCACCCGCTCGGCGCTGGAGTTCTCCGGCATGATGAGGATCATCTTATAGCCCATCATCGCCGCCGCCATCGCCAACGCGATGCCGGTGTTGCCGCTGGTGGGTTCGATCAGCGTATCGCCCGGCTGAATCTCGCCGCGCTCTTCCGCGCGACGGATCATGGACAGCGCCGGCCGGTCTTTGACCGAGCCCGCCGGGTTATTGCCTTCCAGCTTGACCAGCACGATGTTGCTGGTGACGCCGGGCAGGCGCTTGAGTCTGACCAAGGGGGTGTGGCCGACGAAATCTTCCAGATGCTTGTACACGACGCGTTCTCCAACGGGGAACGGCCATTATACCGATTGGCTATCAGCAAAGACGGAATCCTTATGTCTAAGCAAATAACCGTTGCTGCAACTATCAGCCCGCGGACGCTTCCGCCAGCATCGCCAGCAAGTCCTCAGGGAAATAGCGCGCGCCGGACGCGGCCAGTTCCTCCGGCGGCCACCAACGGCCCCGCCCCATCACCCGCCGCTCAAGCTCGGTCCAGCCGCCGTCGTCCAGCCTCGCGTGTTCAACGCGGATCAGGAAGAAATGCTCAAGCGCCCGCACCCGTTCTCCGTCCAACAGCGTCAACTCGAATGAGCGGCGGGCCACCGGCGAGCCGGGATCGGCGATAAGGTGACCGGTCTCTTCACGGCATTCGCGCCGGGCCGCGTCCGCCAGGCTTTCGCCGGCTTCGAGTTCGCCGCCCGGCGTGAACCAGTATTCGGCCCGGTCCGCCGGCTGGTAGGGAAAGAGCAGCACCCTGCCCGCCGGGTCCAGCATCAGCAGCCGCGCCGCCTGCCGGACGCGCAGCGTCATTGCTTGATCAGCCAATCCACGTAGCGATCCACGCCCTGCTCGACGTCAAACAGCTCGGCGCCGTAACCGGCGCTGCGCAGTTTGCCGATGTCGGCCTGGGTGAAACTCTGATATTTGCCCTTGAGCGCGTCCGGGAAGTCCACGTATTCGACGATGCCCTGAGCCGCCATCTCGTCCAGGCTCAGCGCCGGCTGGCCGTCATGGCGGCGGCAGGCGTTGACAGTGGCCACGGCCACGTCGTTGAACGGCTGCGAGCGGCCGGAACCCAGGTTGAAGATGCCGCTCTTTTCCGGGTGGTCCAGGAAATAAAGATTGATCTTGGCCACATCCTCCACCGACACGAAGTCGCGGCTTTGCATGCCGTTGCCCCAGCCGTCCCAGCCGCCGAACAGCTTGACCTTGCCGTGTTCGCGATACTGATTGAAGTGGTGGAAGGCCACCGAGGCCATCCGGCCCTTGTGCTGCTCGCGCGGGCCGTAGACGTTGAAATAGCGGAAGCCCACCGCCTGCGCGCTCAGGCCTTCCTTCATGCGTTGACGCAGCACTTGGTCGAACAGGAATTTGGAATAGCCGTAGACATTGAGCGGGCCTTCGTACTGGCGCTCTTCCTTGAACACGGTGCCCTTGCCGTAGGTGGCGGCGCTGGAGGCGTAGAGGAACTGAATCTCCTCGTGCTGACAGTAGTCGAACAGGGCCAGCGTGTACTGATAGTTGTTATCCATCATGTACTTGCCGTCGTGGTTCATGGTGTCGGAACACGCGCCCTGGTGCAGGATGGCGGACAGTTCGCCCTCAAACTCGCCTTCCAGCAGCAAGGCCAGGAAGTCGTGCTTGTCCATATAGTGGGCGATTTCGCAATCCACCAGATTGCGGAACTTGTCGCCGCTGGACAGATTGTCCACGGCGATGATGTCGGTGACGCCGCGCTCGTTCAGCGCCTTGACCAGGTTGGAACCGATAAAACCGGCGGCGCCGGTGACGACGATAGTCATGTTTTGCCTTTCCGCCGCCGGCCATCGCCGACGGCGCGAGAATATTGCTGCGCGTTTAAAAACCGGCGCCGGGCTCGGCCAGATAGGCCTTCTCGTCCGGCGTGTCCGTCCGGCCCAGCGCGGCGTTGCGATGCGGGAAGCGTCCGAAGCGGACGATCACGTCCCGGTGGCGGTGCGCGTAATCGATAAAACTCGCCATGGCCGCGTCCTCGGCCATGGCTTCAAACAAGCGCACGGCTTCGTCCTGATCCGCCAGCGACTCGCTGTGCTCGAACGGCAGATAGACGAAGGTGCGGGCGATATGCGGCAGTTGCCGGTCCAGGCCGCGCGCCACCATCTCGCGCGCCAGCGCCAGCGCCTGGCCGTCGGTGGCGAAGGCCTCGGCCGAGCCGCGGAACAGATTGCGCGGAAATTGATCGGTCAGAATCAGCCAGGCCAGACCGCGGCGAGCGTCGCCGGCCTCCGCCGGCAGTTCCCCGGCGCGCGCCTGTCGCCACGCGTCCAGGAAGCGTTCGCGGATAATGCCGTCGAACACTTCATCCTTCTTGAACCAGGCGCTGCGCGGCACCGACAGGAAACTGTCGTCGCCGCCGCCAAACCAGAACGCCAAGATGGCATCGGTATAGTGCTGCATGTGTTCTCCTTCAGGATCCAGCCTGACTGGACGGGATCACACGGCGAAAAGTTCGCGCTGGCTGCACACCGCGGTGCCCAGCTTGCCCACCACCACGCCGGCGGCGGCGTTGGCGAGACTCATCGCCACCGGCAGCGGCTGGCCGGCGGCCAGCCCCAGGCCCAGCGTGCCGATCACGGTGTCGCCGGCGCCGGACACGTCGTAGACTTCGCGCGCGAAGGTGGGCTGATGCACCACGCCCTCGTCGCGGAACAAGGTCATGCCCTCCTCGCTGCGCGTCACCAGCAAGGCGTCCAGCGCCAAGTCCGCGCGCAAGGCCTGCGCCTTGGCGGTCAGCTCGCTCTCCGACGCCCAGCGGCCGGCCACCTGGCGGAACTCGCTGCGATTGGGCGTCAACAGCGTGGCGCCGGCGTATTTGCTGTAGTCGTCGCCCTTGGGGTCGATCAACACCGGCTTGCCGGCCTGGCGCGCCAGTTCGATCATCTTGCTGACGTGGGTCAGCCCGCCCTTGCCGTAATCGGACAGGATCACCACGTCGTGCTCGGCCAGGATCTGCTGATACTCTTCCAGCTTGCCGGCCAGGATCTCATGGCTGGGCGCGTCCTCGAAGTCGAGGCGGATCAGCTGTTGCTGCCGCGCCACCACGCGCAACTTGATGGTGGTGGCGATGCTGGGGTCGCGCTTCAGCGAGGTGGCGATGCCGTCCGCGGCCAGCAGGCGCTCCAGCGCCGAGGCGGCTTCGTCGTCGCCCACCACCGACAGCAAGGTGGCCTTGCCGCCCAGGCCGGCGATATTGCGCGCCACGTTGGCGGCGCCGCCGGCGCGCTCTTCAATGCGCTCGATCTTGGCCACCGGCACCGGCGCTTCCGGCGAAATGCGGGTGGCGTCGCCGAACCAATAACGGTCCAGCATCACATCGCCCACCACCAGGACTTTCGCTTCCGCCAGTTCGGCGGCCAGTTTGGAGCTGTCCAGCCCCAGGTCTTGCATCAGGCCCATGATTATCCTCAGCGGCCGATCGCGAAGTAATCGAAGCCCTGCTCGCGCATCCAGGCCGGATCGTACATATTGCGGCCATCGAACACCAAGGGCTGCTTCAGCGCTTGCTTGACCGCACTCAGGTCCGGCGCGCGGAACATCTTCCATTCGGTGACGATCAGCAAGGCGTCGGCCTGCCGCAACGCCGCCATCATGTCGTCGGCGAAGCTCAGGCCGGCGATGTCGCCCATCACCCGTTGCGCTTCATGGATGGCCACCGGATCGAAGGCCACCACTTCCGCGCCGCGGCGGCTCAGTTCTTCCGCGATCACGCGGCTGGGCGCTTCGCGCATATCGTCGGTGTTGGGCTTGAAGGCCAGGCCCCACATCGCGAAGCGGCGGCCGGACAGATCTTGGCCGAAACGCGCCAGCACCTTGTCCACCAGGCGCAGCTTTTGCAGATCGTTGGCCTCTTCCACCGCGCTCAACACGCGCAAGTCATGGCCGTTTTCCTTGGCGGTCTGCACCAGGGCCTTGACGTCCTTGGGGAAGCAGGAACCGCCGTAGCCCACGCCCGGATACAGGAAGTGATAGCCGATGCGCGGATCCGAGCCCATGCCCAACCGCACCTGCTCGATGTCGGCGCCCAGGCTCTCGGCCAGATTGGCCAGTTCGTTCATGAAGGAGATGCGCGTCGCCAGCATGGCGTTGGCCGCGTACTTGGTCAGTTCGGCGGAGCGCACGTCCATCAGCAGCACGCGCTCGTGATTGCGCTGGAACGGCGCGTACAGCCGGCGCATCATCGCGGCCGCGCGCTCGTCGTCTACGCCGATCACCACGCGGTCCGGGCGCATGAAGTCGTCAATGGCCGCGCCTTCCTTCAGGAATTCCGGGTTGGACACCACGCTGAATTCCAACGCCTCGCCGCGCTCGGCCAGGGTTTCCGCCACCGCCGCCTTGACCAGGTCGGCGGTGCCCACCGGCACCGTGGACTTGTCGACAATGACCTTGTAGTCCGTCATGTGGCGGCCGATATTGCGCGCGGCGGCCAGCACGTATTGCAGGTCGGCGGAGCCGTCCTCGTCCGGCGGAGTGCCGACGGCGATGAACTGCACGTCGCCGAAGGCCACAGACTCGGCGATGTCGGTGGTGAAGCTGAGCCGGCCGGCGGCGACGTTGCGCCGCACCATGTCTTCCAGACCGGGTTCGAAAATCGGAATGCCGCCCTGTTTCAGGATGGCGATCTTATTGGGATCCACATCCAGGCAGCACACGTGATAGCCGGTTTCCGCCAGACACGTGCCGGTCACCAGACCGACATACCCCGTACCGATAACTGTGATTTTCATATTTTATTGAGCCTGATAGTGCTGAATGTCTTGATTGATCGCGCGCAACACGGCCAGCGGGTCGGCGGCGCGGGTGATGGGCCGGCCTATCACCAGATAATCGGAGCCTGCGGCCAGCGCGGTCGTCGGCGTCATCACCCGGCGCTGATCGTCGGCTACGCTGTCCGCCAGGCGGATGCCCGGCGTCACCAGTTTGAATTCGCGGCCCAGCGCGGCTTTCAGTTCGCCGGCTTCCTGGGCCGAACACACCACGCCGTCCAGCCCGCAGTCGCGGGTCAGCGCGGCCAGCCGCAACACATGCTCTTGCGGCGACGCGGCGATGCCGATTTCGGCCAGATCCGCCGCTTCCATGCTGGTCAGCACCGTCACCGCGATCAAGAGCGGACGCTGGCTGTACGGCGCCAGCGCCTCGCGCGCGGCCTCCATCATCCGGCGGCCGCCGGAGGCGTGCACATTGACCATCCAGACGCCGGCTTCCGCCGCCGCCTTGCAAGCATGGGCCACGGTATTGGGAATATCGTGGAACTTCAAATCCAGAAACACCTGAAACCCTCTGGCCACCAGACTCTCCACCAGGCTGCGGCCGGAGGAGGTGAACAGCTCCTTGCCCACCTTGAGGCGACACTCGCTCGGGTCCAGGCGGCTGGCGAAGCGCAAGGCGCTGTCCGCGTCGGCAAAGTCCAGGGCCACGACGACGGGCGAAGTCGGCTGCGCCGCGTCGGCTGCGATCAAAGGATTCATGCTTGCTCCATTCTTGCCGCCGACGCTCGCCGACGGCCGGTATTCAAATCAGCGCAGCCGCTCTCTGGCGGCTGCACAACTATCCCTGCGCCCAAGCCGCTGACAACACCTCGCGGAGAAGCAGAGGCAAGGCGCGCAGACGTAAGCAGTACATCTAGGCGTTTTGTCAGCGGCGCTGCTGCTTACTGCGATTCCGTCCGGTTGGCGGTGAACCCCTCCCACTCGCCGCAGGCCGGGCAATGCCAGAAGAAGGCGCGCGAGCGGAAGTTGCAGCATTTGCAACGGTGCACGCTCAGGCGCTGCGCGTGCTTGAGTACCAGCGCGCGCGCCACTTCCGCGTCCATCCGCCCTTCCGGGCTCAATTCGTCCATCTGCGCCTCGATCAAGCGGTAGACGCCGGACAGGCTGGGACGGGCGTGCACGCCCTCGCGCGCCACTTCCAGCGCTTTTTCCTCGCCCTCGTAAGTGGCGATCTTCTGGTACAGCAGATCGGTCAGTTCCAGCTGCGGGAATGTCTTCTGATAGCCGCGCAGCAAGGCGATGCCTTCCAGCGGCTTGTCCAGCCGCTCATAGGCGTCGAACAGCCGCTCGGCGGCCATCGACAAGTATTCGTAATTCTGCTTTTCAATGTTCTGCCAGGCCGCGATCGCCGCCTCCACATGACCGCCGGCGAACTCGATATCTCCGAGGATCAGGCTGGCGCGCACGCACTTGCGGTTGGCCGTGAACGCTTCTTCCACATAGTGGCGCGCTTGTTCGCTATTGGATTTGTACAACTCGCCCTGGGCCAGCTCGCAATAGAACTGCGCCACCTCGTGCTGGAAGGAATGCGCGTCGCTGCGCAGCTCCTTGGCGGTGGCGATGGCCTTGTGCCAATCGCGGTCCTGCTGGTAGATGTCCAGCAGCTGACGCCGCGCGGCCAGGCCCATATTGCCGTCCTGCAGCTTGATCAGAATCTCTTCCGCCCGGTCCACCAGGCCCGCTTTACGGAAATCCTGGGCCAGTTCGAAGCGCACCGCGTCGCGGTGCTCGGCCGGCAGATCCGGCGCGTCCAGCATGCGCTGATGCAGCCGGATGGCGCGGTCGTTCTCCCCGCGCTTGCGGTAGAGCTTGCCCAAGGTGTGCTGCAACTCCAGCGCCGACCCTTGCTGGCGCGCCACTTCGGCCAGGGCCGAGGCGGCGATATCGGTCTTGTCCTCCACCAGCGCGTCCAGGCCGCGGAAAAATCCGGTCGGCACCGCCTTCGCCTGTTTCAGCACCGTGCGCATGTCCACGCGCGCGGCAAACCAACCCAGGCCGAAAAAGGCCGGAAACAATAGCAACCACCACAAATCCAGTTCCAACAGCAATCCTTTCCGGACAAACAACAACAGCCGCTCCCGGGCGGCATCATCAAGAACGACGGATTCCATCGCGGCGGCGCCTAGGCGCGGCGCCGGCTCGCTCCGCCGCTCGCGCTAGGCTCAATCGGCGATCGCGTCGCTGGGGTCGCTGATCACCTTGCTGGCGGGGGGACGGTTGCGCAATTCTTTTTTCAATTGGGACAGCTCTTTCCGGCTGCGCAGATAATAGCCGAGCGTGGCGAGCAGACCGACCAGCGCGCCAACCACGAAAAACAGCAGCAGAAACACAATCAGCGGCGCGGACCAGGACTGGCCGAAGAACAATTTGAATTCAACCGCATGGCTGTTTTGCACGGTGACCGCGATCAGGAATACCAACAGGGCCAATTCAACGATACGAAGCAGGTAACGCATGATCTCGCTCGATTTGTTTGCCGGAGTGCAAGTTTAAACGATAGCCCGGCGCAACCCAAGCTGGAATTTCAGCCGCGCAAAGAAAAAGCGCCGCAAAAAGCGGCGCTTCGGATTCGCTAGACAGGGCTTGAACGCCTAGGCTTCGCTCTGCTCCAACAGGGACAGATCGACGCGTTCGCGCAATTCTTTACCCGCCTTGAAATGCGGCACATATTTCTCAGGAACCGAGACGCTGGTGCCCGACTTGGGGTTGCGGCCAATCCGCGGCGGACGGTAGTTCAAATCGAAACTGCCGAAACCGCGGATTTCAATCCGGTTTCCCTGCGCCAGGTTATTGGCCATCGCATCCAAAATGGTTTTGACAGCCAACTCAGCGTCTTTGTAGACCAACTGAGAATTGCGCTCGGCGAGTCGTTCCGACAGCCTAGCGATCAGCTCAGATTTGGTCATGTCTCAATTACTCGTTAGAGCCGGACAGTTTTGCCTTCAGCAGGGCACCCAGATTGGTGGTGCCAGCGGAAGCGCTGTCAACGGACAGGCTCTTCAGAGCAACGTTGTCTTCCTGAGCGTCTTTAGCCTTGATGGACAGGCTGATGTTGCGGGACTTGCGGTCCACGGCAATGATCACGGCTTCCACTTCTTCGCCGTCCTTCAGAACGGAGCGAGCGTCTTCCACGCGGTCGCGGGACAGTTCGGAAGCGCGCAGGTAGCCTTCAACATCGGTGTCCAGAGTCACGACGGCGCCTTTGGCGTCAACGGACTTCACGGTGCCCTTAACCAGAGCGCCCTTGTCGTTCATCGCAACGAAGTTGTTGAACGGATCGCCTTCCATCTGCTTGATGCCCAGGGAAATGCGCTCTTTCTCAACGTCGATGGACAGAACAACGGCTTCAACCTCGTCGCCCTTCTTGAACTTGCGCACGGCTTCTTCGCCAGCTTCGTTCCAGGACAGGTCGGACAGGTGAACCAGGCCGTCGATGCCGCCCGGCAGGCCAACGAACACGCCGAAGTCGGTGATGGACTTGATCGCGCCCTTCAGCTTGTCGCCTTTGTGGAAGTTGTCGGCAAACTCGTTCCACGGGTTGGCCAGGCACTGCTTCATGCCCAGGGAGATGCGACGACGGTCTTCGTCGATTTCCAGGATCATGACTTCCACTTCGTCGCCAACCTGAACAACCTTGGACGGGTGTACGTTCTTGTTGGTCCAGTCCATTTCGGACACGTGCACCAGGCCTTCGATACCCTGTTCGATTTCCACGAACGCGCCGTAGTCGGTCAGGTTGGTCACCTTGCCGAACAGACGGGTGCCGGACGGGTAGCGGCGGGACAGGCCCACCCACGGATCTTCGCCCAGTTGCTTCAGACCCAGGGATACGCGGTTCTTCTCTTGGTCGAACTTCAGTACCTTGGCTTCCACTTCGTCGCCCACGGCCAGAACTTCGGACGGGTGCTTCACGCGGCGCCATGCCAGGTCGGTGATGTGCAGCAGGCCATCGATGCCGCCCAGGTCAACGAACGCACCGTAGTCGGTGATGTTCTTGACGATACCCTTGATGATGGCGCCCTCTTTCAGGGTTTCCAGCAGAGCTTTGCGCTCTTCGCCCAGGGTTTCTTCCAGCACGGAACGACGGGACACAACAACGTTGTTGCGCTTGCGATCCAGCTTGATGACCTTGAATTCGATCTGTTTGTTTTCGTACGGGGTGGTGTCTTTCACCGGACGCACGTCAACCAGGGAACCCGGCAGGAAGGCGCGGATGCCGTTGACCATAACGGTCAGGCCGCCTTTGACTTTGCCGCTGATCAGACCGGACAGGATCTTGCCGGTTTCCAGAGCCTCTTCCAGCTCCACCCAAGCGGCCAGGCGCTTGGCTTTTTCGCGGGACAGCTTGGTTTCGCCAAAGCCGTTTTCCAGCGCGTCGATGGCGACGGTAACGAAGTCGCCGATGGCCACTTCGACCACGCCTTGGTCGTTCTTGAATTCTTCAGCCGGAATCAGGGACTCGGACTTGAGGCCTGCGTTCACGGTTACAAAGTTGGAATCAACTGCCACCACTTCGGCAGTGATCACCTCGCCCACGCGCATGTCGTGAAGGGTCAGGCTTTCCTCAAACAGCTGAGCGAAGTTTTCCATGGAGAGGGTAGTCATCAAGCGTACTCTCGGTGCGCGCCTTGCGGCGTGCGGGGTTAGGGTTGCACAACGGGTTTATTGCCTTGCAGCATTTTCACCCGACAAAAAAATCATAGGCCGGAGACCTGTCTTTCCTCGAACCAACGTAGAACCTGTGCGACCGCCTGGTCGATGGTCAGCTCCGTGGTGTCGAGCAAAAAGGCGTCCGGCTCCTGGCGCAGCGGCGCTACCGGCCGGGCGGCATCGCGCGCGTCCCGATCGATAATGTCCTGCAGAATCCGTGGGAGATTAGCAGAATCTCCCTTGCCGATCAACTGCTTATAGCGGCGCTCGGCGCGTTCCTCGGCGCTGGCGGTCAAAAACACCTTCAAGGCGGCGGCGGGAAACACCACCGAACCCATGTCGCGACCGTCCGTCACCAGGCCCGGCAACTGGCAGAAATCGCGTTGGCGCTGCAACAGCGCGGCGCGCACCGCCGGCAGCGCGCCCACCTTGGACGCGCCGATGCCGATTTCCTCGCTGCGTATCGCCGCGCTGGCGTCGTTGCTCTCCAGCCACACCGCCCCGTCGGCGAACTCCACCGGCAAGCCGGAGGCGGCCGCGGCCAGGCCCGGCTCGTCGTCCCAGCCTATATTGTGACGCTGCGCGAACAGCGCCAGCAGCCGGTAGAGCGAGCCCGAATCCAGATAATGAAACCCCAGCCGCGCGGCGACCAGGGCGGCGACGGTGCCCTTGCCCGAGGCGGACGGGCCGTCGATGGCGATGACAGGTGCGGTCATGTACAGACGATGTCCTTGCAGAAATTCGCGCCGGCCGCCGCGACTGGCAACCGGCCAAACCGTCGATTTTATCTCAAAGCCGCGGGCCGGCGCAGCAAGATTCTACGACGCGCGCCGCGCCGACGCGCCGCCACGCGGGTTTGCGCAAAGACCTTCCTGGCGGTTACATTGTCCGACGGGCGCCGCGTCGCCCTTCGCCAACCCCAAGAACACAAGATCCCGAACCGCCATGGAACAACTGCATCTCGCCCCCGTCCTCCGCCTGTCCGGCGCCATCAAGCTCCCCGGCTCGAAAAGCATCTCCAACCGCACCCTGCTGCTGGCCGCGCTGGGCAGCGGCAGCACCCTGGTGCGCGATCTGCTGGATTCGGACGACATCCGCCACATGCTGGCGGCGCTGAAGCTGCTGGGCGTGGAGATCGAACAGATAGGCGACAGCCGCGACTTCCGCGTGCAGGGCGTGGGCGGCGAATTTCCGGTTAAAAGCGCAGATCTGTTCCTCGGCAACGCCGGCACCGCCTTCCGCCCGCTGACCGCCGCGCTGGCGCTGATGCAGGGCGACTACCAACTCAGCGGCGTGCCGCGCATGCACGAACGGCCGATCGGCGATCTGGTGGACGCGCTGCGCGTGGCCGGCGCCAAGATTCAGTACCAAGGCCAGCCCGGCTACCCGCCGCTGACCATCGCGCCGGCGCAACTGGAGGCCGGCCGGGTCATCCCGGTCAAGGGCAATGTGTCCAGCCAGTTCCTCACCGCCTTGCTGATGGCGCTGCCGCTGACCGGCGAAACCGCGGTCATCGAAGTCAGCGGCGAGCTGATCTCCAAGCCCTATATCGAAATCACCCTCAATCTGATGGCGCGCTTCGGCGTGCGGGTTGAGCGCGACGGCTGGCGCCGCTTCACCATCCCCGGCGGCCAGACTTATATTTCCCCGGGAGAGGTTCACGTGGAAGGCGACGCCTCCAGCGCGTCCTATTTCCTCGCCGCCGGCGCGCTGGCGGGCGGCCCGGTGCGGGTGGAGGGCGTGGGCGCGGACAGCATTCAGGGCGACGTCAAGTTCGCCGACGCGCTGCGCCTGATGGGCGCCGAAGTCAGCATGGGGCCCAATTGGATAGAAGCCCGCGCCAGCCTCCCGCTCAAGGCGATAGACGCCGACTTCAACCACATCCCGGACGCGGCGATGACCTTGGCGGTGGCGGCGCTGGCCGCCGACGGCACCAGCACGCTGCGCAATATCGAAAGCTGGCGCGTCAAGGAAACCGACCGCCTGAGTGCGATGGCCGCCGAGCTGCGCAAGGTCGGCGCCGTGGTGGAAGAAGGCCAGGACTACATCCGCATCACCCCGCCGCCGGCCTTGACGCCGAACGCCGAGATCGACACCTACGACGACCACCGCATGGCGATGTGCTTCTCCCTGATTTCGCTGCTGGGCGCCCCGGTCACCATCAACGACCCCAAATGCGTGGCCAAGACCTTCCCCGATTACTTCGACGCGCTGGCCGCGCTGAGCGCTCAGGCGTAAACGCCGCAGCGCCCCGATTCAGCCCCGCCCCGGCGGGGCTTTGTTTTGCCCGCCGCTTGCGCCCTGCCCGCCGATAAAACACAATATATGGATCACAAAAACAGAAGGACGCTAAATAATGGAAAACTTCTTCGCCCTACGCCGCCAATTCATGCAGCAGTTCGACATCCCCAGCCCGGCTCAGCCGCAATGGCAGCCGCAGCAGCTGGCGATGTGGGAAACCATGCTGGGCGAAGAGCTGGCGGAATTCCAGCAAGCGCTGGCCGACTACAAGCGCCAGGACGGCGATGAAGCGGAACGCGCGCGGCGGATGGCGGAGCTGCTGGCCGAGGGCGTGGACGTGCTCAATGTGCTCAGCGGCCTGCTGATGTCGCAAGGCCTGCCGCTGGAAGAGATGACGCGGGAGATCCACGCCGCCAATATGCGCAAATGCGTGGACGGCAAGATTGTGCGCCGCGAGGACGGCAAGGTGCTGAAGCCGGCCGGCTGGCGGCCGGCCGACAAGGAAGGAGTGATACGCCGGGCGCTGGAGTCCTGAGAACCTGTTTACGTTCTGCTGCGCGTCGTGAAACGTGACGCGGCGAGTACCGCTTCGAAATACTCATGCACCACGTGTACATTCCGCTTGCTCAGCCGCAACGCCTTGTCTCATCTTAGCTCGCGAGATCGTAAACAAGTTCTGAGAGCCCGATAAAGCCCGCCGCGCGTCGGCGGCAACGGCGCTCAGTGATCCCGCCGCGCGAACAGCCGGGCGATGCCGTGGTAATGCGGCTGGCCATGGCCGACATCCAGCGCATACTCCTCTTGATAGGCCAGCAGGCTCAGCGCCGAGAACTGACGGCGCAGCTCTCCCGGCTGGTAGTAATGCTTGACGTAGGAGGCCGTCTCGCTGGCCACCCGGCCCAGGGCGTCGCACCCCGGATCGTCGACCGTGAACACCGATACGAACAGATGGCCGCCCGGCTCCAGCGCGGCGGCCATCTGGCGCGCCAGCGCCTCGCCCTCGTCCGCACCCAAATGATCCAGCGAAGTATTCGCGACGATCAGCCGGAAACGCCCCGGCTCCAGCTCCAGGCCGGCCAGATCCGCCACCCTGCCGCTCACGTTCAGCCTGCGCTCGTCCGCCGCCTCGCCCAGACTCGCGATCGCCTCCGCCGAACCGTCCACCGCCGTCATCGCGAAGCCCCGCTGAGCCAGAAACAAGGCGTTGCGACCCTGACCGCAACCCAGATCCAGGCCGGCTCCGTCGCCCGCCACATGATATTTTTCCAGATACTGGACCAAGGATGGGGACGGTTTGTCCCCGTAGAAGGACGTGCTCGAACGATACACGCCGTCGAAACCCGCTGCTGTCATGATGATGCCCCCGTCTCGGCTGCCCGCCTACGGCCTACCCCGGCCCGGGTGCGTCCCAGGATACCTGTACGATAAGCCACCTACCCTTTTGGACAGCATAGACGATGTCCCCAGCAAGAACATCCCTATCGATTTAGCTATTCATCAAATCATTTGCGGCAACGCGTGCAAGGACTGCGCCGGCAGCATTTCCAGCAACAGCCAGATCGCGGTACCCGCCAGCATCGCCGCCATGCCGCAATTGAAAACCCTCAACCGGCGCGGCGACGCCAGGAAGCGGCGCGCGGCCACGCCGGACCCCGCCCACAGCGCGATGCACGGCAGGCCGATGACGAAAGTCAGCGCCGCGAACAGCAGGCCGGCATGCCAGGCGTTCATCTTGGCCGGCAGAAACACCATCGCGATATTGAAACCCATCAGCCACACCTTGGGATTCAACCAGTTGAACAGCACCCCGCCCCAAAAACCCATAGGCGCGCCGCCGGACTCGCCCGCGGCCGGCGCCGAGCGCGCCATGCCCCAGGACAGCCACAGCAAATACAAGCAGCCGGCCATGGCCAGGTAAATCTGCACCGAAGCGATGACGGCGACCAGGCTACCCAGGAACACCGTCAACAGGCCCACCTGCACCGACAGGCCCAGCGACATGCCCAGCAAGGCCGGCACCGTGCGGGAAAAACCGTGATTGACCCCGGACGAGGCCAATACCAGATTGTTCGGCCCCGGCGTGATCGACATCACCAACAGATAAGTCACCAACGCAACAAAGTTCATTACCGCTCCAAACCATAGCCAGCGGCCGGACAATCCGGACGCGACATGTTTTCAATGCTGGCCATGATAACGCCGCCGCAGCATCTAATACAGATTCAGAAAAATTGAATTGGAACCATAACAGTTTTACAATTTCAAAACTGTTATGGTCGTTTTTGCGGAAAATTGTACCGATGGCGACCCCCACATCTGTCAGCGAGGCCCCAGCATGAGCGACGAACCCCTCTATCAGCAGTTGGTCAACGAATGGATCACCCTGATCCAGACCGGCGTGGTGCAGCCCGGAGAACGGCTGCCCTCGGTGCGCAAGGCCTGCGAAATGCACAAGGTCAGCCCGTCCACCATCCTGATGACTTACCGCACGCTGGAGGACCGCGGCCTGATCGAGGCGCGGCCGCAATCCGGCTTCTACGTCAAATCCGCCGCCACCCTGCCGCTGCCGCGCATGCGTCGGCAAAGCGCCGCCCACCACGCCGGCGAGGTGGTGGACCAGATCGAAGCGGTGATGACGGCGCAGACGCGGGAGGATTTCATCGACCTGTCCTTGGCCAGCCCGCGCGGCAGCGACTTCTACCCCACCACCCGCTTCAAGCACATCATGGGGCGGCTGCTGCGCCAGCACCCGGAGCTGACCACCGATTACCCGTTTCCGCCCGGCTCGGAACGGCTGCGCCGCCAGATCGCCCAGCGCGCGGTCAGCTGGGGCTGCGTGCTGGCCGCCGAGGACCTGGTGATCACCAACGGCTGCACCGAGGCGCTGCAACTGGCCTTGCGCGCCTGCTGCAAGCCGGGCGACACCGTGGGCCTGGAATCGCCCACTTATTTCGCGCTGCTGCCCACGCTGAAGAACCTGGGCCTGAGCGTGATCGAAATTCCCACCCATCCGGCCAACGGCCTGTCGCTGGACGCGCTGGAACTCTTGCTGTCGGAAAAAAGGCTGAACGCCATCGTGGCCATGCCCACCGTGCACAATCCGCTGGGCTGCACCATGCCGGCCGAGGCCAAGCAAAGGCTGGCGGCGCTGGTCAACGAACACCAGGTGCCGCTGATCGAGGACGTGCCGCACGCCGATCTGCACTACGACGGCGCCACCCCGGACGCGGTCAAGGCCTATGACCGCGACGGCTGGGTGCTGCTGTGCTCCAGCTACAGCAAGACCCTGGCGCCGGGTTTTCGCATCGGCTGGATCGCGCCCGGGCGCTTCTTGCGGGAAGTGACGCGGCTGAAGTTCGCCAGCTCGCTGGCCCAGCCGCGCTTACTGGAGGAAACGCTGGCGGAATATCTGGAAACCGGCGGCTACGACCACCACCTGCGGCTGATCCGCCGCCACTTCATGAGCCAGATGGAAAGGCTGCGCGGCACCGTCGCCAGTTGCTTCCCGGCTCAGACGCGGGCCACCTCGCCGTCCGGCGGCTGCCTGCTGTGGGTGGAGCTGCCCAGCGGCGTGGACACCATGACATTGTTCCAGACGGCGCTGGCCGAACGCATCACCATCGCGCCCGGCACGCTGTACTCGGCCAAGGGGCGCTACCGCAATTGCGTGCGGCTGTCCTGCTGCTATCCGTGGAACCCGGCGTACGAACGCGCCTTGCGGCGCGTGGGGGAACTGGCGGGAGAGATGGCCGACTGAATCAGGCCGGACGGCCGCTACGCGGCGGCTGGGCGCGCACCGCGGCGCGCGAAGAGGACGGCGCGGACGACGGCGCCACCGCCGGCGCGTGCTGCGGCGCGGACGCCGGCGGCGTAGCCTGCGACGGCAACGGACCGCCCGGCTCGCGGCCGGCCGGTTCGCGCGCGAACTGAGTATCGTCCGCCTTGCCCGGCGACAGCCAGCGCACCGCGGACAGATCGCCGTCCACCTTGGCCTTGGCCACGTCCTTGCAGGTCAGACACACCGGCACGCCCTTGCGCGCCTTCAAAGCCTGGTCCACCCGCGCGCCGAACACCACCGCGGACTTTTGCTTCTGCCAGGCCAGCAGCGTTTCGGCCAGCATCGGGAAGGAAGGATCGTCCTGCTTGTAGTGATTGCGGTAAGCGGTCAGCCACAGTTCGCCGGCGGCGTCCTGGTTCAGCAACACGGTCTGATAAGCCACCGTGACCGCGTCGCCGCGGCCCACGGTCTTGGACAGCAGCAAGGCGTCGTCGTTTTTCATGCGCACGCAGCCATGGCTGCGGAAACCGGGCACCGAGCCGGGCGCGTTGGTGCCGTGAAAGCCCAGGCCCAGCTTGGCCTCGCCGAAACGAATGAAGACCGGCCCCAGCGGGTTCTTGGGCCCCGGCGGCACCACGGTCTGCACTTCCTTGCCGCTGCGGCGCATTTCCTCCTGGATGGAGCGCGGCACATGCCAGGCCGGCGCCTTGTAAATGCCGGTAATGTCGAAGCTGCCGATCGGCGTCTGGGTCAGCATCTTGCCCACCGCCACCGGATAGATCTTGGACAGCCTGCCGTCCTGGTACTGGAACAGCCGCGCCTGCGGCAGGTTCAGCACCAAGTGCAGGCCCGCGGGGTTGACCTGCACATCAGGCTCGGGAATCACCGCCGCGCCGACAAACGGCGCCACGCCAAGCCCAAGCCAACCCAACAGCCCAACACATCGCTTCAACATACCGCACCATATCTAAAATCACTATTGTTCGATTCTAACAGAAAGCGTGGGAAAGCAAGATTCTGACTATTACCAAGCCCCTGCCGCCTCCGGGCTGTCGCTAATATTGTCGGTTTTACGCCAGCATAGCCGGCTTGAGCTCAAAACGCAGGCCAATGCGCCAAAACCCAGGCCGCCGCGTACAGGCCCAGGCCGAAACTGGCGTGCGCCGCCAGGCTGCGCCGGCGCGACAGCCATGGCCGCGGCGTTTTCGACGCGAAGAAACCCGCGCCCATCGCCGGCTGCATCAGCAGGAAAGGCGCCGCCGCGCTGGCGAGGCCGAACAAGAGCGCGGGCCCCGGCGTCGGCGCGCGCCACCAAAGCTCGCCGCACGCGGCCAGCAACAACAGCGCGAAGACGACGCCAATCAAATAATGCGCCAGCCAGCCCAGCGCCCGCTCGCCGCGCGCCGGCTCGGCGCGGGCGATGCTTGCGTGGCGGAAGCGGCCGCGCCGCCAATGCGCCACCCAGCGCCCCACCAGAGCGTAATCCAGCGACGGCGTGCCAAAGCTCCGCCGCAGCCAGTACGCCCACGCATCCATCACCACCGTGGCGCCTACGCCCACCAGCGCGCCGCGCGCCAACCATTCCGTCACCGCCTCCATGCCCTCTCCCCATCAACCATTCAATGCCCACGCCGCGCCCGACGCGACGCCGGCGCTGACAAACGCTGATCAATAGATTATCATTAAATAGATTGATTGAATGATATTTTGAAGGCCGTCCATGACCAGCACTCCCCCGCCCGCTCCGGAACGCTTCGCCGACCTGGCAGACCTGGCCCGCACGCTGAGCCACGCCCACCGACTGTTGCTGCTGGAACACATCGCCCAAAGCGAGCGCCCGGTTGAGCGGCTGGCCGAGCTGGCCGGTCTGTCCATCGCCAACGCCTCGCAACACCTGCAACACCTGAAGCGCGCCGGACTGGTCCTATCGCGCCGCGACGGCAAGCGCGTGATGTACCGGCTGGGCGACGGCCCCATTCTGGCCGTGCTGGACGCGCTGCGCCGTCAGGCCGAGCACCGCCGCGCCGCCGTCCGCGCGCTGCTGGACGACGCCGCCGCCCGGCCCGAGACGCTGGACGGCGTCACGCTGGACGAGCTGCTGCGCCGCTTGGGCGACGGCGACCTCATCCTGCTGGACGTGCGGCCGGCGGACGAGTACGCCGCCGGCCATCTGCCCGGCGCGCTCAACCTGCCGCCGGAGCGGTTGGAACACGGCCTGGCACAGCTCCGCGCCGGCGCCGAAATCATCGCCTATTGCCGCGGCCCCTTCTGCGTGCTGTCCACCCAGGCGGTGGCCGCCTTGCGCGCCCGCGGCCTGAACGCCAGGCGGCTGGACAGCGGCTTCCCGCAATGGAAAGCGGCCGGGCTGGAGGTCGAAACCGGCGCGCCGGCCGGCGCGGACAAAAAACCCCTGCGCGTTGCCGGATAATTTGAGAAAATCGCCGCTTTCCGTTTGATTTTCCAAGCAACACCATGACGCACAAACAGACTATCGCTCAGGTCGAGTCGCTGGACCACGAAGGCCGGGGAGTCGCCCACGTCGATGGCAAGACCATCTTCATCGACGGCGCGCTGCCTTATGAAACCGTGGTCTACAGCGCCTATCGCAAGAAGTCTTCCTACGAGAACGCCAACACCAGCCAGGTGCTGAAGGAAAGCTTTCTGCGCACGCAGCCGCGCTGTCCGCATTACGGCACCTGCGGCGGCTGTTCGATGCAGCATGTGGAGTTCTCCGCCCAAGTGGCGGTCAAGCAAAGGGTGCTGGAAGACAATCTGGCCCGCATCGGCCGGGTCAAGCCGCAACAGGTGCTGACGCCCATCGCCGGCCCGGCCTGGCACTACCGCCACCGCGCGCGGATGTCGGCGCGGCTGGTGGAGAAAAAGGGCGGCGTGCTGGTGGGCTTCCACGAGAAGCGCTCCACCTACATCACCGATATGAGCGAGTGCCACATCCTGCCGCGCCATATCTCGGACCTGATCGTGCCGCTGCGCGAGATGATCTACAAGCTGTCGATCAACAACCGCATGCCCCAGGTGGAGCTGGCGGTGGGCGACAAGGTGGACATCCTGGTGTTCCGCAATATGGAAGCCATCAACGACGCCGACCACGCCTTGCTGCGCGCCTTCTCCGACGCCCACGGCAGCAAGGAGCGGCCCTTGCAGATGTGGCTGCAGCCCAAGGGCCCGGACACCTGTTATCCGGTCTACCCGCTGGACGCGCCCAAGCTGACTTACAGCCTGCCGGAATACCGCGTGGAGATGCCCTACTACCCCACCGAGTTCACCCAGGTGAACCCCGAGATCAACGCGGTCATGGTGTCGCGCGCGCTGAAATTCCTGGACCCACGGCCGGGCGAGCGCATCGCCGACATGTTCTGCGGCATCGGCAACTTCACCCTGCCCATCGCCCGTTCCGGCGCCGAGGTGCACGGCATGGAAGGCAGCCAGCCCCTGGTCAAGCGCGCGGTGGAAAACGCCACCCACAACGGCCTGCAGGACAAGGTCAGCTATGAGATGGCCAATCTGTTCGAAGTCACCGAGGAGTCCTTCGCCGCGCTCGGCCGCTTCGACAAGATGCTGGTGGACCCGCCGCGCGACGGCGCAGTGCAGCTGCTGAAGGCCATCACCGAGGACACCGCGCCCAAACGCATCGTCTACGTGTCCTGTAATCCGGCCACGCTGGCGCGCGACGCCAATGTGCTGGTGCACACCAAGGGCTACACGCTGAAGGCGGCCGGCATCATCAATATGTTCCCGCACACCGCCCATGTGGAATCCGTGGCCTGGTTCGAAAAAACCGGCCCGTGCAAGAGCCGCAGCGAAATCGCCGCGATCGAAGCCGCCGAGGAAGCCGAACGCGAGGCGGTGAAAGCGGCGCAGCGCGCCGAGGCGGCGGCGGAAGCCGCCAAGAAGGAGCAGGAGCTGGCTGAAAAGGCCGCGGCCAAGCAGGCCCGCCGCGATTATTATTTCGCCGAACAAGCCCGCCGCGAAGCGGAACAGCAAGCGCAATAGTCCCGCATGCGACAAGCCTCCGGCCATGGCCGGGGGCTTTATTTTTGAGCCGGCCGCGCAGCTTGTTTGATCAAACCGGCTGGTTTGCGACAGCGGATAAGCGCACAGTGGCGGGCGAATGCGTTTTACATGGAAGCGGCAATCGCTTCATGTCAAAATTCGCCGTTCGCCAATCAACAACACAAGCACACACAGCGGGCGCGCCCGCCAACATCGCCGCTCCTGCCTGAAGGACGGCCCATCAAGGCAATAGATATGCACATACTTCAATTCGTCTTCGGACTGCTGGTTGTCTTCCTGCTGACCCAAGTGGTGGCGCGCGACCGCAAGAACATCAAGATCCGCTACGTGCTGCAACTGATCGTGGTGGAGATGGCGCTGGCCTACTTCCTGCTGCACTCCAGCTACGGCCTGACCCTGGTGGGCGGCGTGGCCGGCGTGTTCGATAAATTGATGAGCTACGCCGGCGAAGGCACCAACTTCGTGTTCGGCGGCCTGCTCAATCAGGGCGAGTTCAGCTTCTTCCTCAAGGTGCTGATGCCCATCGTCTACATCTCGGTGCTGATCGGCATCCTGCAGCACATCCGCGTGCTGCCCTGGGTGATACGCGGCATCGGCTGGGTGCTGGCCAAGATCAGCGGCATGGGCAAGATCGAGTCCTTCAACGCCGTCGGCTCCATGATCGTGGGCCAGTCCGAGAACTTCATCGCCTACAAGAACATCATCGGCAGCTTCTCGGAAAAGCGCATGTACACGCTGGCCGCCACCGCCATGTCCACGGTGTCCATGTCCATCGTCGGCTCCTATATGCAGATCATCCAGCCGCGTTTCGTGGTCACCGCGCTGATTCTCAATCTGTTCAGCACCTTCGTCATCCTGTCGCTGATCAACCCCTACGACGCCAGCCGCGACGACGATGAACTGATCAGCGCCGAAGCCGCCCACCGCATGTCCTTCTTCGAAATGCTGGGCGACTACATCATGGCCGGCTTCAAGATCGCTGTGATCGTCGGCGCGATGCTGATTGGCTTCATCGCGCTGATCACCACCGTCAACCACCTCTTCGACGCCGTCTTCGGCGTGAACTTCCAGTATGTGCTGGGCTATGTGTTCTATCCCTTCGCCTGGTTGATGGGCATTCCGGCCGCCGACATCATGCCGGCCAGCAGCATCATGGCCACCAAATTGGTGACCAATGAGTTCGTGGCGATGATGGAATTGAAAAAGCTCACCGCCCAGCTGTCGGAATACACCATAGGCGTGATCTCCATCTTCCTGGTGTCCTTCGCCAACTTCAGCTCCATCGGCATCATCGCCGGCGCGGTCAAGGGCCTGGACGAGGAGCGCGGCAATATGGTGTCCCGCTTCGGCCTGAAGTTGGTGTACGGTTCCACCCTGGTCAGCATTCTGTCGGCGCTGATCGGCGGCCTGGTGCTCTAAACCGGCCCCTCCTCCGCCAACAGGCCCGGTCTATGCCGGGCCTGTTTCATTTCCCGCCTCAAGCCACCTTGTCGAGGAAAATCAGCTTGATCGGCTCAGCCAGCAATTCATCGAAGCGCTTTTCGAAGGCCCGGAAGTAAGGCGCGGCCAAATGCTCGTCCAGCGCGGCGCGGCTGACGAAGGCTTCCCGCATGTAAAAGCTGCCCGGCTCGTCCGTGAGTTCGAACAGGGTGTAATCGAGGTTGCCCGCCTCGCGGCGAGTGGGCTCGACCAAGGCGGTCAGCGCAACGCGAAGCGCTTCGCGCTGGCCCGGCTTGGCCTTGAGCACGGCGATGCTGGTCAGGGGTAATGTCGTCATGATGCGGTTCTCCGTTCTTAGAGCCTGTTCAAAGTCTGCTGCGCTTCGGCGATACGGCGTTGAAACCGAGCTCAAAATGCTCATGTACCGCTTGTACATTCCGCTTTCTCGCTCGTTTTCGCCTTGTCTCGCTCTGGCTCGCAAGACTTTGAACAGGCTCTTGGGATGATGATGCGGCGACGGCGCGCTGGCCTACGCCTCAAACCGTCAGTATGAAGACGCCGCGCAAGGCCAAACAGACCGGCCGCGCGCAGACTCTTTCAATCCGGGTTTGAAAACGCCGCGCCACCCGGCGCCGGGCAATAAAAAAACCCGGCGCAAGCCGGGTTTTCCATCCAGTGCTTCCCGCCCTCACACCTTGGGCCAGGCGATGGGCCGATAATCCGGCAATCCATCCTTGAACGGCGGAATCCGCTCGCCCTCCATCAAGGGACGCACATAGTCGAGGAAGGCCGGCGTCACGCTGAAGCCGTCGGCGCCGATGAACTCCGGCGGCAGCCGCTTCTCCTGATCGCCCACCACCGCCAACGGCACCTCCACCACGTCCCAGCAATAAGGGTGGTTCTGGATGCGCTTGATGCCGGCCATCACGCCGCTCTTGCCGGCCAGCAGCCACTCCACCGCCCGCTCGCCCATGATGTAGGCCTGACGCACATCCATGCTGGAACCCAGATGACCGCCGGCGCGCTGCAGATAATCCACCTGCGCCACGTGCGCGGAAATGCCGCGCTCGCGCAGCAGCAGCTGGGCGATCCAGTGACCGGCGCCGCCCAGTTGCTCATGGCCGTAGACTTCGGATTTCTTGGCCTCGGCGACGAAGCGGCCGTCGGCGTCGGTAATGCCCTCCGCCACCGCGATCGCGCACTGGCCGAAGCGCGCCAGCCTGTCGTCCACCGCGGCGAGGAAACGCTCGGCATTGAAAGCCACTTCCGGCAGCAGCAGCAAATGCGGCGCTTCGCGCTCATTGCGCGCCGCCGCGGCGCAGGCCGCCGCCAGCCAGCCGGTATGGCGGCCCATGGTTTCCATGATGAAGACCCGGCCCCAGCCCATGCTGGTCATGTCCAGCCCCACCTCGCGCATCGCGCTGGCCAGGAATTTGGCGGAGGAGCCGTAGCCGGGGCTGTTGTCGGTGCCCACCAGATCGTTGTCTATGGTCTTGGGAACGCCCACCACTTTGAGCGGATAGCCCATGTGGCGCTCGAACTCCGCCAAACGCTCGGCGCAGCCCAGCGAACCGTTGCCGCCGTTGACCAGCAGATAATGGATGTCGTGCCGGGCCAACACTTCGCGCAGCCGCCGCCAGTCGTCGCCGGCCTCGGCGAAGCTCCCTATCATGCGCCGGCTGACGCCGAAGCTGCCGCCGGGCATGAAGGCCAGTTGGGCGATGGCCTCGTCCGATACCGCGTCGGTATTGCACAAGCGGTCCTCCAGCAGGCCGGCCAGACCGTCGAAAGCGCCGTACATCGACAGGCCGCGCTGGCGCGCGGTTTCTATCGCGCCCTGCGCGGAAGCGTTCAACACCGCAGTCGGACCGCCCGACTGCAAATATACGGCACGGGGTTTGGACATCATCGCCACCTGGAGAAATGGAGAATCAAACGGCGCGGCGCGCGGCCGGGCCGGGAATACCACAAACATACCACTGGCCGGAAAGCCGCCTCAAGCCGGACGGCGCCGCCATTCCCCATTTCCTTGACCGGCGGCAAATCCGCTCGCAAGTTGCCGCCGCGCTACAGGCGGCCTTGGCCCTCCTAATCCCAGCGCGGGCTGAACTCCGGATCGGCCAGCCGCTCGCCGCGCTCCAGGCCGGCGATGGCATCCATATCGGCCTCGCTCAAACTCAGCGTCTCCGCCTGCAGATTGGCGGCCAGATTGGCGCGCCGGGTGGACGATGGAATCACGGCCAGCCCCTGGCGCAACAACCAGGCCAAGGCCAGCTGCGCCGGGCTGGCCCGATGCCGCGCGGCGATTTCGCGCAATAGCGGCTCGTCCATCACCTTGCCGTAAGCCAGCGGCATATAGGCGGTGACCGGCACCCCCTGCTCTCGGCAAAAATCCAGCAGTTTGCGGTTTTGCAGGAAAGGATGCACTTCCACCTGCTGGCTGGCGATCTCCCCCGGCCCCACCGCGGCCAGCGCCCGGCGCAGATGGGCGATGGTGAAATTGGACACGCCTATCCGCCGCGTCAGCCCTTGCTGCTTGGCCAGGGCCAGCGCTTCCATATATTCCGCCACCGGCAGCGCGTCGCCGGGCGACGGCCAATGGATCAGCGTCATGTCCACCTGCTCCACGCCCAGCAAGTCCAGGCTGCGGCGCAGGCTGTCCGCCAGCCGCTCTCGCCCCAGGTTCTCGGTCCAGATCTTGGTGGTGAGAAACACCTGCTCGCGCGGCAAGCCGCTCTGGCGCAGCGCCTGCCCCACCTCGGCCTCGTTGCCGTAAATCTGCGCGGTGTCGATGTGGCGGTAGCCCAGCTCCAACCCGGTCAATACCGAATCCACCACTTGTTGCCCTTCCAGACGGAAGGTGCCCAAACCTATTTTTGGCATATCCATGATGAAACGTCCTTTCAATTGCGCGCCCTATGGCGCTTTATTTCCATTGTCCTGCTCCGGCGGTCAAACCGCCTGCGAACACATTGCCGGCGTCCGCGCCGCGCGGCGGTCCAGCGCGCCGGACCAAGTGGTCAAGGCCAAGGCGGCCAACACCACCAGCGCGCCTATCCACGGCGTGGCCAGCAGGCCCAGCTCCGCCACCACCCAGCCACCGGCCCAGGCGCCGCCGGCGATGCCGACATTGAAGGCGGCGATGTTCAGGCCGGAAGCCACGTTCACCGCCTGTGGCGCGTCGCGTTCCGCCTGCCGCACCACATAGAGCTGCAGGCCGGCCACATTGCCGAAAGCCACCGCGCCCCAGGCCAGCACCGTGACCAGCACCCACGCCGGCGACGGCGCGGTGAAGCTCAGCGCCAGCAGCACCAGCGCCAGCAAGGCGAAGATGATCTGCAAGGCGCGCACCGGCCCCTTGCGGTCCGCCAGCCGGCCGCCCCAGATATTGCCCGCCGCCACCGACACGCCGTACACCAGCATCACCAACCCCACCCGCGACGGCGCGAAACCGCTGACCTGCTCCAGAATGGGCGCCAGATAGGTGAAGGCGATGAAAGAACCGCCGTAGCCCAAGGCCGTCATCGCGTACACCAACAGCAGCCGCGGCCGCTTCAACACCGCCAGCTGCGCGGCCAGCGAGGCCGGCGGCGGTTGGGGAATGTCCTTGGGCACCAGCAGCAGGCTGCCGATGAAGGCCAGCACCCCCAGCATGGACACCGCCAGAAACGTGGCTTGCCAACCCAGGGTCTGGCCGATGAAGGTGCCCAGCGGCACCCCGCTCACCAGCGCCACCGTCAGGCCGCTGAACATCAGCGCGATGGCGCTGGCCGCCTTGTCCTTGCTCACCAGGCCGGTGGCGATGGTGGAGCCGATGGAAAAGAACACCCCGTGCGCCAGGCCGGTCAGCACCCGCGCCGCCATCAGCGCCTGGTAGCCCGGCGCCTGCCAGGCCACCAGATTGCCCAGGGTGAACAAGGCCATCAGCCCCAGCAGCAAGGGCTTGCGCGGCACGCGGCCGGTCAGCGCGGTCAACAGCGGCGCGCCCACCGCCACGCCCAAGGCGTAAAGACTGACCAATAGGCCGGCGGACGGCAGCGACACTCCCAGGCTGGAAGCGATGGTGGGAATCAGGCCCACGATGACGAATTCGGTGGTGCCAATGGCGAAGGCGCTCAAGGTCAGCGCCCATAAGGCAAGCGGCATGGTGTTCTCCCAAAGAAAAGCCGAGTCGGGCCCGCCGCGGCGGGCAAACGAATAAGGCCGCATTCTCCACGCTTGCCAGCCGCGGAAAAATCCGCTTCACTGACAAAAACTTTTGCTCAGGAATCAACAATGCTACCCATGGAAGCGCTGATTGCATTTGTCTCAGTCATAGACGCCGGCTCCTTCTCCGCCGCCGCGGAGCGTCTGGACCAGACCCCGTCCGGCATCAGCCGCAGCGTCAGCCGGCTGGAAAAACAGTTGGGCGTGGCGCTGATCACCCGCACCACCCGCCGGCTGGACCTGACCGCGGAAGGCCGCTGGCTGCTGGAACGCGCGCGCCGCATTCTGGCCGAGCTGCAGGACACCGAGGCTCAGTTGGCCGCCAGCCTGGCCCAGCCCAGCGGCCTGCTGCGCGTCAACGCCGCCACCCCCATCCTCACCCGGCTGATCGCGCCGCTGGCCGCCGGCTTTCTGGAACGCTACCCGCAGGTGCGCCTGGAGTTGACGGGCGCGGAAGGCATCGTCGATCTGATAGAAGAGCGGGCCGACGTCGCCATCCGCGTCGGCATGGGCGCGCTGGCGGACTCCAGCCTCAGCGCCCGCCGCCTGGGCGACAGCCGCATCCGCCTGGTGGCCTCGCCGGACTATCTGAGCCGCCGCGGCGCGCCGGACAGCGCCGACGCGCTGGCGCGGCACCGGCTGCTGGGCTTCACCGCCCCGGAAACCCTCAATCAATGGCCGCTGCGCCACCGCGGCGGCAACGGGCTGGCCATCCAGCCCGCGCTGACCGCCTCCAGCGGCGAAACCCTGTTGCACCTAGCCTTGCACGGCGCCGGCATCGCCTGTCTCAACGACCTGCTCACCGCCGAAGATCTGCAAAGCGGCCGCTTGTCGCCGGTGCTGGACGCCGTCAGCCTGCCGTGGAGCCAGACTATCTGGGCGGTGTTCTACAAACAGGGCGCGCTGGCGCCGCGCGTCGGCGCCTGGGTGGATTATCTCGCCGCGGAGCTAGGCCAGAGGCTGGGACAGCCGACGACGATGGAAAAAAATCAGCGTCCTTCATGAAGTTCAGGAACTGAATTAATTTTTCACTTACAAAAACAATAAGATAGATCCATTACGGCGGCCGCCGCCCGCTTGCGCCATGACCACCCTGCCCCCCAAGCTCATCGTCGCCATCGACGGCGTCGCCATGGAGTACATCGCCGTCGGCGCCGCCGCGCCGCCCATCGTGCTGATCAACGACGCCGGCACGCCGATGGAGGGCTGGTACAAAGTGCTGCCGGCGCTGGAAACGCTCAGCGGCGTGTTCGCCTACAACCGCTGCGGCATAGGCAACAGCGGCAACGCCCGCGAGGCGCAGACCGGCGCCGCGATGATGGAAACCCTGCGCGCGCTGTTGTTCAAGGCGGACCTGGCCCCGCCCTATGTGCTGGTGGCCCACGCCTTGGGCGGCCTGATCGCCAATCTGTTCGCCCGCAGCTACGCCGGCGAAGTGGCCGCCGTGGTGCTGCTGGACGCCGCCGCGCCGGAGGACATCAGCGCGCTGGACGCGCGGCAAGGCCGGCTGGGCCAGTTGCTGCGCCGGGCGCTGGACCTGGCTCAGGACCGGGACACCCTGAACGAGACCGGCCACCTGCGCCGCAGCGCGGAACAGATCGCCGAAGCGCCGCCCTTCCCCGACATCCCTCTGTTTGTGATCAGCGGCGGCGCGCCGGGCTTGTCCTGGCTCACCTCCAAGGCGGTGCTGGACGCGCGCGCCGAGGGCCAGCGCCGGCTGGCGGCGCTGTCGCCGCGCGGCCGCCACGTCATCGCCGCCCGCAGCGGCCATTTTCCGCAATTCTCGGAACCGGAACGGGTCGTCTCCGCGGTGCGCGACGCGCTGACGGCTATCGCCTCTAGCTAAACGCCCGCCCCATGATGGCGTTGGCCGACAAGCCCCGACGCCTCACAAGCGCTTGAAGTAATAGGCGGTGGGATGCAGGCGTCCGTCCGGACGGGCGGCGTAATCCGGGATCTCCCCGCTCTTGCTCCAGCCCAGTTTGCGGTAGACGTCCTCCGCGCCGGAACCGGCCTCGGTGTCCAGCACCAGCAGGCGGATGCCCTGTTTGTGTGCATGATCTTCCAGCGCCGCCATCAATTGGCGCGCCACGCCGCGGCCCCGGCGGGCGGAATGCACCAAGAGCTTCTGCACCTCGGCGCGGTGGCGGCCGTTGCCGCGCTGGCAAGGCGCCAGTTGCACGCAGCCCAGCAGCTCCTCGCCCTCTTCCGCCAGCCATAATTGCAGGCCGGCGCCCAGCAGCGCGTCCACCTGCGCCCAGTAAGCGGCGGCCTCGGCCTCAGGCAAGGGCGCGAGGAAGCCCACCGACGCGCCGCCGGTCACGCAGTCGGCCAATAAGGCGCTCAGGCGCGAGTAATCCCGGGCCGCCAGCGCCGGCGTCATTCTGATCGTGCTCATCTTTTTCCCCCTTGAACGCCGCGCGCGGACCGCGGCCACAAGCCGGGACAAGCAGTTTTCATGCCGGAGCGCGGCGCGGCAAACCTGCTAGTCTGGAACAAACCCTATCGGACGCTGCCATGGTTTGGTCCCCGATGCGCCTGGCGCTGATCTGCTGCGCCGTTCTCGCCCCGCCCTGCCTCGCCGCCGCGCCGCCGCCGGCGCGGGAGGTGGTGCTGGCCAGCGGGGAGTGGCCGCCCTATCTATCCGCCAAGCTGCCGCAGCAGGGCTATGCCTCCCACATTGTCAGCGAAGCCTTCCGCCTGGCCGGGATCACGGTGCGCTACCGGCATTTCCCCTGGGCCCGGGCCGAGGCCATGGTGCGCGGCGGCGAGATCGCGGGATCGGTGGTGTGGTCGATCACGCCGGAGCGCGAGCGATTCGCGCTGTTCAGCCTGCCGGTGGTGGTGGATGAGGAGGTGGCGTTTCACTTGGCCAAACGCCCGCTTTCTCCGACGGAGATGCCGGATTTGTACGGCTTGCGCATGGCCACGCCCAACGGTTCCAAACTGGGGGTATGGGGCGAGGCGGTGCGCGCCGGCCATATTCGCAACGACAGCACTCAGGACATAGAAAGCGGCATGCGGCAATTGCTGGCGGAGCGCATCGATTTTTTCCCCCTGGTCAAATCGGTGGGGCAATCCTTGCTGCGCCAGCGCTTCACGCCGGAGCAGCGCGCCGCCATCGTCTACGCGCCCAAGGTGTGGGAACGCAATGAGTACCGCCTGATGCTGAGCCGGGCGCAGCCGCAAAGCCAGTGGCTGCTGGACCGCTTCAACGAAGGCCTGGTCCGGCTTAAAAACAGCGCCCAATACCGGCGGATGGAGCGGGATTTCGAGGATGGGGCTTACGATCAGCCGGTCTCTACGGCAAAACCTTGAAGCCTCCCGGCTTACATGCGCTGAAAGAGATGGGCGTAGCTGCGGCTGACTTCCAGCGGTTCCGGATAGCCGCGCAATTGCAGCATGAGGCCGCGCTGGCCGTCGTCGCGCTTGATCTGCTCGATGGCGTCCACCCGCACCAGGGTGGAGCGGTGGATCTGCCAGAATTCGTCCGGGTCCAGCGCCTGCAACAGTTCCTTGATCGGCATGCGGATCAAGGCTTCGCAAGCGGCGGTCTGCACCCGGGTGTATTTTTCATCGGACTGGAAAAACAGCACCTCGCCGGTGCTGATCATGCGCAGGCTATTGCCCACCGAGGCCTTGATCCAGCGCAGATAGTCCGGCCGCGCCAGTTGGCGGCTCAGTTGCTGCAGCGAGTCCTGCCAATGCGAGGGTAGCGTCAGCTGCCGCTGCTCCCAGCGCTGGCGCGTGCGCAACAGCCGCTCGTCCTCCACCGGCTTGAGCAGATAATCCACCGCGCCTTCTTCAAAGGCCTTGATCGCGTATTGGTCGTAAGCGGTGACGAACACCACCGGGCACAGGCCGTCTATCTCCATCGCCGCGGCGATGCCGTTCTGCACCGGCATGGTGATGTCCAGAAAAGCCAGGTCCGGCCTATGCTCGCGGACCAACTCCACCGCCTCCGCGCCGTCGCGGGCCTCGGCCACTATCCTCAACTCCGGCCACACCCGTTGCAGGGCCATGCGCAGTTGCTCGCGCATCAGGCGCTCGTCGTCGGCGATCACCGCGCTCAATTTGCTCATTAACGCTGTCCTCTTTACAAGCGGGCCGCTCACACCAAGGCGAACGGCAGGCCTATGGTGGCGCGGGTGCCGCCTGTCGGCAACACCTCCAGCAACAGCTGCGCGCGCTCGCCGTGCAACATGGCCAGACGCTCGCGGATATTGCTCAGGCCCAGGCCCTGCCCCGGCTGCTCCGGGAAGCCGACGCCGCTGTCGCTGACCGCCACCCGCAGCTCGCCGGCCAGCACCTTGGCGTCGATGAGGATCTCGCCGCCTTCGGCCTTGGGCTCCAGGCCGTGTTTGATCGCGTTCTCCACCAGGGTTTGCAGCATCATCACCGGAAAGCGCGCGTCCAGCAGCGACTCCGGCACCTCCAGCCGCACCCGCAGCCGGTCTTCCATCCGCAGCTGCATGATGTCCAGATAGGCGCGCGACAATTCCAGCTGCTGGCCCAGGCTGGTTTCCGCCGGGGACTCCCGCCACTCCGGCAGCGAGGAGCGCAGATAGCGGATCAGCGCCTTTTGCATCAGCAAGGCGCGCTCCGGCGCGGTTTCCATCAACTGGCACACCGAGGACAGGGTGTTGAACAGGAAGTGCGGCTCGATCTGCGCCTGCAGCGCTCCCATCCGCGCTTCCGCCAGCTGGCGTTGCAGCGCCTCCACCTCGGCCAGCTCCTCCGCCTGCCGGCTGCGCACCACCGCCGCGTCGGCGCGCTGCTCCGCCCGGCGCTTGCCTCTGGCCACGATCTTGACGATGCAGACGGTCACGCCCAGGAAAAAGGCCAGCGCCGGAATCCCGATGATGCCGCCCAGGATCAGGCCCAGAAAGCAGATCAGCAGCAGCCGGCCCCAGCCGACGGCGGCCAGCCAGTCGAAAAACAGCCACCAGTAGATGGAAGCCTTGTGGCTGACGAGTTCAATGCCCGCCAGCGCCTCCGCATGTTTTTGCCTATCCATGATACGCCCCCCGGTCTTGCTTCATTTCTTCCTCGGTCCCCTGCGTCAGCGCCGCCGGCCTCGACGGCTTCGGCGCGACGCAGGCCTTGACCAGGAAGGACATCAGTATCAAAAAAACCACGGCGCCGCTCAAGGCCAGCACGCCGCTCAAAATCAAGGCCAGCAGCGAGACCAAGGCCAGCCGCCCCCAGCCGAGGCCGGCCAGCCAGTCTACATAAAGCCGCCAGTAAATGGCGATTTTGTGCTTGACGCCGTTCAGTCCGTCCAGGGCTTCCGCGTGTTTTTCCCGATCCATGTTCAGCTCCTTGCAATGCGTTGTGGTTGACGCTGCTCACTGTAGCCAGCGCCAAACGCGGCCGACAGCGGCTTGCGACGAAACGCGCAAGGCGATGGATGAAGCGGCGAAACACGCGACGAACGGGCGGCGTTTTTAACGCCGCCCTTCGCGTTACAAGCCCAGTTCCCGTTCCAGCGCCCCCATCTCCCGCCGCCATTCACGCTGCAATTGCGGCTTCTGATGCTTGGGCTTGCGCGCCAGATCCGCGTTCAGCAAGGCCTCCAGTTGATACAGGCGCTCCAGCTGCCGCTCCGCGCCCTTGGGAACGGACGCGTCGCCGGACGCCGTCGGCTGATCGGCCACGGCCGCGACGGCCTGCGGGGTGAACAGCTGGGCGTAGGCGCCGGCGGCGTCCGGCCACTCGCGCAGCCGGCCCTCGCTGACCACCCAGAAGCGGTTGCACGATTGTTCGATCAACTCGCGGTCGTGCGACACCAGCAGGAAGCCGCCGGCAAAGTCCGCCAGCGCCTCCGCCAGTTCCCGCTTGCCGTCCAGATCCAGGTGGTTGGTCGGCTCGTCCAGCCACAGCAGGTGGTAGCTGGCCAGCGACAGCGCCAGGAACAGCAGCCGCGCGCGCTCTCCGCCGCTGAGAGTGGCCACGGTCTGTCCGTGGCGCGCATAGGCGAAACCGGCGGAAATCAGCGCCTGCCGCCGCTCCGCCTCGCTCAGCGGCGCGAAGGGGTACAGCGCGTCCGACAGCGCGGCCGCGTCGTCCAGCCGGCGCAGCGACTGATCGTAATACGCGACGCGCGCCGCCGGGTGCGGCCGCCAGCCCGCGCCGGCCTCGCCTTGCAGCCAGTCCTGCCAGCACTGGCGCAGCAAGGAGGACTTGCCCGCGCCGTTGGCGCCCAGCAAGGCGACTTTGTCGCCGCTGCGCAGGCTCAGCTCGTCGGCCTCGAACAAGGCCGGCAAGCCGGGCGCGGCGCTCACCTGCAAGCCCTCGAAAGCCTGCAAGCGGTCCGCCGCCAGCGCTTGGCCTTGCAGCCGCAAGCGCCACGGACTGCCGCGGCTGACGAAGGCTTGCTCCTCCTTCAGCCGGTCCACCCGCTTCTGCATGGACTTGGCCTTGCGCACCAGCTTTTCGTTGTCGTGCTCGCGGCCCCAGATCGCCAGCCGCTTGCTGCTGGCGTTCAGGCGGTCTATCTCCTTCTGCTCGCCGGCGCGGCGCGCGCGCGCGGCGTCGTCCGCCTCCGCCAGCGCGGCCCGCGCCTGGCTGCACGGCAGCTCGAAGCGGTACAGGCGCTGGTCCCGCAGAATCCAGCTGTGCGAAGTCACCGCGTCCAATAGCCGCGCGTCGTGGGACACCAGGATGAAGCCGCCCTGCCAGCGGCGCAGAAAGTCTTCCAGCCACAGCAGCGACGGCAGGTCCAGATGGTTGCTGGGCTCGTCCAGCAGCAGCAGATTGGGCTGGCGCAGCACCGCGCGCCCCAGCAGCAGCCGGGTGTGCTGGCCGCCGCTGAGACTGGCCGCCGGGGTGTCGGCCGCGGCCGACAGTTCCAGCTCGTCCAGCAGGCTGTCCACCCGCCAGTGCTGCTCCGGCTGGCGGTCCACCGCCTCCAGCAGCGCCGAGCGCGCGCTTAAGCCCGCCAGCCTCGCCGGCAGGTGTTGCTCTACGTATTGGAGCCGGCACAGGCCGGCGTATTGCACCGCGCCGGCATTGGCTTCGCGCTGGCCGGCCAGCACGTCCAGCAAGCTGCTCTTGCCGCAGCCGTTATGGCCCAACAGGCCGATGCGGTCGCCCAGTTTTACGGTAAAGGAAAGGTCCTGGAACAGCGGGCCGTGGCCGGCGTCCAGTTGCAGGGATTGCGCGGAAATCAGGGTTGTCATGCTCTTGCTCTCGTTTTTTCGGGACGTGACAGTCCCTGTCAACAGGAGCGCTGGCGACAACATGGGAGTCGGGAAAGACTCGGCGAGTGAAACTCGAAGTGAAGAGTGGCTTTGCTCCGACCCGGTTATCGCAGCGCGATGGAACTCGGGCAAGAGCCGGCAAATGCGCTAAACAAGCGAACCAACATTTCTGGGCGCGCAAATTGAAGCATATTTACCTCCTTTCTTTTTTATTCAAGGTGATGGAAACCCGAAGTGTAAACCAAGCGCGGCCGCCTATTCCAGTCCCGCCCGCGTCCGGCGACGCCGGCGGCGCGCTCCTGCTAGACTGGAGCGCCCTTCCCACCCCGCAATCACTCAAAGGCCCGCCATGACGCTCATCCGCCTGCAAGACTGCCCGCCCAGCCCGTGGAAAAACGGCGGCGGCAGCACCCGGCAATTGCTGATCTCCCCGGCCGGGGCCGGCCTGGACGATTTCGACTACCGCGTCAGCCTGGCCAGCGTGGCCAGCGACGGGCCGTTCTCGCGCTTCGACGGCGTGGACCGGCAGTTGCTGATCCTGCAAGGCGCGGGACTGGAGTTGGAACTGGACGGCCGCGGCCGTCTGCGGCTGACGCCGGGCGGCGAGCCGCTGGCCTTCGCCGGCGAAACCCCGGCGCAAAGCCGGCTGCTGGACGGCCCGCTGACCGATTTCAACGTGATGACGCGGCGCGGCCGCTACCGCTCGCGCTTGGACAGGCTGACGCTGGACGGCGCGCTGGAATTACGCGCCGACGCCGAGCTGACCCTGCTGCTGGCGCTGGAGGACGGCGCGCGGCTGTGGCATGACGGCCGGCCGCAGCCGCTGGCGGCCTGGGACGCCGCCGTCGCCCGGCGCGGCGAAACGCTGCGGCTGCAAGCCGCGCGACCGCTGTCGCTGTGGCAAGTGGAACTGGAAGCCGTCGATCCGGCCTGATCCGGCCTATAATCGTTTAGGCCGTTGAAATAGGCCAAAAGGCTTTTTCACCACAAAAGGAGATTCCCATGGCATCACCTGTTTCCTATATCGAGATCGGCGCCGGAGACGCGGCCCCTGTCGGCGCCTTCTTCGCCGAACTGTTCGGCTGGAGCTTCCATCCTATGGGCACGGACGGCGGCGGCTGGTTTCAGGCCGGATCGATTAAAGCCGGCCTGCACGGGGGAGATGCCGCGCCCCGGATCGATCTCTTCTTCCAGGTGCCGGACCTCACGGCCGCCGTGGAGCGCGTGCGGGCCTTGGGCGGCCAAATCGACGGCGGCATCGCGGAGGAGCCGGGCTTCGGCAAATTCGCTCAATGCCATGCGCCCGGCGGCCTGAGCTTTGGCTTGCATCAGCCCGAAGCCGCCGCGTCCGCGTCGACATAAGCAAAGACCGGCGCCACGCCAACGACGGGATCTCGGTCCGCCCCCGCCACGGAGCGCGGGCGGACCGAGCCCGCTTATTTCTGCCGCGTCACCCAGCTGCGCAGCGACACGCCGCCGGGAATGCCGCGGCACTGCGGCGCCTCGGCGGCGTGCATCAGTTCGAAGCGGCCGCCGGTCCAGGCCCAGGCGCTGCTGACGTTGCAATCGCCTATGCCCCGCCCCTTGGCGTAGCTGCTGAGCACGCCCTGATTGAATTCGGCGTTCATCAAATAGGCGGCGTCGCCGTCGGCCAGCTTGGCCAGCGCCGGCCGATACGGCGGCTTATCGTTGGCTATCCACACGCTGAAGCCGCCCTGATAAGCGCCGCGGCCGCATTCGCGCAGCACCAGCACCTTGTCGGCGCTCAAGCGGTGGACGTCTATCGTCGGGTTCTCCGCATCCGGCATATCCTCCCAGCAGCCGCGCTCGCGCACCGCTTTGAGAATGGGCGCCGCCAGCGCGGCGTCGCCGGGCCGGGCCGCCGCCGCCACCGGTTTCAGCAAAGGCGTCGGCAAGGCCGGCGGCACCGAGGCTTCCGGCTTCGCGCCCTTTTTTACCAGCGCGCCGGGCGTGCCCAGACGGCCCTGGACCTCGTCCATCTTCAGCAAGGCGGCCTTGAGGCCGGCCAGCGACAGCGTCCATTGCAGCTTGCCGTCGCCTAGGCTGATCGCGTCCGCGTTGAGCATGCGCGGCAGCAGCTGCGCCATCTGCCCGGCGCTCAAGCTCTGCTCCGTTTTCAAGCCGCTCAGTTTGAAATCGCCCAGTCGCAGCGTCAGCGGCCCCGCCTTGCCGTCGTCGGCGTCCGCCGCGATCAACTCCCCGGTCAGCGGCGCATTGGGGCCGCCGTCGCGCTTGAGCAAGAGGCTGACCGGATTGTCGCCGTCCGCGGCCTGGGTGCCGTTGGCTTCGCAATGGCGGGTGTTGTCGCAGGCCACCGCCCAGTCCTTGTACGACTCCGTCTTGGCCCATGCCGCGGCGGGCAGACTCAGCGCCGCCAAGGCGGCCATGATGTGTATTCGCATGATTACCCTTCGTTGTATTCCATGCCGGCCGCGCAGCGGCGAGGCCAGACCGCCAAAGCGCAGCAGGCATGACGCAAACGCTCAGTCCCGCTGGCACACCCGGAGCCGATGCCCGTCCGGGTCCAGCATCAGAAAGGTGCGGCCGAAGACCTCGGTGCTCGGCGGCTGCGCGATGCGCAGATCGGGATCGTTCCGCCAGGCCTGATAGAGCTGGTCCACCGCCTCGCCGGATGCCAGCATGATACCGGCTTCGACGAATCTCGGGACATCGGCATGCGGCGCGTCCCCGCCGCTCCACAGGGCGAACAGCGCCTCGCCGCCGGCGCTGAAGGCGACGTAACGCGGGCTGACGAACACCGGATCGGCGGCGAACAAACGGCGGTACAGCGCGGCGGAGCGCTGGATATCCGTCACATACAGCAATTGCAGATTGGCTTGGGGGGTCAAGGTCATGGCTTGCTCCTTTTCACTGAAATGCGGCTTGCGCCGTGGAAAAGAACCAGTCTGCCTGCCCCCTGCTGACAGCGTGTCGTCAGCAGAGCGCGGCTTTTCTGCGCCCATGCGCCGACGCCAACAGCGCCAGCAGCATCAGCGCCGCCGCCAGCCCAAAAGCGGCGCGCGCGCCGCCGGCCACTTGCTGCGGCGCGGCGGCGGCGATGTCCGCGGCTCCGCTGGCCGCGGCGAACACCGCGCCCATCAAGGACGCGCCGGTGATCAAACCCAGATTGCGCGACAGACTGAGCAGGCCGGACACCAGGCCGCGCTGCCGCGCCGCGGCGCCGGTCAGCGCCTGAGTGTTGTTGGCGGCCTGGAACAAGGCGTAGGCGGCGGTGATCAGGGTCAGCGGCAGCAAATAGCCGGCCAGGCCCAGGCTGGCCGGCAGCAGGGCCAGCGCCAGCGCGCCCGCGCCTATGCCCGCCAGGCCGGAGCGCGCCGCGATGTCCGAGCCATAGCGGTCCACCATCCGCCCGGCCGGCACGCCGCTCAAGGCCGCCACCAGCGGCCCCAGCGACATCGCCAGGCCGACGCCGGCGGCGTCCAGGCCCAGCCCCCGCGCCAGATAGAACGGCCCCACCACCAGGGTGGCCATCATCACCGTGGACACCAGGGCGTTGCCGAGCAGACCGGCGGCCAGCGCCGGGTCTCTTAGCAGAGCCAGGTTCAGCAAGGGCGAGGCGGCCTTGGACTCGGCCCGCAAGAAGGCGCGGCCGCCGACGACGGCCGTCAGCAACAAGACGGCGTTGAGCGCGCCGAAGCCCCCCTGGGCGTGATCGGGCTTCAGGGTCAAGCCCAGCGCGTAGGCGGCCAGGGTCAGCGCCAGCCAGCCGCTGCCGGCGAGGTCGAAACCGACGCGCTCGGCGGCGGGGCCGCTTGGCGCCGGCACGCTGCGCCAGATCAGGCCGAAAGCCAGCGCGCCCAGCGGCAACATCGGCCAGAACATCGCGCGCCAGCCGAAGCCCGCGATCAGCGCGCCGCCCAGCGACGGGCCCAGCGCGGTGCCGACGGCGGACATGGCGCCCAACAATCCCATCGCCCGCCCCACTTCGCCCTGCGGGGCGATGTCCGCGACAAAAGCCATGCCCAGAGCCAGCATCAAGGCCGCGCCTACGCCCTGCAAGGCGCGTCCGGCGATCAGCGCCCAGAAGGCGTCGGCCGCGCCGCAGCCGGCCGAGGCCGCGACGAACAAGGCGATGCCGGCCAGCAAGGCGCGCCGGCGGCCGAACTGATCGCCCAGCCGGCCGGCGTTGACGCTGGCCAGCGTGATCAGCAGCAGATAGGCCAGCACCACCCATTGCGCTTGCTGGAAGCTGATCCGAAAGGCCGCGGCCAAGGCCGGCAGGCCGACGTTGGCCACGCTGGCGCCCAGCGAGGCCAGCAGGATAGACAGCGCCAGGCCGGCCAGCGCGGCGGCGGAAGAAGACGAAGAGGATGGAGAAACAGACATGAGGGCGGCTCCCGCCCGCATCCGGCCCCGAACGCCGGGGCCGTCGACACGGACCCGATACAGGCTACGCCGCCGCCACAGCAGGCGGAAGACGCATGGTTTACACTAAATAGTTGCGTTTGACGCCAGGTATCGCTGCACTAAGAGTGGCTAACAAAAATCAGTTTCACGACTGAGGCAAGGCGCGCCGACGCAGGCAGTACTTGAGTACGGCAAGTCGGCGCAACGCAGCATCAGGAATTTTGTTAGCCGCTCTAATGAGTCTGTGTACCATCTGCTGCGTTGCGGCGGGATTGTAGACAAGAGCGTTGAAAACGGCTTCGAAATGCTCATCTACCACGTGTACATTCCGCTTTCTCAGCCGTTTTCGTCTTGCCCTTGCTCGCGAGACATTGAATAGGCTCTTTAAGGCGAAGCCATGCCCATACCCGATCTCAATCTGCTGATCACCCTGGACGCGCTGCTGAACGAAGGCAGCGTGGCCCGCGCCGCGCGCCGTCTGCAGCTCAGCCCCTCGGCGATGAGCCGCGCGCTGGCGCGCTTGCGCGAGGTCACCGGCGACCCGCTGCTGGTGCGCGCCGGCCGCGGCCTGACGCCGACGCCGCGCGCGCTGGAACTGCGCGAACGGGTGCACGCGCTGGTGCTGGACGCGGAAAGCGCGCTGCGCCCGGCCGGAACGCTGCGGCTGGACCGCTTGCAACGCAGCTTCACCCTGCGCTGCAGCGACGGTTTCGTCGAAAACTTCGGCCCGCGGCTGCTGGCGCGGCTGCAAGGCGAGGCGCCGGGCGTGCGTCTGCATTTCCTGCCCAAGCGCGACAAGGACAACGCGCCGCTGCGCGACGGCGCGGTGGATCTGGACACCGGCGTGGTGGGCCACGAAGCCGGGCCGGAGTTGCGGGTGCGCATGTTGTTCCGCGACCGCTTCGTCGGCGTGGTGCGCGCCGGCCATCCGCTGGCGGCCGACGCCGTCGACATCGCCCGCTACGCCGCCGGCCGCCATGTGTTGGTGGCCCGCCGCGGCGGGCTGGTCGGGCCGGTGGACGAGGCGCTGAACGCGCAGGGGCTGCGCCGCGACGTCGCGGTCACCGTGGGCGGCTTCGCCGCCGCGCTGGCGCTGGCGCGCGCCAGCGATTTGATCGCCACCGTGCCCGAGCGCCATACCGGCCATCTGCGCGCCGGCCTGCACAGCTTCGCGCTGCCGCTGGCGGTGGCGGAGATCACCATTTCCATGATCTGGCATCCGCGCCTGGACGCGGACCCGGCGCAGCAATGGCTGCGCGCCTGCGTCAAGGCGGTGTGCGATGAACAATTGGCGGCGGAGGCCGCCGTTTGAAGCGCGCCGCTCTAAAAACCTGTTTACCTGCGTATCGCCGACGCGCAGCAGATCGTAAACAGGTTCTAAAGCGCTTCAGTAAGCTGGCGACTCCATGACTCGCTTCAACGCTGACTCGCTTGCCAATCCATTAGGCAGCCAATCAACTTCTGATCACTCATATTCAGCGAGGTAAACTATGCATAGTTTTTATAAGACGCTGATGGTCACATCTTTTTGCTTAATTCCGGCAACTTGCTTTTCTTCTGAGAAAGGGGCTCAAATGAAATCAGATTCATTCGGCTATTATGATTTAAATATTGGCGATTATTCAGCGCCAGAACAACATCACGACCTGCCTAAAGAAGGGAATGGCCATATTGAAGTCAACTTGGATCGTAATTTTTCGATTACCTTTCCTGACAATCCCTCAACAGGAGCCTCTTGGGGCTTAAGGACACTTCCTGCGGAATTGATGTTTCTGAGTTCCAGCCACAAACCATCTGACAAATGCGGCGTCGTTAACAATGAGGGCGTGCCGCCGGTTGGATGTGGCGGATTTACAAGCTATATATTTAAAGCGTTAGAAAAAGGAACCGGGACAGTAAGATTTGAGTATGGTCAACAGTGGAGCAAGGGCGCTAAAAAAGTCATAACGGTAAAAGTTACTGTTAAATAACGAAATAGTTCCGAGCGATCATATCGGCACTATTCTCTCAGAACCTGTTTACGATCTCGGGCGCTAAGGCGAGACAAGGCGAAAACGAGCGAAAAAGCGGAATGTACGCGTGGTATATGCGCATTTTGAGTTTGTGACCACCTGCAACGCTTCACAAAACGCGGCAGACATTGAACCGGCTCTAAACGTAAATCTCGCCCCTCAGATACAGCCGCGCCTGCCCCAGCAAAGCCACTTCCGCGCCTTCCACCCGGCACTCCAGGCTGCCGCGCCTCGCGCCGCCCTGGCGCGCCTGCAAGCAGGTCTTGCCCAGCACGCCGGCCCAGTACGGCGCCAGCCAGCAGTGGGCCGAGCCGGTGACCGGGTCTTCGTCGACGCCGACGCCGGGGCCGAACCAGCGGCTGACGAAATCGCAGTCCGCGCCGCGCGCGGTCACCGCCACCCCGCGCTTGGGCAAGCCGCGCAGCCGCTGGAAGTCCGGCCGCAGCGCCGCCAGCCTCGCCGCGTCGTCCAGCACCACGATGTAGTCGTCGGCGGCCAGCACCTGGCCGGCGTCCAGGCCCAGCGCCGCCAGCAGGCCGGGCGGCTCGGCGCAGGGGCGCGGCGTCACCGCGGGGAAGCGCAGCTCGATGCGCTCGCCGTCGCGCCGCGCCGTCAATTCGCCGCTGCGGGTCTGGAAGACGATGCGTTCGCCGCGCCAGCCCAGCTCATGGAACAAGACCCAGGCGCTGGCCAGCGTGGCGTGGCCGCACAAATCCACCTCGGTGGTCGGCGTGAACCAGCGCAGCGCCATCCGCTCGCCGTCCGCCACCAAAAAGGCGGTCTCGGACAGATTGTTTTCCATGGCGATGGCTTGCAGCGCGGCGTCCGGCAGCCAAGCCGGCAAGGGGCACACCGCCGCCGGATTGCCGTGGAACACCGCGTCGCAGAACGCATCCACCTGGTAGATGGGAATCTTCATGCCTTGTCCTCCCGCGCATCGCCGCGGATTTCGTCCAGATAGTTGTAGACGGTGTAGCGGCTGACGCCCAGCGCCTCCGCCGCGCGCTCCACCCCGCCTTTGACGATGAACAGGCCCTGCTCCAGCATCTGCGCCACCGCCTGTTTCTTGTCCGCCTTTTTCATCCGCGCCAGCGGCTTGCCGCCGCGCTCCAGCGCCTGGGCGATGATGTCCTGCATCGCCTCGTCCATGGCCGGCGGCTCCGGCGCGGCCGGAGGCGGCGGCGGCGCGCGGCCCACCAGCGCCTGCAGGCAGGCCAGCGCCGCTTCCAGCTGGCTGCGGTCGCTGTTCAGGCACAGCGCGGCGAAGGGTTCGCCGGCGGCGGTCTTGAAGACGGCGCTGGCGGACAGCAGCCGCCGGCCGTCGCGGCTCAGGGTGTGGTAGCCGGACACCAGCGCCGGTTCCGCGCCGCCCTGACGCATCGCCTGTTCGATGGCGGCGAAGCCGCGGTCGCCGGCCGGGCCGCCCAGGATGGCGTCCCCTAGACGGCGGCCGGACACATGGCCGTTCTCGATGGCGACGACGGAGCGCTCCGGCCGGCTCAGATCATGCAGCACCACCTCGGTGTGCGCGTCCACCATGGCCCCCACCAGCTTGACCGCGGCGCTCAAGGCGCGCAGCACCGCCTGTTTTTCCGCCTGGGCCGGATCGGCCGCCGGTTTCGGGTCTTCCATGCGGCCGCCCGTCAACGGTAAAGACTGAATTTGCGCGTCAGCGCGCCCAGCGCCGCCTCGTCGCCGCACAAGGCCACGCCCCAGTACTCCAGCGCGGCGGCCGGGGTGGCCGCGGTGCGGCGCAGTTGTTCGGCGCTGCCGCCCTCGCCCATAGTGTCGGTGAAGTCGACGCAGACTACGCCGGCCTCGGCGGCGGCCTGACGCAGCCGCTCCAGCTTGGCGGAGTTGTCCGCGCGCAGCACGATGAAGGGATCGGCCGAGATCGCCGGGTGCACGCCGCCGTCGGCGTCCACATAATCCACGTGGTTTGCCGCCGCGTCCGCGCGCCGCAGCCGGCAGGCCAGGGCCAGCGCCAGATGGCCCAGCACATTCATCGCCCGGCCCGGCTCCAGCCGCTTGTGGATCACCGCCACGTATTTGCGTTCCGCCTCAGACATCGCCGCCGTCCTCCGCCTCATGCTCCGCGCGCAACAAGGCGTAATTGGCCAGCGACAGATAGCGGCCGTCCTTCCATTCGCACTCGCGGCTGACGCCCTCCAGGGTAAAGCCGACGCTCCGCAACAGTTTGCCGGAGCCCAGGTTGTCCACTTCCACTTGCGCATAGACGCGGTTGAGCGGGAAGCGGCGATAAGCCAGCCTCAGGAAACCGCGCAGGGCTTCCCGCATATAGCCGCGGCCCCAGTGTTCCGGCAGCAGCCAATAGCCCAGTTCGGCGCAATGGTGCTGTTCCGACCAGGAGCTGATGCCCACCGCGCCCAGGAAGCGCTCATCCTCCCGCGTTTCCAGCGCCAGCCACAGGCCGCTGCCGTCGGCGCGGATGTCGTCGAACCAGCGCATCTGCGCGCGGCAGTCCTCCTCGCTGGCGTAATGAATGCCGTAATGCTTGATCACTTCCGGGTGCGACAGCCCGTAAAACACATTGGGCAAATCCTCGGCGCGAAATTCGCGCAGCGTCAGCCGTTCCAATTGCAACATCGTTTCCCCTTCACGCCAGCGGCCCAAGCTCGAATCTCGTCGGGCTTGGGCCGCAATAATTCAACAATTTGTTGAAATTTACATTTTTGGTTTAATTATTGCAAGAGGGGCTCCACGCCGTAGACCGCGTCGCGCAGATCGGCGACGAAGCGCCCGGACATGCCTTCGTACAAGGTATTGGTGAAGGCCACCACGCTCAGGCCGCGCGCGCGGTCCACAAACCAGGAGTGGCCGTAAGCGCCGCCCCAGCGCCAGGTGCCGGGCGATTCCGGCGAGGCGGCGGCGGCCGGATCGCGCAGCACCGAGAAGCCCAGGCCGAAACCGAAGCCGGGCATTTCCGGCAGTTCCAGCGTTCCGGTGTGATTGCGCGCCATCTCCTCCACCCACTCCGGCGGCAGCAAGGGCGCGCCGCCCTGGCGCAGCGCCTCCAGCAGGCGCAGGAAATCGTCGGCGCTGCCCACCATGCCCGCGCCGCCGGACGGATAGGCGCCGGCGTCCAGCGCCCGCTGCGGCGCAAAGCGTATGCCCACCGTGCCTTCGAACGGCGCCACGATCGCCGGCTGCTCCATCCGCCACGGTTCGGCCTCGCCGTTGACGTAGACCGCGGCCAGGCGGCCCGGCTCCAGCGCGTGAAAATCGGTGTCGTCCATGCCCAAGGGCGCTGTGACCCAGCGGCGCACCGCCTGCGGCAGCGGCTGGTCCGCCACCCGCTCCACCAGCGCGCCCAGCACGTCGGTGGCCAGCGAATAGCCCCAGGACTGGCCCGGCGTATACAGCAGCGGCACGCTGGCGATGCGGCGCAGATTCTCCGTCAGGGTGAGGCCGTCGGCGTCCATGCCGTCGGACACTCCGGCGCGGGCGTAGGGACCGTCGCCGTCCTCCTCGAAAAAGCGATAGCCCAGGCCGGCGGTATGGCTGAGCAGCTGCCGCGGCGTGATCCGCGCCGGCGCGCCGTCCGCCAGCCGCGCCCGGAATTCCGGCAGCCAGCGGGCGATGTCCTCGTCCAGGTCCAGCCGCCGCCGCGCCGCCAGCGCCATCGCCGCCGTGGAAACAATGGGCTTGCTGACGGAGGCGAGCCGAAACAGCGCGTCCTCCCGCATCGGCAAGCCGGCCTCCCGGTCCGCCCAGCCGGCCGCGCGGCGGTAGGCCGGCGCGCCGTCCTTGGCCACCAACACCACCGCCCCCACCAGCCGCCGCTCGCTCAGCGCCTGTTCCAGCACCGCGTCCACCCGCGCGTCCAGGCCCGCTTCCAGGCGGCTGGGCCGCACGCGGCATTCCACATTCGACATATCGCTTCCTTTGGCTTCAAAACAGCCACCACGATAAGCGACGGCCGCGCCGGGAAAAAGCGGGCGGCGCTCCGCGCTATCGTGAGAAATTGTCCGGAATGGGAGACCGGCGCTTCAGAGGCTGGCGCGTATGATGTCCGCCGCCCGCTCCACCTGCCCGCGCGTCACCAGGCTGCTGCTGATGAAGCGCACCAGATCCGGTTTCCAGGCCAGCGCCAGCACGCCTCGCTCCGCCAGCCTGGCCACCATGGCCTTGGCGTCCGCCGCTTCGATGAACACCATATTGGTCTCCACCGGGTACTTCAGCCGCGCCGCCGCGCTCAATTTGTCGCCCAGGATGCGGGCCTTGTCATTGTCTTCCTGCGTCACCTGCTGCCAGCGCCGCATCTTGTCCAGCGCGATGCCGGCCATCAGGCCGGATTGGTGCAGGCAGCCGCCGTACCATTTGCGGAAGACCTTGGCCGCCTCTATCTTGCGGGCCGGACCGGCCAGGATGGAGCCGAAGGGCGCGCCCACGCCCTTGGAGAAGCAGAAATTCAGCATGTCCGCCGGCCCCAAGTAACGCGCCGGCGACAGGTCCAGATGACTGCAAGCGTTGAGCACCCGCGCGCCGTCCAGGTACAGGCTCAGCCCCATTTCGTCGCACAGCGCGCGCATGCGCAGCATTTCCGCCGCCGGATAGACGATGCCGCCGTAGGTGTTGATGCTGCTTTCTATCGCCACCGCCTTGGGCTCCGCGTACAGGCTGGACCAGCGCGCCTTGGCGTGAATGGCCCGGCGCGCGTCGTCGGCGGTGAGGATGCCGTCCGCGCTGTGGTAGGGGTTCAGCACCAGGCCGCTATTGGCGCTGACGGCGGAGGATTCGAAGAAATTGATGTGGTAGCCCACCTCGGTGACGATCTCGTCGCCGGGCCCGGCCAGGCAGCGCAGCCCCACTTGATTGCTCATGGTGCCTGAGGGCATGAACAAGGCCGCTTCCTTGCCGAACAAGTCCGCGCAGTAGGCTTCCAGCTCGCGCACATAGCGGTCTTCGCCGTAGCAATCGTCGCCGATCTTGGCGAAATCCAGCGTCTCCACGTCGCTCTTGCTGACCCGCGTCAGGGTATCGCTTCTCAAATCGATGATGTCCGGCATGTCTGGCTCCGTTCGTGAACGTCGGCTGGAGGATGGCAAGCGGCGGCAAGGAAAGCGTCTGGCGAGCACGCGCGTCGGCGCCCGTCGTCCAGTCCGCGCCATTGGCGTGCCAATGAAACGCGAAGCCGATGCTAGGGGCCGGACATCAATGATTCAACACTACTTTTGATAAGGTAGCCGCCGGTCGGCGCGCTAGTTATTCGTACGGAGTGCGATTTTACGCTGGAGAACTACCATGGTAGCCACGCCGCCAATCAGCGAGGCCATCATGAAAAACCTGAAATATCACGGCTTGTGGGCAGGCCTGTTGCTGCTGGACATCGCCGCGCTGTACGGGCTGTCGCTGCTGATGGCGCAGCCTTTTTCCCGCCCGCAGCACGCCAGTCATTTCGCGCTGGGCCTGCTGACCACCGCGCTGGCGGCCGCGCCGATGATCCGCTTCCTGGTCATAGGCTGGGGCGCCCGCTACGAGGAATTCCGCAACCGGCTCAACAACGGCGCGCTAATCTATTATCTGCGCCAGTTCTGGCAGCCGCGCACCGACAAACACCCGCAGCTGAACGCCTGGCCGCTGCCGGAAAACGAGGAGGTGGAGGCCGCCGCCGAGCAATTGTTCGAGCAGATCTACCGCGAGCACTACGGCCGCGCCGCCTTTCTCACGCCCATGATGCTGATGCTGATCGCCACCCTGTGCATGAGCGTGCTTTATCTGCTCGCCGTCAACGGGCAGCTGGCCCTGCCCTTCGGCGCCCAGATCGTCTGCGCCGCCATCGCCGGCGCCTATCTGTTCGTGGTCAGCGATATGGTGCTGAGCGTGCGCAAGCGCAGCCTCAATGTGGCGGACGTGTACTGGTACGCGCTGCGCATGATGCTGGCCATTCCCATCGGCGCGGCCGTCAGCGCCGCCGGCGACTCCGAAACCGTCTCCGCCGCGCAGACCGTGGCCGCCTTCGCCGTCGGCGCCTTTCCGATGGACTCCCTGTTCAAGCTGCTGCGCCGGCTGGTGGCGCTGAACCTGAACGCCAAGGAACAGCCGCAGGAAAACGACCAACTGATCCAGCTGGAAGGCGTGACCGCCAATATTTCCGCCGCGCTGGCGGCCGAGGGCGTCAACTCGATAGAACAATTGGTGTGCATAGATCCGGTGCTGCTCTCCATCCGCACCGGCTTTCCGTTCAAGTTCGTGTTGCGGCTGGGCTCCCAGGCCATCGTCTGGCGGCACTTCGGCCAACACGCCGCCGCCCTGTCCGCCATGGGGCTGGCGGACGCGCCCGCCATCGTCACCCTCAACGAGATGCTGAAAAAAGAAACGGGCTCGGCGCTGCGCCAGCAGGCGGACAATGTGGTCGCCGACATCGTCGCCCGCTTGCAGGCCAAGGACGGCGCCGCGCTCTCTGCCGACACCGTCAAATTCAACTTCCGCCAGGTGGGCAAGGAAAACTACACCCGCTTTCTGATGGCGGCGCAAAAACAGGGCGGCTACGCCCGGCCGCCCTTGCGGCCGGTGCACGGTTTCCCGCACGCGGCCTGAGAACCCCTTGACGGTCAAGCGCGTCTCAGGCCTGGGCCTCCAGCACGCATTTGGCGATCTGCGCGTCCTGCACCGCCAGCCCGGTCAGGTCCGCCAGCGTGATCTCGTCCTCGCTTTGCCGGCCCGCCTGCTCGCCGGCCAGCACCCGCCCCAGCTCCGTCAAGCGTTCGCACTCCAGCAGGCCGGCGGCCAGCGCGTGCGACACCTCGCCGTAAGCCGCGCACTGCGCGACGGAGTCCACCACGATGCGGTCCGCGGCGGCCACCCATTCCGTCTCCAGTTCCTGCTTGCCGGCGGCGTCCGCGCCCACCGCGGTGACATGGCTGCCGGGCCGCAGCCAGCCGGCCCGCAGAATGGGCCGGGCGGACGGCGTGCAGGTGACGATCAGCCGGCAGGCGCGCGCCAGCGGCTCCGCGTCCAGCGTGGTCCGCACACGGTAGCCCTCGGCTTCGAACTCGGCGGCGAAAGCCGCCAGCTCGGTCTCCGAACGCCCCCACACCCACGTCTCCCGGCACGGCGTCACCGCCTGCAAGGCGCGCAATTGCAAGCGCGCCTGCAAGCCGGTGCCGACAATGCCTATCGCCTCCACCCGGCGCGGGGCCAAGACCCGCGCCGCCAGCCTGCCGGCCAGCGCGGTGCGCCAGGCGGTGAGCCAGCCCTCGTCCCGCAGCAGCGCCAACGGCGCGCCGGTGCGGGAGCAGAAGCAGAGCACCAGGCCCTGATTGCTGGGCAGGCCGCGCTTGGGATTGTCGTAGAAACCGGACGACACCTTGACCGCGAACAGGCTCTCGCCCTCCACATAGCCGGATTTCACGCAGCAATCGCCGTTGGCCGCGGCAAAGGCGAAATGCTGCACCGGCGGCAGTTGCGCGCGGCCGGCGGAATAGGCGATGAAACCCTGGCGCAGCAGCGCCTCCGCCCGCTCCAGATCCAGCCGCGCCAGGATTTCATCCTTGTTGAAGGTTTTCATGACACCGCCTTCAAAAACTTATCCAGCACGATGTTGCGGCCGCACAGCACCACCGCCACCTTTTTGCCCTGGTAGCGCGGCGCCTGCCGCAACAGGCCGGCCAGCGCCACGCCCGCCGCGCCCTCCGTCATCCAGCGCTCGCTTTGGGCCAGCAAGCGCAGCGCCGCGCGGATCTCCGCCTCGCTGACCAGCGCGCAATGGCGGATCAAGGCCTGGCACAGTTCGAAAGTCACCGCGCCCGGCTCCACCCCGCCGGCGGTGCCGTCGGACAGAGTGTCGCCCTCGTCTACCTCGACGATGCGGCCGGCTTGCAGGCTGGCGTGCATGGTGGCCGCCGCCTCCGGCCAGCAGCCCACCAGTTCCGCGCCGGGCGCCAGGCGCCGCAAGGCCGCGCCGATGCCGGAAATCAGGCCGCCGCCGCCCACGGAGACAAAGACCGCGTCCAGCTCCGGGCACTGCTCGGCCAGCTCCATGCCCACCGTGCCCTGGCCGGCCACCACGTCCAGATCGTTGTACGGCGACACAAAGGGCAGACCCGCCCGCCGCGCCGCCTCGCCGGCGCTCAGTTCCGCCTCCAGCGCGCCGCCGTCCACCAGCTTGAGTTCCGCCCCCAGCGCGCGGATGGCGTCCAGCTTCACCGCGGCGGCGGACGCCGGCGCGTACACCGTCACCGGCACTTGCAACAGGCCGCCGGCCAAGGCCACCGCCTGGCCGTGGTTGCCGGTGGACGCGGCGATCACCCCTTCCCGCCGCGCCGCCGGGTCCAGCAGCCGCAGCTTGTTGCTGGCGCCGCGGAATTTGAAGGAGCCGGTGCGCTGCAGATGCTCGCACTTCAGATACACCTCGCAGCCGGTCAGGGCGGACAAGGCCGGGCTGTGCTCCAGCGGCGTGACCCGCGCCTGCGGGCGGATGGCCTGGTGGGCGGCGGCGATGGCGTCGAACAGGGAATCCAGTGTCATGCTTGCTCCTTCAGCTCTTTCAAATGCTTGAAAACCGTGGCGCGGCCCATGCCCAGCACATTGGCCACGTAGTTGGCGGCGTTCTTGCCGCGAAACGCGCCCTCGTGCAGCAGCGCCTCCACCAGCTCGCGCTTGTGCTCGCGGTTGAGAATGGACAGGCTCAGCTGGCGCTGTTGCAGCCAGCCGTGGATGAAACGGTTGATGCGCTCCTGCCAGTCGTCCTCGAACAACAAGGCCGGCTGCGCCACCAGCTTGCTGCCGGACAGGAACAGGTCCAGCGCCGCCCGCGCGCCCTCGAACACCGAGATGTCCAGGTTCACGCACATCATGCCGAGCACGGCTCCGGCGTCGTCGCGCAGCACCACGCTGATGGAGCGCAGCTGGCGGCCGTCCCAGTTCAGTTTTTCGTAAGGACCGATCACCGTCGCGTCCGGCGTGTTTTCCAGCTCGTCCAGGCCGGAATCGTCGCCCAGCTCGCGCTTGGAGAAATTGTTGGCGATATAGGCCACAGACTGGGTGGCCAGGTCGTGCAGCACCACCTCGGCATAGGGATAGAACAAGGTGGCGATGGCGTCGGCGATGGACTGGTAACGGGACAGCATGGCGGCACTCGCAATTGGATCAATGAATCCAGAGTAGACTTTGAAATCCAGAATGTAAACAAAAAAATCCAGATTGGACTAAAAAATACAAAACATGAGAAAAATAAAAGCCGGCTCAGCCGGCTTCGAGATCTGGCGCAGGCGGCCAAACCGCCCGCCCAAGCGCGATCAGCGTCCCAGTTGCAAACGCGGCGCGCCAAACGGCACCGGCTCGCCATTGGGATAGGCGTGCGGCCACACCAAGGGCGGCGTGCTCCAGGCGAAGTCCTGGCCCTCGAACTCGATGAAATAAGCCTGCCAGCCCGGCAGCGATGCGTCCGGCCGGAATTCAAAGCGGCAGTTGCCGCGGCGGCACTGGCCTTCAATCGCCTTGGGCTGATAACGGATGCCGGAATTGAAGCGGAAATCCCGGCTCGCGGGGTTATGCGCCAGCCACAGCGTCGCCTTGCCCGCCTCGCGCTCCGCCACGCTGACGCGCAGCCGGCCGCTGGCCGGGTCCGCGTCCACCTGCGCCCGCGGCATCGGCTTGCCGGCCAGCCAGCGGCGCATGAACTGCCGCAAGGCCTTGCCGATCTGATCGCCCTTCACATAGTGCGACTGATTGGGCAGATAGCGCAGCTGGGTGGGGCCGGCGAAGTCCGGCAGATAGCTCCAGGCGGAGTCCGGCACCGCGAAGTCGTCGCCGGAAGCGGAAATCATATACTTGCTCAAACGCGCCATCCCGGCGCGGTAATTGACCACGTCCTCGAAGCGCAACAAGGCGTCCAGACCCGGCCCTCCTTGCAGCACATCCTCGGTGATGCCGTTGCGCTGATAATCGCGCAGCGCCGCCGGCCACTGCTGGCCGTAGCTGTTGTAGACGTGGGTGAAGTTGACGCGCACGTTCCAGAAATCCGCCACCACCGGCACGATGGCGCTCACCCGCTTATCGTTCAGACCGGCCAGCCAAGCGGCCCAGCCGCGCTTGGACGCGCCGGCCACCACGAAACGCTCGCTGCCCGGCAGGCTGCGCTGCAAGGCGTCCATCGTCGCGCTCACCGCCTGCGTCATCGGCAGATGCAGGGAGCTGAAACGCTCCGCCTGCGGCTGATCCACCGTTTTGCGCCAGGTATAGGCCACCAGCGCGTCCTCGCGGCCGGCCGGCTGCTCGTCCAATTGCAAATCCTGGTTCGGCACGAAATACAGCTCGGCCACCGGCACGCCCAGATCGCGCACCAGCGCTTCCGCCGGCAAGCGGTCCGGCAGCTTGGGCGGCTGCGCATGATTGCTGCCGCCGTTGACGTACAGCAGCACCGGCGCGCCCGGCTTGCGCGTCAAGGGCAGGACCAGCTTGTACTGCTGCTCCCACAACGGCGCATTGCTCCCAATGCCGCTGCCGGCTCCCGGCCATTGCTGCGACACCATCCGGTACATGCGCACCTCCACCCCGTCTTCCACCACCGAACTGAGCAGCTCGGCCGGCTGCTGACTGGCCTTGGCCTGTTGCAGATAGTCGGCAACCACGGTGGAGGCGGGCTGAACCGACAAGGACTTGGCCGGCGCGACGGCGGGCCATGACAAACACAGCGCGGCGCAGGCGCGCAGCGCGAGGGGAAGAGAAATGTTCATCGGCGGAATGTATTAATTGTTAGAGAGTGGATGCTCGATTCTGCAATGTTTAGGGTAAAGACTCAAGAAGTTTCAAAGTACCAGCTCCCAACAACAGGCCTGATCAACCAAGTGGTACATCCATTCCCTCCCCATCTATTAAAAATGCTCTAACTAATAAAATATTTTATAACCAGCTAAACTTTATTTCCGCCATCGCCACACACAACTCAAGACAAATTACCTTGAGCAAAATCAAATACGGAATTTTGCACACCAAGAAAATGCACATTCTGTAAAAATCAACACCCTTTACAAAATACTAAAACAAGCATCCAAACCCCACAAAAAGTGGAGCCTAATCCAGTCTACAACTTAAAACCAGCCTCCTAAACTCAGTCTTAATTGAAAATACTTTGACATCTCCATGCCAATGGGTTATACAACGGTACACCATAATAGCTTTAAAACCAATGACTTTAAGTTTTTAAAGTTCACCGCAAATATTTTTACACAAAAAAGTACTAGCATGGACAATTCATTAACTAGACGAACAAAAAATATAATATTTAAATTTGAGGCACACACCACAGATGAATCAAATGAAAATACATCGTTTACTTTAGATTTTGAAGAGGGAAGGTATAGGCAAAAAGAGCTTGTAGGCCTGATTCGGGATATCGCTCCTTATTTTGCGCTGACCGAGAAAGAAATTGCGAGCTTAGATAGATCTGACTGGAATAGAAGAAGTTTCTGCAGGATATCAGATGCTCACAAAAACTCGAAGGGAGACTATGGCGAATTATTATTATATATTTTGCTTAACACCTTTCAGAATACGCCCAAGTTCGTCACAAAAGCTCGTTTAAGATCTTGCACAAGAGAACAAATAAAAGGGTTTGATTGTGCGCACTTCTCACTAGAAAGTAACAATACAGTTTCATTATGGCTAGGCGAAGCAAAATTCCATCAAAACTTCTCAACCGCCGTTAGCTCTGCGCTAACATCGTTAAGTGAGCACATAACTAATTCAGAAAAAATAAAATCAGAGTTGCGCTTATTAGGTGGGGAGATTGAAATAAATAAGCAGCTAGAGCCAGAGAAGTATGCTCTATTAGAGGATTATGTGAATGGAGGAAAGTCTCTTGAAAAAATTCCCATCAGAGTTCCCGTACTCATTACCTATGATAGTGATTGCATAAAAAACTTCCATGGGTCCGAAAATGCTGACATAGAGAATGTAGCATTTCGTGAAATGCTGCTAAACGAATTAGAGGTCAAATTCAAAACAATAAAAGAAAAATCATGGCCATCATCAAAGAACATAAAAATAATTTTCTTTATTATGCCTATGCATTTAGTTTCAGAGATTAAAACAATGCTTGATCAACTTGAACAAGTCATGAAATTCTAAAAATGAAAAACGACATCACACTCACTATAGATAGAATAGTAAAAAAACAAGCAACTCATATTGAAATAGAACAAACCCTCATAAAAGTATATCGTTTATTGGACTCTATCGAAGATAGCGATTACAACCTCTGCATACGGGCCATTTGCCATATTGCCAACATGGGAAACAAAGACCCCATGATCAAGCAATTACTCCACGACAACATCACTAAGTCCAGAATTTTTTTATATGATAACTTGCTCCAACAGCAAGACAGCCAATATCTCCCTCAACAATCAGTTCAAGACTCCCTATTAAAAAGCCTTTATACAAGCCACATAAGCAACACCACTCTTACCAAGCCACAGAAAGAAATTTTTGATACTTTTCAAAAAAACAAAAGACTAATAGTGAGTGCACCCACATCATTCGGCAAAACCAGAATAGTTCAAGAAATAATCTCACACAACAACTACACAAACATAGCCATTATTGTCCCTACCGTATCTTTACTATCAGAGCAATATCACGAGCTACGAGACAACATCTCTGGGTATACCATCACAAAATCATCAAAAACCAACATAAACCCTGATAGTAAATATATTTTAGTATTAACTCCTGAACGACTAAGTGCGTTTATTGATGAAAACCCAAATTTTATCATTGACTTTTTTGTTATGGACGAGATATACAAAGTTGATTTTAAATTAGAAGATGAGCGATTTAGAATTTTTGCCGATGTGTTATATCGTCTAGCAAAATCGAAATCAGATTTTTATCTCATAGGACCATACATATCTAATTTTAGCTCCAAATTTCAGAGATCATTCAATACACCATTTATAAAATTTAACACAGAAATAGTACAAAAAGATTTCTACGATATTTCTTCTCAAGGCGAGCACTTTATAGAAGGAACATCAATAAAATCCATTAAAGATAATTTCAAAAACTTAATTAGAATTTTAAATAAAGAAGAAATTGATGGAAAATTCCTTATATATAGATATCAAAAAAGATTTGTTGAAGATACCGCAAAAAAACTTGCCCAAACCATAGAAACAAAAACATTCAACACTAGTTTTATTGAGTATTTAGAAAAAATGATCTCCCCACAATGGAATCTTATTTCCTGCATAAAAAAGGGGATAGGATTTCATCATGGTGGCATGCCACGCTACATCCAAGATTTAATTGTCGATGAATTTAACAAAAACGATGAAACAGGGTTAAATTATCTGATATGCACGACCTCATTAACTGAGGGAGTAAATACTTCAGCAAAGAATGTAATTCTTTACGACACCAAAATAGGAACAGGAAAAGCAATAGGAAGCCTCGATAGAAAAAATATTGAGGGTCGTGCAGGACGATTCATGCGTCACTTTGTGGGACGTGTTTTCTATTTTGAAAAAGTAAATATAGAAGAAACCAGCAACACAGACATTGAGATAGAATTTTTTGAGGATCCAAACCCAGCTATCGAAGCAACAATTCAGCTAGATGAAGAGGATCTCTCTGAAATTGGTCGTCAAAAAAACAACTCTCTCAAATTACGATTAAAAAACAAAAACATCCCTTTGGAATTATTAAAATCAAATAAATTTATCTCTATAGAGGGGCAAATAAGTCTTATCCAAGCACTTAGATCAAGCCATCATTCCCTTGAATTTTCATCCCAAATTCCAAACAAAGCAACGACAAAGTTGATGCTTTCGTATATATATGATCATTTATTTTCCGAGAAGGATATTAGCAGGAACTTTAGAGAGCAAAAAGGAAAAGACCTTTTATTACAACTCACAAGTTTTTACCTTTATCATTCCCCATCATTTTCTGAACTACTAAATAGTGACACTTTGGCTTATATGCGAAAAGAAGTTGACTCTCGAATTAGACTGACGTTTGAGCTAATATCAAAATACTTTGAATTCACATGGCCAAAATATTTAAAATCATTTCAAAATCTATATAACCATGTAGCCAAAGAGAAAAACTCTCCTCAAATCTCCCTGGAACTTATGATTGCAAAACTTGAATATGGCACCATAAAAAATCATGAAATTATTTTAAAAGACTCCGGAATACCAAATGAAATTGTCAGGAAAATATCACATCACTTTTCTGATTGCTTCAGCTTTGAGGAAATACAAAATAAAAAAACCACTGTATTAAAAGAAATCATCAATTCCATCCATCCAATCGAAGCTGTTATTATTAAAAAATACCTATAATCCCATCTTTAAGATGGCCCTTGACCTCCCCTATCCAGTCAGACACAATGCTCCGGTGCTGACTATTAATCAGTACTGGGCATGGAACCCCATTCGACACGTACGGCGAACTGGCCGCTTTTGCGGCCATTGTTCATGCAGTCTGCACGCCTATAAGGCGGGCGCGGACGGCAAGGACGGCGTTTGCCGTGCCGATTTCGTACGTGGTCGGTGTTCCAACCTTGCAGTCTCGTGCCCGCCAATCCCGCTTGGAACCGGGAAGTGGGTTGATTTCACGTAGCAGAATGCAGGAGTAACAACATGTCCCAAACCCTACCCCCGCGCCGTTTCTACCGGCTCAAGCCCCACGAAACCCAAGCCACCCAGCTGCCCTTCGTCCGTTACCTGCCGCTGCGCGGCCAGCCCCACCATTGGCAGATGCCGCCCGCCGACGACTACGTGGACGCCTGCGCTTATGGCCGCGAATGCGCTGCCCATCTGGCCCAGTTCTTCAAGGACCAGCCTCATAGGCTGAATCAGGGCCTGCTCGGTAAGATTGCCCGCGATGTGGATTTCAACGACCCCGGCCATGCCCGCGGTTATTGGATGGGCTTTTTCAACTACGCCGAGCAATTGATGGCGCTGGGCGCCATGCGCTGCGATGTGTTTGCCCATGTGGACAGCGTGCACGCCTTGCATCAGGCGCAGACGCGGAGGTCCGAACTGGAAGACAAGGTGCCATCCCGCCATAGCTAAACGGCGGACGCAGCGGCGCGGCGTACCTGCCCGCTGCCGCCCTCCCCGCTGTGCTCTATAAAGAAGCCATATCCTTGAGCCTGGCCGCGCGGCCGGGCCTGGCCGGCAGCTTGCCGGCGCATTCATTCGACAGGCGGGGGAGCTCCATGCGGCGGCGCGCGTTTTTACTGGCATCTCTGGGCCTGCTGGCCTGGCCCCGGCTGGCGGCGGCCGCGACGAAGCCCGCGGTGACCCTGGTGCTCAAATCACTGAGAAACCCCTTCTTCAGCGTGATGACGGCCGGCGCGCGCAGGCACCACGCGCAGCACAGCGGCGACTATCAGCTGACGATAGACGGGGTGCAGGGGGAGACCGACCTGGCCGGACAGATCAAGATCGTTGAAGCCTGCATCGCCCGCCGCGAGCAGATCCTGCTGATCACGCCGGCGGACTCCCGCGCCATCATCCCGGCGCTGATCAAGGCGGTGCAAAGCGGCCTGTTGGTGATCAATCTGGACAACAAGCTGGACGACCGGGCGCTGGCCAGCCACGGCGTCAACATTCCCTTTGTCGGCCCCAGCAATTTCAGCGGCGCGCGCGCGGTGGGTGACTATGTGCTGCGGGCCTTGAAGCCGCGCAGCAAGGCGGCCATCATCGAGGGCCTGCCCGGCTCCATCAACGCCAAGGCGCGCAGCGACGGTTACCGGGAGGCGATAGCCAGCGCCAATATGACGCTGGCCGCCCTCGCCTGGGGCGATTGGGAGCGGGACGCCGGGCGGGCGGCGGCGCTGAAGCTGATGAAACAGACGCCGGACCTGGCCGCGCTCTTGTGCGGCAACGACAATATGGCGATTGGCGCGGCGCAGGCGGTGACGGAATTGAAGCGGGACGGCAAGGTCTTGATCGGCGGCTACGACAATATCCCGGAGATGGCCGCGCTGCTGGCGTCCAAACGCATTTACGCCACCGCGGACCAGCACCCGGCCTTGCAGGCGGAGTACGCCATCCGCCTGGGGCTGGAATCCTTCAACAAGCGGCTGACGCAAAGCGAGATGCAGAGCATTGTGCGCACGCCGGTGGATCTGGTGAAGTCTTGAGCCCGCCGCCCGCGTTCAGACGGCTGGCGGCGGTGCTGGCCGGCGCCGCCTGCCTGGCCCAGGCCCAGCCGCTGCTGACCGTGGTGGCGGACGCGCATCCGCCCTATCTGACGCCGGCCCGAGACGGCCTCGGCGGCCCCTACGCCGACGCTTTCCGCTACCTGACGGCCAAGGCCGGGCTGGAGGTGGCGCTGAAAGGCGTGCCGGCCAAGCGCGCGTATTTCCTGGCCGCCGCGGAGAAGAACACCTGCGCGCTGGATGTGAACTTCGACCAGGGCAAGGCGGAAACCGTCAGCTATGTGGCCGCCATCTCGCCGGTGGTCTTGCAGGCCTACGTGGCCCGCGGCAACGCGGCGCCGTTCAAGAATCTGCGCGATATGCGGGGCATGACCCTGGGCACGGTGGACATTGCGGAAGCGCGCGATCTGCTCAGTTCCGCCCAGCTGAGCTACATCCCCATCGCCAAACCGGCGCTGGGTTTCAAAATGCTGGCGGCCAAGCGGCTGGAGGTCTTCGTCAGCGACACCCCGCCCGCGCCGGAGGACGGACCGCCGCCGCGCAAGGCGCTGGCGCTGACGCCGGCCGAGCGCTGGCTGATCTGCCATCCGGACACGCCGCCGGCGATTCTGGCCAAGCTCAGGCAGGCTTTGCGCGCCGGCTTGTTCGCCAAGGAAACGGCCTTCATCTGGGACAAATACCGGCTGCACGGCTTGTTCCTGGAAACCCAGGCCGCCTGGGAGCGGAGCCGCCAGTAGGACGCCCTTCCCCGCATGCCGGGCCGAGGCGGGGCCTTGCGGCTGAGACGGCGGCTTGGCGCATGGCCGGCCTCAACCGCCGCCGCCCCGGAATATCGCCCAAGCACTCCTCTCCCTCACCGCCCCGCGCGGAAGTCGTTCTCAAGGCCGCGCCGCCGACGCCGGACGCCTCCTCAGCCAGGCTTCGGCGCACGGCGCTCGCCCGCCACCTGTCCCAAAGCGCAGGCATCATTAATGCCTTTTGCATTAATCTTCAACGATAAATCGCGTCATGCCCTGTTGGCGCAATAACTTACAGCCGCCCGCTTTTAAAAAACCCCATCGGGCCTGCGCGCCCGACGTTTTCAGGATTCCCTCATGCTCAATCGCCTCCTCCCAATCTGCTCCGGCGCCGCGCTGACGGCGCTAACCCTATGCCTGTTGTCCGCTGCGCCGGCTCAGGCGGCGGATTGCCGCGTCACCCCGGATGTGAACGCCAGCGTCAAATCCATGGCGGACAACACCGCGATGGAAGGCCATGTCAGCATCCATATCCACGGCCAGCCCACCCAGGCGGGCAAATCGCAGTTCGACAGCTGGGACCAGTTCAAGGCCGCCTTCACCACCTGGCAGGGTTATCCCGGGCCCAAAGGCCCCAAACCGGCCATATGCGGCACCCGGGCGGCGGAGTCCGATTGCGTGCCGGAGGGCACTCTCTATCCCAAGGGCTGGCCCGGCGCGCTGCCCAGCACTTGCAAGGAGGTGAACGCGGCCGGAGTCTGCACCCTGTCCATCCCGTTTCCCGCAGGGCAGCCCATTTTCCTGTCATTCCGCTACGCCAAGAACAGCAAGGGCAAGTGGATCCTGAATACCGCCTATCCCAGCCTGAACTCGAATTGCTCCTAAGAACCTGTTCACGATCTACTGCGCTGCGGCGATACCGCGTTAAAAACAAGCTCAAAATGCTCATGTACCACGTGTACATTCCGCTTTTTCGCTCGTTTTTGCCTTGTCTCGCTCTTGCTCGCGAGATCGTGAACAGGCTCTAAGACCCGCTAACAAAACCCCTGATCCCGCGTTGCGCCTCCTTGTCGTACGACTTGTACTGCCTGCGTCGACGCGCCTTGGCTCAGGTTCTCTGCGAGCTTTTGTTAGCGGCTCTAAGCAGCGGATCAATGTCTGCCGCGCTTCAGCGATACGGCGTTGAACAGGCTCTAAGCCGCGGGTCTGGCCGCGCTTGGTAAAACTGCCAAGCGCGGCCGCGCTGCGCCGCTCTCGCTTCCGGCTATGCTGGACGCTCGACAAACTCGCGCGAGATGAGCGATGAAAAGCAAGATGGCGGCAGCCGCCGCGATTACGGCGCTGCTGAGCGGCGGCGCAGCCGCGGCCAATTGGCAGTTGGCGTGGCAGGACGAATTCAACGGCGCGGCGCTGGACGGCGCCAAATGGCGGCTGGAATCCGGCCCCGGCCCGTGGGGCCTGCATGAGCTGCAGTACTACACCGCCGGAGACAATGTGGCCGTGCGCGACGGCGCGCTGCATATCGCCGCGCGGCGGCAGGCTTACGGCGGCCGCGACTATACCTCGGCGCGCCTGCGCAGCCAGGCCGCCTGGCGCTACGGCCGGATCGAGGCGCGCATCAAGCTGCCTTACGGCCAGGGCATGTTTCCGGCGTTCTGGATGCTGAACCAGCGCTGGGATCAGCCCGCGCATTACGGCGAGATCGACATCCTGGAAATGGTGGGCAGCGAGGCCGGCGCGGAAAACGCCACCGTCTGGGGCAGCGCGCACCGGCCCAAGCCCGGCGCGCCGGCCGGGACGGTGCAAACGGCGTCGGCCTCCTATGTCACGCCGGATCTGGGCTGGTTCAACGACCGTTTCCACGATTTCGCCGTGGAGTGGTCGCCGGCGGCGATCCGCTACTTCGTCGACGGCCAACTCTATCAGACCGTGACGATGAAAACCGACGGCGGCGACGGCTGGAGCGCCCTGCAAGAACCGGCCTTCATCGTGCTGAATCTGGCGGTGGGCGGGGATTGGGCCGGCGCGCCGGACGCGTCCACGCGCTGGCCGCAGGAGATGGTGGTGGACTATGTGCGGGTGTACCGGGACGCCGCCGAACCCGCCGCGCGCCGTCGGGCGCCGGCGTCGGCCGCCTCGCCGCTGCGTTGAGCCGTCATCCCGCTGTCACGGGCGGCGGATATATTGGCCGGAGGGTTCAGGAACAAGTCCTCCCCTCCTTTGTATCTATCGATGTCCTCTTGCCGCCCCCAGGGGCGGCTTTTTGTCGCGCCCGGCGATAGGCCCACATAAAAAAAACCCGCCGGATTCGGCGGGTTTTCCGTGCAGGCAAAGCGGCGCGCTCAGCTCATATCGCTGCGGCGGTACAGGCTGAGGCCGATGGCCAGCACCGCCAGCATGCCGGCGCAGCTGCGGTTGATCCAGCCCATCACGCGGGCGGAGAAGGTGCGCATCGCGTGGCGGCCGCCGTAGGCGTAGATGAACATCATCACGCAGTCCACGCTGGCGGTGACCACGGCCAGAATCATGTATTGCGGCACCGCCGGCTGGTCCTGGCGGATGAACTGCGGCAGGAAGGCGGTGAAGAACAGCAGGCCCTTGGGATTGGACAGGCCCACCACCAGGGAACGCAAAAACGTGCCGCGGCCGCTGGCCTCGCCGCTCTGGGCGCTGGCGGCCAGCGCCTGGGTGGGCGCGCGCCACATCATCCAGGCCAGGTAGACCAGATAGGCGGCTCCGCCCCATTTGACGATGGAAAACAGTTGTTCCGACGCTTGCAGCAAGGCGCCCAGGCCGCAGCCCACGGCGGCGATCAGCAGCAGATCGGACAGCACCGCGCCGGCAAAGCCGTAGCTGGCGATGCGCATGCCGTGGCTGGCGCCGTTGTTGAGCGCCAGCAGCATGGACGGACCGGGGGTGATCATCACGGCGCTGACGGCGACGATGTACAGCAATAAGGTGGCGAAACTCATTCAAAACTCCAGGACGGCTATCATCTATGACTTGGCGCGGCCACCCGGAAACAGTCGACGACGACGGCGCGCGAAACGCGGCGTCTTGGCATGAAGCAGGGAACTGGGTAATGCGGACAGGGGCGGCAAACAACGCAGAGCCGGCATCATAATATAAAAGCCGGCGCGGCTGTAGTGGCATATTGGCTTATGCTTATGCGCTTAAAGAAGAAGCGCTCCCTCTTTACCTGCCCGCCACGCGCCTCCGGACGCCCGGGAACGCGCGCATCCGGCACGCCCCCGGCCCCTTCAGTCTCGTCGCCGGAGGCGCGCCTCGCTCAGACCTCGCGCCGCTTTTCGTACAACAGGTCCCCGCCCTCGGCCGGGCCGGCCTGCCGCCAGCCCTGACGCTGATAAAAGCCGTTGGCGCGGATGGCCGCGTCGCCGTCGGTCGTCAGCCGGATCACCGGATGGCGTTGAAACAGCGCGGCCTCGGCCTGGCTCAGCAGTTGCCGGCCCAGGCCCAGGCCCTCGAACGCCGGCTTGATGAACAAGGCGAACACTTCGCCGGCGTCCAGGTCCGCCATGGCGAAGCCGGCCGGCTGGCCGTCCTGCTCCGCGATCCAGGCGCAGGGCGCGGCGGCGATAGTTTCGGCGATGGTCTCGGGCGTGATGCCCAGGTCGGCCAGTTGCTCGATGGAAAGGTGGTTTTGCCGGACGCTGGTGCGGATGTCGAACAGCGCGGCGATGTCGGCGCGGACGGCCGGACGGATGGTGGAACTCATATGCTTCCTTGCGGGCCGCCTCCTCCCCGGATCGGCAGGCGGCTCTAAATTAAAGAACATAACCGGGCCGGGTGGGACCGCCCGCCGGCGGCAAAGTTCACCCACCGCGGCCCCGCGCCGGGAACCAGCGTCCGGCCAGCCGCTCCATATTGCTATTCCGTCCGCAAGCGCGGGCGGCCCTCTGCCAAGGAACCGTGTCGATGCGATTGATTGCGCTGCTGTTGTTTGCCCTGCTGGCCTACTGGCTGATCCGCCGGGCGCTGAGCCCGACGCGGCCGGACGCCCCGCCGTCCGGCGCCGTCTCCGAGACCGAGCGCGCCTGCCAGGTGCTGCAAGTCGCCTGGCCCTGCTCCGCGGAAGAACTGAAAGCCGCTTACCGGGCGCGGATGGCGGAATACCATCCGGACAAGGTCAGCGCCCTGGGCCTGGAGCTGCGCGAACTGGCGGAACGCAAGAGCAAGGACATCAACGCCGCCTATCAGCGGCTGCTGCCGCTATGCGCCGACCGGCGCTAAGAACCTGTTTACGATCTCGCGAGCTAAAGCGAGACAAGGCGAAAACGGCTGAGAAAGCGGAATGTACAAATGCTACATGAGCATTTCGAAGGTGTGCTCACCGTGTAAGGCTCCACGACGCGCAGCAGATCGTAAACAGGTTCTAAGCGCGCCCCGCCAACGCCGGCCCCGGCCCGCCGGTTGACCCCGCAACAAAATCTTCATCAAACCCTCTCCTGGCCGAAACATGCGCCCACTATGCTGTGCCGGTTTTTTTCATGCCCGGAACATAACATCATGCGCATCCTCAGCCTGACCCTGGCCGTGACGGCCGCCATCGGCCTGGCCGCCTGCGGCAGCAGCGGCGGCACCGCCAGCGGCACCGCCAACAACAACCAGGGCCTACGTCCCGCCGCCAAGAACGTGATCTTCTTCCTGGGCGACGGCATGGGCATCAACACCACCACCGCCGCCCGCATTTACTCCGTGGGCGAAGACGGCGAGCTGACCATGGACACGCTGCCGGAGAGCGGCTTTGTCAAAACCTTCTCCAACGACGCCCAAGTCACCGACAGCGCGCCGTCGATGTCCGCCTACATGACCGGCGTGAAGATGAACAACGAAGTCATCTCCATGTCCACCGACACCCAGGCCAAATCCCCCACCGCGGACTTCACCTCCAACTGCGGCAGCGGCAACGGCCAGCCGGTCAGCACCCTGCTGGAGCTGGCCAAGGCCGGCGGCAAGGCCACCGGCGTGGTCACCACCACCCGCGTCACCCACGCCACCCCGGCGGCCACTTACTCCCACGTTTGCCACCGCGACGCCGAATCCGACATCGCCGCCCAACTGGTGCCGGGCGGCGCGCTCTTCAACGCCAAGCTGCAAGACGGCGTGGACGTGGTCTTCGGCGGCGGCCGCCAGTTCTTCCTGCCCAAGGCCGCCGGCGGCAAGCGCGCCGACGGCCGCGATCTGGTGGCGGAGCTCAAAGCCAAGGGCTACGGCTACGCCGCGGACAAAACCGGCTTCAACGCGCTGGACCCGGCCAAGACCACCCGCGCCGTGGGCTTGTTCACCAGCAGCCACATGAGCTACGACCTGGACCGCGACGCCTCCAAGGAACCCAGCCTGGCCGAGATGACCGCCAAGGCCATCTCCATGCTGGCGGACCGCAAGGACAAGCAAGGCTTCTTCCTGATGGTGGAAGGCGGCCGCATCGACCACGCGCTGCATGAAACCACCGCCAAGAAAGCGCTGCAGGACACCGTGGCCTTCGATCAGGCGATCAAGACCGCCATCGACGCGATGAAACAGCGCGATCCGGACCTGAAAAACACCCTGATCGTGGTGACCGCGGACCACGACCACACCCTGGTGCTCAACGGCTACGCCCAGCGCACCGGCAAGACCACGGCCGGCAACCCCGGCGTGCTGGGCCTGGTGAAGAACTACGGCAACGGCAGCCTGGCCACCGACGCCGACGGCATGCCCTATTCCATCATCGGCTTCGGCAACGGCGAAAACCGCGTCAACGGCAACCGCAACGCCGCCGCCGCGCTGACCGACGCCGTGGTGTCCGCCAACGACTACCACCAGGAAGCGGCGGTGCGCATGCCGGCCGGCGGCGAAACCCACGGCGGCACCGATGTCTACATCGGCGCCATCGGCCAGGGTTCGGACGCCTTCCACGGCTTCCTGGAAAACATCGACGTGTTTGGCCTGGTGAAGAAAGCGGCCGCGCTCTGAGAACCTGTTTACGATCTCGCGAGCAAGGGCGAGACAAGGCGAAAACGGCTGAAAAAGCGGAGTGTACACACGGTACACGAGCATTTTGAAGACATTTTCAACGCCGTATCGCTGACGCGCAGCAGACCGTAAACAGGTTCTGAGCCGCCACCCCCAAACGCTACATAAACCCATACAAGAGAACCGCAATGAAACCGATGATGAAACCGCTGCTCAGCGTCGCCGCGCTGGCCGCCGCCCTGCACGCGCTGCCGGCCCAGGCCGCGGGCGAAGCCAAGAACGTGATCTTCTTCCTGGGCGACGGCATGGGCCCCACCACCGTCACCGCCTCGCGCATCTACAAATACGGCGAAGCCGGCAAGCTGAACATGGAACAGCTGTCCCGCACCGCCCGCGTCAAGACCTTCTCCAACGACGCGCAAACCACCGACAGCGCGCCGTCCATGTCCGCCTATATGACCGGCGTGAAGATGAACAACGAAGTCATCTCCATGTCCGCCGACACCCGCGCCATCGACCCCAATAGCAACGGCACCGGCAACTGCGGCAGCGGCAACGGCCAGCCGGCGGCCACCCTGCTGGAACTGGCCAAGGCCAAGGGCAAGGCCATCGGCGCGGTGACCACCACCCGCGTCACCCACGCCACCCCGGCTGCCACTTACTCCCACGTCTGCCACCGCGACGCCGAATCCGACATCGCCGCCCAGGCGGCGCCGGGCGGCGCCGGCTACAACGCCAAGCTGGGCGCCGGCCTGGACGTGCTGATGGGCGGCGGCAGCAAATTCTTCCTGCCCACCGCCTCCGGCGGCAAGCGCCCGGACGGCCGCAATCTGCTGACCGAAATGCAGGCCAAGGGCTACACCCTGGTGAGCAGCGGCAGCGAGCTGGCCGCCTTCAACCCGCAGTCCGGCAACAAACTGCTGGGCATCTTCAACAAGGACCACATGGACTATGAGCTGGACCGGGTGAAGAACAGCCTGAACCAGCCCAGCCTGGCCGACATGACCGCCAAGGCCATCGACACCCTGGCCCGCAACGGCAACGGCTATGTGCTGATGGTGGAAGGCGGCCGCATCGACCACGCGCTGCACGGCACCAACGCCAAGCGCGCGCTGGAAGACACCATCGCCTTCGACAACGCCATCAAGACCGCGCTGGCCAAGGTGGACCTGAACAACACCCTGATCGTGGTCACCGCGGACCATGACCACACCATGACCATCAACGGCTACGCCAAGCGCGGCAACCCCATCCACGACATCGTGCGCGGCTACGCCGACGGCAAGGAGTCCAAGGACGCGGACGGCGCCACTTACACCGCGCTGGTGTTCGGCAACGGCCCCAACCGCAAGGCCAGCCGCGTGTCGGTGGACTCCGCCACCGCGATGGGCGACGACTACCAGCAGGAAACCGGCATCCGCCTGTCCAGCGAAACCCACGGCGGCGGCGACGTGATGCTGATGTCCGGCGGCGCCGGCTCCAAGGGCTTCAAGGGCGTGATGGACAACACCAAGGTGTTCGGCCTGGTGAAAAGCGCGCTGGGCCTGTAAGAACCTGTTTACGATCTGCTGCGCGTCGTGAAGCGTTGCATGGTGAGTACCAGCTCAAAATGCTCATGTACCACGTGTACATTCCGCTTTTTCACTCATTTTCGCCTTGTCTCGCTCTAGCTCGTGAAATCGTAAACAGGCTCTAAACCCCCGCGCCGGCGCCGCTCCAGGCCCGGCGCGGCCGTCCCGGATGCACCCCATTCGGCTTGCCCACGGGCAAGCCTACTTTTACGCATGAAGAAAGACCGCGATGAAAATCCTGCTGCCGCTGGCCCTGCTGGCCCTGTCCCCGGCGCTGCGCGCCGCCGCGCCGGATCTGGTGGCCACCATCCGCTACGAAACCGTCACCATCGGCAAGGACGGCGTGGAAAAAACCATACGCTATCGGGAAAAACTGACCCGCCAGGGCAAGCACGTCTGGCGCGAACGGCTGAACGCCCCCGCCGACGACCACGATCACGACGACGGCCACGGCCATGAGGACGGCCACGACCACATCGACTACGCCGCCGCCAGCCGCCACGTCTGGCTGGACGCCAAAGGCCAGCCGCGGCTGGAGTTCGCCCTGCCGCAACAGCGGCTGCTGGTGCAAGTGGGCCAGCGCGAATGGAGCGACGTGGGCTTCGACGGCTCCTGGATCCTGGCCAGCCAGCTGGTGGACATCGAAAAACTGAAAGGCTTCACCGTCAGCCCCGGCGCGGACGGCAGCCGCTGGTATCGCAAAACCGCCAAGGGCCACAGCAAGCAATTGCAATGGAGCGCGCGCTGGGCGATGCCGCTGCGGGTGGAATCGCGTTCGCAGGACGGCCGCCATCGCGAAAGCATGCGCGTGGAGATCCGCCCGCTGGCCGCCGGCCAGCCGCTGCCCTGGGCGCAAACCGGGCGGCTGCGCGGCAAGGACTATATGGACACGCTGGACTGAGCCCTTGCCCGCGCCGTCCTTCCGGGCCAGGCATCCTGGCCTTGGAGTCCGTTCGCGGTCCGCTGCGCGCGGCGCAGCGCGCCATGCGAGCAAGCCGCTTTCCCAAGCGGCCTCGCCCTAGCTCGCGGGAGCGTGAACGCGCTCCAGCAGCTGGCAGGGCCAGCCGTCCACATCGAATGCGGCGATGCGTTCATAACCGCAGGACTCGTAAAAACGCGCCAGGGCCCCCGTGCCCCCGCCATAGCAATCCACGCGCAAGCGCTTGACGCCGGCCAGCCTCGCCTGTTCGTCCGCGAAAGCCATCAAACGCCGGCCGACGCCCCGCGCGCCGGAGCGGCGGGAGGCGACCAGCAAGCGCACGTAGATTTCGGGCTCCGTCGCGGCCGGCGCATAGGGCATGGCCTCCCCCAGCACCAGGGCGGCCAACACGGCGCCGCCTTCCTCCTCCGCCACCCACGCTCCCGGCAGCGAGCACGCCTCGACCACCCGCTCCACTTGTCGCGGCTGGCTTGACCACGGCTCGCTTCCCCATTGCTCCGCGTTGCCCATGGCGACGAACCAGGTGATGATTTCATCGAAAATTTTCAATACCGCGGGCGCGTCGGCCGCGCTCGCGCGGCGGATGATCAGCCCGTTCCACTCCACATTCGCCATCTGGCCGTCCTTCCCTGAATGCCCGTCAAGCGGGAGGCGGCTTCTCCGCCTCAAGTCCCGTTCTTAAACGCCTGCTCAAAGCCTCGCGCACAAGGGCGAGACAAGGCAAAACAAGCGAAAAAACGAAGTGTACAAGAGGCAATGAGCATGTTGAGCTTGTTCGCCGTATCGCCGACGCGCAGCAGATCGTAAACAGGTTCTAAGGCAACACCCCCAGCAGGGACCACAGCCGCCGCGCCTCGGCGTCGCTGTCTATCAGCTCCGCCAGCAGCTCCCGCAAAGGCTTCTCCCCCCACTCCACCGCGCGGTAGATCAGATAGGGCACCGGGCTGTGCGGCTCGGTGCGCGCCAGATAATCGGCGATGCCGCGCAGCTGGCGGTAAGCGTCCTCCCGCCCCTGCGGCTCGCGCTGGGCGAAAACGGGCGCGGACGCCGGCGGCGGCGCGCCGTGGCCGGATTCGGCCAGGACCGGCGGCGCGGCGGCCTCGGCCTGGTCGACGGCGGCGGCTTCCGGCTCCGGCGGCGGGCCGGGATGCAGGATGGCCAGCTCCTGCAAGGCTTGCGCCGCCTGCTCCAGCGTCTGGCTCAAGGGCGCGTAGGACGGCGCGTCCGCGCCCATGCGTTCGTCGCACCAGCTCTGCAGCCGCGCCAGCCATTGCCGGCTGCGCGCCAGCGCGCCGCGGCTCTCCTCCAGCGCGGCCGGCGGCAGCGCGCGCACCCAGTCGTTCAGCTTCTGCTGCTCGTGGCGCGCCTGTTCGCGCTCCAGCTTGCCCTCGTCGCCGCCGGCCAGCAGCCGGCGGTTGAGGTCCTGCCACTGCCGCAGGGTCAGCGGCTGCCGCTCCTGCGGCGGCGGCGCGTTCAGCAAGGGCACCTGGGCCGCCAGCGTGGCGGCGTAGGTTTTGGCCAGCCATTCCAGCGGGCCGGTGCGAAAGCTCAGATCGTCTTGCTGCGGCAAGGGGTGCAGGCTGTCCCAGTACTGCTCGCAGCACTGCGCGCTCAACGCCAGCGCCGCTTCCAGGCCGGGCAGGCCCAGCAGGTGCAGCCAGGATTCCCCCAGCCAGCCGGCCACCATCAAATCCTTGCTGCGCTCGGCCAGCAGCGCGGAGGCGAGGCGCTCCACGCCGGACCAGTCCGCGCGTTTCAAATCGCTTTCCCAGATGCCGGCGGGCAGGCTGGGATCGTCCTCGCGCCGCAGTTCGCGCAGTTGGTCGTATTCCGGCGCGTAGCGCAGCGGCTCGCCGCCGGGATTGTCCGCGGCGATGGGTTGCAACAGGGTTTCCAGACGCGACATGGCGCTCATGGCCGTTTCCTCAAGGTGTTCAAAGCGCGCATCAGCTGCCCTCTATCGCGGCCAGCCGCGGATTGGCGGCCGCGCGGAACGGCGACGGCGGCGCGGCGTACGGCAGGCTGGCCACGGCCAGGCCGCTCTTGCCGCCCGGCGCCTGCAAGGTCAGCCGCAAAAACATCTGCGCGTCGCCGTTGCCCAGCAAGGCCGGGTTGCGCACCGGCAGCGCCAGCATCAGGCCCACGTCGTTGACGCCTTCCACGCTATTGGTGCGCAGCGGCGAATTGTTCTCGCGCAATAAGCGCAGCAAGCCCCATTGTCCGCCGTAGTTCCAGCTGGCCAGCCGGTCGAACACGGTCAGCCCGCTTTGCGTCGAATCCTCCACCGGCGCCTGTTGCGATTCCTTGGCCCAGCGCAGGGTCGCCGTCACCGGCTGGCCGATGTTCCAGTGCAGGCGCTGGCCGTCGCCGCCGGGGTAGCGCAGGCGCTGGCCGCCGCTGGCCAGCGTCCATTCGATCACCTGGTCCGCCGCCTGTTCGTGTTCGCGGTCGGTGCGCCAGCGCACTTCCACGTCCACGCCCTGCCACGGCCCGCCGCCCTCGCGGGCGAACATCGGGCCCAGCCAGGCGCGCGCCGCCTTGGCCGCGTCCAGGAAGCGCCGCGCCGCCTGGGCCTGGCCGGACTTGAGGTCCTGCAGGCCGGCGGCCGCCAGCCCGCCGCTGTCGTCCATCAGGCGCATGAATTCCGCCACCCGCTCCGGCGCGGCGTCCGGCGCCGCCAGCTTGGCGGCGAAGGGGAAGCGGTTGGCCAGGTATTGATTGAAGAAGGCGCTCAGCTTCTGGTAGGCGGCGGCGCCGGCCTGGGTGCGCAGCGCGCCGCAGCGGTCGCTGGCCAGGCTGACCAGGGTCTGGGCGCGGTCGGAGAAAACGTTGCCGGCGGCCGGCAGCTCCACCTGGTCCAGCACCGCGCGGCAATTGCCCACGTCCATCTCGTTGAAATCCTTGACGATCATGGTTTCCAGCACCGCCGGCGCGCTGTTGGCGGCCTTTTCCTTGTAGTGGCGCAGTTCGACGGCGGCGCTTTGCCAGCGTTGCTGCAATTGCTGGTCGCTGACCGGCAACGAGGATTTGTGCGAGGCCAGCCAGCTCAGCGCCGGCGCCTGGGCCTGGGTCAGATTGCCCACCAGCTCCAGCTGCGCGCCCAGGTATTGCTGCAGCTCGCGCGCGCCGCCGGCGCGGAAGGCGCGGGCGCCGGCGTTGCGCGAGCCGTCCCACCAGCGGAAGCTGCCCTGCAGCGGCTGGTACAAGCCCAGCCCTTGCAGGCTGCGCTCCGCGTGGCGCAAGGATTGCAGCGCGCGCCGGTCCATCTCGCGCAGCACGCTGTCGCGGAAGGCGGGCTGGGCCAGTTCGTCCAGCGCCGCCAGCACCGGGGTGGCGGCCTTGGCCTGGGCGTCGAAGGCGTTGCCCTCGTCGATGGAACCGCCGTTCAGGCCAACCGACGGCTCGGCGCGGCGGCTGCTCAGGGCGGCCCACATCGCCCGCGCCGCGCTGTCCTGCAAGGCGCGTTCCAGGCCCTTGCGGTAGGCCGGCGGCATCTGGCCGGCGCTGCCGGCCAGGTATTTCTGGTAGCCGTCGTAATGACGCAGCGCCGCCGTCATGGCGTCGGCGTCCATATTCGCCAGCCCGCCCGCCGTCGGGCCGCTTTCGCCCTGCGCCCGCGCGCTGGCGACGAAATCCTGCTTCAGCAGCGAGGCCAGGGTCACGTTCAGCTTGAGCACCTGGTCCTGCAGCTCCAGGCCGCCGGACGGCCCTTGCGCCAGCAGCGCCGAGCTGGCGCCCACGCCGCCCAGCCAGCGCTTGCGGAATTCCTGGCGCGCCACCGCGGAATGGTCCACCACCCGCGCCACCGCGTCGCGCCCTATCAGGCTGGAGCGGCGCGCGCCGTCCAGCATCGCGCTGTAGCCGGGCACCAGGTCCTGGCCGGCGGCGCGGCTCCAGGCGCTGTTGGTGGCGTTGACCAGGCTTTGCAGCAGGCCGATGTGGCCGGCCACGCTGTCCAGTTCCGGCAAGGAGTTGCCTTGGCCGGACTCCAGCATCAGCAGCTGTTTCTGCAATTGCTGGGCGGTGAGGTCGAAGGTTTGATTGGTGTAGAGCTGGCCGAGCCAGGCTTGCATCAGGCCGCTGAAGTGTTCGCCCACCTGCGGCCGGATCTTGGAGAGGTCGATCGGCGCGGCCACCAGTTGATCGCTGGACAGCAGGATGCGGCGCAGATTGTCGCGCTGGGCGTTCTGCGGCGCGCGCAGGCTGAGGCCGAACAGGCCGTTGGCCAGCTCCGCCGCCTCGTCCAGCGTGGTGTTGCCGTCGCGCACCGCGTGGTTGAACTGGTTGACGCGCTGTTCCAGCTTGACCGCGTCGCCGGCCAGTTGCCGCGCCAGCAGATAGGCCGGCCATTTCTCCGGCGCGGCGGTGTCGTCGCTGACGCTGTCCGCGCCGGCCTCGCCCAAGCGCCGCACTTGTTCGGCGTCGCGCAGCAGCCGCTGTTGCAAGGGCAGCATCACCGAGCGGCGCAGCGCGTATTCGATGGTGTCGTCGATGCGGCCGTCCACCGGGGACATCAGCGAGGTGGGCAGCAGCAAGGTGCCGAAACGGCGCGAGGGCGCGTCCTTGAGCGCGCGCCAGAAGGCGGCGACGCTTTGCCGCGCCGCCGCGTCGTTGCCCAGTTCCGGCCGCGGCCCGCCGCGGTCCAGTTGCAGAATGCGCAGCTGGCGGCCCAGCGCGTCGGCGTCGTCGGTGGCCGCGTGCCAGTACCAGCTGATGCCGGCCAGCCACAGGGCGGCGAACAAGCCCATGCCGGCCAGGGTCCAGCGGTGCCAGCGCTGGCGCAGCCGCAGGATGCGCGGCACCGGCTGGGCCAGGCCCTGCTCCGCCAGCACCCGCTGGCGCAGCAGCCGGCCGGCGAACAGGGGCAGCGCCGGCGGCGCGACGGTTTCTTCCAGATCATCCTGTGGCGCGGCCTGGGCGCCGGTGAAGTAGATGCCGCGCAATTGCGGCGCCTCGCCCAGCGCGTTGCCGCGGAACACCGGATCGCACAGCGCCTGCAGATTGGCGCGCACCGCCTCGAAGCTGCGCGGCAGCAGGTACAGATCCGTGGACACGCCGCCTTGCAGGGCGCCGAATTCGGCTATGGTTTCGCTCAGGGTCAGCCGCAGCCGCGTCAAGGCCTGTTCTATCCAGTCGGATTGATAGGCGGCGCTGGCGGCGTAGGGCGAGGACCAGCCCAGCATCGCGTCGCGCGCTTCGCGCGGCAGCGCCTGCGCCAGCTCCAGGAAGCCCGGCGCCTGCTCGGTCTCGGTCACCACCAGATAGATGGGCAGGCTCAGGCCCAGCCGTCTTTGCAGATCGGAAAACTTCTTGGCCGCGGCCAGACCGGCGCTGACCGCCAGGTGCTCGCTCCACAGCTGGCCGGCGGACACGGTCCAGATCAGCGCGTCCAGCGGCCGCGCGGCGCGGCTGCGCAAGAGCACGCCCAAGAGCCGCCGCCAGGCCGACAGCGGCGCCAGCGCGCCTTCCGGATGGCTGAACATATCGTCCGGAATCACCAGCACCGCGCCGTCCCCGCCGTACCACCAGCGGCCGAACCAATTGGCCTCGCCCTCGCTCTTCAACTGCAGCGAGGCGCACAAGGCCTCCACATTGCGCACCCGGTCGCCCACCGCCAGCACCCAGGGGGTCTGGTAGCGGTCTTCCGCGCCGATCTCGCGCTCGAAGCGGCGCACCGAGCCGCGGAAGCTGCGCCGCGCCGGATCGGCCTCGCGCCGCAGCCACCAGATCAGCGCCGCCAGCGCCAGCAGGATCAACAGGGTCAGCAGCACAATGCCGGCTAGGGTCTGTATCGTCATTTGCTCTGCCCGTCCCCGTCCGCCCCGCGGTACAGCATGGGCTCCACCCGCGACACGATGTCGTGCCAGAACGCGTGCCCCACCACCGACATGCCCACCAGGATGGCGGCCACGCCCACGGCCAGCCGGAAGCCGTCCGGCAGCATGCGCCGCACCGTCAGCCGCAGCGGCGGCACATTGCTGCTGCGCTCCAGCGCCGGCGCCAGGCTGCGGATGTCGGCGTCGCGCTGGTAGGCGAAGGCGAACAGCTCGCGCCGCCATTCCTCGTGCTGGGCCAGCCCGCCCGGCCCGCGCAGCCGGCCGTAGAAACCCAGGGTCAGCGTTTGCAGGCAGACATTGGCCAGATCGCGCCCGGCCGGATCGCGCTCGCGCAAGACCCGCTCGATCAGCGCCGGCACCTTGTCGCCGGCGGCGCGGCTGCCAAACAGCCGCTGCTCCAGCGGCGTGGCCTGCCACAGGCTCTGCCCCGGCCAGTCCTCGAACAACAGCCGCTCGTCTATCAGCGCGACGAACAGATACTGCAAGGCCTCGATCTGGCTCTGCCCGGCCGCGCCCACGCGCGCGCCGGCGGCGCGGCTCAAGCGCCGCGCCAGCAGCCCGCCCTGCTCGGCCGCCAGTTCGGCGGCGGTTTCGGCCTTGTGGCCGCCGCCGGCCAGTTCCCGGAACACTTGCAGCCATTCGGCGTAAGCGTCTTCGAAAGTGGCGCTCAGCGGCGCTTGCGCCAGCGCCCCCAGCGGCTGGGACAGCGCGCTATCCAGCATGGCGTTCTCCATCGGCGTCCTCGCGCGGGTCCGCGACGAAGAGCAGCGCCTCCCATGGCTCCAGCGCCGCGCCGCCGGCCGGCAGCGTCATCCTCAGCGGCTGATCCGCTTGCAGCCAGTCGCCGTTGGCCAGCACGGCGAACAGCCGGGTGTCGTCGCCCACGCTGTAAGCCACTTGTTCGGCGCGGTCCAGCGGCTGGAAGGACAAGCCGCGCATGCGCTGGCGCGCCAGCGTGGCCACATGGGATTCGGAGGCGATGATGGCCTGGCCCAGCCATTGCTGAGCGGCGGAATCCGGCGCGCCGCCGGGCATGCGCAGGCCCACGATCAAGCGCCCGCTGTCGCGCGCGGCCTCCGGCAATACGATCCAGAAACCTTCTTCGTCGCGGTTGAACGGCAGGCTGCGGTAACCGGCGCGCACCCGGTCCAGCGCGGCGGACAACCAGTTCAGCAGCGGCTCGTAGCTGGCCAGCAGTTCCTGGTAGTTGAAGGCCGGGAACATCGGCGCGCCGGCGCCCGGGTCCAGCGCGGTCAGCGAGCCGGCCATGCCGGCCAGCAGGCCGAACAGGGCGGCCGGATGGGCGGCGCGGCTGCCCAGCGCGGCTTCCGTCTCCGGCAGCCGCGCCCACAGCGCCGCCAGCTGGCGGCGGATTTCGTCGATGTCGTCGTCCTTGCCGGCCTCCTTGGCCTGGCGCAGACGTCCGCTGAGGAAGACGCATTTTTCGCGCGCCTTGGCGCACAGCGCCGCCACCTTGCGCCCCAGCAGGCTGTCCGGCAGCAGCCGCGGCGACGGCGGCGCGTAGGCGCGGCGGGCAAAGCCGCCGCCTTGCTGGGCGATGCGCAACAGCGGCAGGCAGATCATGTCGGCGCGTTCGGCCTCGGTGACCAGGCGGATGTCCGGCCGCCACAGCGTCAGGCTGGCCGGGTTCTCCCCGCTGCTCAAATCCGGCACCGCCTCGCTGTTTTCCGAGCGGAAACGCCCGGCGGCCGGGTCCAGCCGGCCGGCGCGCCACAGGGGCGGCAAAGCCAGGTAAACCGTCACCGTGCGGCCCGGCGCCTCCGCCGCGGCGGCCGTCACGTCGCAGCTGAGCGCCGCGCCGTCGCCGGCGTCGAAGCGCAGCGGCAAGCCGTCCGGCAACACCGCCTCCAGCGCGGACACCCGCGCCACGCCGCCGGCCAGCGCCGCCTCGTCCAGCTCCAGCTCCAGCACGCCCCAATACAGCGGCTGGGCCGCCGCCGCCAGCGCCGCGGACACCCCGTCCGCCCTCAGCGCCTGCCATTGAAAATGCTGGGGCAGCAACTGCATCCCCTCGTACCAACACACCGCCTGTGGCACTGCTTTCAAACCGCTCTCCCCCCGCTACGGCTCCATCAGCCGCATATTCTTGCTTTCAAAGCGCAGCCAGACCTTCTTGCGCGCGTCCAGGCTCAGCCGGTGCATGCCCGGTCCGGCGTAGCTGGCGTACACCAGCAGGCCGGCCGCGGATTCGCCCCGTATCGGCACGTCCTCGGTTTCCAGATGCTGGCCCGGCACCAGCTCCAGCTCCCATACCTTGAGATCCGCCGGGTAGTCGCGCAGCAGCTGCTCGCGCTGCTCAAACCACTTGGCCGCCGGCAGCCCCAGCAGCAGCTTGTACAGCTCCGGGTCCTTGGCGGCGACGAAGTCCACCGCCAGCGGCGTGTCGTCGTTGGCCATGCTGACCACGTCCAGCGTGGCCGCCTGCAATTTGACCGAGGGGCCGAAGCCCAGCGACGAGCACCCGCCCAAGCCCAAAGCCAAACCACAGAACAGCCCAGCCAGATACCCGTTGCGCATCCGCATCACCCCGACGCCATTATCCATTGCAAATAATATTGGCAAAAAAACGCCGACAGTTCTATAGGAATTGTTAAGCCATGGTCATTGAAAAATGCAAGTTGCAAGCATTTGTCAGCAAAAAGGGCTTCCATACGACGGCTTGAGCCGGCTTCAATGGAAAAGAACGACCAGGCCCGGCCGGGCAACAATGGTCTGACAATCATGCAGTTTCGCCCAAGCGGACCGGATACGCGGCCCGCCGTCGGCGTCCCCAGCTTCCCAACCGATCGAGGTCTGTTATGGCAGAGAGCACACAGCACAAGCTGGACCGGATTCGTCCGCCCCGCGTGCAAATCACGTATGACGTGGAAATCGGCAACGCCCTGGAAAAACGGGAGCTGCCGCTGGTGGTAGGCATCATGGCGGACCTGGCCGGCAAGCAGGAGCAGCCGCTGCCCAAGCTCAGCGAGCGCCGCTTCGTGGAGATAGACCGCGACAACTTCAACGCCGTGCTGGCCTCGCTGACGCCGCGCGTCACCGCCCAGGTGGACAACGCGCTGTCCGACGACGGCAGCAAGCTCAATGTGGAGCTGAAGTTCAACCACTTCGACGACTTCGACCCGGTCAACATCGTCAAGCAAGTCACCCCGCTGCGCCGGCTGTACGAGGCGCGCCAGAAGCTGCGCGACTTGCTGACCAAGCTGGACGGCAACGACGAATTGGACAAGCTCTTGCAGGACGTGGTGGCCAACACCGAGGAACTGCAAAAGATCAAGAGCGCCCGCCCGGAGGCCCCGGCCGCCGCGGAAGCCGCGCCGGCGCCGGACGCGCCGCCGGCCGCCTGACGCCCCGCCCGACCCCCTGATACCGGAGACATCTCATGGCTAAGACCCAAGCCGAAGCGCCCAGCGGCGACGCCGCCTCGCTGTCGCTGCTGGACCGCATCATCCAGGAAGGCCGCATGGCCCACGACGACATCCAGCAGGAGTACGCCAAGGACCTGCTGTCCGAATTCGCCACCCAGGTGTTGGACGAAGGCATGGCCATCGACAAAGACACCGTGGCCATGATCAACCACCGCATCGCCATCATCGACCAATTGCTGAGCAAGCAGCTCAACAACATCCTGCACCACCCGGACGTGCAGAAAATGGAAGCCTCCTGGCGCGGCCTGCACTTCCTGGTGATGAACACCGAAACCAGCAGCCGCCTGAAGCTGCGCCTGCTCAACGCCACCAAGGACGAGCTGCAGAACGATCTGGAAAAAGCGGTGGAATTCGACCAGAGCGCGCTGTTCAAGAAGATTTACGAGGAAGAGTACGGCACCTTCGGCGGCCACCCCATCAGCCTGCTGATCGGCGATTACGAGTTTGGCCGCCATCCGCAGGACGTGGCGCTGCTGGAAAAGCTGTCCAATGTGGCCGCCGCCGCGCACGCGCCGCTGATCTCCGCCGCCAGCCCGCGCCTGTTCGACATGAGCAGCTTCACCGAACTGGCGGTGCCGCGCGACCTGTCCAAGGCTTTTGAAAGCGCCGAGTTGATCAAATGGCGCTCCTTCCGCGCCAGCGAGGACTCCCGCTACGTCAGCCTGGTGCTGCCGCACATCCTGCTGCGCCTGCCCTACGGCCCGGACACCAAGCCCACCGAAGGCATGAACTACGTGGAAGACGTCAACGGCACCGACCACGGCAAATACCTGTGGGGCAACGCCGCCTACGCGCTGGGCCAGCGCATCACCGACGCCTTCGCCAAATACGGCTGGTGCGCGGCAATCCGCGGCGTGGAAGGCGGCGGCGCGGTGGAAGGCCTGCCGGCCCACACCTTCGGCACCGTGTCCGGCGACATCGCGCTCAAATGCCCGACCGAGATCGCCATCACCGACCGCCGCGAGAAAGAACTGGACGGCCTGGGCTTCATCGCGCTGTGTCACAAGAAAAACACCGATCTGGCGGTGTTCTTCGGCGGCCAGAGCGCCAACCAGCCCAAGGTCTACAACACCAACGCCGCCAACGCCAACGCGCGCATCTCCGCGATGCTGCCCTATGTGCTGGCCGCCTCGCGCTTCGCCCACTACATCAAGGTGATCATGCGCGACAAGATCGGCAGCTTCCTGACCCGCGACAATGTGGAAACCTATCTGAACAACTGGATAGCGGACTACGTGCTGGTCAACGACAACGCGCCGCAGGAAGTGAAGGCCCAGTACCCGCTGCGCGAAGCGCGGGTGGACGTGACCGAAGTGCCGGGCAAGCCCGGCGCCTACCGCGCCACCGTCTTCCTGCGCCCGCACTTCCAGCTGGAAGAGCTGACCGCGTCCATCCGCCTGGTGGCGGAGCTGCCGCCGCCGGCCGCCGCCTGACGCCACACCAAGGGCCCGCCGCGCGGCGGGCCTGAACCGATACCCTCCAAGGAGCAAGCAAAGCAATGGACGCCATCATTCTGGACCTGGGCAGCGACATCAAGGGCGAGTGCAAGCTGGAAGGCTACACCGACAAGATCGAAGTGCTGTCCTACAGCCACAACGTGGCCATGCAGGTGACCAACGACGTCAGCAACACCGAACGCACCTCCGGCAAGCCGCATATCGGCGAATTCAGCCTGACCAAGTTCACCGACAAATCCACGCCGGAACTCAACGCCTACTGCTGCCAGGGCAAGAACATCCCCGAGGTCAAGATCACCATCGGCCGCAACGCGGCCGACAGCAGCGGCAAGGTGCTGCCCTACATCGTCTACACCCTGACCAACGCCATCCTGTCCAATGTCAGCGTCAGCGGCGGCACCGGCGGCAAGCCGGTGGAAAACCTCTCGCTCAACTTCACCAAGATCAAGTGGGAGCTGACCACCCAGAAAGACACCGGCGCCAAGGACGGCAACGCCGCCGCGGTGTGGGACCTGGCCGCCAACAAGTACTCCAAATAAGTCGATTGAATCCGCCGCGGAAGCCCATAAGCACAGCGGGCGTTCCGGGGTCTTTTGGCCACGGAAGCACACGGAAGAACACGGGCAAGCATCGGGCTTGCATGGACTTCATGACCACGGGTGTTGTCTTGTTCCGTGTTTTCCGTGCGCTTCCGTGGCAAGAAAGATTTCTTTCCTGTCTTTACGTGGGTTTTGTGGCTTAGCCACGGAAAAACACGGACAAACCCAAAGGCGGCGCCTGGCTTGCGTGAGCGATGACCACGGTTGTTGTCTTGTTCCGTGTTTTCCGTGCGCCTCCGTGGCAAGAAAGATTTCTTTCCTGTCTTTACGTGGGTTTCGGGGCCAAGCGTTTTTCCATGGCCCATGCACTTTTAGGATACCGCGATGCGCCAAGCCGCCCAGTTTCGCCCGGGTCTGTTCGAACTGCTGGCCGACGCCGAACCGCGGCAGCGGCTGGAGGCCGAGCCGCTGCTGCGGGTGGACCGCCGCCGGCTGCAAGAATCGGTGCGGGCGGAACTGGCGCGGCTGCTGTCCAGCCGCCGCGCGGCACAGCCCTACCTGGCCGAACTCAGCGTCATCGACTACGGTGTGGCGGACTGGAGCGCGCTGCACCCGGAGCGCGCCGAAGACCGCCAGCGGCTGGCGCGCGAGATCCGCCAGGCGATACGCAGCTTCGAACCCCGGCTGGCCGCGCCGCGCGTCAGCGTGGACACCGTGCCGGGCCGCGGCCTGCTCCTCAGCGTGCGCATAGACGGCGAACTCCAGGCCGAGGGCAGCCGCTGGCCGGCCGCCTTCGTCGCCGAGCTGGACCCGTCCGGCGCGCGGCTCACCGCCTGCGAGGACGCCGGCTGATGGAATCGCTGGACCCGCGCCTGCTGGACTACTACCAACGCGAACTCGCCTACCTGCGCCACGCCGGCGGCGAATTCGCCCAACGCTACCCCAAGGTGGCCCACCGCCTGCAACTGAGCGACGGCGAATGCCCGGACCCGCAAGTGGAACGGCTGCTGGAAGGCTTCGCCCTACTCTGCGCGCGGCTGCAACGCCGGCTGGACGACGACTACTCCGAGCTCACCGACGCGCTGCTGGAACAACTCTACCCGCACGCGCTGCGGCCCATGCCCTCCTGCGCCATCGCCCGCTTCGAGCCGGACCCGGACAAGGGCAAGCTGGACGCCGGCTACCGCATCGAGCGCGGCACCCCGCTGTTCGTGGCCACCACCGCCGGCGACAGCCTGCGTTTCCGCACCAGCGCCGCCGTCACCCTGTGGCCGCTGCGGCTCGCCGCCGCCAGCCTGCTGACCGAGGACGAAGCCCAGGCCGCCAGCGGCCTGGCCCAGGCGCGCGCCGCCCTGGTGCTGCGGCTGGAGAAACTGGGGCCGGAGCCGCTGGGCGCGCTGCCGCTGAACAGCCTGCGCATCCACCTGGCCGGCTCCCCGCTCAACGCCGCCGCGCTTTACGACCTGCTGTCCGCCCACAGCCTGCAAATCAGCTGCCGGCTGCCGGAGCGGCCCGGCCTCGCGCCCTCCATCCGCCCCGGCGCGCTGCCGCGCGCCTGCGGCTTTGGCGCCGACGAAGCGCTGCTGCCGGCCGAGGACGGCGTGCACCCGGCGCACGCGCTGCTGGCGGAATACTTCGCCTGCCCGGAAAAATTCGCCTTCTTCGACCTGCCGCTCAGCCTGCCGCGCCAGGCGGAGCGGCAGCTGGAAATCGTCATCGCCTTCGAACGCGCGCCGGCCGGCCGCCTGGGCATCCAGCACGGCGACATCGCGCTGGGCTGCGCGCCGGTGATCAATCTGTTTCCGCACACCTCGGAACCGCTGCGCCCGGACGGCAGCCGCAGCGAATACCTGCTGGTGGCCGACGCCCACCGCGACCACAGCGTGGAAATCCACTCCATCCGCCAGCTGCGCGCCGCCGGCCCGGACGGCGCGCGCCGCATCGCCCCCTACTTCGCCTGCAGCCACGGCGAGGGCGGCGACGGCCGCTACTGGCACGCGCGCCGCGTGCGCGGCCTCAACCGGCTGCGCCCCGGCAGCGACATGCTGCTCACCCTGGTGGACGCCGATTTCGACCCGCTGGCCGCCAGCGAACTCAGCCTCACCGCCGAACTGCTGTGCACCAACCGCCACCTGGCCGAGCAACTGCCGGCCGGCGCGCCGCTGATGTTCGAACTGCCCGGCCCGGTGGGCCAGGCGCGGCTGCTGCGCCCGCCGCGGCCGCAAACCGAAGCCGCGCTGGACGGCGCCTCGCGCTGGAAACTGGTGTCCCAGCTCAGCCTCAACCACCTGTCGCTGAGCGAAGGCCCGCAGGCGCTGGCCGCGCTGCGCGAAATGCTGGCGCTGCACAATCTGGGCGAACAGCCGGCCGCGCGCCGCCAGATCGAAGGCATCGTCGCGCTCAGCAGCGAACGCATCGTCGATCACGTCGGCGCCGACGCCTGGCGCGGCTGGCGCAACGGCCTGCTGCTGACGCTGGAGCTGGACCCGGCCTGCTTCGCCGGCGGCAGCCGCGTGCTGTTTGCCGCCGTGCTCGCCCACTTCTTCGCCCTCTACGCCCACGCCAACCGCTTCGTGCGCACCCGACTCGTCCACCAGCAACAGGAGATCCAGACATGGCAGCCCCCGCCCGGCCCCAGCCTGGTTCTGTAGCCGAGCGGCTGCTGACGCGGCCGCAGGGCTTCGAATTCGCCCAGGCGGTGATGCTGCTGGAACGGCTGACGCCGCAAGCCGCGCCGCTGGGCCAGGGCGCGGACCCGGCGCGCGAAGCGCTGCGGCTGCGCGGCCCGCTGCTGCCCGCCTTCGCCGCCAGCGAACTGAGCGCGCTGGAACCGGGCGCGCTGGGCGGCGACGCGCGGGACGGCCAGCCGGCGCTCGATGTCGAATCCTTCGGCCTGGGCGGCCCGGACGGCCCGCTGCCCTACGCCTACCAGGAATGGCTGCAACAGCGCCGCCAGGACAAAGACCACGCGCCGGCGGAATTCCTGCAACTGTTCCAACACCGGCTGCTGGCCCTGCTCTACCGCGCCCAGCGCAAATACCGGCTGGCGCCCAGCTTCGCCGCGCCGCGGCTCAGCCCGGCGCGGCCGCTGCTGCTCAGCCTGTGCGGCCTGCTGCCCGCCGGCCTGCAACAACGCCAGGCGGTGCCGGACGCCGCGCTGCTGGCCCGCGCCGCGCTGCTGGCGGACCGCCGCCGCTCGCTGGCCGGCTTCGCCGCCTTGGCCAGCCGCCACCTGGCCGCGCCGGTGCAAGCCAGCCCCTACGCTGGCGGCTGGCGCGAGATCCCGCCGGCCAGCCGCACCCGCATCGGCCCCAAGGGCTGCAACGCCGCGCTGGGCCAGGGCGCGCTGGCCGGCCGCCGCGCCTGGGACGAACACGCCGGCATCCGCCTGACCGTGGGCCCGCTGGACCCGGCCGGCTACCGCGCCTTCCTGCCCGGCGGCGAACGCCACCGCGCGCTGGCCGCGCTGGCGGCGTTCTACTTCGGCCCGGACCTGGACATCCAGCTCAGCCTGCTGTGGCAAGCGCCGGCCGCCGCGCTCAAGCTGCAAGCCCGCGCCGCGCCGCGGCTGAGCTGGGACAGCTGGCTGGGCGGTCCCGGCGGAGCGCGACAGCTGGACACCCGGCTGCAACGGCCGCCCCCGGCCGGCGAGGACCCGGCATGAGCGCCGAACTGTCCGAACTGGTGGCCCGCCTCAACCCCAGCTGCCGCAAGGCGCTGGAGCTGGCCGCCCAGCGCTGCCTGCAACAAAGCCACTACTACGTGGAAATCGAACACGTGCTGCTGGAGCTGCTGGAACTGCCCAACGGCGACCTGCCGCTGCTGCTGCCCAAGCTGGGCCTGAGCCCGGACCAGCTGAGCGCGGAGCTGCGCCGCAGCCTGGACCAGTTCAAGCGCGGCGAAACCCGCGCCCCGGCCTTCTCCAGCCACACCGTGGCCTGGCTCAAGGAAGCGCTGCTGCTGGCCACGCTGCGCCAGCAGGCCAGCATCCGCTCCGGCCTGCTGCTGCTCACCCTGCTGGAGCGCGACGAACTGCGCAATCTGCTGCTGATCGGCGCGCCCTGCCTGCTGCGCGCGCCGCGCCAGCCGCTGAGCGAACAGCTGGACGCCTGGGCCGCCGCCTCGCGCGAAGCCCCGTCCGCCGCCGCGGCGGAGCCGGCCGGCGCGCTGGCGCGCTTCACCCACGACCTGGTGGCCGACGCCCGCGCCGGCCGCATCGACCCCATCGTCGGCCGCGACGGCGAAATCCGCCAATGCCTGGACATCCTGCTGCGCCGCCGCCAGAACAACCCCATCCTGGTGGGCGCGCCCGGCGTGGGCAAAACCGCGGTGGCGGAAGGCCTGGCGCTGCGCATCGCCCACGAGGAAGTGCCGCCGGCGCTGGCCGGCGTCGGCCTGCTGGCGCTGGACCTGGGCCTGCTGCAAGCCGGCGCCGGGCTCAAGGGCGAATTCGAACAAAGGCTGCAAAGCGTGATGGACGACATCCGCGCCGCCGCCCGGCCCATCATCCTGTTCATCGACGAAGCCCACACCCTGGTGGGCGCCGGCGCGGCCGAGGGCCACAGCGACGCCGCCAACCTGCTCAAGCCGGCGCTGGCGCGCGGCGAACTGCGCACCGTGGCCGCCACCACCTGGCAGGAATACAAGAAATACTTCGAGCGCGACCCGGCGCTGGCGCGGCGCTTCCAGCCGGTGCAAGTGGAAGAACCGGACGAAGACCGCGCCGTGGCCATGCTGCGCGGCGTCGCCGCCCGGCTGGAACAACACCACGGCGTGCGCATCCTGGACGCCGCCATCCACGACGCGGTCAAGCTGTCCCACCGCTACATCTCCGGCCGCCAGCTGCCGGACAAGGCCATCAGCGTGCTGGACACCGCCTGCGCCCGCGTGGCGCTGGCCCAGCACGACCAGCCGCCGCAGCTGGAAAACCTGCGCCACCGCCAGACCATGTTGGACGAGGAACTGGAGCGGCTGCTGAACGAACAGGCCACCGGCCTGGACCACGCCGCCCGCATCGCCGCGCTGCGCCAAGACAGCGCGCGCCAGCTGCAAGCCATGCGCGAACTGACCGTGCGCTGGCAAGACGAATTGCGCGCGGTGCGCGAAATCCTGCGCACCCGCCAGCAACTGCTGGACTTCCTGGCCAGCGAGCCCGAGCTGCCCGCCGGCGAACCGCCGCTGCTGCTGGAAGAAGCCGAAGACGGGACCGCGACCGCCGACGACGACGAAGCCGCGGACCCGGCGCTGCGGCTGGCGGAACAACTGGCGCGGCTGGAAGCCGGCCTGGACGCGCTGCGCCAGGACGACCCGCTGGTACCGGAACACGTGGACTCCAAAGCCGTGGCCGCCGTCATCGCCGGCTGGACCGGCATACCCGTGGGCAAGATGCTGGCCGACGAAGCCTACGCCATCCGCACCCTGGCCCAGCGCATGGGCCAGCGCGTGATCGGCCAGCCGGCCGCGCTGGGCAAGATCGCCCAACGCATCCAGGCCTACCGCGCCGGCCTCACCGACCCCGGCAAACCGGTGGGCGTGTTCCTGCTGCTCGGCCCCACCGGCGTCGGCAAGACCGAAACCGCCTACGCGCTGGCCGACGCGCTCTATGGCGGCGAACGCAATCTGATCGTGGTCAACCTGGCGGAATACCAGGAAGCCCACAGCGTCAGCCAGCTCAAGGGCGCGCCGCCCGGCTATGTCGGCTACGGCCAGGGCGGCGTGCTGACCGAAGCGGTACGGCGCAAGCCCTACAGCGTGGTGCTGCTGGACGAAATCGAAAAAGCCCACCCGGATGTGCTGGAAGCCTTCTACAACGTGTTCGACAAGGGAGTCATGGAAGACGGCACCGGCCTGACGGTGGACTTCAACAACACCATCATCCTGGCCACCAGCAATGTGGGGGCGGAGCTATTGCAAACCACGCCAGGCGAACAACTCGCCACCCAGCAGTTCGACGAACGCCTGCGCAAAACGCTGTTACAAGCCTTCCGCCCCGCCTTCCTCGCCCGCATGACCGTGGTGCCCTATCCGCCATTGGCGGAACGCACATTGGAAAACATCGTGATCAATAAGCTGGAAAAACTGCAAGCCCGCTATAAGGCGGCGACAGGGAAACAATTCGACTTCGACCCGGCCATTGTGAAAGCGGTTTTGGCTAAATGCAGCTCTGCCGGCGCGCGGGATATCGAGAACGTGTTGATGGCGCAGGTGACGGGGAAGTTGGCGGAGTGGGTGTTGGAACCCTAGGAGATATGCACATGAACTTACTCAGAGGACTGAATAGTTACGCTGAAGCTGTGACAATACTGACCTACAAAACTGCTGGCGGGTTCGCCCCCATACCCAATGAAGTTCCAGCCAAGCCGCCTAAGGACGCCTGTGATGTACAAAAAGGAACCGATGGCGAAACCCGTTACTCCCAAGACTCCGCCTGGATCTACTTTATGCAGAAGAATCACACAGGAGACAACGCGATAGTTGAATACACCACGAACCCAAACATGGCGAATCAGTTTAGTCGTCCGCTTACGATTGGCATCGAGATAGCAGATGCATGGTGCTATTCATGCGAAAAAGACTCATTTGAAAGTGGAGTAATGATTTTTCGAAGAGCCCCATTTATAAAAATACACGGCCTCATGATCAGCAAGCCCCAAATGCATGCTAGTCGTTCGGAAAAAGACACAATTTTCTTTACGTAGCTAGTGCAGTTGGCCTCGATGGCACAGATAGATATTTCTCACTTATGAGACAAACCAATGCCTCACCCTATCGACACTAAAGCTACCCTACCCGCCCCTTTGACTATCAAGAACAGGCTATTTAGATAGAAACAGCAAGGGCAATGAAGGCTTTTTATTTATCCACGAACACTGACCAGTGAAATACAATTCACTAACATTTTTCTAGAAAGAATAACATGGATGATGACTTCTTTTTTTCAGGCATAGGTAGTACGCGCGAAAAAAATTCTACACTTCTTAAGGCTAAGCAGTCACGCTACCATGCAATAAAAGAAGTGCCCATAAACAAAATACAACTACGAGGAGACTCCTACACAACCGGCGTTCATCATGAGCTAATGATTTTTCTAGAAAATTCAATAAATATAAGGGTATCAAGAACAAATGGGGAGGACACCCTTCAATTAGATGCTATAGATACAGGGAAATATGCAAAAAATGTACTACATGAAAATAAAATAACCGACAAAAAAATAAACACAAAAACCGTTTTTATTGCATTTTCAGAAACAAAAAATGCTAGACCATACTACGACCAAGCAGATTGCCAAACCTTTGCGGCAGAAGTCTACAAAAAAATAACCGGAGAATCGCTTAACTCGAATTTAGGTGACGATGACTTCATTTAAGACGAGCCAACTATGCCAACTCAAATTAAGATAGAACACAAAAGAAGCACCTGTGCTAGAGGCGGACATATACTCACCACCAAGAACCTGAAATACGCCCCACTCAATTTATTTATTTTTATAGCCTACGGAAATACTAAGGGCCGTAGGTTGGGCTAAATGCAATGAAGCCCAACGTTTACCATTCACCATCCAAAAGCGACATAACCTTGGGCTTTCCTATTCACGCATAAAATAAACGCAATCCACTAAACCACCATGCTCCGCCCCTCCGACAAAACCACCCCGCTCTCGCTCAGCGCCTCCGTGCTGAAAGAGCTCTACCCGGACAGCCTGTCCAGCGACGAGGCGCTGAATGTGCTGGGTAACTTCACCCTGGCCGGCTTCAGCGACAGCGCTCTACCACAGAACAAAGCTCTTCTATCCTAGTTAGCAAGTTAGCGGAACGAATTTAGAATCGATACGATGATTTAAGCAGCAACCGGCAGAGTATCAACTCATTGGAAACAAACACAGGGAGGCCGCATGATTACCGTTATGACCCTCAGTGGTGGCTCGGGCACCATGTTTTGCAGTTGCAAGAATGGGGACTGCCAAGACCACAGCCTCATTTCCATTACCACTCAAAACCATGAGGTCTATCAGTTTCAATACTCCGCCGGCCATCAAACAATGTATCTCAGAACCGCCAAGGATAAGATCACCCAGTTTTGGACCAACACCAAAGCCGCTCACATCCGGGTCCGACATGTGATTTACATCCCCAGCAAGAATGAAGTGGCGCACATTCTAAGAAGCAAGCCGCCGGAAATCGGCATCCCGCCAACCAGCGCCATCGGCAGGCCGCCGCCAGCCCATCAGAGCATGGGTTCGGTAGTGGATATGAAGCCGCCCACCATGACCATGCGTCGCGGCGATGATGTCTTGATTGACATTGGCGGCAGCCATGGCGATGAAAAGGCCTTCTCGCATAAGCCGCTATTAAAAAAAATGCCGACGGCGCTGGGCTTGGATCAAGACAGAATGATCCAATTCATGACGGAGAATAATGGAAAAAACCTGGGCAACTGCGCGGAGGTGGTGGCGGCGGTGCTTGAGGCCGGCATCACCGACGCTCGGGATAGGCCGCTGACCACCGGCTACACGCTGCCCTTATGCGCTTGCATCTGCTGCTGCCATTCGCCTACCTCGGTGAGCAAACTGGCCTTTAACATCCAGAAAAACACCCTGGCGCAACTCAGCGAACAAGGCCTGCTGAGCACGGACTTGCTGGGCTACGCCCCCAATAAAATCTCCCAAGCCGGGAAAAGTCAACGTGACGAATTCGACTTATTCGATATCGACTTTGACTCGCTGTCTTACTACCAGAAAGATGACAATTGCTGTACCTCCCTGATTAAAATCATCTGGGACACTTTATCCATGTGCACCTTCAGCACCTACTCCAGAGCGCATGGCGGGGGCCAAGACAAGCAGCACTAACACCGCAGCATTAATTTGGAAGCTGTTTACCATCTGCTACGCGGTCAAGATCAAAGCGACTTGGCTTGCCAGCCGCACTGGAAACCGCGTATTCGATGCTCCCCAGGTCCCTTCAAGCCTGCCGTCGGGTGGCAGGCCCGAGGTCTTAAGCGGCTGCTTGTTCGAGCACCGCGACGTTAGCGCGGGGCGAGTTCAGCCGCGCCTCGGGCCTGACGGGGCCCGACGGGAAGCCGTAGGCCAGGCTTGCAGGGCGGCCTTTGGGGTGAAGGGGAATTTGGCCGAGCAAATTCCCCTTCCTGCCCGCCGGGCAGCCCCGGCAATGCAAACCATCATCCGCATAGCGGATTCAATGTATTGGGCAATACCTGAAAAGATCGTGAACAGACGTTTAGAGCCGTCAAGGAGCAACGATGCGCGTAGCCAGCTTCAATCTGGAAAAAAACGGCGAATCCTCGCCGCTGGATAAAAAGGCGCAGGTCGAGACCTTCATCCACCAATGCTGCTCCAACGACAGCTGGGACGTTGACGTGGTGTTTCTGTGCGAAGTGCACTCCGCCAGGCTGGACGACTATTACGATTATTTACGCGGCGTGTATCAAAACTATGATGTCCACGCCTTTGCCGGCGGCCACTCCAACGGCTACATCGTGATAACCAGAAAAGGGCTACATCTCGAAGTTGTCAGCCAGGGACACTTGAAAGGCCTGAACCGGGACTTGATCGCGGTCGTGGCCCAAGGCGTCAACGGCTACACCGGCCTCTTGTTTCTGGCTCACTTCAAATCCGGCCAGGGCGGGCTGACCAAGAGCCAGTTGCGGGACTGCACCAGCCTGGACGGACACTGGGTGGCCACCGGCGATCTGAATCTGGACTACACCCGAGTAGAGGAGCTGGACACCCCCGGCGTGGCCTATGAATGCTGGCAAGGACAGGCCACCCACGCCAAAGGCGGCATCCTGGATTGGGTGCTGGCCTCGGTCGACGTCAAAGTCGCGCCTTTCGACATCAGCGGCTGGGCGGACGCGTTCGACATGAGCGGCCCGGACCATCGCCCCATCGTCTTCGACGTCCTCAGCTGAGCGCCGCTGCCGCGAGACGCCCATGCCCCGCCATCGGCCTGACTGATTATTCGACAAAGCAATACTAAGCCCACCTTTGAGGAGCATAGCGATGAGTCTAAGGTTGAGATTTGAATTGCTGAAGAGCCTGGTGAATGTCACATCGATAGAAGGCGACGGCAAGTTTCCCGGCAATGCCAACAGCAGCTGCACCGGTCAGGTGCTGACCTGGTTTCGCGCCTTGAGCGGCAACTTGAAAAGCGGCACCGGCCTTAGCGAATCGCTATTAAGCCCTCAGCAACAGGCCACCCAATTGCATTTTGAACAGCTGAATAACGGCAACACCAGAATACTGGCGTCGATAGCGGAGAAAACCGTCAATATGCGCGGGCAAAACTCCGCGGAAAACATCAAAGACAAAACCCCATGGTCAGGCAAATACAAGCTCTACATCATCGCCAGTTCCAAAGGCAGCGGCCATGCGTTGGGCGTCTATTTTCCCTGGACGGGCAGAGTCCAGTTTTACGATCCCAACCTGCTAGTGTGCGAAATGAAGAAAGACGACGACATTTACCCTTTATTATCGCAATGGGTCAGGATGTACGACGGGCTGGACGCGCCGGACTCGATATGGGGGCACGAAGACCTGTACGTCATTCCCGAGTCCAAATTAAAAACCACCTATCTCGTATGACGCGGCAATCGCAGGCATCGATGCGCGCCAGCCCCCGAGCCGGGGGCAGAGGGGAAGTGCACATGAAACACCGCGCCCCATTCACCGCCTCAAGCCGGCCTGGCCAGCGGCAAGCCGCCCTATTGGCCGTCTTGCCGCCAGAGACGCCCAGGCAGGAGAAGAGTCAATCCCGCCGCGCCGCTCATGCTCTATTTCCCAATATTTGAGAACCGTCATGCCCCGCCCCTCCGATAAAACCACCCCGCTCTCGCTCAGCGCTTCCGCGCTGAAAGAGTTGTACCCGGACAGCCTGTCCGGCGACGAGGCGCTGAACGCGCTGGGCAGCTTCACCCTGGCCGGCTTCAGCGACAGCGCGCTGACGCTGGACAAGGCGGTGGCCTCCCACCTGACGCTGAGCCTGCGCCGCGACGACAAGACCCGGCCCGTAGACGGCCTGTGCGCGGCGATACGCCAATTGCCGGGCGACGCCACCGCGGACCGCTACAGCGTGACGCTGCGGCCCTGGCTGTGGTGGCTGAGCCTGGCCGGCAACAACCGCATCTTCCAGAACCAGAGCGTGCCGGACATCGTAAAAGCGGTATTCGCCGGCCACGGCTTCAGCGACTACCAGCTGAAGCTGGATGCGACTTATCCCAAGCGCGAATACTGCGTGCAGTTTGGCGAAAGCGATCTCAATTTTGTGATGCGGCTGCTGGAAGACGCCGGCATCTTCTGGTTCTTCACCCACGCCGACGGCAAGCACACCCTGGTGCTGGCGGACGGCAACAGCCATTTCCCGGACTGCCCCAATAACGCCAAAATTCCCTATCTGGGCCAGGATCTGGGCGGGCGCGAGCTGGAAGGCGTGCGCAGCGCCGGCATCAGCCGCCAGGCGGTGGCCGGCGGCTACCGCGCCGGCGATTACGAATTCACCACCGCCAGCGCCTCGCTGTACGCGCAGGCGCTGGCCAAATCCGATCTGCCCAATCTCTACCAATACCCGGGCGGCTACGCCAAGAAGGCGGACGGCGACGCGCTGGCCAAGCAGCGCAGCGACGGCCTGCGCGCCGAGGAAGTGGAGCTGGTGGGCGACAGCGACTGCCGCTGGCTGATTCCCGGCCACTGCTTCACCCTGAGCGGCCACCCGGACCCGGCCTGCAATATCGCCTGGGTAATCACCCGCGTCAGCCACGAAGCCGGCCAGCAGCACTACCGCAACCGCTTCGCCGCCATCCCCAAGGCCACCCCCTACCGCCCGCCGCGGCTCAGCCCCAAGCCGGTGATGCACCCGCAGGTGGCCAAGGTGGTGGGCAAGGCCGGCGAGGAGATCTGGACCGATAAATACGGCCGCGTCAAGGTGCAATTCCCCTGGGACCGCGACGGCAAGGACGACGAATCCAGCTCCTGCTGGCTGCGGGTGATGCAGCCGTGGAGCGGCAAGGGCTTTGGCATGCAGTTCATCCCGCGCATCGGCCAGGAAGTGATTGTCAGCTTCATCGACGGCGACCCGGACAAGCCGCTGGTCAGCGGCTGCGTCTACAACGGCGACAACGCGCTGCCCTACGAACTGCCGGCCAAGCAGGCCCAATCCGGCCTCAAGACCAACTCGACAAAAGGCGGCGGCGGCTTCAACGAATTACGCTTCGACGACAGCAAGGACAAGGAAGAAGTGTTCTTCCAGGCGCAGAAGGACTACACGGTGAAAGTGCTCAACGACGCAGCCGCCGACGTGGGCCACGACGAAACCCTGGTGGTGAAGAACGAGCGCAAGCGCAGCGTCACCGAGGGCAACGACAGCCTCAGCGTGGACAAGGGCAACCGCACCGTGGAAGTGAAAACCGGCAATGAAACCCTCAACGTCAAGGGCAAGCGCACGGTCAAGGTGGAGGGCGACCAGAGCCACAGCACCGGCGGCAATCACGAACACAAGGTCAGCGGCAACTACACGCTGACCGTGGACGGCAACCTCACCATCAAGGTCAGCGGCACCCTCACCCTGCAAAGCGGCGGCGCCTTCACCGCCAAGAGCGACGCCGCCTACACCGCCCAGGCCGGCACCAGCCTGACCAACAAGGCCGGCACCGGGCTCACCAACCAGGCGGGCACCGAGCTGACCAATAAAGCCGGCACCACCCTGACCAACGACGCCGGGGTGTCGCTGACCAATAAGGCCAGCGCCAGCCAGACCGTGGACGGCGGCGGCATGCTCACCCTCAAGGGCGGGCTGATCCAGCAGAACTGACGCGATGGCGGAACCGATAGACCTCCAGCAAGACCAGCAGCGCTTCGTCGGCCAGCTGGCCGACGGCAAGCTGCAAGGCCCGGCGCGCATCGACCAGGCCGGCGCGCCGCTGGCGCGCTTCCACTACCAGGACGGCCAGCTGCACGGCCCGGCCACCCTGCTGCACCCCGGCGGCCAGCCCTCGGCCCAGCTGCATTACCAGCGCGGCCAGCTGCACGGCGCCGCGCAGTACTGGTCGCCGGAGGGCGCGCTGCAACGCCAGGCCCATTACCGCCACGGCCTGCCGCACGGCGAAACCCGCACCCTGTTTCCCAACGGCCAGGCGGCGGAGCTGGCGGTCTACCGCAACGGCCTCAAGCACGGCCTGCAACAGCGCTACCACCCCAACGGCGCGCTGGCGGAACGGCAGCATTTTGTCGAGGGCAAGCCGCTGGGGCCGCCGGAACGCTTCGCCGACGACGGCCGGCCGCTGAACGCGGACGGCAAGCCGATGGCGCGCTGGCGCTGGTGGTGGAGAAAGATGATGGGGTGAGCGCGGGGCCTAAGAACCTGTTTACGATCTGCTGCGCGTCGGCGGGATGGATAGAAATGGGCGTTAAAAACAAGCTCAAAATGCTCATGTACCACGTGTACATTCCGCTTTTTCGCTCGTTTTCGCCTTGTCTCGCTCTTGCTCGCAAGATCGTAAACACGTTCTAAGAGCGGCTAACATTGTCAGTTTCACGTCTTTCGACAATCAGGACGGCTCTACATTTCTTGAACGAACATCACGGTGTTTCCGGCTGGATCGCTGACTTGCGCAAGCTTTATAAATCCTAGGTCCTGTGTTTCGCTAGCGGTAACACCAGCGTCTTGGCAAACTGCCCTCTGTGTTTCGATATCGTGGACACCGCATACCACAGATGATTTACCCGCAAGGCTAGGGTCAGGAGCCAGCGAAACTTGAATCCAAGCATTTTCCGCCAGCTGCCATTCGGCGACGCCCTCATAAGGTGTGATATCTGGCTTGCGCCCAAGCCATTTGGCGTACCATTCAACGGCTCCGTCGAAATCATTCACGTGAAGAACGGAGACTACACTCGTAAAATTGTTATTCGACATTTCCTTATTCTCCTTCGCAAATAAAAATATCCATTTTTTAAACTTGTAGGCTCACATTACGATTTCTTCAGTACGTGAAATGCTGCCTAGCCGCGCAGCGGATTCAAGGCTTTGAACAAGACTTCCCGTCAGCAAAGACCATGAACAGGCGAGCGCTACACCTGCCGCCCCAGCCACACCACCCGTCCCAACACCGAGAAATCCGCCGGCGGCGCGGCCAGGTCCACCTCGAACGGCGGATAAGCCTCATTGGCGCTGGACAGCCCCAGCTTGCCGCCCGGCAGCCGCTGCGCCCGGCGCACCACCACCTCGCCGTTCAGCTCCAGCGCGTACAAGCCGCTGCCCGGCTGCGTCTCCGCCCGGTTGACCAGGGCCAGATCGCCGTCGTTCAACACCCCGGCCATCGCGTCGCCGGCCACCGCCACCACCGCCAGCTGCTCGGCCGGCAGCTTGAGCCGGGACGCCAGCCAGCCCTGCGCCAGCGGCAAGGCCGCGCCGGCGCCGTAACACGGCACCTCCACATGCGCGCCCTGCGGCGCATAGCGCTCCACCGTCTCGCCGGTCCGCGGACCGGCCTCGCCCGGCAAGGCCTCGCCCTCGCCGAACAACAGCCAATCCGCCCGCACGCCGGTCAAACGCGAAAACTTGGCCACCAGCACGGCGGACGGCTGGCGCGCGCCGCCTTCGTAGTTTTGCAGCGACACCAGCGAGATGCCCAGTTTCTGCGCGGTGACGTCGCGCGCTTCTTTCAGCACCGTATCGCGGATAAACCTCAGTCGTTTGCCAAGAGATTCCACTGCCCACCCCCTCAGATTCAACAACGGACCCAGCTAATAGACGGAAAAACAACATTCGCAGTCCATGCAATGCATTGACTTTATTGAATATCTTTATTTTTCCGCATGACGGACCACGCTCGCATTTGCAATAAACCTCAATCGTGGTCAGATGTTTCCATGCCGATGACAAGAAGCGGCCGACGCCGTCAAGGCTGAGCCGGCCCAGGCCCGGCGGCCATCCGCCAGGCCGCGCTTGCGTCAAGGCCAAACCAGGCGCCGACACGATTCGTGCATTCTAAGCCCGCCCTCTGGAAAGCGCGAATCCGGCCGGTCCAGCCCCGGCCGGCGCGCCGGCGGCAAGCCGGCCGCGCCGCTGGCCCCCTTTAGGAGCAGCCATGCCGATACGCACCCTCCTCGCCCGATTCGCCAAGCCGCCGCCGGCCAAGCCGCTCGCCCGCCTGATCAAGACCGTGCAGCAATTGCACGCGCAGCGCGCCGACAACCCCGCCCTCGCCGCCATCGATCTCGAGCTCGCCTATCTGTCCCGCTGCTGCGAGCATTACGACGACATCGCGGACGAGCTGCGCCAGTGCTGCGAGGCGCTGAGCGCGCTGCTGCTGATGCTGCGCCACACCGAAAACGCGCAACTGCGCGGCAAGGCGCTGTGGGCCTTGCTGGAGCCGCTGCAGCAACGTTTGCAGCTGGCGGCGGCCAAGCTGGAGGCGGTGACCTCCTGAGCGGCGGCGTGACCGTCGCGCCAGCCAGCGCGAGACTGGCGCTTGCGGCCGAGACGGCGGCCAGCGCAAACGGCGCCCATGCGTTTTAGAAGCCGCGCTCGCCGCGCCGCGGCTCACGCTGCGCAAGAGAGACGGGCCGGTTCCGAGCCCGCCCGCGCTCATGCGCGCCACCTTTCAGAGCCTGTTCAAAGTCTCGCGAGCCAGGGCGAGACAAGGCGAAAATGAGTGAAAAAGCGGAATGTACACGTGGTACAAAGCATTTTGAGCGTGTACTCACCGTGCAACGCTCCACGAAGCACAGCAGATCGTAAACAGCTTCTTAGAGGCCGCTGGCCTCATCCTTCCAGCATCTTGCGCGCGCAGGCCTCGTCGGTGACCAGGCCGGACAGCCATTCTCCGCGCAGCGCCGCCAGGATGGCCGCCGCCTTGCCCTCGCCGCCGGCGAAGGCGATCACCGGCTTGGCCGGCCGCTGCCGCAAGGCCAGGCTGGTCACCCGCTGCTGCACCGCTTCGCCCACCAGCCGGCCGGCGCTGTCCATCGGCCGGCCCAGCAACTCCGCCACCGCCTGGCGCGCCATCAGCCCGGCAATCTCCTCCTGATCCAGAAAGCCGTCCTCCTGCAAGGGGCAGCCCGGTTCAATGGCGCCGATGCCGATGAAGGCCACGTCGGCCTCCGCGCCCAGCGCTTCCACCGCGCGGTACAGCCGGTGGTGGCACCATTGCGCGCGGTCGTCGGCGCTGTCCGCATACAAGGGCGCCGGCAGCAGGTAGTAACGGCTTTGGGTTTTCTGCGCCGCCGGCAGCGCCACATCGTAGCGGTTGGAGCAGCCGTCGTGGGCGATGGTGCCGATCAGCGACACCAGCCGGTGCTGCGGGCTGTGGATGTCGCCCAGCTCATCGATCACGGCCTTGAGCGTGCGACCGGAGCCCAGCGCCGCCACCAGCGGGCGCGGCTGCTGCAAATAGCGCTCGAACACGCGCGCGCCGGCCACCGCCAGCTTCTTGCGCAGTTCGGCCGGGGTGTCTGCGTCGGCCGGCACCACCTCGCACAGTTGCAGGCCGAAACGCCGGCGCAAGGCTTCCGCCAACTCCAGGCAGGCCGCCACCGGATGCGTCACCGTCACCTTGACCAGGCCCTGCTCCACCGCCGCCGCCACCAGCCGCTGCGCCACTTGGCGCGACACTTGCAGTTGTTCCGCGATCTCGTGCTGGGTCTTGCCCGCCACGTAATACAGCCAGGCGGCCCGCGCCGCCTGGTCCAGCTTTTCCTGCTGTTTGGACAAAACACCCTCCTCGCTTACCAATCCTTGTCGCTACGTCAAAGCAGCTCAGAGCCTGTTCACAATCTGCGACGCGTCGTGAGACGTCACACGGCGAGTACCACTTCGAAATGCTCATGTATCACGAGTACATTCCGCTTTCTCAGCGCTGTTCCCCTTGTCTCAACTCTTGCCCGCTAGATCGTGAACCGGTTATCAGAACAGAAAATGGCCGGGGTGACGATGCGCGCGCGGCCGATGCTGCCGCGTTGCAGCAAACCGGCGCGGCGGTCCCCCGTCACCAGATAGTCCGCCTCGCCCGCCAAGGCCATCGCCAGCAGGAAAACGTCGTTCGGATCCGTCGCCTCCACCCCAGGCGGCAGCGGCGGCAAAACGTCCAATACGATGGCGCGCTGCAAATTGTTAACCATGGTGCCAACGCGATGCGCGGGCAGGATGGCCCTGAGCTTGGGGTAACGGCTGGCGCGGCGCAGCTCATCGAGTTGCGCCACGGAGGTCAGCAATTCGAAGCGCGAAGCGCGCCAGGCGCGATAGATGACATCCGGTGGACCGCTTGGCGCAATCAACGCGCCCAGCAGCACATTGGTGTCCAAGATGACCCGCATCAGTCTTCACGCGCCCATTGCACCGCTTCGTCTATCAGCTCGCTCAGCTCCGTTTCGCTCATGCCGGCCGCGGCGCTCTTGGCCTGCTTGGCGGCGCTCTCCAGCAAGTAGGCGCGCACGGCCTCCTCGATGAAACGCGACAAATCGCCCTTGCGGCCGCCTCCTTGCGCGGCGATGAACATGCGCACGGACTGATCCACCTCCGGCGACACGGCGATATTCCAGCGAACGGTGTTCATGATGACATCCTCCACAAGGCGTTTATACACATAGGTGTTTATACGCCAAGCGGCATAGCGCCGCAATGACAAGCCATGCCACGCCGGAACCGGCCCCGCCGTCGTCACGGGCGGCAAGTTTTTCTTAAAAATCATGCTGCTATGCAGCACTTCTTTTTCGCCCTCTGCGCTTGACAGCCTTCTTCATTTTATCGAATATTTGCCCACAACAAGAGCAAATGCTCAAAAACAATCTTTGGAGGAGAAAGCATGAAGTTGAAACACAAGGTGGCCATCGTCACCGGCGCGGCCGGCGGCATCGGGCTGGCGGTGGCGCGCCGCTATCTGGCCGAAGGCGCGCGCTGCCTGCTGGTGGACCTGCGGCTGAGCCCGGAACTGCTGGCGCTGGCCGGCGGGGCGGACGCGGACAACACGGCCTTGCTGGCCGCCGACATCGGCAAGCGCGACGATATCGAACACATCGTCCGCGCCGCGATCGAGCGCTTCGGCCGCGTGGACATCCTCTACAACAACGCGGCGCTGTTCGACCTGGCCCCGCTGCTGGAAGCCAGCTGGGACAGCTATGAGCGGCTGTTCGCCGTCAACGTCAAGGGCATGTTCTTCCTGATGCAGGCGGCGGCGCGGCAAATGGCGGCTCAGGGCGAGGGCGGCAAGATCATCAATCTGTCGTCCCAGGCCGGCCGCCGCGGCGAGGCGCTGGTGGCCCATTACTGCGCCAGCAAGGCGGCGGTGATCAGCTACACCCAGTCCGCCGCCCTGGCGCTGGCGCCGCACGGCATCAACGTCAACGCCATCGCGCCCGGCGTGGTGGACACGCCGATGTGGGATCAGGTGGACGCGCAGTTCGCCCTTTACGAGAGCCTTGGCCCCGGCGAGAAAAAACGGCGGGTGGGCGCGGCGGTGCCGCTGGGCCGCATGGGCAGGCCGGAGGATTTATGCGGCGCGGCGGTGTTTCTCGCCTCCGCCGACGCGGACTACATCACCGCCCAGACGCTGAACGTGGACGGCGGCAACTGGATGAGCTGAGCCGCCACGCCGGCAAACCGCCCTGATTCACGCCTCAAGACCCGATCCAGAACCGCAGACACCGCCCCGAGCGGGCCCGAGCCGCCGCCGCATCGCGCACGGCAAGCCGGCCGCACCAGCGTTGTCCGCAACGCTTCAAGCAAGGAGAAACGCCATGACCAGACCCTGCCGCTTCCCGCTGGCCGCCGCCCTGCTGCTGGCCGGCTCCGCTCACGCCGCCACCCTCACCATCGCCACGCTGAACAACCCGGACATGATCACGCTGAAAAAGCTGTCCCCGGCCTTCGAGGCGCAAAACCCCGGCATCAAGCTCAACTGGGTGGTGCTGGAGGAAAACATGCTGCGCCAGCGCGTCACCACCGACATCGCCACCAAGAGCGGCAAATTCGATCTGATGACGATAGGCACCTACGAAGCGCCGATCTGGGCCCAAAAAGGCTGGTTGCAGCCCATGGATCAACTAGCGCCCGGCTATGAGCTGGCCGATGTGGTCAAGACCGCGCGCGACGCGCTGTCCTACAAGGGCCAGCTGTACGCGCTGCCCTTCTACGTGGAAAGCTCGATGACCTATTACCGCAAGGACTTGTTCGCCAAACTGGGGCTGAACATGCCGGAGCGGCCCACTTACCAGCAGATCGCCGGCTTCGCCAAAACGCTGAAGGAAAAGGGCGGGGTGTACGGCATCTGCCTGCGCGGCAAGGCCGGCTGGGGCGAGAACATGGCCTATCTGTCCACCCTGATCCACACCAACGGCGGCCGCTGGTTCGACGAGCAATGGCGGCCGACGATAGACAGCCCGGAGTGGAAGCAGTCGCTGAACTTCTACGTGGACCTGATGCGCCGCTACGGCCCGCCCGGCGCCAGCACCAACGGCTTCAACGAGAACCTGACCCTGTTCGCCAGCGGCAAATGCGGCATCTGGATAGACGCCACCGTGGCCGCCGGACTGTTGTTCAACCCCAAGGAATCCCAGGTGGCGGACAAGGTGGGCTTTGCCCAAGCGCCGACGGGGGTGACGCCCAAGGGCTCCAGCTGGCTGTGGTCCTGGGCGCTGGCGGTGCCCAAGTCCTCGCGCCAGCAGGCGGCGGCCAAGCAGTTCGCGCAATGGGCCACCTCCAAGGACTACATCCGGCTGGTGGCCAAGGATCAGGGCTGGACCTCGGTGCCGCCCGGCACCCGCCTGTCCACTTACCAGCAGCCGGAATACCAGAAGGCCGCGCCCTTCGCCAAATTCGTGCTGGCGGCGATCCAGCAGGCCAATCCCAATGAGCCGGCGCTGAAAAAAGTGCCCTATACCGGCATCCAGTATGTCGGCATCCCGGAGTTCCAGTCCTTCGGCACCGTGGTGGGCCAGGCCGTTTCCGGCGCGTTGGCAGGTCAAAGCAGCGTGGACGCGGCGCTGAAAGCCGGCCAGGCGGCGGCGGACCGGGCGGTGCGGCAAGGCGGTTATCAGAAGCCGTAGAACCTACGGAGTCTGCTCCCAGCGCTTCGCCGCTCCCATCCACCCACGACCGCCGTCGCGGCGGTCCGGAGGAAAACCCACGCCCTCTCCCGCTCACACTTTGCGCGCCGCCGCCGGCGCCGCCCCGCCGCCCAGGCCGCGCCGCGGCGGCGTACAGCGCTGGCTGCTGGCCCCGGCGGTGCTCAGTCTGTTGCTGTGGTCGCTGGTGCCGCTGGCGATGACCCTGTATTTCTCGGTCAACCGCTACAGCCTGCTGAGCCCGGACGAATCCGGCTTCGCCGGCCTGGACAATTACCGCTTCCTGTGGAGCGATCCGGCCTTTGTCCCCTCCATCGCCAACACCTTGCTGCTGACCGGCGCGGTGCTGCTGATCTCCGTCGTCGGCGGCGTGCTGATGGCGGTGCTGTTCGACCAGCCCTGCTTCGGCCGCGGCCCGGCCCGGCTGCTGGCCATCGCGCCCTTCTTCGTGATGCCCACCGTGGGCGCGCTGATCTGGAAGAACATGCTGCTGCACCCGGTCTACGGCCTGTTCGCCGCCGCCGCGCAAGCGCTGGGCCTGCCGCCGGTGGACTGGCTGGGCCAGTACCCGATGTTCTCTCTCATCCTGATCGTCAGCTGGCAATGGCTGCCCTTTGCCTTCCTGATCCTGCTCACCGCCATCCAGTCGCTGGACCCGGAGCAGAAGGAAGCCGCCCAGATCGACGGCGCCGGCCCGCTGGCCATGTTCTTCCACATCGTCCTGCCGCATCTGAGGCGGCCCATCGGCGTGGTGGTGATGATTGAAACCATCTTTTTGCTATCGGTGTTCGCGGAAATCTACGCCACCACCGGCGGCGGCCCCGGCACCTCTACCACCACGCTGTCCTTTTTGATCTACGCGGTGGGCTTGCAGCAATTCGATGTCGGCCTGGCGTCCACCGGCGGCGTGCTGGCGGTGGTGCTGGCCAATATCGTGGCGGTGTTCCTGATCCGCATGCTGGCGCAGAACTTCAAGGAGGAACGACAAACATGAACGCGAAAGCGACGCTGTCCTGGCGCTACGCCGCCACCTCCGCCGCGGCCTGGCTGATCGCCCTGCTGCTGTTCTTCCCCATCCTGTGGATGCTGCTGACCGCCTTCAAGACCGAGGCCCAGGCTTACCAGCTCAGCCTGTGGTTCCAGCCCACGCTGGACAGCTTCCGCGAGGTGTTCGCCCGCAGCGACTACCTGGCCTTTGCCGGCCATTCCGTCGCCGTGTCCTTCGGCGCCACCGCGCTCAGCCTGCTGCTGGCGGTGCCGGCCGCCTATAGCCTGGCCTTCCATCCCGGCGCGCGCAGCCGCTGCTGCTGTGGATGCTGTCCACCAAGATGCTGCCTTCGGTGGGCGTGCTGCTGCCGGTCTATCTGCTGCTGAAACAGGGCGGCCTGCTGGATACCGTGACCGGGCTGGCGCTGGTCTACGCGCTGGCCAATCTGCCGATCGCGGTGTGGATGGCCTACACCTATTTCTGCGAAGTGCCGCGCGAAATCCTGGAAGCGGCGCGCATGGACGGCGCCGGCCTGTGGCAGGAAATCATGCATATGCTGCTGCCGATGGCCCTGCCCGGCCTGGCGTCCACCAGCTTGCTGTTGCTGATTCTGAGCTGGAACGAGGCGTTCTGGAGCATCAATCTGTCCAGCGCCCACGCCGCGCCGCTGACGGTGTTCATCGCCTCCTACTCCAGCCCGGAGGGCCTGTTCTGGGCCAAGCTGTCCGCCGCCTCGCTGCTGGCGGTGGCGCCCATCCTGGCGCTGGGCTGGCTGACGCAAAAGCAGCTGGTGCGCGGCCTGACATTCGGTGCGGTCAAATGAGCGCCGCCGTCGCCCATCTGGTCTGCGATTGCGACGGGGTACTGCTGGACAGCGAGGCCGCCGCCCAGCGCGCGCTGCAAACGCAGCTGGCGGCGCGCCTGCCGTCCGGCGTGGACGCGGCCGCGGTGATCCAGCCGCGGCTGGGCATGACGCTGGAAGCGCTGTTGGCCGACATCGCCCGCCAGCACCCCTTGCCGCTGACGCCGGACGAGATCGCGCGCATCCGCCGGGCGGTGGACGCCGAGGTGGCGGCGCGGCTGCGGGCCGTGCCCGGCGTGGCCGCCGCCTTGCGCGCCATCCCCTTGCCCAAGGCGGTGGCCAGCAACAGCGCCGGGGCGCGGGTGCGCGCGGCGTTGCGCCGCACCGGGCTGTGGCCCTTGTTCCAGGGCCACGTGCATTGCGCCGACGAGGTGGGCGCGGCCAAGCCGGCGCCGGATGTCTACCTGGCGGCCTGCCGCTCGCTGCGCGCCGCGCCGGATCACTGCCTGGCGCTGGAGGACAGCGTCACCGGCGTCACCGCCGCCCGCGCCGCCGGCCTGCGCGTGCTGGGCTTCGCCGGCGCCGGCCACATCGCCGCCGGCCACGCGGAGCGGCTGCTGGCCGCCGGGGCCGGCCTGGTCTTCGACGATATGCGGCGGCTGCCGGAGCTGGTGCGCCGGCTGCAAGCCCGTCCGTTCTGAAATACTGAAAGGAGAAAACGCATGGCAAGCGTCCAATTGCGCCATGTCGGCAAACGCTACGGCGACGGTCCGGAAGTGATGTCCGATATTCAACTGCACATCGACGACGGCGAATTCGTCGTCTTCGTCGGCCCGTCCGGCTGCGGCAAGTCCACGCTGCTGCGCATGATCGCCGGCCTGGAGGAGATCAGCGACGGCGAGCTGGAGATAGGCGGCGAACGCATGAACGAGGTGCCGGCGGCCAAGCGCGGCATCGCCATGGTGTTCCAGTCCTACGCGCTCTACCCGCATATGAGCTTGTACGACAATATGGCCTTCGGCCTCAAACTGGCCGGCAAGAGCCGCGCCGAGATCGACGCCGCGGTGCGCCGCGCCGCCGCCATCCTGCACATCGACCACCTGCTGGAGCGCAAGCCCAAGGCCCTGTCCGGCGGCCAGCGCCAACGGGTGGCCATAGGCCGCGCCATCACCCGCCAGCCCAAGGTGTTCTTGTTCGACGAGCCGCTGTCCAATCTGGACGCGGCGCTGCGGGTCAAAATGCGGCTGGAGTTCGCCCGCCTGCACCAGCAACTGAAAACCACCATGATCTACGTGACCCACGATCAGGTGGAGGCGATGACGCTGGCGGACAAGATCGTGGTGCTGTCGGCCGGCCGCGTCGAACAAGTGGGTGCGCCGCGCGCGCTCTACCACCATCCGGCCAACCGTTTCGTCGCCGGCTTCATCGGCTCGCCCCGGATGAATTTTCTGCCGGGCCGCGTGTTGAGCATCCAGCCGGCAGGCGTGGCCGTGCGTCTGGACGGCGGCGGCGAGCTGCTGGCGGCGGTGACGGCGCAAGACCTGAAGCCCGGCGACGCCGTCGCCGTAGGCGTCCGCCCGGAACACCTGCAACCGGCCCCCGGGCCAGCGGCGCTGCGCGCCCGCGTGGCCGCGGTGGAAAGCCTGGGCGACTGCGCCTATCTGTACGCCGAGGCGCCGGACGCCGACGAGCCGCTGATCAGCCGGATCTCGGACGCGCAGGACTTCGCCGCCGGCGACGAAACAGGCTTCAGCGCCCTGCCGCGACACTGCCACCTGTTCCGCGAGGACGGCCTGGCCCTGCCGCGCCTGCCGCGCTAAACCCCGCCATGGAACCCGCGATGACACTTGCCCCCACCCCGCCGCGCTGGCTGCATATCGGCGCCGGCGCCTTCCACCGCGCCCACCAGGCCGTCTATCTGGACCAACTGGCCGGCGCCGACGCCGAGCCCTGGCGGCTGGCCGTCGGCAATATCCGCGCCGACCTGAACCCGCTGCTGGAGCAGTTGGCGGCGCAGCAAGGCCAGTACACGCTGGAAACCGTCAGCCCGGCCGGCGAGCGCCGCTACCGGCGCATCCGCGCCATCGACGCGGTGCTGCCCTGGGATCGCCAACTGAGCGCGCTGATAGGCGAAGGCGCGCACCCGGCCACCCGGGTGATCTCCTTCACCGTCACCGAAGCCGGCTACTACCTGAACCAGGAGCAGGCGCTGGACACCGCCAATCCGGAGCTGGCGGACGATTTGCACGGCGGGCTCAACACCCTGTACGGCGCCGTCGCCGCGATTTTGCGCGCGCGCGCGGCGCGCGGCGGCGGCGCGCTCACCTTGCTCAACTGCGACAATCTGCGCCACAACGGCGAGCGCTTCCGCCAGGGCCTGGAACAGTTTCTGACCCTGCGCCAGGAAACCGAGCTGCTGGCGTGGACGCGCCGCCACAGCAGCTGCCCCAACGCCATGGTGGACCGCATCACCCCGCGGCCGCCGCCGGAGCTGGCGGAGCGGGTGGCCGCCGCCACCGGCTGGCGCGACCCCTGCGCGATCACCGCCGAATCCTTCACCCAGTGGGTGATAGAGGACCGCTTCGCCGCCGGCCGCCCGGCGCTGGAGCGCGTCGGCGCGCAGCTGGTGGCCGACGTCCAGCCCTATGAGGAAGCCAAGATCCGCATCCTCAACGCCAGCCACAGCGGCATCGCCTGGGCCGGCAGCCTGCTGGGCCTGGACTTCATCCACCAGGGCGCGGCGGACCCGGACATCCGGCAACTGGCTCACGACTACGTCAGCCAGGACGTGATCCCCTGCCTCAGCCCCAGCCCGCTGGACCTGGCCGGCTACCGCGACAGCGTGCTGGAGCGCTTCGGCAATCCGGCGCTGGGCGACAGCAATCAGCGCGTGGCGGCGGACGGCTACGCCAAGCTGCCCGGCTTCATCGCGCCCACGCTGCGGGAATCCATCGCCGCCGGCCGCCGGCCGGACGCCTGCGCCATGCTGCCGGCGCTGTTCCTGCGCTTTTTGCAACGCTGGCGCGCCGGCCGGCTGGGCTACGCCTACCGGGACGGCAGCATGGACATCGCCGCCTGCCATCGCATGCTGGCGGCCGCCGACCCGGTGGCCGCCTACTGCGCGGCCCCGGCACTCTGGGGCCCCTTGGCCGGCAGCCCGGCGCTGGTCGCGCCCTTGCGCGCCGCATTGGCGCGGGTGGACAGCTGGCTGGACGGCCGCGGACGGGGATAGACTGCGCGAGAGAGCCGCCATCCGGCCGTCCGCCACTCCCTCCAAGGACAAAACCATGTATCTGGGCATTGATCTGGGCACTTCGGAAATCAAGGCCGTGCTGCTGGACGGCGACAACCGCCCGCTCGCCAGCGCCGGCGCGGCGCTGGACGTGTCGCGGCCGCGGCCGGGCTGGGCCGAGCAAGACCCGGAAGACTGGTGGCGCGCCGCCTGCGCGGCGGTCGCCAAGCTGCGCGAGCAGGCGCCGGCCGCGCTGGCCGCCACCCGCGCCGTCGGCCTGTCCGGCCAGATGCACGGCGCGGTGCTGCTGGACAGCCGGGACCGGGTGCTGCGGCCGGCCATCTTGTGGAACGATTTGCGCAGCGTGGCCGAATGCGCCGAGCTGACCGCCGCCGCGCCGCGGCTCCACGCCGTCGCCGGCAACCTGGCCATGCCCGGCTTCACCGCGCCCAAATTGCGCTGGCTGGCGCGGCATGAGCCGGAGAGCTTCCGCGCCGTCGCCGCCGTGCTGCTGCCCAAGGACTATCTGCGCCTGCGCCTGAGCGGCGACAAGATCACCGACACCTCGGATGCCTCCGGCACCTTGTGGCTGGACGTGGGCCGCCGCGATTGGTCCGAGGAGCTGCTGGACGCCGGCGGACTGTCGCGCCGCCAGATGCCGCAGCTGGTGGAGGGACTGGCGCCGGCCGGACGGCTGAGCCCGGCGGCGGCCGCCGCCTGGGGCATCGCACAGCCGCCGCTGATCGCCGGCGGCGCCGGGGACGGCGCGGCCAGCGCCGTCGGCATCGGCGCGATCGCCCCGGGCGACGGCTTCCTGTCCCTGGGCACCTCCGGGGTGATCTTCGTCGTCGACGACCGCTTCCGCCCCAATCCGGCGCAGGCGCTGCACGCCTTCTGCCATGCGCTGCCCCGGCGCTGGAGCCTGATGAGCGTGATGCTGTCCGCCGCCAGCTGTCTGCGCTGGTTCTGCCGGCTGGCCGGCGTGGACGAGGCGACGCTGCTGACGGAAGTCGAGCGGCTGAGCCCGGCGGAGCAAGCCGCCGCGCCGGTGTTCCTGCCCTATTTGTCCGGCGAGCGCACTCCGCACAACGACCCCTTCGCCCCCGGCGCCTTCTGGGGCCTGAGCCAGGCGCACGGCCGCGCCGCGCTCGGCTACGCGGTGCTGGAGGGCGTCGCCTTCGGCATGGCGGACGGGCTGGACGCGCTGCGCGCCGCCGGCGCCGCGCCGCGAGCCTTGTCCCTGGTGGGCGGCGGCGCGCGCAGCCCGTTCTGGGCGCAGTTGCTGGCCGACGCGCTGGACGCCGAAATCCTCACCCATCAGGGCGGCGAAGCCGGCGCCGCGCTGGGCGCGGCCCGCCTGGGCTGGCTGGCGGACGGCGGCGACCTCGGCGCCGTCTGCGCCAAACCGCCGCTGCGGGCGCGCTGCGCGCCGGACGCCGCCCGGCATCAGGCCTTGCAAGCTCGCCTGCGTCACTTTCGCGCCCTCTACCAGGCGCGGCCCCCCTCATTTGCGGAGACCTCCCCATGATTCTGTGCTGCGGCGAAGCCCTGTACGATTTTTTCCTGGAACCCGGCGCGGCGGAATGGCCGCAGCTGAACTACCGCGCCGTGCCCGGCGGCTCGCCGTTCAATGTCGCCGTGGGCCTGGCGCGGCTGGGCCGGCGCGCCGCCCTGCTGACGCCCTTGTCCAACGATTATCTGGGCGCGCAGCTGCGGCGGCTGTTGGAGCGGGAGGGGGTGGACGGACGCTATCTGCTGCCGCGCGATCTGCCCACCACCTTGGCGATGGTGAGCGTGGACGCTGGCGGCCAGCCGCAATACGGCTTCTACGGCGAGCGCGCGCCGGAAGCCAGCCTGCGCCAGGAGGAGTTGCCGACGCTGGACGACGAGATCGCCGCCGTCCACTTCGGCTCCTACGCCTTGGTGGGCCGCCCCGGCGGCGAGGCGCTGCAAGCGCTGGCGGCCCGCGAAAGCGGCCGCCGGCTGATCTCGCTGGACCCCAATCTGCGGCTGAACGTGGAGCCGGAACGGGCGCGCTGGCGGCAATGCCTGGACATCCACCGCCGCCACGCCCATCTGATCAAGGTCAGCGCCGAGGATCTGGCCCTGCTGTATCCGGGACAGGAGATCGAAGCCTGCGCCCGCGGCTGGCTCGCCCCGCCATGCCAGTTGCTGCTGCTGACCCGCGGCGAACAAGGCGTGCGCGTGTTCAGCCGCCGTCACGGCGAATGGGAACAGCCGGCCGCCGCCGTCCAGGTGGTGGACACCGTGGGCGCGGGCGACAGCTTCCAGGCCGCGCTGCTGTGCCGGCTGGCCGAGCTGGGCCGGCTGAGCCCGGACGGGCTGGCGGCGCTGAGCCGGGCGGAAACCGAGGATCTGGTCCGCTTCGCAACGCGCGCCGCCGCCCTCACCTGCGCGCGGCGCGGGCCGGACCTGCCGCGACGGGCGCAGCTGGCGGACTAAGCGCCTGTTCAAAGCCTCGCGAGCGAGGGCGAGGCCAGGCGTTGCGGCGGAGAAAGCGGAATGTGCTCGCGGCGCATGAGCATTTCGAAGCGGCGCTCGCCGCGCCGCGTTTCACGAATAGCGGCAGACTGTGAACAGGTTCTAAAGCGGCGCCGACTCGCCGCCGCCCTCTTCCCGCAGCCAATCAAACAGATTCGCCATCGCCTCGCTGCGCAGCGCGTCGCGCGGCCGGGACAACCACCATTGCGCGCCGGGCCGGCGCGGGTAGCCGGCCAGCTCGCGCAGCCTGCCTTCGGCCAGCGCCTCCTCCAAGGCCGGCGACGGCAGACAGGCGATGCCGTGGCCGCGCAGGGCCGCGTCCAACGCCAGCTGCGGCGCATCGTAAACGGCGGCGACGCCGAAACGCGGCGACAAGGCCCGCACCGCGGCCTCCGCCTCCTCCGGCATGCGCGTCTTTTCCAGGCAGATCAAGCGCGCCAGCTGCGGATGGCGCTCGGCCGGCAACGCCGCCAGCTGTTCCGCCAAGGCCGGCGCGGCGACGAAACGCCAGTCCTCGCGCAGCCAGGCCGCGTCCTCCCAGCCGGCCGTCGCCATCGGCTGCCGGCCGATGACGATGTCCACGTCGATCTCATCGGCCTGGCCCGGCTCCTCGTCGATGGACAACAAGGGCACGATGTCGGGATGGGCGGCGCGCAGCCGGTCCAAGCGTCCCTGCAGCCAGCCGTGCAGTAAAAAAGCCGGCCCCACCAGCACCACCAGGCCCGGGTCCGTGTAGACCGCGATGCGGTCCAGCCCGCGCCGCAGCGTGTCCAGCGCGCGCCGCACGCTTTGTTGCAGCATTTCGCCGGCAAAGGTCAGTTCGATGCCGCGGCCCACTCGCTGGAACAAAGGCTGGCCGACAAAGGCCTCCAGCTGTTGAATCTGGTGACTGACCGCGGACTGCGACAGATGCAGCGCCTCGGCGGCGCGGGAAACGCTGCCCAGGCGCGCGGCGGCTTCGAAGCCGGTCAGCAGCCGCAGCGAGGGCAGGCGGCCAAGCGCGCCCGTCGCCGGGTCTTCCCGCTCGGCCGCCTGCGGCCCGCCGCTGTTATCGCCTCTCTCCATCCGAATATGTCCTCCTGATTTCCGGCCGGCGCGGACGCGCAGCGGGCTGTGAACGCATGCTCAAGCCGGTTGCTGCTGGGTCGCGCAATGAATGCCCCCGCCGCCTGCGGCGATGCCGTCGATGTTCAACTGCACCACCTCGCGTTGCGGGAAGAGCTCGCGCAAGGCCGCGCCCGCGTTGCGGTCCGCCTTGGCGTCGCCGAACTCCGGCGCGATCACCGCCCCGTTGCAGACGTAGAAATTGATATAGCCGGCCGCCATCTCGTGGCCCTCGTACTCCGGCCTCACCCGCTCCGGCCCCGGCAAGACCACCACCTCCAACTTGCGGCCGCGCGCGTCCCGCGCCTGGCGCAGCAGGCTCAGATGACGGCGCGTCACCTGGTAATCGTAAGACTGCGGGTCCGTCTCCAGGCCGGCCACCACCACGCCGGGGCGGGCGAAACGGGCGTAAAAATCGGTATGGCCGTCGGTGATGTCGCGGCCGGCGATGCCGGGCAGCCAGATCACCTTGTCCACGCCCAGCAGCCGGCGCAGTTCGCGCTCGCACTGCGCCTTGCTCAGGCCCGGGTTGCGATTGGGATTGAGCACGCAGCTTTCGGTGATGATGGCGGTGCCTTCGCCGTCCACCTCGATGCCGCCGCCCTCCAGCACCAGCGAGGTCCGCACGACCGGCGCGCCGCTCTTGGCCGCCACCGCGGCCGCCACCTTGGCGTCCCTACGGTGCGCCTGCTTGCCGCCCCAGCCGTTGAAGTTGAAATCCACCGCCGCCGCCCCGCCCTTGCCCTTGACGAAGATCGGGCCGCTGTCGCGTATCCACAGATCGTCCAGCGGCTGCTCCACCAGTTCCACCTTGGGGCCGCACAGCTTGGCCGCCAGCGCCATGTCCTCGGCCCGCGTCAGCATGCGCACCGGCTCGTGGGCGGCGATGGCCTGAGCCACTCGCGCCAGATCCCGCCGCACCACCGGCAGCAGACTCGTGCCCCAAACCTCCAGGCTGGGACCGAAGGCCATCCAGGTGGCGGCGTGGCCCTCGCCCTCGTCCGGCATGCGGTAGCCGGCCGCGTTCGGCTCCGCGCTCCAAGCGCGGGCGGCCATCATGCCGCCCGCCGTCAACAGGCTTGCGCCCAGGAATTGTCGTCTAGTGCTCATCGCCGTGTCTCCAAGGCCGGTTTCCAGCCACATGGCCGTGCTTGGCATTGTGCAAGCGGACATGCATTTGAAAAAGCGATGAATGTTGCGGAAACCTATCTATTTCTATCATGTATTTGCCGCCGCCGCGCGCCGGCGGGAAGAATGACATAAGCTGAAGACGGAATACAGGAGGGGCCGGCATGCGTCTCGCGCTTTGCATCATCATCGCCGTCATCGCGGCCCAGGCCCGCCTGGCCCTGGCGCAAGATCCGGAACTGGTGATGGGCTACCGCACCAATGAACGGCGTCCCTATATCGACGACGACAACGACGAAGGCATCTATAAAACCCTGTACAGCCGCGCCTGCCAAAAAATCGGCTGCACGCTGAAAGTGGTGCGCCTGCCAAAGAAGCGCGTGCTGCAAGCGCTGGCGCAGGGCGAGGTGGACTTCTATCCCGGCTACACCTACAACGCGGAGCGCGAGCCCATCGCCCTGTTCCTGCCCAACGGCCTGCGCGAGCGCCATGTCGTCATTACCCGCGCCAGCCACCCCGCGGTACGCGGCTACGCCGATCTGGACAATAGCGTGGAGCTGCGCAGCCTGGGCAACCCGGACCTGATTCCCCTGCCGTGGCAAGCGCGCATCAAGGTGCTGCAAGTGCCGGAAATGGATGTGGAGCGCGCCTTTCGCCTGATCAGCGCCGGCAAGGCGGATTTCTACATCTACGACGAACTGACGCTGCGCTTCTACTGGGAGCGGCTGCGGCCGGCCGGACTGACGCTGCACCCGTCGCTGGAGCCCTGGCAAGCCATGCATATGGGCTTTTCCAAACACTCCCGCTTTTACCGCGCGCAGCCCAATCCGGATTACCGCGCCGACCAGCCCTTAAACCCGGACAACTACCCGCTGCGGCTGGACCCGGCCTCGCTGGCCGGCAGACTGTCGGCCGCCTTGCAGGCGATGAAGCAATCCGGTGAAACCGAACGCATCGTCGAACACTTTCTCCAGACGCCGGCCCGGTAAATGGAAAGCCACCGGCTCCCACCCCCATAAACAAAACCCCTGACGCCGCCGTACGGCGCGTCAGGGGTCCCTGCGGCAGACTTTAAGAATCTGTTTACGATCTCGCGAGCAAGGGCAAGACAAGACGGAAACGAGTGAGAAAGCGGAATGTACAGGTGGTACATGAGCATTTCAAAACCATCTCAACGACGTATCGCCGACGCGCAGCAGACTATGAACAGATTCTAAGAGCCTGTTCACGATCTCGCGAGCAAGAGCGAGACAAGGCGAAAACATGCGAAAAAGCGGAATGTACTCGTGGTACATGAGCATTTTGAGCATGTTTTTAACGCCGTATCGCCGACGCGCAGCAGATCGTAAGCAGGTTCTAAGGCGTGACCCGCATATAGGGCGTCGTGCTCAACGTCGCGCTGATGGAGCAGCCGCCGGACAGCTGGGCCGCATCCAGGCCGATCACGGTTTCACTGCCGTTGTCGGCAACGCTGCCGACTATCTTGGTGGGCCCGCACAGGCCGCCGGCGATCGGCGATTTCACGTTCACCGCCACATTGTCCAAGGTCAGCTGGGTGGCGGTGTCCACATGGCCGGTCCACGGCGAGGCGAGCGAGGCGGAGGGCTTGATCACCTTGCACAGCGCGCCGCCGCTGAACGAGGCGCTGGTGATGGCCACATTGCCGTAGCCGTCCACGGTGCCGCTGAACACCGCCTTGCAGTCCAGATCGATGCCGAACTTGCCCACCTTGGCCGGCCCCACCGCGGAAAACGGCATAGGCGCGCCGCCGGGACCGGGCGGAGTGATGGTGACGGCGAAGGCGGAAGCGGCGGCCAGGCTGAGTGCGGCGACGGCGAGACGATGGGAAAAGCTCATGACGGCTCCTTGCTTGATGAAGGTTGATTCATGCCGATCGGCAAGAAGCCAATAAATTATTATGCCAATTAAATTGAACGTTTGATTTTCATCAAGCCGCCGCCCGTCGGCCGCCTGACCTATAGACGGAGGCACAAGCGTCAGCTGTCATAGCGCGCGGCAGCCTTGAACAGGCTCTCAGGGAATCATCACCGTGAACTGGCCGGGCGCGTTGATCTTGATCACCCCGCCCCAGTTGCACATCAGCATGCTGTTGCTGTCCAGCGCCGGCATATTGCCTATCAGCACCGTGGGCGCGCCCGGCGTCCACGGCGCGGCGGTGACCGGGATGCAGGGCATGGGCGTCAGCACGCCCATGGCGGCGGCGGTGGCGGCCGCCACCATCGGGTTGGCCGGGCTTTGGCACATGCCGAAGGGCATGACGTTGAGCATGGGCACGTTGTCCATGATGTTGGCGGCCGGCACGCCGCCGGCCATCACCCGGTTGGCGGGCAACACCACCAGGCTGCTGGGGGCGACGCCGAAGCTGCATTGCAGCATCGCGCCCATGCACACTTGCGGACATCCCATGCGCGTCTCCTCACTCCGGCGGGCCAAGACATGACATCGTCACGCCAAAGCAAACCGCAGTCAAGCGCGGCCGCGCCAGCCCTGGCCGCGCCGGCACAAGAGCCGTTCCAACCCCAGCAGCAAGAGCGAAACCGCGGCCGAACTCAAGGCGATCAGCGTGGCCATCGCCGCCGCCGCCGCGGTGTCGCCGGCGTCGTCCATGGTGACGATGGCCACCGCGGCCAGGCTGTTGTCCGGACTGGCGATGAAGATCAGCGCCGACAGCGTGGTCATCGCGGACACGAAGAGATAGCGCATCACATCCAGCAGCGCCGGCAGGCACACCGGCAAGCTCACCCGCCGCAGCGTCACCCAGAACGGCACTTTGAGCGAGGCGGCCACCGCTTCGAACTCCCCGTCCAGTTGCTTGAGCGCGGTGCTCATGGTCAGGTGGCCGGTGGTGTAGAAGTGGGCGATGGTGCAGGCGGCCATCAGCGTCATGCCGCCGTAAAGCGCATGCAGCGGATTGTCCGGATGGTTGAAGAAGAACACATAGCCCAGACCCAGCACCAGGCCGGGCACCGCCATCGGCAGCATGGCGAAGAAGCGCAGCAGCGCGCGGCCCAGCGGCGCGGCCGGCAGCTTCTCGCAGGCGTAAGCGCCGGCGAACACCAGCAGGCTGCCCGCGCCGGCGGTGAGGCAGGCCAGCTTCAGGCTGTTGAAATAGGCGCTCCAGCCGCCGCCGTCCACGCTGTCGAACTGATAATGCGCCAGCGTCAGGCTCAAATCGTAAGGCCAGTATTTGATGAAGGAGGCGGCGACGCCAACGCCCAGCAAGGCCAGCAGCGGCAGCGAGATCGCCGCCAGCAACAGCCAGGCGGCCAGGTCGCGGCCCGGCGACGGCCCCGGCGAAAACGGCACCGCGCGCGCGCCGAGCGCCGCCTGCTGGCGACGCGCCATCCGCCGCTCGATGAAGAAGGAAAACACCGCCGGCAACAGCAGCATCAGGCCCACCACCGCGCCGCGCGGGAAGTTCTGCTGCCCCACCACCTGCTTGAAGGCTTCCACCGCCAGCACGTTGTAGTCCCCGCCCACGATCTTGGGCACGCCGAAGTCGGTGATCACCAGGGTGAACACCACCAGGCCCGCCGAGACCAGACCGTAGCGCGCGCCCGGCAGGGTGATGGTGAGAAAGCGACGCAAGGCGCCGGCGCCCAGCGCGCGGCCGGCCTCGTACAAGCGCGCGTCCGACGCCGACAGCGCGGTCAGCAGGATCAGCAGCGCATGCGGAAAGGTATAGAAGGCTTCGCCCAAAACCATGCCCCAAAAGCCGTAGACGCTGCCGCCGGCCAGCCAGGATTTGAGCAGGCCCTGGTTGCCGAACAAATACACCAGCGAGATGGCCGGCATCAAGGACGGCGCCAACAGCGGCGACAAGGCGATCTGACGAAAGACGCCACGGCCCCAGACGCGGCTGCGGCTCAAGCCCCAGGCAAAGGCGAAGGCCAGCGGCAGCACCAGGGCGGTGACGGTCAGCGCCAGCCACAAGCTGTGGCGGGCGGCGCGCATCAGGCCCGGGCTGTCCAGCACCTGGACGAAGTTGGCCAGGCCGACGAAGCCCCCGTCCATGTCCAATACCGATTTGCCGAAGATGAACAGCAGCGGCAGGCCCAGCGCCAAGGCCAGCAAGGCCGTCAGCGTCCATACCAGCGCGGCGGCGACGCGGCGCTCGCCGTCGGCCGGCGCCGCGCGCCGGCCTGGCAAGGCGCGGCTCAGCATGCGCCCTCTCCGGCATAGGCGCGCAGCAGCGCGGCCGGCAATTCCACCGGCACCACCTCGCCCGGCGTCAGCGGCTGGCGTTGCAGCATGGACGGGCAGATTTCAGCATGCAGCAGTTGGCCGGGCATGCCTTCCGGCTGCAGGCGCAGCCGGGTCATCGCGCCGCCGAAGCTGATGTCGGCCACCCTCGCCAGCAAGGTGTTGGGCGCGCCGTCCCAGCGCGCCTTGACGATGATGTCTTCCGGCCGCAGGAACAGGGTCAGCGCCTCGGCCTGCGGCAAGGGCGCGTCCAGCCGCAGCAGGCAGTTGCCGACGGCGGCGCCGTGGGCATCCCGCCGCCGCGCCGGCAGCCAGTTGGCGGCGCCGACGAATTCGGCGACGAAGCGGCTGGCCGGCCGGCGGTAGATTTCGGCCGGCGTGCCGATCTGCTCGATGCGGCCGGCGTTCATCACCACCACCCGGTCGGCGATGGCCAGCGCCTCGGCCTGATCATGGGTCACCATCAGCGTGGTGACGCCCAGCCGTTTTTGCAGGCCCTTGAGTTCGTCGCGCAGCTTGTCGCGCACCCGCGCGTCCAGCGCGGACAGCGGTTCATCCAGCAGCAGCAGGCCGGGCGAGGTGGCCAGCGCCCGCGCCAGCGCCACGCGCTGCTGCTGGCCGCCGGACAACTGGGCCGGGTATTTGTCCTCGGCGCCGGGCAGGCCCGCCAGGTCCAGGAGTTCGCGCACGCGGCGGGCGTGGCGCGCGCCGCCGCCGCGCGGCTTGAGGCCGTAGGCGATATTGTCGGCGACGCTGAGATTGGGGAATAGCGCGTAGCTCTGGAACACGATGCCGTAGTCGCGGCGCGCCGGCGGCTCGTCGGTGATGTCGCGCTCCAGCAAATGGACGCTGCCGGCGTCCGGCCGTTCCAGCCCGGCGATCAGCCGCAGCAAGGTGGTCTTGCCGCAGCCCGACGGGCCCAGCAGACAGACGAATTCGCCTTTGCGGATGGACAGCGATACGCCGTCCAAAGCGGTAAAGCCGCCAAAACGGCGGCTGAGGCCGCGGACGGACAGGTGTTTGGACAAGCCGTCCAGGCTATCGGCCGGTTTCATGCGCAACTCCAGGGTGTCTTAGAACCTGTTTACGATCTCGCGAGCAAGGGCGAGACAAGGCGTTGCGGCTGAAAAAGCGGAGCGCACACACGGTATATGAGCATTTTGAAGACGCACTCACCGTGTAACGCTCCACGACGCGCAGCAGATCGTAAACAGGTTTTTAAAAAGAAACGACGCCGCCCGGCGGGCGGCGCAATGACGGAAGCCGGCTCAGCTCTTGGGTTCGGCCTTGCTTTCGTAGCGGCGCGACCATTCGCGCAGGATGGCCTCGCGCTGCTTGGCGGCCCAGGCGAAATTGTTCTTGCTCAGACGCTGGGCGTAATCGGCGGGGATGAAGGGATTGGGCTTGGCCACGCCGGGCATGGCCAGCACCGCGTAGTTCTTTTCATACAGGCGCATCGCCGGCAGGCTGACCGAGAAATCCGCCAGCTTCTGCGCGGCGGCCAGCTTCTTGCTGCCCTTGATGATGGCGGTGGCCTCCAGATCCCAGCCCAGGCCCTCCTTCGGGTAGATCAGGTCGATGGGCGCGCCCTTCTCCTTGAGCTGAGCGCCGCGGTATTCGAAGGAAATGCCTATCGGATACTCGCCGGCGGCGGCCATCTTGCACGGCTTGGAGCCGGAGTGGACGTACTGGGCCATATTGGCGTGCAGCTTGTCCATATACTCCCAGCCCTTTTTCTCGCCCATCATCTGCAGCCAGGCGGACACGTCCAGATAACCGGTGCCGGAGGACGCCGGATGCGGCATCACGATCTGGCCCTTATAGACCGGCTTGGCGAGGTCGGCCCAGCTCTCCGGCTTGGGCAGGTTTTTCTTGGCGGCTTCCACGGTGTTGAAACAGAGGGCGGCGGCCCACACGTCCATGCCGGTCCACTTGGGCGGCTTGGCCTTGTCGACGAATTCCGGGCTCAGCTTTTCCACGCCCTTGGGCGCGTAAGGCTGCAGCATGCCCTGCTGGTCCAGAATCATCAGGCTGGTGGCGGCCAGGCCCCATACCGCGTCGGCTTGCGGATTGTTTTTCTCGGACAACAGCTTGGCGGTGATGATGCCGGTGGATTCGCGCACGAAACGGATTTCGATGTCCGGGTTGGCCTTCTCGAAAGCCTCTTTGTATTCCTTGACCTGGTCCGCCTCCAGCGCGGTGTACACGGTCAGGGTGGTGGCGGCCTGCGCCAGCGGGGCCGTCAGGCCGGACAGGGCCAGGCCGGCGGCCAGGACAATCAGCTGTTTCATCGACATCGCTCCAATGGGTTTAGACGTATAGACCTCATGGTCCATGCGCCGTCCGTCAATCAGCCGCCACCTTACGACGCGCCGATGACAGCGCGGTGACGGCCGGGTGAAGCTTGTCTTGCGCGGCTGGATGTCCTGCCCGCCGGCGCGGCGGCCTACCAGGCCAGCGGCCCTTTCTCGCCGTTGGCGTGCTCGCCGTAATACAGCGACGGCAAGAACCGCGCCAGGCAGCTGAACTCGTTGTAGCAATGGCGCATCAGCTCCAGACCCAGGCGTTCCGGCACCGGTTCGCCGCTGCCGTCGGCCGCGCCCAGCAAGAAGCGGCTGCGCAGCACCGCGCCGTGGGCGGTGTCCCGCGTCAGGTGCACCATCTCGCCGTCCAGCGGGTCGCCGTCGGCGCTGAGCCGCGGTTCGTTGCCGAAAGCGATGCGCGCGCACACCGCGGCCGAGGCCTCGCCGCGCGCCAGCGCCGCGCTCAAGCGGCCGGCGCCGAAGAAGGTTTCCGGCGGGTGGAACTTCAACACCGCCGCCACCGGCGGAATCTCGCCCAGCGCCTCCACCGCGCGCACGGTGGAGCCGATATAGCCGCGGCCGGCGCGTCGGCGGCCGTCCCAGCCGCGCAGCTCCACATGGTCGTGCGGGTGCCACCAGCGGATGTGCCGGGTGGAATCGAAGAAGGTGAACCACCAGTCGAACATGCGGCCGGCGCAGCCGGGCATTTCGGTGCGCGCGGCCACCAGCAAGCGGCCGTCGTCCAGACGGCGCACGCCGGTTTCCAGCATCAGCGGGCCGGGCTGCAACAGCTCATCGTAAGATGTTTCATAGTGAGAATTCACAGTACACTCCTTGGCTTGAAGATCAGCGCGGCGCGACGCCGGCGCTGGTAAATTAAGAAACGCATTGCGTTTCCATATTGAGGAAACCTTACCCCGATGTCAAGCCAGGATCAGGCCTCGCCGCGCGCGCGCGGCCGCCCCGCCGCGCCGGAACACGCTTTGAAGCAACAGGTGCTGGACGCCGCCACCGAACTCTTGCTGAGCCAGGGCTACCAGGCCGCCACCATGGCGGCGGTGGCGCAGCGGGCCGGGGTGGCCAAGAAAACGGTGTACCGCTTCGCCGACAACAGCGAGCAGTTGCTGGGCGCGGTCATCCACGGCTGGACCGACGCCTTCGTCGCGCCGATGAGCGAGCCGCTGACGGAGGCCGCCGCGCTGCCGCAGGCCTTGGAAGCGCTGCTGAACACCGTGGCGGCCAAGGTGCTCACGCGCGAGGCGGTGGGATTGTTCCGCCTGCTGATAGGGGACTTTCCCGGCCGGGAACAGGCGCTGGCGCAGTACGCCGAGCACGGCGTGCAGCGCTGCGCCGCGCTCTTGGCCGGCTGGCTGGAACGCCAGGCGGAACAGGGCTTGATCCGCTGCCCGCAGCCGGCGCAAACCGCCGAACTGCTGCTGGCGATGACGATAGCGGAGCCGCTGCGCCGGATGGCGCTGGGCCTGACGCCGCCGCTGCCGGAGCACGACCCCGGCGAGCGCATCTGCGCCGCGGTGGCGCTGTGTTGCGCCGGCCTGCTGCCGCGCTGAGCCGCCCCGCCGGGCCCGGGCATACAAGGCCCGAAACCTTGACTAAACTGTCTTGAAGACAACCTTATTTGCGACCATGAGCCTGCGCCGCGTCCTTGATAGCATCGTTACCCGCTTGCTGCTGCTGGCGCTGGGCATCGTGGTGGCCGGCGCGGTGGCGCGCTACTACGCGCTCAGCCAGTTTCTGCGCGAGGATTTGAGCAAGGTGGTGCAGAACCAGCAGATGGCGCTGGCCAGCTACGTCGCCCGCGACGTGGACTTCAAGATCCAGCAGCGCCAGGCCCTGCTTCAGCGGCTGGCCGCCAGCCTGCCCCAGGAGCTGCTGCAACGCCCGGCGGAACTGCAAGCCTGGCTGCGCCTGCATTGCGACTTCCAATGCCCGTTCTCGCAAGGCCTGTACGTGGTGACGCCGGACGGGCGCGCCATCGCCGACTATCCGTCCATGCCCGGCCGCGTGGGCCGGGACTATTCCGACCGGGACTATATCCGCGTCGCCCTGTCCAGCCCGCCCAATCTGGACCGCGTCGTCATCGGCCGCCCGCTCATCGGCCGCATCAGCAAAAAACCGGTGCTGCCGATGGCGGCGGCGCTGCCCTGGCGCGACGGCCGCCCGCAAGGCGCGCTGGCCGGCATTACCGCGCTGGCCGCGCCGGGCTTCATGGACTTGCTGCTGGCCTCCCACATCGGCGGGCCCAATAGCGGCTTTTTGCTGATCTCGCCGCAGGACAAGATCTTCGTCGCCTCCTCCCAGCCGGACATGGTGCTCAAACCCACGCCGCCGGCGGGGATCAATCCCTTGCACGACCGGGCGATGACGGGGTTTCGCGGCGTGGGCATCACGGTCAACGCCCAGGGGCGCGAGGAAGTCTCCGCCATCGCCTCGGTGCCCAGCACCGGCTGGTTCGTGGTGGCGCGCCTGCCCAGCAGCGAGGCCTTCGCCACCGTGGGACGGGCGCAAGCCTTTTTGCTGAAAAACGCGGTGATCGCCGTGCTGGTGTTCGCCCTGGCCGCGGGCGCGGGCCTGTATCTGCTGTTCCGCCCGCTGTTCCGCGCCGCCAGCCACGCGGACCGCATGACCCGCGGCGAACTGCCGCTGGAACCGCTGCCGGTCAAGCGCAACGACGAGGTGGGCTATCTGCTGGCCGCCTTCAACCGGCTGCTGAGCAAGCTGGACCAGCATCAGGCGGAACTGGCGCGCATGGCCCATCACGACACCCTGACCGGCCTGCCCAACCGCGCCTTGCTGGCCGACCGCCTGACCATGGCGCTGGCGCGCGCGCAGCGCAATGCAAGCCGGCTGGGCTTGTTGTTTCTGGATCTGGACGGCTTCAAGCAGATCAACGACGGCTACGGCCACAAGGCCGGCGACAAAGTGTTGTGGCAGGCGGCGCAGCGCCTGGGCGGCATCGTGCGCCAGACCGACACCCTGGCGCGCATCGGCGGCGACGAGTTCGTGCTGTTGATCGGCGATCTGGGCGAGGACGCGGAGGAAGCGGCCCGCATCGTGGCGGCCAAATGCATAGAGACGATGCAAACGCCTTTCGACATCGGCGGCGAACAACGCCAGCTGGGCATTTCCGTCGGCATCGCGCTGGGCAACGGCGACAGCAGCGCGGACAGCCTGCTGCAGGCGGCGGACCAGGCGATGTACCGGGCCAAGAAGTCCGGCCGCAGCGGCTGCGAAAGCGTCACGCTGTAAAACCCGTTTACGATCCCGCAAGCCGTCCGGCGGCCCTGCCAGGCCGCCGTGACTGCCGCTGTCTATACGATTTCGGGGATGGGCTCGATATAAGCCACCCGCTCGTTATTGTGCAGCACTTCCACCGCCGTGTACTTGGGCGCGCCCGGCGGCAGCACCCTGTCGTAGTGGGCGTGCGCCACCGCCAACACCTGCGGCCACATGCCGGGCTTTTGCACCAGGTGCAAGTCCAGCATCAGGATGGCCGGGTTGATGCCTTGCGGCTCGCGCATGCACAGCAGCGCCTCCACGCCGGGGTTGGCCACCACCACGTCGCCTGCCACATGCAAGCTCTTGGGGTGACCCGGCATCACGTTCAGCCAGGCATGCCAGTTTCTCGATTGCAAAGCCATATCCATTCTCCTGCCAACGGCGGGACGACCATTGCATGCGCACCGCTCAGAACCTGTTTACGATCTGCTGCGCGTCGGCGATACAGCGTTGAAAACCACTTCGAAATGCTCATGTACCACCTGTACATTCCGCTTTCTCAGCGGCTTTCGCCTTGTCTCGCCTTAGCTCGCGAAATCGTAAACACGTTCTCCGGCGTCCCGCCAGCCGGAGACGGCGCGCGGCTCGCCGCCACGCGGCCGGCGAACTGCCCCGGTTATAGCAAGCGGCGGCGGCTTCGCCGGCGCGGTTTTCCAGGCATTAAGGACAGTCCGCGTCCCTGCCCCGCGTCAGCAGCCGCAGCAGCCGCTCGCCGGCCTCGGCCAGTTCGCCGTCGTTGCGCAGCACCGCCGCGTCCGGTGGCGGCGTCAGCGCGGCGGCCTCCTCCAGCCGCTGGGCGACGCGCTCGGCCGATTCCCGGCCGCGGCCGGCCAGCCGCGCCGCCAGCGCCGCCGGGCTGGCGACGACCCACACCGGCCGCAGGCCGGGAAAACGCCGCGCCGCCAGCGGCAGCGCCGAGCGCGAGCCGTTGACCACCACGTCCAGCCCCTGTTCCAGCCACAGCGCCACTTCCATGCCCAGGCCATAGGCCAGACCATGCCGCCGCCAGCTCAGGGCGAAGCAGCCGCTGCGCTCGCGCTGTTCAAACTCCTCCCGGCTCAAGGCCACGTGGTTCTCGCCGCCGGCGTCGGCCGGCCGGGTGATGTAGCGGTGGGCGAACACCAGCCGGCCGGAGGCCGGCAGCCGCGCCCGCGCATAAGCCAGCAGGCTGTCCTTGCCGGCGCCGGACGGGCCGATTACATACCACAGCGCGCCGGGCTCAGGCTTCATAGCGCGCCACCTGTCCGTCAAAGCCGCAATGCGCGAGGTAGCGGAAAACCTCGCCCGCCGCCGGCTCGACAAACACCGCCACGCCGTCCACCCGCGCGCGGGAGAAGGCGGCGAAATGCCGGCGCGCCGCCTGTTCCAGCGCCCGCCCCGTCGCGCTGTCCAGCCTCAGCCGGCCGCTCAGCGTCAGGTGAAAGCGGTAGTGTTCGAATACATAGGGATAGCCCCAGCGCAAGCTTAGCTGCTCCTGGCGCGGGTCCAGCCCGGCGCGCGTTTTCCGCGGCGATTCGCGATCGGCCAAGGGCTCCAGCTCCACCACGCAGGCGGCGGCCAGTTCCACCAGATCCGGCGGCGGCGCCGGCGGCCGCAGCGCCAGAAAATCCGCCAGCCAGGCCACCTCCAGCGCCAGCTCGAAGGGCTGGAAACGGCGAGCCAAGGCCGCGGTCCGCGCCAGCAGCGCCGCCTCGTCCGCGCCGGCGCGCAAGGCGAACGGCGCTTTCAGCGTGGCGTGCCATCCGTAACGGGCCGGCGCCGCGGTCAGCTCCGCCCAGACTTCGGCGTCCAGGCCCGGCGCGTGCGGCGGCAACACTTGCAGGCCGCTGTGCGCGTCCTGGCCCAGCCAGCCGCTGCCGGCGCGCCAGAAGGCGCTGTCCGGCCGCGGCGCGTAATACAGCGCGTAACGCATCAGGCCTCCTCCATCACCAGTTGCACCAGATCGCCGTTGAAACAGGTGATCCCGTATTGCACCGGCCGCCCCTGCGGGTCCACGTTCAAGGACTTCACATGCAGCACCGGCCGGTTCTTGGGCAGCCCCAGATAGTCCACCGTCTCGCTGTCCGGCAGCCGCGCGCTGACGCGGGTGAAGCGCCGGGTGTAATCGTCTACGCCGAAATGCGCCAGCGCGCGCGTCACCGAGCGCTCTCGCCGGTAAATCTCCGGCAGGCCGGGAAAGCGCGCCGCCGGAAAGAACAAGATCGCCCAGTCCACCACCCGCAACGCCACCCGGCTCAGGGTCTTGATCCGCAGCAGCGGCTCGCCCACCGCCACTTGCAGCAAATCGGCCAGTTCGGCATTGGCCGGCACCGTGTCGCTGGCCAAGACGTCGATGTCCGAGTTCAGGTTCTGGCTGGCCATGTTCTGGGAAAAACGGGTGCGCTTGCTGATCGCGTAGTCAATCGCATTGTTCTGGACGAAGGTGCCGCGCCCCTGCTCCACCCGCAGCAGGCCGCGCTCCACCAGCGTGGCCACCGCGCGCCGTATGGTGTGGCGGTTGACGCGAAAGCGCTGGGCCAGTTGCAGCTCGGTGGCCAATTGCTCGCCGGCGCGGATCGCGCCGCTGGCGATCTCCTCCGCCAGGCTGTTTTCTATCTGCCGCCAGACGGCGACCCCGGAACCGCGTTCAATCATCGTTCACGCCCTCTCGTTCCCATGGCGGCCAAGGTCTAGCCCCGCCACCCAATCGTCACAAAACCTTCATCGCCGCATGCTGTTTGCGCCTTATCGCCGGCCATTATCATGGATACGTCTATACGTTTATATGAATTTTTGTTGAAACCGCACAGGGGAATACCCGATATGGAAACCTCGACCCGACAAGACTGGCTCAGCGTGCTGGCCCACACCCCGCCGCCGCGGCTGCGCCGGCTGCTGGGCCCGCAATTGCCGCCGGCGCCGCAAGTGGAATGGCTGCGCCGCGCCGAAACCGGCCTTGTCATGCTGCAGGGCCGCGCCGGCGGCGGCGGCGCCCGCTTCAATCTGGGCGAAGCCAGCGTCAGCCGCGCCAGTTGCCGGATCAACGGCCGCCTGGGCCACGGCTGGGCGCTGGGCAGCAACGGCGAACACGCCGAATTGATCGCCCAGGCCGACGCGCTGCTGCAAGACCCGGCGCGACGGGACGGTTTGCTCGCGCAATGGATAACGCCCTTGCGCGCCGAACGCGCCGCGCGCCGCGAACAGGCGGCGCGCGAAGCCGCCGCCAGCAAGGTGGAATTCTTCACCCTGGTCAGGGGGGAATGAGATGAATGAAATGCGCGCCGCCTTCTCCGACCCGGTTCACGACAGTCAGCGCTGCTTCCGCGCCGCGCTGGCCGCGCTGGCCGAACCCCTGCTGCCGCAAACGCTGCCGGCGCTGCCGGCCGAGCTGCCCGGCCTGATGCCGGCCACCGCCGCCCTGCTCTATGCCCTGCTGGACCAGGACGTCAGCGTCTGGCTGCCGCCGCTGCCGGCGGACACCCTGGCCAGCCTGCGCTTCCACACCGGCCTGCGCCTGGCCGCCGCGCTGGAACAGGCCGACTTCGTGGTGCTGCCGCTGGGCGCGCCGCCGCCGCCGCTGGCCGCGCTCAAGGCCGGCGAGCCCGAATACCCGGACCGCTCCGCCACCGTGCTGCTGGAAACCGCCGGCTTCAACGCCGAACAGGTGGAAGCCGACGGCCCGGGCTTCGCCGCGCCGCGCCGTTTCGGCGTGAACGGCGCGCCGGACGGTTTCTGGCGGCAATGGCGGGACAATCACGCCCGTTTTCCGCTGGGCGTGGACATTTTTCTGATCTGCGGCGAGCGCGTGGCCGGCCTGCCGCGCAGCACCCGCGTCAAGGAGGGTTGAGATGTACGTAGCCGTCAAAGGCGGAGAAACCGCCATCGCCCGCTCCTGGGACTTGCTGGCCGCCAAGCGCCGCGGCGACGCGGCGACGCCGGAACTGAGCCTCGCCCAGATCCGCGGCCAATTGCGGCTGGCGCTGGCCAGGACGATGCAGGAAGGTTCGCTATACGACGAGGAGCTGGCGGCGCTGGCGCTGAAACAGGCGGCCGGCGACTGCGTGGAGGCGGCCTTCCTGCTGCGCGCCTTCCGCACCACCCTGCCGCGCTTCGCCGCCAGCCGGCCGCTGGACACCGCGGCGATGCGGGTGCGCCGCCGCGTGTCCGGCACCTTCAAGGACGTGCCCGGCGGCCAGGTGCTGGGCCCCACCGCTGACTACACCCAGCGGCTGCTGGACTTCGGCCTGGCCCAGGCCGGCGAGCCGCCGCTGCCGACGCTGGCGGACGCGCCGCTGCCGGAACGGCTGCCCTGCGTGCTGGACACCCTGGCCCAGGAAGGGCTGATCGAGCCGGAAACGCCGCCGCCGGGCGATCCGGAACCGGCCGACCTGACCCGCGAGCCGCTGCTGTTCCCGGCCGGCCGCGCCGCCCGGCTGCAAAACCTGGCGCGCGGCGACGAGGGCTGGCTGCTGGGCCTGGCCTACTCCACCCAGCGCGGCTACGCCGAAAGCCACCCCTTCGCCGGCGAAATCCGCATGGGCGAAGTCAGCGTCGTGGTTTGCCCGGAAGAACTGGGCTTCGACGTCGACATCGGCGAAATCACCCTGACCGAATGCCAGATGATCAACCAGTTCGCCGGCAGCCGCAGCGCGCCGCCGCAGTTCACCCGCGGCTACGGCCTGAGCTTCGGCGAGGCCGAACGCAAGGCGATGGCGATGGCCCTGGTGGACCGCAGCCTGCGCGCCGCCGAGCTGGGCGAAACGGCGCACGCGCCGGCGCAGCAGCCGGAATTCGCGCTGTGCCACAGCGACAACGTCGAAGCCTCCGGCTTCGTCCAGCATCTCAAGCTGCCGCACTACGTCGACTTCCAGGCCGAGCTGTCGCTGATACGCCAGCTGCGCCGCGAACACGCCGCCAAGGAGACACAAGCATGAGCACCGCCGCGCCATGGGCGTACAACTTCGGCTTCCTCGACGAAAACACCAAGCGCATGCTGCGCCGCGCCCTGCTCAAGGCCGTGGCCGTGCCCGGCTATCAAGTGCCCTTCGGCGGCCGCGAAATGCCGCTGCCCTACGGCTGGGGCACCGGCGGCATCCAGGTGACGGCCAGCGTGATCGGCCGCGACGACGTGCTCAAGGTCATAGACCAGGGCGCGGACGACACCACCAACGCGGTCAATATCCGCCGCTTCTTCGCCCGCGTCGCCGGCGTGGCCACCACCACCCGCAGCGCCGAAGCCAGCCTGATCCAGACCCGGCACCGCATCCCGGAAACCCCGCTGCGCGCCGGCCAGGTGCTGGTGTTCCAGGTGCCGGAACCGGAACCGTTGCGCACGCTGGAGGCCAGCGAGCAGGAAACCCGCAAGCTGCACGCCCACCAGGATTACGGCCTGATGCACGTCAAGCTGTACGAGGACATCGCCCGCTACGGCCACATCGCCGCCAGCTACGACTACCCGGTGCTGGTCAACGGCCGCTACCTGGCTTCGCCCTCGCCCATCCCCAAATTCGACAACCCCAAGCTGCACCTGAGTCCGGCGCTGCTGCTGTTCGGCGCCGGCCGCGAAAAAAGGCTGTACGCGATCCCGCCGCACACCCGGGTGGAAAGCCTGGCCTTCGACGACCATCCGTTCCAGGTGCAGCGCTGGGAACAGGCCTGCGCGCTGTGCGGCGCCGGCGACAGCTATCTGGACGAAATCATCACCGACGACGCCGGCGCGCGCCAATACGTCTGCTCCGACAGCGACCACTGCCGGCAGCGCCGCGACACACAGGAAAGCCCGCAATGAACCCGCCCCTACTCAGCGTCCGCGGCCTCGGCAAGGACTACGGCAACGGCAACGGCTGCTTCGGCGTCGATTTCGATCTCCACGCCGGCGAAGTGCTGTGCGTGGTCGGCGAATCCGGCTCCGGCAAATCCACGCTGCTGGCCGCGCTGGCCGGCAAGCTGGCCGCCGACGCCGGCAACGCGCGCTTTCGCGAACGCGACGGCCGCGAGCACGAACTCACCGCCATCGCCGAATCCGAGCGCCGCCGGCTGGCGCGCAGCGAATGGGGCTTCGTGTCCCAGCACGCCCGCGACGGCCTGCGCATGAACGTCTCCGCCGGCGCCAATATCGGCGAGCGGCTGATGGCGCTGGGCCAGCGCCATTACGGCCGGCTGCGCCAGACCGCCGGCGACTGGCTGGAACGGGTGGAAATCGGCCGCTCGCGGCTGGACGATCCGCCCAGCGCCTTCTCCGGCGGCATGCAGCAGCGGCTGCAGATCGCCCGCAGCCTGGCCACCCATCCGCGGCTGGTCTTCATGGACGAACCCACCGGCGGCCAGGACGTCTCGGTGCAGGCCCGCTTCCTGGACCTGACCCGAAGACTGGTGCGCGACAGCGGCATCGCCGTCATCATGGTCACCCACGACCTGGCCGTGGCCCGTCTGCTGGCGCAACGCACGCTGGTGATGCAAGGCGGCCGCGTGGTGGAAGCCGGCCTCACCGATCAAATCCTGGACGATCCGCAGCATCCGTACACCCAGCTGCTGGTATCCTCCATCCTGCAGGCCTGAAGCCATGAAGCTATTGATAGACGCAAGGCAAGTGAGCAAGACTTTCACCCTGCACCAACAAGGCGGCCTGACGCTGCCGGTGCTCGACGAGGTCTCCCTGCAGGCCGCCGCCGGCGAATGCGTGGCGCTGGCCGGCCCTTCCGGCGCCGGCAAGAGCACGCTGCTCAAGGCGCTGTACGCCAATTACCTGGTGGAGCGCGGCAGCATACGCATCCGCCACCGCGACGCCTGGCTGGACATGGCCGCCGCCTTGCCGCACGAGATCGCAGACGCCCGCCGCCACACCCTGGGCTACGTCAGCCAGTTCCTGCGCGCCATCCCGCGGGTGCCGGCGCTGGACATCGTCGCCGAGCCGCTGCGCGAATGGGGCGTGGACGCCAACGCGGCGCGGCGCGAGGCCGGCGCTTTGCTCGCGCGGCTGAACATACCGGAACGGCTGTGGCGGCTGCCGCCGGCCACTTTTTCCGGCGGCGAACAGCAGCGGGTCAATATCGCGCGCGGCATGATCGCGCCGCGGCCCATCCTGCTGCTGGACGAGCCCACCGCCTCGCTGGACGCCGCCAACCGCGCGGTGGTGATTGAACTGATGCGCGAAGCGCTTGCGCGCGGCGCGGCGCTAGTGGGCATCTTCCACGACGAACCCACCCGCGACGCCGTCGCCGACCGCGTGTTTGAAGTCCCGCTGGCAAACAAACCGGAACACCTAGCATGAAACGGATATTGAACAATGCCCGGCTGATCCTGGCCGACGGCGTCGTCGAACGCGGCGCGCTGGAAATAGACAACGGCGTGATCGCCGCCGTCCATGCCCAAGCACTGAGCGCCCCCCCGCCCCACAGCGAAGATCTGGACGGCGACGACCTGCTGCCCGGCCTGGTGGAAGTGCACACCGACAATCTGGAAAAACACCTGATGCCGCGCAACGGCGTGCTGTGGCCGACGCTGCCGGCCGTGGTCACCCACGACGCGCAATGCGTGGCCGCCGGCATCACCACCGTGCTGGACGCGCTGTCGGTGGGCGATCTGGAAGGCGACAGCGTGCGGCTGGACACCCTGCAAAGCGCCTTCGAGGCGATAGACGCCGGCATGCGCCGCCGCGTGTTCCGCGCCGAGCACCTGTTCCACCTGCGTTGCGAACTGGCCTATCCCACGCTGCTGGACGCGCTGTCCCCCTTGATCGGCCATCCGGCGGTGCGTCTGGTGTCGCTGATGGACCACACCCCCGGCCAGCGCCAATACCGCGACCTGGCGCAGTACAAAAAGTACTACGCCAAGAAAAATGTCAGCTGGAACGACGACACCTTCCTCGCCGCGGTGGAGCAACGCAAGCTCAAGCAAGACCGCTACGCCGAAAGCCACCGCCAGGCGGTGGTGGAACTGGCGCGCGCGCGCGGCATCGCCCTGGCCAGCCACGACGACACCGAGCTCAGCCATATCGACGAGGCGGTGCGCGACGGCGTGGCCATGTCCGAATTCCCCACCACCCTGACCGCCGCGCGCGGCGCGCGCGAACAGGGGCTGATGACGGTGATGGGCGCGCCCAACATCGTGCGCGGCGGCTCCCACTCCGGCAATGTCGCCGCCCTGGAACTGGCCGGCCACGGCCTGCTGGACATCCTGTCCTCGGACTACGTGCCGGCCAGCCTCTTGCACGCCGCCTACCTGCTGGGCCGCCAGCCGGGCTGGGACCCAAGCCGCGCCGTCGCCACCGTCACGCGCAACCCGGCCCGGGCGGTGGGATTGGCGGACCGCGGCGCCATCGCCGTCGGCCAGCGCGCGGACCTGGTCCAGGCGCGCGAGCGGGACGGCATTCCGCTGGTGCGCCAAGTGTGGAGCGCCGGCCTGCGCGTATTCTGAAAACGGCGTCCACGCCAAAAGGGCCGCGTTATCGCAACGCGGCCCCATTTCATTTCCATCCGACAATCCCCATTTCGCCCGCTCCGGCGGGGCGAGGAGAAGCCCGCGCCTGACTTTGCTGCCACAAACCAGGCGCAGGCGCTCACTCGCGCCGCAAGGGCGCATTCAAAGCCTTCTCCTTGCCAATATGCAAGAGCAGCATCAAAACGCCTATGCCCAGCGCCTTCATCCCGCACCAGAACAAAGCGATGCTAAATACGCGACAACATACAAAACCGATCAGCGACACAATTGATTTCCCAATCCAAAAATAAACGCCACTACTGACCAATAATCAAATGGAAAACGCTTCCGACTTCACCGCCCAATAAATATCCAAACGCTCCTTGCGCGTCAGATATACCTTGCCGCCCACGCCGCCGCCTTTCAGGGCGACGCTGCATATTCTCAAAGCGCGATAGAGTCCAGGCACCACCGCGCCCATGGCGGAGGTTTTTCTAATCAGGTTTTCGATATAAACCGTCAAACTCTCCAAATCCTGCCGCCAAATCATCTCCCGCTCTTGGGCCAAGCCTTCCAATACTTTTTCATTTCCCGCCATTAACACGGCCACTGCCTCCAAAAAACATCAGCGGCCAGCTTAACCCTATTGATACTAAATGTCTTTATCCAAACCAGTACAATTTATTATCAGCCATTAGAAATGATTATCGTTTTGGCCGCCGCCCCAGGTCCGATATCGGCCCGAACAGGGCCAACAACGGCCGCAGCAATCATTATCATTCCTTACCACCCCTGGCAAAAAGCTTAATTCTCAAGGCTTGCGCCCCCGCTCATCCAAACTGCATGCTATGATCTCCGCTCTGTTCCGTGGGCGCGAAATCCGCTTTCGACTGCCTAAATGTATTGAATAACAACACACATCATTCAGCATGCAATATAAAAACAAAGACCACGCCAACGCCGGCAATCCTTTAATGGAGCAACTCGCCAACAGCGCCAAACTCTCCGCGCTGATCCTATGTCTGGATCAGGCGCAATTGCTGAGCGAGCAATTGTTAAACGAACTTAACAGCAGAGATAAAAGAATTAATGCGATAGAGCAGGAGCTGCTGCGAGCGCAACAAGAAATCACACAGCTTAAATCCACGCATTAAGCCAAAAGCGCCGCTGGTTTTAACAAGCGGCCGCAGCCATTTGCCAGAGCCGTCAATTCCACTCAGTCCTCAATAGCAAGCGACAGGCCATCTTATTGGCGGCTCCCTTATCCCGGTTTTTCATGCGCGCTTCGCGCCGGGCTCGCCTCGGCGGGCGTTTCGGCACCGTTCCGGCGCCGGCGCGCTGTAATCGCGTCGCTACAATTCCGTAGTCATCGCCGGCCGCTCCGGCCTTTCGCCAAATCCATGGTTTTCGTTGCGGGCCGGCCACGCCGAATACGCCGGATTCCCCGACGCCGCCATCCCGGCGGCAATGCCCTACAGGCCTGAGTTCCAGCGGACTTCGCCGTCCGCTCGCGCATGCGGTCCGCGCGGCGAACGCGGCCATCCTCTTGAAAAGAAGCGGATTCTGTTGGAAAATATTTGACGTCAAATCAAGAGCGCGCCCGGCGCTCTTGTCATTTCCGCTTACCTTTCGGCTCCCCCGCAACATCACTTGGCAAGGCCAGCTTGGCAGTTGGGTATTGCTACCTATAATCGATTTAGAGCAAATTACCTATGGGGTAATTTAAAATATCGCCGAACCCGTCCTGGCCGTAATATCAAATGCCGCAAGGCATTTCCAATACCGGCCGCGGCGTGGGAAGAAAGATTATAAAAATGAGATTCCATATTGAAGACAAAGTCGTCTTCGACCCTGACGAAGGCAGCCTGCTGCCCGGGGATCAAGACAAGATCATCCTGAAATACAATGAAGCGCTGCTGCTCAAGCTCTTGCTCTCCGGACTGTTCGAAAAAAACGAGCTGATTGAAAACGTATGGGGGAAAACCATCGTCACCGACTCCAGCTACCACAAGCTGGTATTCGATCTGCGCGCACAGCTTGAGAAAAGCGGGCTGGATCCCAAGATCATCAAGACCATTCCGAGGCGCGGCTGCCAATTCGTCGGCGCCTTCGCCACGCTGGAGCCGCGGGAGGACGCCGACGGCGCCCTGCCCGCGCCGGAAAGCCTCCCGTCCGCGGCCGGAGCCGCGCCGGCGCCCAAGCGGCGCATGGCGCGCTGGCGGCTGCCGGCCCGCGTCGATCGCCGCCAGGCGCTGGCCCTGCTGGCCGTCACGGCCGCGGGCCTGCTCTTGGGCTGGCACGCCTCTTGGTGGATTCCGCAAATGAACATTCATAAAATGCGCGACGGCGCGCGCAGCCTGTTCGTGGTGGGCAATGTCTACCGCGACGCGCCCAAGCTGCCGGAAAGCGGCGGCGACGCCTTCTACATCAAGAGCGGCAAATGCACGGCGAGTTATCTGTGCGACAAGAAATACGGGAGCGATCTCAATTGCAAAAACAAAATCGTGTTCTGATCGCTCTCGGACTGTTTCTGATCGCGCTCTATCTGGGCTATGCCGGCCACAACTACATCATGGACAGCCGCACCATCTGCACCGCCCGCATCTCCGAGCTCAAATTTCCGCGCAATAGCGGCGAGACGGCGATCACCAGCGGCTTCATCGATCTGGACATGAAGAACGAGACCATCCACTTCTTCCTGCATTCGCCCACCGGCGACTACATCAACCGCCTGCTGCAGTTCAACACCAGCTACGGCTGGAACGGCGAGGCCAACGCGGTCACCATCGTTAAAAAGACCAAGTCGCCGTCCGAGTACGGCAGCCTGGCCAGCGAATACCATATCTTCGACATCGGCACCCGCCACCTGATCAATATGGTGCCGGTCACCAACCATGTCACCCAGGTCAATTTCGACTCGATCAGCTTCTTCTGCGAAAACCAGGAAATCCTGTGAGTCCGGCCCGGCGCGTCCACGCCGCCGGGCCTTGAGCCGGGCTCTCAGAACCTGTTTACGATCTCCGAGCCTGTTCAAAGTCTCGCGAGCAAGAGCGAGACAAGGCGAAAACGAGCGAAAAAGCGGAATGTACACGTGGTACATGAGCATTTTGAGCTTGTTTTTAACGCCGTATCGCTGAAGCGCAGCAGACATTGAACAGGTTCTCAGAAATACGCCATCGCGTAAGTCATCACCCCCACCAGGCTGCAAAAGATCAGGCTGTGCTTGAGGGTGAAGCGGAACAGGTCCGCCTCCTTGCCCACCAGGCCCACCGCCGCGCAGGCCACGGCGATGGACTGCGGCGAAATCATCTTGCCGGTCACGCCGCCGGTGGTGTTGGCCGCCACCAGTAGAATGTCCGACACGCCCAACTGATGCGCGGTGGACGCCTGCAAGGCCGAGAACAAGGCATTGGACGAGGTGTCGGAACCGGTCAGGAACACCCCCAGCCAGCCCAGGAAGGGCGAGAAAAAGGGAAAGGCCTTGCCGGTATTGGCCAGGCACAAGGCCAGCGTGCTGGACATGCCGGAATAATTGGCGACGAAGGCGAAGGCCAGCACCATGCCGATGGACAGGATGGGCCGCTTCAGTTCCAGCAGGGTCTCGCCGAAGGCGGCGGCGGCCTGCGCCGGACGGAAGCGCAGCAGCGCGATGGACAGCAAGGCCGCGACGAAAATGGCGGTGCCCACGGCGGACAGCAAGTCCAGCTTGTACAAGGCCTCGTAGGGTTTGTCCGCGGCCACGATGGGCGCGGTCTTGATCACCAGATTGTCCAGGTAGGGCACATGAAACTTCAGCACCCAGTGCTCCAGCGCGCCGCCCTTGGCGAACAAGGCCTTGAACGGTTTCAGGCTCCACAGCGTCACCAGCGCGGTCAGGATCAGGAACGGCCCCCAGGCGCGGGCGATCCGGCCCAGGCCGAAGCCGGATGGCTGGCGCGGGCTGGGCGCGCGCCGGCCGGCGAAGGTGAAGATCTCGCGCGGCTGCCACACTTTCAGGAACAGCGTCAGACACACCAGGCTGACCAGGGCCGAAGTGATGTCCGGCAGCTCCGGCCCGATGTAGTTGGAAGTGAAATACTGGGTAACGGCGAAGGAGCCGCCGGCCACCAGCACCGCCGGCCAGGTCTGACGCACGCCCTTGAGGCCGTCCATCATCATCACCAGCCAGAACGGCACCAGCACCGACAGAAACGGCAGTTGGTGGCCGGCCTTGGCGCCGATGGCGAAGGGGTCCAGCCCGGTGACCTGACCGGCGACGATGATGGGAATGCCCATGGCGCCGAAAGCCACCGGCGCGGTATTGGCGATCAGGCACAGGCCGGCCGCGTACAGCGGATTGAAGCCCAGGCCCACCAGCAGCGCGGCGGTGATGGCCACCGGCGCGCCGAAGCCGGCGGCGCCCTCCAGGAAGGCGCCGAAGGAGAAGCCCACCAGCAGCATCTGCAGGCGCTGATCCTCGGTCACCGACAACACCGAGGCGCGGATGATGTCGAATTGACCGGTCTTGACGGTGATCTTGTACAGAAACACCGCGGCGATGATGATCCAGGCGATGGGCCACAGGCCGTAGGCGAAGCCGAAACCGGCGGCAGCCAGCGCCATGTCCGCCGGCATGCCGTAGAACAACGTGGCCACCAGCAGCGCCAGCAGCACGGTCAGGCTGCCGGCGACATGGCCCTTGAGCCGGAACACCGCCAGCGCCAGGAAAAAGAAAATAATCGGCAAGGCCGCCAGCAGCGCCGACAGCGCCATGCCGCCGGACGGAAAGTAGTTTTGGGTCCAGATCATGATGTCTCCTCTGTAGTCTCTCCTTCTTCTTGCGCGCACAAACATCCGCGCGGCGGCGGACCAGCCGCGGCCGTGTGGACGGAATGCGTTCAGGGAAGGATGTTTACGGGCGTTTCAACTCGGAGCCAGCCATCCTCCCGGACGGCGGCGCCAACGATGCGGCCTTCATAGCGGGCCGCTTCCAGGGGTGGTGCAAAAATCCAGCAGTGCTTCGATGCTGCGGTATTCAAAGCCGGCGTGCTCGCTCAGGCCGATCTGGCAAGTTCGGCTCATCGACACGCCGTGGCGGCAGCCCTGGGGCAAGGCCGGCGGCAGCCGTCGCAAGCTGTGCGCGTTCAGTTCCGGCACGGTGAAGCCCTTGTCGCCGGCGAAGCCGCAGCAGGCGATGTCCGGCACCGTCAGCCGCTCGGCGCAGCGGCCGGCCAGCCGCTTGAGCGCGTCCGCCGCGCCCATCTCGGCGGCGCTGCAGGGGATGTGCAGCGCCAGTTGCGCCAGCTTGCGCGTCACCGCCAGCCGCGGCGCGACGAAGGCGTCCAGGAAACGGGCCGCGTCGAACAGACGCAAGCGCGCGTCCAGCCGGCCTTGGCGCTGGGCGGACAGAATGCGCGCCGCGCACGGCCCGTTGTCCAGGTAAACCGGATGGCGGCCGTCTTCGCTGGCGGCCAGCAAGGCCAGGTTCAGCGCGTTCTGACTGATGTCCAGCGCCTCCGCCGCATTGGCCGAGGCGAAGGGCTGGCCGCAGCACAGGCCATCCTGGCCAGCCGGATAGCGAGGGCTGAAACCGGCGCGGCGCAGCAAGGCCAGCGTGGGCGCGGCGGCGTTGCCGCCGTCGGCGTCCGCGGCCAGCGCGCGGTTGACGCAGCTGAGGAAGAGCACCACCGGCTCGCCGTCGCCGCCGGCGGCGGGCAGACGGCCGGCCGGCCGCGGCAGATGCGCGGGCAGCAAGGGAATCACCTTGTGGCGGCGGCGCAGCCGCAGGCTGATGCGGTGCAGCCGCTCCGGCCCGAATAGATGCGCCAGCGCCAGGCCGGCGCGGACGGCGGACGCGGCGGCGCCGATGTGGCGGGCGGCGAAGCGCGCGGCGCGCGGCCGCGGCGACGGGCCTTGCAAGCGCTTCATCAATTCGCCGGTATTGATGCCCACCGGACAGCGCGTCGCGCACATGCCGGTGGCGGCGCAGGTATCGATGGCGCGGTAGCGGAAATCGGCGCGCAGCGCGGCCAGCTCTTCCGCAGCGCCGCCGTCGCGGCTCAGTTGCTGGATGCGGCGCCAGGCGACGATGCGCTGGCGCGGGCTCAGCGTCAGCCCGTGCGACGGACAGGCCGCCTCGCAAAAGCCGCATTCGATGCAGCGGTCGACGATGGGATCGGCCGCCGGCAAGGGCTTGAGGTTTTCCAGGTGCAGCCGCTCGTTGTCGGTGATGATCACGCCGGGATTGAGCAGGCCGTCCGGGTCGAACAAGGCCTTGATGCGGCGCATGATGTTCCAGGCGGCGTCGCCCCACTCCTGGCGCACAAAGGGCGCGACATTGCGGCCGGTGCCGTGCTCGGCCTTCAGCGAGCCGTCGTATTCGCCGGCCACCAGCGCGCTGACGTCCTGCATGAAGGCGTCGTAACGCGCCACCTCCCGCTCGCTGTCGAAGCTGGGCGCGAACACGAAATGCAGATTGCCGTCCAGCGCATGGCCGAACAACAAGGCCTCGTCATAGCCGTGGCGGTCGAACAAGGCCGTCAGCCTGGCCACGCCGTCGGCCAGCTGCGGAATTGGGAAAGCCACGTCCTCGATCACCACGGTGCTGCCCAGCGGCCGCACTGCGCCCACCGCTGGAAACAGGCCCTTGCGCAAGGCCCAATAGCTGTCGCAGACCGCGGCCTCGCGGCTGAAGCCGCTGGACAGGCGCGGCGCGAAACCGGCCAGCAGTTGGTCTATCGCCGCGCAATGGCGCTCCAGCTCCGCCTCGGAACCGGCGCGCCCCTCGATCAGCAAACAGGCCTCCTCCGGACCGAACGGCCGCGCCAGGAAATCCGGCAGCCCCGGCTTGCCGTGCAAGGCGCGCAGGCTGCGGCTGTCTATCAGCTCCACCGCCGCCACGCCGTGGGCGTTTGCGGCCGCGCTCAGCGCCGACACCGCGCGGCAGCACGGCTCCAGCGCGTCGAACAGCAGCAAGGCCGAGGCCTTGTGCGGATGCTCGATCACGCTGTGGAAGGTGATTTCGCTGATGAAGCCCAGCGTGCCCTCGGAACCGATCAACACATGGCTGAGCATGTCCACCGGGTCGTCGAAATCCAGCAAGGCGTTGATGCCGTAGCCCGTGGTGTTCTTCAGCCGGTATTTGCGGCGCACCCGCTCGGCCAGCGCCGCGTCGGCACGCAATTCGGCCGCCAGGCCGGACAAGCCGGCCAGCAGCGCGGCGTGGGACTGGCGGAAAGCCGCCACGCTGGCGGCGTCGCCGGTGTCCAGCGCGGCGCCGTCCAGCAGCAGCAGGCGCATCGCCGCCAGCGTGTGATAGCTGTTGTCGCGGGTGCCGCAGCACATGCCGCTGGAGTTGTTGGCGGCGATGCCGCCGATCTTGGCGCTATTGATCGACGCCGGGTCCGGGCCGATCTTGCGGCCGTAAGGCGCCAGCAGGGCGTTGGCGTGGCTGCCTATCATCGCCGGCCCCAGCCGGACGCGCGCACCGTCGTCCAAGACCTGGCCATGGTTGAAGCCATCGCCCAGCAAGACCAGCACCGAATCGCTGACCGCCTGGCCGGACAAGCTGGTGCCGGCGGCGCGGAAGGTCAGCGCCACTCGGTGGCGGCGCGCCAGCGCCAGGATGGCCGCCACTTCCGCCTCGCTGTCGACGCGGGCGACGATTTGCGGCCGCAGCCGGTAAAAGCTGGCGTCGGTGCCGTAAGCCAATGTGGACAGCGGGTCGGTGTAAATGCGCGCCGCCGGCATCGCCGCCAGCAAATCCTGATGGAAAGCCTGATGCGCCGGGCTCATGCTCATGGCCGCTCCCCGGCGGCGCGGCGCGCTTCGCGTTCGCGCACCAGCTCGTGCAGGGTCTTGGGCGCCGGCGTCAACGGCGCGTGGTTCTGGGTCCAGCCCAACTGGCCGCCAAGCGCGAGCTTGCGCAGCCGGGTGGCGCCCCAGCCAAACCAGCGGTACAGCCGCGGCGAGGCGTGGACCTGGCGCCAGCCCTTCCAGGCCAGCCGCTCCGCCGCGCTGGCCGCCGCGCCCTGGCCGCGCAGCGGATGGCTGACCGCCTCCCCGGCCGGACGTTGGCTTTCCTCGCGCAGCCGCATCAGCATCTCGGGGATGGGGATCTTCACCGGGCAGACCTCGCCGCAAGCGCCGCACAGGCTGGAGGCGGTGGGCAGATCGCGGGTGTTTTCCAGGCCCAGCAGATGCGGCGAGATGATCTCGCCGATCGGCCCCGGATAGGTGGTGCCGTAAGCGTGGCCGCCGATGCGGGCGTAGACCGGGCAATGGTTCATGCAGGCGCCGCAGCGTATGCATTGCAGGGTCTTGCGCAATTGCGCGTCGGCGTAGGCCTGGCTGCGGCCGTTGTCCAGCAGCACCAGGTGCACCTCGCGCGGGCCGTCTTTTTCGCCGGCGCGGCGCGGGCCGCTGATCATATTGAAATAGGTGGTGATGGGCTGGCCGATGGCGGAGCGGGTCAGCAGGCTGTACAAGGGCGGCACGTCGGCCAGCTTCTCCACCACTTTCTCTATGCCGGTGATGGCGATATGCAGGTCCGGCACCGTGGTGCACATGCGGCCGTTACCCTCGTTCTCCACCAGGCACAGCGTGCCGGTTTCCGCCACCGCGAAGTTGACGCCGGACAGGCCGACGTCGGCGTCCAGATAGAGCCGGCGCAGCGCGCCGCGGCCTATCTGTATCAACTCGTCCACGTCCTCGGTGTAGGGCGTGCCCGGCAACTTGTCGTGGAATAGCCGCGCGATGTCGGCCTTGGTCTTGTGTATCGCCGGCATGATGATGTGGGTGGGCTTTTCGCCGGCCAGCTGCACGATGTACTCGCCCATATCGCTTTCCACCGCGGCGACGCCGCGCGCTTCCAGATAATGGTTGAGTTCGATTTCCTCGCTGACCATGGACTTGCCCTTGACCATCAGCCGGCCAGCGCGCGCCGCCACCAGACCATGGATGATGCGATTGGCCTCGTCCGCGGTCTCGGCCCAATGCACTTGCACGCCGTTGGCGCTCAGCCGCGCCTCCAACTGCTCCAGCAAGTCCGGCAGCCGCGACAGGCAACGCTGGCGGATGGCTTCTCCCAGCGCGCGCAAGGCGTCCAGTTCCGCCGGATCGTCGAAGGCCGACAAACGCTTGGCCATCAGAAAATCCATCGCCCCGCGCAGGCTGTGGCGCAGTTCGCCGTCGGCCAATGCCGCGCGCGCTTGCTGCTTGAATTGGCGCGAGGGATAAAGCTCGATCTTGTGCTCGCTCATGGTCGGGCCTCCTCCGCCTGCTCCAGCTGCGCCGGATCGATGTGCTCGGGCAGCTGCGCCAGCACCAGCAGTTCACGCGGGCCGTGCGCGCCGTAGGCCAGCGTCAGCTGGATGTCGGCGGTCTTGGACGGGCCGGAAATCAGCAAGGCGTTGGTAGGCATGCCGTCCTGCCAGTTTTCGCAACGCATCGCGCTGTAGAAGTCCGGATAGAGCGTGGCGGTGTCGAACAGGACGATGTGCAGCGGCGGCACCAGGCTCATGGTGCGCGGCTCCTGCGCGTCCGGCCACAGCACCAGGGTGCCGGTGGCGGCGATGCCGCAGCGCGCCGCGGTGAACGCGGCCTCGATCTCGAACAGCTCGGCCTTCCAGTCGTCGACGGCGCGGTCGAAGAAACGCAGCGCCGGCGGCGTCGGCAAGCCTTGCAGCACCGCCTCGGCGCGGCGGCCGTGCGCGGTGTCGGACAGCAGCAAGGAGGCCGGCCGCCGCTGCGCGATCCACACCGCCAGCCGCGTGTGCCAGTCGTCGGCGCGCACCCATAGCACCTCGGTCTTCACCGCCCGCATCGCCCGCGCCCAGCCGCGCAAGGCGTCCAGGCTGTGCTGCGGCGGCGCGAAGCGCCGGAAATGCGCGTCCAGCTCCGGCCGCGGCAGCTCCTCGCGCGGCGCGGCGCGCAGCTTGGCCAGAATGGCGTCGCGGGCGCTCATGCCTTGCCTCCCACGCGCTCCAGCAGAAAGCTGGCCAGATGCCGGCCCCGAAACGCCCCGCCCTCCTTGGCCAGCTTGCCGTTGATATTGAGCAGACAGCCGCCGTCCGCGGTGATGAACTCCACCGCGCCGCTGTCCCGCAGCGCGGCGGCCTTGTCCGTCACCATCGCCCCGGCGATGTCAGGATGCTTGATCGAAAAAGTGCCGCCGAAACCGCAGCACTCGGATTCATGGTCGTGCACCACCCGTTCCACATTGGCCAGCCGCTCCAGCAAGGCCCAAGAGGACAGATGCACATTCATTTCACGGCGGGCGGAACAGGAGGTGTGCACCGCCACCTTCACCTTGGGGCCCTGATCTTGCGGCCGCCAGTCCAGATGGTTGAGCAGAAAATCGCTGAACTCCACCACCCGCGCGGCCGCCGCGCAGGCGCGCGCCTCGTCCGGCTGGCCGGCGAACAGCTTGGGCCAGTGATGCTTGATCATGCCGCCGCAGGAACCGGACGGCACCACGATGGGCCAGTCCTCGGCGAAGCAGTCCAGCTGCGCCCGCGCCACCGCCAGCGCTTCCGCCGGATGGCCGCTGGTATAGGCCGGCTGGCCGCAGCAGCTCTGTTGCTGTGGAAAGTGCACTCGCAAGCCCAAGCCTTCCAGCAAGGCGATGGCGTCCACGCCGGCCTGCGGCAAAAACAGGTCCAGCAGACAGGTGCCGAACAGATACACGTTGGCAGGCTTCATCCGGTTTCCTTTGTAAATTGGTAAGACCAATTATTTTTATTAAAACAACTCTAGAGTGATTGCTTGAGTCCGTCAATATGACGACGCGGATTCCCGCACCGGCTGTGGTAAGCTGCACTCACTCTGGTCTGACCAATTTTTCCGAACCGACAAGCCCGGCGCCATGGCCTATCCCAAACTGAACATCCCCAAACTTTCCGACGTCATCGTCGAACAACTGGAAAAGCGCATTCTGGACGGCGTGCTCAAACCGGGAGACCGCCTGCCGCCGGAACGGCAGCTGGCCGAGGAGTTCGGCGTGTCCCGGCCCTCGCTGCGCGAGGCGATTCAGCAACTGGCGTCGCGTGGCCTGCTCAGCAGCCGCCAGGGCGGCGGCACCTGGGTGACGGACCGGCTGGAGACCGCGTTCTCCGACCCCTGGGAGAAGCTGCTGAACCAGCATCAGGACTTGCACGGTGACTTATTGGAATTCAGGCGGGTGCTGGAAGGCGCGGCGGCGCGCAGCGCGGCCAACCGCGCCACGCCGGCCGACCTACAGCGTCTGGAGCATTGCGTAAATCAATTGCAGAACGCCTACGACGGCGGAGATCTGGCCCAACAGGCGCAGGCCGACGTGCGCTTTCACCAGGCGGTGGCCGAGGCCTCGCACAATGTCTTGTTCGCCCATCTGAGCGGCAGCCTGCTGGCCATGCTGCATCGGCACGTCAAGGACAATATCGCCGATTTGTTCGCGGTGGGAGAAGTGGCGGACGCGCTGCGCGCGCAGCATCTGGCCATCTGGGAAGCTATCCGCGACAAGCTGCCGGACGCCGCGCAGCAAGCGGTGGAACAACATCTGGACTTTGTCGCCACCACGCTGCAAAGCAGGCAGCGGCAAGCGGAGCGCGATGCGCGGGCGCGCATGCGCCTGGAACATCAGGACCCTTGAAACGCGCCTGAGCCGGCCGCCGCGGTGCCAGCATCCATTCAAGGTCTCGCGGGCCAGCGCGAGACAAAGTGAAAACAGCGGAAGAAGCGGAACGCGCTCGCGGCGCATGAGCATTTCGAAGCGGTGCTCGCCATGCCAGGTTTCACGAGGCGCGGCAGATGGTGAATGCTGCTAGACCTGCCCCAATCTCTTCTGACTCTTGATCACAAAGCGCTCGCGGTCCTCTCCCCTGGCCTCCGCCTCCACCAGCCACACCGGCGGCCTGCCGCGGCCGGACCAGGTCTGGTGCGGCATCGCCGGATTCTGATATTTGGGCGTCACGCCGTTTTTGGCGTAGAGCTTGGGCAGAATCAGGCCGTAAGCCATGGCCAGCCGCTCAATTTCTTCTATCCCTTTCTGCTGACGCAACTGAACGCGGTCCGTCAGAGTGTTCAGCAGGAAAACCGCGGCTTCTTTCAAAGCCTGGTCCGAGGAGGAGTCCAGCAAGTCCTCGTTGATCAACTGTTTTTTATTCATGCACGCCTCCTAAGCTTTGCCGGACTGTCGCTTCCCTTCCCACCCCGGCCAATCCGCGCCCGGCATTCTCATGTCTATGCCATCCATCGTTAGCCGTCGATTTGAGCCAGGCTTTAACCTTGTCCGGCATTAACTCTTTGCGCTAATGCCGGACGTGAATTGTTTTTCCGCGGATATTCTATCCCCGCCACCCCAATGGCTTGGAATAGGAATAAACTGATTTTTCCCAGAAAATCACGGCTTTGCGTCCAGCGGCGTCAAAAGCCGCCGCCGCCGCCCCTTAAACCCTCTTTCTCACCCTGCGCCCGCCAAGGGAAATATTTTGAGAAAAGCCTTGCGCGGCCTGAAAAGCCTAGGTATAGTTCGCTTCCTGTCGAGACCGACCGGGCGAAAGCCGGGAAGGACGAAACACTCCGTGGGGGTATAGCTCAGCTGGGAGAGCGCTTGCATGGCATGCAAGAGGTCAGCGGTTCGATCCCGCTTATCTCCACCACAATTCAGTCCCCATCGTCTAGAGGCCTAGGACATCGCCCTTTCACGGCGGTAACCGGGGTTCGAATCCCCGTGGGGACGCCAGCAATACCGGGGGTATAGCTCAGCTGGGAGAGCGCTTGCATGGCATGCAAGAGGTCAGCGGTTCGATCCCGCTTATCTCCACCAAATATAAAAGCCGAAATCTCGCGATTTCGGCTTTTATTCTTTCCCGCGCGGATTTTATTCCGCCGCCATCCTGAATTCGTTCTTACCCGCCCTCTTGGCCTGGTACATCGCCCGGTCGGCCGCATGCAGCAGACCACCCAGATCGCCGCCGTTTTCCGGAAAGAACGCCACCCCGATACTGGCCGACACCGCGCACTCATCGCCCCCCAAAGCCACCGGCTGCGCCAACACCGTCAAGAGCCGACCCACCATCACGCTGCAGGACTCTCCGCGATCCAAGCCCGGCGCCACCACCAGAAACTCGTCCCCGCCCAGGCGCACCACCAAATCCTCGCCGCGCACATGCTGACGCAGACGCTCGGCCATCGCCACCAGCAGCGCGTCGCCCGCCTCGTGCCCCCAGCCGTCGTTCACCGCCTTGAAGCCGTCCAGATCGATGAACAAGAGCGCGATGCGCTCATTGCGGCGCTTGGCCCTGGCAATCTCCTTATCCAGTTCCACCTGCAGAAAATGGCGATTGCCCAAACCGGTCAGTTGATCATGGTAGGCCAGGAAATGAATATGCGCTTCCGCCGCGCGGATCGCCGAAATATCGGAGATGGCCAGCACGTAATGACTGACCGCCCCCTCCCCGTCCCGCACCACCGACGCATGCTGCCAGCAAGGAAAGGTTTCACCCCGGCGGCGACACACCACCTCGCCCTGCCAGAAATGCCGCTCCCCCTCCAGCCGGCGGTAAAAACTCTCGCCATGCGGCTCCACATGCAGGCAATCGTCCGGATCGCTGCCCAACGACTCTTCCGCGCTCAAGCCCGTCAATCGGTAAAAGGATTCGTTCGCCGACACGATGCAACGCCGATGATCCAATACCAGAATCCCCTCCGCGCTGGCCTGAAACACCACGCTGGCTTGCCGCAGGCTGGCCTCGCTCAAATGCGCGTCGGTCACGTCTCGCGCCACCCCCACCCAACGCGCCGGCTCGCCCTGCGCGGCGAAATTGCGCCCGCACAGCTCAAGCCAGCGCTCCGCGCCCTCCGCGTCCAGCTTCACTGTTTTCTGCAAGACCCGCTCGGACTCCAAGATCCGCGTCAACTCGGCGGCGTCGGCCTCGGCCATGCCTAGCAAACCGGGCAACCCGTCCTCGGCGACGGCGAACGGGAACGCGTCCAGAAACTCCTGCTCCCACGCCATCTCGCCGCGCCGGCCGCCCCATTCCCACACCCCCAGCCGGGCCGCCTCCACCGCCATGCGCAAGCGACGGCGCTGACGCTGTTCCTCCACCTCCGCCCTGCGCCGCGCCAGCCCCATGCGCACCGAGGCGTTCAGCTCCCGCAACTGATACGGCTTGAGCAGATAGCCGTAGGGCGCGCTGCCTTCCGCGTTGCGCAGCATATCGTCCTCGGCGTAGGCGGTCAGAAAGATGGACGGGATCTGGAAACGCTCGCGTATCACGCGCGCCGCCTCGGTGCCCGGCACCTCGCCGTCCAGATGAATGTCCATCAACACCAGATCCGGCCGATCCGCCCCCGCCCGTCGCACCGCGTCGTCCGCATTGGCGCAGACGCCGAGAACCCGGTAACCCAAAGACTCCAGACTGGTCTGCAAGTCCAGCGCCACCACCCCTTCGTCTTCCACGATCAACAAACCGTTGTCCATATTCATTCCGCGCTCTCCGGCTCATCGCTGAACGCGATCTCCACGCAGGCCCCGCCCGCCTCAGGCCGCAGCAAGCGAGCCTCCCCCTTCAACTGACCCACCAGGGTGGGAATCAGGCGAAACCCCAAGGAACTGACCTCGCCCAGCTTCACCGACTCCGGAATGCCGACGCCGTCGTCCGACACCAGAATCCGGCAACGCCCGCCGTCCTCCCGCTCCAGCGCCACCTCCACCGTGCCGCGCCGATCGGGAAACGCATGCTTGAGCGCATTGGTCACCAACTCGTTCACCAGCAAGCCGCAGGGAATCGCCCGCTGCATGCCCAGATACACCGCGGCGCCCATGCCGCGGCAGCGCAAGCGCACCCCGACGTCCGACACGCTGCCGCTGAGCAACTGAGTCAGCCGCTCCAGGTAAACCCCCACGTGAATCCGGGAAAAGTCGCCGTGCTCGTACAAGAGCTGATGGATCAGCGCCATCGCGCGCACATGATTCTGACACTCGGTCAGCACCGCCACCGCCTCCGGCGGCGCCGAGCGCGTTTGCAGATTGAGCAGACTGGAAATGACTTGCAGATTGTTTTTGACCCGGTGGTGCACCTCGTTGAGCAAGGCGGTCTTTTCCTTCAAGGCCAGCTCCAGACTGGCCTGCGCCGCCTTGCGCGCGCTGATGTCGGTAATGGTGGCCAGCACTTGCAACTCCCCGCCGTCGCGCACCGGCGTCAGGCCGATTTCGGCCGGGAACTCGCCGCCGTCGCGCCGCACCCCGAAGATTTCCTGCTGGCGAGCCATCTCCCGCGCCTCCGGGCGGCGCATATAATTTTCGATCAGCCGCCCATGGCCGTCGCGGAAGCGCTCCGGCACCAGGCCGGAAATCATCAGACCCTCCATGCCGACGCCCAGATAATCGAACATCACCTCCGCCCGATGATTCGCCATCCGGATGCGCCCGCTCTGGTCTATCATCACCAAGCCGTCCAGCGCAGAATCCACCACCATGCGCAAGCGGGCCTCGCCCTCGCCGCGCAGACGCTCGGCCCGCCGCTCCGCCGCCACGTCCCTGACCACCGCCAACACCCCCACCACCTCGTCCGCCGAGGCGCAATACGGCAGATAGCTGATCTGCCACTCCCTGAGCGCGCCCTTGCCGCCGGCACCCACCTTGGAATTGACGCAAACATCCAGCACCGGCTCGCCGCTCTCCATCACCTGCCGCATCAGCGATTCCAGATATTCGCCGATCTGCGGCAGCGTTTCCGCCACGCCGCGCCCCAGATGGGCCGAATGCGGCAGGCCGTTGGCCTCCGCCAGACGTTGGTTGAGCAATCGATAACGCATCTGGCCGTCAATCAGCGCCAGTCCCACCGGAACCGCCTCCAGCACATCGGACAACACCTGTTCGGCGCAATCCAAGGCGCTGCTTTCGCCCTTCAGGGATCCAGCCACCCGGCCTCCTCACGCCGCCCCCAGCTCACCGCGCCGCGCAGCCGGAAACGGCCGCGCTCAAGCGCGCGCAAACGAGGCGGTCAAGTTGTCACCAGCTTGTGTTATATGACGTATGGAATGGGAAGCAAACTGTTAAAATTGCTTAGCGCAATCAATTGGGACAGGCGCGCCAGGGCGCCGAGAACTCGACGGAAAACCGCGACGAACGCGCGGAAACGCAAAAAGGCCACGCGATGCGTGGCCTTTTGAATTCTGGCTCCCCGAGCAGGGCTCGAACCTGCGACCTGCGGATTAACAGTCCGTCGCTCTACCAACTGAGCTATCAGGGAACATCTCTTGCGAGAGAGGGGTATATTAACCAAACCCCTGAGCGGCGTCAACACCCGGAGCGCTAAATAGCAGCGCTCCGGGCCTCAGACTACGTTCAAGGATTGCGGGTTTCCACCTGCACCAGGTCAGCCGGAGCGGCGCCTTGCTGAGCCTGACGAGTCACGTCGCGACGACGCGGCCCCGCCGGCAATACCGGCTCCTGCGCCGCGGGCGCCTCGACTACCGACTTGGTGGACACCATGACCAAGCCGCCCAGGCTTGCCGGCTCCGCCGCGGCAACGGCGCGGGTCTCGACCACGGCCGGCGCCTCGACTGCCGGCTCGACCGGATCGGCCTGTTCCGGCTCGCTCTGCGCAGCGGCAACTTCCGGCGCAGGCGCGGGTTCCGCCGCGACAAACGCCTCGACAGCCTCCAGCACCGAAACCACTTCAACCGCCGGAGCCGCCTCAAGCACCGGAGCCGCTTCCACGACCGGGGCCAGCTCAATCGCCGGAGCCGCGTCAACAGCCGGCTGTTCCGGCTCAACCGCCGCAACAGGCTCGAACGCTTCCCGCGCCGGCTGGACCGCTTCAACCGCCGCGGATTCAACCGCCGCCGCTTCCTCACGCTGCTCAGCCGCTGCCGCCGGCGCTTCAGCCGGCGCCTCGGCCACCGCCTCGACGACGGCTTCCACCGCTACCGCGCCGACAACGGCCGCGGCTGCGATCGGCGCCGCTTCCGCCGCCGGCAGGGCAAGACCCTCTTCCTGCGGCGCTGCGGCCGGATCATCGCGACGACGGTCGCGACGGCTGCGACGACGACGACGCTCATTGCGCTCCTGCTGCTCGGCGTCGCCTTCGGCGCGAGCCTCGTCGACAACCGGCTTGCTCAGCTCCAAAGCCTGCTCTTCCGCCTGCGGCGCCTGACGACGACGCGGCTCTTGCTGCGGACGCTCCTGCTTCTCCAGCTTTTCCGGACGCTCCTGCGGCGCTTCCTCGCGCGCCGGCTGTTGACGCTGCGCGTCCTTCAGCTCGCGCGGTTCGCGGCCTTCGCGAGTCTCGCGGCCGTTGTCGCGCTCGCGGCGGCGGCCGTTGCGCGGCTGCTCGCCGCGCTCCTGACGCTCCTCGCGTTGCGGCTGCTCTTTGCGCTCCGGACGCTCCTGGCGTTCCTGACGCTCGCCGTCCTGGCGCTCACCGCGTTCGGCGCGCTCCGGACGACGCGGTTTCTCATCGGAACCTTGACGACGCTGCTCGTGTTCGCGACGCGCCTGACCGCCCGGACGGCGGTCGCCGTTGCGCTGGCGGTTGCCGCGTTGCTGAGACTGGGCCGCCGGCTTTTTCTTCTCGGCCGGCTGAGCCGCTTGCTCCGGCTCGGCGAACAGGCTCTTGACCCAAGCGCCCAGCTTGCCGAACAGACCCGGCTCCGGCTCGGCCGCCTTGGCCGCCACCGTCGGCGCCGGCTGCTGAGGCGTAATGCCCTTGACCGCGGCTTCCTGACGCTCCAGCTTCGGCTTTTCATGGCCGAAGTTGGTGATCACGTCTTCTTCCTGCACTTCCACTCGCTTGTAGCTCGGCGCTTCGCCGGCTTCGGCCAGGTCGTCGTGGCGCACGCGCACGATCTTGTAATGCGGGGTTTCCAGATGGATGTTCGGGATCAGCACCACGTCCACGTCCAGACGCTCTTCGATCGAATGGATCTCGGAACGCTTTTCGTTGAGCAGGAAGGTGGCCACGTCCACCGGCACCTGCGCGTGAACCGCGCCGGTGTTTTCCTTCATCGCCTCTTCCTGAATGATGCGCAGGATGTGCAGCGCGGAGGACTCGGTGCCGCGGATGAAACCGATGCCGTGACAGCGCGGGCAGGTCTCATGACTGGTCTCGCCCAGGCTGGGCTGCAGACGCTGACGCGACAATTCCAGCAGGCCGAAACGGGACAGCTTGCCCATTTGGACGCGAGCGCGGTCGTGCTTGAGCACGTCGCGCAGGCGGTTTTCCACGTCGCGCTGGTTCTTGGCGCTTTCCATGTCGATGAAGTCGATCACCACCAGGCCGCCCAGGTCGCGCAAGCGCAGTTGGCGGGCAATTTCCTCGGCCGCCTCCAGATTGGTCTTGACCGCGGTGTCTTCGATGTCGGCGCCCTTGGTGGCGCGCGCGGAGTTGACGTCGATGGACACCAGCGCTTCGGTGTGGTCGATCACGATGGCGCCGCCGGACGGCAGCTGCACGCTGCGCGCGAAGGCGGTTTCGATCTGGTGTTCGATCTGGAAACGGGAGAACAGCGGCACATGATCCTTGTACAGCTTCACACGCGACAGCATGTTGGGCATCACATGGCTCATGAACTGACGGGCCTGATCGTAGATTTCCTCGGTGTCGATCAGCACTTCGCCGATGTCCGGATGGAAGTAATCGCGGATCGCGCGGATCACCAGGCTGCCTTCCTGCAGAATCAGGAACGGCGCGTTCTGAGCGCCGGCCGCGCCTTCAATCGCGCGCCACAGCTGCATCAGGTAACCCAGATCCCACTGCAGTTCTTCCAGATTGCGGCCGATGCCGGCGGTACGGGCGATCAGGCTCATGCCGTGCGGCACTTCCAGCTGAGACAAGAGGTCCTTCAGCTCCTGACGCTCCTCACCCTCGATGCGGCGCGATACGCCGCCGCCGCGCGGGTTGTTGGGCATCAGCACCAGATAACGACCGGCCAGGCTGATATAGGTGGTCAGCGCGGCGCCTTTGTTGCCGCGCTCGTCCTTCTCCACCTGCACGATGACTTCCATGCCTTCGCGCAGCACATCCTGAATGCGCGGACGACCGCCGTCATAGCCCTGGAAATAGGAACGGGACACCTCTTTGAACGGCAGGAAGCCGTGGCGTTCGGTGCCGTAATCGACAAAACAAGCCTCAAGGGAGGGCTCGATACGGGTAATCACACCCTTATAGATATTCCCCTTGCGCTGCTCCTTGCCTACAGTCTCGATATCGAGGTCGACGAGCTTTTGTCCGTCGACGATAGCAACGCGCAGCTCTTCAGCTTGCGTTGCGTTGAACAACATGCGTTTCATTTACATTCCTTGCGCGGCACTCACGCAAGGGATGCAGCCAGTATTTGACGGCCCAGTGACTATTGATGGGCGCTTTCCGAAAGAAGTGTCGATGTAAAGATCGAAAAAAACAGTTTTGACAAGCCTACTTCCTGAAAATCGATCACACGCAGACCTGACTCATGTGCGCAATTGGCGCTCCGGGATCGCCGGCCTGCCTCAAAGGGCAGGACATACAGTGCAGGGGGGCTAGCATGCCGGGTCAAACTTCGCTGCAAAATTTCCTGACTGGCTTAGCATCAGGAAATGGAATACTCGTGAGTGCGTTATGCGTACAAATGCATTACCATCGCTGCTTTTCGGTGAGCGAGTTAACCTTGGCTGCAAACGTCGCGAGCGGCATCAGGTCAGGGTCTGTAAATCCCTGCCGGCCGTCTCCAACCTCTTGCAGCAGCGCCACGCAACATGCCGTGACCTTGGCTTGACATTTCGCCGTCATCTTGGTGCAACACACCTTGGGACAGCGCCAGAAGTATAAGCAATATGACAGACATTCGCAAAGATTCCGTCTCCTTCGTCCAAGTGGACGACGGCGACGCCGGCCAACGCATCGACAACTACCTGGTGCGTTTGCTCAAGGGCGTGCCCAAGAGCCACATCTACCGCATCCTGCGCTCCGGCGAGGTGAGGGTGAACAAGGGCCGCATCGACGCCGCCTACCGCGTGCAGGCGGGCGACGAGCTGCGCATTCCGCCCATACGCGTGGCCGAGCGCGCAGAAAAGAACGTTCCGGCCGCCACCTTCCCGGTGGTGTACGAAGACAACGCGCTGCTGGTGATAGACAAACCGGCCGGCGTGGCGGTGCACGGCGGCAGCGGCGTGTCCTTCGGCGTGATCGAACAACTGCGCCAGGCGCATCCGGACTGGCGCTATCTTGAGCTGGTGCACCGGCTGGACCGTGAAACCTCCGGCCTCCTGATGCTGGCCAAGAAGCGCTCGGCGCTGACCAAGCTGCACGACATGATGCGCGCCAATGTGCCGGACAAGCGCTATCTGGCGCTGGGCCTAGGCCAGTGGCCGGACGACGCGCGCCAGGTCAAACTGCCGCTGTTCAAGTTCCACACCCCGGACGGCGAGCGCCGCGTGAAAGTCAGCGACGCCGAAAACGGCCAGTACGCGCACACCAATTTCGCGGTCAAGGAACGTTTTGCCGAGTTCACGCTGGTGGAAGCCCACCTGCGCACCGGCCGCACCCACCAGATCCGCGTGCACATGCAGGCCAACGGCTGCGCGATCGCCGGCGACGAGAAATACGGCGACTTCGCGCTGAACAAGGAACTGGCCAAACGCGGCCTGAAACGCATGTTCCTGCACGCGCGCAGCCTGTCCCTGCCCCATCCGCTGACCGGCGAGCCGCTGAAACTGGAAGCGCCGCTGCCGCCGGAGCTGGAGCGCTTCCTGAAAAGCCTGAGGTCTTGAGATGAACACTCGCTTCGATCTGGTCGTTTTTGACTGGGACGGCACCCTGATGGACTCCACCGCTCACATCAGCCAGTCCATCCAGCAGGCTTGCGCCGACCTGTCCCTGCCCGTCCCCAGCCGCGAGCAGGCCAGCCACGTCATCGGCCTGCGCCTGGCCGAGGCGCTGCAACAGGCCTGTCCGGCCGCCGCCCCGGAGCAACTGCCGCGGCTGACCGAAGCCTTCCGCCATCATTACCACGCCAACCAGCATCAGGTGACCCTGTTCGACGGCGCCGTGGACTGCCTGAACGCCATCGCCGCCAGCGGCGTTTTCCTGGCGGTGGCCACCGGCAACAGCCGCGCCGGCCTCAACCGCTTGCTGGAGCAGACCGGGCTCGGCCCGCTGTTCCACGCCACCCGCACCGTGGACGAATGCCATTCCAAGCCTCATCCGGACATGCTGTTGTCGCTGACCGAGATGCTGGGCGCGGACCCGCGCCGCACGCTGATGATAGGCGACACCAGCCACGACCTGCTGATGGCCGGCAACGCCGGCTGCCACGGCGTAGGCGTCGGCTTCGGCGCCCACGACAGCGAGCACCTGGAAAGCTGCGGACCGCTGGCCTTGTTCCATTCCTACCCCGAGCTGCAGACATGGCTGCTGCCGAAACTCGGATAATCTGCGCCGCGGCCGAGCTGCAGGACAGCGGCCGCGCCTGGCGCTTCGAGATCGCACAGGCGGACGGCGCTCCGCCGCTGCCCGCCTTCGCCGTGCGCTACCGCGGCAAGGTCTACGCCTACGTCAACGCCTGCCGCCACATCCCGGTGGAACTGGATTTGCGCGACGGCGAAGTCTTCGACCTCAGCGGCCATTATCTGGTGTGCAGCATGCACGGCGCCTGCTACGAAGCGCACACCGGCTATTGCGTCTCCGGGCCCTGCCGCGGCCAGCGGCTGATCGCCGTGCCCGTCTTCGAACAGGACGGCAATATCTGCATCAATGTCATGCCGTCGTGAACTTTGCTAGACTCCTGGAATTATTCAGGGAGCACCCACACATGAGCGACACCTCCAACCATTGGGAACGCCAATTGCTGGAAAAACTGGCCAGCGCCGCGTTGGTGGAACAACGCCGCGCCCGCCAGTGGAAAATTTTCTTCCGCATGATCTGGCTGATCATCATCGGTTTCATCCTGTTCAGCCTGTTCATGCGCAACGAGGACAAGGCCACCGCCGGCATCGTCGGCTCCGGGCACACCGCCGTCATCACGCTGGAAGGCGTGATCGACAGCCAGAGCGACACCGCCAACAAGCTGAGCCAGGCCCTGACCGACGCCTACGGCGACAAGAGCACCAAGGGCATCATCATCGACGCCAACAGCCCGGGCGGCAGCCCGGCGCTGTCCGGCATGGCCTATGACGAAATCCGCCGCCAGAAGAAGCTGCACCCGTCGGTGCCGGTTTACGTGGTGGTCAGCGAGGTCTGCGCGTCCGGCTGCTATTACATCGCCTCCGCCGCCGACAAGATCTTCGTCGACAAGGCCAGCATCATCGGCTCCATCGGCGTATTGTCCGACGGCTTCGGCTTCACCGGCGCCATGGAAAAACTGGGCGTGGACCGCCGCCTGCGCACCTCCGGCGAAAACAAGGCGATGGGCGACCCCTTCTCCCCGGTCAACCCCAAGCAAGAAGCCATCCGCCAGCAATTGCTGGACGACATCCACCAGCAATTCATCGCGGCGGTCCAGGCTGGCCGCGGCCAGCGCCTGGCCAAGGACCCGCAACTGTTCTCCGGCATGGTGTGGCTGGGCGACAAGAGCATCCCGCTGGGCCTGGCCGACGGCCTGGGCACGGTGCGCTCGGTGGCGCGCGACGTGATCAAGGCGGAGAAAACCGTCGACTATACTCAGCAAGACGATCTGTCCAGCCGCGTGGCGCGCAAGATCGGCGTGGAGTTCGCCGGCGGCGTGAAGAGTCTGTTCGACACCAAGCTGTTCTGACCAACCGGCAAGGCACACCATGGCGCGCAGAAGAAAACGACAGGAAGAAGAACACGAGAACCATGAACGTTGGCTGGTTTCCTACGCCGACTTCATCACCCTGCTGTTCGCCTTCTTCGTGGTGATGTACGCGATCTCCTCGGTCAACGAGGGCAAGTACCGCGTGCTCTCCTCCGCCATCGTGGACGCCTTCCGCTCCGGCTCCACCATCAGCGTAAACACCACCCCGCCCAGCGGCGGGGCCAACACCATGATAGAAATCCCGGAGACCAAGCCCATCGCCAAGGCGGTCAAGGGGGAACACCAGGCCGAGAAAAAAGCCAACACCGGCTCCGCCCAGGGCGACGAAAAAACCCGGCTCGCCAACCTGACCCAGGATCTGGCCAAAGTGATGGACCCGCTGGTCAAGAGCGGCCAGGTCACCATCACCCACAGCAGCAAGGGCGTCACCATCGACATCCGCGACACCGCGCTCTTCCCCACCGGACAGGCGCAGCCCAACGAACAGTCGCGCCAGCTGATGGCCAATATGGCGCTGCAGCTGGCCAAGGTGGACAATCCGATCCGAGTGGAAGGCTTCACCGACACCGTGCCCATCCGCAATTCCTACTTCCCGTCCAACTGGGAACTGTCCGCCTCGCGCGCCGGCAGCGTGGTGCGCCTGTTCCAGGAAAACGGCATCAAGCCGGAACGGCTGGTGGCGGTGGGCCGAGGCGCCAACCTGCCGGTGGGCGACAACGCCACCGCCGACGGCCGCGCCAGCAACCGCCGCGTCGCCATCACCGTGCTGGCGAGCGGGCTGAGCGACGCCGAAGTGCTGTCGCCGCAAGACGCATCCATGGCCAATGGCCGCTAACACCCCTGTTTCTCAAGAGGAGCACGATATGAGCACCCCGATTCATCATTCCGCGCTGGAACAGCTGTTCCTCAACGCCCGCACCCACAGCCACTGGCAGGACCGCCCGGTCACCGCCGAAACGCTGCACCAGCTGTTCGACCTGCTGAAAATGGCGCCCACCAGCGCCAACTGCTCGCCGGCGCGCTTCATCTTCGTGCAAAGCGACGCCGCCAAGGCCAAGCTCAAGCCCTGCCTGGCCGAAGGCAACGTCGAAAAAACCATGGCCGCGCCGATCTGCGTGATCGTGGCTCAGGACATGCGTTTCTACGAGCACCTGCCCAAGCTCTACCCGCACGCCGACGCCAGAAGCTGGTTCGAAGGCAACGACGCGGCGATCCAGGCCACCGCCTCGCGCAACAGCAGCCTGCAAGGCGGCTACCTGTTGCTGGCCGCGCGCTCGCTGGGGCTGGACTGCGGTCCGATGTCCGGCTTCGACAACGCCGCGGTGGACCAGGCCTTCTTCCCGGACGGCCGCTTCAAATCCAACTTCCTGGTCAACCTGGGCTACGGCGCCGCGGACAAGCTCTACCCGCGCTCGCCGCGCTTCGAGTTTGACGACGCCTGCCAGATTCTTTAATCCCCCCGCCCGATGCCCGGTTATAATGCCGGGCATTTTGCTGCCTGGAGAAACAAGATGCTCTATTCGCTTCTGCGCCCGCTGCTGTTCCGCTTTGACGCAGAGACCGCCCACGAACAGACGCTGGCCATGCTGGACCAGGCGCACAAGCTGCGCCTGAGCACGCTGACCTGCCACAGCTCCGCGCGCAAGCCGGTGCAAGCCATGGGCCTGACCTTCCCCAACGCGGTGGGACTCGCCGCCGGGCTGGACAAGAATGGAGCGCATATCGACGCCTTGGCCGCGCTGGGTTTCGGCTTCATCGAAATCGGCACCGTCACCCCGCGGCCCCAGCCGGGCAATCCCAAGCCGCGGCTGTTCCGTCTGCCGGAGCACCAGGCCATCATCAACCGCATGGGCTTCAACAATCTGGGCGTGGACACCCTGCTGGACAATGTGCGCCGCTGCAAATTCCAGGGCGTGCTCGGCATCAATATCGGCAAGAACGCCGCCACCCCGATAGAAAACGCCGCCGACGACTACCTGGCCTGCCTGGACAAGGTCTACGCCTACGCCAGCTATGTCGCCGTCAACATTTCCTCGCCCAACACCAAGAACCTGCGCCAGTTGCAGGAGGGCGACGAACTGGGCCGCCTGTTGGCGCAATTGAAGCAGCGCCAGCAGGCGCTGGCCGACAAGCACGGCCGCCACGTGCCGCTGGCGCTGAAGATCGCGCCGGATCTGGACGACGATCAGATCGTCGCCATCGCCCGCCTGCTGACCGAACACCGCATCGACGGCGTCATCGCCACCAACACCACGCTCTCTCGCGAGGCGGTGGCCGGCCACCCGTTGGCGGAGCAGGCCGGCGGCCTGTCCGGCGCGCCGGTCAAAGACCGTTCCACAACAGTTATTCGCAAATTAGCCAAGGAACTTGACGGCGCTCTGCCTATCATAGGAGTTGGCGGCATCCTGTCCGGGCGGGACGCCGTGGAAAAACTGGACGCCGGCGCCAGCCTGGTGCAAGTCTACAGCGGCCTGATCTACCGAGGCCCGGCGCTGGTGGCCGAATGCGCGAATGCGATCGCAGCGCGCGCCAAACCCTGAACAACAGCACGCGCGGCCGCGCACGGGCCCTCCCTCAGGAAGCCCGGCGACAGGCCTGCGGCGACCATCCCGGGGCAAACCGGCTCGCTTATATAACATGGGACTCACTCATATGAACGCAAAACAACTGATTCGTCTTTCCGCCGTCGCGCTGCTGAGCGCCGGCGTGCTCACCGGCTGCGCCACCTCCGACTCCGCCGCCGTCTACTCCAAAGGCCAGATGCGCCAGGCGCAGACCGTGCAGCTGGGCACCGTGGTGTCGGTGCAGAACGTGAAAATGGAAGGCAGCAATAATGAGCTGCTGACTCTGGGCGGCGCCGCGCTGGGCGGCCTGGCCGGCAGCAATATCGGCGGCGGCAAGGGCCAGATCGCCGGCGGCATCGTAGGCGCGCTGGCCGGCGGCTTCGGCGCCCAGGCCGCTCAACGCGGCCTGAGCAAGAACGCGCTGGAAATCACCGTCAAGCTGGATGGTTCCGGCCGCATGATCTCCATCGTGCAGGAAGCCGACATTCCGTTCTCCGCCAACCAGCGCGTGCGCGTGCTGACCGGCGGCGGCAACGACCGCGTAGTGCCGTTCTAAGCATCCGCTCAAGGCCCGCCGTCGCACGTCTTCGACTCGCAGGCCTTGAACAGGCTCTGACGCGGACCGCGTCAGCAATGAAAAAGCCGGCGCTCGCGCCGGCTTTTTCATTGGGTGCCGCTCACTCGTCCCGCGGCCTGGACAACTCCACCCATCGCCCGTCCATCAAGGCCTGCAGGGGCTGATACATCGCCTTGTAGGACATCTTCTGGCATTCGCGTATCCAATAGCCCAGATACAGGTGCGGCAGCCCCAGCCGCCGCGTCAGCTCCGCCTGCCACAACACATTGAACACGCCCAGGCTGGATTTGGCGTCTTCCGGATCGTAAAAGGTGTATACCGCGGACAGGCCGTCGGCCAGGCGGTCGATCAGGCTGACCATCTTCAATTCGCCGTCCAGGCGAAACTCCGCCAGCATGCTGTCCACCCCGCTTTTCAGGATGAACTCCGAATACTGCTGCGGATCGTCGTCCGACATGCCGCCGCCGGCGTGCCGCGACTGCTGATACCAGCGATACAGCGCATAGTGTTCGGCGTCGAACTCCAGCGGCAGCAGGCGCACCTGCATCGCCTCCAGCCGACGCGCCACCTTGCGCTGAGTGCGGCTGGGCGCGAAACGCTCCACCGGAATCCGCACCGGCACGCAAGCCTGGCAACTGTCGCAATACGGCCGATAGGTATACAGGCCGCTGCGGCGGAAGCCCAGCTTCACCAACTGGCTGTAAACCTCGCCATCGATCGCCTCCGCCGGGATCGCCACCTGCGAACGCGCCTGACGCCCGGCCAGGTAACTGCAGGGATAGGGCGCGGTGGCGTAGAAATGGATGGCCACTGTCGGGCCGGGATCACGATGGCTCATTGGTATACCGGTAGTTCCACATCGCGGCGGGCTGCGCCCGTCGGGCATTCTCTTTCAGAGTAGCAAGAAATGTCTGACGCGAAACCAACTTGGCGCCCAAGCTCTGCAAATGGCGGGTGTGCATCTGACAATCTATCATCGTCACCCCCTGCGTCCGCAAATGGCGCACCATGTGGATGAAGGCCAGCTTGGACGCGTTGCTGCGCCGGGAAAACATGGATTCGCCGTAGAACATCAAGCCCAGGCCGATGCCGTACAGGCCGCCGACCAGTTCGCCGTCCATCCAGGTCTCGAAAGAATGCGCGTAGCCCAGCCGGTACAGACGGCAATAGGCGTCCACCATCTCCGGCACGATCCAGGTGCCCTGCTGCTGCGCCCTTGGTTCGGAGCAGGCCGACATCACTTCGCGAAACGCAGTGTCCACGCGGATTTCGTAATGTTGATTGCGCAGCAGCTTGTCCATGGAACGGCTGACTTTGAGCTCGTCCGGACTCAGCACCATGCGCGGCGCCGGCGACCACCACAGAATGGGCTCGCCTTCGGAAAACCAGGGGAAAATGCCTTGGGAGTAAGCAGCCAGGATGCGCTGCGGGGACAAATCGCCTCCGGCGGCCAGCAAACCGTTGGGTTCGCGCAGAGCCAGCCGCACCGGAGGGAAGACCGGCTCAGGACCGAGCCAGGGAATCATGCCTTCTTGGCGTTAAGGCAGTCCGGGCACTCGCCGTACATGTACAGCGCGTGATCGACGATGCGGAAGCCATGCTGCTCGGCGATGCGGTCTTGCAAAGCCTCGATCTCCGGATCGAAGAACTCGACCACCTTGCCGCAGCTGACGCACACCATGTGATCGTGATGACCGCCCTGGTTCAGCTCGTACACCGCTTTGCCGGTTTCGAAATGGTGGCGCACCAGAATGCCCGCCTGCTCGAACTGCGTCAGCACGCGGTAAATGGTGGCAAGGCCGATGTCGATATTTTCCGCGAGCAGCTTGCGGTAGACATCTTCCGCCGACATGTGACCAGCGTGCTCCTCCTCGAACAGATCGAGGATTTTCAAACGCGGGCCGGTGGCCTTGAGGCCGATATCTTTAAGGTGACTGGCTTTGCTCATCGTGATATAAAGTGGGTCGATTTCAGATCATGATAAAGCCTTTTCACGGCTTTGCCTAATTACCGCCTCATAACTTTTAGGTCACGGAGTATCATGCGCGCCCTGATTTTTGTCGCCGTCCTTGCCCTCTCCGGCTGCAGCTCAATGAACCCTCTGAACTGGCTCAGCCCGCACAAGATGGAAATCCAGCAGGGCAATTATGTCACAGAGGATGCCGTCGCCAAACTTAAACCGGGCATGACGCGCTCGCAAGTGCGTTTCCTGTTGGGTTCTCCGCTACTGGCCGACGCGTTTCACGCCAATCGCTGGGATTACACCTATAGCGACATCAAGCAGGGCAAGCTGGATAAAAACAGCAACCGCCTGTTGACCGTCCACTTCAACGGCGACGTGCTGGAGCGCGTGGAAGGCCAGGCGCAGCCGGCCGAACGCCCGCCGCTGACCGCCTCCGCGCCGGCCCAGGAAGCCAAGCCATGAGCGCCTCCCCGCTGAAACTGGTGGTGGTCGGCGCCGGCGGCCGCATGGGCAAGACCCTGATTGAAGCGGCGCTGGCCGCGCCCGGCGTGGCGCTGCACGCAGCGGTGGACCGCCCCGGCTCGGAATTCATCGGCCAGGACGCCGGCCTGTTCATCGGCAAGCACACCGGCGTCAAGATAGGCGGCGACTTCCTCCAGGCGCTGGAAGGCGCCGACGCCGTCATCGACTTCACCCGCCCGGAAGGCACGCTGGAACACCTGGCCGCCTGCGCCGAGCGCGGCGTGCAGATGATCATCGGCACCACCGGCTTCGACGAGGCCGGCAAGGCGGCGATCCGCGCCGCCGGCGACCGGATCGGCATCGTGTTCGCCTCCAATTTCAGCGTTGGCGTCAACCTCACCTTCAAGCTGCTGGACATGGCGGCGCGAGTACTGGACGACGGCTACGACATCGAAATCATCGAAGCCCACCACCGTCATAAAGTGGACGCGCCGTCCGGCACCGCGCTGCGCATGGGCGAAGTCATCGCCGACGCGCTGGGCCGCGACTTGAAAGAATGCGCGGTTTACGGCCGCGAAGGCGTGACCGGCGAGCGCGATCCGCACACCATAGGCTTCGCCACCGTGCGCGGCGGCGACGTGGTCGGCGACCACACCGCCTTGTTCGCCGCCATCGGCGAACGCGTGGAAATCAGCCACAAGGCCTCCAGCCGCGCCACCTTCGCCAACGGCGCGGTGCGCGCCGCGCGCTGGCTGGCCGGCAAACCGCGCGGCCTGTTCGATATGCAGGACGTGCTGGGCCTGCGCTAAGCGCCGGCGGGGAGCCTCCTCCCCGCCCCCCTTTCCATGCGCCTCTTCCCGCTGACCCTGGCCCTCGCGGCCGGCCTGATTCTCCTCTCTCTCGCCTCGCTGCTGCACGGCAGCGGCATGGACGCGTCCCGTTTGCTGGCCGGCCAGCCCTTGCCGGAACTGGAATGGCAATTGCTGTGGCAGCTGCGGCTGCCGCGCCTGCTGGCCAGCGCCAGCGCCGGCGCCTTGCTGGCCAGCGCCGGCGCGGCGGTGCAGGCGCGTTTCCGCAACCCGCTGGCCGAACCCGGCCTGATCGGCATCAACAGCGGCGCGGCGCTGGCCGCCGCCGCCGCGCTGAGCCTGGGCGCCGGCCTCTACGCGGTGTCCGCGTCCGCCTTCGCCGGCGGCCTGTTCTCCTTATTGCTGATCCGCCTGCTGGGCCAGACCCAACAAGGCGGCAGCCGGCTGATCCTCAGCGGTCTCGCCATCAGTTCCTTGCTGGGCAGCCTGCTGACCCTGCTGATCACCACCCTGCCCGACGGCTCCTTGCGCGTGGTGATTTTCTGGCTGATGGGCAGCTTCGCCAGCGTGGACTGGCCGCAAACCGTCTTGCTGTGCGCGGCCGCGCCGCTGGTCTGGCTGGCGCTGCACCGGCAGTGGCGCTTTCTCAACGCGCTGCAATTGGGCGAAACCGCCGCCTTTCACCTGGGCTTTGAAGTGCGTCGCCGCGAATGGCAGGTGGTGATCCTGGCGGCCCTGGCCGCCGGCCTGGTGGTGTCCGCCTGCGGCATGATCGGTTTCATCGGCCTGATGGGCCCGCACCTGGCGCGCCAACTGGTGGGCGGCAACGCGCGCCGGCTGCTGTGGATCGCGCCCATGCTGGGCGCGCTGCTGGCCATCGCCTCGGACTGGCTGGCGCGCAGCCTGCTGGCGCCCAGCGAACTGCCGGTGGGCGTGATCACCAGCCTGATAGGCGCGCCCTTTTTCCTGTGGCTGCTGCGGCAAAGCGCGGAAAAGGACGCCCATGCTTGAAGCCCGCGCCCTCAGCCTTTCCCGCCAGGGCCGCCTCTTGGTGGAGGCAGTGTCCCTGCGCGTGGCGCCGGGCGAACTCAATATCGTGCTAGGCCCCAACGGGGCCGGCAAAAGCAGCTTGCTGGGCATGCTGGCCGGTCTGCACGCGCCCAGCGCCGGCGAGGCGTGGATGGCCGGGCGGCCGCTGCGCGGCCAATCCGCCGCGCAACTGGCGCGCCAGCGCGCGGTGGTGGAGCAAAATCCGCTGACGCCGGCCGGCTGGAGCACGATGGAGCTGATCCAGTCCGGCGCCTATCTGCTGGGCGACGCCGGCGCGGCCTGCCGCCAGGCGATGGAACTCACCTGCACCGCGGAGCTGGCGCGACGCCAGGCGCGCACGCTGTCCGGCGGCGAACAGCAACGCGTCCACCTGGCGCGCGCACTGTGCCAGTTGCTGGCCTCGGCGGACGCGGAACGCTATCTATTGCTGGACGAACCCACCGCCGCGCTGGACTTCGCCATGGCCGACGCGCTGCTGGCGCAGGTGGCCCGCATCTGCCGCGAGCTGAACATCGGCGCGCTGGCCGTGGTGCACGATCTGAACCTGGCGCTGCGCCACGCCGACAATGTGCTGCTGCTGAACGAAGGACGCGCCGCCGGCTTCGGGCCCACGCCCGAAATCATGCGGCGGGAAACGCTGGAAGCGGTTTACGGCGTGCGGCTGGCGGAGCTGAGCAGCCGGGAGCACGCCTTGCGGGCTTTCGTGCCCTTGCCCCACCCGCACCAAGAGTAAACGCTCAGCGGTGCGAGGCCTGCTTGCACTCGCTGAGGAAACGCGCGCGGTCCGCCTCGCCCACTTCTCCGGCGAAGCCCTGAGTGATCACCGCCTCCGCGCCGCGCCGGTTTTCCCCCAGTTGCAAACACATCTGCTTGGCCTGGATCACACAGGCCGCGCCCTTGGCCATGCCGTGCCGCACCAAGGCGTCCGCCACTTCCTGGCAAATCCATTCCTGGTAATTCAAGCGGTGCGAGATCACGTCGATCAGCCGCGCGATGCGGCCGAAGCCGTGCAGCCGTCCGCCCGGAATGTAGGCGACGTGGGCGATGCCTTCGAAGGGCACCAGATGGTGCGGACACAGGCTGTGGATGGAGATATTGCTGATGATGACCATCTCGCGGGAATCGTCTTCAAAACCGCAGCCCAGCACCTCGCTCGGATCGGCGGCGTAGCCGTCCAGCAAGCGGTCGCGCCAAAACGCGCCGACACGTTCCGCGGTCCTGCCCAGATGCGGATCGCCTTGCGGCTGAAAGCCGCAGGCGGTCAGCAAATCGGTCACCGCGCGCTCAAACGCCTCCTTGTCGAAGGGCCGCAAGCGTTCCACGCCCACCTTGGGCGCGCGCTCCGGCGCTGGATGATCGCAATGCTGGTGGTCCATATCGTCTCCCTTGTGAGCGCTGGTTCAAAGTCCGCCGCGCGCCGGCGAGGCAGAGCGCGGCCGGGGCCGCCTCGCGTGAAGCGAAACAGGCTTTGCGGCGGCGACGCGCAATCGAAATAGGAATTCGAGAGCGGCCCGGAGGGAAAGTTGCATCCGCCGGCGGCATGAAAAACCCGGGGGCGACGACCGCCGGCCCCGGGTTTTCGACTATATCACAGGCCGCCGCGGCTACACGCGCGCCCCATCCAGGTTGGATTTCATCTCGTAGCTCTGCTTGACGTCGCCATTGCCGTCCACGCTTTCCAGCCTCACGTCGAAGCCCCACAGCCGGCACACGTGCTTGAGCACCTCGTTGGCGCTGTTGTCGTCCAGCGGCCGCCGGTTGTGCATGGTGTGGCGCAGCACCAGGCTGCGGTCGCCGCGCACATTGACCGACCACACCTGGATATTGGGCTCGCGCGAACCCAGGTTGTACTGCTCCGCCAGCTTGCCGCGGATATCGCGGTAGCCCATATCGTCGTGGATGGCGGACACCTCCAGCTTGTCGTCGTGGTCGTCGTCGCGGATGGAGAACAGACGGAAATCGCGAATCAGCTTGGGCGACAGATACTGCGAGATAAAGCTCTCGTCCTTGAAGTTCTTCATCGCGAACTCCAGGGACTCCCGCCACGGCGTGCCGGCCAGGTCCGGGAACCAGGCGCGGTCCTCGTCGGTGGGGGCTTCGCAAATGCGCTTGATGTCCTGATACATGGAGAAGCCCAGCGCGTACGGGTTGATGCCGTTGTACCAACGCGCCGTCACCGGCGGCTGGTACACCACATTGGTGTGGCTCTGCAAAAACTCCATCATGAAGCCGTCGGTGACCATGCCCTTGTCGTACAGACGGTTGAGGATGGTGTAGTGCCAGAACGTGGCCCAGCCCTCGTTCATCACCTGGGTCTGCCGCTGCGGGTAGAAATACTGCGCCACCTTGCGCACGATGCGCACCACCTCGCGCTGCCAAGGCTCCAGCAGCGGCGCGGATTTCTCGATGAAGTACAGCAGGTTTTCCTGCGGCTCCGGCGGAAAACGCGGCGGCGCCTTGTCGCTGCCGTCCTTGTCGCGCTTGGGAATGGTGCGCCACAGGTCGTTGACCTGGGTTTGCAGGTATTGCTCGCGCTCTTCCTGGCGCGCCTGCTCCTTGGCCAGCGACAGCTTCTGCGGCCGCTTGTAGCGGTCCACGCCGTAATTCATCAGCGCGTGGCAACTGTCCAGCAAGTCTTCCACCGCGTCTATGCCATAGCGCTCCTCGCACTTGGTGATGTAGCTCTTGGCGAACACCAGATAGTCGATGATGGCCGAGGCGTCGGTCCAGGCGCGGAACAGGTAGTTGCCCTTGAAGAAGCTGTTGTGGCCGTAAGCGGCGTGGGCGATCACCAGCGCCTGCATCGTCATGGAGTTTTCCTCCATCAGATAGGCGATGCAGGGGTTGGAGTTGATCACAATCTCATAGGCCAGCCCCATCTGGCCGCGCTTATAGCTCTTTTCGGTGGCGACGAAATGCTTGCCGTAGCTCCAGTGATGGTAGTTGACCGGCATGCCCACCGAGGCGTAGGCGTCCATCATCTGCTCGGCGGTGATGACTTCCAGCTGGTTGGGATAGACATCCAGCTTGAATTCATCCACCGCGATGGTGCGTATCTGCCGGTCGTACTCGTCGACCAGGTCGAAGGTCCATTCGGACCCGGTAGAAATCGGTGTCATGTTGCTCCCCCCTTGGCAAGACCGCTCAGAACCTGTTTACGATCTGCTGCGCGTCGGCGATACGGCGTCGAAACCAAGCTCAAAATGCTCATGTACCACGTGTACATTCCGCTTTTTCGCTCGTTTCCGCCTTGTCTCGCGAGATCATAAACACGTTCTCAGGCGGTGGCGGCGCGGCCATTGGCCGGCTGGCGCTTGAACAGTTCCCGGAAGACCGGGTAGATGTCGGAAGCCGAACGAATTTTCTGCATGGCGAACTGGCGGTTGCGTTCCTGCACCTTCAAGTATTCGTACCAGAGGTTTTGCGGCTCTCCTTCGGTGATCTCGATGTAGGCGAAGTACTGGCAGTAAGGCAGCAGGTCCTCCTCCATGATGCGGCCGCAGTTGGCGGAATCGCTGTCCCAGTTGTCGCCGTCGGACGCCTGGGCGGCGTAGATATTCCATTCGCTGCCGGCGTAGCGTTTCTTGACGATCTCCGCCATCAGATTGAGCGCCGAGGACACCACGGTGCCGCCGGATTCGCGCGAGTGGAAGAAATCCTCCTCGCTCACCTCCACCGCACTGGTGTGATGGCGGATGAACACCACCTCGATCTTCTCGTAATTGCGCTGCAGGAACAGGTACAGCAGGATGAAGAAACGCTTGGCCATGTCCTTTTTCTGCTCGTCCATGGAGCCGGACACGTCCATGATGCAGAACATCACCGCCTGACTGGTGGGCTTGGGCTGCTTAACCCGGTTGTTGTAGCGCAGGTCGAACGGGTCTATCCACGGAATGCTGGCGATGCGTTCGCGCAGCCGGTGAATGCTTTGCCGTTTTTCGCGGATTTCCGAGGTGTTGTCCTCGTCATCCTCCATCAGGGTGTCGAGTTCCTCCTCCGCGTCGCCCAGCGTGGCCATGGTGGGCGCGGCCATCGCCACCCGCCGCGCCAGCGCGCCGCGCAGCGAACGCACGATATTGATGTTGGCCGGCGTGCCGTCGTTGGTGTAACCGGCGCGCACCGTCTTCATCTCCTCAATGCCCATCAGCTGGGTCTTGATCAGATTGGGCAGGGCCAGGTCGTCGAAGAACACGTTCATGAACTCTTCGCGCGACAGCTGGAACACGAAATCGTCCTCGCCCTCGCCGTCCTGGCTGGCCTTGCTGCCGCCTCCGCCCCCGCCGCCCTGCGGCCGCGGCAGGCGGTCGCCCTTGACGAACTCCTCATTGCCTGGGTGCACGTTTTCCGTCATGCCGCCCTTGCCGTGATGAAACACGGGTTCGGAAATATCCTTTACCGGAATCGAGACCTTCTCCCCGCTCTCGATATCGGTAATGCTGCGCCCCTTGACCGCCTTGGCGACGGCCTCCTTGATTTGGGCCTTGAAACGGCGCAGAAACCGTTCGCGGTTGACCGCGGACTTGTTCTTGCCGTTGAGGCGCCGATCGATGATGTGGGACATAAGCACCTCGCTTTGCCTGTGCCGGCGGCGGCCGCCCGCGGGCGGCCATCGCCTGGCTTGCTGTTGTTATATTCTTCACCACCCGGCGGCGACAGCGGCCGCGCGGGCGATTTCCAGCGCCGCCCCAGGCGGCGCCGGATCAGCGACGGCTTACGAGGACTTGCGCACTCGCAGATACCATTCGCACAACAGACGCACTTGCTTGGCGGTGTAGCCTTTTTCCACCATGCGGTTGACGAAGTCCTCGTGCTTCTTCGCATCCTCGGCGCTGGCCTTGGCGTTGAAGGAGATCACCGGCAGCAGCTCCTCGGTGTTGGAGAACATCTTCTTCTCTATGACCGTGCGCAGCTTCTCGTAGCTGGTCCAGGTGGGATTCTTGCCGCCGTTGTTGGCCCGCGCCCGCAGCACGAAGTTGACGATCTCGTTGCGGAAGTCTTTGGGGTTGGAAATCCCGGCCGGCTTCTCTATCTTCTCCAGCTCCGCGTTCAAGGAGGTTCGGTCGAAGATCTCGCCGGTGTCCTGATCGCGGTACTCCTGATCCTGAATCCAGAAGTCCGCGAAGCTGACGTAGCGGTCGAAGATGTTCTGGCCGTATTCGGAGTAGCTTTCCAGATAAGCGGTTTGAATCTCCTTGCCGATGAACTCCACGTACTTGGGCGCCAGGTACTCCTTCAGGAAGGTCAGATACTTCTGCTCGATTTCCGCCGGGAACTGCTCGCGCTCAACCTGCTGCTCGATCACGTACAGCAAGTGCACCGGGTTGGCCGCCACTTCGCTGTGATCGAAGTTGAACACCTTGGACAGAATCTTGTAGGCGAAGCGCGTGGACAAGCCGCTCATGCCCTCGTCCACCCCCGCGTAATCGCGGTATTCCTGGATGGATTTGGCCTTGGGATCCGTATCCTTCAGATTGTCTCCGTCGTAGACCTGCATCTTGCTGAACAGGCTGGAGTTTTCCGGCTCTTTCAGCCGCGACAGCACCGCGAACTGCGACATCATCTTCAGCGTGCCCGGCGCGCACGGCGCGCGGCCCAGCGAAGAGTTGCGGATCAGCTTGTCGTAGATCTTGATCTCGTCGGACACGCGCAGGCAATACGGCACCTTGACGATGTAGATCCGATCCAGGAAAGCCTCGTTGTTCTTGTTGTTGCGGAACTGCTTCCACTCGGATTCGTTGGAGTGGGCCAGAATCACGCCTTCAAACGGAATCGCGCCAAAGCCCTCGGTGCCCTTGAAGTTGCCTTCCTGAGTGGCCGTCAGCAGCGGGTGCAAGACCTTGATCGGCGCCTTGAACATCTCCACGAATTCCAGCAAGCCCTGGTTGGCCAGGCACAAGCCGCCGGAGTAGCTGTAAGCGTCCGGGTCGTCCTGCGCGTATTTCTCCAGCTTGCGGATATCCACCTTGCCCACCAGCGACGAAATATCCTGATTGTTCTCGTCGCCCGGCTCGGTCTTGGCCACCGCGATCTGCTTGAGTACGGACGGATAGCGTTTGACCACGCGGAACTGGCCGATGTCGCCGTTGAACTCATGCAGCCGCTTCACCGCCCACGGGCTGGGGATGCTCTTCAGATAACGGCGCGGAATGCCGTATTCCTCTTCCAGCAGCGCCCCGTCCTCGTCGTAATTGAACAGCGCCAGCGGAGACTCGTTGACCGGGCTGCCTTTCAGGCAATAGAACGGCACCAGCTCCATCAGCTCTTTCAGCTTCTCGGCAATGGACGATTTGCCGCCGCCCACCGGACCCAGCAAATAGAGGATCTGCTTCTTCTCTTCCAGGCCTTGCGCGGCGTGGCGGAAGTAGGACACCACCTGTTCGATCACCTCCTCGGTGCCGTAAAAATCACGGAACGCGGGATAGACCTTGATGACTTTGTTGGAAAAGATGCGGGACAGACGCGAATCGTGCCGAGTGTCCACCAGCTCCGGCTCGCCTATGGCGGCCAGCATGCGCTCTGCGGCGGTGGCGTAAGCGCCGGGGTCTTTCTTGCAGAGCTCCAGGTACTCCTGGATGGTGTACTCCTCCTCACGAGTCTTGTCGTAACGAGCAGCGTAGTGACTGAAGATATCCGGGTGCATGGCTCTCTCCTGGCAGGTAGCAGAGGCGCAAACGATATGCACGCGGCATCCGCTGCTCCCCTTGCTGAATTAGAGTATTCACATTGTTTCCGGCTTTCTTTTTCTGGGTATAGCATAACGCACAGCCTGGCAGGGCAAAACCGCGCCTGCACACAAAATATGAGATCGTGAGCCAGATTCAATACAAGTATTTGAAATGGATGGTGAATTCCGCCAGCTTTTTTTTGTAACGGAAGACGAGCGGCGTGTAAGCGGGAGTAAACGGAAATCGGCCCTAAAAAAACGCTTTGAGAATCAAACGTTTCCATCGCGGCGATTGAAACATTCACGCCGCGCAGCGCGGCGGAAAAAGAGAAGGGAATATAAAGAATGCGCCGCGCCCGCGCGGACTGCGGCGCTCAGCCTTTGCGCTGCACAATGCGCACGCCGATTTCATAGATGCGGCCGCGCTGCACCTCATTGCAGCGCTTCACCTCCACCACCGCCTCCAAGGGCTTGCCCGGCATGCCGCCCACGCCCGGGGCCAGCACGATCACGGACAGACGCTCGCCAAACTGCGGCACAAAGGACGAGCGCAAGGCCATGCCGTCCACCGACAGATCCACACACTCGCCGTAATGGGTTTCGCCGCTGATCAAAGAACGGATGCGAGCCTTGCAGCCCATGCTGATGCGGCGCCCGCGCCGTCGATCCCGGTAAGGATCAAACGGCGACACCCGGCATCCTCCCGGCCTGATGCGCCGCCAGCCAGTGCAGGCCCACGATGGACTTGCTGTCGCAGATCGCCCCGCTCAGCGTCATCTCCATCGCCTGGGCCACCGGCACCGTCAGCACCTCCAGGAATTCGCCCTCGTCCAGCCGGCTGCCCTGCTGGCTCAGCCCTTCCGCCAGGTAATAACTGATGCGCTCGTTGGAATAGCCAATGCAGGGATAAGCGGTGCCCAGATACGTCCAGCGCTCCGCCGCGTAGCCGGTTTCCTCCAACAACTCCCGCCTGGCGGTGGCCGCCGGGTCCTCGTCCGGGTCTATCTTGCCGGCGGGAATCTCCACGAACTCGCGGCCGGCCGGGTAACGGTACTGGCGCTCCAGCACCAGCTTGCCGTCCGGCGTCAGCGCCAGCACCGCCACCGCGCCGGGGTGCAGAATGTATTCGCGCGTGGACGCCGCGCCGTCCGGCAGCGCCACCTCGTCTTTATGAACCTTGAGAAAACCGCCCTGATACACCAGCTCCGACGACAACTGCTTTTCAACCAGATCCACAATCACCCCTTAAAGTGTTCTGCAATGCCTGCTTTTCCAGGCGCTGATCACCGCCCAGCGCCACAGCAGCCGCGTCAACGCATAGCCGATCACGGCAAAGGTCAGGCCCAGCGCCGGCAATCCCACCAGCAAGGGCCAGCCCAGCTCCGCCAGCCAATTCAGGCAGGCGTGCCACCAATCCGGCAAGCTCATCCGGTCCCAATTGGGCGGCGGCGTCATTGTACCCGCAGCCGGATTGCCCAGTAAAAGCTTGCCATAAGCATAAGCCAGAAAGTACAGCGGCAATACGGTCAAAGGGTTAGTGTACAGCGTGAACAACACCGCCACCGGCAGATTCACCCGCATCAGCAAAGCCAGCGCCACCGCCGTCACCTTTTGCGTGGGGCCGGGCATCAGGCCGGCGAACAAACCCACCCCCACCCCCATCGCCACCTTGCGGCGGTTCAGCGACCAATACGCCGGCCGGTCCAGATAGGGCGCCAGCCGGCGCAGGCCCGGCTTCTGAAACCAATGGTGCCGATAGGCAACCCATTTGCGTACCTTGCGTCTAAACCAAGTCATCTGGAATGTTTTGATCCTTGTGCGCGCGCGTTGCCGTTAAACCACACTCGGCGACGGGTAAAACGCGAAAAGCTTGTCAAAGCCACGTCGATAATTTAAACAAGCGTTTGAATTATTCGCCCAAGCGCAGGGCGAACCCAAACACGACAGACCTGGGCCGGATCGTCCAGGCCGCGCAAACCAACAGGAGAGACCCATGCCTGCATACCAAGCCCCGCTGCGGGATTTCGATTTCGTGCTCCACGAGCTGATCAAGGTACAGGACATCATCCCCACCCTGCCCGGCTACGAAGAAGCCACCCAGGACATTTTCCGCTCTTATCTGGAGGCCGCCGCCCAGTTCTGTGAAAGCGAACTGGCGCCGCTGAACCGCCAGGGCGACGAAGAAGGCTGTCACTACGACAGCACCACCAAATCCGTCACCACCCCGCCCGGCTTCAAGGAAGCCTACCAGCAATACTGTGAACTGGGCTTCCCGGCGCTGGACTGCGACCCGGCCTACGGCGGCCAGGGCATGCCCAAGGCGCTGAGCTTCCCCATCATGGAAATGCAGTGCTCCAGCAACGTGGCCTGGTCCATGTACCCCGGCCTGTCCCACGGCGCGTATTCTGCCATTCATGCCCACGGAACCGAAGCGCAAAAAGCGGCCTACCTGCCCAAACTGGTGGACGGCAGCTGGACCGGCACCATGTGCCTGACCGAACCGCACTGCGGCACCGACCTGGGCCTGCTCAAAACCCGCGCCGAACCCAACGGCGACGGCAGCTACAGCATTACCGGCACCAAGATTTTCATCTCCGCCGGTGAACATGATATGTCCGACAACATCATCCACCTGGTGCTGGCCCGCCTGCCGGACTCGCCCAAGGACGTGAAAGGCATCTCCCTGTTCATCGTGCCCAAATTCCATGACGACGGCAGCCGCAACCCCGTGGCCTGCGGCAGCCTGGAACACAAGATGGGCATCAAGGCCAACGCCACCGCGGTGATCAACCTGGACGGCGCCAAGGGCTATTTGATTGGCGAAGTCAACAAAGGCCTGTCCTGCATGTTCACCATGATGAACGCCGCCCGCCTGGGCTGCGGCATGCAAGGCCTGGGCATAGGCGAAGCCTCCTTCCAGGGCGCGCTGGCCTATGCGCGCGAACGCCTGCAAATGCGCTCGCTCTCCGGCGACAAATGCCCGGACAAGCCGGCGGACCCCATCATCGTCCACCCGGACGTGCGCCGCATGCTATTGACCCAGAAAGCCTACACCGAGGCCGGCCGCGCGCTGACCAGCCTGCTGGCGCTGCAACTGGACATTGAAGACAAACACCCGGACGCCGACGCCCGCCAGGACGCCGCCGACCTCGTGGCCCTGCTCACCCCGGTGGCCAAGGCCTTCATGACCGACAACGGCTACGAAGCCGCCAACCTGGGCATGCAAGTATTCGGCGGCCATGGCTACATCCGCGAATGGGGCATGGAACAACTGGTGCGCGACTGCCGCATCTCCCAGATCTACGAAGGCACCAACGGCATCCAGGCCATCGACCTCTTGGGCCGCAAAGTGCTGATGGACCAGGGCCAGAAGCTGCGCAAGTTCACCAAGCAAATCCACAAGTTCTGCCAGGCCAATGAAGGCAACGACAAACTGGCCGACTACGTGGCCCCGCTGGCCAAGCTGTTGAAAGACGTGGGCGAAGTGACCATGGGCATCGGTATGGCCGGCATGCAGAACCGCGACGAAGCCGGCGCGGCCGCCACCGACTACCTGCGCCTGATCGGCCACCTCAGCTACGCCTGGCTGTGGGCGCAAATGGCGGAAGTGGCTCATTCCAAGCTGGGCGGCGGTGAAGACGGCTTCTACCAGGCCAAGATCCTGACCGGCCGCTTCTATATGGCTAAGCTGTTCCCGGAAGTGCACAGCCTGCTGGCCAAGCTCAAGGCCGGCGCCAAGCCGTTGATGGAGTTGCAGGACGAGCACTTCGCGTTCTGAAGAACCTGCTTACGATCTGCTGCGCGTCGCCGATACTGCGTTAAAAACAGCTTCGAAATGCTCATGTACCACGAGTACATTCCGCTTCCTCAGCTGTTTTCGCCTTGTCTCGCCTTAGCTCGCGAGATCGTAAACAGGCTCTACACCAGCAAGGCATCATGACAAAACGGCCCCCCGGGGCCGTTTTTCTTTTGCCGCCGTCCGCCCCTCACCCAGCCTGGCCTTGAACCATCACGACATTGATTCATAAAAAACGAATACAAAGCTAATTATATTTCACTTTTAACGAATAACAGGGCTTCGTAGAATGGCCTCCATGGATACACCGCGCCGACGGCAGCGGAACATTCGCATTCATTCACCCAATACCAGAGGCCCTCTCATGATTACCCTGAACGTATTCTTCAACGTCAAAGCCGAAAGCCAACAAGACTTCCTCACCCTGCTCAACACCATGGTGCGGGAATCCAATAAGGAAACCGGCTGCAACTACTACCAGCTTTGGCAGCAAGCCGGCGAGCCGCTGCGCTACGCGCTGATCGAACTGTGGGACAGCAAGGAGCGTCTGGCCGAACACCAGAAAACACCGCACTGGATCGCCTTCAACGACCGCGTCAACGACTATCTGGACGGACAGTATGATGAGCACCATTACTCCGAACTCGCGCGCTAAGAATCTGTTTACGATCTGCTGCGCGTCGTGAAGTCTTGCACGGTGAGTACAAGCTCAAAATGCTCATGTGCCACTTGTACATTCCGCTGTCTCAGCGGTTTCCGCCTTGTCTCGCTCTTGCGCGCGAGATTTTGAACAGGCTCTAATACACACAGCACAAAACCAAACGGCCCCGAAGGGCCGTTTTTTCATGACCAACGCGCTCAGCGCTGGCGACCCCGGCCGCGCTTGCGGTAACGCTTCTGCGTTTGCGCCTGCGCCAACTGCTCCAGGCACAGATATAGCTGCTGCACCGCCTCCACATGCTGCGCCAGATCCACCCGCTCCACCGCCAGATTCAGCAGCATCTCCAGATAATTGAAGAAGCCCTTGCACAGGCCGATGCGGTAACTCTTGTCGGCAAAATCCATATCGCTGGCAATGCGGAACAACAGCCCGCGCGCCGCGTGCTGGCGGTTGGTCTTCAACAACTGCGCCATGTGCGCCGCGTACTGGCGGCCAATCGCGCAAGCCTCGAAATAATCCTGGGGCTCCGCCGGCTGCCAGTAATGCGGATAAGTGCGGCCCGGCACGCGGCGGACAAAGGGCAGACGGAGGTCTTTGGCTTCGCTGGAGGGGAAACGGTAGCAGGAACGGCGGGGTTTAGAGAAATCAGACATGGGCAACCTCTTGCTAGAAGTGCGTGAAAACCAGCGGCTGCCGATCAGGCAGACGCAACGCAAGTTTGGAAAACGTGCTGAAAACAGCACCTCGCCTGCAGTCGATGGGTTCTCACGGCCCAGTGCCGGGATGAAACGGCACGGAGGGATTGTTGCTTAGAGGGAGATGGGGGGTCAAGCCACTGCAGCCGTTTTGAGACTTATGAATTTTGTATCGCTCTCTGCGTGCCAGATGGGATAGCAACTACTTTTCGAGCAGTGGACTCCACAAGCATACCTGCTTGCCCCTTACTGGCTAAAAGTGAGCCGACAGGGAAATATCGCATAGCGGACGTTAGCTCTTCCCTTATGATTTTTGATTGATAAGGAGACTGGTTTCGGATAGTCTCGCTATCATTCAAAAACTTAGAGATAGTTCCGACGTGTCCATATTATTCTCAATCTCCCAAACATTTTTGCATCTGAATAACTGTTGGGGATCATAGGTAGTGGCCTACTCAATTTCCGCCAATGAAGTCATCACCTACGAGCCCGAAGCACTTCGGTCTTTCTTTGTATACAGCTTTGAGTGGATCGATAACCTTCTGTTCCTGCAAAGCCCTCAGTCACTTGTTGGATTGAGAGCGGCAGACTACGAAGCAATAGCAAAAGAGCGTTTCGTCGAGTGCGGCTGGGAGGGTAATGGTACTATTCAGCTTTTATGGTTGCCGTCGTTTGTCTTTCCATTGAGTCTAAACATACAGCCAACAGGCATTGCCATCTGGCACGTTAAGCAGATTGAAGATGGGGTTTCATTTCTGCTTTCACCGATTCAGTTACCTTTCCCGGAGTTATCGGGGAAAGATAATGACACCTAACCTTACAGACCCTGGTTGATGGATGCTGTACTATACAGCTAAGCAAAGCCAATCGGTTCGCTGAGCATTTCGGGCTCGGCCGATTTGAGGGAAAGCAACTGGTAGCTGGCGACAGCGGAACCAAATGGGAAATAGATGCCAAGGGGTTTGCAACTGACAGAAGTCACTTCATCGTCGTTGAGTGCAAACGCCATACAAAGGCTGGTATCAGTCAAGCAATCACGGCGGCTTTGGCATGGAACATTCAAGACGTTGGGGCGTCAGGGGGAATCCTTGTGTCACCGACTGGGCTTCAAGAGGGAGCAAAGAAGGTTGCCGCGAAATCTGATATCATCGAGGTCGTTTTGAATCAGAATTCAACAACATCGGACTACGTATTAAAGTTTCTGAATCGCGTTTGCTTTGGCTTCTCCGCAAACGTGAAAATCACAGATAGCCTGAAAATCGAGGTCATGGACCAAGGTGAAAACGTCATTGCAGCAAGAGGGATTTGAGTCTAATCCTGCCGTCCACCAGACGCTGCACAACAAAGCTGGGCAGCGCCAGTTAGCTCTACGTTAAGGTGTCCTCAGACACATGCAACTCGTCTACTCACTAAAGAATGAACTTGCCTCAGACTCCGGACAGGTTGCGACTGCTCAAGCACTCACTCTCGATCTTTCACGCCCGTTTGGCCTTAAAGGAACCTTTGGCCTTTTTGGATCTGATGAATGGTGGCAAAGCATTGAGGCTGGCAGGCTTCAGAAAACAGAACTAGAGGGAGTCATAACCTTGCTAGGCCGCGTGGGGATGCATAACGAATCACCAGTATTTAATGCGCACCTAGATAATGGTGATCACTACACGTACGACACCGTGGCTGACACAAAGAAAGGTGTCAAAAAGTATATCGTTGGAAAACGCATAAAGATTGTACTCGTCCGAGACCCTTTGAAGAGCCCCTCCACCTCTCGCGGAACGCACTCCGAAATTGTTATTGAGATATGGGTAGATGAGTGATAGGTCCAACACCTAACTATTCCGCCGACAGGGGCCATCCACAAACTACACTTGTGGGCTCCCTTCTCCGCTACAGCGACCCCTCTCGTCAAACTTAAATGTCAGCAAACTGAATTACGGCGGTCATTCATCTTTCCTCTTTGCTACGCCCATGAACGACAGGAGCTGGCCGATCACGGTCAGCAGCATAATTGCCCACTTAGGCTAAGAAGGTAGCAACGTCCCCTATTCGAAGTGCTTTCTCAAAGCAAAGCAAGAAGACATTGTCGGCCTAGCCACCAACTGACTTTGAGGACTTCATATTTTCTGACTCCAACACCCATCCTTTTTTGTCACCACACACCACCTCTGTGTATGCATCAACTTTGCCGAATAAGGTCTTACCAACCAGGCAGGATGTACCGGCTTGAATCGTGAAGGCCGGCTTGTCTCTTGCATCGTTTACAGCCGCGTAAGCGAAGGTGTCACGGCTTGCGATAGCCTCCACCATTGGATCAGAGCAGCCAGCCAGAATGGCGAGGAATGTCATAAAAAGAGGTCGTTTGATCATTAAGCTTATTTCAGCTCCCGCAACGCTTCCGGGTGCTGTACAGCCACCCGCAGCAAGGTTTGCACCGCGCCGGTGGGCATGCGCCGGCCTTGCTCCCATTCCTGCAGTGTGCGCTTACTGACATCTAGCAACTCCGCGAACTCCGTCTGGGACATGCCCATCTGCGAACGTGCTTGTGCGGCCAGCGTGGGCGTAACCTGGGTGCGCCGGGTGGCCTGGTCCGCCTTCATCTGACGCACGGACTCCAGCAGTTCCGCTCCCAGATCGCGCAGGGCGTCCCGAGCGGCCAGTTCTTTTTCAGTCGGCATTGATAGTCTCCTTGATCGATCTGGGAGTTTTAGTGCTTTGAAACCTTGCATAGCTACACAGGAAACCGCGTATCCGATGCGCCCTAGGTCCCTTCAAGCCTGCCGTCGGGTGGCAGGCCCGAGGTTTTAGCTACGCAGAAACTTCGCTTCGCTCGTTTTAAGCGGCTGCTTTGTTTGAGCGATTTGACGTTAGCAAACTAACACTGAGCGAATCAACGATTCGCACGTAGAGAGTTCAGCCGCACCTCGGGCCTGACGGGAACCGGCGGGAAGCCGTAGGCCAGGCTTGCAGGGAATTTGGCCGCGCAAATTCCCCCCCAAAAAAAATCAGGAACAAGCTCTTATGACGCCTCGTAGGCACACAGGCGAGCGGGACAGACCAGTAAGGCGTTCGCCGATTGTGGCGCATCAAACGGAGGCCATAGCGACCTTGACCGTACTGTTAAGGCACATGGGCCGCACACCTTGGGTCCTGGGCATTTGGAAGCCAGGATTCGGTAATAGGTGTAACCATGCTAAGAACTGCGACAAATAACACTGACCAAGCTGCGACAGAGGCTTTCTCTCGTAAGGCTGCTGCTGCGGCTGGCGACCTTGAAAGGCGCGATGCGGCCCAGAAAACGAATGTGAGCAACCCAAGAATGACAGTGGCTAGCGATGTCGTCACGCCATAAGCCAGAGTAAATGAGTTTGTGGGATGCCAACTACACCAATTTTTCGGCGTGTAGAGCCAAACCCCGTAAGGATTTGCCGACCTGAACCATACAGCGAGACCTACGGCAACGAGAAACGTTGCCAAGGCAATGAGAGAAGCTATGCGCTGTGAGCGGTACCTAGTCATATGCCCTAACGTGAAAAAAATACACCTGTGCAGGCGTAGATTTGGTTTGTCTGTGTGTAACTCAGCATGATACGCGGTATTTTCTTTGACATCCTTGGATGTGGTCGTGGACTACACCAACATGGCATTGAAGAGACCCGCTTGGCAGACCAATTCCGTGACCAAGCTGGAATAACCGCTGTCATGCTTGGCGCAGTAGATTTTCTTGTTGATTCTCCGCCCACCGAGCGCCGCTGATAAAGACACGCTCGCCCGAGCCCGCAGCCAGGCAGCACACGATGCAAGCATTGCCCATCTCTCTCCCCAAGATTTTTCTATAGCGCCATTTGTCAGCATTATAACTCTGGCTTTGGCGAACAACACCATCGGCATATTTCGCCACGATGTCAGGCGTTGAAGGCGCGACTGACCCTTGCATGCCCCAGGTCAGTCTCGCTGGGGATACCCAAGACACCTATAAGAGTTCGGAGTGAGTCCGGAATTTTGTATAAAGCAGTCATTGCCATTCGGATCACTGAAAAGCTGCTAAGGCCGAGAAGCAGAACCCTCCCTCCAAATCATCATTCAGGCTATAAACCTCCCAGCCCCTCAAAAAACCCCAACGCCCGCGCATCGCCGGCATAAGCGACATTGATCCGCAGCCAGTCATTGTCCTCGCCGCCGGGCATGAAGCCGCTGCCCGGCGACAGCAGGATTCCGCGCTTGGCGGCTTCCGCCTGCATGTCCTCGAAGCTGTGGCGGCCGGTGCGCGCCCAGACGAACATGCCGCCCTGCGGCTCGGCAAACACTTGCCAGCCATTGGCCTCCAGCGTTTGCAGCGTGGCGGCCATTTGCCGGTTCAGCCGCAGCCGCAGCCTTTGCGTCAGCTTGCGGTAAGCGCCGCTGGACAAGAGCTGGGCCGCCACGCATTCCGCAAAGCGCTGGGTGCCGATGCCGGTGTACATCTTGATATTGGCCAGTTGGCGGATCAGTTCCGGCTGGGCCAGCACATAGCCGACGCGCAGCGAGCAGCTGAGGGTTTTGGAGAAGCTGGACACGTAGATCACCCGCCGCAGCGAATCCAGCGCCGCCAGGCGCACGCCGGGGTGGTTCTGGAAATCCGCGTAGATGTCGTCTTCCACAATCAGGAAGTCATGGGCCTCCGCCAGTTGCAGCAGGCGGTGCGCCACCGCCGGCGTCAGGCAGGTGCCGGTGGGGTTATGGAACAGGCTGTTGATGAACAGGCATTTGGGCCGCTGCCGGGCCAGGATGGCTTCCAGCGCCGCCAGGTCCGGCCCGTTGCCGGCGCGCGGCACCGCCAGCATGTCTATGCCGTGGAATTTCAGCAGGTTGAACAGATTGTAGTAGCCGGGGCTTTCCACCAGCACGGTGTCGCCGGGCTTGAGCAGTGCGCGCGCCAGCAGGTCCAGCGCGTGGCTGCCGCCGTTGGTGGTGAGGATTTGCTCCTGCTCCACATGGATGTCGATCTGGCGCAGCCGCTGTTGCAGTTGCCGGCGCAAGGCCGGCAGGCCCAGCGGGGTGCTGTAGTCGAACAGGTCCGCCGGCTGGCAGCGGGTGATGTGGCGGATGGCGTAGCCCAGTTCTTCCTGGTCCCGCCAGCTGTCCGGCACCCAGCCGCAGCCCAGTTTCAGCTGTTCGCCGCTGTCGCTGAACTGGCCCCAGGCCGGTTCCATGGTTTCCCGCCATTCGCTTTCTTCGCGGCCCGGCGGCGCGGCCACGAAGAAGCCGGCGCCGTGGCGCGATTCCAGCAGGCCCAACGCCACCAGCCTGTCGTAGGCGTCGATCACGCAGGACTGGCTGAGCTGCTGCTCCTTGGCCAGTTGGCGGATGGAGGGCAGCCGGGTGCCGGGGCGGACACGGCTGCGCCGAATCCAGGCGCGCAGTTGATCGGCGATTTGCTGCGCCAGCGGCTGCCGGCTGGCGCGGTCAAGTTCTAGCCGCATGGCGGGCTCACTGTTTGCTGATAATGAGCAAACAGTTAAGCGCAAATGGCCGCCGCTGTCACTTGTTGCCGTCATGGAGCGGCCGGATAGTGGCGTGTCGCGCGGCCCGCCGCACCCTTTATCCTAGCCAGGCCTCACCTTATGACCGTCCCACTGTCCGCCCACACTGTTTGTCCCGCCGTGTCTCTTTTATTCCCGGAGGCGGCATGAACACGCGCCACCCTGCCCGGCTGGCCTTTGGCCTGTGTCTGATCACTTGCGCGGTGAATCTGCAAGCGCCGCTCTATACCGCTTACGCGCAGCTGGCCGGCCAAGGAGCGGCGGCCACCGCCACCGCGTTTTCCGCCTATGTGCTGGGGGTGTTGCCGGTGCTGCTGGCGCTGGGCGGCCTGCCGGACCGGCTGGGACGCAAGCCTTTGATCCTGGCGGCGCTGACGCTGGCGATGCTGGCCACCGCCGTCATGGCCTTGTGGCCACGGCTGGAGGCCTTGGCCGTGGCGCGCTTTCTGCTGGGCTGCGGCACCGCGCTGGCTTCCGCCGCCGGCGTCGCTTATATGGGGGAATTGATGGCGGAGCCGGACGGCCGCCGCGCCACTTTGTGGGTGACGGCCAGCACCTCGCTGGGCTTTGGCCTGGGCGCGGCGCTGACCAGTGTGTGCCTGCTGTGGCAGAGCACGCTGACGCCGGCCAGCTTCTGGATGCATCTGGTGCTGGCCGGCGCGGCGCTGCTGGCGGTGGCGGGCTTGCCGGACCCGGCCCCCCGCGGCCGCCATACGGCGATGCTGCGCCCGCCCTATTTCCCCGCCGGCAGCTTGCCCTTCGGCTCGGCCATTCTGCTGGCCTGGGCGGCGGTGGGGCTGGTGATCGCGCTGCTGCCCTCGGTGCTGGCTGCGCACGGGCTGGCGCGCTGGTCCGGGTTTTCCACCTTCACCGTGATCAGTTGCGGCCTGCTGTTCCAGCCGCTGGCCCGCGCGATGCCGCCGGGCCGCGCGGTGCGCCTGGGCATGCTGGTGCTGCCGCCCAGCTACGCGCTGCTGGCTTGGGGCGCGACCCAGGGTTCGCTGACAGCGGTGTTGCTCGGCGCGCTGGGCGCGAGCAGCTCTTGCTACGGCTTCACTTATCTGGGCGGTTTGTCCGCGGTGAACGCGCTGGCCGGCGCGGAAAAGCCGCGCGCCAGCGCCGGTTTCTTTCTATTGGCCTATATCGGCTTCAGCCTGCCGGTGATTTTTACCGGCCTGCTGCTGGACCGCCTGGGCGCGCCCGCCGCCCTGCTGCTGTTCGGCCTGGCGCTGGCCGCCGGCGCGGCCCTGGTTGCCCGGGCGATTGGGCGGAGCGCGGCGGCAAACGCCGCGCTCCCCGCCATGGCGACGGCCGGCCGGCGCGATTAGCCGCGGGTGACAAGGCCTAAGAACGGGTTCAAAGTCCCGCGCTTCCAGCATGCTATTGACCATAAAGACATTGGCGATAGCATGCGAAGAATGTCCAAAGGGTTTGGCTTTGCAGGCAAGGCATTGCAAATAGCGTCAGCCCACGAATAACGGCTGAAATAAACACTCCCCTGCCACAGGCATTTGCATACCTTTGCGTATCAGTTGGCATTAGGCGCTTTTGCTTTATCAATAACTGGCACTGATGCTCTTATTGTTGCGTATCTTGTAGCCGCCGCCTTCTTCACCCCTGAAAGAATGGGCAAAATCAACAATATAACCTTCAGACAACAACTCTTTTGAAAACACCCTCATTTACCCACTTGTAAGATGGTGCTAGCATGCGTTGTGTCACAGGGGGCACCAATGACTTTAATTCCCTCAAGAAGGGCAGGTCTTCCTTCTGACGAAACCTGGCCCTCCGCCCAAAAGCAGCCCAATCATCAAAACTTAATAAACACTCAGGAATTGAACAATGAAATCCACTCAAACAAATCAAACATCCTGTAGTCCCCTATTTCAGGAGGACTTCTTTTAAACCACACAATAAAAACTATCATGCCAACCATAGAAAACACATTAAAAAAACCTCCTTTGCTTTACTTTTTCATATCTGCCAGTATAACGCCCATTCTGCTTATCGGAATCGCATCTCAGCTAATGGGGGATTCATCCCTAGCGCCAATCTTCAATTTCTTGTCTCTCAAGCATTTAATGGGTTCTGGCGGCATGCAATCTGAGACGCTGAAAAACACGGCTGCCGTGACTTTCTCGTACATTCGTCTCAGTATCCCAATTTATTTTATCGCAATTATTTTTCTATTTCGCCGGGATTTTGCTTTCAGCAACTTGGATTTAAGCCATTTCAGTTGGAAACGAGTGACTCTTTCGCTATTCGCCATCGGCGGAATGCTTGCCTTCATGGTGTACATTACTTATTTTGACGGTTCCAACCTTGAGTCTGGCAGGTATATCATTAGAATAGCCGCCACCAACCCGATACTTTATTCAATCTTGGCGTCATGTCATGTAATGATGTTCTATTTCATTGCGCATTTGACTTTCATTAGTCTTATTTTTCAGCCTATTTACTTGATAAAAAACCGCTAATTTCTCAACGGCGGGGGTAGTCTAAAAACCTCCGCCAGAACCATTCATATGACATATCGTCACTACCCACTCGCCCACTACAGCCTTCCCCATTCTTCCCCAGCAAAAAATTGATAAGCGCGATAAGCATGATTTGATCTAGCCCAATCCGGCAACTATGTTTCATCAAGAGGCCGCGGCTCTGGCAGGGCGCGTCGCGGCACTATAGGCACAATATCTGTCCGGGGGAGCGCTCCATGCTGCACCAGTTGACCGTCAAGCAAAAACTGTTGGCCGGCTTTGGCCTGCTGATCATTCTGATCGCCATCATCGTGGCGGTGGCGATGATGAAGTTGAACACCATTGGGGACAAGATCCGCGATGTGACCGAGGACCGTTATCCCAAGATCGTGTTGGCCAACAAGATCAGCGTCACCACGCTGGACGTGGGCCGCTCCATCCGCAACGCCATCATTGTGCAGACGCCGGAGGAGACCGAGACCCATATCAAGAAGGTGGAGGAGTTCCGCGCCGCCAACGCCGTCAATATGGATCAGATGGAAAAGCTGTTGTCCACGCCCAAAGGGAAGGAGCTGTTCGACAAGCTCAAGGCGGCCAGCGCCAATCTGGGCGGTCAGTTCGAGCCCTTGTACGCCTTGGCGCGCGCCAACAAGAACGAGGAAGCCAAAACCTTTCTGATGAAGACTTTTGCGCCGGCCAACAATGCGTTTTTAAAGGCGCTGAAAGAGATGTCTGACTTTCAGGAAGACTTGATGCAAAAGTCTATCGAGGGCAGCAAGGCCGCGCAGAGCGAGGCGGTGACGGTGTTGATCACCGTGGCGGTGATCGCCTTGATCGCCGCGGTGGCGATTGCGATGTTCATCGCCAATCTGGTGACGGTGCCGCTGAAGAAATCCGCGCAGCTGGTGCGCAATATCAAGCAGGGCGATTTGTCCGGCCACGATGAGCCGATTCCGGAGGCGCGCGACGAGGCCATCGCCATGGCCAAGGATATTCAGGAGATGCGCCAGGGCCTGCGCGAGGTGGTGGCCAGCATCCAGAAAAACGCCAACGAGGTGTCGGACTCCGCCCATGAGCTGGCCAGCATGTCCGAACAGGTGGCCCACGGCGCTCAGCGCCAGTCCGAGGCCACCTCGGAGGCCGCCGCCACCATCGAGGAGCTGACGGTCAGCATCAACCACGTGGCGGACAACTCCAACGAGGCTTCCCGCCAGGCGGCGATGGCCGGCGATCTGGCCAGCCGCGGCGGCCATGCGGTGAAGGCGTCGGTGGGCAATATCGAATCGGTGTCGTCTTCGGTGGCGGCCACTTCGGACCAGATGAAGGGCCTGACCCAGGAAGTGCAGAAGATAGGCAATATCGTCACGGTGATCCGCGACGTGGCGGACCAGACCAACCTGCTGGCCTTGAACGCGGCGATTGAGGCGGCGCGCGCCGGCGAGATGGGCCGCGGCTTCGCCGTGGTGGCGGACGAGGTGCGCAAGCTGGCGGAACGCACCGCCAGTTCCGCTCAGGAAATCACTCAGATGATCGGTTCCATCCAGGGCAGCGCCAACCGGGTGGTGGGCAGCATGGAGCAGAGCCTGACCAGCGTGGGCACGGTGTCCGACGGCGCCGGCCAGGCCACCGACTCCATGCAGGAGATCGAGGGCAGCACCCACTCCATCGTGCAATCCATCGGCAACATCACCAGCGCGCTGAGCGAGCAGCGCACCGCCAGCCTGAACCTGGCGCAGAGCATGGAACGGGTGTCGCAGATGGCGGAGGAAAACAGCGCCACGGTGGAAGAACTGGCCACCACCTCCAGCCAGCTCAATGCGCTGGCGCAGAACCTGCAGGGCGTGACCGCGCGCTTCCGTCTCTAAAAAACGGGTTTCCAACGAGGCGGGTCCGGCAAGCGCGGGCCCGCCCTTCCCCGCGCTCAGTCGTACTGGGTGCCCTTCTGGATCAATTCCACCTTGTAGCCGTCCGGGTCCTGCAAAAAGGCGATCACGGTGCGGCCGTGCTTCATCGGCCCCGCTTCGCGCGCCACGGTGTAGCCCAGCGCGCGCGCCTGCTCGCAGACGGCGGCGGCGTCGTCCACTTCTATCGCCACATGGCCATAGCCGTTGCCCAGCTGGTAATCGCCCTGATCCCAGTTATGAGTGAGCTCGATGGCGGCGGCCTCGGTTTCGTCTCGATAGCCGACAAAGGCCAGGGTGAAGCGGCCGTCCGGGAAGTCGTTGCGGCGCAGCAGGCGCATGCCCAGCGCCCGGGTGTAGAAGGCCAGCGCGGCGTCCAGATCGGCCACGCGCAACATGGTGTGCAGAATTCTCATGCGCTTTTTCCTGATGGTTGAGATGAAGAGCCTGTTCAATGTCTCGCGAGCCTGAACGAGACAAGGCGAAAGCGGCTGAGAAAGCGGAATGTACCGGTGGTGCATGAGCATTCCAAAGCGGGTTTCAACGCCGTATCGCTGAAGCGCAGCAGACTTTGAACAGCTTCTTAGATCGCGGTCATCTTAGCCGCGCCCATCACCCATAAAAAGCGACTTATAATGTAATGATCAATCACAAAAAGCGAAACATGAAACTCTCGCAACTGAATTTCTTCTGCGCGGTGGTGGAGCAAGGCAGCATCGCCGCCGCCGCCGAGCAATTGCACCGGGTGCCGTCCAATCTCACCGCCCGCTTGCAGGAATTGGAGGCGGAACTGGGCGTCAAGCTGTTCAGCCGCGAAAACCGTCGCCTGCTGACCACGCCGGAAGGCCATCTGCTCTACCGCCACGCCCGCGGCCTGCTGCAACAGGCCGAGGAGGTGCGCGGCCTGTTCGACGGCGCGCCCGCGCGCGGCTTGCTGAGAGTGGGGGCGCTGGACGGCGCTCTGGCCACCCATCTGCCCGCCCGCATCGCCCGCTACCGCCGCCAGCACGCCGAGGTGGAGCTGCATCTGCGCGCCGGCCATTCGCTGGAACTGGAGCGCCAGCTGCAGGACGGTGAGCTGGACCTGATTCTCAGCGACGGACCGGTGGAGCATCCGCTGCTGACCAGCCGGCTGGCTTTCCGGGAGAAGCTGACGCTGATCGCGCCGCCGGACACCGCCGCGGCGACGGCGGAAGCCTTGGCCGGGCTGGAGCTGTACACCTTCGGCGCGGCCTGCCATTACCGCCGGCTGGTGGATCAATGGCTGCAAGCCTCCGGCGTGCGGCCGCGCGCGGTGCTGGAGATCGAATCCTATCCGGCCATCTTCGCCTGCGTCGCCGCCGGCGCGGGCTTTTCCTGTGTGCCGGAAAGCCTGTGCCGGCCGCAAGACGGCTACCGCGGCTTCGCGCTGCCGGATTTGGCGATCAGCGACATCCACTTCATCTGGCGCAAGCAGCAGGACTCCGCATTGGTTGACGGTTTTGTTCAGTCCGTCGCCGCGGACTGAAAGCCGGCGCCGCGCTGCGCGAACTCACTCAAGGCAGAAGGTTTCCTGCAAATGCCGCCAGCGCAGCGCGCCGGCCGCGTCGCGCTCAAACACCACGGTGGCCAGCCGCAGGCTGCTCGGCCGGCCGCCCAGGTATTGCGCTTCGCGATAAGCCACCGTCGCGCCGACGGCGTGTTCATCCAGCAAGGCCAGTTGATCCACGGCGATCTCCAAACCCGGCTTGCCGCCGCCGGTCCGGGCGAACAGCTGCCGCAGCCCGTCCAGATCCAGCTGCGCGCCGCTGGGCGCCACCATGGTGAAGCGCGGCGAGAAGCGCGCCATCAGGGCCTCCAGCGCGGCGGCGTCCGCCGGGCCGGCGAACCATTGCCGGATGGCGATATGCGCGGAGATCACTTCGTCGAAATAGGGATTGGGCTTGGTCATCGGACTTTCTCTCTGTTAGTGGCTGGGCCGCAGCAGGGCCAGCACCGTCGGGGTGTGGATGCGCAGCACGAAAACCGCCGGCGCCAGGGTCAGGCCGGCGGCGATGAAGAAACAGGCTTGGTAGACCTGGGCGGTGGCCGCTAGCGCGCCGCTGTAATGAGTCAGCGCGTTCAGCAGCAGGCTGATCACGGCCACGCCCAGGCCGAAACTGAACTGGCGGTTGATGTTCCACAGCGCGCTGGCCTGCCGCAGTTCCGGTTCCGCGACATCCAGAAAAGCAGCGCTCTGCGCCGCGCTGCTGCACAGGCTGCCGCCGAAGCCCATCAGGGCGTAAGCGGCGATCAGCGGCCCCGGCGCGCTGGCGCCCAGGGCCAGCGCAACGATGCCGGCGCTCTGGAACAGCATGCCCAGCAGCAGCAGGGGCTTGGGGCCGCCATGGTTGAAGCGGCCGCGGGTCAGGCTGATCGCCAGCGCGGAGGCCAGCGCCCAGGGCAGCATCAGGCCGCCGGCGGCGGCGGCGCTCAGCTTGAGCACCTCTTGCAGATAGAGCATGGCCGCCAGGCTGACGCCCATGAACACGCCGGGGACGAACAGATACACCAGCATGGCGGTGCGCAGCAGGCGCCCGCGCAACAGCGTCAGCTTCAGCGCCGGCTCGGCCTTGCCGGCGGCCGCCCGCACGTAGCCGGCCAGCGCGGCGGCGGCCAATAACAGCGCGGCGAGCCCCCACGCCAGATGGCCGCTTTCGCCCAGCCAGGTCAAGCCCAGCAGCAGCGAAGCCATGCCGGCGGCCAGCAAGGCCAGGCCGGACAGGTCCAGCGCGCCGCGCCGCGCCGGGGTCCGGTCTTCCGGCAGCCAGCGCGCCGCCAGCCACAACGTCAGCAGGGCCAGCGGCACGCTGGCCAGCAAGACCCAACGCCAGGACAAGGCGTCCACGATCAGCCCGCCCAGCGCCGGCGACAGCGCCGGCACGATCAGCGCCACGCCCATGATCAGGGCGGTGAGCCGGGCGCGGAGCGTCGGCGGATAATGCCGGTAAACCATGGCCTGGCCCACCGGGATCAGCAGGCCGCCGCCCAGGCCCTGCAGCGCGCGCCAGCCTATCAGGGCTTCGATGGACGGGGCCGCGCCCGCCAGCGCGGCCCCGGCGAGAAACAGCGCCAGCGATCCCAGCAGCACCCGCCGCTCGCCGTAAGCGCCGGCCAGCCACGCGCTGAGCGGGATCACCAGGGTCAGGCCCAGCATATAGGCGTTGCCCACCCAGGCCAGCTGCGCCAGCGACGCGCCCAGGCCGCGGCCGATGTCCGGATAGGCGACGCTGGCGATGAACATATTGATCAGGTCCAGCGCAAAGCCGAGCAGGTACACCAGGGTCAGTTTCGAACGAAGCGACATCGGCGCTCTCCACGGTAAAGCGGCCGAGTATAGACAGGGGGAGGCGCTGGAAATAGCGGCCGCCGCCGGCTAAACTGTCAAAATATTTTTGACAATAACAGGCGATGCCGTGGTCAGTCTGGATCGTTTTGAAACCTTCAAGGCCGTGGCGGACGCCGGCTCCTTCACCGCCGCCGCCGCCGCGCTGGGGCAGACCCGCGCCGTGGTCAGCTTCAACATCAAGCGCCTGGAGCAGGAAATCGGCGTCGCGCTCTTGATCCGCAATACCCGCAGCCTGGCGCTGACGGACGCCGGCGCGCGTTTTTACCAGCGCTGCGCCGACATGCTGGAGCAGGCGCGGCTGGCGATAGACGACGCCCGCGCCGAACACGGCGAGCTCAGCGGCGCGCTGCGCGTCACCGCCACGCTGGAATACGGCCTGGCCAGGATAGCCCCGGCGATCGAGCGCTTCGCCCTGCGCCACCCGGCGCTGCAACTGCAGTTGTCCACCTCCTCGCTGCACGCCGATCTGATCGCCGAACGCTTCGACGTCGCCATCCGCCTGGGCCGCCTGCCGGAAACCGATCTGCACGCGGTGCCGCTGGCCCAGTTCGATATTTTCCCGGTGGCGGCGCCGGCCCTGCTGGCGCAGCGGCCGGACGAAGACGTCCGCGACCTGGCCGCGCTGAGCCGGCTGCCCTGGCTGGGACACAGCCGGCTCAAGCACGCCCAGCCCTGGCTGGTGGACACGCCGGACGGCGGCCAAGAAGCCTGGCGCCAGCATGGCCAGCCGCGGCTGAGTTCGGACAGCGCGTCCATTCTGCGCGCCTACGCGCTGGCCGGCCTAGGCGTGGCCCTGCTGCCGGACTGGCTGGTCAAGGCTGATCTGCAAGCCGGCCGGCTTTGCCGGCTGCTGCCCGATCACGGCTTCCCGCAGCAAGGCATCCACGCGCTCTACCCGCGCACCCGCCATGTGCCGGCCAAGGTGCGGGCCTTCATCGATTTTTTGCGCGAGCGCGAGACGGCGAGCTAGCGGGCCGCCCGCGATTGTCCCGGTCATTGCCAGCGGCGCGGGCGCCGCGTCCACGCAGGCCTGCGCTGAACGGTGGGCAAAGCCGCAGTCTTGATGCAAAATGTGCGATTCACCCACAATAATCCACTCAAATGTCCTATCTCCGCGCCGCCTCGCTCCTGCCCGCCCTCTTGCTCTTTTCCGAATGCTGTCTGGCCGATATGGGCAGCATGGGCGCCTTCATGGTCAATCTGGCGCTGTTTGGCATCGTAGGCTGGCTGGCGCTGACTTGCTTGGTGTTCTGGAAGCTGCGCCGGCACACGGCCGGAGCCCAGTTCGGCTTCACCCTATTGTTTCTGCTGCTTCCCCTTTTGTGGGTGGTGAGCATGGGGCGCTGATCCGCCTGCTACGGGCAAAGAAAGGACGGCGCCGCAAAGCGCCGTCCTAGCCTATCGTGTCACTCCCGGCCACAAGCCGTTCAGAAGCCCACCGCCAGCAACAACCCCGCCGCCAGCGTGCCCAGCGCCGCCACCCCATAGGTGCAGGCCTTGGCCAGCGGCCCGCCGCGGATGCCGACATCGTGCAGGCTGTGGTAAATGCGGTGCGCCGCGTGCCACAGCAGCAGGGCGATCAGGCCGAATAGCAGCGCCTTGCCGATCAGGCTTTGCGCCAGCGCCTGCAGCGTGGCGTAATCGGCGGCGCCGTCCGGCAGCCAGCCCAGCGGCGCGGCGATGCCGGTGATGAACACCAGCATGGGGCCGAACAAGGCGGCCAGCATGCCGCCCGCGCCGAACAAGCCCCAAAAGATGGGCGCGTGAGAGCGTTTCAGTTCCGGTTTCATGCCGTCATCCCCCATACCAGCATCAAGAGCGCGGCGCTGCACACCGCGGCGGCGGCCAGGCCGCCGGCGGTGATGGCCAGCGCGGACACCCGCCGCCCGGCCAGCGTCAGCGGCGGCAATGTGCGCGGCATGATCTTGAACCAGGTGTAGCTGTGGTAGGCGATCATGGCCAGCGCCGCCGCGTGCAGCAGCAAGGCCGGCGCGCTTTGCAAGGCGGAGATGAAGCCGTTCCAGGCCGCCTCCCCCTGGCTCAGCCGCCACAGCCCGCACAGCAGGGTCAGCGCGTAGCCGGCGACGAAGAGCGCCGTGCCTTCGTGCACCATGTACTCGATGAAGTAAGGGTTCTTGCGCCACCAGCCTTCCATTGGCCGGACATACGGTTTGCGCTTGCTCATTTGCACGTCCCCTTGGGCCGGGCGAAGCGCAGGAAGTAATCCCTGGCCACCGCCGTCTTGTTGAGGTTGACCGCATTGGCCGGGTCCACCATTTTGGGGCAGACCTCGGAGCAGTAGCCCACCGCGGTGCAGTTGAACACGCCTTCCTGCGCGGCCAGCAGCTCCATCCGCTCTTCGGCCGCGCTGTCGCGCGTGTCCATATTGTAGCGGTGCAGCAGCGCGATGGCGCCGGGCCCCAGGAACGTGTCGTCCAGGCCGTACTGCGGGCAGGCGGCGTAGCACAGCAGGCAGTTGATGCAGCTGCTGAACTGGGCGTACCAGTCCATCTGCGCCGGGGTTTGCAGGGTTTCGCCCTCGGACAAGGGCTTGTCTTCCTTGGGCACGATATAGGGCTGGATACTTTCCAGCTTGGCGATGAAGTCGTCCAGCACCACCACCAGATCGCGTTCTATCGGGAAGTGATTCAGCGCCTCGATGCGCACCACGCCGGGGTAATCGCGCAGGAAGGTCTTGCAGGCCAGCTTGGGCACCCCGTCCACCATCATGCCGCAGCTGCCGCAAATCGCCTGGCGACAGGACCAGCGGAAAGCCAGGCCGCCGTCCAGATAATCGCGGATGTATTGCAGCGCCTGCAGCACCGACATGTCGTCGCGGTACGGCACTTCAAAGCTTTGCAGCCACGGCTCGCTGTCCTGCTCCGGACGGTAGCGCATCACGGCTATGGTCTTGGTCTGTTCGCTCATGCCTTGCCCTCCTTGGCCGCGGCTTCCGCCGCCAGTCCGGCCGCGCCGTAGGCGCGCACCGCCGGCTGCGATTTAGTGATCTTCACCGCGCCGTAATCTATGCGCGGCGCGTCCGCGCCCTGGTAGACGGCGAGGCTGTGTTTGAGGAAGTTGGCGTCGTCGCGCTGCTCGCAGCCGTCCAGCCGCTGATGAGCGCCGCGCGATTCGCGGCGTTGCAGCGCGGAATGCGCCATCGCCTCGGCCACGTCCAGCTGGTAGCCCAGCTCGATGGCCAGCAGCCAGTCGCTGTTCCAGACGCTGGATTTGTCTTCCACGTGCACATTGCGAAAGCGCTGCTTCAGTTCCGCCAGCTTGTCGCAGGTGGCGCGCATTGAGGCTTCCAAGCGGTAGATGCCGCAGCCGGCCTCCATGGTTTCCGCCATTTCGCGGCGCAGTTCGGCGATGCGTTCGCCGCCTTCGCGCGCGCGCAGCGCATGCAAGCGCGCCTCGGCGGCCTCGGCCTGCTGTTGCAGCGCCTCGCGCCGCGCCGGACGGCGCGATCGCGCGCAGCGGGCGGCTTCTTCGCCGGCCACTTTGCCGAACACCGACAGTTCCGCCAGCGAGTTGGAGCCCAGGCGGTTGGCGCCGTGGATGCCGACGCTGGAGCATTCGCCGGCGGCAAACAGGCCGGGCATGGGCGCGGCGCAGCGGCCGTCCACCAGGATGCCGCCCATGGTGTAGTGCACCGCCGGCCGCACCGGAATCGGCGCCTTGGCCGGGTCTATGCCCAGGAACTCCTCGGCCAGCTCGCAGATTTGCGGCAGCCGTTCGCGCAGCTTGGCGTGGCCCAGATGGCGCAGGTCCAGGTACACCGCGGAGCCCCACGGGCCTTCCACGGTGCGGCCCTGCTGCTGCTCGTACCAGAAGGCCTGGCTCAGCCGGTCGCGCGGGCCCAGTTCCATGAATTTATTGCGCGGCTTGTCCTCGGCCGGGCCCAGGCCGTAATCCTGCAGATAGCGGTAGCCGTCCTTGTTGACCAGCAGGCCGCCTTCGCCGCGGCAGGCCTCGGTGAACAACAGGCCGGTGCCGGGCATGCAGGTGGGGTGGTATTGGACGAACTCCATATCGCGCAACGGCACGCCGTGGCGGTAAGCCAGGGCCATGCCGTCGCCGGTGACGATGCCGCCGTTGGTGTTTTCGCGGAACACGCGGCCGGCGCCGCCGGTGGCCATCACCACCGCGCCGGCCTCAATCAACAAGCTGTCGCCGCTGGCGATTTCTATCGCCAGCACGCCGCGCGCCTCGCCGTCTTCCACGATCAGATCCGCGCAGAAGTATTCGTCGAAACGGCGAATGGACGGGAAGCGGATCGAGGTCTGGAACAGGGTATGCAGCATGTGGAAGCCGGTCTTGTCGGCGGCGAACCAGGTGCGTTCAATCTTCATGCCGCCAAAGGCGCGCACATTGACGCTGCCGTCCTCCTTGCGGCTCCACGGGCAGCCCCAGCGTTCCAGCTGCACCATTTCCTCCGGGCACTGGCTAACGAAGTATTCCACCACGTCCTGCTCGCACAGCCAGTCGCCGCCGGACACGGTGTCGTTGAAATGGGCATCGAAGCTGTCGTGCGCCTGCTTGACCCCGGCGGAGCCGCCCTCGGCCGCCACGGTGTGGCTGCGCATCGGGTAGACCTTGGACACCAGCGCGATGCGCAAGGCCGGGTCCGCCTGGGCGGCGGCGATGGCGGCGCGCAAGCCCGCGCCCCCCGCTCCCACGATCACGATGTCTGCTTGGTAAGTTTCCACAAGCTTTCCTCACTTAGAAGTACAAATGCGTCAATCCGTACGCCGCCAGCGTGGACACCCCCACCCCTATCAGCCCCGGCATCATGAAGCTGTGGTTGAGCAGGTATTTGCCGATGCGGGTGGTGCCGCTGCGGTCCATATTGATGGCCGCCAGGTCGCTGGGATAAAAGGCGAAGAAGAAATAGGCGTAGCAGGAGGGCATGATGGCCAGCAGCTGATGCGGGCTCAGGCCCAGCGCCAGGCCGAAGGGCACCATGATGGTGAGCGTGGCGGCCTGGCTCTTGACGAAGGCGGACACGGCGAACATCGCCAGCGCGAAGGTCCACGGCGCGTAGGCCACCATGGCCTTGATATTGGCCACCAGCAGCGGCTCGTTGGCCTTGACGAAGGTGTCGCTCATCCAGGCGATGCCGAAGATGGACACCACGGCGATCATGCCGGCGGTGAACACCTCGGAACGGGCGATCACCGCGGCCTTGGCGTTGGAACGGAACAGGATGAAGGCGCCGAAGGCCAGCATCACGAACTGCACCACCGTGGTCATCGGCACCGGCTTGCCCTGGCTGACCGGCAGCCATTGCGGAAACAAGGCCAGCAGCACGATGACGAGGATGCCGGAGAAGAACAGCGCCACCGATTGCCGCGCCGCCGCCGGCAGGGTCTTGTCCAGGGTGGTGACGGATTTTTCCACCGAGGCGCGGAAGTCCGGGTCTTGCATCCGGGCCAGGAATTCCGGATCGCGGTCCAGTTCCACGCCGCGGCGCAGGCTCCAGCAGGCGGCGGCCAGCACGCCCAGCAGGCCGGACGGCGCGGTCACCATCAGGATTTGCCACAGGGTCAGCGGCTGGCCGCTGTGGGCGGTCATCGCCAGCAGCGAGGTCACCGCCGCCGCCGCCGGGCTGGCGGTGATGCCCATTTGCGAGGCCACGCTGGCCATGGCCATCGGCCGTTCCGGGCGGATGCGGGTTTTCAGAGAGACATCGGCGATCACCGGCAGCAGCGAATACACCGCATGGCCGGTGCCCACGCACATGGTGAGCAGGAAGGTGGACAGCGGCGCCAGGAAGGTGATTTGCTGCGGATGGCGGCGCATCAGCCGCTCCGCCTGCTGCACCAGGAAGTCCAGGCCGCCGGCCACTTGCAGCGTGGCCGAGGCGGTGACCACCGCCAGAATGATCAGCATCACTGTGATGGGCGGCTCCGCCGGCGCCACGCGGAACACGAAGCACAGCACCGCCACGCCCAGCCCGCCTATCATGCCCAGGGCCACGCCGCCGCGGCGTATGCCCATCAGTATCGCCGTCAGCAGCAGCGCGAATTGTATCCAGAAAACCCACATGATCTTGTCCCTATTAGCCATTGTTTTTCGCTGTTATAGGGGATTAACAGCATCGGCTAATAGACCTTGATCAAGTCCGGATCACAACGATTTCAAAACAGACCATTGGCATTGAAAACCAACTATTTTCAAGCCCTCCAGCCTGCTCCACTGACCTTAATAACGGCTAACCATGATATTCCGTATGGCTATAACTGGGCAGCATGCGGCTTGCGCATGCCCAATTGACGCCAACCTCAGGGCAGAGGCCCGCGGCCTCCCCGCCCAGTTGAAGACCCCGTTTGGAGATCTCGTGATGAAACGCCATGAATTGTCCCTGCTCGCCGGCCTGCTGCTGACAGGCTACGCCGCCGCGCAGCCGGTGCCGCTGCCCAATCCCGGCATCCCCGGCTACCAGTTCCCGGAACCGGAATCCACGCTGATGCAGTGGATCAATCAGCCCAGCGCCGCCCATGCCCGCAATATCCACCGCCACGGCTGGGGCATGTGGGCCGCGCTGACCATGCCCAGCGGCCAGACCGAATACGGGCTCGCCAACGCGCCGGTCTATCTGACCTGGCTGACGCCGAACGAGGTGGCCGCCCTGCCCGCGGACGCGGCCGCCAACGCGACGTCGGCCTTGGCGGCGGCTCCGCGCCAGATGCGGCTGCGCGTGCCGCGCCAGTTCATGCGCATTCCCGGCTTCATGGAAAAGCTGCAGGCGCGGCTGGCGGCGCTGAGCCAAAGCCAGGACCAATCCGCCCGCGGCGTGCGCGACACCTCCTCGTTTGAAATGGTGGGCTACGACCCGAGCGCCGCCGCCTTCGCCAGCAAGAACCAGCTGTTTTCCAAGGCGGCGCTGAACAAGCTCTACCAGGCCGGCAACACGTCGATTCCGGCCTTCCCAAGCACCGCCGTCACCATCAAGCCGGTATACAAGCTGGTCAACAAGGCCAATATGATTCCGGGCACCTCCTTGTATGTGATGCCGGCCTGGCCCGGCACGCCCAAGCCGACGCCGGCGATGCAAAGCGGCGGCTTTCCGGAGGAGGCCTGGCCCGGCTGCGTCTACATCGACGCCAAGAACCCGGGCCGCTCCGCGGCTCAGAGCGCGGATGCTTCCTGTAGCAGCCCCAGCGCCGCCAATACCTTCGGCCTGGGCGACTTCATCCGCATCCCGATCACCGCCGCCAACGCCGCCCTGTTTTCCAGCCTGGCGCAAAACCAGTTGAAACAGCCGGTGGAGCCCGGCGACACCCTGATCCTGATGGCGATGCACGTCACCTCGCGCGAGATGACGGAATGGACCTGGCAAACCTTCTTCTGGACGCCGGCCCCGGCCAAGCCGCCGCTGCCCAGCTCCGTCGCCGTGGCCCAGGCGCGTCCGGCGCAACTGCCCTGGCCGGCGGCGCATTACGCGATGTCCATCGGCTACCAGATGGTGGCGCCCAACCAGCCGGTGAACGGCGGCAAGAGCGTCGGCTCGCCGGTCACGGTGTACAACCCCTACTTGGAGGCCAGCTTCGGCAACAGCGTCTTCCAGCCCCCGCCGCCGGTGAACGTGGGCATTTACAACCCCAAGACCAAGACCACCTTCAAGGGCACCCTGGGCATACAGAGCAATTGCATGACCTGCCACTCCGGCGCCTCGGTGAAGATGGACAGCACGGTCAAGCCGATAGGCTACGCCACCAATTTCTACATCCCGCGCAATGCGCCCATGTTCAAGGGCAATCTGCAAACCGACTTCCTGTGGTCCATCGCGGACGGCGCGGAATAAGCGGCATGGCCTGAAGACGAGCGCCCATCCTCCGGACGGGGGATGGGCGCAGGATACGGCGCGCGGTTTCGAGCAGGTTTTTAGAAGCTGTTCAAAGTCTCGCGAGCTAAGACGAGGCAAGGCGAAAACAGCTGAGAAAGCGGAATGTACACGTAGTACATGAGCGCTTTGAAGCCGTTTTCAACGCCGCATCGACGACGCGCAGCAGGCATTGAATAGGTTCTTAAGGCGTTTTCTGCGCCTGCACCGCCGAAAAATGGCTAACCACCTCGCTCAGCTGGGCGGTGCTGCTGCGGATCTGGTCGATGGAGGTGCTGGCCACGCCGGCGTGCTCCTCGCCCATTCGCGCCTTGACCTGCATCTCATGGATGCTCTCGCTGGCGGACGAGGTGCCGTTGCGGATGTCGTCTATCATGCCGGCCACTTCCTTGGTGGAGGCGTTGGTGCGCTCGGCCAGCTTGCGCACCTCGTCCGCCACCACCGCGAAGCCGCGGCCCTGTTCGCCGGCCCGCGCCGCCTCGATCGCCGCGTTCAGCGCCAAGAGATTGGTCTGATCGGCGATCTCGTGAATGGTGTTGACAATGGAGGTGATGCGCAGGGTTTTGGAGTCCAGATCCTCGATGATCTTGACCGAGCGCTCGGCGCTGTCCGCGATCAGGCTCATCTCGCCTATGGTGTCCTTGATCACCGCCAGGCCGTCCGACGAGGCCGCGTCGGACGCGGCGGACAAGCGGTGCGCCTCCTTCACCAGATGCAGGTCGTGCTGCGCCGCTTCTTCTTCCTCGGTGATGTCCAGCGCGAACTTGATCACTTTATAGACCTCGCCCTCGTCGTTGACGATGGGGTTGTAGCTGGCCTCCAGCCAGATTGGCCGGCCCTGCTTGTCGCGGCGCTCGAACTTGCCGGCGATGAAGGTGCCCTGGTTCAGCCGCTGCCACAACTCGGCGTAGGCCGGGCTGTGCACATAATCGGGAGAACAGAAGATCCGGTGATGCTGGCCGATGATTTCCTGCTCGGTGTAGCCCACCGTGCTCAGGAAGTTGCCGTTGGCGCGCAGCACGATGCCATCGATGGAGAATTCGATCACCGCCATGGAGCGGCTGACCGCCTTCATGGTGTTGCGGGCCTCCAGCTCGGCTTGCACCGACTTGGTCACGTCCAGCGCGAACTTGACCACCGCCGTCACCTGGCCGGCTTCGTCGCGCACCGGATTGTAACTGGCCTCCAGCCACACGATCTCGCCGTCCTTGGTCACTCGCTTGAAGCGGTCGCTGACGAAATGCCCCTGCTTCAGCCGGCTCCAGAAGGTGGCGTACTCGGCGCTACTCACGTAGTCGGCCGGACAAAACAGCCGGTGATGCTGACCTATCACCTCGCTGGCGCGGTAGCCCATCACTTCTTCGAAATTGGCATTGGCGGAACGCACCACGCCGTCCGGCGAAAACTCGATCACCGCCATCGAGCGGTCTATCGCCTGCAACACGCCCTGCTGTTTATGCAGCTCCGCCACCGTATCCCGCAATTTGCGTTTCAACGCCATATTGAACATGCAGCAACCTTTCCGCTCGAGTCATCGTCCTTGCCGTCAGCGCTCCTCTTCCACTCTTTATTTACAAAGCCGGTCATGCCAATGTCAAACCGTAAAAACACCTACCGCCCCCCGGTGGCCAAAATGCCGGGCCGCGCAAAAACAAGCCGCCTTGCGGCGGCGTGACCAGGGCGCTCGCGCGCCGCTCAAGCTTCAGCGTCCGGATCGGTGACCAGCCGCGAGAACATCTTGAAATTGCCCGGCTCGCCGCGCACCTGGCGATAGCCGCGCAGCAAACCCTCGTATTGAAAACCGCTGCCGCGCAGCAATTGCTCGGCGCGCCGGTTGCCGTCGCGCGCCACCGCCTGTACCCGGTACAAGCCGCAACCGACAAAGGCCCAGACCGTGACCGCCTTGCAGGCGGCCTGCCCCAGACCGCGCCCCCAATAGGCCGGCGCCAGGTCGAAATCGATCTCCGCCTTGCGATCCTCCGGCCAGACGGCGTCGAAACCAACCGAACCGGCCAGATTCCCCGATTCGTCGTCCACAATGGCCAGCCGCAACGGCGCGCCCGGCTCGTCGGAGCGATAGGCCTGCACCAGCGGCGCCAGATCCGCCGCCGATTGCAGCTCCCAGCGCAGATGCTGCGCCACCTCGGGCAGGCGCAGATAGTCGTACCAGTCCGGAATATCCAGCATTTCCATGGGACGCAGGCTGAAACCCTGCAGATCGATAGACGGCGGGGTTATCACATTCATCACGAGCACCAGAATGAGGCGGCCGGCCCCCGCGCTTGCAAGCGAGTGGACCCGGCCGCGCTTTATTGTGTACAGCGGGAGACCGCACTCCATTCTAGAAGATAGCTCGCCAATAGAAAGCCTATCTAGGCCCGCTCAAGGTCTCGCGAACAAGAGCGGGATAAGGCGCAAACGGCTGAAGAAGCGGATCAGGCGGTCAAGGCCGGGCTGCCGGCCGGCGCGGCGGGCGCAGGCTGGGGGGCCTGGGCCTGCGCGTTGGCGGCCTGGATTTGCGGGCTATCGCCGGGGCTGAAGCTTTGCGTCACTTTGCCGGTCATCAGAATGCCCAGCACCACGATCACCGAATTGTCTATCGGCAAGGACGGCGAGCCTTTCTGGATCGAGGTGTAGGCCCAGACCAGCAGCACGCCCAGCGCCCACAACAGGAAAGCCAGCCGCGTGGCTGAAAAGCTGCCGAAACCATCCTGCAAGAATTCAGAAACCTTCATCTTCCATCCTTTCCCGTTGAACCGGCGGGCAGGCCGCCTGCTATTTAGCGATATAGCGCCGCGGCCAAGGGCCGGCAAAACCGGAAAACACTTAGAACCCGTTCTAAAGCCTACTGCGCGTCAGCGATACCGCGTTGAAAACCCCCTCGAAACGCTCATATACCCTTGTGCATTCCGCGTTCTCAGCTGTCTTCGCCTTGCCTCGCTCTCCTGGCGTGAAAGCTAGTCTTTAGGCCGGCGCCTTCTCCGCCGGGCTTGGCCATAATACGGAAGGATAAGCGCTCCGCCGCCGCAGAAGCATTCCGTCGCCTGTTTCAAGACAGCCGCCGCGGCGGCCATCCGCCTTCATGCCCGCTCCATATCAACAAGCCGCCGCGCCCACGGGCCGAGCGGCGGTCCGGCTCGCTCTTTGATTGACCCTAACTTGGAAGGAGTCTCGCCATGAGCCTAGACCAAGCCGTATTGGACAGCCCGGTTGTCGAAGACATCGACGCTCAGATCGAAAAAGTGCTGGCCATGATGTCCGCCCGGGACCTGCAGCAGTTGCAAGCCAAGCTGCGGCAGCTGTATCAATTGGAGTATTCCGAAACCGACGCGCATCCCTTCAATATCAAGACCATCATCAAGGGACGCGACATCCGCTTTGCGCGCGGGGTGTCGCCAGCTTCCCGCGCCTTCATGATTCTGCACAGCCTGGGGCATTATTTTTTCATCTGCGCGGCCAGGCGCAAGAACATCGAGCGTTATGACTATATTTACGACCTGCGCGGGGTGCAGACGGCGCTGCACTATTACGAAACCGCCGGCCAGGGCAGCGGCCTGGATCAGCCGCCGCCGATGACGGAGCAGAAACGCAAGGACCGGGTGTCCTTCGAGGTGGGCGCCAACCGCTTTGCCGCCGATCTGCTGGCCGACATCGGCTTCGGCCAGGCGGCGGCGCTGATTCAGCGCTATCAGGTGGGCGACATCAACTACATCCTCGACGTGTCGCGCGGCGGCAAGGCAGCCATCGTGCCCAGTGACCACGACTATCTGCGCCGCTACATCTGCGCCGGCTTGTCCATAGACCCCGACGACGCTTACGATGACGGCGTCTACGATCCGGACGCCTACCGCCGGGACGGCATAGATTGGCAACATATCGAGGATATCCGGCTTGAGATCCATTTCTTCTGATTCTTCCGGCCGCGCATGGGCGGCATAAGCCGCCGCCAGCTGGCCGCCCTGTTCTGCTGCATGTTCATCATCGGATCGGCCGAAGTGGCGGCCGGCCCGATGATGGCCATGATGGGCCGCCATTTCGGCGTGCCCTCCAGCGCCATCGCCTATCTGCCCGCCGCTTACGGCCTGTGCTACGGCGTGTTCGCGCTGCTGGCCGGCCCGCTGTCCGACCGCTTTGGCCGCAGGCCGCCCTTGCAGCTGGGCCTGCTCGGCTTCGCCCTGTGCTGCGCGCTGCTGCCCTCCGCCCCCGGCCTGAACGCGGCCGTCGCGCTGTCCGCGCTGAGCGGGCTGTGCGCGGCGGTGATCCAGCCCAATGCGCTGGCGCTGGTGGCGGACCTGGCCCCGCGCGCCCAGCTGGGCCAAAGGCTGGGCCAGGTCTTCATCGGGCTGATGCTGGCCTTCGTGCTGACGCCGGCGCTGGCCGGACGGCTGGCGGACACCGCCGGCTGGCAGGCCAGTTATTACGCGCTGGCGGCGGCCGGCCTGCTGGCCTGGGCCGCGGTGCGGCGCTGGTTCCGCGCCGACGGCGGCCGCCTGACGGCGGGTGGCGGCTTCCTGGCCACCCTGGCCGGCGCCTGGCGCACGCCCGGCGCGCGGCGCCGGCTATGCGTCAGCTATCTGTGGCTGGGTTGGGTCGCCGGCTTCGGCGCGGTGGTGGCCGAAGTGGCCGCGCGCAAGCTGGCGCTCAGCTCCACCGGCGGCGGCCTGCTGGCCGGCGGCTTGGGCCTGGTGGTCATCGCGGGCAATCTCTGCGGTCCGCCGTTGCAAAGGCGGCTGGGCGAGGCCGCCCTGCCGGCCGCGGCGCTGGCGGCGGCGCTGGGCATCCTGGCCTTCCTGCTGCCCCTGAGCGCGCTGTGGCAACTGGCGCTGGCCGGCTGTCTGTGGGCCTTCGGCTACGGCTGCGCCGGGCCCTTGCACCACGCCCGCTTGAGCACCCTGTCCGAACGCTATCGCGGCACCCTCAATTCCTATCACGCCAGCTTGCTGAACCTGGGCATTTTTTCCGCCGCCCTGTTGCTGGGCCTGAGCAGCGAGCCAAGACCGGTGGCCTGGTTCTGCGCCGCGGCCGGGCTGTTGACCCTGGCCGGCGCGCTCTTGCTGCTGCCCTTCGGACCGGGCTTGCGGCCGGCGGACGCCCAACAGGCCTAAGAAGCTGTTCGAAGGCTATCGTTGGCATTAAGAAATACAATTCCGGCATCGGCTTGCAAATCCGCGCGCCGGACGCATCATGACAAATACAAAACAAAATGCCATGCAACTAAGGAAACGTCATGATTGCCATTCGGGAGATCGACCATATCGTGCTGCGGGTCAGCGACCTGGCCAAGATGGAGCGCTTTTACCGCGAGGTGCTGGGCTGCACGGTGGAGCGCCGGCGCGAGGACTTGGGGCTGTTGCAGTTGCGCGCCGGGCATTCGCTGCTGGACCTGGTGCCGGTGGACGGGCCGCTGGGCCGGGCCGGCGGCCGCGCGCCGGCCGCGGAAGGCCGCAATCTGGATCACTTCTGTTTCCGCGTCGAGCCTTTCGACGAGGAGGCGATACGCGCCCACCTCGCAAGCCACGGCCTTAGCGCCGGGGAAACCGCCCAGCGCTACGGCGCCGAGGGCGACGGCCCCTCCTTGTACTTGCAGGACCCGGAGGGCAATGTCGTGGAGCTGAAAGGCCCGCCCTCCCCTTAGAAGCTGTTTACGATCTGCTGCGCTGCAGCGATACCATAGAACCTGTTCAATGCCTGCCGCGCTTCCTGACGGCGCGGCGAGCGCCGCTTCAGTCCCCTGAGCCGCCTCCGCGGCCGCAAGGCCTGGGCTCCAAGACCCCAAACCGCTGTTGAATCCGGCGTCGCCGCGCCCGCCGTGAGCGGCGTCTTTCGGCGCTAAGCACCGGTTCACAGGCCGCTCCGGCAAACTGGGTCTGGCGGTTTTAAATATTACTGGTTTTGATTTTTTTATTTAGACATAAATACTCTAGTCTAAACCGCTTCGATAATAGGGGGTTTAATCCGCCCGCCCTAATCGCGTTAATTCAAACAACCGTTTGGAGTAAATGCCGAAATTCAAACTGGCATTGAATTGGTATTAAATATCGTCAATGACGCTTATTCGCCACGCCGGCGGCCGCGCGCGGCGGATATAAAAAACCCCTGAAGCGGACAGCGCCTTCAGGGCTTGTGTCGCGTGAGTCCGCGTTCAAGGCTGTCTGCGAGCCTGAATGCCCGCCGCCACCTTTTGCAGCTTGTCCGCATAGCCCGGATCGGTGGCGTAGCCACCCTGCGCCAGCGCCTGAGCAAAGGCCTGGGCGTTGCCGCCCACGCCCAGCGCGCCGCGATAACGCGGATTGCCGGCCAGCAGCTGCGCGTAATCGGCGAAGGCGTCTTGCAGGCCGGAGTAGGCGCGGAAGCTTTCCGTCCGCTTCACGTCGCGGCCGTCCACATGCTCGGTGGTCAAGGCGCGGCTGACTTCGCCCTGCCAGCCCTTGCCGGCCTTGATGCCGAACAGATTGTGGTTGCTGCCGCCGTCGGCGCGGGTCAGCGGACGCTGGCCCCAGCCGGACTCCAGCGCCGCGTGAGCGGCCACCAGTTCCGGCGCCACGCCCAGTTTGGCGGCGGCCTGTTGCGCGTAGGGCGCGATGCTGTCGAGAAAGGCCTGCTGGTCCGCGCCGTAGGGCATGCTGCCGCCCAGGGTGGCGTCCTGGACGCGCTGACGCGCCCAAGCGCCTTCCGGCGACAGGCTGGACCAGCTCTCCGAGCCGTTTTCGATGAAGTCGCGCACTTCGCTGCGCAGCTGACCGCTCCATTGGTCGGCGAAACGCTCGCCGTCCCCGCCGGCCTGGCCGATCAACGGCAAGGCGATGGCGTCGGCGCCGAAGTCCGGCCCGGCGCCGATGTCATTGCGCACAGTAAACATCGCTGTCTCCATTCAGCACGCGGTTCATCAGGTCCTGCTGCTGTTGCAGCAGCTGGCCGTTGCGCAGGTTCAGGGTCTGGCACAAACGGATCTGCTCCACCAGCGCGTTCCAGCGCTGGCGGCAGGCTTGTTCCGCGGCGGCGGGCAAAAGCTTGAGCACCGCGTCCATCGAGGCGGCGCGGCCGCGGCCCAGCAATTGGCCGGCCAGTTGCAGGCGCTGGTCGCGGCTGGCCTGCAAGGCGTCGCATTGGGCGACGATGTCGGCCCCCAGCTGCCGCAGCTCGTCGGCCTGATGCGCCAGCGCGGCGGCGAACTGCTGTTCCAGCAGTTGCTCCAAGCGGCCGTAGCCTTGCAGATCCTGCTGCACGGTGGCCAGCAGTTGTTTGAAGGCTTGCTCGCGATTCATTCAGCGGCTCCGGTGGTATTGCTCCACCAGATCGGCCAGGCGGGCGGCGTCGAAGCGCACTTCGCCGCGCGCCAAGGCGGCGCGCACTTCTTCCACCCGCTTCATGTCGATGTCCGGCAGCGCGCGCAGTTCCGCCACCGCCGGCGCCATGTCCTGGCTCGCGGCGGGCGCGGCGACGGCGGCGGGCGCGCGGGCCGGCGTTTCCGCGGCGGCGCTCTGGCCGCCGACCGCCAGTTCGCGGCGTTGCGACGAGGTCGAATTGATTTGCATAGTTTGGAATCCGTCTGGTTAGGCTGTGCGAGCGGCGCGGCCGCTCGGAGCGGGCCCTGCGGCCCGCCCTTACCCTTTCAAGGCGACAGTCTGAGAAAAAACTTAAAAATTTACCGGTAACATTTTCAGAACGACAATGCGCCGGTTTTCCAGACGGATATAGCGGCCGAACACCAGCTCCTTCAGGATGCGCGCCACCATCTCGCGGGAGGAGCCGATCTGGTCGGCGATTTCCTGCTGGGTCAGCTGCTTTTTCAGCACCATTTCCTCGCCGTCCTGCTCTTCCAGCATTTGATTGATCAGGATGCGCACGCGGCCGTACACATCCATCAGCGCCAGGTTCTTGGCCTTGGTGGACATGCGGCGCACCACTTGCACCAGATGGCACATGATGCGGGTGCGGGCCTCCGGGCTGTGCGGCAGGCCGTCTTCGGTATCGAACAACTGCATCAGGCTGTCGCGGCTGAACACCAGCAGGTGGCTGTCCTCGTCCGCCGCGCAATTGGAGCTGCGCTCGCCGCTGTCGATGAAGCCGACCATGCCGATCAGCTCCCCGGAAGCGCAGATTTGCAGAATGTATTTCTTGCTGAGTCCATCCGAAACAAAGACTTGCATGCAACCGCTGGCCAGCAGATAGACCTCGTTGGCGCTATCGCCCTCGTTGTACAGCACCTCGCCCTTGTTCAGGCGGCGGCTTTCGGCCAGTTCCAGCGCTTTGTCCAGTTTGTCGTTGTCCAGATGTCCGAACAGATGTGTGCCTCTTAACAAGGCTTTGATATTGTGGTTTTCATTCATGACCACGTCGTCCCCGATAGTCTTGCGATTGAATCGACTTTCCCGCAGATGTTTGCCGCCTTTTGGCGTCTTTTTTTGTCAACATCATCCGAGTCTTTCGCTCGGATTTTTATTAATCAGGTGCGGATTATAATATTAGCGGTTAACAAAAGTGTGAAAAAACACACATAAAAAAAGCCTGAAACGAATCAGGCTTTTGTTTTGAACCCAAAAAAATAAAAGTTCAGCGGGGAGTTAGGCCATCTTGCAGCGCGCTATCCAGATCGGATTTCTGTAGTGGCGAACTTACAACACTGGTCTCGCGATTGCCGCTCTGTCCCGGCGGTCCGAACATGGCCACCACCGCCTGCGCCTGCTTGCTGGTCATCACCAAGAGCTCGATGCGGCGGTTGTAGGCGGCCAGCGGGTGCTCGGCGTCCAGCGGCGCCCGGTCCGCCATGCCCACCACTTGCAAAATGCCGGCGGCGTTCATGCCGCCTTCCAGCAGATGCAGCCGCGCCGCCATCGCGCGGTTGCTGGACAGGCCCCAGTTCGAAAACGAACCGAAGCCGGCGGTCCGGTATTGCGCGGCGTCCGTGTGTCCGACAATCAGCAATTGATTGTCGATATGGCCGAACATCTCGCCCATATCGTGCAATAGCCGCTTGAAGCGCGGCTCGACGATGGCGCTGCCGCGCTCGAACATGCCCTGGTTGTCGGTGTCGTGCAGCATCACCCGCAAGCCGTAAGGCGTGACCACGGTCTGCAGATTGCTGGCCAGACCGGCGTCGCGGCTCATCTTGGCCAGCAGGCCGGCCAGCTTTTCCAGATCCGCCACGCTGTCCAGGCTGCGCTGGCCCTGTCCGTCGAAGGTTTTCTTGGCCACCTTGTTGCTCTCCTGCAGCAGGGAGTCGGCCTTGGTGGTGGTGGTGGGCTGACCCGGAATCGGATCGCGCGGGATCAGGCTGCCCGGCGGGGTGCCGGTATGCTCGATGCTGCGCGAGCCGCCGGCCTTCAGCGGGCTGCCGCCGCCGGCGGTCAGCAATTGCTGCAGGTTTTCCTGGTCGCGCGCGGCCAGCACCCATAGCACCAGGAACAAGCACATCAGCGCCAGCACGAAGTCGGCGAACGCCACTTTCCACGCGCCGCCGTGTCCTTCGGAATCCTGACGGCGCGACACCTTCTTGATCACCGCGGCTTCATGCTCGCGATTGGGTTTATTCGCCATGCCGGCCATCCGCTCAGTTCACGCCTTCCAGCGCGTTGATCCAGGTTTCCAGCTGGGAGAAGCTGGGCTTGGTGTTCAGCTGCACCAGGCGGCGGCCGGCGTCGATGGCCAGCAGCGGCGGCTTGCCGGACACATGGGTGGTCAACACCACTTTCACCGATTCGTAGTTGGACAGCTCCTGCTTGACCAGCTGGTGCATCATATTGGACAGCGGGTCAAGCACGCCGTAGCAGAAGAAGATGCCGATGAAGGTGCCCACCATGGCGGCGGCCACTTTCTCGCTGATCTCGCCGGCGGTGGCGCCCTGGCTGACGCTGTTCATCGCCATCACGATGCCCAGCACCGCGGCCAGGATGCCGAAGCCCGGCATCGCCTCGGCGATTTTGTGCAGCGATTTGGACGGCTGGTTCAATTCTTCGTGAATAGCGTCCAACTCCTGGTCCAGCACGCCCTCCAGTTCATGGGCGCTGATCTTGCCCATGGCCATCAGGCGGAAGTTGTCGACGATGAAGGCCAGCAGCTTGGGTTCTTCCAGCACCAGCGGGTAGCGGTTGAACAAGGCGCTCTGACGCGGGGCCTCCACGTGTTCGTCCAGCGCCTTCAGGCCCTGGCTGGCGGTGATCAGCAGTTCGTACATCAGCAGCAGCAGCTGGCGCTGAAATTCCGCGTCGTACTTCTTGCGCATGCCGACGCGCTTGATCTGGCCGCCCATTTCCGTCAGCACGTGCTGCGGGTTGCCCAGCACGATGGCGCCGACGGCGGCGCCGCAGATGATCAGCAGCTCCACCGGCTGCCAGATCACGGACAGGATGCCGCCATGCAGCATGAAGCCGCCAAAGACACAAACCAGCACGATCAGAATGCCGAATAATTGCTGCATGTTTTCTTTCCTCGGGCTCAGGCCGCTTGTAGGCAGGCCTGCATTTTTTTGAGAGCGCTCTTGTTGATCTGGCAGACGCGCGCTTCGGTCAGCGCCAGCACTGCCGCGATCTCCTTGAGACTCAGTTCAAATTCGTAATACAGCTGGATCACTTGCTGTTCGCGCGGGTTCAGCGCCTGCAAGGCCACGGTCAAGGCGCTTTTCAGCGCCAGCCGCTGTTCCGGATTGTCTTCCGCCGCCGGCTCCAGGCCCTGGGCCATCAGTTCGTCGAAGCTGGACAGCGCTTCCGCGTTGTCGGCCAGCAGCGCCTCCTGATAGGCCTCGGCGCTGAGGCCCAGCAGCTGCATCGCCTCGGCTTCGCTGGGTTCGCGCCCCAGCTTGCGGCTGAGCAGGCGCAGGCCGTCGCGCACGCGGTGGGCTTCCTGGCGCACCGAGCGCGGCCGCCAGTCCAGCCGGCGCAATTCGTCCAGGATGGCACCGCGAATGCGCAAAATGGCGAAGCCGGCGAACTTGTCGTCCGGCTCGCCGTAGCGGCGCAGGCTTTCCAGCAAGGCCATCAGCCCCACCTGCTCCATGTCTTCGCGGTCGAACACGCCGCCGGCCTGAGACGACAGCTGGCGCGCCACCCGCTTGACCAGATGGGCGTACTGACGCAGCGCCTCGGCTTCGCCGCCGGCGCTGGCCGGGGCTTCGGCGTAACTGGCGTACATGGCGGCTTACTCGATGATCAATTTGCTGACCATCACCTCGCTGAACGGCGCGTCGCGTCGCTCGCGCAGAAAACCGCCGGCATAGGCCTTGGCCAGCAAACGCTGGTAGTCGTCTATGCTCATCGTCAGCGCCTTGTCCGCCGGCAGCTCCGACAGCGCGCGCACGGCGATGCTCTTCAGGAAGGGCAGCTGGGACTTGACCTCGGCCTCCTGCTTTTCATTGCTGCGGAACACCAGGTCCACCGCCATGAAGCGGGTGGCGGATTCCCCGCCGCGCAGCATCACGATCACCTTGTCCATGCTGACGAAGCGCGCGTCCAGCGCCGCCGCCGGCTTGGGCGCTTCCGCGGCCTGCGGCGCGCGCGAACTCAGCCACCACCAGGCGCCGCCGCCTGCGGCCAGCGCCGTCACGATGGCCACGATCAAAATCACTACGATGTTTCGATTCATTCTTGTGCTTCCGCTGCTCAGCCCTGGCCCAGCCAGAAGCCTTGTCCATCACCCTGCCCCGCTTCCGCCAGCGCCCGTCCCGGCACGCGTTGCGGCTGCTGTTGCCCCTGGCGTTCCTGACGCTGCTGGCCGCCCTGCCCCGGCGCGCCTTCGCGCACCTCCACCGCCACCTGGGTGTATTGGCGGTTGGACAGGTCCTGGCGCAGCGCGTCGCCGATGGCTTGCAACTGGCGCACCACTTCGCCGTGCGAGGCGGTCAACTGCACTTGCAGCGCGCCGGCTTCATGGCGGATGGAGATTTCCAGCGAGCCCAGCGAGGGCGGGTCCAGCCGGATCAGCGCGCGGTCCATGCCGTGGCTGCTTTGCACTTGCAGGCGCTCGCCCAGCGCGGCGCTGAGCTTGTCGCCCCATTTGGCTGCTTGTTCCGCGGGCAGCTTGATCGGCGCCCATTCCGGCAGCGGCGCGCCCATTCCGGCAGCGGCGCGCCGGCCTTGTCCTGCGGCTGCGGCGCGATGGCGGCCAATAAGGGCGCGGCGGCTTGCGCCGGCGCTGGCGTTTCGCGGCCGGCCTGAGCCTCGCCGGCCGCGGCCGGCTTGGCCGGCAACGGCGCCAGGGTGTTGAGCGCGGCGGACAGCGCGTCCGCCGGCAGCGCCGCCTCGGCGCTCCGGCGCGGCGTCGCGGCGCTGGCGACAAGCGCGGCCGAGTCCATCCCGGGCTGCGCCGGCGCGTGGGGCAGCACCCATCCCACCCGCTACTGCACCGCCGGCCAGCCGCTGCCCTTGCTCGACGTCGCCTTCCCGCTGCCATGGTGGCAGCAATGGCTGAGCAAGGAATGGAAGGTCTACCGCGCCACCGAGGTGGAATGGGAGCTGGTGCGCTACCAACTGCCGCCACAACCACCTCTCCAAACTTAAGCGTGGATATCATCAAGCCCTGAGCAAGCAAGGCCTGCCGCTGCGCTTCCTGCATTGAACAAGCAAAAAAAGCCCGCTGTTCCCAGCGGGCCAAGTCTTACCCCATTGTTTTGTTCAGCTCAAGCCTTGGCAGCGGCCAGTTCCCGGCTCGCATCCGGCGCTGGCCGCGCCAGCAGCTCCATCCACTTGCGGCAGGCGGAGAGCAGGATCACCAGGCCCAGCGCCAGCATGGCGATGGAGATGGCGGCGTTGAACAGGTTGTAGCCCTTGGCCGCCGGGTTCAGGTAAACGTGCTTGATCATCCAGTAACCGGCGTAATTGACGGTGACGTAGAGATAAGCCAGCGGCAGCAGGCAGGTCATCATGTAGGCGCGATTGTGCGACAGCCGCAGGATGATGGTGGCGCCGATGATCAGGCCGATGGATGCCATCAGCTGATTGGACACGCCAAACAAGGCCCACACGGAATTGATGTCGCCGGAGTTCAGCAGATAGCCCCACAGCAGGCAGGCCACCACCGAAGCGCCGATGGCGCCGGGCATCCAGTCGGTGCGCTTGAGCGGCGCCCAGGCGTCGCCGACGAAGTCCTGGATCAGATAACGGGCGACGCGGGTGCCGGAATCAATGGCGGTGAGGATGAACACCGCTTCGAACATCACCATGAACTGGAAGAAATAGGACGCCAGATTATGGAACCAGGGAATGCGGGTGAAGATGTCCGCCATGCCCACCGCCAGCGTCACCGCGCCGCCGGTGCGGCCGTACAGGTCCAGGCCGATTTCCTGGGACAGCTGCGGCAGGTTCACCACCTGCATGCCCAGCTTGGCGAAGGTGTCCGGCGCGGAGTTGATGGCGAAGTAATCCGCCGGATGCAAGGCGGTGGCGGCGATCAAGGCCATCACCCCCACCACGCATTCGGCCAGCATCGCGCCGAAACCCACCGGCAGGATGTCGCTCCAGCGGTCTATCTGCTTGGGCGTGGTGCCGGAGCCGATGAAGGCATGGAAGCCGGAAATGGCGCCGCAGGCGATGGTGATGGAGATGAACGGCCATACCGGGCCGGCCAGCACCGGGCCGCCGCCGTGGATGAACTGGGTGACGGCCGGGAACTGGATTTGCGGGTTGATGAACACCACGCCCACCACCAGCAGACCGAACACGCCTATCTTCATGAAGCTGGACAGACAGGCGCGCGGGGTCAGCAACATCCACACCGGCAGCGCGGTGGCGAAGAAGGCGTAGACGGGCAGCAGCAGGGACACGGTGGACGCCTTCAGCGTCAGCAGCTCGCCCAGCGCGGTGCCCTGGATGTAGGGGCCGGCGAACACGCAGGCCATGATGGCGGCGACACCGACATAGCTGGCGTTCTTCATGCTGCCGGTGACGCGCTCCCACAGGCCGACGGCGATGGCGATGGGAATGGTCATGCTCACCGCGAACGCGCCCCAGGGATTGCGCTCCAGCGCATGCACCACCACCATGGACAAGCCGGCCATGGTGATGGTGATGATGAACAGCATGGCCAGGCCGGTGCACCAGCCGGCCCAGGGGCCCAGCTCGGTCTTGGCCACTTCCGACAGCGATTTGCCGTGATGCTTCATCGAGGCGAACAGCACCACGGTGTCGTGCACCGCGCCGCCGATCACACAGCCTATCAACAGCCACAGCATGCTGGGCAGATAGCCGTACTGGGCGGCCAGCACCGGCCCCACCAGCGGACCGGCCGCCGCGATGGCGGCGAAGTGGCCGCCAAACGCCACCCACTTGCTAGTGGGCACATAGTCCTTGCCGTCCTTTAATTCATGCGCCGGGGTCACGGCGCTATCATCGACACCCAATACCCTGCGTGTGAAGAACACCCCGTACAGGCGGTAGCAGATGGCAAGTATGCAAAGGGTGGCGATCACGAAGGTCAATGCGTGATCCATTTTTGTCAGCTCCGGTGATAGTCTCACCCGGAACTTACGCGCGGGCGCGGTCTTCGTGGGGCGGAAAGCGGCTCAGCGGCCGCATGGCGTCGCCAGCGGCGGCCAGAGCGGGGCGAGCGGTTCCCGGAATGTGCTGACGATCTTGAGCGGAACAAGGCGAAACCGGCTGAGTAAACGGAATGTACGCGTGGTACATGAGCATTTCGAAGCCGGTTTTAACGCCGTATCGCCGACGCGCAGCAGACTTTGAACAGCTTATCAGGGCTGCCAGTCCTGATAGGGCTTATGCACCTTGGCGTAGGCTTTTTGCAGTTCGCCGCTGGCGCGCGCGGCGCGGATGGCCCGGTTCAGCGCCTGATGGACGAAATCGCCGCGGCGGTTGCAATTGAGGAAGAGCACGTCCGGGTAGTCGTCGAAACGGGCGCGGCGGATATTGTTCAGCTTGAACTTGCGCACCAGATAATCCGCCTCCTCCTGCGCCCACAGCACCCCGTCCACCCGGCCCAGATTCAGCTTTTTCAGCGATAGCTCCAGATTGACCACGCTCTTGCTGGGAAAGCCCCAGTTCACCGGCGGCGCCTCGATATTGTATTTGGCCAGATTGGCCATGCGCAGCACGTCCTCCTTGTCCAGCGGCTTGGTCTTGTGGGTGTAAAGCACGAAGGTGACCTTGCCCAGCATCTCCTTGGTGAATTGATAGGGCGTGGCGTCGTCCGCGCCCTCCCTCACCTTCATGATGGGAAAGCGGAAGTCCGCGTTCTTGTCGCTGGCGTCCAGATAGACGCGCTTGACCGGCTCTATGCTGAAACTGATCTTGCCTTCCTTGTAATGTCTGGCCACCACTTGCAGCAGTTCGGCGAACGGGCTGTTCTGGTTGTTCTCCAGCAATTGCGGCAGAAACACGGCGATGCCGTGCAGATCCGGCCGGTTGATGTCCGGCGAGCTGTCCTGGGTTGCCGTGCCGTTGCAGGCATGAAGCAGGCCGGGCGCGCAGCCCAGCGCCCAGGCCGCGCACAGCAGCATTTGTTTTGTCATCGAATGTCTCCCCCTGGACTGAGGTTTAGCACAGCGGAGGAGGATGCGCGGCGCATTTGGACGGGCGGCCGCTAGCTCGCGATGCCCAGCGCGTCCTTCAGGGGCTTCAGATAGCGGCGGCTGACCGGCAGGCTGTGGCCGTCCAGCGTATGGATGGTGGCGACGCCGTTGTCGCCGAACAGGATTTCCCGGATCGCCGACAAGCGCACCAGGTATTGCCGATGGCAGCGGAACAGATCGCTGCGCTCTTCCAGCGTGCGCAGCGTCAGCTCGGTGAAGCGCTCCACGCCGGCGGCGTCCACCACGTAAACGCCGCTGAGCCGGGAGCAGACATAGGCCACCTCCTCCAAGCGGCACAGCACGATGCGGTTGACGCCCTGGCAGGGAATCAGGCTGAGCGGCCCCAAGGCGCATACCGCCGCCGGCGGCGACGCGGCGCGCTGGCGCAGCCGCGCCAGGGTCTTGGCCAAGCGCGCCGGGTCCACCGGCTTCAGCAGATAGTCGCAGGCGTGTTCTTCAAAGGCCTGCAGCGCGTAGGCGTCGTAAGCGGTGACGAACACCACTTGCGGCATGGCCTCCGGGTCCAACATCGCCAGCATTTCCAGGCCGCTGATGCGCGGCATCTGGATGTCCAGGAACACCACGTCCGGCTTGCGGCGATGGATGAAGGCGATGGCCTCCACCGCGTTGCCGCACTCGCCGACGATGTCCAGTCCGCCGGCGGCCTGCAATAGCTGGCGCAATTCGTCGCGCGCCAGCAGTTCGTCGTCCACCAGCAGCGCGCTGGGCAGGCCGGCCGCGCTCATGTCGCCGCTCCGGCGCGGCGCGCGTCCGCCTGCGGGCAACGACAGGGCAGCAGCAGGCTGACCCGGGTGTAAAGCTCAGGGGCGCAATCCACCGCCACCCCGTAGGCCTCGCCGTAACGGGCGCGGATGCGGCGGTCCACCAGGGACATGCCCAGGCCGTCGCTCTGTTCCGGCTTGTGGTAGAGGCCGGCGTTGTCCTCCACCGTCACCCGCAGGCCTTGCGCGTCGCAGCGGGCGGAGATGCGGATGCGCCCCGGCTCCAGCAGCTGGGAGGTGCCGTGCTTGATCGCGTTTTCCACCAGCGGTTGCAGGGAAAACGCCGGCAGTTCGGCGCGGCGCGCCGCCTCCGGCGCGGCTATCTCCACTTGCAGCCGGCCGGCGAAGCGCGCCTCCTCGATACGCAGATAGGCGCTGACGTGGTCGATCTCGTCGCCCAGGGTGGCCATCTCGCTGGAGCGCTTCAGGTTCTTGCGGAAAAAGGTGGACAGGTATTGCACCAGCTGGCGCGCGTGCTCCGGGTTGCGGCGTATCACCGCGGACAGGGTATTGAGCGCGTTGAACAGGAAATGCGGATTGACCTGGGCGTGCAGCAGCTTGATCTCGGTCTGGGCCAGCAGCTGTTTCTGCTGCTCGTACTTGCCTTGCAGGATCTGGTTGGACAGCAGCCGGGCAATGCCCTCGCCCAGGGTCAGGTTGATCCCGGAAAACAGCTTGTTGCGCGTCTCGTACAGCTTGATGGTGCCGATCACCCGTTCGTCCTCGCCGCGCAAGGGGATCACCAGCGAGGAGCCCAGCTTGCAAGCCGGGCTGATGGAGCAACGGTAAGGCGTCTCGTTGCCGTCGGCGTACACCACTTGGTTGGCGGCGATGGCGCGCTGGGTCAGCGGCGAGGTGATGGGCGTGCCCGCCAGATGGTGGTCGGCGCCGGCGCCGATGAAGGCCAGCAGCCGCTCGCGGTCGGTCAGCGCCACCGCGCCCACGCCCAGTTCCTCGTACAGGATGCGCGCCATGGTCATGCAGTTGTCGCGGTCAAAGCCGTGGCGCAGCACGCCCTCGGCGCGGGCGGCGATCTGCAGCGCCTTGGAGGAGAAGGCGGAGGAATACTTCTCCGCCAGCGCGCGCCGGTCCAGCAGGATGCGCATGAACATGGCCGCGCCCAGGGTGTTGGCGATCATCATCGGCAAGGCGATACTGCGCACCAGATGCCAGGCGGCGGCGAAGGGCTTGACCGCCGCCAGCAGGATCAACATCTGCATGCACTCCGCCAGCAAGGCCACCGCGGCCACCGCCAGCGGGTCGAACACCCGCCCCAGCTGGCCGCGCCGCACGAAATAACGGTGCACCAGCCCGCCCAGCAGGCCTTCGGCCATGGTGGACGCCATGCAGGCGCCAGCGGTGACGCCGCCCAGCGAATAACGATGCAGGCCGCCGGTGAAACCCACCGCCAGCCCCACCCACGGCCCGCCCAACATGCCGCCCAGCACCGCGCCGGTGGCGCGGGTGTTGGCGATGGAATCGTCGATGTGCAAGCCAAAATAAGTGCCCATCACGCAGAACACCGAGAACACCAGATAGCACACCAGCTTGTGCGGCAGGCGGATGGTGACCTGGGTCAGCGGGATGAACAGCGGCGTCTTGGACAAGAGATAGGCGATCACCAGGTAAACGCACATCTGCTGCAACAAGGTCAGGATCAATGAGAACTCGGTCAACATGCGGGCAGCACAATAAGGGTGTGCCGCCGAGCATAGGCGACGGCTCACCGCCCGACCTTGGTCTGGATCAAACCGTTTTCAGGCGCCGCCGGCGCAAACAAAAACGGCCGCCGGAGGCGACCGTTTCTTTCATGCGGACTCAGAACGTGTTTACGATCTCGCGAGCTAAGGCGAGACAAGGCGTTGCGGCTGAGAAAGCGGAGTGTACACACGGTACATGAGCATTTCGAAGTCGTACTCACCGTGTAACGCTCCACGATGCGCAGCAGATCGTAGGCAGGTTCTCAGACGGGGATGACCGGAATCTTGCCAATCTTCACGCGCCACTCGGCCGGGCCGGTGTTGTGCACGCTGGAACCACAGGAATCCACCGCCACCGTCACCGGCATGTCCTTGACCTCGAACTCGTAAATGGCTTCCATGCCCAGGTCTTCGAAGGCCACTACCTTGGACGCCTTGATCGCCTTGGACACCAGATAGGCGGAACCGCCTACGGCCATCAGATAGACCGCCTTGTTGTCCTTGATCGCCTCGATCGCGGTGGGACCGCGCTCGGCCTTGCCTATCATGCCCAGAAGGCCGGTCTGCTCCAGCATCTGGCGGGTGAACTTGTCCATGCGGGTGGCGGTGGTGGGGCCGGCCGGGCCCACCACTTCGTCGCGCACCGGATCCACCGGGCCCACGTAGTAAATGAAGCGGTTGGTGAAGTCCACCGGCAGCTTCTCGCCCTTGTTCAGCATGTCCACCATGCGCTTGTGCGCGGCGTCGCGGCCGGTGAGGATCTTGCCGTTGAGCAGCAGCACATCGCCCGGCTGCCAGCTTTGCACCTCTTCCGGGGTGATGGCGTCCAGGTTGACGCGCTTGCCGTTGGAGTTGTCGTAAGTGATGTCCGGCCAGTCTTCCAGGCGCGGCGCTTCCAGCGAAGCCGGGCCGCTGCCGTCCAGGTGGAAGTGCACGTGGCGGGTGGCCGCGCAGTTGGGGATCATCGCCACCGGCAGGCTGGCCGCGTGGGTGGGGTAATCCAGAATCTTCACGTCCAAGACCGTGGTCAGGCCGCCCAGGCCCTGGGCGCCGATGCCCAGCGCGTTGACCTTTTCAAACAGTTCCAGGCGCAGTTGCTCCACGCGGCTCAGTTCCGCGCCGCTGTCGGCCTTGGCCTTCAAGTCCTGGATGTCCACATGGCTCATCAGGCTTTCCTTGGCCAGCAGCATCGCCTTTTCCGGCGTGCCGCCGATGCCGATGCCGAGAATGCCCGGCGGACACCAGCCGGCGCCCATGGTGGGCAGGGTCTTCAGCACCCAGTCCACGATGGAGTCGGACGGATTCAGCGCGTAGAACTTGGATTTGTTCTCCGAGCCGCCGCCCTTGGCCGCACAGGTCACTTCCACGCCGTCGCCTTCGACGATCTCGAAATGCACCACCGCCGGGGTATTGTCCTTGCTGTTCTGGCGCTTGCCGGCCGGATCCAGCAGCACCGAGGCGCGCAGCTTGTTGTCCGGGTTCAGGTAAGCGCGACGCACGCCTTCGTTCACCATCTCCTGCACCGACAGCTCGGCGTCCCACTGCACCTTCATGCCCACTTTCAGGAACACCACGGCGATGCCGGTATCCTGACAGATCGGGCGCTTGCCTTCCGCGCACATGCGGCTGTTGATCAGGATCTGGGCCATGGCGTCCTTGGCCGCCGGGCTCTCTTCCTTCAGATACGCCTGGTACAGCGCGTCGATATAGTCTTTGGGATGGTAATAGCTGATGAACTGGAAGGCGTCGGCAATGCTTTGCACGAAGTCTTCCTGACGGATGATGGCCATTTTCGGGTTTCTCCAGCGTAGGGCTATTTGGGGTTTGCCCTGTTATTTTATGGAGGCGCGCCGCCCGCGCCAATCCAAACTCTCAACAGTACCCGATAAAACCGTCCGCGGCCAGCCAATGCCCCCCCGCTCCGGACCGGTCCAAAGCCTCGCGGGCAAGAGCGAGACAAGGCGAAAACCGCTGAAAACAGCTTCTCAAGCGCCGCTGCGATCCTCGCGATCCTCCCTTGGACTGCGGTCGAAACGCTTGCGATAGGCGCGGGAAAAATAAGACGGTGACTCAAAGCCGCAGACCACGCTGATTTCCACCACGCTCAGCTCGGTCTGGCGCAGCAGCCAGCGGGCGCGATCCAGCCTCAGCGCGCGGTAGAACTCCGCCGGCGAGGCCTTGAGATGCGCGCGGAACAAGCGTTCCAGCTGGCGGCGGGTGGCGCCGCAACGCGCGGCCAGCTCCTCCGGCGGCCACGGCTCTTCCAGTTGCTCCTCCATTAGCCGTATCGCCTGCGCCAGCTTCTTGTTGTGCACCTGATAACGGCTGGCCACTTGCAGGCGCTGGTGCTCGGACGGGCTGCGCATCTGCCCCTGCACCAATTGCTCGGACACCGCCAGCGCCAGCTCGCGGCCGTGACGGCGCGCCAGCAAGGCCAGCGCCAGGTCCAGCCCGGCCGCCGCGCCGGCGGAGGTGGGCCGCCGCTCGGTCAGGAACAGCTCCTGGCTGGCGGTCACCTGCGGATAGCGTTCCCGGAAGGCTGGAATCGCCTCCCAGTGCAGCGTCACCGTCTCGCCGCGCAGCAGGCCGGCCTCGGCCAGGATGAAACAGCCGGTGTCTATCGCCCCCAGGGTCATGCCCCCGCGCTCCAGCCGCCGCAGCGCCGCGCCCAGCTCCGGCGTGTAATGCCGCAGCGGATGGAAACTGCTGACCACGAACAGACAGGTGCACGGCCCGGCCTCCGCCAGCGCGCCGTCCACCATCAGCGCGATGCCGTTGCTGGCCGCCACCGCCTGGCCGTCCACGGACAAGAGCCGCCAGCGGCTGGCGCCGGGCTGAAAACGATTGGCGATGCGGAAGGGCTCCATCAGCGCGGCGAAGCCGATGAAGGAAAACTCCGGCAACAACAGGAAATGGTATTCGTCCACCGCGCTCTCCCCTCCCAGTCTAAGAACCTGTTTACGATCTGCTGCGCGTCGTGAGACGTGGCACGGTGAGGGCGTCTTCGAAATGCTCATGCACCACTTGCACATTCCGCTTTCTCAGCCGCAACGCCTTGTCTCGCCTTAGCTCGCGCGATCGTAAACACGTACCAAGGCCCAGCATAAGCGCGAGCGCCCGGTTCGCGCCAATGCAAATTGTCGCGCAATGAAAAGTAAGCGTCGCGGCCATCCGCTCCGCCGCCGCCGGCACACCGTTAAATCATCAACAGCCGTCCCCCACTCAAGGCTTTTGAAGGAGCCCCGCCATGCAACAGCACGCCGTCATCCAGCCCCCGCCCGCCGCGCCGCGCCTGCCCGCTGACTTCTGCAGCGACATCGAGCGCGCCCACACCCTGCCGGCGCGCTGCTACACCGCCGACGAGGTGTTCCAGTACGAAAAAGAACAGATCTTCGCCAAATCCTGGCTCTGCCTGTGCCACGGCAGCGAGCTGGCCCGGCCCAACGATTACGTCACCCGCCGGGTGATAGGCGAGAACATCCTGCTGCTGCGCGACCGCGACGGCGAGTTGCGCGCCTTCTACAACGTCTGCCCGCACCGCGGCCATGAGCTGCTCAGCGGCAGCGGCCAAGCCAGGAATGTGATCACCTGTCCCTACCACGCCTGGGCCTTCAAGCTGGACGGCCAGCTGGCGCACGCGCGCAACTGCGAGCAGGTGGCGGACTTCGACCGGGCCGGCAGCCATCTGAGCCCGTTGCGAGTGGCCGAATACTGCGGCTTCGTCTTCGTCAACATGGACCCGGACGCGCCGGACATCGACGTCGAATACGCCGGCCTGCGCGAGCACTTCATGCAAGTGTGTCCGCGAGTGGCGGACTTGAAGGTGGCCGAGCGCGTGGTCACCACCACGCCGGCCAACTGGAAAGTCATCGTCGACAACTACATGGAGTGCTACCACTGCGCGCCGGCCCACCCCAGCTTCTCGCAATCGGTGACCACCGACGGCTACACCCACAGCCTTCACGGCCGCTGGACCTTGCAGCGCGGCGCAGCCCAATCCAGCGACAGCAGCTACGCCTTTGACGGCGAAGCCGCCAACCAGGCCTTCAACGGCTACTGGCTGTGGCCCGGCGTGATGTTCAACGTGGTGCCCGGCGACGCGGCGATGACGGTGATTTACGAATTTCCGGAATCCGCCGGCATCACCGTCCAGCATTACGAAATCCTCTTCCTCAACCAGGATTTGAGCGAGGAACAGCGCCGCTTCGTCAGCTGGGCGCGCGACGAATTCCGCCCCGAAGACCTGCGGCTGGTGGAAAGCGTGCAACGCGGGCTGCAATCGCGCGGCTACCGCGGCCAGGGCCGCATCATGGCGGACAGCCAGCGCAGCGGCATCAGCGAGCACGGCATCGCCCATTTCCACCAGATGGTGGCCGCCGCCTACCGCGGCTGAACCGGAGCGCCGCGCATGCCCGCCATCGTCACCGAAGTCTGCGCCATCGAAGAAGTGGCCGCCGGCGTCAAGGCCTTCACCCTGCGGCCGCTGGACGGCCCGGCACCGCCCTGCCCGTCCGGCAGCCACATCGTGGTGGACATGCCGCCGCCGGGCCGGCCGGCGGCCTACTCCTTGCTGGACCCCGGCGGCGGGGTCTACCGCATCGCGGTCAAACACGAGCCGGATTCGCGCGGCGGCTCGCGTTATCTGCACGCGCTGGCGCCGGGCAGCCGCCTGCGGGTGCAAGCGCCGGCCAACCGTTTCCCGCTGGCCGCCGTGCCCGGCCCGCGGCTGTTCATCGCCGGCGGCATCGGCATCACGCCCTTCATCGCCCATATGGCGGCGCTGGGCGCTGACGCGAACTACCAGCTGCACTACGCCTTCCGCGACGCCGCCGGCGCCGCCTTCGCCGCCCAGCTGGCCGAGCGAAGCGAGCGCGGCGACGCCAGAATCCGCCTGTACGAGAGCCGGGCCGGCCGCAGGCTGGACCTGGACGCGCTGATCGCCGCCGCGCCGGCGGACAGCCAGGTGTATGTCTGCGGGCCGGAACGGCTGATCGCGGCGACGGCGGATGCCTGCGCGCGGCGCTTGCCGGCCGGCCGGCTGCACTATGAGCGCTTCAGCGCCGACACGGCGGCCGAGAGCGCCGGCTTTGAGGTGGAACTGGCCCGCTCCGGCCTGCGGCTGCGAGTGGACGCCGACGAATCCATCCTGGCGGCGATAGAACGGCAGAGCTCGCTGCGGCCGGACTGTCTATGCCGGGAAGGCTATTGCGGCAGCTGTGAAACCAGGCTGCTGGCCGGCGACGCTGAACACCGCGACCAATACCTGAACGAGGCGGAGCGGCGGGAGCGCATCATGATCTGCGTGTCGCGAGCGGCGGGGAGCGGGCCGCTGGTGCTGGATTTGTAACTAAGGCCCGCTAACAAAACCCCTGATCCTGCGTTGCGCCTCCTGGTCGTACGACTTGTACTGCCTGCGTCGGCGCGCCTTGACTCAGGTACGCTGCGCGGTTTTGTTAGCGGGCCTAGGCTGAGTGCGCTCCGCGGCACATCCATGCTCAAACAGTAAAATTAACCGCTTTTACGGCCGACACAACAGCTTTTCTAGCGCGGTCTTGGCCAGGAAACCGCTGCGGCTATCGTATTCCGGGTGGGAAGCGACATATTCATCGATACGGTGCAGAAGGTTGGCCGGCAACGTGACATTGATCTTGGTCGCTTTACCCAGATAGCGGGTGATATCCACATCCACCAGCGCCCAGAGATGGCCGGCAAACTCGGGTTTACCGACATGAGCCTGCGCGCTGCTGGCCAGAGGGATAACGTCCAGGTCGTCCACCAGCCCTTCCAGATGTAGCTCAATGGCTTCTCGGGCGTTCCGGATGGCCTCATCCAGAGTGTCCCCGGCGGAGAAGCAGCCGGGCAGATCCGGCACGATGACGCCGTAGGCATGTTGGTCGTCACCGGGTTCAACTGCAATCGGGTAGTACATAATGGTTCCTTACTGGAGACCCGCTTGTTTCTTGATGCTGTTCAGCGTGCCTATCGGTATGTCCTTCTTGGGGTGAGGCACCGTCACCCGGCCGGTCTTGATCGGGTGTTTGAACTGTTGATGGCTGCCCTTGGCGGCAACCAGATACCAACCGTCGGCCTCTATCATGCTGATGACTTCTTTGCTGGTCACGGTGTCGCCCCTGCGCTTAGAGTCTGTTTACGATCTGCTGCGCTTCGTGAACACGGTACGGTGAGAACAGGTTCAGAATGCTCATATGGCATTTCTACATTCTGCTTTTGTTTTCACCTTGTCGCGCCCTTGCGCGCACGACATTTGAGCAGACTATCGGACAGAGCTTATTGTAGCTTCTACAACAGGCCAGTCAATAACCCTGGGGTTATTGAGCAGACAGCCCAGCGCTCTGGCTCCCAATCAGCGACTCAGCTACGAGGGACGCCATGCCCCGCCCCGCTCACCCCAGCACCGTGCGCGCCAGCTGTATCCCGTGCTTCTTCAACTTGTACTGCAAGGTGGCGCGCGGCAGGCCCAGCCGGCGCGCCGCCTCGGTCAGATTGGCGCAGCCCTCCAGGCAATCCACCAATAGCCGGCGCTCATAGCGCGCCATCCGCTGCTCCAGCGTGCCCTCGCCGTCCGGCGGCGGCGCGGCCGGGGCCGACGGCCGGCGTTCCTCCGCGCGCCGCTGCGCCGTCTCGCCCTCTTCCTCCAACAACAGGAAGTCCAGTTCGTCCCCGCCCTCGCACAGGATCAGGCTGCGCAGCAGCACGTTCTCCAGCATGCGCACATTGCCCGGCCAGTGATAGCGCAGCATGCGCTCCATCACCGCATGGCTGATGCGCTGCACGCGGTGGCCGGTGACCTTGCCATGCTTGCGCAAGAAAGCCTGCGCCAGCAGCGGGATGTCCCGCAGCCGCTCGCGCAGCGGCGGCACCGCCAGACAGCCCACGTTCAGCCGGTACAGCAGGTCCGGCCGGATCTTGCGCTCGTCCAGCATCCGCTGTGGCGACTCGTTGCTGGCCGCCACCACCCGCACGTCCACGCGCACCTCCGCGCCGGAACCCACCCGGCTGAAGGTGCCCTCCTGCAAGGCGCGCAGCAGCTTGCCCTGGATGGACAGCGGCAGCGAATTGATCTCGTCCAGAAACAGGGTGCCGCCATGGGCGGATTCCAGCACCCCGCGCCGGTCCTCCGCCCCGGTGAAGGCGCCGCGCACGGTGCCGAACAAGGTGCTTTCAAACAGCGGCTCCGGCAATGCCGCGCAATTGAGCACCACGAAGGGGCGCTCGGCGCGCGGCCCCTCCTGATGCAGCAGCCGGGCGAACAACTCCTTGCCGGTGCCGGTTTCGCCGTGGATCAACACCTGCACATCGGCGCGCGCCAGCCGCCGGGCCTGGTGGATCAGCTGCTTCATCGCCGCGTCGTCGGTGATGATGCCCATCAGCCCGCCGTCTGCCCCCTCTTCCACGTTCTGCTGCAAATCCACCAGCGCCTGATGCAGCGGGCTGACCACGGTCAGATCGCGGGACAATTCCACCGCGCCGACGATGCGGCCGTCGGCGCGCTTCAGCGGCAGCGTGGTGTGCACCTGATGCACCGCCTTACCCCTGGGATTGCGATAACGCTGGTAATGATTGCGGTAGCTGCGGCCCTGCCGCAGCGCCTGCAACAGCGTGCTGCTGTTCTCGTCCAGCTCCGGGTACAGCTCCAGCAGATAGGCCCCCAGCGCCTGCTCCGCGGTGTACTCGTCCAGCTGCGAGCACTCCTGGTTGTAATAGGCGTAGCGCCCGTCCTGGTCGATGATGGCCACCGACAGGCCGATCGCGTCGAAAAAATCGCCAAATAGCGCAATGCCTTGGCTCAGATCTGCATCCATGTCTCCCCCTTCCCCTTAAGAACCTGTTTTCGATCTGCTGCGCGTTGTGGAGCGTTACACGGTGAGTACGGCTTCAGAATGCTCATGTACCACCTGTACATTCCGCTTTCTCAGCCGCAACGCCTTGTCTCCCCTTAGCTCGCGAGATCGTAAACAGGTTCTTAGCTGCTTCAAGCATGGGTGCCGAATATTCGGCGCTTTTATGAATAGTTGCAGTATTGACGGTTTTTGTCACCGCGAGCAAGCGCAAAAACCTTTTAAATTCATGTAATTAAAAAACAGACCCGCTGGCATGGATGTTGCCACGCCTACACTGTCGCGCTAAGAGCGGCTAACAAAATCAGTTTCACGTCTGAGGCAAGGCGCGCCGACGCAGGCAGTACTTGAGTACGGCAAGTCGGCGCAACGCAGCATCAGGAATTTGTTAGCCACTCTACAGGCGCGGCACACAACTACAGCAGGCTGCCACAGCCGCAAGGAGGAGAGCCCCATGCATCACCCCACCCCCGCCATCCACCCTCCCCCCTCGCCCATCGTCGCGGTGGAAAACCTGCGCAAGCGCTTCGACGGCCAAGTCGTGCTGGACGGCGTCTCCTTCGCCGCCTCCGCCGGCGAGGTGGTGTCGCTGATCGGCGCCAGCGGCTCCGGCAAGAGTACCTTGCTGCGCTGTCTCAACCTGCTGGAAGTCCCGGACGACGGCCGAGTGCTGATCGCCGGCGAGGAGATCACCCTGCGCACCGACAAACGCGGCCGGCGCGCGCCGGCCGACCCGCGCCAGGTGGACCGGCTGCGCTCGCGGCTGGGCATGGTGTTCCAGAACTTCAATCTATGGCCGCACATGACGGTGCTGGAAAACCTGATCGAGGTGCCGGTGCGCGTCCTGCGCCAACCGCGCGCCGAAGCGGTGGCGCTGGCCGAGGCGCTGCTGGAAAAAGTGGGCATGGCGGACAAGCGCCAGGCCTATCCGGCCTTTTTGTCCGGCGGCCAGCAACAGCGGGTGGCCATTGCCCGCGCGCTGGCCACCCGGCCGGCGGTGATGCTGTTCGACGAACCCACCTCCGCGCTGGACCCGGAACGGGTGGGCGAAGTGCTGCGGGTGATACGCCAGCTGGCCGATGAAGGCTGCACCATGCTGCTGGTCACCCATGAAATGGCCTTCGCCCGCGAAGTGTCCAGCAAAGTGCTGTTCCTGCATCAGGGCCGCATCGAGGAAGCCGGCCCGCCGGAACAGGTTTTCGCCGCGCCGCGCAGCGAACGCTGCCGCCAGTTTGTCAACGCCTGACACCCCAGGGAGAACCCCCATGAACCGATTCCGCGCCCTCATCGCCGCCTTCGCCGTCCTGTTCTGTACCGCCGCGGCCGCCAACCCGCTGCGCATCGGCATCGCCGCCGAACCCTACCCGCCGTTCACCATCAAGCAGAGCAACGGCCAATGGAGCGGCTTTGAAGTGGAGCTGGTGCGCAAGCTGTGCCAGCGCCTCAAGCAAAACTGTCAGATCGCCGAAGTGTCCTGGGACGGCATCATCCCCGCGCTCAACAGCAAGAAGATAGACGTGATCTTCAACTCCATGTCCATCACCCCAGAGCGGGAAAAAGTCATCGCCTTCAGCCTGCCTTATTACTACACCGCCTCCGAGTTCGTCGGCCCCAAGGGCCAGAAAGCCGTCCTCAGCCCGGCCGGCCTCAAGGGCAAGACCCTGGGCGTGCAATCCGCCACCACCAACGCCAACTTCCTGAAGAAATACTACGGCGCCGGCTCCGTCATCCGTTATTACAACACCCAGGACGAACTGAACGCCGACCTCGTCGCCGGCCGCGTGGACCTGATGCTGCTGGACGCGCTGGCCGCCAGCGATTTCCTTGGCGGCAAGGACGGTTCCGGGCTGGAATCCAAGGGCCTGGCGCCCAAGGACCCGCTGTTCGGCCCCGGCATCGGCGCCGGCCTGCGCAAGACCGACATCGCGCTCAAGCAGCAGTTCGACCAGGCCATCCTGCAACTGCGCGCCGACGGCAGCTTCGACGCCATCCAGAAGAAATACTTCAAGGTCAACATCTCGCCGGACGCCAAGTAACAGCGACCCGCCCGCCTGAGCCGCCCCAGGGAGAGCCTATATGCTGGATGCACTGCAACAAGCCTACGACGCCGTAGTCCGCGACTGGGGCCCCGCCCTGCTGCAAGGCGCCGTGGTCACGCTGGAAATCTCGCTGGGCGCTTTCGCGCTGGGCCTGCTCATCGGCCTGGCCACCGCTCTCGTCAAACTGGGCGGCCACCCGCTGCTCAAGCGGCTGGCCAACGCCTATACCAGCGTGTGCCGCTCGCTGCCGGAGCTGCTGCTCATCCTGCTGCTCTACTACGCCGGCGGCGACGCCATCAACGCGCTGGCGGCGCTGCTGGGCCAGCCGCAGGTGGAGGTGAACGGCTTCGCCGCCGCCATCGTGGTGCTGGGCATCGTGCAAGGGGCTTACGCGGCGGAAATCATGCGCGGCGCGGTGCAGGCGATACCGCACGGCCACATTGAGGCCGCGCGCGCCTTCGGCTGCGGCCGCTGGCTGACCGCCCGCCGCGTGATCCTGCCGGAGATGATGCCCTACGCGCTGGCCGGCCTGGCCAATCTGTGGCTGGTGCTGATCAAGGACAGCGCGCTGATCAGCGTGGTGGGCTACAGCGAACTGCTGTTCACCACCAAGCAGGCCGCCGGCTCCACCCGCCAGTACCTGCTGTTCTATCTGACCGTGGCCGTCATCTACCTATTGATGACCCTGCTGTCCAACGCCGGCTTCAGCCTGATTGAACGCCGCTTCCGCCGCTGGCAACCGGCGCTGTGAACGGGAGACCCGCATGAACTTCCAATGGCTGCAAGACTACGGCCCCATGCTCTGGCGCGGCGTCGCCGTCACCGTGCAATTGCTGCTGCTCTCCGGCGGCCTGGGCTTCGCGCTGGCGGTGGCGGTGGGCTTTGCCCGGCTGTCCCGCCAGCCCTTCCTCGCCTGGCTCAGCCTGTCCTTCACCAACCTGATCCGCGGCACCCCGCTGCTGGTGCAGATCTACGTGCTCTATTACGGCCTGGGCAGCTTGTTCGCCGGCTTTCCGGCGCTGCGCGACAGCCTGCTGTGGCCTTATCTGCGCGAAGGCTTCTGGTACGTGGCCCTGGCGCTGGCGCTGAGCGTGGCCGGCTATGTGGGCGAAGTGGTGCGCGGTGGACTGGCCGCCGTGCCCAAGGGCGAACTGGAGGCCGCCCGCGCGCTGGGCATGTCGCGGCTGACCACGGCGCGGCGCATCTGGCTGCCGCGCGCGCTGCTGATCCTGCTGCCGTCCCTGGCCGGCGAAACCGTGCTGCTGCTCAAATCCACCGCGCTGGCCTCCACCGTGGCGGTGATGGACGTGCTGGGCGCGGCCAACCTGGTGCGCGCGCAAACCCTGCGCACCTACGAACCGCTGCTGACCGTGGCGCTGATTTATTTCACGCTGGCCTGGCTGATAGAACGCGTCTTCCTAAGACTGGAAAAGAGACTGCCGGTCCGCACCGCCTTCTGAGAACGTGTTTACGATCTAGCGAGCAAGAGCGAGACAAGGCGAAAACCGCTGAGAAAGCGGAATGTACGGATGGTACATAAGCATTTCGAAGTGGTTTTCAACGCCGTATCGCTGAAGCGCAGCAGATCGTAAATAGGTTCTGACACCGTCCTACACCATTATTACGGAGACCCCCATGCGCTTTTCCCCCCTGGTAGACCGCATCGCCGGCGAACGCGTCGATGCCTGGAACATCCACCTGGCGGCGCTGCAAGCCGCCGCCCGCGGCGAGGACGTGATCATCCTCAGCGTGGGCGATCCGGAGTTCGCCACCCCGGCCCCCATTATTGAGCGCGCCGTGGCCGCGCTGCGCGACGGCGACACCCACTACAGCCCGGTGGAGGGCCGCGCCGACCTGCGCGCCGCCATCGCCCGCCGCCACGCCGCCGCCACCGGCCTGGAGATGGACGCCGACAACGTCATCGTGGTGGCCGGCGCGCAAAACGGCCTGTTCTCCGCCGCGCTCTGCCTGTGCCAGGCCGGCGACGAAGTGCTGGTGCCGGAACCGATGTACCTGACCTACGAAGCCAGCATCCGCGCCAGCGGCGCCGCGCTGGTGCCGGTGCCGGTCAAACCCGCGGACGGCTTCCATCTGGACCTGGCCGCGCTGGAAGCCGCCGTCACCCCGCGCAGCCGCGCGATCTTCCTCGCCACCCCCTGCAACCCCACCGGCGCGGCGCTGCGCCCGGACGAACTGGCCGCGGTGGCCGCGCTGGCCCGCCGCCACGACCTGTGGGTGGTGGCCGACGAAGTCTACGCCGGCCTCAGCTTCGAAGCCCCGCACCACAGCATCGCCGCCCTGCCCGGCATGGCGGAACGCACGCTGACCCTGGGCAGCCTGTCCAAATCCCACGCCATGGCCGGCTGGCGGCTGGGCTGGGCCGCCGGCCCGCGCCCGCTGATCCAGCACATGGGCACGCTGGCCCTGTGCATGCTCTACGGCATCCCCGGCTTCATCCAGCAAGCCGCGCTGCTGGCGCTGCAAGACTACGACGCCTTCGTCGACCCCGTCCGCGCGCTGTACCGGCGGCGGCGCGACCTGGCCCATAGCCTGCTCAGCGGCGTGGACGGCCTGCAATGCCCGCTGCCGGAAGCCGGCATGTTCCTGCTGCTGGACGTGCGCGGCTGCGGCCTGGAAGCCGGGGATTTCGCCTGGAAACTGTTTGAAGCCACCGGCGTCTCCGTGCTGGACGCCGCCGCCTTCGGCCCCACCGCCGCCGGCTTCATCCGCCTGGGCCTGGTGGTGGACGACGAACGCCTGGCCGAAGCCTGCCGCCGCATCGCCCGCTTCGCCGGCCAACTGCGCGCCGCCGCGCCAAGACAAAAGGAATCCGCATGAGCGCCACCCTGGGCAGCTACCTCACCGCCTGGCTGGCAGCTTACGGCGTCGACACCGTGTTCGGCATCCCCGGCGTCCACACCATCGAGCTCTACCGCGGCCTGGCCGGCAGCGGCATCCGCCACATCGCCGCCCGCCACGAACAAAGCCTGGGCTTCATGGCAGACGGCTACGCCCGCGTCAGCGGCAAACCCGGCGTCTGCTTCGTCATCACCGGCCCCGGCCTCACCAATATCGCCACCGCCATGGGCCAGGCCTACGCCGACTCCATCCCGCTGCTGGTGATCTCCGGCGTCAACGCGCGCGGCAAGCTGGGCTCCGGCGACGGCCACCTGCACGAACTGCCGGACCAGCACGCGCTGGCCAGCCAGATCGCCGCCTTCAGCCACACCCTGACCGCGGCGGCGGAACTGCCGCAAGTGCTGGCGCGCGCCTTCGCCGTGTTCGACGGCGGCCGCCCGCGCCCGGTGCACATCGAAATCCCGCTGGACCTGATGGCCGCGCCCGCCGACGGCCTGCCGCCGCCGCAAGCGCCGGCGATGCGGCTGCTGCGCGGGCCGGCCGCCCCCGCCGCCATCGACCGCGCCGCCCGCCTGCTGTCCAGCGCGGAACGGCCGCTGCTGCTGATAGGTGGCGGCGCGCGCCAGGCCGCGCCGCAACTGAGCCGGCTGGCGGAAATGCTGGACGCGCCGGCGCTGATGACCATCAACGCGCGCGGCGCGCTGCCGGACGGCCACCCGCTGGCCCTGTCCTGCAGCCCCTCGCTGCCGGCCGCGCGCCGCCTGATCGCCGCCAGCGACGTGGTGCTGGCCGTGGGCTGCGAACTGGGGCCCACCGACTTCGACATGTACGTGGACGGCGGCTTCCGCCTGCCCGGCGCGCTGATCCGCGTCGACATCGACCCGGAACAACTCTGCCGCGGCCGCGGGGCCGACCTGCCGCTATTGGGCGACGCCAAAGAAACCCTGCAACTGCTGACGCTGCAACTGACCGACGCCGCCCGCCAGGGCGAAGAGCGCGCCGACGCCGCCCGCCGCCTGGCCGCCGCCGAAATGGAGCCGGAACACGCCGCCGACCTGGCCTGGCTGCACCGCGTGCGCGACATCCTCCCGCAAGCGCGCTGGGTGGGAGACTCCACCCGCCTGGTCTACGCCGGCAACCTGGGCTTTTGCGCGCCGCGCGGCAACAGCTGGTTCAACGCCTCCGTCGGCTTCGGCGCGCTGGGCTACGGCCTGCCCGCCGCCATCGGCGCCGCGCTGGCCGAACCGGACCGGCCGGTGCTGTGCCTGGCCGGCGACGGCGGCTTCCAGTTCACCCTGGCGGAAATGGGCACCGCGATGGAAACCCGTGCCCGCCTGATCGTGCTGCTGCTCAACAACCGCGGCTACGGCGAAATCAAAAGCGCGATGCGCGCCGCCGATATGGAACCGCTGGGCGTGGACCTCTACACCCCGGACTTCCCGGCGCTGGCCCGCGCCTACGGCTGGCGCGCCGAAACCCTGGCGCTTGGCACCCCGGAGCCGCTGCTGCGCCAGGCGCTGGAACAGGCCGCCGCCGCCGCCAATCCCACCCTGATAGAAATTGAAGCTTAAAGCGCGCGCCGGCCCGGCCCCGGGCCGCGCGCCGCAAACTCAATTTGCATAGACCCCGGCCGCGGCGATAACATGGCTTATCCACGGCGGCACCCGCCCCGCAAGCAATGCGAGACCGGCTCCGGGCATCCCTATGAGAGAACTCGAAATTGTCGAACAACTGGTCCTGGGCCTAGACCCGGCCGGCCGGCGCGACCCGCTGGGCACCCCCAAGGACCCGGCGCTGGATAAGGCGCGCGCGCTGTATTACGAGCAACTCAAGCGCGTCGCCAAACAACACGCCGCGGACCCGCCCACCGCGCCCGAGCCGCAAGCGGCCCCCGGCGGCGCGCGCCAGGGCCAGCGCTGGACCATCGCCGAAGACAACCGCCTCGCCCTGCTGTGGGAAGCCTCCCCCGCACCGGTACGCCAACTATCGGAAAAACTGGGCCGCAGCCCGCTGGCCATCGTCTCCCGGTTGGTCCACCTGGGGCTGTACGAGCACCAGCAAGCGGCGATGCAGGCCGACAACGCCCGCATGCAAACGCTGGACCTGCCGCCACTCTGGGACGTACCCGCCGCCGCGGAAAAGCCGCCCACCAAACCCGCCGCGCCGCCCACAGCCGGCAAGCAAGGCGCGGTCTGGAGCGTGGCCGACGACCAGCAACTGAAAACCCTGTGGCACAGCCCGGCCCAGCCGGACAGCCAGGCCATCGCCAAGCAACTGGGCCGCAGCCGCGGCGCCATCCTCGCCCGCCTGGTGCGCCTGGGCCTGTTCAGCGACCGTGAGGCGGCGTATCAGGCGGATCAAGCGAGGCAAGCGGGATGAAGCGCTCCCCTCACCCAACCAAGCCAATCTGAGCAAACGCCATGGCCTTTTCGCTCGCAAGCATCAGAAAAACCCTTTTACAGAAACCATCCGCAATGACGGCCCCAACACCCAACGCCGCACCCGCGCCACCACAAACAACAGCGCCTATCCAAGCCGCTACCCCAGTTCCAACGCAAGCGCCCGCGCCTAATCCGCCGCCCGCCACAGCCCAGGCCGCCCCCAACACGGCGGAGGAAAAAGGCCATGAAGGCGAGAAAGCGCTCAACGCTTGGTTCAACCAACACAAACTGGCCTATGTGGGCATCTGCCAGAACAAGGACAGCTTCGCCTCGCTATTTCAAGGCGCAGCCAAGCGGCCGGACTTCCTGCTCCTGCTGCCCTCGCTGGGCATGATCGCCATCGACGCCAAGAACTACACCCCATGGTGCGGCGAACTCACCCTCAACCTGGAAGAAGAACTCAAAAAAGCGCTCACCTTCGAGCGGCTGTTCCGCCTGCCGCTGTGGTACGCCTATTGCGATAAAGAAAACATGGGTCAGAACTGGTACTGGATCAGCGCGCTGAAAGCGATGGAAGTGGGCGAAGTGCGCAATGGCAGCAAGGGGCAATTCCTGGCCATCAAGATGGAGCATTTTGAAACCATCGCCAACCCCAAGGACTTGGCCAAGTTGTATACCCATACTTTGCCGAGTTTGGAGAAGGTGGCGGCGGGGGTTTGATTGGGGGGATGCTGGGTTTATTGTGGAGCTTGCTGTTGCTCAGTTATTCAACCGAAGTGGTCAGGTAACACAAGAACAGGCATACCGGGGCAGTCCATACTTAGAATACCCTTGTAGACACGAAAACATGCTAGAGACACAACAAAACCCAATGATAAAAGTCTATCTTGACAGCCAGGATTTTTCCCATTTTTCAAGCAAGCACAAAGACCATGCGAAGTATGCCGTACTTAAGGCTCAATTATTACAACTAAAAAAATTGGGTAAAGTACACTTTGTTTTCAGTGACGTACACTTCTACGAGGCTTATCCAAAGGGCGCCAAAGCAACAGCCGAGGGTCTTGAACGTATTCGCACTATCTCTGATTTCTGTAGCAAAGACAGCTTGCCATCATTCACAGCGCTCTTAGAACATGAAATCACAGCGGAGCTTTGCAAAAGGCGTGGAGACCCGGTTCCCTCGCTTTCCACTAATTGGTTTCCCGACCTTGGGATACGCGGCCAGCCCCCAGCTCGTCCAGAGCGAAGCAACCGTGCAGAGAGGCGTAAATTGGATATTGCATTGCGTCGAGAAAAAAGCAAGGAAGTCTTAACAGCAGATTTTCGCAAAGCGTACCCTTTTCTTAAAAACACCGAAGTATTTCTGAAATACAATGCACATCAAGCTGAATGGGAGGATGTGGTCCTCATGATTGAGGAGAGCATTCAAGATATTGAGTCGTTCTCTAAGTTCCTAACATCTAATCGTAGTGTCAGTTTAGACATTCCCGATATACTTAGGAGCGGATATGAATCTTACACTGGGGCGATAACTACGCTCAAGAATGAAGTTGCATTGCGTGCCAGCATCGCAGAGACTATCAAACAAAAGTCTGAACTCTCTACTGAGATTTATCAGGCATTAACTAAGTCTGAAGAGGAGTTTCGCGCATCAATCGTCGAAAAATTGATGATCGATCTTGAAGGTTATGATCCGAAGCAAGATGTAGTAAGCATCAGTAGCGCCACTCCTTGCTTTGACTCTTTCATCAGATACCTCTCTGAACTTATTCGTAGATCCTCTCAGATCAGAACGCCGCGCAAGCCTGCCGGTAGCGACTTTGCTGATGCATTGCACGTGGCATACTTCCCTATTGTGAATATTTTTCGCACTGATGCAGCGGCGGCCGATGCATTGGGCCGTCTATACCCTCATCGCAAAGCAGATATTATTGGTGATGTTTTCCAACTACCGAACCGGATCATGTCGCATGCATAACTTACAATGCGTTGTTGCTAGCCAGCCTCCGCCTCCAAGGCTTTTAGTATTCCTCGGCATAAGACAAGAAATTGTCTACCCCCAACAAACCAGTCGAATAACAACCTATTGCTGGAGCACACGAGCAACTCCATTTAATAGCTACTTCATAGCTTGAGCACAATATAAAAATAACCAGCAATAACTCACCTATATGTTTTTAAGCATATAGCGAGTCATAGCATGCTGGAAATCATGTAAATACATAAAGCTACGATGCCTTCTTGACAGCTGCTCAAGCCATAATCAAGGTCCAACTATTAACTACAAGGTTTTCTATGACAGCCATCATCACCTTCAAAAAAACGTTAGCTAGAGCAAACGCACTTATTACTCTCCACACCTCGTTATCTCCTGCTCAGCTCGCAGCAATGCCTACTCCAAACGACCTCCTTCGATCTGCGATCGCACTTTCGATTGCAGGGATGGATACTTACTTTACGGATCGATTTTCTGAATCACTCGTTCGCTTCTTGAAAAAACATGGTGCCAAACCTGATCTAGTAGCACTCCTATTCGATGCGGGCTTAGATACGAAAGCCTCGCTCGAGATGCTAACAATGCAACGTCCATACAGACGAATCCGAACACTCGTAGAGGCTTATCTATCCAACTACACAACACAAAAACAACATGTCATTGATAAACTGTTCCTCGTTTATGGAATCAAAGGGCTGTGCAGCCACGCGGAAAAGCATTCCAAGAAAAAGAAACTACTCACAAACGTAAATGCAGCAGTCCTCAGGAGGCATTCAATCGTTCACGCAGGCGACCTAAACTCCCACAACAATCCGCGCCCAATAGATAATAAATTAGCGAACCGCTACATAGATAATGTTGATTTATTTGTTACTAATGCAGAGGCAATACTTGTCAAAACCCTCAAAATCTAAGCCCTTACCCGAAATGTGCTTGAAAGACCTCTCCACGTACCCAGAGAGCTGAGGCGACGCTGAACTTGCACTGTTTAAAACAGCATTAAAAAGCCCTCAAAAGAGGGCTTTTTACTTCATCAAACCTGGGCGCTGTTCAGCCCCAGTCCGCGCCACATATCGGCATGAGCATTGGAGCGCTCAAAGAACATCCGAACAGGATATTTTATTTTGCCATTATGGAACCATTCATTCTTGATTTGCATGTAGTCGCGATTGTCATCATCGGCACGCATCAACAAATCATAATCTTCATTTCCGCCCATAAAATTAAAAATCAATTTCTTGACTTCTTCGCGCTTGGATTCTTTGATGGAGGTTGTAATCAGGATGCGATAGCCTGCACGATGTGGCCTCAATGCCGTCAAAACTTGAATCAGATTCCAGTTATAAGAAGAATTTCCGTAGAGCTCAGAAACCAAATCAACACCAGAGATAATGGCCCCAAGCTCAAAAGCCATGTACGCATTTTCAACAGTCATCTCATTTTCCATTACAAGCACCTTAAGTGAACGTTAACATTCCAGACCAAACCCAATGACCTGAACCATAACTAGCAGCTTCAGCAATTGAAAACCCTAGCAAAGCTAATCAGCCAAAAATAGTATATCTATAAAGCCATACCGATACAGTCTGACAAGTATCACTGCCATTCAAATAATGGCAATAAAAAGACGGCAGCCACTTGGTTCCACTCTCAGCATCCATGATTCTGGCCATCAAATTTTATGAATGTTTGAACGTATACTCTCAGTACCTTACCTTAGCTTTTGTAAAGCCCCCTGCCCCAGCAATGGCAATGGGATTTTGGAAACAGAAGCGACCGAATCTCTGACGAATTCACCGCAATCAAAAACTAGCATCAACACAAATACCTAATGTTAGCCATCAAAGAGAATATGCTTTGAGACATCAAATTTAATCTCACAAGTGACAAAGCACTCAAGAACAGATACCCCCCAAACCACCAGACCCCAGATAAAAAAAGCCCTCCACTTGAGGAGGGCTTTTTTTGTGTGAGGCCGGTACTATCAATGCTGATGCCTGTGCTCGCCGTGCACATACTGGTGAGCAATTTCCTCGGCCGTAGTCGCGCGCACATCCACCACTTTGACGACAAAGCGCAGGGTTTTGCCGCACAGCGGGTGCTTGCCGTCCAACAATACCGTGGGGCCTTTGATCTTGGTGAAGAAGTCATAACGCGGCTCGCCGTCCGGGCCGATGCGCTGGATTTGGCCGCCTACCTTCGCGCCGGGCGGGAAGTCGGCCTTGGGCATGGTGGTGACCAGGGCTTCGTCGCACGCGCCGAAGGTGTCGAGGAGCGGGAGGGCATCAAGCCGGCGGCATCCTACGAGACCAAAGTAGCCGCGCACTGTGTGCCGTGCACGGTAGGCCGCGGCCCCTACTAAATCATCATCCGCGCAGCGGACTCAATGCCTTGGCAATTGTGCTTAGAACGTGTTTACGATCTCGCGAGCTAAGGCGAGACAAGGCGTTGCGGCTGAGAAAGCGGAATGTACGGTTGGTACATGAGCATTTCGAAGCCGTACTCACCGTGTAACGCTCCACGACGCGCAGCAGATCGTAAACAGGTTCTTAGACCCGCTAACAAAACCCCTGATCCTGCCTTGCGCCTCCTTGTCGTACTACGTTACTGCCTGCGTCGGCGCGCCTTGGCTCAGATTCTCTGCGAGCTTTTGTTAGCGGCTCTTAGTAGTGGTAGCGGCACTGCAAGATGGTCAGAACATTGCTCTGGACAGCGTAGACCAGCCGATGCTCATCATCGATGCGACGCGACCAGAAGCCAGCAAACTGGTGCTTAAGCGGCTCAGGCTTGCCGATCCCCTCAAACGGGTTGCGCTGGATGTCCTTGATCAGAGCGTTGATGCGCTTGAGGGTAGGCTTGCTGCTCTGCTGCCAGTAGAGGTAATCCTCCCATGCGTTGTCATCAAACTTGATCTGCATTACTCGCCCTCGTCTTCGAGAAGCGTTCTCTCTTTGGCCGCCCCGCTGTGAAACCTTGCCGCCGCATCGGCCAGACGCTTGGCATTTTCAGGGGAGCGCGTCAGGTAGGCGGTTTCTTCCAGCGCGTTGTAGTCGGCCAGCGACATGATCACCACCGGTTCACCGCGCTGGGTGGTGACGATCACCGGCGCCCGGTCTTCGTTCACTTGACGCATGACTTCGGCCAGGTGCTGGCGGGTGTGGCTGTAGGTAAGCGCTTTCACGGTATTCCTCGCTCAAATCGACAATGATTGTACAAATCATAGCACAACCCAGGCGGCATGGTTCACGCACTAAGAACGTGTTTACGATCTGCTGCGCGTCGGCGATACGGCGTTGAAACCATCTTCGAAATGCTCATATACCAACCGTACATTCCGCTTTCTCAGCCGCAACGCCTTGTCTCGCTCTAGCTCGCGAGATCGTAAACACGTTCTAAGCATTCTCATCAAGGCCCGCGGCCTCGCCGTCTTCAAGAACATCTTGCATAAACTCGCCTTCATCCATCGCTTGAATGAGTAGGTACGCAATATCCAGACGCCGAAGCAGGCCTACCTCCCAGTACGCCGCCGCCGGGTGACATGTGCCCACGCCTCCATCTCCGAATATGTCAGAGCCTGCGGGCCGCAGTCCGAAAACTGCCGCCCTGCCGATAAGCAACGCCAAATAATAGGTGGGGTCCAGACAAAACAAAGCCCTCCCAAACGGGGAGGGCTTTGTCTGTATGAAGCGGGGGAATCAGTGCTGATGCCCGTGCTCGCCATGCACATGCTGGTGAGCGATTTCCTCGGCCGTGGCCGCGCGCACGTCCACCACTTTGACGACAAAGCGCAGGGCCTTGCCGCACAGCGGGTGGTTGCCGTCCAACAATACCGTGGGGCCTTTGATCTTGGTGACGAAGTAGTAACGCGGCTCGCCGTCCGGGCCGATGCGCTGGATTTGGCCGCCTACCTTCACGCCGGGCGGGAAGTCCGACTTGGGCATGGTGGTGACCAGGGCTTCGCCGCGTTCACCGAAGGTGTCTTCGGTAGCCAGTTCCAGCGTGGTTTGAAATCCCGATTCCTGGCCTTCCAGCGCGGCTTCCAGCTTGGCGAACAGGTTGTCGTAATCGCCGTGCAGGTAGGAGACGGGCTTCTTGCCATCGTCGTAAACCAGGCCCTGGCTGTCGGTGACTTTCATGCGCAGGGTAACGGCGGTGTTGGCGGTGATTTTCATGGCGGGCAATAACAAAAAAATGGAAGCGGGAAGGTTCTCAGTTCAGCGAGGGAGTGTCAACCGAAATGCCCCTGCCTTGCTGGATACGGATGCGGCTGTTTGCTGGAAGAACCCTATCCTTCCCCAACAGCCAGCCCCGAAGGGGCCGGCTGCCCTTCCCAGCTTACCCCCTCTTCTTCCGCCCCAACTTGCGCGGCAAGGCCTCCAACTCGTCCAGGCTGAGATGGAGGCGGTTCACCGCCTCCACATGCCTCGGCAGGTCCACCTGCTCCACCCCCAGATTCAACAACAACTCCAGATAGTTGAAGAAGCTCTTGCACAGGCGGCGGCGGTGGCCGCGGGCGCTGAAATCCATATCGCTGGCGATGCGGAACAGCAGGCCGCGCGCGGAGTGCTGGCGGTTGAGTTTCAGCATCTGCGCCAGATGGGCGGCGTACTGATGGCCCAAGGCACGGGCTTCACATTCATCCTTGGCCTCGGCCGGCTGCCAGTAATGCGGATAGGTGCGGCCTTTGATGCGGCGGATGAAGGGCAGGCTGAGGTCTTTGGCGTGGGGACCGGCAAACCGGTAGCGCGAGCGCGGCCCAAGCGGCGGGAGTGGAGAGGCGTCCTGATGGACGTCTTGGGTTTCAGTAGCGGACGAAGTGAGTTCGATGCCTAGCACCGGACGGACTAGCTTTACCATTTGCAACCTCCTGAGCAGAAGGGCCCGGCCGCAAGGCGGCAGGGCGGGCACATGACAAGAGTTGGTCTACCGGTGTGCTACCGTACAAAGCCGGCGCGCCCGCGAGGGCGCCACTTGCCACGGCCCGCCCGAATAGGCAAAGCAATGGCCGCGGATACGCTGTGGAAACAGCGGATCCGCGACGGTAGCACAATTCAGGAGACCAATCCCGAGCGCCGCGATTGCTGCGGCGCGGGGGCTATTGTTGGGGAGGAGCGGGAGGGCGTCAAGCCGGCGGCATCCGGTAAGGTGGATCGCCGCCATCATCTTGTGCGGCGCAGCGGGGTTCCGCGTGGGTATCGCTACGCTCCACCCACCCTACGCGCGGCCGCTCGTCATGGGTAGGGTGGGTGGAGCCGCAGGCGATACCCACCAGCCGCCGGCCCCGGCAGGAACAAGCCATTAGCGCAGCGGAACGTAACCGGTTCTAAGAACGTGTTTACGATCTCGCGAGCTAAGGCGAGACAAGGCGTTGCGGCTGAGAAAATGGAATGTACGCGCGGTACATGAGCATTGCGAAGCGGTACTCACCGTGCCACGTCTCACGACGCGCAGCAGATCGTAAACCGGTTCTAAGAGCCGCTAACAAAACCTCGCAGAGAGCCTGAGCCAAGGCGCGCCGACGCAGGCCGTACAAGTCGTACGGCAAGGAGGCGCAACGCAGGATCAGGGGTTTGGTTAGCGGGTCTAAGAGAGTGGCACCGCATCCGCCGCCAACCCCGCCTGCGCATTGACCAGGGTGATGATGAAGTCCCGCATCCAGCGATGGCCGGGGTGCTGCTGGGTGCGGTCGTGCCAGGCCATGCCCACTTCAAAGCTTTCGGTGGGCAGCGGAAACTCCACTTGCTTCAACGCGTCGCCGCGGTCTTGCACCAGGCGCTGCGGCACCAGCGCGACAAAGTCGGACTGGGCCACCATTTCCGGCACAAACAGGAAGGACGCGGCGGACAAGGCCACGTTGCGGCGCAGGCCCAGCGCCGCCAGCGTGCGGTCCACCGGGGTGAAGAAGCCGTTGCCGTCCAAGGACACAATGACGTGGTCCAAGGCCGCGTATTCTTCCACGCTCAGCCCTTCTTTCAGGGTGGGGTGGTCGCGGCGGCCTATCAGCACATAGTGTTCGTCAAATAGACGGCAGCTTTGCAGCTTGGACGGGGCGGCCGGCGGGGTCAGCAGCGCCAGGTCCAGATCGCCCTGCTCCAGTTGCGCTTCCAGCCGGTGCAGGTCCAGCGCGCGCACCGCCACCCTCACGCCGGGCGCGCTTTTGCGCAGTTCCCGCGCCAGCGGGATCAGCAACGCGGCTTGCAGGTAATCGGTGCAGGCGATGGCCACGGTCAGGTCCGCGCTGGCCGGCTCAAAATCCTGATGTCCGGCCACGGTGGCGCGCACTTCGTTGAGCGCCTTGCGCAAGGGCTCGAACATTTCCAGCGCCTTGGCCGTGGGATACATGCCGCGGTGGACGGCCACCAGCAGCGGGTCGTCAAACAACTCGCGCAGGCGGTTCAATTGCGCGCTCACCGCCGGCTGGCTCAAGCTCAGCCGCGCGGCCGCGCGCGTCACGTTCTGTTCCACCAGCAAGGCTTCCAGCGTTACCAGCAGATTGAGGTCGAGTCGTTTGGTATCCATCTGATGAATAGTAAGCAATAAAAACCGTGATTTCACGAATAGTTGACCGCGCGTCAGACTGGCGGCTTTCCACCGTGAAACTCTTGGAGGCCGCATGAACCGACAAGCTCTCATCATCCACGCCCACCCGGACCCGGCGTCGCTGACCGCCCAATTCGCCGCGCTGGCGCGACAAACCTTGCAACAACAGGGCTACCGCGTGATGGAGTCCGACCTCTACGCAATGGCTTGGAAAGCCGGCGCCGACGCGCAGGATTTCCCGGACCGGCTCAATCCGCAGCGGCTGTTCCTGATCTCCGAATCCCAGCACGCTTACGCCAACGGCCGGCAGAGCGCCGATGTGGCGGCCGAACAGCAAAAACTGCTGGCGGCGGACTTGGTGATCATGCTGTTTCCGCTATGGTGGTACGGCCTGCCCGCCTTGCTCAAGGGATGGTTTGACCGAGTCTACGCTTACGGCTTCGCCTATGGCTACCGCAACGAGGGCAATCGCTGGCGCTACGGCGACGGCGCGCTGAGCGGCAAACGCGCGATGCTGGCCGCGATGGTGGGCGGACAGGAGCGGGACTACGGCCCGCGCGGCATCAACGGGCCGCTGGAGCAACTGTTGTTTCCTGTGACACACGGCTGCCTGTTCTACCCCGGCATGGAGGTGCTGCCCACGCATGCGGTGTACGACGCCAACCGTCTTTCCGCCGCCGATATGGACGCGGCCAAGGACGCCTGGCGGCAAAGGCTGCTTGGGGTGTTCGACGAAGCGCCCATTCCCTTCCGCCGCCAGAACGGCGGCGATTACCCGGACGGCCATACTTTGGGCGAACAGGTAGCCGCCGACGCCAGCGGCCTGAGAACCTGTTCAAAGTCTGCTGCGCTTCAGCGATACGGCGTTAAAAACAAGCTCAAAATGCTCATGTACAGCACATTCCGCTTTTTCGCTTGTTTTCGCCTTGTCTCGCCCTTGCTCGCGAGACTTTGAACAGGTTCTGACGGCGCATATCGCCGGCTGACGGCGGCTACAAACGCCAGCCCAGCCGCATGCCTTCATAAACGGCTTCTTCCGCGGTGCGCGGCGCCAGGCAATCGCCTATCGCGTGCAGTTCGGCGCCGCAGCCGCTCAGCTCCTCCCATAAACCGTCCTCGGCCTGGTGCCCCTGACACAGCACCAGGCAGTCCACTTCGCTCTCCACCATCGCCTCCTCGCTGGCGGTGTGCAGCAAGTACACGCTGTCGTCGTCGTGGCCGTACAGGCGCGCGTACGGCGTCACCGCCACGCCGGCGCGTTGCAGTTGGCCGGCCAGGTGGTCGCGCACATACATTTGCAGCGCTTCGCCGGCATGGGTGCCGTTGACCGCCAGCCTCACCTGGTGGCCGGCGGCGGCCAGCCGCAGCGCGATGCCGGGGCCGATCCAGTCGCAGCGCCAGTCCGCCACCAGCACCTTGCCGCCCCGCACTGCTTCGCCGCGCAGCACTTGCCAGGCGTCCAGCACTTGCATGGCGCCGCCGCCTTCCAGCGCCGGCCAGCGCGGCCGCGCGCCGGTGGCCACCACCACCGCGTCCGGGGCCAGCCGCCGCACCAGTTCGCGGTCCACCCTGACATTGCGCCTCACTTCCACGCCGGCCAGTTGCAGTTCCCGTTCCAGATTGGTGATCAGCCCGCCAAATTCCGCGCGGCCGGGCAGCAGTTGCGCCAGCAGCGCCTGGCCGCCCAGTTGCGGGCCGGCTTCGTACAGGCTGACCTGGTGGCCGCGCTGCGCCGCGATCACCGCCGCCTTCATGCCGGCCGGGCCGCCGCCGGCCACCAGCACTCGCCGCGGCGCGGCGGCCGGCCGCAATTCGCCGTATTCCAGTTCGCGGCCGCTTTGCGGGTGTTGGATGCAGGAGATGGGCAGGCCGCGGTGGAAGCGGCCGATACAGGCCTGGTTGCAGCCTATGCAGGCGCGGATGTCCTCATGCCGGCCCTGCTCGGCCTTGGCCGGCAGCTCCGGGTCGCAGATCAGCGCGCGGGTCATGCCGCAAGCATCGGCCTGTCCGCCGGCCAGCACTTGCTCGGCCTCTTGCGGCTGGTTGATGCGCCCAGCCAGCAGCACCGGGATGCTGAGCGCGCGCTTGAAGCGCGCCGCCTGCGCCGCCAAATAGGCGGCCGGCAGCGCCATCGGCGGCGCGATGTGGATGGCGGCGCCCAGGGTGGCGGAGCTGCCGGCCACCAGGCTGACGTAGTCCAGTTCGCTCTCCAGCGCCCGCGTGGCCGCCAGCGCCCGCTCGGCGTCCATGCCCTCGCCTTCTTCCTCGCCGGCGGAGATGCGCAGGCCCACCACAAAGCCCGGCCCGCCGCCGGCGCGGGCGGCGGCCACCGCTTCGCGCAGGAAGCGCAGCCGGCCGGCGTCGCCGCCGCCGTAGCCGTCTTGGCGGCGGTTGACTTGCGGGTTGAGGAATTGCGCCGGCAGATAGCCGTGGCTGGCGACGATCTCGGCGCCGTCCACGCCGGCGGCGCGCAGCCGCCTTGCGGCCGCGCCGTAGCCGGCGATGATTTCATCTATCATTTCGCGGCTCAGCGCGCGCGGCTGCACGTGGAAGCGCTCGCTGGGGGTCGCCGAAGGCGCGTAGGCCACGCTCAGCAGGCCGTCGGCGCTTTCCATGATTTCGCGGCCGGGATGGAACAGCTGGGCGAACAGCTTGCAGCCTTCGGCGTGCACGGCCTCGGCCAGTTGCCGGTAGCCGGGCACGCAGCTGTCGTCGGTGGCCATCAGGGCGTGCGAGGTGTAGTGCGCGGTTTCGTGGACGCCGGAGACTTGCAGCACGATCAGGCCGACGCCGCCGCGCGCCCGCGCCCGGTGGTAGGCCACCAGCGCCGGGCTGACCCGGCCGTCCACCGGCAGCACGGTGTCGTGGCCGGTGGACATGATACGATTCTTCAGCAGCGCCGGGCCGATGCGCAGCGGGGAGAACAGCAAGGGGAACAAGGTGCTCATCGCGTGGACCTTTGATCGGGTTTGGCGGACGCCAGCTCTATGGCAGTTTGATTTTGCTTAAATTAAAATTTATTGCAAATTTTTTTAATAAAATACAAGTCAGAACCGCGAACACACGCCGCGGCACAGGATTTCATCGTGAGCAAAAACGCAACATCCGCCGCCGACGCCCCGCTGCAGCTGGGCGCCCGCATCCGACAACTGCGCAAACGCCAGGGCCTGACGCTGAGCCGGCTGGCCGAAACCAGCGGCTTGTCCGTGGGCCACATCAGCCTGATCGAACGCGAGCTGGCCCAGCCGTCCATCAACGCGCTGGTGAATATCGCCCGCAGCCTGGGCGTGACGGTGCAGTGGTTTTTCAACGGCGCCGCCGAGCAGGCCGAGGACGAGAAGGACTACATCGTGCGCCGCGATCAGCGGCCGCGGCTGGATTACCAGAGCGGTTTCGTCGACCATTTGCTGACGCCCAAGAACCAGCGCCAATTGGAGATGATCCATTGCCTGATTCCTCCCGGCGCCAGCTGCGACGAGGGCTACAGCCACAACGGCGAGGAAGCCGGCTTTGTGCTCAAGGGATCGCTGGAGTTGTTTGTGGGCGAGCGCCAGTTTCATCTGGAACAGGGCGACAGCTTCGCCTATTCCAGCAGCGAGCCGCACCGCTACCGCAATCCGGGCAGCGGCGAGACCATCGTGATATGGGTGATTACTCCGCCCAGCTTCTGAGAACCAGGCCAAAGTCTGCTGCGCTTCAGCGATACGGCGTTGAAACCATCTTCAGAATGCGCATGTAGCACGTGTACATTCCGCTTTTTCGCCCGTTTTCGCCTTGTCTCGCTCTTGCTCGCGAGACTTTGAAGAGCCTGTTTGCGATCTAATGTGCGTCGTGAAGCGTTGCACGGCGAGTACCGCGTCGAAATACCCCCCAAGCAAAGCCGCTCCCTCAGCGGCTTTCGTTTTTTCCCGCGCGGGCTTGCGCAGCGCCCGGCCCGCCAAAGCCTGCCGATGCCGCAACAGTTTTTTAATAAAATCAAAATAAATTTTACAGTTTTTTGATCGTTTCCTAGACTGTCCCGGCCGGCGCGGATAAGCCGGCCACGCAGCATCAGAGGAGACCGATCATGAAATTGACGCATCTGAGCATCGCCGCCTGCCTGCTGGCCGGCGGCGTCGCCTCCGCCAACCAACTGGTGGTGGTGTCCTACGGCGGCGAGAACCAGGCGGCGCAATCGCGCGCCTATTACGCGCCCTATCAACGTCAAAGCGGCGTGCGCATCGTCGCGGACGCCTGGAACGGCGAGTTCGCCAAGATCAAGGCGATGGCGGCCACCGGCCGCTCGCGCTGGGACGCGGTGGAGGTGGACGCCGCGGCGCAGGGGCGCGGCTGTGAGGAGGGCTTGCTGGAGAGGCTGGATTACCGGCGGATAGGCGACAAGGCGGACTTTGTGCCCGGCGCGGCCCAGCCTTGCGCCATCGGCATGTTCCTGGCCTCCATGGTGCTGGCTTACAACGAGGACAAGCTGAAAACCGCGCCGCAAAGCTGGCGCGATTTCTGGGACGTGAAGCGTTTTCCGGGCAAGCGGGCATTGCGCCGCGGCGCGCCCTACACGCTGGAGATCGCGCTGCTGGCGGACGGCGTGCCGCCGGCCGAGGTTTACAAAACCTTGGCCACGCCGGCCGGGGTGGACCGCGCCTTTCGCAAGCTGGATCAGCTCAAACCTTATATCCAGTGGTGGGAAAGCGGCGCGCAGCCACCGCAATACCTGCTGTCCGGCGACGTGGTGATGAGTTCTTCCTACAACGGCCGCATCAGCCTGGCGCGGCGCGAGGGCCGCAAGCTGCGCATGGTGTGGCGCAACAATATCAGCGAGTTCAGCTACTGGGCCATTCCCAAGGGCTCGCCCAACAAGGACGAGGCGCTGAAGTTCATCGCCTTCGCCAGCCGGCCGGAGCAGCAAAAGCTGTATTCGGAGCAGATGCCCTACGGCCCCAGCAACCGCAAGGCGCTCAGCCTGTTGCCGGCGGCGGTTCAGTCCGAGCTGCCCAGCCACCCGGCCAATATGGCCGGCTCGCTGGCGATGGACGCCGCCTTCTGGACCGATCACGGCGAGGCGCTGGAGCAGCGCTTCGCCAGTTGGGCGGCCAAGCGGCCGTAAGCGGCGCCGCTCACCCCGCAAACTTTAATCGGCCCGCCGCCGCCGCGGCGGGCCGCCAGGCTAGGCTCAGGCCAGCCGCCACAGGGTGAAGGCCACGTCCGGCGTCCACCCGGGGTTGGAGCGGTGCGCTTGCAGGCAGCGGTAAAGCTGGCCCTGGTAGCTGACGCCGTCGTCCACCTGGTAGTCGTGCTCGTTCAACCACTCCGGAAACTCCGGCTCCGGCCCGCCGCCGCCGGTGCTGGCGCTCACGCTGTTGCTGGGGCCGGAGGCGTGGCCGGCGGCGTCCAGCGCTGTGACGAAATAACGGTAGGCGGTGCCGGGCCGCAGGCCGCTGTCCAGGTAGTTGAGCGCGCTGGTCTCCCCCGCCGGCTGGCCGTCGCGGTGCAGCTGGTAATGCGCCACCGGCTGTTCGCCGCCCTGGGAGGCGTCCCAGCTCAGGCTGATGGCGGTGTCGCTGCGGCTGTCCACCTTGAGGTTTTGCGGCGCGCCCGGCCGGTTGCCGCCGCTTTCGCCGTGGATCAGTTCGGCGTAGTCGCGGACAAAGCCCCAGTCGTACGGCCGGCCGCCGGCGTCGCGTCCGGCGTCCCAGTTAACCGACCAGGTCATCAAGCCGCGGATGGGATTGCCGTCGGCGGCCAGGCGGCTGAAGGCGCGGTACACCGCGCCGGGATCCGCCACGTAGCCGGTGGCGGCGGCGTCGTTGTTGGCCGGCAGGCCGATGGCGAACTTGTCCGCCGGAATGCGCAGGAAGCCGCGGCTGCCGTTGATCAGGCTATCGGTCAGGTAATAAAGAAAGTCTTCTTTTTGCTCCTGGTTGTCCTGAGACAGCCAGGCGTTCAGCTCGTCCACCCAGACGCCGTCGCCGCCCTGGTTGTAGTACTGCGGGGCGATGAAGTCGTAATAGCCGTCCAGCGCGGCGAGATAGGGCGCGTATTTGTCCCCGGTCTTCAGGTAGGGGAATTCCGGCGCCATGCTGATGATGAAGCCGCGGCCCTCGGCGGCGTAATGGTCTTTGACCCGTTTGAGCGCGGCCGGGATCACCGCGCTGTTGTCGGCGGCGGCGATGGCGCTTTGCTCCAGATCGATGTCCAGGCCGTCAAAGCCGTAGGTTTCCACCAGGCGGATGATTTCGTCGGCCAGCGCTTGCTCTTGCCCGGCATGCAGTTCGATGTGGGCGTCCGCGCCGCCCAGCGAGATCAGCACCGCCCGCCCCTGGCGATTGAGCTCGCCCACTTGTTCGCGGAAAGCCTGATCGCTCAGATTGTAGGGTTTGAAAGTGGGAATGCCGGCGCCCTTCATGAAGGCCACCGCCACGATATTGTAGTCGGCCGGGGTTTCCGCCAGCGGCAGGTCCGCGGACTGGCCGCGCTGGTAGCCGTTGCCCGGCTCCGACGGCCAGTTGTGCCAGAAGCCCATCAAGAAGTTGCCCGCGATCTCCGGCATCAATGAGGCGTCGTCGCTCAGCGCGCGCCGTTCCGGCTTGGCGAATTGATTCATCTGCCCTTCCTTTCATGGAGACGACAGCGGCGGCCCAGGCCGCCGCGCCTTGCGCGATGCGCGTCGATCAGCTGAAGTCGAAATCGATCACCTGATAGAAGGCGTTGCCGGTGTCGGCCACTTCCCAGACCGCCAGCACCACGTGATAGCCCTGGCGCTCCGGCAGCCTGACGTTGTGGATGGTGGGGTCCGGCGGCATCAGTTCGGCGCCGTGGGACCAGTACGGCTGGGCGGTCAGTTCCACTTTATAGAAAGGCTCGGACTCGAACTGGGCGCGGCTCAGCGGCTGGTTGGGATTCCAGCCGGGCTTGGTGATGAAGTAGTTCCAGCGCCGGGTCAGGTGGACGGCGTGATAGCTCCAATGGAATTCCTGCGCCTGACCGGATTTGACCGGGTGCTTGTGCCAACGCTCGGCGCTCTGCTCGTCCAGCACCGCGGCGAAGGCCTGGCCGGCGCTGGCGATCTTGCCGTCCGCCGGCGGGGCCACATTGGCCACGTCGTCCGGCGCCAGCGGGTCGCGCAGGCCGCCCGCGCCGGCGGGGAAGAATTTGCCGCCTTCCAGGCCGTTGACCTGCCAGCTTTGCAGCGGGCATTGGGCGTTGACGCCGTCCACGCAGAACTGGCCGCGCGATTCCGGCTTGAACACTTGGCCATGGCGCGGCTGTTGGCCAGGCCTGGATTCGACATTGGTGTAGCTCATCAGGATACCCCCGGGTTGATGTCAGAACGGCGGCGTCCGGCGCAAGTCCGGACCGCCCGCCGCCCACATCTTATTATCCCGATGGAATACGCAATGCTGTCCTTTCAGCTGGACACCAATTTCAGCTCATGGTCTAGCGGCCTGGCCAGCCGCCACAAGGCTTGGTCCAGCCGCGCGTTGTCGCCGCTGGGCCGCGCCAGGGCCGGCGCCGGTTCCGCCGCCGCCAGCTGCCGCTCGATGAAAGCGTGGATCCGCGGGCGGCGCGGTCCGCGCATGGTCTCGCCGCAGGCGATCTTCACCGCCAGCAGGCGGTTGATCTCGGCGGCCAGTTCGGCGTCGTCGACGGTGCCGGCGGCCAGTTGGGCGAAACGCGTCGGCGGCATGCCGCGGCCAGCGTCCAGCCAGCGCACCGCCAACAGGGCTCTCAGCACGTACAGGTATTTTTTCAGGCACACGCTGTCGCCCTGCAGATGGGCGTCGAAATTTTTGCGCGCCATCGCCAGGTAGTGCCAACGGCATTTGAGGTCGGAGCGGAAGTCCGGCTCCAGGCCGCGCAGCAGCCGCAGCGCCTGCGGGTCCGCCCGGTACACCAGCGGCGATTGCAGCCATTCGCACAGCGTGGGGTTGGAGCCTTGCAGCAGGCGCAGCGCCTTGCGCAGCTCCCAGCCGCTGATGTCCAGCTCATCGTTGATCGGCAGTTCGATCACGTCGCGCTGCGGCATCACGCGCAAATACCATTCCGGCTCGTGCACGTAGATGAAGCGCACGTCGTAATCGCTGTCCGGCGACGGAAAACCCCAGGCGCGGCTGCCGGATTCACAGGCGTAAAGCACTCGCACCCGGTGCCGTCCTTCCAGCGCGTCCAGTTCGCGCCGCACCCGCTCGCGCATCGCGTCTTCCAGCGGATGTTGAAATAAAAATTCTCGCATTATCTTTGTCTCCAGCCCTGCCTAGGGGCTTGCTTTAGCTGCTGTTCAATGTCCGCCGCGCGCAGGCCGGACGGCTAGCAAAGAAGCTTAAAAACCGCTCCCGCGCTGGCCCGCCCCGCCGCGCGCCCGATCATGAACCGCCGCTCATCCTTTCACGCACACCACCTGGCGCAAGGTGTGCACCACCTCCACCAGGCTGGACTGCGCCGCCATCACCGCGTCGATGTCCTTGTAAGCCATCGGGATTTCATCAATCACCTCGGCGTCCTTGCGGCATTCCACATGGGCGGTGGCGCGGCGCTGGTCTTCCAGGTCGAAGCGGCGCTTGGCTTCGGAGCGGCTCATCGCGCGCCCGGCGCCGTGGCTGCAGGAACAGAAGGCTTCCTCATTGCCCAGGCCGCGCACAATGAAGCTCTTGGCGCCCATGGAGCCGGGAATGATGCCCAGCTGGCCCTTGTGGGCGGCCACCGCGCCCTTGCGCGTCACCAGCACCTCGCGGCCAAAGTGGGTCTCGCGCTGCACGTAGTTGTGGTGGCAGTTCACCGCTTCCACTTCGGCGTCGAAGGGCTTGCTTATCACTCCGCGGGCGGCGTCCACCGCCTGGCGCATCATCAACAGGCGGTTTTGGCGCGCGTAGTCCTGGGCCCAGCCCACTGCTTCCACGTAGTCGTCGAAATGACGGCTGCCTTCTTCGAAATAGGCCAGCTCGCGGTGCGGCAGATTGGCGATATGCCCGCGCATGTCCGCCTGGGCCAGTTCGATGAACAGATTGCCGATGGCGTTGCCCACGCCGCGAGAACCGGAGTGCAACATGAACCAGACCCGGTCCGCCTCGTCCAGGCACACTTCGACAAAGTGATTGCCGGTGCCCAGCGTGCCCAGGTGGAGGTGGTTATTGGTTTTCGCCAGCTTGGGGTATTTGGCCGCGATGGCGTCGAAACCCGGCAGCAGCCGCGCCCAGGCGGCGTCCACGCCGGCCGGCGGCCGCTGCCAAGCGCCTTTGTCGCGGCCGGAGCGGGGGGCGCTGCGGCCGTGCGGCACCGCGGCTTCAATGGCGCTCCGCAAGCCGCCCAGCTGGTCCGGCAGGTCCGCGGCGCTCAAGGTGGTGCGCGCCGCCATCATGCCGCACCCACTCTTACTACGTGGTAACTGTTACCTTAAAGACTTTAGCGAGGGAGAGGCTCTCAGCCAAGGTAACAGTTTTCAACCAAGAGACAGTGACCAATAGATACTCTGTCCATGATTGTTACCTCTTACATCTTCATTAAAAGACAGAGCAACCTATGATTTGATAACTTGCTCATGGGTAGGGCGTCGTCTCAGAATTTATCCTGGAGAGACTTAGAGAGAAGATTATTTTCCTGCACCGTTCTTGGATATTTAAAAGCACACAGAACCCAACATGAACAACAAACTCTGCCCGTACACCTGCCGGCCGATTTCCGAAATCGCCACCAGCTGTGAGCACATTGTGCCTGATGCACTCGGCGGCCCGGCTGATTTTGCGCTAACCGCGGATACCAAGCGAAACTCGACGTATGGTTCGACCGTGGACAGCCGCCTTATCAATTCACCAATCCTGGGAATGTTGGCAGCACGTGCCAGGGTGCAAACTAGAACAAGGCCTGCCACATGGAGAGCCAAAGGCAACCTTCTCGCAGATGGCTCCGCAGTGAACATCGTCGGAAGCGCTGATTCGATGGCTGTGCGCTTTCAAAAACCAGTTGAGACCGACCCGGAGACGGGGCAAATTCGCGCAATAAAAGGGTTCGGTGCAGATGCCAAAGCAGAGTTGGCTCGCGTTACCAAGGACTTGAACCGGAAAGGACACATCCTTGAACCTGACGAAGCCAAGACACTCGAGCCGACCATACGCGGCAGGTTCGAACACAACTTGGCTGAAGTCATGCAAGGCCTCACGAAGATTGCTTATCTGGCAACAGTCTGGACTGTCGGAGACGAATTCCTCTCGACGGCCGCCGGCGTGCGATACCGCAGCTGGATTGATGCCGAGCCAAATTCTGCTGCGCTTGAGGCTCTGGGCTTACGCCCGCTCGAAGGTTCATTGTGTAAGAAGAGCGTGCCACACACACATCACCTCATCGCTTGCGTAGCCCTCGACGGCAATCTGATAACTGGGGTACGGCTATTCAACGAGCCTCTGTTCGAGATTACGTTGACCGTACCGGCGCCCGAACTGCAGTTGGCTAACGAGCACAGACGGCTCATAGTCATTGATGCTGCACGTAGGACTTTTGAGGAAACGCTACTGGCTCCGTAATTTTCGTTCCGCAGCGCAGCCTAGGCCGTTCAAGGCTTGCGGCCAAAACCAATGTAAACATCACTATGCTTGAATGCCAACCACGATGCCAGATGAAATATATACCGGCCTGCTCTAGGAGTAGTCTTCAACACCTAAAGAGTGGGCGGACCGAGTAATGAGACACAAATTCTAGCAATTAAAGCTGCGTATCCGTCAGAATGCCAACATTATTGGAGACAAGGCTGCAGACGATGGGAGTGGAGTTTATAGGGCTCGCAAAGACATTCGCTGGGAAGCTGCTCTCAGTCGCATGGCAGGCAATCAAAGGCAAAATAGCCAGGATACGTGCGCGCGACCGGGCGATGAAGGGCGAAGACCTGTCCAAAGAGGGGACGCTTGAGCGCATCATCAAGGATGAGTTGAAAAAGCTCACCAAAAGTCCATCAGCTCTTCCTTTAGGTCTGCAGGGTGACTCCTTTCGCGAGTGGCTATTAACTGACAAGTGCTTACAGCAGTTCATTCAAGTCCTTATTTCTAGCAGCGGAGATGACCCAAAACTTGCAGAGCATGCACTTGATGACCTTGCCAAACAATACGAACAAGCCACAGGTGAGAGTCGGAAGCTGGCATCAGGCCCTCTCAACCTTGTGGTGTCGCTTGTCGCTGGGCAACTTCAGGCGACTGAGGACGGCCGGCAAACCCTCGATAAAGCCCTAGTAAAGCGAACCGCTGCTGGGGTGCTCGCCTTGCAGCACCCTGAACTGCGCACGTCACCTACCAGGCCCGATATTGTTCGCCTACAGACCCTTTCGGCACAGCTACAGGAGGCGGGCCGTGCCACCTGGAGAATGCCTGCGTTCCTCGCTCCACTTACGCTTGAAGTTCATAACATTGGTGATGACCGAGCAGCTAGCCCGATTAACCCCGCCCAACTCGTCAAGGACATCGAAGCTGGCGCCAAAGTCGTGCTATTTGGCGATGGCGGCATTGGGAAGACAACGTTCTTGCTTGAGCTGGCTTCGCTATGTACCCCCGAGGCAGGCCAGCGTATCCCCCTATACGTCGACGCAGCTCCTTGGGCAGAGTCCCGCGTGGGGATGCTTGATTACATTGCAGGCAGCCCACAAGCACAGGCTCTTGGCTTATCTCCCGGAGAGCTTGCTCGATTCGCAAAGGGCGGTTTCTTGGCGTTAATAGTCAACGGGTGGAACGAGATTCCTGCGGACCGAAAAGCGTACTGTCACAGCCTCTTCAACTTCTTAACATCCACAGCCCCCGACTTGGCGGTGGTTGTAGCATCACGAACGCCCCATGACACAGCAAACTTGCCAACAGCACGTCGAGTAGCCGTTCGCGGCCTCACCTGGCAAGGCCTGTCTGCGGTCATTCGCGCGGAACTTGGCGAAAAAGCAGCGCACTCCTTGCTTGATGTTCTGTCGAAGGACACCCGGAGGCGTCACGCAGCAAGGAGTCCGCTAGTTCTGCGTGGCTTGATTGCGCAAGCCAAAGGGGAAGGCGAGGCTTCGGCCACTTTGTACGACCTTCTTGGGGCCGTTATCACCGACCTAGAAAAGGACGGCCAACGTAGGCTTATATTGGCGGAAGCTCCCCTCTTCTCCTTGCAGCAACACTATCTCGAAGAACTTGCCTGTAGGCTCAATGTACATGGGGCGACAAACCTTTCCATAGCAGATGCGCTATCTTCCATAGGCATAGCTGCAAACCGCTTGGTCGCGCAGCATATTCTTGGCCCGGCTCCGGCACCTGCAACCATATTGGATATTCTCTCCAGCCAACACGTCTTGCATACCCAGGACGGTTTAGTGCGATTCGCACACCAACGGTTTCAGGAGTATTTTGCAGCATCACGCTTGCTTCACATCTGCACGACAGAAGGCGAGTCGGTGGACTTACTCAAGGATGCGGTCAATAAGCCTGCGTGGGCTGACTCTGTAGCGCTCGTGGCCGAAAATCTCAAGCCCCCGGTAGGCGCTGTCGCCGCCCGGGTCAGGCTAGTCCGTGCAGCGGCAGCAGTCGACCTGTCCTACGCGAGCGACTTAGCAGGCTTGAGTGCGTTTGGAGAGACCGATGACCCTACCCTCTATCGCCAGTTGGTCTCACGCATCAACGAATTATACAAGTCCCCTCTCAGCGAGGTACAGAACCTCGGCACGGCTTGCCAGATTGCGTCTCGCTTTCCCGCATTCGCGGAAAGTCTATGGCCTCTCCTTGAGAGTGATGACCAGCACACCAGACTTTATACCCATAGGCTCAACGGTTCTCCGGTGTCGATTGTTCAGCTTGGTCCCCAAGCGGCAAAGCGCATCAGTGGATGGCATCCGGCTCGGCGTTCTGAACTGATGCACGAGATTGCGGACAATCCCGACAATTACGACTTTCTTGTCGAGGTCGCCCACACTGATGCCTCCCCGGATGTTCGGGCAGCCGCTATCTCGGCTTTGTTCTGGAACTTCCCAGCATCGACAGCAGCGGTCAATGCATGGCTCTCTGCACCACTTGAGGTGCAGACCAGTCGCGATTTAATAAACTACATCGATTACGCACTTGAACAGGATGTTAAAGACCACGAAATTCGCGAGCAGCTTCGAGTGATTGGAGTGAGCGACGTCTCGCATGACATTCGCTTGCAGCTTGCTCTTGTGCTCCCCGACGAATTTGGACCAGTCGCGATAGACCTCGTCCTTGCCAAACTAAGGAGTGAAGAAGGACGCGAAAATTCGGAGTCGCTCGTGGCTATCGCACGCAAATATGCTCCGGACCCTTTGCGGACTCTTGCCATTGAGCTCTCTGGAGGCCCCATACGGACGCCCGAGTGGGTCGGCGAGGTGTTGCGCGACGAAGCACCCGAGGTGCGGGAGAACGCCTTCGAGCGAGCATGGCTCGCACTTGAAGCGGGCGGAGCGAGAATGTTAAGCGCAGAGGTTGTCGGCCCCTTCGCGAACAGGCACCAGACAGAAAGAAACATCGTAGCTTGGTTACGCTATTGCGAAGAACGGCGTAACAAGCTTACTGATGCAGAACATGAGCGTGGTCGGATGATTGGGGCTCTTCTTACCCATGCACCAGGATACGACCTGCTCAACGTCGTCATAGAACGTGGCGGTGATGCGTCATACGAGGAATCGGAGGAGCTCGTAGAAGTTCTCTTACGCCGAGTGTCCCGAGATGCGGGAAGGCATTCTTCTGGGAATCAGTGGTTGCCGACGCCTGACGAGTTTCGGCAACTGTTCGCTGTTTTCAGTGGCAAGGAGGAACGGTCGCGAAATCCTCAGGACCAACTATTCATACTCCTCGCTAACATTGCAAGCCACGTAGCACCAGCAGAGTTTGGGCCGCTGCTACTAGAGGCTCTACACCGACATCTTGAGGCTTGGTCTAATTATCGAACTCGTCTAGAGGAATGGCTGACAAGTCACGAAGGACCACGACCAAACAACCCCATGCTGGGCAACAATGTGGTTGCCGCGCTTGCCAAGTGGGGAATGGCTTCGCTGCCCAGCCTTCTGCAGTTCATGTCACATCCGTGTGCGATGGATTTGGTGCCAGAAGCTATTGGGCACATCGCGTGCCTGCCATGGGACAGCAAGAGAAAGTCGCTATCCAGCAATGTCAGCACTGACATCAAGGATGGCCAGCACCGGAGTGAGACAGGACTCAACTTTCAGCAACCGTCCGTGGAGTATCAGTCGGCAACGGATGATGCTGCTCGGACGCTATCCAAGGTTCTTAACGATGAACTAGACCGACAACTTCTCGAAAGAGAGCACAACCCAAAATGGAATGCGAAGCAGGCCAAATATCAGCTAGGTCGTCTTACTAGGGTCCTTGCCAACCTTCCTAGCCCTGACTGCATTGCGCCGGTTACCCGCGCCCTTGGCAGTGGCCTACTCGGCACTTTTGACTTTGTTAATGCGCTAAAAGGCCTCATCAAGCAGGGATGGAGTCTCTCGGATGCAAACGTGGTCCGCGAGCTTGAGGCGCTCTATCAGCGCGAGTCTAGCCCTACTTGGCTTGACCAATCGACAACCCACGCAGTTGGGGAGTTGTGTCAGTTCATGTTCATCGTGGAGCCTTTGACGCTCTTAAGTGCCCCGCTCGAATACTATCTCAACCAGGGACAGCGGTTTGCACCCCCCTCCTATCTCATACAAACCCTTGGTCACATAAAGAGCAAACATGCATGGTCATCCTTGTTGATACTAGAGACAGACCTTTCGGCAAAAGCTTGTCTTCCCGACGAGTTCGTGTACGCCCTCACTTCGTCACTCACCTCTGAGCATTTCGCAGAGTTTGCCAATCTGATTTCGGAAGGAAAGCTGTTTTCCTGGTGCAGGAATGAATGGACTGTCGAGCATATTGCTCCCAGTGTGGCAAGACTAGTCCAGAACGCACCAGAACACCTGTCGCTGTTGATGGATGCATGTCGAAGAAATGCATCGCCTCTCGCAGATGCCTTGGCGTGGAAAGTGCTGTCAGCAGTGAGTGCGGCTGAAGAGACGCGAATGGAGATTGGCTTGGCGGCAGCAGACGCCGGGCGTGCAAATCATTCGGACATGCCGGCTTATCGGTTACTTATGAGTATGTTTTCCCGTAAGGTCCCTGCGGGGGGAAACCAGTTCGAGGTATCCCCGAAAGCGTGTAATCCACTAAGGCAGCATCTTTATCAACGTACAAGAGGGGACGGGCCTGCAACTGAAGGGGCGCGTCGTATGCTTGCGTGCCTAGAGTGCATGCGCCGGGAAGATGGGCGACCAATTGATGAGACACGCCATCCAGAGCCCAATCATGAGTTAGCTTGGACTGAGGCGCTGGTCTAGTCACCCTCCTTTTTGGTTTTGCTGGCACGCTGACGGGGAGCCGCCGTCCGTGTCAGCATGAGCGGATTAATACTTGGAATGGGAGCAATCGTCTCAAACCACGACTCCCGACCTAAGATACGAACAACCTGAATGAACGTTCGTAGCGACGAGCCACAGCCGGCTTCCAGATTCCGCAACGTACGGACGCTGATACCCGCACGCTCTGCAAGCGTTGCTTGGTCGAGGTTCCGATGTATACGAAGGGTCTTCAATCGCCCCCCCAACTCTACCTCCATTTCGCTCACCGTTTGATGCCTTTGCACGTTGTTCATCGCCATACATGCCTCCCAAAAACTGCCCGCAACAACCGGCAACATTATTCCTTTTAACCACGATTATCAACAGTAAAGGGCATTTTTTTGCCTGTTGTTGCAATGGAGTAATGTGCGTACGCATGGCAATATTCTGTGTGTAGTCCTTTACCAGGATAACCGTTAACGCAGGCCCGCACCGATGGCCCGTGGTACATACAAGTTGATGAAGGCGAAGGGGTAGCCGCATTTTCGGTTGCATGCCCCGAGCGTAGTGTTTCTGTAGAGAGGGGCTGTCCGAGATACATACAATTCCACATTAGCAGCGTCTTATGTTGATATATCCCCCTCCCGCGCGCGCCTCAAACGCAGCGGGACTGCGCCAGCCTCAAGGGCGGCTATTTCCTTCTCGAGACGTTTCACTAGTAGCGTCAGCCTCGCGTTCTCGCTGGCCAGGCCGCGGTTGAGCTTTCTAACGTCGGCGAGTTCATCCCTCAACTGACCCGTGCGTTCCTCAGCAACCCGGAGGTTCTCGCGCTGCCTCTCCAACTGCTGCTTGGGTCCCCTTCCGCCTGCCACCCGGATTTCCTCAGCGATGTCGGGGTATTTGGTGTGGATGAGCGTGTGGCTTACACCTGCCTCCCTAGCTACTGCGCTGATAGACGGCCCTTTACCTTGGGCACCTGCATCTCGCCTTAGCTTTTTGAACGCAAGGGAGATTCGTTTTCTGGTTTCTTGACTTTCAGACATCAAATATTTTCATTCGGAATTAGTTGTGAAAGGACGGCGTCGGCAACAGCAAGGCCCCTCCTTGCTTTTTCTTGCCCACCGGGACCGATGTCCGGCATTCCGACGAGTTCAATGTGCTGTGCCCTGATGTTCCGCCAGATGTCCGAGAACTGGTCATCAATCACACCATTAGCACAGTCGCCGCATCTTGGTGCTTCAAACAACCCGCGCCCACCGCAGTCTCGTGCCTCTGCCAAACACCAGCTATGGCCGGTACTCCGAATATTCAGCCCCTCGCGGATGCTTTCAACGAAAGCACGACGGCTCTTGAAAAACATCGGCTGGTGGTGCCGCCCTGGATAGGCCTTGATGCGCTTTCCGAGGCCTCCAGCCAGCGGTGTCGCCGCCTCCATCCAGTGGTCAACTAAGGCCAGGTCGAAATAGTTCGTTTCGTCCTCGATGAGCTCATACAGCTCCTTATCTGTTTCCGGCAGGGCCGCGTACCACTCCGTCATCAACACCGATGAATGTTTGTAGTGGTGCTGTAGTGCAACCAAGTCAATACGTGAACCTTTGTTCAGGTGAACCACGATTACTGCATAGGTCCTTCGAAAGCGGTGAGTCGAAAGAGGCAACTCAAAATGTATTCCCTTCCTCCGAGCAAACGCCTGAAGCTGCTTGTTATGGGCTTTAGTATCGGTGGATACCGCACCTCTCGGCGATTCGCTCAAAAAAAGACGGGTCGAGTTCCTCTTGAGCTCCAAGAGGCGAACCGCCAGCCGAACACGTTCTCTTTCCGATTCAGCCGCCAGATACTCACGCTCAACCATGGCCAATTCATCTGCTACTCGCTGCCTCAACGGCTCGGAAAGCCGTTCCAGTATCGTCACTGCCCTTTGCGCAACCTCGGGTGCCAGCCATCGCTCAGGTCCATCACCAATCTTTCGAGTTGCTGATTTAAGCCACCAATATGTTTCGCCATCGATGACCTCTGAATAGATACAGCCAACTCGGATGTCACCAAGCTCATGTACTCGGCAGCCGGTAGACTGTGCGAGCACAATGTAAGCTGCCGTACGGAGGTCGGCTAACGCCGATTCAAACTCGTAAGCATCTTTGAAGCCAACTTGTTGGACCCGTGGCTTCTTAAAGGTGTTGCCCCAGTGTTTACGGCTGACTCGCGTGCTGGCTACGCACCAGTCAGCATTTAGGTCGTCCCGAAGGCGCAGTATATCTTTGGCCTTGTTTAAATGCGCTAGCGCTGCGCTGAATAGTCGTGCGGCATCCCGCAAAGGAATTAACTCCGTACGCCTCTCTTCAGCCGCACAGGGCTCCCAGAGAGCGCCTACCTGGTCGAAACGCAGTGCGTCAGCGGCCTCAGCAGTAAGACTGTCGACCATGAACGCTCGCATTTCATGCACTCGCCTCAGGATGGAAATATGCCCGGCCAGAGTGCGGTCTACAACACCATCATCGCGCAATTTCTGGAGGTAACGAGCTATATCAAACGCTCGTACATCTTGGAACCGTTGAATACCTGATGCACTACACCACTTAACGAATGCGTTCAACGTAATGGTCCGCTTGGGGATGGTCGCTGGGTCCAATTGAACCCCGCCTGGTGGTTTGCGATAGGTAAAGGCAGAAATCACCCCTTTCAGAGACTCTATCCACTCTGGTGGAGTCTTTTGCCATTGAATTACCTTGTCCCATTTTCCTCGAGCAGCATGCGGAAAGTATGGCGTGTAGTCCCAAACCATATCGCCGTAGTACGACAGGGGCAAGAATGAGCCATCGACCGTCTTTACATAGGTCATAACGAGTAAATCACGCTCGCTGCGGTGAAGCATAGGAGCACTATGATTCTGGTAAGACAACTCACTCATAGAACAGAACTCAAAGCTGACAGCACCGTACTCGACCTCCACATCGGATGAGGTTCTACACGAGCACGCTGTTTCTCAAATTCGACCACTTGAGCGTCAAATCCGGGGGCAATATCCCTGTCAATCACTCGAACAATCCAGGCGAAGAGTTTTTTCCAGTTATCTGCACCGATACGGCCTCGCTGCTCCAACACCGCCCAATAAAAACTAAAGAGTTTATATAAGTCATCCTGAACTATGACCTGGGATTTGCAACGAAAGCAAGAAAGGAAATCAACGCAGTGTTGACCATTTTTTGGAGCAAACTCACCATTCAACGTGTCGCGGCATCCAGAATGCGGAGTGTTTTCGTGATGGCCACCTTCCGATAACGTCGCAACCAGAACCTCGCCCGCCAAGCGATGTTCCACCAGCATGTTAGGCGTCACGGAAAGGTATCGCTCCGCAGCAGCGGGCGTATTCGATGCACTCTTAGCGGTCGCAAGTAAATCACCATTGGACGCTCGCCAAACCCTGTTAAGTTTGGTATTCCGGAATAGCTGACTGCTCATCTTAAGGCGCGTTCCATCGTCTCGTAGTAGCTGATGCCGTTCCGTGAATGTGTCCGCTACTCTGCTAAGCTCTTGAGTGCTCAAAGTGCGCAGCCTCCCATCTGTCAGGCGGTACAGCCACAATCTCCCTTCGAGTGCCGTTCCTATCGCTGCTTTTGCCTCACCCTCCGTCAATTCAATTGCACGCTGGCAGAGCTTGTACACGTCCAAGGAAACGACTTTGGTTTCGGAAGATTCCAGAGGGGTCGTCGTAAATGCCCCAGCGCGGCGTTTAAACATCACAAGTATCTTGCGATTGATGCGGGGGTGGTCCAAAAAACAGCGGGACAAGTCCCTTGGGATTTCCAGGAAAGGCGTAGCGTTAACCCCAGTCTTAAGAAATACTGCAAAAACGCACAAAGCCAGACGTGTGAGCAGGCTTCCAGGATGCGTGCCGTCAAAGACCTGAGATACCTCGAACGCAAGGGGCTGTATGAGGCGTTCCCTTTCGCCATCCGATAAAGGACGGATATATCCCCTCCTATTTTGAAGCCCTGTAGCTCCAGGGAAGGGATTGCGCGGGAAAATGTCGGAGTCCAACAGGAGCTTTCGTCGCGCGAGTTCAGCAAGGACAGTCTTTGTTTTTGAGAAATTGGTCCGAGCTGTATTCTTCGCCCAACGTTCACCGTCAGGTTTTACTTGCATAGTCAGCCAGCCAGCATACTCCTCCATAAGCGAAAGGTTGATACTGGAGAGCGCAGGCGGTCTTCCTTGCTCTGTTAGTTCACAGCAGAACTGCCACCAATTTGCCAAACCGCTGCTTACTATAGTCTGCAATGTCCGCGGCTCAGGTCGCCCAGCAGCCACCATCGCGGTGAGAACTCCCACAATTCCAAATACCGTATCGTCGAAGCCTCGGCCAAGATATGGTGAGAAATCCGCCTCCTGTTCTCGGCCATCCGGAAGCGGAATCGAAAACTTGGCAGAACTAGCGATACTGACCGCCCTTGCGACAGAGATAGGAATTACAGGTGCCGGCAGGGGGCCGCCAATCCCAAAATCTTTTTTCTTGGCCATCTACACTTACTTTTGCTTTTCTAAGTAGTCCAGAACCAGTGAATCTATCTCGGACTGGTACCGCGTCCCGTATGCATCATCTATGGCATCCAGAAAGTGAAGGTAGCGTGACGTCATCGTAACCGAGGAGTGACCGAGTAAGCCCATCAGAATCACGATAGGCGACCCCCTCAGCCGTTTAGCCCGCTTTAAGTCCTCCAACGCAGCCAGTGTATGGGTCGCAAAAGTGTGCCGCAGCATATGAGGATGAATGTGGAATCCCAAACGCTTGCCGAGTCGGCTCAACGGTGCGACTAGGCCATCAGCTGCGAATGGCCTGCCAAAACGCGTGAGGAACAGATTAGGAGATTTCGAATCTCCAACTTTTTCCAGCTCTGGTCGGACAGCCTCTCGATACTGCCAGAGGCGGTTCATGCAAGGGACCGAAATCCGCACAATCCTCGGCTTATCGTTCTTCGTTGCCATATCACGTGGATTCAGATACACAGCGACCGATTTGACCTTTGCGGACAACTTACTGCAATCCACCACGTATCTGGATGGAAACGTAATAATCTCTTCTGCACGAAGTCCCGCGTTGAGACCAAGGTGGAGCATTACATGGTGGGTGGGATTTGATACGGCGCTCAACGCCGCATCAATCTGGTTTCTCGAGAGTACAACCAATGGCTCATCTGCTTCGCGCATATGCAAGTCAGTCGTTTGGCGCTTCCCTGCACGGCCCGACGTGTGGCTCAGCATTCCATCTCGATGTGACGACACCACCTCAATGTTCTGAAAAGGAAGCTCATCAACAAGACCTTCTCGCCAGGCCCAGAGATAGAAGCGTCTAATAAGACCGACCTTGTCATTGATGTAACCGGGCTTGTTTCCGACCGTCTTGTCACACCAACGAACGTAATGCGCCAACGGTGCAACATCACCGCTCATCGTTCCCGGGATATAGTCCCAGCGAAGCCCTTTCGCCTCTAGATAGCCGAAGTAGTCATAGAGGTGGCGGCCGTAGGACTCCCAGGTTTTTTCGTCTCGCGCGCCAGCTTTACCAAGAAGTTCGTCGACAAAGAACTGGAGCGCCACTTCCACAACTGCTCCGTTGGCGTCGATAAGGATTGGGAAGCCTTTGTAGGGCTGACCACCGACTTCGAACCGTGAATCGCTTAAGAAGAGGTTCACAACTCTGCCCCAAGCAAACGTGCATCCCACCAAGTATGTTGGTCAAGCCAGCACGGCCCATCTAACCCAAGCTTCCTAAACATCCAGAGCCTTTTCAAACTTCCTCCGAGTTCAAGGCAGGCTAACGTCGCCATGCCGGAACAGGAGAGTACTGAGATTGTTTCAAGGTTTCAAGGAGACGTCGGAAGATGCGTGTAGTTCTATCTACCCCTAGAAGATACTCTAAAGGAAGTTTCAATTACATGTCGTAAGAACACCCAATGTCCACGCCCACCGCCGCCGGAATGACGGCCCCCACCGTGGGGATCACGCTGCCTATGGTGGAGCCCTTGCCCAGATGCACGTCCGGCATCACCGCCAGGTGCCGGAAGATGAAGGGCAGTTGCGCGGTTTGCAACAGTTGCTGACGCGCGGCGTCTTCCACAGGCACGCCTTGCGTCCACATCTTGATGGGCGCGCCGTTGGCCGCCAGCAGGGTTTGATAGGGATTCACGGTCATATTCTTGTCTTTCTCTGTGCATATCTGTTTTTTAGAGCCGCTAACAAAACCGCGCTGCCTACCTGAGCCAAGGCGCGCCGACGCAGAAAACGAAGTGTCTGCGAAGCGACAGCACCAGTCGTACGACAAGGAGGCGCAACGCAGGATCAGGGGTTCTGTTAGCGGGTCTTAGAACCTGTTCACGATCTCGCGAGCAAGAGCGAGGCAAGGCGAAAACAAGCGAAAAAGCGGAATGTACTCGTGGTACATGAGCATTTTTGAGCTTGTGCTCACCGTGCATCGCTTCACGAAGCGCAGCAGATCGTGAACAGGTTCTTAGCGCGCCTCCGGCGCGCTTCGCCCCAAGGCGCGGGCAGGCTTGCGCCGCCGCGCCCGTTCCGCGTATTGCCAGAATCGTGCCAGCTTCATGACAACTTGAAATTAAACATTCAAGCCATTGATTTAACAATAACAATCCTTCTACCCAGGTCCGCGCCGTCGGTTTCGGCAAAACCGTCATCAAGTCTTTTTTGATAAAATAGTCTATTCAATTATCCAAATAGATAATATATGCACGATAGAGTGGCGATTGGTTTCCTGGGCACGGTGCTGGACCGGCGCGGCCACGGCGCCGAGCGCTGGAAGAAATGGCGGCCCTCGGTGGGCATTTGCGCGCAGCCCGACATGCCGCTGCGGCGGCTGGAGTTGCTGCACGACAACCATCATGCGCGGCTGGCGCAACTGACGGCGCAGGATATCGCCGCGGTGTCGCCGGGCACCGAGGTGCGGCTACATCCGGTCAATCTGCAAGACCCGTGGGATTTCGAGGAGATGTACGCGGCCTTGCACGACTTCGCCGCGCACTACGCCTTCGACACCGAGCGCGAGGATTACCTGGTTCATATCACCACCGGCACCCACGTGGCGCAGATTTGCTGGTTTCTGCTCACCGAATCCCGCCACCTGCCGGCGCGGCTGCTGCAAAGTTCGCCGGCGCGCCAGGGCCAGCGCCTGGCCGGCGAGGTCAGCCTCATCGACCTGGATCTGTCGCGCTACGACCAGATCGCGCAACGTTTCCGTCAGGAGAGCGACGACACCGTGTCCTTTCTCAAGTCCGGCATCGCCACCCGCAACACGCGCTTCAACCGCATGATCGAGCAGATCGAACGGGTGGCGGTGCGCTCCGACGCGCCCATCCTGCTCAGCGGCCCCACCGGCGCCGGCAAGAGCCAGCTGGCGCGCCGGCTCTACCAGCTGAAAAAGACGCGTCACCGGCTGGACGGCCGCTTTGTCGAGGTCAATTGCGCCACCCTGCGCGGCGACAGCGCGATGTCCGCGCTGTTTGGCCATGTGAAGGGCGCGTTCACCGGCGCGCACGGCGAGCGCGCCGGCCTGTTGCGCAGCGCGGACGGCGGCATGTTGTTTCTGGACGAGATAGGCGAGCTGGGCCTGGACGAGCAGGCGATGCTGCTCAAGGCCATAGAGGAGAAGCGCTTCTTCCCTTTTGGCGGCGATTGCGAGGTGCACAGCAATTTCCAGCTGATCTGCGGCACGGTGCGGGACTTGCGCCAATGGGTGCGCGCCGGCCGCTTCCGCGAGGATCTGTACGCGCGCATCAATCTGTGGAGCTTCGATCTGCCCGGCCTGGCCGAGCGCCGCGAGGATATTGAACCCAATCTGGAGTTCGAGCTGGCGCGCCACGCCGAGCAACACGGCCTGCGCGCCCGCTTCAACGCCGAGGCGCGCCGCGCCTACCTCGCCTTCGCCGCCTCGCCGCAAGCGCGCTGGCAGGGCAATTTCCGCGAGCTGTCCGCCTCGGTGACGCGCATGGCCACGCTGGCCGACGCCGGCCGCATCGACGAGGACGGCGTCAGCGAGGAGATCGCGCGGCTGCGTCACGGTTGGCAAGACGAGACGCAGGACGAGGCAAGGGACGAGGCACTGGCGGCGCTGGACCCGGAGCGGCTGGCGCAGCTGGACCTGTTCGACCGCATGCAGCTGGAAGGCGTGTTGCGCGTCTGTCGCGACGCCGCCACGCTGTCCGAAGCCGGCCGCCGGCTGTTCGCCGCCTCGCGCCAGCTCAAGGCCCAGCCCAACGACGCGGACCGGCTGCGCAAGTATCTGGCGCGCTTCGGCCTGGATTGGGAGCGAGTGCGCCGCCGCGATTTAGGCTGAACGGGCTATTGCCCGCTCCCCGCCGCCGGCGTAGCATCCATAAGGTGTAATAAACATATACCTTTAAAGGCGACCACCATGCCGGACCCGCTCTCAGCCGAACAGCAACAGGAAGTGGACTTGGCGCGCAGCTTGCTGCGCCAGGTCATAGACCCGGAAATCGGCGTCAACATCATCGACCTCGGCCTGGTCTATCGCATCGATCCGCAAGCGGAACAGCTGTTGATCGAGATGACCATGACCTCGCCCGCCTGTCCGATGGGCGAAATGATTCTGGACGAGGTGGAGTTCGCGCTCACCCACGGCCTGCCGCCGCAGCGCCGCATCCACGTCAATCTGGTGTGGGAGCCGGCCTGGTCGCCGGAAAGAATGAGCGAGGACAGCCGCCGCCATTTCGGCTGGCAGGCATGAAGGCCCGGCTGCCCTGGCTGGGTCTGGCCGCGCTGGCCCTGCTCTGCGGCGCGCTGGCCGGTCTGGCGCGCCTGGGCTGGGCCGTGCCGGCCGCCGCCGCGGCGCTGGCCGGCTGGCACGGCGCGCTGATGATAGGCGCCTTCTTCGGCGGCGTGATCAGCCTGGAGCGGGCGGTGGCCTTGAACCGCGGCTGGGCCTTGCTGGCGCCGGCGGCCGCGGGCTTGTCCGGTCTGTGCCTGATCGCCGGCCTGCCGCCGCCGGCGGCGCAGTGGCTGCAAACGCTGGCCGCCGCCGTCTTGCTGGCCGGCAGCGTCCAGGTGCTGCGGCGTCAGGCCGCCGCCTTCACCCTGACCCTGGCCGCCGCCGCGCTGTGCTGGCTGATCGGCGCGCTGGCCTGGCAGCTGGGCGGCGATCTGCAGACGGCCGTGCCCTGGTGGCTGGCCTTCCTGATCCTGACCATTGCCGGCGAACGGCTGGAACTGACCCGCTTGCTGCCGCTGTCTTCCACGGCCCGGCGCGGCTTCGCGCTGGCGGCGCTGACGCTGGGCGGCGGCGCGGTCCTGTCGCTGTGGCGGCCGGACGCCGGTCTGCGGCTGTACGCGGCGGCCTTGCTGGCGCTGGCCGTCTGGCTGCTGCGCCACGACATCGCCCGGCGCAATGCGCGCCAGCGCGGGCTGACCCGCTATATCGCCGTCGCCCTGCTCTGCGGCTACGGCTGGCTGGCCGTCGCCGGCGCATTGGGCCTGGCCGGCGCGCTGCTGCCCGGCCATCCCTGGCGCGACGCGGCCTTGCACGCGGTGGGCCTGGGCTTTGTGTTTTCCATGGTGTTCGGCCACGCGCCCATCATCATTCCGGCGCTGACGCGGCTGAAACTGCCTTACCGCCCGCTGTTCTACGCGCCCTTGGCGGCCCTGCATCTGTCCTTGCTGCTGCGGCTGTACGGCATGCTGGACGGCGCTTTCGCCTGGCGGCGCGCGGCCGGCCTGCTCAATGCGCTGACCCTGCTGTTTTTCATCATCCTGCTGCTGAGCAGCCTGCGGCGCGGCCGCGCGCCGGCGAAGCCAGGCCAGAAAGAAGCCACCTCATGAAGCGACACCCCGCGCTGCTGGAATTGTCCCGCGAACACCACCACGCCTTGAAAATGGCGCGCCAGGCCCGGCTGGCCGTCGAATCCGGCGATCCGGAGCGGCAAACCCAGCTGGCCGCCGCGCTGCGCGCCTGGAGCGCGGAGGCGCTGGAGCCGCATTTCGCGGAAGAAGAAGCGACGCTGCTGCCGCAACTGGCGCAGACGGAACACGCGGCGCTGGCCGCCCGGGCCTTGGATGAACACCGCCGGCTGCGCGCGCTGATCGCGGAATTGGCCGCGCCGCAAGCGACGACGCTGGCGCGCTTCGCCGAACTGCTGCAAGACCATGTGCGCTTCGAAGAGCGCGAGCTGTTCGAACGCTTTCAGGCGGGTCTCCCGGCCGGCGATCCGCTCAGCTCTTAGAACCGGTTTACGATCTGCTGCGCGTCGTGGAGCGTGACACGGTGAGCCCCCTTTCGAAATGCTCATGTGCCACGCGTACATTCCGCTTTCTCCGCCGCAACGCCTTGTCTCCCCTGAGCTCACGAGATCGTAAACACGTTCTTAAGTCAGATTCCGCTCCATCTGCCGGCGCAACCAATCCAGCACCGCCCGCCGGCGCGGGTCGCCGTCGAAGGGCCGCGACGACAGCAGCACATAGTTGGAGCCGTCCTCGCGAAAACCGGCCGGCGCCGTCAATTGCCCCAACGCCAGCGCGTCCGCCGCCATATAGAGCGAGGCGATGGCCAGCCCCAAACCGGCCTCGGCCGCCTGCAGGCTGAGGTAAAAATGCTCGAAGCGTCCGGCCTCCCCCGCCGCCGCCTCTCCCTGCGCCGCCAGCCAGCGGCTCCACGCTTCCGGCCGGCTGTCCGCGTGCAGCAGGGGCAAGGCGCGCCAGTCTCCGCCCGCGGCCTGCAGCCGCGCCGGCGCGCACACCGGCCCCATCCGTTCCCGCGCCACTTCGGCCACGTGGTCGCCCAGGTTCCAGCCGCTGTCGTCGCGGCGCAGCGCCAGGTCGATTCTCTGTGAGGAAAAATCGACTTTCCCGCCGGCGGCGGACAGCAGCAGCTCGATGTCGGGATGTTCGGCCTGGAAGGCCGGCAAGCGCGGAATCAGCCAGCGCATCGCGATGGTGGGTTCGCAGGACAGCCGCAAGGGCGCGTCCGCCTGCCTTTGCGCGCGGGCCGCGCCTTGCTCCAGCACGCGCAGCGCCTCGGCGCAGCTTTGGCGGAAGCTTTCGCCGGCCGCGGTCAGAAACACCGCCCGGTTGCGCCGCTCGAACAGGGCCACGCCCAACCCTTCCTCCAATTGCTTGACTTGGCGGCTGACCGCGCCGTGGGTCACGCACAGCTCGGCGGCGGCTTTGACGAAGCTGCCGTGGCGGGCGGCGGCTTCAAAGGCGCGAACGGCGGTCAAGGCCGGAATGCGATAGCTCATCTGTGATTTTTCCTCACGCAATGCAAGGACAATAAATCGATTTTCACCGCGCGCCAAGCCCGCGACAATCGCCGCGTCTCCCTTTGAAAGCCTTGTCGCGATGAACGAACTCCTGACCGTAGCCCTGCTGACCCTGCTCGCCGTGATCAGCCCCGGCGCCGACTTCGCCGTCATCACCCGCAACAGCCTGCAATACGGACGCGGCCACGGGCTGCTGGGCGCTTTCGGCATCGCTTTGGGCGTGCAATTCCACGTGCTGTGCGCGCTGCTGGGCGTCAGTCTGCTGCTCAGCCGCACGCCCTGGCTGCTGGCCGGCTTCAAGCTGCTGGGCGCCGCCTACCTGCTCTACATCGGCTACCGCACCTTCGTCCAGCCGCCACTGGCCGCCGGCCCCGCCGCCCGCGGCGGCCGGCAGAGCGCCTGGGCCGCGCTGCGCGCCGGCCTGCTGTGCAATGCGCTCAACCCCAAGACTTCACTGTTCGTGCTCAGCCTGTTCAGTCAGGCGGTCAACGCGGACACGCCGCTGTCGCTGCGCGCGGGCTACGGCCTGTTCATCTCCGCCGCCCATCTGGCCTGGTTCGCGCTGGTGGCCTTGCTGTTCACCCAGCCGCGGCTGCACGCCGGCATGTTGCGCCGTCAGCGCGGCTTGAACCGCGTCATAGGCTGCGCCTTGATCGGCCTGGGCGCCACGCTGGCGCTGCGCTGAAACCGCCCATTTGTCATCAAACCGGCCCTTTTGTCTGGCAAACTGCCATGCTGTGAACCATCACGCATAACGGACAAGAAATGGTCATACCGGGGACTCTCATCCGCCCGCTGCTGGCGGCGCTCGGCGCATGCTGGGCGCTGACGACGGCGGCGGCCGACATCAAGGCCTATACCGAGGACCTGCCGCCGCTCAGCTATGTGGAAAACGGCAAGGTCAAGGGCTATGCCGCCGAGGTTTTGCGCCTGGTCGCGGAGGAAGCCGGGCTTAGCCTGGCAATCGAGGTGCAGCCCTGGCTGCGCGCTTACGCCACGGTGCGAAAAACGCCGGACGCGCTGTTGTTCGCCATGGTGCGCACGCCCGAGCGGGAAGCCCAATTCCAGTGGGTGGGGCCGATAGGCCCGCGCCGCGTCTTCCTGTACCGGCTGTCCGCCCGCCGCGACATCCGTCTGAGCGGCGCGGCGGACGCGCGGCGCTATCGCGTGGGGGCGCTGGCCGGCTCCGCCGCCTTCAACCGGCTGGCGGCGCTGGACCCGCGGCGCGAGGGGCTGGACGCCGGCCAGGACGACGCGGCCAATCTGAACAAACTGCTGCTGGATCGCGTCGATCTGGTGGCGATGCTGGACTGGGCGATGCGCTGGCATCTGGACAAGCTGAAGCTGCCGCCGCGCACGGCGGCGCCGGCCTATTTGCTGGACGGCGGCGGCCAGTACTGGTTCGCTCTCAACCCGGCCGCGCCGCCCCAGCGCGCCCGGCGTTTGCAGCAGGCCTTGAACCGCCTCGCCGCCGACGGCCGGCTGCGGCTGCTGCGCCGGCGCTATCTGGGCGATTGAGAGCCGCGAACAAAACCTCGCAGAGACGCGCCGACGCAGAAAACGAAGTTTCTGCGAAGCTACAGTACCCGTACAACGCAGGATCAGGGGCTTTTGTTAGCGGGTCTAAGAACCTGTTTACGATCTTGCGAGCTAAGGCGAGACAAGGCGAAAAAGCGGAGTGTACATACGGTACATGAGCATTTTGAGTTTGTTTTTAACGCGGTATCGCCGACGCGCAGCAGATCGTAAACAGGTTCTAAGCCGGGTCGAAGCCCGGCGGCGCCAGCTTGTCGCGCAGCAGACGGATTTCGTCGCGGTGCAGCGCGGCCAGCGCCTGCGCCTGATTGCGTCCGGCCTCGGTCAGGTGGATTTCCACCTGCCGCCGGTCCTCGCGGCCGGGCCGGCGCTGCACCAGGCCCAGCTCCTCGCAGCGGCTGACCAGCGCCACCACGCCGTGGTGGTGGGATTGCAGCCGCTCGGCCAGTTCGCCCACGGTGGCCCAGTCGCGGCCCGGATAGCCTTGCACGTGCAAGAGCAGTTGGTATTGCAGCGGCGTCAGGCCGTGGCCGCGGCAGGCGTCTTCGCTGAAACGCAGGAACACGCGCAGTTGATGGCGGAATTCGGACAGGCGTTCAAAATCCGCCTTGCTCAGGATGGGGGAGTCTGGAAAGGGATTCATGCTTGAATTTATATCACATCATGATACATATTGAGAGTATGTTCCGCCCGCCATGCCAGACCCGTCCTCAAGGAGCTTCGCCATGAAACTGAGCCATTATCCGAAGATGCTGTTTTCCAGCCACGGCGGCTGGGACGAGTTGCGCGGGCGCGCGCCGTCGCCGCGCCGCCTGATGTGGAAGCTGGTGCTGCCGTTCTCGCTGCTGCCCGCCCTGATGATTTGCTACGCCGGCCTGGCTCACGGCCGGCTTTACGCCCCCGACGCCGGCATGGAGCGCTGGCTGGCCGCCGCCGCGCTGTTCTTCGTCGCCGAACTGGCCACCGTGCCGCTGATGGCCTGGACGCTGCAAACGCTGGCCGCCAGCCACAAGCTGGCCGCGAGCTTCAAGGATTGCTTCTTGCTGGCGGCCGGCGCGGCGGTGCCGCTGTGGCTGTCCAGCCTGGCCTTGCTGGCGCCGGATCTCGCCTTCAATCTGCTGGGCGCGCTGCTGGGCCTGGCCGCGGCCTTCGCCCTGCTCTACCACGGCGCGCCGGCCATGCTGGGGCTGGAGGAGGAGGTGGAGTCGCAGCACTTCGCGTACAGCGCGCTGTGCGCCGGCGCGGCCGCCTGGGCGCTGTTGCTGGCCTTGGTGCTGCTGCCCTTGTTCGGCGGCTGGTGACTCAGCCGGGCGGCGGCAGCCGCGTCACGGTTTCGATGCGGGCGATGCCGCCCTCGCCGCAATGATGGACCACCGCCACCTTGGCGGCCTGGCCCTCGCGCAGCTCGTCCGGAGACACGCCCAGGTCTTCCGCCAGTTTTTCCAGGGTGACGTTGGGGATCGGGCTGCGTTTCTGCTTGCCGGCGAAGCGCCAGTAGTTGATGCGCGACCACAGCAGCAGGCATAGCCCGATCAGCGCGATTTCGAAGCCGTAATCGCGCAGCCTGCCCAGGTGCTCCGGCGCGTCCTGCGCGCGCAGCGCCGCCGGCAACACGTCCCGGCCCCAGATCAGGTAGCCGACATAGGCCAGGGCCGGCAGCCACAGATAGATCCACGCCAGCCAGCACGCCAGGGTCATCAGCCAGGACAGCAGCCGCTGCAAGGCGCTCATATTGTGCGCGGCCTGGATGATCAGGCCGTCTCCCAGCCGGCTCATGCCCTCACCCCCCGGTCCGGGCTGACCCAGCGCGCGCGCTTGCCCTTTTTGCGGAACACCGCCTGCGGGAAGGCCACGATGGTGGTGCAGACGTTGAGCAGCCAGTAAACCAGCGGATACCACACCATCCAGTAGTAGTTCTTGCCCAGCTTGGCGTCGTACTGGCTGTCCATCATCTTGCTGATCATGAATTGCAGCATGCAGGTGCCGCCCAGCACCATGCCGTGCCAGCGCGGAATCAACGGCGTGCCCATCTGGGGCAGCCAGTCGCCCAACACCAGGCTCAGCAGCCAATAGACGATGATGCCGGCCATGGTGTAGGACCACACCACGCTGAGGAAGTACTCGGAATACACCGGCCACATGTGGCGGTGGCGCCAGGTGCGCAGCACCCAGGCGTTGCGCATCAGCGCCTGAGTGCCGCCCTTGGCCCAGCGCAGCCGCTGTTTCCACAGCCCGCGCAGGGTTTCCGGCATCAGAATCCACACCAGCGCGCGCGGTTCGAAGCGCACGTTCCAGTGCTTGAGCTGAAGTTTCCAGCTGATGTCGATGTCCTCGGTCAGCATGTCCTCGCTCCAGTAGCCCGCCTGGTAAACCGCGGTCTTGCGGAAGGCGGTGATCACGCCGGAGACGGTGAACAATCGGCCGTAAGTGCGCTGCGCGCGCTTGATCAGGCCGATGATGGCGGTGAATTCGCCCACCTGCAGCCGTCCCAGCAGGGTGGTGCGGTTGCGGATGCGCGGGTTGCCGGTGACCGCGCCCACGCGCGGCGAAGTCAGGAAATGGCGCATCAGCCATTTGCCCGCGTACGGGTCCAGCAGCGCGTCGCCGTCTATGCACAGCAGGTATTCGTGGCGCGCCAGCGCCAGCGCGGTGTTGAGCCCCACCGCCTTGCCCTGGTTGGTGGCCTGGTGCACCACCCGCAGCCGCGGATGGGCGGCGGCCAGTTCGTCCAGGATGGCGCCGGTGGCGTCCCGGCTGCCGTCGTTGACCGCGATCACTTCGAAGTCCGGATAGTCCAGCGCCAGCGCGTAGGCCAAAGTCTCGCGCACATTGTCTTCCTCGTTGTAGCAGGGCACCACCACGCTCAGCGGCGGATAGTCCAGCGCCGGCGGCTGATTGAGCGGCGGATCTTTTCTTTCGTAGTGGAGGTAGTAATGCACCGCCCCCACCATCCACAGATAAGCCATGAACAACGGATAAAAAAAGGCATATGCCAGCAGCAGTATCAATGCCAGGTTCACAACACTTCTCCTCGCCCCTTGATGCGACGGGTCATCAATCGTCCATGCGGTCTCCCGCCGCCGGCCTTCATTCTTCCGGCCTCGCCGTCAGCGAAAACACTCGCTTGAACGTCTTCAGCCTGGGCTGGTCCTGGAACAGGTCGTCCGGGTAGTAGGCGATGTGCCGCGCGCCCAGGGTGTTGAGTTCGCGCACCGTGGCCGCCAGCTCCGCGGTGGGAATCGGCTTGCGGCTGCGCCAATCGACGGCCTGCAGTTCGAACACGGTTTTTTCCAGCGCGCCGGGTTTGGCCGCCACCTTGTCGAACAGCCGCCGCAGCCAGGCCTTGGGCTGGGCCGCGTTTTCCATATAGGGCATCGCCATCACCGCCACCCGGTCGTAGCGGCTCAGCGCGCTGTCGAAGGACTGGGCGAACCAGGTTTCCGACTCCGGATTGAGCACCACCTCGGCGTAGAGATTGCGCGCGGTGCGCAAATCCGGCTGGTATTGGCGCACCACGGCCGCCAGCTCCATGCTGAAATCGTCCAGCAAGGCGGTTTTGTCGCGCGTCCAGCGCACCATCTGCTCCGGGTCCGCGCGCACGTCGGCCACGCTGGCGGCCAGGCCCCGCCCTTGCCGCGCCTGCCGCGCCGCCGGGCCGGCGTCTTCGAAGTCGGACAGGGTGGCGTCGTCGTGGAACAGCAGGCCGCTGAAACGCGAGCTGCGCGCCAGGTCTTCGTAAATCTCGCGGATCAGTTGGCGCACCGGCGGCGAATACGGGGTCAGCCGCGCATAGCCCTGCACCTTGGCCTGAGCGCCGCCGCCCTGCTCCGCCAGCACCCGCTCGCCGGCCAGCGGATGGCCGGCCGGCAGCGCGAAGCCCAATAAGGGCATCCAGGCGTAGACCCTGACATTGGCCCGGGTCTGCAATTGCCAGGCGGCGCGGTTGAACAGGTCCGCGCGCATCGGCAGATGGCGGTTGGGGAAATACAGCGCCTGCGCCACGCCGTCGCCGTCGGGATCGGCGAAGGCCTGCAGGTAAACGGTGCTCGCGCCCATGGCCTTGACCCGGTCCAGCAGCCGGCCCAGGTTTTCGTCCTGGCGTTTGGGATCGGGATCGTAGATGTAGTCCAGGTCCACGTGCATGATGCGGCTGGGTTCCGGCCGGACGCCGTCCGGCCAGCCGTTCAGCTGCTTGAATTGATAAGCCAGATCGCCCAGATCCATATTGGCGTCCAGCAACACCCGGCGCAGCGAGGACAGCGGGGTGTCGCGGACGTTGATGCCCGCGCCCAGACCCATGGTCACCGGCATGCCCTCCTGCGCCGCCACCCCCGCCGCTTGCGGCGAGTAGCTGCCGTAGGGCCATACCATCGCCCTGGGCGCCACGCCCAGCCGCGCCTTGAGCAGCGCGCTGTTGCGGCGCAAATCGTCGCGGATGCGCGCCAGATAGGCCGATTCGCTTTCATAGCCGCCGGCGCGGAAGGCGCGGGCGGTCAGCGCCGGTTCCAGATTGCCCTGGGGATTGGCCAATACGCCCAGATGCGAGGCGTAGCTGTGGCTGGCCACTTCCACCAGGCCGCTGGCCCGCATTTCGCGGATCTGCGCCCAGCTCAGGAATTTGCTCCGCCCCGCCACGCCGTCGCCGTAGCTGACCTGGCTGCCCTCGGCCGCTTCCAGCCAGCTGCCCACCAGCGCGATCACGGCCGGCGCCCGGAACAGCTTCAGCACCGGATAGACATTGGTGTACACGCTGCGGTAGCCGTCGTCGAAAGTCAGCAGCACCGCCTTGTCCGGCAAGGGCTTGCCGCCGGCGCGGTCGTCCAGCACCTGTTGCAGGCTGACGAAGCTGTAGCCCTGGCCGCGCATCCACTCCATTTGCTTCACCAGCGCGCGGGCGTCCACCGCGAACGGGTCCGAGGCGTCGCTGTCGGTCTTGTCCACCTCGTGGTAGCACAGAATCACCAAGCGCCCGGCCGCCGCTTGCGCCCAGCCGGTCCACAACAGGCAGGCCGTCGTCAGGGCCGCCAGCCATTGTTTCATTTTCATCAGAAGCGCCAATCCAGATTGAGATAAACCTTGTTGCCGGTTTCCGCCTTGCCGTCATAGGGGTGGCGCACCCGGGTGAAGCCGTAACGCAGGCTGCCGCGGCTGCCCCAACGCCACTCCTGTTCCAACAGCAGCCCCCACACGCCGCCGGCGCCGAAGTCGCGCTGGGTGTAAGTGCCCAGCGTCAGCCCCAGGCGCTGATGCCAGGTGGTTTCGTATTCGCCCCACAGCTTCCATTCCTGCATCGCCGTCACCGAGGCCTCGCCGTCGGCGCGCGGATTGAAATAGCGGGCGGACGTCACCGCGTCGTTGGCGCTGGCCGCCAGCGTCAAAATGGTGTTGAGTTTGTAGCGCGGTCCACTGACCCAGCGCTGGTCCCAGTTGGCGGACACCGCGCGGCGCAGATTGCCGTCGGACAAGGACAGGGCCTCGGCTTGCAAGGCGTAGCTGCGGTAGTCGTCGGCGCGGTACTGCAGGCTCAGTTGGGTCCGGTTGCCGCGCACATCGTCCAGGCGGCCTTTCAACGGCGCTTCGGCGCTGTTCAATTCAAAGCGCGCGCCCAGCGTCCAATAGTCGTCCGGCGTCCAGTCGTAGCCGGCGAAAGCGCCGCCGCGCCGTCCGCCGTCGATCTGGCCGGTCAGGCCGAATTCGCCTCGCCCCTGCTCGCCCCGCCATTCCGCGCCCATGCCCAGCGCCTCGTAACGGGCCGACGCCGTCTCGTTCACATAACTGGCGCGTTGCAGCTGATGCAGGCCGAACAAGCGCCAGTGGCCGAACGGCGACGAATACAAGCGCGCCGAGCTCTCCCAGGCGTTCTGCTCGCCCGCGCCCTGGCCGCCGCTCAAATCCTTCTTCCCTTCCAGCACCAGCTCCGGCCGCCGTTCCAGCCGGGCGCGCTCCCGCAACTGGCGCACGCCGGCGTTGTCCACGTCCAGTTCGTTCAGCCGTTGCAACTGACGGTCCGCCTCGTCCAGCTCCTGCAGGTCCAGCGCCGCGCCGGCCAAGCCGGTCGCCGCCGCTTCCGGCTGGTCCGGTTCGTCCACGCCCAGCCGGGTGAACACGCCGCGCGCCCGCCGCGGCCAGCCGCGCATCAGGGCCAGGCTGCCCTGGTTCTGCCGCAGCTCCGGGTTGAACGACGCCTCGTCCAGCAGGGCTTCCATCCGCTCCCAGCCGCCGCGGGTGTCCTCCTGATAGGCGGTGACCATCGCGTCCAACAAGGCCACGCGCTGAAACGCCGGATTGAACACGCGCCGGCCGCTGGCGCGCTCGGTCTTCTGCCGGGGCGTGGCGGCTTGCAAGGCGGTCAGTTCCCGGCGGCAGGCTGCGTGCTGGCCGGACTCCAGCAGGGCGTAGACCAGGCCGATGCGCCAATCCAAGGCCTCGTCCGCCTGCGGCGCGTCGCGCAGCGCCGAGCGGTACAGTTCCTCGGCGCGCAGCGGCTGGCGCTGGTTGAGATAGGCGTCGGCCAAGGCCGCGCGGGCGTACGGCGACCACGCCTGGCCGGCGCTCTGCCGGTCCAGGGCGACGGCCTGCGCCGACAGGCCGCGCTGCTGCAGCATTTGCACGCGGTCGTCCGCCGCCAGCGCGGCGAACGGCGGCCGCGCGGCTTCCGGCCGCGCCGCGATGTCCTGGTTGAGCTTCAGCGCTGCGTCGGTTTGCGTGTGCCGGCCCGGCCCGCTGTCCTGGCTTTCCTGAATGCGTCCCCAACGGCTCAAGGTCGCCGCGCGGTCGAAATCGATCTGCAAAGCCAGCCGGGGATCCGCGACGGACGCCTGGTCCGCCTGCCATGGCGCGCCCAGGCGCAACAGGCAGCCCAGATAGCTGCGTTCCAGTTCCGGGTCACCGGGAAAGCGCGTCCGCGCGCGGATCAGATAATCCAGCGCCTGGGTCAGGTCCCCGCTTTGCAGCAAGACGTAAGCGCGCGCGCGGCTCAGCTCCAGTTCGTCGGCCGGCGCGCCGGACGGCGCGGCGTCCAGCGTGGCCAGCGCGGCGGCGGCCTGTCCGGCTTCGGCCTGGGCCATGGCCAGGCCGGCGCGATAGCCGGCCGCGGGCTGACGCGCCAGCAACACGCGGTACAGCCGCGTCGCTTCCGCCGCGTCGCGCTGATCGCGCGCCGCTCGCGCCAAGCGCGCCAGGGTGTCCGCCGACATCTCGGCCTCATGTCCGGGCAGCAGCCGCAGGGCCTCCGCGCCGCGTCCGCTCCAGCACAGCAGGGTCAGATAATCGTCCAGCAAGGGCGCGGGCAGCGGTCCGCGCGCGCGCTCCCGCTCCAATAGCGCCAGCGCCGGCGCGGTCTGCCCCGCCCGGGCCTGGACGATGGCCGCCGCGTACTCCGGCTGTTTCCAGACCGGCGTTTCCGCTCCCGCCGCGCCGCCGGCCAACAACAAACCAGCCGCCAGGCTGGTGAATAGATTTCGCGTCATGCTTGGCCCGTCAAGGTCTATCTCAACATCAAGTTACAAGTCATTAAACAGATATTAGATTCCATCCAATTAGATAGCAAATTTTTTTTCTATTTAAATTTGTTATTTAAAATAATCCGCATGAAAAACTACCCGCATTGCATGAAGGCAATATAGCCGTTGGCGCGCGGCTTGCTGGCTTGGCTGAGGTTTCCGTCTGTCCCGCTTAAAATACGCTTGACGTATAGTACGTATAACGTACTATATAGCGACAGGCGGCCGCCTCTATCGTCACCCTCCACTTAAGGAAGCACACTAATGGCTATCGAAGTATTGGAATTGCACCATCATGGCTTGCGCATGCCTCTGAGCCTGGTTGAGGCCATGGGCGCGTTTTACCGCGACGTGCTGGGCCTGGACGCCGACGCCGGCCGCTGGCACATCCCCGGGGTGCCCGGGTTTTTCCTGGACCTGGGCAACGACTGCCAGATCCATCTGCTGGGCAACGACGGCGTGTCGCCGTACGCTCAGGGCGCGGATCAGGATCCGGTGGACAATCATGTGGCGCTGGCGGTGCGGGACATCGCCCAGGCGGAGGCGGAATTGCTGCGGCAAGGCATCGCCCACTGGCGGCAGGCCAACGTCGCCGCGCCGGAATTGACGCAGTTGTTCCTGCGCGATCCGGCCGGCCACCTGATAGAGCTGCACCAGATCGGCCATTGCCGCTGCAAGGCCAGCGACCGCGCCCGCGCGGACGCCTTGGCGGCGTCCGGCGCTCAGCCCAGCGCGCCGCGCTGAGAAAGCGGCCTCAGTCCGCTTTCAGCCGGCACCACACTTTGGCGAGCAAAGGCCAAAGCGCCGCGCATTCGCTCTCGTCCAGCGCCTCGGTCAGGCGCTGGCAGGCGCGCCAGAAGCCCGGCAGCGCCTGTCTCAGCAGTTCCCGGCCGGCCTCGGTCAGGCTCAGCCCCAGGCTGCGGCGGTCTTCGTCGCGCAGTTGCCGTTGCAGCAGACCGCGCCGTTCCAGCCAGTCCAGCTGGCCGGTGACGGTGGAGCGGGTCACGCCCAGATAATCGGCGATCGCCGACGGGGTCAGCGGCCCGTTCCGCCACCAGCCCTGCTCTTGCAGCGAAAACAGCATCAACACGTTCAGCTTGCTCTCGGTCACGTCCAAGGCCTGCAAATCCGCGTTCACCGCGCCCAGCACGTCGTCGCTCAGCCACAGCAGCAGCAGGCCGAGCCCGGCGCGGGTCCGGCTCACCTCCTCGCCGGCGCTGTGCGCCAGCAATTGCAAATGAGGGGCGATGGCCGGCTCCAGTTCGCGCGCGGCGGAAGAATCGGACGGGGAAAGAGGGGCGGTGGCGTCGGCGGACATGGCTTCAAGACATTGAGGAGGAATCAAACCCGCGGCGGGCCTTGCCGGCCGCGGAAGCGAGGGCAGCGCGCGGCGCTCCCGCGGCTATCATAGTGGCCGGCCCGGCGCGACGCAAACGCCCGCCGGGCCCGGCCGCTCAAGGCGCCGGCTTCCAGGCGGACTTGCTGGCCGCCTTCTTGAAGATCTCGCGGTTGCGGTCCGTGGCCGGCGGCTCGGAATCGCCGAAGATCGCCCGCATCCAGTGGCCGTCGGTAGGATTGGGCATCAGGATGAATTTGCGGCCGAACAGCTCGCGGTCCTCCTCCATCAAACGCGCGCGCTCGTCCACATCCTTCACATAGTATTTGCGCTGAAAATCATTGAGATTGTCGCCCAACATCGCCACCACATGGTATTGGGCGGCGATCTCCTTCTGCCGCGGCTCCTTGTTGGAGCTGTCGCGCAGAATGGTCACGTGCTTTTCGTCGACGAAGGGAAAACCGGCGGCCCGCAGATTGCCCAGCGCGTACTCATAGGTCTTGTCGCCCTGGTCGCGGCTGCTGACGTAGAACACTTCCACCCCCTGGGATTGGGCGTAGTTGAAGAAGTCCAGCGCGCCGGGCGTGGCGGTCAGCTTGTTTTCCGGAATCCATTTGTCCCAGATCGCGTCGTCGAAGAAATCCCGGTCCTGCTGGATCAGATAGCCCCAGTAATTGACGGCGTTGAGCACGGTGTCGTCGATGTCGGTGATCACCGCCAGCGGTTTGTCGCCGGGCTTGCGCGCCGCCAGCGCCTGATCCAGCCGCATCCGCGCCAGATTGAAAGCCTGATGGTAGAGCGCGCGGTATTCCGCCGCGGTCTGCTTCCAGGCCGCGGCGGCGATCAGCAGATTATTGCCGCCGTTGCCGGACGGGCCGTTGCGATTGTCGGCCTCGGCGGCCTGCGCGCCGTGTCCTACGCTGAGCGCGCACAAGGCGGCGATGGCCGCGCGGCTGAGCTTGTTCATGGAGATCTCCTTTGTCGTTTGGTCTTGTCCAGGTTCCGGTCATGCCGGAACCTGGACAATCTACCCTGAGACCACCTGGCTTTGAACCTGTTTATGATCTCGCGAGCTCAGACGAGACAAGGCGTTTTCAACGCCGTATCGCCGGCGCGCAGCAAATCGTACGCAGCTTCTTAAAAGCGCAGTTCGGTGGCCAGCATATAACTGCGGCCGCGCGCCGTGCTGTTGGGCGAAATGTCGGGCGACTGCGACGGAAGCGAATTCAAGGTGTTCAGCGGCTCGGAGTAGCTGCGGTTGGCCAGGTTGCGCACGCCGGCGCGGATCAGCCATTGCTTGTTGACGCGATAGCTGGCGTAGAGGTCGATGATGACCGGATTGGCCTTCTGCTCCTCCTTGAGATAGGCGCTGGTACTGTCGTCCTGCAACTGGTCCGGCGACAGCCGGCGGTTGGCGCCGTCGCGCTTGAACAGCGCGCCCACTTCCAGCTTGCGCTCCAGCCAGCGGCTGCCCAGATCCAGCGTGTAGTACTCGTCCGGCAGCTCGCTGACATTGCCGACGGAGAACATGCCGCTGGCGAAGGAGGTCGGCTGGCTGGTGTGCTCGCGGCTGTAAGACAGCCGCGCGTAGACGAAGCCGGCGTCGTAGTCCGCCTCCAGCTCGAAACCGCGGGTGCGCACCGGGGTCAGCGAATTGGTGTAGATGGTCATGCCGTCGTTGTAGTCGTCGGAGCTATTGGACCAAAACTCGTCCAGCGTGCACTTGCGTCCGCCCTTGCACACATTGAAGGCCTGGCTGGAGATGTAATCGGCGATGCGGCTGCGGTAGAACAGCGCCTTGGTGCGCAGGGTGTCCCGCTCGCTCAGCAGGCCGTGGAACATCGACGTCACGCCCAATTGGTAGGTTTCGGCGCGTTCGCTTTTCAGGAAGGGGTTCATCGACTGGCCGCCGGAATTGGCGAAGAAGACCTCTTGCGGATTCGGCCCGCGCATGGTGCGCGCATAGCTGGCGAAGGGCTGGAACCAGGGTTTGATCTCGGCGGACAGCAAGAGCGAGGGGTTGAACGCGCTTTCTTCCAGCTTGATGTCGGCCGCGCCTTGCGGGAAGCATTCCACGCGCGGATCGCAAGCCGGTTTATGGCCGCTGAGCGCGAAGCGGCTGTAGTTGAGATCCGCCTGCAGCGAGTAAATGCCGCGGCGGAACTCCAGGCCGGTGAACAGGCTGCGGATTTCCTGGCGGCCGGCCGGCGCGAATATATTGTTTTCTATCGCCTGCTGGTTGGCGTCCGGGTTGTCGTCGGTGCTTTGCACCATGCTGTTCACATTGCGGGTGAAGCGGTTGCGCATCCACTTGCCGCCGACGCTCAGCGTGGCGTCGCCGCCGGCCAGGCTGAAGCGGCTGCTGTTGCGCGCTTCCAGCGCGTCGCCGATGTTGTCCGTGCTGCTGTTGTAGAAGCTGAACAGCGAACCGCGCTGATAGGCCTGGCGGCCGCGGCCGTGGCTGGCCAGCACGGAAAAGTCCAGCCATTCCGAATGCGGGGTGTAGTTGTACTTCAGGTAGAAGTCGTCGCTCTGGATGTCGCGGCGCACGAAGTTGTTGCGATAGCGCCGCGCGGACAGTTCCGCCTCGTGGACATCGCCCACGCGCAGATTGGCCTTGAACATCTGCGACTGCGGGTTCTGGGGGAAGTGCTCGTCGTAGCCGAAACCGAAGGCCTCGCTGTCCACGCCCTGCGCGTTGCGATAATTGCCGCCTATCGAGCTGCTGCTGATCGCCCCCAGCAAGCCTAAGCGCACGCCGGGCGCCAGTTCCGTCCGCGCCGCGCCGGCCGCCATGCCGCTGCGGCCCAGGCCGTTGCTGCCCACGCTGTACTTCAGGCGCGCGCCCTGCTGTTGGCCGTCGAAGATCACATCTTCCACGCCCAAGGTGCGGAAGTTGGCGCTGCCCGCCAGCGCGTTGACGCCGCTGGCGCCGCCGCCGGTGCCGCGCGTGACGTCGACGCCGACGATGAAGTTGGGATCGATCAGCGCGCCGAAGGAACTTGACGGCGCTGCGCCGTGGCTCAAGGAAGACGGCGCCGAACCGTAATAGTTCTGGCTGACGCCGTCTATCATGGTGTTGACCCGGCCCAGGCCGCTCAGGCCGCGGATATTGACGCTGACCGCGCCCTGGCCGGGGTCGATCTGGGTATAGGTGCCGGGAATCCCGCGCAGGATGCTGTCCAGCGATTGCAGCTTGGTGTTTTCACCGCGGCTGCTGACCGCGCCGGGTTTCTCCAGCGCGCGCTGCTCGTCGCTCAGCGCGTCTCCGGACACCACCAAAGGTTTGAATTCAACATTCCCCTGCCCGGCGGCGTTCTCCGCCGCGCTGGCCGGAGCGGCTGCCACCGCCAGCGCGGCGCCGACCAGCCGGACCATCATTTTCTTTTTCACAAGCAAACTCTCCACAGTGATCGCCGTCCGCCGCGTCAGGCGCGAAAACGGACGGCTTGGAACAGGAGAGCCGCGGGCCAGGCGGCCAGGCGGGGGACGAAATGGACATGGCGACAGGCTCCAGCCCGCCGCCGGCGCGGCCGGCGGCGGGGATCAAGATTAGCTTCCGGCTTGCGCCGCGGGCGGGGACGGCGGCTCGGCGTCCACCGTCAGCAGGAAAGCGTAATCGCGCGCCGCCGCCTCCAGCCGGTTCAAGCGGCCGGACTGGCCGCGATGGCCTGCGCTCATGTCGGTGAACAGCAACAGGCGCTGGCCCGGCCATTGCCGCTCGCGCAGCTTGGCCACCCATTTGGCCGGCTCCCAGTACGGCACCTGGCCGTCGTGCAGGCCGGCGCTGACCAGCAGATGCGGGTAGCGTCGCGCGGCCACATTGTCATAAGGACTGTAAGCCTTGATCCAGCGATAGGCGTCGGCCCGTTCCGGATTGCCCCACTCCCCGTACTCGCCCGTGGTCAGCGGCAGCGTAGGGTCCTGCATGGTGGAGAGCACGTCGACGAAGGGCACTTGCGCCACCACCGCGCGGAACAGCTCCGGCGCCTGGTTCATCGCCGCGGCCACCAGCAGGCCGCCGGCGCTGCCGCCCATCGCGTACAAGCGGCCGGGCGCGGCGTAGCCCTGGCGCAGCAGGCCGCGGCCGGCGTCCACGAAATCGTTGAAGCTGTTGCTCTTGCGTTCCAGCCTGCCCTGGCGGTGCCAGTCCTCGCCCAGTTCCCCGCCGCCGCGCACGTGGACGATGGCGAAGACGAAGCCGCGATCCAGCAGGCTGAGCTGCTGGCTGCCGAAGGCGGCGTCCATGCTGGTGCCGTAAGCGCCGTAGCCATAGGCCAGCAAGGGATTGCCGCCTTTGCGGAACAAGGATTTGCGGTAGACCAAGGACACCGGCGCGCGCGCGCCATCGCGCATCGTCAACCAGACCCGCTCGCTGCGATAGTCCCCGGCCCGATAGCCGGCGATCGCCTTGCGCTGCAACAGACGGCTGCCACCGCCGGCCATGTCCCATTCATAGGTGGAGGTCGGCGTGCTCATCGAGGAATAGCCGTAACGCAGGCGGCCGCTGTCCGGGTCCGGGTTGTAGGCCAGCCAGGCGCGGTAGCTCGGGTCCGGGAAAGCCAGGCTGCGCTCCTCGCCGCCCCGCCAGGCGATGCGGCGGATGCGGGTCAGCCCGTCCGCGCGCTCCTTAACCACCAGGTAGCGGCGGAACAGCTGGAAGCTGTCCAGTTCGCGCTTGGGGTCGGGCGGCAGCACCGCCTCCCAATCCGCGTCCGGCGCCGCCGCGCGGTACAGGCCGAAGCGCCCGCCCTCGTGGTTGGAACGCAGGTAGAAGCGGTCGCGGTAGTGATCCAGATAGTATTCGCGGCCCGGCCGGCGCGCGGCGAAGCGCCGCGGCGGCGCGTCCGGCGCATGCGCGTCCAGCAGCCAGGTTTCCGAGCTGTCGGCGCTGCTGGCGATCAATTGCAGATAGCGGCGCGAGGCGGTATTGGACAGGTTCAGCGAGAAGGCCTCGTCGTCCTCCTGGTAAACCAGCGCGTCCCGGCTCTGCGGCTGGCCGGGGCGATGGCGGTAAAGCTGGTAGGGGCGCAAGGTTTGCGGGTGCAGCTTGACGTAGAACAGGCTGCCGCCGTCTGCGCTCCACTGCAGGCTGCCGGACGCCTGCTCCAGCGTTTCCGGCAGCCAGCGGCCGCTGGACAGATCGCGCAGCGACAGCCGCGAGGCGCCGCGCGCGCCCAGGTCTTCCGCCGCCGCCAGCATGGGCCGGCCGGCGGCCACGCTCCAGGCGCCCAAGCGGTAGTAACGCTGGCCGGCGGCGCGTTCGCTCCCGTCCAGCAGCAACTGCCAGCGGCCGCCGGCGGCGGGCTGACGCTCCAGCCGCGGCTGCTGGCCGCCCGGCGCATAGCTTTCGCGATAGCGCCAGCCGCCGTCGACAAAGGGCGGCGAGCTGTCGCGCTCGCCGATGCGCGCCCGCATCTCGGCCAACAGCGTGCGGCGCAGCGGCGCGGCGGCCGCCAGCTGGGCTTCGGCGTAGCGGTTTTCCGCTTCCAGATGAGCCAGCACGTCCGGCCGGCTGCGGCTGTCGTCGCGCAGCCAGGCGTAGTCGTCGACGCGCACGTCCCCGTGCGCTTCCAACTTTTGCGGCCGGCGTTCGGCCTGCGGCGGCGCGTCCGCGGACGCGGCCGGCGCGAACGCCAGCAAGACGCCGGCCAGCGCCGCCGCGGACAGATGGGAATTCAACTTCATGCGAACCTCGATTCAGGATGCGCGCCGCCGGCGGCGACGCGAAAAACCGGATGGATAGGCGCTACAGGACGGGAGCGGAACCGGGCTTAAGATTCGCTCAGCTCGAAGCGCATCGGCAGGCTGACGCTGACCCGGCCGCCCTTGAGCAGATCCGCCGGCGGCGCCGGCAAGGGCTGGGCGCGCTGCAGCATGGCGGCGGCCTCGCGGTCCAGCGAGGCGGTGCCGGAGCCGGCCAATTGCTGGCTGGACAAGACCCGGCCGTCGGCGTCGACGACGAAGCTCATCTTGACCACCCCGTCGCGGCGGCGGCGGCTGGCGTCTTCCGGATAGCGGCGGAAACGCGCCAGATGGCTTTGCACCCGTCCCTCCCAGCTCTGCTTCAGCGCGCGCGCCGCGCCCTCGCTATTGAACGGCGCGGCGGCGACCTCCCCGGCGTCGGCCCGCGGCGCGGCGCTGCTGGCGGCCGGCGCGGATTGCGAGGCCTGCTCGCTGTCCCGCGCCTCCGCCTTGTCCGCGGGCGGTTCCCGGCTTTGCCGCGCCGCCAACAGCCGCGGCGCTTCCGCCTCGGCCAGTTTGGGCAGCCGCTCCGGACGGCGCTCGGCCTTGGGCCGGCTGGCGGCGGCGGCCAGGCTTTGCTGCGCGCCGGTGGGCAGCGGACGGCTGGACGGCTCGGCGCTGACCTCCGCGGCCCACACCCGCATCACGGCGGCCGGCGCGGCCGGGGCCGGAACCGGCTCGGCCACGGACAGGTATAGGCGCAGCGCCAGCAGCGGCGCGCCCAGGGTCAGCAGACAGGCGTTGCCCCAGCTGGCCAGCGGCAGCGGCGGACGGTCCCATGCGGCGACGGCCATCTCAGCCGCCCTCGCGGGCGACCAGGCCGACGCTCAGATAGCCGGCCTCGCGCAAAGCGTCCATCACCGCCATCACGTCTTCGTAGCGCGCCTGGCGGTCTGCCTGGAAAAACAGCGGGGTGTCGCGACGGCCGCCGCTGTCGCGGTCCAGCCTCGCGGCCAGCTCCGCCAGGGTCACCGGCTGCTTGCCCAGTTGCAGCGAGCGGTCCTGATTCATCGTCAAATAAAGGGGCTTGTCCGGCCGCGGCTGCTGGCGCGCGCTGGAGGCCGGCAGTTCGATCCGGGTGTCCACGGTGGACAGCGGCGCCACCACCATGAAGATGATCAGCAACACCAGCATCACGTCGATGAAGGGGGTGACGTTGATATCGGACAGCTCCGCCAGGCCCTCGTCCTGGCTGCTGGGAAACCCGCCGGCCATTCAAACGGTCTCCGCGCGGACATCCAGCTCGCGGCTGAGCAGCAACAGCGCCAGGCCGGCCGCCTGCTGGCTGCGGCCTTTGTGCCGGGCCAGCGCGCGGCTGAACAGGTTGTAGATCACCACGGCTGGGATGGCGGCCACCAGGCCGACGGCGGTGGCGAGCAAGGCCTCGGCGATGCCCGGGGCCACGGTGGCCAAGGAGCTGCTGCCGCTGCGGGCGATGCCGACGAAGCTGTTCATGATGCCCCACACCGTGCCGAACAGGCCGACGAAGGGCGCCACCGCGCCTATGGTGGCCAGCAGGCCGATGCCGGCGGCCAAGCGCCGCCCCTGCTCCGCCTGCCATTGCTCCAGCCGGAAGCCCGCCCGCGCCTGCACGCTGTCGCGCGGCGCGCCGGGCGAGGACAAGCGCAGCTCGGCGTCGGCTTCGGCCAGCAAGCCGCGGGCCGGCTCGTGCGCCGGCTGCGCGGCGCAGCCGGCGCGGGCCTCGCTCAGCGTGGCGGCCTCGCCCAGCAGGCTGAGCGCGCGGCCGGTGGCGCGGTCGGCGCGCCACAGCGCCGCGCCCTTGACCAGCAGCACCACCCAGCAGGCCAGCGCCGCCAGCAGCAGGCCCAGGATCACGGTCTTCACGACCGGGTCGGCTGCGCGGTACATGCCCAGCGCGCTCAGGTCGGCCGGCATGGCTGCGCCGGCTTCCGCCAGCGCCGTCAGCGGCCAGCACGCGCCTGCCAGCGCGCAGCCTGTCGCCGCTCGTTTCATGGTGTTCATCATCGGAAATCCAAGCGAAGTTTTATTTGTTCGAGTTGAGAATGTTGTACGTAATGAGAATCATTATCAATATATAAGCGCAGCGCAACCGCGCTCAAGGCCGGGCCGGCGCCGTGAACCAGGCGTAATCGCCCTGGCGCGCGTCCAACTTCATGCCCTCTTCCGCCAGGATCAGCACCCGCAACGGCGTTTGCGGCTGCAAATCGCGCACATGCAGCGGCACGCCGATGTCGGCGGCGGCGTGATAAGCGCCGGCGATCAACAGCGCCGGCGCCGGCGCGGCCAGCAGCCGCTCGGCCATGCGCCGGTCCCGCGCCTGCTGCACCGCCAGCATCGAGGCCAGGTGCTCGGCCTTGACCTCCCCGCCGTGCTCCTCGCGGATCAGTTCGCTCAGCTTGGCGCGCACCTCAGGCCGCGTGGAGGCCTGGCCCGGCAATTGCACCTGGCTGCGGTATACCGCCTGCATCTCGTTCCTGTCCAGATTGGCCGCCAGCACCGGATAAGGCGCGCGCATCACATGCTCGGCCAGTTTGCCGTACAAGGGCCACGGCCAGCCCGGCAGCCAATCCACCGCCTGGGCGAGCGCGGCGCCGGACAGCGGCTGGCCGGCGCGCAGCCGGGCCTGCGCCTGTTCCACCTTGGCCTGCTGCGACGGGGTCAGCATTTCCAGCAGCACGCTGCCCTGCGGCCGCTGCGCCGCCAGTTCCGTCGCCAGCCAGCGTTCGATGCGGTGGTGCTCGCGGTTGTCGTGCTTTTCCCCCACCAGCAGCCGCGGCGCCGGGGCCAGCCGCTGCAACAATTGTGCCGGCTGCAAAACTTCGCCGCTGCGCAGGTCCACAATGCGGCCGGGCGGGTCCCCGGCCGGTTCGGCCTCCTGAGACAGGGCCGCGCAGCCGCTCAGCAGGACGATGGCCAGCAGCTTCCAGATTGACTTCATAGGGTTTCCTCTCGCATCGTCGGCTTAGAACCTGTTCAAAAATCTGCTGCGCTTCGTGCAGCGTTGCACGGTGAGCACCCGCTCAAAATACTCATATGCCACGCGTACCTTCCGCTTTTCGCTCGTTTTCGCCTTGTCTTTTCGCTCGTTTTCGCCTTGTCTCGCTCTTACTCGCGGGATCATGAACAGGCGCTTAGCGTAAAACCCGGCATTGTAGTTGCAATTGATTCTTATTATCAATATTTACCATGCTAAAAGCATGCCAAGCCCGCCTGATTCGCCGGCCTCGCCCTTGTCGCCAGCGCGCGCCTCTCCCAAGGATTGAAAAATTTCTTGAAACTAGACGACCGGTCTAGTAGACTTCAGCCCATGTCACGTCCCAACCAGTTTTCAGACACTCGCGAACACCTGCTGGCCACCGGCGAAGCCATCATCCTCGGCAAGAGCTTCTCCGCCGTGGGCCTGGCGGAAATCCTCGGCGCGGCCGGGGTGCCCAAGGGTTCGTTCTACCATTACTTCCGCAGCAAGGAAGGCTATGGCGTGGAACTGCTGCGTCGTTATTTTGAGAAATACGACGGCAGACTGGTGAGCTTTCTGTCCAAGGACGCCGGCAGCGCTCGCGATTGCCTGCTGCATTATTTCGACGGCTGGCTGGAAACCCACCGTTGCGATCAGCCGCAGCGCTGTTGCCTGGCGGTGAAGCTGGCCGCCGAGGTCTCCGACCTGTCCGAGCCGATGCGCGAGGCGCTGGCGGAAGGCATGGGTTTCGTGGTGCGCAATCTGGCCGCCTGCATCCGCCGCGGCCAGCAGGAAGGCTCGCTGGACGCGGACCTGCTGCCGGACGAGACCGCCAGCGCGCTGTACAGCCTGTGGGTGGGCAGCGCGCTGCTGTTCAAGACTCAACATTCGCGCGCGCCGCTGTTGGCGGCGATGGCGCACACGCAACAAATTCTGCGCGCGCCCTAACCAAGGCGAGGCCGCGCCCTCCCCCGCTCCCCGGAGCGGGTTATTTTGACATTAAAACTAGACGACTGGTCTACTTGAAGGAGTCCCAAGCATGAACTCGACACTGGAACTAATGCAAGAGCACCGCAGCGTGCGCAGCTACCAGGACAAACCCATTCCCGCCGAGGTGCTGGACGCGGTGCTGGACGCCGCCTGGAAAGGCCCCACCTCCATCAACGGCCAGCAGGTGTCGCTGGTGGTGGTGCAGGACGCGGAGCGTCGCCAAAAAATCGCCGAAATCGCCGGCGGCCAACCGTGGATCGCCCAGGCGCCGGTCTTCGTCGCCATTGTTCCCGACTTCTACAAAACCCGGATCGGCGTGGAAAAAGCCGGCGCCGAGCAAGTGATCCACAACAGCGTGGAAGCCTTCGCCGTCGGCGCGGTGGACGCCGGCATCGCCCTGGGCAACCTCATGACCGCGGCCCGTTCCGCCGGCCTGAGCGTGGTGCCCATCGGCGGCATCCGCCGCGACCCGCAAGCCATGGTGGAACTGCTGGAGCTGCCGGAACTGACCTTCCCGCTGGTGGGCGTGGTGCTGGGCTACGCCGATCAGGACAGCGCGGTCAAGCCGCGGCTGCCGCGCGCCAGCTTTGTGCACCGCGAACGCTACCAGGCGGCGGAACTGCCGGCTATGATCGCGCAGTACGACGCGTCCATCATGGATTACTGGAAGAGCATTCAGCGCGCCGACGGCCAGCCCTGGTCCGCCAACACCGCGCAGTATTACCGCAACGTGTATTTCCCGCAGGTCGCGCCGGTGGCGCGCAAACAGGGTTTCGGTTTCGATCTGTGATCGCGCCCGCCCACTTTTCCCCGCTTAAATAGAGCCAAGGACATCGCAATGCAAGCCGACAAACTGTTCACCCCGCTGCGCGTAGGCGCCGTGACCCTGAAAAACCGCGTGGCGATGGCGCCGCTGACCCGGCTGCGCAACACCGAGCCGGGCGACGTGCCCACCGCGCTGGCGGAAACCTATTACGCCCAGCGCGCCGGCGCCGGCCTGATCGTGGCGGAAGGCACCCACATCTCCCCCACCGCCAAGGGCTACGCCGGCGCGCCGGGCATCTACAGCGAAGCGCAAGTGGCGGCCTGGACCAAGGTCAACGCCGCGGTGCACGCCAAGGGCGGCCTGACCGCGCTGCAACTGTGGCACACCGGCCGCATTTCCCACCGCTCCTTGCAACCGGACGGCGAAGCGCCGGTGGCGCCGTCGGCGATCCAGGCCGACAGCCGCACCAATATCCGCGCCGCGGACGGCAGCCTGGTGCGCGAGCAGTGCGACACCCCGCGCGCGCTGGAAGTGTCCGAGCTGGCCGACATCCTGGAAGACTATCGCCGCGCCACCGACAACGCGCGCCGCGCCGGCTTCGACCTGGTGGAAATCCACGGCGCCCACGGCTATCTGCTGGACCAGTTCCTGTCGCCGCAAGCCAATGTCCGCACCGACGAATACGGCGGCAGCGTGGCCAATCGCGCGCGCTTCCTGCTGGAGGTGGTGGACGCGGTGGTGTCGGAATGGGACGCCGAGCACGTGGGCATCCGCATCTCGCCGCTGGGCGTTTTCAACGGCATCAGCAATACCGATCAGCTGGAGATGGCGCTCTATCTGGCCGAGGAACTGGCCAAGCGCAAACTGGCCTTCCTGCACATCTCGGAACCGGACTGGGCCGGCGGCCCGGTGCTGGACGAGGGCTTCCGCCAGGCGCTGCGCCAGCGTTATCCGGGCGTGATCATAGGCGCCGGCGCCTACACCGCGGAAAAGGCGGAAACCCTGATCCGCCAAGGCTATATCGACGCCGCCGCCTTCGGCCGCAGCTATATCGCCAACCCGGACCTGGCCGAGCGCCTGCAAAGCGGCGCGCCGCTGAACCCGCCGGACCTGGCCACCTTCTACGGCGGCGACGCGCGCGGTTACACCGACTACCCGGCGCTGAACGGCTAAGCCTGCCGCTCACCGCCAGGCACGCGGCGCGCCTCCCCCCAAGGGAGCGCGCCGCTTTTTCATGGCCGCACCCATCCGGGCTTGCCGGCCGGCTATTTTCCGCCCGCGGCCGATACCGGCCGCGTAAGCGAGCATTGACGGGCTTTTAACGCCCGGCCTGCGCCTTGACCGGGCAGCGGGCAACTGTGCACAATCGCTGCCGTGCCGTTCCTCGCGGCACCGGACTTGGCCGTCCGGCGAACTACACTGCGAACAAGCGCTTGAGCTTTGCGTTTGGATCGCTGCACTCGTGCGCGCTCACAATGGCGGGCCGGGTGGGGACACCTTAGCGGGTGTGCCGGAGTCGTGTAGTCCGGTCGGCCAACCCTGTTCGGTCTGCCACCTCCGCTTGGCCGTGGGGGTGGCAATGAAAAACCGCTACACGGAGGTGATCATGTCGATCAAAACCCCATCCCGCCGCCATTACCGTCCAGACCCGGACCCGACGTCCCGCGCGGAATTGCCGTTTGCAGCCAACGCGTCCAACCGGCGCGGCGTTCATTGCTGGCAAGTTCCGCCCATAGACGACCAACACGCCGCGCATTTGCTGGGCCGCGAATTCGCAGGACATTTCATCAAGTATCTGCAGGACAATCCCGACGACGGGCTGCGAAACCTGCTCGCCCAAATCGCCGCGGACATAGACTTTAGCGACGACAGCGCCGCCAAAGGCTATTGGGAAGGCTTCTTCAGCCTGCTTGAGCAAGTGCTGGCGCTGACCACCTCGCTGCTGGACGTATTCGATTACATCGACCGGCTCAACGCCCGGGAGGCCGCGGAACGCGCGCTAAAGCCCGCCGCCGCGGCCGGTACTTAACAATTTCAGCAAGCGCCAAGCGCGCCGGCATGAAAAAAGGAAGCCTCCCGGCTTCCTTTTTTTAACGCCCGGCGCAACGCGCGGGACAATCAGTTGCGGCCGCAGCAGGCCTTGTACTTCTTGCCGCTGCCGCACGGGCAGACGTCGTTGCGACCCACTTTGTCGCCTTCGCGGCGCACGGTGCTGGGCGCCTGTTCCTTGGCGCGCCAGTAGGTGTGGACCGCGGCCAGCGCTTCCAGCATTTCTTCCTTGTAGCCTTCCACTTCTTCGTCGCTGAAGGTCAGCAGGTCTTCGCCGTCTTCCTGCTCGAAAGCGCCGCCCAACACCAGCATCGGCATCATCAGGCTTTCAAAGCCCTCGTCCTCGTCGGCCACTTCGAACCAATCGGTGTCCACCACGTCCAGCGCGTAGAGGAAGGCGTTGGCCCACGGCCAGTAGTCCGGCTCGTCGCTGTCGCTGTCGTCTTCCGCGTACAGGATCAGATCCAGCTCGTCGCCGGCCGCCAGCGCGGCGGCGGTGGCGTCGTACAGCTTCTGCAGCAGGGTTTTCAGTTCCGCCGCGTCGTCCGCGTTTTCAAAGGCCGGCGCGTCGCCCAGCACTTCTTCCAGCCAGAAATCGGCGTCCACCGCGTCCGGACCGCACGCCAGCGCGGCGAAAAAGCCCTGCACTTCGTCCGGGCGCATGGTGCTGCCGCTGGCGGACAAGGGGGTCAGCAGGTTTTCCAGACGCAGCAGATCGGCGTCGTTGAATACGGTAGTCATGATGGATTCCTCAGCTTAAAGATCAGTCTGGCGGCATTGTAAGCCAAAAAGCCCCGGCAAGCCGGGGCTTTTGCTCCCATTGTTTGAGACGGGTCAGGCGGTTTTGCCGTCCGCCAGACCCAACTTCTCCTTCATCTTCTCCCGCATGACGAATTTCTGAATCTTGCCGGTGATGGTCATCGGGAAACTATCGACGAATTCGATGTAACGCGGAATCTTGTAATGCGCGATCTGCCCCTGGCAAAAAGCACGGATATCGTCGGCGTCGGCGCTTTCGCCGTCGCGCAGCCGGATCCACGCGCACAACTCCTCGCCGAAGCGCTCGTCCGGCACCCCGATCACCTGCACGTCCTGAATCTTGGGATGGCGGTAGAGAAACTCCTCCACCTCGCGCGGATAGATGTTCTCGCCGCCGCGGATCACCATGTCCTTGACCCGGCCGACGATGTTGACGTAGCCGTCCGCGTCCATCTCCGCCAGATCGCCGGTGCGCATCCAGCCGGCGGCGTCTATCGCCTCCGCGGTCTTGGCCGGGTCGCCCCAATAGCCGGGCATCACCGAATAACCGCGCGTGCACAACTCGCCGCTCTGACCGCGCGGCGTGATGCGGCCTTCCACGTCCACGATCTTCACCTCCACATGCGGATGGATGCGCCCCACCGTGGCCACGCGCTTGTCCAACGGCGTGTCGGTGGCGCTCTGGAAGCTCAGCGGGCTGGTCTCGGTCATGCCGTAGCCTATGGTCACCTGGCTCATATTGAGCTGGCTGGTCACCCGCTTCATCACCTCGATCGGACACGGGCTGCCGGCCATGATGCCGGTGCGCAGCGTGGACACGTCGTAATCGGAGAAGTCCGGCCGATCCAGCACCGAGATGAACATCGTCGGCACCCCGTGCAGGCCGGTGCAGCCCTCCTCCTGCACCGTGCGCAATACCTCCTGCGCGTCGAAGCTCTCCGCCGGAAACACCATGGCCGCGCCGTGGCTCAGGCACAGCAAGGTGCCCAGCACCATGCCGAAGCAATGATAAAGCGGCACCGGGATGCACAGCCGGTCGTCCGGGCCGAAGGCCATCGCCGCGCCGGCGAAGTAAGCGTTGTTCAGGATGTTGTGATGGGTCAGGGTGGCGCCCTTGGGGCTGCCGGTGGTGCCGGAGGTGAACTGGATATTGATCACGTCGTCAAACTGCAGCGTCTCGCCCAAGCGCTGCAACCCGGCTTTCTCCTCGGCCGACGGCGCGGCCATCAGATCGGCGAAATTAAACATGCCCGGCGTGCGCTGCCGCCCCAGACGGATGACGATTTCCAGCTGCGGCATGGCGGCGGACTTGAGCCGGCCCGGCTCGCTGGCGGCCAGCTCCGGCAGCAGATCCGCCGCCATCGCCAGGTAGTCGCTGCTCTTGAAGCTGGGCGACAGGATCAATGCGCGGCAGCCCACCTTGCTCAGCGCGTATTCCAGCTCGGAGCGGCGATAGGCCGGATTGATGTTGACCATGATCAGGCCGGCCTTGGCGGTGGCGAACTGAGTCAACACCCATTCCGCGTTGTTCTGCGACCAGATGCCGATGCGGTCGCCGGGCTTGAGTCCCAGCCGGATCAGGCCGCAGGCCAGCCGGTCCACCTGCTCGCGCAATTCCTCGTAACTCCAGCGTATCTGCTGATGGCGCACCACCAGCGCTTCGCGGCGGCCGTGCTCGCGGCAGGTCTGGTCGAACAACTGGCCTATGGTCTGGCCGATCAAGGCTTGCGGGCTGGCGCCGTGGACATAGCTGGGCAAGGTCATCGAATCTCTCTCTCCTGGTGGACGATACGCATCGCTTTTGTTTTTTTCATTCATCCCACAAGTTGACGATTACGTAAACGTAAATCATGCTAGGGCTGAGAACGCGTTAAAAAAAAGCTACAATCGCCGCTTGCCTTGGAACACACCATGACCGAACCCGAATTCTTCAGCATCTCCGACCTGGCGCGCGACTTCGACGTCACCCTGCGCACCATCCGCTTCTACGAGGAACAGGGCCTGATAGAACCGCAGCGCGACGGCCGCCAGCGGGTGTTCAACCGCCGCGACCGCGCCCGGCTCAAGCTGATCCTGCGCGGCAAGCGCATCGGCCTGTCCTTGTCCGACATCCGCGAAATCCTGGACCTGTACGAGCAGGCCCACGACGAAGCCAGCCAGTCGCAAAAACTGCTGGACCTGGTGCTGGAACGCCGCCGCCTGCTGGAAGAACAGCGCCGAGACATCGACGCCGTACTGGAAGAAATCACCCGCCTGGAAAGCCACTGCCGCACGGTGCTGGCGCAGCCGCCGGCCGCTCGCAGCGCCTGAGAACCTGTTTACGATCTGCTGCGCGTCGGCGATACGGCGTTGAAACCGAGCTCAAAATGCTCATGTACCACGCGGACATTGAGCTGGCTCTCAAAATCAGTTCACGATCAAGCAGGCCATCAAGCCCACACCATCACCTCGGCCACCGGCCGACGCGGCTTCTGCGGCCAATTGCCGGCCGCCGCCCGCCCCACCGTCACCAGCATCACCGGCAACTCGTCCGCGCCCAGACCAAACTCCCGCGCCACCGCGGCCGCGTCGAAACCGCCCATCGCGCAACTGGCCAGGCCGCGTTCCTCCGCCGCCAGCAGCAAGACCATCGTCGCCAATGAGGCGGAACGGATCGCCTCGTCGCGCTGCGCGCGCGCGTCGTCCCGGTGGGCGTTCTCCGCCGCGCGCTGCCAGCTGTCGCCGACCTCCGGTGGCAGAATGCCCGCGTCCACCGCCGGCCGCAGCGACGCCTCCAGCCCGCGATGCGCGTTCAGCGTGCCGCAGCAGATGAAGGTCACCGCCGCGTCCGCCACTTTTTGCTGGCCGTAGCTGGCCGCCTGCAAACGGCGCTTGGCCTCGGCGCTGCGCACCGCGACGAACTTCCAGTTCTGCAAATGGTAGGCCGACGGCGCGCGGGTGGCGGCGTTCAGCAACTGCTCGATCTCCGCGTCCGCCAACACATGGGACGGATCGAAGTGATTGGCCGACACGCGCTGGTCCAACAAGGTTTGCAAAGCGCTCTTCATGAACAGACTCCTTATTTGATTGCTGCTGATTGATTCCATTACTGCTCAAGACCGCGCGCGCGCCGCGCCGGCCATGATCTGCTTGTCCGCCGGCGGCGGCGCGGCCATGCTGCGCTGCACCGCAAGCACGCTGGCCAGCACCGTGGCCAGGCCCGCCAGCTGCAGCGGCCCCAAGGCCTGCCCCAGCAACAGCCAGCCCAACAGCACCGCCGTCAGCGGGCTGAGCAGGCCCAGCGAGGACACCGCCACCGGCGACAGCCGCGCCAGCCCGCGAAACCACAATAAATAGGCCAGCAAGGCGCCGAACAGGCAGAGATAGCCGTAACCCAGCCACTGCGTCGCGCCCAGCGTCGGCAAGGCCGGGTCCAGCGCCCAGGTCAGCGGCGCCAGCATCAGCCCGCCCAGGGCCAGTTGCCAGCCGGTCAAGGCGGCGAGCGGCGCGCTCGGCCGCCAGCGCCGGGTCAGATAAGTGCCGCTGGCCATCGCCACCGCGCCGCCCAGCGCCGCCAACATGCCGACGCCGTCCCAGACCGCGCCCGGCGACAACAGCAAGGCCGCCATGCCCGCCACCCCGGCGATGCCGGCCCAGGCCGCCGTCCGCGCCGGGCGGCGGCCGTCCAGCCCCCAGGCCAGGCCCATCACCAGCAGCGGCTGGGTGGCGCCCAGCACCGCGGCCAGGCCGCCCGGCAAGCGATAGGCGGCCACGAACAACAGCGCCTGGAACACGCCGATATTCAAGGCGGACAAGACCAGCAGCCGGCCCCACTCGCCGCGCCGCGGCAAGTGGCGGCTGGCCAGGATCAACAACAAGCCGGCCGGCAACACCCGCAGCAAGGCGGCGGTGAACGGCCGGTCCGGCGGCAGCAGCTGGGTGGTGACGATATAGGTGGAGCCCCAGATCGCCGGAGCCAGCGCGGTCAACAACACATCGCTCCAACGGGAGGCCATCAGGCGCGCAGACATGGGCATTCCTTTCGCAATCGCTTATAATCGCATCGAAAACTGACTTGAATTCAAGATAACATTGCCTTGAATTCAAGACAAATAAAATCTTGAATTCAAGATAAAGGAATGCGCATGACGCAACAGAACGCCGGCGACGCCGTGGACGCCATCCTGGCGCAATGGCACCGGGAACGGCCGGACCTGGACGTGGCGCCGATGGGCCTGATCGGCCGGCTGCGCCGCTGCTCCATGCTGCTGCAGCACAGGCTGGACGCCACTTTCGAGCAATTCGGGCTCAGCGGCTGGGAGTTCGACGTGCTGGCCACGCTCAGACGCGCCGGCGCGCCGCACAGCCTGGCGCCCACCGCGCTGTTCTCCTCGCTGATGATCAGCTCCGGCACCATGACCCACCGGCTGAAAGTGCTGGAAAGCAAGGGCTGGATCGAACGCGCCGCCTGCGCCGAGGACGCGCGCAGCACCCTGGTGCGCTTGACCGAGAGCGGGCTGGAACTGATAGACCGCGCCGTCACCGCCCACGTGGCCAATGAGCACGCCATCCTGTCCGGCCTCAACCAGCGCAGCCAGGACGCGCTGGACCGCAAGCTGGTGGAGTTGCTGGCGGCCTTGGAGCCTCCTGCGGCATGACGCCCGCCTAATCTGCGCCCGCCTGCGGCCAAAGCCCGCCGCATGGCTTAAAATCAGGGCTTGAGGCCGGCCCCAGCGGGCGCGGCCGCCCCACTCCCGACGCCATGATAGAAAACCAAGCCATGCTGCTGGCGGTGTTCGAACGGGCGGCGCTGATGTTGATGGCGCTGTTCTTCCTCACCCGCACCCGCCCGTTTCAACACCTGCTGCGCAAACAGGACCACAGCCCGGCCGAACTGGCGGCGGTGTCGCTGCTGTTCTGCCTGTTCGCCGTGTTCAGCACCTATACCGGCATTCCGGTGGACGGCTCTCTGGTCAATGTGCGCATCATCGCCATCCTGTCCGGCGGCATCCTGTTCGGCCCCTGGGTGGGGATACCGGCCGGCATCGTCTCCGGCCTGCACCGCTACCTGATCGACATCAACGGCTACACCTCGCTGCCCTGCCTGATCTCCAGCGTCTGCGCCGGCCTGTTGGCCACCTGGATACACTGCCGCGCCGACCGGGGGCGGCTGTGGCTGTACGGCATCCTGGCCGGCATGCTGTGCGAGGGGCTGACCATGGGCCTGATCCTGCTCTTGACCGAGCCGGCGGTGGGCGTGCCCATCGTCAGCCACATCGCCTTCCCGATGATTGTCGGCACCGTCTGCGTCGGCCTGATCATCAAGCTGGTGCAAGACCTGAACGACGAAAAAGAACTGCTGGCCGCGCGCCAGGCCAAGCTGGCGCTGACCATCGCCAACCGCACCCTGCCCTATTTCCAGAACCTGGACCGCGACGCCATGGTCCAGGTCTGCACCGTGATCCGGGACCAGCTGGACGCCGACGCGGTGGCCATCACCAACACCTCGGACGTGCTGGCCTATGTCGGCCTGGGCAAGGACTACTACGAGATGGACGAGCACTCCGCCATCGGCGCCATCACCCGCCAGGCCATCGCCGGCGACCAGATCATCATCGAGAACAATCTGCAGCAATACCACCTGGCGGACTTCCACTCCGTCATCATCATCCCGCTGCGCGAAAAAGCCGGCGTCAGCGGCACCCTGAAAATCTTCTACCGCAAGAGCCACGGCATCAGCACGCCGCTGCGCGAAGTGGCGGTGGGCCTGTCCCAACTGATTTCCACCCAGATGGAAGTGTCGCGGGTCAAACAGCTGGAAGAAATGGCGCGCAAGGCGGAATTCAGCGCGCTGCAAAGCAAGATCAACCCGCACTTCCTGTTCAACGCCCTGAACGCCATCTCCTCGCTGATCCGCATCCAGCCACAGCAGGCGCGCCAGCTGATCGCCAACCTGGCGGACTACCTGCGCTACAACCTGTCGCTGGGCGACCGGCTGATCGACATCCAGGAAGAACTGCAGCAAGTGCGCGACTACGTGGCGATAGAACAGGCGCGCTTCGGCGCCAAGCTGACGGTGGACTTCGACATCGACGACGTGCACGTGCGCATCCCCAGCCTGCTGTTGCAGCCGCTGGTGGAAAACGCCATCCTGCACGGCATCCAGCCGCGCAAGGAGCCGGGACGGGTCAGCATCGCGGTCAAGCGCGACGGCGCCAAGGTCCACGTCTGCGTGCGCGACACCGGCTACGGCGTCAGCCAGGAAGTGCTGGACGGCGTGGCCGCCGGCACGCTGTCCAGCCGCAGCATCGGCCTGAGCAACGTCAACCAGCGGCTCAAGCTGCTATACGGCGAGGGCTTGCGGCTGACCCGGCTGGAGCCCGGCACCGCCGTTTGTTTCGACCTGCCCGCCGCCGAGGAGCCGACATGCTGAAAGCCCTGATCGTGGAAGATGAATACCTGGCGCGCGAAGAGCTGGCCTATTTGATCCGCGAGCACAGCCGCATCGACATCGTCGCCAGCGTGGAAGACGGGCTGGAAGCGTTCAAATTCCTGCAGGAACACGAAGTGGACGTGGTGTTCCTGGACATCAACATCCCATCCATTGACGGCCTGCTGCTGGCCAAGAACCTGCACAAATCGTCGCGGCCGCCGCGCATCGTCTTCGTCACCGCTTACAAGGAGTTCGCGGTGGAAGCGTTTGAGGTGGAGGCCTTCGACTACATCCTGAAGCCTTACAACGAGGCCCGCATCATCAATCTGCTGGCCAAGCTGGAAGCGCAGACGCCGCCGGCCGCTGCCGCGCCGGCCGAAGCCCCGGCCGCCAGCCGCACCGTCAACCTGGTCAAGGGTGACAGCATCATCGTCACCCCCTGCGAGCAGATCTACTACGCCGAGGCCGACGAGAAAGTCACCCTGGTCTACACCGCGCACGACCGCTACGTGATGTCGATGAGCATCAGCGAATTCGTCGCCCGCCTGCCGGCCGACAGCTTCTTCCGCTGCCACCGCTCCTACTGCGTCAACATCCACAAAATCCGCGAAATCGCGCCCTGGCTCAACAGCACCTACATCATCAAGCTGTACGACCTGAAAGCCGAGATTCCGGTCAGCCGCAGCAATATCAAAGCCTTCCGGCAGTTGATGCATCTTTGAGCGTTGGTCGCTCGCGCGGCGCATCAAACCGACTGCCAGCCGGCTCCTGAATAAGAACCTGTTCATAATCTGCTGCGCTGCGGCGATACGGCGTTGAAACCGGCTTCGAAATGCTCATGTACCCTATGTACACTCCGCTTTCTCAGCCGTTTTCGCCTTGTCTCGCGCTGGCTCGCGAGATTTTGAACAGGCTCTAAGGCCAGACATTCCATTGGCAAGCCGGCTTGGCAATGGAAATGCCATCCACTCATGCGCGCCATTTTCAGGGCCTGCAACTGGTTCGCCGCCGCCTGCACTTCATTCCGCGCCGCCTGCATCTCATGCCGCCGCCGCGCCCCCTACATAAGCACAGGCTTATAGTCACACCAACAGTAATGACTTTAAGCGAGCAGCGCCATGAACGCCTCAAACACCATCCGCTACCGTACCCTGGCCGGCACCGTCCTCACCCAATTCGCGCTAGGCTCCGTCTACACCTGGAGCCTGTTCAACGCCCAACTCTCCGCCAAGCTGTCCGAGCCGGTCAGCCAGGTGGCTTTCGCCTTCGGCCTGCTCAGCCTGGCGCTGGCGGTGGCCTCCTCCCTGGCCGGCAAACTGCAAGAACGCTTCGGCGTGCAGCGCGTCACCCTGGGCGCCGGCCTGATGCTGGGCCTGGGCTTCTTCCTCACCGCCCAAGCCAATAATCTGGTCATGCTCTATCTGTGCGCCGGCGTGCTGGTGGGCCTGGCCGACGGCGCCGGCTACCTGCTGACGCTGTCCAACTGCGTCAAATGGTTCCCGGAACGCAAGGGCCTGGTGTCCGCCTGCGCCATCGGCGCTTACGGCCTGGGCAGCCTGGGCTTCAAATACATCAATCTGGCGCTGCTGGCCCGCTTCAGCCTGGAAACCACCTTTGAGCTGTGGGGCCTGATCGCCATGGCCATGGTGGTGGCCGGCAGCCTGCTGATGCGCGACGCGCCGCAGCAACAAGCCGCCGCGCAGCAGAACGCCAGCCATGACTACACCCTGGCCGAGGCGATGCGCCAACCGCAGTACTGGATGCTGGCGCTGATGTTCCTGACCGTGTGCATGAGCGGCCTGTACGTGATCGGCGTGGCCAAGGACATCGGCGAAAGCTATGTGCACCTGCCGGCGCTGACCGCCGCCAACGCCGTGGCGGTGATCGCGGTGGCCAATCTGTCCGGCCGCCTGGTGCTGGGCATTCTCTCCGACAAGATGCCGCGCATCCGGGTGATCACCATCGCCCAAGTCTCCGCGCTGGCCGGCATGCTGACCCTGCTGTTCGTACCCCTGAACGCCACCCTGTTCTTCCTGGCCATCGCCTGCGTCGCCTTCAGCTTCGGCGGCACCATCACCGTCTACCCGTCGCTGGTCAGCGATTTCTTCGGCCTCAATAATTTGACCAAGAACTACGGCGTGATCTATCTGGGCTTCGGCATCGGCAGCATCGTCGGCTCCATCGTCGCCTCGCTGTTCGGCGGCTTCCTGGCCACCTTCCACCTGATCCTGGCGCTGTTGATCGTCGCGCTGCTGTTCTCGCTGACCATACGTCAGCCGGGCAGCAGCAAGGAAGCGGAGTTCGAAGCCGAGCCGCACCTGGGCAAGGCCTGATTCCCACGCCACTCGCCGCAACGCCCCCGCTTTGGGGGCGTTGCTGTTTGGGGAGCTTGATGGCTGTCGCTGGTGGGTATCGCCTGCGGCTCCACCCACCCTACCCATGACGAGCGGCCGCGCGTAGGGTGGGAGGAGCGTAGCGATACCCACGCGGAACCCCACTGCGCCACGCAAGATGATGGTGGCGATCCACCTTACCGGACCCTGCCGGCTTGACGCCCTCCCGCGCCTCCCCAAACAATAGCCCCCGCGCCGCAGTAATCGCGGCGCTCGGGTTTAGTCTCCCCAATACGAATCACTGCAACAGATGCGCTGTTTCCACAGCGCATCTGTTGCCATTGCTTTGCCTATGCGGACGGGCCGTGGCAAGTGGCGCCCTCGCGGGCGCGCCGGCTTTCGCAGTAGCTCACCGGTAGACTAACTCTTGTCATGTGCCCGCCCTGCCGCCTTACGGCATGGCCCTTCTGCTCAAGAGCTTACAAAAGGTAGAGCTTGCCCATTCGGCATTAGGCTGCGCAGAGCTTGATTTCGGCGGTCCTTTTCTTTGCTAGACTTCGCCGGCTTGACGCCCTCCCGTTCCTCCCCAACAATAGCCCCCGCGCCGCAGCAATCGCGGCGCTCGGGATTAGCCTCCCGAATACGAATCACTGCCGCGGATGCGCTGTTTCCACAGCGTATCCGCTGCCATTGCTTTGCCTATTCGGGCGGGCCGTGGCAAGTGGCGCCCTCGCGGGCGCGCCGGCTTTCGCAGTGATTCACCGGTAGGCTAACTCTTGTCATGTGCCCGCCCTGCCGCCTTGCGGTCGGGCCCTTCTGCTCAGGAGGTTGCAAATGGTAAAGCCAGTCCGTCCGGTGCTAGGCATCGAACTCATTTCGTCCGCTACGGAAACCCAAGACGTCCATCAGGACGCCTCTCCACTCCCGTCGCTAGGCCCGCGTTCCCGTTACCGGTTTGCCGGCCCCCACGCCAAAGACCTCAGCCTGCCCTTCATCCGCCGCATCAAAGGCCGCACCTATCCGCATTACTGGCAGCCGGCCGAGGCCAAGGATGAGTTCGAAGCCTGCGCCTTGGGTCGCCAGTACGCCGCCCATCTGGCGCAGTTGCTGAAGCTCAACCGCCAACACTCCGGGCGCGGACTGCTGTTCCGCATCACTAACGACATGGATTTCAGCGAGCGCGGCCACCGCCGCAGCATGTGCAAGAGCTTCTTCAACTATCTGGAGATACTGCTGAACTTGGGAGTGCAACAGCTTGACCTGCCTAAGCATGTGGAGGCGGTGCAACGCTTCCATCTCAGCCTGGACGAATTGAACACCTTGCAGCGGAAACCGCGTAGAAAGAAGAAGGGCTAAGGCCTATTGGCGCTGGAAACGGGAGCGGCTGGTGGGTATCGCCTACGGCTCCTCCCACCCTACGCGCAGTGGCTCGTCATGGGTAAGGTGGGTGGAGCGCAGCGATACCCACGCGGCTCCCCTCTCCTCCATAACCACTACAACCTCAGCCCCGCCGCTTCGCCAACCAGATATCCAACTGCCGGGCGAAAGCCTGACGGTCCGCCTGGCTCAAAGGCGGCGGGCCTTCGGTCTGCACGCCGCTGGCGCGCAGCGTGTCCATGAAATCCCGCATCGTCAGCTGCGCGGCGATGGTGTCCGGCGAATACACATCGCCGCGCCAGTTCAGCGCCTGCGCGCCCTTGCCCAAGGCCTCGGACGCCAAGGGGATGTCGCCGGTGATCAAGAGATCGTTCGCCGCGATGCGGCGGACAATCTCGTTGTCCGCCACGTCAAAGCCTTTCGGCACTTGCAAGGCGCGGATGTTGGGCGCTTTCGGCACCGTCAATAGCTGATTGGCGACGAACACCAGCTCCACGCCGGTGCGCTGCGCCGCCCGGCACAATGTTTCGCGGATCACCTTGGGACAGGCGTCCGCGTCCACCCATATCGTCATGTCTGTTCTCTGCATGCAAACCCGGCCATGATAACGGTTTCGCGCTGGTTTCCGTCGTTGCCATGTTGACGCTTACGTAAACGTAAGTAATGATAGAGCATATCACGCGAATCACGCGCGCCCATCAGAGGAGAGAAACCATGTACAGCAGCCTGCGCTTCGCCTTTGGCGATACCTACGATATGTTGCGCGAAACCGCGCGCGACTTCGCCCAAAGCGAAATCGCCCCGCGCGCCGCCGACATCGACCGCGACAATCTGTTCCCGGCCGATCTGTGGCGCAAGTTCGGCGATCTGGGCCTGCTGGGCATGACGGTGGACGAGCAGTACGGCGGCACCCAGATGGGCTATCTGGCTCATATGATAGCCATGGAGGAAATCAGCCGCGCCTCCGCCTCGGTGGGCCTGTCCTACGGCGCGCACTCCAATCTCTGCGTCAACCAGATCCACAAGAACGGCAACGACGAGCAAAAACGCCGGCTGCTGCCCAAGCTGGTGTCCGGCGAGCATGTCGGCGCGCTGGCGATGTCCGAGCCCAACGCCGGCTCCGACGTGGTCAGCATGAAGCTGAAGGCCGACAAGGCCGACGGCGGCTACCTGCTCAACGGCAGCAAGATGTGGATCACCAACGGCGGCGACGCGGACGTGATGGTGGTCTACGCCAAGACCGACGTCAGCGCCGGTGCCAAGGGCATCACCGCCTTCATCGTGGAGCGCGGCTTTGCCGGCTTCAGCCACGGCAGCAAGCTGGACAAGCTGGGCATGCGCGGCTCCAACACCTACCCCATGTTCTTCGACAACTGTTTCGTGCCGGACGCCAATGTGCTGGGCGGCGAAGGCAACGGCGTCAAGGTGCTGATGAGCGGCCTGGACTATGAGCGCGCGGTGCTGGCCGCCGGCCCGCTGGGCATCATGCAGGCCTGCATGGACATCACCGTGCCTTACCTGAACGACCGCAAGCAGTTTGGCCAGGCCATCGGCGATTTCCAGCTGATGCAAGGCAAGCTGGCGGATATGTACGTCAAGCTGTCCGCCAGCCGCGCCTATGTCTACGCGGTGGGCCAGGCGCTGGACCGCGGCGAAACCGGCCGCCAGACCCGCAAGGACGCCGCCGGCGCCATCCTGTACGCGGCGGAGGGCGCCACTCAGATGGCGCTGGACGCCATCCAGTGCCTGGGCGGCAACGGCTATATCAATGAATACGCGACTGGCCGCCTGCTGCGCGACGCCAAGCTGTACGAGATCGGCGCCGGCACCAGCGAAATCCGCCGCTGGCTGATAGGCCGCGAGCTGATGGCGGAAACCCGGTAATCGCGGCGGATACAGTGCCTGATGCCGCGTTGCGCCGCCTGGCCGGACCGTATGTGCTATCTGCGGCGGCGCGCCTGGTCTCGGGCGATGTATCCAGCCATGCCGCCATACGCTTCCGCTTGGCAAGGACTGACCCCATCTGCGGCCGAGCTCAGTTGCCTGTAGAAACATGGAATTGACCAAATGAAGCAAGTACATACAGCGCCTTTTGATATTCAAGCACTGGCCGATGAGGTTGAGCGCGACGGCTTGGCCATCCTGTCTTCAGGCACCAGCTTTCAACGGCAAACCGGCAAGCAAGTCATTGCGACATTGGAAGATCGTTCCATCCAAGCCCTGTCCACCGAATCAGGCGCCCCAAACTTTCTTCACTGCATTTTTGACATTGAAGAATTCACATCGCTAGACGCTGCTGCTATTGGTCAATCCTTGGATAAAGAAGAATAGAGATAGCCATGCCCATCCTCGAATCCAAACTCTCGCCGCGCGCGGCGGATTTCCAGGCCAACGCCGACAAGATGCGCGCGCTGGTGGCCGATCTGCGCGACAAGGTGGCCAAGGCCGCGCTGGGCGGCGGCGACAAGGCGCGCGCCAAGCACGCCGCCCGCGGCAAGCTGCTGCCGCGCGAGCGCATTGATCTGCTGCTGGACCCCGGCGCGCCCTTTCTGGAGCTGTCCCAGCTGGCCGCCTTCGGCATGTACGACGACGACGCGCCCGGCGCCGGCCTGATCAGCGGCATCGGCCGCGTCGCCGGCGTGGATTGCCTGATCATCGCCAACGACGCCACGGTCAAGGGCGGCACTTATTACCCGATGACGGTGAAGAAGCATCTGCGGGCTCAGGAGATTGCGCGCGACAACCGCCTGCCCTGCGTCTATCTGGTGGATTCCGGCGGCGCCTTCCTGCCCTTACAGGACGAGGTGTTCCCGGACCGCGAGCATTTCGGCCGCATCTTCTACAACCAGGCCAATCTGTCCGCCGCCGGCATTCCGCAGATCGCGGTGGTGATGGGCAGCTGCACCGCCGGCGGCGCGTATGTGCCGGCGATGTCGGACGAAACCGTCATCGTCAAGGAGCAAGGCACCATCTTCCTGGGCGGCCCGCCGCTGGTGAAGGCGGCCACCGGCGAGGTGGTGACGGCGGAGGAGCTGGGCGGCGGCGATGTGCACGCCCGCGTGTCCGGCGTGGCCGACCACCTGGCGCAGAACGACGCCCACGCGCTGTCCATCGCCCGCCGCATCGTGTCCGGCCTCAACTGGCGCAAGCAGGGCGAGCTGGACCGCGCCGAGCCGCGCCCGCCGCGCTACGCGGCAGAGGAAATCTACGGCGTGATCCCGGCGGACCCGAAAAAGCCCTTCGATGTGCGCGAGATCATCGCCCGGCTGGTGGACGACTCCGAGTTCGACGAGTTCAAGCAGAACTACGGCGCCACCCTGGTCACCGGCTTCGCCCGGCTGAACGGCTACCGCGTCGGCGTCATCGCCAACAATGGCATCCTGTTCTCCGAGTCCGCGCTCAAGGGCGCGCACTTCGTCGAGCTGTGCTGCCAGCGCGGCATTCCGCTGCTGTTCCTGCAGAACATCACCGGCTTCATGGTGGGCAAGAAGTACGAGAACGGCGGCATCGCCAAGGACGGCGCCAAGCTGGTCACCGCCGTGGCCTGCGCCCGCGTGCCCAAGTTCACCGTGCTGATAGGCGGCAGCTTCGGCGCCGGCAATTACGGCATGTGCGGCCGCGCTTATTCGCCGCGCTTCCTGTGGATGTGGCCGAATAGCCGCATCTCGGTGATGGGCGGCGAACAGGCGGCCGGCGTGCTGGCCCAGGTGAAGAAGGAACAGCTGGGCGACGCCTTCGGCGCCGAGCAGGAAGAGGCGCTGAAAGCGCCGGTGCGCGAGCAGTACGAACGTCAGGGCCACCCCTATTACGCCAGCGCGCGCTTGTGGGACGATGGGGTGATAGACCCGGCGCAAACCCGCGAGGTGCTGAGCCTGGCGCTGGAGGCGGCCTTGTCCGCGCCAGTGGAAAGCACCCGCTTCGGCGTGTTCCGGATGTGACGGCGAAAGGCGATACCGATGAGCTACACCACGCTTGAAATCGAACACAGCGGCAAGACCGCGACGATCTGGATGAACCGGCCGGACGTTCACAATGCGATGAACGAAACCCTGATCGCCGAGCTGACCGCCGCCTTCACCCATTTGCAATTGCAGGCGGACTGCCGCGCCATCGTGCTGGCCGGCCGCGGCAAGAGCTTTTCCGCCGGCGCGGACCTGGACTGGATGCGCCGCGCCGCCGGCTACGGCGAGGAGCAGAACCTGGCCGACGCGCAGCGGCTGGCGGCCATGCTCAAGAGCATCTACCGCAGCAAGAAGCCGGTGATCGCCCGCATCCACGGCGCGGCGCTGGCCGGCGGCACCGGCCTGGCGGCGGTCTGCGATGTGGCCATCGCCACCGAGGCCGCCAAGTTCGGCCTGACCGAGGTGAGGCTGGGCCTGGTGCCGGCCACCATCGGTCCTTATGTGGCCGACGCGATAGGCTGGCGTCAGGCGCGGCGTTATTTCCTGTCCGCCGAGCGCATCGACGCCGCCACCGCGCTGCGCATCGGCCTGGTGCACGAGCTGGTGCCGGCCGAGGCGCTGGACGCGCGCGTGGCCGACATCGCCGAGGCGATGGCTCAGGGCGCGCCGCAGGCGCTGTCCTCGGCCAAGGACTTGCTGGCCATGCTGCGCGAGGGCTCGCCCTGGGACGATCAATTGCTGGAGGACACCGCCGGCCAGATCGCCAGCGTGCGCGCCGGCGCCGAGGCGCGCGAGGGCCTGGCCGCCTTCTTCGAAAAACGCGCGCCGAACTGGCTGGAAGCAGGCCTGGACGCCCCCTCTCCCCAACCCCTCTCCCACAAGGGGAGAGGGGCTTTGAGTGGCGACGTCGACAAGTGACTTTGACCAAACGAGATTCGGCGGTTGAAACGGTAACAACGCTTGATCTCGCCTCCCTCACGGGAGAGGAGCTTTGGATGGCGACGTTGACGAGTGACTTTGACCAAACGAGATTCGGCGGTTGAAACGGCAACAACGCTTGATCACTCCCCCTCACGGGAGAGAGGCTTTGGGTGACGACGTCGACGAGTGACTTTGACCAAACAAGATTCGGTGGTTGAAACGGCAACAACGCTTGATCACTCCTCACCCCACTTCGCGGGAGAGAGGCTTTGGGTGGCGACGTCGACAAGTGACTTTGACCAAAACAAGACTCGACTGTTGAAACGGCAACAACGCTCGATCACTCCCCTCTCCCCTCGCGGGAGAGGGGCTTTGGGTGGCGACGTCGACAAGTGACTTTGACCGAACGAGATTCGGCTATTGAAACGGCAACAACGCTTGATCACTCCCCTCTCCCCTCGCGGGAGAGGGGCTGGGGGAGAGGGGCCGACCATGAAAGAGCACCATGTTCAATAAAATACTCATCGCCAACCGCGGTGAAATCGCCTGCAGGGTGATCAAGACCGCGCGCGCGCTCGGCGTCGCCACCGTCGCCGTCCATTCCGACGCCGACGCCGACGCCCGCTTCGTCAAGCTGGCCGACGAGGCCTACCGGCTGGGCCCGGCCCCGGCGGCGGATTCCTATCTGCGCGGGGACTTGATCCTGGACATCGCCCGCCGCAGCGGCGCGCAAGCCATCCATCCCGGCTACGGCTTTTTGTCCGAGAACGAGGACTTCGCCGCCGCCTGCGAGGCCGCCGGCATCGCCTTCATCGGCCCGCCCGCCTCCGCCATCGCCGCGATGGGCAGCAAATCCGCGGCCAAGGCGCTGATGGAGCAAGCCCGGGTGCCGCTGGTGCCCGGCTATCACGGCGAGCGCCAGGAGCCGGACTTCCTGCGCGGCCAGGCGGACGCCATCGGCTACCCGGTGCTGATCAAGGCCAGCGCCGGCGGCGGCGGCAAGGGCATGCGCATCGTGGAAGCTTCCGCGGACTTCGAAGCGGCGCTGGCCTCCTGCCAGCGCGAGGCGCGCGCCAGCTTCGGCGACGACAAGGTGCTGGTGGAGAAATACCTGCCGCGCTCGCGCCATGTGGAAATCCAGGTGTTCGCTGACAGTCACGGCCAATGCGTGTATCTGTTCGAGCGCGATTGCTCAGTGCAGCGCCGCCACCAGAAAGTGCTGGAGGAAGCGCCGGCGCCGGACTTGCCGCCGGCCACCCGCGAAGCGATGGGCGCGGCCGCCTGCGCCGCCGCGCGCGCGGTGGGCTATGTCGGCGCCGGCACCGTGGAATTCATCATGGAAGTGCTGGCCGACGGCCGCCCCGGCCGCTTCTTCTTCATGGAAATGAACACCCGGCTGCAAGTGGAGCACCCGGTCACCGAGATGATCACCGGCCAGGATCTGGTGGCCTGGCAATTGGCCGTCGCCAGCGGCCAGCCGCTGCCGCTGTCCCAGGAGCAGCTCAGCATCAGCGGCCACGCCATCGAGGCGCGCATCTACGCCGAAGACCCGGACAAGGGCTTCCTGCCCGCCACCGGCACCCTCTACCACCTGCGCGCGCCGGCGGAATCCGCCGTCGTGCGCATCGATACCGGCGTCGTCGCCGGCGACAGCATCTCGCCGTTCTACGACCCGATGATCGCCAAGCTGATTGTCTGGGGCGAGGACCGCCGCCAGGCGCTGCAACGGCTGGACGCGGCGCTGGCTGATTACCAGGTGGCCGGCGTCACCACCAACATCCCCTTCCTGCGCCGCATCGTGCAGCACGCCAGCTTCGCCGGCGGCCAGGTGGACACCGGCCTGATCGCCCGTCACCACGACGCGCTGCTGCCGCCGCCCGCCGCGCCGGACGCGGAGCAATTGGCGCTGCTGGCGCTGGCCGAGGCGCTGGCCGCGCCCGGCGGCTTCCCGGTGGCCGCCGGCTGGCGGCTCAACGGCGCGCTCAGCCGCAAGCTCGTGTTCCACATCGCCGGGCATGACTATCCGGTGACGCTGCGCCATCTGGGCGACGGCTGCGAGATCACCGCCGCTGGCAGGCTGTTCTCCGCCAGCGGCCGCCTGGACGGCGGAACGCTGCGCGCGCGGCTGGGCGATCAACAACGGGAAGCCGTCGTCGCCCGCAGCGGCCCGCAACGAGTGCTGTTCGCCGCCGGCCAGCGGCTGGAAGCGCAGTGGCTGGACCCGCTGGCGGTGGCCGCCGAGGAGGTTCACGGCGAAACCCATTTGAAAGCGCCGATGCCGGGCCGCATCGTCGCCCTGCTGGCCGCCACCGGCGTCAAACTCAACAAGGGCGACCCGCTGCTGATCCTGGAGGCGATGAAGATGGAGCACACCATCCCCGCGCCGGCGGACGGCGTGGTCAAGGCTTTCTATTTCGGCACCGGCGAGCAGGTCAACGACGGCGACGAGTTGGTCGACTTCGAAGCGGAGTGACACCTATGGACCCCATCATCATCAATCATCCCGGCCTGAATCTGGCCGGCTACAGCATCGCCACCCAGATGGAGAACGGCGACAATCTGCGCCAGATTCCCGAATTCTGGGGCGAATACGCGGCCACGCTGCGCCAGCCGCTGCTGGCGGCGCTGGGCCGCGCCGACGCCGCGGAATACGGGCTGATCCACGACTTCGACCCGGGCAGCGGCCGCTTCGGCTATATGATAGGGATGGAGTGCGCGCAGCCCTTGCCGCTGCCGCCCGGCTGCGCGCGGCTCAGCACGCCGCCGGCCAAGTGCGCGGTGTTCACCACCCAGCCGGCCGGCAGCGACGCCGAGTTCGGCCAGGCGATCCAGGCGGCCTGGCGCTACATCATGCAGGACTGGCTGCCGGCCTCCAAGCAATGGGAGCAAGCGCCGCTGGGCTCCTTCGAGCGTTACGACGGCCGCTGCGCGCCGGGGCTGCCGCAACGCCAGATGGACATTTACATCCCGGTGCAGCCGCGCCGCCGCTAACGGAGAGCCGAAGTGCCGCAAGTGAAGATAGTGGAAGTGGGTCCGCGCGACGGGCTGCAAAACGAAAAACAGCCGGTGAGCACCGCCGTCAAGCTGGAGCTGATCCGCCGCCTGGCCGCCAGCGGCCTGCGCACCATAGAAGCCGGCGCCTTTGTCTCGCCCAAATGGGTGCCGCAGATGGCCGGCAGCGCCGAGGTGCTGGCCGGCCTGGACCTGGCCGGGCCGGTGTCCCACCCGGTGCTGGTGCCCAATGAGCAGGGACTGGACGCGGCGCTGGCGGCCGGCGCGCGCGAAATCGCCGTGTTCGGCGCCGCCAGCGAAAGCTTCAGCCAACGCAATATCAACGCCAGCATCGCCGAAAGCCTGCAGCGCTTCGCGCCGGTGATGGCGCGCGCGCAGGCGGCCGGCGTGCCGGTGCGCGGCTATGTGTCCTGCGTGGCGGGCTGTCCCTACGAGGGCCGCATCGCGCCGGCCAAGGTGGCGGAGGTGGCCGCGCGGCTGCTGGACATGGGCTGCTACGAGATTTCTCTGGGCGACACCATAGGCGTGGGCACGCCGTCCAGCGTGCTGGCGATGCTGGAAGCGGTGAGCAAGACTGTGCCAATGTCGAAGCTGGCCGGCCACTTTCACGACACTTACGGCATGGCCATCAGCAATATTCATGCGTGTTTGCGCGCGGGAATGATGACATTCGATTCTTCGGTTGCCGGTCTGGGCGGCTGCCCTTATGCTCAGGGAGCTTCCGGCAACGTCGCCACCGAGGACGTGGTCTATCTGCTGCAGGGCGAAGGCTTCGACACCGGCGTCGACCTGGCCGCGCTGGTGGACACGGCCTGGTTCATCGCCGGCGCGCTGGGCAAGCTGCCGGCCTCCAAGCTGGCGCACGCCGTCGGCGACAAGCGCCGCGCCAGGCCGGAGCAATAACAAGCCGCCGCCCGTCCATGGGCCGGCGCGCGGAGAAAATATCAGGAGAAAGCATGACCCCCGACACGCCCATCTGGACCCCCTCCGCCGGCCGCCTGGCCGGCGCTCACCTGACCGCCTTCGCCAAGCTGGCCGAACTGTCCTACGACCGCAAACTGAACGGCTACGCCGAACTGTGGCGCGCCAGCGTGGCCGATCCGGCGCGCTTCTGGTCCTTGGTCTGGGATTACTGCGGCGTGATCGGCGACAAGGGCGCCACCGCGCTGAGCGACGGCGACAATATGCTGACCGCCCGCTTCTTCCCGGAGGCGCGGCTGAGCTATGCCGAAAACCTGCTGCGCCGCGACGACGACGGCGACGCGCTGGTGTTCTGGGGCGAGGACAAGCTGCAGCGGCGCTGGAGCTGGCGCGAGCTGCGCGCCCAGGTGTCGCTGCTGCAACAAGCGATGCGCGGCGCCGGCATCCAGTCCGGCGACCGCGTGGCGGGCTTCATGCCCAATATGCCGGAAACCATCGCCGCGATGCTGGCCGCCAACAGCCTGGGCGCGGTGTGGACCAGCTGTTCGCCGGACTTCGGCGCGGACGGCGCGGTGGAGCGCTTCGGCCAGACCGAGCCCAAGCTGCTGTTCTGCCCGGACGGTTATTGGTACGCCGGCAAGGCGGTGGACATCCGCGCCAAGATGGCGGCGCTGGCCGAGGCGCTGCCCTCGGTGCGGCAAATCATCGTGGTGCCCTATCTGGGCGAAACCGGCGTGTTCGCGGAAAACGTGCCCAAGGCCATCACCCTGACGGACTTCACCGCCGCGTATCAAGCGCAAGCGCTGAGCTTTGAACGGCTGCCCTTCCGGCACCCGCTGTTCATCCTGTATTCCAGCGGCACCACCGGCAAGCCCAAGTGCATCGTCCACGGCGCCGGCGGCACCTTGCTGCAGCATCTGAAGGAACAGCAGCTGCACGGCGACGTCCATCACGGCGACCGCCTGTTCTACTTCACCACCTGCGGCTGGATGATGTGGAACTGGCTGGTGTCCGGCCTGGCTTCCGGCGCGGCGCTGATGCTGTTCGACGGCTCGCCCTTTGTCGGCGAAGGCCGCACGCTGTGGGACTACGCCGAGCGGCAGCGCTTCACTCACTTCGGCACCTCGGCCAAATACATAGACGGCCTGCGCAAGAGCGGCATCGCGCCGGTCCGGGAATGGAAGCTGGATTCGCTGCGCGCGGTGTTCTCCACCGGTTCGCCGCTGGTGGCGGAAAGCTTTGACTGGGTGTACGCCAACATCAAGACCGACATCAATCTGGCCTCGGTGTCCGGCGGCACCGACATCGTGTCCTGCTTCGCGCTGGGTTGCGCCAGCCTGCCGGTCTACCGCGGCGAGCTGCAATGCCGCGGCCTGGGCATGGCGGTGGACATCTACAACGAGTACGGCCGGCCGGTGCGCGGCGAAAAAGGCGAGCTGGTGTGCACCCGCCCCTTCCCGTCGATGCCGGTGGGCTTCTGGAACGATCCCGACGGCGGCAAATACCGCCAGGCCTATTTCGGCCGTTTCGACAATATCTGGTGCCACGGCGACTACGCCGAACTCACCGCCCACGACGGCATGATCATCTACGGCCGTTCCGACGCGGTGCTCAATCCCGGCGGCGTGCGCATCGGCACCGCGGAGATCTATCGCCAGGTGGAGGCTTTCGACGAGGTGCTGGAAAGCATCGCCGTCGGCCAGCAGTGGCAGGACGACGAGCGCGTGCTGCTGTTCGTGCGCCTGCGCGCCGGCGCGCGGCTGGACGAAGACCTGCAGCAGCGGATCAAGGCGCAGATCAAGACCGGCGCCAGCCCCCGCCACGTGCCGGCCAAGATCATCGCCGTCGCCGACATCCCCAAGACCATCAGCGGCAAGATCGTCGAGCTGGCGGTGAAGAACGTGATCCACGGCCAGCCGGTCAGCAACCTCACCGCGCTGGCCAATCCGGAAGCGCTGAAGCTGTTCGAGAACCTGGACGAACTGCAAAGCTGAGCCCACGCGCTGCCCATGAAAAACCCCCGCATTGATTGATGAATGCGGGGGTTTTTAGCCTGCTTAACAAAACCCGGTTTTACCGCTGGGGCAAGGCGCGCCACGCAGGGTCAGGGGGTTTGCTCGCAGCTCTTATTGCTCATGCGGATGAATGCGCCGCAATAGCGCGAACATCATATTCTGCTCGCGCGGCCGGGAGCCGTACCACAGCACTTCCCAGCCCGGCTCGGCGATGCCCTCGTCCTCCGAGCGCACCACCAGCTGGTAGTCGCAGGGCGAGGCGTTGCCCGCCGGATAGGACACTAGGTCCAGGCCGGCGTAATAGCGCCAGCTGATCAGCGCCAGCTGATTGCGGCTCTCGGTCGCCACGCAGGCGGCGTTGGCCGGCAGCGCCTTCATCATCCGCTCCACTACCGGACGGTAGCTCTTGGCGGCGTCGAACCACGGCAGCCACAAGGTCATGCCCAGACCCCACAGCAGGGTCAGGCCCGCCGCCCAGTTGCTGATGGCCTGGCGGCCGCGCAAATGCTTGCGCGTCAGCGCCCACAGCCACACCAGGGTGGCGATCACCGCGCACACCGCGGCCAGGCTGGACACGTGCTCCTGATAATACGGGCTGAAATACTGGGCGCGCCCGGCCAGGCCCCGCGGCCAGCCGAAGTTCATCGCCGCCCAGCCGGCCCACACCAGGATAGCGAAGAAGCCGAAGGTCATCAGGCCGAACCAGTTGAGGAAGGCCGCCGCGCCGCGCTTGAGATTGTCCAGCTCCACCGCCGCCAGCAAGGACAGCGGCAGCAGCAGCGGCATCGCGTAAGTCATATTGGGACGGCTGGACAAGGTCAGCAGGATCAACACCACGGCGAAGAACATCAGCGGCAGTTGCAAGCGCGCCTGGTCCAGCCGTTCCCGGTTGCGGTACAAGGTCCAGCCGGCCAACGGCCAGGCCGGGAAGGCAAACCACAGGGCGTTCAGGCTGTAGTAGCCGAAGTCGTGGAACAGCTGCACCCGGCCAAAACCGTTGAGCTGGCCCAGCGAGTACTCGTTCCACCACAGATTGAACGCGTCCGGATGGCTCTTGGCCAGCGCCAGCGGCCACACCAGGGAGGTGGGCGCGGCGATCAGCAAGGCCAGCAGCACGGTGATCGCGTATTGCTTGCTGCGCCAGGCGGAGAAGGCCGGCAGCAGCAAGACCACCATCCACAGCAGCAAGAGCTCCATCAGGCTGGCGCTGAGGAAGATGGCCGCGCTGGCCGCGCCCAGCAAGGCGCCGGCCAGACCGGGCGAACGCAGGGTCAGCGACAAGGCGTAGAAAGCGGCGGCGAAGCCGGCGAAACCGGCCACCACCGAGGTCAGCTGATGGCCGGTTTCCACCAGGCCGACGCAGCCTATCAACACCATCACCACGCTGCGGCCGTGACGACGGCCGATCAGATCGCGGCCGGCCATGCCGGCCAGCAGCAGGGCCAGCGCCATGAACAAGGGCGTGGCCAGCCGCGCGGCGTCGTGCGCCGCCAGCAGCCAGGGAGACAGCAGCTTGACCATGAAGGCCGCCACCCAGTAATACAGCGGCGGACTATCCAGATAGGGCGCGCCTTGCACCGTGGGCAGCAGCCAGTTGCCGGTGTCCAGCATGCCCTGCACCGCCGCCAGCACGAAGGGCTCGTCCGGCTTCCACGGATCGTGGCCCAAGATGCCCGGCCACAGCCAGACAAAGCACAGCAGCAGCAGAATCCACGGTTTTTCCGTGGGCTTGGCCAGGGTTTGGGATTGTTCCGAATAAGTGAGCATGAGTCTCGTTCAAACAGTTTCAGGGGAGCTCGAAAGATCTACCGCGCGGCCCGAGCGCTGCGGCGCGCCTTGCTCTCGAACCGCTCGCGACGATTGTTCGAGGCCCCTTTCAATCAGCCGACGGCAAAGCGCCGCGCAAGCGAGCGATCAGAATGCGCCAATCCACCTTGCGCTTGGCGATGGAGTTGCGCAACTTGTTGCGGCGGCGCTGGCGCTTGTGATCGGGATCGGCCTGTATCGTCTTCAGCCTGGCCTCGTCCCAGGCGAATTCGCCGCAGTACTGGGCCTGGCGCGCCACGTCCCAGTCCGGCGCCATGCCGGCGAACACTTCCGCCAGGTAGAGCGGCGCCTCGTAACTGTAGTTCCAGTAATGATGCAGCGCATCCCCCAGCGCCAGCGGCTGACGGCCGTCGCAGGCCACCAGCGACCAGGCCAGCTGCTCGGTCCAGTTGCGCGCTTCCACGCGCGGCAGCAGGAAGTCGTTGATGCGCAAGGCGGTTTCAAAGAAGGGCACCATGCCGGCGGAAGCGCCGACCACGCCGGCGTTCCACATCGCCAGGCCCTGGACGTCGGCCACGCCCATCTTGCGCAGCTCGGCGCCGTGCTTGTCCACCGCGGCCAGATAATCCGGGAAGAAGCCGGGACCGAACACGCCTTCGTTGACGTGCATGCAGCTGGCGTTGCCTGCTTCCAGTTGGGCGAACAGCTCATCCGGCACCCGCAGCCAACGGGTGTCGCAGTCCACGTACAAGACGGCGGTGCCCAGTTCGCGCGCCGCCTTGAGCATCACTTCCAGCTTGATGCGGTGCACATAGTCGAACTGGCCGCGATACGCCTGCAACTGCGCCCGGCTCAGGGTCTCGGTGCGAACCAGGGGATGCGCGGGCACGCTGTCCGGCGCGTCGGTGTACACCATGATCTTCACGTCCTGCCGCTGCTGCTTCAGCAGCAAATTCAACAGGCTCAACACGGAAAAGCGGGTCTGGTCGTAGTATTTCTTGCCGCCGTGGGACAGGTAAACGATGTGGATCGCCATGGCCTCAACCTTGCAGATATAGGTACGCGCGCCGCCGGCCGGAATCTGCCAAACCCTGCCGCCGCCGCTCCGGAATCATAGAAAAAAGGCAGCCTGAGCTGCCTTTTTCTGGGTGTCCAACGTATCCTCGGCGCTTAGCGCTTGAAGAAGCCGCCGAACTTTTGGTTGAACTTGTCAACGCGACCGGCGGTGTCGACGATCTTTTGCTTGCCGGTGTAGAACGGGTGGCAGTTGGAGCAAACTTCAATGCCGAACGCGTCCTTGGACATGGTGGACTTGGTCACGAACTGGCTACCGCAGGAGCAGGTAACGGTCAGGTCTTTGTAAGTCGGGTGAATATCGGTTTTCATGTGTCTTCCTTTCAAATCGGGTACAGGGGATTTGCCTGTACTGCTTGCGAAACTATCGATTATCCGCGCTTTGCCGCCGCTTGACAAGTGCCAAATCCACTGTCAATGGCGGCCCCTGCGACTCAGGCGCGGCGCCAGACCGTGCCCTGGGCGCTGTCTTCCAGCACGATGCCCTTGGCGGTCAACTCATCGCGAATGCGGTCGGACTCCGCCCAGTTCTTGCCGGCGCGCGCATCCTTGCGCGCCTGAATCAAGGCTTCCACCGCCTCGGCCGACAACTCCTCGTCGCCGGCGCCGCCCTTGAGGAAGTCTTCCGGGTCGCGCTGCAGCAGGCCCAGCACGCCGCCCAGGTCCTTCAGCAGGCGCGCCTGACGCGGATCGCGACTCTTGTTGACTTCGCCGGCCAGCTCGAACAACACCGCCACCGCTTCCGAAGAATTGAAGTCGTCGTTCATCGCGGTCTGGAAGCGCGCGGCGAACGGGTTCTTCCAGTCTATGCCGGCGGAGGCCGGCAGCTCCAGGCCGCGCAAGGCGGTATAGAGCCGGGTCAGGCCGTGCTTGGCGTCGACCAGGATGCTGTCGGTGTAGTTCACCGGGCTGCGGTAATGACTGCGCACGATGAAGAAGCGGATCACCTCGCCGTCGAAATGGCCCAGCACGTCGCGGATGGTGAAGAAATTACCCAGCGATTTGGACATTTTCTCGCCGTCGACATTGATGAAACCGTTGTGCAGCCAGTAATTAACGTACTGGTGGCCATGGGCGCCCTCGGACTGGGCGATTTCGTTCTCATGGTGCGGGAATTGCAGATCCTCGCCGCCGCCGTGGATGTCGAAATTCTCGCCCAGATGATGACAGCTCATCACCGAGCACTCGATATGCCAGCCCGGACGCCCCGCGCCCCACGGGCTGTCCCAGGACGGCTCGCCCGGCTTGGCCGCTTTCCACAGCACGAAGTCCAGCGGATCGCGCTTGTGCGGGTCCACTTCCACCCGTTCGCCGGCGCGCAGCTTGTCCAGGGTGCGGCCGGACAATTTGCCGTAGCCCTCGAACTCGCGCACCGCGTAATACACGTCGCCATTGTCCGCGGCGTAGGCCTTGCCGTTGGCGATCAGCTTTTCGATCATAGCCACCATGCCCGGCACATGCTGGGTGGCGCGCGGCTCGAACGTCGGCGGCAACAGGCTCAGCGCGGCGGCGTCCTGACGCATGTCGGCGATGGTCTCTTCCACCAACTGCTGCGGCAGAATGCCGCGCTCGGCGGCGCGCTTGATGATCTTGTCCTCGATATCGGTGATATTGCGCACATAGGTGACGTCGTAGCCGGACGCGTCCAGCCAGCGATAGATCACGTCGAAGGCCGCCAACATGCGCGCGTGTCCGATATGACAGAGGTCGTAGACCGTCATGCCGCACACGTACATACACACCTTGCCGGGCTCGATGGGTTTGAACTCTTCTTTCTGGCGGGTCAGGGTGTTATACACGGTCAACATGATGGAAACCTATTGGAGGTTGGGTCAAAAAAGAACGATTGTAACAGAGCCGTCAAGCCCTCCGCATCGTGATTGCGACGCGCCGCGCGGCCGGCGGTGCGCTGGGCCGCCAGATGGCGGATAATGGGCTTTTCTCCCTAGCCCTGGTCCGCCATGAGCCATACCCCGCTTTCCGACGCCGACTACCAACGCCTGGCCGCCACCCTGAACCGCTTCCTGCCGCAGCAAGGCATGAATCTGGAACATCTGGACGGCTTCTTCGCCGCCCTGCTCTGCGGCCCGGAACCGATCAAGCCGACAGAATGCCTGCCCGCCATCATCGGCGACGCCTTCGACGACGATGCCGCCTTTCCCAGCGACAAGGCGCTGGAACAGTTCGCCAAACTGCTGATGGGGCATTGGCTGGACGTCTCCGCCGCGCTGCGCGAGGACGACGCCTTCCAACCCTGGCTGGAAGCGGACGCCGCCGGCGAGATCCGAGGCAACGACTGGGCCGAAGGCTTTTCCGAAGGCATGCAATTGCTGAACGAGGACTGGGGCCTGCTGTTCGACGATCCGGAGCAGGCGCCGCTGCTGGAGCCCATCCTGACCCTGGCTTTCGAGCGCAATCCGGACCCGGAAGTGCAAATGCCCGCGCTGACGCCCGAGCGGCGCCAACAATGCCTGGCCGAGCTGTCCGAGTCCGTGCACGGCATCCACCGCTTCTTCTCCGCCATTCGCCGGCGGCTGGAAGAGGAGGAACAAGCGCTGGAACGCCGGCAGCGCAACTGAGCCGGTCAACCGGTCCGCGGCGGCGGCGTTGATAAGCAGGCCGGCGCAAGCCGCCTCCCACCGCCACAGGACCCGCCATGAACCCTATCGAAGCCCTGCTGTTCGCCGTCATCCAGGGCGTCAGCGAACTCTTTCCCGTCAGCAGCCTGGGCCACGGCGTGCTGATACCGGACTGGCTGCATTGGTCCATCAACCGCATGAGCCCGGATTTCCTGCCCTTCATGGTGGTGCTGCACCTGGGCACCGCCGCCGCGCTGCTGCTGTACTTCCGCCGCGATTGGCTGCAACTGACAGGCGGCTTCCTCAAGGCCGGCGGCAAGGCCTCCAATCCGGACGCCCGGCTGATGTGGCTGCTGATCGCCGGCACCATCCCCGCCGGCTTGCTGGGCCTGCTGCTGGAAAAACAGCTGCGCGCGCTGTTCACCAGCACCACCGCGGTGCTGATCTTCCTCAGCCTGAACGGCTTGCTCCTGCTGTGGGGCGACCGCCTGAAACGGAAGCAAGCCCATCTGGACCTGGAGCGGCTAAGCTTCTCTGGCGCGATCAAGATAGGCGCGGGCCAGGCCCTGGCCCTGCTGCCCGGCTTCTCCCGCTCCGGCGCCACCCTGGTGACCGGCCTCGCCCATGGCCTGGACTACGCCTCGTCCGCGCGCTTCTCCTTCCTGCTGGCCACTCCCATCATCGCCGCCGCCGGCGTGCTGGAAGTGCCCAAGCTGGCGCACAGCAAGGTTTCCGCAGGACTGCTGCTGGCCTGCGGCCTGCTGTCCGGCGCCTGCGCTTACGCCAGCACCGCCTTCCTGATGCGCTACTTCAAGAAAAGCGAAATCGAGTCGCTGCGCCCGTTTGGCTACTACTGCCTGCTGGTGGGTCTGGGCGGTTTATTGGCCAAACTGCTTTGAGCGCGGAAACCGCATGGTTTCAATTTGAATGGCGGCGCGATTTATCTCATTCAAATCAGATATATGAGTAAATTTTGAGCACAGCTTATTGGACTGATCGGTCTAGTGCTTTAGAATGGAAAAATAATATCCAGGGCCACTCTCGCCGGTGGCCCTAACTAATTTTTTGAAGAATGAGTGTTTTGGAAGAAAAAAGAAACGAGCGCCTGCCGGCGGACCTGGCCAGGCGCGCAACCGCTATTATCGAACTGCCCGACGGCGTGCTGGTCACCGCGGCCAAAGGCGGCCGCTACAATCTTCCCGGCGGCAAGGCCGCCCGCGGCGAACTGCGCTCCCAGGCGCTGATCCGCGAAGTGCGGGAAGAAACCGGCTTGCGCATCAACTCCATGCTGTATCTGTTCGATCACATCACCCCGTTCAACGCGCACAAGGTCTACCTGTGCATCGCGCAGGGCCAGCCGCGCCCGCAGGGGGAAATCGAACGCATCGCCTTGGTGTCCTCGCCGGACACCGACATGGACCTGTTCATAGAGGGCCGCGCCATCCTGCGCCGCTACGCGCGGCTGCGCGGCGAAGTCACCGCCAAGGGCGACGCGCTGCGCGCGCTGCTGGGCCTGGCCCGCTACATCGCCAAGGTGGATTGAGCGCGCCGGCCCGTCCACGCGCCCTCCATGCAAAACAGGACATGCCTTGGCATGTCCTGTTCTTTTTTCAGCCCGCGGCTCAGATGCCGCTTGCGGGCGCCGAGCTCTCCGCTCCGCGCGCGGCGTCGGCCACGCCGGCGGGCAAATCCACCCAGCCCGCCGCCGAACCCAGCGACAAGGCCCCGGCCAGCAAGACCATGGCCACCGGCGCGAACAACAACACTCCCAGCGCCACCCGCAGCCGGTGAATGCCCGACACCACGGCCAGCGCGTTGACCAACACCAGAATGCCGAAGATGGACAACACTCCGTTGACCGCCAGCGCCGCGTCGTCCGGCAACCAGCTGGTCAGCGGTTCCACGAACTGCAGGCCGCTGGCCACCGCCACCAGGCCGAACAGCGAACCATGGCCGTCCCACTTGGCAAAACGCAGCCATAGGCCGATGAAGCCGGCGAAACACAGGGTTTCCGCCAGCGTGAACAGCACCATGAACAGCATGCGGCCGGTCAGGTTGTTGCCCAGCTCAGCGGTGTCGGCGCTGGCCACCAGGCCCAGCGCGATCAGGAACAACAGGGTCTGCCAGCGCGGATACTGATACTCGCCCAGGGGCTTGACCCTGAAGCGCAGCAAATCCACCACATCGTCAATCAGCAGGCGCATGTCCGCTCTCAGTCAAAGACTACCGTCTTGTTGTTATAGGACAGCACGCGGTTATCCATATGCCAGCGCACGGCGCGCGACAACACCACTTTTTCCAGGTCGCGGCCTTTCTGGATCAGGTCGTCCACTTCGTCGCGGTGAGAAATGCGGGTGACTTCCTGCTCGATGATCGGGCCCTCGTCCAGATCCTCGGTCACGTAGTGGCTGGTGGCACCGATCAGCTTCACCCCGCGCGCAAACGCGCGGTGATAAGGCTTGGCGCCGTCGAATGCCGGCAGGAAGCTGTGATGGATGTTGATCACCCGGTCCGGATAGCGCTCGACGAAACCCTGGGACAGGATCTGCATATAGCGGGCCAGCACGATGAAGTCCACGCCGGCCTCTTCCAGCAGGCGGAACTGCTCGGCCTCGGCCTCTTCCTTATTGTCCTTGGTGACCTTGATCACATGGAAGGGAATGCCGTTGAACTCCACCAGCCGGCGGCAGGTTTCGTGATTGGAAATCACCAGCGGGATCTCGCAGTCCAGCTCGCCGATGCGCCAGCGGTGCATCAGGTCCACCAGGCAGTGCTCGTACTGGGACACGAAGATGGCCATCCGCGGCTTGCGGGTGGACAGCGACACCTTCCAGTTCATCGCGTGTTCGTCGGCAATCGGCTGGAAGGCGGCGGCGAAGTTCTCCATCGGCAGGGTGAAGCCGTCCACATCCCACTGCACCCGCATCAGGAACAGGTTTTCGCTGGTGTCCTGATGCTGGTCCGCGTGCATGATGTTGGCGTTGTAGGTCATCAGGAAGTTGGCGATGGCCGCCACCAGGCCCTTCTTGTCCGGCGCGCTGATCAACAGCGTGGCCGATTGCTTGTCTTGACTCATGATCGGATTTGCTTACTGCGAACTAAAACCGTCGATTTTACGATAGCCGGGCCGCCAACGTCTCGCTTTGTTTGCAAGCGCCGGCCCTATCGCGCGCCGATAAAACAAAAACGCCGCCGCCGCGGAAGCGGCGATGGCGTTTTGGGCTGAACGGCGCGCCGTTCAAGCGTGCATATTGGCGGAGTCCAGAGTGTTCTGCAGCAAGGTGGCCACCGTCATCGGGCCGACGCCGCCCGGCACCGGGGTGATGAAGCCGGCACGCTCGGCCGCCGCGGCGAACTCCACGTCGCCGCACAGCTTGCCGCTGTCCAGACGGTTGATGCCCACGTCGATCACCACCGCGCCCGGCTTGACCCACTCGCCCTTGACGAAGTTGGGGATGCCCACCGCGGCCACCACGATGTCGGCGGCGGCCACTTCGGCGGCCAGATCGGCGGTGGCGCTGTGGCACACCGTCACCGTGGCGCGCGCCAGCAGCATTTCCAGCGCCTGCGGACGGCCGACGATATTGGACGCGCCGACGATCACCGCTTTCTTGCCTTTGGGATCGATGCCGTACTCTTCCAGCAGCGTCATCACGCCGCGCGGGGTGCAGGGACGCAGCAACGGCATCTTGATCGCCAGCCGGCCCATATTATAGGGATGGAAGCCGTCGACATCCTTTTTCGGGTCGATGCGCTCGATCACCGCCTGCGGGTCGATCTGCTTGGGCAGCGGCAGCTGCACCAGGATGCCGTCCACCTCCGCGTCCGCGTTCAAGCGGTCGATGATGTCCAGCAGCGCCTGTTGGCTGGTATCGGCCGGCAGATCATAGGCCAGCGAACGGATGCCGGCTTTCTCGCAGGAGCGCTTCTTGCTGCCCACGTAGACCGCGGACGCCGGGTCCTCGCCCACCAGGATCACCGCCAACGCCGGGGCGCGCTTGCCCGCGGCCAGGCGCGCCTGCACGCCCTCGCCCACCTTGGCGATCAGTTTTTCCGCTACCGCTTTGCCGTCAATCAGTTGTGCTGCCATGGGCCGGTTCCATAATAGAGGCTGAAAAAGAAGGCGCATATTCTCGCATTTTTCAGCCGCTTCCGAAATGCCGCTGCGCAACAAAACTTACTTAAGATCAAGATAAATAAAGGGAAGTGCCGCCCAGCCCGCCGCCCGGCCAATATCGCGCCCCTGGCCGGCCGCAATTTAATTACAAACAGGTGTTGACAGCCCAAATCGCCATCCGTATAGTTGCGGTCTCTGTCGTCGGGGCGTAGCGCAGCCTGGTAGCGCACCTGATTTGGGATCAGGGGGTCGCGAGTTCGAATCCCGCCGCCCCGACCAGCAGTAAGGCGAAGCCCGACCGAGCGCCCGTAGCTCAACCGGATAGAGCACCGGCCTTCTAAGCCGGGGGTTACAGGTTCGAGTCCTGTCGGGCGCGCCAAGTAATTGTGGTACAATGCAGTGCTTGTTTTTCAGTGGTGGATGTAGCTCAGTTGGTAGAGTCCAGGATTGTGATTCCTGTTGTCGTGGGTTCGAGCCCCATCATCCACCCCACCCTATTTCAAGTTGCCGCCTCAGGGCGTCGGCTCACCGCTTTCGGCGGTGGATGTAGCTCAGTTGGTAGAGTCCAGGATTGTGATTCCTGTTGTCGTGGGTTCGAGCCCCATCATCCACCCCAAATCTTAAAAAAACCCGGCCAAACGCCGGGTTTTTTCATTTTAGCGACTCATAAGGTCAGTTTTGGGCCTTGTCTGACAGTTCAAGCTCCGTATAATCGAATACATTTGCATGACACCGCTTGACTGACGACGACACCCACCACCATGACCACCATGCAGCCGATCAAGCGCCAGACGCTCACCAGTGCCGTAACCGAATCCCTGCGCCAGCGCATTCTCTCCGGGGAGTTCGCCGATGGCCAACAACTGCGCCAAGAGGCGCTGTCCAATGAATACGGCGTCAGCCGGGTGCCGGTGCGCGAGGCGCTGCGCCAGCTGGAAGCCGAAGGCCTGATCCAGATCATCGACCACAAGGGCGCGCTGGTGTCCAAGCTGTCGCTGGAAGACGTGCTGGAGCTGCTGGAAATCCGCGCGATGCTGGAAGGTTCGGTGCTCAAAGCCGCCATCCCCTGTCACACCAAGGCCGATCACGATCTGGCCCAGCAAACCCTGCGCGAATTCGAACAAGCGCTGCGCAACAACGACGTGCGCCACTGGGGGGAATTGAACTCCCGCTTCCACCTGGCCTTGTACCGCGCCGCCAAGCGGCCCAACACGCTGGCGCTGATCGAGCAGCTGCACAACAAGACCGACCGCTACACCCGGATGCAGATCCTGTTCACCCGCACCATGGAGCGGGCGCACGAGGAGCACAGCAAGCTACTGGAGCTGTCCCGCCAGGGCAAGGCCGACGAGGCGGCGGAATTCATCCGCTTCCACATCCTGTCCGCCGGCCACGCGCTGGAAGACTATCTGCGCGGACAGAGCCAGCAAGCCGCCCTGAGTTGAGGCCGCTGCGCGTTCAGATTTTTTGAATCTGACGCGCAATTCTTTGCGCTATCAAGCGCGTCGGCGGCGCGCAATAATCCGGCCATGTAAACCGCCGGACGCCAGTCCGGCCCCACAGGGAGACATGGCCATGCAACACCCATTCATCAGCCGGGAAGCGGAAGGCCTGGTCAACGGCCAGGCGGTGTCGGACGGCGCAGGCGTGCGCCTGCTGCGCGTGCTCGGCTCCGATCTGCAAAGGCGGCTGGACCCTTTCCTGATGCTGGACGAATTCCGTTCCGACAATCCCGACGACTATATCGCCGGCTTTCCCAGCCATCCGCACCGCGGCTTCGAAACCATCACCTATATGCTGGCCGGCCGCATGCGCCACCGCGACAATACCGGCCAGGAAGGCCTGCTCGGCCCCGGCGGCGTGCAATGGATGACCGCCGGCCGCGGCATCGTGCATTCCGAACTGCCGGAACAAGAGGATGGCCTGATGCACGGCTTCCAGCTGTGGCTGAACCTGCCGGCGGAGCGCAAGCTGTGCGCGCCGTGGTATCGCGACATCCCCGCCGCCGAGATTCCGTCTGCGCCGGCCCAAGGCGAGGCGCGACTGATCGCCGGCCACTGGCGCGGCCAGGCCGGCGCGGTGGAACGCGAAGCCACCGAACCGCTGTACCTGGACCTGCGTCTGGACGCCGGCAGCGAAGAGACGCTGGAAATCCCCGCCGGCCACAACGCCTTCCTCTATGTTTATCAGGGTGAGATCGCCGTCGGCGCGCAACAGCGCGGCGTCAAGGCAAGACAGATGGCGGTGCTGGACAACCGCGCCGACAGCGACGGCGTCAGCCTCCGCGCCGCGGCCGACAGCCGCTTGCTGCTGATTGCCGGCAAGCCCCTGGGCGAACCCATCGCGCAATGGGGCCCCTTCGTGATGAATACGCGCGAACAAGTGGAAGAAGCCATAGCCGATTTTCGCGACGGCCGCTTCTGACCCTCAAACCCTAAGCTGGAGCCGCCATGCCGCTGCTTACCCAAACCATCGCCAGCCAGGGCCGCGACATCGGCTTTCCGGTGCGCCGGCTGTTGCCCACCCGCCAGGCGCGCCGCGTCGGCCCCTTTGTGTTTCTCGATCACATGGGTCCGGCCCGTTTCGCCGCCGAAGGCAGCGCCGGCGATGTGCGGCCGCATCCGCACATCGGCCTGGCCACCGTCACCTATCTGTTTTCCGGCGCGATGATGCATCGCGACAGCCTGGGCACGGTGCAGCGCATCGCGCCCGGCGCGGTCAACCTGATGACCGCCGGCAGCGGCATCACCCACTCCGAGCGGGTGCCGGCCGACATCCGCCAGCAAGGCGTGGCGGTGGAAGGCATGCAGCTGTGGCTGGCGCTGCCGGATGAACAGGAGGAATGCGAGCCGGCCTTCGCCCATTACCCGGCCGAGGACTTGCCGCGCTGGAACCAAGACGGGGTGGAACTGAACCTGCTGATGGGCGAAGGCTGGAGCCGTCGCTCGCCGGTCGCCTATCCGCTGCCGGTGTTCTACGCCAGCGCCGCCATGCCGGCCGGCGCGCGCTTGGCGCTGCCGGAAGGCGTGGACGAACTGGCCGCCTATGTCGCCGCCGGCGAACTGGACGTGGACGGCGCCGCGCTGAACGCCAACGAATTGGGCCTGCTGAGAACCGGCCAGGGCGGCGAACTGATCGCGCGGCGCGACAGCCGGGTGATGCTGCTGGGCGGCACGCCGCCGGCCAGCCCGCGCTATCTGGACTGGAACTTCGTGTCCAGCCGCCGCGAGCGGCTGGCCCAGGCGCGCGCGGACTGGATCGCCCAGCGTTTCCCGATGGTGCCGGGCGAGACCGAGTTCATTCCCTTGTGAGAGCGGCCGGCTAAAAACAAAACCCCCGCCAGTTGCCCGGCGGGGGTTTTCGCTTGGATCAAGCGTCTTACTTGCTCTGGATACCGCCCTTCACCACGGTCGGCGTATTCTCATGCTCGGCGCGGATCAGCGGCGCCTTGCCGGAAGTCACGTCGCTGACCGCCTGCTTCAGGATGCCTGACGGGGTGCTGTTCAGCTTGACCCCGCCGCCGCCGTTGTAGCGCTCGGTGGCGATGTCGGCGGTTTCCACCTTGGAATCGCCCAGGTCCACCTTGCCGTTGGCGGACGACACGGTCGCGCCGGTCAGCTGGGTCTTGCCGCCCACTTGCAGGGTCACGCCGTCGGCGCCGGCGATGCCGGTAACGACGCCCACCGAGTTGTCGCGCTTGACGCTGACGTCCACGTCGGCCTTCAGCTCGGTGCCCTTGTCCTGGGCGTTCAGCAGCTTGTCCTTCAACGTGTTGCCGCCTTTGCGCGCCAGCGTGTCCAGCGTGCCGGACTTGGCCGGGCCGGAGGTCGGCTGCTCGGGCAGGGTGACGGTTTCGCTGTTGGCGTTGAAGCTCACCGCATTGGTGGTGTCTTCCTTCAGGCCCTTGTTGAAGGCCAGGCTGTCATACTTCTCCTTCACCTTGTCGGACGCGGCGTTGACCAGCTCGGCGCCCTTCTCCTTCACCTTGTCCTTCAGCGGACCAGCCTTGTCGGCGGCCTGATCGACCAGGCTGGCCTCCTTGCCGTTGGAGCTGTTGACGCCCAGCGCCACGTCCACCTTCACGCTGTTGTCGCGATCCTGACGGCTCTCCAGCGCCAGCTTGCCGCCCACCTGGCCAGTGACGGTCTTGCCGCTGACATTGGCGCCGGCCAGGGTGGCGTTGCCTTCGGCGTTCAGTTCCACTTGCTGCTTGGCGGTCACGCTGGCGTTAGTGTTGCTCAGCTTGTCCTGCTGATCCACCTTCACCTCCAGGCCGGCCTTGATGTCGTGCACGTTCTTGGTGCTGTCAGGTTTGATCTGGCCGTTTTCCTTGTCGCTGCTGGCCTTGTTGCCGCCGCCGATATTGCCGGCCACGCTCCAGTTGTTGCGTTGGCTGCTGGACTGCGCCGACTCCAGGCGGATATCGCCCTGGCTGTCCAGCTTGGCGCTGTCGCCCTGCACCTGAGTGCCGCTCAGGCGGATGCCGCCGCTGCCGGCCGCTATGCTGGCCTTGCCGCCGCTGACCACGCTGCCGCCGGTCTGGCTGCGGCTGGACTCGTCGGTGCTGGCGTAATTACCGCCGGCCCCCACATTGAAGCCCTTGCTCGCCTTCTCCTGGCCATTGCTCTGGCTGCCGCCGGCCTTGAGATCGAAGCCCCACTGGCTGCCGGACTTGTCGGCGCTGGATTCGGCGGCCTTGAACTCCACCTTGTCACCCTGCAGCGTCACGTCGCCGCGGCTGGCGATCTTATCGCCCTGCAGACCCAGCTTGCCGCCGGCCGTCAAGCTCACGCCGGCGTCGGCGTCCACGCCGCCGGTCACGGCGGTGCTGGACTTGGCTTGCTGCTTGTCCACGTTCACCGCCACCGCGCCGCTGCCGCCGACATTCTTGCCGCCGCCTTCGATCGGGCTGGTGGTGATGGCCAGATTGGCCTTGCCGCCCACGGTGCGCTGCTCGCTGCTGCTGCTGTTGTTGGCCTGGCTGAAACTCAGATCGCCGCCCGCGTTGACGCTGGCCGCGCCCTTGCCGCCGGCGATGGCCACGCCCTGGTAAGCGGCGTTGTTGTCCACGTCCACCTTGACGCCGTTGCCGGCGCGGATGCCGCCGGTGACCGCGGTGGAGCTGGACGAGGCGCTCGTCACCGTGCTGCCGCTGCCGGCCGCCTTGACGTTCACATCCTCGCCGGTGGTGGTGTAGACGCGCACGCCGACATCCGCCTCGGTCTTGCTGCCGCTCTGGCTCTGGGTATTGGCCGCGGCGCTGAACTGATGGCTGTCCGCCTTGATCTCCACCGTGTTGCCGGCCTGATACTGGGTGCCTTGATCGCTGAGCCCGGCCTTGGCGTCCACCTTGATATTGCCGCCGTTCAGGCTGCTGGCCTGCGCGGTGCTGGATTGGCGGGTCTCCGAGCCGACGCCGGCCTTGACGCCGACATCCACGCCCAGATTGGCCGCGCCCAGATCGCCGGCGGCGCCGGCCGCGCCGATCACATCGCCCTTGGCCACCTTCTCGCCGGCCGCCACCAGCGGACGGGTCACGCCGCTGTAATCGGCGTTGACGCCCACTTCCACGCCCCAATGACTGCTGTCGGAGGTGGTTTTCTGGCTGCTGTTGGCCGCCTGGTTGTCGATGCGGCCGCCGGCCAGCTTGATGTCGCCATCAGCCTTGACCTGGGCGCCCTGGTTGCGGATGTCGCCGTCGCCGTTGCCGGCGACGATGCTGACCCCGCCCTTGGAGTTGATCGCGCTGACCTGGGCCGTGCTGCTGTCGGACTGGCTGCGGCTGTTCTTCTGGTCCACGCCCAGCGCCACCCCGGTCTTGTCCAGGCCGGCGTCGATATAGAGGCCGCCGCCGGTGACGCTGCTGCTCTTGCTTTCCTTCACCGTATCCTGCGCCGCGTTCAGGCTGACGTTCTGGCCGCTGAGGGCCGCGCCGCCGGCGCCGGCGTTCAGCTTGGAGCCGGTCACGGTCAGATCGCCCTGGGCATTGAGCGCCACCTTGTCGCCGGACAGCGTCGCCGCCTGGTTCTGGGTCGCGTCGCGGTCCACGCTGCTGCTGCTGTGCTCGATGCGCACGCCGCCGCGGTACTGCTTGTCGCCGGTGATCTCGCCGACGCCGCGCAGCGCCAGCTCGGTGTCCTTGCTCTCTACCTTATCGCGGGTCTGCGACGCCGCCACCTTGATGTCGCCGTTGGCGGCCACGTTCAATTCGCCGCCTGCGCGCACCTGGCTGCCGCTGATCGCCACGTCCTTGGCGGACTGGATGCTCAGATTGGTGTCGGACTTCAGCTCGGCGTTGACCGCCTGCTGCTGGCTGGCATTGCCCTTGCTGCTGCTCTTGGTGATGTTGAAGGCGGTGCCGCTGCGCTGATCGGTGCGGGTTTGCGATTGGTTGACCACGCTGTCGATGCTGATGTCGCCGTTGCGGCTGATCGCCACCGCGTCCCGCTCGCCGCGGGCGCGGCTGCCGGCGATGGCCACGCTGTCGCCGCGCAGCGTCAGCTTGCCGCCGGCGGTCAGATCGCTGCCGGTGTTGACGGTGTCGGTCTTGCCGTTGTCGCGGTTGCCGCCGCCGCCGATGCCGCCCCAGTACACCTGGTCGTTGCGCTGGCTGTTCTGGTTCGTCGTCTGCTGCACGCCCAGGCCGAGCGCGCCGCCCGCGTCCAGGGAGGCGTCGCGGCCGGCGGCCAGCTTGGCCGCCTTGGCGTCGATGTCGCCGCTGGCGCGGATATCCAGATCGCGGCCGGCGCGCAGCTGGCTTTGCGCCAGGCGTTGCTCGCTGGACGCATGGTCCCAAGAGCCGGTTTCCAGGCTGGCGCCGTCGTTCTTGCGATTGCCCCTATCGCTGCGGGTATCGGTTTCCGTCACGCCGCTCAGCTTCACGCCGCCGTCGGCCTGCAGGCGGATGTCCTGGCCGGCGCTGACGCTGCCGCCGCGGATGGCGATCTGGCCGCGCGGCTGCGCGCCGTCCACCGCCTGGTTGTCCGCCGCCGTCGCCGCCGCGGTCAGCGTGGCGTCCTGCTCGGCGCGGATGCGCACGCCTTCCTGACGCTGGCTGGTTTCGCTTTGGTCGCGGTTATAGGCCCAGGAGTTTTTCCAGGCGTGATTGCTGTTGCTGGACGCGCTGTCCGCCACTTGGCTGTCCAGCGTCAGATCCTTGCCGCTGAGCGCCACATTGCGGCCGCTGATGTCGGTGGCGGCCAAGGTCGCCGCGTCGCCGGCGCTGAGGCTCACATCGTCGCGCGCGCTGATGACGCTGCGCTTGATGCGGGTATCGCTGCCATTGCTGGCGGTATTGCTTTCACCGGTTTTCCAGATGAACCAGCTCTCATCGTGGCCGCTGTCTTGGGTGGTGGAGGTTTCCGCCCGGCCGCGGCTGTCGATCTGGCGCGCGACCAGGGCCACCTTGCCTTCGCTGGCGCGGATCTGCGCGCCTTCCAGCGCCAGTTTGCCCTGGCGCGCGTCCACCGACACTTCCTGCGCGCCGTTCAGGCTGCCGCCCACATTGACGCCGGCGCCGTCGGCGGTGCTGATGATATTGATGCGGCCGGCCTGCATCGCGCCCAGGAACACGCTGTCCAGCGAGCCCACGCCTTCCGGCGCCTTATCGCTGCGCAGCACCTTGGCGTCCTGGCCCTGGTAATCCACCAGGTTGAAACCGGCGCGGACATTAAGCTGCTCGCGCGCGGCGACATTGCCGCGCACATCGATGCGCGGCGCGATCAGGTCCAGCACGTTGACGCCGCTCAGACCGGCGCCGTTGACGCTGAGTGCGTTGCCGTTCATCGCCGCCTGCAAGGAGGCGATGGCGCCGTTTTCGATATTGGCGTTGCCCACCAGCAGCGAAGCGCGCGGGGTGTTGATGAAGCCGCAACCGCTGCAGGTGATGCCGTTGGGGTTGGCCAGCACATAGTCGGCGGCCTTGCCGAACACTTCCTGCTTGCCCAACAGCAAGGACGGGTTGCGGCTGATCACTTCGTTCAAGATCACGCTGGCTTCGCGCCCGCCCAGCAAGGCGTTGGCGCCCAACTGGCCGGCCAGCTGCGATTGGCCGCCGGCGGCGGAGTTGTTGAACACCGCGCCGGGCTTGCCGACGTTGAAATCCTGGTATTGGTTATGCGACAGGCCCGCGGCGCTGGGCGCCACGATATTGACCACCGCCGCGCCGTTGGCGGCGTTGCTCACCTGCGGCTGCGCGCCGTTGCCGCCGGCGACGATGCCGGCCGCCATCGCGGCTTCCACCGCCCAAAACGCCAGAGTCAGCGCCGCCGCCACTTTCCCCGTTACCGATAAGCCGAAATTTATTTTTTTCTTCATGATTTGAGTCCCGTTCATTCAGAGAACAAGCAGATCCGGTCCAAAACCGTCTATCCAAACACCCATGTTCCGTGGGCCTCTCCAGCCTGCCAGCCGGATCCGCCCACAATGAAACATACGTTTGATTTCGAATCTACGTCTCTTTTTAAATCAATTCAAATGAAATACTGCCAATATCGCTTAGTCGCTTTCGCAGCTAATTTCTTTCAAAAAATATTCACGACAAAAAATAAATGCCAAAAGCATCACCAGGACAGCGCCAGCTTGGCGAACAGCTGATGGCCTTCCTGCTGCCAGCCGGCGGGCTTGTACAAGGGCCGGCTGTATTCCAGGTCCAGGCTGGCCTTGCGGTAGCTGAAAGCCAGGCCCAGGCTGGCGCCGGCAATGCTCTGCCATTGCTGGACCGAGCGATGCGGCAACACCCGGCCGCCGTCCAGACCGATACGCGGCGTCACGCCGACGCCGGCCAGCTCAAAGCGGCGCGACAAGGTATTGCGCCAGGACCAGGCGGTTTCCCCGGCCAGGGTGTTGCGGCGGAAACCGCGCACCGCGCTGGCGTCGGACACGTCCATCTGCTCGACGCCGGGCAGATAATCGCGGCTGGTCTGGCCGGTCAGCGCGCTATTGAGCTGATACGGTCCGCCGGGCAGGCCCAGGCTTTGAAACCAGTTCAGCGAAGCCTTCCACTTGGTGAACTGCGGGTTGGGTCCGTCCGGCGCGCGCGGGTCCGGCGCGCTGGCGCCCAGCCAGCGCGTGCCGCGCTGCACCCCTGCATCCGCGATCAACACGCCGCCGCTGAGCAATTGCAGCCGGGACAGGCCCAGCTCGGCCACGCTCAGCGTGGGGCTGGTGATCTCGATCTCGCTGTCGAGAAAGTAATTGCGCACCCGTTTATGCGTCAGTTGCGCCGTCAGCGAGGTGGTCTGGTTCTGGCCGCGGCTCACCACCCGGTCCACTCGCAGGCCGCTCTGGGCGGTGCGGCCGGACAAATTCACCGCGTTGTGCTGCAATTGCAGCGGGTTCAGATAATCGGCGCGGCTGGCGAAGGCGCTGAACGTCCAATAGCCGTAAGGCAGGGAGTAAAACAGCGATTCGCTGCGGCTGTGCCGCACCGCGTTGTCGTTGCTGGTGCGTTGCGCCGACACGCTGACGAAATCGGACAGACCCAGCGGACTGTCCCAGGACAGGCCCACGCCGGCCTGCACCCGGCCGGTGCTGTCGCGGCCTGTGTTGTCGGCGTTGAAGTTCAAGCGCCAGGGCGCGTCCTTATTGTTGCGCAGGCTGAGGATGGAGCCGCCCACGGTTTCGCCGGGCAGGATGTCCAGCGTCGCCTTGCTGGACGGCAGGCGGTTGGCCTGGTCCAGGCCCTGGTCGGCGTCGTGGATGTTCAGCGGCCGGCCGACCACGCCGGGAAACAAGGTGGCCGGATTGCTGCGCCGGTCGTCGCTGACGATCTTCTCCACCCGCCCTTCGTGCACGCGCAAGGTCAGCACGCCCTGCTCGTCCGGCCCTTCGGCCGCCACGCGCGCGGCGATATAGCCCTTCTTCAGATAGAGCTGGGTCAAGCCGCGGCTGAAGCGGTTCAACTCTTCATTGTTCAGGCAGTCGCTGGCCAGTTCGCCCAGCGAGGCCACTTCCTTGCGGCTCAACAGCTTGATGCCGGCCAGACGCACGCCCTTGACGCGCAGGCAGTCCAGCTCGCTCATATCGGCCGCTTGCGGCCTCCGCATCATATTGCTGTCCGGCTGCATCTGCCGCAGCCGCTGCTGCTGAATGATGGCGTCGAAACGGCGGCTGTTGTCCTGCAACAGGCGCCGCGAATCGTTTTCCATTTGCTGATGCATGCTGCCAGACATGCCGGGCACTTCCGCGGCCTGCGCCGCCACGCCCCAACAAACGATCCCCGCCATCCGCCAGAGCCGAGCTGGAGATGGTTTTTTATATTTAATCATCATCGGATTCGTAACTATTTTTAAATAAAGGAAAACAGAAATTCCATGACGCGTCCAGACTAATGAGAATAATTATCAAATAATGACACTATTACCCAGACTTGATGCCAGCCTTGCGGCCTTAGCGCAACATAAAATTCAATACGAATAAAAAAACCCGGCCAATGGCCGGGCTTTCCGCTTAGTCGTTTGATTCTGAAATATCTTTCAGAAGATCAGAAAAAACTTATTCGAACACAAAGTGGGCGCGCTTGATATTGCACAGCAATTCATAGGAAATGCTGCCGGCGGCGGCGGCCACCTCGTTGACCGACACCGCGTCGCCCCACAACTCCACCTCGCTGCCGATGCCGGCGGCGGGCAAGTCGCTCAGGTCCACGGTGATCATGTCCATGGACACCCGGCCGATGATGCGCGAACGGCGGCCGTCCACCGCCACCGGGCTGCCGCTGGACGCCAGCCGCGGATAGCCGTCGGCGTAGCCGCCGGCGATCAGGCCCACCCGGGTCGGCCGTTCGGTGACGAAGTTGTCGCCGTAGCCGATAGGCTCGCCGGCGGCCAGCTCGCGCACGCCGAAGATGCGGCTGCTCAGCCGCATCACCGGTTTCAGCTCATCGCCCTGCGGGAAGCCCGCCGGCAGCGGGCTGGCGCCGTAAAGCAGGATGCCGGCGCGGCCCCAGTCGCGGCGCGAACGCGGATGACACAGGATGCCAGCGGAATTGGCCACGCTCTCCTCCCCCGGCAGGCCGGCGGTGGCGGCGTCGAAGCTTTCGATCTGCGCCAAGGTCATCGGCACCGTCGGCTCGTCGGCGCGGGCGAAGTGGGTCATCTTGACGATGCTCTCCGCCTTGCCGCTGGCCTGCAAGCGCTCCCAGGCCGCGCGGTAATGCCGCGGCAAAAAGCCCTCGCGGTGCATGCCGCTGTCCAGCATCAGCCAGACTCGGAACGGCGCGGCCGGCTGGGCCTCTTCCAGCATGCGCAGCTGTTCTTCGCTCTGCACCACCAGCCACAGCCGGTGGCGCTCGACTTCGGCCAGCTCGGCCGCCTCGAACACGCCTTCCAGCAGCAGAATGGGCGCGCTCACGCCGGCGGCGCGCAGGTGCAGCGCCTCCTCAAGGCAGGCGACGGCGAAACCGTCGGCGACATCGGCCAGCGCCTGGGCGCAACGCGCCGCGTCGTGGCCGTAGCCGTTGGCCTTCAGCACCGCCAATACCCGCCCGCCGTGCTGGCGCTTGGCCAGCAGATAATTGTCGCGCAGGTATTGGGTGCGGATGGTGGCGATCAGCGGCCGCATGCTCAGGCGCCCGCCACGGCCGGCCGGGCGGCCGGCACCACCAGGGTTTCGCCCTGTTTGGCGTAGCGCTGCATGGACAGACCGTCCAGGCTGATCTCCGGCTTGGCGCCGGTGATGATGTCGGCCAGCACCTTGCCGGAGCCGGCGCCCATGGTCCAGCCCAGGGTGCCGTGGCCGGTGTTCAGCGACAGATTGGCGAAGCGGGTGCCGCCGACGATGGGCGTGCCGTCCGGCGTCATCGGCCGCAGACCGGTCCAGAAGCTGGCGGCCGGGATGTCGCCGCCGTTCGGGTACAGATCGCCCACCACCATTTCCAGCGTTTCGCGGCGGCGCGGGTTCAGCGACAGATCGTAGCCGGACAACTCGGCCATGCCGCCGACGCGGATGCGGTCGTCGAAGCGGGTGATCGCCACCTTGTAAGTTTCGTCCAGCACCGTGGACACCGGCGCGCCGGCCGGATTGGTGATCGGCACGGTCAGCGAATAGCCCTTGACCGGGTAAACCGGAATATCAATGCCCAGCGTCTTGACCATGTCGCGGGAGAAGCTGCCCATCGCCACCACATAATGGTCGGCAGTCAGCAGATCGTCGCCGACGCGGACGCCGGTGATGCGCTTGCCGTCGCTCTCGATGCCGTCCACGCTTACGCCGAAGCGGAACTCAACGCCCTTGGCGCGCGCCATCTCGGCCAGGCGGGCGGTGAACAGATTGCAATCGCCGGTTTCGTCGTTGGGCAGTTGCAGGCCGCCGGTCAGCTTGTGCTTGACGCTGGCCAACGCCGGCTCCACCTCGGCGCAGCCGTCCCGGTCCAGCACTTTGAAATCCACGCCGCACTCCTTGAGCACGGCGATATCCTTGCTGACGCCGTCCACCTGGGCCTGGCTGCGGAACAGCTGCAGCGTGCCGCCCTGGCGCGCCTCGTAGCCGATGCCGGTTTCGGCGCGCAGCTCTTTCATCTTGTCGCGGCTGTATTCGGCCAGACGCATCATCCGGCTCTTGTTCACCGCGTAAGCGTCTTCATTGCAGTTGGCCAGCATCTTGGCGATCCACTGCAGCTGGTACAGGCTGCCGTCCGGCTTCACCGCCAGCGGCGCGTGGCGCTGGAACAGCCATTTGGCCGCCTTCAGCGGAATGCCCGGCGCGGCCCAGGGCGTGGAATATCCGGGGGAAATCTGGCCGGCGTTGCCGAAACTGGTTTCCAAGGCCACGCCTTCCTGGCGCTCCAGCACCGTCACATCGCAGCCCGCCTTGGCCAGATACCAAGCCGTGGACACGCCCAGAACACCGCCGCCCAGCACGATCACCTTCATTTTCTCTCTCCGTTTGCAGCACTACATGGCTATAGTGATTTTGCGTAGTATATTAATGAAACACTGGGTTTTTTCACCAAAGTAGCGTCAGACTACAGATTTTTAAACTGCAAACTTTCATAGACATAGTGAAAACATGAAGAAAAGTTCAAGCGGCGACAAAGCGCTGGATAAAACCGATCTGAAAATCCTGCGCCTGCTGCAGAAAAACGGCCGCATCTCGATGACGGAACTCTCTGAAAAGGTGGGACTTTCCACCACGCCATGCACCGAGCGGGTGCGGCGGATGGAGCGCGACGGCATCATCGAAGGCTATTACGCCCGGCTCAATCCACACGCGATGGGCGCGGCGCTGCTGGTGTTCGTGGAAATCAAGCTGGAAGCCAAATCCGGCAATATCTTCGACGCCTTCCGCCGCGAAATCATGCGCATCCCGGAAATACTGGAATGCCACCTGGTCTCCGGCGAATTCGACTACCTGATCAAGGCCCGCATCCCGGACATGTCGATGTACCGCAAGCTGCTGGGCGACATCCTGCTGCAACTGCCCTCGGCCAAGGAGTCCAAAAGCTATGTGGTGATGGAAGAGGTCAAGGAGACCTTGCTTCTGCCGCTGGGAGAATAAATTAGCCGTTTAAAATCACACTCTTGCCTTTGATTTAAATCAAAAAAGGCTTGCATTCCCCTCCCGCCTCAGCCAAACCACAAGCAGCTGTTGCTAGCGTAAAACTACCTAGGCGGGAGATGAGGATGTTCGGCTTCATGAAGGCGGTCGACAAGACCGCGGACGCGGCGCGGCAGGTGCGCCAACTGGAAAGCGTGCTGGACCACGCGGACAATCTGATCATGCTGTGCGACACCAGCCGCGACAACGCGATCTTCTATATGAACAAGACCGCGCGCGACATCCTGAGCCGGCATCGAGAAATGATGAACCAGAAATTCCGCGCCGGCGTCGACGTCAACCACGCCCACGGCCACAGCATCCACCAATTCCACCGCGATCCGGAGTACAACCGCCGCATCCTGGCCGACCTGGCCAGCCGCAAGATAGACCAACATATCGCGATGATTCCGGTGGGCGAAGTCATGTTCAAGACCAAGGTGTTTCCGATCTGGGACTCCGCCCACCCCGATCAACTGCTGTGCTTCATGGCCAGCTTCCAGGACGTCTCCGCCGAAATGCTCGCCCAGCAATTGCAGGACCAGGGCAATCAGCGCCGCGACTTCCTAGAGGTCCGCATCAACGAGTTGTCCGAAAACATGCAGGCGATGAGCGCCACCATCCAGAATGTGGCGGTGCAAACCGCCGCCGCCTCCGAATCCTCAGAGCTGATGCTGGGCGAGGCCAAAAAGAGCATGGCCATCGTCAGCGACACCAATCAGGGCATGCAGCAGGTGGGCGCCATGGTGCGCCAGACCGCGGACAGCCTGGTCTCGCTGGGCCAGCGCTCGGAAGCCATCGGCCACATCGTCAACGTGATCAAGGACATCGCCGATCAGACCAACCTCCTGGCCTTGAACGCGGCGATCGAGGCGGCGCGCGCCGGCGAGATGGGCCGCGGCTTCGCCGTGGTGGCGGACGAAGTGCGCAAGCTGGCCGAACGCACCACCAAGGCCACCCAGGAAATCGGCGACATGATCCGCGCGATCCAGGGCGAGGTGCAGCAAAACGTGCGCGCCATCGAACAGGGCCGCGAACAGGTTCAAACCACGGAAAACGACTTCCAGCGCGCCGAGGGCGCCCTGCAAACCATCGTCGGCGAGATCAACACCATGCGCAATTTCGTGGTGGAAATCGCCAACGCCTCGGAAGAACAGGCCGCCACCTCGCAGGATATCGCCGATAAGCTCAGCGACATCACCCGGCAGGACTGAAGTAAAAACGCTTCACAAGCAAAGGATGGGGCGGAATAATGAAACGCTCCACCCTTCGCTTCGAGGCCAGACATGAGCTTAGCGTCCGTCCAGGCGTTTTTCGCCGCCCGTCAGCTGGACATCCCCATCATAGAACTGGAAGTCAGCACCGCCACCGTGGCGGAAGCCGCCGCCGCCCACGACGTGGAGCCCGGCCGCATCGCCAAGACCCTGGCCTTCCGCCTGAACGACGGCCGCGACGTGATCCTGGTGGCGCGCGGCGACGCCCGCATCGACAACCGCAAGTTCAAGGACGCCTTCGGCAAGGGCAAGATGCTGCCGCCGGACGAGGTGGAGGCCATCACCGGCCACCCGGTGGGCGGCGTCTGCCCATTCGGCCTCGCCACCGAGCTGCCCGTCTATCTGGACGTGTCGCTGCAGGCCTACGACGAAGTGCTGCCGGCCGCCGGCGCCGTCCACAGCGCGGTGCGGCTATCACCGCAGCAGCTGCACCACATCACCCAGGCCGACTGGGTGGATGTGTGCCAGGCTTTTGCCTAGGAAGCGGTTTACGCTCCGCTGCGCGTCATGAAGCGCAGCAGACTTTGAACAGGTTCTCAGCGTTTTTTTCTCTGCTCGCAGGATCGCCTACAGGCTTTGAGCCCATGCCAAAAGCCGTTGTTTGGCGCCAAACAACGGCTCAAACTTTCCCACCGCCGGGGCGGCCCGGCTTAGCCTTGCCGCGCCAGACCAGCATGCTTAAGCCCCTTTTTGCCCCCCCAAGAACAAGCCGCACCGGCATGCAAAGGCATTTTAGGAATATTCCTATAGCGTATTTTTCACCCATCTGCTTAATGTATGCACTTTATGTTGCACGCATGGAGCCGCGTCATGCCGCCGCTAATCCTCTCCCGCCCAAGAAAGCCTCAATCAGACGTCGCCTTAGAGCCTGTTGAAAGTCTCGCGAGCAAGGGCAAGACAAGGCGAAAACGACCGAAAAAGCGGAATGTACAGATGGTACATGAGCATTTTGAGGGTGTTTTTAACGCCGTATTGCTGAAGCGCAGCAGACTTTGAACAGGTTCTCAGGAATCGTCGCCAGCCTCAGCTCTAACTCCGCCATCAGCCGCCGCTCCCGCCAACGCATCCAAGCATCCCGCCCGTCCATGCGCAGCGGCTCCACCAGCCAGGAGGACCCGACATGAGCACCACCCGGCGCGCTGCGCCGCAGCGGCGACGTGCCCAATGTCAACGCCCACTGGCGGCCGCGGCCGCCCAAGGGCTGCGTGCCCTGGGGCAGCACCCATCCCACCCGCTACTGCACCGCCGGCCAGCCGCTGCCCTTGCTCGACGTCGCCTTCCCGCTGCCGTGGTGGCAGCAATGGCTGAGCAAGGAATGGAAGGTCTACCGCGCCACCGAGGTGGAATGGGAGCTGGTGCGGTATCAAAACCGCCAGGCCTCAACGCTTGATAGGCTCAGAGCGGGTCGTAAAAACGCCCGGCTAGCCGGGCGTTTCGCATCCATCCAGACAAAGGCGCTCAGTAGCCCAGCCCCATCGCTGCCTTGACGTCCTGCATGGTGGCGCGCGCCACTTGCTCGGCCTTGGCGTTGCCGGCGGCCACCACTTCCTTGACCAGCTTGGGATTGCTCAGATACTGCTCGGCGCGTTCAAACATCGGCTGCTGTTCGCGGAGTACGCCGTCTATCACCGGTTGCTTGCAGTCCAGGCAACCGATGCCGGCGCTGGTACAGCCCTGCTTCACCCATTCGCGGGTATCGGCGTCGCTGTACACCTGGTGCAGCTGCCATACCGGGCATTTGTCCGGGCTGCCCGGATCGGTGCGGCGCACGCGGGCCGGATCGGTCGGCATCGCCCGCACTTTTTTGGTGACGGTGGCCGGGTCTTCGCGCATGGTGATGGTGTTGCCGTAGGACTTGGACATCTTCTGGCCGTCCAGGCCCGGCATCTTGGACGCCTCGGTCAGCATCGCCTCGCATTCGGCCAGAATGCTCTTGCCCTTGTTCTCCAGCCAGCCAAACAGCCGCTCGCGGTCCGCCGCGCCCAGGTTCTGGCTGGCGGCCAGGATTTCGCGCGCGCCGGCCAAGGCTTCGGCGTTGCCGTCTTGCAGATAGGCGGTGCGCAGGCGGTCGAACTCCTTGCCGGCCTTGCCTATCTTCTTCACCGCGGCGCGGGCCAGTTCTTCGAAGTTGGGTTCGCGGCCAAACAGGTTGTTGAAGCGGCGCGCCACTTCGCGGGTCAGTTCGATGTGCGGCACCTGGTCTTCGCCCACCGGCACCAGGCCGGCCTTGTAGATCAGGATGTCGGCGGCCTGCAGCAGCGGGTAGCCGAGGAAGCCGTAAGTGCCCAGGTCCTTGGTGGACAGTTTTTCGATCTGGTCCTTGTAGGTGGGCACCCGCTCCAGCCAGGACAGCGGGGTCACCATGGACAGCGCCAGGTGCAGTTCCGCGTGCTGCGGCACTTTGGACTGGATGAAGACGGTGGCCTGTTCCGGGTCCACGCCGGCGGCCAGCCAGTCTATCACCATGTCCCACACGCTCTTGCCGATGATGGAGACGTCGTCGTAATTGGTGGTCAGCGCATGCCAGTCCGCCACCATGAAGTAGCAGTCGTGAGTGCTTTGCAGCTGCACCCAGTTCTTGATCACGCCGTGATAGTGGCCAAGGTGCAGGCTGCCGGTGGGGCGCATGCCGGAGAGAATGCGGTTGGCGAACATGTTTGAATTCCGTTTCAGAAAATAAGCGCGACCGCGCCGGAAACGAAGTCCGGCGCGTCAGGATAGGGGTGAGCCGGGCGCTTCAGAGTCGGTTTACGATCTGCTGCGCGTCGTGGAGCGTTACACGGGGAATACGCCTTGTCTCGCTCTAGCTCGCAAGATCGTAAACACACTCTTAGATCAGGGCGCGCACCAGGCCGTACATCAGGCCGTAGAACGGCCGCAAAATGGTGGTCAGCAGGCCGGTGAAGATCAAGGCCAGCAGCACCCACATGCCGTAAGGCTCCAGCTTGGCGTACTTCCAGGCCATGCCGGGCGGCAGAAAGCTCTCCACGATGCGGCCGCCGTCCAGCGGCAGGATGGGCAGCAGATTGAGCAGCATCAGCGAGATATTGATGCCGATGCCGGCCTGGCTCATCAGCGCCAGCGGCTCGCTGTAGCTGGTATCCATGCCGATGGCCAGTTTGAACAGCAGCACCCACATCAGCATCATCAGCAGATTGGAGGCGGGCCCGGCGGCGGCCACCAGCCGGCCGTGCTCGCGCGGCTTGCGCAGCGCGCCGAAGTTGACCGGCACCGGCTTGGCCCAGCCAAAGATGAAGCCGCCCAGCGTCACCGACAGCAAGGGCAGCAGCACGGTGCCGATCGGGTCGATGTGCTTGAGCGGGTTCAGCGTCATCCGCCCCATCATATAGGCGGTGCTGTCGCCGAAACGGCGCGCGGCGTAAGCGTGGGCGGCCTCGTGCAGGGTGATGGCGAACAGCACCGGCAGCGCGTAAATGGTGATTTTCTGGATCAGGTTAATGTCGCCCATGATGTCTCTTGTGGGTTGAAAACGGTGTCGGGAGGCAAAAGCGGAGTTTATAGGCCAAACGGCGACGGGTCGCCCTTGCCGCGACGCAGCAGCTCCACGCCCTCGGTCATGTCGATCACGGTGGTGGGCTCGGTGCCGCACCAGCCGCCGTCTATCACCGCGTCCACCGCGTGCTCCAGCCTCTCGCGGATTTCATACGGGTCGGTCAGCGGTTCCTCGTCGCCGGGCAGCATCAGGGTACAGGACAGGATGGGTTCGCCCAGCTCTTCCAGCAGGGCCAGCGCCACCTTGTGGTCCGGCACCCGCAGCCCGATGGTGGAGCGCTTGGGGTGCAGGGTGCGGCGCGGCACTTCGCGGGTGGCTTGCAGGATGAAGGTGTAGCTGCCGGGGGTGGCGGCCTTCAACATGCGGAACTGGCTGTTGTCCACCTTGGCGTAATTGGCCAGCTCCGACAGATTGTGGCAGACCAGGGTCAGGTGGTGACGCAGGTCCAGCTGGCGGATCTCCAGGATGCGCTCCATCGCCGGCTTGTCGCCCAGCATGCAGCCCAAGGCGTAACAGGAGTCGGTGGGATAGACCACCACCCCGCCCTCGCGCAGGATTTTCACCGCTTCGCGCACCAGCCGCGCTTGCGGATTGTCCGGATGGATCATGAAAAACTGTGCCATGTGGGTCAGCCTTGTGCCGGGTCCGCCGGCCGGATGATGCGCACGGCCAGCGCGTCCCAGATGGGTTTGCAGATCGGCGGCAGGTCGTCGGTGCGGCCGACGTCGCGGCCGCCCTCGCCTGGGGCGTGAAAATCGCTGCCGGCGCTGGAGTACAGTTCGTGGCGGTCCGCCAGCAAGGCGAACTTGTGCATATCGTCCAGGCTGTGGCTGCCGCTGGCCACTTCGATGCCGCGGCCGCCGGCCTGCTTGAAATCGTTGATCAGCCGCTCGATCAGGGTACGGCCCATATCGTAGCGGCCGGGATGGGCGATCACCGCCTCCCCGCCGCCGGCCAGAATCCAGCCCACCGCGTCTTCCAGGCCGGCCCATTCGTGCGCCACGTAGCCGGGCTTGCCCGGCGTCAGGAATTTGCGGAATACGGTGCGCACATCCTTGACCTGGCCGCTATTGACCAGGAAGCGGGCGAAGTGGGTGCGGCCTATCATTTCCGGGTTGTCGCACAAGGCCATCGCGCCGTCGAACGCGCCCTGAATGCCCACCTTGACCAGTTCGTCCGACATCTGCCGCGCGCGGTTGACGCGTCCGTCGCGGATGGATTGCAGGCCGGCGGCCAAGGTCGGCTGGTCCGGGTCTATGCCCAGGCCGACGATGTGCACGGTGTGCTTGCCCCAGGTAACCGAGACTTCGACGCCGTTGAGGAAGGCCAGCCCCTGGCGCGCCGCCTCGGCCCGCGCCGCGGCCAGGCCGTGGGTGCAGTCGTGGTCGGTCAGCGCCACCAGGGTGGCTTCGCGCTCGGCGGCGCGCGCGATCACCTGCTCCGGCGGCAAAGCGCCGTCGGAGGCGTGGGAGTGGAAATGCAGATCGATGCTGGCCATGCTTATTGTCCGTTGGCGGCGGCCTGGCGCGCGGCTTCGCGCAACTCCCAGGCGGCCAGTTTGGCGCGGTATTCCGTCATCAAGGCGTTATAGCTGTCCCAGATGCACGGGTCGCAGCCGCTGCCGCAGCAAGCGTCGTCCGGCGGGGGCTCGGGCGCTTCCGGCGGCGGGTCGAAGTCGTCGTCGTTCATGCCGCCACGACGCGGATGGAAAAGCCTTCGCCGCTGACCTGCTGGCCGGCGCGGATCTTGCAGGTCTTGCGCAGTTCCTCCTGGCCGTCCACTCGCACATTGCCTTCGGCGATGAAATGTTTGGCGGCGCCGCCGGAATCGCAGACATTGCAGATTTTCAGCAGGTCGCACAAGGCGATGTATTCGCCGCTCAATTCAAAGGTTTCGTTCATTTTTGCACACTCGATTGGGACAGGGCTGTGAGCGGGCTGTGGACAAGAACCGCAGCGCCTTCATTTTTCACGCCTTTTTACTGTCGCTTATTTTTTAATCTATCGCCGACAACTATCCACGCCATGGCAGGACAAGCTTGTGGGCCTGTTGTGGATAATTGCGGCAATTTGCTGAATTTCCAGCGCTTTATTCTTTGCGCTCAAAATTTAGGCAACTCGCCCGGCCAGAGGGCGGCCAACGCCGCCCGCGCCTGGGCCATGCGCCTTTCATGCGCGCCGCTCACCCGCGTCGCGTCAACGCCCGCGTCTTGCAGCGCCTGCCGGTAGAGGCCGAACAGCCAATCGCGCTGGGTCGGGTGGCTGCGCAGCGGATCCGGCTCCCAGGGGATGTCCGGCTCGGCCAGCAGAGTCAAGGCGTAATCGCCGGGCCGACACAGCGCGAGCAAGCCGGGGCTGCAATGCCCGTGCGCCACTTCGCTCCAGATCTTGCAATTCAAGGCGGTGGTGTCGCACAACAAAACTTGGACGCCGCCGGCCAAGGACTGTTCCGCCGCCAACTGTCCACGCGCCACTTCCTCTATGATTTCCGGCGTGGAGCGGTACGGCCGCGCGGCGAAATAATCGCGCGCGTATTCCGGCACCCAGGCGGCGGCGATGCCCACCTCGTTCAGCGCCGCCGCCAGCGCGCGCGCCAGCGTGGTCTTGCCGCAGGACTCCGGCCCCACGATGGCGATCTTCAACGGCCGCGCCGCGCCTTCTGACATCCGGCTGCTCTCAAAATACGGAAAAGCGGTCAATTATACGCCGCTTGCCGCGCTATCAACAGCCGGGCCGCTGTTCTCAACAAGCAAAGGGGACAGCCCTGTGCGCCAGCTGTGGACAAGGAAGCTAAGCCCTTGCCGCGAAATGGATTTGACCGTGAAGATCAAAAAATAGGCAGACCGATGGATTACCCACATCCAGCGTGAAAAGCCATGTGGGACAATTGTGGATAAAGCGGCCAAGTCCTTGTTCCGCCAAGCGCATTTTCTTTTGCTTATTTTTTAATCAAAAATCAGCGCAAACTCAAGACGACGGCATGCGCCGCACGCCGTCCATCGCCGGCCCGGCCCCGTCGCGCCCATTTTCCCGTTTGCCCACACCCAAGGTGCAAAGCCGTGTGGGCGAGTTGTGGACAAGCGCGGCAAGACTCTGAAAAACCGGCACAAAAAAAGGCCGCTCAAAAAATGAGCAGCCCGGGTCGCGCACGGCGTCTTAATGCGCGCTCATCTCGCCGCGCAAGGGCTTAGCCAATTGCGCCGCCAGTTGCTGTCCGCTGAGACCGGCGGACAGCAGCACGTGCAGCTTGGCCAGCGCCGCTTCCGGCGTCAGGTCCGCCCCGGCCACCGCGCCGGCACGCGCCAGCGGCTGGCTGGCGGCGTAAGCGCCCACCTCCACCGCGCCGCGCGGCGCCTGGGTGATGTTGAGCACGGCGCCGCCGCGCGCGGTCAGGGCCTTCACCCCGTCCAGCAGCGCCGGATCGGCCGGCGCGTTGCCGCTGCCGTAGCTCATCAGCACCGCCGCATCCAACATCGGGTCCGCCATCAGGCGGCCGGCCAGCGCAGCGCCCTGCCCCGGGCTCAGGAACAGGCAGGCGATGTTCAGGTCTTCGCGCAGCGCCTTGGGCTGGAATTCGCCCTGCCCCGGCAACCAGGCGGCCTTGTTCCAGTGCGGATGGATGGCGAAGCGGGCCAGCGGTTCGGCGTTGGGCGAGCCGAAGCCGGCGAAATGCTCCACATCCAGCTTGCGGGCGCGGCTGCCGCGCAGCAGCAGGCGGTCGAAGGCGATGACGACTTCGCGCAACTCAGGCTGGCAGGCCGCCTCCAGCGCGTCGGCGACATTGTTCCAGCCGTCGGAGCGCGGGTGCAGCAGCGGCAGCTGCGCGCCGGTCAGCACCACCGGCTTGCCCAGCCCGCGCAGAGCGAAGGCCAGTACGCCGGCGGTATAGGCCATGGTGTCGGTGCCGTGGATGACGACGAAGCCGTCGTAGTCGCCGTAACGCTCGGCCAGCGCGGCGATGATGCGGTTCCAGTGGCGCGGCTCGATGGCGGAGGAGTCGATCAACTCGTCGAACTCGACCACGTCGAAATCCAGGCCGGGCCGGCGGAAACGCTCCAGCAGGCCGGGCAACAGGCCTGGAGACGGCGCCAGGCCGTCCGGGGTTTCGGTCATGCCTATGGTGCCACCGGTGTACAACACTAAAACGCGGCTCATGCGATCTCCTGCAAACAGTGTCCAATGCCGCGATGGTAGCTCAATTCGCCGCGACCGCGGCAGGACTGTCCACGCGCAGACGCACCGCGTCGTGCCGCCAGTACTCGTAATCGCAGTCCAGCGTCTCGCCGGCGGCGTCTCGATTGATCCGGCGCACCAGCAGAACGGGGCTACCCTCGGCCAGCATCAGCGCTTGCGCCACGCGGCCTTGCGCCGCCGCCGGCAGGATGTCGAAAGCCGCCGCCGCGTATTCGATGCCGTAATGGCGGCGGTACAAACCGGTCAGCGATTGACTCAAATCCAGCTCCTGGATGTCCGGGAAGCGCTCCGGTCTCAGGAAGTGCTCCACGTATAGCGCCACCCGGCCGTCCAGGCTGCGTTGACGGCAGATTTTCCACAAGGAGCTGAGCGGCGGCACGGCCAGCGCCCGGCACAGCTCGGGCGAGGCCAGCACGGTTTCCACGCTCAAGAGCCGGGTTTCCGCCGCGCGCTGCTGGGCGTCGGCCATGCGCTGGAAATGGTTGCCGTAAAGCGGCGCGTATTCCAGCCGCGGAAACGCGAGAAACCAGCCGCGCCGTTCTTCGCGGTAGACCCGCCCTTCGGCCTCCAGCACGCCCAAGGCCTCCTTCAAGGTGATGCGGGTGGTGGCGAACAACTCCGCCAGCGCGCGCTCCGACGGCAGGCGGCCGCCCGGCCGCAGCAGGCCGCCGTCGATTTGCTGCAATAAGGCGGCGCGGATGCGCGCGGCCTGGGAAAGCGGTTTCGATTCAGGCATCAGGACTAGTCCAGCAATCAGGTCTCCGCCGGCTTTTTACCAAGAAAAAATGACAAGGAAATGACTGACCGCCAGCGCCGCCGGCCGGCCTTGCGCCGATTTGTCACCGACATGCAATCAAACTGCCATGCGAGCTAAACCGGAATGTCATCTACACGGAATACCATCAGCATCGCTTTTATTTGACCTAGTCCAAAGGGATGGATGCCATGAATACACCGTTGCGCTGCGCCGTTCTGGGCGCGCTGGCCCTGCTGGCCAACACCGCTTTCGCCGATAATCTGAGCGCGCTGATCCAGGCCGCCAAGAAAGAGGGCGAGCTGAACGTGATCGCCCTGCCCCATGACTGGTGCGGCTACGGCGGCGTGATCGCCGGCTTCAAGGCCAAGTACGGCATCAAGGTGAACGAACTCAATCCGGACGCCGGCTCCGCCGACGAACTGGAGGCGATCAAGGCCAACAAGAACAATAAGGGCCCGCAGGCGCCGGACGTGATCGACGTGGGCCTGTCCTTCGGCCCGCAAGCCAAGGCCGCCGGCCTGTTGCAGCCGTACAAAGTCTCCAACTGGAAAACCATTCCGGACAGCGTCAAGGACAAGGACGGCTATTGGTACGGCGATTACTACGGCGTGCTGGCCTTCGAGGTGAACAAGGATCTGGTCGCCAAGACGCCGACCGACTGGAGCGACCTGCTGAAGCCGGAGTACAAGAACGCGGTGGCGCTGGCCGGCGACCCGCGCGCCGCCAACCAGGCGATCCAGGGCGTGTTCGCCGCCGGCCTGTCCCAGTCCAAGGGCAATGTGGCCAAGGCCGCCGACGCCGGCCTCAAGTTTTTCGCGCAGTTGAACAAGAGCGGCAATTTCGTGCCGGTGATCGGCAAGGCGGCTTCGCTGGCCCAAGGCAGCACCCCCATCGTGATCCGCTGGGACTACAACGCGCTGGCCGACCGCGACACCTTGAAGGGCAACCCCAAGGTGGAAGTGGTGGTGCCCAAGAGCGGCGTGGTGGCCGGCGTTTACGCCCAGGGCATAAGCGCTTACGCGCCGCACCCCAACGCCGCCAAGCTGTGGCAGGAATACCTGTTCTCCGACGAAGGCCAACTGGCCTGGCTCAAGGGCTATTGCCACCCCACCCGCTTCAACGATCTGGCCGCGCGCAAGAAAATCCCGCAGGACTTGCTGAGCCGGATGCCGGACGCCGCCGCCTATAAGAAGGCCCTGTTCCCCACGCTGGAACAGCAAGAGGCTTACAAGGCGGTGATCACCAAGCAGTGGGACGGCGTGGTGGGCAGCAACGTCAAGTAAGCCGGCCTCATCCCCTTGGCGCGCGGCGCTGTCGCCGCGCGCGGGCTCTCTTTGGAAACACGCCCTCATGTCCGCATCTTCCGACTCTCTCGCCGGCCGTTCCGGCCCGGCGTCGCCGCGCCGCGCCGGCGGCGGCTTCGTCTCGCTGTCCTGGCTGGGCGTGGCGCCGTTCTTCCTGTTTGCGCTGCTCTTCCTGCTGCTGCCCACCGCCCGACTGCTACTGGGCGCCTTCCAGGACGCCGACGGCCATTTCACGCTGAACAATATCGCCCGGCTGTTCGAGCCGGCGATTCTCGACGCCTACAAGATCAGCTTGCAGATCAGCGCCGCCTCCGCGCTCTTGGGCGCGGCCTTCGGCCTGTTGCTGGCCCTGGCGGCGATCCGCGGCCGGCTGCCGGACTGGATCCGCCCGACGCTGGCCACCTTTTCCGGCGTGGCGTCCAACTTCGCCGGCGTGCCGCTGGCCTTCGCCTTCCTGGCCACGCTGGGCCGCATGGGCCTGGTGACGGTGCTGCTGCGCCGCTATCTGGACTTCGATCTCTACGCCGGCGGCTTCAGCATTCTCAGCTTCAGCGGCCTGACTCTGACCTATCTGTATTTCCAGATTCCGCTGATGGTGCTGATCGTCAGCCCGGCCATAGACGGCCTTAAAACCGAATGGCGCGAGGCCTGCGACAGCCTGGGCGGTTCCGCCTTCGCCTACTGGAGCCGCATCGCGCTGCCGGTGCTGTGGCCCAGCATCCTGGGCGCGGCGCTGCTGCTGTTCGCCAACGCCTTCGGCGCGGTGGCCACCGCCTACGCGCTGACCGGCAGCTCGCTCAACATCGTCACCATCCTGCTGTACGCGCAAATCCGCGGCGATGTGCTGCACGACCAGAACCTGGGCTACGCGCTGGCCTTGGGCATGATCGTGGTGACCGGCCTGTCCAACGCCGCCTACATCTGGCTGCGCGGCCGCGCGGAAAGGAGCCGGGCATGAAACGCCAGCCTGTCCACAAACCGTCGTCGCGCCTGGGCGCCTGGATCGCCGTCGTCGCCGGCGGCCTGTACTTCTTGCTGCCGTTGTTGGCCACCTTCGAGTTCAGCCTGAAGATGCTGCGCGAAGGCTATAGCTTCGAAGCCTACAAGCTGGTGCTGCAAGACCCCGGCTTTCAGCAAAGCTTCGCCTATTCCGCGCTGATGGCCGTGTTCACCATCGTCATCGGCCTCCTGCTGGTGGCGCCCACCGCGTTCTGGATCCAGCTCCGCCTGCCGCGGCTGCGTCCGCTGGTGGAGTTCATCACCTTGCTGCCGCTGGTGATTCCGGCCATCGTCATCGTGTTCGGCTATCTGCGCCTGTTCGGCAGCGACGCCTGGCTGCCCCTGACCGGCAGCGAGCGCGGCACCGATCTCTTGCTGGTCTGCAGCTATGTGACGCTGGCCCTGCCCTATCTATACCGTTCCATCGACGCCGGCCTGTCCGCCATCGACGTGCGTTCGCTGGCCGAGGCGGCGCAAAGTCTGGGCGGCGGCTGGCGGGTGATTCTGCTGCGGGTGATCTTCCCCAATATCCAATCCGCGCTGCTGTCCGGCGCTTTTCTGACCTTCGCCATCGTCATCGGCGAATTCACCATGGCCAGCTTGCTGGCGCGGCCGGCCTTCGGCCCTTATCTGCAATTGATCGGCGCCAACCGGGCCTACGAGCCGGCGGCGCTGGCCATCATCGCCTTTTTGATCACCTGGGCGGCCATGGGCCTGCTGCAGGTGGCCGGCCGTCACCGTCGCGCGCTGCGCGAGGCGACAGCGACAGAATAAGAGAGACCCCATATGGCATACCTGGACATCCGGCACCTCAACAAGCGCTACGGCCAGCACACGGTGGTGCACGACTTCAATATGCGGGTGGAGGCCGGCGAGTTCGTCACCTTCCTCGGCCCGTCCGGCTGCGGCAAAACCACGGTGCTGCGCATGATCGCCGGCTTCGAAACCCCCAGCGGCGGCGCCATCCGCCTGCAGGGCGAGGACATCACCGCCTGCGCGCCGCAAAAGCGCGGCATCGGCATGGTGTTTCAGAGCTATGCGCTGTTTCCCAATATGACCGCCGGCGAAAACATCGCCTTCGGCTTGAAGATGCAGAAGCGGCCGGCCGCCGACATCCGCCGCAAGGTGGCGGACGCGCTGGCGCTGGTGGAGCTGTCCGGCAAGGAGGGCCACTACCCGCACCAGCTCTCCGGCGGCCAACGCCAGCGGGTGGCGCTGGCGCGCGCGCTGGTGGTGGAGCCGCGCATTCTGCTGCTGGACGAGCCGCTGTCTGCGCTGGACGCGCGCATCCGCAAGAATCTGCGCGAGCAGATCCGCGACATTCAGCGCCGGCTGGGACTGACCACTATTTTCGTGACCCACGACCAGGAAGAAGCGCTGACCCTGTCCGACCGCATCTTCGTGATGAATCAGGGCAAGGTGGAGCAGGAGGGCGCCGCCGAAACCATCTACACCCAGCCGGCCACCGAATTCGTCGCCCGCTTCATGGGCAATTACAATCTGCTGTCCGCCGGCGACAGCCGGGCGCTGTTCGGCCTGGACATCCAGGGCCATCTGGCGATCCGCCCGGAGTCCATTCAATTGCTGCCCGGCGACAGCGCGGAAACGGACAGCCTGCCGGCGGTGGTGAAGCAGCGCCAGTTGCTGGGCAATGTCGTCCGTTATCAGGTGGAAAGCGCCGGCGCGCTGCTGCAGGTGGACAGGCTGAACCGCAACCCGGCGGATTTGCTGGCCGACGGCGCGCCGGTGCGGCTGCGCGTCCAGCGCGACGATATGCGCGAAGTGCGCTAAACGTCGGTCGGCCGCCGGAAATAGGCCATTTGCCGGCGCAGGCTGCCGGCCCGCTGCGACACTTCCTGCGCCGCCGCCGACAATTGCTCGCTGGCGGCGGCGTTGCCCTGGGACAGCTGGCTCAGTCCCTGCATCACCTGATTGATGCCGCCCACGTGCTGCGCCTGGGCCACGGCCTCCTTGGAGATATCCCGCACCAGCTGCCGGGTTTGCTGGCTGGATTCGACGATGGCGCTCAGGCTCTTGCCGGCCTCTTCCGCCAGCCTCACGCTGCCGGCCGCCACCTGGCCGATCTCCTTGGCCGCGGTCTGGCTGCGCATCGCCAGCTTGCGCACCTCGTCGGCCACCACGGCGAAGCCGCGGCCCAGCTCGCCGGCGCGCGCCGCCTCGATGGCGGCGTTGAGCGCCAGCAAATTGGTCTGATAGGCGATGTCGTCGATGATGTCGGTACGCTGGGCGATCACATGCATCGCCTCTATGGTTTCGCCGACGACCCGCCTGCCCTCCTCGGCCTGACGCGCGGCTTCGCTGGCGACATCGCCGCTGCGGCTGGCGTCGCGAGCCATCGCGAACATCTGCCCGGCGATCTCGTCCACCGCGTGGCTGGTTTGCTCGATGTCGGAAGAAGTGCGGCAGGCGCTGTCGGACAGGCCCTGCGATGCGCTGTTCAATTGCAGCGAGGCGTTGGCCACCGCGTCCGCGTCCTGCTGCACCTGCAGAATCACCCCGCTCAGCTTCCGCCCCATCTGGCGGATGTGCGCGGCCAGGCTGTTGTCGTCAGACGAAGCCAGCCGCAGCCGGAAGTCCAGTTGGCCGCCGGCCAGCTCCCGCATGCCCTGCGCCACCTCGTCCGGCTCCGCGCCCAAGGTCCGCAGGATGCTGCGCGCCAGCAGCAGCGCGGCGGCGATGGGCAGCAACACCCCGGCCAACACCGCCAACGCCAGCCAGCTTTGCCAGCGCGCGGCGGACTGCTGCGCCGCCAGCGCGTCGCGGATCCGGATCAACACCGCGTTCTGCACCTCCAGCAAAGCGTCGATGCGCCGGCTGGCCACGTCGAACCACTCTTCGCTGGACAAGCTCTGCATCGCGCCCGGGCCGCGCGCCAGCACCGCGTCGCGCAGCGACTCGTACGCCCCGCTCGCGTCCATCGCCTGGGCCAGCAAACGTTCGTCGCCGTCGTTCTGCCGGTACAGGCTGCGGCACAGCGCCTCCTGCGACACCATGCCGCTGGCCAGGCGGAACTCGTTGATATTGAAACTGCCCACCGCCAGCACTCCGCCGATCAAGCCGCGGGCGCGGCCGGTGTACTCCGTCTGGCAATGCAAGGCGGACCATTGCTGCACCAAGGCGCGCACGTCCTCGCTTTGCGAATAGAACAGGGTGATGACCTTGGAGAGCCGCTCGATGATTTCGGTGTAGCGTTCAAACGCCGGCAGCGGCGAAATATGGCGCTGCGCCACATCGCGGCGCAAGGTCGAGAGCAGCTCCGCCGCCGGCAGTTGCTGGGAAAGAAACAGGCCGGCCTTGCGCGGCAACTCGTCGCCCGGCGGCTGGCGCAAGCGGGTCAACAGCGCGTCGGCCTGCGCCTTTTGCCGCAGCAAGACGGCCGGCATCGGCTTATGCTCGTTCAGATAGCGGTTGCTCAGGCCGCGCTCGATCTGCAAGGCGTGAATCAGCGCCCCCACTTGCTGCACATCGTCCACCAGCGCCTGGTCGCGCTGCAAAGCCTGTACCGTCCGCCACTGCGTAAAGGCAAACCACAAGGCCCCGCACAGCAAGAGCAGCACCAGCGGAGCGATCAACAAGGCCAGCTTGTGCACCAGCTTCAGACGGAAGTGCATCGGGTATCCTGTTCGCAAGCCATGGACCAAGGACCGCCGGAGCCCAACCCTGACGCAGCGGCCAACCGCTCTAACTATAGGCAATGGCTGGACAAGGCAAACACAGTGGCATGAGACGCGCGCAGGCAGGGCGAGCGCGCAAAGAAAAACCCGCCGCGAAAGCAACGGGTTGCGGGGCGGCGGCGATCAGGCCGCGCGCAGACTGGCGATCATGATCCAGCCTATCAAGGCCGGCGCCATCGCCATGCAGAAGCCGCGCATCAGGCGCATGCCGCGGCCGGCGCCGTCGCCGCTCAACTCGCGGCGCACCACAGGCCAAGCCTTCCAGCCCACGAACAAGGCCAGCAACAGCTCGCCCACCGGCATCAGCAGTTTGGAAGTGAGGTAATCCAGAAAATCGAAAAAGCTCATGCCGAACAGCTGGTAATCGCTCCACACGCCCAGCGACAGCGAAGCGGGAATGCCCAGCAGGAAAATGCCCAGCGTCATCACCCAGGCGGATTGCGTGCGCTTGAGGCCGAACTCGTCCATCGCGAAGCTGGTCACCACCTCCAGCAAGGACACCGAAGACGTCAGCGCCGCCAGCAGCAGCAGGCAGAAGAACATCACCGCGAACACCTGCCCCAGCGGCAGGTGGGCGAACACCGCCGGCATGGTGATGAAGGTCAGGCCCGGACCCGCCGAGGGGTCGAAGCCGAAGGCGAACACCGCCGGCAGCACCATCAGGCCGGCCAGGAAGCAGGTGGCCACCGTCAAGGCGATCACCCATAGGGCCGAACCCAGCAGATTGGACTCTTTGCTGACGTAAGAACCGTAGGTGATCATGATGCCCAGGCCCAGCGACAGCGAAAAGAAGGCCAGCCCCAAGGCGTCCACCAGCATGGCGCTGCTGACCTTGGAGAAATCCGGCGCCACGAAATACTTCACGCCTTCCCAGGCGCCCGGCAGCGTCAGGCCGCGTGCGATCAGCACCAGCATCAGCACGAACAAGGCCGGCATCAGGAACTTGGACAGGTTTTCAATGCCCTTCTGCACGCCGCCGGCCACCACCCACACCGTCAGCAAGGCGAAGCCGGCGTGATAGGCAATGGGCTCCAGCGGATCGCTGATGAAGCCGCTGAAGATGGCGCCCAGAGTCTTGGCGTCCGACGTCATGATGCCGCCGCCCAGCGCCTTGACGATGTAGGCGATGGTCCACCCCCCCACCACGCTGTAGAAGGACAGGATCAGGAAACACACCAAGACGCTCATATAACCGATGACGGGCCAGCCGCCGCCGGCCAACTGCCGGAAAGCGCCGACTGCGCCGGCCTTGGACGCGCGCCCCAAGGCCATCTCGGCCAGCATCAGGGCCAGGCCCAGCGTCAGGCAAATGCCCAGGTAAATAAACAGGAAGGCGCCGCCGCCATTGGTGGCGGCGACATAGGGAAATTTCCAGATCGCCCCCAGCCCAATGGCCGAGCCGGCGGCAGCGAGGATGAAACCGAGGCGCGAGCCCCATTGTGATCTTGCCATGATGCAGTCTGCTTCTTTGTCCGAATATTTGTTCTTGAATCGCCGAGATCGACGCCCGCGCCCAAACGCGATCGCCGCAGCGGCAAAGGTGCTGTTTTGCGCCGGTAAGGCGCGGCTCGCGCCAGGCCAGATCATGAAGCCCGGGAGCGAACGGAAGGGACCCGGCAAGCCGGGCAAGGGAGAGAAAACCGCCGTGTGGGCGGGCCGAAAGCCGCGTCAGGGGTGGCGACGGGCTACGGTTCTCGCTAGTGTATTTTGCGTACAAACACGAATTTACCATGATTGATGGCAATTTCCAGCGTACGCAGGCAATTAATTCCGACTCCCAGCGCAAGTACGGTCATTTCCCGGCAAAGATGGGCATGACAATCCACTCTCAATTAAGTTGAGCATGAAATATCTGTACTCAGGGAATACACTTAGAGCGGCGGACAAAAAACAGTTCCACGCGGCAAGCAAGGCGCGCCGGCCGGACAGCGCAAGCAAGACGGCGAGCCGATGCCACGCGGCGCCTGGAGTTTGTCAGCCGCTTTAAGACCAGCGGCCCCACTGCTACGCGCCTGGCCACGCCAGGAGCGAACTCGCCGGCCTCACGCGACTTACGGAGAGCCCCTATGGCGATACTGCAAGCCTTCCAATCGCTGATCGACACCGTACAGGGCGCCTTGATCATCGCGCTTCCCGCAGACGGCCAGATCGTCAGCGCCAACCAGTTGGCCGCCATCCTGCTGGCCACTCCGCACGGCGATCTGATTGGCCAGCCCTTCTCCCGCTTTCTGCCGGACCCCGCGGACAGCGAACTGCTGGCCGGCGAACTGCGCCGCACCAGCATGATCTACAACCGCTCGCTCTCCTTGCAAGCCAGCGGCGGACGCCGCTTCGAGGTGCAGATGTCGCTGCGCGAGGTGGAGCTGGAAGGCGCGCTCATGCTGGTCTACAGCTTCAGCGACCGGACGGAAACCAAGGTCATGAGCCAGTTGCTGGATTTTGAGCGCAATCTGGTGGAGCGCTCGATCAGCCTGATGAAAAGCCTGCGCGCGGAAGACAAGCAAGCCGACGACGACAAATTGACCGGCGTGGCCGGCATGCACCGCCTGCTCTCCGCCGCCCATGCCGAAACCGGCCGCGCGCGCCGCTACGGCGGCGCCGTCTCCGGCCTGATCCTCAGCCTGATGAACGTGCCCGAACCGATGCCGGAGCTTGACGAGGGCTCGGCGCACCGCCACTTGCTGCGCCTGGCCGGCAGCCTGTGCCTGCAAAGCACGCGCGACAGCGATCTGGTGGCCCAGCGCGAAGACGACGCCTTCATCATTCTGCTGCCCAACACCGGCGTAAGCGGCGCCAACGAACTGGCGCGCAGGCTGATCAAATCGCTGCGCCAGCTCAGCTTCGTCTACCAGGGAGAAGAGCGCAAGGCGGCCGCCTGCGTCGGGCTGAGCGCTCTGCGCGGCAGCGAAAACACGCCCAAACCCATGCTGGAACGCTTAAACGAAGCGCTGCAAAAAGCGCGGGAAGGCGGTCCCAACTACATCGTCAAACTGCCCTGAAGCGTCTGTCCGGCTAGGCAGGAGCGCCGCGCCCCAGCCAAACGGCTTCAGCCCTATATAAAGACAAACCGGCGAGGCATCGTCTTGACGCCTCGCCGGTTTCGTTTCCATCGGCCGTTTAGCCTGTCAGCAACTCACTTCCGCGTTCTTGCGCGCATAGAACCACCAGCACAAGGCGATGCAGCTGATATAGAAAACAATGAAGCACAACAGCGCCGGCTCCGCGCCGCCGGTCGCCTTCATGGACGCACCAAAGCTCTGCGGAATGAAATAGCCGCCGTAAGCGCCAATGGCGCTGATGAAGCCGCCAGCCGCGGCCGACTCCTTGACCCCGTCCGCCTCGGCCTGCTTGCGCGCGTCTTCGCCGCGACCGGCCGCCGCGCGCAGCCGCCCGGTGGTGAAGATGGTCGGAATCATTCGGTAAGTCGAACCATTGCCCACGCCAGCCATGGTGAACAGCAAGAGGAACATGGCGAAGAAGCCGGCAAAGCTGCCGCCGCTCAACTGCCCGGCCGCGTCATGCGCCGGCAGGAAGTGCAACACCCCCACCACCGCCAAGGCCATCACCGCGAACACCCACATGGTCACCCGCGCGCCGCCGAGCTTGTCCGAGATCACGCCGCCTATCGGGCGCACCAGGGCGCCGAGCAAGGGGCCGATAAAGGCGAACTTGGCCACCGGCACCTCCGGAAACTGCGTCTTGGTCAACAAGGCGAAAGCGCCGGCAAAACCGATGAAGCTGCCGAAAGTGCCGATGTACAGCCAGCACATCAGCCAATTATGCTTGCGGCGGAAAATCACCGCCTGCTCTGTGAACGAGGCCTTGGCGTCCGCCAGGTCGTTCATGCCGAACCAGGCCGCCGCCGTGGCCAAAACAATGAACGGCACCCAGACGAAGCCGGCGTTCTGCAGCCACAAGCTCTTTTCCACCCCATCCTTGACATAATGCTGCGCATCGCCGCCGAAGGCGCCGAACATGCCGCCGGTCACCACCAGCGGAATCACGAACTGGGCCAAGGACACGCCGAGGTTGCCGAAACCCGCGTTCAAGCCGTTGGCCGCGCCCTTCTGCGCCTTGGGGAAAAAGTAAGCGATATTGGCCATGGAGCTGGCGAAATTGCCGCTGCCCAGCCCGCACAGCAAGGCGATCGCCAGCATCACCGGATAAGACGTCGTGGGATCCTGCACCGCAAAGCCCAGCCATATCGCCGGAATCAACAGCGAGGCGGTGGACAAGGTCGTCCATTTGCGCCCGCCCACTATGGACGGCATGAAGGAATAAAAAATGCGCAAGGTCGCGCCGGACAGCGCCGGCAGCGCCGTCAGCAAAAACAGCTGATCCTTGGTGTAATTGAAACCCGCGTTCGGCAGGTTCAAGGTCACTACGCTCCACAATACCGAAATGACGAAAGCCAGCGTCAGACACGGAATCGAAATCCACAAATTGCGCCGCGCAATGCTCTGGCCTTCTTGTTGCCAGAACTCGGCGCTTTCCGGCTCCCACCGTTTGATGACATAAGACATGACTCAACCCTCCCCGCCGGCCCGAGTCATGGCCAGACCAGCGCTATTTGACAATCTTTTAAAGGCGGCGCGCGTCAAGGCGCCGCCATGCAACTCAAACTCAACGACTGGCGGTGGCCAGACGCAAACGCTCCGCGGCCACCGGCTTGAACGAGTAATGCATCCAGACCAGGCTGACGCAGACCGTGCCGTACAGCAGCATGAAACAGCTGGAACGCACCCCGGCGAGGTCCACCAGCGCGCCGAACAGAATCGGCAACACGAAACCGGCCAGTCCGCCGGCCAGGCCCACCACGCCGGACACCGCGCCGATATTGTCGGGAAAATCATTGGCGATGAACTTGAACACCGAAGCCTTACCCACCGCCATCGCCACTCCGGCGATGAACAACACCGCGGTGAATAGCACCGAGTTCAAACCGATATGCAGGCTCCACGGTCCCTTGACGGTGGCCACCACCATCTCAGTCTGCGGATAGGACAAGACGAAGAAGCACACCCATAACACCCACATCACCCACCAGGTGGTCCGGTACGCGCCGAAGCGATCCGACATCCAGCCGCCGATCGCGCGCAGTACGCCGCCCGGCAAGGAAAAACAGGCGGCAAGAAAAGCCGCGGTTTTCATATCAAAGCCGTACTCGCCGACAAAATACTTGGTCAGCCACAGCGACAAGCCGACATAGCCGCCAAACACCACCGAGTAATACTGCGAGTAGCGCCAAACCCGGGGATCGCGCATCACCCGCAGTTGATCGACGAAACGCTGGCTCCCTCCGCTCAAGTGCGCCGGATTGTGATAACTGCAAAACCAAAACAGCAGCGCCGCAGCCAGCATCACCCCGGCGTAAACCTGGGGCACCAGCGTCCAGCCGCCCAGCGCGATCAAGGCCGGCGCCACGAATTTATTCACCGCCGCGCCGGAATTGCCCGCGCCGAACACGCCCATCGCCATACCCTGATGCCGCGCGTCGAACCAGCGCGCCACATAGGGCGTGCCCACCGAAAAACTGCCGCCCGCCAAGCCGATGAACAGCCCAATCAGCAAGAAATGCCAATACTGGGAGGCGAACTCCATCAGATAAATCGGCAGCACCGCGCTCAGCATCAGGCAGAACAAAACGATGCGACCGCCATAGCGGTCGGTCCAGATCCCCAAGGGCACCCGCACCAGCGAACCCGACAACACCGGCATCGCCACCAGAATGCCGAACTCGGTTTCGTTCAGCCCCAGTTGCTGCTTCACCGGAATGCCCACCACGCCCATCATCATCCACACCATGAAACAGACGGTGAAAGCAAAAGTGCTGACGGCCAGCACTGAATACTGCTTGTACGCCGCGGATGTCATCTTTCCTCCCTCAGCGGCCTGGCGGCCGGTCAGTCCAACTCCATACTCACACCATACTGCTCGCGCGCCGGGAAACCCATTCGCCAGACGTGGGCAAGACCGAGGAAAAACGATCTAATCGAAATAGTTCTTTTGGGTGGTATTCAGGACAGCGGCGATGCCGCAGAAGGGATGGAAGGCGGCGTAGCCGTCCGGCTTTGCGCCAATGCAAGTTACAGCCCCGGCGACATTGGCTAAGATAGGCGGCATTGCCAACAAGGGAGCCTCCCCCATGAATGCCGCCAAGAAGATTCGCCGTTTCATCGAAGAAGGACATGACCCGCAGCAAATGCAAGTGCTCAAGGAACTGGCGACCGCACTGGAAATGGGCCGCTCTTTCGACCTCAGCCTGCTCTACGATATCGACATGCGCTACTTCGACGTCGCCATCGACCTACTGAAAGACTGGCGCTTCGACCACCACATCGCCTCTCGCAGCAAGCTGCTGGAGCAGTTGCTGACCGAGATCGCACCGGACAGACAGGCGAAAGCGCAGGAAACCCCTGCAGTCAAACCGGCTGCGAGCAAAGCCGCCAAACTCAAAAAGTAAGCGGACAGCGGACGCAACAAAGCCTCCCTTTAGGGGAGGCTTCCGTGTCGCCG
>NZ_QARX01000001.1:3053040-3053991 GCF_003052555.1 Chromobacterium sp. Panama
CGGGTGGCAGGCCCGAGGTCTTAAGCGGCTGCCCTGTTTGAGCGATTTGACGTTAGCAAATCGCGGGTTCAGCCGCGCCTCGGGCCTGACGGGAACCGGCGGGAAGCCGTAGGCCAGGCTTGCAGGGCGGCCTTTGGGGTGTCTACGTGCGAATCTTTGATTCGCTCAGTGATAGGGAATTTGGCCGAGTTGTTCCCCTTCCTGCCTGCCGGGCAGCCCCGGTAATGAAAATCATCATCCGCGCAGCGGATTCAAAACCCACCCACCTAGCCAAAGCAACCGCCCCACCTTGACCCCGCCCGCCCCCTCGGCAACAATCCCCCCGTTGCCGCCTACACGCGGCACCCGGGATTGGCGTCCCGGTACATCTCCATCTTTGTGGCCTACGCAGCAACTGCGCAGGCTGTTTTACCATGGCCGCGCTATTTGGCAGGCGCATGGTGGGGGAGTGCCATGGCACTCGCCGGTTTGGAGACAGTCCGGTACGCCAATCCTGCCACGCGCCTGCCTAATACCTCAGCCTTCCCCGGCAGGTGGTTTATCTTGTGTCACAGCAGGAGAAACACCATGCAACACCCTCAAAACTTTCCCCCGCGCCGTCGCTACAAGCTGAACGCCCTGGAACAACAGAGCGCACTGCTCCCCTTCGTCCGCTTCTGCCCCGGCCGCACCTACCCGCATTACTGGCAAATGCCTACGCCCAGCAAGGATCTCCTCGCCGACCACGCCTACGGCCGCGAATGCGCGGCTCACCTATTGCAATGGCTGAAGGACAATCGGGAATACGTCGGCAAAGGCCTGCTCAGCCGCGTCGCGCGCGACATCGATTTTGACGACCGCGCCGGACGCGGCCAGTGGATGGGTTTCTTCAACTATCTGGAAATCATGATGCTGCTGGGCGCCGACCGGGTCCGGGTTTACCGCCATGTGGACAGCCAGCACCAGATCTAC
>NZ_QARX01000001.1:3054094-3140522 GCF_003052555.1 Chromobacterium sp. Panama
TGCGGTGGGTATCGCTGCGCTTCACCCACCCTACGGCGGATGGTTTGGTCGGGGGTATTTGTAGGGTGGGTGGAGCCGAAAGGCGATACCCACCAAAACCCGCCGCCAAGACCCAAGCATCAATCCCATCACGTTTCCGCGTGGGTATCGCTGCGCTCCACCCACCCTACGGCAGGAGGTTTGGTCGGGGGTATTTGTAGGGTGGGAGGAGCCGATAGGCGATACCCACCAAGCCCCGCCGCCAAGGTCCAAGCATCAATCCCATCGCGTTTCCGCGTGGGTATCGCTACGCTCCACCCACCCGACGGTGGATGGTCTTGTAGGGTGGGTGGAGCCGCAGGCGATACCCACCAACACCGAAAACCAACGCTCAAGGCGCGGCCAGGTAATCCTGCAGGCATGCCTGCAAATGCTCGCGCAGCGCCGCCACCGCCGGCGACAGCATCAGCCGGTGCGGGATCACCAGACACAGCGGCGTGGCCTCGGTCTGCCAATCTTCCAACAGCGGCAGCAAACGGCCGGCGCGCAGATCGTCCAGCGCGTCCAAACGCGATTTATAGGCGATGCCCAAACCCTCCAACGCCCAGCGCCGCACCACCTCGCCGTCGTCGCTCTGGCGGCGGCCGTCCACCGTCACCTGCTCCCGCAGCGGACCCTGGCTGAAACTCCAGCGCTCGTGCAAGGCCGCGCCCAACACCAGCCGCAGGCATTGATGGCGGCGCAGTTCCTGCGGCGATTGCGGCCGGCCGTGGCGCGCCAGATAGTCCGGCGACGCGCACAGCACCCGCCGGTTGTCCGGCGCCAGCGGCAGGGCCACCAGGCTGGAGTCTTCCGGCACGCCGTAGCGCAGGGCCACGTCCACCGGCTGCCGGTACAGATCCGCCACCCGGTCGCTGATCCGCAATTGCAGGCGCAGGCCGGCGTGGCGCTCCAGAAAGGCGTCCAGCCAGCCGCGCAGCCGGCTGCGCCCCAGGTCCGACGGCATGGACAGCGACAGTTCCCCGCTCAAAGCCTGCCGCTGCAAGGCCAGCGCCTGGCCGCCGGCCTCCACCGCCTCCAGCGCGGCGCGCGCATGGGCCAGGTAGCGCTCTCCGGCCAGGGTCAGCCGCAGGCTGCGGGTGGAGCGCGCCAGCAATTGCGCGCCCACGGTTTTTTCCAGCCGCTTCAGCGCCGCGCTGGCCACCGCCGGGCTCAGATCCAGCTGGCGCGCGGCGGCGGACAGGCTGCCGTTGTCGGCGGCGCGGACGAATACCTGCAAATCTTCGAAACGGACCATGATCGTCAAAATTTTTTTGAAACTGAATCGAATTTTAGCCGGCTTTTCGTTGGGTCGAATAGGAATAGCATGGGCACCATCAAAACCGGGCCCTATCGGCCCACACGCTATGGAGCATGCCAAGATGAAAGCCGTCGCCTATTACCAGAATCTGCCGATCGACCACCCGGAATCGCTGCAGGACGTGCAGCTGCCCGAGCCCGCCATCGGCGAGCACGACCTGTTGGTGGAGGTCAAAGCCGTTTCAGTGAACCCGGTGGACACCAAGGTGCGCGCCGGCGCGGCGCCGGAAGCCGGCCAGCCCAAGGTGCTGGGCTGGGACGTCGCCGGCGTGGTGCGCGCAGTGGGCAACAAGGTCAGCCTGTTCCAACCCGGCGACAAGGTGTGGTACGCCGGCGCGCTGCACCGCCCCGGCGCCAATAGCGAATTGCACGCGGTGGACGAGCGCATCGTCGGCCGCATGCCGCGCAGCCTGGACTTCGAACAGGCCGCCGCCCTGCCGCTGACCGCCATCACCGCCTGGGAACTGTTGTTCGACCGGCTGCAAGTGCTGGACAACCGCGCGCCCAGCGGCCGGAGCCTGCTGGTGGTGGGCGCGGCCGGCGGCGTCGGCTCCATCCTGGTGCAGCTGGCGCGCCAGCTGACCGGGCTGACCGTGATCGCCACCGCCTCGCGGCCGGAAACCCAGGCCTGGGTCAAGGAGCTGGGCGCTCATCATGTGATCGACCACCGCCTCCCGCTGAGCGAGGAGCTCAAGCGCATCGGCTACCCCAGCGTCGATTACGTGGCCAGCCTGAACCAGACCGACGCCCACTTCAAGGAGATCGCCGCCGCCATCGCGCCGCAGGGCAAGCTGGCGCTGATCGACGATCCGGCGGTCCTGGACGTGCGCGAGCTCAAGCGCAAGAGCGTGTCGCTGCACTGGGAGTTCATGTACACCCGTTCGCTGTTCGGCACCGATGATCAGATTGAGCAGCACCGCCTGCTGAACCGGCTGGCCGAGCTGGTGGACGCCGGCCTGATCCGCAGCACGGTGGCCGAGCGCTTCGGCCGCGTCGACGCCGCCAATCTGAAACGCGCCCACGCCTTGCTGGAGAGCAACCGGGCCAAGGGTAAGATCGTGCTCTCGGGTTTCTAAGAACCGGTTTGCGATCCGCTGCGCGTCGTGAAGCGTTGCACGGTGAGGACGAGCGCAAAATACTCATGTACCACGAGAACATTCCGCTTTTTCGTTCATTTTCGCCTTGTCTCGCTCTTGCTCGCGAGACTTTGAACAGGCTCTTAGAGCGGCTAACAAAAATGAGAGAAATTTTGTTAGCCGCTCTTAGTCCCTACAGTGTGCGGCCGCATTGATATTAACGTTGTCGTTAATATTAGTTGCATTTTGACTGTTTTAATCAAGGCCTTTATGAGCATCGAGGCGAGAGCCTTTAGTTACTCCTATTGCCTGAATTTGATTGTCACTATAGAAATTTGCGGTTTTGCTGCATTTTTCTTGCACATTAAAGGATTTGAGTCATGAAGACCATCAACTCTCTAACCATTCCTTTTGCCGCCGTCCTTTTGGTGGCTTCCTCCATCGTTAGCGCGTCATCCATCGGACCCACTCAACAAGTTAACGAAGCGACTTCCGCCACACAGCAAGCTATCCAGAATGCTAGCAATCCATCTGCAACATTAAATGCGCTAATGGATCAAATTCAACCAAGAAAACCAGGTCAGTGCTTCTCCGCAAAGAACTGCACAGGGAAGGTAATTGGAAATCACCAGCATGCGCACAACTGCAAGAATGCCGGTGACAAATCTTGGCGAAGCGGTGTGACGGGACAATGCAGCAATTTGTAATTGTCAAACTCTTAATCTGAAACAAGGGCTTCGCGCGCTTCGGTTCGCGAAGCTTCTATTGCTAGTCTCTATAAGTTGAAATGTCGCGTGTCCTGGCTGTAGTCGTGGTCTCTTGATCTTGGTCTGTGGCAAGAAAGCGGCGTCGAGCCAGTGCCCGGCACTCGCGGAGCGAGTTGAGTGCAGGGCTGAGAGCATGCCGCGCAGGACGTTCACAAGCGCCGACATGGCCAAGTACTTGTGGCTCAGCATCGAGGCCGCAAGGCTGATCTGCGCTGACGCTGTCAATGCGGATTGGCTACCGGTAGCCTTGTTTTTGCAATGAGCGATTTCTAAAAGTCCTCGCCTTACTAGGTCTATATCATGTTGCTTGGCGTGCCTGCCGGATAAACGCCTTCACCATCAACCACCCAGAGCTGAGATCAAAATGAACCCGCTCTCCTTTTCGCATCAGATATCCCTAAGACTTGATCAAGTCATTGTTGAAGTGGCTGCGCAGCTTGGCTTGCCGGCAAATCAGATTCAGTCTATCGAACAGGAAAATTCCATTGCGCTTCAGGTGCACAATCTGCCGGACGTATTGCTTTCTGTGAGCGATGATAGATTATGGATATGGAGCTTACTACCCATCCACGATGAAAATCAGTTGCTCTCCCATGCAGCGGAAGTTTTGGCAATTTTGATTGATCCGGTCGAAGGAGTTGAAACCGGACAATTAACTCTTGGAAACGGCGAAAATGGCTATGAACTGAAAGCGCTGATTAATCTGGAACAGCTGCAGCATGATCACGGCCTAAAGCCGGCGCTTCTTGGGTTTACCACTCAGCTGTATAAAATCAGCCAGACTCTTCAAATTATTGGAGCATGATATGCCAAACGGAATTAGCTCTGTAGGGGCACAACACGTAAACGGCTCCGCATCGAACTCCGCAAGGAGCAATTGTCAGACAGGCCATTTGACTGGCATAAGCAGTGCAAGCCTTCCAGGTCCGAGTTCTCAGTTGGTGAAATCGCTGGATCCACACCGGCTGAATATTGTCGGCGAGTCCCACCCTGAATCCGGACCGCGCCGCCAGGAAGAGAAGGCGTACATTCAATCACTGGGCATGCAGAACGCTCAGTACTGGAAAGAAGATCAGTTTCAATATAGCCAGACCAGCGGTGGCTTTAAGCTGTTTGGCAAGTCCTTCCTGACCAAAACCACCGAACAATTTGGCGACTCCGTCATGCTGCGCTTGGAAATGCGGCTTGCCGATATCAAAGAGAAGTTCATTCCCTTGGCTGAGCAGTTCGCCGCGGGAAACAATCCGCCGGCGCTGGGGGTTGCTGGCTATCCGCTGGAGCAGGCATGGAATAGTTTCGTGGAAAGCGCATTCAAGACGGAGTCCAAGCAGCTTTTGCTGACCATGCACGAACTCCTGGCCATAGACGACAAGCAATCTATCGATCAACTTCAATCCTTGCATCAGCATATCGAACAACTGAGCCATAAATACCAGACGCCCGGCGCGCTCAATGCGCAAGATGTTCAGACCCAAGCCGAGGCTTTGCTGCAGGATTGGGCTGTAGCGGAGAAGTTATTCTGCAGAGATGTCAAGGCGGATAAAGCACTGGACAGTTCCGCCTCCCTCAATAAGCAGCGTTCGGCGGCAATGGCGGCTTCAGCCCAGGCCGCAGGTCATTCCGTCGGCGTGTGGAAAGTGGGTCAAAGTCATATAGACGACATCAAAAACGCGCCTGGTTTCGATGAGCGCGCTCTCAACTACAATATCCTGACCAAGGATGAGTTCAATCAGGGCCTGGCTTTATGGGCCCAGCAACAACAACCTTAGTCTGGAAACCTTGTTTTGACATGGCGATGCATGCGTTCTCGTAGTCGCCATGGCTAATTCGAGGACATAAAAAGACCCCAGCCAAATTGGCTGGGGCTCATGGTCATAACAGGAGGCCGACATGAGGATGCCAGCTACTGCCTGTTATAGGCGGCCGGCATGTAGGTTCGAACTGACCAAAAGGCTAGCGTCCCACCATGGCCGACAGGCGAGCTCTGAAGCGGAGCTCCCCGCGTCACATTTCATTAGCTGCAGTAGGTTTTGAAACGCTTTTTAAGCGGCAAAACGCTTGCGCAGCCAGTAATCCGCGCTGACGTAGCGGCCGCCGCCGTAAAAGAACAGCACCAACAGCATGACGAAGTAGGTGGCGGCGAACTCCATCCCGTTGTTCAGGATGACCGGGTCGCCCAGTTCAGTGATGTAGTTGTAACGGCCGGGGAAGTTCTCCGCCAGCCAGGACAGGAAGCCGGCCAAGCGCTGGCTGGACTCCATGTCCTTGGCGGCAATGGCCAGCCAGCCGCGCGGCAGGTGCACCATGGCGCTGGCCGCGCTCATCAGCACCATCATGGGGATGGCCATCACCCGGGTGAACAAGCCGAGCGCGATGCAGACCAGGCCCAGCACCTCGGTGGCCGCGGCCAGAAAGGCGAACAGCACGGGGAAGGGCAGGCCCAGGCCGCCTTCGCTGGCCGGAGCGCCGAACCAGCTCACCGCCGCGCTGAAGCCGACCACCTTGGAGTGGGCGCCGACGTAGATCACCGGCAGCAGATAGAGGCGGACGCCCAGCAGGGCGATGAAGTCATATTGCTTGCAAGCCGCAAGCACCTGGTCGAAACCATTCATTATCTTGGCAATCATTTTCGTATTCCTCATATTGGGCGGCCGGCGTCGGACGCCGGCGCGCGCATGTCGCGCATCTGTATCAAGCCGGTGGCGAGCGCTTCCTTGAGCCAGGTCCAGAGCGCGTCGGGCGGAACTTCGGCCGACAGCGCCGGATAGGCGCAAGGCGTCCGCAAGGCCTCCAGCAGCCAGCGATCTAAAGCGCTCAGCGGTTTCCGGATCACCTGATGTCGGGCGTTGCGAAAGATGGCGTAAGGGCCGGCAAGCCCGGCGAAGTCCAGCTGCAGTTCAACGCAGGCCAGCGTGGGATTGAGCGAGAAAACGGAGCTTTCCGTCGCCAGCCCGGCGGAGGGCGGCGTCACGACAGCCTCGTCTATTTCCACGCTGAACAGCAGCCACTCGTATTCCAGGCATTGCCGCAGATCCGCGGGCAGGCCGGCTTGAGAGAAACAGAGAAACTCGGTGGCGATGTGGTGGAACTCGGGGCTGGACGAGGCGTGACCCGCCAAAAAGTCGTCGATGCTGCCGCGCAGCTGCTCAGCCGACAGTCTGGTGCAGAACAAGGGGAAGACATGGCTCAGCACTTCCTCGATATTGCCGCGCAGAAACTGGCGGTAAAGCTCGACGGAACGCTCACCCAAGGCCTCCGGGCCGCCCCGCAGCCGCCGGCTGAAGGTTTCGATGTCCGATATCGCGTTCATGATGTCTCCTTTGCCGCGCTCAGGCGGCCTGGGCCGCCGGCAGGTGGATGCGGCGCCGCAGCGCGGCCGCTTCTTCGCACAGCTCCCGCCACGGCGGCAACTGGTTGTCGCGCTCCAGCAGCAGCGGACGGGAGCCGTGCAAAGCCACGGCGTGCCGGGCCAGTTCCAGCACCTCTTCGCATACGGCCGCGCCGTGGGTGTCGATCAAGATGCCGTCGTCGCGGCGCCAGTGGCCGGCGATGTGGAAGTAGCGGATGGCCCGGGACGGCAGATCGGCGATGAAGCGTCGCGGGTCGTAACCGTGGTTGCAGGCGTTGACGTAGACGTTGTTGATGTCCAGCAGCAATTGGCAGCCGCTTTGTTCGACAACCGCGCGGATGAAGTCCGCTTCCTCCATCTGGCCGGCGTGGGCGTGGTAGTAGCTGATGTTTTCCAGGATCAAGGGTCGATCCAGGATGTCTTGAACCTGGCGTATCTTGGCGGCGACGCGCGCCGCGGCCGCTTCGCCGCGGGGGATCGGCAGCAGTTCGTACAAATAGCCTTGCCGATCACGGGAGTAACTAAGGTGGTCGCCATGCAGGCGGATGCGATAGCGGTCGAGAAAGCGCTTGGCGCGCTGGAGATAGTCCGCGTCCAGCGGCAGCTCGTCGCCTATCGACAGGCTGAGCCCATGCGAGATCAACGGGTATTTCTCCGCCAGGCGGTCCAGCTGCTCGCGTTTGCGGCCGCCGATGTCCATCCAGTTTTCCAGCGTGATTTCCAGGAAGTCGATTTCAGGCTGCGGGGGGTGATCGGCCAGCCATTGGGCATGTTCGGCGCGCAGCCCCACGCCGACGGCCTGTTGATTTATTGTCCGCATACGCCCTCCACCATTTTTCCCTTGCCGGTTTGGTCGGAGTGGACGCCTTGGCCGGTCTTGCCGCACTTGCCGTCGCGGGCGCGCACCAATTGATCTTGCGGATCGTGCCGGAGAGGGGCTTTCTCATACATCTTCACCGTGCCGCACTTGCCGCTGGCGCATTTGCCGCCATGGCCGCTTTGGCTTTTCACCGCTTGCGCCGGCTGGCTGGCTTCCGCCGCCAATGCGGCTTCGGCGCTCAGGCCGAGCAAGGATGTCATGGCGATGGAAAGAATGATCTGTTTTTTCATGTCGGTTCTCCTTTGGGATGGCGGCGCTCAATGCGCCGGGAAGCATGAAAGGTCGCGGCTGGCGTGGATCGGGCCTGGGTAATAACGGCGGACGATGGAGATAGATTGCTCCTTGAGCCGCAGGCCCTTGCCCATGAAATGGTTGAGCACCAGCTGCTTGGGCTTCGCCGCGGCGGCGATGCGGCCGACGACGGACGGCTTGGCGTGCAGGAAGGCGGAAGCGGGGTCCGCCTGCTCGTCGATGGCGAGCGGCATCACCAGAATGTCCGCGTTCTTGGCGAAATCGATAAAGCGAGGGTTGCCGCCGTTCTGATCGGCGGAGACGACGATGCTGCCGTCCTTGGTGTCGATCCGATAAGCGAGGCAGGGCACGTCGCCATGAGGAATGCCGAGCGCGCTGATGCGGACGCCGTCTTTTTCATACACCGTGGTCGGCGTGGTCTTGCGGTAGTCCACATTGGACAGCGAGACCTTGAGCGGGATGTCGCCCTGGCCGGAGTAGAGGCCGGACAGATAGGCGTAAGCGCCGCTTTTGGCATTGAACTGGGCGTTCATGAAGCCGCTCAGGCTGGGAAAGCCGGCGCCGCCCGTTGGGCCGGACATCTGAATGGCGCGGGGCGAGCTGAAAAAGTAGCTGCCCTTGAGCAGCGCGGGCAAGTCCGATACATGGTCGGTGTGAAAGTGGCTGAGGCCGATGAAGCCGACGTCTTCCAGCCGCGCGCCGGATTGTCCAAAGCGCAGAAAGGCGCCGCCGCCGGCGTCTATCAGCGCTACCGGCTTGCCCTTCCACCAGATCAGCGAGGCGGACGAAGCGCGGCCGTCGTCGGAGATCGGCCCGCCCGAGCCCAGCAATTGCAAGGCGTAGTCTTTGTTTTCGCATTTAGTTGGGCTGGCCAGGGAAGCGTTGGCGGCGCAGGCCAGCAAGAGGGATAAGGCAAGCATGCGGATTTTCATTTTGCGCTCCTTGTGCGGCGCGGTGATTTGGCCTGAGGAGGGAGGCCGGCCTGCGTCATCGCCGCCGTGTTTCATTGAATTCGACGAGATTTCCCCTTGCAGGCGGGAGTCGCGTCGCTTTTGCTATGACTAAAGCTTATCACCGCGCCTATATCAGCATTACTTTTTATATTTATGGATATGAGTAGAAAAACTTATATACAAGGATGAAGATCCCTTGAATATTCGGCGATGGGCGGCGGGAGAGGACGGAGGAAGTAGACGGGGACAGCGTCAAAACGATGTGGAGGATCAAGCAGGCGCGCCGGCCTGCTTGTGATGGAAAGATGGATAGGGGTGTAGCGCGGGGGCGAGACGGAGGCCGTCCGCCCTGCGGCTAAGCGGCTAGGCCCGCCCCTCGTCCCGCGCGCGCAGCCACGCCACGGTGTGATTCAGCAATTGATAGGCGATGGAGATGGGCGTCGGCGTTTGCGGCAGGGCGTCGATGTCGAACCAGCCGGCGTCTTCGATCTCGCCCTCCTGAGGCTGGATGTCGCCGCTGTCGTACTCCGCGGTAAAGCCCAGCATCAGCGAGTGGGGAAAGGGCCAGGATTGAGAGCAGACGTAGCGCAGATTCTTGATGCGCACGCCCACCTCTTCAAACGCCTCGCGGTGCACGCATTCCTCCAGGGTTTCGCCGGGCTCGACAAAACCGGCCAGCGCGCTGTAGACGCCGGGGACGAAATGAGGGCTGCGCGCCAGCAACAATTGCCGGCCGCGATGGATCACCACCATCATCGCCGGCGACAGCTTGGGATAGTAGAGCTGGCCGCAGCTGGAACAGCGTTTGCCGCTATCGTCCGGCCGCTGAAGCAGGGGCCCGGCGCAACGGCCGCAATAACGATGAGTGCGCTGGAACTGGCGGATTTGCGCGGCGCGGGCGATGGCCGGCGTCAGCCCGGAAGGCAGGCTGAGCAAGGCCGGGCGCAGGGCCAGCCACTCGCAGCCGGCCGGCGGAGCGCCCACCAGTTCCGCCAGAAACAGATTGTGTTTCTCATGCACGCCGATGAACAGGATCTGGGCCAGCGGCCAGGCGCGCGCGCGGTCATCCGGCAGGGCCTGGTCCAGCAACAGGATCTTGGGCCCTTCGAAAATGCAGTAGCGGGCAGGCAGCGCGGGATCGGGCAGGGCGGGCAGGTCGAATGGCATGGCGGCTTGGTTAAGGTTTGAGCCCCTCAGTTTACGCCCACTCCCGGCGCCGCGTACATCCAGTGTTCGCTTTGCCGGCGCACCACCTCGGACAAAGAACCGCTGTCGTCGAACACCTGCCGCAGCCAGGCGCTGTCGGACTGCCGCTTCAACACCCGCTGGCGCAAGGCGGTCAACTGCGCCTGATTGCCCAGCGCCTCGGCCTGCGGCTCCAGCTGATTCAAGGTGTTGAGCAAATCCTCCTGCAGCCCGATCTGGCTATTGTTGCCGGCATCCACCAGCATGCCGTCAAAGCCGAAGCGGCAGGCCTGAAAGCGGTTGTAGCTATACGTCAGATAATGTTCCTGACACACCTCGTCCTGGCGTTCGCTCAGACAGCGGTGCGCCAGCATCTGCGCGTAAGCCGCCAGCAGCACCGGCGTCTCCACCGACAGCGGCGTGTCGCAGATGCGGATTTCCACCGTGCCGTACTCCGGCTTGGGCCGGATGTCCCAGTAAAAGTCCTTCATGCTGGCGACAATGCCGAGGTTGGCCATGCGCCGGAAATAGTCGTTGAACTGCGCCCAGTTGTTGACGCAAGGCATGCAGCCGGACAGTGGGAAGGCGTTGACGCTGGTCAGCCGCGAGGTCTGGAACAGCGTGTCCACCCCCTGGTAAAACGGAGAAGACGCGGACAGCGCGATGAAGTGCGGAATGTAGCGCGCCAGATAATGGGTCAGGCGCACCGCGCTGTCGCCGTCCGGGCAGCCGATATGGATGTGCTGGCCGTAAACGGTGAATTGCTTGGCCAGATAGCCGTACAGCTCGGACACCAGGTGATAGCGCTCCTTGGGGTAGATGCGTTGCTCGTCCCAATGCTGGAACGGATGCGAGCCGCCACCGGCCAGGCCCAGATTCAGTTTGCGCGCACTGCTGACCAGCAGCTCGCGGATGGCCAGAATCTCCTCCAGCATCTTGTTGACGTCGCTGTGCACGGCGGTGCCGATCTCAATCATGCCCTGGGTGATTTCCGGCTTGATGTCGAAACCGTGCTGCAGGCGATTCACCTGCAACAGCAAATCGTCCGAGCCGCGGGTCAGATCGTAATCGCGCCGATTGAGAATCATCAGCTCCAGCTCCACCCCCAGGGTCAGCGGCTGACTGCGGTTGAATTCCAGCATCGTCTCACTCCTGCGGCCGGGTTTCGCCGGCCAGCTTCAAGGCCAGGCGGGTCAGCACCGGCGCGCACAATTCATTGATCACCAGAATGGCCATCATCACCCCGCTGAAGTTTCCCGCGGCGGCGCCCAGGGAAATCGCGCCCAAGCTCATCAGCAAAGAAGTGCCGCCGGACCAGGAGTTCAGCGCCAGGCCCAGGCAGGCGCCGTGGCGCTTGGGCAGGCCATTGGCGCCGGCCGCCAGCCACCAGATCAACACTGCGAAGCCGGTGCGCAGCAGCAGGCAAGCCAGGGCCACCGGCCAGAATTGCGCCAGCGACTGCGGCGCCAGTTGCGCGCCGGCGGCCACGAAGAACGCCACGGTAAAGATATGGGCGGACGACATGATGCCGCGTTCGGTCACGGTATGGCCGTGCTTGAGGTTGCGCGTGGCCAGACCGGCCGTGAGCAAGGCCAGGGACGGCAAGACCTGCAGCATGTCCGCCACGCCGACCACCAGCGCGATCAAACCGAACAGCATGACTTTCTGCGATTCCCGCTGCCGGCCGCCCAGCCAGCGATTAAGCTGGATCGCCGCGAGACCGGCCAACAGGCCCAGCGCACAGGAGGCCAAGGTCAGCCAGCCCGGCAGCAGAATGCCGCTTTCCACGCCGTTGTTGCCGGACAGATGGCCATAGGACAAGGCCAGCGCGAAGCAGGGCAGGGCCAGCAGATTGGACAATGCCGTGGCCACCAGCAGGCGTTCGCTGACCTGTCCGTCCGCGTTAGACTCGCGCACAATCTCCAGCGTGACCACCGGCGAAGTGGCCACGCCCAGCGCGGCCAGCATCAGGCTGGCCGCCAGACCCAGGCCGAACAGCTGCAAGGCGGCGAACAGGCCAAGCAAGGTCAGCAGGCAATAGAACAAGGTGGTCAGCAACAAGGTGCGTTCCACCCGCAGCCAGCGCAAATCCACGCGGCGCCCGGCCTCAAACAGCGCAATGCCCAAGGCCAGGTGCACGAAGATGGACGCTTGCTGCAATAGTTGCTCGTCCAGTAGCCGCAGGCTGTGCGGACCAATCAGCAAGCCGGTCAGCACATAACCGACGATGGCGGGCAGACGCGCCACCCGCACGGCGATCTGGCCGCCAATCACACCCAGCGACAACAGCACGCCGAATGCCGCCAAAGGATTGAGCGCCAGCGTTTGCCAAGGCAGGCTCATGATAATTCCCCCGTTTATTTTTGATTTTGACTGACGCGCCAGCCTGAGCCGGCGCAGCGAAAGCGGAATGTTGACGTCTTGCGACGGATCGGATGGGACGCGCATTGAAATGCGCGAAATCGCCCTCAGAGTATGAGAGACGATAAAACGGGACGAGAGTTCATGGTGATTGAGTGGATTCGCCGCGCGCTATCCGGCAAAACCGCTCCGGAAACGATGGCCGCGCTGCGAGAGCAGGCTGCGCGCATGCCGCTGCTGGCGGGGCTGAACGAGGCGGAGCTATCGCGCCTGATCGAACTGGCGGCCTGGGTTTTGCGCAGTAAAAGCTTCTCCGGCCAAGACGGGGTGCGCTTAAGCGCCCGCTCATGCGCCAGCGTGGCCCTGCAAATGGCGCTGCCCGCCATGAATCTGGGCAAAGCCGCCCTGAGCGGCTGGAACGACGTGGTGCTGTACCCGTCGCCGTTTGTCGCGCGCGACATCTGGATGGACGGCATAGGCCTGCAGCATGAAAGCGAGAGCGTGCTGATAGGCCAGGCCCGTCAGGACGGCCCGGTGGTGTTGTCGCTGCCGGACGCGCGCGCTTCCGAGCAGCTGGACGGCTGGAACGTGGTGATTCACGAAGTGGCGCACAAGCTGGACATGCTCAACGGCCCGGCCAACGGTTCGCCGCCCTTGCACAAGGGCATGCAACAGGCGCAATGGAGCCGCGTCTGGTCCCGGGGCTATCGCTTGTTGTGCCGCATGCTGGACCGCGGCATCGATCCCGGATGGCTGGACCCGTACGCGGCGGAGAACCCGGCCGAGTTCTTCGCCGTGTTGAGCGAAGCCTTTTTCGAGCTGCCGCACCATCTCAAGTTGGACAGCCCGGAGCTGTACGAGCAGCTTGTCTTGTTCTACCGCCAAGATCCGGCGACGAGGTTGCCCGAGCCCGAGGCGGACCCCGCCCCGGGCCCGGAGTTCTGATCAACCGGCGCGCGGCGCCGGCAGCTTCTCCAGGTCATCCAGCAAGCCCAGCAACTGGCTCAGCTTTTCCTGGCCCAAATGGCTTTCTATCTGGCGATAACAGTCTTCCGCCAGCGGGGAGATCTGTTGAATCAGGTCACGGCCGTCCCGCGACATTGAAATGATCAGACGTCGGCTGTCCACATGGTCGCGCTGACGATGGATCAGCCCCGCTTTTTCCATGCGGACCAGGATGCCGGTCAGGCTTGGCGGCAGGATACAAGCCCGGTCCGCGATAACGCCGGCCTCCTGATCGCCATAGTCCTCCAGCACTCGCAGAATGCGCCACTGTTGCTCTGTCACCCCGTAACGGTTGAGGATCGGGCGGAAGTAAGCCATCACCGATTCCCTGGCCCGCAGCAGGTGCTGGGGCAGCCGTTGATTATGTAGTTTTATGTTTTTGTTGGTCATTTAGATCGTTGCTTCCGGCTGCGCGCAGCCAGTGTTGCTGGTTATCGCCCGAGAGGGCGAACTCGACAAATAAAATGCCATGCAAATACCTGTCACATATTTACTTTATTCCAAATTTTAATCCAAAAACAAAAAAAATAGCATCTCAATACCATATATTCATTGAATTAATTATGCATACCGGGCGAAGTAACGGGCAAAAGCGCCAAGTGGCATAGCCTCCAAGAGCATAATTTGCGTTACGGTGACGATAATTTTGAATTTACGTCACAGTGACGCATAATTAACTTGGACCAACAGGCACAAACGGGCAGAGGAGGGCGGGCAATGAAGGAAGAACAGCGACAAGGCGAAGCCGCCGCAGGCAGGAAGCGCGGCCGTCCTAGCACCGGCCTTGCAATGTCCGGGGCGGAACGGCAACGAAAGTACCGGGCAAATACCGTCACCGTAACGTTAAATGATAAGGAATGGGCCCACCTGACCAATATGCTGGAGCAGGCGCTGAAAGCCGATCCATCGCGTTACGGCGAGTCCGATTTCGCGCTGGCCAGAAAAATCTACAGCGCCGCCATCAAGGGCAACCCGCCGCCGGATTGTTTTCACAAGCCCGCGACCAAGCGTCAAAACGAAACATAGTCATTCCAGGACGCAACCATCCCAATGGCCACTGCGCAAGACGCCGCCTGGCTTATGCTGATGAGTGTTGTTTTTTGCGTGAGACCAAGAAGATGAACGCCTCTTACAGTCCAAGCGGAGTCTGCGTTGAAGCCGCTCCGGCCGGCGCGCATGGCTTTGACGCCGATACGCCGCTGTCCCTGGAGCTTGCCCGGCAGTTCGCGGCTTCCGGCTACCAGTTTTGCGTTCGTTATCTCACGCTAGGGTCCGATGAGGACGCCTCAGATCTGTCCGCAAGCGAAGCGCAGGATATTCTTGAAGCAGGCCTGGCCTTGATGGCCGTGCAACATGTGAGAGAGCCCGGCTGGTCGCCGAATGCGGCCATGGGCAAAAGCGACGGCCAGAACACCGCCGCGCATGCGAAAACGGTCGGACTATTGCCCGGCGTGAACATCTGGTGCGATCTGGAAGGCGTGGCAGACGGGACGGCGGCGCAGGATGTGGCCGACTATTGTTCGCAATGGTTTGAAGCGGTTTCCGCCGCGGGCTACGCGCCAGGCTTGTATGTAGGGTCCGACGCGGGATTGAGCGGAGCGCAGTTGTATGAATTGCCTTTCCAGCATTACTGGCAATCTTGCAGCAGCGTGCCGGAGATCCCGCAACGGGGCTACCAAATGGTGCAGACCCTGGTGCCTCAGCCGGTGAACGGGATCGGCATCGACGCCGATCAGACGCAAAACGACCAGTTGGGCGGCACGGTGAGATGGCAGGTTCTGACGGAGAGGGCTTGATGATGAAGGAGGAGAAGAGCTTTGGAGCGCTTTTCCCTAGCTTCCTTTATTTGACGCAATATACAAATGGCGTGTTGCAATAACGCTTTAATAATGCATTTGCCATGAAATGTGGCGCACTAGCATTGTCAGCACTTAGACTCCCCATCAGCATCGCCTCCGCCGCCAGCCCGCCCAGGGCGCGGGCGCCCATCTTTTTTCGCCGGTCTTCCCCAACGTCCTTACGTGCTTGATTTTTCTCGCGTGCCATCTGTGCCGCGGCGATGACGATCATGCCGTCAATACCCAAAATTTTGGCGACCATGATGCAGGCGAAGTCGTCCATCGTCCGCACACCGGTCATGCATTGGCTAGACGACAAAGTCCAAGCCCTTCGTTTTTGTCTGTCGTACCGGCTTTGTCTTCGCTTCTCGGCCAGCCTGTCCGCTTTCATCGATTACACCTCGATCTCGCCGCTGCACCCGGGTCGACTTAACCCCGAGACCGGGGAAGTCGAGCCGACTTTGCCGCTCAAGGATTCGGGTGTGGTCGGGAAGTCGGGCAGGGACATGGAAACCGGCGACCTGATTGACAACCCAGAGTGGGTCAGTCTTCAAAGCTGCTCCTGCGCGGCTCTTCCGACAGCTTGGTTATCGTCAAGTTTATGCCTATTGCGACTCGCCACGGCCGCCACAAACCAAATCAGTAGCCGTTGCATCTCCAAACATGGGCGCTGCGGTATCTGCTGCCGGGGATGGAGTAAAGCAAGATCTCCATGATGGTGGCTCTTTGACGGGTTAAAAGGTAAATAGCTGGACTTTCAGTAAGCTGTGACTTCTTGATCGTGACTCACTCTGGACAAGTCACACCAGGAGAGTCACATTGAACCATCACGTTTTTACTGTTTTGGGGTACTTGTGACTGACCAGGTAGCTTTGCCAGCAGCTCCGTCACAGCTCGTCTTGAGCCTTTTTCCTGGCGTTGATCTTCTGGGCAGAGGATTTGAAGCTGAGGGCTTCTCGGTTGTTCGTGGACCTGACCTCATTTATGGCAGTGACATCCGGCAATTTAGGGCTGTTGCTGGTCGTTTTGATGGTGTCATCGGTGGTCCGCCGTGCCCTGATTTCAGCAAAGCCCGCCGCTCTGAGCCGTCCGGCTACGGCCTTGAAATGCTTGCCGAGTTCCGTCGCGTTGTGCTTGAGGCCCGCCCGACCTGGTGGCTCATGGAAAATGTTGCCGGTGTACCGGACATGGTGTTGCCGGGCTACAGTCACCAGCGCATTGATATCAACGCATCGGAATGCGGTTTGCAGCAGAATCGGTTGCGGCATTTTCAGTTCGGCCACGGTGACGGCCTTGTACTTACCGTGAAGCGTCTTCCTGTTCGTACTGACGTTGAGCCGTGTTGTACTGCAAGCGAAGGCTCACAACTGGGTAAGCGTGATTGGCTTCGCTTCTGTCAGTTGCAAGGCTTGCGCGATGGCATAGATTTACCGGCGTTTACTCTTGGCGCGCGTTACCGTGCTGTCGGGAATGGTGTGCCGGTTGATATGGCCAGGATGATGGCCTCCGGCATTTTGTCACTGCGTGGTTCTGATGATGTTCGTGTGTGTCAGTGCGGTTGTGGCCGTGAAGTTGAGGGCAGGGCACGTTTAGCAAAGCCAGCTTGTCGTAAGCGCCAGCAGCGTAAACGTGACTCTGTCGGCGTCATTCGTTCGAGCTCAGTCACGCTGTGACCAACTGCGGTTGGCTGTTACCAGGATCGTCACTGTGACTTACAGGCCGCGACACCTTCCCGGGCAGTCACGTGACCCTCTTGGTGTGACAGATCCTGGATGAGTCACACCAAATCTGTCACGTGACCGAGCTACGGTGACGGTGAAGTGAAGGACTACATTACTACCAACGGCCTAAAAAGACAGGAGATGAAGCATGCTAAAAAAAATTGGAATTTTAGCTTTTTTACTTATTGGTACAGCAGCCTCCGCGGATAACACCGTCAGACACGCCAAAATATTCTATAGCGGCGACATGAAAATTTCGTCCGTCAGCGAACTGACAAAAGCAATCGACGACGCCAACGCCAACGATCATGTTGACCGGATAAATATTTATATAAATAGCTATGGCGGCGACATGGACTCCGGCTTGATGGCAGCCGCAGCTATTCGAAGCTCAAAAAAAACTGTCACAACTGTTGCCATGACCACAGTGGGCTCATCGGCAACGTTAATGTTATGTGCGGCGAAAGATAGGAGAGCTTTGCGCGAAGCCAGTATCTACTTACACCCGTCTTTTATCGAATATAAAGGCGAACTAAGGCCCGACACCCTCAAACAACTAGTCAAGGAAAATGAACGATTCAATAACGTGTTCAAAACCGCCTATAAAAAATGTACGTCGTTGGACAGCCAAAAAATTAATGATATTCTTTATAGCGAATCAAACAAGGTAACATTTACCCCGCAAGAGGCTATAAAGGTAGGCCTCATCTCAGCAATTGATGAAAAAATAATAGACACGCCAGAGACCTACTACATCACAGCAGACTAGAGCATTCCCCTTCCAGTCACGTGAACGTCTTGGAACGAAAACTCCACACGTAAAAAAGCCCAGGTCTGTCCCTGGGCTTTTTTCCTCTTTACTTCGTCCTGGCTTCAGATCCTGCAACCATTCTCATGCATCTCTTTTTGTACATCTCTGAGCTTTTGCATTGTGTCCGGCTCTTTGTTCATTCCTGGCTCAAGCATTCGATCGTAGTAGTTTCTTAGCTGCTTAAGCGTCTCACAGCTCCGCTTGGCCTGGATAACTGGCGCGTTTTGCCGCCCTTGCATGACAGCGATGCTTGGATCACGTGTATTGAAGTTGATGCCCTTGAAGCGTGTTCCAGGCGGACAAAATTGTGCTGTCGTGTACATGATTTGAGAGTCTCCCACGTAGCACTCCAGTACGCCGGCTTGCAAGTTCGGTCGTTGCGCAAGCCTGGGCGCCGGCGGGGACGTCCTTAGGGGCTCGTCACCATTTTTCATTTGGCGCTTGAATGTTGCTCCTGCAGGGCAAGTGGCCTCGTTTGTCAGCACGCTTCTACCATTTTTGTCTGTGCACTCGATTACCCCGGCCTGTGACACAGTGCAAGCTAATGCTATGGCGGCACCTAACCGTTTCATCACAGCACCTCTCCACATAAAGTATTCAAGCACGCTCAAGCGTCCTTTCTTCCTTGGGGTGCATTTTTCTAAGCACGTTAGCGTACTCGTCCAGTGTTCTTTGAGGGGGTGTTCTTGGGATCCGTAGCGGCATGAGTCCTATCTGCCTGATGATCGAATCTCTTTGCCTGTCTTTATCCTCTTTCCCAATGTGCGACCTGTCATCAAGCTCGATGATCGCGATCATTGTGAGGTCTGTCTTGCAGATCACGAAGTCAGCTACCTTCTGGCTCATTGTTCTGCGCAGCCCTTCGTTGTCGAATTTGCTTCCCCCTTCAGTGTCGATAATCTGGCTAAAGGCTACTTGAGGAAAAACGAGGAAGTCAGGGGAAAGGCTTTTTGTCAGGCGGTTAAAGCACTCTTGCTCACGCTGTGTGAGCAGAGTTTTCCCTTTGATTTTGAACCTCGCTGAGCCGAACTTCCTGGGGCTTGTTACATCGTTGAATGAGCGCTTGGGTGCTTTGCTTTTCTTCGCGCCACTCATCGCTATAGCTGCGATAGCCATCAAGATGAAGATGATGACGATTGTTGTCATGCTTTTTCTCATCACGTTACGTTAACGATAATGCTATACGAATAAACTCTGTCTGCAAATTCGTCTTATTCGTCACCGTAACGAAAATTTAGGGAAGCCACGCCCCCGGCTCTTTTGCAGACAGTAAAAACCGTGTAGAGTGATCGCCCATGGCCAGCCCCGCGCTCGCGCGCCCCTAGGGGCCCCGCCTGGGCGTTCTTATCCAGGAAGGGGTAGGGGGACTAGCTCCGCCTTGGCCGAGCGTAGTAGGGCGTTGCAACCTGTTGGCGTCGCGCCGCCTTCGGGGCGCATAGCGGCCTAACGGTGGCAGTTCTCGCGGTAGAAGTCCCGTTCAATCATGAGCCGTTCGATCAGCTCCGCTTGTTGTACGGCAAGGCGCTTGGCCCGACGATAGTCCCGCATTAGGGCGACTTCTTCGTAGTTGATGCGCTCGCCAGTCGCTGGAAAAATGAGCGCTTGGCCATCGTGGGCAAGGCTCCAGCCCCAGAATGAACCGAACTGCTTACCTAGCACTGTCGACGCTTTGTGAGCCAGTCTCAGCGGCAATTTCCGTTACGTCACGAAAACAAACAGCCCTGATCAAGTCATCAGGGCTGCACGGGAACTCACACCACGGTAGATTGCGTTTCATTTTGCTGCGGACAGTTGTTGCTCGAACCCACAACGATGGAAAGTCAGGGAATTGAACCGTTGGAGCAGCCGGTATACCCTGCGTCGTATGTTTCCAAAATTTGACATAATATACAAAATCTCAGGAAATTTGAGGCTCAGCAGGGCTATCGCCACCATCGCCATCATGATCAGCATCGGCACGAGAACCAGCCCTTTTTCGCGTTCTCGTGCTGTCCGAAAATCCCGCCAGAACTCCTTCTTCTCTTCTGACCTTTCTCGCTCTTCTTGAGCAGCAGCAATGATTTCCATCGGATCTATGCCAAGAACTTGTGCGACTCGGATGCAGTGATAGTCGTCCATTTGGCTCTTGCTGTTCATGTAGTTCGAGATGTTAACCGTGCTCGTTTTGAGTTCTTTTGCCAGCTTGTAGTCGCTGCTACATCCAAGTTTTTCTTTTGCCTCTAGCAAGTACTCTACCGACTTCTTCATGACTAAACCCCTTGAATGGTTCAATGCCTTGAGCTAGCCTCCGAACAAGTAGTTCAAGGTCTTGAGCGTTTCAGGCCTTTACGTATCGGATTATAGCTAGAGGTAAGCCATGGCACGCAAGTTCCGCCCACCACAAGCAAGAGATTTACGCAAAGAACGCGGGGATGAACCGCGCTATCGCGCTGTATACGACTACGGCGTGACTGATGTTGCTGGTCCTGCTGATGACGAACTGCGTCCGATTGCGCGTGATCTCCGTTACTGGCTGTCGATGCCTCGCTTTGCGAATCTGTCTCGTCCGTCGCTGGTGGAAGGGCGTAGCCGGAGCGGCGAGATGGCGCTATGCGCAATCGCCGCGCAGGCGCAGCTTCCCCCCACTAGTAACACGGGGGGAAAGTTGCCGCAGGCGGCCCAAGCTACAGATCGACCGGATTTAAAAAATATCGAACTCGTGATGGAAAACGGCGAGTTGAAAATTGTCACGGTACGGGCCTATGGCGTTGGTGATGATCTCGCGCATGTCGATCAGGTGTCGTTCACGGTCCACGAGTCAACGTGTCATGTGATTGCCGGTCATCGCATGGTTGCTGATGATGACTACATCGTGACGATGTCCCGCAAGCTCATGCAAATCTTCGGTTTCGGCATTGCCACGAAACGTCCGAAGGGTATGAACTTCTACAGGGATACATGGGTGCTCGGTCAGGAAGATGTGTGTTATGGCCATCTGAGCTTTGGCGGTCAGCGCAACACGATTCTTGTTCAGCTTACTGCGGTAGGGTGTCTTGCTGCTAACCCTGGTTGGGAACAGCGGCTGTACGATTTCTTGACGACTGACGCCGAAAATCCGCGGTTGACTCGTGTTGACTGCGCGTTTGATGACTTTGAAGGCTTGTACAACGTCGATCTGATGAATGATGACGTTAAAGCGGGCCTGTTCAATTGCGGTGGCCGCAATCCTTTTGTTGAGCGCCGTGGCGATTGGGATCATCCGGACGGTTCCGGCCGGACGCTGTATATCGGCAAGCGTCAGAACGGCAAGTATACGCGGGGGTATGAGAAGGGCAGGGAGCAGGGTAGCCCAACTTCCGAATGGTTTCGCGTCGAAACCGAGTTCAAAGCCGTTGATCGCATCATCCCGTTCGATATCTTGCTGAACGCCGGCGCTTATCTGGCCGGGGCCTATCCCGCCTTTGATCGCTTCGCGGGCAAGAAAACGCCGGAGCGTATTCAAACGATCGTTAAGCAACAAGAGTATGCGTTTGATCACTACGTTCACTATGCCGCGCTGCAAGTGGGGCGACTCGTTAACTACATGCAAGAGGTTGCAGGCTGGACTGCCGACAGCATCGTTTCTCACCTGGCTCGGCCTGATGCCGGCTATCCCCAGCGCCTGAAACTCGCGAATGTCTCTTGCGAACTGGCGAATCAAGATTTTGTTCATGACTACGCCTGCGTTGATTACGACGCTGACGAATTTGCGCGTGTAGCCGCTGAGCCTGCGCCTGTTGATCTGCCGACTACGTCGGACGGCTGGCGCCAGTTCTGCATGAAAACAGCGTTACGGTAACGAAAATTCATCCCCCGGAATTAAGGCGGATTTCGGAAAACGGGACAAACGCCACTGGAGAACTGACATGCAATTCGAATCGAATCTGAAAATCATCGGCGCTAAGCGCTTCAAGGACACCGTGGACGGCACGCTCTACGACAACACCAAGTTGTTTGTAGAGGTGCAACTGAATGATCAAAACGGCAATGCCGTCGGCGCTGCGTCTTCGGAAATGCAGTGGGGTACGTCCGATAACTTCGCCAAAATTCAACACCTCTCTTATCCATTCCTCGCGAAATGCACGTTGGAAATGGTCACGAACGGAAAGACGACGAAAACCGTCGTTCTCAACGTTCAGCCTCAGGCCTCCCAGTCTGCTAAACCGGCTCAGCAGGGCTAAAAAATGATCGGGCCTGTGTGGGTGGTACAGGACCGCGACACGGGCCTTTTCCTGTGTCCCGATCCGAATGGCGATGTCGGTTTTACTCGGTTCTTAGGTGACGCCGGTCGTTTTGACAACGCTGAGTCTGCGATTGATACCGCTCGGTTCGTTTTGGGCAATTCCTTCGTCGTTTCGAATTTCTACGACGAATTAGATAAGTTTTTCGGTTGATATGGCTTCTTGTGTCCTGGTCAAGCCGGATAACTCTCTTATTGCAACGGCTGATAACGTTCAGTCGTGTAATGGCTACCTTTTGTTGTCCCCTCAAGAGGTGGCTGTACTCCAGCCGGCATTCGTGCCTTTATCTGTCGGGGAGGGCGCTCTTATATCTGGCGCCATTCTCGCACTGTGGTCGCTGGCGTGGCTTTATGGGGCAATTTCTCGTTTTCTTCAATCCAATCAAGGAGAGTCATGATGAAACACTTCAAGTCCTTTGCTCGTTTTGCTGTTCCTGCTGCGCTGATTTCCATCGCTGTTCCGGCCATGGCTGCTGGTGATGGTGGCGTTGACACTGCGGGGATCATCGCAACGCTCACCACCGGCTTGGCCGCTATTGCGGCCATTGGTGCTGCTCTGCTGGGTTTGGCTGGCCTGTCCAAGCTGTATGGCATTGTTCGGGCCCAGCTGGGTCGCTAATCGTTACTGTAACGATTAATGCGTAAATTCTTTGTTTCGGGTGTGGTGGGGCTTTAAGTCCTTCCCGGTCTGGGGCAAAGAGTTGTCACCCTGGGGGCTTCGGCCCCCGTTTTTTTGGGAGCAATCAATGTGGCGGGTTATTTTGTCATTATTGCTTTTCTGGGCGCTTTCTGGATTCTATTTACCCGCAGCTAATGCGGAAACAATTCCAGCTGTTCAGCGTCCTGGCTTAAAAGGGGATTGCTTGAAAGCAATGAAGGCTTTATCTGCTGGCGAAGTTGTTAGGGTTGAAACTACAGATAATGCATGTCTCGGGTATAACGTTCACGATTCGTATTGGGGTGCATATTCATTTGCGTCATTGGGCTGGAGTGATATTTGGGGGTGTCCAGATGCTTCATGGACTTATGACGCTTTTGCAAATAAATGCTCTCGTCCCGACAAGCCCAATCCTACTGATTGTCCTTCGCCGGATGTTATGGCTATTACGTGTAGCGCTTTGGCTGGTAAATATCAGCAGAAGGGCATGATTACGCCGACAATGGGTCCTGGTTGCGATACTGGTGGCGGTAATAGTCAAATGCAGCAGTGCGGCGCTGGCTGCGGTATGACAACGCGCCAAGTTGTCACTCCTACTGCTGCATATTTAGCTCATGTTTATACCGGTGCATATTGCAAGCCAGATGGCTCAGTTACTGATGGCTCATACGTTAAAACGCCGCCTACGAATAAGGTTTGTCCAGAAGGGCAGGTTTATGGCGAAGTGAATGACGTGCCTACTTGCTTGAACAGTAAGCAGGAGCCTGGAAAACAGGCCCCGGAAACGACTTCACCGGACTCTTGTCCTAAGGGGTCTGTCAGCATCATTAATGTCACTACGGGTAAGCCAATGGGCTGCGTTGACCCTGCGGATACAAGTAAGCCGTGCCCTGATGGGACGTACAAAGTCACTCAAGGGGGCATGACGACATGTCAGGGTACGGCTACTACGCCGGCTCCTTCTTCTCCGCCCGGATCGGGCGGTTCTTCTGGTCACTCAGGTGGTCCCAAGCCGGGTGGTGGCGGTTCGACTGGTGGAACTCCAAACCCGAAGCCGGGGGATAGCTCTAGCCCAACGCCAGAAAAGCCTTCCGATAAGCCATGTGACGAACAATTCCCGGCGGGGTTGAAATGGGTTTGCGGCTTGGGTGATGGTCTTTCCGGTCCGGATGGTAATCAAGGCCCGACGAGCGAAAACGGCGGCGATATATCCGGCATGTTAGACACCTCTGATTTCTTTGGTGGTGGTTCTTGTCCTGCACCTTACACTTTGAATGTCCCAATTGCTTTCTCAACGTGGCAGTGGAATATCACGTATGAGCCGCTTTGTAAGTTTGTACTGCTTTTACGCCCTGGAATTATTGCTTGTTCATTTGTTGCTGCTATTTACATCATCTTTGCGAATAGGAGTTAAATCATGCCTGCTTGGCTTATTCCAATAGTGTGGGGTGTGATAACGGCGCTTTTGAATTCCGTTATTTCTAGGGTTTTAGCTGCACTGGGCGTTGGTTCTGTCACATTTTTTGGTGTCAATTTTTTCATGTCTAAAGTTCGCTCTGCGCTGATGGGCATGACGGCAGGTTTTGGCTCGGATGCTATGAATATTTTGGGCATGTCCGGCCTTGGGGTTTGTATTAGCGTTATTCTTTCCGCCTTTACTATTCGAATGACTTTGAGCGGTATAGATAAAGCTGGCAATTTTTCTTCTATCAAATTCAGTGGCTTTGGGGGTGGTAAATGATATATCTGATTACGGCTGTCCCTGGTTCCGGTAAAACGCTTTACACGCTTGAGTGGTTGAAGGAAAAAGGTGAACAAGAGAACCGTCAGGTTTATGTTTCGGGTATTCCGCTTACTGATGAAGGTAAGAAGGTTCTGGACTGGAAGGAATTAGACGACCCGGAAAAATGGCATGAGTTGCCTGCCGGTGCAATTGTTGTGATTGATGAGTGCCAGCGTGTTTTTCCGGTTAGACGATCTGGCAATGGTGTCCCGAAGCACGTTTCGATGTTTGAAACACATCGCCATCTTGGTATTGATGTCGTGCTGATTACTCAGCATCCATCGCTAATGGACTCGCATATTCGCAAGCTTGTTGGAACGCATAAGCATCTGATTCGTATGTTTGGCGCTCAGCGCTCAACGCTTGCGACATGGCAGGAAGGCATTCAAGAAAACCCCAACAATAAGAGTGCTCTTAAAAACTGCTTGGATAAGAAAACTTTTGTTTACCCTAAACATGTCTATGGTTGGTATAAATCTTCGGAAATGCATACGCATAAACTTGTTATTCCGAAGAAAGTGAAGTGGCTTATTGCTTTGGCTATTTTTGTTGTTTTTGCTTTGCTTGCCATGTTCTATATGGTTTATCAAATATTTGTTGTTGAGCCAAAAAAACAAGCTGAGGCAGTTAATGCGAAAACAACTTCTTCAGCGCCATCTGCAAATACGTTGAATCCATCGGTTCAGCAAGGAAGTCCAAAGATTATTAAGACGGCTCAAACATTTCTTTCTGATAGACAGCCGAGGGTTGATGGCATTCCTGAGTCTGCGCCGGCTTATGATGAACTTACTACGCCCCGGACGTTTCCTAAAGTGACTGCGTGCTTGTCTAGTAAATTAAAATGCAGTTGCTTTAATCAGCAGGGTACATTCATCCAAATGGAAGAGTACAGGTGTCGTTATTACGTTGAAAAAGGATGGTTCGATCCTTACGTTGACCCGAGGGAAAATAAAGAGCGCGAGGTTATGGCTGATCGTTCCTTGCAATCTTCCGCGCCAATTGTTGTTGCTATGGTCCAGCCTACCGTTAAAGATTTTGGTTCGAAAGAAAATTTCCCGCGCTCGTTCAAATGAAATTATCTATAAGGTGATTCAGTCATGAATTCAGATTCTCTAGTAGCCTTTATTTTCTTTTGCTTGATGTGTTTTTTCTATTATCTTTTAAAATTCTGAACGGGGAACTTTAATGGCTAATGCTCATTATGTTATTTCTAACATTCCGAACATGTCAAAACAGGCGGCTGAGCAGTCCGGTTCTTCTTATGATGTTTTTGTCCGTGTGTTATCTGGGATGGTGGACTGCGCCATTGCTGAACTTTCGCCGGAAGAAAAATCGATTGTTATTGCTTATTCTGTGCGGCGATTTGGTTATTTGACAGTTGAGCAGATAGAGGAGCATAACGCCGATATGTGGGAAGAGGGTATTTGTTCTCATGGTTTGACTGAAAATACTTGTCCGTGTGGTTGCTTTGAATTTAATTAAGAATATTGAGCAAAAAGTGTTTAGGATTCTGTGACTCCTTGATCGTGACTCGCCCTGGACAAGTCACACCAGTTGGGTCACACTGAACTATCACGTTTACTGTTTTGGGGGCATTTGTGACTGACCAGGTAGTTTTGCCAGCAGCTCCGTCACAGCTCGTCTTGAGTCTATTTCCGGGTGTTGATCTGCTGGGGCGTGGATTTGAAGCTGAGGGCTTCTCGGTTGTGCGCGGGCCTGACCTTATATATGGCGGAGATATTCGGCAATTTAGGGTCGTTCCTGGGCGGTTTGATGGTGTCATTGGCGGTCCGCCATGTCCAGATTTCAGTAAGGCTCGCCGCTCTGAGCCATCCGGCTATGGCCTTGAAATGCTCGGTGAGTTTCGCCGCGTTGTCCTTGAAGCGCGTCCGCTTTGGTGGCTGATGGAAAATGTTGCTGGCGTGCCTGATATGGTGCTACCGGGCTACAGTCACCAGCGTATTGATATCAACGCATCGGAATGCGGCTTGCAGCAAAACAGACTGCGTCATTTTCAGTTCGGCCATTGTGATGGTCTTGTCTTGACGGTGAATCGACTTCCTGCCCGCGTTGACGTTGAGCCTTGTTGTACTGCAAGCGAGGGCACTCAACAGGGTAAGCGTGACTGGCTTCGTTTCTGCCAGCTTCAGGGGCTGCGCGATGGAATAGACTTGCCTGCTTTTACTCTTGGCGCGCGTTACCGTGCTGTCGGGAATGGTGTGCCGGTTGATATGGCTAGGATGATGGCGTCCGGAATTCTCTCTCTACGCGATCCGGATGATGTGAAGGTTTGCCAATGTGGCTGTGGCCGCGAAGTCGAGGGCAGGGCGCGTCTAGCAACGCCGGCTTGCCGCAAGCGTCAGCAGCGTAAACGTGACTCTGCCGGCGTTATTCGTTCCAGCTTGGTCACGCTGTGACTCAGCTGCTGTGTCCCGCCCCTAGATTGTCATTGTGACTCGACGGTCGCGACACTTTCCCGGGTAGTCACGTGACTGTCCTGGTGTGACAGATCCTGGATGAGTCACACCAGATCTGTCACGTGACTGAGCTGCGGTGACTCGGCGCCGGCCAGTCACTTATTTTATGTCACTGTAACGAAAATCATCAGCCAAGATCGACCCGGCCCCTTCTTGTAGACCTCTCATAGCTCTCGCACGCGCTCGCTTCCGTAGCCCCGCGAAGCGCCCCTAGGGGCCCCGCCTGAACGTTGTTTGTTCAGGAAGGGGGTAGGGGGACTAGCCGGCCGTCGAGCCGGCGTAGTAGGGCGTCTTATGAGGCGGGTACTGTTGCGGCCTTTTCAGGCTCTGGTCTGGGGTGCGCTTGTTTTAGCGCTCGTGCGAGATTGTCGATGATTGTTTGATTGGGGTTTGGTTTGAGACGTATTGCCATTAGCCCGGCTTCCTGGATGATGTTGTCTCGGGCTTGGTCCTCTTCCTTTTTCTTGTCGTGGGATCTGTCGTCCAGTTCGATAACCGCAATCATTGACATGTCGATTTTGCAAATGACGAAGTCTGCTACCTTTTGCTTGATCTTGCCTCGTGCGCTTTGATTTTCGCCATAGCTGCCGCCGGTTGCGTCAATGACTTGGCTTAGTGCGACTTGAGGGAAAACCAAGAAATCGGGTGCTAGGCTGCGTCTGAGCTTGTGAAAGCATTCTTCTTCGTGTTTTGTGAGTAGGGTTTTGCGCTTGAGAGTGTATTGTGTCTTTGATGGTGTCGGCGCTTGTTCTTGCGCTGGCCCGGTTTTTTGTTTCGCCTTCTTTGATTTGCTTGAGATAGCGAGTGCCGCTACTAGGGAGAAGAAAAGCAGGGTTGCGATTAGAGTCATGGCTGTTTTCCGATTTGTTGCCGTGTCGTAATGCTAACGGAATATGCGATTTAGCATCAGTCCAAACTTGGCTTGCCGGTGGCAGTTTTCGCGGTAGAAGTCACGCTCGGCCATTAGTCGTTCGATCAGATCGGCTTGCTCTTGGGCTAGTCTGTGTGCTCGGCGGTACTCGTTTAGTTCATGCCATTCGTTGATATGTAGAGCATCGCCCCAAGGCGATACGATACGTTCGCCGTCTACCTGGTATTCTTTCCACGGTCCCATGTCTTGTATCTTCCTGCGCTGTTTCAGATACAGCCATACAAGCTTAGGGACAGGTTCTTCGCCCGTTTTCCATCCTCGCCATTCAGTTACCGTAACGCCAATTTCTTTTGCTGCAGCTTCATCGTCGTGTGTAAACATCAGCTTGGCTAGTTCCAAGCTGTCGCATGCGAACCTTGTCCACGGGCTGAATCGTTGCTGTGACATACCGGAAAGAGAAGAGGCCCTTGCGGGCCTCTCTATAGTTGTTGTTGGCGTTGTCATATTACGTGTTCAGCATTAGGCTATGACTGTTGCAAATCAGCAACGCTTTCTTCTTCTTTCTGCGATTTGACATAATATACATTATGCGAATATAAGGACAAGCCAAGGCACCGCCAGAACCCGCCTGAAGCCCACCCCTGGGCTTCAGTGGTTCAATCGCCTTTAGGCAAGCCGCTGATGATAGGCCCAAGGTCCAAAAACTGTTCCAGCATGTCCGCCAGCTTGTCGATATTGGTCTCGCGCAGCGCCGGGTAATCCAGCGCCACCGCTTCGTGCAATCCAGCCCAGCGCAGGATGGCCTGGCAGGCGGCCGGCTCGTCGAACACGCCGTGCAGATAAGTGGCCAGGATCTGATCATCTTCCGAGCGCGCGCCGTCCGCGCCGCCGTCCTTGAAATGCAGCGCTGGCCGCTGCAGCGCCGGGCCGGCGCTGACGCCCATGTGGATTTCGTAGCCGGTGGCCTCGGCGTGGTCCAAGGTCAGCCGGCCGCACATCCGCGTCAGTCGCTTTTCCGGCGCCAGCGTGGTTTCCATGTCCAGCCAGCCCAGTCCGTCGCCGCTACCCGGCTCGCCTTCCAGTCCGTCTGGATCGTGGAGCTTGCGGCCCAGCATTTGCAGGCCGCCGCAAATGCCCAGCACCTTGCCGCCGTAGCGCAGATGGCGGCGTATCGCTTCTTCCCAGCCCTGCGCGCGCAGCCAGGCCAGGTCCGCCAACACGCTCTTGCTGCCGGGCAGCACGATCAGATCGGCCGGCGGGATGGGCGTGCCGGCGCGCACCAGGGTGAATTCCACTTGCAGATGCAGGCGCAAGGGGTCGAAGTCGGTGTGGTTGCTGACGCGCGGCGCGGCCGGGGCGATGACGCGCAGCTTGTCGCCGGCGCCGCTCGCGCCGCCCGGCTTGTCCAGGCCCATGCTGTCCTCGGCTTCCAGGTGCAAATCGTGCAAATACGGCAGTACGCCCAGCACGGGCTTGCCGGTATGTTGTTCCAGCCAATCGATGCCGCTCTTGAGCAGGCTGGGGTCGCCGCGGAAGCGGTTGATAACGAGGCCGATCACCCTGGCGCGCTCGGATTCCGACAGCAAGGCCAAGGTGCCGGCCAGGTGGGCGAATACGCCGCCGCGTTCGATGTCGGCCACCAGGATCACCGGGCAGTCCACCGCCTCGGCGAAGCCCATATTGGCGATGTCGCCGTCGCGCAGATTGATCTCGGCCGGGCTGCCGGCGCCCTCGGCGATGATGCACTGATATTGCTCCGCCAGCCTGGCGTGGGACGCCAGCACCGCCTTCATCGCCACCGGTTTGTAGTCGTGATAGCCGCGAGCCTCCATATTTCCTATCGCCCGCCCGTGGATGATGACCTGAGAACCGGTATGGCTGTTGGGCTTCAACAGTACCGGGTTCATATCGGTATGCGGCTCCAGCCCGCAGGCCTGCGCTTGCACCGCCTGCGAGCGGCCGATCTCACCGCCGTCCACCGTCACCGCGCTGTTCAGCGCCATGTTCTGCGGCTTGAACGGCGCCACCCTCACGCCACGGCGGGCCAACAGCCGGCACAAGCCGGTGGCCAGCGCGCTCTTGCCGGCATCGGACGTGGCGCCCTGAATCATGATGGTCTTGGCCATGGCATTCCCCCCGCACATAGATGGCGAACAAGGCTTAGAATGGCGGCTTGATTCATTCCGGCCATCCCAAACCCTAGAAATTTGCGCATTGGATACCTCCAAGCGGCGGTCGGCCATTATATAAGGTTGTGTGTTGAATTCCGCATTGTTTCTACCGCTAGCGCTGTTGCTGGACCGCCTGCTGGGCGAGCCGCGGCGCTGGCATCCACTAGTCGGCTTCGGTCGGCTGACCCGGGCCGTTGAGCGCTTTGGCTACCCCTCCTCGCCCGATGCCGAGCCCCGCTGGCGCATGCGTCTGCGCGGCGCCCTCTCCGTTTCATTCTTGATCCTGCCTCTGACGCTGGCGGCCTGGCTGCTGGCCCGGTTGCCGCTGCTGTCAGCCATTGTCCCGCTTGTTCTGCTCTACCTGGCGGTGGGCGCCAGGAGCTTGGCTCAGCATGCGGAGGTGGTCAGACAGGCGCTGGCCGACGGCGATCTCGCCTTGGCCCGTGAACGGGTGGGCTGGATTGTCAGCCGCGACACGAGCGAGCTGGATGAGGCCGGGATTGCCCGCGCCACCATTGAGTCGGTGCTGGAAAATGGCTGCGACGCGGTCTTTGCCGCGCTGTTCTGGTTTCTGCTGCTGGGCGCGCCCGGGGCGGTGCTGTACCGGCTGTCCAACACGCTGGATGCGATGTGGGGCTATAAGAACGCGCGCTATTTGCATTTTGGCTGGGCCGCCGCCCGCCTCGACGATGTGTTGAACTATGTCCCGGCGCGGCTGACCGCCCTCACCTATCTGCTGCTGGGCCACGCGGCAAGCGGCTGGCGCTGCTGGAGAACGCAGGCGCCCACTTGGTACAGTCCCAACGCCGGCCCCGTGATGGCGGCCGGCGCCGGCGCGCTGGGCGTCTCCCTTGGCGGCGGCGCGCGCTACCATGGCCAGTGGAAGGAGCGCCCGCCCTTGGGCTGCGGCCCCGCGCCCACGCATCAGGACATCGGCCGCGCGGTGCGCTTGGTCAGCCGCGGCGCATGGCTGTGGGCCGGTCTTTCCCTATTGTGGGCTGTTTTGATTGGAGTCATGCATGCTTGAACACGGAGGCGGCCTGCTGCGAGCGGCCGCTGAATACGGTATTCCGCCTGGGGATTGGCTGGACCTGTCCACCGGCGTCAATCCCAATGGCTGGCCAGTGCCGCCGCTGTCCGCCGACGGCTGGCTGCGGCTGCCGCAGGACCACGACGGGCTGGAAGCGGCGGCGGCGGAATATTACGGTTGCGAGCAACTGCTGCCGGTGGCCGGCTCCCAGCCCGCCATCCAGGTGCTGCCACGGCTGCGAGCGCCCTGCCGCGTCGGCATGTTGACCTTGTGCTACGCCGAGCACCCCTACCAGTGGCAAAGGCGCGGACACCGCGTGGAACGGTTCACGCCGGACGGGCTGGCCGCGAATATTGATCAGCTGGACGTGGTTCAAATCTGCAATCCCAACAACCCCACCGGAGACCGTTTTGAACCGGCTTTGCTGGAAGACTGGCGGCAAAGGCTGGCGGAACGCGGCGGCTGGCTGCTGGTCGACGAAGCGTTTCTGGATGCGTCGCCGCGGGACAGCATGCTCCCCCATATCGGCAAGCCGGGCCTGATCGTGCTGCGCTCGGTCGGCAAATTCTTCGGTCTGGCCGGCGCGCGCGCCGGTTTCGTGTTCGCCCAGGCCGCGCTGCTTCAAGCGCTGGCCGAGGAACTGGGGCCCTGGGCCATGGCCGGACCCGCGCGCGAAGCGGTGACGCTGGCGCTTGGCGACACCGCGTGGCAGCAGTCCATGAGGAGCAAGCTGCTGCGCGATAGCGCGCGGCTGCGGAACTGTCTGCAGCGGCACGGGCTCGCCCCGGCCGGCGGCTGCGAGCTGTTCCAGTGGGTTCCCGGCGAGGCCAGCCTGCCCTTGCATCGCCATCTGGCGGGGCGCGGCATCTTGAGCCGTTATTTCGAGTCCCTGCCCAGCTTGCGCTTTGGCCTGCCTAGCGGCGAACAGGACTGGGCGCGGCTGGAGCAGGCCTTGGCGGATTGGCGGCGATTGTAATTAAAATCAAAACGCCAGCTGTTCACAGCCTGGTTTTTGTCACGTATCATCCGACCCCATCATGACGGTGCCCCAAAAACCTGTGTGCGAGCTCGCCAGCCAAGATGCGCGGCAGCTCGTAAACAGGTTCTCAGAGGGTGAAACGGGAACGCGGTGCAAGACCGCGGCTGCCCCCGCAACTGTAAGCGCAGAGTCCACGCCTAAAGCCACTGGCCCCTAAACGGGCCGGGAAGGCGGCGCCGGACGGCGACGCGCGAGCCAGGAGACCGGCCGTCATACGTGTCGACGCAAGCAGAAACCGGGCGGGGTGTACCGGGGGATACGCACATGCGCCGCTCATGAACACTCGGCGACCTGTGCCCTCGTTTGCGCGACGGAAATCGTCTCCGAGGGCACCATGCATTCATCCACCGCGCCGTCCGCCGGCCGCCGTCTGGCGCAGCACGCGCCGATACTCGCCGGGCTGATCCTGGCCAATCTGCTGGCCTGGGCCTGGGCTTTCGCCGCCTTCGCCGATCATCCGGCCCAACTCGCCACCGCCCTGCTCGCCTATCTGTTCGGCCTGCGCCACGCGGTGGACGCCGATCACATCGCCGCCATCGACAACACCGTGCGCAAGCTGATGCAGGAAGGCCGCCGACCGTCGGCGGTGGGCCTGTTCTTCTCCGCCGGCCACTCCGCGGTGGTGGTCATCGCCGTCGCCCTGATCGTGTTCGCCGCCAGCGCATTGCAAAGCCGCGTCGCCGGCTTCAAGGAGATAGGCGGCGTCATCGGCACCAGCGTGTCGGCCTTCTTTCTGCTGACGCTGGCGCTGATCAATCTGTCTTCCTTGCGCGCGGTATGGGGCGCTTTCCGCCGCGCCCGCGCCGGCGAGGCCATTTGCGACGAGCAGCTGAATCTGCTGCTGAACAACCGCGGCCTGGTCGCGCGCCTGCTCAAGCCGCTGTTCCGCATGGTGACCAAGAGCTGGCATATGTTGCCCATCGGCTTTTTGTTCGGCCTGGGTTTCGACACCGCCACTGAAATCGGCCTGTTCGCCATCGCCACCTCGCAAAGCGCCAACGGCGTGGCGCTGTGGCACATCATGGTGTTCCCGGCGCTGTTCGCCGCCGGCATGGCGCTGGTGGACACGCTGGACAGCATGATGATGGTGGAAGTCTACGGCTGGGCCTTCGTCAATCCGGTGCGCAAGCTCTGGTACAACCTGACCATCACCTTCGTTTCCGTCCTCGTCGCCGTCGGCATTGGCGGGCTGGAGGGCCTGGGCCTGCTGGCGGACAAGCTGCAGCTCACCGGCGGCTTCTGGGATCTGATCTCAGCGCTCAACGACGATCTGGCTCATTTCGGCTACTTCGTCATCGGCGTGTTCCTGCTGACGTGGCTTGCCTCCGCCGCCATTTATAAATGGAAGCGTTTTGACCAACTGACGCCGGAGGCGCGATGAGAACCCACGACAAACACGTGCTGATGTGCACCGGCCCGCGCTGCACGCCGGACGGCCAGGGTTCGGAAGCGATGTTCCTGCACCTGGGCCGCAGCATAGACGCTTGCGAAGGCCTGCGCGCCAAGCGCACCCGCAGCCACTGCTTCGCCGTGTGCAAGGAAGGCCCGGTGATGGTGGTGTATCCGGACGGGGTCTGGTACCGCAAGGTGAATGAAAGCGATATCGAACGCATCGTCTGCCAGCATCTGAAGGGCGGCGTTCCTGTCGAGGAATTGGTGTTCCATAAAACCGGCGTCGGCGACATCGAAACGGAGGCGCAGGCATGAGCGCCGCACTCGCCCTGTTAAGCCACGCCGGCACCGATCTCGCCGCGCTGTCGCGCGCGCGCTGGCCGGAAGACTTCCCCTCCGTGTCTGGCATCTCGCTGCAAGGCATTGCCGACGAGGCCGCGATGCAAGCGCTGCTGGACGGCCAACTGGCCCAGGTCCGCGCCATCGTGCTGCGCGTGCTGGGCCGCGCCGACGCGATACCCGGGCTGGAACTATTGCTGGCCCACGCGCGCCGGCTGCAGGCCGCGGTCATCGTGCTCAGCGGCACCGGCGAGCCGGACCCGGAGCTGCAAGCGCTATGCAGCGCGCCGGTATCGCTGCAGCAGGACGTCCACGCCTATCTGCAGGCCGGCGGCAGCGCCAATCTGGGCGAGCTGATGCGCTGCCTGGCGGACAGGCTGCTGCTGACCGGCTTCGGCTACCAGCCGCCGCTGCCGCTGCCCGAGCACGGCGTTTACCACCCGGAGCTGAGCGCGCCCTGCTCGCTCGCCGACTGGCTGGCAATCCGCAACCCGGACTGGCCCACCGTGGGCCTGTGCTTCTACCGCGCCCACTGGCTGTCCGGCAACACCCGCTTCATTGATCTATTGGTCGATTGCCTGGCCGAGCGCGGCGTCAACGCGCTGCCGGTGTTCACCTCGTCCTTGCGCACGATTCAAGACGGCGGCCTGCCGGCGGCGCTGGCGCTGCTGGCCGATCCGCGCGCCAAGGTGTCCTTGCTGATCAACACCACCTCGTTCGCGATGGGCGACATCAACAACGACGGCCCCACCCAGCCCGGCTGGGCGGTGGAGGCGTCGGACCGGTTGAACCTGCCGGTGCTGCAGGCCATCACCAGCAGCATGACGCGCGAGCAATGGGAAGCCTCGGACCGCGGCTTCAACCCGCTGGACACCGCGATGAACGTGGCGCTGCCGGAATTCGACGGCCGCATCATCGGCGTGCCGCTGAGCTTCAAGCAGCCGGCCATGATGGACCAGCCCGGCCAGGCCGAACAATACGCGCCGCTGCCGGACCGCGCCCGCCGCCTGGCCGGCATCGCCGCCCGCCTGGCGCGGCTGCGCCATGTGGAAAACGCCGACAAACGCATCGCCTTCATCTTCACCAACTCCAATAGCAAGGCCTCGCAGATAGGCAATGCGGTGGGGCTGGATTCGCCCGCGTCTCTATACGCTATGCTGCGCGGCATGCAGGGCCGCGGCTACCAGATGGACCCGCTGCCGCCGGACAGCGACGCGCTGATGCACGAGCTGATAGACCGCGGCGCCTACGATCAGGACTACCTGAGCGCCGAGCAGATGAAAAACGCCGCCGCCCGCGTGCCGGCCCAGCGCTACCAGGCCTGGTTCGACGAGCTGCCGGACAGTCTGCGCGACAAAATGCTGCAGCGCTGGGGCCAGCCGCCGGGCGGCGCCTACGTCGACGGCGACGAACTGGTGTTTTCCGGCCTGGATTACGGCCATGTCTTCGTCGCGCTGCAGCCGCCGCGCGGCTACGGCATGGACCCGGACGCCATCTACCACACGCCGGACCTGCCGCCCACCCACCACTACTACGCGCTGTACCGCTGGCTGCGCGACGACTGGCGCGCCGACGCCATCGTCCACGTCGGCAAGCACGGCACGCTGGAATGGCTGCCGGGCAAGGGGGTGGGCCTGTCGCAGAACTGCTTCCCGGATGCGCTCTTGGGCGACATGCCGCTGTTCTACCCCTTCATCGTCAACGATCCGGGCGAAGGCTCGCAGGCCAAACGCCGCGGCCACGCGGTGATCATCGACCATCTGACGCCGACGATGACCACCGCCGACAGCTACGGCCCGCTGGCGCAGCTGACCCAGTTGGTGGACGAGTACTACCAGGTGGAGCTGCTGGACCCGAACAAGCTGCCGCTGTTGCAGCAGCAGATCTGGGACCTGATCAAGGAGGCCAAGCTCGACACCGACCTGGCGGCGATGCTGAAACATGATCACGAGCATGAGCACGGCCATGAGCACGAGCCTCGCCACGATCATGAGCACCCACACCCGCATGGCGGACATCATCACGCGCCCGCCGCCGTCCACGGCAAATACCGGCCGCAGGCGGCCAAACCGGCTGCCGCGATGAAACCGGCGGCGGCCGCGGCGGCGAAGTATCGCCCGGCCAAGGCCGCCCACGGCCACGATCATGGGCACCACCATCACGATCATGAACACCATGGCCATCACCACGACCATCATCATCATGATCATCACGGCCACAGCCACAGCCACGACCACCACGATCATGACCACGACTGGGACGACACGCTGAACGAAGACGGCGTGCCCTTGAGCCTGGCCAAGATGGACGGTGTCGACGTCGCCCACCTGATCGAGGACATTGACGGCTATCTGTGCGAACTGGGCGCGGCGCAGATCCGCGACGGCCTGCATGTGCTGGGCAACGCGCCGCAGGGCGAGGCGCTGGTCGACATGCTGCTGGCGCTGACCCGGCTGCCCAATCTGGGCATCCCCGGCCTGCCCGCCAGCGTGGCGGCGGCCTGCGGCGGCGACTGGACGCTGTGGCAGCAGGATCAGGGCAAGCGTCTAGCTGAGATGCCCGCTGCCTTGCAGACATTGGCCGATCAGCCGCTAGTCACCCGCGCCGACGCCCACGACGCGGTGCTGAAGCTGGCGCGCGGCTTGATCGCCGATCTGGCCGCGCGCGGCTACGACAGCGCCGCCGTGCCGGCAGCCGTCGCCGCCGTGCTGCCCGGCATCGAGCCCAACGCCGACCTGGAACGCGTGCTGACCTTCGTCTGCGCCGAGCTGTGCTCCAAGCTGGCCCGCACCGCGGAGGAGATAGACAATCTCTTGCGCGGCCTGGAAGGCGGCTACGTGCCGGCGGGCCCCAGCGGCGCGCCCACGCGCGGCATGGCCCATATCCTGCCCACCGGCCGCAATTTCTACTCGGTGGACCCGCGCAGCCTGCCCTCCAACGCCGCCTGGCGCATAGGCGACGGCCTGGCGCGCGAGATGCTGGCCCGCCATCTGAAGGAAACCGGCCAGTACCCGGAGTCGGTGGCCATCAGCGTGTGGGGCACCAGCGCGATGCGCACCCATGGCGACGACATCGCCGAAATCCTGTCCCTGCTCGGCGTCAAGCCGCGCTGGCAACAGGAAAGCCGCCGGGTGCAGGGTCTGGAAGTGATCCCCCTGGCCGAACTGGGCCGGCCGCGCATCGACGTCACCGTGCGCATCAGCGGCTTCTTCCGCGACGCCTTCCCGCATCTGATTGCGCTGATCGACGAGGCGGTGCACACCGTGGCGCGGCTGGACGAGCCGCTGGAGCAGAACTTCCTGCGCAAGCACTACCTGGCCGACCTGAAAAACGAACTGCTGGGTGCTCTGCCCGACGCCGACGCGCATGCGCTGTACCGCGTGTTCGGCGCCAAGCCGGGCAGCTACGGCGCCGGCATCCTGCCGCTGATCAACGAGCAGAACTGGCAGAACGACGCCGACTTCGCCACCGCCTACGTCAACTGGGGCGGCTACGCCTACGGCCGCGAGGCCAACGGCGCCGACGCCCGCGACGCGCTGCGCCACCGGCTGGCCGGCGTGGAAGTGGCGCTGCACAACCAGGACAACCGCGAACACGACATCTTCGACAGCGACGACTACCTGCAATACCACGGCGGCATGATCGCGACGATACGCAGCCTCAGCGGCCGCCAGCCGCGCGCCTTCTTCGGCGACAGCCACAATCCGGAAGCGCCGGCGGTGCGCGGGCTGAAGGAGGAAGTGCTGCGCGTGTTCCGTTCGCGGGTGGCCAACCCCAAGTGGATAGCCGGCATCCAGAAGCACGGCTACAAGGGCGCGCTGGAGCTGACCGCCACCGTCGATTATCTGTTCGGCTACGACGCCACCGCCCAGGTGGTGGACGACTGGGTCTATGAACAGCTGGCGCAAAGCTACGCGCTGGACCCGGCGATGCAGCAGTTCTTCGCCAACAGCAACCCCTGGGCCTTGAACGCCATCACCGACCGTCTGCTGGAAGCCGCGCAGCGCCAGCTGTGGGCGGAGCCGGACCCGGAGACGCTGGCCGCCCTGCGCCAGTTGCACCTGGATAGCGAGGCGCTGCTGGAAGCGCGCGGAGAGAACAAAGCATGAGCCCGATTTACCCCTTTGCCGCCGTCGTCGGCCAGCAACAACTGAAGCAGGCGCTGCTGATCTGCGCGGTGGACCCCACCGTCGGCGGCGTGCTGGTGCGCGGCGACAAGGGCAGCGCCAAGAGCACCGCCGCGCGCGGCTTGGCCGCCGTGCTGCCGCCCATCCGCCGCGCCGCCGGTTGCGGCTACAACTGCGAGCCGGACCACCCGCTGCCGCTGTGCCCGGTGTGTTCCGGCGACGCGCGCGCGCTGCATGACGGCCCGGTGCCCTTCATCAACCTGCCGCTGGGCGCCACCGAGGACCGGGTGCTGGGCAGCCTGGACTTCGAAAAGGCGCTGCAAGGCGGCAAGCAAGCGTTCAAGCCCGGCCTGTTGGCCGCAGCCCACCGCGGCATGCTCTACATCGACGAAGTGAATCTGTTGGCCGACCATCTGGTGGATGTGCTGCTGGACGCCGCCGCGATGGGCGTCAACACTGTGGAGCGCGAGGGCCTGGCGGTCAGCCACCCGGCGCGGGTGACGCTGCTGGGCACCATGAACCAGGAAGAAGGCGATTTGCGGCCGCAGCTGCTGGACCGCTTCGGCCTGATGGTGGACGTGGCCGCGCCGCGCGAGCCTCTTCAGCGCGCCGAGGTGGTGCGCCGCCGCCTGGCCTTCGAGGCCGATCCGGCCGGCTTCGCCGCGCAGTGGCAGGCCGACAGCGAGGCGCTGCGCGCCAAGATCGCCGCCGCCCGCGCCTTGCTGCCGCAAACCCGGCTCAGCGATAGCTTGTTCCACTTCGTCAGCGAGCTGTGCTGCGAATTCGAAGTCAGCAGCTTGCGCGCCGACATCGTGCTGAACAAGGCCGCCCGCGCGCTGGCGGCGCTGGACGGCCGCGTCGACGCCTCCGCCGAGGATGTCCGCGACGCCGCCCGGCTGGTGCTGCCGCATCGCCGCCGCAGCAAGCCGTTCGAACAGAGCGGGCTGGATCAGGACAAGCTGGAACAGATGACGCGGCAAGCGTCGAATCCGCCGCCACCCCCGCAGGAGCGGAACGGCGCCGACCAGCCGCCGCCGGATGGCGACGGCGAACAGCAAGCGGACACGTCCGGCCATGGCGCCGAGCAAATCTTCGCCGCTGCGCCGGCCGGCGACATTGCCCGCATCCGCGTCCAGGCGCCCTCCTCCGGCGACGCCACCGGCCGCCGCAGCGACGGCGCCAGCCGTCAGCGCGGCCACTATGTGCGCGCCGAAGCCAATCCGCAGCCGGCCCAGCTGGCGGTGGACGCCACCCTGCGCCACGCGCTGCTGCGCGACCCCAACAACTTCGCGGTCACCCGCGCCGACCTGCACGACAAGGTCCGCGTCGCCAAACAGGGCAATCTGATCCTGCTGGTCGTCGACGCGTCGGGATCGATGGCCGCCCGCCAGCGCATGGAACAGGTCAAGGGCACGGTGCTGAGCCTGCTGGAAGACGCTTACCGCCGCCGCGATCAGGTGGCGCTGATCGCCTTCCGCGGCCAGCAGGCGGAACTGCTGCTGCCGCCGTGCAACCGCGTGGAGCAGGCCGAACGGGCGCTGCGCGAGCTGCCCACCGGCGGCCGCACCCCGCTGGCGCACGCGCTGGCGCTGGCCGCCGACACGCTGTCCCGCCAGCTGGGCGGCCCGGCGCCGCTGCTGGTCATCCTGAGCGACGGCCGCGCCAATGTGGCGCTGGACGGAGACGGCGACCCGTGGCGGCAAGCGCTGGACCTGGCCGGCCAGCTGGCCGGCACGCCGACGCTGGTGCTGGACACCGAGCAGGACTTCGTCCGCCTGGGCCGCGCCCGCGAACTGGCCGAGGCGCTGGGCGCGGAATACCTGGCTTGCGACGCCCTGACCGGCGAGCAACTGACATTGACGATTCGACAAAGACTGGGCCGCTGAGATGACGGGCAAGGTTTATCTGATAGGCGCCGGTCCCGGCGACCTGGACATGCTGACGCTGAAGGCCGCGCGCTGCCTGCGGCTGGCCGATGTGGCGCTGGTGGACGATCTGGTGCATCCGGATATTCACACCCTGCTGCGGCCGGACGCTGAAATCGTGCCGGTGGGCAAGCGCGGCGGCCGGCCGTCTACGCCGCAGGCCGCCATCGAGCAAAGAATGATGGACGAGGCCCGCGCCGGCAGGACGGTGGCGCGCCTCAAGGGCGGCGACCCCTTCGTCTTCGGCCGCGGCGGCGAGGAAATGCTGACGCTGCAAGCGGCCGGCATCGAGGTGGAGATCGTCAACGGCCTCAGCGCCGGCCTGGCGGTGCCGGCCACGCTGGGCATTCCGCTGACCCACCGCCATTTCGTCCACGGCGTCACTTTTGTCTCCGGCCACCCGCACCAGGACGGCGACGAGCCCAACTGGCGGGCGCTGGCGCAAAGCGGCATGACGCTGGTGATCTATATGGGCGTCAAGCGGCTGCCCTTGATCCGCGCCGAACTGCTGCGCCACGGCCTGAAACCCGACACCCCGGCGGCGGCGATAGAAAACGGCACCCTGCCGCAGCAGCGCCAGGTGCTGAGCACCCTGGACGCGCTGGAACAAGACATGAGCGCGGCCGGCATCCACAGCCCGGCGCTGATCGTCATCGGACCGACGGTGGCGCTGGCGTCCTGTAGCCCCTCAGCGCTCGAGCGCAGCGAGGCTCCCTTGCAGGGCAAGGGCGGGGGGATTGGGCATGAATCCAAGTGGCGGCCGACTGAACTCGCACAGTGAAGAGGCCCGGCTTTGCCGGGTCCTGTAGAACAGAATCGAATGACTACATTGCAGCCAAAGGAATACGCATGATCATCTGCATAGGCGCCGGCCCCGGCGACATCGGCTACCTGCCGCAACGCTCCGCCCAACTGATACGCGAGGCCGACGTGGTGGCCGGCTTCAACGCGGTGGTGGACGTGGTGCGCCCGCTGATCCCGGACACGGCCGAAGTGATCCAGATGGGCTACCGCGACCAGGTGGCGCAGCTGGACATCGTCGCCGAGCGCCACCGCGCCGGCAAAAACTGCGTGGTGGTGTTCATGGGCGACATCCACTTCAGCGGCTTCCAGTATCTGGAGCGAGTGGAGCGCGCCTGCGGCCACCCGGTGGACACCATACCCGGCATCTCGTCGGCGCAGATCCTGGCCTCGCGCGGCAAGGTGTGCTTCGACGAAACCAGCTTCATCACCTTCCACCGCCGCGGCGACCTGACGCCGTTCAAGCGCCACCTGGTGCATGTGTTGCAGGACGGCCGCAACGCCATCGTGATCCCCTGCCCCTGGGACGAGGCGCGTTCCTTCATGCCCTGGCACATCGCCGCCTATCTGCTGGAAAACGGCATCCCGGCCGGCCAGCAGGTGGAAGTGTGGGAAAACCTGACCCGCAACGAGGCGGAATGGCGCGGCACGCTGGCCGAGTGCGCGGAGCAGCGCTTCTCCGACATGAGCATCATGCTGATCCGCACGCTCGCGCCGATGGACAGCCAGATCGAGCCGACCCACAAATGAGCCAGCAAGACTACGCCATCGTGCTGGCCGGCCACGGCAGCCGCGACCCGGACGGGGTGAACGAATTCATGCAATTGGTGGCCGCGTTGAAGGCGCGCGCCGGCGAACGCCAGGTGGCTCACGGCTTTCTGGAGTTCGCCCGCCCCACCATAGACGAGGCGGTGGACCAGGTGCTGGCCGCCGACGCCAAGACCGTGGTGATGGTGCCCGGCGTGCTCTTGGCCGCCACCCACGCCAAGAACGACATGCCCAGCGAGCTGCTGGCGCTGCGGCAGGCGCATCCGGGCATAGCCTTTCACTTCGGAGCGGCGCTGGACCTGCATCCGCGGCTATTGGCGCTGTGCCGCCAGCGCATCGTCGAGGCCGAGGCGGCGTCGCCGCACACCGTGTCGCGCAACGACGCCTGCCTGGTCGTCGTCGGCCGCGGCACCTCGGACCCGGACGCCAACTCCGAAATCTCCAAGCTCACGCGCATGCTGGAAGAAGGCCTGGGCTTCGCCGCGTCTTTCGTCTGCTATTCCGGCACCGCCAAACCCTTGGTGGCCGACGGCCTGCGCGCCGCCGCCATGCTGGGCTACCGCCGCATCGTGATGCTGCCCTACTTTCTGTTCGACGGCGTGCTGGTCAAGCGCATCTACGGCGCGGCGGCGGACCTGGCGGCGCGCCATCCGGAGATCGAGGTGCTGAGCGCCGGCTATCTGGGCCCGGACGAGCAAGTGGCCGAGGTGTTTCTGGAACGCGCGCAGGAGGGCGTGGAAGGCCGCTCGGCGATGAACTGCGCGCTGTGCAAGTACCGGGTGCAGATCGTCGGCTTCGAACAACAAGTGGGCGAGCCGCAGCGCGGCCACCACGGCAAGGTGCGCGGCCTGCTGGAGCGCGAGCCAAACGCTAGCCAACCGCCGGCCTGGAAACGCTACACCCCGCACCCGATAGAAGCGGAAAGCATGCGCATCATCAATGAGGGCCGCGACTGGTCGGCCTTCCCGGCCGAGCAGCGCACCGCGCTGATGCGGCTGGTGCACACCACCGGCGACTTCAACAGCGTGGACGAGCTGTTTTTCTCGCCCGGCGCCTGTGAAACCGGCATGCGCGCGCTGCTGCGCTGCCGCCGCGTGGTCACCGACGTCACCATGGTGGAAACCGGCCTCAAGCGCGAAGTGCTGCGCCAGCTGGAAGTGGAAACCTGGTGCGGCGTGCACGACGAGGAAACCCGGCTGCTGGCCGAAGCCAACGGCATCACCCGCTCCGCCGCCGGCATCCGCCGCGCCTGGCAGAAGTTCGGCAACGACTGCGTGGTGGCGATAGGCGACGCGCCCACCGCCATCCGCGAGGTGGTGCGCCTGGTGCGCGATCACGGCTGGCGGCCGCAGCTGGTGGTGGGCCTGCCGGTGGGCTTCGTCGGCACCCGCGAATGCAAGGACGAGCTGCGCGCGCTGCTGCAAGTGCCGCGCATCACCAATCGCGGCACCCGCGGCGGCTCGCCGTGGGCGGCCACCGTGGTCAACGCGCTGATGATAGACGCGATCGAACACGTGTATCAGCAGCAGGAAGCCTGAGCCCGGTGCGCCAGCCCTACGACCTCGCCGCCCTCGCCCCCAACGGCATGCGCCGCGGCCGCACCACCGGCAGCTGCGCCACCGCCGCCGCCAAGGCGGCGCTGATGCTGCTGCTGGACGGCGTGGACGCCGACGAGGTCTTCATCAGCCTGCCGGACCCGGATTTCTACCTGGCGGTGCCGATACAGCGCGTGGCCTGGCTGGACGAAAACACCGTGCGCGCCGAAGTGCTGAAGTACGCCGGCGACGACCCGGACAACACCGACAGCGCGACGATCTTCGCCGAGGTGAGGGCAAACCACAGCGGCGCGCTTCGTTTCCTGGCCGCGGCCGGCGTCGGCATGGTCACCCAGCCCGGCCTGCGCATCCCGCCCGGCGAGCCGGCGATCAACCCGGTGCCGCGGCAGATGATGCGGCTGGCGCTGGCCGAGACGCTGGCCGGCCGGCCCGATCCGGGCTTCGACCTGGCGATAGGCTGCGTCGACGGCGACAAGATCGCCAAGCGCACCTTCAACCCGATGCTGGGCATCGTCGGCGGCATCTCGATACTGGGCACCAGCGGCATCGTCGAGCCAATGTCGCAGGCGGCGTGGATCGCCTCCATCGAAGTCTATGTGCGGGTGGCGCTGGGCGAGTTGCCGGCCGCCATCGCCTTCACCCCGGGCAAGATAGGCCGCGGCTACGCCGCCGACACGCTGGGGCTGGAGAAAAAACAGGTGGTGCAAATCGCCAACTTCGTCGGCGACTCGCTGGACTTCGCCGAATCGGTGCTGCTCGAACAGGGCCGCACCCTAGACACGCTGTGGGTGCTGGGCCACCCGGGCAAGATCGCCAAGCTGCTGGACGGGGTGTGGAACACCCACTCCGGCAAGAGCGGCATGGCGATGGACGCCGTCGCCGCCGTCGCCGCCGAGCTGGGCTATGCGCCCGAGCTGGTGGCCGCCATCAAACAAGCGAATACCGTGGAGAACGTAGTGCAGATCATGAGCAGCCAGCCGGACGCGCGCGGCTACTGGATGGAAATAGAACGCCGCACCGCGGCGCTGATGGCCGCGAAAGTGCCCAGCGCGCGGCAGGTGGCGGTGCGCCTGTTCAGCATGGACGGCACCCCGCTGGGAGAAGCGGCATGAAACTGGGACGATTGATAGGCATAGGCGTCGGCCCCGGACCGGCCGGCTTGATTCCGGTGGCGGCGCTGGCCGCCTTGCGCGAGGCCGACATCGTCTACCTGCCGCGCGCCACCTCCAGCGACACCTCCGTCGCCCGGCAATGCCTGGCCGGGCTGGCGCTGGACGAAAGCCGCTTTTGCGAAATCGAGTTCGAAATGAATCCGGACCGTGGCGCGCTGTCGCGCCATTACGGCGCGCTGGCCGAGCAATTGGCCGCCGAACTGAAAGCCGGCCGGAACGTCGCCTACCTGACCATAGGCGACTCGATGACCTACTCCACTTACGGCTACCTGCTGGCGGCGCTGCGCGAAATGCTGCCGGCGCTGGAGACGCAGACCTTCCCCGGCGTCACCAGCTTCGCCGCCACCGCGTCGGCGCTGTCCTGGCCGCTGGGCGAAGGCAAGGAGCGCATCCTGATCCTGCCCTGCCCGGACGAGATGGCCGCGCTGCGGGCCGATATCGACAGCCATGACCTCATCGTGCTGATGAAGATAGGCAAGCGGCTGCCGGACGTGCTGGCGCTGCTGAACGAGATGGGCATCGCCCATCTGTGCGCCTTCGCCCGCCGCATCGGCCTGCCCGGCGAAGTGCTGTGCGCCGACGTCTCGCAACTGAGCGCAGACGCCAGCGGCTACCTCGCCACCATGCTGATCCGCAAGACAGCCAGAGAAAGACGCCATTCATGAAAGTGTATTTCATCGGCGCCGGCCCCGGCGCCGCCGACCTGATCACGCTGCGCGGCAGCCGCCTGTTGGGCGCGGCGCCCATGGTGCTGTACGCCGGCTCGCTGGTGCCGGCGGAGATGCTGAGCCACTGCCGCCCGGACGCGGAAATCCACGACACCGCCGAACTGAACCTGGACCAGCAGGAAGCGCTGTACCGCCGCGCCCAGGCCGAAGACAAGGACGTGGCCCGGCTGCATTCCGGCGATCCGGCGATCTACGGCGCCACCAACGAGCAGATGCGCCGGCTGGAAGCGCTGGGCATCGGCTACGAAGTGGTGCCCGGGGTGTCCTCCTTCACCGCCGCCGCCGCCGCATTGGGCAGCGAGCTGACCCGGCCCGAGGTGTCCCAGTCCATCATTCTGACCCGCACCAGCGGCCGCGCCAGTGCGGTACCGGAGACGGAGTCGATCGCCAGCTTCGCCGCCCACCGCGCGACGATGTGCATCTTCCTGTCCGGCCAGCGGCTGAAGCAGACCGTCGCCGATCTGTCGCTGCATTACCCGCCGGATACCCCGGTGGCGCTGGTGCGCCGCGCCAGCTGGCCGGACCAGTCCGTCCACCGCTCCACGCTGGGCCAGATGCTGTCCGAGGTGAAGCAGAAAGACTGGCTGCTGACCACGCTGCTCTTGGTCGGCGCAGCACTGTCGCGCGAAGGCGGCGTTGAATCCAGCCTGTACGCGGCCGGCTTCACCCACATCTTCCGCGACGGCGACGCGCGCAAGACCAAGCGGGCCAGCCTTCAGAAAGAAAAGCAGGCATGAGCCGCGCCGTGTGGCTGGTGCGCGCCGAGGCGCTGCCGCTGGGGCAAAAGCTGGCGGCGGCGCTGGACGCCAAGCTGTACCAGCCGTGGCTGCAAGCCGAGACCGGCGCGCGCGAGCAATTCCGCGCCGCCTTCCATGCGCACAGCCACTGGGTGCTGGTGATGGCCAGCGGCATCGCCGTCCGCTACCTGGACGGCCTGCCGCAAAGCAAATACAGCGACCCGGCGGTGGTGGTGATGGACGAAGCCGCCCGCTTCGCCATCCCGCTGTTGTCCGGCCATGAAGGCGGCGCCAATCAACTGGCCTACGCAGCGGCTCGGCTGACCGGCGCCATCCCGGCCATCACCACCGCCACCGAAGCGATCAAGCCGCTGACGCTGGGCATAGGCTGCCGCCGCGGCAAAAGCGCCGAGGCCATCGAACAAGCGGTTCTGCAGGCCTTGGCCGGCCGGCCGCTGTCCGCCGTGCGCGAAGTGGCGACGATAGACCTGAAGGCCGACGAAGCCGGCCTGCTGGCGTTCTGCGCCCGCCACGGGCTGCCCTTGCGCGTCATCGCCCGCACCGACGTCGCCGCCCGCGGCTGGACCGGCGCGCCTTCGGACTGGGTGCGGCGGAACGTCGGCGTGGACGGCGTGTGCGAACCCTGCGCGCTGATCGCCAGCCCCAGGGGCGGGCTGATCGTGCCCAAGACCGCGCGCGACGGGGTGACGGTGGCGGTGGTGGAGGATGCCCCCCTCTCCCCAACCCCTCTCCCGCGAGGGGAGAGGGGCTTGACGCAGTGCGTAGCGCGGGTTGGCCATGCCATACCCGCGAGCGATGCGGCCGACAAAACATGAGCCATCGAAAATGGAATCGCAGGTATTGCCTGGCGTCCAACCCGCGCTACGGACTTACCCGCCCGCAGAGTGGAACCAGCACCCCAAGATCATCCAAGGAGAGGGCTCGACGCCCCCTCTCCCCAACCCCGCTCCCACAAGGGGAGAGGGGCTCCAATATGGACACTGCGGTAAGGCGGAAGCCCCATGCCACGCCTATCCCTTGGGTGGGCATACAGGGATTTTCCCACGCGGGGCGCATCGCACACCTATCCAGCTTTGCAGAAACCATCTGCAAACCAACACCCGACATTGCATAGCCATCATCCATGAATACGAATGAACCCATGACCGGCAAACTCTACCTCGTCTCGGTCGGCCCCGGCCGCGCCGAACTGATCCCCGATCTCGCCCGCCAGGCGCTGGCGGCGAGCGAGGTGATCGTGTCCTACGATCTCTACCTGACCTGGGTGCAACCGTGGATAACCGGCAAGGACATCCGCACCCTGCCGCTGACCCAGGAGCGCGAGCGCGCCCAGCTGGCGCTGGCGGAAGCCCGCGCCGGCAAAACGGTGGCTCTGCTGTCCAGCGGCGACATCGGTGTCTACGCGATGGCCACGCTGGCTTACGAGGACATGCGCGAGGACGATGTGTTCGACGTGCAGCTGATCCCCGGCATCACCTCGGCCAACTCCTGCGCCTCCCTGCTCGGCGCGCCGCTGTCGCACGACTTCGCCACCCTGAGCCTGTCCGACCTGCTGTGCCCGTGGGAATGGATTGAAACCCGCGCCCGCCACATCGCCCAGGCGGACCTGGCGGTGGTGTTCTACAACGTGCAAAGCCGCCAGCGCCAGGAAGACGTCTACCGCATCCTGGACATCATGCTGGAGCACAAGAAGCCGGAAACGCTGTGCGGCATCGTCCGCAACGCTTACCGCGAGGACCAGGCGGTGGAAATCGTCACCCTGGCCGAGCTGCGCACCCGCCGCTTCGACATGCTGACCAGCATCGTCATCGGCAACCGCTTCACCCGCCGCAAACGGAACTGGATGTTTACCCCGCGCGGCTACTTCAACTGGGACGACACTCAGGACACGGTGAAGGCCGACGCGCTGCCCGCCGGCGCGGCCTGGGTGTTCTCCGGCACCAGCGACGGCAACGCGCTGTCCCGCGCCATCGCGGAAACCGGCCGCGCGGTGGTGATCAGCAGCGCCAGCGATTACGGCAGCGAGCAGGCGCAGCAGGCGGCGCCCGGCGTCGCCACCGTCAGCGGCCGGCTGGGCGTGGAGCGCCGCCGCGAACTGCTGTCCGGCAGCCGGGCCAGCGCCATCGTCGACGCCACCCACCCCTACGCCAGCGAGATGTCGCAACAACTGATGGCGCTGGCCAAGGAACTGGCCCTGCCCTATCTGCGTTATGAGCGGCCGGCCAGCGCCAGCGCGCATCCGCTCATTCGCTGCGCCGACAGCGATGCGGCCGCCAAACTGGCGATGGCGCGCGGCCGGCGCGTGTTCCTGGCCACCGGCAGCAAGGAGCTGCACCGCTTCGTCGCCGCCGACGCCGGCCGCAAGCATGAATGGTTCGTCCGGCTGGCGCCGGACCCGCAGCACCTGCAACGGGCGCTGGAGCTGGGCATCCCGCGTTCACGCGTCTGCGCGATGCAAGGCCCGTTCTCGCAGGCCGCCAACGAGGCGCTGTGGCGCGACTGGGAAATCGACTGCGTGATCAGCAAGGACGGCGGCGCGGCCGGCGGCTTTGACGCCAAGGCGGCCGCCGCGGCCGCGCTGGGCATCCCCTTCATCGTGATCGACCGGCCCCGTTTGGATTATCCGCAGGCCTTCGACGACTTCGCCGGCGTGCTGGCGGCCTTGCCCGCGGGAGAACCCGCATGAGCGCGCCGCGCCTGCCCGTTACCGTGCTGACCGGCTTCCTCGGCGCCGGCAAGACCACGCTGTTGAGCAAGCTGCTGGAAAACAATAAGCAGCGCCGGCTGGCCATCCTGGTCAATGAATTCGGCGAGGTGTCGATAGACGGCGGCCTGCTGCGAGGCGGCGACGCCGGCGGCGTGGAAATCCACGATCTCGCCCAGGGCCTGGTGGCTTACGACGACGACGCCGACTTCCTGCCCACCATGCTGGCGCTGTGGCAGCGCCGCCAGCAGATCGACCACGTGCTGATCGAAACCTCGGGCCTGGCGCTGCCCAGCGCGGTGATGGCCCAGTTGCAAAGCGAGGCGCTGGCGCCCTATTTCGTGCTGGACGCCACGCTGGCGGTGGTCGACACCCCCTTGCTGCTGGCCGGGCATTTCGCGCCGGCCGGCGACGGCGGCAAGGCCGACGCGGTGGCGGGTTTGTTCGAGCAACAACTGGGACACGCCGACATCGTGGTGCTGAACAAGATAGACGCGCTGTCCGCCGACGCGCTACTGGCGGCGGAAGACGCCGTGCGCCGACAAGCGCCGTCGATACGCTTCATCGAACTGGCCTACCAGGCCAAGCTGGACACCCGGCTGACGCTGGGCCTGCACCTGCACGAGGCCGCGCCGGCCGCGCACCGCCATTACGGCCCGGTGGCCAGCATGCCGGGGCTGGCGATGCGGCCGCTGGCCAACCAGGCCTTGCTGGACGGTCACAGCCACGGCGGCCAGGCCGCGCACAGCCATGGCCTGTCCACCCACAAGCATTTCCACGAGCAAGACCCGGGCTGGCAATCGTTCATGATCCGCAGCAAGGAAGCGCAAGACCCCGACAAGCTGGCCGCGGCGCTGGAGGCCATCGCCGGCGAGGAGCCGCTGCTCAGAATCAAGGGCTTCGCCGCTTGCGCGGAAGGCCCCGGCCGCTTGCTGGCCCAGGGCGTGCGCAGCCGCATCGAACTCAGCCGCGACGAGACGCTGGCCGCGCCGCGCCAGGCGCAGCTGGTCTTCATCGGCTACCACCCCAGCCGCCCGCGGGTGCTGGCGCTGCTGCGCGACATCACCGGCGCGCACTGGAGCTAGCCGATGAGCGCCTTGGAACTATGCGGCCTGGACTGGTCGCCGGACCCCGCCGTAGCGCCCGAGACCCGGCTGCTGCGCGACATCGCGCTGACGGTGCGGCCCGGCGAATTCGTCGGCGTCATCGGTCCCAACGGCAGCGGCAAAACCAGCACCTTGCGCTGCGCCTTCCGCTTCAACAAGCCACTGGCCGGCGAGGCCAGGCTGGACGGCGCCGACATCTGGTCCCAGTCCGCCGCCGCCTTCGCCCGCCGCGTGGCGGTGGTGCTGCAGGAATTCCCCGAGGACTTCGGCCTGACCGTGCGCGAGGTGGCGGACATGGGCCGCATCCCGCACCAGTCGCTGCTGCGCGGCGGATCGCCGGCCGATCACGCCATCGTCGACGAGGCGCTGGCCCAGGTGGGACTGACGGCGCAGCAATACCAGCCTTTCGCCACCCTGTCCGGCGGCGAGAAGCAGCGCGCGCTGTTGGCGCGGGCGCTGGCGCAGCAGCCCGAGCTGCTGATCCTGGACGAACCCACCAACCACCTGGACCTGCGTCACCAGCTATCGCTGCTGCGCCTGGTGCGCCGGCTGGGCATCGCCGCCGTCGCCACCCTGCACGACCTGAACCTGGCGGCCGCCTTCTGCCACCGCCTGTACGCGCTGAAGGCCGGCCGCATCGTCGCCAGCGGCGCGCCGGAAACCGTCTTGACGCCCCGGCTCCTGGCCGAGGTGTTCGGCGTGCGCGCGCTGGTGGACCGCCACCCGCAGGCCGGCCACCCCCGCATCACTCTGTTGGAAGAAGAAAACCTATGAAACTGAATCTGCCTTCGCTCATCGCCTGCGGCCTGGCCGCGCTGCTGGCCTCCCAGGCCCAAGCCAGCGCCTACCCGCTGACCGTGGACAGCTGCAACCGCAAGGTCGTCTTTCAGCGCGCGCCGCAGCGCGCGGTCAGCCACGACATCAATCTGACCGAGATGATGGTGGCGCTGGGCCTGCAAAACCGCATGGTCGGCTATACCGGCATCAGCGCCTGGAACAAGCTGAACGCGCCGCTGAAACAGGCGCTGGGCAAGCTGCCGGAACTGGCCGGCGACTACCCCTCGTCGGAAGCGCTGCTGGCCCGCAACGCCGACTTTTTCTTCGCCGGCTGGAACTACGGCCTGCGCGTGGGCGGCCCGGTGACGCCGGCCTCGCTGGCGCCCTTGGGCATCAATGTCTACGAGCTCAGCGAATCCTGCGCCCATGTGATGAAACGCCCGGCGGCGAGCCTGGACGACGTTTATCGCGACATCCATAATCTGGGCCGCATCTTCGACGTGGAGCCGCGCGCGCAAAAAGTGGTGGCCGAGATGCGCGCCAAAGTGGACGCCGTCGCCGCCCGCGTCGCCAAACGCAAGGCCACGCCGTCGGTCTTCGTCTACGACAGCGGCGAGGATCGCCCCTTCAGCGCCGGCCGGCTGGCGATGCCCGACGCGCTGATCCAGGCCGCCGGCGGCCGCAACATCCTGAACGACGTCAACGCCAGCTGGACCCGCGTCGACTGGGAAACCGTGGTGGCGCGCAATCCGCAAGTGGTCGTGATCATCGACTACGGCAAGGTCACCGCCCAGCAAAAGATCGCCTTCCTGCAGAAACACCCGGCGCTGAACAAGATGGCGGCGGTGCGCGACAAACGCTTCATCGTGCTGCCCTACGACAGCGCCACGCCCGGCATCGCCAACGCCGACGCCATCAGCGCGCTGGCGCGCGGCCTGCACCCGGAAGTCTTCGCCAAGTGATCCGCGCCATCGCCAACCGTCCGCCGGCCTGGCCCTTGCTGAGCCTCTTGCTGGCCCTGCTGGCGCTGTCGCTGCCGCTGGCCTCCGGCCTGGGCGCCGCGCCGGTTGAATTCGCCGTCAGTTCCAATGTGCTGCTACACCAGCTGGGCCTGCCGGTGGAACCGGCCTGGCAGCCGGGCCAGGATCTGATCATCTGGCAGCTGCGGCTGCCGCGCGTGCTGCTGGGCGGCATGGTCGGCGCCGGCCTGGCCTTGGTGGGCGCGGCCTTGCAGGCCACCACCCGCAACCAGCTGGCCGACCCCCACCTGTTGGGCGTCAGCTCCGGCGCCACGCTGGGCGCGGTGACGGTGCTGCTGTTCAGCGGCAATGTGCTGGGCGGCGCCACCCTGCCGCTGGCCGCCTTCACCGGCGCCTTGCTGGCCACCCTGCTGGTCACCGGCATCGCCGTGCGCCAGCGCCGCTTGCAGGCCGAGCGTCTGCTGCTGGCCGGCGTGGCCGTGTCCTTCCTGCTGATGGCCCTGGCCAATCTGATGCTGTATCTGGGCGACCACCGCTCCGCCTCGGCCGTGCTGTTCTGGATGCTGGGCGGCCTGGGCCAGGCGCGCTGGGAGCTGCTGCCGGCGCCGCTGGCCGCGCTGTGCCTGGGGCTCGCCGCCTTGCTGACCGTGGCGCGGCCGCTGAACGCCCTGATGGCCGGCGAGCAGACCGCGGTCACGCTGGGCATACGCGTGACCCGGCTGCGGCTGGCGGTGTTCGCCGCCTCCTCGCTGCTGACCGGCACCATGGTCGCGGTCAGCGGCGCGATAGGCTTTGTCGGTCTGATGATCCCGCATATCGCCCGCCGTTGCGTCGGCGCCGACCACCGCCGCCTGCTGCCGGCCTGCGCGCTATTGGGCGCGCTGTTCCTGATCTGGGTGGACGCCGCCGCGCGCACCCTGATCGCGCCGGAAGACATCCCGGTGGGCGTCGGCACCGCCGCCGTCGGCGGCGCCTTCTTTATCTGGCTGCTGCGCCGCTGACGGCGCCGGCCCCACACAAGGACGACACGATGAAAACCGATCCGGCATCCCACCAGCGCATGACCGAGAAGCGCAAGGCGGGCTTTGAAAAGAAAAAGGCCGCCGCCACCGGCGAAAAAGGCCTGCTCATCGTCAACACCGGCACCGGCAAGGGCAAGAGCAGCGCCGCCTTCGGCATGGGCTTGCGCGCCGTCGGCCACGGCATGCGCCTGGGCGTGGTGCAGTTCATCAAGGGCGCGCTGCACACCGCCGAGCGCGATCTGCTGGGCGGCTTCGACAACTGCGACTTCCATACCATGGGCGAAGGCTATACCTGGAACACTCAGGACCGCGAGGCCGACATCGCCACCGCGCGCAAGGGCTGGGCGCAGGCGCTGGCGATGCTGGAGAGCGAGGATTACGACATGGTGATCCTCGACGAATTGAACGTGGTGCTGAAGTACGAATACCTGTCGCTGGACGAAGTGCTGGCCGCCTTCGCCGCCCGCCCGGCGATGCAGCATGTGGTGGTCACCGGCCGCCATGCGCCGGAAGCCTTGCTTGAAGCCGCTGACCTAGTCACCGAAATGCGTTTGGTCAAACACCCCTACCGCGAGCAAGGCATCAAGGCGCAACGCGGGGTGGAGTTCTGATGACGCCCTTGCGCTGCCCGGCGTTGTTCCTGACCGCCCCCGCCTCGCACCAGGGCAAGACCACGCTGACGGCGGCGTTGGCCCGCCATCACCGTAATCAGGGCCGCCGGGTCCGCGTCTTCAAGACTGGGCCGGACTTCCTGGACCCCTATGTGCTGGAGCGGGCCAGCGGCCATACCGTCTATGGCCTGGACTTGTGGATGAACGGCGAGGACGATTGCCGCGCCCGCCTGTACAAGGCCGCCGCCGAGGCCGACCTGATCCTGATCGAAGGCAGCATGGGCTTGTTCGACGGCACGCCCAGCAGCGCCGATCTGGCCGCCTTGCTCGGCGTGCCGCTGGCGGCGGTGATAGACGCCGCCGGCATGGCGCAGAGCTTCGCCGCCGTCGCCCACGGCCTGGCCAGCTTCCGCCCCGGCCTGGCCTTTCACGGTTTTATCGCCAACCATGTCGCCAGCGATCGCCACGCCGAAATGCTGGCCCAGCAGTTGCCGGCCCATCTGCCCTTGCTGGCCGCCTTGCGCCGCGACGAGGCGGCGCGGCTGCCGGAGCGTCATCTGGGCCTGGTGCAGGCGCAGGAGATCGCCGACCTCGACGTGCGTCTCGAACGCATGGCGGGCCAGATCGCCGCCACCGCCTTGGCCGCGCTGCCGCCGGCGGTGGCCTTTCCCCCCGCCGCGCCCGCCGAGCCGCCGAAACTGCTGGCCGGCCGGCGCATCGCCATCGCCCGCGACGCCGCCTTCGCCTTTGTCTACCCGGCCAACCTCGAAACGCTGCTCCAGCTGGGCGCGGAGCTGAGCTTCTTCTCGCCGCTGACCGACACGGCGCTGCCGGACTGCGACGCCGTCTACCTGCCCGGCGGTTATCCGGAACTGCATCTGGACACGCTGTCCGCCAACACCGCGCTGAAAGCGGGGCTGCATGGACATATAGCGGCCAGCAAGCCGCTCTACGCCGAGTGCGGCGGCATGCTCTATCTGCTGGAACGGCTGACCAACCGCGCCGGCGACAGCGCGTCTATGCTGGGCCTGCTGCCCGGCCACGCGGTCCTTCAAGACAGGCTATGCGGGCTGGGCCTGCAGCGAATGGAGCTTCCTGGCGGCGCGCTGCGCGGCCACACCTTCCACTATACCCGGCTGGAAACGGCGCTGGAGCCGATCGCCCGCGCCACGCGCGCCAGCGGCGCCGGAACCGGCGAGGCCTTGTACCGCAGCGGCAGCCTGTTGGCCAGCTATTTCCACGCCTATTTCCCGTCCAACCCCCGCGCCGCGGCAAGCCTGTTTCTGCCCTGAGCCCTTGCCCGCGATCCGAAACGCGGCCGGCTCGCCTTCATGACTTGCCATGTTCCCAGGCATCCCACCAGGACAAGACCTTGGCGGCCGGCATTGGTTTGGCGATGCTGAAACCCTGGCCCAAATGGCAACCCAGCCGCATCAGCACCGGCCAGTATTCCTTGCGTTCGACGCCTTCCACGATAAAGTCGATGGCGCGGCTCTGGCAGAATACCGCCATGCACTGAATCAAGGAGGCGTTGAAGGAGCCCGGCTCCAGCTCTTGCGCAAACGCCTTGTCCAGCTTGATCTCGGTGATGGGGCAGCTTTTCAGATAGGTAAAGGAAGTGAAGCCCGCGCCGAAGTCGTCTATCGACAAGGACACGCCCTGGGCGTGCAGTTGTTCTATCACCGCCTTGGCCTTGACCGGGTTGATGACCAGCGCGGTTTCCGTCAACTCCAGCACCAGCAGGCTGGGCGGAATCTTGTAGGCCGCCAGCCTCGCCATCACTTCCTCGACAAATCGTTCGTCTTCCAGCATCCGCGCGGAGATATTCACCGCCACCTTGAACGGTTTTCGCAGCTGGCCGAGCCAGCTTTGTTGCTGGGACAGCACCAGGTCCAGCGTCAGATAGGTGAAACGGCTCAAGAGATTGCATGACTCCAGCGTGGGCATGAAGTCGTCTGGGTTTACCCGGCCTTGCGCCGGGCTATTCCATCTGACCAGGGCTTCGAAGCCCACCACCTCCTCGGTATCCAGTCTGACCTTGGGCTGGTAATGCATTTCCAGCTCGCCTTGCTGGATCGCCCGGGTCAATTGCGTGATCAGGGCCTGGGTGGTTTGCCCCGCCTTGGGCCAGGGCTTGTCGTTTTCTCCCGCGTACAAGGCGACGGCGCCTAGATTGCTCTTGGCCTGATACATCGCGATATCGGCGCGGGACAGCAATTGGGCGGGATCGCAGCCGTGCTGAGGACACATCGCCACGCCGAAGGACGCGCCTATCGACAAGGCGTGCTCGCCCACCAGGATGGGCGCGTCCAGCGTGTGCCCCACTTTTTCCGCCATCGCCAGCGCGCACTCCGGGCTATCCACTTCCAGCAGCAAGGCGGCGAATTCGTCGCCGCCCAGGCGCGCGATGGTGTCCGAGCCGCGCAGCAGGCTGGCGAAGCGCGCCCCCACCTCCCGCAGCACCAAATCCCCGGCCTGATGGCCCAGCTTGTCGTTGACCTCCTTGAAGCGGTCCAGGTCTATCATCAGCACGGCGAACGGCAGTTGATTGCGAGCGTGCAAGGCGCACAGCTGATCCAGACGGTCGAGAAACAGATTGCGGTTGGGCAGATCGGTCAGCGAGTCGTACAGGCTGCGGTGTTGCAGCAGTTGTTCGGTTTCCCGCAGCTTGGCTTGCATGGCCGCCACCCGCACGCCGTCGCTGATGGTCTGGCGCAGGCGGTCCTCGGTCAGTTCGAACTTGGGCAGGTATTCGTAAACGCCCAGCTTGATCGCCTCGGCGGCGATGCGTTCATTGCCGGTGCCGGTGACCGCCACGATCAGACAGGATTGGTTGCGTTGCTGGATGGACGGCACCAGTTCGCGGCCGTCGCCGTCGTCCAGCTTGAAGTCCAGAAACACGAAGTCGAACAACTCCCTGCCCAGCAGCTTCAAGGCGCTGGCCTTGGAGTCCGCCTCCAGGATTTGCGAGCACTGGGCGTTTCGGTGCAGCAGGCGGATGATGCGCTCGCGGTCGACGTCGTCGTCGTCCACCACCAGCACGCTGACTTGCGGCGGCGTTTCCAGCAGGCATTCGACCTCGTCGATCATCGCGATTACCGAGCGGGCAAAACCACGGACTGGGCGTAGGAATGCAGCAGCTCCATCAATTTCACGAACTGCGGGCCCACGGCGGACTTCATCATATAACCCGCCACGTTTTCCTCGTAGGCGCGCATGCGGTCCGCGTCCCGCGAGGAGGTGGTCAGCACGAAGATCACCGAATTGCGCAACTGACTGTCCGCGCGGATGGTTTCAAGGAATTGAAAACCATCCATGCGCGGCATATTGAGATCCAGCAAGATCAGAAAGGGGCTGGTGATCCGCTTGCTATCGTGCGTGCCGCGCAGAATTTGCAAGGCCTCCAGGCCATCGCAGGCGGTGACCATCTTGCATTCAAGCCCTTGTCGGCGCACGCCGCGCAAGACGCCTTCAATGGCCACGTCATCGTCGTCCACCAGCAAAACCGTGATATCGCTCGCTACCGCCACGCTTGCCATCATCCCACCTCCTTGAGCGGAAACCGCGGCCAGCGGATGCGGAAACAGGCGCCGCCCAGCGTGCCGTTTCTATCCAGCACCACCGTGCCGCCATTGCTATTAACCATGCGACGCGTCACCGCCAGCCCGACTCCATGCCCTTCCGCCTGGCTGCTGGCGCGGTGAAACAGCTTGAAAATGCGTTCTTCCGAGCCTGGCGGCACGCCTACGCCGTCGTCTTCCACCGTGAACAGATTGAAGCGCCCGTCCTCCTCCACCGCGATGCGGATCACGCCCTTGCCGCCGCCGTGATGCTTGCAGGCGTTGGACAGCAGATTGCGGATCGCCAGAGACAGCGGCGTGCGCGCGGCGGGAAACGGCCGGGCCTTGATTTCCACTTCCACTTGAAAGCCAGAGGGGATATCGAGCAGCTCCAGGGTCTCGCGCACCAGCAGGCCGGGATCGACTTCCTCGACGCGCTCATCCTGGCGCCCGGCCCGCGCGTATTCCAGCAAGTCTTCTATCATGCGTTCGGCGCGGGCGATGCGTTCCTCCGCGCGGACAAAGTTTCTCTCGATGTCCGCGCTCAACTGGGACGGGTCCAGGTCTTCGCGTATCCAGGAGATCAGGTCGGCAATGCCGCGCAAAGGCGAGCGCAAATCATGGGAGGCCACATAGGTGAACTCCTCCAGCTGCGCATTGGCCTGCTGCAGCGTCTCCTCAAATTTCTTGCGCAGGGAGATGTCGGTGATCGCGGCCAGCACCAGCCGCTCTCCTTCCGCTTCCAGCGGGGTCAAGCCCACTTCCACCGGGAATTCGCTGCCGTTCTTATGCTGGGCCAGCAGATCGCGCCCCGATCCCATCGCCCGGACTTCCGGCGCCTTGGCGAAGGCGGCCCGCAAAGCCGGGTGGCCCTGCCGCACGCGTTGCGGCAGCAGCACCTCCACCGGCTGGCCGGCCAATTCTCCCGGCGAGTAGCCGAACAGGGCGTCCAGCGCCTGGTTGGTCATTGAGATCTTGCCGTCCGCGCCCGCCATCAGCAGGCCGATGGGCAGCGAGGCCACCACCTTGGCGAAGCGATGCTCAAGCCGGCGCCGCGGCGTGATGTCGCTGACAAAGGCCACCGCGCAGATTTCATCTTCGTGCGGCATGGAGCCGAGGCCGATTTCAATGGGAAACTGGCGGCCATCCGCATGCTGGGCGAACAGCTCGCGGCCGCTGCCCATGGTTCTGGGCGTGGGATGGGAGAAAAACAGCTGGCGAAAATCGAGATGGCGTTCGCGGATATCGGCCGGCAGCAGCATTTCCACCGCCTGGCCCAGCAACTGGGCCTTGCTGTAGCCAAACATATTCTCCAGCGCGCTGTTGACGTAGAGCATGCGGCCGTCGGCCGCCACCACCAGCACGCCCACCGGAGCGGCCTCCACCACGGAGGCCAGCCCGGCATTGCCGGAAGCGCCGGCGGGCGCCCTTTCCGGAAATTTGAACGACATGACAGCCTGCTTTCGCCTATGTCTTATTGCTGTAGGTTTAGCATAGGGTTTTCCGCCGCGCAGTTAATTCTGATGTCCTATCCGCGTCGTTCTCGCCGCGCTGCTCACACCGCCAGCAGCGCCAGTTCCGCCGCGGCCTCGCGCAGCACCGGCAAGATGCGTAACAGCAAATCCTCGCGGCTGACGCGCGCCGCCTGCACCCCCACATTGATGGCCGCCGCGGCGCGGCCGTCGGCGCCGATGATGGGCACGGCGATGGAGCGCAGGCCGATTTCCAGCTCCTGATCGATGATGGCGTAACCCTGCTCCGCCACCCGCGCCAGTTCCGCCTCCAGCGCCGGCCGCTCAATCAGGGTGTGCGGCGTGTGCCGGACCAGCCGCGCCCGGTCCAGCAAGAGGGCGAGTTCCGCGGCGGGCAGCCGGCTCAGCATCGCCCGGCCCATCGAGGTGCAGACCGCCGGCAGGCGGCTGCCGATGTCCAGATCCACCGTCATGATGCGGCTGGTGAAGGCCCGCGCGATGTAAAGGATGTCGTCGCCGTCCAGAATGGCGATGGAACTGGATTCGTTGACGCTGCTGCTGACGTGGCGCAACACCGGCTGGCCGGCGCGCGCCAGCGGCGTGGAGCCCAGATAGGCGTGGCCCAGCGCCAGGATGCGCGGCCGCAAGGCGAAATGCCGGCCGTCCTCGCTGTCCACGAAGCCCAGCTTGGCCAGGGTGTACAGGCAGCGCCGCACCGCCGCGCGCGGAATGCCGGTGCGCTGGCTGATTTGCGAGGTGGACAACAGGCGGCGCTGTGCCGAGAACGCCTGAATCACCGCCAGGCCGCGCGCCAGCGAGGCCATGTAGTTGGGATCGCCGCTGAAGTTCTCTTCCACGCCCTCCTCGGCCGCCGCCTCTTGCCACTGTTGCATCTTGTCACCTTTTATCGTCGTTGAGCGATCACCGCACACTATTGCGATCATCGTATTGACCCTGCGGCAGGCCGGCAAGCATGCTGAATGCGCGATTAAAAACATATCGTTCGATAATCGCACAAAATCCTTTCCATTCATGGCTGCACGCAGCCCGCAAAGGACAGTCGATGATAGATAAAACGGTAAGCTCGGCCGCAGCCGCCATTGCCGACATCCACGACGACGCCACGGTGATGATCGGCGGCTTCGGCGTCGCCGGCCAGCCGGCGGAGTTGATAGACGCGCTGATAGACCACGGCGCGCGCAATCTCACCATCGTCAACAACAACGCCGGCAACGGCGAGGCCGGCCTGGCCGCGCTGCTGCGCGCGCGCCGGGTGCGCAAGATCGTCTGCTCGTTTCCGCGCCAGGCGGATTCCCAGGTCTTCGACGCGCTCTACGGCGCCGGCGACATCGAACTGGAACTGGTGCCGCAGGGCAATCTGGCCGCCCGCATCCAGGCCGCCGGCGCCGGCCTGGGCGCCATCTTCACCCCCACCGGCTACGGCACCCTGCTGGCGGAAGGCAAGGAAACCCGCCGCATCGCAGGCCGCGACTATGTGCTGGAATACCCGATACACGCCGACTTCGCGCTGATCAAGGCCTGGCGCGGCGACCGCTGGGGCAATCTGCAATACCGCAAGGCGGCGCGCAACTTCAGCCCCATCATGGCCGCCGCCGCGCGCCAGACCATCGTCCAGGTGGGGCAATTGCTGCCGCTGGGCGAAATGGACCCGGAAACCGTGGTGACGCCGGGCATCTTCGTTCACAAGCTGGTCTGCGTCGCCGGCCAGCCCATGCAAGGAGGCCGGCATGCATAAGCGACTGGACCGCGAACAGATGGCGGCGCGGGTGGCGCGCGACATCCCCGAAGGCGCTTACGTCAATCTGGGCATAGGCCTGCCCACCCGGGTGGCCAACTATCTGCCGCCGGAACTGGACATCTTCCTGCACAGCGAGAACGGCCTGCTGGGCATGGGCCCGGCGCCGGAACCCGGCCAGGAGGATCCGGACCTGATCAACGCCGGCAAGGAGCCGGTCACCCTATTGCCCGGCGGCTGTTTCTTCCACCACGGCGACTCCTTCGCCATGATGCGCGGCGGCCATCTGGATATCTGCGTGCTGGGCGCCTTCCAGGTGTCGCGGCGCGGCGATCTGGCCAACTGGCACACCGGCGCGGCGGACGCCATCCCGGCGGTGGGCGGCGCGATGGACCTGGCCATCGGCGCCAAGCGGGTGTTCGTGATGATGGAGCATCTGAGCAAGCAGGGAGACTGCAAGCTGGTGGAAGCCTGCAGCTACCCGCTGACCGGCGTCGGCTGCGTGCACCGGGTGTATACCGATCTGGCGGTGATCGACCTCCGCGACGGCGAGCTCTTGGTGCGCGAATGCGTGCCCGGCCTGGATTTCGACGAATTACAGCGGCTGACGCCGCTGCCCCTGACCGACGCCCGCCAAGGAGAGACGCCATGAGCCAGGCCTATATCTGCGACGCCATCCGCACCCCCTTCGGCCGCTACGGCGGCAGCCTGTCCGCCCTGCGCGCCGACGATCTGGCCGCCCTGCCGCTGAGCGCGCTGCGACAACGCAATCCGGGCGTGGACTGGGACTTGCTGGACGATGTGCTCTACGGCTGCGCCAACCAGGCCGGCGAGGACAACCGCAACGTGGCGCGCATGGCCGCGCTGCTGGCCGGCCTGCCGCCGTCCACGCCGGCCAGCACCGTCAACCGCCTGTGCGGCTCCAGCCTGGACGCCATCGGTCAGGCCGCGCGCGCGCTCAAGAGCGGCGAGGCCGAGCTGATGATAGCCGGCGGCGTGGAAAGCATGAGCCGCGCGCCCTATGTGATGGGCAAGGCGGACAGCGCCTTCGCCCGCGATCTGCGCATCGAGGACAGCACCATGGGCTGGCGCTTCGTCAACCCGCTGCTGCGCGAGCGCTACGGCGTGGACTCGATGCCGGAAACCGCGGAAAACGTGGCCGAGCAATTTCGCATCTCGCGCGCGGACCAGGACGCCTTCGCGCTGCGCAGCCAGCTGCGCGCCGCCGCGGCGCAGGAAGCCGGCCGGCTGGACGAGGAGTTGATGGAAGTGACGATTCCACGGCCCAAGGGCGAGCCGCTGCGCTTTGCCCGCGACGAACATCCGCGCGCCACCTCGCTGGAGGCGCTGGCCCGGCTCAAGGGCGTGGTGCGGCCCGAGGGCAGCGTCACCGCCGGCAACGCCTCCGGCATCAACGACGGCGCGGCGGCGCTGCTGCTGGCCAATGAGGCCGCGCTGAAACGCCATGGACTGACGCCGCGCGCGCGGGTGCTGGCCATGGCCTGCGCCGGCGTGGAGCCGCGCATCATGGGCTTCGGCCCGGCGCCGGCGATACGCAAGGTCTTGGCCCTGGCCGGGCTGCGCCTGGAGCAGATGGACGTGATCGAGCTGAACGAAGCCTTCGCCGCCCAGGCGCTGGCGGTGCTGCGCGAACTGGGCCTGCCGGACGACGCCGAACACGTCAACCCCAACGGCGGCGCCATCGCCCTGGGCCATCCGCTGGGCGCCAGCGGCGCGCGGCTGGCGGCCACCGCGCTCTACCAATTGCAACGCAGCGGCGGCCGCTACGCCTTGTGCAGCATGTGCATAGGCGTGGGGCAAGGCATCGCGCTGATCATGGAGCGCGTCTGAGCACCTGTTCAATGTCTGCTGCGCTTCGGCGATACGGCGTTAAAAACCAGCTCAAAATGCTCATGTACCACCTGTACATTCCACTTTTTCGCTCGTTTTCGCCTTGTCTCGCCCTTGCTCGCAAGCCTTTGAACAGGCGCTGATAGCTTGTTCCAAGGCTGTTGCGCGTCGGCGCTCCCGGCGCGCCCTCTTTCATAGGAGCTTCCCATGCAGGACAAGCCCATAGACATCAGCGAGTTCATCGACAACAGCCCGCTGTCCCGCTACCAGATCATGGTGTTGACGCTGTGTTTTCTCATTGTGCTGCTGGATGGCTTCGACACCGCCGCCATCGGCTATATCGCGCCGGAACTGATCAGCGAGTGGGGCATTTCCCGCGGCCAGCTGGCGCCGGCTTTCGGCGCCGGCCTGTTCGGCATGCTGATAGGCAATTTCGCCTTCGGCCCGGTGGCGGACCGCCTGGGCCGCAAACGGGTGTTGCTGCTGTGCACGCTGATTTTCGGCCTGGGCACGCTGGTCTCGGCGCGCTCGGAGTCGATAACCGAGTTGGCGCTGCTGCGTTTCGCCACCGGCATCGGCCTGGGCGGCGTGCTGCCCAATTGCATCACGCTAAGTTCGGAATACTCGCCGGCGCGCCATCGCATGTTGCTGGTCACGCTCAGCTACGCTGGTTTCACCGCCGGCCTGGCGCTGGGCGGCGGCGTCGCCAGCCAGATCATTCCGCTGTGGGGCTGGCAAGGCGTGCTGGCGGCCGGCGGCCTGGCGCCCTTGCTCCTGCTGCCCTTCATCGCCTGGCTGCTGCCGGAATCGGTGTGCTATCTCGCCGGCAGGCCGGACAAGGCCGCCGCGCTGAGCCGCATCGTCGCCCGCATCAACCCGGACCCGCGCTGGCGGCTCCGGGTCTTCCGCCACGAAAACGCCGTCCCGGCCGGCCGCTCGCCGGCGGGCCTGCTCTTCATCGCCGGAACGCGCGCCCGCACCCTGTTGCTATGGCTGACCTTCTTCTGCTGTCTGTTCGTGTTTTACCTGCTCACCAACTGGATGCCCACCATTCTGCGGGATCACGGCTACAGCACGGCGCAGGCGGCGCGCATCAGCGCCATGGTGCCGCTGGGCGGCGCGGTGGGCGGCGTGCTCATGGCCATGTTGATGGATAGAATCGGCGCGCGCAGAGTGCTGCCCTGGCTGTGCCTGCTGGCGGCGCTGGCGTTGTCCGCCGTGGGTGCGGCGCTGGGCGACGGCGGCTGGCTGTTCGCCACCGTGTTCCTGGTGGGCTTCAGCCTGACCGGGGCCTTGAACAATCTGAGCATACTCGCCGCCACGCTCTACCCCACCCAGGCGCGCGCCACCGGGGTAAGCTGGGCGCTGGCCGCCGGCCGCGCCGGCTCCATCATCGGCTCGATGACCGGCGCCCTGTTGTTCGCCGCCGCCGGTTCGGCGCACGGCTTCTTCGCCTGGGCCGCCGCGCCGGTATTGGCCGGCGCCTTGGCCTTGTTCGCGATGTCGCGGCTGGACGCTAATGCGCCCGCGGCTTTGAAATCCCAGTCATAGAAAGGAGATCCGCCATGCCCATGCTGAAACTCGGCACGCACGCGCTGCACTACCAAGTGGACGGGCCGGCCGGCGCGCCGGCGCTGCTGCTGTCCAACTCGCTTGGCACCTCGCTGGAAATGTGGCGGCCGCAACTGGCGGCGCTAAGCCGCCGCTACCGCGTGCTGCGCTACGACGCGCGCGGCCACGGCGGCAGCGGCGTCGGGGCCGTTCCGCCCCGGCTGGCCGACCTCGCCGGCGACGCGCTGTCCTTGCTGGACGCGCTGGACATCGAACGCGCTCATTTCTGCGGCATCTCGATGGGCGGCCTCACCGGCCTGTGGCTGGGCGCCCACGCGCCGGAGCGCCTGCAATGCCTGGTGGTCAGCAATAGCGCCGCCAAGATAGGCGCAAGCGAAGCCTGGCGGCAACGCGCCGCCCAGGTTCGCGGCGGCGGCCTGGCCGAACTGGCCGCCAGCGCGCATCAGCGCTGGTTCAGCGCCGACTTTTGCGCCCGGGCGCCGGACATCGTCGAGCAGGCGCGCGCCTGGCTGGCGGCCACCGCGCCGGACGGCTACGCCGGCTGCTGCGAGGCGCTGGCCGACGCCGACCTGCGCGCGGACTTGCCGCGCATCGCCGCGCCCACGCTGCTGATCGCCGGCCTGCTCGATCCGGTGACCACCGCGGCGGAGGCGGAAGCCATGGCCGCGGCGATGCCGAACGCCAGGCTGGCGCGGCTGCCCGCCTCCCATCTGTCCAATCTGGAAGCGCCGCTCGCCTTCGAGCGAGCCTTGCTGGACTTTCTGGACGCGGCCTGAGCCGTCCAATTGTTCAGCCGGCCGCGCCTAGCCGCAGGCCCTCCAGCAAGGGCTCCAGCGCGTCCAGCGTCTGGGCCAGCGCCTCCGCCGGCCGCTCGGCGCCGGACGCCCAGCCGGCGCCTTCCACCAGCGCGCCGTTGATCAGCCGCGCCAGCGCCTGCGGGTCGGCGCGGCGGATCAGGCCGGCGTCCATCAAGGCGCGCAAGCGCTCGGCGATATTGCTCACGCACTGCCGTTGCCCGGCCTGCGCGTATTCCGCGCCCAGCGCCGCCGGCGCGTCGCGCAACAGAATGCGCTGCGCCTCCGGCTGGGTGGCGGCTTGCAGATAAGCGCGGCAGCGGCGCTTGAAGCCCTGCCACGGGTCCGCCGCCTCGCGCTCCGCCAGAGCGAGGCCGGCCTCGATCTCGGCGTCCAACTCTTGGGCCACCGCCAGCAACAAGCCTTTCTTGTCGCCAAAGTGGTGGTAGAGCGCGCCGCGGGTCACGCCGGCCGCGGCGGTCAGTTCATCCATCACCGTGGCCGCATAGCCGTCGGCGCCAAAGCTGCGGCGCGCGGACAGCAGCAGCCTGCGCCGGGTTTCCTCCATGGCTTCGCTACGTGTTTTGCTCATCATTCCGCTCCCCTGTTTCCGCATTGGCCGTCGCGCCGCGGTTGACATACGGCGCGTATGTCAATTAGTTTAGCATACGTCGCGTATATTAAAACAGCGGACCAGGCGAGATCAGCGCCGTCCGTCACAAGGAAACCCGATGGCCAACCCCTACCTCAGCCTGTTCTCCCACCCCGGCAGCCTGGCCTTCTCCGCCGCCGCCTGGGTGGCGCGCATGCCCATTTCCATGACCGGCATCGGCATCATCACCATGTTGTCGCAAACCTCCGGCTCCTACTGGCTGGCCGGCGCCGTCGCCGCCACCTTCACCTTTTCGATGGCGCTGCTGGCCCCGCAGGTGTCGCGGGCGGTGGACCGCTACGGCCAGCGCCGGGTCTTGCCCGCGGCCACCGCGCTCAGCGTGGCGGCGATGCTGTCGCTCCTGTTCTGCAGCTGGGCGCAATGGCCGGCCTGGACGCTATTCGTCTCCGCCGCCTTCGCCGGCTGCATGCCCAGCATGTCGGCGATGGCGCGCGCGCGCTGGACCGAGATCTATCGCGGCTCGCCGCGCTTGCACACCGCGTTTTCGCTGGAATCGGTGCTGGACGAGGTCTGCTTCATCGTCGGCCCGCCCATCGCCGTGGGCCTGAGCGTGGCGGCGTTTCCGCAGGCCGGCCCGCTGCTGGCCGCCGTCTTGCTGGCCGTCGGCGTCGCCGCCTTCTGCGCGCAAACCGGCACCGAACCGCCGGTCCACCCCGCAACCCAAGAACGGCGCGGCTCCGTCGCCGCCCTGGCCGGCATGCGGGTGCTGATCCTGGCCCTGGTGGCGCTGGGCGCCATCGCCGGCGCCGTGGACGTGATCAGCGTCGCCTTCGCCCAGCAGCAGGGACAGCCGGCGGCGGCCAGCATCGTCTTGTCGGTGTACGCGATAGGCTCTTGCCTGGCCGGCCTGCTGTTCGGCGCGCGCAAGGCCAGCATGCCGCTGGCGCGGCTCTTCGTCTGGGCGGCCGCCGCCACGGCGCTGGCCACCCTGCCCTTGCTGCTGGTCTCCAATCTATGGATGTTGAGCGCCGGCGTCTTGCTGGCCGGCGTGTTCTTCGCGCCCACCATGATCGTGGCCATGGGCTTGGTGGAGGAGATGGCGCCGCCGGCGCAACTGACCGAGGGCCTGACCTGGCTGATCACCGGCCTTGCCAGCGGGGTGGCGCTGGGCGCGGCGGCGACGGGATGGGTGGTGGACCATATCGGCGTGCGCGCCGGTTTCGGCGTGACCCTGGCCGCCGGCGCGCTGATGGCCGTGATCGCGCTGGCCGGGCAGCGCCGGATAGCCCGCTCTTTGCAAGAGAAAACGGCCTAGCCCGCGGCATCGAACGGCAAGGGCCGCCTCAACCCGCCCCTGCGGCGATGGCGGCCTGCGCCGACGGCGTTTGGCGGCCGACGATGGCGGGCGCCAGGCGAACCAAGGTCTCATCTTCCAGCGCGGCCACCATGAAGAGGGCGAAGTCTGTTCGGCGGGTGAGATTGCTTGTCAACACGGCATCGCCTACATGCTCGCTCCACACAGGCAGGCCCTGGCTAGCGCCCTCTTCCAGATTGCTGCCGCGCACCACGGTCCAGCGGGCGTCGCTGGCGAAGATCAGCCGGCAAGCCCGCACCTGATCCTCGATTTCGCCGACGCGGAACAAGCGCAGCAGCCAGCCGCCTATCGACACCGCCAGCCGGATGGATAGCGGGTAGACATCCAGGCCGTCGCGGCTGATATGCCAACCACAGGAAAATATCAAGCGCGCGCCTGCCGGAGCGAAATCCAGCACCGCCTGGGCGGTGCCGGACGAATACTGCCTCATGCCCCAGGGCACCAGCACGGTCAGCACGCCGTCGCAGCCGGCTACCGCCTGCTGTATCAGCCGACGGTCGTCGCTGGCGCCGGGCAGGATGGCGATGCGGTCCTTGAAACGTTCCAGCTTGGGCACGCTGACGGCGCGGCAAACGGCGACAACCTGGTAGCCCCGATCCAGCGCATGTTGAACCATGTATTGGCCCAGCTTGCCCGACGCGCCGATGATGCAGATTTTCTTCATGATCACCCCTTGTTGAACCGGAAAACCGGCCAGCTAAATGGCGCGCTCCGCCGCCGCGCCTACCGTGTGGTCAAACCCATGGCGGCGTGCTCGCCGTTACAAACCCAAGCGCCTGCTCAACGCCGTATCGCTGAAGCGCGGCAGACTCTGAACAGATTCTAAGAATGTGTTTACGATCTCGCGAGCTAAGGCGAGACAAGGCGAAAACGAGCGAAAAAGCGGAATGTACTCGTGGTACATGAGCATTTTGAGCTTGTTTTCAACGCCGTATCGCCGACGCGCAGCGGATCGTAAACAGGTTCTAAACACCGCCTCCTTTCCCTGCGGCGTCCTGCCCTACTCCTCCAGCGCCGCCTCGCGCGGCAGCAGCTCGCGCAATAAGCGCCGGATCAGGGCCAGTTCCTCGGAGCGGTCCCCGCGCCGCGCGCTCATGATCAGCGGCGAGGCCAGGCCTTCGTCCGTCAGCGGCCGGTACACCACGTCGTCGCGGCGCAGCCTCAGCACGCTGGCCGGCACCACGCATACCCCCATGCCGGCGGCCACCAGGCCCAGCGCGGTTTGCAATTCTCTCACTTCCAGCGCGAAAGCCGGCTCCAGCGCGCGCTGGCGGAAGGCGGCCAGCACCTGGTCGGCGTAGCTGGGCCGCGGCTGGCGCGGATAGATCAGAACCGTTTCCTCCGCCGCGTCGCGCAGGCGCAAGGGCCCTTCGCGCCGCGCCAGCGGGTGCTCCAGCGGCAAGGCCAGCCACAAGGGCTCCTCGGCCAGCACTTCGCGCTCCACCGCCGGGTCGTCGAACAAGAGCCGGCCGAAGCCCACGTCGATGCGGCCGGCCTTCAAGGCCTCCACCTGCTCCAAGGACGTCATTTCCAGCAAGGACAGCTCGGTGTCGACATGGATGGCGCGGAAGCGGCGTATCACTTCCGGCAAGGGCCGGTACAAGGTGGAGCCGACATACCCTATCACCAGTTGCCGGCGCGCCAGCGCGATCTTGCGCGTCATCGCGCGCATGCCCTGGGCCTGGGCCAGCAGATTGCGCGCCTGGGCGTAGAAGAAGCGGCCGGCCTCGGTCAGTTGCAAGGGCCGCGCGCCGCGGTCCAGCAGCAACAGGCCCAGTTCCTCCTCCAGTTGCTGGATCTGCCGGCTTAGCGGCGGCTGGGCGATGTGCAGCCGTTCCGCCGCGCGGGTGAAGTTGAGCTCTTCGGCGACGGCGACGAAGTAGCGCAGATGGCGCAATTCCATTCAATACCTCACAGGTATGGAAGCAGACGAAAACGGTGTTGGACCCGCGGCTCCACAGGCTTGCATGATATCCGAAACCACGGGAGCGCAATCTTGATACCTGATACCGCGATAGACACGGTGGAGACCATTCTGGTCGATCTGCCCACCATCCGCCCGCACCAGCTGTCGGTGGCCACCCTGCGCAGCCAGACGCTGGCCCTGGTCCGCATCCGCTGCCGCGACGGACAAGAAGGCTGGGGCGAGGCCACCACCATAGGCGGGCTGCAATACGGAGAAGAAAGCCCGGAGAGCGTCAAGACCAATATCGACTGCCACCTGGCGCCGCTGCTGCTGGGCGAGGACGCCCGCGACTTCGGCCGCCTGCTGGGCAAGCTGCGCCGCGGCGCCCGCGGCAACCGTTTCGCCAAGTGCGCGCTGGAAACCGCCTTGCTGGACATCCAGGCGCGGCGGCTAGGCGTGCCGCTGAGCGACTTGCTGGGCGGCCGGGTGCGCGACAGCCTGCCGGTGGCCTGGACCCTGGCCAGCGGCGACACCGGCCGCGACATCGCCGAGGCCGAGGCCATGCTGGAGCGGCGCCGTCACCGCGCGTTCAAGCTGAAGATAGGCTTGCGCGCGCCGGAAGACGACGTGGCCCATGTGCTGGCGATACGCCGCGCGCTGGACGGCCGCGCCGGCGTGCGCGTCGACGTCAACCAGGCCTGGAGCGAGATGCAGGCCGAGCGCGCCATCGCCCGGCTGCAGGATGGTGGCGTGGAGCTGATCGAACAGCCGGTGCCGCGCGAACACCCGGCGGCGCTGGCCCGGCTGGCGCGGCGCTTCGCGGTGCCCATCATGGCGGACGAATCCCTGCACGGCCCAGCGGACGCCAATCAGCTGGCGCGCCAGGACGCCGCCGACGTGTTCGCGGTGAAGATAGCGCAGTCCGGCGGCCTGTTCGCCGCGCGCCAGGTGGCCGAGATCGCCGCCGTCAACGGTCTGGGCCTCTACGGCGGCACCATGCTGGAAGGCGGCATCGGCACCATCGCCTCGGCCCAGTTGTTCTCCACCTTCGAGCGGCTGGACTGGGGCAGCGAGCTGTTCGGCCCGCTGCTGCTGACCGAGGAATTGCTGAGCGAGCCGCTCTGCTACCGCGATTTCGAACTGCAACTGCCGTCCGGACCCGGCCTGGGCGTGCGCCCGGACCCGGACAAGCTGGCCGCCCTGCGCCGCGACCGGACCACGCCGCGCCTGCACGCGGTCTGACCCCCGACACCCCAAGGAGACCACCATGCTGTTTCATGTGGAAATGCAAGTACAGCTGCCGCACGACCTGGACCCGGAACGGGCGGCGGCCTTGAAGCTGGACGAGCGCGAACGCGCGCAAGCGCTGCAGCGCAGCGGCCAATGGCGCCATCTATGGAGGCTCAGCGGCCAGTACGCCAACATCAGCGTGTTCGACGTCGCCGACGCCGAAGAACTGCACCAATTGCTGTCCAGCCTGCCGCTGTTCCCCTTCATGCGCATCGAGGTCAGGCCCTTGAACCGGCATCCGTCCAGCATCCACGCCGACGACCGCTAGGCGCCCGCTTTAGCGGTCCACCACGGCGGAATCAAAACACAACACCCCCGCCCGTCAACAAAGGAGAAACACCATGGAACGCGCCGAAATCGACGCCCTGTTGCAACGCTTCGACCAGCCCGCCAGCGAGCAGGCCAACCCGCGCACCCGCGCCATCGTCAACCGCTTGATGCGCGATCTGTGCTACGCGATCGAGGATTTCGACATCCAGCCGTCGGAGTTCTGGAGCGCGGTGGGGCTGCTGGCCGACGCCGGCCGCAGCGGCGAACTGGGCCTGATCGTGCCCGGGCTCGGGCTGGAACACTTTCTGGACCTGCGCGCCGACGAGGCCGAACGCAAGGCCGGCCTGCTCGGCGGCACGCCGCGCACCATAGAGGGGCCGCTCTACGTGGCCGGCGCGCCGCTGTGCGAATGCGAGGCGCGGCTGGACGACGGCAAGGACGACGGCGAGCCCTTGTTCATGCGCGGCCAGGTGCTGGACAGCGCTGGCCAGCCGGTGCCGCACGCGCTGGTGGAGGTATGGCACGCCAACAGCCTGGGCAATTACTCCTACTTCGATAAAACCCAGAGCGATTTCAACCTGCGCCGCAGCATCCGCACCGATGAGCAAGGCCGCTACCGCTTCCGCAGCATCATGCCCTGTGGCTACAGCGTGCCGCCGGACGGCGCCACCGACCGGCTGCTGCGGCAATTGGGCCGTCACGGCCACCGTCCGGCCCACGTTCACTTCTTCGTGTCCGCGCCGGGCTTCCGCAAGCTGACCACCCAGATCAACATCCAGGACGACCCCTATCTGTGGGACGACTTCGCCTTCGGCTCCCGCGAAGGGCTGGTGCCGGAGATTCAACGCGTCAGCGCGCCGGAGGAACTGCGCCAGAGCGGCGTGGGCAAGCCTTTCGCCCGCATCGAGTTCAACTTCACCCTGCACCGCGCAGCGGCTCCGGCCCCCTCCACCGAGGTCAGCCGCGCCCGCGCCCAGGCCTGATGGACTAACTGAAACCGCGGCCCGCCGCCCGGCGCGGCGGGTCCGTTGGAACACAGAGAGGGACATTACGATGAGCACAACCTTCCGCACCACGGCGCAATGGCGCAGCTTCGTCGGCGGCTGCCTGGACTTTCGCCCGGACGACGGCGTCTACCGCATCGCCCGCGACATGTTCACCGACGCGCAGCTGTTCGAGCTGGAGATGGAGCTGATCTTCGAGAAAGTCTGGATCTACGCCTGTCACGAAAGCGAAATCGCCGAGCCCAACGACTTCATCACCCTGCAGGCCGGCCGCCAGCCGCTGATCGTCAGCCGCGACGCCAACGGCGGCCTGCACGCGCTGGTCAACGCCTGCCAGCACCGCGGCGCCACCCTGGTGCGCCAGTGCAAGGGCAATCAATCCACCTTCACCTGCCCCTTCCACGCCTGGTGCTACAAGAACGACGGCCGCCTGCTCAAGGTCAAGGCCCCGGGCGAATATCCGGCGGACTTCGACAAGGCCGGCCGATCGCTGAAACAGGCGCGCGTCGCCAGCTACAAGGGCTTCGTCTTCGTCAGCCTGGACGCGGACGGCGCGGACGCGCTGGAAGACTATCTGGGCGACGCCAAGGCCTTTTTCGACATGATGGTGGCGCAGTCCCCCAGCGGCGAGCTGGAAGTGCTGCCCGGCAAATCCAGCTACACCTACGACGGCAACTGGAAGCTGCAAAACGAAAACGGACTGGACGGCTACCACGTCAGCACCGTGCATTACAACTACGTGGCCACGGTGCAGCACCGCCAGGAAGTCAGCCGCCAGCAAGGCGAGGCGCAGGCCGCCACGCTGGACTACAGCAAGCTGGGCGCCGGCGATGCCGCCACCGACGACGGCTGGTTCTCCTTCCCCAACGGCCACAGCGTGCTGTTCAGCGACATGCCCAATCCGGCGGTGCGGCCCGGCTACGCCAGCATCATGCCGCGGCTGGTGGCCGAGCACGGCCAGGCCAAGGCGGAATGGATGATGCACCGGCTGCGCAACCTCAACATCTATCCCAGCCTGTTCTTCATGGACCAGATCAGCTCCCAGCTGCGCATCATCCGCCCGCTGGCCTGGAACAAGACCCTGGTGCAAAGCCAATGCCTGGGCGTCAAGGGCGAGTCCGCCGCCGACCGCGAAAACCGCATCCGCCAGTTCGAGGACTTCTTCAATGTGTCCGGCATGGGCACGCCGGACGATCTGACCGAGTTCCGCGAGGCCCAGCGCGGCTTTCAGGGGCGGCTGGAGCGCTGGAGCGACATCTCGCGCGGCTACCCGCGCTGGCAGACCGGCGCCACGCCCAATAGCCTGACCCTGGGCATCCGCCCCTGCCTGACCGGGACCGAAATCACCCATGAGGGCCTGTACGTCAACCAGCACAGCGCCTGGCGGCAATTCCTGCTGCAAGGGCTGGAGCGGCGCGCCGCCGTCGAGGGAGCCGAGCAATGAATATCGAACTGCATTATCAGGTGGAGCAGTTTCTCTACCGCCACGCCGAGCGCTGCGACAACCAGGACTGGGACGCCTACCTGGCCGATTACGCGCCGGACTGCGAATACCACGTGCCGCAATGGGACGCCGAGCATGTGTACACCACCGACCCCAAGCGCGAGATGTCGCTGATCTACTACGCCAGCCGCGCCGGCCTGGAAGACAGGGTATTCCGCATCCGCACCGGCAAATCCGCCGCCTGCAACCCGATGCCGCGCACCTTGCACCAGTTGGCCAATATCCGCGTGGAACGCGGCGCGGACGGGCTGGTGGAGGCGCGCGTCAACTGGGCCACCTTCTACACCCGCTTTGGCGAGACCCACTATTTTTACGGCCGCGCCGCGTACACGCTGGCGCGAAACGGCGACGGCTGGCTGATCCGGCGTCAGCATGTGCTCTTGCTGAACGATACCGTCAACGCGGTGTTGGACTTCTACCATCTTTGAATGTGAAAGCGCCGATATGCATCAAGTGGCTTTGAATTTTCTCGATGGCCATACCCTGTTTCTGGAGGCGCGGCCGGGGGAATTGCTGCTGGACGCCGCGCTGCGCCAGGGCCTCAAGATCCCGATGGACTGCCGCGAGGGCGTATGCGCCACCTGCCGCGGCCGCTGCGACCGCGGCGACTACAGCCAGGACTATGTCGACCCCGAGGCCTTGTCCGCGGAGGAATTGGCGGAACGCAGCGTGCTGTCCTGCCAGACCCGGGTACTGTCGGACGCGGCCTTTTCCTTCGACTTCGACTCCAGCCTGTGCCGCGGCGCGCCGGCCGCCCGTCTCAGCGCCGTGGTCAGCCGGGTGGAGCCGGTGTCGGACAGCTGCGCCGTGCTGTGCCTGGACGCCTCCGCCGCAGAAGGCGCGCTGTCCTTCCTGCCCGGCCAGTACGCCAGGCTGCGCGTGCCCGGCGGCGAGCAGTGGCGCGCCTACTCCTTCGCCCACGCCCCCGGCGCGGACAAGCAGCTGCGCTTTCTGGTGCGGCTGCTGCCGGACGGCGCGATGAGCAATTATCTGCGCGACGGCTGGCGGGCCGGCGACCGCATCGAGCTGGAGGCGCCGCTGGGCAGCTTCTATCTGCGCCACATCGACAAGCCGGTGCTGATGCTGGCCGGCGGCACCGGCCTGTCCGCCTTTCTCGGCATGCTGGATCAATTGGCGGAACAAGGCGGCTGCGGCCAGCCGGTGACGCTGTATTACGGCGTCAACCGCGAAGGCGATCTGTGCGAGCTGCCGCGCTTGCGCGGCCTGGCCGAACGGCTGCCCGGCTTTGTCTGGCATCCGGTGGTGATGGCGCCGGGAGAGAGTTGGAGCGGCAAGCGCGGGCTGATTCCGGATCATCTGGACGCGGACGCGCTGCGCGCGCGGGCCGCCGACATCTATCTCTGCGGCCCGCCGCCGATGGTGGACGCGATGCGCGACTGGCTGCGCCGTCACGGCTGCGAGCGCCTCAAGCTCTATCTGGAGAAGTTCGCCGACAGCGGCGGCTGAACGGCGGCCAGGGCCCGGAACGGGGATGCGCCCCGGGCTCCCGCCCATCCCGCCTATTTCTTCATGAAGGGCGCGAAGAAGGCTTCCGGCATTTCCGTGGGGAAGCCCTTGGCGTCGCTGGGGCGCAGGTCGGACATGTCCGGCTGGAAGTCGTAAGTCTTCTGCCGGCGCTGCTGGTCCTGGTGCACCGCCACCTGCTTGTCCACCGCGGACTTGATCGCCGTCATGTGATCCAGCATCTGACGGCCCACGTCCTGCACATTGCCTATCATATTGCTGGCGTTGCTGCCGGAGGCGGTGGACATGCCCGGCACCGAGTTCATGAACGGCTCCGCCATGGAGCCGCCGGCGCTCTGGCCGTACTGGTGGGCGGCGCTGCACGCCTTGAGGATTTCCGCCGGGTTGATCATGTTTTCTGCGGCCTTGGTCATGGTGTTTCCTTTCAGTGGGTCATGGAATGAAGCAAACGGCGGCAATGCTGCCCGGGACCGGCCGCGCCGGCCCCGGAGCCGTTGTCAGCCGCCTTGCGGACAACGGAAGGACTGGATCAGCCCGGACCACAGCGGCGACGGCGAGGACAGCGACTGCCACTCGATGCGCACCGAACCCAGGCTGCCCTGGTACAGACGCTCGCGGCGGTCCGCGGTCCCGCCCACGCCGCGGCCGGCGTCGAAGAAGCGGAACAGCGCCCACGGCCCGTCGTATTGCAGGGTGTTGACCCGGCCGTCCACCGACTTCATCTGCAGCCGTATCGCCAGCTTCTGGCTCTGGCCGTTCCAGTCGATGCGCTGCGGCGTGGTGGCGCCGTGGGCGAAGCGCAGGGTCTGGCCGGCCAGATCTAGTTGCACCTCGGCCAATTGCGGGTCCATGTCCAGGAAGCGCAAGACCGTGGGCACGCGCAAGCGTCCGCCGTCGTCCAGCATCGCGTCGCGGATGCGGCTGGCGCTCTCGTAAGCGCCTATCACGTCCGGGCTCAGCAGCGCCTGCTTGCCGCCGTCCACGCTGCGCGCCTTCCACGGCGTGACCGAGGTGTCGACATAGGCGGCCAGGTGCTCGCGGAAATACACCGCCATCGCGCCCTGCGGCGCGAACAGCCGCTCAAAGCCCTCCACGCTGGCGTCCGCGCCGGCGCCGCGGCGGAACGGATAGCGTCCGGTCAGGCCCTGGTCGCAGGCGCTGCGCGTGGCGCCGGCCGCCCCCTTGTTGAGCACCGCCTGGGTCTGGCTGGAAGTAGCGGCGCTGCCGTTGTTGATCAGGTCCAGCATGATGCCGCGCACCGGCTCCGGCTGCAGGCCGGCGTCGCCGCGCAGCTTGGTGAACACATCGTATTGCGCCGGCAGCACCTGGCCGGTTTGCAGCGCGCCGTTGACCAGGCCCAGCTGGCGGTACAGCGAATCGAACAGCCGCGCCAGCGGATTGCCGCCGCTGTTGTCGTTCTTCTCCAATTGCTTGGCGATCTGGCGCAAGGCCTGGAAGTGCTCCTCCACCGCGTGTTCCGGCAGCAAGGTGGTCCGGTAGCGCTCGCCGTTGATCTCGCCCACCAGCGAGCGGCGGCTTTTCTCCAGCCGCGCCTTCTGGCGGTCTATCCAGCTGTCCATGCCGCCGTCGTAGTTGCCGGTCAGCATGGTTTCGCGGCCGGCGAAGCGCAGCAGATTGGCCAGCGGGGACTGCGAGTTCATCATCGACGCCGCCAGTTGCGCGGCGTCGTCCAGGCCGGTGACGGAGCGCACGCTGACATTGGCCAGAAAGCTTTGCCAGGCGGTGATGTAGTCCTGCAGATACTGGTTGCGGGCGCTGTCGGCCAGCTTCTGTACCAGGCTGTCGATTTCAAAGCCGTTGCCGCGCAGCGGTTCGTTGCGCAGCACCCAGCTCTGCTCCTCCAGCATGGCGCGGGCGCTGGTCTCCAGCCGCGGCAGGAAGGCGTCGACATAGCCGGCGCGGGTGTACCAGCCGGAAACGGCGCTGTCGGTGTCCGGCACATTGTTGCGCATGCGCAAGCTCATCGCGGAGCCGAAGCCGGCCGCGCGCGCCAGCGAGATGTCCTGAATCTGCGCCGGCAGGCCCTGCTCCCGCACATGGTTGAGCACCCGGGTCACCACCGGAATCTGCGAGGCGCGGGCGCGGGCCGTCTGCACCAGATTGGCGTCCTCCGGCGCCGCCGGCAGGCCGGGCAGCGCGATCAGCGCGCGCGCGTCGGCGATCAGCATTCGCCGGTCCTCGTCGTTGTACTGGCCTTCGGACAACGCCTCCCAGCGCCCGGCGATCCAGCGCTCCACCGCGTCGGCGGAGCGGTATTGCGGCCGGCACAGCATCAAGTAAACCTTGAGCGTCAGGAAGATGTCGCCGGGGCTGCCCTCGGTCTGCGCCAGCAAGGTGCGTTTCACCTCGTTGTACAGCTCCGGCATCAGCGTTTTCTGCAGATGGCGGTGATAGGTGGCGGTGGCGGTTTCGGCCACGCGGCGGTGCTCGAAATACGGGGTTCTCATCCCGCGTTCGGCGCTTTCCGCCTGAGCCTGGGCGTAACGCATCTGCGCGGCCACCGCCAGCAGCGGCGATCCGGCGCTGGGCGCGCTGCCGGCCTGTTCCCGCGCCAGCGTCTTGCCCTCGCTGAACTGGGCCCAGACGTATTCCAGATAGTTGCGCTCGGCGAAATAGCCCCAGGCCACCCAGACCAGCAGGCCCAGCGCCAAGGCCGGCAAGGCCGCCCAGCGCAGCGCGTTCAGCAGGCGGCGCTTGCGCGAGGGCGGCGCGGGCGGGGCCGGCCGTTCCCGCGCCTGGCGCTCGGCCGCGGTCAGGTTCTGCTCCATCAACTGCCGTTCCACCGCCACCTGGCGCAGCAAGGGCGTCCACAGCTCGCCCAGCGGCCGCGTCGCCGGTTCCGGTCCGTCGATTTCGATGTCGGCCACTTCCGCCACCGAGCCCAGCCACAGGCCGCGCAGATGAGCCGCGTCCTCGTCGCCGTCGCGGGCAAACAGCGGCGGCAGCAGGCCCTGCAAGGCCTGGCGCAGCCGGCCCAGCGCTTCCACGAAGCGCAGTTGGGCGTGGTTGGCCTCCACCTCGCCGGCCAGGGGCGCGGCGAACTGCACCTGGCGCTGCACTCTTTGCTCCAGGCTGTGCAAGGCCGGCGCCCAGGCGCCGGCGGCGTCCGCGCCGGCTTCCAGCGGCAGCGGGAAGCCGATGCCGCGCGCCCAACGCTCCGGCCGCATCTGGTTCAGCATCGCCAGCGCGCCGTCCAGCCGGTCCGCCCCGGTCAGGGCCAGGTAAACATTGGGGGTGCGGCCCAGGCCGTCGCGCAGCTTGAGCAGGCGCTGGCGCAAGGTGGCGGCCATTTGCTGACGGCGCTTGGACGCCATGGAAATCAAATCGTCGCCGCCCACGCACAGCACCACACCGCTGACGCTGAGCTGGTCGCGCAGGGCCGCCAAGCCGGCCAGCAGCTTGTCCCAGGCGGCGGAGGCTTCCTGATCGTAGCCTTCGCCGACATTCCACTGGCCCTGGGTGTCCAGCCACACCGCGTCCGAAGACAGGCGGAAATCCAGGCCCAGGCCCTGCCCTATCGCCGTCGCCGGCGCCGCGCCGTCGCGCAGCGTCCAGGACAGCAGGCTGCTTTTGCCGCTGCCGGCGGCGCCCAAGAGCAGATAGCACGGCAGCGGCGCGCCGCCGCGGCGGCTCAGCTGGCGCTCCAGTTGCTGCAAGGTGTCGCTGATATAGTCCGGCGGGCCGGGGTCCGGCTCCGGTTCCGGCGCGGGTTTGGGCGTGCGTCGGAAGGCGCGCGGCGCGGCGGTCAGCCGGCCCCACAGCCAGCTCAGCAGCGGCCAAAAGCCCCAGATCAGCGCCGCCGCCACCAGGATGTGCCGCAGCAAAGCCCAGCCCAGCGGCCGGTAGACGCCGATGGAGATCAGCGGGCCTATCCACCAGATCGCCAGCGCGATCAAAAGCGCGATCAAGACGCGCATGCTTTGCCGGATCATGGTTGTTGCTCCTTATAGCCGGGCTCCAGCGGGCTGGGGCCGTTGGCGATGCCGACGCCGGGGGCCAGCGCCAGCGGGGCCGGCGTCTGAGCGCTTTGACCGGGCGACGGGGCGGCGGCCGCCGCGCCCTTGGCCGCGTCCGCCACTTTCCACAACACGTCGACGCGACGGTTGCGCTCATAGGCGGCCGGCGTTTGCGCCGCGTCCAGCGGCGCGCTGTCGCCGCGGCCGGAGGAATCGATGCGCCGCGCCACCGCGTTGTCGGGCGCTTGCGCGCCGCCGGGAATCGCGGTCTGGCGCAGGGTGTCCGCCACCGAGCGCGCGCGCGCCTCGGACAGGCGCTGATTGCTGGGGAAGGCGCTGGTCTGGATCGGCTGGCGGTCGGTATGGCCTATCACCTCCAGATCGCCCGGCCACGGCGCGAAAGCCTGGCCCAGCCGTTCGATGTTTTTCTGGAAGGAAGCCCTCACCTCGGCCTTGCCCACGTCGAAGGCGCCGTCGCTGCGGAAGACCAGTAGCCAGCCTTGCGGATGCTTATAGGCCACCAGCCAGCCTTCGGACAGCAGCTGCGGCAGCGGCGGCGGCAAAGTGGTGGCCAGATTGATGCTGCGCAAGGGCGGGGTCCAGGCCGCCAGCGCTTCGCGTATCGGCCGGCCCAGCAGGTCCAGGCTGATATTGGCCGCGCCGTAGGCCAGCGCCACCACGCCCAGCGCGATGGCGCCGCCGCGCAGCGGGGTCAGCCAGCGCTGGCGCGGCGGGGCTTCGGGCTCCGGCGGCGGCGGCGGGGGCGGCGGCGCGATCAATTCCGCGCCCAGCGGCTCCGGTTCCCGCTGGCGCCAGATCGCCGCGTGCAGCTGCGAGCGCAAGTCCTGCAGCAGCGCCTCGCCGCGATCCAGCACCCGGTAACGGCCTTGCCAGCCCAGGGCCAGCACCAGTTCGTACAGCTCCAGCAAGGGGGTGGGCGACGGTTCGTGGCGCAGCCAGCGCTGCAGGTCGGCGAAGGCGTCTTCCCCGCCCCAGGCGTCGTCGTGGAACTCCACCAGCAGGCTGCGCTCGCCGTCGTAGGGCTGCTGGCCGGCGCCGCGCGCCGCGTCGTTGCAGACCTCGTCCAGATAGGTGCACAGCAGGTAGGAGGCGTCCTGGGCCTGTTGCCACTCGCAGCCGGAGGCCGCCAGGCGTTCGCGGTAGAGCTTGAGTTCCAGGCCCAGCTGGGCGCGGATCTGCGCCTGGCTCTCCGCCGCGCCGCCTTGCAGCCGCTGCAATTGCAGCACCGCGGGCAAGGCGTGGGAGATGAAGGGATTGTCCCATTGCGCCTGTTGCAGACCGGCCTTGAGCAGGCCGCCGCGCGCGCCGGAGCGCTGATAGATCACCGGCGCGTCGTCGGGCTCGGCCTGCGCCCTGCCCGCGCCCGCCGTCGGCGGCGCGGCGGGCGGCAGCGCCAGCGGCAAGGCGTCCAGCGTCTCAGGCTCCGGCTGGGCGTCCAGCGTGGACACTTGCTGGCCCGGCATCAGCAGCGGCAGGTTTTCCAGCCGGCTGCGCATCGCGCCTTCCAGCATGCCGCTGTTCAGGTGCGCGGTGGAGGCCCGGCGAAAGATGGAGGAAAAATTATGCAGCAGATTCATTTAGGTTCACTCTTTCGGCTATTGGGTTTTGAACCTGTTTTACGGTCCCGCGAGCACGCGCGGCGGATCGAAAACGGGTTCTAAGCAACCTTGCCTTCGCGCAGCCCCCAGGCCTCAAACCTCAAGTCCTGGAAGTCCCCGACGATGCGCAGCGCCAGCGCCGAGCCGGCGAAGGCCTGCGCCCAGAACGGGTCGCTGGATTCCACTTCGAAATACACGCTCTGCGCGTAGTACGGCACCTGGCGCGGCGGATTGGGCGCGGGGATCAGGCGCGCGCCCGGCAATTGCAGGTCCACCAGTTTCTGGATCTGCTCCACCGCGCCCAGCTTGGCCTGCTGCGGCAGCAATTGGCGCAGCTTGTCCGCCGGCATCGCCGCGGAGAAGGCGAACACCATCTTCTGCAGCTTCCACTGGCGGTCCACCACGCAGACGTGGACCTGGTCGCCGCGGTCCTCGAACTTCAGCGGCAGCACCGGGGTTTCGATCACCCTGGCCAGCGCGTAGCGCAAGGTGGCCGCCAGCGGCTCGAACCCGGCTTGCAGGTCGTTGTGCTGATAGACGAACTGCCGCTCGGCCAGGGCCTCGTCCACGCCGGGCAGCACGCTGAGGCGGCCCAACAGGCCGATCAGCTCCTGGAACAACAAGGCCGGCGGCAGCGGGTCGAAGGCGTCCAGGTGGGCCAGCCGCATCCGGTATTCGGCGATGCCCTGGCGCAGCATCAGCTCCACCAGATCGGCCAGGCCGCCGCCGGCGGACAGCAGGCGCAAGCCGGCGCTGCCGGCCAGCCGCACTTGCAGCGTGCTTTGCAACTCCTCGATCAGCGCGCGCAGCGTCTGGTGGGCGCGGCTGTCCAGCAGCGGTGGGATGAAGCGCGGGTCCAGCAGCAGGGTCAGCGCGCTGCTGCGCCCGGCTACCCGGGCGAAGGGCAAGGCGGTTTCATCGGCGCGCAATTGCGATTGCCAGCACAGCCGCATCATCATGCGGCCGGTTTCCAGCGTCAGCCGCCGCGGCGAGCCCGGCGCGTCCAGGCCCACGCTGAGGTCGGGCACTTCGGTGGCGGCGGCGTGGTAGCGCGCGGCGGCCGGCGCGTCGCCGAAGGCCATTTCCGGGCCGCCGCAGCCGGCGGCCGGCAAAGCCAGGCAGGCGATGTCGCCGGCCTGGGCTTCCGAGGTGTCCAGCGGCGCCGGCAAGGGGTCGTGCGCCGGCAGCGCGAACGGGGTGCCGTCCGGCAGCACGCCTTCGGCGGCGCGCAGGCCCAGCCGGCCCAGGCCCAGGCCGTCGCTGTCCACGTCCAGCCGGAAAAAGCCCCAGCCGTGGTTGGAGGTCTGACGCATCCGCAGGCCGAACTGATGGGCCAGATGGCGTTCCTGCTGCTGAAAATGCTGGGTTTCTATCAACATGCCGTCGCTCCAGGCGACGGGTCCTACCGGCAAAGCGCTCATGGGCTTTCCTCCAGATGGGCGATGGGCGCCTTGCGCGTTTTGCGCCAAGGCTTGCGGCCGGGCTTGGCCGGCGGCGGCGACGCGGCGGGCGCCGCCGCGGAGGCGTCCGCCGGCAAGGGGGCGGGCCGCAGCGCGTCGACGATGCGGCTGCGCTCCAGCAGCACCGCCAGATGGATCAGCTGACGGCCGTCCACCCGGATGCGTAGCGGCGCGTAGCCGGGCGGCTTGCTGGCGAAGTCCGCGTCCGCCAGCAGCCAGACCGGGTCCGAGCCGGAGGCCGGCAGCAGCACTTGCTGCACCTGATTGGGCGCCACCACGTGGCGGGATTCGGCCGCCACTTCGCGGCCGCGCTGGGCGCAGCTGGAATCCTCCAGCCCGGCCGGCGGCAGCCAGTTGGCCTCCCGCACCACGTACAGGCAGACCTGCACCGGCCGCGGGCCGCCGCCGCTGTTGTTCAGCTGGCCGCCGCCCACCAGGGTGACGTGCAGCTGGCGCGGCCCCTCGTCGCTCCGCGAGGAGAACAGCGAGGAGCAGCCCGCCAGGCCGGCCAGCGCGCACAGCAGCAGCGCGCGCCGGACAAAGGAGAAGGAGGTCATTAGCTCAAGGTCATGGTGATGGTCTGAGAAGGAGCCACCGTCTGCCCGGCGGTGTTCTGGTTATTGGGCAGATTGGTGTCGGTCAGCCGCGTCTGCGGCGCGCCCTGGATCAGCACCTTGCCGGAGCCGGTCACGTGGCGGGACAGCGCCGCCACGGTGCCGGAAGCCACGCCGCCCATCGAACCGCCCTCGTCGCCGTGGGTCATCGGGATGATGGTGTTGAGGTTGTGCACCGGGCCGCCGGCGTAAATGATGGTCGGCACATTGGGCACTGCCTCCGGCTTGTTGGCGATATTGGCGTAGGTCGACGGAATCCCCAGCGGCGGGGTCTTGCAGACGTCGGAGGCCGCCAGGGCCATGCCGCCCGCGGAACAATTGGCGAACATCGCGATTCTCCTCAAGCTACGTGGATCTGGCCGGCGTCCAGCTTCAACAGCGAAGCCGAACTCAGCGCCGTGCTCTTGGCGTGCAGCCCCATGTGGCGGTCCGCGTGCAGCAGCAGGCTGCCGCAGTGCGCGGCGTCGGTGCCGCCGATATGGGTCTGCCGCTCCTGTGCCGCGGTGGCGATGGCCTGGGCGCGGCTGTTGAGCTGCCGGCCGTTCAGGCTCAGTTCGCCGTCGGCGCACAGATGCAGCTCGGCGGCGTGCAGCTGCACGCTGGCCGCGCCCAGTTCCAGCCGGCAGACGCCGCCCGGCTGCGGGCGCTCCAGCACGGCCAGCACCCAGCACCCCTCTTCCGACGCCGCCAATTGCACCAGATCGCCGCGCTGCGGCCTCACCAGGCAGCTGAAGGCGGCGCGCGCCTGGCGCAGCGCGCCGGTCGGCAGCCGGACCAACCATTCGCCGTCTCCCTCGCCTTGGGCGCACACCCGCGCCGGCAGCCATTCCTGGCTGGGGCGCGGCGTCGGCGCGGCCACGCGCAGCGCGCGCAGCACCGGATCGGATTCAGCCGGGGTTTCAGCCCAGGCCAGGGCGCTCTCTTGCATCCATGTCATCATGCGGCTCCTCTAGGTCCGGGCTGCGCCTGTTGCCGCCAGGCCCGGTCTTGCTCAAGTTTGCTATCGTCGAACAGCGCGCCGGCGGTGTCCGCCGCGCTCCATGCGCCGCGCGGCTGGCCTATCAGCCTGCCGCCGCGGCAATCGCAGCCGGACAGCTTCACCGACTGCAGCGCGGCGCCGCTGGCGTCCAGCCCGCGCAAATTGGCGCCGGACAGATTGACCTGTTCCAGCCGCGCCTGCCGCAGCGACAGCCGCGGCGCGCTCAATTGCTCGAAGGCGCAGTCCTCCAGCCGCGCGCCGTCGAACAGGGCCTGCTCCAGATCGGCCTCACGCGCTTGCACCCGCCGCAGCCGGGCCTGGTCGAAACTGGCGCCGGCAAGACGGCTGGCGCGGATGGCGCCGCCGTTCCAGACGCTGTGCGACCAGGCCGCCTGGCGCAGCTCGCAGTGGTCCAGCGCCATATGCTCCAGCTCGCAATCTATCCAGCGCGCGTTCAGGCCCCGGCAGGCGCTCAGCGCCACGCGCCGCGCCCGGCTCTGGCCGTGGATGAAGTTGCGCAGCTCCGCGCCTTCCACGCTGAAACCGTCCAGCTGATTGCGGATCCAGGCGCTGTCCGACCAGCGCCCGCCCTGCAACTGCCACTCGCGCAGCCGGCAATCGACGAAGGAGCCGTGCGCGCTGCGCACATCGCTCAGCCGCCAATCGGCCGCGTCCAGCTCCACGCAGGAAAAGTCGCGCTGCCGCCCGCCGCGCCATTGGGCCCTGGACGCGCTCACCCGCTGCCAGCCCACCCGTTCCAGCTCGCATTCGTCCCAAACGCAGTCGATGAACTCGCTGTCGGCGCAGCCCAGCTCGCGCCAGACGCAGCGTTCGAAACGGTTGGCCTCGAAACGGCAGTTGACGAAGCGGACCTCCTCGAAGCGGCACCGCTGCCAGTGAACGCCTTCGAAACGGCAGTCGATGTAGACGGCGCGGTTCAGCGTCGCCGCCGGCGGCGCGTCGAAACGCAGCCCCTCCACCACCGCCGGCAACTGCCCGGCCAGCTCCCGCAAGACCTCCTCTCCCGCCGCGCTCATGGCGCCCTCCTCGGCCAGTCCTGGCGTCCGGTTTCCAGATTGCCTCTCCAGCCGCCGCCGGACGGCGGCCGCATCCAGGCGGTTTTGGCGTCGATCAGATTGCAGCCCTCCATCCGGCTGTCCTCCAGGCTTGCGCCGTAGAACAGCGCGTCCTTCAAGGCGCAGGCCTCGAAGCGGGCGCGCGTCAGATCGGCGTGGGTGGCGTTGAGGCCGTCCAGCGCGCAGCCCCGCCACAGCGAATCCGGCGCCCGCAGCCGCTGAGCGTGCAGTTGCGGGCAGGCGCAGTGCTCCATCCGCAGCTGCGCCGCGTCCAGCTCCTGCCAGCTGCACGACAGCAGTTCGCAGTCTTCCAGCCGCGCCTGGCGCAGCGAGCTGCCGTGCGACACCACGCCGAAGCGTTGCTGGCAGCGCTGCCAGACGCTGGCGGACAGATCGGTGTCCAGCGCGCTGAACTTCAGCAGCCGGCATTGCCGCCAGCCGCTGCGCGGCAGCTGGCATTCCACCAGTCCCAGGCCGTCGGCCTGCAGTCCGGTGAAGCGCCAGTCCTCGGCGCGCACCCGGCACCAATTGACCTGATCCCAGCGCAGCTGGCCGATCCGGCCGCCGGCGCCGCCCTCGCCCTGCACGGTGACCGCGCGCCAGGCGCCGCCGTTGACCGCGATGTCGTCCAGCCGGCAATCCTCTATGCCCAGCTGCGCCAGCTCCACGCCGTTCCAGACGCTGGCGCCCAGATTGCAGCGGTTCAAGCCGCCGCCGCTCCAGCGCACCGCTTCCAGCACGGCGCCGGCCAGCGAGCAATCGACGAACTGCACCTGCTCCAGCCGGCATTGCCGCCAGCGGCCGTGATCCAGCTTGCAGCGTTCGAAGCGGACCTGGTTCAGTTCGCGCCCGTCGATGACCAGGCCGCTCAGATCGGCGTCGCGTATGGTCAGCTCGCTCCAGGGGCCGCGCTCGCTTTGCAGCCGCGCGCGCCAGTCTTCCTCGTCGGCCGCCGCCTGCGGCAGGCCGGCCAAGGCGTTTTCATTGGCGCGGACAAAGGACTGCAGCCGGCTTTGCGCCGCCTGCGCCTCGCGCAAATCCTCGCGGTTCTGTTCCAGCCGCGCGCGGATCTCGGCGCGATCGCGCGGCGGCGGCGCGAAGCGCGGATGGTCGGCGGAGTCCAGGATCTGTTCCCAGACCCAGCCGCGCGCGGGGTCCGGCATCAGCGCGTGATCGGCCAGCAAGAGCGGGTCCTGGTCGTCCAGCCGCGCGCGGCGCTCGGCGAAGGCGGCAAGCTCCGCCGGCCGCTCCGGCTCGGCGGCGTCCTTGAAGCCCAGCGCCAGCCGGCCCACGCTGTCGTCCAGCACGTAATCCAGCGGCAGGAAGCCGTTCCACCACATCACGCCCAGATCCGCGTCAGGCAGCAGCCATACGGTTTGCAGCCTCAGCTCCGGGCGCTCGTCCAGCGGGCCGTCGCCGCGCCCGGCCAGCAGCAGCGGCCGCAGGGCCGGCAAGCGGCCCTGAAGCTCGCCGCCGCGAAAACCGCTGAGCGCGTACGGCGCTTGCGCCGGCCAGCAAGCCTGCTCCGACCATTGGTCCGGCGCCGCCTGCTGGAAGAAGCGCAGATCGGTGGCCGCCGGCCAGCCCATATGGCTGCCGTCCTCCGCCATCGCCTGCGGCGAGCCGGCAAAGCGCGGCTGCCATTGGCGGCGTTCCGGCCAGTCGCTGCCCAGCGGCCCCATCGCCGCCAGCGGCGCCGGGCTCACGCTCAGGCCGCGGACCCGTTGCAAGGGCGGCGCCGCGTGGCGTTGACCGAAAGGGTTTTCGCCCTGCAGGCCGGCGGCGGCCTGACGCGGGTCCAGCGCCAGGCTGGCCTCGGCGCGGCCGCCGTCCACGCGCGGCCGCGCCCGGCAACTCGCGATCTTGCGCACGCCGCCCAGCTCGGCCTCGGCCAGCCAGTCCAGCGCGCCGGCGCCGGCCGCCGTCCCGCGATAATGCGCGCTGCCCAGCAACAGCCATTCGGCGCGCAGCTTGGGCATGGCCGGCTCGAACAGCGGCAGCGCCGGCTCCGCGGCCTTGATCGCCTCCCAGCACACGGCCTCGTGCGCCAGGATGAAGGGATCGCTCAGGCGGAAGCCGACGCCGACGCCGACGCGCAACATGGCTTGAGCGCCGATCTGGGTGCGCGACGAGGACACGAGCGCCGCCTGGGGTTTGATATGACGCAAGGGCATCAGCTTTTGACCTCCATGCCGACTTTTTTCAGATCCACGCCGGTGTCCGAGTAGGACGCGCCGGTGTAGGAGTATTTGAAACCGGTGGTGGAGTTGCTGAAGCCGGTGCTGCTGACCTCAGACCCCACCGAACTGATGCTGGAACCGGTGGTGGACATCTTGCTGCCCACCGCCTTGGTCTCGGAACCCGTCATCGAGGTATCGCTGCCCACCAACTTGACCGAAGCGCCGGTGGTGGACACCGAACAGCCGGTGACGCCGACGTCGGACCCGGTGGTGGACATCTTGCTGCCGGTCACGCTGGTGGACGAGCCGGTGGTGGACATCGAGGTGCCGGTGATGCTGACCGAGGAACCGGTGTCCGACATCGAGGTGCCGGTCACGCTCTTGGAGGTGCCGGTCACCGACATCTTGCTGCCGGTGACGCTGGTGGAGGTGCCGGTATAAGAAGACGACACCCCGGTCATGCTTTGCGACATGCCGGTGGCCGACACGCTGGTGCCGGTCATCGAGGTGGAAATGCCGGTCATGCCCTGCGAGGTGCCCGTCACCGAGGTGCGCGTGCCGGTCAGGCTGGTGGACACGCCGGTAAAGCTGGTGGACACCCCGGTGAAACCGGTGGAAATGCCGGTGAAGCTGGTGGAGACGCCGGTAAAACCGGTGGACACCCCGGTGAAGCCGGTGGAAACGCCGGTGAAGCTGGTGGACGCCCCGGTGAAACTGGTGGACAAGCCGGTGAAGCTGGTGGATACCCCGGTGAAGCTGACCGACAGGCCGGTGAAGGACACCGACACCCCGGTGAACTTGATCGACGCGCCGGTGACCGAGGTCGACGTGCCTTTCACATCGATGTTCTGGTCCTGGCCCACCGCCTCCGAGCTGTTGCGCTCGGTGGTCTGCTGCATGTCCCGCTCGGCGTGCACCATCACCCGCTCCGCGCCGCGCTGGTCGTCGAAGGTGATCTGGCTGGCGTTGCTGTAACGGCCCTGCTTCAAGGAGCGCGTGACCAGACCGGTGTAGCGGATGTCTTTCGGCAGGTCGTAAGGCGTCGGATTGTCGCCGTTGTAGACAATGCCGGTGACCATAGGCCGGTCCAGATCGCCGTCGACATAGGTGACCAGCACTTCCTGGCCCACCCGCGGCAGCGCCAGCACGCCCCAGCCCTTGCCGGCCCAGGCTTGCGACACCCGGATCCAGCACGAGGCGTCTTCTTCCTGGGTCTTGTAACGGTCCCAGTGGAAGTGCACGCGGATGCGGCCCAGCTTGTCGGTGTGCACTTCCGCGTTCACCGGCCCCACCACGGTGGCGCTCTGGATGCCGGGCAGGATGGGCTTGGCCGTCAGCCGCAGCGGGCGGAACGGCCGGTCGTCCGTCATCGCCCGGAACACGGCCATCACATTGCGGCCCTGACCGCTGCTGTCCGGCCCGTCCTGCAAGAAAGTCAGCTGGCTGGCGGTCACGTAGTAGCGGCGGTTGCGCGCCGCGTCC
>NZ_QARX01000001.1:3140622-3201881 GCF_003052555.1 Chromobacterium sp. Panama
GGCTGGCTCCGCGGCAAGGCCGGAAGCCGCGGGCCGGACGGCGTCCCGCGCCGCGCTGGCAGGCGGCGGCGCGGCGGACAGACGCACGTTCAGACCGGAAACCGCGCCCTGCGCGCCGCCGGCCGGCCACGGCGCGAACAAGGCCAACCCGTGCAAGGCCAGCGACAGCGACAGGCCCAGCAACAGGCGGTCGCCGTCGGACAAGCGCCGGCCCGGCCGCGCCGTCATCGCCGTCCGCCAGGCGTCGCCGTCCGCCAGGCGCGACAACGGCCTGCCCCGGCGTCGCGCGGACGCAGGGGCAGGCCGTGGAATTCCGCTTAGCGGCGCCTGCCTTCATGCGCTCACTTGGCGTTGAGCAGCTTCTCGATATCGTCGCCATCGATCGCGCCCGGCACCAGCTGGCCGTTGGCGAAGATCAGGCCCGGCGTGCCGGTGATGCCCAGCTTCTCGCCCAGCTGCTGAATCTTCTCCAGCGGAGTGTCGCAATTGTCCGGACCGGTCAGCGGCTTGCCGTCGCGCATGAAGCCGGACCAGGCCGCCACTTTGTCGGGCGAGCACCAGATCTGCTTGGACTTGCGCATCGCGTCCGGGTGCAACTGGGACAGCGGGTAGAGGAAGGTGTAGATGGTCACGTTGTCCAGGTTCTTCAGGCCTTCGCGCTCCAGCTTCTTGCAGAACGGGCAGTCCGGATCGGAGAACACCGCCAGCTTGCGCTCGCCCTTGCCGCGCACTTCCTTCAGCGCGTATTCAAACGGCAGCGACTTGAAGTCCACCTTGTTCAGCTCGGCCATTTTCTTCTCGGTCAGGCTTTCCTTCTTCACCGCGTCGATCAGATCGCCGACAAACAGATAGCTGGCGTCGGCGTTGGTGTACACCACCTGCTTATTGTCCACCACCACCTCGAAAATCCCTTTCACCGGGGTGGCGCTCACCGCCTTGACCGGCTTGCCGGGGAAACGGCCTTCAAACGCCTTCTTCACGTCACCGGCGTTGCCGCTGCCGGCGGCTTGCGAGCAAGCGGCCAGCGCCATCATCAGGGAGGCGCCCAGCGCCAGGGACTTCAGGTTCTTCTTCATCAATCTTTATCCTTGAAAGGAGGTTCAGTAACCAATCGCCTGCCGAGCGAATTGCCGCTTCAAAGGCTTCAGGCAATTGGTCAGGTTCAAGCCGGTGTTGCGCAGCCAGGACAGGCCCGGCCCTTGGGCGTGAAACAGCTGGAACAAGCCGTCGCAGCCCAATTGCATGGTTTTCACCGCTTCGCGCCGCCGGCGCTCGTAACGGCGCAGCAGCATCCAGTCTCCGGCGTCGCGTTCGCCGGCCAACAGCGCGGCCAATTGCGCCGCGTCCTGGAAGCCCAGGTTCACCCCCTGGCCGGCCAGGGGATGCACGGTGTGGGCCGCGTCGCCCACCAGGACCACGCGTTCCGCCGCCACCCGCTCCGGCTGGATCAAACGCAGCGGAAACGCCGCCGCGGGGGTGAGGCAGGTCAACTCGCCCAGCTCCCGTCCTCCGGCCGCCGCCACCGTCGCCGCCAGTTGCTCCGGCGGCAGCTCCAGCAAGCGCGAGGGATCAGAAGTTGACCACACCATGGAAATTCGGTTCCCGGCCATGGGCAGCCAGGCCAGGATGCTGTCGCCGGTGAACCATTGCCGCGCCACGCCGCCGTGCGGGCGTTCGCAGTCGAAATTGGCCACCACCCCGCTCTGGCCGTAGGGTTTGACGCTGGCGTTCAAGCCGGCCTGCTCGCGCACCCAGGAGTTGGCGCCGTCGGCGCCGGCCAGCAAGGCGGCGCTCAAGCGGCGGCCGTCTTCCAGCGTCAGCTCCGCGCCCAGCGCGTCGGCGCGCAGCGCCTGCGGCTTGATGCCCGCCAGGCAATCCACGCCGGACGCCGCCAGCCGCCGCCACAAGGCGGCCAGCAGCCAGCGGTTCTCTGCGATCCAGGCCAGCGCCGGCTCGCCGGCGTCGCTGGCGGCGAACTCGATGCGGCCGCCGGCGTCGCCGCGCACGTCCATAGCCTCGATCGCGCCCAGGCGCTCGGCGCCGGGCCAGGCGTCCAGGCTCTCCAGGAAACGGCGATTGGCCGGGCTCACCGCGTAGATGCGCGCGTCCCAGCCCTGGTCCAGGTCCTGAAGCTCGGGCGGCCGTCCTTCGAGCAAGGCCACCCGCTTGCCGGCGCGGTCCAGCGCCAGCGCCAGGCTGGCGCCCACCAGGCCGCCGCCGACCACGATCACGTCGTACTGCAATGCTTTCACATCCGCTCCCATCAGACGCCGAACACCAAATGGCTGGCGAACTTGCGCCGCAGCGGCGGCAGCGCGTCCAGCGCGCTAAGGCCGACACTGCGCATCGCGCTGACCACCGGATGGTGGCCGTCGAACAATTTGATCAAACCGTGGGTGAAGCCCACCACCGCGTGGCTGTCCACCCGCCGCGACGCCGCGTAGGCCGCCAGCGCGGCGGCGTCGCCGGGATCGGACGCGCCGGCCAGCGCCGCGCTGAGGCCGGCGGCGTCGCGCAGGCCCAGATTCAGGCCCTGCGCCGCCACCGGGTGCATGGTTTGCGCGGCGTTGCCTATCATCGCCACCCGGCCGCTGACCACGCGGTTGAGCTGCTTCAACGCCAGCGGAAACGCCGCGCGCGGCCCCACGCTCAGAATGCGGCCTTGCCGCTCGCCGAAAGCCTGCTGCAAGGCGGCGGCCACCTCGGCGTCGTCGGCCGCCTGCAAGCGGGCGGCGTCCTCCGCGCTGCGGGTCCACACCAACATATAAGCGTCGCCGTGCGGCAGCAGGGCCAGCGGTCCGTCATGGGCGAAGCGCTCATAGGCCACGCCCTTGGGCGGCAATTCGGTGCGCACCTCGGCCAGCACCGCGCACTGGCGGTAATCGTGGCTCAGACGCTTGACGCCGGGCAGGCTTTCCGCCAATGCGCCGCCCTCGGCCATCACCGCCAGCCGGCAGGTCAACACGCTCTCGCCGGCGTCCGACTCCACCGTCGCCACCGCGTAATGGCTGAGGCTTTTGACCGCCCGCACCCGGTGCCGCCACAACACGCGCACGCCGGCGCGCTCCAGCGCGCCGCCCAGCGCCGCCACCAGCGCCGGATAATCCACCACCGCGCCCAGGTGCGGCAGGCCCACGTCCTCGCCCTGCAACAGGGTGCGGCCGCAAGCGCCTTGCTGCGACACGTGCACGCTGTCGATCACGGACGCCGGTAAATCCTCCGGCCAGGCGCCGGCTTCGCGCAGCAGCTCGCGGCTGTGCCAGGACAGCGCCAGCGCGCGCGCGTCGCGCACCGCCTCGTCGCGGCCGCGGGCCTCCACCAGCGTCACCTCGCGGCCGGCGCGCGCCAGCCGCAAGGCGGCCAGCGCCCCCACCGGGCCGCCGCCTATGATCACCACGTCCGCATGTTCATTTGTCTGTTGCTGCATTCTGTTTCCTCCTGTTTCCTCGGGACACAGGCTCCGGAATTCAATCCTGATTCATCAGCGCCTCGATCTCGTCGATGCGCTTGGGCACGCCGCCGGTATAGACCTCGCAGCCCTGCTCGGTGATCAGCACATCGTCTTCGATGCGCACGCCGATATGGTGCAGCGCGGCCGGCACTCCGTCCGCCGGGCGGATGTACAAGCCCGGCTCCACCGTCACGCACATGCCGGGCTGGTAAGCGCGCCACAGGCCGTTGCGCTTGCGCGCGCCCACGTCGTGCACGTCCAGGCCGATCAGATGGCCGATGCCGTGCATGTAAAACTGGCGGTAGGCGCCGGATTCGATCACCCCGTCCACGCTGCCTTGCAGCAGCCCCAGGTCCAGCATGCCCTGGGCCAGCACCGCCAGCGCGGAGTCGCCGGACGCGTTCCAGGGCACATTCGGCCCCAAGGCGGCGATGGCCGCCGCCTGCGCCGCCAGCACCACTTCGTAGACGTCGCGCTGCGGGCCGCTGAAACGGCCGTTGATCGGGAAACTGCGGGTGATGTCGCCGGCGTAGCCTTCCAGCTCGCAGCCGGCGTCGATCAACAGCATCTCGCCGTCGCGCAGCAAGCCGTTATTGGCGCAGTAATGCAGGGTGCAGGCATGGGCGCCGCCGGCGACGATGCTTTCGTAGGAAGGCTGGCGCGCGCCGCGGCTGACGAAGGCGTGCAGGATTTCCGCCTCGATCTGATATTCATGCAGGCCGGGCCGGGTGGCGCGCATCGCCTGCACATGGCCGGCGGCGGAAATCTCGCCGGCGCGGCGCAGCAGCGCGATCTCGCTGTCGTCCTTGATCAGGCGCATCTCGTCCAGCAGCGCGTGCACGTCACCGTAGCAGCTGGGCGCCGGCGCGCCGTGATAGGCGCGCTGGCGCAGGCTATCCAGCCAGCCGTTGACGCGCACGTCGAATTTGGCGTCGCGGCCCAGACTCCAGCACAGCCGGCCGCAACCGGACAGCAGCTCCAGCATCCGCGCGTCCAGCTCGGCGACGGGATAAGCCTCGTCGAAGCCGAAAGCCTCCGCCGCCGCCTGCGGCCCGTGGCGGAAGCCTTCCCAGATTTCCATGTCCGGACTCTTGTCGCGGCAGAACAGGATGGACTTGCCGCTGCGCCCGTCCAGCACCAACACCGCTTCCGGCTCGGCGAAACCGGTCAGGTACAGGAAATGGCTGTCCGGGCGATAGGGATAGAAATTATCGGCGTTGCGCACCGCTTCCGGCGCGGTGGGCAGCACCGCGACGGCGTCGCCCAGGGCGGACAGCAGGCGGGCGCGGCGTGCGGCATGAGGCGTGGGCATGGCGGAATCCAGGCAAGGGACCGACGCGGTCGTAAAAGCGGCAGTTTACACCGCCGCCCGCGCCAACCCAAGCCCCGCCGCCGGGCAAGGCCCGGTCCATGCCCGACTCAGCACTCCAAGCCGGTGGCTCGCTGGAAAGCAGTATGTGGGCCGCGAAACCGCTTCTCCGCTTCGAACCAAACAGCAGAGCGGCTTAAGATTCCCCGATGTTCAATTCTCTTGCTCATCTTGCGGCCTCGGAGGCACCCATTCGCCGCCGCGTTGGCCTACGGTTCGGTCGAACTTTTGCTGCCATTCCACCTTGCGGCCATTCTCGATATCGTAGCCATGCTGACGATCGAACTCCCCCTTGTCATTGTTGAAAGTCCAGCGTTCGCCGGTAACAACAAAGGTCGTTTGTGTGGCTCGATAGACCTGGCCATCGGCTACCCACAGTTCGATGTGGCGTTGGTCTTCCAGCGCATCGAGCTCCGGGCGGGGGAAGCCGGCGCTGCCGTCGGGGAGGACGCTGAGTAGATAGCGTCCATCGGTTTTGATACCGAGAATCTTGAGGGGGATGTCGGCGGTGAAGGGGGTAGATTGGGCTTGGAAGTAGCGCGTGTGATTAGTTTTATTTCGATTTTGTTCAGGAAAGTGGACTAGCCAGGACTTCTTACGTCCGTTGGACTCGACATAAAAGCCGCGTATTTCTTTAGGTGGTCCATTTTCGGGCCAATAGCTGAATAGAACAGAACCCATCTCTGTTCTGGTCACTTTCTCGGCAGAGCGGACCTCGGCAACAAAGATGTCCGCCTTGATATAGACCGGCTCCCACAGCGCCTGCTCTATGGTCAGCAGCCGGTTGATCTGACCATCCGCATCCAGGCCGAAGAAATAGATGCCGTTGACCTTGATGCCGAAGCGCTCATAGTCGATGGGGCCAGTGAAGGGTTCGCGCTTAAAGCTGCTACCCTTTCGATAAGCGATTTTTTGGCTTTGATTGATAGCAATCTGGGTGTAGTCGTCTTTGAGTTCTGTGGCCTCCAAACTCAGAACTTCTCCGAGGAAGTAATCCGTAGAAAAGGTTCTAGGGCTTTCACGCACGTAGTAGGGGGTATTGACGTGCAGTCGCACGCCATTGCGGTCGGTGGTGTAGTTGAGGCTCATGGGGAGTATCCAGTTAAATAGTCGTTGGGCGAGCGGGGTGTGATGGACTTGGTAGATAAACAGCGCCATAGGCAGCAGCAATATGAGCAGCAACACGCCGATCAATGAGGCTTTTTGCCAGACTTTCATAACCAGTTCCGTCGCTTTAATTCGTCGCGCGTCATCGCGGTGCGCTCAGCCAATGTGTCGGCATAGTCGGGCTTGATGAGCCGACGCGCGGCGCTGGTGACGGCTGCCACGGCGATACCGGCCCCGCCATAGGCCGCGCCTTTGGCTGCCTCCTTTAGCACCTGGCCGCGCAGCTTGTCGAAGTGGGGGTCGATGTCGGCGTTGAGTAATTCCAGATCAATCAGTTGGCAGTCGTGCAGCAAGAGCCAAATGAAGGTATGGCAATTGTTTTCGCCGAAGCTGTCCAGCCGATAGCTCCAGCGGCCGCCATATTGCTTCTCGTAAGCGGCGGCGAAGGCGCGGATTTCGTCTATCACCTCCGCCTCTGAGCGTTGGTCGGTCAAGCCCAGGTAGAGCGGCTGGACACTGCGGGCGTCCGGGTTGCCGTGGTTCGGGTCGTAGGGGTATGGCTTGTGACCGATGCCGCGACCAGCCAGGAGATCATACTTTTTCTTTTTATTCAGACCTTCTTCATCTGCCCTACGCCTTGCACCCGAATCGCCATTGATGCAGCCCTCAACATCCCACATCGCGCTGAGCTGATCCTTCTTGCTTTCCATGCCTTTGATGTTTTCCGCCGGATACCAGCCATAGCTTTCCTTGGTGTTGGGATCGTTGTGGTCAATTTCCACCCAGTAGTGGCCGGGTGCTCCCTCCCAAAGCGCCCCTCCTTTGTGGGCGATGCCCTTGCCCCAAAACGGAATGCGCTTGAGGCGGACGCGGCTCATTTGGCGCGGAAAATAGATAGCGGTATAGCTGGCCAAGCTGGCGGCCTGGGTCACGCCTTCGCCGGTAATCCAGAAGTCCATGCTTATTCTCCTTGTGGCTCAAACACGATCTTGAGTTGGGATTTGGCTTAGCGACTGTTAATAGCGTTGGAATTGCTCCGGCTCTGTGATCTTGTCTCCCATACCCGCATACAGTTTCTCGCAGGCGAATTTGTGAAACTTGGGGCAGGGAGAGGATGAACCAAATAAGATCGTGGTTGCGGTTCAAAAAAGGTCCAGCACTTTGTCGAGGAAAGGGGAATGAGCTGAACGCGGCCGGCGCACATGGACTCGCCCAGCAAGCGGGAATGGTAATCTGATGGCGATATTGTGGCGGCATGGCGACTTCCCCGGCTGAACACGCGAAGAAGTTGAATACCTTAAGCTGAGAGACAGAGCGGCAATAGAGGATTAATCCTAAATGTCATGAGCAATGCGACCCAAAACCGCCGCCATGCCATGGCGGGGCCTTGTCCGCTTATGCTTTTCGCCATGGTCATCCAAAAAAACGGCGGGGAGCACCCCGCCGCCATGCAAACGCCTACCCAACAAGAATCCGTTCAAAATCCCGCGAGCAAGTGTGAGATCGTCAACACGCTATCAAGTGGCGGGAGACAACAGCCACTCATGCGCCGGGTCGTTGTGGAAGCGCCATTCGCGGCGCGGCCCGGCCATCACGTTGAGGTAGTAGGATTCATAGCCGTGCGGCACGCACACCGGATGATAGCCGCGCGGCACCAGCATCACGTCGCCGTCCTCCACCGCGTGCGACTGGTCCAGATCGCGCTCGTCGGTGTAGACGCGCTGGAACACGAAGCCCTGCGCCGGGCTCACCCGGTGGTAATAGGTTTCCTCCAGCTGGCTTTCCGCCGGCAGCGCGTCGCGGTCGTGCTTGTGCGGCGGATAGCTGGACGAATGACCGGACGGGGTGCGCACTTCCACCACCAGCAGGCCGTCCGCCTCCGCCTGCTGCGGCAGGATGTCGGTGACGTAGCGGGTGTTGCTCCCCTGCCCGCGCACGCTCTGCGCCATGTCTTGCGGCCGGATCAGCCGCGGCGGCCGGGTCAGCGGCCGGCCCGGCGCCGAACACAAAGCCACTTCGGCCGCGCCGCGGGCGACGATGCGCAACGCACAGCCGGCGGGAATATAGGCCGCCCACGGCGCTTGCCCGTCGAACACATCGGCGCGGCCGCCCACGCCCGGCCAGCGCTGTTCGCCGGCGATGAGGTCGACGACGCCGGCCAGCACCACCACGCAGCATTCCCGCTCCGCTTGCAGCCAGTCCTCGACTTCGCCGTCGGCCAGGCGCAAGGCGCGGAAACCGACATGGCGCCAGCCGGCGGAGGCCGGGGTGATGTCGGCGGCGACGCGGCCGGCCGTCGCCTTGACGCGCAAATCAGGCTGATTCATGCGCAGCTCCTTTCCGGCGCGCCGGCGCGGATGGCGGCCACCAGCCCGGCCAGGGTGCGGAAGCCCAGCTCGGCGTAGCGGTAGCTGGGCGCCACCACCGGGTCCTGCTCCGCCTCCACCACCAGCCAGCCGCGATAGCCGTGCTCGGCCAGCATGCGCAGCAGGGCTTCGAAATCGATGACGCCGTCGCCGGGCACGGTGAACACGCCGTTTAGCACCGACTCCAGAAAGCTCCAGCCGCGGTTGCGCGCCAGCCGCGCCACCTGCGGGCGGATATCCTTGCAATGGACATGGACCACGCGGCCGATATGGCGGCGCAGCACCGCCAGCGGTTCGCCGCCGGCGAAGGCGATGTGGCCGCTGTCGAACAGCAGGCCCACTTCCGGGCCGGTGACCGCCATCAGCGCGTCCACATCGTCCGGGGTTTCGACGTAGGCGCCCATATGGTGATGGTAGGCCAGCGTCAGGCCGTGGCTTTGCAGATGGCGGCCGAAGGCGTTCAGCCGCTCGCCGTAATCGCGCCATTGCCGCTCCGAGCCAAAGCGCGGACGCTGGCTCAAGGGCCGCGGCTGGCCCTGTATCGCCTGGGCCACTTCGCCGTAGACCATCACCCGGCAGCCGCTGGCGGCCAACAGCCGCAGATGCGGCTCCGCCGCGGCGATTTCCTCATCCGCGCCGCGCTCGGCCAGACGGCCGGAATGCCAGCCGGACACGCATTGCAGGCCGTGCGGTGCCAGCGCCGCCGCCAGCGCTTCCGGCTGGCGCGGGAATTTATTGCCCAGCTCAAAACCGCGGTAGCCGATGGCCGCGCCTTCGGCCAGCGCCTGTTCCAGCGAGATCTCGCCGCCCAGCGACGGCAGGTCGTCATTGCTCCAGGAAATCGGATTGATGCCGATTTTCACGTCGAATGTCTGCATAGTGCCCTCATTCAAAAACTCGCCACGAAATCCACGAAAAAACATGAAAGCAAGAGTAAGGAAAAACCGACTTAGCCACGGAAACACACGGAAGAACACGGAAAAAGGCGTATTTTTGCCACGAAGTCCATGAAATGACACGCAGGCTACGTTTGTATTCGCGATGTGCTTACTCTGTGTGTTTCCGTGGTAAAGGGGATTTAAAACGGTGCACACCGCAGCACTGACGATTTCGTGTTTTCCATGGGTTTCGTGGCTAAAACCCCAAAACGCTGACCACGAACCCCAGGAAACGATAAACAAGCTACGTTTGTATCCATGCTGTCGTCTTTTTCCGTGTCCTTTCGTGTGTTTCCGTGGCAAAAAAGATTTTCCTGGCTAGAAGCTAAGCCCTGGCCCGCAGGCGCTCCTCATATTCACGCCGCGCGGCGCGCACCTCGGCCCGTTCCGATACCTCCGGCACCGCCACTTCCCACCAGCAGCCGCCGGCCTCGGTGGTGCGCGCCGGGTCGGTGTCGATCACGATCAGATAGCTGCGTTCCGCGGCGCGGGCGCGGACCAGCGCCGCCTCCAGGCCGGCGATGTCGGCCACGTGCTCGGCCTCGGCGCCCAGCGCGCGGGCATGGGCGGCGAAGTCCACCCGCGGCGCGCCGTGGCGGCCCTGGCGGCAGTCGTCCAGCAAATTGTTGAACGGCGCGCCGCCGCAGGCCTGCTGCAAGCGGTTGATGCAGCCGTAGCCGCGGTTGTCCAGCAGCACCACGATCAGTTTGCGGTCCAGCATCACCGAGGTGGCCAACTCGCTATTCATCATCAGATAGCTGCCGTCGCCCACCATCACGATGACTTCGCGCTCCGGCCGCGCCATCTTCACGCCCAGGCCGCCGGCGATTTCATAGCCCATGCAGGAATAGCCGTATTCCAGGTGGTAGCCGCCCGGCGTCGCCGCGCGCCACAGCTTGTGCAGCTCGGCCGGCAGGGTGCCGGCGGCGCAGACCACGATGTCGTCGCGCTCGGAGCCGGGGTGGCGCTGTACCGCGCCGATCACCTCGCCTTCATAAGGAAGACAAGGCAGGCCGTGAGGCTGTCGCTGGCCGGTGACGCGCGCCGTCTCCGCGCGCCAGTCCTCGGCCAGCGCGCGCGCCTCGGCGCTCCAGCCGGCGTCGGCGCTCCAGCCGTCCAGCCGCGCCGACAGCGCGTCCAGGCATAGCGCGGCGTCGCCGCTCAGGGCCACGGCGTCGGCCTTGATCCCGTCCAGCGCATTGACGTTGACGCTGAGCAACCGCGCCTGGCGGAACAGCTGCCCGGAGCCGGTGCTGAAGTCCTGCAAGCGGCTGCCCAGCGCCAGCACCAGGTCGGCCCGTTCCGCCAGCCGGTTGGCGGCCGGCGAGCCGGTGACGCCTATCGCGCCCAGTTGCAGCGGGTGGTCCCAGGACAAGGCGCTCTTGCCGGCCTGGGTCTCGGCCACCGGCGCGCCGTGGCGCTCGGCGAAGGCGCGCAAGGCCGCCGCGCCGCCGGCGCTGTAGAGCACGCCGCCGCCGGCCACGATCAGCGGCCGCCGCGCGGCGGCCAGCGCCCGCGCCGCCCGCTCCAGCGCGTCCGGTTCCGGCGGCGGCGCGGCGATGCGCCACAGCCGCGGCCGGAACCAGTCGGCCGGATAATCCCAGGCCATGGTCTGCACGTCCTGCGGCAGCGCCAGCGTGGCCGGCCCGCATTGCGCCGGATCGGTCAGCACCGCCAGCGCGCGCGGCAAGGCCGTGAGCAGCTGCGCCGGGTGGACGATGCGGTCGAAATAGCGCGACACCGGCCGCAGGCAGTCGTTGACCGACAGCGTGCCGTCCTGCGGCGCTTCCAGTTGCTGCAGCACCGGGTCCGGCGCGCGCGACACGAACACGTCGCCGGGCAAGAGCAGCAAGGGCAGCCGGTTAACGTGGGCCAGCGCCGCGGCGGTGACCAGATTGGTGGCGCCGGGGCCGATGGAGCTGCTCACCGCCATCATCCGGCGGCGGAAATGGGCTTTGGCGTAGGCGATGGCGGCGTGGGCCATGCCCTGCTCATTGTGGGCGCGCCAAGTGGGCAGGCTGTCGCCGGCCTGCTGCAGCGCCTCGCCCAGACCGGCGACATTGCCGTGGCCGAAGATGGCCCACACACCGGCGAACAGCGGCACCTCCTCGCCGTCCAGTTCCACCCGCTGCGCGGCCAGGTAGCGCACCAGCGCCTGGGCCATAGTCAAACGGATCGTGCTCATGCTCATTCCTTATAAAATCAGCGCGGCTTTTCTTGCCACGGAACCCACGAAACCATTTATTAGCCACGGAAACACACGGAAGCACACCGACAATGCCAAAAACGATGACTGCATTTGTGTCACTCCCTGAGCTGCATGACAAAAATCGGGTCAAACACGGCGTTCTTCCTTGTGTTTCCGTGGCTCAAAACCCAAAACGCCAACCGCGAAACCCACGAAACAGCACGCAAGCCACCTTTGTATCTACGCTGTCTTTTTCCGTGTCCTTCCGTGTGTTTCCGTGGCAAGAATTAGTCGGCGTTTTTCCGTGGATGTTGTGACTCAAGCGCCAACGCCCTCTCCTCGCGCCACACCGCCACCAGCTCGGCGAAGCGCGCGCCGGCCTCGGCCACCAGGCCGGCGTCGTCGATCTCGCCGGCCAGCCAGCGTTCCGCCGGCCGCTGGAACAGGCTGCGACCCACCATGAAGCCGCGGCAGCTGCGGCTGGCGCGCGCGGCGGCGAAGCCCTGGCGCAGCGCGTCCAAGGGCGCGTTCAGCCCCAGCAGCACCACGCCGCGGCAATAGGGATCGCGCTCGGCGATCAGTGCGTCCAGAGCCGGCCATTGCGCGGCGGCGGGCGGCTCCAGTTTCCACCAGTCTGGATAAACGCCCAGGTTGTACAGGCGCTTGAGCGCGCGGTAGACGGTGTCGTCGGCGCGCGGCAAATCCTTGGACGGGATGATTTCCAGCAGCAATTCGTGGCCGCTGGCCTGGGCGGCGTCATAGAGCGCGCGGACCTGCGCCTCCTGCTCCAGCCGGTTGTCCAGCTCATCGTCCGGGTGGTACTGGACCAGGCATTTGATCGCCTGCTCGCGCGGCCAGGCGTTCAAGGCGCCGGCCATCGCGCGGCCTTGCTCAAACACCAGCGGATGGGAGCCGGGCAGCTCCACCGGCCGGCCCACCCACCAGCCGCGGCCGGTGGCGGCGGACAGCGCGTCGGCGCCGTAGCGCTCGTCGATCAACACCCCCACCCGCCCGTGCAGATCCAGCCGCTGCTCGACGTCGGCCACCGCTTGCACCAGCAGTTGCTTCAAACGCGGCAGCCGCGCCTCGTCCGCGCCCGCCGCGCGCGCCAGTTCAAAGAACTGGCTGCGGTGGTCGAAGGCGAACACGCACAATTCGTCCCAGCGCGGCCGCGCCGCGCTGACCCGATGCAGCCGGCTCAAGGCCGCGTCCTCGCCCGGCCGCCGCATCGGCTCGGCGAGAAAGCGCTCCAGTTCGGCCGGGGTCGGCATCGCCGGCGCGCAGCCGTGGCGCGACACCACCAGCGCGCCGCAGGCGTTGGCGCGGCGGCAGCATTCGGCGTAGTCGCCGCCGCGCAGCCAGGCGGACAGGAAGCCGGCCAGGAAGGCGTCGCCGGCGCCCAGCACGTTCATCACCTCCACTGGCGCGCCGGCCACGCTGAAGGCGTCCTCGATGCGCGCCGGCACCGCGTCGGGAATCACCGCGCAGCCCAAGGGCCCCAACTTGACCACCAGCACCGCCCGGCTCAGTGCGCGCACCCGGGCCAAGGCCGGCATCAGCTCGGCCGCGCCGCCGGCGATCAGGAACTCCTCCTCGGTGCCGACGATGAGGTCGAACTCGGGGAGCAGGCTCTGCAAATGAGTGCTGACCTCCTCGCTGGCGATGTAGCGGGTTTCGCCGTCGCCGCGGCCGGCCAGGCCCCACAGCACCGGCCGGTAGTCGATGTCCAGCACCGTGCGCGCGTCGTGGCGGCGCGCGTATTGCAGCGCGCGGCGGCTGGCCGCCTCCACCCCGGGCCGGGACAGATGGGTGCCGGTGATCAGCAAGGCCTGGCTGCCGGCGATGAAATCCTCGTCGATGTCCTCGGCGCCGAGCGCCATGTCGGCGCAGTTTTCGCGGTAGAACAGCAGAGGGAAGGTGTCGCGGTCCTTGATGCCCAGCAGGGTCAGGGCGGTCAGCCGCTCCGGATCCACCCTCACCTGGCTGACGTCGCAGCCTTCGGCGCTCAGGGTCTTGAGCAGGAAGCGGCCCATCTGTTCGTCGCCGACGCGGGACAGCATCGCCGATTTCAAACCCAGCCGGGCCGCGCCGAAGGCGATGTTGGCGGAGGAGCCGCCCAGGTATTTGGCGAAGCTGGCCGCGTCTTCCAGCGGCGCGCCCAGCTGCTGCGCGTACAGGTCCACCGCCAGCCGGCCCAGGCAGACCAGGTCGCGGTCGCGGCCGCTGGCGAAACGGGTGGTGTTTTGCATTCATCCTCCTTCGAAAGCTTGATTGGCCACGGAATACATAAAGAGACATCAGCAGGCATTTTTAGCCACGGAAACACACGGAAATACACTGACAAACCCAACAAAACCTTGGGGGTTCTTTAACTTGGAGGTCCTAGTTGGCGCTATTCGTTTTCCGCTTTTTTCCGTGTGCTTCCGTGTATTTCCGTGGCTCAAAATCCAAAACGCCAACCACGAAACCCACGAGACAGCACGCAAGCCACGTTTGTATCCACGCTGTCTTTTTCCGTGTCCTTCCGTGTGTTTCCGTGGCTAAAAATGGTTTCCTGGATTTCGTGGCGATACCGTTGTTAGATATGGACGCCGTCCAGCTCGGCCATCAGTTTCTGCATTTCTGCGCCGCCGGCCATCATGTCCAGCACCTCCTCCTTGCTGACCGCGTCCTTGGCGTAAGTGCCGAGCGAGCGGCCGCGGTTGAGCAGGGTGAAGCGGTCGCCTATCGGGTAAGCGTGGTTGACGTTGTGGGTGATGAAGATCACCGAGATGCCCTTGTCGCGCGCCTTGGAAATCAGCTTGAGCACATTGACGCTCTGCTTGACGCCCAGCGCGGCGGTGGGCTCGTCCAGGATCAGCACCCGCGCGCCGAAGTAAATGGCGCGAGCGATGGCCAGGCATTGCTTCTCGCCGCCGGACAGGGTGCCTATCGCCTGATGCGGGTCGCGGATGTGGATGCCCATTTCCGCCAGCTTGTCGTGCGCCACCTCGCCGGCCAGTTCCAGATCCAGCACCGGCAGCAGACCCAGCCATTTCTTCATCGGCTCGCGGCCCAGGAAGAAATTGCGCGCCACCGACATCAGCGGCACCAGGGCCAGGTCCTGGTAAACGGTGGCGATGCCCTGGTCCAGCGCCTGGCGCGGCGAGTCGAAGCGCACCGGCTGTCCGTCCACCCGGTATTCGCCGCCGCTGGGCCGGTGCACCCCGGCCAGGGTCTTGATCAGCGTGGACTTGCCGGCGCCGTTGTCGCCCAGCAGACAATGCACCTCGCCGCGGCGCAGTTGCAGATCCACCTTCTGCAAGGCGATCACCGAACCGAAGGTCTTGCTGACCTGATCCAGCTCCAGGATGTAGTCGTCACACGGTTTCATCTTCGACTCCTTGCGGCCCGCGGCCAGGATTGTTCGGCGCAGCGGCCGCGGCAAGGCGCGCCGACGCGGACAGTACATCGAGTACGGCAAGGAGGCGCAACGCGGCCGCAGGGATTTTGCCGGTCGTGACCATCATTTGGCCTCCGTCACGCGGCGTCGGACATAGTGATTGAACAACACCGCCATCAGCAGCATCAGGCCGAGGAAGACGCGGAACCAGTCCGAGTTGATATTGGTGTAGGTGATGCCGATCTGCACCACGCCGAAGATCAGCGCGCCAAAGCAGGCGCCCACCACCGAGCCGTAGCCGCCGGTGAGCAGACAGCCGCCTATCACCGCGGCGATGATGGCCTCGAACTCCTTTTGCAGGCCGCGGTCCGCGGCGGCGGAGCCCACATCGCACACTTGCAGCACCGCGAACAGGCAGGCGCAGAAGGCGGTGAACATGAACAGGCCTATCTTCACCTGCTTGACCGGCACCCCCACGTTCTTGGCGGCGTTGGCGTCGCCGCCGGCGGCGAAGATCCAGTTGCCGATCCGGGTGCGCGCCAGCACGAAGGCCGCGATCGCCGCCAGCGCCAGCCACCACAGCAGCACCTTGGGCACACCGGCCGCCGCCGCGCCGCCGTCCGGCAAGGAAGCGATGGCGCCGATGCCGGCCAGCCAGTGGAACAGGCCGGCGCCGACATGGCCGACGAACAGCCATTGCGCCAGCGGGTCCGCCGCCGCCAGATCGCCGACGCCGCTGACGATGGTGCGGTTGGCGAACAGAATGGACAGCGCCAGCGTCAGGCCGCGCAGGATGAACAGAAAAGCCAGGGTGACGATGAAGGACGGCAACCGGGTCTTGAGCACCAGATAGCCGTTGAGCCAGCCCACCGCCAGCGAACCGGCGAAGGCGAACAGGACGGCCAGCCAGAACGGCCAGCCGAAGTACAGCGGCGGGATCGCCACCATCATGCCGGCGAAGCCTATCATCGAGCCCAGGCTCAGATCGAACTCGCCGGCTATCATCAGCAGGCAGGCGCCGATGGCGATGATGCCGAGATAGGCCGCCACCTGCGACCAGTTGACGATGCCGTCCACGGCGAACATGCCGGAACCGCCGGCGCCGACGCCGAACACCGCGAACACCAGCGCCGCGCCGGCCACGGCGGCGAATTCCGGCCGTCCCATCAGCCGGTCGAACAGCGACAGCCGCCGCACTCTTTCATCGTCGCCGGGCGGCGCCATGCGGATGCCCGCGGCCTTGCCCGGGCTGGCCTTGCTCATGCTCATAGCTATGCTCCTCGCCCCGCAGCCGTCGCGGCGCCGGGCGTCAGATCCATCGGGAAACGGCGGTCAGCGGAACTGCCCGGCGTACTTCTCCACCTTGGCGATATTGTCCTTGGTGACGAAGCCGGGGCCGGAGTTGATGTGGCGGCCCTTGTAGAGGGGGACCAGCCCGTACTCCTTCAGCCGGGCCTGGAATTTGGGATTGGCCTTGAGCGCCGCTTCCACCTTGGCCGGGTCCGCGGTCTTGTCGCGTTTCATGATGGCCAAGGCCGCCACCGGGATATAGCCCTGCAGATAGGGTTGCTGGTCGATGGCGAACTTGATGGTGCCGTCCTTGATCGCCTTGGAAATGTCCTCGGACAGATCGAAGGTGGCGAAGTAGAGCTTGCCGGCCAGGCCCATCTTCTTCACCGCCTTGATCGCCGGGCTGGCCGAGGTCGGCCCCAGCGTCAGCAGCGCCTGGGTGCCGGGATTGTTGCGCAGATAGGCGCTGACCTTGCTTTCGATGCCGGTGGGGTCGTCGCCGGCGTCCAGCGTGGATTTGCGCACATCGGCGCCGATGGCGTCGGCGAAGCCCTTGCAGCGCTCGAAGGAGGCCGGATTGGTGGCGTAGTGGTTGACGCAGAGAAAGGTCTTGATCCCGGCGGCCTTGGCCTGCTTGCCGGAATCGAAGCCGGCGTCGTATTCCGGCTGGCCTACGTGCAGCAAGGCGCCCAGGCTTTCGCTTTGCTTGACGGTGCCGGAATTGATGGTGACCAGCGGAATCTTCTTGGCCACCACCTGGCCCAGCGGCCGCTTCAGCACATCGTAATCGGCGATGCTGGCGATCACGCCGTCGTAATTGCGCGCCGCCGCCTGTTCGATCAAGCGCGCCATGTCGGCCAGGTCGCCATTGGGCGGATTGCGGTAATCCACCTGCACGTTGAAATCCTCGCCGGCCTGCTTGATCGCGTTCTTGATGGTGTTCCACCAGGCGTCGGAATCCGGCGCGTGGCTGACCAGCACAAAACGGGCGTCGGCCGCCAAGGCCGGCTGGGCCAGCGCGCAGAGCGCCAGCGCCGCCGCGGGCAGTGCCCGCCTCCACTTACACTTCCAGGATCGCTGCTGCATCTCTCTCCTCCTTCTTCTCCGCCGGCCCATCGTGGGGCCCGCTATGGTGTCGGCCGCGGCCGCTGTCTGGCGTCGGGCGTGAAATCACCTTAAGAGCTTTCGCTCTATTCTGCAAATAATTTTCCAAATATGTTTTTCAATAGAAAATTATTTTCGAACACAAGGACAAAACGTATACTGGTCAAAACCTTAGGAAAGCCCGCCCATGGCCAACACCGTCCCCGCCGAGGAATTGATGCAGCGCATCGCCGCCGAATACGACACGCTGAGCAAGCAGCTGAAAGTGATTGCCGGCTACGTGGAGCAGCACCGGGGCACGCTGATGCTGCAACGCATTACCGACATCGCCCAGGCTTGCGAGGTGCAGCCTTCGGCCATCGTCCGCTTCGCCCAGCGCTTCGGCTTTGCCGGCTTTTCCGATATGCAGGCCGTGTTCCGTGACGCATTTACGCCACAGGGCGCGCCGCAGCCCAATTACCGCCAGCGCATCCAGAGCCTGATCGCCAGCCGCGACGAGCAGCGCTCCGCCGCCGGCATGACCCGGGACTTCATCTCCGCCTGCCAGCAAGGCCTGCAAGAGCTGGACGCCGCGCTGGACGAGGCGCAGCTGGAGGCGGCGGTGGAACTGCTGCTGAACGCCGACAACATCTACGTGACCGGGGTGCGGCGCATGTTTCCCATCGCCTCCTACATCGCCTACGCCTTGCAGCACACCGCCAAGAAAGTGCATCTGCTGTCCGGCCTGGGCGGCATGTTTCCGCAGCAAATCCGCAGCATTGGCGAACAAGACGTGCTGATCGCCATCAGCTTCCAGCCCTACGGCAAGGAAAGCCGCTATTGCGCGCGGGTGGCGGCGCAGCACAAGGCCCGGCAATTGGTGATCACCGACAGCCAGCTCAGCCCGCTGGCGCGCGGGGCCGACGCGGTATTGACGGTCAGGGAAGGCTCGGCCTTCTCCTTCCGTTCGCTGACCAGCACCATCTGCCTGTGCCAGGCGCTGTTCATCGCGCTGGCCTGCCGGCTGGAGCTGAACATAGAAGAAACCAAGGAGACTGGAGGATATGATGATTGACGCAGCGCTGTTCGGAGCCGGCCGCATCGGCAAGATCCACGCCGCCAACCTAGCCCGCCTGCCGGGCATGCGGCTCAAATACGTGGTGGACAGTCACGCGCCGGCGGCGCGGGAGCTGGCCGCCGCCCACGGCGCAGAGGCCTGCGCCGCGGAACAAGCGCTGGACGATCCCGCGGTGCGCGCCGTCATCATCGCCGCCAGCACCGACACCCACGCCGAGCTGATCCTGGCCGCCGCCGCGCGCGGCAAGGCCATCTTCTGCGAAAAACCGGTGGACCTGGAGCTGGAGCGCGCGCGCCAGTGCGCCCAGGCGGTGGCCGCGGCCGGCGTGCCCTGCCTGATCGGCTTCCAGCGCCGCTACGACCCCACCTTCGCCGCGCTCAAGGCCAGGCTGGCCGCCGGCGAGATCGGCGCGCCGGAAATGCTGATCGTCACCAGCCGCGACCCCGGCGCGCCGCCGCTGGACTATATCCGCCGCTCCGGCGGCATCTTCAAGGACATGCTGATCCACGACTTCGACATCTGCCGCTGGATTCTGGACGACGAAGTCCTCAGCGTGCACGCCAGCGCCAGCGCGCTGAGCGACCCGACCATCGCCGCCGCCGGCGACGCCGACAGCGCGGCGGTGACGCTGCGCACCCGCCAGGGCCGGCTGTGCCAGATCAACACCAGCCGCCGCGCCGCCTACGGCTATGACCAGCGCTTCGAAGTGCTGGGCAGCCGCGGCATGCTGCAGGCCGGCAACCACCGGCCCACCGAGGTGATCGCCTACGGCGAGCGCGCCGTGGCCGCCGACTTGCCGGAGCCCTTCTTCCTGGAGCGCTACCGCCAGGCCTACGCCGCCGAGATGGCGCACTACCTGGAGGTGATCCGCGACGGCGCCGCGCCGCGCACCACGGTGGCAGACGGCGTGCGCGCGCTGGAACTGGCCGACGCCGCCACCCGCTCCTGGCGCTCGGGTCAGGTCGTCGAATTGGATCAGGTCTAAGAGCCTGTTCACAATCTCGCGAGCAAGAGCGAGACAAGGCGTTGCGGCTGAGAAAGCGGAATGTACAAATGGTACATCAGCATTTCGAAGCGGTTTTCAACGCGGTATCGCCGCAGCGCAGCAGATCGTGAACAGGTTCCAACTCAACAGGGAGGCTTGTCATGTCTACATTAAACCTCGGCGTCGCCGGCCTGGGCCGGCTGGGCCGCCGCCACGCGCTCAATCTGCGCGAGCGCATCGTCGGCGCGCGCGTGATCGCCGTCTGCTCGCCGCTGCCGGAAGAACTGGACTGGGCGCGCCGGGAACTGCCCGACGCCGCCGGCCACGCCGCGCTGGACGAACTGCTGGCCGAACCGGGGCTGGACGCGGTCTTGCTGGCCACCCCCACCGCGCTGCACGCCGAGCAGATCATCGCCTGCCTGGACGCGGGCAAACACGTGTTCTGCGAAAAGCCTCTGGCGCTGAATCTGGAGGACTGCCTGCGAGTGGAGCGCGCCGCCGCCCGCCACCCGGAGCTCAAGGCCATGGTGGGTTTCGTGCGCCGCTTCGACCCCAGCTACCAGGACGCCGCCGCCAAGCTGGCGCAGGGCCTGGTGGGCCGGCCCTATCTGGTGCGCTCGCAAACCTGCGATCTCAACGACGACAGCGGCTTCTTCGTGCAATTCGCCCCCGCCAGCGGCGGCATCTTCATGGATTGCAGCATCCACGACATCGATCTGGCGCGCTGGCTGCTGGGCGCGCCGCGTCCGTTGCGGGTATGGGCCAGCGGCGTCAACGCGGTGCACGGCGCGCTGGCGCAATACGGCGACGTGGACAACGGCGTGGCGATGTGCGAGTTCGAGGACGGCAAGCTGGCCTGCTTCTACGCCTCGCGCACTCAGGCCCACGGCCACGAGACGCTGACCGAGATTTTCGCCACCCAGGGCCGGCTGAGCGTGGGCGCCAACCCGCGCGCCAACCGGGTGGAGATCAGCGACCGCCACGGCGTGCGCAATGAATGCGTGACGGATTTCTATCAGCGCTTCGCCGAAGCCTTCACGCTGGAGCTGCAGCACTTCGTCGACGCCGCGCGCCTGGACCTGCCGCTGGCCTTGAGCCTGGCCGACGCCCGCGAAGCCACCCGCATCGGCCTGGCCATCGCGGAGGCCTTGAGGACCCGGCAGGCGGTGGAGTTGTAGAACCTGTTTACGATCTGCTGCGCGTCGGCGATACGGCGTTGAAAACCGCTTGCCTCGCGGTCGCCGCAAGAGCGTGAGCACCTTCAAAACTACCGCGCCGGGGGGCTTGCCGCCGGCGCGGCGATACCCTATCGTCCTACTCCTTTTCACCAAAACAAAACCATGACGATGACGATGGACTGGCCGGGTTTCATCACGCCGACATCCGCGCATCCGATCATGGCGTCGCGCCAACGCCCATTGCGAACCACCCTATATAAGGAGAAGCCATGTCATTCGCTTGCAAACCCCTGCTCGCCGCCGTCGCGCTGGCCATCGGTCTGGCCGCGTCCGCCCAGGCCGCGGACAAAATCGTCATCGCCCACCGCGGCGCCAGCGGCTACCTGCCGGAACACACGCTGCCGTCCAAGGCGCTGGCCTACGCCCAGGGCGCCGACTATCTGGAGCAGGACCTGGTGATGACCAAGGACGACAGGCTGGTCGTGCTGCACGACCATTACCTGGACCGCGTCACCGACGTGGCCGAACGCTTTCCCGAGCGCGCGCGCAAGGACGGACGCTATTACGCGATCGACTTCACCCTGGCCGAAATCAAATCGCTGCGCTTCACCGAAGGCTTCGACATCGACAAGGGCGTCAAGCGTCAGAGCTATCCCGGCCGCTTCCCCATGGGCAAGTCCGATTTCCGCATCCACACTTTTGAAGAGGAAATCGAGTTCATCCAGGGCCTGAACCACTCCACCGGCCGCAATATCGGCATCTATCCGGAGATCAAGGCGCCGTGGTTCCATCGCCAGGAAGGCAAGGACATCACGGTGAAGGCGCTGGAAGTGCTCAAGCGCTACGGCTACACCGGCAAGAACGACAAGGTCTACCTGCAGTGCTTCGACTTCAACGAACTGAAACGCATCAAGACCGAGCTGATGCCCAAGGCCGGCATGGACCTCAAGCTGGTGCAGCTGATCGCTTACACCGACTGGCAGGAAACTTTCGAACAGAACGCCGCCGGTCAGTGGGTGAACTACAACTACGACTGGATGTTCCGTCCGGAAGGCATGAAGGAAATCGCCAAGTACGCCGACGGCATCGGCCCGCAATACCCGATGCTGATAGACAAGGCCTCCGCCCCGGGCAAGATCAAGCTCACCGGCATGGGCCGCGCCGCGCACGCCAACGGCCTAGTGATCCACCCCTACACCCTGCGCAAGGACGCGCTGCCGGCCTACGCCAAGAATATGGACCAACTGCTGGACGCGGTGTACAACCGCGCCCAGGTGGACGGCGCCTTCAGCGACTTCCCGGACCTGGCGGTCGACTTCCTGCGCCGCCAGAAACAGCACCGCTAAGAGCCGCTAACAAAACCCCTGATCCTGCGTTGCGCCTCCTTGTCGTACTACTCGTACTGCCTGCGTCGGCGCGCCTTGGCTCAGGTTCTCTGCGAGCTTTTGTTAGCGGCCCTAAACGCGTGTTCCGAAGCCAGCGGCCGCCGGCTGTCAACGCCAGAGCCGGGCCGGCCCAAAGCCAGCCTGGGCTCTGCCTGCCGCATGCACGCGCTCACCGAAATAAGCCTCAAGTTTCCGCGGGCCCGGCCGAAAATATGGCCATACTGAGGTAAGGCAGCCCTCGGTGTCCTTGCGCCCGCTGCGCAAGCCCCCAACAACACAGCAGATTCAGACCAGGTCGACCAACACCAACAGCGCCTTGGGCATGAAGGCGTCGCGCCGCTTCCGGCCGTCGATCGCAACCGCCCTTTCCGCTTAGGAGCGCACTATGTCCGTCAATTCCGTGAACAACCCGTCCGTCGGCAGTCAGCTCAGCGCCAGCGTCCAGCAGAGCCAGACCAGCAGCAGCAGCCAGAACGTCAGCAGCACCGTCACCGCGCGCAATCAATTGAACGCGCGGCTGGTGGCCAATCTGGACGTTTCCACCAACGCCGACGGCAAATCGCTGTCCCTGCTCTACCGCACCGCCATCGACAGCATCAACCAGATCCTGGCCGATCAGCTGAACGGCGGCGGCGACGCCCAGGCCGCGTCCGACGGCCAGAGCGCCCAGGGCGCGCAGCAAACGCCCAACATCCTGCAACAGAAGATGAGCGAGGACAATTCGCCGGAAGGCACGTCCCAGCGCATCCTGTCCGGCGCGCTCAGCTTCTTCAGCACCTACGCCAAGCAACATCCGGAACTGAGCCAGGAAGAGCAGGCCAAGAACTTTGTCGACATCGTGCGCGGCGGCTTCGAGAAAGGCTATGCCGAGGCCGTGGACGTCCTCAACGGCCTCAAGGTGTTCAACGGCAATATCGCCGACGAGATCAAGAAAACCCGCGATCTGGTCAACAAGGGCTTTGACGACTTCGTCGCCAGCATGAAGCCCAAGACCCAGAGCGACGCCGCCGCGGCAACAAGCTGACGGTTAAAACTGAATGCAGCGTTAAATTAAAAATAAAGTTTTCCCCGACCATGCCGAAAATAGGTCATGGCCGGGGAAGCGAAACAGATCCGCACCGCGTTTCCGACCGAACGCCGCCAGCCAGACCGGCGGCATGCTCGCAAGGAGACCGTCATGCCCATCCTGCCCATTACCCTGACCCATGCCGGCCGCGCCGCCGGACACCAGCTCTCGCAACAAGAGCATGGCGGCAAACACGGCCGCCAGCGCGAGCCCGCCGCCGCCGCGGCCAAGCCCGGCGCCGACAGCCGCTTTTCCGCCGACAAGCAATTCCTGGATTTATTTCACCACGCGGTGATGGACCCGCTCAGCTGCGCGCTGGATCTGCCGCTGATGGGCAAGGACCTGCTGAGCGGCCTGGGCCTGGAACACAATCCCGGCTACGCGGCGGAACGGATCGTCCGCGACTTCTACCAGCTGTACGCCCTCTACCGGCAGCAACACCCCAAGCAATCGCCGATGCAGCAGCTGTTCATCTTCCTGGCCGTCGCGCGGCAGAGCCTGGACTGCGGCTTCAATGAAACCCACCAGGTGCTGGAAAACATGAATATGCTGCACCTCGCCTACCACGATCTGGTCTCGGCCAAGGAGCAAGTGACGGTGGCGCTGATCAACTTCGGCCAGCCGCCGGTCTAGGCAACGATTCCGGCTCTAGCGCGGAACGCGCTTCAGGCGCCTGTCCCTCTCTCCCTGCCCTCCCTAAGCGCGGCCGAGCGCCGCGTTCTTGCCCCATATCAATTTTGATTCATCTAGAAATATGCTCATTCGTATTTTTTAGTAAATTATAATTTTGTTATTTACATTGAGCTGGATATGGAATTACTGATAGGCACGATAGTCACGCTGCTGGTGGGCCGGGCTATCTTCAAAGGCTACTCCGCCACCGGCGTGCTGATGCTGGGCGGTCTGGCACTGTTGATCGCCACCGCCTTGCAAGGCATGCCGGTGCTGCCCAAAAACGTGGCCGCCACCGGCCACGCCGCCACGGACATCGCCGAGTTCGTCAAATCCCTGCTCAGCAGCCGCGCCGCGGACCTGGGCCTGATGGTGATGGCGCTGTGCGGCTTCGCCGGCTACATGACCCATATCGGCGCCAACGACATGGTGGTCAAGCTGGCCTCCAAGCCGCTCAGCCGCATCAAGTCGCCGTACGTGCTGATGGTGGCGGCCTACTTCGTCGCCTGCCTGCTGTCGCTGGCGGTGTCGTCCGCCACCGGCCTGGGCGTGTTGCTGATGGCCACCTTGTTCCCGCTGATGGTGAACATGGGCATCAGCCGCGGCGCGGCGGCGGCCATCTGCGCGTCGCCGGCGGCGCTGATCCTGTCGCCCACCTCCGGCGACGTGGTGATCGCCGCCCAGGCCTCGGGCATGCCCTTGATCGATTTCGCCTTCAAGACCACGCTGCCCATCTCGCTGCTGGCCATCGCCGGCATAGGCTGCGCCCACTTCTTCTGGCAACGCTATCTGGACCGCAAGGAAAACCTGCCGCTGACGCGCCAGGACGTGCACGAGATCGTCACCGACGCGCCGGCGCTGTACTGCCTGCTGCCGTTCACGCCCATTGCCGGCGTGCTGGTGTTCAACGGCAAGCTGGCGCCGGAGCTGCACATCGTCACCGTGCTGATCCTGTGCATCGCGCTGGCCGCGCTGGTGGAATTCCTGCGCCATCGCCGCGCCGCGCCGGTGTTCGCCGGCCTGGAAGTGGCTTACAAGGGCATGGGCGACGCCTTCAGCAGCGTGGTGATGCTGATCGTGGCCGCCGGCGTGTTCGCCCACGGCCTGTCCGCGCTGGGCTTCATCAATCAGTTGATCGGCCTGGCGCAGTCCTTCGGCTCCGGCGCCATGGTCTTGATGCTGGTGTTGGTGGCGATCACCACGCTGGCGGCGCTGACCACCGGCTCCGGCAACGCGCCCTTCTACGCCTTCGTGGAACTGATCCCCAAACTGGCGGCCGAAGCCGGCATCAACCCGGCCTTCCTCGCCATCCCCATGCTGCAGGCGTCCAATCTGGGCCGCACCGTGTCGCCGGTGTCCGGCGTGGTGGTGGCCTGCGCCGGCATGGGTCAGGTGTCGCCGTTCGAGATCGTCAAGCGCACCTCGGTGCCGGTGATCGTCGGCCTGGTGATTGTGGTGCTGGGCACGCTGGCGCTGGTGCCGGCCTGAGAACCCGTTCAATGTCTGCTGCGCGTCGGCAGGATGGATATAAGAAGCGCGTTGAAAACAGCTCCGAAATGCTCATGTACCGTATGTACATTCCGCTTCCTTAGCCGCAACGCCTTGTCTCGCCCTAGCTCGCGAGACTTTGAACAGGCTCTGAGAACCCGTTTCCGATCTGCTGCGCTTCAGCAATAAGGCGTTAGAAGCGCCGCCAAACCCGGTTCCCGCCGAAGAGAAAACGGCCGCCTGAGGGCGGCCGCTTCTCATTGCGCAAGAGAAAGCTTATTGCTGGGCCGGGGTGTTCTCGGCGAAGTATTCGTGGTTGTCGGCGTTGTTCAAGGCCTGGGTCGGATTGGTCTTCGCCAGGTTCTTGGCGCCCGCCTGGCCATAAACGTGGTCGTCGGTGCCCGCCACCACGGTGAAGTGGGACAACTCATGCACCAGGGTGCCGCCCTTGGAGTCGGTGCCGCTGGTCGGCGCGTTCCAGAAGGCGCCGCACAGATAGATCTTGTACGGCTGCGCAGGATAGACGTAGGCGTAAGTGCCGGCCTGGGTGCAACCGCAATCGATGCTGATCGGCTTGGTGTCCAGCGCGTCCTTGATGCTGACGTAATGGGACTTGGCGGTGTTCCAGTTGGCCAGCGCGTACTTGCCGAACCACGTGGTGTAGCGCGGGGTGCCGGACGGAGAACCGGACAGATAGCTGACCGAATCGTTGGCCATATTGATGGCCGCGCTGACGCCGCCGTTGGTCTGGCTTTGCTGGGTCACCGAGCAATTGGCCGCGTAAGTGACGCTGGACGCGGCCGCCTTGCGGCTGAGGATGGACCATTCGCGTTGCGCGTCCAGCGACTGCTTCAACAGCTTGCTGCTGCGGCCGGCCACCGACACGCTGGCGGTATTGGAGCTCAGCACCTCGTCGGCGGCGACGGCGGCGTCCACGCCGGAGGCGATCTTGGCGTTCAGCTGCGGCGCGGCGCGGTTCAGCACGCGGGAGCTGGCCGCCTGGAAGCGCACGTCGAAACGGCCGCTTTTCGACATATCGTAGTAGTCGGACACCTTGACCTTGACGCTCAGCGAAGCGCCCGGCGCCAGCGCCACGGTATCCTTGATGGTGGGCACCGCCCGCTTGTAGCGCGGCCCCAGATAGCTGACCGGCTTGCCGTCGCGGCTGACCTCGAAAATCTGTTCCTGCAAATCCTGCCCCGGCACGTACCACTTGTAGATATGCAAAGTTTCCTTGCCGGTATTGCGGTAATTCAACACCACCTCGACGTCCTGATCCGCCGCCACCGCGGCCTGCTGCTTGGCCACGCTCACTTGCAGATCATGCGCCTGGGCGAAGCCGCCCCCCAAAGCCATCACGAACAAGGCAATCGGCAACACTTTTTTCATTGATCTTCTCCTGGCGGAAACACCGGCCCCTCTGCCGCGCTTGTGGCCCGACAGCGCGTTGCCAGCCCTTCCAACCCCTTTGTCATCACGTGTTTATTAAAATGGATCGCAAACATATTTCGAATGCGAAAGTCATTAATTACATGACGAAGACATGATTTCAATCAAGAAAAGCGGCCTTGCCGACACGAAATCGGCGGCTGTCTGATTTTTGGCACGCTTCATAAAACAGCCTGTTCTAGGTTAAAGTAGCGGGTTGCCCTGCTTGGTGAGACCGATCCAGGCAGGCGACATGCCGGCAGGCCCGCGCCGCGCCCGGCTCCGCATCTCAACCTTCGACTGTTTATCGAATGGCGAACACAATGAATCAGACTCCTGAAAAGGCTCTGGTCGTCCTTTCCGGCGGCCAGGACTCCACCACCTGCCTGTATTGGGCCTTGCAGACCTTCGGCCGCGACAATGTCGAAGCCGTCACCTTCGACTACGGCCAGCGCCACCGCGTGGAGCTGGACTGCGCGCGCAAGATCGCCGCGCTCGCCGGCGTGCGCCAGACCGTGCTGCCCATCGACACCTTCGCCGCCATCGGCGGCAACGCGCTGACCGACGCCGACATCGCGCCGGAAGACGGCGCCCGCGACGACGACGCGCTGCCCAACACCTTCGTGCCCGGCCGCAACCTGATCTTCCTGACCTTCGCCGCCGCGCTGGCCTATACCCGCGGCGCGCGCCACCTGGTCGCCGGCGTCGCCCAGACCGACTATTCCGGCTATCCCGATTGCCGCGAAAACACCCTCAAGGCGCTGGAAGTGGCGCTGCGGCTGGGCATGGACAGCCGAGTGGAGCTGCACGCGCCGCTGATGTATCTGTCCAAGGCGGAAACCGTGGCTTTGGCGCAACAAGTCGGCGCGATGGACGCATTATCCTGGAGCCACACCTGTTATAACGGACAGGTGCCGCCCTGCGGCCATTGCGCGTCTTGCGAGTTGCGCGCCAAGGGTTTCGCCGAAGCCGGCGTGCCCGACCCGCTGATCGTCCGCTGCCAAACCCGCCAGGAGGACTGAGATGCACACCTCCAGCCTGATCGCCGGCGCCTGCTTCGAAGCCGCCCGGCAGGTGAGCGGCGCGTCCGACCTCACCGCGCGCCCGCATGGCCACAGCTTTCGCGTCATCGCCCGCGCCGACGCCCAATACCCGGCCCACGAGCGGCTGCAGGCGGCGCTGGACGCCGCCGTCGCGCCGCTGGACTACGCCGATCTGAACCGCCAACTGAGCCAATGCGACGATCTGGCGCTGGCCGCCCACCTCGCCGCCGCCCTGCCCTGCCCGGCGGCGCTGAGCCTGCAAAGCTCGCCGCAGCGCGGCGTGACGCTGGACGGCGACCTCGCGCTCAACTGGATACAGGTTCAGTTCGAGGCCGCCCATCAACTGCCCCATGTGCCGGCTGGCCATAAATGCGGCCGTCTGCACGGCCACGGTTTCGGCGTGCGTCTCGCCGCCGACGCCAGGCTCAGCGGCCATCCGCGGCTGGAGGCCGCCTGGCGGCCCTTGTTCCAGGAACTCAATCACCGCTACCTCAACGACATCGCCGGCCTGGACAACCCCACCAGCGAGGTGCTGGCGCAATGGCTGCATCAGCGGCTGGCCGACACGCTGCCGGGCCTGGCCTGGGTGGAGGTGCGCGAAACCCATAGCGCCGGCAGCCAGTTCGACGGCCGGCGCTTCCGCATCTGGAAGGAACAGCGCTTTGAAAGCGCCCGGCCCTTCAACGACCAGGGCGCCTACACCGGCCACAGCTATCTGGTCCGGCTGATGCTCAGCGGCGAGCTGGACCAGGCCATGGGCTGGCTGCTGGACTTCGGCGACGTCAAGGACCGCTTCAAGCCCATCTACCGCCAGCTGGACCACAATCCGCTGGACCGGCTCAGCGGCGTACGCGGCGGCGACAGCGCCTCGGTGGCGGAGTGGGTGCACGCCCATCTGTCGCCGCTGGTGCCGGAACTGGCGCGCATCGATCTGATGGAGCAGGAGCTGCGCGGCGTGTCGCTGATGTTCCGCGACGATATGCGCTGGCCCCTGCTGTAAGAACCTGTTTACGATCTGCCGCGCGTCGGCGGGATGGATAGAAATGGGCGTTGAAACCAAGCTCAGTGCTCATGTACCACGTGTACATTCCGCTTTTTCGCTCGTTTTCGCCTTGTCTCGCCTTAGCTCGCAAGATCGTAAACACGTTCTATGCCTGTCCCTTCATTACATTTAGAGAACGCGCTGTGACGACTTACACGGTCAAGGAAATCTTCTACACGCTGCAAGGCGAAGGCCGGCAGGCCGGCCGCGCCGCGGTGTTCTGCCGCTTCTCCGGCTGCAATCTATGGTCCGGCCGCGAGGAGGACCGCGCCAAGGCGGTCTGCCAATTCTGCGACACCGACTTCGTCGGCGTCGGCCCGGACGGCGGCAAATTCAAGAGCGCGGCGGCGCTGGCCGAGCGCATCGCCGCGGAATGGCCGGCCGGCGCCGGCGGCGCGCCCTATGTGGTGTGCACCGGCGGCGAGCCCTTGCTGCAACTGGACGCCGAGCTGATCGCCGAACTGCACCGGCTCGGCTTCGAGGTGGCGGTGGAAACCAACGGCACCGTGGCCGCGCCGCCGGGGCTGGACTGGATCTGCGTCAGCCCCAAGGCCGGCGCGGAACTGCTGCTGCAAAGCGGCGACGAACTGAAGCTGGTCTATCCGCAGGCGACGCAGACGCCGGAAAGCGTCGAACAGCTGGACTTCGACACCTTCTATCTGCAACCGATGGACGGCCCGAACCTCGCCGCCAACACCCGCGCCGCCATCGCCTACTGCATGGCCCATCCGCGCTGGCGGCTGTCGGTGCAGACACATAAAGTTACCAATATCCGCTGAACTTGCCGGGCCCTTCGGGGCCCAATCCTTATCCGCCTCCCTCGCCCCTTCGCTCCCCCCGCAAAAAAAATCGCGTTCCGCCGTAATGGAACCGCCTTGACGCCGACTTACCGGCAAGAAGGGCGGCCAGGCGGCGCGGTGAATCAAAAAATCGCATCTACAGTGTAAGAAGCCGGCAAGGCCCCCGACTCAATCCATGTCCGACCCGGTGAAAGCAAGGGCGGGAAACGCGGGCTCGTTTATAATCCGCACCATCAAGTTTCGGCCACAGGCCGTTAAACAGGAGAACCACCATGAGTACCAGCAAAACCCTGATCGCATCCGCTCTCGGCGCCGTCGTCGCCATCGGCGCGCTGGCATCCGCTCCGGCGGCCGCCGCCGACAAGGAAAAGTGCTACGGCATCGCCCAGGCAGGCAAGAACGACTGCGCGTCCGCCACCGGCGCCCACTCCTGCGCCGGCCAGGCCAAGACGGACAAGGACCCGGGCGACTGGAAATACGTGGCCAAGGGCAGCTGCGAGAAAATGGGCGGCAGCACCGCTCCCAAGAAGTAAGCCGGACCCGGCCGGAGCGCGGCCCTTGTCGCGCACCGGCCGGAATCTGAACGAAATCTGAAAGAACGAATTTCAAATCCATGTAGTCTCAGCGAGGTTTGCCAAACGCCGGTCTTGGAGTCCGCTCACAAACCGGCCCGCACCCACCTCACAGGAGACTGACATGAACACCGCTCGCAAACTGCTCGCTTCCGCCGTCGGCGCCGTCATCGCGCTGGGCGTCGCCGCCTCGGCTCAGGCCGAAGATCCGCCTCAGCCCAAGGAAAAATGCTACGGCGTCACCCCGGCCGGCAAGAACGACTGCGCGTCCGCCGACGGCGCCCACTACTGCGCCGGCGAAGCCAAGGTGGACAACGATCCCAACGAGTGGCACAACGTGCCCAAGGGCACATGCGAGGGCCTGGGCGGCCGCACCACGCCGCCGCCGAAGCAATCCTAATCGCGCCGCCGGGCCCGCCCGGACGGGCGACCCGAGGTGAATGATGATGGAAACCAAGCTTCCCGCGGTGTGCGGCGTCGGCCTGCGCGCCCCGCATTACCGCGAAGCGCTGGACAGCCGCCCGGACCTGGGCTGGGTGGAAGTGCACAGCGAGAACTTCTTCGACGGCGGCATGCCCTGGAGCATGCTGCGCGAAGTGGCCGCCTGTTGGCCGCTGTCGCTGCACGGCGTCGGCCTGGGCCTGGGCTCGGCCGCGCGCCCGGACCCGGCCCATCTGGCCTCGCTCAAGCGGCTGGTGGACGCCGTACAGCCGGCCGCAGTGTCGGAACACCTGTCCTTCAACCACTCCGAACGCCGCTTCGTCAACGATCTGCTGCCCATTCCCTATACCCGCGAATCGCTGGCGGTGATCGCCGGCCACGTCGCGGAAACCCAGGACGCGCTGGGCCGAGTCATTCTGCTGGAAAACCTGTCCAGCTATCTGGAGTTCCCCGGCAACGAGATGCACGAGGGCGAATTCCTGGCCGAACTGGTGCGCCGCACCGGCTGCGGCATCCTGCTGGACATCAATAATCTCTACGTCAACCGCGTCAATCTGGGCGTGGACACCGACGCGGTGCTGGACGCGCTGCCGCCGGAGGCGATAGGCGAGATCCACCTGGCCGGCTACAGCGAACGCGAGGGCATGCTGGTGGACACCCACAGCCAGCCGGTGCACGACGGCGTCTGGCAGCTGTACCGCGAAGCCATCGCCCGGCTGGGCCCGCGGCCCACCTTGATCGAATGGGATCTGGAGATTCCGCCGCTGGCCACCTTGCGCGGCGAGGCCGCCAAGGCCCAGGCCATCCTGGAGGCCGCGTATGAACGGGTTTGATTGGCAGGCAGAACTGCTGGAACAGATCGCCGATCCGGCGCGCGCGGCGGAAGCGGCGCTGGCGCTGAACCCGGCCGGCCTCGCGGTCTACCGCAACAATTACCGGGTGGGGCTGATCGACACCCTGGCCTTCATCTACCCGGTCTGCCGCCAACTGGTGGGCGAGGACTTCTTCACCGGCCTGGCCCGCGTCTTCATCGGCGGCCACCCGTCGCTCAGCGGCAATCTGCACCTGTACGGCGCCGGTTTCGGCGACTTCATCGCCGGCTTCGAACACGCGCGCGAACTACCCTATCTGGCGGACGTCGCGCGGCTGGAATGGCGGGTCCACCGCGCCTACTACGCCGCCGACGCCGCGCCGGCCGACAGCGCCGCGCTGGCCGCCTTCCCGCAGCAACGCTGGGGCGAACTCAGGCTGCGGCCGCTGCCCGACGTCGCCGCCCTGCTCAGCCCCTGGCCGGCGGCGTCGATCTGGCTGGCCCATCAACGCCAACCGGTGGAGCTGGACGTGGATCTGCACCGACAGCCGGAGGCGACGCTGGTCTACCGCCTCCAGGGCCGGGTTCAGGTCGACATCGTCGGGCCCGGCCTGGCCGCGCTGCTGCAAGCCTTCCGCGACGGCGCGACGCTGGAAGCCGCGGTGGAACAGGCGCTGGCCGCCGAAGCGGACTTCGACCTGCAGGCCGGCCTGCTGCGGCTGTTCCAGCAGCGCCTGATTCAAGACGTCACGCTGTAAACACGCTTAAACCCTGAGTGCGGAATCTCATCCAAGCTTGCGGGCATGGAGGGGGAACGCACGCCCGCGGTTTGCCATCCGCCGCCGCTGAACCATACTCAACACACAGGAGACACCCGCCATGAACCCCTTGACCTGCTCCCGCCTCAACGCGCCTTACCGCTGGCTGATCCGCGGCGGCGATCTGCTGCAACCGCTGCTCTTGCTGCTGTTCCGGCTGTGGATCGCCAATGTGTTCTTCAAATCCGGCCTGACCAAGATAGACGACTGGGACACCACCATCCTGTTGTTCACCGAGGAATACCACGTGCCGCTGCTGCCGCCCGCCATCGCCGCGGCCTTGGCCACGGCCGGCGAACTGGGGTTATCCGCGCTGCTGGCGCTGGGCCTGGGCGCGCGCTTCGCCGCCGCCGGCCTGTTCATCCTCAACGCGGTGGCGGTGATCAGCTATCCGGGGCTGACCGAGGCCACCCGCGAATTCCATTACTACTGGGGCATGCTGATCGCCGCCGTGTTCGCCTTCGGCCCCGGCCTGCTGTCCCTGGACGCGCCGCTGCGGCGCTGGAGCCGGTGCCATGCGGCGCGGGACTGAACCGGCGGCCGGCGCGGCGTGGCATAATGCCCGTTCCGACACGCATTGACCCGCCACGCCATGAGCCTCGCCTACACCCTGGTGATCCAAGCCGACGCGCTGGACCCGCATCATCTGCATGAACTGGCCCACCTCGCCGAGGCCACCCATATGGACCATCCCAGTCCAAACGTGGCGCGCCTGCGCGGCGCGGCGCCGGCGCAACGGACCGCGGCGCTGGCCTTGTGCGAGCAATGGGGCTACGACGGCGCCTATGTCGAAGCCGGCCGCAGCTTCGCCGACTTCGGCCTGCTGGTGTCGGATATGGACTCCACGCTGATCACCATCGAATGCATAGACGAAATCGCCGACATGAACGGCCTCAAGCCTCAGGTGGCGGCCATCACCGAGCGCTCGATGCATGGCGAACTGGACTTCGCCGCCTCGCTGACGGAGCGGGTGGCGCTGCTGCGCGGGCTGCCGGAAAGCGCGCTGGAACAGGTCTATCGTGAAAGAGTCAGGCTGATGCCGGGCGCCGAGGCCTTGCTGGCCGCCTGCAAGCGCCACGGCGTCAAATTCATGCTGGTGTCCGGCGGCTTCACCTTCTTCACCGACAGACTGAAAGCCGAGCTGGGCCTGGACTTCGCCTTCGCCAATCAGTTGGAAGTGGAAAACGGCGTCTTGACCGGCCGGGTGCGCGGCCCCATCGTCGACGCCGCCGCCAAGAAGCGCTTGCTGATCCAGCAGCGCGAGGCGCTGGGACTGAAACCGGAACAGGTGCTGGCGATGGGCGACGGCGCCAACGACTTGCAGATGCTGGCCGAAGCCGGCGTCGGCATCGCCGTGCACGCCAAGCCGGTGGTGCGCGCCCAGGCCGACATCGCCGTCAACCACGGCGGCCTGGACCGCATCCTGAACCTGTATCACTGAACGGCCACGCCGCGGGAGCCGACCGATGAGCTTATTTCCCGAACTGGGCAGCGCCAGTTTCGACGCCGAACTGCCGTTCTCGGTCCAGCCCTTGCCGGGCGGGATCTGCCCGGCGCGCCAGGAACGCGAAACCCGACTGGCGCTGCGGGTGCTGGCCGCGCCCACCGAAACCCTGCCCGAGGCCGATCCGATGCTGGTCAGGCTGGAGGCCAAGCTGGACCTGGCGCTGGAAGTGTCGCTGCTGTCCCGCCACCCGGAGCGCCCGCCGCTGACGCCGTGCCGGCTGGGCCTGGACAGCATCGCCTGGATCTCCGAGCACGCCAACCACGGCAGCGAGCCGGTGCTGGTGGCGCTATGCCCCAATCCCGATTCCGCGCTGCTGCTCTTCCTCGCCGCCCGCATCAACACGGTGACGCCGGGCGAAAACGGCAATTACCTGATCCGCGCCGACATCGCCGGCGCCTTCGACGAAACCACTCGCCTGCTGTGGGAGAAATGGGTGTTCCGCCGCCATCGCAAGGCGATACTGGAACGCTAAGAGCGTGTTCACGATCTCGCGAGACAAGGCGAGACAAGGCGAAAACGGCTGAGAAAGCGGAATGTACACACGGTACATGAGCATTTCGAAGCGGGCACTCATCGCACAATGTCTCTACCGACGCGCAGCAGATCGTAAACAGGTTCTTAGCCCTCGCGCGGAAAGGCGATCAAATGATCCAGCTCCAGCCGGATGCCTATCGCCTCCCCCACCGCGTGGTCGTGATGACTGGGCACCTGGGCCAGCACCCGCTGGCCGGAAGGCAGCGCCAGCGTGTAATGGAACTCCGCGCCGCGGAACACCTTGGCGCAGACCAAGGCCCGCGTCGGACTGGCGTCGTCGTGCTGCACATCGTCGGGCCGCACCAGCACGTCCACCTCGTCCCCGGTCTCGAACTGCAAGGGCACGATGCCGCAGAACTCGCCTATCTCCAACGCCACGCAACGCGGCCCGGTCACCTTGCCGGCCAGGAACACGCCCTGGCCGATGAAGTCGGCGACGTAGCGGGTGGCCGGCTCGTGGTACAGCCGGTACGGCGTGTCCCACTGCAATAGCCGGCCCTGCTGCATCACTCCGACGCGGTCGGCGATGGCGAAGGCCTCGTGCTGATCATGGGTCACCATGATGGCGGTGGCGCCCTGGCTTTTCAGTATGTCGCGCACCTCGCGCGACAAGCGCTCGCGCAGGTCCACGTCCAGATTGGAAAAGGGCTCGTCCAGCAGCAGCAGGCTGGGCCTCGGCGCCAGAGCCCGCGCCAGCGCCACCCGCTGCTGCTGGCCGCCGGACAGCTCGTGCGGGTAACGCCGCGCCCACTCCGCCAGGCCCACCACCTCCAGCACCTCCAGCACCCGCGCCGCGCGCTGGGCCTTGGGCAAGGCGTCCAGACCGAAGCCGACGTTGCCGGCCACGGTCAGATGCGGGAACAAGGCGTAGTCCTGAAACACCATGCCAATGCGGCGTTGATGCGCCGGCACCTGCTCGCGGATGGAGCTGATCACCTGGCCGTTGAGGCGGATCTCGCCGCCCAGCAGGCCCTCGAAACCGGCAATGCAGCGCAGTACCGTGGTTTTGCCGCAGCCGGAACTGCCCAACAGGCAGGCGATTTCGCCCGCCCGCAATTCGAAACTCATATTGTCGACCACGCGGGTCTCGCCGTACTTCTGGCTGACCAGATCGAACTCCAGCAACGCTTGCATATCCATACGCTTCATCTCAGGCCGCATCCTTCTGCCGCGACAGCACCCATACCGGCAACAGGCCGGCCAGCACGATGGCCACCGCCGGCAAGGCCGCGCGCTCCCATTCGCCCTCGGTGGTCAAATTGAAAATTCTCACCGCCAGCGTGTCCCAGCCGTAAGGCCGGGTCATCAGCGTGATCGGCATCTCCTTCATCACGTCGACGAACACCATCAGCGCCGCGGTGAACAGGCCGCCGCGCAGCAGCGGCAGATGCAGGCGCGCCAGCAGGCGCAAGCCGCTGTAGCCCATATTGCGCGCCGCCTCCTCCTGGCTGCGGCTGATGCGGTGCATGGCCGCGTCCACCGCGGAATGCCCCACGGCCAGGAAGCGCGCCACATAGGCCAGCATCAGCACCAGCAACGTGCCCTTGATCACCGCGCTGGCGTCCGCCGCCAGCCAGGGGCGCAGCCAGTCCAGCAACAGATTGTCGAACCAGGCCACCGGCACGAACACCCCCACCGCCAGCACCGTGCCCGGCACCGCGTAGCCCAGGGTCGCCAGCCGGCTCCACAAGCGGGTCCAGCGCGTAGGATCGCGCCGCGCCGCGTAACTGAGCAATAAGGCGATCATGGCCACCAGAACCGCGGCCAGCGAGGCCAGCAGCAGCGAGTTGGCCACGTGGCCGAGGAAATCCGCGTCCAGGTCCTCGGCCAGGTGGGCGCCGGCCCAGACCAGCAGCTGGCCGAAGGGCAAGACGAAGGCCAGCGCCAGCACCAGCGAGCAGGCGGCGGCAGCCAGCCAGCCGGCCGCGCCTTCCAGCCGCAAGCGCGGCTGCGGCGCCGCCTTGCCGGCCTGGGTATAGGCGCGGCGGCCGCGCGAACGCTGCTCCAGCCACAGCAGCAACAGCACCATCAACACCAGCAAGGACGCCAGTTGCTTGGCCGCCGGCAAGGAGAACAGGCTGAACCAGGCCTTGTAGATGGCCGAGGTGAAGGCGTCGAAATTGAAAATGGCCACGGTACCGAAATCCGCCAGCGTTTCCATCAACGCCAGCATCAGGCCGCCGGCGATCCACGGCCGCGCCATCGGCAGCGCCACGCGGCGGAAGCCCTGCCAGCGCGACAGGCCCAGCGACTGCCCCACCTCCAGCGCGCGCCGGCCCATGGTGGTGAAGGCGTTGCGCGCCAACAGATAGACATAGGGGTAGAAGGCCAGCGACATCACCAGGATCACGCCCGGCGTGGAACGGATATTGGGCACCCAGGACGAATCGCCGAAACGCTCGCGCAGCCAAGTCTGCAAAGGCCCGGTGAAATCGAACAGGCCCAATTGCGAAAACGCCAGCACATAGGCCGGCATCGCCAGCGGCAGCATCAGCGCCCAGTGGAAGAAACGGCGGCCGGGGAAATCATGCACCGCGGTCAGCCAGGCCAGCGGCACGCCCAACAGCAGCACGCCGGCGCCGACGCCGCCTATCAGATACACGGTGTTGAGCAGCAGCTCCGGCAGCGTGTAATCGTACAAATGCCGCCACACCTCCCAATCCGGCGCCAGCAGCGACCATAAAATCACCAGCAAGGGCGCGACGGTCAGCAGGCTGACGCCAAAGGCCAGGCCGCGCCAAGGCGACAGAGAACGGATCATCGGCGGAGAAACCATGTCAAAAACGCAGGGAAACAAGCAAAGACAGCCTGCCGGGGCTTTGGTGCCCGACAGGCTGTAAATAAATGCGGACTGGCTGCCCGCCGCGGCTTATTTGTAGCCGACGCGGTCCATCAGCTTCACCGCTTCCGCCTGGCGCGAACCGGCGTTGGCGACATTGATGTAGCTGTGCTTGAAGTCGCCCCAGGCGGCCACGCGCGCGTCAGGCTTGACCTTGGGGTTGACCGGGAACTCCATGTTCACGTCGGCGAACATATTCTGCGCCTTGGCGCTGGACAGCCACTCCAGGAACTTCAGCGCGCCCTTTTCGTTCTTGGCGTACTTGACCACGCCGGCGCCCGAAACGTTCACATGGGTGCCTTTGCCCGCCTGGTCGGCCCAGAAGATGCCTACCGGCAGATTCGGCGATTTTTCCATCAGGCGGCCGTAGTAATAGGTGTTGGCGATGCCCACTTCGCACTGGCCGGCGGCGATGGCCTCCAGCATCTTGGTGTCGTCCGGGAATTCGCGGGTGGCCAGATTATCCACCCAGCCCTTGACCACTTTCTCGGTCTTCACCGGGCCCAGATCGGACAACATCATCGCCACCAGCGACTGGTTGTAGACTTTCTTGGACGTGCGCAGGCACAACTTGCCCTTCCACTTGGGGTCGGCCAGGTCGGCGTAGCTGGACAGCTGGCCCGGCTTCACTTTCTGGGTGTTGTAGAAAATAGTGCGCGCGCGGATGGACAGGCCGTACCACTCATGGCCCGGATCGCGCAGATAGGACGGAATGTTGGCGTCCAGCAAGGGCGACTTCACCGGCTTGAACAGACCCATCTTGGCGGCCTGCCACAGATTGCCGGCGTCCACGGTCAGCAGCAGATCGGCCGGGCTGTTGCTGCCCTCGGCGCGCAGGCGCTCCATCAGCGGACCTTCCTTGTCCGACACCAGCTTGATGTTGACGCCGGTTTCCTTCTTGTAAACCTCGATGATGGGCTTGAGCAGTTGCTCGGCGCGAGCGCTGTAAACCACTACGTCTTCCGCCATGGCGTGGCCGGCGAAACCCGCCAGGACGGCGGCAAGCATCAGGTGCGTTTTCAAGGTGTGTCCCCTGTTGGGTTGAGCGATAGGAATCGGAGCCTCAATCTAACAAAAATGAGAATGCTTATCAATCTAGTAAACACCACCGATTCCGTTTTAATCGAAACAAATAAAAAGACCCGCCACGGCGGGTCTATCCCAAGCTTGCCAGCCATCACGGCCGGGCTTCACACATCCTCGGAATCGCCCCAGCCGCTGCGGTCGCCAATGTTGAACACCTTGTCTGCCGGGGCCACGTCGCCGGCGCCCAGCGTCGGTTCCGCCGCCAGCCGCGCGTAGATGGGCGCGAAGTCCGGCGCGGTGGCGTCGAACAACTGCTGGAAGCTGTCGATGACGAAATAGGTTTTCTGGAAAGTGTCGATGCGGTAGCGGGTGCGCATGATGCGTTCCAGATCGAAGCCGACGCGGTTGGGGCTGGCGCTGTCCAGGCAGTACACCGATTCGCCCTTGCTGGACACGATGCCCGCGCCGTAGATGCGCATGCCCTTGGGCGTGTTGATCAGGCCGAACTCCACCGTGTACCAGTACAAGCGCGCCAGCATCGGCAAGACGCCCAAGGCCTTGGCCTTCATCCCGCCCTTGCCGTAAGCCTCCAGGTAGTCGGCGAACACCGGATTGATCAACAGCGGCACATGGCCGAACAAATCATGGAACACATCGGGTTCTTGCAGATAATCCAGCTGATGCGGCTCGCGCAGCCACCAGGTGACCGGGAAGCGGCGGTTGGCCAGATGCTCGAAGAACACGTCGTCCGGAATCAGGCCCGGCACCGCGACGATCCGCCAGCCGGTGGCGGCCATCAGTTGTTCATTCAGCTTGGCGAAGTCCGGCACCCGGTCCGCGTCCACGCCCAGGCGCTCCAGGCCTTCCAGGAATTCGTCGCAGGCGCGGCCCGGCAGCATCTCGCTCTGGCGGCGGTACAGCGTGGCCCAGGTGGCGTGGTCGGCGGCGGTGTAGCGCTCCAGCGGTTGCGGCAGGGTGAAGTCCGCGCTGTCGTGGCTGAGTCCGACGTTCTTGCGCGTGGTGATGTCGGGCACGACGAAATCGGCTCGGTCGTTCATGGCGGTGGGTCCGGATATTTAGGTGGATAACTCTATTTTAGGCCCGGAGCGATGCGGGAAGACCGCAAAATTTGCCTGTATGCGATTTTTTTTGCACACTTGCCGCATATAACCGCCATGAAATGCTCACTATGCGCAAAATTGAATTGGACCGCTTCGATTACCAGATCCTGGACGCGTTGCAGCACGACGCCCGCGTCACCCATCAGAAACTGGCGCAGCAAGTGGCTTTGTCCGCGTCCCAGATCGGCCGCCGCATCCAGCGCATGGAGGAAAGCGGCGTGATCCAGGGCTATCAGGTGGCGCTGAAGCCGGAACAGGTGGGCTTGTCGGTGATGGCTTTCGCCCACGTCAGCCTGGAGCGCCACAGCGAAAGCGCCTTGCAGGAATTCGCCCAGGCCATCAACGAACTGCCGGAAGTGCTGGAATGCTACGCCGCCGCCGGCGAGGCGGACTATCTGCTGCGCATCGTGGTGCCGGACCTGCCCTCGCTGTCCACCTTCGTGATGAACCGGCTGATGCGGCTGTCGCTGGTGCGCAGCGTCAAATCCACCATCGCCTTGAACGCGATCAAACAGACGATGAAGCTGCCGCTGTCCTCGGTGCCGGAATGAAAAACGGCGGGAATATCCCCGCCGTTTTTGACTTCAGCCCCCTCAGCGCTTGAGCTTGGCGAACGCCGCCGCCATCGCGGTGTCGCCGGCCGGCTGCTGGCCGCGCTGACGATCGCCGCCACGCCGGTCCTGAGCGCGCGGGCCGTCGTTGCGCGGGCCGCGGCTGTTGCCGGCGCCCGGCGCGTCGTCCAGCCGCATGGTCAGCGCGATGCGCTTGCGCGCCGCGTCCACTTCCATCACCTTGACCTTGACCACGTCGCCGGCCTTGACCACTTTGCGCGGGTCGTCGACAAACTTGTTGGACAAGGCGGAGATGTGAACCAGGCCGTCCTGGTGCACGCCGATGTCGACGAAGGCGCCGAAGTTGGCGACATTGGTGACCACCCCCTCCAAGACCATGCCCGGCTGCAAGTCCTTGATGTCCTCGACGCCGTCCTGGAAGGTGGCGGTCTTGAACTCCGGACGCGGGTCGCGGCCCGGCTTGTCCAGCTCGCGCAGAATATCCATCACCGTGGGCAGGCCGAAGCGTTCGTCGGTGTAATCCACCGCCTTCACCGTTTTCAGGAAACCGGAATCGCCCAGCAGCGACTTCATCTCGCGGCCGGTCTTGAGCACAATCTGCTCCACCACCGGATAGGCTTCCGGATGCACGGCGGAGCCGTCCAGCGGGTTGTCGCCGTCGCGGATGCGCAGGAAGCCGGCCGCCTGTTCGAAGGTTTTGTCGCCCAGCCGCGGCACTTTCAGCAATTGCCTGCGGTTGCGGAAAGCGCCGTTCTGATCGCGGTAGGACACGATATTGGCCGCCAGCGTGGCGTTGAGGCCGGAGATGCGGGTCAGCAGCGGCGCCGAGGCGGTGTTGACGTCGACGCCGACGGCGTTGACGCAATCCTCCACCACCGCGTCCAGCGCGCGCGCCAGCTGGCTCTGGTTGACGTCGTGTTGGTACTGGCCGACGCCGATGGACTTGGGGTCGATCTTGACCAGCTCCGCCAGCGGGTCCTGCAAGCGGCGGGCGATGGACACCGCGCCGCGCAGCGACACATCCAGATCCGGGAATTCCCGCGCCGCCAGCTCCGAGGCCGAATACACCGAGGCGCCGGCCTCGGACACCACGATCTTGGTCATGCCCAGCTGCGGATAGGCGCGGATCAGTTCCTGCGCCAGCTTGTCGGTTTCGCGGCTGGCGGTGCCGTTGCCGATGGCGATCAGATCCACGCGGTGACGCGCGCACAAGGCGCCCAGCACCGCCAGCGAGCGGTCCCAGTCGCGGCGCGGCTCGTGCGGATAGATGGTGGCGGTGTCCAGCAGCTTGCCGGTGTCGTCCACCACCGCCACCTTGCAGCCGGTACGCAAGCCCGGGTCCAGGCCCAGGGTGGCGCGCCGGCCGGCCGGCGCCGCCAGCAAGAGGTCGTGCAGATTGTCGGCGAACACCTTGATCGCCTCGGCGTCGGCGGCGTCCTTGAGCCGCGACACCAGTTCCAGTTCCAGCGACAGGAATATCTTGGCGCGCCAGCACAGGCGCACGCCGTCCAGCAGCCATTTGTCGGCCGGGCGGCCGGCGTCGCTCACGCCGAAGCGCGCGGCGATCAACTGCTCATAGGCGGAGCGCTCGGTGATCGGCGTCTCGTCCGGCTGATACTTCAGCGTCAGGCTGAGCACGCCCTCGTTGCGGCCGCGCAATAGCGCCAGCGCGCGGTGCGAGGGGGTGGCGCGGATGGCTTCGCGGTGCTGGAAATAATCGGAGAACTTGGCGCCCTCGTGCTCCTTGCCGGCCACCACCTGGCCGGCCAGCTCGCCCTCGCTCCACAGTTTTTCGCGCAACCGCCCCAAGAGTTCGGCGTCCTCGGCGAAGCGCTCGATCAGGATGGCGCGCGCGCCGTCCAGCGCCGCCTTGGCGTCGGCCACGCCGGCTTCGGCGTTGACATAGGCGGCCGCGGCGGCGTTGGGGTCCTGGCTAGGATCGGACAGCAGGCCGTCGGCCAAGGGCTCCAGCCCGGCTTCGCGCGCGATCTGCGCCTTGGTGCGGCGCTTGGGTTTGTAGGGGAGGTAAAGGTCTTCCAGCGTGGTCTTGTTGTCGGCGGCGTAGAGCGCGGCCTCCAGTTCGGGGCTCAGCTTGCCTTGCTCGGAAATGCTGCCGAGGATGCTGACGCGGCGCTCGTCCAGTTCGCGCAGATACACCAGGCGCTCGGCCAGAGTGCGAAGCTGGGTGTCGTCCAGACCGCCGGTGACTTCCTTGCGGTAACGGGCGATGAAGGGAACGGTGGCGCCGCCGTCTATCAGTTCGATGGTGGCGGCCACTTGCGCCTCGCGGACGGAGAGTTCCGCCGCCAGACGATGGGAAATGCTTTTCAACATCGGTTTTTATTCTTTCGAGTTGAACAAAAACCGCTACTCTACCGCCATTGCCGACAAAATCAACCGGGACGCCGCATAGGGCGTCCCGAAATCAGCGCAACCGGACAAATCAGGTGCCCGCCGCCACCGGGCTTTCCAACCAGGCCTGGGCCTCTTCCGCGGTATCGAAATACTGGGTGCGGGTATTGGACAGCAGGCCGGCGATGTGGGCGGCCAGCTTGATCCAGACATCGCTGACCACCAGCGCCACGCGGCCGACGTGGTTTTCATGGGCGCGCATGAATTTGACCTCTTCCACCGCCATGTCCAGCGTGAAGTCCTTCAACTCGGTCAGGTCCAGCAGCAGGTCGGGCTTGGCGCACTCGGACTGGCGCTTGAGCAAGGCCTCTTCCAGCAGCTTGAAGTCCGCCAGCGTGAATTCGTTGTACAGCGCCACGTCCAGGCCGTAGTGTTGTTCGCGTATCGAGATCATGTGCTTCTCCTTTGCGGTGTCGCTTTCATTTTAAGGCCTGGCCGCATTGGCGCGGCAAGCTTTTTCAGGCGGCCGGCAGCGTCTTGAGCCAGGCGACGAGCCGCCCGCGGGCGTTGCGGCAGGGCGAGGCGGTGTTGAACTGTATCATCCGCCCGCGCGTCCATTTGTCGTACCAGGCGCGGCCGTACAGCGCCTCGTCGGAGTAGCTCTCCACCAGCGCCTCCACCTGGCGCTGGCTGTCGTCCAGCATCGCGCATAGCCGCGTCCAGTCGCCTATCCCCTGGTAATCGCGGTAGAACTTCTGCGCCAGCAGGCCCAGTTGGTTCCAGCGGTAGCCGGCGTCGGGAAAGTCTATCGGCAGGCCTTCCCGCTCCAGCCGGTGCCACTTCTGCACCAGCGCTTGCCAGCCCAGCAGATAGGCCAGCAGGTCCGCCGCGCTCATCCGGCTGTTCTTGGCGTGGCCGTCCAGTTCCTGGACGAAGGCGCGCTCCGGCGGCACCCGCGCCAACACCGCGCGCAAGCGCCGGTATTCGTCCCTCATCGCCGCCAGCAAAGCCGCCTTGTCCGCCGGTACCGCCATCCTCCCACCCTCCAGGCCGGGTCCGGCGCAGCGCCGGATTTCGCTTCCAGCTTAACGCCGGCTGGCCAGCATGCCGCTGACGATGATCAAACCCATCGCCGCCAAGCCGGCGGCGCTGAGCGGGTCGCCCCACAGCCCCACGCCCAACAGGGTGGAAAACACCACGGTCAGATAGGACAGATTGGCGGCCAAGAGCTTGCGCCCCACTTTATACGCGCGGGTCATCGCCAATTGGGCGATGGTGGCGGTGGCGCCCAGGCCCAGCAGCAACCAGACGTTTTCCAGCGTCACCGGGTGCCAGGTTTCGAACAACATCAGCAGCAGGCCGCCCAGCGTGGAGATCAGCGCGAAATAGAACACCACCTTCCATTCCGGCTCGCCCTGGCGGCCCAGTTCCCTCACGTGCAGATAGGACCAGCCGGCCAGCAGGCCGGAGCCGACGCCGAGCAGGCCGGCCACCCAGGCCTCGCTGGACAAGGTGGGCCGCAGCAACAGCACCACGCCGACAAAGCCCAGCGCCAGGCCGGCCAGCGCCTGCTTGGGCAGGCGCTCGCGCAGCAGGACCACCGACAACAGCGCCAGGAACATCGGCGAGGTGTAGTTGAGCGTGACCGCCGTGGACAGCGGCAAATGGGCGATGGCGTAGAAATACAATAGCATCGAGACGTAGCCGATCAGGCCGCGCTGCACGTGATAGCGCAGCAAGGGGGTGGCGAAGCGATCGCGCCGCCACAAGGCCGCCGCGCCCAGGGTGACCACGCCCATCAGCGTGCGCCAGAACACCAGCTCGGTGGAGGAGAAATACTCGGCGCCCAGCTTGACGAACACCCCCATCAGGCCGAAAAACACCGCCGCCACCACCATCCAGCCCGAACCCAGGCGCCACTTTCCGCTAGTCAAACCACGTTATCCTTATGCATTGTTGTTGAATATCCAAGTTCTGTTTCAACGCAGGGCCGCCATCAGGCCGGACCCCACAATCAAGGCCATCGCCGCCAGCGACCATCCGCTCAGCGGGTCGCCCCACAACACCACGCCCAGCAGCACGGAAAACAGCACCGTCAGATAAGCAAAGCTGGCCACCAGGTATTTGCGCCCGTCCTTGTAAGCGCGAGTCATCGCCAGCTGGCCCAGCATGCCGCAAACGCCGACGCCCAGCAGCGGCAAGACATTGTCCGCCGTCACCGCGCTGAAGCCCGGCCCCAGGATCAGCCAGACGCCGCCGAACAGGCTGGAAACGGAGAAGAACCAGAACACCACCTTCCAGGACGGTTCGCCCATCCGGCCCAGCTCCCTCACCTGAAACACCGCGTAGCCGGCGCTGACGCCGGACAAGAGTCCAATCAGGCCGGCCAGCCACTGCGCCGAACTGAAAGTGGGCCGCAGCAGGATGACGATGCCGACGAAGCCCAGCAACAAGGCCAGGCCGGTGCGCGGCGTCAGGCGCTCCTTCAGTTTGACCACGCACAATAAGGCGAAGAACAGCGAGGAGGTGTAGTTCAGCGTCACCGCGGTGGACAAGGGCAGCCGAGTCAGCGCGTAGAACAGCGCCACCATGGACATATAGCCGACGAAGCTGCGCTTGATGTGGCCGCGCCAATGCGGCGTCCGCGGCGACTGGCGCTTCCAGGCCATCGCCGCGCCCAAGGTCAGCGCGCCGATGGCGGTGCGCCAGAACAGCAGCTCGGTGGAGCCGAAGGCGTCGGCGCCCAGCTTGACGAACATGCTCATCAAGGCGAAGCACAGGGCCGCCACCACCATCCAGCCGGAGCCTAAACGTCCCTGGCGCAAGCGCAGCCCCAGGGTTCTCGCGCCCTCGCTCAGCGCCGGCGTCATCGCTTCAACAATTCCAGCGACAGACAGATGGCCTCCATCTGCCGGCGGTAGGTCTTGAACTCCGACGCGTTGGCGGCGCAGCGCGCCTCCGCCATGCGCTTTTTGTCCCCCAGCTGGAACACGTGCAGATTATGCCGGACGATCCACAAGCGGTTGGAGACGAAACGGCCGTCGCGGTATTCGGTGACCAGCCGGCCGCTGCGGCTGTTGCCGCGGGCAAAATTGGCGGCTTCGCGGTTATCGCCCTCGCGGCGGTATTTCTGCGCCAGCCGGGCCAGGGTGTCGCCGCGCCCCGGCTTGCGCGCGAATACCTGCACATCGATGGCGGCGCGCTCGCGCTGGTCCGCCTTGGGCGGCACCACGCGCAGCACGCGCTGACCGTCCACCACGCTGGGGCGGACCTTCCAGCCCGGCGGCACATTGAAACGCACCCGGCTGGCGGCGTCGGTATAGACGGCGGCCTGGGCCAGCGGAGCCAGCAAGGCCAGCGACAAGGGCAAACAGCGGAAAAGCGTTTTGAGCATGGAATCGGGCAAACCAGAATAAGAAAGGCGCGGACATGGTCCGCGCCTTTCCATTATGACACTGCAAGCCGCCGCTTAACCAGCCAGCGCCGCGCCCATTTTGCGCCGGTAGAACTCGTGGAAGTGCAACATGCCCTCCTCGGTGGGAGATTGATAAGGCCCCACCTCGTTCTCGCCGCGCAGCCACAAGGCGCGTCGGCCTTCGTGCATGCGGTAGCAAATCTCGTCGTCTTCCTTGGCGGTTTCGAAGTAGGCCGCCTGCTCCGCCTCGATGAACTCCGGCTCGAACCACACCACATCCTCCGGGTAGTAGAACTCGGTCAACACCGTGCACTGCTCCGGCCCGCGCGGCATCACCACGCTGACCACCAGCACGTGCGGATACCACTCCACCATGATGTTGGGGTAGTAAGTCAGCCAGATGGCGCCGAACTCCGGCTGCTGATCGGCGTAGCGCCGGCGGACTTCCTCATGCCATTTGCCGTAGGCGCGGGAACCGGAAGTGGCCAGCTGGTTCTTCACGCCCACGGTCTGCACATGGTATTGCGCGCCCCACTCCCATTTCAGGTCGCCGCAATCGACGAAATTGCCCAGGCCGGGGTGGAAGGGATCGACGTGGTAATCCTCGGAATACACTTCGATGAAGGTCTTCCAGTTGAAGCCGTACTCGCTCAGATGGCTGGAATGGTAGGCGTAGCCGTCAAAACTCATGTGCTTGGCCACGCCCAGGTTTTCCAGATCGCGCGCCACATTGCGGCGCGCGTCGAACAAGAGGCCGTTCCAACGCGTCAGCTCGGTCTGGTTCAACTTCAGGCACGGCGTTTCCGGAAAATGCGGCGCGCCCAGCAAAGCGCCTTCGGCATCGTAAGTCCAGCCATGCAGATTGCAGACGATATGATTGCCGTTGCCGCGGCCTTTATAGATGACCGCCTGGCGATGGCGGCAGACATTGGAGATCAGCTTGACCCGTCCATCCACGTTCTTGAGCATCTTGCCGTGGCCCATCCATTCCAGAGTCTGATAATCGCCGGCGTTCGGCGTCATCAGCTCATGGCCATAGTAGAGGGGCGCGTCTCCAAACAGCAGCCGCTGTTCCTGAGCGTAATAGGCAGGATCGAAATAGGTATAGACGGGTAGCTGGGCAGCAGAAGCTTGAAGCAACTGCGCGGAAGCCAGATCAGACATTATTCCCACACCTCCGTGGTAGGGCCTGTTGACGTTTGCCTTCCTTGCTGCGCCCAACCAGCGCCTCGCTTTGTCGGCCACCTCTGGCAGTGAACGACACTGCGACGAGACGGCCTTCGCGCTAAGCGTCCGACTGAAAGCGAACGCGGCAGAAAAACAAACGTCAACAGACCCGAAGATATAAGACCAGCCGAATCTCGCTTAAAACGAGTTTGCGGGACTATCAAAAACAATCAACAAAAACAAGGCCGAACCTTGCGGCCGAGGGGCGGATTATGCCCCCGCCCCCCCACCGGGGCAAGCCTTTCCTCTCTGCTGGAAGCGGGTTCTTGGCGTAAAAACATCAGCTTGCCATACCCAAATCATACTTAGAATAATATTTTTGATAGGAATCAAAGCTTTAGCATTCACGCTGCAATGCAATATTAGAGTCGCTTAATTCATGATGTTATAATCGCCGTCATCGCCGCCGTCCGGCCCTGGAGTCTGACCCCATCTGGACTGTAGCCGATATGCCGCCAGTTACAATGCCTGCCGCGTAAAAGCAGGCGCAGCCATGCTTTTCGCCGGAGACCCCGCGGCGCTGACGCCGGCTTCCGGCAATGCTATACCGATTGAAAGCCACGTCCGACGCAGCGGGAATCCATGCCCGCCGCCGCGGCCGCGAGCTCGGGTCCAATGGCGACAAAACCGCTGATTTTTGCCGAAATGCTGAATTTAACGACTCATCGCGCCAAGCGCCTGCAGCCTGCGACACCGTTCGGTCGGTGCCGGACCGCCATTCGCGCCCATTCCCGCCGCGCGTCACAGGAAAGTCTCTGAAACCATGCAAACCTTTTTCCTCGCACCCATCGGCTTCAACGCCGGCCTGACCTCGGTGGCGCTGGGCGCCATCCACAGCCTGGAACAGGCCGGCCTGCGCGTCGGCTTCGTCAAGCCCATCGCCCAGGGCGCGGACCCCAAGGAGCCGGAGCGCTCCACCCACTTCGCGCGCGCCATCTGCCGGCTCAATCCGCCGGAGCCGATTCCGATGGAGCGGGTGGAACACCTGCTGTCCAAGGGCCAGGTGGATCAGTTGATGGAGGAAGTGGTCAGCCTGTATCAGCAGGCGGCCCATCAGGTGGACGTGGTGCTGGTGGAAGGCCTGGTGCCGGACCAGAAGCAGGTGTTCTCCACCTTCCTCAACACCAAGATCGCCCGCAATCTGCAGGCGCAGACCATCCTGGTCAGCGCCGCCGACAATCTGGCCAGCCATGAGATCGCCGAGCAACTGGAAATGAGCATCCAGGCCTTTGGCGGCGGTCAGGGCGGACAAGTCGCCGGCTACATCCTCAACCGGGTGCCCAAGGATCAGAACGCCCAGGACATCGCCACCGAGGTGCTGGAAAGCGGCAGCCTGATGAAGAAGGTCAGACTGCCGCTGCTGGGCGCCATCCCGCACGAACCCGAGCTGCTGGCGCCGCGCACGCTGGACGTGGCCAATCATCTGAAGGCGCGGCTGCTGCACGCCGGCCAACTGACCAGCCGGCGCGTGCGCACCATGGTGGTGACCGCCCGCACCGTGCCCAATATCGTGCACCTGCTCAAGCCCGGCGCGCTGATCATCACCCCGGGCGACCGCGAGGACATCGTGCTGGCCACCGCGATGGCGGCGATGAACGGGGTGCCGCTGGCCGGCCTGCTGCTGACCTGCGACTCGATGCCGGACCCGCGCATCATGCTGCTGTGCCAGCAAGCCTTCACCGGCGGCATGCCGGTGATGGCCAGCGAATCCAATACCTTCGACACCAGCAGCGCGCTCAACAATATGAGCTTGCAAGTGCCGTCCGACGACCGCGAGCGCATGGAGCGCGTGATCGAATTCGTCGCCGAACACCTGAACGTGGCGCCGCTGAAGCAATACATCGGCGCGCCGCAGGAACTGCGCCTGCCGCCGCCGGCCTTCCGCTATCAGCTGATGGAAAAAGCGCGCAAGGCCAATAAGCGCATCGTGCTGCCGGAAGGCAACGAGCCGCGCACCATCCAGGCCGCCGCCATCTGCCACGAGAAGGGCATCGCCCGCTGCGTGCTGATCGGCCAGCGCGCCGAAATCCTGCAAGTGGCGGAAGCCCAGGGCGTGGCCCTGCCGGAATCGGTGGAAATCATCGACCCCAACGAGGTGCGCGGCCGTTACGTGCCGCCGATGGTGGAACTGCGCAAGAGCAAGGGCCTGAACGCGCCGATGGCCGAGCAGCAACTGGAAGACAATGTGGTGATGGGCACCATGATGCTGGCGCTGGACGAAGTGGACGGCCTGGTGTCCGGCGCGGTGCACACCACCGCCAACACCATCCGCCCGGCCTTGCAGCTGATCAAGACCGCGCCGGGGGCCCGCATCGTCTCCAGCGTGTTCTTCATGCTGATGCCGGAGCAGGTGCTGGTTTACGGCGACTGCGCGGTGAACCCGGACCCGGACGCCGAGCAATTGGCCGACATCGCCATCCAGTCGGCGGACTCCGCCGCCGCCTTCGGCATTCCGCCGCGAGTGGCGATGATCTCCTACTCCACCGGCTCCTCCGGCAGCGGCTCGGACGTGGAAAAAGTGCGCGAAGCCACCCGCATCGCCAAGGAAAAGCGGCCGGACCTGCTGATAGACGGCCCGATGCAGTACGATGCCGCCAGCGTGGAATCGGTGGGCCGCCAGAAGGCGCCGGACAGCGCGGTGGCCGGCCGCGCCACCGTCTTCGTGTTCCCGGACCTCAACACCGGCAACACCACCTATAAGGCGGTGCAGCGCTCGGCCAACGTGGTGTCGGTGGGCCCGATGCTGCAAGGCCTGCGCAAACCGGTCAACGATCTGTCGCGCGGCGCGCTGGTGGACGACATCGTCTACACCATCGCGCTGACCGCGCTGCAGGCGGAGCAAGGCGAGTCCGCTTGAACTGAAGCCGCCCTCCCCCAACCGCCTGCCGCCCGGCAGGCGGTTTCGCCGTTCCGCGCAACAGCGCCCCTCCCCTTCGCCGGCCTGTCCGGTCATGCCATTGCGTTAATTCAAACAATTGTTTTACATTGGAGCGCCATAAGAGCCGCACAACAACAAGCTGCGTCCGCAGCCGCGTCTACAACGCATCAGAGGGGCACTCCATGTCGATTCAAACCATCACCGAATGGTTCATCCCGGACCGCGTCCGCCTATCCCCGGAACAGGCGATCCGCGGCCGCACCGTCGTCGGCGTCGGCCTGCTGGCCGGCCTGGTGGCGCCGCTGTTCGCCGTCGAATACCTGCAACTGGGCCACCGCGCGATGGCCGCCGGCATCGCGCTAGGCGGCCTGGGCCTGCTGCTGGGGCCGCTGCTGCTCAAGCTCAGCGGCGCGGTGCGCTTCAGCGCGGAATTCATCACCAGCTGCATGTACGCGATGGTGTGCTGGATGGTCTACGTCAACGGCGGCATCCAATCCACCAGCATTGTCTGGTTCGCCGCCATTCCCTTCACCGCCGTCTTCGTCGCCACCCGCGTCTCCGGCATGGTCTGGCTGGCGCTGACCGCGGCCGCCATCGGCCTCTTCCTGTGGCTGAGCGCCCGGGGCCTGCTGCCGGCCAACCCGATTCCCCACGCGGAAATCCCCAAGCTGCAAGCCAAATCTCTGGCCGGCCTGTCCCTGGTGGTGCTGGCCCTGGCGCTGGCTTTCGACAAGGCCAAGGTCAAAAGCTTCGAGAAACTGGAAAGCGCGCGGCGCGAGGCCGAACAGGCGCAACAGGCGATGCGGCAGCTGATGGCCCAGCTGACCCAGTCCATCCAGGCCGCTTCCAGCGCCAGCCGCGACATCGCCGGCAGCACCGGCAATATGGCCGACACCATGGCCAGCCAGCGCGAACGCTCCGAGGACATGGTGGTGATCGCCCAGCAGATGGCGGTGGTCACCAGCCAGAACGCCGAGCAATCGGTGACCGCCACCCAGCTGGCCCACACCGCGGGCCAGGCGGCCTTGGGCGGCGGCGAGGCGATGGACCAGGCGGTGCGCCAGCTGAGCAAGGCCGGCGAGGTGATTGCGCTGGCCTCCGGCCGGCTGGAACAATTGGGCGAACGCAGCGCCGAGGTCAGCGGCATCGTGCAGCTGATCCGCGACATCGCCGACCAGACCAATCTGCTGGCGCTCAACGCCGCCATCGAGGCGGCGCGCGCCGGCGAGCTGGGCCGCGGCTTCGCCGTGGTGGCCGACGAGGTGCGCAAGCTGGCCGAGCGCACCCAAAACGCCACCTTGGACATTGAGCAGAAGATCCGGCTGATCGTCGACGGCACCAATCAGGCGCTGGTGGCGATGCGGGACGGCAATCAGCAGATGCGGACCGGCCGCGACCACTCGGTGGACGCCCAGCAAAAACTCTCCGGCATCATCCGCGAAACCGGCGAGCTGGCCAGCCTGCTCAGCCAAATGTCTCAAGCGGAAGCCAATCAGAACCAGGGTTTCGCCCAGTTCGCCCACGACATCACCGCGGTGGGCGAATCCACGCGCAGCCTGTCCGGCGAAACCCAGGCCATCGCCGACGCCATCGCGCGGCTGGATCGCTTGCTGGTGGAACTGGGCCAAAACACCCGCCACCTGCAGCCGCACACCGCCGAGGCATGAAAAACGCCGGCCCCGGGCCGGCGTCGTCCTTTGGACTGGCGAACACCCTTACTGCGGCAACTCGCTATTGCTGAACACCTCCAACTGCACCTGCTTGACCCGCTTGTCCGCGGCCAGACGCTGCTGCAAGGACAGCAGCTCGGCCTGGGCCGGCGCGTCGAACACCACCACGCTCTGGGTGCGGTAGCGCACGCTTAGGCTGTGATCGCGCGCCAGCGCGGCCTCGTCGCGCGGCGAAGCCAGCTTCACCATCACCACGCCGCTGACCTTGGACGGCGCCAGTTCTCCTTCGGAACGCAGCACGTCGCCGCGCTTCAGCGTCGCGCCGCCTTCGCTCGCCGCCGAGCGGGCGCTGACGCCCAGCGGCAGCTTGCCGGCCGGCGCCGCTTGTTTGTAATAAGTCTTGCCGTTGATCACCAGCGGCTGACCGCCCGGCTTCTGCTTGAAGGACGGAACGTCGGCGGCTTGGGCGCCGGCGGCCAGGGCCAGCAGGCCGGCCAGAATCAGGGAATGTTTCATCGTTATGCTCCTTTGTGGCCGATGAAGCGGATGGACCAAGACCGCAGGGTGCCGGCGGCGTTGGGCAGGCTCAGCGTGCGCTGACCCTGAGCGTCGCGGTAGTCGTAATAGTACTCGGCGCCGTTGGTGTCGATCACGCGCAGCCGCCATTGGCCGCGCGCCGATTCGCCGTAGAAGTGGTTGGACAACAGGCGCTGCTGGTTCAGGCCGTAGCTCTCATTCACCAGGCCGGTGCGCGGCGACAGCAATACCGAGCGGGTGCCGGCCGGCGAGATCAGCTCCACCGCCAGGTCGTTGGCGCGGCCGTGCTTCGCGTCCACCAGCACCTGCACCGCTTCCACCGTCAAATCCTCGGCATGGGTGTACGCGCTGTCCAGGCCGGCTTCGCTGGCGTCCGGAATCGCCTTCATCACCGACACCGTCTGCCAGCGCGTCTTCTCCAGCGCCGTCAGCGGCTTGTGATTGCGGCCCAGTTCCACCGCCTTGTCCACATCGATCAGGCCGAAGCCGTAGAACGGGTGGAAAGCGAGGCCGGCGGCGTTGTTCTGCCATCCCGGCAAAGCCTGATAGCTATGCGCGCCGCCCTTGGCGTCCTTGAATGCCAGGGTCACGCCGGCATGATTGGCGTCCACTTTGCGCGCCGATTTGATCAGCAGATCGCGCACATCGCGCGCGCTCAGATTGGGATACGCCGACATCAGCACCGCAAACGAGCCGGAGGCGGCCGGCGCCGCGGCGGAGGTGCCGTTCATGGTGCCGCGGTAATCGCAATTCGGGTCCAGCGTAGTGCCGCCGTGCAACTGATTGGTGGACGGACGCAGCGTGGAGTTGGAGCCGCGGTCGCAACCCACCAGATCGGTGGTCACCATCGCCGGGCTGGCGGTGCCGTACTCGCCGCCCGGCGAGGTCAAGAGCACGTTGGCGCCCACCGAGGAGTAGGACGAGCGCACGCCGTCGGCGTTCAAGGCCGACACCACCACGTTCCAGTAATTGCTGTTGTCGGTGGTCAGGTTGGAGTCCTGGATCGGCAGGCCGTCGTTGCCGGCCTTGGCCAAGACATAAGTGGGCTTGCCGTCGTCGTCAGAGCCGGACTGGAAGCTGACGTAGGCGTTGCCCGCCGACTTGACGAAGACCGCTCCCTTGCCGCCGTTGCTGCGCAGGCTGACGTCCTCGTGCGCCTCGTCGCGCACCCGCAGCGTCATATCGGTGTCCGGATTGCCCGGGATCGAGCGGATCGCCGAGCTGCCGTAGCTCTGGTTGAACACGCGGGAGAGGGTGGACGACTGACCGGCGCTGTCGCTCGGCGACTTGCCGTGAGACAACATCCAACCGGCGGTGGTTTGCGCCTTCAGCCAGTTGAAGCCGTTCAGGCTGGCCGCCGGCGCCACGCCGCGGCCGCCCAGATTGTTGAAACCCACCGCGGCGGCGATGCCGGCCACGGCCGTGCCGTGGCTGTCGGTGGCCGAGCTGGGGGTCGGGTCGTCGCTATTGTTGGCCAGGTTCTTGGAACCGGGCACCACATTGCCCGCCAGGTCCGGATGGCGGATTTCCAAGCCGTCGTCGATGACGGTCACCGTCACGCCGCGGCCCTGGATGCTGCGCGAATGGCTGAGCGCCAGATTCAGATCGATGCCGGCCACGCCGCCGCGCTGCGAGAACGCGTTCTGCCCCGTGTTTTGCAGGAACCATTGCTGGGACACCAGCGGATCTCCCGCTTGCAAGGGCGTTGCGGCCTGACCGGCCAGGGACGCCAGGGCCAGCGAAACCGCGCCCACCGTGATATGGATACGCATTGCATCTCCTAAGTGTCGAAACTGCTGTCGATAGGGAACAACCGCCGTGAGTCCGAGGCTGCCACCCCATCGCTCCCGGCCATTCGCCGCCGCCTGCCAGCGACGGTGAAATCCTCGGTTCTTCGCCGGCGCCCAAACCCGGAACACTAGCCGCCCTGCTCCGGGCGCCATGCGGCGAACCTGCGTCGGCGCTCGCGCCGGGCCGCCGAGGCGGCGTCCGTCGCCGCGTTCAGCCGGCCCAAGCGGCGCCTGCCTAAGCAGTGAATCATCAAAGCCAAAAATGCCAAAGTCCTATTTATTTTTATCGTATATAAAAACTTCATAATACAAAATGCAATAATTCCCATTCGCAAATATGACAACACGAAGCAACAAAGCCCGAAAAATCTTGTCAAAATCAACCGCTTAGCAGGGAAAGGACTAGACAAGCCACCGCCAGCCACGCCGCGAGCGGCCAGCCGAAAGCGCCGCCGGACCGGTGGGCGGGCGTCAGGATTTGTCAGACAGAAACGCTAGGGAAGGGAAAAAAAAGGAACAAAAAAACGCCCCGGACGGGGCGTTTTGATTGGAAGGCGATGCCGGCGCGGGTTTTAGTCGCGCTCGCCGGCGAAGGCCAGCAGCAGTTGCAGCAAGCTGGTGAACAGATTGTAGATGCTGATGTAGATGGACAGCGCGGCGGAAATATAGCTGTCCTCGCCGCCGTCCACCACCACCTTGACCTGCCACAGAATCATCAGCGAGCTGAACAGCGCGAAGGCCGCCGAGATCATCAGATGGAAGGCCGGCATGCGCAGGAAGATGTTGGCCACCACCGCCACCATCAGCACGATGGCGCCCACGGTCAGGAAGTTGCCCAGGCCGCTCAGATCGCGCTTGGTGGTGGTGGCGATGCCCGCCATCACGAAAAACACCAGCGCGGTGGCCGCGCCCGCGGTCATGATCAGCTGGCCGCCGTTGGAAAACTTGAACGCCAGTTGCAGCAAGGGCCCCAACAGCAAGCCCATCAGGAAGGTGAAGCCCAGCATCAGGAACACGCCGGCCGAGCTGTAGCGGTTTTTCTCGATGGCGAACACCAGGCCGTAAAACACGGCCAGGATCGCCAGCATGCCGATGATGGGGCTGCCGGCCAGAAAGCCGAAATTCATATTGGTGCCGACGATGGCCCCCATCACTGTGGGGATCATCGACAAGCCCAGCAAACCATAAGTATTGCGAAGAACCTTATGGCGTACCTCGGCCATACCGGTCGTCTGATAGGCCGTCTCAAGGTTCGGGTGCATAATTAAGCCTTTCTCCAAAGGGATTTTTATCAAATTGTACCGACAGTGACCGCCGCCGTGGCAATAAGTTTCCAGGCGGGCCGGCTTGCGCCGGGAAAGCGCTTCGGGTATTCTTGCACTCCCTTGCAAATTAGGGCTTCTGGCCGGATTTGCAAGCGGCATCAAAGCGAAAGTGGCGGAATTGGTAGACGCACTGGATTTAGGTTCCAGCGCCGCAAGGCGTGAGAGTTCGAGTCTCTCCTTTCGCACCATTAAATCTGTTAAGCCTCAATAACTTACTGATTTCAAAGGCCATTCCAGGCCAACTGCTACAGTTGTGTGCTACACTTGGCCCCATGCCAGACATGCCTAAGCATACCAATGTACTCCGCCGCACAGGCTCTTCAGTCTACTACTTCCGCATCACGATCCCTACTGATTTACGCCCCCATTTCAACGGCAAAAAAGACGTGTGGCGCTCACTGCAAACACGAGACCTCCGAGAGGCGAACCGCCTTGCCGCAAGAATACGCGTGGAGTGGGACGATCAGTTTGCCGAACTTCGCGCCAAGGACAAGGCCACTGTAGTCGTAGCCCTCTCAGACGATGACATAAGCCGCATCGTTCATATGCACCAATCTCGTATGATGACGTTCGATAGCGAGTTACGATCACAGGGCCTGGACAACGCGAGATATGAACAACTAGGAGACGATCTCTCCCGGCTGGATCAAGATGCACGTGCGGCCATCGCTCGAGGAGACACTTGGTCAGTTGTAAATGCCCTTGAAGACAGCCTCCGCTTTGAAGGCATCGAGTTGGATACAAGCTCTGTCGACTACAAGAGGCTCGTCTCAGCCGCATCCAAGGCATACAAACGCACCGTAGATGCCTTGAAAGCCCGCCACGAGGGCGAAGTAGTCGACGATGTGCCTATGCCCTCTTTGGCCCCTTTACAGGCTAGGGCGGCCATAGCCAGCAAGGGAGCGCCGACTCTAGTAGATATTCTCAACAAATACCAAACCGAACGGAAGCTGAAAAGCAAATCATTTGACGATATGCTTCAAGTGGTTAACCGTTTTCATGATTGCATCGGCACCCTACCAGTCAAGCAGATACTTAAAGCACATGGCCTCAAGTACAAGGAAGCCCTCTTGCAGAAAGGCCTCTCCGCCAAAACGATCAATTCCAAGCACCTGGCGTTCTTGAAAACGCTACTGAATTGGGCTGCACAAAACGATTACATCGAACAAAACCCCATCGCCTCCGTCCGCGTCGTAGTCGGAAAAGTTCAAAAAGAGTCGCGGACCTCCTATGACCTGAAGACACTCCAAGCTATCTTCAACAGCCCGATCTACGCCACCGAAAATACACGGCCTGTAGCTGGCAAGGGAGAAACAGCTTTCTGGCTGCCGCTGTTGGGCCTATTTACGGGAGCAAGGCTAGAAGAACTGGCTCAACTCAAAGTATCGGACATTGTTAAGGATAGCCTAGGGTGGCATATTCATATCACGGACAGAGACGATGAAGGTTCAGTGAAAACCAACGAGTCAAGGCGTCGAGTTCCTCTTCATTCGGAACTGGAACGAATGGGATTTGGCAATTACCTAGAGACACTGCCTCCCACTGGATACCTATTCCCAGAATTAACGCCCGACAAATATGGAAAGCGTTCATCTCTATGGTCACAGTGGTGGGGAAAGTGGTGTAGAAGGCAATTAGGAATTACAGACAAGCGCATGGTGTTTCACTCATTCCGGCATAGCTTCAAGGACATATGCAGAGAAGCTGAGGTAGATGAAGAAACACACGATGCCCTCACCGGCCACACTAACTCATCAACATCTAGGAGCTATGGGTCTGGAACCTACCCATTGAGTCCACTATTTGTTGCAATCGGCCAATTAAATTTCAAAAACATAGGACTATCACATATCTCTTGGCAAAGATCATACTGAGCACGATTGTGTTTTTCTGTTCAATAGCACAAAAGCCAAAGACAGGCGCTGAAGTTACACCTCGTTAGGTAACATAAGTGCCTATCTTTTAAAAGAATTTACTTGAACCTAGAGCAAAGCTGCTCCGTGCTCACCTTGTAAGTTGCATTGAAAAGTCACAGCGATCTTGCGTTTGATAAACCACTGTTTCACCGTGATAGTCTGCACGGGATTTATATACTTCTTTCCCGCATGCCAACAACTTGTATCCAGCCCCGCTAGATGGCTTGCCGCTTCTTGAAACCAAGGTAAAGTTGCCCCGATAGTTCCCGCTGCCCACAACTTCTACAAAGCGCACTGCATTCACATCAATATCAAAAGGGGGTGATACAAATTGACTTCTTCCTTGGCCATCCGTCCGTCCCTGCAATGAAATCGCAGGAGCTTCGCCGCTGGACTTCGGATCATGGACCTGAAGTAGATAAGGAGTATTTTTGAGCACCCTCCCCGTCTCCGGGCTATGCAGCACAAAATAGCAGCCTTTATTTACACCTTGCTCGCCTTGCCCCACTTTCTCAATTGGCGATGAATGACACTGATAAGTCGCTTTCATCGCGGCGCGGATCGCCTCAGGTTCAAGCGGCCCATTAAGGGCGCAACCTGTCACAATTAATACAGCTGACAAAATCCCAAAGCGGGAAACAATCCTTGAAATGCTCATCATAAAAATTGGCTCAATTAATTATAAGACCGAAAACGAATAGATTTCACTACAGCCTCGTATAAAGCTAGAGCTTCTTTTTGAGTTATAGTTGATGGAATTGACTGGCCTGCCCCCACTTCACCTGTGCTAACTTCAAGATGCACACTTGGCTTTAAAGCATTGCCAACCTCTCCCAAAGTCTCCCAATAAAAACCGTACACCTTTCCCATTCCATCATCTGAAGGAAATATTTTTAGAGACTCTTCACCTTTATTTCCATTCACATCTCTCACGCCTGAACGCAACGTATTTATTTTGGCTAGCACTTCTTTGGGGAATGACTTATAACGTTCATCGCTTCTATCTAGCAATGTTTTTTCCTGCCTGAAGTAAACATCACTTGATAGGCGGACGAAAACATCCGGATGCTTCTTTAAAGTAAAACTCAAACTTACACTCTCAATCTGCTGAGTCTTTCCATCTCCGGCAACAAACCCATTCTCAAAACAAAACCCAGCCTCTTTTGGTATGTCATTGCTGGAACGATATCGCAAGCTTGACATTAGTTTTTTATATTGCTCAACCGTCTGGGAGATGCTTTTCCCATCAAACCCTTCTCCCCCAGTGTAAAAATATGTTCCCGCACCGGGTCTGGTGGATGGAACCAACAGATAAGCATCAATTCCGTAAGCTGTTGTGCTGTATAAATCAGCCTTGGAGACTATGATCCTCTTATTGTTATCCCCTTCAAATTCTGATCCGGCATATTTAAAGCCTCGCTTATAATTTTCACTCTTTCTCTTCTCGAGTGATTTTGCAACAAGTTCTTTAAATTTCTGTGGACCACGCCCAGAGTCAATAGAGCCAGAGATATATTTATTTGTTCCGCCAATCAATTCCAGCTCGAGCGGAACATCAACCACATAGCGACCGAAGCAGTAAGTTTTGCTTTTCTCAAACATCTCCCCTCCCTCTGCAATTACGTTTGAACTACCCCCTGCTACTATTAATAATGAGAGTGCAAGCGTCTTCATTAGATAACCCTTTAAGGTTTTGCTGGCTCGGCAAGCTGTATTAGTCTGGCAATGCCATAAATAGTAGCTCTAATTGTAAATTTATCTCCATAGCTTTTTTGATGATCAAACCCTCTCATCTCAAAGACAGCTTGTGGAGTTGGTTGTAATTTTGCTAACACAGCACCAGAATCAAGTGGAACAGTACCATCGCCCGCTTGGTTTCGCTCATTTCTCAACTTCAATTTCACCTTCGGGCTACCCTCCTGCTGATACAGTGAAACTGTGGACTTGCCAGTCAGACTACGGCCACTATCCTTATTCAACAACAAGGGTAGCGCATCGTCATCAGGCAAACTCTCTGTCTCCCAGCTTACTTGTCCAAAAGCACGGTATTTTTTCTCATCTGCCCCATAATATCCATAAGTCTGGGGATGAGCATACAGACCAACTGTATCATGGAACAGTTCAGCCTTAGAAAGAGACGTTTCATAAACTTGTCGAGGAGGTGCAACCGTTTTGATTGTATTGGCTGGATCAATCAGATCTGGATCAAGCATTCCCCACCAACATTCGTCAGTAGTTTTACTATATATTTCTTCATAAGGATCAGCCTTTGGTAGATGAATTAACACCTCTTCTCTAGCTCCAGAACCTTTGACAACTCTTAGCCAGCCAGAAGGATAGTGCTTTGTAGGCAGCAACTCCAACGGCCCAGGAGAACAAGCTAACGTCGGAGTAACATCTGCCGCATTCCAGCCAATAATTGACGCAGTTGCCGCGCCAACGATATCGAAAAAACCACCGACTTCAGTGCCGGCCCGAAAGCGTCGATAAACTACCGGAGCACCCGCTACAGGCTGTACCCCATGTACAATCCCTAATACCTTATCCTCCGCTAGTTGAGCTGCGCGGCGTGTAACTAACCCTCCCATAGAATGGGATATCAGAATCACTTTACCATCACAATGAAAGTAATCACTTTTTTGGTAATAAGCAATGATCTCGTCAATTTTTACAATCAGAGACTGAGCAGACTCTTCATTACTTTGAAGCCAATTGTAGCCATGCGCCCAGACCGGATAGTAATAATCATCAAGTTTAAGAACATCTTCCTGAGAAAGCGATTTAGGTACTTTATTCCAGGCAGTAACTGTTTCTTCAGCCAAAAAAGAATAATCAGGCTCTCCCTTGACTCGTTCCGCTTTGGAGTGTCCTCCTGCAAGATGACTCAGTAAACCAATTTCAGGAAGCAGGAAATTGCCACGCTCTTTAGGAAGTCCTGGCTTACTATACTGATCATTCAGACTAATCTCCAATTGACTCAGAATGCCATGATAGCTTTCTGCATGAAGTGCCCCCCAACCTCTTTTTTTTGCCTCTTCAGATGTTAGCCAGAAAACATCCGAAGGCGCTTCGCAGGGGCCATCCCAATTGACCTCAGTCTCTTTCGGATCAAACAAACCTTGGCGAGTTCCTGGCGATTGCATAGCGCCTTTCCCTGCGGCACCAATGCCAGAAAATACGCCATTAGGAGGAGACCAAGCATTGCCCCGGCCCCCTCTTAATTTTAGATTTGTCCCCATAATTCCCGGAACAAAAATTATAGGAATCACCGTATGCGGCGGCTTTACACACAGAGCACATTGCTTAAAGGATTCAGGGCTTTGAGTTGAATTAAATTTAGGATTACCATTTTTATCGAACTCTAGCTTAATCCGACGAGTAGCCTTTTCATTCACCCACGCGGTCATACTATTTCCGATTCAAAAACATTGTTAATTGTTCAGTGGCTTTTCCTACAACAGTCTCTGTTGTCCCTGTAGCGTCTGTACTCCCGCCTCCAACAACAGCCCCCTGTCCATTTTTTAGCTCATGCGCAATCTGAGTTTGGGCTATACCAGAGCGGCCTGAAACCGCAAAAGTTTCATTGGTTTTAAAACTACTCTTAGGCATATTTGGCAGCTGTAGCGAACTATTCCCGGGACCTTCCATCGAATGACTAGATGCTTTCTGAGTGTGAGAACCAGAGGCTTGAGTGATGATACTACCACCACCATAAGCTGCTGAAGCACCTTGAGCCGATATTGTTATTTTGGGCGCAGAAAGGACAATCTCCTCTAAGGAGTACAGCATTAATTTTTTAGCCGCACCAATTTCAACTTCATCGTTTTGGGCTTGCAACTGAATTTTGCCAGCCGCCGCAATAAATTTCATGCCTAATTGCTGCACAAATATTGACAAGGACTGCCCAACACGAAAGCGGAGTTTTTGCCCGACACTGACATTACTATCTTTAGCTGTAACTAGATCATAGTTTGAGCCTGCCGCCATATTAATACTAGAATCCGATGAAACAGCAATACCTTGAGGAGCAGTCAACGCTAGCATTCCTTTACCTCCATTCTTACCTTCTTTAGAAGTGTTGCTTCCCGCTTCCCATTGTTTTAAATCTTCAACTAGCTGCTGTTGTAACCTTGTATCCGTAGTTTCTGCCTCATGAATCTCTGAGGTTTTAGCTAGCTCTTGTGCAATCGACAAGGCCATTTCTAACTGACTTATCAATTCATCTCGATCCAACTGCCCGCCCTGAGCCTTGGGCTGGCCATGCGCACTAACAAGAACTCCTCTAGCAGCTCGAATTGCTCCGGCTAAGTCGGATCGCAATTCGAAACCTTCACCCCGAGGTTCTGCTTTCCCGTCTTTGCGGGGATGCGTCAAAAAGCCCTGGTTCAACTGGGTCTTGCCTGGCTCACTGGAAAGCTTGGCGCGAACTTCGCCGGGGGTATCATCAAACAGCAGCTCACTGTAGCCGCCTCCTTGATGCTCTTTGGACTTGATGCCGGAGAGGGTCTTGTTCGCTGGCAAAGCCCCTGCGCCGCTAAAGTCCGGGGTGGCGTGGCTGCCGTTATAGAG
>NZ_QARX01000001.1:3201981-3294053 GCF_003052555.1 Chromobacterium sp. Panama
GCCGGGCAGCCCCGGCAATGAAAATCACCATCCGCGCAGCGGATTCCATGTCTTGGAGCCATCTCTCGGAAAGATCGTGAACAGGTTCTAAGCAGCGGTTTACGCTCTGCTCCGCTTCGCTAAACCGCTCCCGCCGCCTGCGCGCGCAAGCCGGCGCTCGACTCCTGCAACACATAGGCGACGGCGATGCACAGCAGCGACAAGCCGGCAAGCGCCAGCCAGAATTGGCCGGCATGGCCGTAATCCGCCATCCAGCGGTAAACCGCAACGCCCATGCCTCCGCCCAGCGACTCCCCCAGCGCGGTGCTGATGGACAGCACGCTGTAAGCGACCGCCCGGCTCTCCTTGCCGATCAAGGACAGCAGCAGCACGTCCATGCTGGGCGCGAACATCATCTCGGCGAAGGTGAACAGCAGCACGAAGGCCAGCGCGCCGATATAGCCCGGAAGCATGAAGGGCATGATGAAGGCCAGCGCGAAGGTGGCGTAGGAGGAACGGACAATGCCCAGCGGCTTGCCGCCGCTCCAGCGGTGGGCCAGATGGGTGACCAAGAGCTGAAGCCCGATCACCAGCAAGGCGTTCAGGGTGTACAGCCAGCCCAGCTTGCCCGGCTGGGCCAGCGTTTCCGAGACATAGAGCGCGAGCACGTTGAACAGCTGGCCGTACAGCAGCCAGCAAAAGAAATTGATCAGCAGGAAGGGGGGAATGCCGGGCACGTAGAGCAACTTCCAATAAGCCAGAAACGACGGCGCGCCGCCGCCGGGGCGCTTCATGCCCAGCTTGCCGAAGTTCAGGAAGGTCACCACCCCGGCCACGCAGTAGGAGACGGCGATGCCGATCAACACCAGCTGGTACTGCCCCTTGGCCGCCAGGTACAGAGCCAGCGGCGCCGCCGCCGCCGCCGCGATATTGATGCCGATATAGGTGATGGAGAATAGCTTGGCGCGGTTGTCCATCATATCGCTGGTCGCCGCGGCCAGCTGCTTGCTCGCCAGCGCGTTGATGGAAATGCCGGTGCCGGACAGGGCCAGCGCACAGGCGGTCAAATAAAAATCCTTGGCCGAATACAAGAGCAAGAAACCGACCGCGGCCATGACGCAGCCTATCAGCACGGACTTCGTCGCCGCCATCCGGTCCAGCCACGGCGCCAGCGGTATCTTCGCCGCCTTGGTCGTCAAGGTGAACAGGATGACCAGCATGGCGATCCGTTCGGCGCTGAACCCGGCCTTGTTGAGCGTGACCACCAGGGTGGAGACCAGGCCGTAGTAGCCGAGATAGGTCATGATGTAATGCGCGGTGATGTACAACACGCTGCGCCGGACCGGATGCGAGTTCATGCTTGCCTGTCTTTATTCGAGTTGTCCAAGAAACGGTTCAAAGTCCGCCCTGCTCCGCGCTCAGCGCTTCCCACTCCACCCGCACCGCGTCGCGCGCGGCCTCCGCGTTGGCGACGGCCCGCTCTATCGAGTCGCCCACGCACAGCGCGTAGCCCTGGCGGGAATTGGACGATTTAAGCGTCTCGCAGCGCAGGCCGGCGTGCAGCTGGCATTCCACCCGGATCACGCCCTGGGCGCTTTTCGCCTGCTCGACGCCGCTCACGTCCAGAATGCGGGCGTTTTCGTAGGAGAAGAAGCGGATGGCGGCGGCCTTGGCCGCCGGCTTGCGTTCGGGCCGCGGCAGATCGGTGAGCGCCGCGATGGTCTCGCCGGTGAGGTTGACGCCGCTGACCAGCTCGCACATTTCCCAGATTTGATCGCCGCCTATCCGGGTTTGCGATTCGATGATCCTGGGCCCGGACGGCGTCAGGCGGATCTCGGTGTGCGCGGGCCCGGTTTTCTGGCCGATGACGTCCAGAAAACGGCTGACCAAGGCCTTGACCGCCGCCTGCTGCGCCTCGTCCAGCCGCGCCGGCACCTGGTGGCCCAGCTCGATGAAGCGCGGCAGCGCCGTGACCTCTTTCTCGGTGATCATCGCGATCTCATGCCGGCCGTTGATGGACAGCGATTCCACGCTGTACTCCGGGCCGTGCAGAAACTCCTCCGCCAGAAGCGGCCCGTCCATCACCGCGCGGGAGCCGTTCCAGCGCGCCTCCAGATGCGCGTCCTCATCCACGAAGAACACGCCCTCGCTCAGGCCGCCGGCATACGGCTTCAGCACCATGGCCTCGCCGTTGAGCGAGCGGAAAAAGCTTCTCGCGTCGTCCAGGCTTTGACAGACCTGGTATCGCACCGGGCTCAGGCCGTGGCGGCCCAGCAGCTCCCGCATCTTGATCTTGTCGCGCGTGTTCAGCACCGCTTCCAGATTGTCGCCGGCGACGCCGAGCTCGATCGCGCATTGCGACGCCGGATGCAGGCCGTATTCGGTGAAGGACACCACCGCGTCGAACGGGTCCTTGGCGTGCCAGGCGCGCGCCAGCAGCAAGACCTCCTCCATGTCTTCGTAATCCATCACCGCGTAGCGCACCGCCGCGCCGTACTGGCGCTCATTGACGCGCTCCGGGATCTGCATCATCGAATAGCGGGCGCCCAATTGCTCCAGCCTGTCCAGCGTGTGGTTCAATCCCCCGACAACCAATACATGTGCTTGCTTCATTTATTTTCTCCTGATGATGTGTCCCGCACCGCGGGGCGAAAGCCGGATCATGGGCGCAGTTTCGACAAATCGATGCCCATGCGCTTGGCCCAGACCCGGTTGCGCATCATCACCACATTGAACAGTTCGGGATGGGTGAGCTTGACCTCTTCCGGATTGAGGGCGAGCGCCAGCAGCTCCGCCATCCGTTGCCGGATATGGGTTTGCAGATTGGCCTGGTCCAGGCACTTCCGGCCCAGGCCGATGGAGTTGCTCAACAATTTGATGCGGTGGAACCACAGCGCCGGCAGATAGAGCACGTCGCCGGGCTTCAGCGTGCATTGCATCAGCTGGGCGGCGGGATCGTCGGCCAGCGCTTGCAGATCCGCGCCTCCCGTCTCCGTTTCCGGCAACATCGCCTGCGGCCCCAAGACGGTCCAGTGTTTTTCCCCCACCAGCTGCACATGCATGACGTCGATGGTGTAGGAGTCCTGATGCAGCCGGGTGACGCCGCCGCGCTGGCCCAGCCAGAGCTGGTGATTGGTGGAAATCACCTCGCCGTACAGATCGCGGCGGAAATCGTATTGGGCGATGTCCAGTTCCGGCATGTCCGCGGCCAGCTCGGGGCAGGAGGCCTGGTAATACCATTCCTGCAGATAGATGGGCGTCGCCTCCGGCCCCTCGTTGCGCATCAGCATGTCAACGAACTCGGCGAAGCTGGCCTGGGCGGAACGCTGGCTGCTATAGCTGTTGACCACCACCGGCGTCGCGCCGCAGCGCTTGGCCAGATGCTCGAAACTCCAATGGCGCACCGCCGGCCAGTCGGCGGCGTAGCCTTCCAGAATCACCGGCCGCTGCTGGTGGCGGTATTCGCGGTCGAACGCCTCCTTGCTCAAGCCCCGGCGGCGCTCGATGCCCGGCGCCCGGCGCAGGGCCTCGGCGACGGGGCCGCTGGAGAACGCGTTTTCAACGATCTCCAGGCTGGCGACATCGCGCCGCTTCAGGATATTCGCTTCGATCAGAACGGGAGCGTGTTGCATGGATTCCTCCAATAGACTTAGAGCCGCTAACAAAACCTCGCAGAGAACCTGAGCCAAGGCGCGCCGACACGGACAGTACAAGTCGTACGACAAGGAGGCGCAACGCGGGATCAGGGGTTTTGTTAGTGGGTCTTATTGGCGGGCGCGCGCCCGCAGAATGGTGTCCCTTATCGTCGTCAGCACTTGCGGCCGCAAAGCGTCCTGATGCGGCAGCCAGCGATGGATGAAATGCTCGCAGTCGTCCAGCCAGACCACCTTCTTGCTGCGGGCGTTCATGGCCGCGGCCAGATAGCCGTCCAGCGTCTCGGCCGGCACCACCGCGTCCTTGCCGGCGCCGATGATCAGCAAGTCGCCGCTGAATTCGCGCAGGCCGGCATAGGCCGGGGAGTCCGGATAGGGGCCGGGACGGGCCAGGCCGCCGTCGAAACGGGATTCGGCGGCGTCGGCCGGATAGCTTGCCGGGCAGAACAGCACCAGGCAGGCGGGCTTCAGCACCGGCGCGACCCAGGCGGCGAGATGGCCGCCCATGCTGGTGCCGATCAGGGTCAGCGGCTCGCGCTTGTCCAGGTGTTCGGCGGCGGCCAGCGTTTCCTCGTAACGACGCCGCAGGCAGGCCTCTTCCAGCGCCCCGCTGCTGTCGCCGTTGCCGGAGAATTCAAAGCACACCGAGCCCAGGCCGTACCCGGCCAGGTGGTCCAGCACATAGCGTATGGTGTGCCGGTTCGCGGTCTGGCCCAGCCCGTGCAGGGTGAGGACGCTGCTTGCCGCGCCGGCGTCCGGCTGCACGCGGGTGGCGGCCAGCCAGTGCTCGCCGGCGCTAAAGACGAAGTCTTCGGTTTTCATCTGCAGGCTCGCGGACATGTCGGGGGCGTCCATCTTGATGCCGGCCCGGCCGCTCAACGGCTTGCCGCGGCGGCCAGCGCCGGGAAGCGTTCGGCGCGGACCCGCTCCCATTCCTGGCGCAGCACGCTGTAATAGATCACATCGCGGCGACGGCCGCCGGGCATGAAGTTGAAGCTGCGCAGCACGCCTTCCTCCGTCGCGCCGATGCCGGCCAGGCCCGCGCGCGCGCCGGCGTTCAGCACATCGGTCTTGAACTCCACGCGCTCGCATTCCAGCGCTTCGAACGCGTGCTTGAGCAGTTCGAACTTGACCGCGCGGTTGATGCCGGTGCGCCGCGCGTCCCGGCACAGCCAGGACCAGCCTATCTCCAGGCGGCGCTCGCCCTCGGCGAGATTGCCGTAAGCGGTGCTGCCGACGATGCGGTCCGTTTGGCGGTCGATGATGGCGAACACGATGCGGCTGCCGTTGAGCGTGTCCTGTATCGCCTGCTCGACGAAGCGGCCCAGATCGTCCGGCGTCTGGATGCGGGCGACGAAGTACTCCCAGATGGCGGGCTCGAACACGATGCGCTCGAACGCCGCGTAATCGCCGATCTGAATCCGGCGCAAGCGCACGCGTTCGTTTTCCAGGGTGAGGTCCTTCAAATTACGCCAAGTCATGTATCGCTCCTTGCATAGGTTTAAGCGGGCCGCGTATCAGAAAGAGGGCTGCGGCGCCCGGCCATCCCGCACATACGCCGCGTCCGCCGAAAACGCTTCCGGCGTCCGCGCGTGGCGCGCATAGATGTCGTCCAGCTGCGCCATATAGCGCTGATGAATCATTTTGCGCTTGGGCTTGAATTGAGAAGTCAGCAGGCCGTTCTCGATGGAAAACGGCTCGTCGACGATGAGCGCCGCCAGGATGCGCGCCTCCTGGAAAACATCCTCGTTCAGCGCCCGGATATGCCGGCGCAAAGCCTCGGCGTCCGCCCCGGCCAAGGCCGGGGACAGGATGGCCGTGATGAAGGGCTTGCCGGTGCCGTACAACACGCATTCGTGCACGTCCGGGTGCCGGCGCAAGCCCTCCTCCAGCGGCCTCGCCAGCACATTGCGGCCGCTGGCCATGGTCAAGACGTCGTCCACGCGGCCGTGGATGTACAGGAAACCATCCTCGTCCACATGGCCCAGATCCCAGGTCTTGACCTCGGCGCTGGGCAGGAAGCTTTTTTCGCTGACGCCGGGATCGCACCAGGTATAGCGGCAGTTGACCGGATGGCGGCTGGCCACGATCAAGACGCCGTCCTGGTCGAAACGGATGGACTTGTTGGGCAGCACCTTGCCCACGCTGCCCAGGCGGAAGGCGCCGGGATGGTTCTTGGCGACGATGCAGGCCTCGTTGCTGCCGTATCCCTCGTACAGCGGCACGCCGGCATGGTTGAAGAATTCCAGCACCGTCCGGCTGGCCGGAGCGGAGCCGGTCCACAGATAACGGACGCGCCCGCCGAGCGCGGCCTGTATCTGCGCGCCGCGGGCGGCGGAATCGGCGTCCCCGTGCCGCTGCGACAGGCTGGCGCGCAAGGCTTCGTAAAAGCCCGGCACGCCCATGACGACGGTGGGCTGGCAGGCCTTGGCCATGTCCAGCGCCTGATCCAGATCGGAAAGCGTGAGGTCGTGTCCAAACGCCAGCGCCGAATAAATCCAGTAGCGCTGCTGCAGCAAGGCCAGCCGCAGGAACACCAGCAGATTGTCGCCGTCCCCATGCCCGAACATCGCCTGCACTTCATTGATGGAACTGTTGACGCTAGCGACGGTGGCTTCCAGGCCCTTGGGCGCGCCGGTGCTGCCCGAGGTGAACTTGATCGCCAGCACGTCGGCCGGGTCGTAGCCGGCGTGCAAGGGTCGCTCCGTCGCGTCCGCCTCGGCGTGTTCGGCCCAGGCCTGGACTTCGGCGATGTCGAACACCGCGCCCGAGCGGTCCACGCCCTCGGCGAACAAGGCTTTCAAGCCGTAAAGGTCCACGATGCGCGCCGGCTCGAAACGCCCGGCCTCGAAGCCGGCGGTCACCGCCCCCAGTTTCAGGACGGCCAGATCCAGCAGCACGAATTCGATCCGATTGCGCGATAAAATGCCCACCCGGTCGCGCGGACGCAGGCCCAGCGCATGCAAGCGCCGGGCCACGCGCGCCGCCTTGCGGTCCAGCTCGGCCAGCGTCCAGGCGCGCACGACACCGTCTTGCCGGAAGCGGATCACATGTCGCTCGTCATCGCATCCGCGCAGCGCGACGGCGTTGACCAGATCGACGTCCGGGCCGCGCGGCGCTTGAGACCTCATCTCGCTCATGACCGCCCTTCCTCCGCCGCGCCCGCCCGGCGCAGCGGCGTGAAAAAGCGCTGCTCTGCCAAGTCCAGAGCGGCGCCCGGCGGCGACAGCTCCACGCTTTCCGGCCAGACGTCGACGCCTTCCATGCCCAGGGCGCGGCCCAGGCGCTGGGCGAAGCGCGGCATCAGCGGGCCGGCGGCCTGAGCCAGCAGGCGGGCCGTGGCCAGCTCCAGCGCGACCGCGGTCCGGTACTCGTCGCGCAGCGCCGGATTCCGACGGATGCGCTCGTTCGATTTGGCGAAGCGCAGCGCGCCGGCCACCAGCCCGTCCAGCTCTTCCGTCACGCGGTTGAGCGTGAAACCGTCTGCGCCGTAATGGGTGCTCAGGCTGGTCAGCCGGTTGCTCAGCGCGTCGAAATAGGCGGTGTGAGCGGCGGTCCAGTTGCCGGCGTCGGGCGCGCGTTGCTGGAAATCCTGCCGCAAGCGCTCGCCCAGGCCGCTCAGCCAGACCTGCCACTGGCCCAAGAGCGTCCGCTCCACGCACGCATGGAAATCCTCCAACGTGAAATTGGTCCGCTCCTGCTCGCCGCGCGTGCGCGCCAGGTAATAGCGCACCGCGTCCACGCTGTCAGGGCTCAGGATGTCCTTGCCCCATACCGCGTGCCGGCGGCTGGTGGAGAACTTCAGACCGTCGAGCAGGTAGAACTCGTTCTCGTTGTAGTCGATGTCGCACTGCCAGTCCGGGAAGGCCATCCGGTACAAGGCCGGGTACAGGATGGAGTGGTAATAGCTGTTGTCGTAGCCGAAGAAGTGGACGATCTTCCAGTCCGGCTGCGGCCGGTCGGCTTGCCAGGGCTTGCCCAGCCGGCCGCCCAGTTCGGCGATGCCGTACAGGAAGCCGTAAGCCATTTCCGGCCACACCCAGATCACCTGCTCGCCCTCGACCTCCTCCGCCGGCGGCACGCCCCATTGCGCCGGATGGGTGATGGGCACCCAATAGTCCTTGCGCGCCAGCACCCGCTCAGCCAATTGCTGCAGGCGCGGCGACACCTTGCCCAGGCGCTGATGCTGCTCCACCGCGTCCTTGAAGGCGGACAGATTGATCATGTAGCGGCGGATGGCGCCGGTGACCGGCGTCGCGTCCGACAGCCGCGAACGCGGCGCGTCCAGATCCACGCAGTTGTTGGGCTCGCCGCACTCCTCGCAGATATTGCCGCCGCAGGGCGAGCCGCAGCTTGGACACTTGGCGGAAACGTCCACCTCGTACAGATAATCGCCGGTTTCGGCGTCGAACAGCGCCGCGTCGGAACGCAGCTGCGCGCCGCCCCGCACCAGGCGCGAGAAGAAATCGCGCAGGCCGGCCGCGTAAGCCGGGTCCCGGGTGGTGACGGTGTATTGATCGAGATGGATGTCCATCAGATCCAGCGTGGACTGGATCGCCGCCGAATAATGGCTGGCCACTTGCTGAGGGCTGCTGTTTTCCTGGCGGGCGCGGCCCACCACATAGCTCTGGTAATCGTCGCTGCCGGTCAGGTGGTAGGCCTCGTGTCCGCTGGCGCGCAGGAAGCGCACATAGACGTCGGCGCCCAGATAGGGCCCGGACAGATGGCCAAGGTGCAGATCGCCGTTGGGCGTGGGCGGCGTGGAAAACACGAATACCGGCCGCCCTTTCAGACGCGCGGCGCCGTTGTCCTGCGCGGCGGCCTCGCGTTTGGCCGCGTCCCGCCAGTAGAAGTCGCAGAAGCGCAGCGGCTGCCCGCCGGTATTGCGCAACACGTGTTTTTCAAACGGTTTGAACAGCACCAGGCTGCCGGCGCGCACCGGCTGGGAGCGGCCGTCGGCGTCGATGACGCCCTCCCCACTCAGAATCAGAAAGGCTTCCAGCTCGTCGTGCTTGTGCGGCTGGCTTTCCCCGCCGGGTTCGACGACGCCGTAGGCCAGCCGCACCTGCTCCTGCTCGCCCAGGCCGGCGATGGACGCCATCTCGATGCCGAAAGCCGGCGACCGCTGCGCTTCGTTCAATTCTATGATGTGCATGATCGGCTATCCCTTGGTGAGAGTGTGATTGAGCAGGGCGACGGCTTCCGCGGCGACGCCGGGCGCCAGCCGGTAACCGGAGCCGTTGCACGCTCCGACGAACAGAACGCGTCGATGACGGCCCAGGTATTGCGCCAGCGGCTCGCGGCTTGGGCTGTAGGCGTCGCAGAACACCCGGCCCGAGCTCAGCAGCGGCGCCAGCGCCGGCGCGACGCCCCGCAGCGCCTCGCGCGCCTCGGCGATCTCGCGAGCCTCCACCCCGGCCTGCCGGCACTGCTCCGGCGACACGTCCCATTGCTGGCAGGTGTAGCTGAACAGCCAATGCCCGCGGTGCGGCAGCGGCGCCAGAAAAGCGTCCTCGGCGGGGAAGAACAGCGCGGCGCCCTCCTCCGCCGGCCGCTGAAGATGCAGGGCCACCACCTTCTTGACGCGAACCCCCAGCCCGGCGGTCAGCCCGCTCCAGCAGCCCTCGTTGACCCATGGCCCGGGGGCCAGCACCACGGCGTCGGCGGCCAGCTCCCGGCCGCTGGACAAGCTCAGGCGGACGCCGTCGGCGCTCTCGTCCAGCGCCTCGACCCCCACGCCTTCCAACACCTCGGCGCGGCCGCGCAGACGCTGCGCGTGCCATAAGGCCAGCCCCTGCACATCCGTCACATGGCAATCCGGCATCCGCCACAGCTCGCGGCCGACCGGCAGATCCGGCGCGACGCGCGACTGTTCCTCCGCCGACAAGGGCAGCAGGCCGGCGCAGCGGGCGCGGACCTCATCGGCGTCGGCCGCGCCGGCCGCGACGAAAAAGTCGAAACCGTGCATGGGCAGCTGCGGATGGCGGGCGCGCAAGGTCTGGTAGTAATCCGCGCTGGCCGCGCTCAGTTGGCGCACGCGCTCGGAGCGTCCCACCGGGAAATGGACGCCGGCGGAATACATCGATGCTCCCGCGCCGACCAGGTCGCGGTCCACCAGGGTGAGCCGGACCCGCGGCTCGCGCTCCAGCAGGCGCGCGGCTATCGTGCAGCCGAGGATGCCGCCGCCGACGACGACGATGCGGGGCGCCGTCATGCCCATTCCCTCTTGTTCTTGCGCTCGTCCGCGCGCGCCGAGGCCAGCGGCGCCCAGGACACGAAGGCGGCGTCGACATCGCCGGCGCGCGGCGCGTCCAGCATGCGGTTGATGACGATCTGACTGCGCCAGGCGGTCAGGCTGAGATTGGGATCGGCCAGGCCGCGCTGCTGGCGGATGGCGTTCAGGATGAACAGGCTGCGATTGCGCGGCAGCTTGCCCAGCGCCGCGTAATCGCGGTCGACGGCGATTTCCTCGCCCTCGCGCTCCAGGCGCTCCCGCAGCGGCTGCAAGAAGGGCGTAGGCGCCGGCTTGAAGCCGCTGGCCCAGATCACCACGTCCGCTTCCAGCGTTTCCGGCGCGTTGGCGCCCAGATGGCGGGCGGCGATGGACCAGCGCTCGCCGTTCCGGCCGATGGCGCGCACCTCGCGGAAGGGCAGCAGGCGGATGTCGATAGGCGAGCGTTCGATGAAGCGCAGCGAATAGATCTGCTGGTAGAGGCTGCGCAAAGTGCATTCGGAAATGCCGTCGCTGCTGAGCAGATTGCGCTTGATGAAGGCGCTGCGGAAGATTTCGTCCTGCTCGTAAAAATAATTGGAATGGGTGGGCGTATACAGATCGTTGGTGAACGGGGAATCGTCGAGCGGGAAGTAATTCTCCCGCCGCGACACCCAACTCAGCGCCGCCGGCGCCTGGCCGCCGCCGCGGCGCAGCAAATCCAGCACCACCTCGGCGCCGGACTGGCCGCCGCCTATCACCAGCACGCGCTTGCCCGCCGCGACGCCGGCCTTGGCGGCGAACTCATTGACGTGGAAATGCGTGCTGTCGTCGAGACAGGAGCGCGCGAAGTCCGGCACCTCCGGCACAATGCCGACGCCGACGACCACATTGTCGCCCTGCACCCTCCGCTTCGTGGTCTGCACCACGAAGGCGCCGCCGTCGAAATCGACCTCCAGCACCCGCTCGCCAAAGCAGATATTGCCGTTGCTCTCCGCCGCCCATTTCAGATAATCGCGAAATTCCAGCCGCGACACCTGATCGAAACGCGCATTGAGAAACTGCAGCAATCTGCCGTGCTGGTGCAGATAGGACACAAAGGAAAAGCGGTTGGTCGGGTCCGCCAGCGTGACCAGATCCTTGAACAGGGAGACTTGCAGCCCCGCGCCGGGAATCATCATGCCGTCGTGCCAGGTGAACGCCGCTTTCTGTTCGAAGAAGATGCTCTTGATGTCGTGCTGGCCATGCAAGAGCGAAGCCACGCTCAGATTGGACGGCCCGCTGCCGATGCCGATGCAGTGATATTTCATGGTGTATTGGCACTTGAAGTGTATGCAAGACAAAAGGAGCCGCGATGAACTGCGTATCGCAGCGGCGGAAAATCCAACCGGCACTCTCATTCGCAATCAACAACAACCGCAAAACCGCCAAAACATCGCCGGGGGCGAAACGCCGCCCGCTCCGGCATCAACCTCCGCCATTTCGTCCAGACCAGTACCAAAGGCCAGGCCGTATCCCGTTGTAGAAACGCCTCAGGCCTCGTTTCGTCTCCGCCCTCGCCAAACGCCCAACCGCTGCGCCGCAGCGGACGGCCGCGCCGCAAACCCGCGTCCTCCGTGGCTAGGAGGCCGAAATCCGCAAGCCGTATCGATCAATATATTCCAATGTCATTCAAGCTATCACATGACTTTTGTCATGTCAAACAACATTAAAAACCAAAAATAGATGATATTCGTCAAATAGATACCATTAATCAGGACAGTTTTCGGTGAAAGAAAGGCTGTCATCATCCCGACGACAAGAGCGGCGCATCCGGGCGGACGCCGCCGCTTCAAACGTAAAACAGGCCGGGAATCCCGGCCTGTTTCGCTAGAGCGCCTGACTCGAAATCAGGCGTGGGTATCGCTGGCTCAAACCAGCTGGAAGGGGTACACCGAGCCCAGGCCCAGGATGCCGCTCAACTCGTCCAGCGCGGTGCGGCTTTCGATCAGCAGCTGCGGATCGGCCAGGTCTTCGCTGCTCAGGCGGTCGCGATAATGGCGATCCACCCAGCCGTTGAGCGTGGCGAACAGCGCGTCGCTCATCAGCACCTTGGGATTGAGCGCGGCGATTTCCGCCGCCGACAGCGCCACGCGCAGCCGCAGGCAGGCGGGGCCGCCGCCGTTCTGCATGCTTTGCTTGAGATCGAACACCTTGACCTCGTCGATGGGACCGCCGCCGGCGACCAGCTTGCCGAGGTAGGCCCAGACGCGCGGCTGATTGCGGCACTCTTCCGGCACCACAATGATCATCTTGCCGTCCGGCTTGGACAGCAACTGGCTGTTGAACAGATAACTCTTCACCGCCTCCTCGACGCTGACCTCCGCCGCCGGCACCTCCACCGACACGAAGCGGCCCCCGACCGCCGCCAGCTTGGCGCTCAGCTCGGCCAGCACCTTGTGCTGGTCGACAAAGGATTTCTCATGGTGGAACAGCACCTGGCGGTTGCCCACCGAGATCACGTCGTTGTGGAACACGCCGGCGTCTATGGTGTCCGGGTCCTGCTGCGCGTAGACCACGCGCTCCGCGCTCAGGCCGTGCAAGCGCGCCACCGCCTGGCAGGCTTCCAGGGTCTGGCGCGCCGGGAACTTGGCCGGCTTGGGATAGCGGGCGTCGAAAGCCGCCGCGCCGAACACGAAGAACTCCACCCCCGCGCCGTCGTACTCGGCGCAGAAACGGGTGTGGTTGGCCGCGCCCTCGTCGCCGAAGTGCATCTGCGCCGGCAGCGCCGGATGCACGGCGAAGCGGGACTCGTCGGCGAACATCGCCCGCAGCAGCCGGCCCGTGGTCGGATGCTCGATCGAACGGTGGAATTTATTGTTCAGATTGGCCGGGGTGAAATGCACGCGGCCGTCGGCGGTGTCGCCGGACGGGCTGACGGTGGCGGCGTTGGCGGTCCACATGCAGGAGGCCGAGCTGGCCGCGGCCAGGATGGCCGGCGCTTCCCTGGCGGCGCGCGCCACCACCTCGGCGTCGCTGCCGCCAAAGCCCAGTAGACGCAGGCTGGCCACGTCCGGACGCTCGTGCGGGGCCAGCACGCCCTGCTTGAAGCCCAGGTCGTGCAAGGCCTTCATCTTGGCCAGGCCCTGCTTGGCGGCCAGCTTGGGATTGGACGCGGCGCTGACGTTGCTGGTGGACGCCACATTGCCGAAGGACAGGCCGCTGTAATTGTGGGTCGGGCCCACCAGGCCGTCGAAATTCACTTCATAGGCGTTCATTTGGAGAATGCTCCCTTGCCTCAATCCATCTGAATGGCGGGACGGCCATCTGGCCCCTTCTCGCCACCTAACTCTTTTGCGTTGACTACACGCCCCCTCTCCCCCGAGGGGAGAAAACCGCACGCCCACGCTTACTGCACGAATGAACGGGCGTCGCACTCAGCCTTCAGTCCCTCTCCCCTTGCGGGAGAGGGGGCGCTCTTAAAACACCATGCCGGGAGACAGCTGCGCCGGCACGGCCAGGCTGTCGCATTCCAGCGAGGCCACCGGATAAGCGCAGTAGTCGGCGGCGTAATAGGCGCTGGCGCGATGGTTGCCGGAGGCGCCGACGCCGCCGAAGGGCGCGGCGCTGGACGCGCCGGTCAAGGGCTTGTTCCAGTTCACCACGCCGGCGCGGCTTTCCAGCAGATAGCGTTCGTACAGCGCGCGCTCGTCGGACAGCACGCCGCCGGCCAGGCCGAAGCGGGTGTCGTTGGCGATGGAGATGGCCTGATCGAAATCGGCGTAGCGTATCACTTGCAGCAGCGGGCCGAAGTATTCCTCGTCCGGCCGCGCGGCGGCGGTGGTGTCGATGATGCCCGGGCTCAACAGCGCCGCGTCCGGCGTCAAGCGGCGCATTTCCAGCAGCGCCTTGCCGCCGGCCGCCAGCATCGCGGCCTGGGCTTGCAGCAACGCCTCGGCGGCGGCGCTGGAGATCACCGCGCCCATGAAGGGCGCCGGTTCGGCGTCGTATTTGCCGACGCGCAGCTTGGCCGCCACCTCCACCAGCCGCGCCAGCAGCGCGTCGCCCCAAGCGCCTTGCGGCAGCAGCAGCCGGCGCGCGCAAGTGCAGCGCTGGCCGGCGGAGACGAAGGCGGACTGGACGATGTGGTGGACGGCGGCGTCGATGTCCTGGACACCCTCCACGATCAGCGGATTGTTGCCGCCCATTTCCAGCGCCAGGATCTTGTCCGGATGGCCGGCGAAGTTCTTGTGCAGCAGCGCGCCGGTGGCGGAGCTGCCGGTGAAGAACAGGCCGTCGATGCCGGCATGGCCGGCCAGCGCCGCGCCGGTGTCGCGCGCGCCTTGCAGCAGCGCGATCACGCCGGCCGGCAGGCCGGCTTCGGCCCACAAGCGCACCGTTTCCTGCGCCGTCCACGGCGTCAGTTCGGACGGTTTGAAGATCACCGCGTTGCCGGCCAAAAGCGCCGGCACGATGTGGCCGTTGGGCAGGTGGCCGGGGAAGTTGTAGGGGCCGAACACCGCCACCACGCCGTGCGGCTTGTGGCGCAGCACCGCCTGGGCGTCGCCCATGGCGGCGGCGCGTTCGCCGGTGCGCTCGTGATAGGACTTCAGCGAGATGTCCACCTTGTTGACCATGGTGGTCACTTCGGTCTGCGCCTCCCACAGCGGCTTGCCGGTTTCCTGGGCGATGACGCGGGCCAGCGCGTCCTTATTGGCGCTCAGGAGTTCGCCAAAGCGCTTGGCCACCGCAACCCGCGCGTCCAGCGGCGTGCGCGCCCAGTGCTTGAACGCGGCGCGGCCGGCGGCCATGGCGGCGTCCACCTGAGCTGCGTCGGCCGCGCGGCCCTGCCATAGCGGGCTATTGTCGGCCGGATTGGTTTTGCTCAGCGCCGCGCCGGCGCCTTCCTGCCACTGACCGTTGATGAATAAGCTGCTCACTATGCATTCTCCTTGGGGTAGAGCGCGACGCAGCGCAGATGGCCGCCCTCTTCCACGTTCAGCGCCTGCGCCTGTTCCGGCGTCAGCAGGATTTCATGGGTGGGCGCCAGCGTCTCGGCCAGGACGGCGCGGAAGCCGGCCAGCGAGTCGTTGGACACCAGGTAGAAGTTCTTGTCGCCTTCCGGCAGCGGGTCCGCCAGCCGCGCCGCGACCGTCGCGCTTTCCTTCACCGCGCGGATTTCGCTGGTATAGGTCTGCACCGTCGGGCCGGCGTCGAAGATGTCGACATAGCCCTCGTAGCGGAAGCCTTCGGATTCCAGCATCGCCACCGCCGGGCGGGTGTTTTCATGGGTCTGGCCGATCACCGCCTGCGCCTCCGGCGGCAGGAAGTCGATGTAGACCGGATGCTTGGGCATCAGCTCGGCGACGAAGGCTTTCTGGCCGACGCCGGTCAGATAGTCGGCGTGGGCGAAGTCTATGGAGAAGAAATGACGGCCCAGTCCTTCCCAGAACGGCGAGCGGCCGGCCTCGTCGGACACGCCGCGCATCTCGGCCACCACCAGCTTGCCGAACAGTTGCGGGAACTGCGCCAGGAACAGGAAGCGGCTCTTGGACAGCAGGCCGCCGTTGCGGTTGGCGCGGTAGTCAGGGTGCAGGAACAGCGTGCACAGCTCGGAATAGCCGGTGTGGTCGTTGGACAGGAACAAGGTGTCGTGACGCGAGTAGACGCCCAACTCCTCCGAGGCGTGGACGATGGTGCCGACGCGGTAGTTGTACCACGGCTCCTTCAGGCCCACCGCGGCTTCCAGCGCGCAGATGCCGGCGATGGCGCCGGTGGCGCCGTCTTCCATCACGAAGACATAGCCTTGGTCGGCCTTGTCCAGCTCGCCGGCGAAAGACAGCACCGAGCGGGCGATGCGGCGCGACAGCCGCTCTTCGTTGACCGGCAGCGAAGTCAGGCCGACGCCGGCGCTGCGCGCCAGATTCATCAGGCCGTCCAGGTCCTTGTGGGCTACGGGGCGGATGAACATCATGCTGCGGACTCCTTCTGCTGCAAACCGGCCACTTGAACCTGGCCGCCGCTGGCGAGACCCAGCGCGCGGGCGGCGTCGGGATTGATGAAGGCCACGCCGTCCACCACCGCCACGCGGCACACCGCGGCGGCGAACTCGCTGGACTCCAGATTGCTCAACAACTGCGGCTGCGCCTGCTCCGGCAGGCTGGCCAGCACTTCCACCGGGTAGCAGCGGCTGTTTTCCAGCGTTTTCAGCCGGTCCACCTCGGCGGTCAGCACCGCGCCGCCGTCGAAGATGTCGATATAGTTGTCGGCTTCGAAACCCTCGTTGCACAGCAGCTGGCAGGAGCGCTCGAAGCTGGCGTGGATCTGGCCGATGGCGTGCTGCGCCTCGTCCGGCAGCAAGGGCACGTAGATCGGATAGCTGGGCATCAGCTCGGCGATGAAGGTCTTGCTGTGGCTGACGAAGGCCTGTTCCACCTGCAGGAAATCCATATTGAAGAAGCGGCGGCCGATGGCGTTCCAGAACGGCGACTGGCCGGCGTCGTCGTGAATGCCCTGCATCTCCGCGATCACGCGGCGGCCGAAGCGCTCGCGCTTGCTGGCGATGAAGAGCAGCCGGGCGCGCGACAGCAGCTCGGCGGCCAAGGTCTCCAGATGGCCGTCCACGTAGAAGCCGCACAGCTGCACCATGCCGGTCAGGTCGTGGCACATATTCAGCACGTGCACGCGGTTGTTGACCTTCAGCGCGCGCGAGGCATGCACGAAGATTTCGCTGCGGTAGCTGTAGAAGGGCTCGTCGAAGCCGGCGGAAGCGTTGATGGACGCGGTGCCCAGCACCTGGCCGCCCTCCTCCAGCACGAACATATAGTATTCGCAGCCGGAGTCGCCGGTGGCCTCGTGCTCGAAGGCGGACACGGACTGCTGGATACGCTCGAACAGCTTTTCCCGGTTATTGGGCAAGCTGGTGACGCCGATGCCGCTGGCCACCGCCATGCGTTCGATGGCGGGCAGATCGGAGGTGCGGACGGGACGCACGGTAAGCATGGGACATCTCCCCTATCGCTGAAATCCGGCCGGGCCGCGGCGGGACCGCGGCGCAGCATCACCCGCGCGCCTGCCAGGGGCGGGAGCGTGGGCGGATAACAGTATTGTGTCTTGGAGCAAGGGCGGCCGGCGGCCGCCCGGAATCAGTGCCGCGGGCGCTTATCGACCGGCGACCAGTTCGGCGATGGCCGCGTCGAAACGCGCCAGGCCTTCGTCGATGTCCTGATCCTCGATCACCAGCGACGGCGCCAGGCGCACCACGCTCAGACCGGCCACCAGCAACATCAGGCCCTGCTTTTCAGCGGCTTTCAGGAACTCCTTGGCGCGGCCGGCGTAAGCGTCGGTCAGCACGCAGCCCAGCAGCAGGCCCATGCCGCGCACGGTCTTGAACACCTGGTATTTGGCGTTGATCGCGTTCAGGCCGTCGACGAAGCGCTGGTGCTTGGCGCGCACGCCTTCCAGCACCGCCGGCTCCTTGACCAGTTCCAGCACCTTGTGCGCCACCGCGCAGGCCAGCGGGTTGCCGCCGTAGGTGGAGCCATGGGTGCCGATGCCGAAGCTCTTGGCCACTTTCTCGGTGGTCAGCATCGCGCCGATCGGGAAGCCGCCGCCTATGCCCTTGGCGGAGCTGAGGATGTCCGGGGTCACGCCGTATTCCTGATAGGCGAACAGCGAACCAGTGCGGCCGACGCCGCTTTGCACTTCATCGAACACCAACAGCGCATTGTGCTGGTCGCACAGCTGGCGCGCGGCTTCCAGGAAGGCCTTGTCGGCCGGCATCACGCCGCCCTCGCCCTGGATGGGTTCGATCACCACCGCACAGGTCTGGTCGGAGATGGCCGCTTTCAGCGATTCGATGTCGTTGTATTCGAAGTGGGCGATGCCGCCCGGCACCGGGCCGAAGCCTTCGGTGTACTTGGGCTGGCCGCCGACGCTGACGGTGAACAGGGTGCGGCCGTGGAAGGAGTTCTTGCAGGCCAGGATCTGGTTCTTTTCCGGGCCAAAGTGATCGGAACCGTATTTGCGCGCCAGCTTGAAGGCGGCTTCATTGGCTTCCGCGCCGGAGTTGCAGAAGAACACGCGCTCGGCGAAGGTGGACTCGGTCAGCAGCTTGCCCAGCTTCAAGGCCGGCTCGTTGGTGAACACATTGGACACGTGCCACAGCTTGGAAGCCTGCTCGGTCAAGGCCGCCACCAGCTGCGGGTGGCAATGGCCCAGCGAGTTGACGGCGATGCCGCCGGCGAAATCGATGAATTCGCGGCCGCTCTGGTCCCATACGCGGGAACCCAGGCCCTTGACCGGGATGAAACCGGCCGGACCGTAATTGGGGACCATGACCTGGTCGAAATCGGCGCGCGTTACAGTATTGCTCATCTTGATGGTTCCCTTCCTGCTCTATCGTCGTTTCTTATCCGTATCATGAAATCCCAAGCGGCTGGCCGGACCGGTCGTGATGCCGGCTTTATCGATGATTTCATGAAGTTTCAATGATTCTAAGGTAAGCCCGTCGCAAATCCATATCCGGTTTGCGACACCGGCGTATACATTCTTTGATACAGCGCAATAAATTTTGTCCGACAACATCCATTACAGAGGGCAACTGTGCTCAATCCGGCTGTAAACGCCGCCCTCCGGCGCGCTGCGGGATCATCAAGATAGATCAACTCTATTGTCTTATCAACGCCGGGAAACCGCTCATCCATGAAAAACGCCCGGGCCGGCGGCCCGAGCGTCCTTACCTTGCCCGCATCGGCGCTCAGTCGCCGCCGCGCGCCTCCTGCCGGCTAAAGCGCGCGCCGTCGCCGCTGACGCCGCGCCAATAAGGCGCTTCCGCGCCCAGGCCCGGCCGGTACGGCGTCCAGTCGCGCCCGTCCGGCGAGAACTGCAGCGCCTGGCCGGGGAACTCCGTCAGCACCGCCGCCGCCCCGCTCGCCAGGCCCGGCGGCGCGATGCGCAGACCGATGCCGGCGCGCTCCAGTTTGGCCGCCTCGCGCCAACCCAGCACTGCGGCGAACTGCTGCCAGTCCCGGTTCAAGGCCGCGCGGTCCACCAGATGGCTGACGCCCAGCTGATAGCGCTCGCCCTGACGATAAGGCCGTTCCCAGCCCGCGCGGTGCCAGGCGCGCTCGGCCAATGCCAACAGCCGCGGATAGGCCATGTATTCAAACTGGGCGTCGCTGCGCATCACCTCGCTCCAGGCCTGGCCCTGGATGCCGGCGAAGCGCGCCGGCCCGGCCTCGCTGGGCACTTCGAAGGCCTTGCCCTGACGGTCCGTCATCACCTCGGCGTTCTGCGGCAGATTGTCCGGCGCGAAGCTGAACACCTTATAGCTGTCGGTAGCGCGCGAGGCCCAGTAATAGCCGCGTTCCTTGGGGTTCAACTCATAGGGGAAGTCGAAGTACAAATAATCCGGCATCGCCAGCACGGTCTCAAAACCCTTGTTGGCGAACTCGTGCGCCTCCTTGGCCGCGCCCCAGAACAAGGCGTCCCACTCGGTGACCATCACCTTGGCGGTGGCGAAATCCTTGGGCGATTTCGCGCCTTTCAAACCGTCCTGCCAGGCGCCCATCGTGGCGATGCCGTGCCGCGCCAGGATGCGGCTGACGTCCTCGGCGAACTGCAAGGGCAGATCGGCGACGGTTTTCCCCGGCCGCTCCGCCAGCAGCGCGCGGCAGGCCGGCGAGCGCGCCCAGGGCTTGTCCTGCTCCGCCAGCTTGATCTTGCCCTTGCCTGGGTCCTGGCCGGACAGGTCCTGGAAACCGCCGCCCAGCAAGATGTTCTTGGCCTCGTCGCCGCCAAAGTGCCAGACCGCCAGCGGCGCGCCGGCCTCGCGGTGCATGGCGGCCACTTCCGACACCACTTTGTCGACGAAGCGCGGCACGCCGGGCACGCAGGGATTGACATAGGTGTGACGGTCGTAGAATTGCACCGACAAGGTGTTGGAACGGTCTTGCGGATCGATCAGCCGGTAGGCGGAGGCGGCTTCCGGCTGCTCCAACTGACTGAGGTGGCGATAACGCCGCTCCATCGCCATCACCGCCGCGCGCGCGTGCGCCGGCATGTCGATTTCCGGAATCACCTCGATGAAGCGCGCCTTGGCGTAACGCAGCAATTCCACATACTGCTCGCGGCTCAAATAGCCGCCGCCGGAACGGTTGTCCGGACCGGACCCCAGTTGCGGCAGCAGGCAGCGGTCCTCGTTCAGATCGTGACAGCGGCGCGCGCCGACCTCGGTCAATTCCGGCAGGCCGTTGATCTGCAAGCGCCAGCCTTCATCGTCGGACAGATGCAGATGCAGCTTGTTGAGCTTGTAGGCGGCCATCTGCTCGATCAGGCGCTTGAGCGTGGCCGGCTGACGGAAATTGCGCGCCACGTCCACCATGAAGCCGCGGTGCGCGTAGCGCGGCGCGTCCTCCACCGTCAGCGTCGGGATCTCGCCGCCGCCTTGCGGCATCAGGCCCAGCAGGGTCTGCGCGCCGTAGAACAGGCCGGCGGCGTCATGCGCGTCTATGCGCGCGCCGCCGCGCCCCACCCGCAAGCGGTAACCGCCGGCGACGGCGATGTCGGCCGGCAGGCCCTTGACCACCGCGCCGCTGACCGGCAGGCCCTGCCCGGCCAGGCCCAGCTGGCGGCTGCGTTGCGCCAGCGCCGCGCGCGCGTCCGGAGCCAGCGCCGGCAGCCGCCAGCTCAGCCCCGCGGCCGCCGTCTTGCCGCCGTCCGGCTTGACGCGCAGCGCGGCGGGAATCACCCGCGCGGCCACATCGGCGGCGGCCAGTTGCGGGCCGCGGCGCGCGAATTCGCGATAACGCTCGGCGGCGTCCATCAGGGGCCGCGCTTCGCCCGCCGGCGACTTCCATTCATCGCCCGGCAGCGGCAGCAGATAGCTGGCGTCGTCGTCGTCATTGCGCGCCAGCACTGCCGGCGCCTGGCCGTCGGTTACCAGATAGGGCCGCGGCAACACGTCGCTGTTGTGCAACATCCAATACTCGGCCACCAAGGGCAGTTCCAGCTTGGCGCCGGCGGCGATGCCGGCGAAGCCGGGCTTGGGCGTCAGCCGGTACAGATCGCCGGTCAGATGACTCAGTTCGAAGTCAGGGCTGTCCAGCTTCAACAGCCGCCGGATGCTGTGCAGATACAAGGTCCAATCCTTGGCCGGCACCGCGACCGAGCCATGGTTTTGCAGGATCAGCCGCCCTTTCAGACAACTGCCCCAGTCCGCGCCCAGTTCCACGCAGCGCGCGCCGGCGGCCGCGCCCTTATTGCTGTCCACCGCCACCGCCAGCGACAGGTCCCGCGCCATCGCCGCGACATCCGGCTGCGCCCAAGCCAGCGCGCTGGCCGACAACAGGCCCGCCGCCAATAGTTGTTTCGTCCTCATGCTCACCTCTGCGATTTGCGTGGCGCGCCGCGCGGCGAAACGCTATCGCCGCGACTCCCAATCGTCATCCGCATGCCACCGTGGGCACAGGCTAACTGGTATTAATGTGGTATTCAATGCTCAAGATCAAAATCGCGCATCGCCCTGGCCGGCTGCTAGCATGATGATGGCGGAATGCAAAGATGTGTGAAGCCGGGGAACGCCCGCGCCGCGCCGCCGGTCTAGCCGCGGTTGCCGCAAGCATCGCCGCAAGCCTCATACCCCATGAACACAGGAACGCCTCATGCGCAAGATCCTCACCTTCGGCCTGCTGTTGCTGGCCGCCCTGCCCGCCCTGGCCCAAGACGCCGCGGCCCCGCAGACCGTGTTCAGCCTGCCGCTGACCGCCTTCAAGGCCGCGGACCGCGACGCCTCGCAAAAGCTGTACCGGGCGCCGGACGCGCAGCTGAGCGCTTACAAATCCATCGTGGTGGAACCGCTGTACTTCATGCGCCACCAGGCTGACGGCGATTGGCAATTGCTGCAGAGCGGCGAGGAAAACCGGATCGCCGCCTATTTTCAGCGGCGGATGACCGAGGAATTGCACAAGGTAGGCATCCCGGTCAGCCGCGAGGCGCTGCCGGACAGCGCCCGCCTGCGCGTGGCCGTCACCGGCATGGCTCAGGAACGGCCGGGCGTGGAGCCGCTGGACATCCTGCCGATCAAGGCGGTGTTCAATCTGGGCCGGCTGGCCGCCGGCAAGGAACCCTATCTGACCAAGGTGGCCAGCATGGGACAACTGGAAGACGCCAATAACGGCAAGCTGCTGGCCGGCAGCGTCAATCTGCGCAAAAGCGACAAGAGCCGCCAGCGCGGCGAGGCGGTCAAGCTGGAAAGCCTGGAAAGCCTGATCGACGACTGGTGCCGCGACAGCGCCAGGCTGCTGGCGCGCGGGATGGCGATCAAGCCGGCCCAGCCCTGAGAGCCGGCTTACGATCTGCTGCGCGTCGTGGAGCCTTACACGGTGTGTACGGCTTCAGAATGCTCATGCACCACTTGCACACTCCGCTTACGCCTTGTCTCGCCTTAGCTCGCGAGATCGTCAACAGCCCCTGAGAACCAAGCCAAAACACGCCGAGTCGCAAAGCGCTCGGCGTGTGCGGCAATGACTAAGCTCACCCGGCGGGCGCCGAGCCATAGCGTTGATGATAGCGCCCAAGCAACGCGAGCAAATCATCGAAACTCGCCTGCAAGGCGGTGGAGGAAATGGCGATCGGACTGCCATAGCATATGAAATTGAAATGGCTGAATAGCCGCGCCACCGGCCCCAGCCGGCTCAGGTACTTGCCCGGCGCTCTCACCTTGATGATCAAAAACTGCTGACCGCGCCCCGCCGAGACTTCCCAGCCCACGATATCCGTCCATGCGATCAAGCCGACGGCGATCTGGCTGGAATGGTCCGACAGCCCCTGCGCGTTGAACACCAGGGCCGGCTTGCGCTGCAGGCATTGACGCAGGCCTAGCAGGCAGCAAGCGCCGAAGAAGACCATCGCCGCGCCTCCGGCGCCATAACGCCGGACCAGGCTGATATCCGTGTCCGGCGCAGTCCACATCGCATAGCCGACGGCGACAAAAGCCAGGCCGGCGACGATCAGCAACAGCACCTTGCCGCCGCCGAACTCAATACGCGTCTCATCCATCGCGCTCATCTCGCAGTCGTAAAAAACCCCCTGCCATGGCAGGGGGTGATGCTAGCCGGCGGCCGCTCCGCATCGGAGCGGCGCTCTGGCTGGCTTACTGGGTTTTCAGACCGAAGGAATCGGCAGTCGCCTGCGCGGTCTTGGCTTCTTCTTCCAGCAGGGCCTTGATGGACAGGCGGATGCGGCCGCGGTCGTCCATTTCGATGGCCTTGACCTTCACGACCTGGCCTTCTTTCAGATAGTCGGCCACGTTCTTAATGCGCTCGTTGGCGATCTGGGAAATGTGGACCAGACCATCTTTGCCCGGCAGGATGGACACGATGGCGCCGACGTTGTTGTCGAGGATCTTGACCACGGTGCCTTCGTACACCTTGCCCACTTCCACTTCAACGGTAATCTCTTCGATGCGCTTCTTGGCGGCTTCCGCGCCTTCGTTGCTGACCGAAGCGATGGTGATGGTGCCGTCTTCCTCGATATTGATCTCGCAGCCGGTGTCCTTGGTGATGGAGCGGATGGTTTCGCCGCCCTTGCCGATCACTTCGCGGATCTTGTCCGGGTTGATCTTCATCACGTACAGACGCGGAGCGTGAGCGGACAGCTCTTGCGGGCCGTCCACGGCTTCCTTCATCAGACCCAGGATGTGCATGCGGCCTTCTTTGGCCTGATCCAGCGCCACCTGCATGATTTCCTTGGTGATGCCCTGGATCTTGATGTCCATCTGCAGCGCGGTCACGCCTGCGGCGGTACCGGCCACTTTGAAGTCCATGTCGCCCAGGTGATCTTCATCGCCCAGGATGTCGGTCAGCACCGCGAAGCGGTTGCCTTCCAGGATCAGACCCATGGCGATGCCGGCCACGTGCGCCTTCAGCGGCACGCCGGCGGACAGCAGCGACAGGCAGCCGCCGCACACGGAAGCCATCGACGAGGAGCCGTTGGATTCGGTGATTTCCGACACCACACGCATCGAGTAGCCGAATTCCGATTCCGGCGGCAGCACGGCAACCAGCGCGCGCTTGGCCAGGCGGCCGTGGCCGATTTCACGGCGCTTCGGCGGGCCCATGCGGCCGGCTTCGCCGGTGGAGTACGGCGGGAAGTTGTAATGCAGCATGAAGCGCTCGGTGTATTCGCCGGCCAGCGCGTCGATGATCTGCTCGTCCTGCTTGGTGCCCAGCGTGGTCACCACCATGGCTTGGGTTTCGCCGCGGGTGAACAGCGCGGAACCGTGGGTGCGCGGCAGCACGTTGTTGCGGATGCTGATCGGGCGCACGGTGCGGGTGTCGCGACCGTCGATGCGCGCATCGCCGGCCAGGATCTGGCCGCGAACGATTTCAGCTTCCAGGCCCTTGAAGATGCCCTTGATCTCATTGGCCTTCAGGGTGTCGGTGTTTTCGTCGATCAGACCGGCTTTGACCGCGCTCCAGGCTTCGTTGATGGCCACGGTGCGGGCTTGCTTCTGACGCAGGCGGAAGGCGTTGGCCAGTTGCTCGCCGGCGATGGCGCGCACTTGGGCGATCAGCGCTTCATCGGCCACCGGAGCGGCCCAGTCGAACATCACCGGGTTCACTTCGTCGGCCAGTTCGTTGATGGCCTTGATCGCGGCTTGCATCTGCTCGTGACCGAACACCACGGCACCCAGCATCACGGCTTCCGGCAGTTCCTTGGCTTCGGATTCCACCATCAGCACCGCGCGCTCGGTGCCGGCGACCACCAGATCCATTTCGGACGCGGCCAGCTCGGTGCGAGTCGGGTTCAGGATGTATTCGCCATTGGCGTAGCCCACGCGGGCGGCGCCGATCGGGCCGGCGAACGGCAGGCCGGAAATGGCCAGAGCGGCGGAAGCGCCGATCATCGCCGGAACGTCGGAATCCACTTCAGGATTCAGCGACATCACGGTGGCGACGATCTGCACGTCGTGGAAGAAGCCTTCCGGGAACAGCGGGCGGATCGGACGGTCGATCAGGCGGCTGGTCAGCACTTCCTTCTCGGACTGCTTGCCTTCGCGCTTGAAGAAGCCGCCCGGGATCTTGCCGGCGGCGTAGGTGCGCTCCAGGTAGTCCACGGTCAGCGGGAAGAAGTCCTGGCCCGGCTTGACGTTCTTGCCGCCCACCACGGAGACCAGCACGACGGTGTCTTCAACGGAGACGATGACGGAACCAGACGCCTGACGGGCGACTTCGCCGGTTTCCAGGGTGACGGTGTGACGGCCGTACTGGAAAGACTTGGTGATTTTATTGAACACAGGGTTTCCCTATTTCTTTGTGTGTGACAAATAATCGCAAGCCGAAAAAACAACGGGAACCCCTAAAAATTCCGACCAACAGCGCCGATCCGAATTTTTAGAGGCTCCCCCCGTTGTTACAGCAATAATGCTCGCGATCTTGCATGCGGCATGAAAAAGTCGCAGCACGCTGCGACTTTTCCAAAACCCAACCTTACTTGCGCAGGCCCAGGCGAGCGATCAATGCGCGATAGCTATCGGCATCGGTGCGCTTCAGGTAATCCAGCAGACGACGGCGACGGCTTACCAGCTTCAACAGGCCACGACGGCTGTGGTGGTCCTTGGTGTTGGCTTTGAAGTGCGGGGTCAGGTCGTTGATGCGAGCGGTCAACAGAGCCACTTGCACTTCGGACGAACCGGTGTCGCCTTCGCTGCGCTGGAAGTCTTTAACGATGTCTGCTTTTTGAGCGGCGGTCATTGCCATTTGGGGTAACTCCAAATTATCAGTAGGGGTCTTTCAACCCGACAAGTGCAGCGAGCAGCCAAGGCCGAAACCCTCGCAACCCATCAACACTCCGGTAAAGCGGCCTTGCGGCCGTCGGCGTTCAAGACGTCACCGTCTTGCTCGCCAGGAGCCGGATCGGATGCAGGCGACCATCGTCGCGCGCCTCGCCCAGCCCCAAGAATTCCCGGCTTCCCTCGCGGTAAATCCGGAAACGCTGCATTTTCGCACATTTTTCGGTAAAACGCACGGGCTGTCCGTGCATGAATTTACCGGCCTCCTCGGCCGCCAGTTCCGCCTCGGGCAGATGGCGCACCAGGATGTCCGCCGGCAACAGCAAGGCCTCGCGCTGCGGCATTTCCAGCGCTTCGATATCCGCCAGTTGCAAGGCCTCGTCCAGCGAAAAACCGCCGGTGGCGGTGCGGCGCAGGCCGGTCAGATGCGCGCCGCAGCCCAGGGCTTCGCCGATGTCGCAGGCCAGAGTGCGGATATAGGTGCCCTTGCTGCACAGCACGTCGATCACCGCGGTGTCGCCGTCCAGGCTGATCAACTCCAGCTTGCGGATATGCACCCGCCGCGCCTCGCGTTCGATCTCGATGCCGGCGCGCGCGTACTCGTACAAGGGCTTGCCCTGATGCTTGAGCGCCGAATACATCGGCGGCACCTGGGAAATTTCGCCGCGGAAGGCCGCCATCGCCGCCAGCAGGCCGTCGCGGTCGAAAGCCGCCGGACGTTCGGACACCACCTCGCCCTCCACGTCGCCGGTGGTGGTCACCACGCCGAACTTCACCGTGGCGCGGTAGCCCTTGTCCGCGTCCAGCAGATAGGAGGAAAACTTGGTGGCCTCGCCCAGGCAGACCGGCAGCAGGCCGGTGGCCAGCGGGTCCAGCACGCCGGTATGGCCGGCCTTGGCGGCGTTCAGCAGCCAGCGCGCCTTTTGCAGCGCGCCGTTGCTGGAGATGTCGTAAGGCTTGTCGATCAGCAGCACGCCGTCTATCAGGCGGCGATTGCTGCGCGGCTTGCTCATTCCTTGCCCTCGGCGCCGTCCTCGCCGGCCGCGGCTTCCTGGCCGCCGAACTTCTCGGCGTCCTCGCGCGCCACCTGATTGATCAGGCTGGTCATATGCATGCCGCGCTCCACCGATTCGTCGTAGACGAAGTGCAGCTGCGGCGTGGTGAAGATCTTGATGCTGCGGCCCAGCTCGGAGCGCAGATAGCCGGCCGAGCTTTCCAGCGCCTCCTGGGTGGCTTCGCGCGTCTTCTCGTCCATCACGGTGTAGAACACCTTGGCGTGCGAATAGTCGCGGGTCACTTGCACCAGGGTGATGGTGATCCAACCGGCGCGCGGATCTTTCAGGCCCTTGCGGGTCAGTTCCGCCAGTTCGCGCTGAATCTGCTCGGCGATGCGGTCGGAACGGGAGAAACCTTTTTTGGCTTTGGCCATAGCATTTCCAATAAATTGATTAATTAGCCACGGAAGCACACGGAACGGCACGGAAAGCGCGCATCGGCGGCGCGCCCCCTTGTCCACCGAATCAGGCCCCCTCATTCAGCGCCATTCATTCCGTGTACTTCCGTGGCTAATTCAAACAAGAAAAAAGGCGAGCGCCCGCCGACCTCACGGTCAGACCGGCGCCCGCCCTTGGCGTCTCGCTTACAGAGAGCGCGCCACTTCCACGATTTCGAACGCTTCCAGCTGGTCGCCTTCTTGGATGTCGTTGAAGTTTTTCAGCATCAGGCCGCATTCGTAGCCCTGCTTCACTTCCTTCACGTCGTCCTTGAAGCGCTTCAGGGAGTCCAGTTCGCCGGTGTGCACCACCACGTGGTTGCGGATCAGACGGATCGAAGCGGTGCGCTTGATCATGCCGTCGGTCACCATGCAACCCGCGATATTGCCCACCTTGGACACCGGGATCACCTGACGGATTTCCACCGTGCCCAGGATCTGTTCTTTCTTCTCCGGAGCCAGCATGCCGGACAGCGCCGCTTTCACTTCGTCCACCGCATCATAGATGATGTTGTAGTAGCGGATGTCCACGCCTTCGCTCTCCGCCAGCTTGCGGGCGGCGGCATCGGCACGGGTGTTGAAGCCGATCACGATGGCCTTGGAGGCGATCGCCAGGTTGACGTCGGATTCCGAGATGCCGCCCACGCCGGAGTGCAGGATGCCCACGCGCACTTCGTCGGTGGACAGCTTTTGCAAGCTGCCGGCCAGCGCTTCGTAGGAACCTTGCATGTCGGCCTTGATGATGATGGACAGGGTTTGCACCTCGCCCTCCGCCATCTGCGCGAACATATTCTCCAGCTTGGCCGCCTGCTGCTTGGCCAGACGCACGTCGCGGAACTTGCCGGCGCGGAACAGGGCGATTTCACGCGCCTTCTTCTCGTCGGTCAGCACCATCGCGTCTTCGCCGGCTTGCGGCACGTCGGACAGACCCAGGATCTCCACCGGAATCGCCGGACCGGCGGATTCGATGGCCTTGCCGTTTTCGTCCATCATCGCGCGGACGCGGCCGAAGGCGGTGCCGGCCAGTACCACGTCGCCCTTCTTCAGGGTGCCGGATTGAACCAGCAAGGTGGCCACCGGGCCGCGGCCCTTGTCGAGGCGAGCCTCGACGATGATGCCCTTGGCCGGCGCTTCCACCGGAGCCTTCAGCTCCAGCACTTCGGCTTGCAGCAGGATGGCTTCCAGCAGCGCGTCGATGTTCTGGCCCATTTTGGCCGACACTTCGACGAACTGAGTGTCGCCGCCCCAGTCTTCCGGCACCACTTCATGCGATACCAGTTCCTGACGGATGCGCTCGACGTTGGCGCCCTGCTTGTCGATCTTGTTCACCGCCACCACCATCGGCACCTTGGCCGCTTTGGCGTGGTGGATGGCTTCGATGGTTTGCGGCATCACGCCGTCGTCGGCCGCCACCACCAGCACCACGATGTCGGTGGCCTTGGCGCCGCGGGCACGCATCGCGGTAAACGCTTCGTGACCCGGGGTGTCCAGGAAGGTGATCATGCCGCGCGGGGTTTCCACGTGGTAAGCGCCGATGTGCTGAGTAATGCCGCCGGCTTCGCCCGCGGCGACCTTGGCGCGGCGGATGTAGTCCAGCAGCGAGGTCTTGCCGTGGTCGACGTGACCCATCACGGTCACCACCGGGGAGCGCGGCAGTTCCACGACTTCCACCGCGGACTCGGCGCCGCCCAGTTCCAGGTAGGCTTCCGGATCGTCGGCCTGAGCCGCCTTCGGCACGTGACCCATTTCTTCCACCACGATCATCGCGGTTTCCTGGTCCAGCACCTGGTTGATGGTCACCATCATGCCCATCTTCATCAGCGCCTTGATCACCTCGACGGCCTTGACGGCCATCTTGTGCGCCAGATCGGCGACGGAAATGGTTTCCGGCACCAGCACTTCATGCACGATGGGTTCGGTCGGCGCCTGGAAGGCGTGCTGATTGTTCTGCTTGTGACGGTTCTTGCCGCCGCGGGATTTCCAGTCGTTGCCGGCATCGCCGCCCTTGGTCCTCAGACCGCGGCCGCCCTTCTTGCCTTCGTCCCAGCGATCGCCGCCCTTCTTGCCGCCGCCGCCTTTCTTGGCGTCGGGACGGCCGGCCACGGTGGCCGGAACCGCCGGGGCGCCGGGCGCGCCGGCAGCAGCCGGGCGCGGACCGCGGTTATCGCCAGCCGGACGCGGGCCGCGGTTGTCGCCAGCCGGGCGCGGACCACGGTTGTCGCCAGCCGGGCGCGGGCCGCGGTTGTCGCCAGCCGGACGCGGGCCACGGTTGTCGCCAGCCGGGCGCGGGCCGCGGTTGTCGCCAGCCGGACGCGGGCCACGGCCATTCGCACAAAACCGCCGGTTTCCCGGCGGTTTTTTCATGCTTTGGCGGCAGGAATTGAAAAAAACGCGTCGCGGCGGGAATAAAGCGCGCCGTCCGTCCGTATACCCCGTACTGAACGCCGAATGGTCGGCGGTTTCGTCAAGATGGAGCGCCGCGGCGCGCAGGCCTTGAGATGAGGGCCGGCAGTGGCCGCGTGTTCTACAACGGGAGGAGTCTGCGATGAAAGCATGGATGGCGGTGGCGCTGACGGCGCTGAGCATGGGCGCGTTGGCCGGGGAGGCGGCGTCGCGGCGCGACGGCGCGCTGGTGGACGCGCAAGGCATGACGCTGTACGTCTTCGACAAGGATGCGGCCGGCAGCGGCCGCAGCGCGTGCAATCAGGCTTGCGCGGCGCTGTGGCCGCCCTTGCTGGTGGCGGCCGAGGACAGCGCGCCGGAGGGTTTCAGCCGGATCCGCCGCGACGACGGCCAGACGCAGTGGGCGTATCAAGGCAAGCCCTTGTACCGTTTCGCCAAAGACGGCAAGCCGGGCGAGCGCGCCGGCGACGGCTTCAAGGAGGTATGGCATGTGGCGCGTTAAAGCGAGGGCGGCGCTGCTGTTGGCGGCGTTGTCGACACCCTTGGCCTGGGCGCAGGAGCCGGCGGCTTTCGATCCGCAGATCCGCAACAACACCCTGGCGGTCAATCCGGCGGAAACGCTGGCCCTGGCCGGCAACAGCTCCCGCGGCACGCTGCTGGCCTATGACTTGCGCGCAGGCAAGCTGCTGCGCGAACTGCCGGGCTTCGTCACGCCGCGCAATATCGTGTTTTCCCCGGACGGGGAGCGCTTCTACGTCTCCGACAGCAGCAAGGGGGTGGTGGAGCGCTGGCACGCGGGCAGCTGGACGCGGGAAGCCAGCCTGGCGATAGGGCCGGGGGCGTTCGGCACCGCGCTGAACCGGGACGGCAGCCGGCTCTACGTCAATAATCAGGCCGCCGGCAGCCTGACCGTGGTCAATCTGCCGCAATGGAAGGTGGAAAAAGTGCTGACCGGTTTCGCCCAGCCGCGCCAGGGCATCAAGGTATCGCCGGACGGCGGCACCGTGTTCGTCACCAACTTCCTGGGCGACAAGATCACCCTGGTGGACGCGGCCAAGCTGGAGACCCGCGCCGAGGTGGGCGGTTTCGACAAGCTGCGCGCCATCTCCGTCAGCGGCGACGGCCGCAGCGTGTTCGCCGCCAATAGCGGCGCGGATACGCTGTCCTGGGTGGATGTGCCCAGCCGGACCGTGATCAAGACGGTGAAAGTGGGGCAAGAGCCTTACGGCGCGGCCTTGCGGCCGGACGGGCGCTTCCTGTATTCCGGCAACCTCAAGAGCCACTCGCTGACCGTGGTGTCCTTGCCGGCGTTCGAAGCGGTGGGGGAAATCACCGGCTTCAGCGGGCCGCGTCAGGCCATCAGCTTCAGCCGGGACAGCGGCAAGGCTTGGGTACTGAACGAAGACCTGGGCATTGCTGAGGTGGATTTGACGCGTAAGGCCATTGTCCGGGTGCTGGCCCCCGCCGCTGGATGAGCGAGGCCGCCCAACAGCGCTTCCACCGTCTGCTGGTGGATTGCATTCCGCGGCTGAGGCGTTATGCCCGCGCCCTGGTGTTCGATCAGGGCGCGGCGGACGATCTGGTGCAGGACACGCTGGAGCAAGCCTGGCGCAAGTGGCGGCAATGGCGGGAAGACCGCGACTTGCGCCCCTGGCTGTTCGGCATCATGCACCGGCAGCATATCGACGACTTTCGCCGCTACGGCGCCAGGCGGCAGCCGCTGTCGGAGGATATGGCCGAGCTGACGGTGGACGCGCCGCAGGAGCGCGGCCTGGCGCTGCGCGAACTGGCGGCCAATCTGGCCCGGCTGCCGGAGGAGCAGCGCGCCGTGTTGCTGCTGCTGGCGCTGGAGGACATGAGCTATCAGCAGATTGCGGCGACCTTGGACATTCCGCTGGGCACGGTGATGTCGCGGCTGAGCCGGGGGCGCGAACGCTTGCGCGGTTTGATGGAGGCGGGCGCCGCGCCGGCCGCCGGAGGAGGAGTTTGATGGAAACGGTCACGGAACAGGAATTGCAGGCTTATTTGGACGACGCCTTGCCGCTGGAGCGGCGCGCGGCGGTGGAAGCCTATCTGGACAACCACCCGGAGGCGCGGGAACGGCTGCGGGCTTACCGCCGCTTGCAGGAGGATATCGGCGCCTTGTTCGAGCCGGCCTTGCGAGAGCCCGTCCCGCCGCGCCTGCTGGCCGCCGCGTTGCCGCCGCCGGCCCCGTTGCGGCGAGGGTGGCGGGTGCCGTGGTGGCAGGGCGCGGCCGCGTCCGTGCTGATGTTGACCCTGGGCGGCGGCGGCGGCTGGTTGCTGCGCGGTCAGCTGCAAGCGCCGGCTGCGCAGTGGGTGGCGGCGGCGGACGGCCAGGAGCCTTTGCCGCGCTTGGCGGCGATGGCGCATGTGGTGTACAGCCCGGACGTGAAGCGGCCGGTGGAAATCGACGCCGAGCATCAGGACCAGTTGGTGGCCTGGCTGTCCAAACGGCTGCAAAGCCGGGTCAAGCCGCCGCTGTTGAGCGCGCAAGGCTATGAGTTGATCGGCGGCCGGCTGTTGCCGGGCGAACAAGGGCCGGTGGCCCAGTTCATGTACCACAACGCCGCCGGCCAGCGCATGACCTTGTACGTGGCCACCACCGCCGCGCCTCGGCGGGACGCCGGCTTCCGCTTCGCCAGCCAGGGGCCGGTGAACGTGTTTTATTGGTGGGACGGCCGCTTCGCCTACGCCTTGTCGGCCGGCCTGTCGCGGGATGAGCTGGGGAGGTTGGCGGAGGCGGCGCACGGCCAGTTGCGGACCTCCTGAGCCGCAGCGTAAAAAAAACGCCGCCGGTTGGCCCCGGCGGCGTTGTCTTTTGACGGCTGGCCTAAGCTCAGGCCGCGTCGTTCACCCAGCGGATGGCCTGGGTCGGCGCCACCTTGCTCTCGGTCACGATCTGCAGGGCCAGGCCGCCGCAGGAGGTTTCACGGTACTTGGCGTCCATGTCCTTGCCGGTTTCGTACATGGCGGCGATCACCTTGTCCAGCGACACCTTGGGGCTGCTGACGCGGTGCATGGCCATGCGCGCGGCGTTGATAGCCTTGACCGCGGCGATGGCGTTGCGCTCGATGCAGGGAATCTGCACCTGGCCGCCCACCGGGTCGCAAGTCAGGCCCAGGTTGTGCTCCATGGCGATTTCCGCCGCCATGCACACCTGGGACGGGCTGCCGCCCATCAACTCGGTCAGGCCGGCCGCGGCCATGGAACAAGCCACGCCCACCTCGCCCTGACAGCCCACCTCGGCGCCGGAGATCGACGCGTTCAGCTTGAACAGGCAGCCGATGGCGCCGGAAGACAGGAAGAAGCGCAGGCAGCTGTCCTCGTCCAGCGGCTGGATGAAGTGGTTGTAGTAGGCCAGCACCGCCGGCACGATGCCGCAGGCGCCGTTGGTGGGCGCGGTGACCACGCGGCCGCCGGCCGCGTTTTCTTCCGACATCGCCATCGCGTACATATTGACCCAATCCATCACGCTCATCGGGTCCTTGGCCACTTGCAAGGAGCTGGTCAGCATCCGGTGCAGGGCCGGCGCGCGGCGCGGAATCCGCATCGGGCCGGGCAGATTGCCCTCGGTGCGCATGCCGCGGTCAATGCTGGTCTTCATCACATCCCACACTTTGGCGAAATGCTGCTGAACGTCCTTGACCTCATGGAAGGCTTTTTCGTTTTCCATCACCAGCGCGGAAATGGACAGGCCGGTTTCCTCGCACATATCCATCATCTGCTGCGCGCTGAGGAAGTGGTAAGGCACCGGGGTGTCGCTGCAGGAGCTTTGATTGAAATGCTCCTCGTCCACGATGAAGCCGCCGCCGATCGAATAATACGTCTTGGTCAGCACGCACTCGTCGCCGACAAAGGCGTGGATCTGCATGCCGTTTTCGTGCATCGGCAGGTTGGCGGTGTGGAAATCCATGTCGAAGCCCACGCGCTGATGCGTGCGGCCCAGCGTCAGCTGGCGGGTTTTTTCCACATCGGCGATCAGGGCCGGCGTCTGTTCCGGGTCCACGGTGTCCGGCAGATTGCCGGCCAGGCCCAGGATGATGGCGTGGTCGGTGCAATGCCCCTTGCCGGTCAGGGCCAGCGAGCCGTAGCAGTCGACGTGAACATGGGTGACTTGGTTGAAACGGCCGGTTTCCTTGAGCGAGCCCAGGAACTGGTGGCCGGCCTTCATCGGACCGACGGTGTGGGAACTGGAGGGGCCGACGCCGATTTTGTAGATATCAGTCATGCTGAACATGATTGCTTACCTCTTGGCTTGATACTTTGGCTTGATGCTGAGGAGCCCGGCCGGCCGTGACCGGCCGGGCTGTCAGAGAAGGGCGATCAGGCGAACAGATCGTAGAAGATGGCGGAGATGGCGATCAGGCCGATCAGAACCACGAAGATGTTGCTGGCGGCGCCGGAGTATTTCTTCATGGCCGGCACTTTGGCGATGGCGTACATCGGCATCAGGAACAGCAGCATCGCGATGACCGGGCCGCCCAGGGTTTCGATCATGCCCAGGATGCTGGGGTTGAAGGTGGCCACGGCCCAGGTGGTGATGATCATGAACACGGCGGTGAAGCGGTCCAGTTTGGCGGTCTCGATGGATTTGCCGCTCTGGCGCAGTTGCTTGATGATCAGGCCGTTGAAGCCTTCTTTGGCGCCCAGGTAGTGACCCAGGAAGGATTTGCTGATGGCGACGATGGCGATCAGCGGAGCCACCCATTCAATCACCGGGTTGCGGAAGTGGTTGGCGAGGTAGGACAGGATGGAAATGTTCTGCGCCTTGGCGGCGGCCAGGTCGGCCGGGGACAGGCTGAACACGCAGCTGAACACGAAGAACATCACCGACAGCACCATCATGATGTGAGCGCGGATCAGCACGCGGCCGGCGGCCGGTTCAGCGGCGTCGCCATGCAGCTTCTGCTGGTCAACCGAGAAGGACGAAATGATGGGCGAGTGGTTGAAGGAGAACACCATGACCGGGATGGCCAGCCACAGCGTTTTGTAGAACGCGCCGTGGGACAGGGCGTCGCCCAGGCTGCCGGCTTGCTGGATGGCCGAGCTGTTCCATTCCGGAACCAGGTACAGCGCCAGCAGCATCAGGCAGGCGACAAAGGGGTAAACCAGCACGCTCATGGCCTTGACGATCATCTTCTCGCCCAGGCGCACGATGGCCATCAGACCCAGGATCAGGATCAGCGACAGAATGGCGCGCGGCGGAGCGGACACGCCCAGCTGGTTGACCATGAAGGATTGCACGGTGTTGGTGATGGCTACGCTATACACCAACAGAATGGGGTAGATGGCGAAGAAGTAGAGCAGGGTGATCAGCTTGCCCGCGCCCACGCCAAAGTGCTCTTCCACCACCTCGGTGATGTCGGCGCCCGGCTTGGAGCTGGACAGTACGAAACGGGTGAGGCCGCGGTGAGCGAAGAAAGTCAGCGGCAGGGCCAGCAGCGCCATGACGATCAGCGGCCACAGACCGCCAATGCCTGCGTTGATGGGCAGGAACAAGGTGCCGGCGCCAATGGCGGTGCCGTACAGACCCAACATCCAGACGGTATCTTGCTTGGTCCAGGAGGACGAAGCGCCTGATTTGGGCAGGGGGGTGGAAACGGCTTGAGACATGATATTGGCCTTCATTAAAGACAAATGGGGTAATCGTTCTGGCGTGCCGCCCGGCGGCGCGCCGTTTTCATCTCTTGCTAGACTTTTGGTCAGTAGCTGGAACCGCTGATTAGTGATTCACGGCTTCATTGATGTGCATGGTATAGGCAGTTGTACTGCGAGGGTTACACCTTTCAGAACATCAGTTGATTCTAATCAACTTTATTTTGAAGCAAAACGAACATCCGAACAATTGCTATTTGCTGTAGATGTCTTATCAATATCATGACGATTGCTTTGTTTTGGTTTAAAAAACCACAAAATATCTATGTTTATTGAAAAAATGGCTAGAAAGCGCGCATTTTTTGAGAATCTTCCAATTTTCGGATTACTTTGTTTTCTTGTTGCTTTGCTGATTGTTGCTGAGTGAAATCGAGCGCTTGCTTGAAAAGGCGCATCGACTTTGCGCAATAGTTCGAGGCAGTTGTAGCGGGAAGGAACACGCCAATGGCATGGTTGCCGCTGGCGCGGCGGCACGGGTGCTTGGCTGCGGCGAGTGGTTTGCCCATCCGGTTTTTGCTTGATAACTTGATGAATAAAATGAATTAATTCGGTTTTGACGTCTGGGGGCGGGGATGGGGAGACGGTGCTGGGCGCCGCCGCTTGCGTCAAGACATTTGCTATATCAGCAGAGCCGAGGGCGGCCGGTGGAGTATCATAATATGAAATCTGAGCAGCCAAATCGTTTTCGAAAACGAACAAAAATATTTCAAAACGAACATTATTTGGTTGGTTTCCAACATGTCGCTAGCGTTCAAACGATCGTTTTTCTATTATCCATATGATTTATATGGTGTTTTTGCTTGTTTATTATCGCGCTTGCCATCCGCCTAAGAGCCTGTTCAAAGTCTCTCGAGCAAGAACCAGGCAAGGCCTTGCCGCCGAAGAAGCGGAATGCGCAAGGGGCGCATGGGCGCTCTGAAGCCGGTTTCAAGGCCTCGCTCGGACCATCCCGCTGACGCGCGGCAGGCGGTGAACCGCCTCTTAAGAGCGGCAAACACGCTCAAGTTATGCGGCTGAAGCAAGGCGCGCCAACGCCGGCGCTACGGGAATCGCTCAAGTCGGCGCATGCGGCATCGGGGTTGCTTGGCCGCGCGAGCGGTTCAAGACCGCGCGATTAGGGGCAAGGCCAGGCGCGGCGGTCTCAAGGGCGGAATGTGTCAGGAACGCATGCGCATCCTCGAAACCGCGATTGCTGTGCCGCGTCCCGTCTGGCGCGGCGGCTCTTCAATGGCTAGGCAAGAGGCTGTCAACGTCTCGCGAGCCGGAGCGAGACAGGGCGGAAACCGCTGAGAAAGCGGGATGCGCGCGCGGTGCGTCCGCATTTCGAAGCGGCGCTCGCCGCGCCGCGTCTTGTAAAGCGCGGCAGGCTTTGAACCGGATCTAAGGAGAGCCGGCGGCTGAACCGCGGCGGGGACGGCAAATCCATTGCCGGGCATGTTGTAAAAAGAAAGGCTTGAGCGAAAGCGTGCCAAGGAAAGGCTTGCGTTTGATAGTTATCAAACAACAATGATGCAATACGAACATAAAATTTTCGTGAATCAACAATCAGGGCAAGCGCAGACGCGGGAACCAATCAAGGATGACAGCCAACCAAGCCAATGCCGGAAGCAGGCCGGGCCGGGCAAAATCCGGCAAAACCTGAAAACGGCATCAGCAGTTGATAGGCATTGCATCAAGATGGACCCGCGGCTGGCGGCGTTGCCCAAGCTCGCGAAATGAAAAACATGAATCACGCCTCCACACTCGCCTACGTCGCGGCAGAAGCCGCCGCCAAACAGACCGTGCTGCGTCAGCACCCCGGCCGCTATCTATTGAGCGCCGGCATGGCCGGCGCGCTGATCGCCGTGGTGCTCAGCGTCAGCCTCAAGCTGGGCCAGGTCTTCTTCGCCGTCGGCTCCCCCGGCTACTACATCGCCGTGGCCGGCTTCTTCGGCGTGGCCCTGGTCAGCATCATCGTCTGCAAGCTGGAACTGTTCACCAGCAATGTGATGTACTTCAGCGTGGGCGTGCTCAGCGGCGACTGCCGCGTCTGCAACCTGCTGCGCAGCTGGACCATGGTCTACCTGGGCAATCTGCTGGGCGTGTTGCTGTTTACCGCCGTGTTCGCCGGCGCCGGCGGCATGGGCAGCCTGCCGGCCGACCACCTGCTGTTCAATGTGGCCGCGCACAAAGTGCACGCCGGCGGCTGGGAAATCTTCTGGAAGGGCGCGCTGTGCAACTGGGTGATCTGTCTGGCGGTATGGGTGCCGCTGCGCATGGCCGGCGACGCCGCCAAGATGCTGATGATCCTGCTGCTGGTCTTCGTGTTCTTCTTCTCCGGCTTTGAGCACAGCATCGCCAATATGGCCTTCTTCTCGCTGGCGCTGCTGCACGGCATGCAAGGCCTGGACGCCGCCGCCATCCTGCACAATATGATTCCGGCCACCCTGGGCAATATCGCCGGCGGCGCGCTGGGCGTGGGCCTGGTGGTTTACCTGCTGGAGCGCCACACCCTGCCGGCGCGGCGCGAAGCCGCAAAACCGGCCGCGGCGGCGCTTGGAACGAGTGTTTGATGTTCGTTTTCGAATGTAATGCGCCGGCTACAATGACGGCGTGTTGATGTGGTTTTTCAGGGTATTGAAAATAAAGCGTTTTTTAAGAGATTTTGCCGCCGACTCGGGCGGGGCCGCACGCGCGTTTTAGTCTGCGGCAGTTGATCTTTATCAAACGATTTTTTTCGAAACCGAATGTACAATATGTTCAGTACTCAACATTTACTGATAGTTACTAGGAGGCACACATGGATGCTCTGAATCGTGACGCGACTCAAGCCAACCCCTGGCGCGATTTCACCGGCGGTGAATGGCAAAGCAAGGTGGATGTCCGCAACTTCATCCAGCTGAACTACAAGCCGTTTGAAGGCGACGCCAGCTTCCTGGCGCCCGCTACCGCGCGCACCCAAAAGCTGTGGGACACCCTGAGCGAGTTGCTGAAAGAAGAACGCGCCCGTGGCGTGCTGGACGTAGCCGCTGACCGCGGCAGCTCCATCACCGCGCATGACGCCGGCTACATCGACCAAGCCAGCGAAGTCATCGTCGGCCTGCAAACCGATGCGCCGCTCAAGCGCGCCATCATGCCCAACGGCGGCCTGCGCATGGTTGAGAACGGCCTGGAAGCCTTCGGCTTCAAGCTGGACCCGGTCATCAAGGACGTGTGGACCCACTACCGCAAGAGCCACAACCAGGGCGTGTTCGACACCTACACCCCGGACATCATGGCCGCGCGCAAATCCGGCGTGATCACCGGCCTGCCGGACGCCTACGGCCGCGGCCGCATCATCGGCGACTACCGCCGCGTGGCCCTGTACGGCACCGACTTCCTGCGGGCCGAACGCCAAAAAGTATTCCATGAGCTGGACGACGCCGTTTTCAACGAAGACGTGCTGCGCCTGCGCGAAGAACTGTCCGAACAATTCCGCGCGCTGGACGAACTGAAGCAGATGGCCGCCAAGTACGGCTTCGACATCAGCCGCCCGGCCGTCAACGCCCGCGAAGCGGTGCAGTGGACCTACTTCGCCTACCTGGCCGCCGTGAAAGAACAAAACGGCGCCGCCATGTCCTTCGGCCGCGTCGCCACCTTCCTGGACGTCTACATCGAGCGCGATCTGGCCTCCGGCGCGCTGACTGAAGAACAAGCCCAGGAAATGATCGACGACCTGGTGATCAAGCTGCGCATCGTGCGCTTCCTGCGCACCCCGGAATACGACCAACTGTTCTCCGGCGACCCGACCTGGGTGACCGAATCCATCGGCGGCATGGGCGAAGACGGCCGCACCCTGGTGAGCAAGAGCAGCTTCCGCTTCCTCAACACCCTGTACAACCTGGGCCCGGCGCCGGAACCCAACCTGACCGTGTTGTGGTCCACCCAGCTGCCGCGCGGTTTCAAAGACTTCTGCGCCAAAGTGTCCATCGACACCAGCTCCATCCAGTACGAAAACGACGACCTGATGCGTCCGCACTGGGGCGACGACTACGGCATCGCCTGCTGCGTGTCCGCGATGCGCATCGGCAAGCAAATGCAGTTCTTCGGCGCCCGCGCCAACCTGGCCAAAGCCATGCTCTACGCCATCAACGGCGGCGTGGATGAAAAATCCGGCGTGCAAGTGGCCAAGGGCTTCGAGCCGATCAAGAGCGACGTGCTGACCTACGACGAACTGATGCCCAAGTTCGACCTGCTGATGGACTGGCTGGCCGCCACTTACGTCAAGGCGCTGAACTGCATCCACTACATGCACGACAAATACGCCTACGAACGCATCGAAATGGCGCTGCACGACCGCGACATCCTGCGCACCATGGCTTGCGGCATCGCCGGCCTGTCCGTGGCCGCCGACTCCCTGTCCGCCATCAAGCACGCCAAAGTGCACATCATCCGCAACGAAGCGGGCCTGGCGGTGGACTACAAGATCGAAGGCGACTACCCGGCTTACGGCAACAACGACGACCGCGCCGACAGCATCGCGGTATGGCTGACCGAAACCTTCATGGACAAGATCAAGGCCCAGCCGCACTTCTATCGCAACGCCATGCCGACTCAGTCCGTGCTCACCATCACCTCCAACGTGGTGTACGGCAAGAAAACCGGCAACACCCCGTGCGGCCGCCGCGCCGGCGAACCGTTCGCCCCGGGCGCCAACCCGATGAACGGCCGCGACGTGAAAGGCTTTGTCGCCGCGGGCGCATCGGTAGCCAAGCTGCCGTATGAAGCCGCGCTGGACGGCATCAGCTGGACCGCCTCCGCCACCCCGGACGCATTGGGCCATAGCGAAGAAGAACGCGTTGCCAACCTGGCCAACTGCCTGGACGGCTTCTCCGACGCCGGCGGTTTCCACGTCAACGTCAACGTGTTCAAGCGCGAAACCCTGATGGACGCGATGGAACACCCGGAGCTGTACCCGCAACTGACCATCCGCGTGTCCGGCTATGCGGTGAACTTCGTCAAGCTGACGCGCGAGCAACAGCTGGACGTGATCAACCGCACCTTCCACGGCAGCATGTAAGTCCAACGCCGCTGGCCACCGCGACGGCCAGCCGGCACAGCGCAAAGCCTCCCTTAGGGGAGGCTTTTTTTATGCGCGCGGCGAGATCGCCAAAATTGTCTACCATGACAAATGTATGTTTCGGGCATGCGGCCATTGCTTATTCTTGTGCATGGCAATGGCCTGTCTTTGAGCGATATGAGCCAGCAAAGGGATGGGGAGTGGACAAAAACACCATCTGCCTGTGGTACGACCGCGACGCCGAAGACGCCGCGCGCTTCTACGCCGCCACCTTCCCGGACAGCCACGTCGGCGCGGTGCTGCGAGCGCCCGGCGACTACCCGGCCGGCAAAGAGGGCGATGTGCTCACCGTGGCATTCACCGTGCTGGGCATTCCCTGTCTGGGTATCAACGGCGGCCCAGCCTTCAAACACAGCGAAGCCTTCTCCTTTCAGGTGGCCACCGAAGACCAGGCCGAAACCGACCGCCTGTGGCAAGCCATCGTCGGCAACGGCGGCCAGGCTAGCGCCTGCGGCTGGTGCAAGGATAAGTGGGGCCTGAGCTGGCAAATCACCCCGCGCGTGTTGACCGAGGCGCTGGCCGATCCCGACCGGGCCGCCGCCAAGCGGGTGCTCGACGCGATGATGGAGATGGTGAAGATTGATATTGCCGGGATTGAGAAGGCGAGGAGGGGATAGTTGTTATTTTTCAGGTGGCTGTTGACGGCCAAAAGTGGCTGATTTCGGGCAGCAACACGCCATCGGCTTACCCCTGAGCCCAATGCTTTTCTTGTTTCAATTGCGTAGAACGTGTTTACGCTCTTGCGAGCAAGAGCGAGACAAGGCGAAAACGGCTGAGAAAGCGGAATGTACAAGTGGTACATGAGCATTTCGAAGGCGTACTCATCGTGTAACGCTCCACGCAGCGTAGCAGATCGTAAACAGGTTCTTAGAAGCGTCAGGCGCCTGCTACAGGAAATTTAAAGGGGCCAGATTGCAGTTGCATGTCTTTCGCCGGTCGTTCTTCGAGCAGGACTCACTTCGAATATCCGGCTCGGTCAGTCGAAGCTGGTTATGAAAACCGAGAATAAGCAAGGAGCATGTTGTGGCTATCACCCTCGTTTTGGCTTGCAAACAAAGTGACTTCAACGCACGGCATAGTGGCTCCTGCGAAGGCATTTCCTTTTATTTCTGCATGCGCGCGCTCGACTTGGGTCCGGTGCCGGGACTTGCCGACATGTTGGAACAGCGGAATATCAGTCGGAAGGTTGAGCGCATCATGGCTTTGCAGGACCAGATCTGTGATGGCCTCATGACATCCGGCGCCTATGAAACCGACATTGACAACCAGCCGATCAGCGACCCCAGAGGAGGCAACCTTCCTGGTATTCGCAACCAGGGCAAGGCCATCCAGGCGTTTCATAACCTGTACTCACAGGAGGCGCAGACCCTGGGCTGCAAGTCGATTGGAACCTTGTCTTCCTTCTTCGAGGGAGGCTTCGTCCAGTTGCTGACGCACACCATCGAACTATTGGTGAGCAGCGGGCGCGGCGCGGCCCTGATCGCCATGCAAAGCGCTACGCCCCACTCTGTGGCGCTTGCCTATGACGGTAGCGATCTCTATTTCTTCGATCCCAATTCGGGCGTTCACACATTGACGAACCTCGCCACGGCAGCGACGGAACTGGAGAACCACCTGATGACCTACTATGCCGTCCCCTCCTGCGTTCACGTCAATATGTTCAAGTTGAACCACTGAAACGAACTTCCCAGTGAACGGTTGGGGACAGTTCCATTTGATGGGCAGACTGGCCGCTTGCGGCCCTCCACGAGGGACAGCTAGGGGGCGTAAGAGGCCGCAAGCTAAGCACTTATTCTTTCAGAAAGCGTCACGCCCCAAACCAAGCCCCGGCCAAAGCCGGGGTTCGTTCTTCCTTACTTCTTCTCCATCCGCCGCACTGAGCGGTTTTCCATACTCTTGCGTTTGATCTGTGCCCGCTGCTGGCGATGCCGTTCGTCAACGTCCTCAAACACGTCCACCTTGCGCGCGGCCTGCGTGAGCATGGCTTCCAGAGTGTTGAAGAAGCTAACTCGGTAGCCGCGTTGTTCCGGCTTGCGGAAGTCGATGTCGCGGCTCAGGAGGATTTTTTATGCGCGGCTGTTTTGGATCAATGCCGCAATAAATGCCCATGTGCTATAAAGTGGTCTAATTTATACGTCATTACTTCTGGTCGGGTGGCCGCCGAAGATCAGGCCGAAACCGACCGCCTGTGGCAAGCCATCGTCGGCAACGGCGGCCAGGCCAGCGCCTGCGGCTGGTGCAAGGATAAATGGGGTCTAAGCTGGCAAATCACGCCGCGGGTGTTGACCGAAGCGTTGGCCGATCCGGATCGCGCCGCCGCCAAGCGGGTGTTCGACGCGATGATGGGGATGGTGAAGATTGATATTACGGGGATTGAGAAGGCGAGGAGAGGGTAGTTTGGGATGGGAAGGTTTTATCTTTGCTAGGGGGGTGATGGCAAAGAGGGGGTGTCGATGAAGGACTGTTTTCCGAGTAGATCTAGAAAGTATGCGAACCATAGTTGTTGATTGCCTCACTGTTCAGTCCGAAGCCGACTTTTGGGCGATGTACATGGCATCGGTCCAACCTAGCGGTGCGGACTATTTGGGACGCAACCTCAATGCATTCTGGGGCGGCCTGAATGGCGGCCCTGGATGGCCTGGAGAATGTGAACTTCAATTCATCAACACCAGGCACTTGCAAGCGCTTCGCAGTGGCTGTTTTCTCAAAGAGCTACATGACATTGCAAGCTGGTCGACCATCATAAAGGTCACACTTGATTAATTATCTCTGCCGTATGCAGCAGTTGAGCGAGCTCAAAAGCGCCATCGTAGCGTTCATGCCTGTGGTATCGGAGGTGGCAACGCTTCAAGGGTCGGTCGCCGCATTCCAAGGGTGCCTTGCTGAGATCGACCGTCTTCTTTCTGAGGGGTTTTGCCAGGATGACCTAAACGTCTTGTCGAGAGCCGTCCCGCGGGTATTTTGGCTTCACAAGGAGTGGACGCCAGAGCTTGAACGGATGGTGGATGGTCGCTATCGGGAGCCTTGGTGGTTTGTCGCAGCGGATAAACTGCATCAGCGCGTGCAGGAAGCTGCGGAGGAACTCAAAATTGTTGGCAGGTACTGAACCGGCCAGAAGCGGAACTTCGGCATTCCGTTTTATCCACCACTTGGTGGGTTATTTTTTTTATGACACCATTTGGTGCCGACATCACGTAGGTTCTACTTGAGAGGTTACACGTGAAAAATTTGGACGACCAGAAAAAAATCGCTGTTCTCATTGACTCGGACAACGCGCAACATTCAAAGATCAAGTCGATTCTTGACGAGATATCAAAGCATGGTCACGTCATCACAAAAAGAGCTTACGGCGATTGGTCCAGCGAATATCTTAAGAATTGGAAAACAATCCTTAATGAATTAGCTATTCAACCAATACAACAGTTCGCCTATACAACTGGCAAGAACTCGACTGATTCATCACTAATAATTGACGCAATGGACTTGCTGTACTCCGAAAAATACGATGCATTTGCCATTATTTCCTCGGACAGTGATTTCACAAAGTTGGCATCTCGGTTGCGTGAGTCAGAAATGTACGTATTCGGCGTTGGTGAAAGGAAAACGCCAGTTTCATTTAGAAACTCGTGTGATGATTTTATCTTTTCAGAGAATCTCGGTGAGCCTAGTATTTCGTTCGTACTCAGCGAAAAACCTGGCACTTCGCCCGCCACAAATACCGAAGAGATTCCACAAGACATCGTTGATGCACTTCTATCTGGCTGGCTTCAGTACAAAGAAGATGATGGCGAAGACTGGGTAAATGTGGCGCCAGTGGGAGGTCTGTTAAAAAGACTAAAACCTGATTTCGATCCCCGCACTTACGGGGTAACCAAAATTCCAGAGTTGATTGCGAAGATAGATATCTTCGAAATGACAAAATTCAAAGGCAAGGGCGTCGTAAACATTGTGGCATACCGGCCAAAGAACAGAACCTAACCCGGCCGTCCCTACGCATTGCTCCGACCTCCCCTCACTTCTACGTTAGAGACGTGACCGGCCGCTTCGGGTCGTAAGAGGTCGTAAGCTAACAGAAACCTAACCCCCAAACCAAACCCCGGCCAAAGCCGGGGTTCGTTCTTCCTTACTTCTTCTCTATCTTCCGCACTGCACGGTTTTCCATATTCTTGCGTTTGATCTGCGCCTGTTGCTGGCGGTGCAGTTCGTCAACATGCTCGAACACGTCCACCTTGCGCGCGGCCAGCGTGAGCATGGCTTCCAGATAGTTGAAGAAGCCCACTCGGTAGCCGCGCTGCTCCGGCTTGCGGAAGTCGATGTCGCGGGTGATGCGCGCCAGCAGGCTTTGGCCGCAATAGCCGGGGTTGTCCTTCAGCCATTGGACGAAGTGCGCGCCGCATTCGCGGCCGTAGGCGCAGTCGGCGGCGTAGTCCGGGTGGGCGGCCGGCATCTGCCAGTAATCGGCTTGCGGCCGTCCTGGGCGTCGGGACACGAAGGGGAGCAGGGTTTCGCGCGCTTCCAGCGAGGCTTGGCGATAGCGGCGGCGAGTGGGAAAGGTTTTCGACATGGTGTTTCTCCTGCGCTGACACAAGATAAACCACCTGCCAGGTATTCAGACGGGAGTTGGCAGGCGCGAGGCAGGATTGGCATTTCCGGTAACAACCAACCGGCGAGCGCGGGGCGCTCCCCCACCACGAGCCTGCCGAATTTGGCGCAGCCATGGAGAAATACGGGCCTATGCGGTAACGCATATGTCCGTTGGTTGTTAATTGCGAGATGCCAATCCCGGTGCCGTGAATAACAGCACCCGGCGATTGTTACCGAGTGGGCCGGCAGGGTCAAGCCAGCGGGGACGCGAGAGCAGGGGCTGGCAGGAGGATTTGTCCGTGATTTGAATGTCATGATTCTGCTGCGTTGCGGTATACTTCACTGCCCATTTCATCACTTTATTTTTTGAACGTGTTTACGTTCTCGCGAGCAAGAGCGAGACCAGGCGAAACCGGCTGAGGAAGCGGAATGTACTCGTGGTATATGAGCATTCCAAAGCGGTACTCACCGTGTCACCTCTCATGAAGCGCAGCAGATCGCAAACAGGTTCTTAAGACAGGGCATTTCTCATGACCACAGTCTCTCTCCCACCGGAAGCGGTGGGCAGCGCTTTCTCCCTGGACAAAATGATCGTCGCCCGCGACAAAACCATGGCGGCGGTACGGCGCATCGCCGCGCAGATCCGCCCCGGCATGACCGAACAGCAGGCCAAGGATTTGGCCAAGGCTGAGCTGGAAAGCATGGGCATGGACCGCATCTGGCACGGCATCATCATCCGCTTTGGCCGCAGCACGCTGAAAATCTTCAAGCAGCAGATCGACCCGGACAATGTGCTGCTGGACGACGACATCTTTTTCATTGATCTGGGCATTGTCTGGGATGGCCATGAGGGCGACGCCGGCGATACCTTCGTGGTCGGCGACAACGCGCGCAAGCAGGCCTGTGCGGAGGCGGCGCGCCAGCTGTGGCAGGAGGTGGCGGACAAATGGCGGCGCGATCGCCTGGCCGGCCCAGCCTTGTACCAGTACGCGGCGGAGCGCGCCGAGGCAATGGGCTGGCGGCTGAACCTGGACATCAAGGGCCACCGGGTATCGGACTTTCCGCACGCCATTTACAAGGCCGGCAGCCTGGGCGATTTCGCCCAATGCCCGGACACCGGTTTGTGGATTCTGGAAATCCAGATTGCCGATCCGTCCGGCGAATTTGGCGCTTTCTATGAAGACCTGTTGGTGATCGAGGGCTGATCCGGGGCGGGCGGTGGCGAGCCGCCCGCCCGCTTTGGCGCTTGGCCGGGGTTTGCGTCCGCGACGCGGGCGAATTGAGAACGGCGAACAAAACCCCGCAGAGAATCTGAGGCAAGGCGGTATCGCTGACGCGCAGCAGATTATGAACTGGTTCTTAGAACGTGTTTACGATCTCGCGAGCTAAGGCGAGACAAGGCGAAAACGGCTGAGAAAGCGGAATGTACGCGTGGTACATGAGCATTTCGAAGCGGTTTTCAACGCCGTATCGCCGACGCGCAGCAGATCGTAAACCGGTTCTTACTGCACCACCGACCGCACCTTCCAGGCATTGCCTTCCACCGCGGAGATCGTCACCGGCGCTTGCTTCAGATTGCCCTTGGTGTCGAAGCTGAAGTCGGCGCTGACGCCCTGGTAGCGGGTTTGGGCCAGCAGCGGCAGGTATTTGGCCGGTTCCGGCGAGTTGGCGCGCTTCATGGCGTCGGCCACCATCATGACCGCGTCGTAGAAGTGCGGGGCGAACAGGACGACGTTTTGTTGGTAACTGGCCTGGTAGCGCGCTTGAAATGCCTTGCCTGCCGGCCGCGCTTCCAGCGGCCCGCCGGGTACGGCGGAAATGTGGCCAAGCGCATTGGCGCCGGCCAGTTTGATAAAGGTCTCGGTGCTCAGCATGTCGCCGCCCATCAAGGTGGCGCTCATGCCCAGGCGCTTCATCTGGCGCGCCATCGGCGCGGCTTGGGCGTCCGCGCCGCCGTAGAACACGATGTCCGGTTTCTGCGCCTTCAGCGCGGTCAGGATGGCGCTGAAATCGGCGGCCTTGTCATGGGTGTACTCACGCTTGATCGGCGGCTTGCCCAGGCCGGTGATGGATTGGATGAATTCGTCGGCAATGCCCTGGCCGTAAGCGGTGCGATCGTCGATGACCGCGATGCGCTGCGCCTTGAGCTGCTGTACCGCGTAGCGGCCCAGCGCGCCGCCCACCTGGCTGTCGCTGCCCACCAGACGGAAGGCGGTTTTGTAGCCGGCGGCGGTATAGGCGGGGTTGGTGGAGACCGAGAGTTGCGGGACGCCGGCCTTGGCGTAGATGCGCGAGGCGGGAATGGTGACGCCGGAGTTGAAGTGGCCGATCACCGCTTTGACGCCGGCATCCATCAGGCGTTGAGCGGCTTGCGTGCCGGCCCGCGGGTCCGCCTGGTCGTCTTCGGACCGCAGTTCGAACTTCACTTTTTGGCCGCCGAGGGTGATGGGCTTGGCGTTCAGCTCGTTGATCGCCAGCCTGGCTCCGTTCTCATTGTCCTTGCCGTAGTGGGATTGCGGGCCGGACAAGGGCGAGGAGAAGCCTATTTTCACCACGGTGTCGGCATGGGCGGGGCTGAGGGCGAAGAGGGTGATCGTGCCGCCAAGAGCCAATAGGGCGATCAGGCTGCGAGGATGCTGCTGTTTCATGCGTGTCTCCTTTGCGCTGCTCTGTTTTGATGGCTGGCCGCGCCATCGCCTTGCGCGGCTGGGGGCCGCCACGCAAGCGTTCAATGCAGTAGAAAGCCCCGGCCAATCAAATCGTCAGGCTCCAATGACCAACTGGCTTTGCCGCTGTAGTGGGCGCGCCCGGCCACGCGCACCGTCACCGCGTCATGGCCCGGCAACTGGGCTTGGCGGATCACTGCGCCGCTGAACAGCGCTCCGGTCAGGCTTTGGAATTCGCAGGTTTCACCAGGCGCGACCAGCCCCTTGGCGTGTCGGATGGCCATGCGCGCGGTGACGCCGGAGCCGGTGGGGCTGCGGTCGACTTCGGCGTCGGCAAAGACGCAGACATTGCGGCTGCCGCCATCGGCGGCCCGGTCGCGGCCATCGGTGAGGATGCTGCCGTACAAGAAGCTCAGGTCGTCGGCAATGGGGTGGCGCACCGCGATGGCGTCGCGCACCGCCTGGGTGAGGGCGGAGGCGGCGTCCACCAGTTCGCGCAGGCGGCCATCCAGCGACACGCCCAGTTTTTCAGCGGCGACGACTGCGTAGAAGGCGCCGCCGTAGCCGATATCCACGACCACTTCGCCGATGCCCGGCACGGTGACGGGCAGGTCCAGGGCAAAGGCGAAGGCGGGCACGCTCTCGAATTGCACGGCGCCGGCCTTGCCGTTCTGGATTTCCACCAAGGCTTCCACCAGGCCGCATGGGCATTCGATGCCCACCCGCGTCAGCGGCGCCACGGCGGGCACTTTGCCGCTGTCCACCGCAAAGCGGGCCAGGGCGATCACGGCATGCCCGCACATGGTGCTATAGCCTTCATTGTGGGTGAACAGCACGGCGAGGTCCGCGTTTGGCATGGAGGGCTGCACCAGCACCGCGCCATACATATCGTAATGGCCGCGTGGTTCATGCATGAGCAGGCGGCGCACGGGGTCCAGGCGCTCGCTCATGAAACGGCGTTTGGCCAGGATGTCCGCTCCTTGAATTCTGTCGCCAAGGTTGAGCACGATGCGCACCGGCTCGCCGCCGGTGTGCATTTCCACGGTCTCGATGACAAAATCCGCAGGCAATGGATCCATGTGTTCTCTCCTCCTATTTATCACCCTATTTATCACCGGGTGCGTTGGCGCACCGTTCGTTTGGCTAACTGGACGTTGCCGCCCGGCTAACCGGCCTTCCAATGCGCCAGCGCGCAGCGCGCCGCCGCCAAATCCCAGGCCGCGGTGCCCACGCTCTTGAACAGGCGCGGGCGCTTGGCGTCGTAGCGTCCTGCTATCGCCTCAGCCAAGGGCCGCACGGTGTTCCAGTCCACGCCCGCCTGGATCAGGTCTCCGGCTTCATGCCGCGCTCCGACAGGGTCGTCAGAGAACAGCTGGCTGCCGGCGATGGCGGCCGGCCCGATTTCGGCCATGTCCGGACGAAACGCTCCCACTCCCACCAATAGCCGGTTGCTGCGGGCGTCCTCGTGGTAGATCGGCGCTTTGCTGGTGGTCAGTGTGATGACCACGCCGACATCGTCCGCTACGCGGCCGCGGCATGGCCGTAGCGCTAAGGGAAGGGGGGCGTGCCGGCGGCAGAATTCGGCGCTGTCCGCCATTTCCCGGCCATGCACATCCACGCGGATGTCCGGGAACAGGGCGGCAATGGCTTCCAGATGGCCGGAGGCCTGCTTGCCGGTGCCTATCAGCGCGATGGCGGCCGGCCTGCCGGCGTACAGGCTGTTGATCGCCAACATGGAAATGGCGGCGGTGCGCTGGGCGGTCACCGTGGGGCCGTCAAGAATCAGCAGCGGCTGGCCGGTGAGGGCGTCGTACACGCTGACGATGCCATGGATGGTGGGGAGGCCCTGCTTGAGGTTGTCCGGGCACACGTTGACCAGTTTGTGAATGCCGATATCGCTGGCGCTGGCCGGCATGGACAGCAGCACGGCGTCGCCCCGCAAAGGCAGCACCTGCCGCTCCGGGCTGACGATCCGCCCTGCCGTGTATTCGGCGGCGGCAAGGGACAGGGCCTGACAAAGATCGGCAATCGGCAACAAGCTCTTGGTTGCGGAGGCGGGCAGTACGGGGATGGACATGGTGCTCCCTCATCGATAAGTGGCAAAATTCAGACCAAATCCGCGGTTTACCCTTGGGGTTTTTGCCGGAATCCATAAAACTGGTCTTAAAATTACCTTGTTATATCGTTAACTTGTTTTGTAAGTTACCAATTTGGAGGTGGCGTCACAAGGGCTTCTGCTGCTGCGGCGGGGGCATGGTCGCAATTGTCACCAATTCACAACAAATTGGTTTTTGGGGTAACCAGAATGGATGCCAGTACTCTGGAACAGAGCCACTTTCAGCCGCTTCCCATCTATGAGCAGCTTGCTGAACAGATCCGCAACGGCATTGTTGGAGGGGAGTTTCCTCCTGAATCGCGGCTGCCCTCGGAAAGAGAGCTCGCCGCCCGTTACCGCGTGAGCCGGCCTGCCGTACGGGAGGCCATTGGCGCTTTGCAGAATCAGCAACTGGTGATGACGCGTCGTGGATCGGGCACCTATGTCTGCCCGGATGCCTTGCAACGGCTGCGGCAAGCCGTGCCCGCAAACGAGCGCGGGCAGGCGGACGACAGTCCGATATCGACGCTGGAAGTTAGGCTGATACTAGAGCCGGCCATTGCCCGCATGGCGGCCAGAAAAGGCCAGCGCGATGAAAGGGCGGAGTATTACCTGGCGCAAATGAAGGGGGTCAAAAACATAGACATTCCGGCGCAGCAAGTGCTCTGGAGCGAAAGCGACCGCTTGTTCCACCGGCAACTGGCGGTGATGACCGGCGATGCGCTGATGGTGCGCATCGCGGATGAGGTGGCCAAAGCCATGGCGCAGCCTCTCTGGCAGCGCTTGCGCGACGATGGCATCTATGACGAGGAGCGTATTGGCTTGTACGTTGCGGAACATCAGCTGATTTACGAATCCATCATCATCGGCGATGAGGATGCCGCGGCCTTTTACGTTGAGCAGCATTTGCGACGGGTAAGGCGGGATATCTCCGGCTAAGCCGCCAGCGCATGGATCCGCATGGCTGAACGGCTCCGGCCCCGCAGGCGCGCCCGTCACTGGACAGGGCTGTTTGCGGGGCCGGAGCCGTTCATGTGTATCCTGCCGTCAAGGCCTCGCCAGACCGGGCATGGCCAGGCGCTATTCCTCCCGGTGCGCTCCCGGATAGCGCACTTCTCCCTCCGGTATGCCGCAGCCCCACAGCGAGTAGGGGTCGGCCATTTCATTGACGCCTTCGCCGTAACGATTCTCCGCCGGGCGCAGATGCGCCAGGCAGCAGGCGCCCAGTTCGGTGGCGTAGAGCCCGTGCACTGTGCTGAGCACGCGGTGGCTCATGCTGTGCTGCGAGGGGAAGGCGATGGTTTGTTGCGCTTCCACGCGGCTGTAGTCCGCGCTCATCTTCACTTGCACCACGCCGTTGAGGGCGTTGGCGCAGGCCATGGACGAGGCCAGCAGATACAGCCGCGGCTCCGGGCCGGCGACGGGCGGAAAGCCCAGGTGGATGAAGCCGGCGCCGGCGGCCGGGGCGGTGGTGAGCTGGAACCAGTCGATGTCGCCGCCGGCCAGCGCGCGGCCGAAGCCGCCGTTGCCGCCGGAGGCGTTGCCCAGTAGCGCGAACCACAGATTGCCGTCCGGCCCCGGCACCATGCCCACCGGGGTGTTGCCGTGTTCGGCGGGGATTTCAATGGCGGCCGGCGCGTCGCCGTTGGCCGGGATGCGGTAGAGCTGGCTGGATTGGTCCAGGGCGGCGTACACGTCGCCGCTGTCCGGGTGGAGCTGGACGAAGATGGGCCGCGGGGGGCAGGGATAGAGGGTGGCGTCCGCGGGCATGAGGCTGTTGATGCGCACGATGTGATGGCTGTCCTTGCAGGAGGTCCACAGGATGTCGCCGTCTTCCGCCACCACGTGCGGGCCGCGCGCCGGCGGCGGCAGCGGCACCCGCTTGAGGATTTTTGGCTGCGTGGTGAGGTCAGACGCTATCGGGTCTATCAGCAGCAGCTCGGACTGGAATTGCAGCGTCACCCACAGGCAGCCGGGGTGGGTTTTGGAAACGGTCAGCCCGTGCAGGCCGGAAAACGGATTGTCGATGACGTGGGACACGGCGGCGCGCGGCTGGCCGCTGTGCGGGTCCACGCGCATTTTGACCAGGGCGCCGGACGGCTGTTGGGAGATCAGCAGCAGGTCCGCTCCGATGGCGGCCACTTCATGGGTTTGGCTGGAGGCGGGCAGCGGATATTCGATCACGCTTTTGAGGGCGAGGCGCAGTGCGTTCATGGCGGTTTACCGAAGGTGTGGAATCCCTTTGGCATAATAGGTGGCGGTCATGACGTTTGCAAAAATGGGGCTTGCCTTGATCCAGCTCAGCCGCGGTCCGGCGCTTGCGGGGCCGGGTTTATGCCCCCGGCGTGTGATGACGATGTTCGTGAACGAGCGGAAATATTGCAGTGCAAGGTAAAACTAACGACTGTTTTAACTAGAACTCCACGTAAATCAAGGGTTTGCCGGGTGGGGGGTGTGGGAGGATGTGGCGTGCGCACATCACAATGTACGCTTTTGACCTGTATCAAACACATATTTTCGTTTTAGAATATAAAATGTGTTCGTAAAATAACATTTGTGTTCGGCTCTGGCGTTTTGGGCTCGCCCCCGTTCGGAACCGCGCACTATGCTTTAAAAGGCGGCCTGTTAAGGGCCGGCCTCTGTCGGCCATAGGAGCACAAACGCATGCCAGATACCCAAACCGCCGTGGACACGGTCCCGCAAGAACACGCCATGTCTCCCGAATCCGTGGTGGGTTACCTGCACTCCACGGAGAGCGGGGCCGGGGTGGATGGGCCTGGCATGCGCTTTGTCTTCTTCACCTCGGGCTGTCAGTTCCGCTGCCTATACTGCCATAACCCGGATACCTGGAAGCTGCACAACGGCCGCCAGGCCACGGTGGAGCAGGCGATGGCGGAGCTGGAGCCGTACGCGCGCTTTTTGAAGTTCGCCGGCGGCGTGACGGTGTCCGGCGGCGAGCCGCTGATGCAGGACGGTTTCGTGGGCGCGCTGTTCCGCGAGGCCAAGCGCCGCTTCGGCCTGCACACGGCGCTGGATACCCAGGGCTTTTTGCACGAGCGGGTGAGCGACGAGTGGTTCGACGCGGTGGACCTGGTGATGCTGGACATCAAGCATTCGGACCCGGAGCGCTATCACGCGCTGACCGGCCAGCCCTTGCAGCCGACGCTGGACTTTGCCCGCCGGCTGCAACGCCTGGGCAAGAAAATGTGGGTGCGTTACGTGCTGGTGCCGGGTTTGACCGACGGCGACGAGGACATCAGCAGGCTGGCGGATTTCGTCGCCGGCCTGGGTAGTGTGGTGGAGCGGGTGGAGGTGTTGCCCTTCCATCAGTTGGGCATGGACAAGTGGCAGAAGCTGGGCATGGAATACCAGTTGGCGGATACGCCGATTCCCACGCCGGAGCAAGTCAAACGTGCCCGCGAGTTGTTTTCCTGTAAAGGCTTGAAGGTGACTTGAACGCCTTCCGGCCGGTGGTTTTTGGCTGGCAGCGTCGCCCGGAGCGGCGCTGCTTGTTTATCGAATTATCTATCATGAATCGCTGATATATTATGACGACATCTTCTGAAATTCTGGTGATCAACTGCGGCAGTTCCTCGCTGAAATTCGCGCTGCTGCCCAAGGGCTCCAGCGAGCCGCTGCTGTCCGGTCTGGCCGAGTGCCTGGGCCTGGCGGATTCGCGCATCATTTTCAAAACCGCGGAAGGCAAGAAGACGGAGTCGCTGAACGGCGGCAGCCACGCCGAGGCGATGGAAGCGCTGACCCGTTTCATGGGCGAGCATGAGTGGCTGGACAGCGTGGTCGCCATCGGCCACCGCATCGTTCACGGCGGCGAGCGCTTCCAGGCGTCCGCGCTGATCACCGACGAAGTGCTGGCCGGCATCGAAGAATGCTGCGCGCTGGCGCCGCTGCACAACCCGGGCCACTTGGTGGGCATCCGCGCCGCGCAGAAAGCCTTCCCCAAGCTGCCGCAGGTGGTGGTGTTCGACACCGCTTTCCATCAGACCATGCCCAAGCCGGCCTATATGTACGCCGTGCCGCAGCGCTTCTACAAAGAATACGGCGTGCGCCGCTACGGCATGCACGGCACCAGCCACCGCTTCATCGCCGGCGAAACCGTGGCCGAGCTGAAGCTGGACCCGGCTAATCACGGCATCCTGATCGCCCACCTGGGCAACGGCGCGTCCGCTTCCGCAGTGAAGAACGGCAAGTGCATGGACACCACCATGGGCATGACCCCGCTGGAAGGCCTGATCATGGGCACCCGTTCCGGCGATATCGACCCGGCCGCGGTGACTTTCATCGCCCGCAAGGAAGGCCTGGATCTGGACGGCATCGACAATCTGCTGAACAAGCAGAGCGGCCTGCTGGGCATTTCCGGCGTGTCCAGCGACTGTCGCGCTCTGGAAGAAGCGGCGGCGGAAGGCAATGTGGACGCGCAACTGGCGCTGGACATGTTCGCCCACCGTCTGGCCCGCCTGCTGGGCGGCCTGGCCACTTCGCTGGACCGCATCGACGCGCTGGTGTTCACCGGCGGCATCGGCGAGAACTCCAGCCTGCTGCGCGAGAAGACCCTGAACCACATGAAGGTGCTGGGCTTCGCCGTGGACGCGGCCGCCAACGAGCGCGCCGTGCGCGGCAACACCGGCGTGATCAGCCAGCCGGGCAGCACCACCGCGCTGGTGATGGCCACCAACGAAGAGTGGATGATCGCCAAGGATACCGCCGACCTGGCCGGTATCTGATAGGACTTCGCGGCGCAAGCCGCGTCCGTATCGCGCGGCCGGCGCTCCGTCGGCCGCCGCCTGATTCTGAACGCCGGGCCGCTTTGCGGCGGCGCGCGCGTCGAAAGTAAAACTCATGACATCGCAACAACCGAAACGAGTGTTTTTCCTGGCGTCCTATGGTTCGGACGCTGGGCTGACCTCCATGACCCTGGGCCTGGTGCACGCGCTGGAGCGCGACGGCATCAAGGTGGGCTTCGTCAAGCCCATCGCGCAGCCCGCCAGCGTGGGCGCAGAGCTGTCCAGCCACTTCGCCCGTCAGCTGTGCAATATCGACGCGCCGGCGTCCATCCCGTTTGCCCGCGCTCAAGCCATGCTGCGCGAAGGCGAGCTGGCCACCTTGATGGAAGACGTGGTGCGCCTGGCGGAACAGGCGCGGGACAATCACGATGTGCTGATTGTTGAAGGCCTGGTGCCGGACAGCGACGCGCAAACCGCCATCCGCCTGAACGCGGAAATGGCCGGCAGCCTGTCCGCGGAACTGCTGCTGGTGCTGTCCGGCGCCGGCCGCGGCGCGCGCGACATCGCCGAATGCGTGCAGCTGGTGCAGCGCCAGTTCGGCGCCGACGGCAACGGCAAACTGGCCGGTCTGCTGCTGAACCGCGGCGCGGAGTGCGGCAATCTGGCCGGCCTGCGCGCGGAGCTGGCGGAGCAGGGCTGCGCCACGCCGCTGCTAGGCTGCGTGCCTTACGACGCCAAACTGGACGCGCCGCGCGTGCTGGACGTGGTCAGCGCGCTGGGTTTGAAGATTGAACACGCCGGCCAGATCGAGCAAGCGCGCATGCGCGAAACCGTGGTGGCGGCCCGCACCGTGGAGAAAATGGCCGAACGCCTGCTGCCGGGCACCCTGGTGGTGACGCCGGGCGACCGCAGCGACGTGGTGTTGGCCACCTCGCTGGCCATGCTGCGCGGCGTGCCGCTGGCCGGCCTGCTGCTGACCTGCGGCGAACCGGTGTCCGGCAGCATCCTGCCGCTGATCCAGTCCGCGCGCCAAGCCGGCCTGACCATTCTGTCCACCGAGCGCGACACCTATGAGACCAGCACCATGCTGGCCAATCTGGACCGTCACGTGGCGATGGAAGACGCCGAGCGCATGCAGGCGATGATCGACTTCGTGGCCGAGCGCATCGACACCGCGGTGCTGGTGCAGAAGATCGGCGAGCCGCGCGAAGTGCGCCTGCCGCCGCCGGCCTTCCGCCATCGTCTGATCGAGAGCGCGCGCCGCTCGCAAAAGCGCATCGTGCTGCCGGAAGGCGACGAGCCGCGCACCATCCAGGCCGCCGCCATCTGCCACGAGAAGGGTATCGCCCGCTGCGTGCTGATCGGCGAACCGGAGCGCATCCGCCAAGTGGCGGAAGCCCAGGGCGTGACCCTGCCGGCCGATATTGAAATCCTGGCCCCGAAAGAGGCCGCCGGCCGCTATGTGGCGCCGATGATGGAAATGCGCAAGAGCAAGGGCCTGACCGCGCCGCAGGCGGCGGAGCAGCTGGAGGACAGCGTGGTGATCGGCACCATGATGCTGGCCCTGAACGAGGTGGACGGCCTGGTCTCCGGCGCGGTGCACACCACCGCCAACACCATCCGTCCGGCGCTGCAGCTGATCAAGACCGCGCCGGGCGCGAGCATCGTGTCCAGCATCTTCTTCATGCTGATGCCGGATCAGGTGCTGGTGTACGGCGACTGCGCGGTGAACCCGGACCCGAACGCGGAGCAGCTGGCCGACATCGCCATCCAGTCCGCGGATTCCGCCAGCGCCTTCGGCCTGAGCCCGCGCGTGGCGATGATCTCTTACTCCACCGGCACTTCCGGCAGCGGTTCGGACGTGGAGAAAGTGCGCGAAGCCACCCGCATCGCCAAGGAAAAGCGCCCGGATCTGATGATTGACGGCCCGATGCAGTACGACGCCGCCAGCGTGGAATCCGTAGGCCGCCAAAAGGCGCCGGACAGTGAAGTGGCCGGCCGAGCCAATGTCTTCGTGTTCCCGGACCTGAACACCGGCAACACCACTTACAAGGCGGTGCAGCGCTCCGCCGGCGTGGTGTCGGTGGGTCCGATGCTGCAAGGCCTGCGCAAGCCGGTCAACGATCTGTCGCGCGGCGCGCTGGTGGACGACATCGTCTACACCATAGCCCTGACCGCGATCCAGGCGGACGCGCAGTAAGCGGCGAGAGCGCTTGATCTGAAAACAGCCCCCGGTGCGAAAGCGCCGGGGGCTGTTTTGTTTGAGGCTTGGCGAGAGTGAGCGGGCTTTGCCCGGCGTTGCCGTTTTTTTGCCGAAAATCAATGCAGATGGGATTGTGTTATAATCAAGGAGAGGTTGAACTTCCGATAAACACTTAATTAGAAAGGGAACCTGCTTATGCTGAGCCTGTTTTTGATTACTGTTTTTCTGATTATCAGTCTGGTCCATTGCTATTGGGCGCTGGGCGGCACCGTGGGCATGGGCGCCGCCGTGCCCGAAGTGGACGGCAAGCCCTTGTTCCAGCCCACCCGCGGCGGCACGTTCGCCGTGGCCGGCGTGTTGGCCTTGTCGGCGCTGGCGGTTGCGCTGCATGGCCATCTGACGCGCTTCTGGCAAATGGAGACCGTGCGCTGGGGCTTGCTGGCGCTGGCGGCGGCGTTGCTGCTGCGCGGCATCGGCGAATTCCGCTACGTCGGCTTGTTCAAGAGCGTGCGCGACAGCCGCTTCGCCCGCAACGACACCCGTTTCTATTCCCCCTTGTGTTTGTTGCTGGGCAGTTTGTTGCTGATCCTCGCCTGGTAACGCTCCTGAAAGCGGGCGGCTAGCCGCCCGCTGTTCTCGTTGGAATCTGTTTACGATCTGCTGCGCGTCGTGAGACGTGACACGGCGAGTACCGCTTCGAAATGCTCATATACCGTGTTTGCACTCCGCTTTTTCGCCCGTTTTCGCCTTGTCTCGCCTTAGCTCGCGAGATCGTAAACACGTTCTTAGCGCTTCTTGTTCTGCGCGTAAATCAATTGCGCTTTCCAATCCTGCCGCTGCGGCTGGCGCGCGATGCCGACGCGGAAGCGTTCGCGCGGGCCGACGCCGGGCTGCCATAGATAGAGCTGGCCATCGTGAGCGCCGCCGTTCCAGGCGGTCAGATAGTAATCGCTCTGCCGCGCCCAATCCTTGAAACTGACGATGTCGCCGTCCCGCAGGCAGCCGTCCGGCCGGTCCTGAATCTGCAGCCGCAGTTCCGTGGAGGCGTTGAGCGGGCCTTGCTTGGTGTAGTAGGCGTATTGATTGGCGTCCAGGCCGCCCCACCAGGTCCAGAACCAGCCGGGGCGGTCGGCGCGCTCCACCCGCAGATAGTCGCCTGAGCGCAGGCAGCCGTTGTCGCGCATGGCGAAGTTGTTGGACAGATTGAAGCGGGCGGCGGGGCCGTTGCCGGGGCCGGTCTTCAGCCAGCCGTCGTTGGCGGCGGCGCTTTGCAGCCATTGGCCGTTGCCCAGGTTTTGCAGGCTTACCTGGCGGTAGCTGCCGGCCTGGTCGGTATAGGATTGCGTGGGCGTGGCGGCGTCGGCCCAGGCGAAGGCCTGCACCGGGTAGTGGTCGCTGTAGTCGGTGTAGGCGTAAGTGTGCTTGCCGGCGGATTGCACCGTCCACTGCGGGGACGGCGCGTCCAGCGCCAGATTGTGCCAGGCGGACGGCTGGCGGTGGGCTTTCAGCGTCAGGATGTAGTCCAGGTATTCCGGGACGTCGCCGCCGCGAGCGCCGTAGCGCTCCAGCGCCAGGCCGTTGCGCGCGGTGTCGAAGCTGTCGGCGACGCCGGCGTAGCGCGGCTCGCTGGCTTGCAGGATGTCCAGCATCGCGCGGTATTCCGCCGGCTTGCGGCGGTCCACGTTCATGTCGCCGGCAATTAGCACCATTTCGTCCTTGGGCAGTTGCCGCGCGCGCAGCCAGTCGGCGATTTCGCGCAGCTGGGCCTGGCGCACCGCGGCGTGGTCCTTGCAGCCGCTGTCTTCCGACTGCAGATGGGCGCCCAGCACGTGATAGTAGCGGCCGCCCGCTTGCAGCTTGGCGTAGGCGAAGCCCTTGAGCGCGTATTGTTCCCAGCTGCAGCCGGCGGTGCGGAACAGATATTGCCGTTTTTCCACAATCGGCCAGCGGCTGACGATGGCGACGCCGCCGTCTTCCGGCTTGGCGCCGTTCCAGCCTTCGGTGCCGTCCCAGCCGCTCTGGCTGCGGCCTATCACCGGGGTCTGGTGCGGGAAGCGGGCTTTCAGGCCTTGCAGCAGCGCTTCGGAGCTGCTGTTGTCCTGCAATTCCTGAAACACCGCCACGTCCTGGTTTTGCAGGATGGGGGCGGCGGCAATCAGCCGGGCGCGCTGTTCCTGGCCGTAATTGGGATAGAGCGACTGCGGCAGCAGCATCGCGTTCCAGGTGGTCAGCCTGAGGTCGTCGGGATAGGCGGCGAGGGCGGGGGCGGCCAGCAGCGCGGCGCACAGTGCCAGGCAAGCTTTCATCATGTCTCCGAGGGGTGAGGGAGCGCAAAGCTTGAATGGCCTTGTTTGCAGAATTGCTATGTCATTTAAATTTGATCTGGCGTAGAATGAGCGCCTGCGCCGCCAGAGCTTGCGCGGTTTGAATCTCTTCAGTGTTGTCCCAATAGGAGCGCGCCGGAATGAAGCTGTAATGCCCGTCACTCGTTTGCCCAGCCAGGGCCGTTTGCCGCATTGCCGTTTCGTTTGGTCTTCCGCTTCGTCTTTGCCCCTTCGCGGGGGCGGTCCATTTCGCTATGGATGCGGTTTTGGCTGGGTGTCCCCAATTTTCTGAATGGAACAGGACTCCCCATGTCGGAACACGTTTCTCTCGATATTTTTTCGCATAATCAGGCCGCCTGGGACCGCCAGGCCGAGCAGGCCGGCCCGTGGTCGCAGCCGGTGGACGCCGCCGCCGTCGCCGCCGCGCGCGCGGGCGATCACCGGGCGCGGCTGACGCCGGGGCCGTTGCCGGCCGGCTGGCTGGATCAGGTGGCCGGCTGGCGCATTCTGTGTCTGGCCAGCGGCGGAGGCCAGCAGGGGCCGCTCTTGGCGGCGGCCGGCGCCGAGGTCACGGTATTGGACGCCTCCGAGCAGCAGTTGGAGCGCGACCGCCTGGTGGCGCGGCGCGAAGGGCTGAGCCTGGCGACGGAGCTGGGCGATATGCGCGAGCTGTCCCGTTTCGCCGACGCCAGCTTCGATTGTGTATTCCACCCGATTTCCAATCTTTACGTGCCGGACGTGCGTCCGGTGTGGCGCGAGTGCTTCAGGGTGCTGCGTCCGGGCGGCCGCCTGCTCAGCAGCTTTTTCAATCCGGCGGCCTTCATCGGCGACCGCGATCCGGAATACGCGCGCCAGGGCCTGATCCGGCCGCGCTATCCGGCGCCGTATTCCGATCTGCGGGATCTGGCGCCGGAGGCGTTGGCGGCCAAGCGGGCCGGCGGCGAGGCGCTGGTGTTCGGCCACAGCCTGGCGGAGCAGATAGGCGGCCAGCTGGAGGCCGGCTTCTTGCTGGCGGGGTTTCACGAGGAGATGCAGCCGACGCCGCGCTTTGTCATCGACGGCTATCTGCCGGCCTTCATCGCCACCTGGGCGTGCAAGCCGGGGGCCGGCGGCTTGCCGTCATAGCGGCCGCGCCGGCCGGCCGCGTTAGCGGGCGGGATGCAGCCGGCTGTTCAGATAGCGTTCGCCGCGCCGGCGCAGCGGCGACGGCGCCAGCTTCAGCCATTGGTTGAAGTGCAGGCCCAGCAAGGTGTTGTTGCCGGCTTTTTCCTGCAGGGCGATGGCCAGGTTGTCGTAGACCGGGTCTTCGTCGTGGAGGTCGTCGGCGCCGGCTTGGCAGAAGCTGTCGGCGTCCGCGCTCCAGCGGCAGTCCGCGCCCAGGCGCAGGCCGTAGCCGCGGGGCAGGCCGGAGGCGAGCAGGCGCGCGTATTGGCGTTCGAAGCCGTCGGGGTCGAACAGATAGCTGTCGCAGTGCAGCCAGCGGCCGTCCAGCCGCGCTTGCACCAGGCCGTGGAACAGGTGTTCCGGCAGGCAGAGGTAGATAGGGGCCGGCACCGCGTGGCGCAGCACGCGCTTGTCCAGCCGCACGAAGCGCAGCCGCGCCGGAATGCCGGCGGTGGTCAGCAGCGCGCGCAGCAGGTCGCCCTGGGCGTTGCAATGGCCGCGGCCCAGCGCCAGCGTGCGTTCCGGCGTGACGGTTTCAAACTGGCTGGTGAAGCCGAAGCGCACGCGGTCGCGCACGAAGTCGTGCAGCGCGCGGCAGTAGTCGCGGTCGTTGTCCGGGGAGGCGTCGCTTTGCACCTGGCGCAGGACTTGGCTCAGGCTCAGCCCGGCGCAGGGCGCTGGGCGGACGGGGTCGGGCTGGGGGCTTGGGTGCATGGAATGCTCTGGCGGCAAGTGTTAAGCATATTGAATATTCTGAGCCGGGGATTGTCAATGCACAGTTTGATGACGGTGGGGCGGAAAAGCCGCCGGTCCGGAACAGGGGCCGGCGGCGAGCAGTCCGCGCCTTAAGAAGCGGTTCAAAGTCCGCAGCGCATTGTGAAGCATTGCACGGCGAGTACCACTTCGAAACGCGCATCTACCGTGTGCGCGCTCCGCTTTCTCAGCGGTTTTCGCCTTGTCTCAGCTTGGCTCGCGAAACGGTGAACACGCTCTAAGCGCCGATCAAACGTGCAGCAGCAGGAAGCGCCGCTCCCACGGGCTGATCACGTCGAAGTATTCGCGGTATTCGGCTTCCTTGATCGCGCTATAGGTGCGGATGAAGTGTTCGCCGAAGAGATTGGTCAGCGGTTCGCACTTGAGCAGCATGTCGATGGCGTCGTCCAGGTGGCGGGGCAGCTGGTGCGGTTGCTCGTAGGCGCTGCCGCTTAGCGGTTCGGACGGCATCAGGCCCTGTTTCATGCCCAGATAACCGCAGGCCAGGCTGGCGGCGATGGCCAGATAGGGGTTGACGTCCACGCCGGCCAGGCGGTTTTCCACTCGCCGCGCCTGCGGGTCCGAGTGCGGCACGCGCAGCCCGCAGGTGCGGTTGTCGTAGCCCCAGGACAGATTGATCGGCGCCGAGGTGTAGCGGCTCAGCCGGCGGTAGGAGTTCACATAGGGCGCGAAAAAGGGCATCGCCGGCGGCAGATAGTTTTGCAGGCCGCCGATGAAATGGAAGAATTTCTGCGAGGGCTGGCCGTCCTTCAGGCTGAAGATGTTCTTGCCGCTCTCCCTGTCCACCACGCTCTGATGCAGGTGCATGGCGCTGCCGGGCTGGCCCTGCATCGGCTTGGCCATGAAGGTGGCGTACATATTGTTGCGGATCGCCACTTCGCGCACGGTGCGTTTGAACAGGAAGACCTGATCCGCCAGCGCCAGCGGGTCGCCGTGGTCCAGATTGATTTCCATCTGGGCGGTGCCCATTTCGTGGATCAGGGTGTCCAGCGCCAGGCCCTGGGCTTCGCACCAGTCGTACATCACGTCGAAGATGCCGTCGTATTCGTTGACGGCGTCGATGGAGAAGCTCTGCATGCCGGCTTCGGTGCGTTTGGTGCGGCCAACCGGCGGGCGCAGCGGGATGTCTTCGTCCGGCTGGATTTCCACCAGGTAGAACTCCATTTCCGGCGCCACCACGGCCTTGAGGCCTTCGTCTTCGTACAGCTTGAGGATGCGCTTGAGCACATTGCGCGGCGCCAGGTCCACCGGGCGGCCGTCGAAAAAGGCGCAGTCGTGGATGATCTGGGCGGTGGGCTCCAGGTTCCACGGCACCGGACGCAGGGTGCTGGCGTCGGGAATCAGCCGCATGTCGGGATCGGCGAGGGAGGTGAAGTCCTGGTCCGGGTAGTCCCCGGTCACGGTCATGGACAGCACGGCTTCCGGCAGGCGCAGGCCTTCGGCCGGATTGTATTTATGGCGCGGCACGATCTTGCCGCGGGCGAGCCCGGTCATGTCCGGGATCAGGCATTCCACTTCGGTGATGCGATTGTCGTCCAACCATTTGTTGATTTGTTCTGCGTTATTCATAAAGCCTCTGTTGTCATGTGTGCGCGCCCGAACTGCTGTCGCGCCGGGCGTCGTGCCTCAGCGTATGCGGCCGCTGCGCTTGTACTAAAAATAATCTACGGTCCAGTGTGCGGCAGCCGGGGCTGCGCGGGCAGGCGGGACGGGGCTGGAATCGGGCCCAATGATGGATCGGCAATCCGGGTGCTCCTCTCAGATTTGGTAATACGGCACAATGCCGCTTTGAATGGCATTGATCGTTTTTGGTTCGAAATGTTCAATATTTTGAACGAATGCATGCTAGTCCCGGCGCGTGGACATTCGCAATGATTATTGATTGGATGCCGGTCAGTTGTTGGTTTGCGGCAACAGGGAAATCTGCCCAGGGGACTGTTAAGACCTCTTTATGAGTATTAGAATTAGACGATATGGAAAACGATACCGAACAGATCACTCCCGCTTCAGATTCCAAGCCGCCAGCGTCTAAACCGCGCCGTCGTTGGCTGCGCTGGCTGGCGGTTCCCATCGTCTTGCTGGCCCTGCTGTGGGGCTTCCTGGGCTGGCTGGCGCCGGGCATGATCAGCGACGCCGCGGCCAAGTGGGCAAAGAGCATAGGCCGCACGCTGAGCATGGGCGAGGTGAGGATCACGCCTTGGGACATGTCGCTGGAGGTCAGGGATCTCAAGCTGAGCGAAGGCGACGGCCGGCCGCTGTTCGCGGTGAAGCGGGCGTATCTGAACCTGGATCCGTCCATGCTCTTGATCGGCCGCTGGCAGGCGCAGGAGTTTTCCCTGGAAGAGCCGCGGCTGGCCCTGGCGCGCAACCGCGCCGGGCAGTGGAACTGGGCCAGCTTCGTCGCCGACGCCGCCGGCCCGGCCAAGCCCGAAGGGGGCTCGGACAAGCTGCCGCGGCTGATGATCAAGGCCTTGAACATCCGCAAGGGCCAGGCGCAGTTGTCCGATCAACTGGGCGGCGACGAGCGCTTCACCCTGGTGCCGTTGAATCTGTCGCTGCTGGACCTGTCCACGCTGCCGGAAAACGGCAGTTATACGATGCAGGCGGCCATGACCGACGGCACCCGCTTCAACTGGAAGGGCAGCATCAATCTGCAACCGCTGAAGTCGGACGGCGAGGCGCAGATGGCGGAGTTGCCGCTGGCCTCGGTCTGGCCCTATGTGCAGCCGCATTTCAACACCGCCGCGCCGGAAGGGCGGCTGTCCGTGTCCGCGCGCTACCATTTTGAAATGTCCGGCAAGACGCCGGAGCTGACGGTGTCGCCGTTCCGCGCCAGCCTGCTGCGCTTCGCGCTGAAGGCGCCGGGCGGCCGCAGCGAACTGACGATTCCGGAAGTCCGCGTCGAAGGCGGCGCGCTGGATCTGGCGCGTTCAATGCTGAAAGTGCAGTCCATCGAGCTGGATCAGGGTCTGGCGATGGCCGGGCGCGACCGCGACGGAACGGTGGACTGGCAGAAGGCGATTCCGGCCGCGCCGGCCGCCGCCAAGCCGCAGCCGGCGGCAGCGCCGCTGCCGTGGCTGGTGAACATCGAGGCGATCAAGCTGCGCAATTGGCGCGTGAGCTACGCGGATCAGGGTTTCCGCCAGCCCTTGGCGCTGGAGGCCAAGCTGCCTTTGCTGTCCGGCCGTTTCTCCTTGTCGCCGGACAACGGCTTCGCGCTGACCGGCCTGCTGGCGCGGCTGGACGAGCTGAAGCTGGGCGCGCAGGGCGCGGCGCCGGTCTTGAGCCTGGCCAGCGCCGAGCTGGCGTCCAGCCAGCTGTCGCAAAAAGGCCGTCGCATCGAGCCGGGCAAGCTGAGCTTGAGCGGGCTGGACGCGCAGGTGGAGCGCGACCGCGCCGGCCAGATCAATCTGGCCCGCTTGTTCGAGCCGGCCGGCGGTTCCAAACCGGCCGCCGCCCCGGCGCGCGCGCAAGGCGAGGCCGCGCCGGCCTGGAAGTTCGATTACCCGGAAATGGCTTTGCAGGACAGCCAGCTGCGCTGGACCGACCGCAGCCTGTCCAAGCCGGCCAGCATGACGCTGTCCGGCCTGGGCGGCACGGTGGAGGTGGACGACGGCCGGCAATTGGCGCTGGATCTGGCCGGCGGGCTCAACGGCGGCAAGCTGGCGGTCAAGGCCGATATCGACGCCGCGGCCGGCGCGCTCAAGGGCAGGCTGCGCGCCGACGGGGTGCAGCTGGCGCCGCTGGCGCCGTACGCCTTGAGCGGAACCTCGTTGCGTTTCGGCGGCGGCGCGTTGTCCGCGGATCTGAATCTGGATGTCGGCGCGCGCGGCTGGCGCGTCGGCGGCTCCGCCGGCGTGGCGCGGCTGGCGGTGTACGAGCCGGGCGAGAAGCTGCCCTTGCTGGGGTGGCGCGATCTGCAAGTGCGCGGCCTCAGCGCTCAGGGCATGCCGCTGAAAGCGACGATCAACGATGTGCGGCTGCAAGGGCCGGCGGCGCGGCTGGTGCTGGACGAAAAGCGCGAGCTCAATTTGACCCGGCTGTTCGCCGGCCAGGGCGGCAAGCCGGCGACGCCGGCGCCGTCGGCCAAGGCGGCGCCGCTGCCCTTGGTGGAGGTCAGGTCCATCCATGTGCAGGGCGGGCGGGTGCAGTTCGCCGACCACGGCATGAAGCCGGACTTCGCGTCCGACATGCATAATCTGCGCGGCTCCATCCAGAACCTGTCCACCCGCGCCAAGCAGCGCGGCAACATCACGCTGGACGGCGACGTGGACCAGTTCGGCGACGTCAAGGTGCGCGGCGCGCTGTCGCCGCTGGCGCCCACGGACAACACCGACATCACCCTGGCCTTCCGCAATATCTCCATGGGCACCTTGAACCCGTATTCGATGAACTTCGCCGGCTGGCAGGTCAAGGACGGACGCTTGTCGGTGGACCTGCGCTATCTGCTGGAGCAGCGCCAGCTCAAGGGCGAGAACCGGGTGGTGATCGATTCCCTGCAACTGGGCGACGAGCTGCCGGACAGCGAATACAAGGGCCCGCGGCTGCCGCTGCGGCTGGCGGTAGCCATTCTGGAGGACAGCGACAAGCGCATCGACCTGGACTTGCCGGTGGCCGGCAGCCTGGACGATCCGCAGTTCAGCTATGGCAAGATCATCTGGAAAGCCATCGTCAACGTGGTGACCAAGGTGGTGACCGCGCCGTTCCGCGCGCTGGGCGCCTTGCTGGGCGGCGAGGGCTTCGACGATATCCGCTTCGTGGCCGGCGAGGCCAATGTGACGCCGCCGGAGCGGGAGAAGCTGGTCAAGGTGGCCGGGCTGATGGTCAAGCGGCCCAAGCTGATGCTGTCCATCAGCGGCGGTTACAACGCCGACGCGGACCGCAAGGAAATGGCGCGCGCGCAAACCGATCTGGCGATCTTCGCCGCCGCCGGCCATCAGCTGGGCGCCGGCGAGCCGCTGCCGCTGCCGGACATGCAGGACGAGGAAATCCTGTCCGCGGTCAAATCGGTGTACGGCAAGCAGATCGGCCGCTTCAAGCTGCTGGGCCACACGCTGAAGCCGGGCGGGCCGTCCGGCGCGGCCCTGGGCAAGCTGCTGCGGGACGAGTTGATCGCCGCGCAGAGCATCACCGACGCCAGCCTGCAGCAACTGGCCAAGCAACGCGCCGCCAACGCGCGCGCGGCCATGCTCAAGACCGATCCGGCCTTGCAGGAGCGCATCCAGCTGGGCGAGCCGGTCAAGGTCTCCGCCGGCCGCGACGGGGTGCCGCTGGAGGTGAAGCTGAAGACGCCGTGAGGCGGCGGCCGCGCGTCGTGTTTTTACCCATGACAAGCGGGAAAAGCGGCGGCGGCGTGGAATAGCGCTTGATATGTGTCAACGAACGGCGTAACTACATATAGTGTAATACGCCGTTTTTCTTTTCCAGATATTGCGTATCGGACGTGTTGAAACCTTTTGCGGCCCACGCGGTCCATTGCATGCTGGAAGGGGGCCGCCCTGGCCGCCGCAGGCCGCAATTCAAGAGGAACCGGGAACCATGAAGCAGGAAAACATCGCCGCCATGACCGAGCAGGACATCTCCCGCGAGGTGCTGTTGGAAAAATACGCCAAGAACGGCGAACACAGCGTGAGCGAAGTGCGCCTGCGCGTGGCCAAGGCGCTGGCGGCGCTGGAAAGCGAGCCGGCTCGTTTCGAGCCGTTGTTCTATCAGGCGCTGGAAAACGGCTTCATTCCCGGCGGCCGCATCAATTCCGCCGCCGGCACCGATCTGCGCGCCACCTTGATCAATTGCTTTGTGCAGCCGGTGGGCGATTCGGTGTCCGAAACCGAAAACGGCAAGGTGGGCATTTACGAGGCCTTGCTGCAGGCGGCGGAAACCATGCGCCGCGGCGGCGGCGTCGGCTACAACTTCTCGCGCATCCGTCCCAAGGGCGCGCGGGTCAAGGGCACCAATAGCCGCGCGTCCGGCCCGGTGTCCTATATGCGGGTGTTCGACCGCAGCTGCGAAACGGTGGAGTCCGCCGGCGCGCGCCGCGGCGCGCAGATGGGGGTGCTGGACATTTCCCACCCGGACGTGGAGGACTTCATCCACGCCAAGGACCAGGGCGATCTGCGCAATTTCAATATCTCGGTGGGCGTCTCCGACGACTTCATGCGCGCGGTGGAGGCGGACGCCGCCTGGGAGCTGACCCACGCGGTGGAGCCGTCGTCCAACGCTTTCCCCGACAGTTATCAGCGCGCGGACGGCCTGTGGGTCTACCGCGCGGTGCCGGCGCGCGAGCTGTGGCGGCAGATCATGGCCTCCACCTACGACCACGCGGAGCCGGGCGTGCTGTTCATGACCCGCATCAATCAGGACAACAATCTGTCCTACTGCGAGGTGATCGAGTCCACCAACCCCTGCGGCGAGCAGCCGCTGCCGGATTACGGCTGCTGCGATCTGGGCTCCATCAATCTGTGCCGCCACGTGCGTCAGCCCTTTGGCGACAAGCCCAGCTTCGACTTCAAGAGCTTCGAGAAAGTGGTGCGCATGTCGGTGCGCATGCTGGACAATGTGCTGGACCTGACGGTGTGGCCGCTGGAAGAGCAGCAACGCGAGGCGCAGGCCAAGCGCCGCGTCGGTCTGGGCTTCACCGGCCTGGGCGACGCGCTGATCATGCTGAAAATACGCTATGACAGCGAGGAGGGCCGCCGCTTCGCCAGCCGCATTTCCGAGGCGATGCGCGACGCCGCCTACGACGCCTCGGTGGATCTCGCCATCGAGAAGGGCGGCTTCCCGCTGTTCGACGCCGACGCCTACCTGGCCGCGCCGCATTGCGCTAGCCGGCTGCCGGAGGCGATCAAGGCGCGCATCCGCAAGCACGGCATCCGCAACTCGCACCTGTTGTCCATCGCGCCCACCGGCACCATTTCGCTGGCCTTCGCCGACAACGCCTCCAACGGCATCGAGCCGCCGTTCTCCTGGTTCTATACCCGCAAGAAGCGCATGGCCGACGGCAGCCAGCAGGAATACCTGGTGGAAGACCACGCCTACCGCGTTTACCGGATGCAGGGCGGCGACACCAACGCCTTGCCGGACTACTTCGTTTCCGCGCTGGAAATGAGCGCGCTGGACCATATGCGCATGGTGGCGGCAGTGGCGCCCTATATCGACACCGCCATTTCCAAGACGGTGAACGTGCCCGGCGATTACCCCTTCGACGATTTCGAAAGCCTCTACCTGGAAGCCTGGCGCGCCGGCCTGAAGGGCATCACCACCTACCGGCCCAATAATGTGCTGGGTTCGGTGCTGTCGGTGGAGCCGGCCAAGCCCAGCGCCGCCACGCCGCAGGACCTGTCCGGCAGCGGCGACGGCGACCCGGACCGCCGCGTGGTGCTCAACACCGCGCCGACGCCGGCGCTGTCCAGCCTGAAATGGCCGAACCGGCCCAAGCTGAAGGAAGGCAACCCGTCGTGGACCTTCATGGTGGAAGGCGACGCCGGCGATTTCGCCGTGGTGGTGGGCCATGTGGAGAACGGCCGGGTGTCGCCGTTCGAATGCTGGGTCAACGCCACGGAAGAACAGCGCGGCCTGGGCGCGGTGGCCAAGACTCTGTCCATGGACATGCGCTGCCGCGATCACGGTTGGCTGGCGGCCAAGCTGGACGCGCTGTCGCACACCAACGGCGACAAGCGCTATGTGTTCGATCTGGGCGAGCGCACCGTTTACGCCACCTCGGCCTCGGCGGCCTTGGGCCAGGTGGTGCGTCATCGCGTCGAGCAACTGGGCGCGCTGCCGGCGGACCAGAACGAGCCGACGCCGGTGATGGACGCGCTGTTTGCGCGCAAGGAGCCCAAATCGGGCACCGACGGCACCATGAGCTGGTCGGTGGACGTCAGCAACCCGCAAACCGGCGACGACTTCGTGCTCTTCATCAAGGAACTGGTGCTGCCCAACGGCCAGCGCCGGCCGTATTCGATGTGGCTGGCCGGCGCCTACCCGCGCGAGCTGGACGGCCTGTGCAAGATGCTGAGCCTGGACATGCGGGTGATAGATCCGGCCTGGATCGGCCTCAAGCTGCGCAAGCTGCTGAGCTACGCCGAGCCGCAGGGCGATTTCTTCGCCCGCATCCCCGGCGTGGAAAAATCGCAGAGCTGGCCGTCCACCGTCGCCTATCTGGCGCAGCTGATCATCCACCGCTACGCGATGCTGGGCGTGTTGACCGAGGAAGGCGTGCCGCTGGAGGAAATGGGGGTGATGGTGCCGGAGCAGAGCGATCTGTTCAGCCCGGAAGCCAGCGCCGCCTTGAAACAGGTGCCGGGCAAACCCTGCCCGGAATGCGGCAACCACGCGCTGATCAAGAAAGACGGCTGCGAGTTCTGCACCGCCTGCGGCCACGTCGGCGCTTGCGGTTGAGCTTTAAACGGGTCGACTAAATGCAATGGCCCCGGCGTTTGCCGGGGCCATTGTCGTTTGGGGCCAGCGTCAATACAGCCCGTTTTGAACCGCCTTGCTGCGGCACTGCACATAGGGCAGGCCGTTGGGTTTGCCCGGGAAGGGATAGCTTTCCCCCACCTTGCTCAACATCGCCGCGCTGCTGCTCTTGCGCTGGGCTTTCTTGATCGCGCTCTTGATGGCGGCGGCGTCGCCGTCCACGAACAGCGCCAGGAAACCGCCGTCCACTTCGGACAGCTGCACGGAGCGGATAGGCAGGCCGCCGTAGTCATAGCCTCCCGGCAAGGCCAGCTCGTGTTCCCATACCTGATTAGGCGTGGTGCCGGCGGTGGCGGCCAGCAGTTTGGCGACGCCGTTTTCGCTGAGGTTGAGATTGTGGCAGTTCAGCTGCGCCGCCAAGGCCTTGTTCTTGCCGCCGCCGGCCTGAGCGCCGCCGGCCGCTTTGCTCAGACGATAAACGCCGTCGAAGGGCACGTCGCCGAAGGCGCTGGCGCACCGCTCCACCTGCACTTGCACCGCGGAGGTCTGGGGCAGGACGTTCATCGTGCAGATGCCTTCGCTATAGCGCCACTGTCCGCCGTTGGCCTGCAACTGTCCGCTGCCGGAGCCGGAGCGCAGTTGGCCGGGTTTGCCTTTTTGCATGACTTCCAGTTCGAACTTGCCGTTGGGACGGATGGTCAGCGTGCGCTCGAACTGTTTGTCGGAGCCGTCGTAGACGCCGGGAGCCATCGGGGCGGCGGCGCCGTCCGCGGCGGGGTCTTTTTGCAGCGCCTTCTTGATGCCGTCCTTGAGAATGGCGCCCAGGTCGAAGGTTTCGGCGTGGGCCGCCAGCGGCAGCGCCGCGGCCAGCGCCAGCGCGGCGGCGAAGCGTTTACGGTTTGAATGGGTCATGAAAGAGGCCGTTCTAAGTGGCGTTGCGATGAAATGAGGTGCCGGCGTATGTCTTGATTATTTAAATTTATCAGGACATTAGCATGACTTCTTGGCAAAAACAATGTGGCGATGATGTGATAAAAACCAAGGGAGGAGGACTGGCCTTAGCGCCTGTTCAAAGGTGCTTGCGTTTCGTGAAAACATGGGGCGGGAAGCGGAGTGTCTATCGCCGTGCGCGCGCATGGCCTCTTTCGCTTTTGGCTTGCGCGGCGAGGGCTGCCCCAAGGCCAGGCGCGCCGACGCGCCAGCGCAGGCGGCGCGGCGCGTCGGGCAAGGCAGCGTCGGTTGTGTTGTGAATCGGCGCTTATAAGAGCAAACCCGCCCAGGTGCTGCCGCCGGACATCACCGCCGCGTGCCAATGGCCAAATTCAGCGGCAAAGTGATCCAGGTGTCCTTGCAGCCGCGAACAGGGAAGGGCTCCAGGCAGCGCGATAGTCGATTTCAAGCGCATGCCGCCATGAATGTCGCGCATTTCATGCGCGGCATAGGCGATGGCTGCTCCATGACCGTCATGGGCACACACCGCAAAGCCCAAGGGGTAGTCTTGGTCGGCTGTCATGGGGTGTTCGGTTTGGATGGGGCTGATACAGCTCATTGCGGGACTTGGGCAAGGCTGCGGCCCTAGGCATTTGAGGGAGGGATACACGGTTTGCAGCGCCTGCGCGTCATCCATCGCCAGCATGCCCATCAACAGCGTGTGGAATAGGGCGGCATTGGTTTGAGGGAGGTCCAGAAGCACGCTGGCGGATTGCCACTCGTCGGCCGGGCGGGTCGCCTTGTCCGATTTCAGCTTCGGCGCGGTCTGCTTGCTCAAGTTGCCAAGCAGCGTGTGGCAGCTAGCGGCGGCGGGGCTGAGGCCATCCTGATGATTCGTTACCGTATGGTTTTTCATCGGGTAACTCCTTGCAATATTGCCGGTGGCGGCGCGCCGGCAGGCGCCGGCATGGCCGCTCGATTTTGATGGGGCTTGGCGCGCCCTGCCTTGCGATCAAGCCGGAGGCAGGGACAGGCGTAGGCTGTCCCCGGACTTGAGTCGTTTGCGCGATGCTGTTCGGTCTCGCGGAGGTCCGCGAGACCTTGAGCGGGCTTTAGGCCAGGTCGGAAATCACCAGCATGGCGATATTGAAGTAAATCACCAGACCGGTGCCGTCGATGAAGGTGGCGATGAAAGGCGCCGACACCACGGCCGGGTCGATGCGCATTTTCTTCAGCAGCATCGGGATGATGGAGGACACGATGGCGCTCCAGATGGTGATGGCGATCAGGGTCAGACACACCACCAAGGCCACTTCGTCGCCCACGCCCAGCATCCAGGCCCGTATCCAGGCCACCACGCCGATGGCCAGCGCAATCATGAAGGAAGTGGTCACCTCTTTGCGCAGCACCGTGCCGACATTGCGCAGGCTGACTTCGCCCATCGCCATCGCGCGCACCAGGGTGGAGGTGATCTGGGTGCCGCTGTTGCCGCCGGTGCCGATCAGCAGCGGGATGAAGAAGGCCAAGGCGATGGCGGCTTCCAACTGCTCTTCGAACACTTGCAGGATGGTGCTGGTGTAGGCTTCTGCGAAGAACAGCAGCAGCAGCCAGGGCAGGCGCTTTTTCCACAAGCTCCACGGGGAGCTTTCCAGGTAGGAGGTCTCCAGCGGCAGGCTGGCGCCCTGGCGTTGCGCGTCGTCGGTGCCTTCGTCGCGGATCAACGCGGCGATTTCCTTTTCGTACAGAGCGCCCAGCAGCTTGCCGCCGCTGACCACGGGCGCGAGGTCCACGCCCTTGTCTATCAGCTCCGGCACGATATCGCGGCGCTGTTGGTTAGGCTCGACGACAAAAGCGGTGGGGCCCATCAGTGCGGAAACCGGCAGCGTCAGGTCGGTTTCGGTCAGCAGGCGCTTGACCGAGAGTTGACCGTGCAGGAAGCGGCTGCCGTCGATGACGAAAATCTGGGCGGGAATGTCTTCGTCGCGCAGCTGTTTGAGCATGTGCTCGCGCGCTTCGCTGACTTTCATGTCGCGGCTGAGGGTGATCAGCGAGTCGCTCATGTAGGAGGCGACGGTTTCTTTCAGATTGACTTCGTTTGCCTGAGCGGTAGGCAGGGTGATGCTTGCAAAAGACATTTTGAGGTATTCCCCGTTAGCTGTTTTATAACCACAAACAGTTGTCACAATGGGGGCGTAAACCAGAAGAGAGAGTGCAGAAAAGCTATCTCCGCGTCTAAGTTTTGGCACTATGCAACGTATCCCGACTGCATGCGGGAAGTCACTTTGGGCTATACCTTAATCCGATAAAGCCTGTCCTAACCTTGGGCGTCTCTCGACGTCGTCAGATCAGTGACCTGTGTTTGCATAGGAGCCTCGCCGAACGAGACACTGCATCTGAGAGCCTATTCAATTGTCCGCGTTTGTAAGGCGGGACGCGGTGACTGGGTGTTCAGAATGCTCGCGCGCCGTAGGCGCATTCGCATCTTCAACTCTCCTCGCCTTGTCTCGCTTTGCTCGACGGACTGTGAACGGACTCTGAGAACCGCTTGATTCCTTGCCCGGGAGCCGCGTGCGGCTTGGGCGAGATCATGTTCACGGCTCTGAATGGAAGGCCGGGCGCGTGGCCGGGCGATTCCGGCGCCGGACTCGACGCCGCTCTAGCGGCGGTGCGTCGCGTTGGGCGCGATGTTATTGGACGGCGACCTCCTTAAGCTTGGCTTGCGATTAGGGTTTCGGGAGCGCGGGCGGGCGGCATGCGCCGCCTGCCTGCGCCGTCTTCGTCGCGACCGGTGTCATGGTGCAGTGCAGTAGAGCCGCGACGAATAACGGTTATGAAAGAATGGTTATCAAGTAGTTCCGTAATTTTTCACAGTTTGTGTAATAAAACTCGTTTGCATGAATATTTTTCGCAAACATGCCATACGGCCGCAGGATGGATGCCGCTCACATATGTTTTTCGAATTGGCTGACCAGGCGGCGCAGATCGCTGGCGGTGGTGTGCAGCTTCTGCGCCACTTGCAGGGTGGCGGCGATGCTGTGGCTGTTCTGTTCGGTCAGCGTGCTCATGGTTTCCATGCTCTGGGCCACTTCGGTGGAGGCGGACGATTGCTGCTGCAGCATATTGGCCACGCTGGAGGAGGACTCCGCCACTTTCTCGTTGGCGTTGCGGATTGCCTCCAGGCCCTCGGCCGCCGCTTGTATGGTTTCCTCGGCGGTATGGACCTTGTTCACCGCGGCCTTCACTTCCTCCAGCGCTTCTTGCGAGCGTTCGCGCAGGAAGGACACCGATTGTTCTATCTCCAGCGTGTTGCCGGCGGTGCGTTCCGCCAGCTTGCGCACTTCGTCCGCCACCACGGCGAAGCCGCGGCCCTGTTCGCCGGCGCGCGCGGCTTCTATCGCCGCGTTCAGCGCCAATAGATTGGTCTGGTTGGCGATGTCCTTGATCACGCCGGTGACGGTGTTGATCGATTCCACCGATTGCTCCAGCTTGATGATGATGTCGCGGGTGCAGGACACCTCGCTGACCACGGCCTGGGCCGCCTGGCGGGTGTCGCTCATCTGAGCCTCGCCCTGGCTGGCCAGTTCGGTGGCCTGGTCGGCGAACTCGGCCCCGGTGCGGGTGGATTGCGAAATCTCGTTCACCGACACCGACAGCTGCTGCAAGGCGGCCGCCACCCGGGTGATGCCTTCCAGCGTGGATTCGCCGCGGGCGTTCAGCGATTCGGCTTCGGCGTGGGTGGCGGTGGCGGCTTCGCTGACGTCCTCTGCGCCGGCGACCACGTCGGCCAGGATGGCGCGCAGGTGGATGCGCAGGGTTTCCATCTCTTCCAGCACCGCGCGCGGCTCGCGCGGGCCGGAGGGGGGAATCTGGGCGCTGAAATCGCCTTCGGCCAGCCGCATCAGCGCGCGCCGCGCCGCGTCTATCGGCCGCGCCAGCCAACGCCCGGCCAGATAGGAGGCCGCCAAGGCCCAGACCGCCGCCAGCGTCAGCAGCGTCAGGCGCAAGGCGCCGTCCGCGGCGGCGCCGGCCAGGATCAGCGCCGCGGCGGGCAATTGCGCGCACAGTAACAGCGAGGCCGTCGTCGGCGGGGCGGCGTGGCGGGTTTCTGGAAACGCCTGACTCCGTTCGCGGACGCGGGCGTAAAGCTGCTCGGCGTCGGCGGTCTGCTGTTTGGACGGGGCGCTGCGCACCGACATATAACCCACCGGCTGGCCGCCCTCGCAGATGGGCGTGACATAGGCCTCCACCCAATAGAAATGTCCTTGCTTGGTGCGGTTCTTGACCAGGCCCTTCCAGGGGCGGCCGGTCTTGATGGTGCTCCAGAGGTCGTCGAAGGCGGCCTGAGGCATGTCCGGATGGCGGACGATATTGTGCGGCTGCCCGATCAATTCTTCTTCGCTGAAACCGCTGATATCGATGAAGGCGCGGTTGGCGTAAGTGATCTGGCCTTTCAGGTTGGTCTTGGTGACGATGGGGCGGTGGGGCAGCAAAAACACCTCGGTGCCATCCACGGGAAGATTGCTTCTCATTGCCGGGCCTCCTGCTTGACGTTGCCGGTATACGACGCGGGCGCCGGACGCGCTCATTCAATTTGGGTCAATCCGGGCTGTGGCCGTCGTTTTTCGCGCTATTTTCTTGATTGGAATGGGATTTCATCTTGGCGGTCTCCAATGGTGATATAGAACAAAAACGCGGTCTCATGCGGCAAAGTTTGATGCGATTTTGATAAGAGCGGAAAAAACCATATCTGGAAATTCACCGGCAAATTCAGCATCTTCCTATTCCTTACACTTGGGCCGGCTAAGGAAAATAGCGCTCTGAAAGGGACAGAGAACATGCCATGGAACCGATAACCGCCAAACCCGGCCCGGCGCCGATGCGGGTTTTGATCGTGGACGATCACGATTTGCAGCGTTGCGCGCTGAGCCAGGCTTTGCGCCAAGTGGGCATCGACCGCATCGACGAGGCGCGCGACGGCGCCGACGCGCTCGAGCGTTTGCAGCGACATCGCTACGACTTGATGATCAGCGACCTCAATATGCCGGGGATGGACGGCATCCTGCTGTTGCGGCATCTGTCCGGCCTGCCGGCGGTGCCGCCCATCGTGTTCAACAGCTCGCTGTCCAAGGACATGCTGATGGGCGCTTACCGCGTGGCCGCGTTTCACAATCTGCCTGTGATAGGCAGCCTGAACACGCCCTTGTCCATGGAACAGCTATGCAAGCTATGGGAAACGGTGGCGCGCAGGCCGGCATGGGACGGCGCGTCTTCGGATTTCGACCGTCAGGAGCTGGAGCGGGCATTGCGGTGCGGCGAAATCCTGCCCTGGTATCAGCCGCAGGCCGATTCCGCCCGGCTGAGGGTGGCGGGGGTGGAGGCGCTGGCGCGCTGGCGTCACCCGGAGCGGGGTGTGCTGGAGCCCTCGGCGTTCTTGCCCGGTCTGGAGCATTACGGCCTGGACGAAGACTTGTTCTTCGTCATTTTCCGCGCGGCGGTGGAGGACTATCGCCGTTGGAGCGGACAAGTGGCGCTGTCCGGCCTGAGGGTCTCGATCAATCTCACCGCCAGCCAGTTCTGCAACCCGGATTTGCCGTCCAGCCTGGCCGAGGCGGCGGAGGAACTGGGCATGGCGCCGGCCCTGTTGACGCTGGAACTGACCGAAACCCAGCGGCTGAAAAACATCTATCAGGCGCTGGAAAACGTGATACGGCTGCGCATGGCCGGTTTCCGCGTGTCCTTGGACGATGTGGGCTGCGGCTACAGCGGCCTGGAGTATCTGCGCGAACTGCCGGTGAGCGCGATCAAGATAGACCGTTCACTGGTGGCCGGGGCCGCTGACGACAGCGTGGCGCGGGAGATTCTGGAATCCACCATCCGGCTGGCCAAGGACCGCAATATCCAGGTGGTGGCCGAAGGCATAGGCGAAGAGGCGGATTTGCAATTGATGCTGCGGCTGGGCGTGGACTATGTGCAGGGCTATCTGCTGGGCTGGCCGATGCCGGCCGAGGAAGTGCCCGATTATCTGCGCCGGCGCGGGCAAGCTTGAGCGCAGGGCTCAAGGCCGGCCCGCGGACCGTGAACAGGTTCTCAGCCCGGCTTGCCGTCCGCGCGCCGCCGCCAGTAGCTGGGCATGAAGGCGCGGCCCCAGGCCGCCAGCGTCAATAGCCAACCCAGGGCCGCCGCGCCGTACAACCAGCCGGACCAGACGCCGGGCAGCATTTCGGTGGCCACCCGGGTCAGCGCCAGCCAGTGCGCGGCCAGGTAGAGCCGCCACAAGCCGGGGCTGGCCTGCAGCGGCTGGCCGGAGTGGCCCAGCGTCACCCGCGACACGAAGGCGATCATCATGGTCAGGAAAAAGCCGACGGTGACCGCGTGCAGCGCCGCCAGCGCCAGGCGAGGCGAAGCCAGCCAGCCATTGAGCGCGTATAGCCCGAAGCCGACCGGCAGCCAGGCGAAAGCCAGGTGCAGCATGCCCAGCAGCCGGACCCGCAACGCAGCGACCAGCCGCCAGCGCCAGCTGACGTAAGCCAGCAGCGCGGCCATCGCCGCGTCCAGCGGCCAAGCGGGCAGGCCGAAGCCGTCCAGCAGGCCATGACCCAAGGAGCCGGCCAGCAGCGCGGCCAGCAGCCAGCCCGGCCGCCAGGGCTGGTACTCCGGCAGCGCGTTGGCGGAGAAGAAGGGCAGCATGCGATGGCAGACGGTCAGAAACACCGGCAGCAGAAAGCCCCACAAGGCCAGATTGCGCATCCACAGCCAGGCCTGGCCGTCTTGGAAGATCAGCCAGTAAGCGCCGGCCAGCAGCGCCAGCGCGCCGCAGAACAGCGCGGCCAGCACCGCGCAGGCGTGGCGGCGGTCCGCTTGCGGGCTGGCCAGCAGCAGGCAGGCGAAAGTCAGTGTGAGGCCGCTGAAGCCCAGGGTGTACAGCGCGTGGCCGATCAGCGTCCAGGAGATGCCCAGCCACAGCCCGGCCAGCCACAGCAGCAGCCCGCCCACCATCAGCGCCGGCACGCCGACGAAGATAAGACGGCCGGGCGGCTCCACGCCCAGCCAGCGCGGGCCGGCGGTGAACAGAAAGCCGGTCATGAACAGCGGGAAGAAGCCGAACAGCATCAGGAAGCCGTGGGCCAGCGAGGAGGGCACCGCCAGCGCGACGTGGACGCCGAGCAGGCGGCTGGCCAACTCGGCGCTCCAGGCGGCCAGCAGCAGGATGGCGAACAGCATGCCGGGCAGAAAGGCGGCGCGATGCGGCGCCTGGGCCAGCATCGCCGCGGGGTGGGGGTGTTTCATCGCGGGCTCGGGATAAGGTGTGGGCGCCTCAGTATCGCCGCGTCCTGGCGGACGCGGACATGATTTGGATCAAGGCTTTCCGAGCCTGCCTTCCAGGCTCAGGCGCGCTGCTGCAGCAGCTCCGACACGTCGCGCACCACTTGCACCACCTCCTTGGCGCCGGCGCGGATCTCGGCGATGGAGTCGCGCGCCTGTTCGGACAGCTGCAAGCTGGTGTCGGCCAGGCCGCGCACCTGTTGCATGGAGGTGATGGCGGATTTGGAGTCTTCCTGGATGCTGCGCACGATGCCGGAGATCTCGCCGGTGGATTGACTGGTGCGCTCGGCCAGCTTGCGCACCTCGTCCGCCACCACGGCGAAGCCGCGGCCCATCTCGCCGGCGCGCGCCGCCTCGATCGCTGCGTTCAAGGCCAGGAGATTGGTCTGGTCCGCAATCTCGCTGATGGTGCTGATGATGGTGCCGATCTGACCGGAGCTGTCGCCCAGCTTGGTGATGATGATGGAGGAGCTTTCCACGCTGGACGCCACCTTGGTGATTTCGCTGGCGGCTTGTTCCAGCACCGCGCTGCCCTTGACCGACAGTTGCTCGGTATTGACCGAGACTTCCACCGCGGACTGGGCGTTCTCCGCCTGGGCCTGCAGTTGCTGCACCCGGCGGCTGATGTCCTGGGCGAACTTGACCACCCGCACCGGCTTGCCGTTGAGGTCGTAGACCGGGTTGTACGTGGCTTCCAGCCAGATGATCTGCCCGTTTTTGCTCAGGCGCTTGAACTGGCCCTGGAAAAACTTGCCCTGGCGCAGCTGGCGCCAGAACTCCGCGTAGTCCGGGCTGGCGGCGTAGTCGGCGTCGCAGAGCATGCGGTGATGCTTGCCGCGGATTTCGGCCAAGGTATAGCCGAAGGTGTTGAGGAAATTTTCGTTGGCGTCCTGGATATTGCCGTCCAGATCAAACTCGATCTGGGCCATGGAGCGGCTGATCGCCAGGCGGATGGCCTGGTCGTTCTGTTCCTGATGCACTTGGTCGGAGATGTCGGACGCCACTTTGACCACGCCGCACACCTGACCGTCGCTGGACAGCACCGGGGTGTAGCTGGCCTCCAGCCAGATTTCCTCGCCGTTCTTGGCGTAGCGGCTGAAGCGGCCGTTGACCGGCTCGCCGCGTTTCAGCTTTTGCCAGAACTCGGCGTAGGCGGCGCTGGAAACATGGTTTTTATCGCAGAGGATGCGGTGATGCTTGCCAATGACTTCTTCGCGCCGGTAGCCCATGGTGCGCAGGAAGTTTTCATTGACGTTGGTGACGATGCCGTCGGGAGTGAATTGTATCATCGCCATGGAACGGTCGATGGCGGACAGCATGCCGCGCAGGCCGTCCAGTTGGCCGGTCAGCTCGTTGAGCTGCTCCTTGAGTTTTCCGGAAAAAAAGGGCATGGCTGCCTCCATTGTAATTGCCATCCAGGAGTGCCATTGGAGCACGCCAACCTCATTTCAAACTAATACATTCCACATGATTTAGAAGGGAAATTTATTTTTGAATGAATTGCTTATTGGTGGGCGGCGTTGACCATAGGCACGGATTAACAGTGTATCCAGCTATTGCGTCAATAACATCTCGCCATTGACGAGCTGCTGATTTAAGACAAATGCAAAAGCCGGGCTTATCATGGGCGCGCAACCCACCCGTCCAAACTCAATGGAGCGCGTATGAGCGATTTATCCGCCTTTCCCATCACCCGCAAATGGCCTGCGAAATATCCGGAACGCATTCAGCTGTATTCGCTGACCACGCCCAACGGGGTCAAGGCGTCCATCATGCTGGAAGAAACCGGCCTGCCGTACGAAGCGCACCTGGTCAGCTTCGACAGCAACGATCAGCTATCGCCGGAATTCCTGTCGCTGAACCCCAATAACAAGATTCCGGCCATTCTCGATCCGGCCGGCCCGGGCGGCAAGCCGCTGGCCTTGTTCGAATCCGGCGCCATCCTGCTGTATCTGGCGGAGAAGAGCGGCCAATTGCTGCCCGCCGATCCCGCCGCGCGCTACGAGGCCATACAGTGGCTGATGTTCCAGATGGGCGGCATCGGCCCGATGTTCGGTCAGGTGGGTTTCTTCCATAAATTCGCCGGCAAGGACTACGAGGACAAACGTCCGCGCGATCGTTATGTGAACGAATCGCGCCGCCTGCTGGCGGTGCTGGAGCAAAGACTGATTGGCCGCCAATGGGTGATGGGGGAGGAGTACGGCATCGCCGACATCGCCATCTTCCCCTGGGTGCGCAATCTGATCGGTTTTTACGAGGCCGGCGAGCTGGTGTCGATTGCGGACTTCCCGCAGGTGACGCGCGCCTTGGACGCCTTCTTGGCGCGGCCAGCGGTGCAGCGCGGGCTGACGATTCCGGCGAGATCGTAAACCGCTTGTTCCTGGCGGCCTTGCCCGCGCAAGCAAAAGCCCCCAAACGGGGGCTTTTCATTTGCTTAGAGCCTGTTCAAAGTCTCGCGAGCTAGGGCGAGACAAGGCGAAAACCGCTGAGAAAGCGGAATGTACAAGGGGTACATGAGCATTTCGAAGCTGCACTCACCGTGTCACATTTCACGACGCGCAGCAGACCTTGAACAGGTTCTTAGTCCACCGGATTGACCTCGCCCGGCAGGCTGGCGCGGGCGCGTATCACCTTGCCGGTGGCGCTGTTGCGCACGCGGATGATTTCGCCTTGGCGGCCGTTGCCCAACGCCTCGCCGGCGGCGACAACTTCGATGCCGCTATTGCGCGCGACGATGCGCACTTCCTCGCCGCGCTTGACCAGCAGGCTGGCCTCCAGCGCCTTGAGCCGCAGTGGCTGGCCCTGGCGCAGCGCGGTGCGGTTGCTCAGGCCTTCCAGCTTGGTCTTGGCGCCCACCATGTCGGCCGGGTCCAGCACCGGGCGTTCCTGCCATTCGATGTCGCCGGCGTCCAGCAGGCTGCGCGCCGGAATGTCGCGCGCCGCCACCGCCACGCGGGCGCTGATTTCGGCGCGGACGATGAATTCAGCGTCCCAGCCGGCGGCGTCGCAGCGGGCTTGCAGCCGCATGCGGCTGGGGGAGCGCTCGTCCAGCGCGGCGACGCGCACCGGCTCCGGGCAGGGCGGGGCGTTGAAGCCGCGCGGCGGCAAGGCCTTGAGGTTGACGCGGGCCGCCGCCAGACCGGCTTTTTCCAGTTTTTGCAGCAGCAGAGAACGCGCGGTCTGTTCCACCGCGGCGGCGGCCGGATAGGGGGCCGCCAGCGCCGGAACGCAGGGCAGAATGAGCAGCGCAGCCAATAGCGGCGCGGTTTGATGCCGAGAGGATGTGAAAATTCCCATTACAGATGACTTGGTAATTATCCCGTATACGTGAGGGGGTGCGGTTATTAGTATCGCTTTTCAATCGACCGGCCATTTAATGTGAATTAGATAGCCGATGTTTAAATATGGTAGAGAACCGCATGGGTCTAGGCAATGGGTTTGCACCTTGATAAAGCATTGAGCGTCCACCCGGCTGCCTTGCAGTTGAGGGCGGAGCGCACCCGTATTCTGGCGTCCAACATCGCCAACGAGAACACGCCCGGTTATCAGGCGCGGGACATCGATTTCAAAACGGCTTTGGCCGCTTCGGCGGACGACGCCGCGTTTCCGCTGGATTCGCCGTCCGGCGAATTGCAATACCGGCTGCCCAACCATCCGGCGCGCGACGGCAACACCGTGGAGCTGGGCGTGGAGCAGGCCGAGTTCGCGCAGAACGTTTCCGAATTCCAGACCAGCCTCGCCTTCCTGAACATGAAGTTCCGCGGGCTGGCCAAAGTGATAGCAGGTCAGTAAGCCATGTCCTTCCGCGATATTTCCCGCATTGCCGGCTCCGCCATGACGGCGCAGACGGTGCGTCTCAACACTGTGGCCAGCAATCTGGCCAACGCCGACACCGCCGCCGGCAGCGAACAGGCGGCCTACCGCTCCCGCAAGCCGGTGTTCGCCACCCAGTACCGGGGCGGCGACGGCTTCGACGGCTGGCGCGGCGCCAGCGTGGGCGTGCTGGACGTGGTGCAGAACCAGGAGCCGGTGCGCAAGGCGCACGAGCCGGGCAATCCGCTGGCCGACGCCGAGGGCAATGTTTTCTATTCCAATGTGAACGCGGTGGAGGAGATGACCGACATGCTGTCGGCCTCGCGCGCGTTCCAGACCAATGTGGAAGTGCTGGCCCGGGTCAAGGGCATGCAGCAGGACCTGCTGAAACTGGGAGACAACGCATGAGCGTGAACGCCGCGCAAAACGGGCAGCAGAGCCCGTCCGCCGCCTCCAACGGCGCCAATCCTGCAGTGGCGCCGGCCGCCGGACAAAACCCGGGCATGGACGATATGTTCATGAAGCTGTTGCTGGCTCAGATCCAGAACCAGAACCCGCTGGACCCCACCGACGCCTCGCAGTTCGTCAGCCAGCTGGCGCAGATGAGCCAGATGAAGAGCTCCGCCGACATGCTCAAGCAGTTGCAGGGCAACGCTTTGATGCTGCGCGAACTGCAGGGCGTGTCGCTGGGTTCGCAAGTGGGACGCCAAGTGCTGGTGCAGGCCGACCAGGCGCATCTGAGCGGCAAGGACCCCTTGTCCGGCCGCGTGACCCTGTCCGGCGAAGAGCAGCAGGTGTCCCTGGTGCTGACCGACTCCGGCGGCCAGCAAACCGTGATCGATCTGGGCAAGCGCCCGGCCGGCGAGTTCGATTTCAACGTGGACCCTAGCAAGCACGGCCTGGTGGAAGGCGATTACAAGCTGGAAGTGCGCACCGCGTCCAAATCCAAGGCCGGGCTGGAAATGCAGGCCACCGTATCCGGCGTGCGCCTGCCCATCAACGGCGGCGAGCCTACGCTGACGCTGGCCGGCCTGGGCGAATTCCCCGCTTCCGCCATTACCCGCCTGCTGGGCAAGACCCAGGCCTGAAGCGCCGATTCAAGACACCTACGAACTTTGGAGCGACCATGAGTTTCGACATTGCTTTGTCCGGCATTAACGCCGTCAACAACCAACTGGGCAATATCAGTAACAACATCGCCAACACCGGCACTTACGGCTTCAAGTCCAGCCGCACCAGTTTTTCCGCCGCCTACGCCGGCGCGCAGCCGATGGGGGTGGAAGTGGTCGGCCACAGTCAGAACATGGCGCGCAACGGCAATACCGTGCGCACCGGTCGTCCGCTGGACGCCGCCATCGACGGCCGCGGTTTCTTCGTCAGCCGCGATCTGAACGGCGGCATGGCCTATTCGCGCGTCGGCATCTTCAACGCGGACAAGGACGGCTACCTGGTGGACGGCTTCAACCGCCGCGTGCAAGGCTACGGCAAGGCGGACGGCAATGCGCTGGGCGCCTTCGGCGACATCAAGATCCCCAACGGCAACATCCCGGCCAAGGCCAGCGACAAGCTGCAATACGTCGGCAATATGTCGGCGGGCTGGAGCGTGCAGACCGTGCCGTTCGACAAGGCGCAGAACACCTTCAACAGCTCGGCGGTGTCCACGGTTTACGATTCCCTGGGCAATAAGCTCAACCTGACCCAGTACTTCTGCAAGACCGGTCCCAGCGCCGTCACCGTGCACTACACGCTGGACGGCGTCGACCTGCCCACCACCGCCACCCTGAATTTCGACACCGACGGCAAGCTGACCAGCCCCACCGCGCCGGTGGCGCTGAACCTGGGCACCCCCGCCGGCGCGTCCCCGCTGGCGGTGAAGCTGGACTACACCGGCACCACTCAGTTCGCCGGCGAAAGCAGCCAGACCCTGAACGCCAGCAACGGTTACCCGTCCGGCTCGATGACCGGCACCAGCCTGAACGACAACGGCGACGTGGTGGCGGCCTACAGCAACGGCCAGAAGCAAGTGGTGGGGACCTTGGCCATCGCCAACTTCCCCAATGAATCCGCGCTGCAAGCCACTTCGCAGACCAGCTGGGTGGAAACCGCCGGCTCCGGCACCGCGGTCTACTCGCGTCCGGGCGCCGGCCTGTCCGGCAATCTGCTGGCCTTCACCCTGGAACAGTCCAATGTGGACATGACCTCCGAACTGGTGGACCTGATGACCGCGCAGCGCAATTACCAGGCTAACACCAAGGTGATTTCCACCGAGAACCAGACCATCCAGGCGCTGATGCAGGCGGTCTAAGGCGGGGCAAGGATAAATGGACGCACTGATCTACACCGCGATGAGCGGCGCCGACCGCATGCTCAAGGCGCAGCAGATTCACGCCAACAACATCGCCAACGCCGAAACCGGCGGCTTTCGCGCCGACATCGGCGTCAGCACCAGCCAGACCGTGCCCGGCTACGGCTACGACGCGCGCCACCTGAGCCAGAACGGCGCCAACGCGGTGGACGTGCGCAGCGGCGCGGTGGTGGAAACCGGCCGCGACCTGGACGTGGCGGTGAAGGGCGAGGGCTTTTTCGCGGTGCAGGGGCCGGACGGCAACGAGGCCTATACCCGGGCCGGCGCGATGGTGGCGGACGTGGACGGCAAGTTGAGCGTCAACGGCCATCCGGTGCTGGGCGACGGCGGCCAGATCACCTTGCCGCCGGACTACGTCAAGCTGCACGTCGGCAGCGACGGCGTGATCTCGGTGCTGGCCGCCGGCGAAAGCGAAATGCAGCCGATAGACAAGCTCAAGCTGGTCAAACCGCTGCCGCAGGACATCGCCAAGGATCCCAACGGCCTGGTGATCAGCCGTCAGGGCGGCGTGCTGGCCGCCGACGACACCGTCAAGGTGCAGGGCGAGCACCTGGAGCGCAGCAATGTGTCGGCGGTGGAGGAAATGGTGGCCACCATGACGCTGAACCGCAACTTTGAAATGCAGATGCGCTTGTTCAACTCCGCCAGCGACATGGTGGAGGCGGGCAACCGCCTGGTGCGCGCCTGATCCGGCCTTCCAATAACAGCGCCGCGGCCAAGGCCGACGGCGCAAACCATCGGGGAATCGAAACATGAATCCAGCAATGTGGGTGAGCAAGACCGGCATCCAGGCGCAGGACGCGCGCCTGACCGCCATCGCCAACAACCTCGCCAACGTCAACACCGTCGGCTTCAAGCGCGACCGCATGGTGTTCGAAGACCTGTTCTACCAAGTGGACCGCCAGCCGGGCGGCAAGACCGACCAGGACAACACCGCGCCGCTGGGCGTGCAGCTGGGCAACGGCACCCGCTTGGTGGGCACCCAGAAAGTGTTCACCTCGGGCACGCTGACCACCACCAATCAGTCCTTGGATCTGGCCATCGTCGGCCAGGGCTTTTTGCAAGTGAAAATGAGCAACGGCGAAACCGGCTACACCCGCGCCGGCCAGCTGCAGCGCAACGACCAGGGCGCCATCGTCACCCCGCAGGGCCTGCCGCTGGAGCCGTCCATCACCATTCCGGCCGACGCCTCTTCGGTGACCATCAGCGAAACCGGCACCGTCAGCTACACCCGCGGCAGCGGCAGCACGCTGGAAACCGCCGGTCAGATCGAACTGGCCAGCTTCGTCAACCCGGCCGGCCTGCTGGCGCTGGGCGACAATCTGTTCCAGAAAACCGCCGCCAGCGGCGATGCCACCACCGACGCGCCGGGCTCCGGCTCCCTGGGCAAGCTCAAGCAGGGCGCGCTGGAGGGCTCCAACGTCCAGGTGGTGGAGGAAATGGTGGACATGATCGCCGCGCAGCGCACCTATGAGATGAACACCAAGGTGCTGAGCGCCGCCGACAATATGATGCAGTACCTGGCGCAGTCGGCCCGATGAAGCTGCTGGCCCTGAGCGCGCTGGCGCTGCTGCTGGCCGGCTGCGCGCAGCCGATTCCGCCGCAGACCACGCAGGAATTCGCCTTGCCGGAATTGCTGCAGCAGCCGCAGCGCGGCAAGGGCGGCGGCGTGTTCACCGTCGCCGGCGCGCAATCGCTGACTTCGGACAGCCGCGCCTTCCGCCCCGGCGATGTGCTGACCGTGGTGCTGGAAGAAACCACTCAGGCCAGCAAGAAGGCCGGCACCAGCTTCGGCAAGAAATCCGGCGCCAACATCGCGCCGTCCTTGTTGGGCAATACCACCTTCCGTGCGCAAGTGGGCGTGGACGCGGGCCGGGACTTCAACGGCTCCTCCACCTCCACCCAGCAGAACATGCTGTCCGGCGCGCTGACCGTGGTGGTGCACAAGGTGCTGGGCAACGGCCTGCTGGAAGTGAAGGGCGAAAAACAGCTGGTGCTGAACCAGGGCGAGGAATTCCTGCGCCTGGCCGGCTATGTGCGGGTGGAAGACATCGACACCGACAACCGCGTGTCCTCGCTGCGCATCGCCAACGCCCGCATCGGCTACTCCGGCCGCGGGGCCTTGTCGGACGCCAACGAACCCGGCTGGCTGATGAAGTTCTTCGCCAGCCCGCTGATGCCGTTCTGAGCGGCGGAGCGGCGGGGAGTCCGGGCGGGACAACAGGCGGGCGCTGACGGGCGTCCGCCGTTCGCGTATGCGGCCCTTGGGGCGGGCAGACGCAATCACAGAATCATTCAGGGCGGATCATGCACGGTTTTATCAAGCAAATAACGGGATGGACGCTGCTGCTGGCGGCGGCGCTGGCGACGGCGCAGCCCTTGCGCAATCTGGTGACGGTGGAGGGCATCCGCGAAAACCAGTTGATCGGCTACGGCATCGTGGTGGGCCTGGACGGCACCGGCGACAACTCCCAGGTTAAATTCTCCGGCCAGTCGGTGGCCAATATGCTCAAGCAGTTCGGCCTGAAAATGCCGGAACGCACCGACACCAAGGTCAAGAACGTGGCGGCGGTGATGGTCAGCGCCAGCTTGCCGCCGGGTTACGGCCGCGGCCAGACCATAGACGTCACGGTGTCCTCGCTGGGCGACGCCAAGAGCCTGCGCGGCGGCACCTTGTTGCTGACCCAGCTGAAGGCGGCCAACGGCGAAATCTACGCCTTGGCCCAGGGCAATGTGGTGGTGGGCGGCGTGTCCGCCCAGGGCAAGAGCGGTTCCAGCGTCACCGTCAACACGCCCACCTCCGGCCGCGTGCCCAACGGCGCGTCCATCGAACGCGAAATTCCCAGCGATTTCGAAGAGGGCGACAGCGTGCGTCTCAGCCTGCGCCGGCCCAATTTCGAAACCGCCACCAATATCGTCAAGGCCATCAACGCCAGCTTCGGCCGCGTGGCCAGCACCCGCAACGCCACCACCATCCAGGTGCGCGCGCCGCTGGACCCCACCGAGCGCGTCGCCTTCGTCGCGCGGCTGGAGCGGGTCAATGTCGGCGTGGGCAGCGAAGTGCCGCGCGTGGTGTTCAACTCGCGCACCGGCACCGTGGTGATCAGCCAGGGCGTCACCGTGCGCCCGGCGGCGGTGTCCCACGGCAGCCTGCGCGTGGTGATCTCGGAAAACCCCAGCGTCAGCCAGCCCGGGCCGTTCAGCAACGGCCAGACCACCACGGTGCCCAATTCCACCGTCAACGTGGACCAGGGTTCCGGCCGCATGTTCCAGTGGCCGGCCGGCGCCAGCCTGCGCGCCATCATCGACACCGTGAACAGCACCGGCGCCACGCCGGACGACATCATGGCGATATTGCAGGCGCTGGATCAGGCCGGCGCGATCGACGGCGAACTGGTGGTGATCTGATGGAAAGCAAACAGATACAAGCCGCGCTGGCGATGCCGGCCGACGCCAAGGACGAGCCGGCGGTGCAGCCGGCCTCGCCGGAATACCGCCGCAAGGCCGGCGCCGCGGCGGAGCAGTTCGAAGCCCAGTTCGTCCGCGAGATGTTCAAGCAGATCCGCAAGACCACGCGCGAAATCGCCGGCGAGGACAGCATCTTCGCCAACTCCATCAACGGCGACATGATGGATTTCGCCGACGGTGCGGTGGCGGACCAACTGGCCAAGCAGCGGGTGTTCGGCGTGGCCAACGCCATCCTGCGCCAGCTGCTGCCGGAAGAGGGTGGCAATATTCACCTTAAGAACGGCGGGGCGCCGGTCGCAAGCGATAAACAGAACCCCGGCTCGCTGCCGGACGCGCAGGGTCTGGCCGCTTTCGCGCCGCCGCTGCTGCCGCTGAATAAAAGGTAAGAACCGCCATGCGCATGATAGACAACGCGCTGACCGGCGCCGTCGCCTCCCAGGCCGCGCTGAACGCCGTCAGCCAGAACATCGCCAACCAGATGACCCCCGGCTACTCGCGCCAGGGCGTGGTGCTGACCGCGCTGATGCCCGGCAGCGGCGACCCGTACAGCTCCGGTTCCGGCGTGGTGGTCAACGCGGTGCGCCGCTTCAACGACGACTTCAAAAACCTGCAGCTGTGGCAGGCGGCGTCCAGCCAGGGCGAACTGGTGGCGCAGAATCCCTACTTCGGCCAGTTGGAGCAAGTGATGGGCCGCGACGGCAGCAGCCTGTCCGCCGGTTTCGATCAGTTCTTCCAGGCGCTCAGCGCCGCCAGCCTGTCCGGCGACGCGATGCGCGATCCGGTGATCCGCAGCGCCGAAGCGCTGGCGCAGCGCTTCAACAACCTGGACAAGGTGTTCGGCTCCCAACTGAGCGCCATCGCCGAGCAGCGCTCCGCCACCGTCACCCAGATCAACAGCTCGGTGTCCAATATCGCCGACCTCAACGCCAAGATCTCGGCCGGCAAGGCCATCGGCACCAATACCTCCGGCCTGGAAGACGAGCGCGACCGTCAGATCGATTCGCTGTCCGCCCTGGTGGAAGTGCGCGTGGTGTCGCAGCCGGACGGCAGCAAGAACGTCAGCCTCAAGACCGGCCTGCCGCTGGTGGCGGACACCCAGGCGGCCACGCTGAGCAATACCAGCCAGCCGGACGGCAGCCAGGTGCTGACGCTGAACTTCTCCAAGGACAAATACACCCTGGCCGGCGACGGTCTGGGCGGCCAGCTGGGCGGGCTCAATCAATACGAAATCCAGACCGTGCGCCCGATGCGCGCGCAGGTGAAAACCCTGGCCAGCGAAATGGCGAAGCGCGTCAACGATCAATTGGCGCTGGGCTACGACAGCAACGGCCAGCCGGGCAAGCCGCTGTTCGTCTACGACGCCTCCGGCGTCAACGGCATCCTGAAAACCAGCGGCATCACCTCCGCCGAGCTGGGCTTCTCCGGCGATCCGGCCAAGCCTGGCGACAATAGCAATCTGCTGGCGGTGATCGGCCTGCAGCAGCAGAAAATCACCATGCCCGGCGTCGGCGCCGTCACCATAGGCGACGCCTACTCGCAAATGGTGGGCAAGCTGGCGGTCAGCAGCAAGCAGAACAAATCCGGCTTGGAAAGCGCCAAGGTGATTCGCGCCGAAGCGGAAAAGAGCTGGCACAACACAAGCGGCGTCAATCGCGACGAAGAAGCGATGGACCTGCTGGAGTTCCAGAAAATGTACCAGGCCAATATGAAGGTGATCAGCGTGGCGAACCAGCTGTTCGAAAGCACCTTGTCCATCTTGTAAGGAAGACAGCATGCGCGTTTCCAGCAATCAATACCTGTCCACCATGCAATTGGCGATGCAGACCAGCAACTCCGCGCTGGCCGAGTTGCTGCAACGCATGTCCAGCGGCGACCGGCTGCTGGCGCCGTCGGACGACCCCATCGCCAGCGTGCGCCTGTTGCGCTTGCAGCGCGAAGAAGCCGCGCTGGACCAGTACCAGCAAAACATCGGCGCGCTCAGCTCCGCCTTGTCCAAGAACGAATCCATCCTGGACAGCATCAGCCTGGACATCCGCGACGCCAAGGACTTGCTGACCGCGGCCGCCAACAACCCGCCGGTGGACGATCTCAAGGCGATGGCGACGCCGCTGCGCAGCTTGCGCGAAAGCCTGTTCTACTCGGCCAACACCAAGGACGCCGAAGGCCGCTACATGTTCTCCGGCTCCAAGCCGGCGGTGGCCGCCCTCGCTTACGACGCCGCTCAGCCGGCGGGCAGCCGCTACAGCTTCACCGGCAATACCGACAAGCAGCAAGTGGTGGTGGGCGACGGCATTACCCAGGCTTCCAACGTCACCCTGGAAAACATGGCCGACATCCTCAATCAGCTGGACAAAACCATAGGCCGGCTGGAAGACCCGGCGCTGGACAATAAGGATCCGACCGTCGCCGCCGACATCCGCAGCGCGATGAACGCCAGCGACAAGGCGCTGGAAGGCATCTCCAGCAAGATCGCCCAACTGGGCGGCACGCAGAACATCATGAAAACGCTGGCCCTCAATCACGACAACGTCAGCCTTTCCAATAAGCAGACCATGACCAAATTGGGCAGCCTGGACTACGCCGACGCCTTCATTCAGATGAACGGCTACACCATGGCGCTGCAGGCCAGCCAAAAAGCGTACGGCCGCGTCAGTCAGCTGTCCCTGTTTGACGTGATTTGATCGAGCGCGGCATGAACACCCCGATTTCCTCCGTCAACGTCAAACAAAGCGGCAAGCGCTGGGGCAAGGACGCCGGCGCGGTCGCCGCCGCCAGCGTGATCGAGCGCGCGCCGGCGCCGCAGGCGCAGCCGGCCGCGCAAGTGCGCGGCGCGCCGGCCTCGGGCTGGCGCTACAGCGCCCAACTCAACGAGCAACTGACCTCGGCGCAGCAGGCGCTGTCCTTCGTCGACGGTTTGCGGGGTCAACTGGAAGGCGTCAAATCCGGACTCAGTCGCGAACTGACCCAACGCCAGTTGAATCAGGGCGATTTGCAGCGCCAGCTCGAGCAATTCAATGAGCAGTGGCGCAAGCGCCAGACCGCCAGCGGCGGCAGCCTGGACGGCCAGCTGCGCTTCCATCTGGCCGCCGACGCGCGCCAGGGCTTCACCGTCAAAGGCCTGGATCTGGCCGCCCTGTCCGGCGGCCAGGCGGAAACCCTGGTGTTCTCCACCGGGGAATCCGGCGCGGCGCCGGCGTCGGTGCAAGTGGGCGGAGCGTCCGAAGAAGAGGATCTCCTGCGCCGCTTTAATCGCGGTCTCGCCGCCAGCGGCGTGCGCGCGGAAATGAATGAAGACGGACAACTGGCGTTCAGCGTGCCGGAATCGCAATGGGGCGCGCTCAGCGAGCGCATGACCGTGCGCGGCGGCGGTATTCGTTTTCCCGGCGGCATTCCGCAGCGGCTCAAGCTGCAGCCGGAGGCCGAAGCGTTTCAGCCCGAGCGCTGGAAAGTGGGCGACCACGCCCAGGTGCGCCAGGCGCTGCAAAGCGTGGTGCGCTCCATCGGTCAGCTGCAGCAAACCCGCGCGGCGATCAATAGCGCGATCGCCGAGGCGCAGCACTCCATCGAACAGCTGTCGCATATGAACGAGCAAAGCTGGGCCAGCCAGTTCGTGTCCGATTTCAACGCGCGTCTGAATCAGCCGGACGGCTATCGCAACTTCTATGAGTTGGTGCCGGCCCTGATCGGCGTCAGCCGTTACCGGGTGGTGTCGCTGTTGTCGCTGGGCTAGAAACGGCTCCAGCGGCAACGGTGGAGGGTGACCAGGGCGTCGATGGCCTTCGGGTTTATTGGCGCCGGTTCTCGATCTTCACACAATCAGCCATTCCCACCTCAAGGACGGGCTGGCCATTCATGACTTCCCCCGGTAACAAGCCGGCTCGGCGCGTAGAAGTAGGGGGCCGCAGCATCTACCTTCACAGCGTTCCTCGCCACTCGCTGCAAGACCTCTACCATTTCTGCATGACCATCAGCTGGCCGCGCTTCTATCTATTCATCGCCGCCGCCTTCATCGCGCTGAATCTATTGTTCGCCGGGCTCTACCAGGCGCGGGCCGGCGGCATCGCCAATCAATATCCGCCGGGCTTCCTCGGCGCCTTCTTCTTCAGCGTGGAAACGCTGGCCACCGTCGGCTACGGCGATATGCATCCGCAAAGCCTGTACGCCCATTGGGTCTCGATGCTGGAAATCTTCATCGGCATGATGAGCATCGCGCTGATCACCGGCGTCACCTTCGCCCGCTTTTCGCGGCCCAGGGCGCGCATCGTGTTTACCCATAGTCCGGTGGTGCGCTTGCTGGACGGCAAGCCCGCGTTGATGCTGCGCGCGGCCAATGCCAGAAATAATGTGATCATCGACGCCAGCGCCCGCTTGCGGCTGCTGCAGCATGAGGTCAGCGCCGAGGGCGTGAGCTTCCGCAAACTTCACGATTTGGAACTGGTGCGCGACCAGCATCCTATGTTCGTGCTCGGCTGGACGCTGGTGCACAAGCTGGAGGAGGGCAGTCCCTTATATGGTCGCGACGCCGAATCGTTGGCGGCTGCGCGCGCGCAACTGATTCTGTCCATCAACGGCATCGATGAAACCACCATTCAGCCCATGGTGGCGCGTCACACCTTTTCGCACCAGGACATTCGCTGGAATCACGCTTTTGCCGACCTGATCTATACCGACGCGGAAGAAAACGACCATATCGACTATCGGCGATTGCAGGAAGTCAGCCCGTTGCCAAGGGATTCCGGCCGGCGCGAAGAGGGCTGAGCGCCAGTGCTCGTCAGCGCTTTCATTGCAATTCAATGACTTAATGCAATAGGGCGCTTTTTTGTGTCGAAAGGTGTTGACGGGTTTAGGGGGCTGACGTATAGTTCGCCTCCTCAGCAGACAACGCAGCGACGGAAACGAAGCGCAGCGACTGCACCGATCTT
>NZ_QARX01000001.1:3294153-3513959 GCF_003052555.1 Chromobacterium sp. Panama
CTTCGAGCTGTCGCGGGCGAAACGGCTGGCGGCGAAGTCGGCGCGGGCCGCTTCATTGCCGCGGCGCAGCTTGCCCCACAGGTCCAGTTCCCAAGACGCGGTGAGGTTGGCGTTGCGCACGTCGCTGACCAGCGGCGCGCCCGGCGTGCTTGTCGTGCTGGAAGCGCGGCCGCGCTGATAGCCGGCGTTGGCGTTCAGCGCCGGCAGCAGCTGAGCGCGGGCGATGCCGGCCTGGGCCGCGGCTTCGTCGACGCGGGCGGAGGCGGCGGCCAGGTCCTGGTTGTGTTCCAGGGCTTGGGCGATCAACTGATCCAGCACCGGATCGTTGAACTGCTTCCACCAGTCCAGGGCGATGGCCGGGTTCTGGGCCGCAATGTGGACCTGTCCGCTGTCCGGCAGCTCCAGTTTGGGGCGGCTGTAGTCGGGGCCGACCGCGCAAGCGCTCAGCGCCAGCGCCGCCAATGAGGGCATCAGCGCGCGTTTAAACATTGTCGGCCTCCTCCGCCGCAGTCGGCGCTTTGCGCCGCTCCGACGCCTGCATGATCAAGCGGAAAAACAGCGGCACGAAGAAAGTGGCGATAAAGGTGGCGGCCAGCATGCCGCCCACCACCGGCGTGCCCAGTGCGCGGCGGCTGGCGGAGCCCGCGCCGCTTGAAATCACCAAAGGCACGCAACCCAGGATGAAGGCCAGCGAAGTCATCACGATGGGACGGAAGCGCAGCCGCGCCGCTTCCAGCGCGGCGTCCATCAGCGGCAGGCCCTGTTGGCGCTGCTGCACCGCGAACTCCACGATCAGGATGGCATTCTTGGCGGCCAGGCCCACCAGGGTGACGACGCCGATCTGGAAATAGACGTTGTTGTCCTGATGGCCGATGACGGCGGCGAGCAAGGCGCCGAACAGCGCGAAAGGCACCGAGGTCACCACCGCCAGCGGCAGGCTCCAGCGTTCGTACTGCGCCGCCAGGATCAGGAAGACCATCAGGATGCCGAACAGAAAGGCCATGGTGGCGGTGCCGCCGGCCAGTTTTTCCTGATAGGCGCTGCCGCTCCAGGCCAGCGCGTAATCGTTGCCCAACACTTGCTGGGTCACCTCTTCCAGCGCCTGGATGGCCTGGCCGGAGCTGACGCCGGGCGCGGGCTGGGCCAGGATTTTGGCGGCGTTGAAGATGTTGAAGCGGTCCACCAGCTCCGGCCCGTAGCTGGATTTGACCTCCACCAGGCTGGACAGCGGCACCATCACGCCCTCGGCGGAGCGCACATAGATATTGGCGATGTCTTCCGGCCGCGCGCGGAAGTCCGCCTCGGACTGCAGCTGCACCTTGTAGGTACGGCCGAACTTGTTGAAGTCGTTGACGTAGAGCTGGCCGAAAGTGGCTTGCAGGGTGTCGAACACCTGGTTGATGTCCACGCCCAGCGCCTTGGTCTTTTCGCGGTCCAGGTCCAGATACTTCTGCGGCACATTGGCGCGGAAGGTGGTGGCCACACTGGCGAACTCCGGCCGCTGCCGCGCCGCGGCCAGCAGTTTTTCCGCCGCCTGGCTGAGCTTTTGCGCGCCCTGGTCGCCGCGGTCCTGCAAATAGGCTTCCAGGCCGCCGGTGGTGGACATGCCGATGATGGGCGCCGGATTGAAGGCGCTCATCACGCCAGCCTGCACGGTGCGGCCCAGACGGTTGAACTCGGCGGCCACGGAGAAGGAATCCTCGCCCTTGGCCTTGCGCTGGTCCCAGTCCTTGAGGGTGACGAAGCTGGTGCCGCGGTTGGTCTGCTTGGAGCCGGACAGGATGTCGAAACCGGTGAAGGTGGTGACGCTTTCCACATTGGGATTGGCCATCATCAGCCGGTCGAATTCCGCCGTGGCCTTGGCGGTGCGGGTGAGCGCGGCCGCGTCCGGCAAGGCGGTGTTGGCGAACAGCGTGCCCATGTCCTCATTGGGCACCAGCGAGCCGGGCACTTTCTGATACAGGCCGACGGTGGCGGCCAGAACGACGGCGATCAGGCCGAAGGCGACGCCGACACGGCGGTTGAGAAACAACACGCCCAGCACGTAGCGGCCGGTCAGGCGTTCGAAAGCGCGGTTGAACCACTGGAAAAAGCGCGGCGGCTGGTGATGGCCGGGCTTGAGCAGCAAGGCGCACAAGGCCGGGGTCAGCGTCAGCGCGACAATGCCGGAAATGATCACCGACATGGCGATGGTGACGGCGAACTGCTTGTACATCACCCCGGTCATGCCTCCCATGAAGGCCACCGGCAGGAAGACCGCGCACAAGACCAGCACGATGGCCACCAGCGCGCCGGACACCTCGCCCATCGCCAGCACCGCGGCTTCCTTGGCGCCGCAGCGGCGCTCGCTCATGATGCGTTCGACGTTTTCCAGCACCACGATGGCGTCGTCCACCACGATGCCGATGGCCAGCACCATGCCGAACAGGGTCAGCAGATTGATGGAGAAGCCCAAGAGCAGCATGCCGGCGAAGGTGCCGACCAGCGACACCGGCACCGCGATGCAGGGAATCAGCGTGGCGCGGAAATTCTGCAGGAACAAATACACCACCAGGAACACCAGCACAGTGGCTTCCAGCAGGGTTTTCACCACGCCGTCGATGGAGACTTTGACGAATTTGGTGGTGTCGAAGGGAATGGTGTAGTCCACGCCGGCCGGGAAGCGGACCTTGAGCTCCTCCATCTTGGCGGCGATGGCGGCGGACACCTTGAGCGCGTTGGCGCTGGGTTGCAGATAGGTGGTGATGCCCACGCTGGGCTTGCCGTTGCGGGTGCCGATCACATCGTAGTCGTTGCCGCCCATTTCCACCCGCGCCACGTCTTTGACGCGGATCTTGGAGCCGTCCGGCATCGAGCGCACGATGATGTTCTCAAACTCCTTGGGTTCGCTGAGCCGGCCCTTGGCGTTGACGGTGTAGGTGAAGCTGATGGGCGCGCTGGTGGGCTGGGCGCCGATCTTGCCGGCGGCGAACTGGGCGTTCTGCTCGCGCACCGCCTTGGCCACATCAGACGGGGTCAGGCCCAGCTGGGCCATGCGGTCCGGCCGCAGCCACAGCCGCATCGCGTAGTCGGTGCCGCCCATCATCGCCACATCGCCCACGCCGGGAATGCGCTTGAGCTCGTCCATCACATTGAGCAGAGCGAAATTGGACAGATAGTTGCGGTCGTACTGGCCGGTGGGCGAGCCGATGGAGATCACGCTGAGCACCGAGGTGGATTTCTTGCGCACGGTGACGCCCTGGCGCTGCACTTCGTCCGGCAACTGTTTCATCGCCGCCTGCACCCGGTTGTTGACGTCGATGGTGGCCTGGTCCGGATCCGTGCCCACGGCGAAATAGACATTGAGGCTGAGCTGGCCGTTGGAGGCGGCGCTGGATTGCATGTAAAGCATGTTTTCCACGCCGTTGAGCTGCTGCTCCAAGGGCGCGGCCACGGTCTGGGCGATGGTTTCCGGCGTGGCGCCCGGATAGTTGGCCGACACCGACACCACGGCCGGAACGATCTGCGGGTACTGCTCCACCGGCAGCGCGCGCATCGCCGCCAGGCCGGCCAGCACGATGACGATGGACAGCACGCTGGCGAAAATGGGGCGGTTGATGAAGAAACGCGAGAACATGGCTAGCTCCTCACGCCTTGGCCGGCGCGGCGGCCACCGGCTTGACCACGGCGCCGGGGCGGGCCTGCATCAGGCCGTCCACAATCACCTTCTCTCCAGCCTTGAGGCCGGATTCGATCACCACCCGGCCGCCCACCTGAGCGCCCAGCTTGACCATTCTGGCCTGCACCTTGTTGTCCGCGCCCACCACCATCAGCTGATTGTCCGCCTGGGCCTGGACAACGGCCTGTTCCGGCACGGTCAGCACGTTCTTGCGCACGCCCAGGTCCAGCATCACGCGCACGAATTGCCCGGGCAGCAGACGCTCGTCTTCATTGGGAAATTGCGCGCGCGCGCTGATGGTGCCGGTCTTGGGATCCACGCGGTTGTCGCGGAAATCCAGCTTGCCGCTTTGCGGAAAGACGCGGCCGTCCGCCAGACGGATCCGCACCGGATGGCGGCTGCCGTCTTCCGCGCTCACTTTGCCGGTGGACAGGCTGTGTTCGTAATTGAGACTGTCCTGCTCGGAAATGGAGAAATTGACGTAGATGGGATTGAGCTGGGAAATGGTGGTCAGCGGCTCGGCGGCGTCCACGCGGATCAGGCTGCCTTCGGATTGCACCTGCTTGCTGGTCAGGCCCGGAATCGGCGCGGTGACGCGGGTGTAGTCCAGATTGAGCTGGGCTTCCTTGACCTTGGCGTCGGCGGACTGCTTGGCCGCCTTGACGGAGTTCAGCGCCGCCACCGCGTTGTCGTAATCCATTTTGGACACCGCCTGCTCCTGGTACAGCGGGCGGATGCGCGTCAGATCGGCGTCGGCTTTTTGCAGCGCGGCCAGCTGCACCGCCTGCGCGCCCTTGGCCTGTTCCAGCTGCGCCTGATACGGCGCGGGGTCGATCTGGAACAGCGTCTGTCCCTGCTTCACCGGCTGGCCTTCCACATAAGTGCGCTTGAGCAGAATGCCCCCCACGCGGGCGCGCACCTCGATATCGCGGTAACCGGCGGTTTCGCCCACCAGTTCCATGGTCATCGGCACATCGCCGGGCGCGGCGGTTTCCACCGTGACTTGCGGGACGGCGGCGGCCTTTTGCTGCGGCGAGCCGCAAGCGGCCAGCCAGACCGGCGTAGACAATAGCAGGGCAAGCGACAATAGCTGCCGCGACGGATAGCGCATTATTATTTCTCCATATGAGCGGGTATTCGGGAATGGCGGGCAAACCCAGGGCGCAAGCAAGCAGCCTTGTCGACAAAGACGCGGACGGTCCCGCGAGGCGCGGGCCGTGCCTTATTAGGGATGGCTTAGCAGTGCCTTATTAAAACAGCCGCTTGTGAAGGGTGTTTTTTAAAAATCGGCGTTTTTGTAAATTGCGGGTAAATTCGCGGGAAAACGATGTGAAGAGTTGTGAATGCGAATCAAATGCGCGGCGTGGACGCCGCCGCGGCCGGCCTCCGGCTTGCCCGCCGCGCCGCCCTCATTTCGCCGACGGCGCAGGCTGAAAGCGGCGAAGCATGCGCTCGTAACTGCCGTCGCCGCGCATGGCGCGCAGGCCGGCCTCGAACTGGTCCGCGTACGCCCTGCCCTTGGGCCGCGCCTTGGAGAAAGCCAGCCAGAAACCATCCTGGCTGATCCGCCCCGCCTGCCGGACCCGCCCGGCCGCGAACGGGTTGCCGCGGATGCGCAGTTGTCCGGGGCGCGCGTTCATCAACACATAGTCCACGCGCCGGGCCAACAGCATGCGAATCAGGTCCTCATCGGAATGAGCCACCGATTTGACGATCTTGGGATCGCGCATGAAAACGCTGGGATAGGTGTAATCCTGGGTGATGCCCACCCTGCGGCCGGCCAAATCGCGCAGGCCCAGCCCGGCTCCGCCGGCGGCGAGCGCGAAGATGGCCAGTTCTTCGGTGAACATCGGCGTTTGATGCCACCAGAATTGCTCGCGATTATCATCGGTAATGGTGGCGCTGAGGCAGCCGTCGGCGCGGCCGACGCGCGCCAGCATCAGGCAGCGCGCAAACGGCACCAGCACAAAGCGGACCTCGACGCCCCGGCGGCGGAACGCCTCGCGCGCCAGTTGCGGCGCCAGCCCCTGCGCGGCGCCGTCGGCGCCGCGCGCCGAATACGGCGGCCAATCGTCCTCCACGGCGATGAGCAGGGCCGGAGCCGCATCGGCCGCCTGCGCCGCAACGGCCAGCAGGCCCGCGCACAGGGCTCGTCGAAACCACGCTTGCATCTGAACCCTCCCGCCGAGAAGCCGCGAGCCGGAGATGGACAAACGCCGCGCGCGCCAATGCTTAATATCGACAACTTTACACTACAAACCGCGCATGAAGGCGCCTCGCCTGCGGCTGGAACCGGCTTCGGAACCGTGCGACGCCGCTGGACGGCGACGCGGCGTGGGCGCACCATCCAAGCGGATCGCGCGGTTTTTCGATGCGCGGGGCCGCATAGAACAAGCGGCCGGCTTTCCGCGTCGCCGCTTGAGCCCAAGCGGGCTTGCGGCAAAGCGCTTGACCCCCGCGCGCGGGCAATGCCAAGATCATGAACCGCCCCGCCTTCACGCTAACCGCTGCCGCCCGAGGAGATTGGTTTGGAACCGTTTTGCCATCCGCTGGAAGTGCGCTGGTCCGACTGCGACGCTAACCAGCACGTCCGCCATACCGCCTACGCCGATTTCTGTACCCATGCCCGCATAGAATGGCTGCGCGGCCAAGGCTTTGGCTTTGAACAATTTCAGGCGCTGGGGTTCGGCCCGGTCATTTTCAAGGAGTGGACCGAGTATTTCAAGGAACTGCGGCTGAGCGAGCGCATTCACGTGCGCCTGGCCATCGCCGGCCTAAGCCAGGACGGCAAGCGCTTTTGCATCCGCCACGAGATTTACAAGGAGGACGGCCGCCTGGCCGCGCGTCACGAAGTCAGCGGCTCCTGGATAGACCTGACGCTGCGCAAGCTGACCGCGCCGCCGCCGGAATTGAGCGCCATTTTCGCCTGGGCGGAGCGAACCGAGGATTTCCAGGCGCTGGATTGAGGCATGCCGGACGCGAAAAAGCCCTGACTATGCAGTCAGGGCTTTTTTGCTTGCTTTGGCGGAGAGGGGGGGATTCGAACCCCCGTTAGGGTATTACCCTAAACACGCTTTCCAGGCGTGCGACTTAAACCACTCATCCACCTCTCCGGAGGTGTCCTGCTTATTTGCGCCGGTCGGGCCGGAGCAATAAAAAAACCGCCAGGGCAGTTTTTGTCGATTCTGGCGGAGAGGGGGGGATTCGAACCCCCGTTAGGGTATTACCCTAAACACGCTTTCCAGGCGTGCGACTTAAACCACTCATCCACCTCTCCAGAATCCCCGTGAAACAAGGCGCTTGGCGTTTCGTTCACAGAGGCTGCGCAGTATATAAGCCCTATTCATCCGGCGCAAGTGTTTTGTAAGCGGAATGAGAAAAAAGGGCGTCGACATACTCGCCCACCCCTTCCCGCTCGCGCCGCAACCAGCCGGCAATCGCCGCGCGGAAACGCGGATCGGCAATGTAATGGGCGGACCAGGTGCGCTCCGGCTCAAAACCCCGCGCCAGCTTGTGCTCGCCCTGGGCGCCGCCCTCGAAGCATTGCAGGCCGGCGCGGATCGCGTACTCCAGGCCCTGGTAGTAGCACAGTTCGAAATGCAGGCAGGGAATATCGGCCACCGCGCCCCAGTATCGCCCGTACAGCAAGTCGTCCTGCACCAGGCACAGGCTGGCCGCCAGCGGCGCGCCGTCGCGCTCGGCGACGAACATCAGGCAATGCGAACCCAGCCGCTCCGCCAGCAGCGCGAAGAAGGCCGGATTCAGATAGGGCGCGGAACGGCGTTCCAGATAGGTCTGCCGATAGCAACGGTAGAAAAACGCCCAGTCCTCGGCGGCGATGGCCTCCCCGCGCAATGCCCGCACGCTGACGCCGGCCTCGGCCACCTTGCGCCGCTCCTGGCGGATCTTCTTGCGCTTGTCGCGGCTCAGCGTGGCCAGGAAGGCGTCGAAGTCAGCATAGCCGCGGTTGCGCCAGTGAAACTGCACGCCTTCGCGCAGCAGCCAGCCGGCCTCGTCCAGGGCTTGCGCCTCCTCCCGCGCCGGAAACAGTACGTGGGCCGACGACAGGCCGTGCTCGTCCACCACCTGCTCCAGGCCGGCGATCAATTGCGGCCAGGCCGCCGCGTCGCCCAGCAGCCGCCGGCCGCCCACCGGGCTGAACGGCGAGGCCACCACCAGCTTGGGATAGTATTGCAGACCTGCGCGGGCATAGGCTTCCGCCCAGGCCCAGTCGAACACGTATTCGCCGCGCGGATGCCGCTTCAAATAGGCCGGCGCCAGCGCCTGCAAGCGGCCGTCCCGCTCCAGACCCAGCGGCAAGGGCAGCCAGCCGCTGGCCTCGCCCACGCAAGCCGCCCGCTCCAGCGCCTCCAGCCACGGCCGGCCCACGAACAGATTGCCGCCTTCCCCCAGGCCCGCCCATTGTTCCGCGCTCCAGGCGCCCACTCTCTCGTGCAATTGCAAGGACACCATGATTCCTCTCGGGCGTTTGCGCCGTCTATCAGGTAAAATTCCATCTATCTCGAAACATTCGGTTCCCTATCAAGATGCGTATCGCGCTCGCCCAGTTCAACCCCGTTGTCGGCGATATCCCCGGCAACACCCGCAAAATCCTCGACCTCGCCCACGCGGCCATCGCCCAGGGCGCGGACGTGCTGGTCACGCCGGAGCTGGCCTTGACCGGCTACAGCCCGGAAGACCTGCTGCTGCGCGACAGTTTCTACCGCGCCTGCAGCCAGGCGCTGGACGAATTGCTGGAATTGGACGGCATCACCCTGGTGGTGGGCCATCCGGCCCGGATGGGCGCGGATCGCTTCAACGCCGCCACCGTGCTGCGCGACGGCAACCGTCTGGGCCAGTATCACAAGATGCTGCTGCCCAACGATGAAGTGTTCGACGAATGCCGCTACTTCACCCCCGGCGCCGCGCCGCTGGTGTTCCAGCAGGGCGAGGCCAAGGTGGGCGTGCTGATCTGCGAGGACGTCTGGTCCGTCGACCCGGCCGCCGAGGCCGCCGACGCCGGCGCCGACGTGGTGGTGGTGCTCAACGCCTCGCCCTTCCATCGCAACAAGATTGAAACCCGCCACGACGTGGTGCGCTTCCGCGCCGAGGAAACCGGCCTGCCCTTCGCCTACGTCAATCTGACCGGCGGCCAGGACGAACTGGTGTTCGACGGCGCCTCCTTCGCCGTCAACCGCGCCGGCGAGGTGGTGGCCCAGGCCGCCGCCTACGACGACGAACTGCTGATCGTCGATTTCGACGGCGGCGATCTGCTGCCCGGCGCCAAGGCCGCCCTGCCCGGCCCGCTGGAAAGCGTTTACCGCACCCTGGTGGCCGGCGTGCGCGACTACATCGGCAAAAACGGCTTCCCCGGCGCGCTGCTGGGCCTGTCCGGCGGCATAGACTCGGCGCTGACGCTGGCGGTGGCGGTGGACGCGCTGGGCGCGGACAAGGTGCACGCGGTGATGATGCCCTCGCGCTATACCGCGGACATCTCGGTGACCGATTCCCGCGACATGGTGCAGCGCCTGGGCGTGAAGTACGACGAGATCGAAATCTGGCCGATGTACGAAAGCTTCGTCCAGGCGCTGGCGCCCAGCTTCGCCGGCCTGGCCGAGGACACCACCGAGGAAAACCTGCAGGCCCGCATCCGCGGCACCCTGCTGATGGCGCTGTCCAACAAGAGCGGCAAGCTGGTGCTCACCACCGGCAACAAATCGGAAATGACCACCGGCTACTGCACCCTGTACGGCGACATGGCCGGCGGTTTCGCCGTGCTCAAGGACGTGGCCAAGACCCTGGTGTTCGAACTGTGCCGCTGGCGCAATCTGCAAGGCGAGATCATCCCGGAACGCATCATCACCCGGCCGCCGTCGGCGGAATTGCGCCCGGACCAGACCGACCAGGACAGCCTGCCGCCCTACGAGGTGCTGGACGCCATCATGGCGCGCTACGTGGAGGAAAACCTGTCCGCCGAGGCCATCATCGCCGAAGGCTACGCCGAGGCCGACGTGCGCCGCGTGGTGCGGCTGCTGAAGATCAATGAGTACAAACGCCGCCAGGCGCCGGTGGGCCCGCGCGTGACCCACCGCGGTTTCGGCAAGGACTGGCGCTACCCCATCACCAATAAATTCAGCTGATCCCCCTGCCGGGGCCGCCCCGCCCCGGCCCCGCGCATGACATAGGCGATGCCGGATGCGTTAAACTGTCCGGCTCGCGCCGGACCGACCCCACCCGCCCGGCGCAGAATCTCGCTCAAGGAAACAATAATGCGTCTAAAAAAACTGGGACTATGCGCCGCGCTGTGCGGCATCGCGCTGCTGACCGGCTGCGTCTCGCCGATCGCCAACAAAAGCGCCGACCAAGCCGCCCGCAAGATCATGCTGCAAAACTGGAACAGCAAGGGCTACAACCTGGACGCCGACATCGGCTTCGATGAACTGAGCGTCGCCGACGTCGACAAGGCCAAGGAAGACGGCAGCACGCTGGAACAGGCCGCCGCCTCCGCCGCCGATCAAATCGCCCGCAGCATGCGCCTCAACATCAAGGCCGCGCTGGACGTGCCGGGCGGCAAGCTGGAACTGATTCCGGCGCTGCGCCTGGAGCGCCGCAACCTGCTGACCAGCGTGCAACTGCCGCTGCAATTCCACGCCAAGGACCTGTCCTTGCTGGTGGACCCGTCCGCCGCCTATCTGTTCGTGCCGGAAATGCAAGCCTACGAAGGCAAGTTCCTGCGCGTGCGGCTGCCGCAGCGCGTGGCCGACAACTTCCCGCTGCAGGCCATGTACCAGGCAATGCCGAAACTGCTGGACGAAGCCTACGCCAAGGTGGACAAGCAGGCGTTCAGCTTCCAGCCGCTGGACTCGCGCGCCGCGGAACTGGGCGCGCGCTACCGGCTGCGCATCGCCATGAACCGCGCCCAGGAAAACCAGCTGGCTTCCCACATCATCGCCGGCCTGATCCAGGTCGCGCGTCAGGAAGCCGCGCGCAAGCCGCAGATCAAACCCGGCCCGCTGGGCAGCGAAAGCCTGCTGCAGATGATCGACAGCCTGATCAAGGCCTCCGAAGCCAATCCGCTGAACAGCAACACCGTCAGCGATCTTTACGTCAGCCGCGGCGGCGACCTGCTGGCCATCCGCCAGACCATACGCTTCAACAGCCCGGGCTTCCGCGGCCAGGCCCACGCCGACATCCGCTACAGCAACCAGGGCAAGCCGGTGTTCGCCTACCAGCCCGCCGAGGCCGACATCCTGGACCTGGAACGCCTGGACAAGCCGGAGTGGCTGAAATCGCTGGGCCTGGCGCTGCACGCGCTCAACCAGCCGCCGGCGGCCGACGAAGAGGCGACGGCCGCGGAAGAAACCGCCGCGCAATAATCGCTAACAAAACGGCGTCGCCGCCGACGCGCGCGCGGAAACCGCGCGCCGTCCCGGCGGTCCCATCTTGGTCACGCGGCCCAGGCCGCCCACCGCAAGGATTTCCCCGCATGAAGATGAAACTGATCTCAGCCGCAGTCGCCCTCTCCGCGCTGGCGCTGCCGGCAGCCTCCCACGCCGCCGCCATCGCCCAGCTCAAGGCCTTCGTCGCCGGCAACAAAACCCTGAGCGCCGACTTCAAGCAAGTGGTCAGCAACAAGAGCAAGCGCGAGGAAGCCAGCGGCCGGCTGGAAATCGCCCGTCCCGGCAAATTCCGCTGGGAGTACAGCAAGCCCTATGAACAATTGATCGTCGGCGACGGCAAGACGCTGTGGGTCTACGACAAGGATCTGGCGCAAGTCACCCGCAAGGCCCAGGGCGCGGCGCTGGGCTCCAGCCCGGCGGCCTTGCTGGCCGGCAACAACGCCATCGAGCGGAACTACCAGTTGCAGGAAGCCGGCAAAACCGGCGAAGTGGAATGGCTGTCCGCCAGCCCCAAGCAGGCCGACAACAGCTTCAGCGCCATCCGCATGGGCTTCAAGGCCAATATGCTGGTGGAAATGGAGCTGACCGACAGCTTCGGCAACCACACCAAGGTCAGCTTCAGCGCGCCGCAGCAGAACCCGCCGCTGCCCGCCTCCCGCTTCGCCTTCGTGCCGCCCAAGGGCGTGGACGTGGTCAGCGGCGACTAAGCCGCCCCGCCGCCCTCCAGCCGCCTCCGGGCGGCTTTTCTTTTAGAACCTTTCAAAGCCTGCTGCGCTTCGGCGCTACGGCCTTGAAAACGTCTTCGGAGCGCTCATGTGCTTCTTGCGCACTCCGCCTCCTCAGCCGCTTTCGCCTGGTCCCGCTCTTGCTCGCGAGACGTGGAGCGATGCGGGCATCGTGCCAAAAACGCCACAAATTCTCATCGCCCTTGTTGAGTCGGCTTGACTTTATCCTATCTAAAAACATATCTTAAGATATATTTTTTCAGGAGAGCCGCCATGCCTCACCGTCTCGACACCCTGCTGCGCCGCCTGGGCGGACGCAACGCGCATCATCGTCTCCACGCGATGGCCCGACACGGCCACGGCGGCGGCCATGGCCGACACGGAGGATTCGGCGGCTTTGGCGGCGGCGACGACGAAAGCATGACCCGCGGCCGCAAATTCAGCTCCGACGAATTGCAGCTGCTGTTGCTGGCCCTGCTGGAAGAGCGCCCCAGCCACGGCTACGAACTGATCAAGGCGCTGCAAAGCCGCAGCAACGGCTTTTACAGCCCCAGCCCGGGCATGGTCTACCCGGCGCTGACCTATCTGGAAGAACTGGGCCATATCTCGGTGAGCGAGGAAGGCAAGCGCAAATGCTATGCGCTGACGGAGGCCGGCCGCGACTATCTGGAACAGAACCGCGAACAAGTGGAATGGATGATGGCGCGGCTGCAGCACATCGCGCGCAAGATGAACTCGATCCGCCGCGCGCTGACCGGGGAAATGCCGCCGCCGGACGACGCCGTCGGCAGCTGGATTCCGGAACTGACCCGGGCCCGCGGCGACTTGAAGCAAGCGCTGATGCGCACCGCCAACGTCGACGAGGACGAACAACGCCGCATCGCCGCCATCCTGAGGCAAGCCTGTGAGCAAATTCTGGGCGACACCGGCTAATAAGGTGCTGACGGCCAGTTACGCACCGGCGAGAGGGATTCAGCAAGGCCTTGAAACCCGCTTTGAAACGCTTATGCGCCGTACGCGCATTCCGCTTTCTCAGCCGCAAAGTCCCCCGCTCTTGCCCGCATGGCCGTAAACAGCGTCCAAGAAGCTGTTCACGCCCCCAAGCCGCCCAGCCATGATTTCAAGACAGGACTCTTATGACCACACCCGATCTGACCGTGCAACGCCTGCGCCACCCGCTGCGCTTCCGCCTGCTGCAAGTGCGCGCCATCCGCCCGCTCGGCCCCAAGCTGCTCCGCGTCACCCTGGGCGGCGAGGAACTGGCGGGCTTCGCCTCCGCCTCCTTCGACGACCACCTCAAAGTGTTCTTCCCCGAACATCCGGACGCCAAACCCGCGCTGCCGGCGCTGGTGGACGAAACCCTGATTTATCCGGAAGGCCAGCCGCGCCCCACCGCGCGCGACTACACCCCCTGCCGTTTCGACCCGGAGCGGCTGGAGCTGGACCTGGAGTTCGTGCTGCACGAGGCCGGCCCCGCCACCAGCTGGGCGGCTCAGGCCAAGCCCGGCCAATACCTGGGCATAGGCGGCCCGCGCGGCTCCTTGGTCATTCCGGCGGCTTTCGACTGGCACCTGCTGATCGGCGACGAGTCCGCCTTGCCGGCCATCCGCCGCCGCCTGGCCGAGCTGCCGCCCGCGGCCAAGGTCATCGCCCTGCTGCAAACCAGCGAGGCGGGTCAAAGCTGCGAACTGCCGGCCCATCCCAATGCCGACATCCGCTGGGTGCACCAAGGCGCCGACGCCGAGCCGGCGCTGCTCTCCGCGCTCAAGCCGCTGACGCTGCCGGCGGGCGAAGGCTTTGTCTGGGCCGCCGGCGAATACCACGCCATCCGCGCGGTGCGTCAATACCTGCGCGAGGAACGCGGCATAGACAAGAGCCGCATCCGCGCCGCCAGCTACTGGCGGGAAGGCAAGGCCGCCAGCCACGAAACCCTGGAAGACTGACACGATAAAGCCCCCGAGATGGGGGCTTTGCTCATCCGCCGGACCCGCTTAACCCAGCGGCCAGTTCAATACCACGATGGAGTCGTTGTAGTCCTGGTCCGCGCCGTCTTCCGCGCCCACCAAGGCCAGGTTCAGACGATTGGCCAACACCACCTGGCTGGACACTAGGTCGGACTGCTTGCCGTTGACCGTCACCGCCACCCTCACCGCGCCGGAACCGGAGTTGATCACCCGCGTGCCCAGATTGCGGTCGTCCACGCCGCTGCCGCTAAACGTGGCGCGAGGCTCGTTGTCCACGTATACGGTGATGTTTTGCTGATAAGCCGCATTGGTCAACGCGGTCACGCCGAAGTTGATGCGCGGGGGAAGAGTGAATACGCCTTGCTGAGCCATCGTCGTTCTCCTGTAAGGGTTCAAACGCCAAACTTCTCAGAGCCTGTTTGAAGTCTCGCGGACTAGAGCGAGACAAGGCGTTGCGGCGGAAAAAGCGGCATGCACTCCTGGCACATGAGCGCTTCGGAACTGTTTTCAACGCCGTATCGCCGACGCGCAGCAGTCATTGAACAGGCTCCCAGGCCGGTTTCCGCGCGCCGACGCGCAGAAGAAGCCCTCCGTCTCAAGCTGCCACTGCCTCCATTACGGTAGGCAAGCGCGCCCGCGTATTCACCGGGCCCAAAGGTCAGGACAAATACAGATTATCCGAACCAGACCACGCTGAGCGGGCGCTCACAGCCCGCCATGCTATAGTTTGAAACCCTTTTGCAGCGCTTGCGCGGCCCGCTTCGGCCCCCTCTCCCACCCTCACAGATAGGACATTTGAGTTCAATAAAACAATAAATAATTAATATATTAAATTAAAAGGAAAAATGCATGTTAGATAACACCCGCCCACTTCCCGTCAATCAAAACCCGTCCACGGATTCCGGCCTGGAAGTTCACCCCATCGGCTCCCTGGAAACCATAGGCATCATCGTCGGCACCAATATCGGCGCCGGCGTGCTGGGCATTGCTTTCGCCGCCCGCAAAACGGGTTACCTGCCCTTGCTGGCCTGCCTGATCCTCACGTGCGTCATCTGCATCATCACCATGCTCTACACCGCCGAGGCCTGTTTGCGCACCCGCGGCAATCACCAGCTCAGCGGCCTGGCGCAACGCTATCTGGGCGGCATCGGCGCATGGCTGATTTTCATCGCCGTCGCCGCCAACAGCTATGGCGCGCTCACCGCTTATATGAGCGGCAGCGGCAACATCCTCGCCGATTTCTTCAATGAATACGGCCTAAGCCCGCAGCTGGGCAGCCTGTTGTTCTTCATTCCCTCCGCCTTGATTCTGTATCTGGGGCTGAAAGCCTTGGGCGCCGGCCAAAAACTGATCAGCGGCGCGATGATGACCATCGTCCTCGTCCTCATTTTCGCCACGATCTCCCATCCCTCGTCCAACGTCGCCTATCTGCTGCAAAGGGAATGGGAATACGTGATCCCGGTGTTCAATCTGGCGGTCTTCGTCTTTGGCGCGCAATTCCTGGTGCCGGAACTGGTGCGCGGCAATCAGCATCAAGCCCGTCAACTGCCGCGCCTGATCGTGGCCGGCATGCTGGCCACTTTACTGCTGGTGGCGGCCATTCCCGCTTCGGTGATCGCACTGGTCGGCAACGACAACGTCAGCCAGGTGGCCACGCTCAACTGGGGGCGCGCCCTGGGCAATTGGGCGTATTACACCGCCAATATCTTCGCGCTGCTGGCCATGATGACCTCTTACTGGGGGCTGGGCGGCTGCCTGCTCACCAATATCTTCGACCATTTCCGGCTGGGCCCGGAAGGCCACCCCGTCAAACGCTGCCTGGTGCTGGCGGCGGTCGCGCTGCCGCCGTTTCTGTTCGCCTATTCCGGCGCCTCCAGCTTTGTCGGCGCGCTGTACTTCGCCGGCACCTTCGGCGGCGTGCTGATGGGCATCATGCCCATCATCCTGCTGAATCGGGCGCGCCGCCACGGCGAAACCGTTCCCGCCTTCCGCTGCGGTTGGTACGCCCATCCGCTGATCCAGGCCTTGATCGCGGCGACCTTCGCCGGCAGCGGCCTGTACGCCATCGCCGCCGCCATGGGCTGGCTGCCGGCTAGTTGGTAACACCCCCAAGAAAGCCCGCATATGAAACGCTCTCTCTGGCTGCAAGAAGTCTCCGCCGACCTGACCGACGGCAATGCATTGGACCGCGACTTGCACGTGGACATCGCCATCATCGGCGGCGGCTTCGTCGGCCTGTGGACCGCGCTGCAGATACTGGAAAAACGCCCGGCCACGCAAATCGCCATTGTCGAGCAGGATGTCTGCGGCGGCGGCGCTTCCGGTCGCAACGGCGGCTTCGTCATGTCCTGGTGGCCCAAGATCCGTTCTCTGAGCGCCATCTGCGGCCCGGGCGAGGCGCTGCGCCTGGTTCTGGCCTCAGAACAGGCCATCGACGATATCGACGCCTTTTGCCGCCGACACGCCATCGATGCCCACTTCCGCCGCGCCGGCTGGCTGTGGACCGCCACCACCCCGGCGCAGCACGGCGCCTGGCTTGACGTGCAGCAATTGGCGGAGCGCCTGGGGCACCCCACTTTCGTGCCGCTGCCGGCGGAGGAAGTCGCCCGCCGCAGCGGCTCGCCGCAACACCTGCAAGGCGTGATCGAGACCGGCAACGCCACCGTGCAGCCGGCCCGGCTGGCGCGCGGCCTGCGCCGCGTCGCGCTGGAAAACGGCGTGCGCATCTTCGAACACAGTCCGGTGCGGCGGATAGAACGCGGACAGCCGGCCCGGCTGATCACGCCGGGCGGCACGCTGAGCGCGGACAAAGTCGTGATCGCGAGCAATGCCTGGGCCGTTTCCGTCCCGGAGTTGGCGCGCAGCGTCCTGCCCGTCACCAGCACCCTGCTGGCTACGCCGCCCATTCCCGAGCGGCTGACGGAGATAGGCTGGACCGGCGGCGAGGCCATCACCGATTCGCAACTGCTGGTCGATTATTACCGCACCACCCGCGACCACCGCATCGTCTTTGGCAAGGGCACCGGTCGCTTTGGCTTCAACAGCCGCATCGACGCGGGCTTCGACGATGATCCGGCGCTGAACGCCTTGACCGAGAGCGACTTCCGCCGCGTCTACCCGACGCTGGCCGACGTGGCCGTTGAGCACAGCTGGTCCGGCCCCATAGACCGCAGCTACGACAGCCTGCCGCTATTCGGCCGCCTGCCGGACGCGCCCCACCTCGTCTACGGCATAGGGTGGAGCGGCAACGGCGTAGGCCCCAGCCGCATCGGCGCGCAGATTCTCAGCAGCCTGGCGCTGGATCTGGACGATGCGTGGAGCCGCTGCCCGCTGGTGGGCCGCGCTGTGCGCCAATTCCCGCCGGAGCCTTTTCGTTATCTGGGCGGCAAGCTGGTCCGCGCCGCGGTGCTGCGCAAGGAGGCCGCTGAGGCCGAACGACGCCCCGCCGCCGGCCTGGACCGCCTGCTCAGCCGGCTGGCGCCGGCCGGCCTGGAGGACAAGGGCTAGACGCCCAAATAAAAACCGCAGCCTCCCTGGCTGCGGTTTTCATGACCGGCACCGCTCTGACGGCGCTCAGTTGCGCGTCACCGCATCCCCGGGCGCGTAAGCGCCGGCGTCTATCGGCGAATGCGCGGCGATGTACTCGCGCAGCATTTCGGCGTCGACGAAGCCGGTGTTGACGTAGCCCGGATGCTTGTTCATCAGCGGGTAGCCGTCGCCGCCGGCGGCGATGAAGCTGTTGATCGCCATCCGGTAGGTCTTGGCCGGATCGATGGGCTGGCCGCCGATCAGCGCCTGCCGCAGCTCGCCGCCGACGATGCGCAGCTTGACGCCGGCGAACTGGCCGAAGGCGCCGGCGCCGGGCGTCATCCGCGCGGCGGCCTTCAGGTAATCCAGCGCTTCCCGGCCGTCCAGGTCCACATAAGCCAGGGTGCTGCCGAAGGGGAACACCTTCAGCACGTCGCGGTAGTTGATCGCGCCGGCCGGCAGCGAATCGCGGATGCCGCCGGAATTGGACACGGCGAAGTCCGCCTTGACCTTGTCCATCATCACCCGGCTGACGAAGACGCCCAGATTGGTGGGCTGGCTGCGCACCACGCCGCGGTCGCCGTCCAGCTTGGCGCTGGTCCGCCCCACCGGCACATCCAGCGCCGCCTGGCCCTTGTTCTGATAACTTTGCAGGAAGTTGCGCAGCTTGCCGTCCTCCTCGATCAACTGGGTGTACGGCACTTTCTGATCCTTGCCGTCCGCGCCCTTGACGCTTTTCTTCAGATTGACCGGAATCAGCTGGTATTTGGAGAGCTTGAGCTTGCCGTTGCGGAACTCGAAATCGGCGCGGCCCACGTATTTGCCCCACTCGTGCGCCTGCACGATCCAGGCGCCGTTCTGGCGGTCCGGCGCGCAGGGCGCGCCCGGCACATAGGCGTCGTCGCGCTGGTTTTCCGCCTTCATGCACACCGGGTTCTGGCTGTGGCCGCCCACGATCAGGTCCAGCCCCTTCACCCCGCGCGCCATCTCCACGTCGCCCGGCGCGTTCACGCCGTGCTGGCCGTCGGTGTAATGGCCCATATGGGTGGCGGCGATGACGATGTCGGCCTGCTGGCGCAGCTCCGGCACCAGCTTGCCGGCCTCGGCGATGGGGCTGCGGAACTCGATGCCCTTGACCTGCTCCGGGTTCACCATCTTGGCGGTGTCGTCGGTGGTCAGGCCCAGCACCGCCACCCTCACCCCGCCCAGATTGAACATCGCGTACGGGTCGAACATGCGCTTGCCGTCCTGGTAGATGTTGGCGGACAGCATGGGGAAGTTGATCCACTTGCGCTGTTTCATCAACACCGGCACCGGCTTGTCGAACTCGTGGTTGCCCACCGCCATCGCGTCGTAGCCTATGCGGCTCATGCCGCGGAAATCCGGCTCCGCGTCCTGCAGATCGGACTCCGGCACCCCGGTATTGATGTCGCCGCCGGACAGCAGCAGCATATAGCCGCCGTCGGCCTTGACCTCGGCGCGCACCTGGTCCACCAGGGTCTTCTGCGCGGCCAGGCCGTATTCGCCGTCGCTATTGGGCCAGAAACGGCCGTGGTGGTCGTTGGTGTGCAGGATGGTGATCTTGTAAGTCTTGTCTTCGACATAATTGCCCTTGCCGGGCGTGGCGGCGCAGGCGGAGAGCAGGCCGGCGGCCAGCAGGGACAGGGCAAGCGGTTTCACGGATAGTTTCATCGTTGATCCTTGGTTTTTATTGGAATGCATGCACGCCGCAAAAATGGCGGACCCGCGGGCCCGCCATTGCTGAAAGTCATTCCCTCGCCGGACGCGCACAGCCTCCGGCCGGGCGTCCAAGCTTATTTGCTCCAGCTGTCCTTCAGGCCCACACTGCGGTTGAACACCGCCTTGACCCCCGGCTGATGCTCGTAACGGTCGGTGACGAAATAACCCAGGCGTTCAAACTGGAAGCGCGATTCCGGCGCCGCCTGCAGCACCGAGGCCTCGACATAGGTCGGCACCAGCTTCAGCGATTCCGGGTTCAAGAACTGGCGGAAGTCCAGATATTCGCCGTCCTCGCCGCGCACCGCGTCCGGACGCGGCTCGGTGAACAGGCGCTCGTACCAGCGCACATCGGCCTCAATCGCGTGTTCGGCGGACACCCAGTGGATCACGCCCTTGACCTTGCGGCCTTCCGGGTTCTTGCCCAGCGTGTCGTGGTCGATGCTGCACTTGAGTTCCACCACCTTTCCTGCCGCGTCCTTGACCACTTCCTCGCACTTGATCACGTAGGAGTAACGCAGGCGCACTTCGCCGCCAACGGTCAGGCGCTGCCACTTGGGCGGCGGCACTTCGGCGAAGTCGTCCTGCTCAATCCAGATCTCGCGGGCGATCGGCACTTCGCGCTCGCCGAACTCCGGATGATGCGGATGGAAGGGCGCGCTGCGGCTGGCGGTGACGGCGGCGTCGTAATTGCTCAGCGTCACTTTCAGCGGATTCACCACCGCCATCACGCGCGGCGAATCGTTTTCCAGCGTCTCGCGCACCGCGCCTTCCAGAATGGTCATGTCGATGATGTTTTCGCTCTTGGACACGCCGATGCGTTGAGCGAAGAGCTTGATGCCGGCCGGGCTGTAGCCGCGGCGGCGCATGCCGGCCACGGTGGGCATGCGCGGATCGTCCCAGCCGCTCACCGCGCCCTCGTTGACCAGCGCCAGCAGCTTGCGCTTGGAGGTCAGCGTATACAGCAGTTCCAGGCGCGACGATTCATACTGACGCGGATGGCAGCCGATGCTGATATTGTCCAGCACCCAGTCGTACAAGGGACGATGGTCTTCGAACTCCAGCGTGCACAAGGAGTGGGTGATGCCCTCGATGGCGTCCGAAATGCAATGGGTGTAGTCGTACATCGGGTAGATGCACCACTTGTCGCCGGTGCGGTGGTGATGCGCGCGGCGGATGCGGTAGATGGCCGGATCGCGCAGATTGATGTTGCCGGAAGACATGTCTATCTTCAGGCGCAACGTCTTGCTGCCGTCCGGAAACTCGCCGTTCTTCATGCGGGAGAACAGGTCCAGGTTCTCCTCCACGCTGCGCTCGCGGTAGGGGCTGTTCTTGCCCGGCTCGGTCAGGCTGCCGCGGTACTGGCGCATTTCCTCGGCGGACAGATCGTCCACATAGGCCTTGCCGGCCTGGATCAGCTCCACCGCATAACCGTACAGGCGGTCGAAGTAGTCGGAAGCGAAGCGCACGTCGCCGTCCCACTTGAAACCCATCCAGCTGATGTCGTCGATGAAGGACTGCACGTACTCCGGCGACTCTTTCTCCGGATTGGTGTCGTCCATGCGCAGATTGCACTTGCCCTGGTAGTCCTCGGCCAGGCCGAAGTTCAGGCAAATGGCCTTGGCGTGGCCGATATGGGCGAAGCCGTTGGGTTCCGGCGGGAAGCGGGTGACGATGCTGCTGTGCTTGCCGGAGGCCAGGTCCTCGTCAATGATGTTGCGGATGAAGTTGCTGACAACCGGCGCGTTGTTTTCCGTGCTCATTGTTTTGTGCGGTACGAGTTTATGACTAATCGAAGATTGTAACCGATTTCGCCCCCGCTGGGAGCGGGCCGGCTTCGCCCGCCCCGCCTTTGGCCGCCTTACAACAAAGCCCGGCCCGACAACTGCTCCAGCAAGGCCAGCGGCGACTGCTGCGGCTGGGCCATCTCCGCCACCGGCAACCAGAAAGTCTGCTCCAGCATGAACTGGCCTGACATCACCGCGTGCGACGCGTGATCGGAAAAACAGACCCAGGCGCAACCGGGCGGGAACGGCATGGTTTCCTGCGGACATTGGCGCTGATAATCCAGGTCCGCCTTCATCGCGTCGTGCAGATGCAGCATGATGTGATCGTAAGCGCTGCGCTTGCGCTTGGTGATCCTCAAGCCCGCCAGCAAGGCCGCCGAACCCGGCCACTGCCGCGGCACCCGCGGCAACATGCGCCGCGCCATATCGGTGAACGGTTCGCCCACCCGCCACACCCGGGGCTCGCCATCGGGATTGATATTGCAGAACACCCGCAGAATGCGTTCGCCGTAATTGGGACGGGACGGAAACGCGTCAACATGCAGCCGGCTATCGTCCTTGCGCCAGGACGTCCGACGGTCCTCCACCCGCATCAGCCGCAGGCTGGTGGGCGCCGCGCGCAGCTTGCCCTGATATTCCGGCAACAAGCGCGCGGCCAGGTCCGCGGCGGCCCGCTGGTAGCGCGCGATCAAGCCGCGCACCTCCGCCTCCCGTTCCGCGCCGCCCACCACGCCGTGCAAGGCGCCGTTGTCCGGCTCCAGGCTGATGTTCTTGCGTTTGGGATCGGCGACGGCCGGGTCCAGCAAGCGGCCCTCCTCGGCCAGCAGCTTGAAATCGAAGCTGGGCAGATACAAGACCTTGCCCTGCTCCAACTCATCCACATAGCGGCCTTGCGCCGCGCCGTCCACCCATACGATCTGGCTCGTCATCTGAGCTCCTAGCTGAAACAATGATTTCCACGCGGCAAGGAGCGGCTGACAAAGCCGACTGGCCCGAGGCCAGACCCGCTTTACAAGTCGCTCACCCTCGGCCGCGTCTATAGAACCTGTCCAAAGTCCCGCAAGCGCGCGCGAGACATAACTTGGCGAAAATCGCTGAGAACCCGGCATGCGCTCGTGACACGGGAGCATGTCGCATGCGGCGCTCACCGTGCCGCGTCTCACGGAAGCGCAACAGACTTTGAACAGGCCCTAAGCGGCCGCCCCGCCCCGCCAAGCCGTTTACCGGCCCTGCAAGCGGGCCGCTAGGATACGCCTGCGGCCGGGGAATGTCATGCGGGAACCCCGGCGCCCCGTTCCTGCGGCCAGGGCGCGCAGCGCCTTGATTTTGATGGGCAAAACCGCCCTTGCGGCAAAACCCTACTGCAACCAAGGCAATTTCCAATAAAAAACAAGCGCTTAATCCACAAGCAAGCGGCAACTATGGCATAATAGCGGGTTGCCTGAACTTCAGCCTTTTGCCAGCATGACGACCGCACACGCCGCCAAACCGATCACCTCCTACCGCAAGTACTGGGCCAGCCGCTTCGGCGCCGCCCCGTTCCTGCCGATGACCCGCGCCGAAATGGAGCAGCTGGGTTGGGACTCCTGTGACATCATCCTGATCACCGGCGACGGTTATATCGACCACCCCAGCTTCGGCATGGCGCTGGTGGGCCGGCTGCTGGAAGACCAGGGCTTCCGCGTGGGCATCATCGCCCAGCCGGATTGGCACTCGGCGGACGCCTTCCGCGAACTGGGCAAGCCCAATCTGTTCTTCGGCGTCACCGCCGGCAATATGGACTCCATGATCAACCGCTACACCGCGGACCGCCGCCCGCGCTCGGACGACGCCTACACCCCGCACGCCGCGGCCAACAAGCGCCCGGACCGCGCCGTCACCGTCTACGCCCAGCGCTGCCGCGAAGCCTATCCCGGCGTGGGCGTGATGGTGGGCAGCATCGAGGCCAGCCTGCGCCGCATCGCCCACTACGACTACTGGAGCGAGAAAGTGCGCCCGTCGGTGCTGATCAACTCCAAGGCCGACCTGCTGCTGTACGGCAACGCCGAACGCGCGCTGGTGGAAGTGGCGCACCGCGCCGCCAGGGGCGAGAAGCTGAGCGAGATCCGCGATGTGCGCGGCACCGCCTTCATCGTGCCGCACGGCTGGCGCCCGGATGAAGAATGGCAGGAAATGGACTCCAGCGTGGTGGACCTGCCGGGCAAGGTGGACGTCCACCTCAACCCCTACCAGGAAATCCCGGAACAGGCGGCCGAAGCCACCAAGGATCAGGACCCGTCCAAGCCGCAGGTGATCCGCATCGAATCCCGCGAAGAACGCTTGGCCAAGCGCCGCGCCGAACGCGCCAAGACTGTGATCCGCATCCCGGCCTACGAGGCCGTGGCCCACGACCCGGTGCTGTACGCCCACGCCAGCCGCACCCTGCACCTGGAATCCAACCCCGGCAACGCCCGCGCGCTGGTACAGATGCACGGCGAGCGCGACGTGTGGCTGACCCCGCCGCCCATTCCGCTCTCCACCGAGGAAATGGACCACGTCTACGGCCTGCCCTACGCCCGCAACCCGCACCCCAGCTACGGCGACGCCAATATCCCGGCCTGGGAAATGATCAAGTACTCGGTCAACATCATGCGCGGCTGTTTCGGCGGCTGTACCTTCTGCTCCATCACCGAGCACGAAGGCCGCATCATCCAGAGCCGTTCCGAGGAGTCCATCCTCAAGGAAATCGAGGAAATCCGCGACAAGACCCCGGGCTTCACCGGCCATATCTCGGACCTGGGCGGCCCGACCGCGAATATGTACCGCCTCTCCTGCAAGGACCCGAAGATCGAGCGCTCCTGTAGGAAGCTGTCCTGCGTGTTCCCGGACATCTGCGAAAACCTGAACACCGACCACAGCCACCTGATCCAGCTTTACCGCAAGGCGCGCGCGCTGCCGGGCGTGAAGAAGATCAACATCCAGTCCGGCCTGCGCTACGACCTGGCCGTGCGCTCGCCCGAATACATCAAGGAACTGGTGCAGCACCATGTGGGCGGCTATCTGAAGATCGCCCCGGAACACACCGAGGACGGCCCGCTGTCCATGATGATGAAACCGGGCATGGGCGCGTACGACAAGTTCAAGGAACTGTTCGAACGCTTCAGCCGCCAGGCCGGCAAGGAACAGTATCTGATCCCCTACTTCATCGCCGCCCACCCCGGCACCAGCGACGAAGACATGATGAACCTGGCGCTGTGGCTGAAGAAGAACAACTTCCGCCTGGACCAGGTGCAAACCTTCACCCCCACGCCGATGGCGATGGCCACCACCATGTGGCACACCCGCCGCAATCCGCTCAAGCGCCTGTCGCGCAGCTCGGAAAAAGTGGACGTGGTGCGCGACGGCTACCGCCGCAAACTGCACAAGGCCTTCCTGCGCTACCACCACCCGGACAACTGGCAGATCCTCCACGACGCGCTGATTCAGATGGGCCGAAGCGACCTGATCGGCCACAGCAAGCACTGCCTGATTCCGCCGACGCCGCCGGGCGACAAGGCCGCCGCCGTGCGCCACCGCATGGGTGCGCCGCTGTCGCGCAACAAGGCCCCAGGCCAGCGCGCCACCGCTCCCGCCGGTCACGGACAGCGCGGCAAGCCCGCGCAGGCCAAAGCCATGGCCAAGCCCGGCGCCGGCCAAGCGCCGGCCGGACGCGGCAAGCCCGCGAAACCCGGCAGCAAACCGGCCGGCAAGGGCCGCAGTCGTTAAATCCAGCCGCCCACGGGCGGCTTTTTGCCGGCCGGCGGCCGGGCACTTTGCCCCGCCGCCGGCGTCTCAATCCCATACCCCGCCCAGCGAGCCCGCCATGATCCACATCGACTTCGACCACAGCTACGCCCGCGACCTGCCCGACGCCTGCGCGCCGGTGCAGCCAGAACGCCCGCCCGCGCCGGCCCTGCTGTACTGGAACGCCGAACTGACGCAAGAGCTGGGCCTGGACAGCGGCCAGGCCGACGCCGCCGAACTGGCCGCCGCCTTCTCCGGCGCCGCCTTGCCGGCTGGCGCCAAGCCGGTGGCCCAAGCCTATGCCGGCCACCAGTTCGGCGGCCTGTCGCCGTCGCTGGGCGACGGCCGCGCGCTGCTGCTGGGCGAAGTCATCGACCGCAACGGCCAACGCCGCGACATCGCCTTCAAGGGCAGCGGCCGCACCCCCTTCTCCCGCCGCGGCGACGGCAAGGCCGCGGTGGGGCCGATGCTGCGCGAACTGATCATCGGCGAAGCCATGCACGCGCTCGCCATCCCCAGCACCCGCGCGCTGGCCGTCACCGCCACCGGCGAAACCGTCTACCGCGAACAAGCGCTGCCCGGCGCGGTGCTGACCCGCGTCGCCGCCAGCCATCTGCGCGTCGGCACCTTCCAGTACTTCGCCCTCCGCGGCGAACGCGACATGCTACGCCAGGTGGCCGACTACACCCTGGCGCGCCACTACCCCGAACTGGCCGGCGCCGACCAGCCCTATCTGGCGCTGCTGCAAGCGGTGGCGGAACGCCAGGCCGAACTGATCGCCCGCTGGATGCACGCCGGCTTCATCCATGGCGTGATGAACACCGACAATATGGCGCTCAGCGGCGAAACCATAGACTACGGCCCCTGCGCCTTCATGGACGTCCATCATCCGTCCACCGTGTTCAGCTCCATCGACAGCGGCGGCCGCTACGCCTACGGCAACCAGCCGGCCATCGCCCAATGGAACCTGGCCCGGCTGGCGGAAACCCTGTTGCCGCTGCTGGACCCGGACGAGCCCAAGAACGCGGTGCCGGCGGCCACCGCCGTCATCGAAGACTTCGCCGAGCGCTACCAGGCCCACTGGCTGCAACAGGCGCGCCGCAAACTGGGCCTGAGCCAGGCGCTGGACATCGACCAGGAACTGGCCGAAGACTGGCTGGCGCTGCTGGCGCGCCAGGACGCCGACCACACCCTGGCCTGGCGCCGGCTGGCCAACGCCGCCGAAGGCCAAGACCAGGCACTGACTCAGCTCTTCAACGACCCTGCCGCCGCCGCGCCCTGGCTGGCGCGCTGGCGCCAGCGGCTGGACGCCGAACCGCAAGCCGCCGCCGAACGCGCCGCCGCGCTGCGCCAGGCCAACCCGCTCTACATCCCGCGCAACCACCTGGTGGAAGAAGCGCTGGCCGCCGCCAGCGACCACGGCGACATGGGCCCGACGCTGGCGCTGCTGGACGTATTGCGCCAGCCCTTCATCGAACGCGCCGGCCTGGAGCGCTACACGCTGCCGGCCGCGCCGGAAGTGGCACAAGGGTATCGGACCTTCTGCGGCACCTGAGCAACCCCCTAGAACCTATTCCCGATCTTTGCGGCCCGAGGGTATTGCTCAAGGCAAGACATCGAATCCGCTACGCGGATGATGGTTTTCATTGCCGGGGCTGCCCGGCAAGCAGGAAGAGGGTATTTGCTTGGCCAAATATCCTCTTCACTTAAAGGCCACCCTGCAAGCCTGGCCTACGGCTACCCGCCGGGACCCGTCAGGTCCGAAGCGAGGCTGGACGCGCGATTTGCTAACGTCAAATCGCTCAAACAAAACAGCCGCTTAAAACCTCGGACCTGCCACCCGTCAGCAGGCATGAAGGGAGTTGGGCCACATCGAAAGCATGCCGTCCTTTGCGTTTAGCCTAGTTCATCAACCATGCAGCTGATCACCCACCTCTAAAAAACGTGAGCGGGATGAACCTTTCGACCATCAAAATATGACAAAAAGCTTACCAAAGAGGTACCCTACCTCTAAGTGCACCACACTTTAAAACCAGCCTACTTAAACTTAGCCTCGTAAAAAATGGAGATGGTTTATGGCTCATCAAGTACTTTTAAACCTGAGTGAAAAAATTATCCTTCACAAAGACGTTGAGATCGAAGTTAAGGTTGATAGCACAAGACTTGGCAAGCTATTGATCAGCAAAGGCAACATCGAATGGCTTCCCTCAGGTAACTCGGTTAACAAACATCGTCTCTCGTGGACAAAATTTGCTCAACTAATGGAAACTCAGGGCAAGCCAACCAAGGTGAAATAGCTGCACCTGATGGAGGCGATAAAATATTGCCTCCCATCGCTTTACCCATTCCTATTCATTCTGCTAGATTCCCTCTTGGTGCTGAACACACCTGTCAGGCGAAACCCGCGCTCGTCAGTCGCGGCTTCTCAGCCCTATTCCGAACGCACCGCTAAAGTGACCTCGGAACGCCATGTCAGGAGTTCATCATGGATAAACATCCCCTCCCCGCAGCCCCCCTCTCCAAACTAGAAACCGCGGACGCGCTGGCCAACGGCCTGGAAGCGCTGGATTTACTGCGCCCGCTGCTGGTCAGCATGCGCCAGCAGATCGCGCTGCCGCGCCCGGATCTAGCGCAGCTTAAGGGCCTGTGTCACGCCGCCGGCTGGATTGCCGACGAGTACCACAGCTATCTGGAGGCGATGTGGCAGGAGGAGACCCGTGACAGAACCCTAAGGTTCTGAATCCGGCCCCTAAACGGAAAAGGCGCAAGGCATTCCGCCTTGCGCCCTTCAGTTGGCCACTCTTGAAGACTACGCAGCGGCCTTCAAGCCAAGCGCTTCTCCATCACGTCGTCGTCCATCACAAAGCCGTTGCCGATGTCGAACACCGCCTGCTCCCGCAAGGTGAAACCACGCTGCTTGTACACCGCGATGGCGCCGGCATTGTGCTTGTTCACCGTCAAGACCAGGGTATGGCAGCCGCGCTGCCGCGCCGCCCGCTCCACCGCGTCCAGCATATAAGCGCCCAGGCCGCGGCCGCGCATCTCCGCCAATAGATACAACTGCTCCAGCTTCATCTCCCCCGGCGTCGCCGTCAGCGCGTAACTGCAATAGCCCACCGCCCGGCCATCCAGCTTCAATAGCCCAAACCAGCGGTCCGGCGCGTCCAGATAGGCGGACAGCTTTTCCGGCACATAACGGCCGGCCAGCATGTATTCGATCTGCTCGCGGCTAATCATGCTGATGAAATGCTGATGCCAGATCTCGCCGGCCAGTTCGGCCAGGGCGGAAAAATCGGCGGCGGTCAACGGATCCAGACAAATGTTTTGGCTCATGCGCGGCACTCTCCAGGTTGAACAGTCATAAAAGGAAAATGTGGGCGATACCGCTCGCCGACAAGTCCGGAGGCATTCGATTCAACGCGGCGGCTTCACCCGAGTTGCCAAGACAGTTAGAATACAAACATCATAAAACGGCGCTAAAAACCAGCCGTCGCCACCTTCCCGCAGCGAGACCCCATGCACTTCATCTTTGATATCGACGGCACCATTTGCTTCAACGGCAGGACCATCAGCCCGGCCATCCAGGACGCGCTGGACGGCCTGCGCCGGCACGGCCACCAGTTGGGCTTCGCGTCCGCCCGCCCCTACCGCGACATCCTGCCCTTGCTGGATGCCCGCTTCCACGACGTGCTGATCATCGGCGCCAACGGCGCGATGAGCCATCGGCAAGGCCAGCTGCACCGGCTGAACCCCATCCCAGACCCGGTGTTCGCCGACGTCACCCAACTGGCGCAACGCTTCGCCGCGTCCTATCTGGTGGACCTGAGCTGGAACTACCACTACAACGGCGACGCCAGCCACCCCTTCCTCAACAAGGTGGACCCCGGCAAACTGGCCAGCCATGTCGGCGCCGAAGACATCCGCCAGCCGGCCAAGCTGCTGATCACCGCCTGCGCCGACGTCCCCGGCCTGCGCCGGGAACTGGACGCCCACGCCGGCGTGGAGCTGCACTACCATTCCGACGAACAGATCTTCGACATCACCGCCGCCGGCGTCAGCAAGATGGCCGCGCTGCGCCAATGCGGCATCGCCGCCGAGGAGCTGATCTGCTTCGGCAACGACAGCAACGACGTCAGCATGTTCCTGGACGCCGGCCACTCGGTGCAGGTGGGCGCCCATCCGCGGCTGGCGGAACTGGCCAGCGAACGCTTGCCGCTGGACCAGGACATTGAAGCGCGGCTGGTGGACGCCATCGCGCGGCTGAGCCGTGAACGCGCGCCGGCGCGGCGGGATTGAAAAAGCGCGCTCCGCCGAGGATAAAGAAGATGGGGCCGCTCACAAAGAGGCCGCGTTGCGACGATTCGCCGTTGATGCACGGCCTGCGTTTGCGCGCCTTGTCCCTGGCTCTCTGCAAGATGGCGTGAGCGGAGCCAAGCAGGTTCCCGCCGTCTCCCTACCCGCCTCAATTCCGTGGAGCGCCCATGGCCGCCACCCTAAAGCTGTCCGAACTGATCAGCTCGCTGAGCTACGCGCTGGACATCACCGAAGGCCAGCCCGAAGGCCATTGCATCCGCAGCTGCTGGATAGGCATGCATATCGGCCAATGCATAGGACTGCCGCCGCAACGGCTATGGGATTTGTACTACGCCATCCTGCTCAAGGACCTGGGCTGCAGCAGCAACGCGGCGCGCATTTGCGAGCTCTACCAGACCGACGATCGCAGCTTCAAACAGGACTTCAAGCAAGTGGGCGCCGGCCTGCCGCAGCTGCTGGGCTTTGTGTTCAAGAACACCGGCACCCACAGCGAGGGCTGGGCGCGGCGCGCGGCTTCCGTTCTCAAAGTGCTGCGCCACGGCAGGATGATGGCGGACGAACTGATCAACACCCGCTGCCACCGCGGCGCCGACATCGCCCGCCAGCTGCGTTTCAATGAAAACGTAGCGCGCGGCATTCAATCGCTGGACGAACACTGGGACGGCTCCGGCCGGCCGCTGGGGCTGCGCGGCGACGCCATTCCGCTGAATTCGCGCATCGCGCTGCTGGCCCAGGTGATAGACGTGTTCCACATCACCCACGGCCGCCAGGCGGCGCTGGAGCAGGCGCTGCGACGCGCCGGCGGCTGGTTCGATCCGGAACTGGTGGCCGCCTTCCGCCGCGTAGGCGCCCGGCCGGACTTCTGGCGGCAGCTGGAGGCCGACGACATCGACCAGGCGGTGCTGAAGCTGGAGCCGGCCCAATACGCGGTGCCGCTGGACGAGGACTATCTGGATGAGATCGCCGAGGGTTTCGGCCAGGTGGTGGATTCCAAAAGCCCGTTCACCGCCGGCCACAGCCAAAGAGTGGGCCATTACGCCGACCAGATCGCCGCGGAACTGGAACTGGGCCAGGAACGACGACGCTGGCTGAAACGCGGCGCGCTTCTGCACGACGTGGGCAAGCTGGGCGTCAGCAACACCATATTGGACAAGCCCGGCAAGCTGGAGGCGGACGAATGGGAGGCGGTCAAACGCCACGCCGCTTACACCGAAGCCATCCTGGGCCGCATCGAACACTTCGCCGAACTGGCCTGGGTGGCCGGCGCCCACCACGAGCGCCCGGACGGCGGCGGCTACCCGCGCGGCCTGTCCGGCGACGCCATCGCGCTGGAAACCCGCATCATCACCGCCGCGGACATCTTCGACGCCATCAACGCGGAACGCCCCTACCACCCGGCCACCCCCGCGCCGCAAACCCTGGACATCATGCGTCGGCACCTGGGCAGCGCCATCGACCCCGCCTGCTTCGCCGCGCTGGAACAGGTGCTGCGCCAGGAGGGCGCGCTGTCTTGAGCGCATAAAAAACCGCCGGCGCAAGACCGGCGGTTTTAGTTGCGGATGACGGTTGTCACTCCAGCTGTTCGTTCAGCTTGAGCTTGCCCACCAGCCAGGTGTGATCGTAGCTGACGATCTCGAACGGATTGCCGAAGGGATCGACAAAGGACAGCGAGCAGAAAAAGCGATGGTCGCGCACGGAGTCCCGGGCGATGGTCTGGCCGTCGCGATTGGTGACGCGCTCGCCGGCCAGCTGGTCTATCCACTCCAGAAAATCCTGGCCGCTCACCACAAAGGCGATGTCGCCCTGATGATTGGCCGCCCCGCTCTTGTCTTCGCTCACCGCCAGGCGCACCGCGCCGTTGGCGTTGGCCAACATCACCGCTCCGTGCGGGCCTTCGCGCATGTGCTTGTAGCGCGGGTCCGGGGCCATGGCCAGCACGCGCTGATACCATTTCAGGGCCTTGGGCACGTCAGTCACACGAATGTGGATGTGATCGATCTTGCCTAAAGTCAGCATGACTTCCTCATATTGTTTTTGATGCGATGGCCCTTGGGCGACACGCCGTCCAGCTGGGCTGGCGACGCTGTTCGCCCCTTGCCGCCGCCGGTATTTCTTTATAACAGTAAGCTGTCTATCCGCGCATTGTACTTGATTGCCATCAGCCTTGCTCGCGCTGCAACAAAGGCTGCAAATAGCGCCCGGTATGGCTGACCGGATTGGCCGCCACTTGTTCCGGCGTGCCAGTGGCGATGATCTGGCCGCCGCCGGCGCCGCCTTCCGGCCCCAAATCTATCAGCCAGTCCGCGGTTTTGACCACGTCCAGATTATGCTCGATCACCACGACGGTGTTGCCGCTTTCGCGCAGGCGGTGCAGCACTTGCAACAGCAGGTCGATGTCATGGAAATGCAGGCCGGTGGTGGGCTCGTCCAGGATATACAGAGTGCGGCCAGTGTCGCGCTTGGACAATTCCAGCCCCAGCTTGACGCGCTGGGCCTCGCCGCCGGACAGGGTGGTGGCGCTCTGCCCCAGGCGGATATAGCCCAGGCCCACATCCATCAGCGTTTTCAGCTTGCGCGCCACAGTGGGCACCACGCTGAAGAAGTCCAGCGCCTGTTCCACCGTCATTTCCAGCACTTCGTGAATGCTCTTGCCCTTGTATTGCACTTCCAGGGTTTCGCGGTTGTAGCGCTTGCCGTGGCATACGTCGCAAGGCACGTAGACATCCGGCAGGAAGTGCATTTCCACCTTGATCACGCCGTCGCCCTGGCAGGCCTCGCAGCGGCCGCCCTTGACGTTGAAGGAGAAGCGCCCCGGCCCGTAGCCGCGCTCGCGCGACAGCGGCACGCCGGCGAACAGTTCGCGGATGGGGGTGAACAGGCCGGTATAGGTGGCCGGGTTGGAACGCGGGGTGCGGCCGATCGGGCTCTGGTCTACGTTGATCACCTTGTCCAGCTGCTTCAGGCCCTGGATGTCCTGGTAGGCCGCCGGTTCTTCGCTGGCGCCGTTGAGTTCGCGCGCGGTGATCTTGTACAGGGTGTCGTTGATCAATGTGGACTTGCCGGAGCCGGACACGCCGGTAATGCACACCAGCATGCCCAAGGGCAGGTCCAGGGTGACATCCTTGAGGTTGTTGCCGCTGGCGCCGATCAGGCGCAGCATGCGCTCCGGATCCACCTCGCGGCGCTCGCCGCCCAGCGCGATGCGGCGGCGGCCGGACAAGTAATCGCCGGTAACGGAATGGGCGCAGGCGGCCACTTCCGCCGGGGTGCCGGCCACCAGCACTTCGCCGCCGTGCTCGCCGGCGCCCGGCCCCATGTCCACCAGGTAGTCCGCGGCGCGGATGGCGTCTTCGTCGTGCTCGACCACGATCACGCTATTGCCCAGATCGCGCAGCCGCATCAAGGTGGCCAGCAGGCGGTCGTTGTCGCGTTGATGCAGGCCGATGGACGGCTCGTCCAGCACGTACATCACCCCGGTCAGGCCGGAGCCGATCTGGCTGGCCAGGCGGATGCGCTGCGCCTCGCCGCCGGACAGGGTGTCCGCGGAACGGGACAGGTTCAAGTAGTCCAGGCCCACATTATTGAGGAAGGACACCCGCTCGCTGATCTCCTTGACGATTTTCTCCGCCACCGCCTGTTTCTGGCCGCTGAAAGCCAGTTGGGCGAAGAAGCCGGCGGTGTCCTTCAGCGGCATCTGGTTGATCTCGTACAGCGTCTTATCGCCGACGAAGACATGGCGCGCCTCCAGGCGCAGCCGCGAGCCCTGACAGTGCGGGCAGGGCTGGTTGTTCTGGTACTTGGCCAGTTCTTCGCGCACCGCGGAGGAGTCGGTTTCGCGGTAGCGGCGCTCCAGATTGGGGATGATGCCCTCAAACGGATGCGAACGGCTGAATTTGGTGCCCTTCTCCGACATATAGCTGAACTCGATGCTGTCGCGGCCAGAGCCGTGCAGCACCACATTGCGCACTTTTTCCGGCAGGTCTTCAAAGGCGAGTTCGGCCACGGAAAAACCGTAATGCTCGCCCAGCGCCATCAGCATCTGGAAATAGAACTGGTTGCGCTTGTCCCAGCCCTTGATCGCGCCGGCGGCCAGGCTCAGTTCCGGATGCGCCACCACGCGGCGCGGATCGAAGAAGGTGATTTCGCCCAGGCCGTCGCACTTGGGGCAGGCGCCCATGGGGTTGTTGAAGGAGAACAGCCGCGGCTCCAGCTCCGGCAGGCTGTAGGAGCACACCGGGCAGGCGAACTTGGCGGAAAACCAGTGTTCCTTGGCGCTGTCCATTTCCACGGCGATGGCGCGGCCCTCGGCGTGGCGCAGCGCGGTTTCAAAGCTTTCCGCCAGCCGCTGTTTCATGTCCTCGCGCACTTTCAGGCGGTCTATCACCACTTCTATGGTGTGCTTCTTGTTCTTGTCCAGCTTGGGCACGGCGTCGAGTTCAAACACTTCGCCGTCCACCCGCACCCGCACGAAGCCCTGGGCGCGCAGGTCTTCGAACAAGTCCAGATTCTCCCCCTTGCGGCCGACGATGACCGGGGCCAGGATCATCACCCGGCTTTCCTCCGGCAAGGCCAGCACATGGTCCACCATCTGGCTGACGGTTTGCGAGGACAGCGGCACGCCGTGCTCCGGGCAGTGCGGCTCGCCGACGCGCGCGTACAGCAGACGCAGGTAGTCGTGGATTTCGGTGACGGTGCCCACGGTGGAACGCGGGTTGTGGCTGGTGGCCTTCTGTTCGATGGAGATCGCCGGCGACAGACCTTCGATCAGGTCCACGTCCGGCTTTTCCATCAATTGCAGGAACTGGCGCGCATAGGCGGACAAGCTTTCCACGTAACGGCGCTGCCCTTCCGCGTACAGGGTGTCGAAGGCCAGCGAGGATTTGCCGGAGCCGGACAGGCCGGTAATCACGATCAATTGGTGGCGGGGCAAATCCAGGTTGATGTTCTTCAGATTGTGCGTGCGTGCGCCGCGAATGCGAATGCTGTCCATATTGGAGCGTAACTCACCGTCGGTCAGGGAACCTGTTAATATACCTGACTTGGCAAGTCTGACTCCACCAGTCTTTAACGCGCGGCGTCATCCGGAACGGCGCCGGACCGTTACTAGAACCATGGGGCGCGGCCCGCAGGCCGCAGCCCGCCAGCAACACAAACGACGCACACAAGAATGAACGCAACAGAACTCCGGGCCAGCCTTGGCCTCGCCGGCATCTACGCCCTGCGCATGCTGGGCATGTTCCTGATCCTGCCGGTATTCGCCCTGTACGCCCAAACCCTGGAAGGCGCGGACAATCACACGCTGATCGGCATCGCGCTGGGCAGTTACGGCCTGACCCAGGCCCTGCTGCAACTGCCGCTGGGCATGCTCTCCGACAAGATAGGCCGCAAGAAGGTGATTTACGGCGGCTTGCTGCTGTTTGCGCTGGGCAGCTTCGTCGCCGCCGGCGCGCACGACATCGCCACCCTGACCGTGGGCCGGGTCATCCAGGGCGCCGGCGCCATTTCCGCCGCCATCACCGCGCTGCTGGCGGACCTGACCCGCGAGGAAAACCGCACCAAGGCGATGGCGATGATAGGCATGTCCATCGGCACCACCTTCGCCGCCAGCCTGGTGCTGGGGCCGCTCTTGGCCAAATACATCGGGGTCAACGGCATTTTCGCGCTCACCGGCGTGCTGTCGCTGGCGGCGCTGATCGGCGTCTGGCTGATCATCCCGGACCCGGTCAGCTCCCGCTTCCACTCCGACACCGAGGCCAACGCCAAACGGCTGCCGGCGGTGCTGAAAGACCCGCAGCTGCTGCAGCTCAATTACGGCATCTTCGCCTTGCACGCGGCGCAGATGGCGATGTTCGTCACCATTCCCTTCGCGCTGATCAAGACCGCCCATCTGGACAAGACCCAACACTGGCAGGTGTATCTGCCGGTAACGGTGATCGGCTTCCTGCTAATGGTGCCGGCCATTATCTACGGCGAGAAAAAAGCCAGGCTCAAACAAGTGTTCGTCGGCGCCATCGCGCTGATGACCGCCGCCCAACTGGGCATGGCGATGGCGCTGGACAGCTTCTGGCAGATCGTGATCTGGCTGGGCTTGTATTTCATCGCCTTCAATATCCTGGAAGCCACGCTGCCGTCCTTGATTTCCAAGATCGCCCCGGCGGATGCCAAGGGAACCGCGATTGGCGTGTATAATACCGCCCAATCCCTTGGCCTGTTCCTGGGCGCGGCCGTCGGCGGCTGGCTGTACACCCGCTACGGTCCGGCCGGCGTGTTCGGCTTCACCAGCCTGCTGATGCTCACCTGGCTGCTGTGGTCGCTGGCCATGCGGCCGCCCAAGCCGGTGCGCTCGGTGATGTATCACATCGGCGAGGACTGGCGTGGCGACGCCGGCGATCTGTCCCGCCAATTGGCCGGCGTGACCGGCGTGCATGAAGCCGTGGTCGTGTTGGAAGACCGCGTGGCCTACCTGAAGGTATCGCAGCGGCAGTGGGACGAGGCGACGGTGCAGCGCCTGATCGGAGCCACGTTCTGAGCTGCGGCGACAGGCCAAATATTTAGATTTTTATTCGGAGACATCTGATGAACAGCATCACCTTTGACGGCCGTCTGGCCGCCGACGCCGAACTGCGCTACACCCCCAGCGGTGAGCCGGTACTGTCGTTCCGCGTAGCCAGCGACATCGGCTTTGGCGAGCGCAAGAGCACCAACTGGTTCAGCTGCCAGGTATGGGGCAAGCGCGGTGAATCGCTGAAGAACTACCTGGCAAAAGGCCAGCAAGTAACCGTTTACGGCCAACTGACCCTGCGCGAATGGCAGGACAAAGAAGGCAATAAACGCCTGTCCCCGGACGTGCGCGTCAATGAACTGAGCCTGCAGGGCGGCCGCAATGAAATGGGCGGTTCCGGCGGCGGCATGAGCGGCGGCGGCATGGACGACGGTTACGGCTACAACGCCCCGGCCCCGCGCCAGGAAGCCCCGCCCGCGCCGCGCCGCCAGGAGCAGCGCCCGGCGCCCAAGCAACTGGACGACATGGACGACGACATTCCGTTCTAAACACCGGATCGTCACTGTCAAACAAGACCGAAATACAGGGCGCCGTCAGCGGATGGCGCCGGATTTCGGTCTTTTTCTTTGCTGTTTCGCCCTAACCCCCGCCCGCCCCGCTTATCCGGACCGGAGGCAAGCCGGACTTGAACGCCGCGCTGGCAAGCGCGTCAGCGTCCTCCTCTGTTCGCCAATCGGCATGCATCTCCCTCCCGCCACCCCTGTCCGCAGCCAAGCCAGGGCGCAGCTTGCTGCGCCGCATCGTACTATCTCGGAACATTAAGCGCCTGCCGTGTCTAGCTTTGGCTGTACTTGAGCCGATATCGACACTCTCGAAATGTGCGTTTGCACAAATGAGACAAATCCACTTCGCCGACATATGTCGAGTGAATTTTACTGTGTCAATTTCATGCCGTATTGATATAATTTCCACGTATTATCAAAACGACATATTCGGCCTGTCTTATACGACATGTGCAGGGCACCCATGAAAAACGCCGCATCGCGCACCGTACTCCGTCAGCCACGCCAATCCACGGCGTCGCCAACCGACCCGCCCCTCTCCGGGCCTATCCGCCGCCCGTAAAACCCATCCCGTACTAAAGCCGCAACGATAGCGGCGACGCGTCCTTCTTTTTTGTCGCGCCTTCATTCGCCCTTAACTTTATTTTAAATAAATATCAACAACTGTAAAAACTATATTGGAAACATTATGCTAGACGATAAATCGATCTGCCCGCTGAGCGCCGCCCAGCAGGAAGTCTGCCTGGCCATCGGCCAGGAAGGCCGTAATCTCCATTATCACCTGTGCGATGTGATCGAATTCACCGGCGACTTGCAGGCCCCGCTGCTGGAACAGGCCATCAAGACCGTGTGCAGACAAGTGGAAACCCTGCGCGCCGCCTTCGAAACGGACGCGGTCACCGGCCAATACCGGCAGCACCTGCGCCCCGAATTGCACGACGCCTATTTCTCCTGGCGCGACCTATCGGCCGAAGCAGACCCCGAGCAGGCCTACGCCGCCATGCTGAACGGCTTGCTGGCCGACGATATGGACCTGGCCCGACAACCGCTGATCCGGTATCTGATCGTCAAACTGAGCGACCGTCGCCACCGCATGATAGAGCTGGGCTCCCATCTGGTGGTGGACGGTTTCGGCCACGCCATCCTGTTCAAGCACATCACCGATTGCTATGTCCGGCTGGCGCGCGGCGAAGCCATCGAAGCGCTGCCGGCGCAGCCGCTGAGCCAGGTGTTCGAGGCGGAGCAGGCCTATCGCCAGAGCGAGTCCTATCTCAAGGACCAGTCTTACTGGCGCCAATACTGCCTGGACCTGCCCGACGCCACCCAACTGGTCCCCGGCGACGCGCCCCTGCGCAAGCTGAACCGCCTGCGCAAGGCCTTCTCCGGCGCGGCGGTGGACGGGCTGCGGGAAACCGCCGGCCAACACCGCCTGCGTCTGTCCAGCCTGCTGCTGGCGGCCTGCGCCACCTATCTGCACCGCATGACCGGCCAGAGCGAACTGGCGGTGGGCATGCCGGTGGCGGCCCGTCAGCTGAAAGCCCTGCGCGAGATTCCGGCCATGGTGGCCAACATCCTGCCGCTGCGCATCTCCTTCGCGCCGGAGGCCACGGTGCTGTCGGTTGCGGCGGACATCCAGCGCCAGCTGCGCCGCCATCTGCTGCATCAGGGCTACCGCTCGGAGGCCATGATCCGCGACCTGTACGCGGAACGCGGTCACAAGCCGCTGTTCAACACCCTGCTCAATATCGTGGCTTATGACCAGGAAGTGAGCTTCGACGGCTGCGAAGCCACGGTGCAGAATGTCGCCAACGGTCCGGCCGATCATCTCGGCATCGACATTTTCGACCGCAACGCCGACGGGCGGCTGGAGATAGGCTTCAACGCCAACGCCGATCTCTACCCGCTAGAGGCGCTGGAACTGCACTATCAGCGGATGATCCTGCTGCTCGAGCATTTCGTCGCCAACCCGGAAACCCTCGCCGCGGATTACCAACTGCTGCTGCCGGGCGAACGAGAACGCCGCTATCCGCTGCCGGCGCGCGCCGACGCGCAACCGGTCTTCGCCGACGCCTTCGCCGCCTCTGCGCTAAGCCACGCCCATCGGCCGGCGCTGCGCCAGGGAGAGCGCGAACTCAGCTACGCCGAGCTGGACGAGCGCGCCAACCGCCTGGCCAGCCTGCTGCTGACGCGCGGCGTGCGCCCCGGGGACGATGTCGCCGTCATCGTGTCGCGCAGCATAGAGTGGGCGGTCGCGGCCGTTGCGCTGTTCAAGCTGGGCGCCGGCTATGTGCCGGTGGACCCCGACCTGCCGGAAGCCCGCATCGAATACATTCTGGCCGACGCCTCGCCGGCCGCGGTCATCGTCGCCGGCGGCGACGCCGTCAAGGCCGGGATCGCGCCGGAAAAACAGCTGCTCCTGGACGCCGCGGCGTTGGACGCGCTGCCGCCGGCGGCCCTACCGCTTCCCCGCGTAGACCCCGCCGCGCCCGGCTATTTGATCTACACCTCCGGCTCCACCGGCAAGCCCAAGGGCGTGGAAGTGAGCCACCGCAACCTGGTGCCCATCGCCGACACCGCCATCCGGGCGGCGGGGCTGCAAGCCGGCCAGCGCGTGCTGCAATTCATCGCCGCCGGCTTCGACATGTCGGTGCTGGAAATCATGATGACGCTGCTGGCCGGCGCCACCCTGGTCATCTGCGACAAAGTCGCCAGCGCGCCCGGCAAACCGCTGGCCGCGCTGGTCAAACGGGAAAACATCAAGCTCGTGGTCATGACGCCCAGCCTGCTGGCCTACCACCAGACCGAGGACTTCCCGCAAGACACCGTCCTGATGCTGGGCGGCGAGCCTTGCACGCCGGCGCTGCTGGCGCGCTTCTCCCACTGCCGCCTGCTCAATGTCTACGGACCGACCGAAACCTCCTTCGCCACCTCGATCAACGCCGACTACGGCGACGGCGACCTGTCCATCGGACCCGCCACCGCCAATACCCGGCTCTATGTGGTGGACCCGCGGCAGCGGCTGCTGCCGCCCGGCGCCTGGGGCGATCTGTTCATCGGCGGCCCCGGCGTGGCCCGAGGTTACCGCAACAGCCCGGAGCTGACGGCCAAAGGCTTCGTCCCCGATCTGCTGGACCCCGCCGACACCATGTACCGGGCCGGCGACCGCGTGTTCTTCGACCACGCCGGCCGCATCCACTATCAGGGCCGCCAGGACAATCAGATCAAGCTGCGCGGGCTGCGCATCGAGCTGGACGAAATCAAGAACGCCCTGCTGGGCTGCGGCGGCGTAGAGGACGCCGTCGCCTTGCTGCGGGACCTGCCCCACGGCCCGGCCATCGTCGGCTATGTGGCCAACCAACAGCTGGACCTGGACAGCGAAGGCCTGAAACAGGCGCTGAGCCGGCAATTGCCGCATCATATGATCCCCAGCGTCATCATGGTGGTGCCCGTCTTCCCGCTGACGCCCAACGGCAAGCTGGCCACCGGCGAGCTGCCGACGCCGACGCTGCTGGACGACGGCGAACAGGCTCCGCCGCGCACGCCTGAAGAGGAAATCATGTGCCGCTTGTTCGCAACGGCGCTGGAATGCGGCGAGGTCTACGCCAATCAGAACTTCTTCGCGCTGGGCGGCCATTCGCTGCTGGGGCTGCAACTGATCAACCAGGTCAGGGAAACCTTCGGCGTCTCGCTGGGCATCGCCGACTTCCTGGCCGCCCCCACGCCGCGCCAGCTGGCCCTGCGCCTGCAACGGCCCGCCGCTTTCAGCGATCCTTTCGACGCCATGTTGCCGCTGCGCGTCCAGGGCGGCCGCCCGCCGCTATTCTGCATTCACCCGGGCGGCGGCATCGCCTGGCCCTATGCCGGCCTGCTGCCCTTCCTGCCCGAGGACCAGCCGCTGTACGCCATCCAGTCGCCGATACTGCGCGACCCGGAACGCATCGTCGAATCGCTGGACGAACTGGCGGAGGAGTACCGGCAACGCATCCAGGCGGTGCAGCCGCAGGGGCCGTATCAGCTGGCGGGCTGGTCGGTGGGCGGCAATCTGGCGCTGCGCCTGGCCGCCATGCTGCAGGCCGACGGCCACGAAGTCAGCTTCCTGTGCATGTTCGACAGCTATCCGCTGCAGGGCGGGCCGGCCTCGCTGAAACTGGACGACGCCACCATCATCACCCGCATGACCCGGGCCATCGTCGGCGCGCCGCGCGCCGGCATCAAGGGGCTGAAGAGCGCAATGGAAGAAGCGCTGGGCGGCAGCCAGGTCGGCGAGGAGTTTCTGACCCGGCTGGTGAACGACTCCAAGCTGATGCTGGAACTGCTCGCCCGCTGCCGCTACCAGCGTTACGACGGCGACCTGATCTTCATCCGCGCCACCACCGACATCCTGCGCCCCGAAGACCAGCAGCCGTCGCTCTGGCAGCCTTACGTCTCCGGCAAGCTGATTGAGTACGAGGTGAACGCGCCGCATGAATGCCTGCTGCAACGCCAATATCTGGAACAATTCGGCGCGCAATTCGCCGCCGAGCTGCAGCGACGGACGCCGCTCAGCCCCAGCCCGCAGCGGCAGGCGCAGCCGGCCTAAGCCCCATCGCCCCACCCAGCCCGCGGCACGCCGCGGGCTTTTTCATTCCGGCTCAACCAAAATCTCGCAAGCCAGCGCGAGACAAGGCCCTGCCGCTGAAAAAGCGGCAGGGCCGTACGGTGAAAAGCATGCCCGCCGCCTCGTCCCCGACAAGGCGCTACAGGCTTTGGAGCGCGTCTAGCCGCCGGCGCGCTTCACCGTCCAGCCGCGCTGCTTGAGCAAACCCTGCACCTGCTCGCAATGATCGCCCTGGATCTCGATGACGCCGTCCTTGACCGTGCCGCCGCTGCCGCAGGCGTTTTTCAGCTGTTTGCCCAGCTGCGCCAGTTCCAGCGCGTTCAACGGCGCGCCCTGAATCACGGTGACCGCCTTGCCGTTGCGGCCCTTGGTTTCCCTGCGCACCCGCACCACGCCGTCGCCGGCCGGCGCCTCCTGCTTGCCGCATTGGCATTGGGCGACGGCAAAGCCGCACTGCGGGCACATGCGGCCGTGTTCGGTGGAATACACCAAGCCGCCGGAAACATTGCGCGATTTCATGAGTTCAAACCCCGAGCCATTGATGAAACGGCCTGCATCGTCGCGGTTTTGCCCGGCTTTGGCAAGCCCGCCCCCCCCCCAGCCCTCTCATCACGGCGCTGGCAAATACGCAAGTCCTTTGGCATATTTAAAATCCACCCTTGCCCCAGCCTGACCATGGACAAGCTTTATCGCGACCCCGCGCCGGAACGCGCCGAACTGGATGCCCAGCCCGGCGTCACCGTGCTGGAATTCGGCGCGCCCTGGTGCGGCCACTGCCAGGCGGCTCAGCCTCTGATTCGACAAGCCTTGGCGGCCTATCCCGACGTCCGTCATTTGCAAATCGAAGACGGGCCGGGCCGCCGCCTGGGACGCAGCTACCGCGTCAAGCTGTGGCCTACGCTGATTTTCCTGCGCCACGGTCAGGAAACCGCTCGCCTGACCCGGCCGGCAACGGTGGAAGCCGTCAACAATGCGCTGCGGCAATGCCTGCAAGCCTGAAACACGGCCGCCCCTCCCCACCCACCAGGAGTCTCCCTGATGAAAACCCTGCTGCCCTACATCAACTTCCACGGCCAGTGCGAACAGGCGCTGGCCTTCTACCGCCAATGCTTCAACGGCGAAATCGTGGCGCTGATGCGCTTCGGCGACGCGGACTTCCCCAGCCCGGACGAGGCCAAGAACAAGATTCTGCACGCCGAGTTCAAAGCCGAAGGCGTTCATTTCATGGCCTCCGACGGCATGCCGGGCCGCACGCCCGCCATCGGTGAAAACATCACGCTGAATTTCATGCTGGACAGCGAGACGGAGCAGACCGCGATCTTTGAAGCCCTGGCCCAGGGCGGCCAGATCAACGAGCCGCTGCACGACGCCTTCTGGGGCGCCCGCTTCGGCATGCTGGTGGACCGCTTCGGCATACGCTGGATGAGCAACTGTCAAAAACAAGGCTAGAGCCGGCCTCGGCGTCGCTGGCGGCGCCGTTTTCTCGCCGAATTATCTATACAAACATAGCTATGTTAAGATAGAAAAATGCCTAACTCATCAATCCCGGCGGAGGCCGTGTCCCGGCTGCGCCTGCAACTGATGGCCTTGACGCGCCGCTTGCGCCAGGAGGCCCAGGACGACGAACTGCCGTTTGCCCAGCTATCGCTGCTGGCCAGCATCGAACGCGCGGACGGCGCCGCAACGCCGTCTGCGCTGGCCCGCGCGGAAAAGCTGCGCAGTTCCAACCTGGCCAGCCTGCTGCGCGAACTCGGCGCCGGCGGCCTGATTCTGCGCGCCGGCGACCCCAACGACGGCCGCAAAGTCCGGATTCGCCTGAGCGGCGCCGGCCGCCAGGTCCTTGACGCTCACCGCCTGCGCAAAGACGACTGGCTGCGCGCCGCGCTGGCCGGACTGCCGCCGCAGCGCCTGGAACTGCTGCTCGCCGCCGGCGAGCTGCTGGCGGAACTGGCCGCGGCTGAAACGCCGGCCGTTCACCGGTCTTGATCAATACGCCATAAGGAACTCAGCGATGAACACCGCTTTTATCGGACTGGACTATATCCGTGACATCATGATGGACGGCGGCAAGGTCGCCCGCTGCGCCGAGCACGCGCGTCAACGCGGCGTCATCGCCGCCGCCAACCAGGCCATCGCCGAGGCGCGCCGCCGCCGCTGGCTGGTGGCGCAGGTGAAAGTGGGCTTCGCGCCCTCCTATGTGGAACAACCCAAGGCCTCGCCGCTGTTCGGCCGCGCTCACGAATTCGGCGCGCTGGATCTGTCCGGCCCCGGCACCGCCTTCCACCCGGAGCTGGACGTAAGGCCGGAAGACGCCATCGTGATCAAGCCGCGCGTCAGCGCCTTCTACGCCACCTCGCTGGAAGCGGTGCTGCGCGCTCATCGCATCGAACGCCTGATCCTGTCCGGCGTCAGCAGCACTTGGGCGGTGCAGGCCGCCGCGCGCGACGCTCACGACCGCGATTACCAGGTGCTGGTGCTGGAGGACGGCTGCGCCGCCGCCAGCGAGGAAGAGCATCAGACCTCGATGCGCCAGCTGGCGACGATAGCCCGCATCATCAGCCTGGACGAGCTGGCCGCGCTGTAAGAACCTGTTTACGACCTGCTGCGCTTCGTGAGATGCGGCACGATGAGTACGCCTTGTCCCGCCTTAGCCCGCTAGATCGTAAACAGGTTCTAAGCTATGCGGCTCGATGGTTCAATACAGATAAATGCCCTGCTGCGACGGCGCCGGAGCCGCCACTTCCTCGCCCTGCATCTCGCGCAAGGAGGCTTCGATGCCGTGGCAGAGCGCGGACAGCGGCAGGTCGTTGCCCTCCTTGCCAAATGGCTCCTCCAGCTCCTCGCCTATCACTTCCAGCGCCAGATAGGTGTAGGCGATGAAGACCGCGATCGCCGGCGTCAGCCAGCCTATGCTGGTGACCAGGCCGGCCGGCAACAGCAGGCTGTACACCGTGACGGTGCGGTTGAGCAGCACCCGGTACGTGAAGGGAATGGGCGTGGAGGCGATGCGCTCGCAGCCGCCCAGCACTTCCGACAGCGAGTTCAGATTACGGTCCAGCGCATGCCATTGCATATCGCCCAACACGCCGTCGCCGCGCATTCGCGCGGCCAATTGCCCTAGCCAGGACAGGATCAGCGCCGGCTTGAAGCGCGCCGCCAACGCCTTGTCCAGAATCTCCTCCGGCAGCAAACGGCGCAGATGGGCGTCGGCGTCGTCGCCGCGCAACTGCGCCTTGAGCGCGTAGGCGAAGGCGCAACAGCCGTCTATCAGACGCCGCGCGTCCGCATTGTCCGGCGCCAGCGACAGAACCTGCCGCGCCAGCGAGCGGTTGACGATCAGCAAGCTGCCCCACAGCTTGCGCGCCTCCCAAAAGCGCTCGTAACTGACCGAGTTGCGGAAACCCAGGAAGATGGCCAGCGACACCCCCATCAAGGTAAAGGCGGGAATGCTGAGCGCGGAGTCCGCGTGTTCGCTCAGCCACCAGCCGCGCACGGCGGCGGCGGCGATGGAAATGAAGAAGACCAGCAGCAGGCGCGGCATGATGCGCGGCAGCACCGAACCGTGCCAGACAAACAACAGGCGCAGCCAGGAAGAAGTGGATCTAACAATCATGGCGGGAATATGACGAAGTAAGAACGTGTTTACGATCTCGCGAGCCAAGGCGAGATAAGGCGAAAACCGCTGAGAAAGCGGAATGTACACACGGTACATGAGCATTTCGAAGGGGTTTTCAACGCCGTATCGCCAACGCGCAGCTGATCGTAAACAGGTTCTAAAATGGTTGACCGGCCCCCATGATAGGGCAGCTTGGCCCCGGCCCGCCATGTTTGCGCCCGATTCACACAAGATGCGGCGCCAGCGCCTCCGCCAGCCAATCCATGAAAACCTGCGCCCGGCGCGGCAGGTTGCGGCGGTGGGCGTACAACAGCGTGACCGGCATCGGCGCGGCGCGGTAGTCCGGCAGCACTTCCACCAGTTCGCCGCTGTCCAGCAAATGGCGCACGCCGGACTCCGGCGCCTGAATCAGGCCCAACCCGGCCAGACAGGCGGCCTGGTAGGCGTCGGCGTTGTTGACGATGACGCTGCCGGCCATGGCCAGCCAATGGCTGCCGTTGCCGTCCCGCCACTCCCAGCCGGCCGGGCGCGCGCCCAGGGTGGAAACGTAGTGAACCAGCCGGTGCCGCGCCAGGTCCTCCAGGCCGGCCGGCGCGCCGTGACGCGCCAGATAGCCGGGGCTGGCGCAATTGAGCTGCCGAAAACGTCCCAGCGGCCGCGCCACCAGGCTGGAGTCGCCAAGCTCCCCCACGCGCAGCACGCAATCGAAACCTTCTCGCACGATGTCCACCTTGCGGTCGGTGCTGCTCAGCTCCAGCTCCAAACGCGGGTGGCGCTGCAGGAATTCGTCCAGCCTCGGCAATACCTGGTAGCGCGCCACGCCGCTGGGCATGTCCACCCTCAGCCGCCCGCCCAGCGCCTCCTCGCCGCGCTGGAACATGCTTTGCAACTCGTCCATGTCCGCCAGCACGTCCTTGCAACGCTCGTAAAAAGCCTGCCCGTCCTGGGTCATCTGCACTTTGCGCGTGGTCCGGTGCAGCAGGCGCGCGCCCAGCCAGGATTCGGTCTGCTTGACCGCCACCGAGATGCTGGCCTTGGGCAGGCCCAAGCTGTCCGCCGCCTGCGTGAAGCTGGACAACTCGGCCACCCGGACAAAAATCTGCATCGCTTCCAGCTTGTTCATGCCACCGCCAATTGTTATTAATATACGAACACTATAATTTAAATAATCATATTTGTTTATCAAAAACCATACAATAAACTGAGCTCATCGGGTCCAAGCCTGCACCCGCCCCCTACAGGAGATTCCCATGAGCAAGAAAATCGCAGTCATCACCGGCGGCAGCCGCGGCCTGGGCAAAAGCGCGGCCCTGCACCTGGCGCGCCAGGGCGTGGACGTCGTCATCACCTACCAAAGCCGCGCCGCCGACGCCGAGGCGGTGGTCGCCGAGATCCAAGCACTGGGCGGCCAGGCCGCCGCGCTGGCGCTGGACGTCGGCCAGAGCGCCGGCTTCGCCGCCTTCGCCGAGCGGCTGCGCCAGACGCTGGCCGAGCAATGGCAACGCGCCGACTTCGATTTTCTGGTCAACAACGCCGGCATCGGCATCCACGCCGCCTTCGCCGACACCAGCGAGGCGCAGTTCGACCAACTGATGAACATCCAGCTCAAAGGCCCGTTCTTCCTGACCCAGACACTGCTGCCGCTGATCGCCGACGGCGGCCGCATTCTCAACGTCTCCACCGGTCTGACCCGCTTCGCCCTGCCCGGCTACGCCGCCTACGCGGCGATGAAGGGCGGCGTGGAGGTGCTGACCCGCTACCTGGCCAAGGAGCTGGGGCCGCGTGGCATCGCGGTCAACGTCATCGCCCCCGGCGCGATTGAAACCGACTTCGGCGGCGGCCTGGTGCGCGACAACGAACAGGTCAACGCCCATATCGCCGCGCAAACCGCGCTGGGCCGCGTCGGCCGCCCCGACGACATCGGCGGCGCCATCGCCACCCTGCTCAGCGACGGCGCCGCCTGGGTCAACGGTCAGCGCGTGGAAGCCTCCGGCGGCATGTTCCTCTGAGCGTCGGAAGCCGCCCTCCCCAGCCGTCTAAGTGTAAGTACTTAGCACCGGGTTTCCCCCGTGAAAGCCTTGCCTGGCAAGGCTTGCGCGGGGGCGGCCGCACGCCCGCGGCCCAGGCAACGCATTTGGCATACATATGACTTGCCCCCTCCGGCGACAGGAACTAATTTTTGAGTATCCCCAGCCCCGGAGAGTACCCGCCACATGCGCGCAGGCCTGAACCGCATTCTGTCCTTCGTCAGCGGACTGGGCTTGCGCGCTCAGTTGCTGCTGTTCGCGCTGGCCTGCCTGCTGCCCGCCGCGGCGCTGATCGGCATCGGCGCCTTCGAATCGGCCCGCGACATGCGCGACGCCGCTCAGGATCAGACCCGCGTGCTGGCCGACCAGGTGGATCAGGCGCTGGCGAGCAAGATCACGGAACTGGAACGCGTGCTGGCGCAGTTGAGCAGGCGGACGCCGATACGTCGCTTCGACTTCGATGAATGCGCCGTCGCGTTCCGCGACATCGCGCTGAGCTTTCCCTCCGCCACCCAACTGACGCTCAGCAGCGCCACCGGCCTGCAAGTCTGCAGCCACGCGTCCAATCCCGCGGTCAGAACGCCGCCGACCAAGGCCGACTGGTTCCAGCGCGCGCTGGCGGCGCCCGGACTGATGCTCAGCGAGCCCTTGCTGGAGCCCGCCACCCAGCGCTGGGTGATAATGCCCAGCTATCCGGTGCGCGACGAGCAAGGCCGGCCCATTGGTCTGCTGACCGTGCAAATGGACTTGCTGACGCTGCAGGCCCAGGTCTTGCCCTCGACGCTGGACCGCAAGCTAACCATCGCGGTGCTGAGCTCGCAAGCGGCTTTTCTGTTGCGTTACCCCGACCCCGCGCTGTGGCACGGCAAAACCTCGATCAACGTCGCCCGCACCATCGCTCGCATCCGCGGCAACGCCTCCGGTTTCGAACTGGGCGTCGGTCGCGACGGGGTGTCGCGGCTTTACTCCTACCGCAAATTCTCCCAGGCCAACTGGCTGATCATCGCCGCGCTGCCGGAACAAGTGGTGCTCGCGCCCTACTACAGCCGCCTGCGCTGGAGCGCGGCCAGCGGCATCGTCACCTTGCTGCTCTGCGGCTTGCTGGCGCAAAGCTTCAGCCGCGCGCTGACCCAGCCGGCGCGCCGCTTGGCCGAAACCGCGCAAGCGGTGGCCGACGGCGACGCGCAGGCGCGCGCCCCGGAACTGGGGCCGCAAGAATTGCGCGCGGTGTCGCGCCAGTTCAACTTGATGCTGGACCAGTTGCAAACGCATGTCACGGCGATCCGCCTCAGCGAGATGCAACGCGCCGGCATCATCAACACCGCGATGGACGCCATCGTCACCATCGACGCCGATCTGAACATCATCTTGTTCAACCCCGCGGCGGAACAGGCATTCGGCTATCGCGCCGAGCAGGTGCTGGGCCGGCAGATAGACATGCTGGTGCCGGAAGCGCTCCGGCCCGGCCACGCTCAGCTGATCCACGGCTTCGGTCAGAACGGCCCGGTCAGCCGCAGCCTGGCGCCGGCCGGCGGCGTGCGCGGGCTGCGCGCCGACGGCAGCGAGTTCTACGCAGAAGCCTCGGTGTCCCAGTTGGAGGTGGAAGGCCAGAAGTATTACACCGCCATCATGCGCGACATCACCCTGCGGCTGAAAACCGAACAGGAGCTCAAACGCCACAGTCAGCAACTGGAGTCGCTGCGTGACATGGGCCTGACCCTGCTGTCCGCCGCCAGCCCGCAGCAAACCGCGCAGGAGGCCTTGCGCATGCTGGCGCAACTGGTGCCGTTCTGGGGCGCGTCGGCCACGGTGTTCGACTGGAGGCACGAGGAAACCATCTTCCTGGCGCTGGAGTGCGACGCCAAGGACGAGATCCCGATCGACAGCCGCTTCCCCTTCTCCAGCTATGGCTTGAGCGATCTGGAGCAACTCAAGCGCGGACAGCCCAGCTTCATGCACGACATCACCACGCTGGCGCAGCCGCCGGCGCTGGTCAAATGGCTGCGCAGCCACGGCGTGCGCGCTTATCTGCGGCTGCCGCTGATGGCGGAAGGACAGTTGCTGGGCTCCTTGAACCTGGCCTTCCAGGAGGTTGCCCAGCATGGCTTCGAGCATCTGGAGATCGCCCGGGCCTTCGCCCAGCAACTGGCCATCACCTTGCAACACTCCATGCTGCGGCTGCGCATAGAACGGCTCAACCGCGTTTACGCCATCCTCAGCGGCATCAATATGTTGATCGTGCGCTGCCACGACCGCCAGGAACTGTTTCGCGAAGCCTGCCGCATCGCCACCCAGAGCGGTGCGTTCAAACTGGTCTGGATCAGCATGCTGGACCGGAGCGACGGCGAACACCGCATCGCCGCGCTGCAAGGACAGACCGAGCCGCCTCCCAACGCCGACGCGCTGCTGCAACTATCCGCCGCCGCCATCGCCAGCGGCGGCAACATCGTCTGCAATCAGCTTGGCTCGCCGCTGCCCTACGCGGCGCGCGAGCAATTGCTGGCGCAAGGCATCCGCTCGCTGGCCAGCCTGCCGCTGCCGCTGCCCGGACAACGCGCCGCCTCGCTGACGCTGTGCTCCAACGAAGCCAACGCCTTCGACCACGAGGAAATGCAGCTGCTGGCCGAACTGGCCGGCGACATCGCTTTCGCGCTGGATCACATCGAAAAAGAGGAAAGGCTGCACTTCCTGTCCTACTACGATGAGCTGACCGGCCTCGCTAACCGCAGCCTGTTCCACGAGCGCCTGGCGCAGCAAATCAGCTCCAGCCACCATGAACAGCGCCGCCTGGCGGTGATCTTCCTCGACATCGAGCACTTCAAATCCATCAACGACGTCTACGGCCGCTGGGCCGGCGACCAGGTGCTGCGCCTGCTGGCGGCGCGGCTGGAGTCGTTTACCGAAGAGGCCCGGCTGCTGGCCTGCGTCAAGATAGACCGCTTCGCGCTGATCATCCCCGAGGTCAAGAGCGAGGAGGACATCGCGCGTCAGGTGATGCAGTTGCAGGAACACTGCGTCGCCCAGCCCATCGCCATCCTGGATAAGCAATTGCGCGTGTCGGCTAAATTCGGCATCGCCATCTTCCCGGAAGACGGCGCCGACGCGGAAAGCCTGCTGGAGAACGCGGAAGCCGCGCTCAAGCTGGCGCAAAGCACCAATGAGCGCTATTTGTTCTACCGTCAGGAAATGAGCGAACGCGCCGCGGTGACGCTGGAGCTGGAAAACCGGCTGCGTCTGGCGCTGGAGCGCCAGGAGTTCGTGCTGCACTACCAGCCCAAAGTGGACGCGGTGTCGCGGCAGATCGTCGGCGTGGAGGCGCTGCTGCGCTGGCAGAGCCCGGAGCGCGGCCTGGTGTCGCCGGCGCAATTCATCCCCTTGCTGGAGGAAACCGGCCTGATCCTGGAGGTGGGCGTCTGGGCCTTGCGCCAGGCCGCGCGCGACCATCTGCGCTGGCTGGAGGCCGGCTATCCGGCGCCGCGCATCGCGGTCAACGTCTCCCCGCTGCAACTGCGCCAGGCCGATTTCTCCGAACAGTTGCAACAGGCCTTGAGCGAAGGCGCCGCCGTGCCGGGCATAGACATCGAAATCACCGAAACCGTGGTGCTGGACAATCTGAACACCTGCGGCGAAACGCTGCGCCGCATCCGCGACATGCAAGTGGGCATTTCCATCGACGATTTCGGCACCGGTTATTCCTCGCTGTCTTATCTGGCCAAGCTGCCCACCCAGGAGCTGAAAATCGACCAGTCCTTCGTCCGCGCGATGCTGAACGATCAGGACGCGATGACGCTGACCGGCGCCATCATCGCGCTGGCCCATTCGCTGCAGCTCCGGGTGGTGGCGGAAGGCGTGGAAACCGACGAACAAGCCACCGCGTTGACGTATATGTTCTGCGACACCCTGCAAGGGTATCTGTTCAGCAAACCGCTGCCGGCGGCGGAGCTGGAACGCCGCTTCTGGCGCGAGCGGCCCGATCCCTGCGCCCCGCTGCTCAACACCGTGCAGCCCCCCGCCACCGCGCCGGCGGGCTGATTCCGCCCGGCCGGACGGCGCCCGATCCACGCCGCGCGCATGCAAAAAGGGAGGCCTGAGCCTCCCTTCGTCCCCGTTCGGGCCGCGCTGAGCGCGGCCTCTTTCAGCTTACTTGGCTGAGGAAGCCGCGGCTTTCTTGTGGGTCTTTTTGGCGGCGTGCTTCTTGTGCTGCGCCGGTTTCTTGGCGGCCTTGGCCGGAGCGGAAGCTTCCGCCTTGGCCGCTTGCGCTTTCTGAGCCGGAGCGGAGGCCGCTTGTTTGTGGGCTTTCTTGGCGACGTGCTTCTTGTGCTGCGCCGGCTTCTTGGCGGCCTTGGCCGGGGCGGAGGCTTCCGCCTTGGCCGCCTGGGCTTTCTGCGCCGGAGCGGAAGCGTGCTTCTTCACCGCCTTGTGCTGCGCTTTCTTGGCGGCGGGCGCGGCTTTGGCGGCCGGGGCGGAAGCCGGCTTGGCGGCTTCGGCGGCGAAACCGGCGGCGGAGCTCAGGGCGAAAGCGGCGGACAGTACGATCAGGCTCAGTTTTTTCATGATGACATTCTCCAGTCGGGTCAGGGGGGCGTCCGTCTGCTCAGTGCGGCCGCGACGCCAGGCTTTGGTGTTTCCTTGCTGCTCATCCTAGGCGTCCCGGCCCGCCCCCGTCTGTTAGTCAGTTGTAAAGGCATGTAACGCCAAGTAGCCTCCCTACTGAGTCTGCACCTCAAGCTCGCTGATCCGATACTCGCCATCCAGCCAGGCCACCACTTCGTGCGCGCAAGGGTGCTCCACCGCCGCGTAACGCGCGCGCAGTTCCGCCGCGCGCTCGCCCAGTTGATCCAGCCCCACGTCCTGCAGCAGCAGCAGATCCCGCCACAGCATGTCGGCCAGTTCCTCGCCGGCCACCACCTGGGCCGCCCGGCGCATCGAGGCGCCGTATTGATAGCGCGGCCCCAAGCGGTAGCTGTCCGCCAGCGTCAGCGCGGGAATCAGGCTGAGCGCGGCTTGCTGCGCCGGATTGATCCCATGCGCCGCCAGCAGCTCGGCGTTGGCCGCGGACCGCCCGGTGAAGCCGCGCAGATGCAGGTATTGCGACATCCGCGCGCCGTCGTTCACCGGGTAGTTGTCCCACAACACCGGCTTGCGGCCCAGCCATTTGCCCACTTGCAGCAGGTGTCCGGGCGAGATTTCGCGCGAGCACACCTCCTCGCCGGTCCAGAAAATGTCGATGTCCGGCGCCAGCCACTGGCCCAGTTGCTGCAGATAGCCGGCCGGGCGCTGGCCGAACACCCGGTCCAGCACCGGATCGCTGGAATAATAGCTGGGGCAGACCAACAAACGCTCCACCGCGCAGCGCTGCCGCACCCAGGCGACGATCTCCGCCTGGCGCTCCGCCAGATCGGGCAGATCGCCGCGCATATCGTCGAACAGGATGGCCAGTTGGCTGACGCCGATGCGCTGCAGTTGCTCCAGCTTGCGCGCCAGCGCCTGGCGGGCCTCGTCGTTGAAATCCAGATACGCTTCGTACGGGCTCAGCCCCATGCCGAAACCGACCTCCTGCCGCCGGCAATGAGCGGCGAACGCCGCCAGCCTAGCCTCCTGCTCCGCCGGGTAGTCCAGCTGCCACTGGCGGCGCAGATACGCGTCCGCTTTCGGCGCGTACAGATAGAAACGGTAGCCGTGCGCCGCCAGCGTGGTGACCAGCAGCTCCCGCTGCGCCCAATTCCACGGCTTGCCGTAGAAGCCTTCGATAGTGCCTAAAGGGATATTCATGTAGAGAAACCTTCCGCGTCCTCGGCGCATCGGCGCCAGCCTGCCTCGCGTCCAACGCCAGGTCGGATCTTCGCGCCCGGCCGGCGACCGGAATGGCCGCCGGCCATCGGAAAAAATGACTTCATCCTATTGATTGACTCAATAAGCTGCGCCAAGTTGCATGAAAAGGCCAGAATCTGGCGCGCTTATGCCATTGCCGGCAAGGCGTCCAGGGCCGCGCACAAGGCCGTCAACTCCAGGCCCAGCGCCTGCATGCCGGGCATAGCCTCCTCAAGCCGCCCTTGCCGCAAGACGGCTTCCAGCGCGGCCGCCTCGGTCTGGATGCGGACCAGCCCCAAGGAGCCGGCGGCGCCTTTCAGCGAATGGGCGATACGGCATGCCTCCTCGCCCTCCTCGGCCCGCGCCAGGCCCTGCAGCCTGGCCAAGTCGTCGCGGTGCATGCCCGCGAATTTGCGCAGCAAGCGCTCAAAACGCTCCAGGTCGTCCCCGACGATGCGCAGGCCCGCCTCCAAGTCCACGCCGGGCAGCCTCATCAACTGTTCCCGGCGCCCGCTTTCCGGCGTCGGATCGACGCGGATCCTCTCGGGCGGAATCATCGACGGCAGCCATTTCAGCAGCAAGCCGAACAGCTGTTCCGGGTCCACCGGCTTGGCCACGAAGTCGTTCATGCCGACCTCCAGGCAACGCTGGCGATCCTCGTCGAAGGCGTTGGCGGTCATGCCCAGAATCGGGACCCGCTCCCAGCTCGGCATGGCCCGGATCCGGCGCGTCGCCTCCAAGCCGTCCAGTTCCGGCATCTGCACGTCCATCAGCACCAGATCGTATTCGCCCGCGGCGGCGCACTCCACGGCCTCGCGGCCGTTCCTCGCCAGCTCGGCTCTCAGGCCGACGCTGCCCAATAGCCAGAGCGCCACTTCCTGGTTGATGACGTCGTCCTCCACCACCAGCACCCGCGCGTCCGCGCGCAAGCGCAGTTCGGCCTCCACCTCGTCCGGCTCCACGCCGGCGGGCTCGGCCGCCACGCTCCGCCCCAGGGTCAGCCAGGCGGTCAGCCAAAACACGCTGCCCTGTCCTTCCCGGCTTTCCACCCCCACTTCGCCGCCCATCAAGGCCGCCAGCCGCTGGGTGATCGCCAACCCCAGGCCGGTGCCGCCGTATTTGCGGGTGGTGGAATCGTCCGCCTGCTGAAACGCCTGGAACAGGCCGGCCAGCTTGTCGGCGGGAATGCCTATGCCGGTGTCGCGCACCTCGAAGCGCAGCAGCAGGCGCTCGCCCTCGCTCCTCAGCAGCCGGGCGCGCAGGGCTATCGTGCCCCGCTCGGTGAATTTGACCGCGTTGCCGGCGTAGTTGAGCAAGGCCTGGCGCAGGCGGGTGGGATCGCCGCGCAGACACGGCGGCACGCCGGCGTAATCGATCTCCACGCGCAAGCCCTTGGCCTGCGCCGCTTCGTCGATCAGCGACCGCGCATGGTCGAACAGCGCCCCGACGGAGAAGTCGGTCCGCTCCAGCGACAACTTGCCGGCTTCGATCTTGGACAGATCCAGAATGTCGTTAATGATGGAGAGCAGATGCCCGCTGGCCACCAGCACCTTTTCCAGCTTGGCCTGCTGCTCCGGCCGCGGCTGGGTGCGCATCAGCAAGTGGGTGAAACCGATGATGGCGTTCAAGGGCGTACGGATTTCATGGCTCATATTGGCGACGAAGGCGCTCTTGGCCAGATTGGCCGCTTCCGCGTCCTCCTTGGCGCGCACCAGAGCCTGCTCGGTTTCCTTGCGCCGGGTGATGTCGGTGACGAAACCGATGATGGTGTCCGAGGCGCCCGGCGTGTCCGGCAAATAGTACAAAATCATCTCCACCGCCACCAGCCGCCCGTCCCGCGTTCTTTGCCAGGTTTCGAACTGCGCCCGGCTCTGTTGCCGCAGGCGCTCCACGGTGCGCGCGTAAAGGTCGGGCGTGGTGTCGGGCACGATGTCGGACACGTTCAGGCGCAGCATGTCTTCGATGTCGTAGCCCAGCAATTGCGCCGCGTAGCGGTTGACGTAGATCAGCCGCCCGCTAGCGACGTCCACCCAATGTATGCCTATGCCCACGCTGTCCATGGCGAACTGGGTCGTTTGCAGTTTGGCGCTGGTGGCGCGCACCTCGGCGGTGCGCATCGCCACCAACTCTTCCAGATGATGACGATGCTGGTCCAGTTCCAGGCCCAGGCGTTTTTTCTCGCTGATATCCTCCTGCAAGGACAGATAATGGCTGATTCTGCCGTCCGGCTGACGGATAGGCGAGATATGGGCGAAGTCCACATAGTCGCTGCCGTCCTTGCGCCGGTTGAACAGCTCGCCTTTCCACGGCTTGCCGGCCCGCAGCGCCTCCCAGAGTTCGGCATAGGTTTCCGCCGGGGTCAGCCCGGACTTGAGCAGATTGGGCGTTCGCCCCATCACTTCTTCCCGGCTGTAGCCGGTATTGCGGACAAAGGCTTCGTTGACGTATTCGATCCGCGTCTCCAGATCGGTGATGACGACGCTCTCCGGGCTCTGTTCCACCGCCATCGACAGCTGACGGATCCGTTCCGCCGCCTGCCGTCTCAGAGTGATGTCGCGGAAAGCGCCGTAGACCCCGCCGTCCGGCAGGCGGATCGCGTTCACTTCCACCGGCACCTCGGCGCCGTCCTTGCGCCGCAACAGCATCTCGGCGCTCAGCTGCTCGTCGGACAGCAGGCGCCGGAACAAGGACTGCGCGTCGCCCGCGGCGGAGTCGACGCTGAAATCGCCCACCCGCATCGCCAGGATTTCCGCTTCCTCATAGCCCAATAGCTGACAGGCTTGCAGATTGGCGTACTGATAACGCCCTTCCGCGTCCGCCACCAAGACCGCGTCGGCCGCATGATCCAGCACGCTGCGATACCGCGCTTCGGCGCTGGCCAGCGCCTGGGTTTTTTCACGCAACGGCCGTAAATCGTTATAGGTGCCGAAAAAGCCGCAAAACGCGCCGGACAGATCGTGCATGGCGGTGACGGAGGCGTAAACCGGGATGATTTCGCCGTTGCGGGCGACGCGGGCCAGTTCGCCGCTCCAGCGCCCTTGTTCCACCACCTGCCGTTCCAGCGCCGCCCGTTCCGCCCTCCTCGCCGGGTCGTCCGGGATGAAGCGGGAGATCGACGAGCCCAGCAAATCGCCCATCGGATACCCCATCAGTTCGCCGAACGCGGCGTTGACGTACAAGATGTTCTTGGCCGCGTCGGTCATCACCACCGGCTGCGCCGATTGATCCAGCGCTTCCGCCAGCCGGTGGCGCTCTTCTTCCATGGATTTGCGGACGGTGATGTCCTCGGTGAAGATCACGATGCCGCCGATGGATCCGTCGCGCGCATGCCATGGCCGCACTTCCCAGCACAGCCACTGCGCCGCGCCGTCCAGGCGCAGAAAGCGGTCCTCCTCCTCGCGTATCACCTCCCCGGCCAGCGCCCGCCGATGCACCTCCCGCCAGACGGCGGGGACTTCCGGAAACACCTCATAGTGGGATCGGCCGATGAGCGTCTCGCCGTCCAAACGGTAATCGTCGAGCCAGCGGCGGCTGGCGGCCAGATAACGCATGTCGCGATCGAACATCGCCAGCGCCGCCGGCGCGTGCTCGATGAACAGCGACAGCCTTTCCTCGCTCTCCAGCAAGGCGTTTTCCATGGCCTTGCGCTCGGACACATCCTGCATCGCGCCGCGTACCGACACCACCTTGCCGTCCGCCAGCACCGGTCTGCCGGACACGCGCACCCATTTGCGCCGGCCGCTTGCGCTCAGCAGTTGCAACTCCAGATCATAGGGTTCGGCTTCCTCCACCACCCGGCGCACGGCCTCCTCGATGCGCTGTCTGTCTTCGCCGTGGAAAAAACTCAGTCCAATGCGGGTGTTGATCGGCTCGTCGGCCGGCAGATCGTGAATGCGGGCCACTTCCGAGGTCCAGCCGCCGTCCCCGCTGGCGGGATCGAACCACCACCCGCCCACCCGGGCGATGGCGCTCATTTCCCGCAGCCACTCCTCCCGCTGCCTCTGCTCGGCCGCGGCGCGCTTGCGCGCGCTGATGTCGGAGGCAATGCCGCACACCGCGTAGGCTCGTCCCTTGGCGTCGCGCAGGGGAAACTTGTACACCAGATAGGTGTGCGGGCCATCGTCCTGCGGCACCGTCTCCTCGTATTCGCGCGCCTGCCCGCTGCTCAACACCTCCAAGTCGGCGCTGCGCAAACTGGCCACCACCTCCGGCGGGAACAGATCCTCGTCGCGCAAGCCGCGCATGGCCTCCGCGCTGATATGGAACAACTCGGGATAGCGCTGGTTGACCAATAGATAGCGGCCGTCCACGTCCTTGACGAAAATCACCGCGGTGGAGTTGTCGATGATGGCGTGCAACAAGGCCTGCTGACGCGTCAGTTCGCTCTCCGCCCAGCGCGAACGGCGGCTGATCAGGCGCTGGCTGAACAGGCTCAACATCAAGCCGCACAGCGCGAACAGGACAATGGAGGCGGCATCCGCCGGCCGGGCGATGGCGAAGCTCCATTGCGGGGGGATGAACAGATACCAGACCAGCGGCACCGACAAGGCGGTGGCGACCAGGCCGCCGGCCAGCCCGCCCAGCATGGCGGAGAGGAAGACGGCGGGATAAAACAGGAACCAGGCGTAAGGGCGGACCCAGTCCCACAACAGCCATTGCGCGGACAGGGCCAGCAAGGGCACCAGAACCCCCATCCCGCACGCGCGCCATGGAAAGACAGCGAGAAAGGCCCGGAAACGCCACCCCCGCGCCCCTTGTTTAAAGTCCGTCAATTCTCGGCCTCGACTCGAAAGCTGGCTTGGTTTTGTCTGTTCTCACGATAGACCACGCCATCCCGCCGGACAAACCGCCTACTGCCGCCGCAGACGCCTGGTCACCCCCTCCGCGTCGCACCATTGCAAGGTCCCTTCCTCTATCAACAAGGTCTCCGGCAGCACCGCGGCGCGCGCCAGTTGCGGCGTCTGCGCCGTCACCGTCAACGGGTAGGCGATGGGCAGGTCGTAACGGCGCGGACTGCGCGCATAGCAGCCGTGCTCGTTGTAAAACAACTCCAGCCACGCCCCTTCCCCGTTCTCATAGCGACCGGGGACGAACAACTGCTCGTCCGGCTGCTGCCGTCCCGGCGGCGGCAGCGCTTCCAGCGTTTCTCCGCTGGCGATGCGCGCCAAATCCCTGCCCAAACGCTCCACCGGCGAGCCGAAGGCGTTGGTCAGCGCCACCACGCCGCCGCCGCCGGGCAAGACGCTCATGAAGGCGAAGAAGCCGTTGACGTCGCCAAAATGCTGGGCCAGACGCTGCCGGCGGCCGGCCAGCGTCCAGTCCTCGCCGTAAAACCCGTAGGCGTACTCCAAGGCCCCCACGTCCAGCATCAAGGCCGCCAGCCGGGCCGGCAACGCCTCTCCCCGCTGCAGGGCCTCCAGCCAGCGGCACAGATCGCCGGCGCTGGAGGCCAGATCGTAAACGCCCCAGGCCACCGACATGTCCATAGGTTCCGCGTAGCGCCATGGCGCTCCCGGATGCAGGCCGCGCGCGGCTTGCGGCAGGATGACGCGGCCGTCGTCGACATAGGTGCGCTCCAGGCCCAGCGGCCGGAACAGGTACTGCTGCCGATAGCTGGCGAAGTCCTGATCCGCGACCCGCTCCACAATGGCCGCCAGCAACAAATAGCCGGTATTGCTGTAAGCGTGGGCGATGCCGGGCGGGCAGGCCGGCGGCAAGGCGTGCGCCCAGTCCAGCAGTTCCTGCGGCCGGTGCGCCAGCCGCATCCGCGTCGGCCAATACTCGGCCGCGCTGGTGAAATTGGCGGTGCCGGCGCTGTGATTCAGCAATTGATGCAGGCTGATGCCCGCCGCATTGGGGAAATCGGGGAAGAAGCGCTCCAGGCTGTCGCTCAGCTCCAGCCGCCCCTGGGCCACCTGCTGCAGCAAGGCGGCCGCGGTGAAGCTCTTGCTCAGCGAGCCGATGCGAAACACGGTGTCCTTCTCGTTGGCCACGCCCAGGCCGGGATCGGCCATGCCGCCGGCCACCGCCACCCGTTCGCCGTCGGCCAGCGAGACGGCGGCCACGCCGTGCAGGCAGCCCGCCGTATTCCAGGAACGCAGATACGTTTGCAAAGCGGCCGCCGTATTCATGCCCATGCCCGTCCCCCTCCGTCAGGATCCTATCGACGCCTAGCGACATCGCGTCGCCCACACATCACTATGGTTGCTTTCCCCGCCGCTCGCCATGCCTTCCCGCGGCGCGGCGGTCATCACGCGCGCCGACTCAGGGCTGTCCGCGCGGTCGCGAGCCGGGACGAGACAGGGCGCTGCGGCGGAGAAAATGGAATAGCCGTACGAAGCACGGGAATTTCGAAGGGGTTTGCAAGGCTTCGCCGCAGCGAGGCGGATCGTGAACAGGCGCTCAGAAGAAATAGTCGAACAGCACTTGCCAGACCCGCCGCGCCGGGCTGGCGCCGTAACGGCTGTCCGGCGCGCCGTCGAAGCGTTGCCACTGCAAGGCCAGATCCGCCGGCCCCAGGTGATAGCGGGCCTCCGCCCAATTCATGCCGCTGTGGTCCACCAGGTCGAAGCTGCGCATCGCGGTCACGTCCAGATCGTCCACCAGCGCATCCTGCCAATGCGCGCGCAGCAAGGCGGCGCGCCGGGTGGGCAGGCCGCCGCCGGCGCCCACCCCCGCCCGATAGGCGGCGTAGAGCGCGGGCCTCGCGCGCAGCGCGCGCCATTCGTCCCGGTCCGGCGCCGCCCCGTCCTGCTGTCCCTCCAGCGTCAGGCTCAGCTTGTTGGCGCCGGTCCAGCTCAAACCGCCGGACAGGCGATTGCGCCAGGCCGAATCCGGCCGTCCCAGGCTTTGCCTCCAATCGGTCCGCTGCCGGCCGCCGGCCCATTCCAGATAGACCACGGTGGCGTCGCCGAGCACGCGCGACAGATTGAAGCCCAGCTGAGGCGAACGGCCTTGCTCCTGCAACAGCAGCCATTGCGGATTGAGGTTCTCCGCAAAGCGATAACTGCCGGCCAACAGCAGCCGCTGCCGGGGATTGCTGGCGCCCCAGTCCAGGCTGGCACCGTCCGGATTCGGCCCCGACCCCAGCTTGGGCGACCAGATCGCGGTCAAGGAGCCGCGGTCCCACAGCTTCTGCCAGCGCAACATGGCGTTGCCCAAGCGGTTTTGCCGCAGGCTGTCCGGGTCCGCGGACACCACCGAGCGCACGGTGCCCGCGCCGAGAAAATCGGTGGGGTTGTAGCCGACGGCCACGCCGTAGCGGGTATTGATACGCCCCAGGTCCATCATCGTCTCGACGCCGAACTCGCGGCTCAGATACGCTTCCTTCAAGGTGTTGACGCCGTGGTCCCGCCGCGGCGAGCCGGCGAAGCGCCAATCCAGCCGGTTGGCCAGCACGCCGCGCCAGGCCGGGCTCAGCCGGCCGTCCCAGCGCAGATCGAAGGACAGCCGCTGGCCGTCCTCCCCCGGCCGCGGCGACAAGGCGGCGGCCTCCAGCTGAAGCTTCAGATCCCGCGGCTTGTCATCCTCCATCCGGGTCTGATCGGCCAGCCGCAGCGCGTCCTCCTCCAGCGACGCGTCTGCGCCCCGCGCGGCGGCGCAGACCAGCGCCAGCCCAAACGCCAGCCGCCGCATCGTCATTCGGCCCGGAAGCGCGGCAGATAATCGCGCTGCAGCCAGGCTTCCGGCACCTCGCGCCAGGCGAACTGGCTGTTGCGCAGCACGGTGATCCAGCGCGGATTGAGGCCGTCTATGATCACGGTCTCGGTTGGGCGCTCGCGTCCCAGCACCGGCTGGTAAGCGCGGTAATACGCGGTCTTCAGCAAACCGCCGCTTTCGGCGTAGAACTGCGCCTTGCGACTGCGGTAGCCGTCGCGGTCCACCCACAGATCGATGGCGTGGTAGGTGACGCCGGGATTGCGCGCGCTCAGCCGCAACTTGTAGCAAAGCCGCGCCTGGCGGTCCCCGTCCTGTATCGTTTCCTCGCCGGCCAGCGCCGCCTGATAGTCCAGCGCCAGATTGACGGTGACCACGTCGCCGTTGGCCGCCTGGCCCAAGAGCCGCTGCTGCGGCGAAATCGGCACGCTGGCCTTGCTCGCCGGATCGAAAAACCACAGATTGTTGCCGCTCTTGAGCATCAGCTTGCCGGCGTCCCGCTTGGGATTGATGAAACGCAGCAGGCTGCGGAACTGGCCGCTTTTCTGATCGGCGCGCGAATACACCGCCAGCGCGCTGGCCTCGTTCTGCTTGCCGTCCTTATAGCTGACCAGGGACACCACCAGCCCGAAAGAGCGTTCCGGATTGCGCACCGCGTCGCTATTGGCCAGGATGGTCTGCGCGTCCGGCGCCGCCAGCGCCGACGCCGCCCACAGGGCAACGCTCAACGCGGCCCAGCGTGTCGTCTTCATGCCGGTAGAGATTCCAAACGTTTCACGCATGACGCAAAGCCTCCACGATATTGGCCGCCGCCGCCCGCCGCGCCGGCCACCACGACGACAGCAGCGCCATCGCCATCAAACCGCCGGCGGTCACCGCCATCATCCGCCACTCCCCCCATACCCGCACCAGGATGGGGCTGGGGTCCACCTGCCCCGGCGGCAGCCAGGTCAGCCCGGCGTGATTGATCAGCCAGGCCAGCAACAGCGCCAGCGCGATGCCCAGCACCCCGCCGCCCAGGCCCAGCAGCCAGCCTTCGCACAGAAACAGCCGCTGGATGCCGCGGCGGCGCAGGCCCATCGCCCGCAGCGTACCGATCTCCACCGTGCGCTCCAGCACCACCATATTCATGGTGTTGCCTATGGTGAACAGCGCCACGCAGGCGATCAACACCGCCAGGAAGCCGAAAATGGTGCCGAACATGCCGGTGATCTGGCCGTATTGCGGCTGCAGCGTGGCGAAGTCGTGCGCCGCCAGCGGCTGGCCGCGCAAGCTGGTGGCGAACAGCTGACGCAAACGCGCCTCGGCCTCCGGAATCTGCGCGGTGTGCCGCAGCTGCAACACGATGGCGGTGGCCATCGGCTCGCCCTGGCCGTACACCAGCTGTTGCGCCTGGCGCAGATGCAGGCCGACATACATATCGTCCAGCTCCTTGATGCCCTGGCTCTCCACCTTGGCCACTTGCAAGCGGGCCACATTGGGCGCGCCGGCGGCGGTGGCGGCCAGCAGTTCGATCTGATCGTCGCGGACGCTGGCCGGCGGCGCCGACGCGGCCAAGGCCTCCAGATCGGCCGGCAGATCCTTGCCGCCCGGCGGAGCCGGCGGCGGCGCGCAATCCTTGAGCTTGAAGGCCGCGCACAGTTGCAGCACCCGCGCCACCCCGGTGCCTATCACCGCCGCGTTCGGCGCGGTGCCGGTCAGCGCCACCGGCTTGCGCTTGTCGTTGAAGCCGTAATCGTCCCAGCGCCGCAAGCGGTTCTGCGCGTCCACCTCGCTGCCGCGCGCAATCACCGTGCGCGAGGCGCCGGCGGAATAATGACCGGCGATGCCGCCCAGGCTCAGCGTGGGCGTGACCACAGTCAGCATGGGCCGCAGCACCGGATCGTTCTCGATCAGCCGCATCGCCGCGCGGTAGTCGCGGATGCCGTAAGCGGCCGGATTGCCGCTGCCGTACAGGAAGTAATCCCGGTGCTGCACCTGCAGATGGCCGCCCGCTCGCACCATGCCGGTTTGCAAGCCGTATTGCACCGTGCGGTTGTAACCGCCGAAGAGCAGCACCGCCACCAGGCCTATGATCATGGTGGACAAGGTCGCCAAGGTGCGGCGACGGTTGCGCAGCAGATTGCGCCAAGCCAGTTTCAAGGTGTTCACGCCAAGGCCTCCCCCGCGTTCAAGACGCCGACCCGGCCGTCGCTGACCAGGTAACGCTCGTCCGCCGCCGCGATCACCTGCGGGTCATGCGAGGAGAACACCACCGCCACTCGGCGTTCTCGCTGCAATTGGCGCAACAGAGCCAGGATGGACGCTCCGGTCTGGCTGTCCAGATTGGCGGTGGGTTCGTCGGCCAGCACCAAGGCCGGCTCGTGCACCAGCGCGCGCGCAATCGCCACCCGCTGGCGCTGCCCGCCGGACAGCTGGCCGGGCCGGTGCGCCGCCTTGTCCGCCAAGCCCACCGCCGCCAGCATCTCCAGCGCCCGCTCGCGCCGCTGCCGCGCCGGCACGCCTTGCAATTGCAGCGGGTATTCGACGTTCTCGAAAGCCGACAACACCGGCATCAGATTGAAGTTCTGGAAGATGAAGCCGATGTGGCGCGCGCGAAAATCGCTGAGCGCGTCATCGCTCAAACGGCTCAGCGCCTGTCCCGCCACCTCGATTTCTCCAACGTCGGCGCGGTCTATGCCGCCGATCAGATTCAGCAGCGTGGTCTTGCCGCTGCCGGACTGGCCGGACAGCACGGTGAAGCGCGCCGCGGCGATCTTGAGGCTGACATCGGCCAGCGCCGGCACCCTCACCTGCTCCATCCAGTAGCTCTTCGACACCCCGTTCACCTCAACCGCCCACATAGTCCGCTCCGCCGTCAAAACACAATGGCATGAATATGCATGAAATCGGCATGAAAAGCTTTGCCTTGTGACAAAACGCCCATTGCGGACTCCAACGGTGTTCCGGCCGCGCCAAAGCGCGCGCATCGACACCGGTTTTCCATGGGAGTAGCATGGTTTTATCCCTCGCAAAGGAGCTTGCATGACACAAAACACAAACCAGCCCCAAGCCCCCCTGCCCGCGGAAGCGGACGCCGACGCCCAGCCGCCGGCCGTCAAGCCGCCGCGCCGAACCGCCTCCCACCGCCGCAACAATGTGGAGCGCGCGCACCAGGAATCGGTGCAAGCCATCGAAACCGTCAGTCAGCAGCCGGTGGCCTTGCAAGTGGCCGCCGCGCCGCAAGGCAGCGCGGAGGACAGCGTCAGCGCCGAACTGCCGGCCAGCTACCCCTACCGCACGCGGATGCGCCGCCCGGAGTACGAGTTGCAGAAGCAGGCGCTGCAGATCGAACTGTTGAAAGTGCAGAACTGGGTCAAGGAAAGCGGCCAGAAGATCGTGATCCTGTTCGAAGGCCGCGACGCCGCCGGCAAGGGCGGCACCATCAAACGCTATATGGAACACCTGAACCCGCGCGGCGCGCGCGTGGTGGCGCTGGAAAAGCCGTCGGACCGCGAGCGCGGCCAATGGTACTTCCAGCGTTACATCGAACACCTGCCCACCGCCGGCGAGATCGTCTTCTTCGACCGCTCCTGGTACAACCGCGCCGGCGTGGAGCGCGTGATGGGCTTTTGCCATCCGCACGAATATCTGGAGTTCATGCGCCAGACGCCGCAACTGGAGCGCATGCTGGTCAACAGCGGCATCCGTCTGTTCAAGTTCTGGTTCTCGGTCAGCCGCGAGGAACAGCTGCGCCGCTTCATCTCGCGCCGCGACGATCCCTTGAAGCACTGGAAACTGTCGCCCATAGACATACAGTCGCTGGACAAATGGGACGACTACACCGCGGCCAAGGAAGCGACCTTCTTCCACACCCATACCGGCGACGCGCCGTGGACGGTGGTGAAATCCGACGACAAGAAGCGGGCCCGCCTCAACTGCATCCGCTACTTCCTGTCCCGGCTGGACTACCCGGACAAGGACGCGCGCGTCGCCCGAGCGGCCGATCCGCTGCTGGTGGGCGAGCCGCACACCATGGACGCGGAGGACAGCGACGCCTTGTTGCGGATTTGAGCGTACCGCAGCCACTCACTCCACCCGGAACCGCGGCAGATAATCCCGCTGCAGCCAGGCCTCGGGCACCTCGCGCCAAGCGAAACCGCTCTTGCGCATCACGGTTACCCACTGCGGATTGAGGCCGTCGATGATGACGGTCTCAGTGGGGCGGTCCCGGCCCAGGGCCTGGCGGTAGCCGCGGTAATAAGCCGTTTTCAGCAACTCGCCGCTGGCGGCGTAGAACTGCGCCTTGCGGCTGCGGTAACCGTCGCGATCCACCCACAGCTCGATGGCGTGATAAGTCACGTCCGGCCGCCTCGCGCTCAGCCGCAGCTTGTAGCTGGCGCGCGGCTGGCGGTCGCCGTCCATCACCGTTTCCTCCGCCGCGAGGGTGGCCAGATAGTCCAGGGTCCAGTTCACCGTCACCACGTCGCCGTTGGCCGCCTGGCCCAGCAGCCGTTGCTGCGGCGAAATCGGCACGCTGGCCTGGCTCGCCGGGTCGAACACCCATAAATCCTTGCCGCTTTTCAAGGTCAGCTTGCCCGCGTCGCGGCTGGGGCTGACAAAGCGCAACAGGCTGCGAAACTGGCCGCGCCGCGGATCGGCCCGCGAATACAACACCAGCGAGCTGGCTTCGCTAGGCTTGCCTTGCTTATAGCTGAGCAGGTCGACCTTCAGGCTGAAAGACTTGCCCGGATTGCGCACCTCGTCGCTCCAGGCCAGTATCTGCTGCGCGTCCGGCGCGGCCCAGGCCAAACCCTGCCAGCCCAACAAAACCAAGCCCAATATGCGCGCGCGCTTCATTTTCCGCTCCCTTCCCTCATCCGCCATGCCGACTCAGGCCTGCCTCAAGGCGTCGACGATGTTCCAGCGCGCAGCCCGGCGCGACGGCCACCACGACGATAGCAGCGCCACCGCCATCAAACCGCCCATGCACGAAGCCAGCAGCGGCGTCTCGCCCCAGACCCGGATCAGGATGGGGCTGGGATCCACCACGCCCGGAGGCAGCCAGCTCAGGCCGGCGCGGTTGATCAGCCAGGCCAGGCCCAGCGACAGCAGCAGGCCGCCCAAACCGCCGATCACGCCCAGCAGGGCGCCCTCGCACAAGAACAGCCGCTGGACGCCGCCGCGTCTCAGACCGATGGAGCGCAGCGCGCCGATTTCACGGGTGCGCTCCATCACCGCTATATTCATGGTGTTGCCGGTGGTGAACAGCGTCACGCTGGCGATCAGCGCCGCCATGAAGCCGAAAATGGCGCCGAACATGTCGACGATGCGCTCGTACAGCGGCTGCAGCGCAGCGAAATCGTGGGCCGCCAGCGGCTGCGCGCTCAAACCGGCTTGAAACAGCTGCTGCAGCCGCCGGCGCGCGGCCTCGATCTGCCCGCTGCTCTTCAGCTGCAGCAAGATCGCCGTCGCCATCGGCTCTCCCTCGCCGTACAGCAGCCGTTGCGCCTGCGACAGATGCAGGCCCACATAGACGTCGTCCCATTCACGGGCGCCTTGCCGCTCCACGCCCAACACCCGCAAGCGGGCGACGTTGGGCGCGCCGGCGGCGGTGGCCGTCAACAGTTCGATCCGCTTGCCGTCCACCGCGCGCGCCGGCCCGGTCAAGGCCGCCAGGTCCGGCGGCAGCCCCTCGCCTTCCGCCGCCGCCGCCGCGCAAGCCCGGTCGCCGTCGGACAGGCACAGCCCCAGAGTCTTGGCGACGCCGCCGCCCAGCACCGCGGCGTTGGCGTCGCTGCCGGTCAAGGCCATCGGCTTGGCCGCCTGGCGCAAACCGCGCGCGTCCCAGCGCAGCAAGCGGTTCTGGCCTTCCGGCTCGCTGCCTTGCGCCAGCACCGTGCGCGACGTGCCGCTGGCGTAATGGCCGGCGATGGCGCCCAGCGTCAAGGTCGGCGTGACGGCCGCCAGCATGTCCTTCAGTTCCGGGTCCGACTCGATCTCGCGCTGGATGCGCCGGTAGTCGCGGATGCCGTAAGCGGCCGGGTTGCCGCTGCCGTATTGCAGATAATCGCGATGCTGCACCTGCAAATGGCCGAGCTTGCGGACAAAAGCCGTTTCCAGCCCGTACTGGACCGCGCGCTGATAGCCGCCGAACAACAGCACGCCCGCCATGCCCACCGCCATGGTCAAAGCGCTTGCCCAGGTGCGGCGGCGATTGCGCAATAGATTGCGCCAGGCCAGTTGCAGAACATTCATGCCGGCGCCTCCCCGGCGGCCAGCGCGCGGACCCGGCCGTCGCTGACCCGATAACGCTCGTCCGCCGCCGCGATCACCAGCGGATCGTGCGAGGAGAACACCACCGCCACGCCGCGCTCGCGCTGCAACTGCCTGAGCAGCGCCAGGATGGCGGCGCCGGTGCCGCTGTCCAGATTGGCGGTGGGCTCGTCGGCCAACACCAGCGCCGGCTCGTGCACCAGCGCGCGCGCAATCGCCACCCGCTGGCGCTGGCCGCCGGACAACTGGCCGGGCCGGTGCGCCGCCTTGTCCGCCAAGCCCACCGCCGCCAGCATCTCCAGCGCCCGCGCTTTGCACCGCGCCGCCGGCGCGCCCTGCAGCCGCAGCGGATATTCCACGTTTTCCAGCGCGGACAGCACCGGCAGCAAATTGAAGCTTTGAAACACAAAGCCCAGGTGGCGAGCGCGAAAATCGCTAAGCGCGTCGTCGCTCAAGGCCGCCATGCTCTGCCCGGCGACGACGACCTCGCCGCGGTCGGGCCGGTCCACGCCCCCCAGCAAATGCAAAATCGTGCTTTTCCCGCTGCCGGACGGCCCGGCCAAAACAGTGAATCGGGCGGCGGCCACTTTCAATTCCACATTGTGCAAAGCCGGCACTTCCACTTGGTCCATCCGGTATGTTTTAAATACGCCGCGCATTTCCGCCGCCATCGCCCGCTCCTTGAAAATCGGCGCCGCCCAAATTTCGCGAAGCGTTTCAAGGTCTGCCGCGCTGCGCAAAGCTTTGAACAGGTTCCACCACTGATACCGCTTGAATATACCTGAAAACCCGCTCTAAATTTTCAATTGAAAAACAAAGCAATAAACCAACAAAACGCCCTATGAATTAAAAAATTAAATTCTTAAATAAAACTCTAATTAATATTAAAAATCAAACCAAATACAGCCAGGCCACGCACTCCAGGCGGTTCCGACTTCAAATCAGACAGCGCCGCACTCGGTATAAAAACAAAATGCCTCGATGGATATCGAGGCATGGCGTGCGCTAGTGTTATGGGAAAGAGAATCAGGAGCGTTGTCGCTTCCACACCCGCCTGGCGTCGCAAGCGGCGCGCAAGGGCGTGGACGACAGGCTGGTGGCGGCGAAATGCCCCACTTGGCGGGAAACCTTGGACAAGGCGGTGCCGGACAGGCTGCCCACCTGCCAGGCGCGACACAGCGGGTGCAGCGAGGGCGCGTCGTCGCTGGCGGCGTCCAGCCTGGCCTGCACGTCGCGGTTCATCTCGGACAGCCAACGCTCGGTCAGCAACATCCAATCGCGCTGAGTATCCGCTTGCGCCTGCACCAGATTGGCGCCCACCAACAGGGTGTCGTCCAGCCTGCGCTCCAAATCGCCCTGGGACATCGGATACGCCGGCGCAAAAGCCGACCACCAGACGATACAGGCCTCGTGCTGGGCGTCCAGCATGCGCTGCTGGCCGCGCTCCACTGCGCTGCGGTAACTCTCCATCGCGCCGATCAACCAACTACGGGTCATTGCCACTCCTCGATCAAACCCGGCGGGCCGCCTCATCTCGCGGCAGCCGCCCTAAGCGCCTGCTTGCAAGGAAGGCGCCGCGGCCCTGAAGACGCGCAGCGGATCACAAGCAGGTTCTAAGCCGCAACGGCGGGCAAACGCCACACCTGCAGCAATTCTTGCAACAAGGTTTCCAACACGGGATCGCCCGCCCGGTCCGCCGGGTAGACGAATTGCAACTCGGCCAATTTGCGCACATCCGGCAGCACTGTCAACCTGCCGGCGTCTTGCCAGGCCTGCGCCGCCTCTTCCCGCGCCAGCGCCACCCCCACCCCGGAGGCCACCAATTCAAGGATGGCGTCGAGATGATCGCACTCCGCTACCTTCTTAGGCGAAATGTTGAGTTCTCGCCACAACTCCGCGGTGATTTTGGAAAGACTGGAAAACTGCGAAATGCCTATCCACGGCAATTTGCCCAATTCCCTCAAGCCGCCGCCGGCCAAACGCGACGCCCAGCCTGCGGGCAGGACGATGCGGAACGGCAATTCCGCCAGCTTGACGGTGGAGACGTTCACATAGGGGTTTTTGCCCAGATAGAAGCCGGCGTCCAGTTCTTTCTTGCGCACCAGGTTCAGCACGTCCACGGTGACGCCGTGGCGCAATTGGATGTCCAGCAAGGGATAACGCTCCACCAGGCCCGCCACCCAGGGTCCGATCTTCAAGGTGTCCGGCGTCAGGGTGACGCCTATCCGCGCCTTGCCTGACAACTGGCCCTTCAATTGCCGCGCGTGGTTGATGATGCCACTGGCCGCGCCCAGTATCGCCTGCGCCTGCGGCAACAATTCCTGGCCGGTCCGGGTCAGCGACACCCCGCCCGCGCTGCGTTCGAACAATTGCATGCCCACTTCTTCTTCCAGGGCCTTGATTTGCGCGGTGACCGCCGGCTGCGACAGGTGCAGCAATTCGGCGGCCTGTGTCAGGTGCCCTTGCTGGGCGACGGTGACAAAGGTGCGCAACTGATAGATTTCCATGTTCTCCCCTGACTTGGATGCTTGGCGGCGGGCCGGATCGCCGTACGCGGCAGGCATGGGCGGCATGATGGCGGGTCTGCGGCGGATGCGGCGGCCTGAGCTAAGCCCGGCCGATGATGGTTTTCTCTTGTGCGAGCCATTTTCGGCGCAATGCCGGCTAAATAACAAGCGCTTTATGCCCCGCCGCCGGCCCCGCCAAGCATTTGCGGCAAGGCGCGCCGCGACGGCGACGTCCGGTCCGGGCCTGGATTTTTGGGTTCGATCAGCCTTATTTCGCCGCCGAATTAAGAGCAAAAATTCTAATTCAAGTTATTGATTTTATTTATTTTTTGCACCGCATCATCGGCCTGAATAATTTTCCGCATCAAAAAAAGCGATTAGATTCGCCTCCGTCACCTCCCTTATGTTTTCAGCAGCGACAACCCAAGTCGCGACCACAAAGGAGGATGCAATGAACGAGGACATACTCAAGAAAGTGCAGTCCAACCCCAAATTCAAGGAACTGGTGCACAAGAAAACCAGCCTGGGTTGGCAGCTCACCCTAGTCATGCTGGTCATCTACTACGGCTTCATCCTGGTGCTGGCGTTCTCGCCGGCCACGCTGGGCCATCCCGTCAGCGCGGGCGCCACCATGACGGTGGGCATTCCCATCGGCGTGCTGATCATCGTCTCGGCCTTCGCGCTGACCGGCATCTATGTGCGCCGCGCCAACACCGAGTTCGATCTGCTCAACCAGCAAATCGTCGAGGAGTCCAAACAATGAAGCAACGCGTCTTGCAACTGGCCTGCGTCTCCGGCCTTCTGCTGCCCTCCTTGGCCATGGCGGCCGGGGCCATTGAGGGCGATGTCAAGCAACAGGCCACCAACTGGCACGCCATCATCATGTTCCTGCTCTTCGTGGCCTTCACTCTGGGCGTCACGTATTGGGCTGCGCGCCGCACCAAGTCCGCCAGCGACTTTTATGCGGCCGGCGGCGGCATCACCGGTTTCCAGAATGGTCTCGCCATCGCCGGCGACTATATGTCCGCCGCGTCCTTCCTCGGCATTTCCGCGATGGTGTTCGAAAAAGGCTACGACGGCCTGATCTATTCGATGGGCTTCCTGGTGGGCTGGCCCGTCATCCTGTTCCTGGTGGCGGAACGCCTGCGCAATCTGGGCAAATACACTTTCGCCGACGTCGCCTCCTACCGCTTGCAACAGACGCCGGTGCGCAGCTTCGCCGCCACCTCCACCCTGGTGGTGGTCGCCATCTACCTGATTGCGCAGATGGTGGGCGCCGGCAAGCTGATCCAGCTCTTGTTCGGCATGAGCTATAGCTCGGCGGTGTTGATGGTGGGCGTGCTGATGGTGTGCTACGTGCTGTTCGGCGGCATGCTGGCCACCACCTGGGTGCAAATCATCAAGGCGGTGCTGCTGCTCTCCGGCGCCACCTTCATGGCCATCATGGTACTGGCCACCGTGGGTTTCAGCCCGGAAGTCATGTTTGAAAAAGCGGTGGCCGCGCATAGCAAGGGCGTCGCCATCATGGCGCCGGGCAAGGCCGATCCGATCGACTCCATTTCCCTGGGCCTGGCGCTGATGTTCGGCACCGCCGGCCTGCCGCACATCCTGATGCGCTTCTTCACCGTGTCCGACGCCAAGGAAGCGCGCAAATCGGTGTTCTTCGCCACCGGCTTCATCGGCTATTTCTACATCCTCACCTTCATCATCGGCTTCGGCGCCATCATGCTGGTGCTGAACCAGCCGGGCATGATGGAAACCGTGGTCAAGAACGGCAAATCCGTCACCCAGCTGATCGGCGGCAACAATATGGCGGCGGTGCACCTGGCCGAGGCCGTGGGCGGCGACATGTTCCTGGGCTTCATCTCCGCGGTGGCCTTCGCCACCATCCTGGCGGTGGTGGCCGGCCTGGCACTGTCCGGCGCGTCGGCGGTGTCGCACGATCTGTACGCCAGCGTGATCAAGAAGGGCAAGGCCAACGAGGCCGACGAGATCCGCGTGTCCAAGATCACCACCGTGGTGTTGGGCGTGGTGGCCATCGTGCTGGGCCTGGTGTTCGAAAAACAGAACATCGCCTTCATGGTGGGCCTGGCCTTCTCCATCGCCGCCTCGGCCAACTTCCCGGTGCTGTTCCTCTCCATGTTCTGGAAGGGGCTGACCACGCGCGGCGCGGTGATCGGCGGCTTCATCGGCCTGTTGTCGGCGGTGGTGCTGATCGTGCTGGGCCCGACGGTCTGGGTGGAGGTGCTCAAGCACGAGCACGCGGTGTTCCCGTACAAGAACCCGGCCATCTTCTCGATGACTCTGGCCTTCGTTTCCACCTGGCTGATCTCGGTGCTGGACAAGTCCCGCCAGGCCGACGAGGAAAAAGCCAAGTTCGAAGCCCAGTTCGTGCGCGCGATGACCGGCATCGGCGCGTCCGGCGCCTCCAAACATTGACAATGACATAAGGCCGGGCCGAGGATGTCGGCCTGTCTTTACAACCCACCGCGCCGCTCCAGCGGTTCCGGAGCGGCGGCATCGCTACACCGTTAATCCAGGAGAAGTTTATGTCCACGCTAGAATCCGTCCTCAAGGAAACCCGCAGCTTTCCGCCTTCCGACGATTTCCGCCAAAAGGCGACGATCTCCGGCATCGAGGCGTACCACACGCTGTGCGAGCAGGCGGACGCCGATTACCTGTCGTTCTGGGGCGATCTGGCGCGCGATCAGATCTCCTGGAAAAAACCGTTCACCCGCGTGCTGGACGATAGCCAGGCGCCGTTCTTCAAGTGGTTCGACGACGGCGTGCTCAATGTTTCCTACAACTGCCTGGACCGCCATCTGGCGGTCAACGCCAACCGCATCGCGCTGATTTTCGAAGCCGACGACGGCGCGGTCACCCGCGTCACTTACGCCGAGCTGCACCGCCGCGTCTGCCAGTTCGCCAACGGCCTGAAGAGCCTGGGCGTGAGCAAGGGCGACCGCGTGGTGATTTACATGCCGATGGTGATCGAGGCCGTCGTGGCGATGCAGGCCTGCGCCCGCATCGGCGCCATCCACTCCGTGGTGTTCGGCGGCTTTTCCGCCGGCGCGGTGCGCGACCGCGTCCAGGACGCCGGCGCCAAGCTGGTGATCACCGCCAACGAAGGCCTGCGCGGCGGCAAGAGCGTGCCGCTGAAGGCCACGGTGGACGAAGCGCTGGCGATGGACGGCTGCGACAGCGTCAAACACGTGGTCGCCTACCAGCGCACCCAGAACGAGGTGGCCTGGAGCGAGGGCCGCGACGTGTGGTGGCATCAATTGGTCAGCGGCCAGCCGGAACAATGCGAACCGGAGTGGATGAACGCCGAGGATCCGCTGTTCATCCTCTACACCTCCGGCTCCACCGGCAAACCCAAGGGCATCCAGCACAGCAGCGCCGGCTATCTGCTGGGCGCGGCCAACAGTTTCCGCTGGGTGTTCGACTACAAGCCCAACGACGTGTTCTGGTGCACCGCCGACGTGGGCTGGATCACCGGCCACAGCTATATCTGCTACGGCCCGCTGGCCAACGGCGCCACCCAGGTCATCTTCGAAGGCGTGCCCACCTACCCGGACGCCTCCCGCTTCTGGCGCATGATAGAACAGCACAAGGTCAGCATTTTCTACACCGCGCCCACCGCCATCCGCTCGCTGATCAAGCTGGGCGCGGACCTGCCCAAGCAGCACGATCTGTCCAGCCTGCGCCTGCTCGGCACCGTGGGCGAGCCGATCAACCCCGAAGCCTGGATCTGGTATCACGAAACCGTGGGCGGCGGCCGCTGCCCGATTGTCGACACCTGGTGGCAGACCGAGACCGGCTCCATCCAGATCTCGCCGCTGCCGGGCGCGGTGGCCACCAAACCCGGCTCGTGCACGCTGCCGCTGCCGGGCATCATGGCCGACATCGTCGATGAGTCCGGCGCTCAGGTGGACCCGGGCCGCGGCGGCTTCCTGGTGATCAAGAAGCCCTTCCCCAGCCTGGTGCGCACCATCTGGAACGATCCGGAACGCTTCAAGAAAACCTATTTCCCGGAAGAGTTCAACGGCCAATACTATCTGGCCGGCGACTCCGCCAACCGCGACGAGAACGGCTATTTCTGGATCATGGGCCGCATCGACGACGTGCTGAACGTGTCCGGCCACCGCCTGGGCACCATGGAGATAGAATCCGCGCTGGTGGCCAACCCGCTGGTGGCGGAGGCCGCCGTGGTCGGCAAGCCGCACGAGGTCAAGGGCGAGGCGGTAGTGGCCTTCGTGGTGCTCAAGGGCGCTCGCCCTCAGGGCGAGGAAGCCAAGAAAGTGGCGGCCGAGCTGAAAAACTGGGTGGCGCACGAAATCGGCAAGATCGCCCAGCCGGACGATATCCGTTTCGGCGAGAACCTGCCCAAGACCCGCTCCGGCAAGATCATGCGCCGCCTGCTGCGTTCCATCGCCAAGGGCGAGGAAATCACCCAGGACGTGTCCACGCTGGAAAACCCGCAAATCCTGCAACAGCTGCAACAGCCGCTATAAACGCCGGATTCGCCGCGCCGGAGCCGCCATGCGGCTCCGGCTTTTTCATGCCTCCCGCCTATCCGTCCCAGCGCTACTCCAGCCGGAAGCGCGCGATCATCTCATCCTGTTCGGCCACGTCGGCGGCGGTGCCCTGGCAATGCCGCAACTGCACTTGCGCCGCGTCGCTGACGCGCTGGCCGATGTGCTGAATGCTGCCCGCGCTGTCGTTGATGTCCCGCGTCATCTGGCTTTGGCGGCTCACCGCGCCGGCGATGTCGCTGTTCTTGGCGTTGATGTCGGAGATCACGTCCCGGATGCGCGTCAGCATCTCGCTGATCTGCTCGGCGTCCTTCACCGTGTTGCTGGCGCAATCGCGGCTTTCGTCCATCTTGTCCCGGGCCTCGTTCACGCCGCGCTGCAGTTGCTCAATCATGCTGCGGATCTCCTGCGTCGCCTCCTGGGTTTGCGAAGCCAGTTTGCGCACCTCGTCCGCCACCACGGCGAAGCCGCGTCCCATTTCCCCCGCCCGCGCCGCTTCGATCGCGGCGTTCAGCGCCAGCAGATTGGTCTGCTCGGCCACGCCGGTGATCACTCTGACGATGGATTCGATGTTCTTGCTGAATTCGGCCAGTTCGTTCATGGACAGCGAGGTCTGCTCCAGGGTGTCGGCCAAACGCCGTATCGCCTGGCTGGACTGCGTCACCAGCGCCATCCGGCTGCCGGTTTCCTCGTGCGCCTGCCGCGCGGCCTCGGCCACCGCGCCGGCGTTGGACGTCATTTCGCCGGACGCCTCCGCCATCTGGCCGATGGACGCCACCAGTTGCTCCAGCTCTCTTTGCAGACGGCTGGCCTCGCCGCTGCTCTGTTGCGCCTCTTCCGCGCTTTGCTCGGCGCCATGGTGGACGCGCGTGGAAATCTGGCGGATATCGCCGATCAGCCGCTGCAGATAAGCGATGAAGCGGTTCAATTCCTTCGCCACCTCCCCGAATTCGTCGCGGGAGCTTTCGTCTATGCGCCGCGTCAGATCGCCGTTGCCGCTGTTGAGCTCGGTCAGCGACTGCTTGAGCTGCTGCAAGGGGCGCCGCAGGATCTGCTGCATCAGGGTGCTGAGGATGACCATGCTCAGCAGCACGCCTATCACCGCGCCCCAAAAGCCGCGCCAGCCTATCTGCTTGGCCTCGGCCATCACCTTGCCCTCGTCCAGCACCACGCCCACCAACCACTTGGCCGGCTGTAGATGCGACAGCGGCTGAAACGCCACCATCAGGCGCTGCTCGTTGACCTCCACCTCCTGCACCTTGCCGTCCAGGGCCGGCGCTTTGCCGCCGAACAACTCCGCAACGCTCTTGCCGTTCAGCTTGGCGTCCGGGTGGCTGATGATTTTTCCGTCGGCGGACAACAGGAAGGCATAGCCCGCGCCGTTGAAGGTGGCGGTGTTCAACGCGTCCGAAACCGACTTCAGGCTGAGGTCGCCGCCGAAAGCGCCCTTGAACGCGCCCTTGTCGGTCAGCTTGGCCACCGCCGAAATCAGGATTTCGCCGGACGCGGCGTCGGGATAGGGATCGGTCAGGCCGACGCCGGCGGCCGCCTTGGCCACCGGATACCATGGCCGCTTGCGGGCGTCCCAGGTGGGCGGGGGATTCCAGGACGGATCGTTGGAGATTCTCTTGCCGTCGCTGTCCAAGCCGCCGAACACCAGCTTGAACTCGTTCTTGAGCATGGGCCGCTGGAAAACCTCCAAAATGCGCTCGTTGCTGAAACCGGCGTCTATGGTCTCCGACATCAGCTGGATCTGAGCCAGCTTGCCGTTCAGCCAATTGGCGATCTGCTCGGCCAGCACCTGGCTGGTCTGGGTCACTTCCTGCTCTTTGCCCGCGCGTATGCTGTCCGCAACGCTCAGGTATTGCATCCAGGACAGGGTCGACAAGGTCACGGCCAGCACCAGCGCGGAAATCAGGCCGGCTTTGTGAGCGATTTTCATGGCGGACGGTCCGGAAAAGTGAGTATTTTCACCATAGCGCACCCGCGCGCCGCTCCAAGCCCCGCCGCTTTGTTTTTTACGAAAATCGCGCGCCGCGCCCCCAGCGACGCCCGATTCCCCGCTTCAAGCGCGCGCGCCGGCAAGGACCTCCCGAAGCCTAGCCCGCGCCGGGAGTTGAAGCCGCGGCCCCTAGCGTCGATAATTAGCGGTTTTTGAAGCGGAATCCCACAGCATGCCCGTGATCACACTCGTCGAAAGGATAGACGCCCTACTGCCCCAGACCCAGTGCGGACAATGCAGCCACGCCGGCTGCCGCCCGTATGCGGAGGCGCTGGCGGATGGCCGCGATCCGATCAACCGCTGCCCGCCGGGCGGCGACGACGGCATCCGGGCGCTGGCGGAACTGCTGGGCCGGGACATCATTCCCTTCGCCGCCGACGGCCCGCAGCCCAAGCCGCGCGCGCTGGCCGTGATACGCGAAGACAGTTGCATCGGCTGTACCCTGTGCATCCAGGCCTGTCCGGTGGACGCCATCGTCGGCGCCGCCAAGCAGATGCACACCGTCATCGCCGCCGAATGCACCGGCTGCGAACTGTGCCTGGCGCCCTGTCCGGTGGACTGCATCGACCTGGAGCCGGTGGCCGACCCGGCCGACGGCGAGCGCGAGCGACTCATGGCCCGCGCCGCCCAAGCCCGCGTCCGTTATGAACGGCGGCAGGCGCGCAAGGCGCGCGATCAGGCGGACAAGGCCAGACGCCTGGCCGAGCGCGCGGCGGTGAACGCGGCGCCGGCCTCCCCCGCCGCCGCGCCGGCCGTTTCCGCCGCGCCCGCGCCGGCGGTCGACAAGAACGAATTGATCCGCAAGGCGATGGAGCGCGCCGCCGCCATGCGCGCCGCCCGCGAACAAGCAGACAAGGACAAGCCGTGAACGCCGTCAAACGCAAAGAAATCTTCACCCGCCTGCGCGACGCCAATCCGCATCCCACCACCGAGCTGGAATACAGCAGCCCGTTCGAACTGCTGATCTCGGTGCTGCTGTCGGCTCAGGCCACCGACGTCGGCGTCAACAAGGCCACGCGCCGGCTCTATCCGGTGGCCAATACGCCGGCGGCCATGCTGGCGCTGGGCGAGGAATCGCTGGCCAACTTCATCAAGACCATAGGCTTGTACAAGACCAAGGCCAGGAACGTGATCGCCACCTGTCACCTGCTGCTGGAAAAGCACGGCGGCGAAGTGCCGCAAACCCGCGAGGCGCTGGAGGCGCTGCCCGGCGTCGGCCGCAAAACGGCCAATGTGGTGCTGAACACCGCCTTCGGCCAGCCCACCATCGCGGTGGACACCCATATTTTCCGGGTGTCCAACCGCACCCGGATCGCGCCCGGCAAAGACGTGCGAGAAGTCGAGGATAAACTGGTAAAATACATCCCCGACGAATTCAAAGTCGATGCGCATCACTGGCTGATCCTGCTCGGACGCTATGTCTGCAAAGCCAGAAAACCGGAATGCGAGCGCTGCGTCATTGCCGACCTCTGCGAATATCCGGCAAAAACCGTTATGATTAAAGACAACTGAATCAAATACTGGAAAAACTCCGGTTCCGCCCTTATTTTCCGCATAGACATCAACCTAAAAGGATAGCCTGTGACAACGTATCTGCGCACCCTGGTTGGCGCCTTGCTCGCAGCCTCGTTGCTGTCCGGCTGCGACAAGGTCGAGCGCTTCTTCAAAGGCAACTCCCAGCCCGCGCCGGTCGCCATTCCCGCGCAACAGGATGGCCGCGTCGCCATGTTGCTGCCGGACTTCACTCAATTGGTCAGCCGCGACGGACCGGCGGTGGTGAATATCCAGGCCAGCCGCGAAGACAGCGGGGCCTCCCAACCCAGCAACCTGCCGATTCCGGTGCCGGAAGACGATCCGCTGTATGACTTCTTCCGCCGCTTCATCCCCAATCATCCGCCTCAGCGCGAACAGCCGCAGGAAGAAAGCGTCTCCTTCGGCTCCGGCTTCATCATCAGCGCCGACGGCTACATCCTGACCAACGCCCATGTGGTGGCGGACAGCCAGCAGGTCAAGGTGATGCTGACCGACAAGCGCGAACTGCGCGCCAAGCTGGTCGGCGTGGACAAGCGCACCGACGTGGCGCTGCTGAAAGTGGCGGCGGCGGATCTGCCGGTGGTCAAGATCGGCAGCCCGGCGGACTTGAAAGTCGGCGAATGGGTGGCCGCCATCGGCGCGCCCTTCGGCTTCGACAACACCGTCACCGCCGGCATCGTCTCGGCCAAGGGCCGCAGCCTGCCGGACGAAAACTTCGTCCCCTTCATCCAGACCGACGTGGCGATCAACCCCGGCAACTCCGGCGGTCCGCTGTTCAATCTGCGCGGCGAAGTGGTGGGCATCAACTCGCAGATCTACAGCCGTTCCGGCGGCTTCATGGGCATCTCCTTCGCCATCCCCATCGATTTGGCGATGAGCGTGGTCGACCAGCTCAAGGCCAAGGGCAAGGTCAGCCGCGGCCAGCTGGGCATCAATATCCAGGAAGTAACTCAGGAGCTGGCGCAGTCCTTCGGTCTGCAGCGCCCCAGCGGCGCGCTGGTGGTGCGCGTCGATCCCAAGGGACCGGCCGCTCGCGCCGGCCTGCAGGCCGGCGACATCATCCTGAAACTGGACGGCAAGTCCATAGAAAGCTCCAAGGATCTGCCGGTGCTGGTCGGCTCGCTGCAGCCGGGCACCAAGATCAAGCTGACGGTGTGGCGCAAGGGCGTGGAAAAGGATCTGGAAGCCACGCTGGCGGAACTGGCGCAGGAAGCGCCGAGCGCGCAGCAGTCTCAGGAAGAAAGCTCGCCGCAAGGCTTCCAGTTCGGCAAACTGGGTCTGACGCTCAGCGAGCTGACGCCGAACCAGCGCTCGGAGCTGGGCGTGCGCGGCGGCCTGCTGATCCAGAAGGCGCAAGGTCCGGCCGCTCGTTCCGGCCTGCAGGCCGGCGACGTGATCCTGGGCTTGAACCAGGTGGAAGTCTCCACCATCGCCAACTTCGAAAAAGCGCTGGCCAGCGCCAAGGGCCATATCGCCTTGTTGGTGCGCCGCAACGAGGCCGTGTTGTTCGTGCCCTTGCGGCTGGAATAAGCGTCGTCTCGACCCGCATTGCCCAAAGCCGCCGTCAGGCGGCTTTTTCATTTTGATGGCATACCGCCCGCGCTGTTAGGATTGAGCTTTCGCGTCCGCCACAGGAGAGCCGCCATGGACTTTCACACCGCCGATCTATGCGATCAGTTCGACGAACAATTGCAGGTATTGACGCCCTCGCTGCAACGCTACGGCGGCCAGGCCCGATTTTTCGGCCGCATCGAAACCCTGAAGCTGTTCGAGGACAACAGCCTGGTGCGGGAGGCGCTGAGTCAGCACGGCACCGGCAAGGTCTTGGTGGTGGACGGCGGCGGCTCGCTGCGCTGCGCGCTGCTGGGCGACCAATTGGGCGTGCTGGCGGTGGCCAACGGCTGGGCCGGCGTGGTGATCAACGGCTGCATCCGCGACTCCGCCGCCCTGAACAAGCTGGCGCTGGGCATACGCGCGCTGGGCACCCACCCGCGCAAATCGGTGAAGCGCGGCGAAGGCCAGCGCAATCTGAGCGTGGAGTTCGGCCAGACGCGTTTCAGCCCAGGCCACTGGCTGTACGCCGACGAAGACGGCGTGGTGGTCTCCCCCGGCGCGCTGCATCAAACCAAGTGACCGCGCCTCAGGCCTCGCTGCGTTGATAGACGGGCAATTCCTGTTGCGCGGCGGGGCTGCCCCAGGGCAGGTGCTGCTCCCACCAGATATGGCCGGCCGGCGCCACCCGCTCCGGGTGGTCCAGCGAGGACACGGTGATGTCGAGTTCCTCCGGGTCCGACTCATGGCGATACGTCAGGGTGGAGCCGCAATGCGGGCAGAAACCGCGGCTGACCGCGGCCGAGGAGTGATACAGCACCGGCTTTTCCCCGCGCCAGTCCAGATCGGCCACGCGTACGGTGAACCAGGTGACGAAGGCCGCGCCGCTGGCGCGACGACAGCTTTTGCAATGGCAATGCACCACATCGTAAGGCTCGGCGCGCAAACGGTAACGCACTGCGCCGCATAAGCAGCCCCCGGTCAGATTCTGGCCTGCGCTCATGATGCCTCCCTCGCTGCTGGATTGACGATGGATCAGGAAGCGGTTGCCGGGCCGGCTCAAGCCGGCAGCCAGACAACGCCGCTTTTTAAATATGATTCACCGCCCGCGCCAGCGCCAAGCGCCAAGCCGAAATAAACCGGCTCCGGCCCCGGAATGGATGCTGTGCTGCAACAAAAAAACAACGGCCGCCCTAAGGCGGCCGCTGGCTGGCGAAACCGGAAGCGGATCAGGCCGCCTGCGTCGGGGTCGCGCCCTTGACCTCGGTCATCTGGTTGCCGGCGTCCACGAACACCAGCTTGGGCTGGTGATCCTTCAGCTCGGCGGCCTCGTACTGGGCGAAAGACGCGATGATCAGCAAATCCCCCGGCGCGGCGCGGCGCGCGGCGGAGCCGTTGACCGAGATGGTGCCGGAGCCGCGCTCGGCCTTGATCGCGTAAGTGGCGAAGCGCTCGCCGTTGGTGACGTTCCAGATCTGCACTTCTTCGTATTCCAGAATGTCGGCCGCTTCCAGCAGGTTCTCGTCGATGGCGCAGGAGCCGATATAGTGCAACTCACTGTGCGTGGTGGTTACCCGGTGAAGCTTGGATTTGAGCATATTGCGCTGCATGATTGCATCCTTCGTCCGCTGATCAGCGGAACACTTCGATGTTGTCGATCAGGCGGGTGCGCCCCAGTCGGGCGGCCGCCAGCACCACCAGGCGTTTTTCGCCAGCGTGCGCCACCGCCAGGGTGTCGGCCTGGCGAATTTCCACGTAATCCACGGTCCAGCCGGCTTGGGCCAGATCGTCGCGCGCGCCCTGCTCCAGCGCCGCGTAGTCATTGTCGCCGTCCTGCAGCCGCTGCCGCACCTGCGTCAGATTGCGATACAGGCGCGGCGCCTCGGCGCGCTCTTCCGCGCTCAGATAGCCGTTGCGCGAGGACAGCGCCAGGCCGTCGTCGGCGCGGCCGGTGTCCACCGGCACAATCTCGATCGGCGAGTTCAAATCCTCCACCATCGCGCGGATCACGTGCAGCTGCTGGAAATCCTTCTTGCCGAAACAGGCCAGGTCCGGCTGCACGATGTTGAACAACTTGGTCACCACGGTGGCGACGCCGCGGAAGTGGCCGGGACGGAAGGCGCCGCACAACTCGTTCTGGATATTCGGCGGCTCCACGTTGAAGTCCTGGCGCACGCGCGGATACAGCTCCTGCTCCTCGGGGAAGAACAAGGCGTCCACGCCGGCGGCGCGCAGCTTGTCGCAATCGGCGTCGAAGGTGCGCGGATAGGCGCCGAAGTCTTCACCCTGGCCGAACTGCAGCCGATTGACGAAGATGCTGACCACCACTTTGTCGGCGCGCTCGCGCGCCGCCTTGACCAGGGCCAGATGGCCGGCATGCAGATTGCCCATGGTGGGCACGAAGGCGAGCTTGCCCGCCTGGCGACGCCAGGCGCGCATCTGCGCCACGGTACGAATGATTTCCATTGCTTGATGTCCTGGACCGGGCCGATCAGAAAGTATGTTCCGCCGCCGGGAAGGACTTGTCCTTCACCGCCTGCACATAGGCCTGCACCGCGCCCTGGATGCTGCCCGCCTGGTTCATGAAGTCCTTGACGAAGCGCGCCTTCTTGCCCGGATACACGCCCAGCATGTCGTGCAGCACCAGCACCTGGCCGGACACGTCGACGCCGGCGCCTATGCCTATGGTGGGCACGGAAATCGACTCGGTGATCTCGCGCGCCAGCTCGGCCGGCACGCACTCCATCAGCACCAGGCTGGCGCCGGCCTCGGCGTGCGCCTTGGCGTCGTTGACGATGCGGCGCGCGTCTTCCTCGCTCTTGCCCTGCACCCGATAGCCGCCGAAGGTGTTGACGAACTGCGGCGTCAGACCGATGTGGGCGCACACCGGCACGCCGCGCTCCACCAGGAAGCGGGTGGTGTCGGCCATATAGGCGCCGCCCTCCAGCTTCACCATATGCGCGCCGGCCTGGATGATGCGGGCGGCGTGGGCGAACGCCTGCTGCGGACTTTCCTGATAGGCGCCGAACGTCATGTCGCCCAGCACCATCGCCTGCTTGGCGCCCCGCGCCACGCAACGCACGTGATAGAGCATTTCCTCCTCGGCCACCGGCAGCGTGGAATCTATGCCCTGCACCACCATGCCCAACGAATCCCCCACCAGCAGAATTTCCACGCCGGCCTGTTCCAGCAAGGCGGCGAAGCTGGCGTCGTAACAGGTCAGCATGGCGATCTTCTGCCCTTCCTGCGCCATTTTCTGCAGGGTGTTGACGGTAATTTTCATGCCCGTTCTTCCTCGTTTCAGTCGTCCGTATCGACCGGCGGGACGCCTAGAACCCGCTTACGATCTGCTGCGCCTCAGGAAGGTCGCGCGGCGAGCGCGGCGTCGAAACGCGCGGACGGGGCTGGGCCCTTCCGCCGTCTCGGCCGCAAGGCCGTCACCCGTCCTGGCTCGCATCATCGCAAACCGGCTCTGAGCGCTCGGCGGCTCAGACGCTCTTGTTGAAATAGTTGCGCTGGCCTCGCGCCTCGCTGATGCAGCGGATCAGCAGTTCGAAGTCCTCGTCGCCGTCGACCAGATTCAGATGATCGGTATTGACGATCAGCAACGGCGCGGCCTCGTACTGATGGAAAAACTCGCTATAGGCCTGATGCACGCGCTTCAGATAGCCTTCTGGGAAATTGACTTCGTACTCCGCCGCCCGCGCGGCCACCCGGCTCAGCAGGTTCTCTTCGGAAGCCTGCAGATAAATCACCAGATCCGGCACCGGATGCTCGGGCATCGCCAGCCCCGCCAGGCGCTTGTACAGCGCCAGCTCGGCCTCGTCCAGATTGATCTTGGCGAACAGCGCGTCTTTTTCGAACAGGAAGTCCGACACCAACGGGCTGGCCAGCAGCTCGCCGTCCAGCATGCTCTTGGCCATCTCGGCGCGTTGCAGCATGAAGGACAGCTGGGTGGATAGGCCGTGGGCCGGCAAGTTGCGGTAGAAGCGCGGCAGGAAGGGGTTGGCGGCGGGATCTTCCGCCAGCAGGCGCACGCCCCAGTATTCCGACAGTCGGCGCGCCAGAGAGGATTTGCCCGCGCCGATCGGCCCTTCGACCACGACATAACGCAATTGACTCATCGCTCGCTTCCTTATTAGCTAGTTGTTTTGAGGCGCTCCACGCCCTGATCGGCCAGCCCTGCGGCCAGTTCGCCGGCCGTGCCCAGCGCCGGCAGCGCCAGATCGGGAGCGATCTCCGCCAGCGGGATCATGACGAAGCCGCGCAGATGCATGCGCGGATGCGGCAGGGTCAGGTCTTGGTCGCTCAGGGCGACGCCGCTGTAATACAGCAGATCCAGATCCAGCACCCGCGGCGCGTTGCGGAAGGTGCGCACCCGGCCGAACTCGGCCTCTATCGCCAGCAGACGGCGCAATAATTCGCGCGGCGCCAGCGCGGTGTCCACTTCCGCCACGGCATTGATGAAGTCCGGCTGATCGGCATAGCCCACCGGCGCGGTGCGGTACAGGGCGGACTGCCGGGTCAGCGCGGTGTCGGGCAAGGCGGCGATCGCGGCCAGCGCGGCGCGGATCTGTGCCGCCGGCTGCTCGAGATTGCTGCCCAGCGCGATGAAGGCCTGCGCCACTTAGGCCTCTCCGCCCGGCTCGTCCGCGGCTTTGCGGCGATTGGCGGGGCGGCGGCGGCGGCGTTTCTTGGCCGGGTCCGGCTCGCCGCTGGCTTTGGCGATGTCCAGCAGCTGCTCTCGTTCGTCCTCGTCGGCGCGCTGGAAGTCATTCCACCAGGACACCAGTTTCATGTCCACCTCGCCGGCTTCTCCGCGCAGGGCGAAGAAATCGTAAGCGGCGCGGAAGCGCGGCTGCTCCAGGAAACGGTAGGCTCGCTGGCCGCTGCGGCTGTCGAAGCGCGACTGCAGCATCCAGATTTCGCGCATGGTCACGCTGAAGCGGCGCGGAATGGCGAAATCGTTGTCCTGCTCGGACTCCACGTCGGCAATCGCCTGCGCCAGCGCGTACACCGCGCGGTCGCCGGCGTTCAGGCGTTTCTGCCAGCGCTGATGCACCTGCTTCCACAACAGGGTGGCCAGCAGGAAACCCACCGACACCGGCTTGTCGGCGCGGATGCGCTGATCGGTGCTTTCCAGGCCCAGCTTCAAGAACAGGTCGTCGCCCTTATCGTCCAGCACCGCGTCCAGCAGCGGGAACACGCCGCGCGCCATGCCTTCCTCGCGCAGCTTTTTCAGGCAGCCGTAGGCTTGGCCGGACATCAGCAGCTTGAGCATTTCGTCGAACAGGCGCGCCGGCGGCTCTTTCTTCAGCAGATGGGCGTGGGTGCGGATCGGCTTGCGGGTGGCCTCGTCGATATCGAAGCCCAGCTTGGCCGCCAGGCGCACCGCGCGCAGCATGCGCACAGGGTCTTCCTGATAACGGCGCGCCGGCTGGCCTATCATCACCAGCTTGCGGGCGCGCAAGTCCTTGACGCCGTGGTGATAGTCGATGACGGTTTCGTCGGACGGATCGTAGAACAACGCGTTGACGGTGAAGTCGCGGCGGTGCGCGTCCTCTTCCTGGCTGCCGAAGCTGTTGTCGGCCATGATGCGGCCGGTTTCATTGGTGTCGTCCACCGAACCGCCGCGGAAAGTGGTCACCTCGATGGTTTCCGGTCCCATCATCACGTGGACGATGCGGAAACGCCGGCCGATGATGCGGGAGCGGCGAAACACCCGGTGCACTTCCTCAGGCGTCGCGTTGGTGGCGACGTCGAAATCCTTCGGCGACACGCCCAACATCAAGTCGCGCACGGCTCCGCCCACCACATAGGCGGCGAAACCGGCCTCCTGCAGTCGGGTGGTGACTTTCAGCGCAGCGGAGCTGAGCTGGTCTCGGCGGATGCCGTGTTGCGGCAGAGGAATCACGCGCGCCTTGGTGCGGCGCTTGCCCATGCCGGCGGGCAGGTCCAGTACTTTACGGATAAACTTGCGGATCATTATGAGAAGATAGTCGACTTGGAATGCCAGGATTCGCAAGACTAGTAGGTAGTCAAGCCGGCGATTATATCCCTATTCTTTGCAGAAAATACAATTCGCCGCCATATCCCGCCGCATCGCAGCGCCCATGACCGCCAATTGCCCCCCATCGGCGATAGGCATACAATCGCTGCCGATTCGCCGACTCCGACAAGACCCCTCCCGTGCGCCCTACTCTCAGCTTTCATCTCCAGACCATTCCCAACGTGCCCGCCATCCGCCAGCTCTACCAGCTGGACGGCGAAATCGGGGAGGCCGACGTCGCCGATTTCGTGCTGCAGCGCTGTCGCGCCCAGAGCGGCACCGACTTCATCCCCTTCCACTTGCACCGCGTCGTCGCCATCGCCGGCGTGCTGCAACAGGATGGGCAAACCCGTCTCGTCCAAGGGCTCGCCGCCGACGCAGGCGACGAGGCCGCGATGCTGGCGGACTGGCTGAGCCTGCTGCGCGACAGCCGGGCGCGGCTGGTCAGCTGGAACGGCGCGCGACTGGAACTGCCGGTGCTGCGCCACCGCGCGCTGGCGCTGGGCCTGCCGCTGGCGGAACAGCTGCGCGCCGGAGCGGACAGCTCGTCCCAGGTCTCGCTGAGCGAGATCCTGAGCGGCGGCCACGCGGAGCTGGCCACCCCGCAGGGCGAACTGGCCCGGCTGTGCGGCCTGCCCGGCGAGGCCGAGCTCAACGGCCCGCGGCGCTGGGAACTGTACCGCGCCGGCGACGTCGGCGCGCTCGCGGAACACAATGCGCGCCAGGCCGCCAGCTGCCATCTGCTGTGGCTGCGCCAGCAATGGGTGGAGGGCGCGCTGGATTCAGGCGCCCACCAGGCCTGTAGGCAAGGCCTGCGCGCCGTCGTCGTCGCGCAGCCGGAGCCGCACTGGCGCGGCTGGCTGGCCGACTGGCCCGCGGACGCCCCGCAAGGGGATTGACAGCCAAAAGCCAAAGGCATAGGCTGACGTTCATGCGCCGATTTGACACAGCTTGCGGGCGCTTAACAAATGCCAGCTAAAGCGTTAAAACGGTCAACCCGCTTGCGCTCTTAGTCGTAGGCGGGTTTTGTTTTACCCGTACAGGCAGTTAAGCGGACCCGTCGCTTCGGATCGATGCATGAGCCGCGCCCCGTTTCCATTTCGGGCATGCGCGGCTGGCGCCGAGTTAATGACAACTTGCAGGGCGCCCAAAAATCCTGCTAAAGCGTCGCCGGCGATACCCAGGACCGGCGCGCAAACCGCGACCGAACCGACTGGAGAACCGCCATGTACGACTGCCTGCAAGACAGCTATACCGATTTTTCTTTTGCCAATTTCGACGCCGTGGGAAGACCTCGCCCCCTTTGCGGCAGCCTGAGCGCCTCTCCGCTCACGCCGGCCGACGCCCCCGCCCTGCAGCAGCTGGCGGATTTCGCCCATGAACTGGGCTATGACCTGGACCGCAACGGCGAACAACTGACCGTGCGGGACATTTCCCTGCTGGACGCGCTCAGCATCAACGCCCGCTTCGGCGGCGAGCTGCTGATCAGCTGCGATCTGCGCCGCGACCCGCCCGCGCGCTTCTGACCCCGTCTCCCGCGCCGCCGGGAGCGCCTTGCGTTCCCGGCACGCGCCATGTCGCCCCATTGTCATGCCGCGACAAAGACAAGCCCGCCCCGCAGCCGGTATAATGGCCAGTTCTCCGTGCCATCCCGCCCTACTCCCATGCTGTTTGAAATCAATCGCGCCCCGCGCGGGGCCGTGCTGCTGGAAGCCCGTCAAATCAGCCGGCTGGCCTTGCCGATGATGATCGCCCAGATCGCCCAGGTGGCCACCGCCTTCGTCGATACGGTGATGGCCGGCCGCGTCAGCACCGACGACCTGGCCGCCGTCTCTCTGGGCGCCAGCGTCTTCATCACCTTCTACGTCACGCTGATGGGCATCGTCACCGCGCTCAATCCCATCCTGGCCCACCAGTTGGGCGCCGGCGAGCACGACAAATTCAAGGACACCGCGCGCCAGGGCCTGTGGTTCAGCCTGCTGATCGGCCTCTTGGGCGCGGCGATGATGATGGCGCTGGAGCCGGCGCTGCGGCTGTGGCTGCACCTGCCGCCGGAAGTGACCGACAAGGTGATGCTCTTCATCACCGGCGCCGCCGTGGGCATGCCGGCGGCGATGACCCACCGCGCGCTGCACGCTTACGCGTCCAGCCTGGGCCGCCCCAAGGCCATCATGGTGGTCAGCCTGCTGGCGCTGGCGCTGAACGTTCCGCTCAACTACATCCTGATCCACGGCCTGTTCGGCCTGCCCAAGCTGGGCGGCGCCGGCTGCGGCTGGGCCACCGGCATCGTGTTCTGGTTCAATTGCCTGGCCCTGCTCGCCTATGTCAGCTGGCATCGCAACTTCCGCCAGTTCCGGCTGCTGGAGCGGCTGCGCGGCCCGGACTGGCGCATGTACCGCGGCTTCCTCAAGCTGGGCGTGCCCATCGGCCTGTCCTTTTTCGTGGAAGTCAGCCTGTTCTCCTTCATCGCGCTGCTGATCGCCGAACTGGGCACCGTGGTGGTGGCCACTCACCAGTCCGTGCTCAATTTTTCCAGCATCATCTACATGCTGCCGCAGAGCGTGGCCACCGCGATGTCGGTTCGCGTCGGCCACCACGTCGGCGCCGGCGACTACCGCGCCGCGCGCTTCAGCTCCGGCGTCGGCCTGCTGCTGGGCCTGAGCATGGCCTTCTGCGCGATGCTGGTGGTGCTGCTGTTCCGCGAGCCCATCATGCGCATGTACACGCCGGACCCGCGCGTGATCGCGATGGGCTCCACCCTGCTGCTGTTCGCCGCCGTCTACCAGCTGACCGACGCCGCCCAGACCATCGCCTCCGGCGCCCTGCGCGGCTACAAGCTGACCACGGTGCCGATGATCATTCACATCCTGTCGTTCTGGTGCGTCGGCCTGGGCCTGGGCATCACCCTGGGCCTGACCGACTGGCTGAGCAAGAAGCCCATGGGCGTGTTCGGCTTCTGGACCGCGCTGGTGATCAGCCTGAGCGTGGCCGCGCTATTCCTGACCCGCTACCTGGCCGGCGAAAGCCGCCGACGCCTGCATCGACAACTTCAAACGGAACCGGCGCCATGAGCCTGAGCTTCAGCCACCATCATCCGCTCAAATCGCTGAACACCTTCGGCATGGACGCGCGCGCGCGCGACTTCTGCCGGCTGGACGCGCTCTCGGAGCTGCCGGCGCTGCTGGACAGCCCGGCCTACCGGGCCGGGCCGGTGCTGTGGCTGGGCGGCGGCAGCAATCTGCTGTTCACCCGCGACTACCCCGGCCTGGTGGTCAAATTGGAATTGCGCGGCGTCCGTCTGCTGGAGGAGAGCGGCGAGGACGTGATCGTCGAGGCCGCCGCCGGCGAAAACTGGCACGATTTCGTGCTCCGCACCCTGGAGCAAGGCTGGTACGGCCTGGAAAACCTCAGCCTGATCCCCGGCACCGTCGGCGCCAGCCCGATCCAGAACATCGGCGCCTACGGCGTCGAGGCCAAGGACCACATTCATCAAGTCGTCTGCGCCGATCTAGAGCGCGGCGGCGCCGAACTGACGCTAAGCAAGGCCGACTGCCGCTTCGGCTATCGCGACAGCGTGTTCAAGCACGAGGCCGCCGGCCGACTGCTGGTCACCGCCGTGCGTTTCCGCCTGTCGCGCGCGCCGCGGCTGCGCACCGGCTACGGCGACATTCAACAAGAACTGGACGCCGCCGGCATTGCCGCGCCCACGCCGCAAGACGTCAGCGACGCGGTGATCCGCATCCGCTCGAGCAAACTGCCCAACCCGGCCGAGCTGGGCAACGCCGGCAGCTTCTTCAAAAATCCGGTGCTGCCGGCGGAACAGGCGCAGGCGCTGCTGGCGCGCCATCCGACGCTGCCGCACTACCCGGCCGCCGACGGCAAGGTCAAGCTGGCCGCCGGCTGGCTGATCGATCAGTGCGGGCTGAAAGGCCATCGCGACGGCGACGCCGGCGTGCACGCGCGCCAGGCCCTGGTGCTGGTCAACTACGGCGCCGCCAGCGGCGAGCAGATGCGCGCGCTGGCCGACAAGGTGCGCGCGGAAGTCCATCAACGCTTCGGCGTGGAACTGGAGCCGGAACCCATCGTTCTCTAAACTGCAGGCGCGAGCCGTTCGCGCCCTAGACAAAAGGCTAAGCAATGCATTCAAGCGTAGATGTGCTGGTATTCGATCTGGGCGGAGTATTGGTGGACTGGAACGGCATCGATCCGCTGGTGCGGCTCTCCCAGGGCAAGCTGGACCCGGAACAGGCCCGGCGCTTCTGGATGGAAACGCCGTGGATCGCCGAACTGGACACCGGCGCCTGCACGCCGGAGGCCTTCAGCGCGGCGATGGCCGAGCACTTGGGACTGGACATCGGCGCGGCGGACATGACCGCGCAACTGGACAGCTGGCTGCGCGGCGCCTACCCCGGCGCGGCAGAAATGCTGGCCCGGCTAGGCGAACGCCACCGCCTGGCCGTGCTCAGCAACAATAATGCGCTGCACTGGGGCAAGATCGAACGCGAATTCGATCTGCTGCACCGCTTCGACCGGCTGTTCGCCTCCCACCTGATCGGCCTGCGCAAGCCGGACGACGCGGTTTACCGCCATGTGCAGGACGAGCTGGGCGCGGCCCCGCAGCGCATCGCCTTTTTCGACGACAATATAGAATGCGTGGACGCCGCCCGCCGCGCCGGCTGGCAGGCCTTCCACACCAAGGGCCTGGACCAGGTGCAGGCCGCGCTGCGCGCCAACGGCTGGCTGGATTAGGCCTAACCGCGCTAGAACACCCCGCCGGCCTTGCAGAAAATCGCCACCACCGTCAGCAGGCCGATCAACCAGGACAGGGAACGCAGCGCCGCCCGGTCGGCCAGATACAGCAAGCCGTGCGCGATCCGCGCCGCGATGAAAACCGCGGCGGCGGCGTCCAGAAACGCCGGCGGCACATGCATCCCCCAAGCCACCAACACCGCCGCGGCGAAGGTCGGGAACGCCTCCCAGGCGTTCTGCTGCGCCCAATTGGCGCGCAGCCGGTAACCGCTGGCCTGGGCCATCGCCTCCCGAGGCTTGTGGTTGTCCACTCGCGAACCGGCCTTGGCCACCCCGGCCCAGATCAAGGGCAGCAAGGCCGCCAGCAAAATGCTCCATAAAGCGAAGGGCATGGTTTCTCCTTTAGCGTGTAAAAGGCCGCCCGCTCACGGCGAGCGGCGCCTGTGTCCCAGATAGCGCCCGTCGTCGAAGGTCGCCACCCATTCCGGCCGGTAAACCACCAGCACCGCCGCCAACAAGCCGGTGGTGAAGGCCTCCGACCACGACAGTAAAAAATAGAACGGCAGCGTCTCCTCCAACAACTGGTCCCAGGGATAGGCGCCGGCCAGGCCCAAGGCCAGCAAACCCGACAAGCCGGCGGCGAACATGCCGGCCCCGCCGGCGAGGAAGCCGTTGACGAAGACATAGACGAACAGATTGCTGGGCAGGACGCGCTGGCTCAAACGCAGCGCCGCGGCCGACAGCGCCACCGGCGGCACAATCATGCTCAGATAGTTCAGGCCCAGCGCCTGCGGATCGGCCTGTCCGCTCACAGCCAATGCCAGCAAGGGAAGCGCCAGCGCCAGCAAGGCCAGCCACGGCCCCATCATCAAGGTGAACAGGCCGGCGCCCAGCAAATGGAAGGACAGGCCGGGGGCCACGCCGCCGCGCAGCAGCCACAAGGCCAGCGCCAGCACGCAGGCGCCCATCCAGGCGTTGCAGGCCGGCAAGGGCAGGCCGCGCCAGGCCACCCGCCGCGCCGCCAGCGCCAACAAGGACAAAGCCGCGCCGTTGCTCAGCCAAAGCGCGGCGTCGGGGAAAAACGATGCGGGTAAATCCATGGCCTACCTATCGGCTTATATATCCATTTCGAATGATACCAGAGCGCGCGCACCAATCCGCCGCCATTGGGTACAATGACGTTTTCTTGGAGAGTCCCGCATGCCCGCCTTGCCCGCCCCTCACCTGATCGCCCAACAGGTCGCCGCCGCCCTGGCCGAAGACATCGGCCGTTGCGACTGGACCGCCCTGTTGATTCCCGAACACAGCGCCGGCGCGGCGCGGGTGACGGCGCGCGAAGCGGCCACGCTGTGCGGCCAGGCCTGGTTCGACGAATGCTTCCGCCAGGTCGATCCCCGCTGCCGGGTGGAATGGCTGGCCGCCGAAGGCGAGCAGGTCGCCGCCGGCGACGTGCTGTGCCAAATCGACGGCCCGGCGCGCGCGCTGCTGACCGCGGAGCGCTCCGCGCTGAACTTCCTGCAAACCCTGTCCGCGGTCGCCAGCGAAACCCGCCGCTACGTAGACGCCGTGGCCGGCACCCGCGCCCGGATACTGGACACCCGCAAAACCATGCCCGGCCTGCGGCTGGCGCAGAAATACGCGGTGACCGCGGGCGGCGGCGACAATCAGCGCGTCGGCTTGTTCGACGGCATCCTGATCAAGGAAAACCACATCATGGCCGCCGGCGGCATCGCCGCCGCGCTGCGGGCCGCGCAGCGGCTGGCCCCGGCCGAGGTCAGCCTGCAAATCGAAGTGGAAACGCTGGAGCAACTGGAAGAAGCGCTGCTCCACGGCGCCAAGCTGGCCCTGCTGGACAATATGTCGCTGGAGCAAATGCGCGAAGCGGTGCGGCTGACCGCCGGCCGCGCCCAGCTGGAAGCCTCCGGCGGCGTGGACTTCGACACCGTGCGCGCGATTGCGGAAACCGGGGTCGACCGCATTTCGGTGGGCAAATTGACCAAGGACGTCCGCGCCGTCGACCTTTCCATGCGCTTCACCGCGGCCTGAGGCGCCGTCCGGGCCCGGCGGCGGGCCCCTGTCATACTCCGCCGCCTAGCGCTATAACTGGTTCATAACCCCCAATAACGAGCGTCATGGACTTCAACCTCCGCAAACGGAACAAACGCCCGGCACGCTATGCGATCTGGGGTTCCATCCTCTTCCTGCTCGGCACGCTGGCGCTGGTGGCCCTGGAACTGCTCAACACCTATCACCAGGAAGAGGAAAACGCGCTGCGCCAGGCCAACGGCCTCAGCCAATTGCTGGCGGAACGGCTGGCCGCCGGCATCAGCGAAGCCGGCCTGATCCTGCAAAGCAGCAGCCAGCTGCCGCAGGTCCAGACCCTGCTTCACACCGGCACAAGCGGCGAGGAGGGACAGCAGAAGCTGTATCAGCAGCTGCAGCAGCAACTGCAGCTGGCGCCCTATCTGAGCCGGATCGAAATCATAGACAGCGCCTGCCAGGCCATCTTCACCAGCCGCCAGGCCGCCATCGTGCGTCAGCCCCACAATGAATTCTGCCGCTGGCTGCATCGCAACGAAGACCCGGAAAACAATTACACCGCCGCCCAGCACAATCCCGAACAACACGGCATCGTCCTGGCCAGCAAGCTGCGCGACGAAGGCGGCAACGTCATCGGCATGGCCGCCGGCGTCATCGCCAACAATTTCTTCCAGGACGAGGTCTCACGCGTCACCGTGGGCGAGCACGGGGAGATCCTGGTGCTGGACCAACGCCAGCTGATGGTGGCGCGCTGGCCCAAGCCCCCCAAGGGACTGGAGCGGCAATTCCGGCCGCTGCAGCCGGCCAAGCTACTCAGCCGCGACGGCAATCAGGCGCAATTCAGCGCGCCGTCCAATATCGACGGCGTCACCCGCCTGTACAGCCAGAGCCAGACCGGCCGCTATCCCTTCCAAGTGGCCGTGGGCCTCGCCCGCAAGGATTTCACCCGCTCGGTGCAGGAGAAGGCGATGCTGGCCCTGCTGGGCTGGCTGTTCATCGCCGGCATGACGCTGCTGGCCCTGCGCAACTATCTGTCCAATCTGCGCCAGCACACCCTGCTGAGCCGCAGCACCGATCTGATCCGGCAAAGCGAGGGAGAGGCGAAGCTGATTCTGGACACCGCGCCGCTGGCGCTGTTGCTGGTCAACCCCAAAACCCGCCGCATCCAGCGGGCCAACGCGCTCGCGCGCGCCATGTTGCAACTGCCGCCGCGCGCGCCGGGCACCAAGGAGGATTCGGACATCCTCAACCTGCCTTTTCGACTACAGCCGCTGGAGCAGTGGCTGGAAGCCGGCCAGGAGATAGAGAATCAGGAAATGGAACTGGAGCTGGAGGACCACAGCCGGCTCTGGGTCATCGTCTCGTTGCGGCCCCTGGGCGAACGCACCCCGCCGTCCACGCTGGTGGCGCTCTACGATATTTCCAGCCGCAAGCAGTTGGAGCAGCAATTGCAGGAAAGCAATCAGCAACTGAGCGAAATGGCGGCCACCGATCCGCTGACCCATTTGTACAACCGGCGCTACGCCGACATGATGCTGAAAGACGAAATCAGCCGCTGCGAGCGTTACGGCCAGTCGATGACCATCGCGGTGTTCGACATCGACCACTTCAAGCAATTCAACGACCGCCACGGCCACCAGGCCGGCGACAATGTGCTGGTGGCGGTGGCCAACGCGCTGACCGACACCACGCGCAACACCGATATCAGCGCGCGGGTGGGCGGCGAGGAATTCCTGGTGATTTTCCCCTGCACGCGTCTGCGCGACGCGCAAAAGGTGATGGAACGGGTCCAGGTGGTGCTGAGCCAGACTCGCTTCCCGCTGGTGGACCAGAGCGTGACCTTCAGCGGCGGGCTGACCGACTGGCGGCCGCACGACACGCCGGAACTGATGCTGGCGCGCGCCGACCGCCTGCTCTACGAAGCCAAGGTCGCCGGCCGCAACATCCTCTTCAACGATCTGGACATGATCTGAACGGCGGCGGCTCCTGCCCGGCCACGCCCAAGGCGTCGGACAGCAGCCACAACATCGCCGCGGTGGCGCCCCAGATGCGGTGGCGCTGCCAATCCAGCGACAGATAGGCCCGCAGCTGGCCGTCGTCGCCCTGATGGCTGTGGCGCTGGTAAGCGCCGGTATCCATCAGCAGCGGCAGCGGCGCCTCGAACACCTCGGCCACCTCGCCCGGCTCCGGGCTGAGTTCGAACGGCGGCAACACCAGACCCACCACCGGCGTCACCACAAAGCCGGTAATCGTCACATAATCCGGCAAGCGGCCCAGCAGCCGGACATGGCTTTCCGCCAGCCCGGTCTCCTCCCGCGTTTCGCGCAGCGCGGCGCGCTCGGCCGAACCGTCGTCCCGCTCCAGCTTGCCGCCCGGAAAGCTGACCTGGCCGGCGTGCGCCGGCAGGTTCTCCGCGCGACGGGTCAACATCACCGTCGGCCCCTCGTGCCGCCACACCAGCGGCACCAGCACCGCCGCCGGCCGCAGCCCGCCGTCGGCCGGACGGAAGCTGAAATCGCCCACCCTGCCGGTAAAGTCATAAGCCGACAGCCGACCGGCAATCCAGTCGGCCGCTTCTCCCGCCTCCATCGACCACATTTTATTGTCCCCTGCCGTCATCCGCTCGCCGGGCCAACGCGCCGGCGATGTTCTTGCTCCATCTTAGGCTAAATCGCGGCCCCGCTGTCGGCGCCGCCATCGGTATTAACAAAAAACCCGCGCGCCGGCGCCTGAACGACGCCGGCCGACGCGGGCAAAAAAAATGCCAGGCTGGCAGCCTGGCATTCTTGCGAGCATTTCCGCTCAGCGGCGCATCGAGTCGAAGAACTGCTGGTTCGACTTGGTGGCCTTGATCTTGTCCTGCAGGAATTCCATCGCCTCCAGATCGTCCATCGGGTAGAGCAGCTTGCGCAGTACCCAGATGCGCTGCAATTGGTCCTGCGGAATCAGCAGCTCTTCGCGACGGGTGCCGGAACGGTTGATGTTCAGCGCCGGGAAGATGCGCTTCTCGGCCATGCGGCGTTCCAGATGGATTTCGCTGTTGCCGGTGCCCTTGAATTCTTCATAGATCACATCGTCCATGCGGCTGCCGGTATCGATCAGCGCGGTGGCGATGATGGTCAGGCTGCCGCCCTCTTCCACATTGCGCGCGGCACCGAAAAAGCGCTTCGGGCGCTGCAGCGCGTTGGCGTCCACGCCGCCGGTCAGCACCTTGCCGGAGGCCGGCACCACGGTGTTGTAGGCGCGCGCCAGACGGGTGATGGAGTCCAGCAGGATCACCACGTCCTTTTTGTGTTCCACCAGGCGCTTGGCCTTCTCGATCACCATCTCGGCCACTTGCACGTGGCGGGTGGCCGGCTCGTCGAAGGTGGAAGACACCACTTCGCCCTTGACCGAACGCTGCATCTCGGTCACTTCCTCCGGACGCTCGTCGATCAGCAACACGATCAGCACCGCTTCCGGATGGTTGGCGGTGATGGCGTGGGCGATGTGCTGCAGCATCACGGTCTTGCCGGACTTCGGCGGCGCCACCAGCAGGCCGCGCTGACCTTTGCCTATCGGCGAGATCAGGTCGATGATGCGGCCGGTGATGTTCTCTTCGGCGCGGATGTCGCGTTCCAGCTTGAACTGCTCGGTGGGGAACAGCGGCGTCAGGTTCTCGAACAGAATCTTGTGCTTGGAGTTCTCCGGCGCTTCGCCGTTGACCTTGTCCACCTTGACCAGCGCGAAGTAACGCTCGCCGTCTTTCGGGGTGCGGATCTCGCCTTCGATCGAATCGCCGGTATGCAGGTTGAAGCGACGAATCTGCGACGGGCTGACATAGATGTCGTCCGGGCCGGCCAGGTAGGAGGTGTCCGGGCTGCGCAGGAAACCGAAACCGTCCGGCAGCACTTCCAGGGTACCTTCACCGAAAATGCTCTCGCCTTTTTTGGCCTGGTTTTTCAGCAAGGCGAAGATCAAGTCCTGCTTGCGCAGTCGGTTGGCCCCGTCGATCTCGTTGGAAATGGCCATTTCAACGAGTTCGGAAACATGAAGATGTTTTAGATCAGATAAGTGCATAGCAGCCGTAGGTCGACTCGGTAACGATTTAGCGGAACGCTGAATTCGGAGGGTGGCGTAAAAATGGAACGGGCAACGCGTCAATCGCTACCCGTTTTGAGATTTTGCTGGAGAATAGACGCTTTACAGTTGGCTGTCAATGAAGGCGGTCAACTGGCTCTTGGCCAGCGCGCCCACCTTGGTGGCGGCAACCTGGCCGTCCTTGAAAATCATCAGCGTCGGGATGCCGCGGATGCCGAATTTCGGCGGCGTCAGCTCGTTCTGGTCGATGTTCAGCTTGACCACTTTCAGGCGGCCTTCGTATTCCTTGGCCACTTCGTCCAGGATGGGAGCGATCATCTTGCACGGACCACACCACTCGGCCCAGTAATCGACCAGCACCGGCAGGTCGGCTTTCAGAACATCGGTATCGAAACTGTCATCGCTTACGTGGTGGATCAGATCGCTCATGGTTTCCTCGCTATTTATATGGTGGCGCAACTACTGCAATTGATGTGTGATGGTAGCAAGCGCGGAGTGCCGGGGCAACCGGAAATCCGGCGCGCGCGGCGCGCTCCGCGCTTCGCTCTTTCCTTATATACCACCGGAAAGCGTCCGACCTGGCCGACAATGCCGCTGCTGAAACGGCCCGGCTTCGGTATAATGCGCAGCTGTTTATTCCGAGAAGGACTCCAAATGGGCTTTCTGCAAGGCAAAAAGATTCTGATTACCGGCATGATCTCCAACCGCTCCATCGCTTACGGCATTGCCCAGGCCTGTCATCGCGAAGGCGCAGAACTGGCGTTCACCTATGTGGTGGACAAACTGGAAGACCGCGTGCGTGAAATGGCCGCGGATTTCGGCTCCAAGCTGGTTTTCCGCTGCGACGTGCAGAACGACGAAGAAATCAATAAATTGTTCGCCGATCTCGGCAAGGAATGGGACGGCCTGGACGGCCTGGTCCACGCCATCGCCTTCGCCCCGCGCGAATCGCTGGAAGGCGACTTCCTGGACGCGCTGAGCCGCGAAGCCTTCCAGACCGCCCACGATGTGTCCGCCTACAGCTTCCCGGCGCTGGCCAAGGCCGCGCGCCCGATGATGCAGGGCCGCAACGCCGCCTTGCTGACCCTGTCCTACCTGGGCGCGGTGCGCGCAATCCCCAACTACAATGTGATGGGCCTGGCCAAGGCCAGCCTGGAAGCCTCGGTGCGCTTCATGGCCGCCAGCCTGGGCAAGGACGGCATCCGCGTCAACGGCATTTCCGCCGGCCCGATCAAGACCCTGGCCGCCGCCGGCATTTCCGGCTTCTCCAAGCTGCTGGCCATGGCCGCCGGACAATCCTGTCTGCGCCGCAACGTCACCACCGAGGAAGTGGGCAATACCGCCGCCTTCCTGCTGTCCAATCTGTCCTCGGGCATCACCGGCGAAATCACTTATGTCGACGCCGGCTTCAGCATCAACTCGCTGAATGTGCCGGAAGCCTGATTCGATCGCCTCCAAATGAAAATGGACCCGCCGGGTCCATTTTTTTTTGCCCTCGCCGCTGCGCCGCGGACTTCAACGGCCTCCAGGACGACGATCCGCCCCGGCAGGCCGCCGGGCGCTTGCGAACCCGGTCAAGCCCGCATCAGTGGCGGGACCCCAGATCCCGGTCCTCGGTCGTTCCGCTCAGCATATGCGTCAGTTCGTCGCAGGCGCGCACCATGCCGTCGCGCACGCGGAATTCGGCGATGACCAGCATGCTCACCCGGCCGCCGTCCCGCTTGTCCGCGGCGACGCGATGGCGAGTGAACACGCGCTCGCCCTGCTCCGCCCAGCTCAGGATTTCAAGATCGACCCGGCTGCACGTCTGCTTCAGATGGCGCAAATGCTTGATGAAATCGGCGTAATCCAAGCTGCGGCCGTCCGCCTGCTGGCGATAATCGGGATGCACCAGCTTCGCCAAACGGTTTTCGTCCAGTTCCGGGCGCAGCAATGCACATTCGAATAATTCGCGCACCACGGCGATAGCGCTGTCTTGCATGGTTTGACTCCTTATAGAGGGGTGATATCGACGATGGGCGGCGCGGCCGAAGCCCGTCCCGCCACAATGGCCAGTATCCGTCCCGGCGCTGATAGCGCGTTATCGCTACAATGTCATTCAATATCTCAAACAGGCCAAACCATGCTGCTCGCCGCCGCCCGCATCCGTCACGACGACGCCGACCCCGAAGCCTGGCACAGCCATGACAGCGGCCAGCTCAGCTTGCTGCGCCGCGGCGTGCTGAACATCGCCACCGACGGCGGCCGGCTCTGGCTGCCGCCCGGCCACCTGGCCTGGATTCCTCCCGGCGTGCGCCACGCCTCGCACCGCCACGGCCTGATAGACGGCATCAGCCTGCACTTCGCCGCCGCGGCCTGCGCGCGGCTGCCGGCCGACGCGCAAGCCATCTCCTGCGACGCGCTGCCGCCCGCCATCATGCGGCGCGCGCTGGATTTTTCCACGCCGCCCCTTCCCAGAGAGCTGCGGCTGCTGGAGGTCTTGCTGGATGAATTGGAACACTGCCCGCCCTTGCGCCTGAGCCTGCCCTTGCCGCAAGACCGGCGCGCGCGCCGGGTCGCCGACGCGCTGACGGAGGCCCCCGAAGACCCGCGCTCGCGCGACGACTGGGCGCAATGGGCCGGCCTCAGCGGGCGCAGCCTGAGCCGTTTGTTTCCGGAGCAGACCGGTCTCAGCTTCCAGGCCTGGCGCCGTCGGCTGCGGCTGTTGAAATCGCTGGAATATCTATCGGCCGGCCAGCCGGTCGGCGCCGCCGCCTGGCGCTGCGGCTACGACAGCCCCAGCGCCTTCATCGCCGCCTTCCGACAGACTTTCGGCCGCACGCCGGCCCAGTTGCTGGGCCGGCCCTCGGAGCGCCTCAGCGATAGCTATTGTTCTTAAACTGATTGAACAGCCTCACCCGCTCCCTTTGCAGCGCCGGCGGCACCCGTCCCTGGCCGCGCAGCTTGCTCATGCCGGCCGCGTCCGGATAGAGGTTGCGGTCCGCCGTCAGCGCGCCATCCAGCAAAGGCCGCGACGCCGGCAAGGCGTTGGGATAGAACAATTCATTGCTGATTTCCGCCATCACCTCCGACCGCATCATGAAATCGAGGAAGCGATGCGCGTTGTCCGGATGCGGCGCGTCCTTGGGGATGGCGAAAGTGTCCACCCACAACTCCGCGCCCTTGGGCGACAGCAGGTAGCGGATCTTGCGCGGGCTCTTGGCCTCGCCCGCGCGACGCGCGGCGATGTAGGCGTCGCCGGAATAGATCATCGCCGCGCAAAGCTCGCCGTTGACCAGATCATTGATGGGCGTGGAGGTGAACACCCGCACATAGGGCCGGACCGCGCGCAGCAGGCCGGCGACGGCGGGCAGATCCTCCGGCCGGTTCCGGCCAGGGTCCTTGCCCAGGTAGATCAAGGCCTGCACCGCCACCTGGCTGGGGGACATCATCATGGAAACGCCGCAGCCGCGCAGCTTGGACGCGTAAGCCGGGTCGAACAACAGGGCCAGCGCGTCGGCCGGCGGCGGCGCGCCGCCCAGCGCCCGCCTCACCCGGTCTTCGTCGATGGCCACCGAGGTGGTGCCCCACAGATAGGGCAGCGCGTAACGGTTGCCGGGATCGGCCGCGGCCAGCTGCCGCAGCAGCGCCGGGTCCAATTGGCGGTAATTGGGCAGCTTGCCCTTGTCCAGCGGCCGGAAGGCGCCCGCCGCCAGCTGATTGGCCAGGAAGCTCATCGACGGTCCCACCACATCGTAGCCGCTGCGGCCGGTCAGCAATTTGCCTTGCAGGATTTCATTGCTGTCGTATACGTCGTAACGCACCTTGATGCCGGTCTCGCTCTCGAAACGCCGCAAGGTCTGTTTGCCGATGTAATGACTCCAGTTGTAGACGTTCAGCACCTTCTCTTCGGCCGCCTGCGCCGGAACGGCCAGACAGCAGACCCAGATCCCCACCCCAATGCGTCGCCACATGAATGTTCTCCCGATATCGCGCGCCGGCCATCAGGCCAGCAAAGCCTCCAGGGCCGCCGCCAGCTTGCCCGCGCCGCGCCGGGCCCAGGCCGGCGCGCTCCCGTCGGCGCACAGTTTCTCTTCCAGCCCGTAAGCGCTGCGCACCAGGTGATAACCCAGCCACGGCACCGGCTCCGGCGCCCAGCGGCGCACCCGCTCCAAACGCCCTTCCGGCATGACCCAGGGCATGGAAGCCAGATCGCCGTCGCGCTCCAGAATCAATTCCGCCAGCGTGCGCCCCATCAGATTGGCGGCTCCCACGCCCTCGCCGCCGTAGCCGCCGGCCATGGCGATGCCGGCGCGCCGGTCGAACAAGGCGTAGGGCGTGAAAGCGCGCGCCACGCCCAGCGTGCCGCCCCAGCGGTAGGGCGCCGCCGTCGCGCCCAAGGCCGGAAACAGCCGACGCAGCAAGCGCTCGCGCCAGGCGAACTCGGCGCCGTTAGGGTCGAAGTCCCACTGCGCGCGGCCGCCCAGCCGGTAACCGCCGCGCGCGCCGAACACCAGGCGACCGTCCGCGCTGCGTTGGCCGTAAGTCACCATCCGGCTCAAATCGCCGAAAGCCTGGCGGCGCCCCAGTCCGATCTCGTCCCACTGCGCCGCCGACAGCGGTTCGGTGGCCAGCAGCAGGCTCTGCACCGGCAGCAGGCAACGGCCCAAACGCGAAAACTGCCCGGCCGCGCCCTCCAACGCCGGCACGATGACGTCCGCGCTCAAGTCGCAGCCGTCCAGCCCCGCCACCCCGGGAGCCAGCCGGCGCACCGGGCTATGCTCGTGAATGCGCACGCCCAGCCGCGCCGCGGCCCGCGCCAGGCCTTGCGCCAGCCGGGCCGGCTGAACCACCGCGCAATGCGGGGAGAACACCCCGCCGCGCACGTCTCTCGCGCCCAGCTGCGCCCGGGCTTCCTCGCGGTCCAGCCAACGGAAGTCGGCCTCGCCGTGGCCCGCCCGCCGCAGTTCGCGCAGCCAGTTCCGCCCCATCGCTTCCTGCTCCGGATAGCGCGCCGCCGCGTACAGCACCCCGCCATGGGCGAAATCGCATTCGACGCCTTCGCGCGCCAACACCGCGGCCACTTCGTCGACGATGCCGAACAGCCGCCGCCGCGCGCGTTCGCGCCGCTCGCCGTCCAGACTGAGCAAATGGACGTTCTGATTGGCCAACCCGCCTATCAGCCAGCCGCCGTTGCGTCCGGACGCGCCGTAGCCGCAGGTTTCCGCCTCCAACACCGCCACGTCCAGCTCCGGCGCCATGCGCTTGAGGTAGTAAGCCGTCCAAAGGCCGGTGTAGCCGCCGCCGATCACCGCCACGTCGCAGCTGGCCGACTGCGTCAACGGCGGCCAGGACCGCGCCGCGGGACTTTGATCCAGCCACAGACAGGCTTGGGACTCGATCCCCATGAATGCTCCTTGGCGATAGCCCCGAACCTGGGGCGGACCCGAACAGACTAAGCCGGCGCCCGCGCCGCGTCGTGCGCGCGGGACCGCTAGGAATCGGCGGAAAAGTAGCGCTGCGGCGTGGTGCCGGTTTCCAGACGGAAAGCCTTGTAGAACGTGGAGGCGGACTTGAAGCCCACGGCGAAGGCCATGTCCAGCGGAGCGGCCGGCGGCCGCGGCAGCGCCAGCAGATGGCGGACGCGTTGCTGATTGAGCCAGGCGTAGAAGCTCAGGCCCAGCGCCTGGTTCAAGACGTGGGAGATCTGATTGCGGGTGTAGCCGGTGGCCTGCGCCACCTGGCCCAGGCTCAGCTCGCAGTCCAGATAGGGTCGCTGTTCGGCGAAATAGGCTTGCAGGTCCGCCAGCAGCCGCGCCAGCCGCTGCGGGTTCAAACCGATGCGATCGCCGGTCCGCTCCCCGCTCAAACGCACCGGCGTACAGTACTCATGCACGGAGACGATCAGGCCGTCCCGCACCCGGATCGCCTCGCCGCCTTGAAAACTGGCCAGTTTGCCGCTGGAGGCCAGCCGGATCACATAGCGGTATTGGATGAAGGCGGTGTCGCCGTCGACGCGGATGCGGTCGGTGTGCTGCAAACTCTCCTTGCCGCCGTCCGGCATGCTCTCGGCCAGATAGGCCGGCAAATCGGCGTAAGTCAGCGTCAGATTGCGGTAGAAATCGCAGTATTCGACTTCCGGATGAAACAAGGCCAGCGCCGCCCTCGCGTCGCGCGCGCGCCAACATTCGTGGTAGCGCCGGGCCACCTCCCAGGTGGCCCGGCTCTCGGCATCCCAAGCCGCCCGCGGGCCGGCCGTCGTTTCCGCCATGACTGTCTCTCTCCCGCGCCCTTGGCGGCTGTTATCATATAGCTTGACCATACCCGTCCATTGCGAGGAGAGCCAGCCGATGGAGATACTGATCTTCCCCGAAGCGGAAGTGCCCGCGGAACTGCGCATGCAAGTGCTGGCGCTGCAAAATCTGGCCTGGCCCGGGGAGCCGCCGGCCGGTCCCGAGCCCATCCACGACCCGGCGCTCGCGCCCTTGTCGTTGCTGCTGGTGGAGAACCGCCGGGTGCTGTCGGCGCTGGACATCCTCAGCAAAACGCTGCGCCACGCCGGCGAGGACTTCCAGGCCAGCGGCATCAGCTGCATGGTCACCCAGCCCGAGGACCGCAGCCGCGGCCTGGGCCGGCTGCTGGCCGCCTCCGCGCGCGAAACCATGCAGGCCAACGGCGCCGATCTCGGCATCTTCACTTGCGACCGCCCCCTGCGGCGCTTTTACCAAAGCTGCGGCTGGAGCGAACTGCCGGGCGCCGTCTTGATCGGCGGCACGCCGGCCGCGCCCTTCCCCAGCAGCCAGTTCGACAAGGCGACCATGGCCTGCTTTTTCAGCGACAAGGCCAGGCGGCTGGCGTCGCGTTTCGAAGATTGCGAGATCGCGCTCCATCCGGGGGACATCGACCGGCTGTGGTAAGCGTCCCGCGGCGACATCGCCTCCTCGCCAGCAAGCGCTCCCCGCCTTGCCGGCCTCCTGTTCAGCTCCCATTCCAACCATGACAGAAGCTCCCGACCTCATCGAAATCGAGTTGTCCGCTCCCTACCGCGTCAAGGGCGAGGCCGCCCGCGGCCAATCCGTCTGGCTGCTGGCCCGGCTCTGGCACGCCCAGCAGTTCGGCGACGGCGCGGTGTCCGCCGCCGCCCTGCGGCTAGGCTTTCCCGGCCAGAACAATATCCGCATGCTGATCTCGCGCGCGTTCGCCGACTTCGCCCGCTGGGGCGTGCAGGCCGGCTGGGGCGCCGCGCGCGGCCGGCCCATCGCCACCCTGCCGCTGAACGGACGCAGCCGCGGTCCGTTCTGGCTGACGGCCGACATGGCCTCGCGGCTGCGCTTCCGCGCCGCCGGCGTCGAGGTGGAGCGGGATTGGCTGGAGCACTTCCTCGGTCTTCCCCGGGAAAAACCGGAAAGCCCGGCCGGCGATCTGTCCTATCTGATGCGCGACATGCGCTTTTGGCAACAGATGGCGCAGGCCATCCGCGACGAATACGACGGCTTCGGACGCCGCCCCAGCCGCCAGGTGGCGGAATCCTTCCACGTCGCGCGTCAATTCGCCGGAGACGATTTTCAGCAAGCGCTGGCCTTGATGAAAGAAAGCCTGGCCCTGCGCCGCAGCGCCCAACTGGACGGCAGCCGCAGCGCGCTGAAGCGGCTGGACCGAGTGCTGGACGCCGGCAGCGTCCATCACGCCCATCCCACCTTCGCCGCGATGGCCTGCATCGTCAAAGCCTGGGAGCGTTACTCCCAAGGCGACGCCGACGCGGCGCGGACCGCGCTGGAACACCTGCAAACCTCGCCGGAGCTGCAGCCGGTTTTCCGCTACAACCCGCGCGTGCGCTTCGAATGCCTGAACCTGCTGGCCCTGCTGCACAAGCACGCCGCCACCAGCGGCGCCGGCGCCGCGCGCCAACGGGACGAGGCCGGCGCGGCGCTGCAAGCCTTGAGCGGCGCGCTGGAAGCGGCTTACGAGGCGGACTCCATCGACGCCGCCCAACATGTGGCCGCCAATATCGGCTGGTGCTTGTGGCTGTTCTGGCAGCAGGGGCTGGTCGACCCGGAACGCGAGCAGCGCGTGGGCGCGGTGCAGTTGCAGGCGATGCGCTGGCTTGGGCTGTCCGAATGGATTTGCGACCGCTTCGGCTACGGCAGCGGCTCAGCCTGGAATCTGATCTTCATCCTGCGCATCGCCCGCGGCAACTGCCCGCCGCCGCGTTCGCGCAGCCTCTCGGCCTTCCGCGCCCAGCAACCGCTGGCGCTGGAAGACGCCATCGCGGCCTTGCAGCCCTTGCACGCCTCCTTGTCTCCGGCCAAGGGCTTCAGCCGCTGGTCCTCGGCGGCGGTCCTGGCGCTGGACGAGCAACTCGCCGGCAACGCCGCCTTCCCTCCTCTGCAACAAGCCAATCTATTGCTGGAAGCCGCCTGGTTCCTGCTGCATGAGCAGGGCGCCGGCCGGGAGGCCGCGGACGCGCTGTCCCGCCTCCAAGCCTTGCTGCCGTCGCTGCGGCGCGGCGAGCGCAGCTTTTTCAACAGCGAGCTGCAACGGCTGCCCATCGAAGCGCCTCTGACCGACATCCGCCCAGAAAAATAGCCGGCAAGGCCGGCGGGGAACGGTAAGCAGCGTTTGGGTCTGTTCAGCGTCTCGCGAGCGAGGGCGGACAAGGCGAAAACCGCTGAGAAAGCGGAATGCACTCGTGGTGCATGAGCATTTCTAGGCGGTTTTCAACGCCGCATCGCCGACGCGTAGCAGGTCGTAAACAGGTTCTTAGGCCGGGTTCAACACATGCACGGCCAAGCCGGCCACCGCGCCCTCGGTCGCGGCGACGAAGGCGCGCAGCGGCGGCGCGTCCAGGTGGCGGTCCAAGGCCGCCTTGCTGGTCCACTTCTCTATCACCACCAGGCTGTCCGCGCCATACGGCTGCGGCGAATCCGCGTGGTCCAGCGCCGGGCCGTACTCGATGCAGCCCTCTTCCTCGCGCACCAGGGGCACGATCGCATTCAACTCGCGCAAAATCACGGCGCGCTGGTCCGGCTTGGCGGTAATCACGGCTACTACATGCAACATGGCAATCCTCACAAAAGTCGGCGATACGCCGCCGCGCATCTCCGCGGCGGCCACAGGAATACGGCAGGCGCAGAAACAAATGGTTCGCCGCCGTCTATCGGGCAATAAAAATCGCCCGCCGAATTCGACTCATTGAAGGGGATGGAATTAGAAGGATTTCTAATATTTGGAGGGGAAAATAAAAAAAGCTCTGCAAACGCAGAGCTTTTAAATATTTGATACTTTTGGAATTCTTTGGTCGGGGCGAGAAGATTCGAACTTCCGACCCCCTGCACCCCATGCAGGTGCGCTACCAGGCTGCGCTACGCCCCGACTCGAGAGAAACGTATTCTAAACTGCTTTTTGATTTTTGCCAAGCCCTGAATCAAGCCATTCCAAAATCGCCTCCAACTCGGTCCTGACCTCCTGGGCCGTTGCCGGGCGCACTTCTTGGCCGTCCGCGCCCAGACGCTGGCGGGCGCCGTGGATGGTAAACCCGTCGTCATATAACAGACCGCGAATGCGCCTGACCAATAACACTTCGTGATGTTGGTAATAACGGCGGTTGCCGCGGCGCTTCACCTGGCGCAATTGGGAAAACTCCTGCTCCCAATAGCGCAGCACATGCGGCTTGACGCCGGTGAGCTCGCTCACCTCGCTAATGGTGAAGTAGCGCTTGGACGGTATCGGCGGCAGATCAGCCTTGCTTGTTGGCATGGAATTGCTCGACCATTCCCTTGAGTTTCTGACTAGCGTGGAACGTTACCACACGTCGCGCGGTGATGGGAATCTCTTCCCCGGTCTTGGGGTTGCGACCCGGACGCTGCGGCTTGTCGCGCAATTGGAAATTGCCGAAACCGGACAATTTGACGGAGTCGCCGGACTCCAGGGCCTGGCGAATTTCCTCAAAGAACGATTCAACCATGTCCTTGGCTTCACGCTTGTTCAAACCCACTTGATCGAACAGCATGTCGGCCAGCTCAGCCTTGGTCAAAGTCATGTCACCCTCTCACACATCAATATTTCTAATCATTCAAAAGCCCGCCGACTCCGCGGCGGGCTCCACGCCTTGGGCTCAGCGCAACTGAGCGCCCAGCTCGGCGGCAACGCCGTCCAGCAGGGCCTTGAGCGCCGGCTCCACGTCTTCGTCGGTCAGCGTGCGGCTATTGTCCTGCAACATCACGCGGAAGGCCAGACTCTTCTTGCCCTCTTCCACGCCTTTGCCGCGATAAACGTCGAACAAAGCCACTTCGCTGACGATGGCGGCGCCGTGCTTGGCGAAGCAGGCCAGCAATTGGGCCGTTTCCACCGCCTCGTCCACCACCAGCGCCAGATCGCGGCGCACCGCCTGGAACTTGCTCACCGGCTGCGCCTTGATGGGCTGCCGCGCTTCCGCCGCCGCCAGGTCAAGTTCGAACAGCACCGGCGCGCTGGGCAGATCGTATTGCTGCGCCCACTTGGGATGCAGTTCGCCGATCACGCCGACAACCACGCCGTCCACCAGCACTTCGGCGCAACGGCCCGGATGGAAGGCCGGATGCGCGGCCTTGCAGAAATCCGCGCGCCGCGGGTGCAACAGGGCTTCGACATCGGCTTTGACGTCGAAGAAATCGACGCGTTCGGCCTTGACGCCCCATTGCTCCGGCAAGCGCGGACCCCAGGCAAGGCCGGCCACTTTTTCCGGCTGATCGAACCAGTCGGCGGATTTCTTGAACACGCGCGCCACTTCGAACACGCGCACGCGCGGCTGCTTGCGGTTGAGGTTGCCCACCAGCACGTCCACCAGCCCGCCGATCAGCGTGGAGCGCATCACGCTCATCTGCGAAGCGATCGGGTTGATCAGGCGCACCGGCTGCTCGTTGGCGGCGAAATCGCGCTCCCAGGCCTCGTCGACGAAGGCGTAGCTGACGATTTCCTGATAGTCGCGCGCCGCCAGCAGATGGCGGATCTGATCGCGCGGCCGCAGCTCTTCCCGCTGCGCCAGCATGCGCATGCCGGAACGCGGCGCGTCGGCGGGGATCGCGTCGTAGCCGTATACCCGCGCCACTTCCTCGATCAGGTCTTCCTCGATCGCGATGTCGAAGCGGAAGGACGGCGCCTCCACGGTGAAGACTTCGCCGTCCAGACGGTGCGCCAGGCCCAGCCGTCCCAGAATTTCACCGATCTGCGCGCTGCTCAAGCTCACGCCCAACAGCTTGGCGCAACGCGGCACGCGCAGCTTGACCTCGCCGCGCCGCGGCAGTTCGGCCACGGCCTCCACCACCGGACCCGGCTGACCGCCGCAGATGTCCAGCACCAGGCGGGTGGCGCGTTCCATCGCTTCGCGCTGCAGCTGGAAGTCTACGCCGCGCTCGTAACGGAAGGAAGAATCGGAACCGAAGCCCAGCTCGCGCGCCTTGCCGGCGATCGCTTCCGGCGCGAAGAAGGCGCTTTCCAGGAAAATATCCGTGCTGGCGACGGTGACGCCGCTGTGCTCGCCGCCCATGATGCCGGCGATGGCCAACGCCTTGGTCTGGTCCGCGATCACCATGTAATCGGACTTGAGCTTGACGGTTTTCTCGTTCAGGCACAGCAGCTCTTCGCCGTCCTTGGCCATGCGCACGACGATGCCGCCGTCCAGCTTGGCCAGGTCGAAGGCGTGCATCGGCTGGCCTTGTTCCAACAATACGTAGTTGGTGATGTCGACCACGGCGGAAATCGAACGCAGGCCGGCGCGCTCCAGGCGGCGGCGCATCCATTCCGGCGTGGCGGCGGCGGCGTTGACGCCCTTGAGCGCGCGGCCCAGGTAGCGGCCGCAGCCAGCGGCGGCGTCTATGCTCACCGACAGCGCGTCGTCGATGACCGGGGCCACCGCGGGAATGGCCACCGGCGCCAGTTCTGCGCCGGTCAGCGCCGCCACTTCGCGCGCGATGCCGCGGATGGACAGGCAGTCGGCGCGGTTGGGAGTGATTTTCAGCGTGAACAGCTGGTCGTCCAGGCCCAGGTAGTCGCGTATGCTCTGCCCCGCCGGCGCGTCGGCCGGCAGCACCAGCAGGCCGTCGGCCTCGTCCGGCACGCCCAGCTCCTTGCCGGAGCACAGCATGCCGTTGGATTCGACGCCGCGCATCTTGGTCGGCTTGATCTTGAAATCGCCGGGCAGCGCGGCGCCGGGCAAGGCGCACGGCACTTTCAGGCCGACGGCGACATTGGGCGCGCCGCAGACGATCTGCACCAGTTCGCCCGTGCCCACGTCCACCTTGGTCACGCGCAGGCGGTCGGCGTTTTCGTGCTTGGCCACTTCCTTGACTTCGGCCACCACCACGCCGCTGAAGGCCGGCGCGGCGGCGTTGACTTCTTCCACTTCCAGACCCGCCATGGTCAGCAGGTAGGACAGCTCGTCGGTGCTCAGCGACGGATTAACCCAGCTTCTCAGCCATTGTTCGGAAAATTGCATAGTATTCGGCTCCGTACGCGATCAGTTGAACTGTCTCAGGAAGTTGAGGTCGTTCTCGAAGAACAGCCGCAGGTCGTTGACGCCATAGCGCAGCATGGCGAAACGATCGAGACCGATGCCGAAGGCGAAGCCGGTGTAACGCTCCGGGTCGATGTTGACATTGCGCAACACATTGGGGTGCACCATGCCGCAGCCGCCCACTTCCAGCCAGCCGCGCTCGCCCAGCACGTCGATTTCCGCCGAGGGCTCGGTAAACGGGAAGAAGGACGGACGGAAGCGCACTTGCAGATCGTCGCGCTCGAAGAAACGGCGCAGGAAGTCGGTCACCACCGCCTTGAGGTCGGCGAAGGACACGCCCTCTTCCACCCACAGGCCTTCCATCTGGTGGAACATCGGCGAATGGGTGGCGTCGGAGTCCACGCGGTATACGCGGCCCGGGGCCACGATCTTGATAGGCGGCTGATTGTTCATCATGAAGCGCGCCTGGATCGGGCTGGTATGCGTGCGCAGCACGTCGCCGCCTTCCACGTAGAAGGTGTCGGCCATCGCGCGTGCGGGATGGTTTTCCGGGATGTTCAGCGCCTGGAAATTGTAGAAATCGGTTTCGATCTCCGGGCCGTCCGCCACTTCAAAACCCATGGTGCGGAACAGGCCGGCGATGCGTTCCAGCGTCAGCGCCACCGGGTGCAGGCCGCCGCCGTTGCTGCCGCGCCCCGGCAGGGTCACGTCCAGCGCCTCGGCAGCCAGTTGCGCCTCCAGCTTGGCGGCGTTCAATTGGTCGAGGCGCTGCTTGTGCGCGGCCTCAAAAGCCTGCTTGGCCACATTGATGGTGGCGCCGGCGGCCTTGCGCTCTTCGGCGGGCAGCTTGCCCAGCTGTTTCAGGAGTTCGGTCAACTCGCCGCTCTTGCCCAGATAGCGGGCCTTGACCTGCTCCAGTTCAAGAAGATCGGCCGCCGCGGCTACCGCGGCCAGACCGGATTGGAGAATCGCGTCAACGTTGTTCATCGTGTTCCACACCGTATGCGAAAGAAAGCTGGCCACACGCGCCCCAGCACTCGGGCGAGTCTGGCCAACCGTCTTGATCTTGAGTCATGCCTGCGGCCGGGCCGCATCAAAAAAAAGGGAGGCAAGATTGCCTCCCTTTTGATCCGTCCGGGCGATTAAGCAGCGAGGCTTGCTTTCGCCTTTTCGACGATCTGTGCAAAAGCCGGCTTGTCGAACACGGCCAGGTCGGCCAGGACCTTGCGGTCGATTTCGATAGAGGCTTTTTTCAGGCCGTTCATGAATTTGCTGTACGGCAGGCCGTTTTCACGAGCAGCTGCGTTGATACGAGCAATCCACAGTTGACGGAACTGACGCTTTTTCTGACGACGGTCACGGTAGGCGTACTGACCGGCTTTCATCACCGCCTGTTTGGCGATGCGATAGACGTTCTTCCGGCGGCCGCGATAGCCTTTCGCCAGTGCGAGGATTTTCTTGTGACGAGCACGAGCGGTTACACCGCGTTTTACGCGTGGCATATCTTAGTCTCCTTAAGCGTAGGGCATCATTGCGCGAACAGAGGCCATATTGGTGCTATCTACCATGGTAGTACCACGCAGTTGGCGCTTGTTCTTGGTGGTTTTCTTGGTCAGGATGTGACGCTTGAACGCGTAAGAGCGCTTTACACCACCATTGCCCAGTACTTTGAGACGCTTTTTCGCGCTCGACTTGGTTTTCATTTTCGGCATGGACTGCTCCTGCTGAATTTTGATTAGATTAGACGCGAGGTGGCTGCCGGACGAATCCGGAAACGCTTGAAAAACCATCGTGTCACGCTTTTGGGCAGATCGTTGCCGACCTACAAAATCAACACGGCAGAGCGAACCCTGCCGTGTCAGTTTGATGATTATACCGATTATTTCTTCTTCGGCGCAATCATCATGACCATCTGGCGGCCTTCCAGCTTGGGAAACTGCTCAACCACCGCAATTTCGGACAAATCGGCTTCGACACGCTTAAGCAACTCCAAACCGATGTTCTGGTGGGCCATCTCACGACCGCGGAAGCGCAGGGTGACCTTGGCTTTGTCGCCGTCAGCCAGGAATCGGGTCAAGTTGCGCAACTTGACGTTGTAGTCGCCGTCGTCGGTGCCCGGACGGAACTTGATTTCCTTGATCTGAACCTGTTTCTGCTTCTGCTTGGCTTCGTGACGCTTCTTGGACTGCTCGTACTTGTACTTGCCGTAGTCCATCAGCTTGCATACCGGAGGCTGCGCGGTCGGGGAAATCTCCACCAGATCCACATCGCCCTCCTCCGCCAGCGCCATTGCCTCACGCAGACTGACAACACCAATCTGCTCACCTTCTTTACCTACCAGACGAATTTCACGGGCGGTAATCTCGCCGTTGATCCGTGCTTCGCGTTCCTGAGCTATAGCCAAATCTCCTATTAATCTAAACTCAATGCCTGCCGTCGCCGGAATCAGGCCCCAGGCATCTCAGCCTTGAGGCGCGCAATCAGCGCATCCAGCGTAAGCTGCCCCAGGTCTTCCCCGCGGGAGCGTACGGCAACCAACTCGCCAGCCTTCTCCTTGTCGCCGACGATGATCTGATACGGCAACTTTTGCAGACTGTGCTCGCGAATTTTATAGCCGATCTTCTCGTTTCTCAAGTCAAGATCAACGCGGAAGCCTTGTTCGCGCAGTTTGGCGGCCACATTGGCCGCGTATTCGGCCTGCGCTTCGGTGATATTCATCACCACCATCTGCACCGGAGCCAGCCACAAGGGGAAGGCGCCGGCGTGGTTTTCGATCAGGATGCCGAGGAAGCGCTCCAGCGAACCCAGCGCCGCGCGGTGCAGCATCACCGGGCGCTTGCGGCTGTTGTCGTCGGCCACGTATTCGGCGTCCAGACGCTCCGGCAACATGAAGTCCAGCTGCAGGGTGCCGCACTGCCAGGAACGGCCCAGCGCGTCCTTGATGTGGTATTCGATCTTGGGGCCGTAGAACGCGCCCTCGCCCGGCAGCTCTTCCCACTCCACGCCGCAAGCGCGCAGCGCTTCGCGCATGCCTTCTTCCGCCTTGTCCCAGGTGGATTCTTCGCCGATGCGTTTTTCCGGACGCAGCGCCAGCTTGATCGCCACCTTGTCGAAGCCGAAGCGCTCGTACACTTCCATCACCAGGCGATGGAAATCCTTGGCCTCCTGGTTGATCTGGTCTTCGGTACAGAAGATGTGGCCATCGTCCTGCACGAAGCCGCGCACGCGCATGATGCCGTGCAACGCGCCGGACGGCTCGTTGCGGTGGCAGGAGCCGAACTCGGCGTAGCGCAGCGGCAGATCGCGATAAGAACGCAGACCGCTATTGAACACCTGCACATGGCCCGGGCAGTTCATCGGCTTGACCGCGTAGTCGCGCTTTTCCGATTCGGTGATGAACATGTTCTCGCGGTAGTTGGCGGCGTGGCCGGAACGCTCCCACAGATGGGCGTCCATCATCATCGGGGTGCGGATTTCCTTATAGCCTTCGCGGTTCAGCTTCTCGCGCATGTATTGCTCGACGCTCTGCCACAGCTGCCAGCCCTTGGGATGCCAGAACACCATGCCCGGCGCCTCGTCCTGCAGGTGGAACAGGTCCAGTTGCACGCCCAGCTTGCGATGGTCGCGCTTTTCCGCCTCTTCCAACATATAGAGATAGGCGTCCAGGTCTTCTTTCTTGGCCCAGGCGGTGCCGTAAACGCGCTGCAGCATTTCATTCTTGCTGTCGCCGCGCCAGTAGGCGCCGGCCACCTTCATCAGCTTGAACACCTTGAGCTTGCCGGTGGACGGCACGTGGGGGCCGCGGCACAGGTCGGTGAATTCGCCCTCGCGGTACAGGCTCAGCACTTCGCCCTGCGGGATGGATTCGATGATCTCGGCCTTATAGGCCTCACCTATGCTCTTGAAGTAGGCAATGGCTTCGTCGCGCGGCAGCTCGTAACGCTCCACCGGGATGTCTTTCTTCGCCAGCTCGGCCATTTTCTTTTCAATGGCGGCCAGGTCTTCCGGCGTGAACGGGCGCTTGTAGGCGAAATCGTAGTAGAAGCCGTTTTCGATCTCCGGCCCGATGGTGACCTGGGCCTCCGGGAACAGCTCCTTTACCGCATAGGCCAGCAAGTGGGCGGTGGAGTGGCGGATGATGGACAGGCCGTCCGCGTCCTTGTCGGTGATGATGGCCAGGTCGGCATTGCGGTCGATGGCGTAAGAGGTGTCCACCAGCGCGCCGTCCACGCGGCCGGCGAGCGCCGCGCGAGCCAAGCCTGCGCCGATGGATGCGGCCACTTCATGAACCGTTACCGGTTTATCGAACGAACGGATCGAGCCGTCCGGCAAGCGAATGTCTGGCATGTCAACTCCAACAAGGCGAGAGAGAAATTTTTAGAAAGCGTAGGATAAAAAAAAAGTGCGGCCTGAGCCGCACTTTTTTTGCATGGAACAACCCGCAAGGCTCAGCTAGCGTGAGTATGTCGGGTTGTGGTAGTTCGCAAGTTGGACACTTGTAACGCTCCATGCGTTTGAATTTTGGTAGGCACGATTGGACTCGAACCAACGACCCCCGCCTTATCAAGACGGTGCTCTAACCAGCTGAGCTACGTGCCTGTCGTCGAGCTGCGAATACTAAACAAGCCCGCTACGCTTGGCAAGCGTTTTTTTCATCCGCCGCGAGGAGGAAACCGCGACAAAGCCCCAGCGGGCGCGGCTTACGGTATACTAGCCGGCTGATTTTGCTAAACAAACATACCAGAGCAATCCCCGAATCATGCTGAAGTTTACCGTACATAAAACCTCCGGCGGCGCGCGGCGCGGCACGCTGGAGCTGAACCACGGCACCGTGGAGACGCCGGTGTTCCAGCCGGTGGGCACTTACGGCTCGGTCAAGGCGATGAGCCCGGTCGAGCTGAACGACATCGGCGCCCAGATCATTCTGGGCAACACTTTCCACCTGTGGCTGCGCCCGGGCCTGGAGATCGTCGAACAGTTCGGCGGCCTGCACGAGTTCATCGGCTGGGACAAACCCATCCTCACCGATTCCGGCGGCTTCCAGGTGTTCAGCCTGTCCGATATGCGCAAGCTGACCGAGGAAGGCTGCACCTTCCAAAGCCCGATCAACGGCGACAAGCTGTTCCTGAGCCCGGAAATCTCGATGAAGATCCAGACCGTGCTCAACTCCGACATCGTGATGCAGCTGGACGAGTGCACGCCGGGCCAGGTGGACCACGCCACCGCGCAGAAGTCGCTGCAGATGAGCTTGCGCTGGGCCGAGCGTTCGCGCCGCGCCTTCGACGATCTGAAAAACCCCAATGCGCTGTTCGGCATCGTCCAGGGCAACCTTTATACCGATTTGCGCCAGGAATCGCTGGAAGGCCTGATGCAGGTCGGCTTCGACGGCATCGCCATCGGCGGCCTGTCGGTGGGCGAGCCCAAGCCTGAGATGTACCGGATGCTGACCGAGTTGAAGGACATGCTGCCGGCGGAGAAGCCGCATTATCTGATGGGCGTGGGCACGCCGGAGGATTTGGTGCACGGCGTGGCCAACGGCGTGGACATGTTCGATTGCGTGATGCCGACGCGCAACGCGCGCAACGGCTGGATCTTCACCCAGTGGGGCGACGTCAAGATCAAGAACGCGCGCTACAAGGACGACAAGAAGCCGCTGGACGAGGAATGCGAGTGCTACGCCTGCCGCAACTTCAGCCGCGCTTACCTGCATCATCTGCACCGCGTCGGCGAGATTCTGGGCGCCCGCCTCAACACCATACACAATCTGCATTATTACCAGGAGCTGATGCGCCAGATGCGCCGCGCCATCGAGGAAGACCGTTTCGAGGACTTCCGCCTGGAGTTCGCCGCCAAGCGCGCCCGCGGCGTCAACTGAGGAACCACCTGCGCGGTCGGCCTGTCACAGGCCTGACCGTCGCAAGCATTGGAAAAAGCGGACCAGCATGGCTACAATGGTCCGTTTATTTCGACCAGCCATAACAATACATAATCTAAGGGAGTAGTTTGATGTCCTTTATCAGCCCCGCCTTCGCCAACACCGGCGCCGCAGTAGGAGGTTTCGACCTGATGGGCTTCCTGCCCATGATCGCCATCTTCGTGCTGTTCTGGTTCCTGATGGTGCGCCCGCAGCAGAAGCGCATGAAAGAGCATCAGAAGATGCTGTCGGAAATCCAGAAGGGCGATGAAGTCGCCACCCAGGGCGGCATCGTCGGCCGCGTGGCCAAGATCGGCGAACAGTTCCTGACTCTGGAAATCGCCAACGGCGTGGAAATCACCGTTCAGCGCGGCTCGGTTTCCGCCAAGCTGGAAAAAGGCACGCTGAAGTCGCTGTAAGGATTCAGCCGACGGCCACCGCAGCGCGCTGCCGGTGGCCGGTTCATTTTCTTTTCCCGAACTAAAACATGAACCGCTACCCTCTTTGGAAATACCTCGTCATTGCGGTGGCCCTGATCCTTTCCGCGATCTACACGCTGCCCAATTTCTACGGCGAGACTCCCGCGGTCCAGGTCTCCAGCTCGCGCCAATCCATTCCGGTGGACACCGCCGTGATGACGCGCGTGGAAGAGGCGCTGAAAGCGCAGAACATCTCTCCCGACGGCCTGTTCCTCGACGGAACCAGCCTGCGAGTCCGCTTCAAGGACGCCGACACCCAGCTCAAGGCGCGCGACGCCATCCAGCACGCGCTGGGCGACAACTACATCATCGCGCTTAATCTGCTGTCCGCCTCCCCCGCCTGGCTGACCAGCCTGAAGGCGCACCCGATGTTCCTCGGCCTCGACCTGCGCGGCGGCGTGCACTTCCTGCTGGAAGTGGACATGAAGGCCGCCATCGACAAGACGATGGAACGCTACGCCGGCGACTTGCGCCGCGAGCTGAAGAACAAGAAAGTCCGCTACGGCGCGATCAAGCGCAACGGCAATACGCTGGAAGTGCAGCTGCGCGACGCCGACACGCTCAAGGCCACTCAGGACGTGGTCTACCGCAGCCTGCCCTCGCTCACCGTCAAGAGCGACGACGGCAACTACCGGCTGACGCTGACCCTGAAGCCGGAAGAGATCACCAAGATCCAGGGCGACGCGGTCAAACAGAACATCACCACGCTGCATAACCGCGTCAATGAGCTGGGCACCTCCGAGCCCATCATTCAGCAGAACGGCCCCAACCGCATCGTGGTGCAGCTGCCCGGCATCCAGGACACCGCCCGCGCCAAGGACATCATCGGCCGCACCGCCACGCTGGAAGTGCGCATGGTGGAAGACGACCCGAGCAAGATGGCCGACGCGATGGCCGGCAATGTGCCGGCCGGCTACGAGCTGCTGGACGAAGCCTCTTCCCGCGGCGTGCAGAAGATTCTGGTGCGCAAGGACGTTGAACTGACCGGCGACAATATCAACGACGCCCAGGCCGGCTTCGACGAAAACGGCGCGCCCGCCGTCCACATCAATCTGGACTCCGCCGGCGCCTCCATCTTCCGTCAGGTGACCGCCGAGAACATCGGCCGCCGCATGGCGATGGTGCTGGTGGAAAAAGGCCGCGCCGAAGTGGTGACCGCTCCGGTGATCCGCTCCGAAATCGGCGGCGGCCGCGTGCAGATCTCCGGCAGCATGAACCCGGCCGAAGCCAACGACACCGCCCTGCTCTTGCGCGCCGGTTCGCTGGCCGCGCCGATGAACATCGTCGAAGAACGCACCGTAGGCCCGAGCCTGGGTCAGGAAAACATCGAGAAAGGCTTCCACGCCACGCTGTGGGGCTTTGCCGCCATCGCCACCTTCATGGTCCTGTACTACGGCATGTTCGGCGTGTTCTCCGCGCTGTCGCTGGCGATCAACGTCTTCCTGCTGCTGGCGCTCTTGTCCATGATCCAGGCCACGCTGACCCTGCCCGGCATCGCCGCCATCGCGCTGGCGCTGGGCATGGCCATCGACGCCAACGTGCTGATCAACGAGCGCATCCGCGAGGAGCTGCGCAACGGCGTGCCGCCGCATTCGGCGATCCAGGCCGGTTACACCCACGCCTGGCACACCATTCTGGACTCCAACGTCACCACGCTGATCGCCGGCCTCGCGCTGCTGATCTTCGGCTCCGGCGCGGTGCGCGGCTTCGCCGTGGTGCACAGCCTGGGCATCCTGACCTCGATGTTCTCCGCGGTGGTGATTTCCCGCGGCCTGGTCAACCTGTGGTACGGCCGCCGCCGCAAACTGACCACGCTGGCCATCGGCCAGGTGTGGAAACCGGAAAACAAAGGATAAGGACCGGATATGGAGCTTTTCCGCATCAAACGGGACATCCCGTTCATGAGCTACGGCCGGCTCACCACGACCATCTCGCTGGTGACCTTCATCCTGGCCATCTTCTTCCTGGCCACCCGCGGCCTGAACTACAGCGTGGAATTCACCGGCGGCACCGTGCTGGAAGTGCAGTACCAGCAGTCCGCCGACCTAGGCGCCATCCGCGACAAGGTGGACGAGCTCAAGCTGGGCGAATCCACGGTACAGAGCCTGGGCAGCAGCCGCGACGTGATGATACGCCTGCCCAACAAGCCGGGCGTCACCTCCGCCCAGCTGTCGGAAAAAGTGATGGCCATGCTCAAGGCCGGCGATCCTCAAGTGCAACTGCGCAAAGTGGACTTCGTCGGCCCCAGCGTGGGCGAGGAACTGGTGACCCACGGTCTGACCGCCACCATCCTGGTGTGCGTGGGCATCATGATCTACCTGGCCATCCGCTTTGAATGGCGTTTCGCCATCGCGGCCATCATCGCCAACATGCACGACGTGGTGATCATCCTGGGCTGCTTCGCCTTCTTCCGCTGGGAGTTTTCGCTGACCGTGCTGGCCGGCATCCTGGCGGTGCTGGGCTACTCGGTGAACGAATCGGTGGTGGTGTTCGACCGGATTCGCGAGAACTTCCGCAAGCCGGGCATGAAGGGCCACAGCGTGGCCGAAGTCATCGACAACGCCATCACCGCCACGATGAGCCGCACCATCATCACCCACTTCTCCACCGAGATGATGGTGGTGTCCATGCTGCTGTTCGGCGGCCCGGCGCTGCACGGCTTCGCCATGGCGCTGACCATCGGCATCGTGTTCGGCATTTACTCCTCGGTGCTGGTCGCCAGCCCGATCGCCCTGTGGCTGGGCGTGAAGCGCGAACATATGATCAAGCCGGTGAAACCAAAAGAAGAAGCGGTCGTCTGATCACTTCCCTCATGAGCCTCATTTAAAAAGGTTCTGATTGCTGGCCGGCTTGTCCGGCCAGTTTTACTTTCAACCCGAGCAGCACCCTTACCGAGCGCAACGACATCATGGAAGCCATCACTTTTCTGATCGACTTCATCCTGCACATCGACACTCATCTGTCCCAGCTGGTGGCCGCCTACGGCCCCTGGATCTACGCCATTCTGTTTCTGATCGTATTCTGCGAAACCGGACTGGTGGTCACCCCCTTCCTGCCCGGCGACTCGCTGCTCTTCGTCGCCGGCGCGCTGGCGGCCATGGGCCAGATGAACCCGCACTTGCTGGTGCTGCTCCTGATCGTCGCCGCCATCCTCGGCGACGCGACCAATTACGCCATCGGCCGCAACGTCGGCATGAAGCTGTTCGACAAGTTTCCGCGCATCCTGAAGCCGCAATACCTGGACCGCACCCACGCCTTCTACGAACGCCATGGCGGCAAAACCATCATCTTCGCCCGCTTCGTGCCCATCGTGCGCACCTTCGCGCCCTTCGTCGCCGGCATCGGCAAGATGCACTACCCGCAGTTCCTGCGCTACAACGTGGTGGGCGCCATCGCCTGGGTGGTCGGCTTCACTTACGCCGGCTACTTCTTCGGCAACCTGCCCTTCGTGCGCAAGAACCTGGAATTGCTGATCTTCGGCATCATCCTGGTGTCCTTCCTGCCGGGGTTGATTGAAATCTGGCGCCACAAGCGCGCGGCCGCCCGCGGCTGATCCGTAGTAGAATCGACAAGGCCGCCGTAGCGCGGCCTTTTGCTTTGACATCACGCCCCAATGCCGCCCATGAAACGCATCCAACGCCTGCCCGACCACCTCGTCAACCAGATCGCCGCCGGCGAAGTGGTGGAACGCCCCGCCTCCGCGCTCAAGGAAATACTGGAAAACAGCCTGGACGCCGGCGCGTCCAAGATCACGGTGGACCTGGCCCAGGGCGGCATCAAGCTGCTGCGCGTCACCGACAACGGCGGCGGCATCGCGGCGGAAGACCTGGCGCTGGCGCTGGATCGCCACGCCACCAGCAAAATCGCCTCGCTGGACGATCTGGAAAACGTCGCCACCCTGGGTTTCCGCGGCGAGGGCCTCGCCAGCATCGCCTCGGTGTCGCGGCTGACCCTGGTCAGCCGGCCGCCGGACGCCGAACACGCCCATCAGCTCATCGCCATCGACGGCGCGCTGCACCCGGTGGAGCCGGCCGCCCACGCGCCCGGCACCAGCGTCGAGGTGGTGGACATCTATTTCAACACCCCGGCGCGGCGCAAATTCCTGAAAAGCGAGAACACCGAATACGCGCACTGCGAGGCCGTTTTCGAGCGCATCGCGCTGGCCCACCCCCATGTGGAGTTCATGCTGCGCCACAATGGCAAGGTGATCTGGCGCCTGCCGGCGCAAAGCCTGGCCGAACGCGTGGCCGCGATGCTGGGCAAGGATTTCGTCGCCGCCGCCATCGAGATCGACACCGCCGCCGGCCCGCTGACGCTCAGCGGCTTCGTCGCCTCCCCCACTTACTCCAAGGCCAGCCGCGACGCCCAGTACTTCTACGTCAACGGCCGCTTCGTGCGCGACAAGACCGCGCTGCACGCGCTGCGCCAGGCGTACCGCGACGTGCTGCACCACGATCGCCATCCGGCCTACGCGCTGTTCCTGACCATGGAGCCGTCCGGCGTCGACGTCAATGTGCACCCGACCAAGATCGAAGTGCGCTTCCGCGAATCGCAGGCCATCCACCAATTCCTGTTCCACAGCGTGCACAAGGCTTTGGCCAGCACCACCGCCGGCGCCGCGCCTACCGTTCAGATCGCCGGCGCCGATGAGGCGGCCGAGCCCGCGCTGGCCCAGGGCGAATCCGCGCCCTTGTTCGACAAGCCGTTCAACCGGCCCGCCGCGCCCTCCTCCGGCCCGGCCGGGGGACAACCCGCCTTCCGCTACCAGCAGCAGGCGATGCCGCTGCACGTGGCCCGGGAAGCCACCGGCATCTACGACAAGCTGTTCGGCGGCCTGCGCGAGGAAGAACGCGCCCAGCCCGCCGCGCCGGCGCCGGTGGAATACAGCCTGCCGCCGCAGCGCGTGGCCGCGCTGCCGCAAAGCGCGGACGGCGTTCCGCCGCTGGGCTTCGCGCTGGCGCAGCTGCACGGCGTCTACATCCTCAGCCAGTGCGAAGACGGGCTGATCCTGGTGGACATGCACGCCGCCCACGAACGCATCGTCTACGAACAGCTGAAAACCGCGCTGGAGGCCGACACCATCCCGATGCAGCCCTTGCTGCTGCCGGTGTCCTTCGCCGCCGATCGCATGGAGGTGGCCACCGCCCACGAACACGGCGAGGAGATGAAGCGGCTGGGCATGGAACTGGCGCCGCTGTCCCCCACCCAGATCGCCGTGCGCGGCGTGCCGGTGTGGCTGAAGGACGGCAATCCGGTGGACCTGGCGCGCGCGGTACTGAAGGATGTGCGCGAGTTCGGCCTCAGCCAGGTGCTGACCGAGCGCCGCAACGAGCTCCTGGCCACCATGGCCTGCCACGGCGCGGTGCGCGCCAACCGCCAGCTGACGCTGCCGGAAATGAACGCCTTGCTGCGCGATATGGAAGCCACCGAACGCTCCGGCCAATGCAACCACGGCCGCCCCACCTGGACCCGGCTGTCGATGCGCGAGCTGGATAAGCTGTTCATGCGCGGTCAATAAGCGATGCGCGTCACCGTACTGGCGGAAAACCACAGTCTGCGGCCGGACTTGATCGCCGAGCCCGGCCTCGCGCTGCTGATCGAGGACGGCCCGCACCGCATCCTGTTCGACACCGGCCGCAGCGACACGCTGCTGCGCAACGCCAGCCAGCTGGGCGTCGACCTCGCCGCGCTCAGCCAGGTGGTGTTGTCGCACGGCCATTACGATCACAGCGGCGGCCTGCCGGCGCTCAGCCGGCTCTTGCGTCAGCGCGCGGCGGCGCCGCTGCCGCTGCTGGCCCATCCCGAGGCCTTCCGAGCGCGCGAAGCGCGGCTGGGACCGATCACGCTGCGCAAGCTGGGCTCGCCGCTCGCCGAAGCCGATCTGCAAGCCAGCTTCGAGCTGCAACTGCACGCCCGGCCCCACGCCTTCGCCGACCGCTACGTCTTCCTCGGCCAGATTCCACGGCGGCGCCACGCCGAAGGCCGCGGTACCCTGGGCCGCCTCGTCGACGCGAGCGGCCACCGGCCGGACCCGGTGGCCGACGATTCGGCCCTGGTCTACCGCGGCGAGCAAGGCCTGATCGTCTTCAGCGGCTGTGCCCATTCCGGCATCCGCCACATCGTCGACTACGCGCGCGAAGTCTGCGCCGAGCCGCGCGTCCACGCGGTGATAGGTGGTTTCCACCTGCGCAGCGCGGCGCCGTGGCGCGTCTGGCGGACCCGCCGCTACTTCCAGCAACTGGCGCCGGAGGGCCTGTACGCCTGTCACTGCACCGGCTACGCCCGTCACGCGCTGGCGCGCCAGCACGCCATCGCCGCCGGCAGTCAACTGAGCTTCGACTAAACCGGTTTCGACAGTTCCTGCCGCGGAAAAACGACAGTTCGCTCTTTCCGCCATTATTCACGGTCGGCGTGCCGCATTGCAGCATTCCGACCGCCGCTCCGTCTCCTTCTCCCGCCTCCAAACCGCATAAACGCCGCCGCTGCGGGCTTTGGCCGTCCCGCCGCGCTCAGCGCGTCCGTCTTCGTCCGGGCGCTAGCAAAAAATGGCGCGAATACACCTGAAAAAAAGAACAGGTGTGTGCTTAGTCCTTCCCTGCACATGCTTAGGTCCAATACCACTTACATACAACTTTAATACAACTTAAATACAAGTCGGCGCGCCGCGCCGGCCTTTCGCCCCGCCTTTTTCCAAGAAGGAGATGGACTGTGAGCAAAGCCTTACTGCTGCTGAAAACCGGCCTGGCCGGCACCGCCGTGGCCGGCGCCGCGCTGCTGGCCGCCCAGCACGCCCCCACCGCCGCCAAGGCGCCGGCATCCGCCGCCCGCGACGGCCTGATCAAAACCGCGGCCGCCAGCTGCGTCGACCCGGCCTGGAGCGCCGGCTCGATCTACACCGGCGGCCAGCGCGTCAGCTACCAGGGCCAGACCTGGGAGGCCAAATGGTGGACCCAGGGCAATACGCCCTCCGCCAGCGACGCCAGTCCGTGGAAATTGATCGGCCAGTGCGACGGCGGCGGCGGCAACCCGACCGAACCGCCGCTGGTGCAAGTGCCGCCGCCCACCGGCAACGCGCTGTGCCGGCCGGAAGGGCTGGCGCGCACCGACGGCGTGGACGTGCCGTATTGCGCGGCCTACCAGAAAGGCGGCGCCGAGCAGTTGGCCAACGGCAGCCGCAAGCGGCTGATTGGCTACTTCACCAGCTGGCGCACCGGCAAGAACGGCCAGCCGGCCTACCTCGCCAGCGACATCCCCTGGGGCAAGCTCACCCACATCAACTACGCCTTCGCCCACGTGGACGGCAACAACCGGCTGTCGGTGGGCGAAAACAATCCCGGCAACCCGGCCACCGACATGAGCTGGCCGGGCGTGCCCGGCGCGGAAATGGACGCCAGCCTGCCCTATAAGGGCCACTTCAACCTGCTGACCCAGTACAAGCGCAAATACCCGGGCGTCAAAACCCTGGTCTCGGTGGGCGGCTGGGCCGAGACCGGCGGCTATTTCGGCGCGGACGGCAAGCGCGTCAACAGCGGCGGCTTCTACAGCATGACCATCAACGCCGACGGCAGCGTCAACCAGGCCGGCATCGACGCCTTCGCCGACTCCGCCGTCGCCTTCCTGCGCAAATACGGCTTCGACGGCGTGGACATCGACTTCGAATACCCGACCTCGATGAACGACGCCGGCAATCCGCTGGACTGGAGCGTCGCCAACGCCCGCCGCGGTTCGCTGAACAAGGGCTTCAACGCGCTGACGCGGACATTGCGCGAACGGCTGGACCGCGCCGCCTCCCAAGACGGCCGCTACTACCAGCTCACCGCCGCGGTGCCGGCCTCCGGCTATCTGCTGCGCGGCATGGAAGCCTTCCAGAGCCTGCGCAACTTCGACTTCGTCAACGTGATGTCCTATGACCTGCACGGCGCCTGGAACGAGTTCGTCGGCCCCAACGCCGCGCTCTACGACGACGGCAAGGACGCCGAACTGGCGCGCTGGAGCGTGTACACCACCGCGCAATACGGCGGCATCGGCTATCTGAACACCGACTGGTCCTACCACTACTACCGCGGCGGCTTGCCGGCGGCGCGCGTCAATATCGGCGTGCCCTACTACACCCGCGGCTGGAAAAACGTCAACGGCGGCAGCAACGGCCTGTGGGGCACTTCGGTGGGCGGCAACTGCCCGACCGGCCTGAAAACCTGCGGCGACGGCGCGGTGGGCATAGACAATCTGTGGCACGACCTGGACGAACAAGGCCGTGAAGTGGGCGCCGGCTCCAACCCGATGTGGCACGCCAAGAACCTGGAGAAAAACCAGGGCGGCAGCTATCTGTCCGCCTACCTGGACCCGAGCAAGCCGGAAAACCAGCTCAGCGGCAGCTATCAGCGTTTCTACAACGACACCCTGAGCGCGCCGTGGCTGTGGAACGCCGGCAAGAAAGTGTTCCTGTCCACCGAGGATGAGCAGTCCATCGCCAAAAAAGCCGCCTGGGTCGACGCCAACAACGTCGGCGGCGTGATGTTCTGGGAACTGGCCGGCGACTACGACTGGAAACAGGAGCGCAACGGCGGCAAGGGCGAGTACTTCATCGGCACCACGCTGACCAGCCTGCTGTACAACGCTTTCAGCAAACCGGCCGCCGTCAGCGTCAAGCCCGCCGCCGCCGCGCCGGCTGCCACCGCCGCCATCGACGTCGGCTTCTCGCTGGACGGCTACGCGCTGGGCGACAGCAATTATCCGATCAACCCCAAGCTGACCATCACCAACCGTTCCGGCAGCACCCTGCCCGGCGGCACCGAGTTCCAGTTCGACGTGCCCACCTCGGCGCCGTCCAACTTCGCCGACCAGTCCGGCTTCGGACTCAAGGTGATCAGCGTCGGCCATAGCGGCAACAATATCGGCGGCCTGAAGGGCGACGCCCATCGCGTCTCGGTCAAGCTGCCGTCGTGGCAGTCGCTGGCGCCGGGCCAGAGCGTCAGCCTGGCCGTGGTCTACTATCTGCCGATCTCCGGCCCGCGCAACTTCAGCGTGACCTTGGGCGGCAAGACTTACGCCATCCGCGAGGAGGCGCCCTACCTGCCTTACCTACGCTGAGATCCGCTTCAATGTCTGGCGCTGGCTCGCCAGACTTTGAACGGGTTCTGAATTCCCTCGTTCTCCTCAGTACCTTCCAAGCCGGGTTCGCCCGGCTTTTTTTCTGCGCCGCCGTCCGCCGGCGGCCGCCATTGCATCAACTCGTTCAAACGTTCCAGCGCCGCCTGCGGCGTCAAGCCGAACACCGGCTTTTTGCCGTCGAGAAAACGCTGGTAAAACAAGAAGGTCGGATCGGTTTTCATCGCTGTGGACTCCCGCTGTGGATGCGAGTATTGTCGGCGCAATATGAGGCAATAAAAATTGCTGACTTTCAATCAGGAAACTTCCTCTTATGTCCGCGCGGCTCGCCCAGCAATACCAGAAGCTCCATCATCACTTCGCCGGCCAGACCGAGGCCGTCTCGCTGCAACAGCTGGCCGACCTGCTGTTTTGCACGCGTCGCCACATGCGCAGCCTGCTGCAACAGATGCAGGCGCAAGGCTGGATAGCGTGGCAGGCGCAAGCCGGGCGCGGCATGCGCTCGCAACTGCGCTTTCTGCAAGCCCCGGAGCAGTTGCAGCGGGAGCGCGCCGCGCAATTGCTGGAACAGGGCCGGGTGGAGCAGGCGGTGGACTTGCTGGGCGACGACCGCGGCGAGCTGGCGCCCTTGCTGTTGGCGCGGCTGGGCAAACGCTGGAGCCAGGACCGCCAGGTATTGGGCGTGCCTTATTACCGGCCCTTGCCCAACCTCTACCCCGGCACGCCCTTGCGCCGTTCCGAGCGGCATCTGGTCGGCCAGATCTTCAACGGACTGAGCCGGATAAATGAGGAAAAAGGGGAAGTAGAAGGCGATCTCGCCCATCACTGGAGCCAGCAGGGACCGCTGGAATGGCACTTCCACCTGCGACCGGCGGTGCGCTGGCACGACGGCCGCGAGCTGAGCGTCGCCGATGTCCAGGCCTCGCTGCTGCGCTTGCGCGCGCAGCCGCTGTTCTCCCATCTGCAAGCCGTGCGGCCCTTGTCGCCGCGCAGCCTGGCGCTGGAATTGAGCGAGCCCGACCAATGGCTGCCCTGGCTGCTGGCCGACAGCGCCGCGCTGATCCTGCCGGCCGACCACGCCGCCCGCGCCGACTTCGCCTCGCGCCCGGTGGGCACCGGCCCTTACCGCGTCGCCGCCAACACCCGCCACCGGCTGTGCTTGCAGGCCTTCGACGATTACTTCGGCTACCGCGCGCTGCTGGACCAGGTGGACATCTGGATGATGCCGGAACTGGGCGAACAACTGGAACACGGCAACGGCCAGGTCTGCGGCCTGGAAGTGCGCATCAATCCGCGCGAGCCCAGCGTGCAGACCGAAATGGCGCTGGAGTCCGGCGTCTACTTCCTGCTCGCCGACGGCCGCTCCCCGCGTCTGCACGACGCCGCGCTGCGCGACTGGCTGGCCCAGGCCCTGGCGCCGCTGGCCGTGATCCATGAAACCGCGCCGGCGGTGCGTCAGTACTGGGCGCCGGCCGCCGGCCTGCTGCCCAATTGGCACCACGCCCAGCCGGCCTTGAACCTGAAGCCGCCGGACGGTCTGAGCGCGCTGCGTCTGGCGTATTACGAGCAGCATCCGGAGTACCAATTGATCGCCGCCGCGATGGCGCGCTGCCTGCGGCCCCACGGCGTGACGCTGGAATGCCGCGCCCTGCCCTACGCCGACTGGGAGCAGGGCCGGGCCGACGCCGATGTGTGGCTGGGCTCGGTCAACTTCGCCACCCGGCCGGAATACTCGGTGGCCGCCTGGGTGCTGGGCACCCCGCTGCTGCGCCGCTGCCTGGAGCCGGCGCTGCCGCTGGCGCAGTGGCATCAGAGCTGGCGCCAGGGCCTGTTCCGCGCCCAGGATCTGTCCGCCGCCGTGGTCCAGCAACGCTGGATGCTGCCGCTGTTTCACAACTGGCTGCGGCTGCAAGGGCCGGCCCAGATGCAAGGCGTGCGCCTCAACAGCCTGGGCTGGTTTGATTTCAAGTCCGCCTGGCTGCAAGCGGACGGCTGAAGCGGTTCAAACGCGGGGTCGCCTGATGCCGCGCGAATAATTTCATATAAAGATACTTTAAGTAAAATATCTTCCCAGGAATACATATCCATGACATAATCGCCCCCCATGGACAAGATAGACACCATCATCTCCCAGTGGCGGCGCGAGCGGCCCGATCTGGACAGCGCCAGCATCGGCGTCATCGGCCGGCTGGCGCGGCTGGTCACCCACGTGGAGCGCGCGCTGGCCGACAACTTCGCCCGCTTCGGACTCAAGGACGGCGAGTTCGACGTACTGGCCACGCTGCGCCGCGCCGGCGCGCCCTACCAGCTATCGCCCACCATGCTCTACACCACGCTGCTGCTGACCTCGGGCGCGGTCAGCAAGCGCCTGGACCGGCTGGAGAGCGCCGGCTGGGTGGAGCGCCTGCCCGACCCCAAGGACCGCCGCGGCATGCTGATCCGTCTGAGCCCGGCCGGACTGGAGCTGATTGAGCGCGCGATGAGCGCCCACATCGCCACCCAGGACACCGCGCTGGCCGCGCTGGCCGCGCCGCAACGCGAACAACTGGCCGCGCTGCTGAGTCAGTGGCTGCAAAGCTTCCCCGGAGAAGCGCAAGCCGAAGCGACGCCCCAAGCTCGCCCCCTCCCCACCGAAAGCAAAACTTCATGAAGCAAGACACCTCCGTTCAGCGCCCGCTGTGGCTGGCGCTGTCCATCATTCTGGTGGGCCTGAACCTGCGCCCCGCCCTCGCCGCCATCGGCCCGCTGCTGGACCAGCTGCGCCACGCCACCGGCATGAGTTTTAGCGACGCCTCGCTGTTGACCACGCTGCCGGTGGCCACCATGGGCGCCGGCGCCTTTCTGGGCAGCTGGCTGGAACGCCGCGCCGGCGCGCGCCAGGGCGTGGTCATCGCCCTGCTGCTGATTTTCTTGTCCAGCGCGCTGCGCTGGCTGCCAACGAGCTTCGGCGCGCTGCTGGCCACCGCGCTGATGGCCGGCATCGGCATCGCGCTGGCCCAGGCCCTGATTCCCGGCTTCATCAAGCAGTATTTCCCGCACAAGGTCTCGGCGCTGATGGGCTTCTACATCACCGCCATCATGGGCGGCGCCTCCCTGGCCGCCGCCGGCGCGCCGTGGCTGGCCGCGCATAGCGCGCATTGGCAAAACGGCCTGGCCGCCTGGGCCGCTCTGGCGGCACTGGCGCTGCCCTGCTGGCTGCTGAGCGCGCCGCGCCGCGCTCCCGGCGGCGGCTCCGCCGCGCGCGCTCCGCAATTCAGCCGGATCCCGCGCGCCTGGCTGCTGGCCTTTTATTTCGGCATCGGCACCGCGGTCTACGCCAGCTCGCTGGCCTGGCTGCCGGCCTTGTTCGTGCAACTGGGCTGGAGCCAGCAACAAGGCGGCCTGATGCTCAGCTTCATGACCGGCATGGAAGTGGTGTCCGGCCTGACCATCCCGCTGTTGTCGGCGCGCAGTCATGATATGCGCGGCTGGCTGACCCTGGTGTTGCTGGCGGTGCTGGCCGGCTTGCTGGGCATGGTGCTGGCGCCGCACGGCGGCCTGCTGCTGCTGTGGGTGGCGCTGCTGGGCTTGGGCGTGGGCGGCCTGTTCCCGCTGACCATGATTCTGACGCTGCACCACTACGAGGACGCGCGCAACGCCGGCCAGTTGTCGGCCTTCGTGCAGGGCATAGGCTATCTGATCGCCGCGGTGGCGCCCTTCGCCGCCGGCTGGATCCGCGACGCCACTTCCAGCTTCAATCTGGCCTGGCTGTGCCTGGCGCTGCTGATCGCCAGCCTGCTGGTGCTGACCCGCCGCTTCGCGCCCCAGGGCTACGCCGAAGCGATGCAAAACCCGGCCGTCGTCGCCGCGCAGCCCCGTTGATCCCGGGACGGCGGCACACCACAGGAGAGAGTCGATGAGCACAACCGTTCCCTTCCGCCTGAGCAATCCCGCCGGTCTGTACGACCCGGCGCCCAACCGCTATTCCCATCTGGCCATCGTCGACGCCGGCAGCCGCATGCTGCTGGTGGCCGGTCAGGGCGGTGAAAACGCCGCCGGCGAACTGGCCGACGGTTTCGAGGCGCAAGTGCGCCAGGCCTTGGCCAATCTGCGCACCGCCTTGGCCGCCGGCGGCGCCGACCTCGCCCATGTCGCCAAGCTGACGGTGCTGATCGTCGATCACAGCGAAACGCGGCTGCGCGCCTTCGGCGCGGAACTGGCCGCCGCCTGGGGCGCGTTGCCCTCGCCGGCCTGCACGCTGATCCCGGTGCCGCGGCTGGCGCTGGACGGCATGCTGTTCGAAATCGAGGCCACCGCCTTCCTGCCCGCTTGACTCTCCGACGCAAATCCGACGCAAAAAGCCCGCCGTGAAGGCGGGCTTTTTTTCATTGGCGGCCGCGCTCAGCGCCGCGGCATGAAGCGCACGTAATCACCTTCTTCCACCTTGCCCGGCGCCTGCACCGCGCCGACGGCGAAATTGGGCTGCACCTGGCTGATGACGACGTCGCCGGCCAGGGTTTCCGGCACGCCCAGCTCGCGCCCGGAGATCAGATCGCGCACCGGCTGCGCGCTCTTGCGCTGATAGACCAGGAATTTATCGCCGACGGCGACGCCGTCCAGCGAGCCGGCGTTGATGTAGACCTGGCGCGGGCCGGCCAGTTTGACGATGCGGGCGGAGAACGGAATGCAGGAAATCACCTCGCCTATCCTGCTCACCGCCTGATCCAGCGCCCGGTTCACCGCCTGGCCGTAATCGCTCTGCCAGAACGCCGCCGAGGCGAAGGGCCGCGGCGGATTCGGCGTCACTTCGCCCTTGGCCAGCTCCGACACCCGCTCGCGGGCCAGCAAGGCGCCGGTCAGCGCGTCGTACACCCAGACTTCGGCGTCGAACTGGCGCTCGGTGGGCACGTATTTGACTCCGCCGCCGAACAGGCCGGCGAACGGCCCGTTGTAGAACGTCCCCTGCTGACTGGTGTTGTTGGACTCGTACAGCGATTTGCGCAGCCCCTTGGCGGTGGCGCCGGTGGCCAGCACCCGCCCGGCCACCACGAACTGGGCGTCCTCGGATTGGCCGATGCGGCGGGCGATCTCCGCGCCGGCGGCCGGTTCGGCCACGCGCGCATCCGCCAGCACCGACACCGTGTTGGCGTCCAACAGGCTGTACATGCGGTTGGCGCCCAGCCGCCGCGACAGCTCGGTGGGCAGCCCGGTGGCCAGCTCCGGCATGTCGGACGCCTCCGCCGGGCGGTCCACCTGGAAATACGTGGTGACGATCTTGCGGCGCAGGCTGCGGCCCGGCGGCATCGCGCAGGCGGCCTCCTTGCCGCGCGCGGCGCCGGACGGTTTGGCGGTGTCCACCTCCACCAGCACATGGTAGAGCTTGCCCTGCTGGAACTCCTTCACCACCTTGACCGCGCCCTGCGCCGGCGCCAGCGGCGTCAGCGTGCCGGACTCGCTGCTCCTGCCGTAATCCAGCCCCTGCGAAGCCTCCACCCGCGCGCCCTGGCGCAGCGCCACCATCTTGAGCGCGTCCTGCAGCGCCTGCTCGCGCGCGGCGGCGACGCCGTTGTCCAATGAGGCCACGCCCTCGGCGCGCATGATCTCGGCGCCGGCCGGACAAACAAAAGCCGCCGCAAACGCGGCGGCCAGCAGGGTACGGAAACGAAACCGCATCATTGAGCCATGTAGTAGTTGCTGTTGTAACGCGCCGCGCCGCAATTGCCCTCGGCGCACTGCAGGCCGGACGTGGCGTTTTCCTGCGAAGCCTTCATCACGCTGCCGGTCTTGTCCAGCGCCTGGCGGAACTGCTTGTAGAAGTCCTGATCCAGCGTGATCTCGGCCACCGCCTCGCTGGTGCCGTCCGGCTTCATGTTGTTGGACACGATGTTGACCCCGCGCAGATAGGCGTCCACATAGGTGCGGAAGCTATCGCTGTTGGCGATCATGTTCGACACCGAGCTGTTGCCCACCAGCTTCATGCCCTGCACCTGTTCCGCGATGGCGCGGAAAGCGTCCAGCCGGGCGGCGCGCAAGGCCAGCAGCTTGCGCTGCGACGGCGTCAGGCTGGAGGTGTACGGCGCCGCGCCGCTGCCCACCACCCGCACCACAATGGGCTGATAGGGATTCACTTCCTTGACCACCACCTTGGGCGCTTCGGTTTCAATGCCAGGACCGACGAAACCGACGCCGCTCGGCGTCATCCCCGCGGCGGCGCGCGGGGCCTCGGCGGCCTGCGGCGGACGCTCGGCGGTGGCGCAGGCGGACAAGCCCAGCAAGACGGACAGGAAGCAGGCAACACTGGGAATCGTTTTCATGGCAAATACCGTTGGATATTGCTCGAATTATGAAGCGATCTAAGCGAACGTCAACCGCAACATCGGCATTCCTATGCAAAACTTGAATAAAAACAAAATCCCGCCCGCATCAATGGCCGCCGGCGTCGGCCCGGTTCAATTGCCGCGCCGAGGAAAATCCGGCCGCCAGCGCGGCCTTCTCCTTGGACAGGCCGGCGCCGCGCCACTGGCTGGCCAGCGCCAGGCGCAGCCCGGTGTGATAGTCGTGCACCGACACGCCGGCGTGCTCGCGGAACAAGCGCGACAAATGCCTGGCGCTGACGTGCACCTGGCCGGCCAAGTCCTCCACCCGCCAGCCGCGCGCCGGATCGGCGGCGATCAGGTCCTGCGCCTTGTGCACCGCCGGGTGCAAATGGTTGCGGTGCGTCAGCCACGGCGACAACTCCGGATCCCCGGCGGAACGGCGGAAATACACCACCATGTGGCGCGCCACGTCCCGCGCCAGCGCCGGGCCGGCCAGCTGCGCGATCAGTTGCAATGCCAGGTCCACCCCGGCGGTGATGCCGGCGCTGCTGCTGATGGGCCCGTCCTGCACGAAGACGCGGTTCTGCTGCACCCTGGCCTGCGGCGCCAGTTGCTGCAAACGCTGCAGCAGGGTGTGGTGAGTGGTGCACTGGCGGCCGTCCAGCAGGCCGGCTTCCGCCGCCAGCAGGCTGCCTGAGCAAATGCTGGCCACGCGCTGGCGGCCGGGGTCCACCCGGCGGCGCAGCCAGCGCACGATCTCGCGCGCCTCCGGCCGCGCATAGGCCTCGATCGAATGCGCGGCGCCGCTGATCACCACCAGCGCCTCGTCCGGCAGCGCGTCCGGCAAGGGCGCCGCGCCTTCAAGGCTCAGGCCCAGCGAGGTGGGCACGCCGGCCGCCGGCGCGATGTAATGCGGCCGGAACGGCGCGCCCAGTTGCGCGGCGATGCGAAAAGCGTCGGCCGGACCGGCCAGATCCACCAGCAGCAGATTGGGCGGCAGTACGAAAAAGATATCAAGCGCCACGCGTCGCCGCTCCCGCGCGCCGGCGCGCCAGCCAGCGCGCGCCGAACACGTTCACCGCCAGCCCGGCCAGCAACAACAGGCTGCCGGCCGCCTGCAGCGCGTTCAGGCGCTCGCCCAGCAGCAGGCCCGAGGCCAGCACGCCCACCACCGGCACCAGCAGGGAAAACGGCGCCACCTTGCCGGCCGGATGGCGCGACAGCAGCCGGCTCCACAAGCCATAGCCAAACAGGGTGGCGACAAAAGCCAGGTAAGCTACCGCGAACAGCGCCTGCGGCGTGAAATGCTCCAAGGCGGCGGCGATGCGCTCGCCCCCTTCCAGCCACCAGGACAGCAGGAAGAACGGAATCGGCGGCACCAGGCTGGACCACACCACCAGGCCCAGCGGCTGCACGCTGTAGCCGGCGCGGCCCATCTGCCTCACCACCACATTGGACAATGCCCAGCTGAAGGCGGCGGCGATGGTCAGACCCAGGCCCACCGCCGTCATGCTGCCGCCCTTGCTCAGGCCTATCAGCGCCAGGCCGCCCAGGGCCAGCAGCAGGCCGGCCATCTGACTGGCCTGCCAGCGCTCGCGCAGCCACAGCCCGGCCAGGATCAGGGTGAAGAAGGCCTGCGATTGCAGCACCACCGAGGCGAGGCCGGCCGGCATGCCCAGCTTGATCGCGGTGAACAGGCAGGCGAACTGGCCGACGCCCACGCTGAGGCCGTAGGCCAGCAGATAGCGCCACGGCAGCGCCGGCCGGCGGATGAAGAACAAGGCCGGCACCGCGGCCAGACAGAAGCGCAGGCCGCCCAGCAGCAAGGGCGGCACATCGGACACGCCCCATTTGATCACCACGAAGTTGACGCCCCACACCAGCACGATGGCCAGCGCCTGCAAGAGATCACTCCACGGCATCGCCGCCTCCCTGGGCTTGCGCGCCCGGCCACAGCACCGCCTGGGCGACGATGACGCGCTCGCCGTTGAAGGTGGCCGCCGGCGAGCCGTACAGCCGGTAGCCCAGGGCCAGCGCCTCGCTGACGCGGCGGCAGAAGCCGGCGTCGTCCGGGCTGGTCAGCAGACGATAGACCGGCATGTCGTCGGGCGGAAGGGTGGGCTGCATGCAATTCTCCCATGGCTGCGCGGCGGGCCGCGCCCGCCGCATTCATTTTGGATATCGCTTTACGGTAACATCAGATAGTCGAGATGGCGATGATCAAATACCCGCCGTTCAGCGCGCCAGCTTGGCCAGCGCCTGCTCCACGCTGACGACGTCGGCGAAACGGCCGGCCAGCACCAGCTCGGTCTTGGCGCGAATCTCCGCCGCGCTGAACACCTGGCCGCTATGCGGATGGCTCATGTCGAAAGTCAGCGTGGCCTCGGTGACGAAATCCACCTCGTAGCCCAAGTCCGAGGCCACCCGGGTGGTGGTTTCGCAGCATTGCTCGGTGCGGATGCCGGACACGATCAAGCGCTGGATACCGTGGCGGATGAGCCAGGGCTGCAGGCCGGAATCGGTCAGGGCGTTGTGCACGTGCTTGACGAAGGTGGCAGCCGGCCGGTGGCGCAGCCACTCCAGCGGCCGCACCAGGCCGGACTCGGCGGAAAAGGCGGCGTCGCCGTCTTCGTGCAGAATGTTGATCACCGGCGCGCCCAGTCTCTCGGCGCCGGCGATCAATTGCTGCAACTTGTCCTGAAAGGCCGGAATCTCGTCTTCCTTCCAATACGGACGGTGGCGGAACGACTCTTGCGCGTCAATCACCAGCAAGGCGGTTTTCTTCATGGCGGTTTCTCCCTCACGTCCGGGCCGGACGCTGTTGAACACAGCCCGAATGCTACGGACTCTCCCGCCTTTATTTAACGCTGATTACGGACAAGCCGCTGTCAAAAACGGACATCGTGCCCACCGCTCGCGGCGCCGCCGGCGCGGCCGCGACCTCGGCCGCCCGCGCCGGGCCCTGCGGCTGGAATTCGTCGTACAACAGCCACAGCGCGGTGGCCGCCATCAACACGCCCATGCTCAGATTGAAACCCAGCAAGGCGCGCGGGCTGGCCAGCCAGGCGCGCAAGCGCTCGCCGGCCCAGGCCCAGACGCCGATGCAGGGCAGATTGACCACGGCGAACACCGCCGCCAGCATGGCCGCGCCCAGCCAGCGCTGCCCGTCCGCCGCCGGCATGAACAGGATGGCGGCGTTGATCACCATCACCCAGGCCTTGGGATTCAGCCATTGAAACAGCGCCGCGCCGACAAAGCCCAGCGGACGCGCCGCCGCGCCCGCCTCCGGCTGGCCGGCGCGGGCGATCTTCCAGGACAGCCACAATAGATAAGCGCAGCCCAGCAGGGCCAGCGGCAGCCGCGCGGCCTGGATGCCGTCCAGCAGCAGCGACAGCAGGCTGCCCACCAGGAACACCTGGAAAGCGCAGCCCAGGCTGATGCCCAGCATGTGCGGGATGGTGCGGCGAAAGCCGAAATTGACGCCGGACGCGGTCAGCATCAGGTTATTGGGGCCGGGGGTGATGGACATCACCGCCACGTAGGACAGTAGGGCGAATTCGGGCATGACGGGCTTCACTTTCTTGCTCCGCGCCGGCCGGCGGCGCGGTATGACGATGCATGGGGCCGACGCGGCCCCGCTTTCCCAATCCATGCTACGCAGCGCCTCGCCGCGCCGACAGCCGCAGCTGTCACCTTTCGCGGTGGTGACAGCGCGGCGTTTCCTCAAACTGTCACCATCGCCTATCATGGGCACTGTGTCTGTCTACCACCGCCCAAGCGCGGCAAGCTGTGCCCATGGAACCCATTGTCGCCCCCCAAGCCCCCACGCTGTATCAGCAACTGGCCGACGATCTGTCGCTGGCCATCAAGCGCGGCACGCTGCCGCCCGGCGCCAAATTGCCGTCGGTGCGGCGCACCTCGCAAAGCCGCCAGCTCAGCCTGAACACCGTGGTGGCCGCTTACCGGGTGCTGGAAGACCGCGGCCTGATCGAAGCCCGGCCGCAATCCGGCTACTACGTGCGGGCGCGGCTGCCGTCGCCGGCGCGGCCGGCCGCCACCCTCAGCAGCCCGGCTGCGCCCACCCGCCCGCAGGTGCTGGGCCTGATCGACACCGTGCTGGAGGCGCAGCAGAACGAGGACTACATCGACCTGGCGCTGGCCTGTCCGCACGGCGGCGACTTCTACCCCGGCGGCAAGCTGGGCCGGCTGATGGGACAGATACTGCGCCGCCAGCCCGGCATGATCAGCCGCTACGCGCTGCCGCCGGGCTCCTTGCGGCTGCGCACCCAGATCGCGCGCCGCGGTCTGGAACTGGGCATGACCTTGCAGGCGCAGGACATCGTGCTCACCCACGGTTGCATGGAAGCGCTGCAATTGGCGCTGCGCGCGGTGACCCGGCCCGGCGACACCGTGGGCCTGGAATCGCCCACCTATTTCAACCTGCTGCCCTTGATCGCCAGCCTGGGCCTGAAAACGGTGGAGATCCCCACCGACCCGCAAACCGGCCTGTCCATCGACGCGGTGGAACTCTTGCTGGCGGAAAAGCGCATCAACGCGCTGGTGGCGATGCCCAATGTGCACAATCCGCTGGGCGCGACCATGCCGCTGGAGGCCAAGAAACGGCTGGCGCGGCTGATCACCCGCCACCAAGTGCCGCTGATCGAGGACGCGCTGTACGCCGAGCTGCAGTTCGGCGACACCCTGTCGCCTGCGGTCAAGGCCTTCGACGACGAAGGCTGGGTCATCGTCTGCTCCAGCTACACCAAGACCCTGGCGCCCGATTTCCGCATCGGCTGGATGGAGGGCGGACGCTTCGGCCACGCGCTGCGCCAGCTCAAATTCGCCTCCTCGGTGGCGGAGCCGGCGGTGCTGGCGGAAACCCTGGGCGCCTTTCTGGAGTCCGGCGGCTACGACCATCATCTGCGCGCGCTGAAGCGGCGCTACGCCGCCCACGTGGAAAAAGTCCGCGGCATGATCGCGCGCCACTTCCCGGCCGGCACCCACGCCACCGCGCCTTCCGGCGGTTTCCTGATCTGGGTGGAACTGCCCGAGGACATCGACGCGGTGGCGCTGTTCCACGCCGCCATCGCGGAAAAGATCAGCATCATGCCCGGCCCGTTGTACTCCCCCAGCGGCCGCTATCCCAACGCGCTGCGGCTGTCCTGCTGCTATCCGCTGGACGACCGCTATCTGGCGGCGCTGGCGCGCGTCGGCGAACTGGCCGGCCTGCTCCGGCGTTCATAAAACCCCGCCGGCAACGCCCGCCGGCGGCGGATCCCGCGCAAGTCCGCGCCCCGCCGCGCGCGAAGACATGTTCAAGACGCGCCGGCGTTTTTATGAACCACTCATATAGCTATTAAGTGGTTGGCCTTTTTGAAATCCATGCCTAACAATGAAGCAAGACCTGACCGCGTCCGCAGCGGGCGCGAGCGCAGAAAGAGACTTCATGCCGACGATCAAGAAACCAGCCGCCGCCGATAGCGGGCCCGCCGCCGGCAAACACCAACGCCGTCTGCGCGACTTGCTGAACCGCTACGACGCCGCCTTCGCCGCCGGCGCGTCGCTGGACAGCCTGTTGCGCCAGCTGGAGCAAGTGCGCGATTACGCGCTGCGCCACGCCATAGGCGAAGCGCAGATGCTGTCCGCGCTGGCCGCCCAGCCCGCGCTGCCGCAGGACAGCGCCGCCGGACGACAAGCGCGGCAGATGCTCACCGACATGACCCACAGCCTGGGGCGGCAGCTGCTGCAACCGGCGCTGAGCGCCGCCGCCAAACCCCAGCCGCCGCCGGCCCAGGCCATGCTGGAGCAATTGGACGACGGCGTGCTGCTGCTGGAGCCCAGCGGCCAGCAAGTGCTGTACGCCAACGCCGCGCTGATGGAATTGCTGGGCCTCGCCGAGCCGCCCGCCTATCCCCTCGCGCTCTCGGCGCTGGCGCCCGACAGCGGGCTGGCCGAAGCGCTGCGGCCGCTGCTGGCCCTGCCCAAGGACAAACCCAGCCAGATCGCCGCCACCCCGCTGCGCCGGCCGGACGGCGACGCCGGCCATGCCGACATCCGCGCGCGGCCGCTGCGGGCCGAAGGCCAGGACTGCCTGCTGCTGACCTTCCACGACGCCACCGACCGGCTCACCTCCGAGCAACTGCTGACCCGCCATCTGGACATCCTCGCGCAACTGGCCGGCCTGTCCGCCGAACTGGCCAGCCAACCGGCCGAACCGCTGTGGGCGCGCATGAGCGGCCTGCTGGAGCGCGTGGGACGATTCCTGGACGCCGACCGCTGCCTGCTGGCCCTGCTCGACATCGAAGGCAAGCAAGTGCGCATCGCCCGAGAATGGCGAAACGAGGCGCGGGCGGCCGGACCGCCGGCCGAGGCCCCGGCCATCCCCCGCTCCAAACTCTGCTGGCTGGAACAACAGCTGGGCCAGCAACGCACCTTGCAACTGAACGACAGCGCCGACGCGCCGGAAGCCGCCGCCGCGCTGCGCCAATTGCTGGGCGACAACGGCCAGAGCGCGCTGCTGGCCACGCTGCGGCCTCGCCAATGCTGGCGCGGCGTGCTGGCGGTCAGCGCGCCGACGCCGCATAGCTGGCTGTGGATAGAGCAACACATGCTGCAATCGGTGGCGGACATGCTGTCCAACTTCCTGGAGCGCAGCCAATACCACAGCGACGCTCAACGCCGTCAGAGCGAGGCGCTGGCCCAGGCGCGGATAGGCCATTGGGAATGGCGGCGCGGCGACGCCGCCCCGCATTGGTCGGAAGAGCTGTACCAATTGTGGCGGCTGGACCCGGCCCGGCCCCCGCCGCCGCTGGCGCGCTTGCCCGCCTTGCTGCCGCCCGCCGACTGGCCGCCGCTGCGCCGCTGCCTGCGCCAAGTGCTGCGCCGGCGCGAAACCGCGCAGCTTGACCACCGCATCCTGCTGCCGGACGGCGGCGACCGCCACGTGCGCCATCACATCTCGCTGGAACAGGACGGCCGCGGCCGCGTCGTCCGCCTGAGCGGCACCTTGCAGGACATCAGCGAATTCAAGCGCCGCGAACAGACCCTGCAGCAGGCCGCCGCCGTTTACGAACACACTTTGGAAGGGGTGATGATCGCCGACGCCGATCTGCGCATCCTCGACGTCAACCCGGCCTTCAGCGCGCTCACCGGCTACGCCCGCGCCGACCTCTTGGGCCAGAGCCCGCGCCTATTGCATTCCGGGCGCCACGACGCCGGCTTCTACCGCCGGCTGTGGCAGACCGTGGCGGAACACGGCCGCTGGCAAGGCGAAATCTGGAACCTGCACAAGGACGGCAGCGTAGCGCCGGCCTGGCTCACCGTCACCGCGGTGCGCGACGCCGACGGCGCGGTGCGCAACTACGTCGGCGTGTTCTCCGACATCGCCCAGATCAAAAAATCCGCCGCCGAAATGGCGCAGCTGGCGCATTACGACTCGCTGACCACCCTGCCCAACCGGCTGCTGTTCCTGTCGCGGCTGGAACACGCGATCCAGACCGCCAAACGCGAACGCCGCCGCGTGGCGGTCTTGTTCATCGATCTGGACAACTTCAAGCAGATCAACGACACCCGCGGCCACGGCGCCGGCGACCGCCTCTTGGTGGAAGTGGCCGCCCGGCTCAAGGACTGCCTGCGCGCCAACGACACCGTGGCCCGCATCGGCGGCGACGAATTCCTGATCCTGCTGGAGAACCAGAAAGCCGACAATCCGGTGATCGACATCGCCAACAAGATCGTCAAAGCCTGCGCCCGGCCGTTCCGCCTGGAAGAACAGGAGGTGGAAGTGGGCTGTAGCGTGGGCATCAGCATCTACCCGCGCGACGGCCAGGACGCGGAAACGCTGATGCGCAACGCCGACGCCGCCATGTACCAGGCCAAGAACGACGGCAAGGGCGCCTTCCGCTTTTACACCGAGGAACTGACCCAGCGCGCGCGGCTGCGGGTGGAACAGGAACGCGAGCTGCGCCTGGCGCTAGAGCGGCGCGAGCTATTCCTGGTGTTCCAGCCCAAATATCATCTGCAAAGCGGCGCCCTGATCGGCGCCGAGGCCTTGCTGCGCTGGCAGCACCCGAGCCGGGGCCTGATCGGGCCGGACACCTTCATTCCGCTGGCCGAGGAAACCGGCCTGATCATCCCGATCGGCAGCTGGCTGATCCGCCACGCCTGCGGCATTCTGCGCCGCTGGAAGGACGCCGGCCTGTCGCCGGGCGTGCTCAGCCTCAATATCGCCGGCGCGCAAATCCAGCGCGCGCCCATTCTGCAAACCCTGAAGCAGGCGCTGCGCGACTGCCGGGTTCCACCGCAGCAGATCGAACTGGAAATCACCGAGCGCTTCGTGATGAGCAATCCGGACGCACATCTGTCGGTGCTGCGAGAGTTGCGCCAACTAGGCGTCGGCCTGTCCATCGACGATTTCGGCACCGGCTATTCCTCGCTCAGCTATCTGCGCCAATTGCCGGTGCAAACGCTGAAAATCGACCAATCGCTGGTGCGCGGCCTGCCGGACCGCGAGCACGAAACCAGCATCAGCCTGGCCATCATCTCGCTGGCCAAAACCCTGCACCTGGGCCTGGTGGCCGAAGGCGTGGAAAACGAAGCCCAGCGCCGCTTCCTGCTGGACGCCGGTTGCGAGCACGGCCAAGGTTTTCTCTACGCCCGGCCGATGCCGGAAAACGAATTCGCCGAACTGGTCAAGAAAGGCGGCGCGGCCCCGCTCCGCCTCTAAACTAAATGAACCGGTTTACGAACCGCCGCGCTTAGACGGGATAGCGGGACAAGGGCGCTGAAACCCGCTTGCCAATGCGATTTTCAACACAACGGCGGCGGCGGCGGATAAATCCATCTCCCTGATTTTTTTGTGAAAACCGCCTCATCGCCGTGTCTGATTCGGCCATTGCCGGATAAATTCTTGTATTTTTCTGACAAATCAGTGCGTTAGATATATAATACCGTTCGCCTCAGATTTTCTGATCGTTCCGGCAGCTGCCTGTCGGACGCTCCGCCTTGCCTGAGGGCTGCCTGTGAAGCCAGCCCCTCCCTAGCTTGGTTACCGAATAGACGCGCCAATAGCACCCGCTCGCGGCAGTCCATGTGACTGCCGCTGTGGCTGTTGGCCTACCGTATTAGAAAGGAATCGTAATGTCCAAAGAAGACATGATCGAACTGGAAGGTGTTGTCATTGAAATGTTGCCCGAGTCCCGCTTCCGCGTGCGTCTGGACAACAACGTCGAAATCCTGGCCTATGGCTCGGGCAAGATGAAGATGCACCGTATTCGCGTTCTGGTAGGCGACCGCGTCACTGTAGAGATGTCGCCCTACGACTTGACCAAGGGCCGCATCAATTTCCGTCATCCGACGGCGCCGGCCGGCGGCGGCACGCCTCGCCCCCATCACAACCGACGCCGTTGATCTGCCGGCATGACCCGCTATCGCGGTCATGCCCTGGAGCAACATTTGCGAGTCAATGAACTCAAACCCGGCGATTACATCGCCGAACAACACGATAGCGCCGCAATCACATTTACCGTGATTGCGGTCAATGCAGTAGGACGTCACTGTCACGTCACTTTTTCGTCGGAACTGGGCCTGGATTCCGCCAGCTACCCGCACGACGCCTGGATCAACGCCTCTCGCCCCTGAGACGGCCGCACGGTCCGATTGACGCTCAACGCCGCACCCGTCCGGGATCTCACCCCGGCGCCCGCCGCGGCCGCTTCCGCCTTCTTCGCCCCTTCCGGCTTAGCCGCGCGCCGGCCGCATGGCCGCGTCAATCCCATTCTCCTTCAAAAAGTCGTTTGACATATCAAAAATTGGTTCCATAGTGGTATCTATGCCGTGCGTCGCGCGCGGCAGAAAACCATCTAGGGCAACCTCGAAAACCGCCGCGATCCGTTCAAGAGCAAGACGCGTCCTCTGACATCAGAACGCAAACCCCGAAACCGCGCGCAAGGCAAAGCCAGAAGCCTGTGACTGAGCGAGGCCATCGGACCGCGCAGCGGGTGTGTCGAGGCCCCCATAAACGGCTGCGATGATTTCGCGCGGCGTCCCCCGCGCCGGCAGCCCGACAACAGGAGCCAACATGCGCAAACCCTTCACCGCCCTGCTGCTGAGCCTGGCCTGCCAGTCCGTTTTGGCCGCGCCCTGGAACGCCGGCGCCGTCTATCAGGCTGGACAGCAAGTCCAATGGCAAGGCCAGGATTGGCAGGCCAAATGGCGCACCCGCGCCGAAACGCCGGCCGCCAATCCCAGAGGCAGCTGGACGCCGGCGGCGGCCAAGACCACGGCTTTGGCCGAACCGGGCCAGCCTCAGCCGCCCACGCTGCAGCAAGCGCTGCAATATGAAGCCGCCCTGACCGACACCCCCTTCTTCCGCAACGTCAAAGCCTCGATCCGCACCCTGCCCAACGCCCAGGTGGAACAGGTGACCCCCGGCCGCGCCGCCAACCCGCTGAACGTGCGCCGGGTGGAGCGCCTGCTGCCTGCCGCCAAGTGGGAGTATTACTTCTCCCGCCGCGACGCCAGCTATAGCTACCAGCGCTTCCTGCAGGCCATCGCCAAGTTCCCCGCCATCTGCGACGACTACGGCGACGGCCGCGACGGCGACGCCATCTGCCGCCACAGCCTGGCCACCATGTTCGCCCACTTCGCTCAGGAAACCGGCGACCACAACCGCAGCGACACGGTGCCGGAATGGCGGCAAGGCCTGAAATACCTGCGCGAAATGGGCTGCGCCGAAACCGGCCCCGGCTGCGGCTACAACACCGAATGCGCCGATCCGGTGTTCAACAAGGTGTGGACCTGCGGTAAGAACGCCGACGGCAGCTGGAAGAAATACTTCGGCCGCGGCGCCAAGCAGCTGTCCTACAACTACAACTACGGCCCCTTCTCCCAAGCCATGCACGACGGCGACCAATCCGTGCTGCTGAAGAACCCGGACCTGGTGGCTTCCACCTGGCTCAACCTGAGCTCGGCCACCTTCTTCTTCGTCTTCCCGCAGCCGCCCAAGCCGTCGATGCTGCATGTGTTGGACGGCACCTGGGTGCCCAACGCCGCAGACAAGGCCGCCGGCGCCGGCAACAACTTCGCCACCACCATCCAGATCATCAACGCCGAGTGCGGCGGCGGCACCGAGCGCCAGGCGGCGCAGAACCGCATCGATTACTACCGCCAGTTCGCCAAGGACCTGGGCTGGGACTACGGCAACGAGCAGCTGTCCTGCGCCAATATGCAGCGCTTCAGCGCCGCCAGCTCCGCCGCCTACAACATCTATTGGGAAAAGGACTGGAAATGGGGCAATGACTACAAATGCCAGCTGGTGAACTACCAGACCCCGTACAGCGCGCTGCAAGCCGGCAACTACCAGCGCTGCGTCGAGGACAACTGGAACGTCAAACTCAAATGAAATCGGCCGGCTCCGCTCGCGCGGGGCCGGCCTCGCCAACGACTGTTGTTCACTCGTGTTTCACCTCCTGTCCATTGGCCTTGTCTCCGCTCCACGATAAGAGCGGCTAACAAACCCCTGATGCTGCGTTGCGCCGACTTGTCGTACTCAAGTACTGCCTGCGTCGGCACGCCTTGCCTCAGCCGTAAAACTGATTTTTGTTAGCCACTCTAAGACATCGCGGCTAAACGCCGCGTCAATCCGGCCGCATCCTCGCTAAAAATCGCGTCAAGAATTCCCTTGGGCACGGCGCTTGCTTCAGCCAAGCCGTCCCTTCTCCCCGGTGCCGCAATGTCCACGCCTCCGCCGCTGCGCCTGCTGCTGGTCAACGACCACGCCAAAACCATCGCCTCGCTGCGCCAGGCGCTGGCGCGCGCCGGCTACGCCGTCGTCGCCGAGGTGGACGGCGCCGCCGCGCTGCTGCAGGCGGTGGAGCGGCTGCGGCCGGACGTGGTGATCGTGGACACCGAATCCCCGTCGCGCGACACCCTGGAACAACTGGCGCTGCTGGGCGAGATCGCGCCGCACCCGGTGGTGATGTTCGCCGACCAGGGCGACCTGCCCACCATAGAAGCCGCCGTCCACGCCGGCGTGGCGGCCTATGTGGTGGACCAGGCCGACGCGGCGCGGCTGGCGCCCATCATCGACCTGGCCCGCGCCCGCTTCGCCGAGGACGCCCGGCTGCGACAGCGGCTGGCGGCGGCGGAACAGCAGCTGGCCGAACGCAAGCTGATCGAGCGCGCCAAGGGCATTCTGATGGACAAGCGCCGGCTCAGCGAAAACGACGCCTACCAGGCGCTGCGCCGGCAGGCGATGCGCGAGGGCCTGCGCGTCGCCGATCTCGCCCGACAACTGATCCAGGCCGCCGAACTGCTAGGCTGAGCCGCGAGGAAATCCCATGACCGTCCCCCACCGCCTGCGCCTGGGCTATCTGCCGCTGACCGACAGCGCGCCGCTGATCGTCGCGCGCCAGCTCGGCCTGGACCGCCGCCACGGCCTGGAACTGGAATTGCTGCGCCAGCCTTCGTGGAGCGCGGTGCGCGACAAGCTGCTGGACGGCCGCCTGCACGCCGCCGCGGCGCTGTACGGCCTGGCCTACGGCATGCAGCTGGGCCTCGCCGGCCCGCAAGCGGACATGGCGCTGCTGATGACGCTGAACCAGAACGGCCAGGCCATCACCCTCAGCCACCCGTTGGCCGACGCGCTGGCCGCGGCGCCGCAGCAGGCCTTGCCGCGCCGCGTCCGCCAAGGCGGCGCGCCGCTGACGCTGGCGCACACCTTTCCCGCCGGCACCCACGCGTTGTGGCTCAATTACTGGCTGGCGGCGCAAGGCCTGGACCCGCTGCGCGACGCGCGCCTGGTGGTGATTCCGCCGCCGCAGATGGGCGCGGCGCTGGAAGCCGGCCAGCTGGACGGTTTTTGCGCCGGCGAGCCCTGGCACCAGCAGGCGGCGGCGCGCCAGGCCGGCCGCATCGCCGTCGCCAGCGGCGAGATCTGGCCCGGCCACCCGGAAAAAGCCCTGCTCTGCCGCCGTGGTTTCGCGCAAGAAGAACCGGCCGCCGCCGCCGCGCTGATCATGGCGCTGCTGGAAGCCTGCCGCTGGCTGGAGCACGGCGAAAACCGCCGCCAGGCGGCGCGCTGGCTGGCGCGGCCGGAGCATATCGCCCTGCCGGAAACGCTGATCGCCGCCACCCTGCCCTCGGCCGCCGCCGGCGCGTCGGCGCTGCGCTTCTTCGACCAGGGCCGGGTCAACCATCCCTATCCGTCCGACGGCGTCTGGTTCATCGACCAGTTCCGGCGCTGGGGCTGGCTGCGCGGCGACGAGGACGCGCAGGCCGTGGCCGCCGCGGTGAGCCAGAGCCGGCTTTACCGGCAGGCGGCGGACGCGCTGGGCCTGCCCGCGCCGGCCCGGCCGCAGCGCCGCAGCCGGCTGTGCGACGGCGTGGAGTGGGACGGACGGCCGCGCTACCCGGCGACGGAGCGTCTGCTTGATTAAGCCCCGCATGTTGCAACGCACAAACTCAGTGCGCGGCCGGCTATTTTCGCACCAGCGCGGTGCGGCTTCCCGCCGCGAATCCACGCGAAACCCGGATTTCCGGCTCGCGGAGGCTGGCACGGCGTTTGCATAAGTCAAGCCGGGCCTGGCACAAAGACGTGCCCCGCCCACCCCAAATGCTTGTCCGGCCAATGGCGGCCGGGACGGCAACGGACAACGGCGTCCGCTCCTGCTATCACCGAGGAGCGAACGCCGTTTTTATTTTGGCCGGCCCCCGGCCGCTCGCGGCACAGGAGTTTCGCATGGACCGTTCTTTCTGGCACACCGGGCACAAGCCCACCTTGCTGTCCGCCTTTCTCTACTTCGACCTCAGCTTCATGGTCTGGTATCTGCTGGGCCCGCTGCAGGTGCCCATCGCCGCCGCGCTGGACCTGGATACCCAAGAACGCGCGCTGATGGTGGCCACTCCCATCCTGGCCGGCGCGCTGCTGCGGCTGGCCGTCGGCATGCTGGCGGACCGCATCGGCGCCAAGCGCACCGGGCTGATCGCCCAGATCGTCGTCATCGCCGCCTTGCTCGCCGCCTGGCGCGTCGGCCTCTCCAGCCTGGGCGGCGCGCTGCTGCTGGGCCTGTTCCTGGGCGTGGCCGGCGCCTCCTTCGCCGTGGCGCTGCCGCTGGCCTCGCGCTGGTATCCGCCGGCGCATCAGGGCACGGCGCTGGGCATCGCCGGCGCCGGCAACTCCGGCACCGTGCTGGCGGCGCTGTTCGCGCCGGCGCTGGCGCTGCAGTTTGGCTGGCAGAACGTGTTCGGCCTCGCCTGTCTGCCGCTGCTGCTGGCGCTGCTGCTGTTCGCCCGGCTGGCCAAGGACGCGCCGGGCGCGCCGCCGCCCAAGCGCTGGGCTGATTATCTGGCGGTGCTGGCTCAGCGCGACGCCTGGTGGCTGATGCTGTTCTACGCCATCACCTTCGGCGGTTTCGCCGGCTTCGCCAGCGCGCTGCCCGGCTATTTCCACGACCAGTTCGGCTTCGACGCCAAGACCGCCGGGCTCTATACCGCCGCCTGCGTGTTCGCCGGCTCGATGATGCGGCCGCTGGGCGGCGTGCTGGCGGACCGCGTCGGCGGCACCCGCTCGCTGCTGGCCGTCTACCTGGCGGTGGCGGCGCTGCTGTTCGCCGCCGGCCTGGAAGCGGGCGGCGCCGGCGGCGCGCTGCTGCTGTTCGTGCTGGCCATGCTCTGCCTCGGCGCCGGCAACGGCGCGGTGTTCCAGCTGGTGCCGCAGCGCTTCGGCGGCGAGATCGGCGCGGTCACCGGCCTGATCGGCATGGCCGGCGGCGTCGGCGGCTTCCTGCTGGCGGCCGGCCTGGGCGTGATCAAGCAGGCCAGCGGCGGCTACGCCATCGGACTGTGGCTGTACGCCGCGCTGGCCTTGGCCGGCTGGGCCGGCCTGGCCGGGCTGCGCCAGCGCTGGCGCGCCGGCTGGTCTCTCGCCAGCGCCCGGCTCTGAACCCGCGAGGACATCCATCATGACCAAACCCAAACTCGTGGTGGTCGGCAACGGCATGGCCGGCATCCGCACCGTGGAAGAGCTGCTGACGCTGGCGCCGGACCTGTACGACATCACCGTGTTCGGCGCCGAGCCGCACCCCAATTACAACCGCATCCAGCTGTCGCCGGTGCTGGCCGGCGAACAGACCTTCGACGACATCGTGCTCAATCCGCGCGCCTGGTACGCCGAACGCGGCATCAGCCTTTACACCGGCAAGACCGTGGTGGAGCTGGACCGCGCGCGCCGCCTGGTGCGCGCCGACGACGGCAGCGTCGCCTCTTACGACAGGCTGCTGCTCGCCACCGGCTCGCTGCCGGTGATGCTGCCGCTGCCGGGCCGCGATCTCGCCGGCGTCATCGGCTACCGCGACATCCGCGACACCGAAGCCATGCTGGCGGCCAGCGCCGGCGGCGGCCGGGCGGTGGTGATAGGCGGCGGCCTGCTCGGCCTGGAAGCCGCCTACGGCCTGAAGCAGCGCGGCATGGACGTCACCGTGGTCCACCTGGCGGACTGGCTGCTGGAAAGACAACTGGACCCCGCGGCCGCCCAGTTGCTGCAGGCCTCGCTGGAAGCGCGCGGCCTGCGCTTCCTGCTGGGCCGCCAGACCGCCGCGCTGCTGGACGACGGCCATGGCGCGGTGGCGGCGGCGCGGCTCGCCGACGGCGAAACCCTGGAGGCCAAGCTGGTGGTGATGGCGGTGGGCATCCGCCCCAATATCGCGCTGGCCGCCGGCGCCGGCCTGCACTGCGAGCGCGGCGTGGTGGTCAGCGACGCGCTGCAGACCTTCGACCCGCGCATCTACGCGGTGGGCGAATGCGTCAGCCACCGCGGCGTCTGCTACGGACTGGTGGCGCCGCTGTTCGAACAGGCCAAGGTCTGCGCCAACCATCTGGCCCAGCTGGGCAGCAGCCGCTACCAGGGCTCGGTGATGGCCACCAAGCTCAAGGTCACCGGCATCGATCTGTTCTCCGCCGGCGACTTCATCGGCGGCGGCGATTGCGAAGAGATCGTGCTGTCCGACCCGGCCGGCGGCCTGTACAAGAAACTGGTGCTGCGCGAGGACAAGCTGATCGGCGTCTGCCTGTACGGCGACACCGCCGACGGCGCCTGGTACTTCAAGCTGCTGCGCGAACAGCGCGCGATAGGCGATCTGCGCGAGCGGCTGATCTTCGGCGAAACCGCCATCGGCGACGTCGGCGTCCAAGGCCAGAGCCGCGCCGCCGGCATGCGGGACGGCGACGAAGTCTGCGGCTGCAACGGCGTCAGCAAGGGCGCCATCGTCAAGGCGATCAAGGAGAACGGCCTGTTCACCCTGGACGAGGTCAAGCAATGCACCAAGGCCGGCAGCTCCTGCGGCTCCTGCAGCGGCCTGGTGGAACAGATCCTGATGAACACGGTGGGCGCGAGCTTCCAGGAAGCGCCCAAGACCAAGGCCGTCTGCGGCTGCACCGATCACAGCCACGCCGAAGTGCGCAAGGCCATCCGCGACCACCGCCTGCTGGACCACGCCGCGGTCTACCACTTCCTGGAATGGCGCACCCCCAACGGCTGCGCCAGCTGCCGCCCGGCGATCAACTACTACCTGTTGTCCACCTGGCCGCGCGAGGCGGTGGACGATCCGCAAAGCCGCTTCGTCAACGAGCGGGTGCACGCCAATATCCAGAAGGACGGCACCTTCTCGGTGATCCCGCAGATGAAGGGCGGCGTCACCAACGCCGCCGAGCTACGCCGCATCGCCGATGTGGCCGACAAATACCGGGTGCCCATGCTCAAGGTCACCGGCGGCCAGCGCATCGACCTGCTGGGCATCCGCAAGGAAGACCTGATCGATGTCTGGAAAGACCTGGGCATGCAATCCGGCCACGCCTACGGCAAATCCATCCGCACCGTGAAAACCTGCGTCGGCAGCGAATTCTGCCGCTTCGGCACCCAGAACAGCACCCAGATGGGCATAGACCTGGAAACCATGCTGGCCAATATGTGGGCGCCGCACAAGGTCAAGCTGGCGGTGTCCGGCTGCCCGCGCAACTGCGCCGAAGCCGGCATCAAGGACGTGGGCGTGATCGCGGTGGACTCCGGCTGGGAGCTGTACGTGGGCGGCAACGGCGGCATCAAGACCGAGGTAGCGCAATTCCTGTGCAAGGTGAAAACCGCCGAGGAAGTGAAGGAATACAGCGGCGCCTTCCTGCAGCTCTACCGCGAGGAGGGCTATTACCTGGACCGCACCGTCCGCTACATCGCCCGCGTCGGCCTGGATTACGTCAAGGCGCGGGTGGTGGACGACGCCGCCAACCGCCAGGCCTTGTACCAGCGGCTGCTGTTCGCGCTGGAAGGCCTGCCCGACCCCTGGGCCGCCCGCATCGCCGGTGCGCAGCGCCAGGAATACATTCCCTTGAAAGTCATCGCCTGAGGCCGCCATGGAACCCACCCCGCCCCCCTCCTCCCGCTGGCTGCGCATCTGCGCGCTGGACGACATCCCGCTGCTGGGCAGCCGCGTGCTGGCGCGCGACGACGGCGACATCGCCCTGTTCCGGCCGCAGCCGCAGCAAGTGTTCGCGCTCTTGGACCGCTGCCCGCACAAGGGCGGCCCGCTGAGCCAGGGCCTGGTGCACGGCGCGGCGGTCACCTGCCCGCTGCACGGCTGGACCCTCAATCTGGACGACGGCGAAGCCCAGGCGCCTGACCGCGGCTGCGCGCGACGCTTCCAGGTCAGCCTGCGGGACGGCGACGTCTACCTGCAACTGTGAACCCGGGGACCGCGCCATGACCACCACCCCCTCCACCTGCTGTTACTGCGGCGTCGGCTGCGGCGTGCTGATCCACAGCGACGGCGCGCGCGTCACCGGCGTGGAAGGCGATCCGGCCCACCCCGCCAACCACGGCCGGCTGTGCACCAAGGGCCTGGCGCTGGCGGACAGCTGCGCCAGTCTGTCCGGCCGCGCGCTGCACCCCGAACTGCGGCTGACCCGCGACGCCGCGCGCCGGCGCGTGGACTGGGACAGCGCGCTGGACACCGTGGCCGAGCGGCTGGCCGGCGTCATCCGCCGCCACGGGCCGGACGCGGTGGCGGTCTACGCCTCCGGCCAATTGCTGACCGAGGACTACTATCTGTTCAACAAGCTGACCAAGGGCCTGATCGGCAGCAACAATATCGACACCAACTCCCGGCTGTGCATGTCCAGCGCCGTCAGCGGCTACAAGCTGGCGCTGGGCGCCGACGGCCCGCCCACCTGCTACCAGGACCTGGACCTGGCCGATTGCGTGCTGCTGGCCGGCAGCAATACGGCCTACGCCCACCCGGTGCTGTTCCGCCGGCTGGAGGCCGCCAAGGCGGCGCGGCCGGACCGCAAATGGATCGTGGTGGACCCGCGCCGCACCGACACCGCGGCGCTGGCGGACCTGCATCTGCAGATCCAGCCCGGCAGCGACGTGGCGCTGTTCAACGGCATGCTGCACCACCTGATCTGGGAAGGGCTGATAGACGAGAGCTACATCGCCGCCCACACCGAGGGCTTCGACGCGCTCAAGCGCCTGCTGCGCGACTATTCGCCGCGCCAGGCCGCCGGCCTGTGCGGCATCGCCGAAGCCGACCTGACCACCGCCGCCGAATGGTTCGGCCGCAGCCCGGCCAGCCTGTCGCTGTACTGCATGGGCTTGAACCAGTCCAGCCACGGCACCGCCAAAAACCTGGCGCTGATCAATCTGCATCTGGCCGCCGGCCAGATCGGCCGCCCCGGCGCCGGCCCCTTCTCGCTGACCGGCCAGCCCAACGCCATGGGCGGCCGCGAAGTGGGCGGCATGGCCACCATGCTGGCTGCCCACCGCGATATCGCCAACCCGCAACACCGCGCCGAAGTGGCCGCCCACTGGGGCGTGCCGCCGGAACGGCTCTCCGACCGCCCCGGCCTGCCGGCCATCGCGCTGTTCGACGCGCTCAAGGCCGGCCGGGTCAAGGCGGTGTGGATAGTCTGCACCAACCCGGCCCACTCCTTGCCGGACCTGGAGCAAGCGCGCCAGGCCCTGGCTCAGGCCGAATTCGTCATCGTCCAGGACGCCTACGCCGACACCGACACCGCCGCCTGCGCCGACGCGCTGCTGCCCGCCGCCTGCTGGGGCGAAAAAGAAGGCACGGTCACCAACTCCGAACGCCGCATCAGCCGGGTGCGCGCCGCCGTGCCGCCGCCGGGCGAGGCGCGCGCCGACGGCTGGATCGCCGCCGAAGTGGGCCGCCGGCTGGAACGGCTGCTCTACCCGGACGCGCCCAGCCTGTTCGAACGCAGCGAACCGGCGGCGGTGTTCGCCGAACACGCGGCGCTGACCGCCGGCCGCGATCTGGACCTCAGCGGCCTCAGCCACGCGCGGCTGGAGCGGGACGGCCCGCAGCAATGGCCGTTCCCGGCCGGCGCGGCCGCCGGCCAGGCTCGGCGTTACGAGGACGGCCGCTTTGCCACCGCCAACGGCCGCGCGCTGTTCCACGCCACGCCCTACCGGCCGCCGGCGGACGCGGTCAACGCCCATTACCCCTTCCGCCTGCTCACCGGCCGGCTGCGCGACCAATGGCACGGCATGAGCCGCAGCGGCCGGGTGGCGCGGCTGTTCTCCCACGCGCCGGAACCGACGCTGGACATGCACCCGGCCGACGCCGCCCGCCGCGGCCTCCAGGCCGGCGAACTGGTCAGGGTGGAAAGCCGGCGCGGCGGTCTGGTGCTGCCGCTGGCGCTTTGCGAGGAACTGCCGGGCGGCAGCGTGTTCGCCGCCATGCACTGGAGCGGCCAGCATCTGGACAGCGGCGGCGTCAACCAGGCCTGCTCGCCGGCGGTGGACCCGCAATCGTTCCAGCCCGAACTCAAGCACGCCGCGGTGCGGGTGGAACGCGCCGAACTGCCGTGGCGGGTGCGCGCCGCCAGCCGCCACCCGGACCTGCCGGCGCTGCGCGCGCGGCTGCAGCCCTTGCTGGCCGGCTGCGGCTACGCCGCGCTCAGCCTGCGCCCGCCGGACATCCTGGTGCTGAACGCCGCCCACGCCCAGCCGCGGCCGGACTGGCTGGCCGAGCTGACTTGGCTGCTGGACCTGGACGGCGGCCCGCAGCTGCAAACCTTCAGCGACGCGCGCCGCGGCCTGGAACAACGCATCGCCTGGCGCGACGACGCGCCCTGGGCCTACGTTTTCGCCGGCGGCCAGGACGACGGCGCGCGGCTGCTGGCCGCGATGCAAAGCGGCCGGCCCTGGCCCGGCAGCCGGCTCAGCGCGCTGGTCCCCGGCGCCGCGGCCGCGCCCGCCGCCGCGCGCATCGTCTGCAACTGCCTGCAAGTGGACGCCGAGCGCATCCAGGCGGCCATCGCCGACGGCGCGGACCTGGCCGGACTCAAGGCGCGGCTGGGTTGCGGCGGTGTTTGCGGCTCCTGTCTGCCGGAGCTGAAACGCATGCTGGCGCGACAGGCGGAACGGGAATATTGAAACCCCGGCGCGGAACTCTATGCTAAGGGAGTCCGGCGCTGTTACCCTCTGCGCAGGCGATAGCGATGGATGCGTGGATTGGGCTTGAAACAGATAGGACTGCTGATCGCGGCGCTGGCCGCGCAGCCGGCGGCGGCGGCGGCGACGCTGGACATGGTTTACGGCGCGGTGGCCTCGGACCCGTATATGAGCGGCGAAGGCGATCAAATGCCGCCCCACCCCGGTGCGGTGGTGGAAATGGCGCAGGCGGCGGCCAAGGGCTGCCGGATCGCGCTTAAGTTGTCGCGGCTGCCGGGCAAGCGCCTGCTCACCGAGATGCAGCACGATCAGCACGACGCCGCCTTCATGTTCTCCCACAACAAAGAACGCGAAGCCTATTTCGATTACCCGATGCAGGGCGAGGAACCCGACCCGCGCTACCGGCTGACCACGCTGGCCTACTCCTTGTACGCGCTGAAAAACGCGCCGCCGGCCTGGAACGGCAAGAACCTGCCGGCGCTGGGCGCCATCGGCGTCAACGCCGGCTGGTCCATCGCCGACGATCTGCGCGCCAAGGGCGCCCAGGTGGAGGCCGCCAAAGACACCGAGATGAACTTCCGCAAACTGCTGGCCCGCCACATCGCCGCCTACGCCACGCAGAACCACATCGGCGACCGCTATCTGGAAGACCACCCGCAGGCCGGCATCGTCCGCCTGCAGCCGCCGCTGTCGCGCAAGGACTACTATCTGGTGTTGGGCAAGCGCTGGCACCGGGACAATCCGGCCCTGGCGCGCTGCCTGTGGCAGCAGATAGGCAAACTGCGCGAAACCCTGCTGCCCGCGCTGCTGCGCCGCCCCTGGTATCAACAACCCTGAGAGGGTGTTTACCATCTCGCGAGCAAAGGCGAGACCAGGCCTTGCGGCGGAAGAAGCGGGGTGTACAAGGGCCGTTCTCAACGCCGTATCGCCGACGCGCAGCAGATCGTCAACCGACTCTGAGCCGGGCCGGCGCTCAAACCGGCTCGCCGCCCAACTCCGCCGTCAGCTCCTCCACCTCCAGCAAATGGGCGCGGTCGTGCTGCAGCATGTCCTCGGCCAAATCCTCCAGACTCATCCGCCGCTCGCCGCCAAACAGGCATAGCCGCCCGCGCTGGGCCGCTTCGGCGCCGGCCAGCGCTGTCAGCAAATGTCGCCGTCCGGCCAGGAAATCGTCCAGGGCCGCTGAGCCGTCCTGCTCCAGATAAGCCAGTTCGCGCGACATTTCAGTGCCGTCTACCGACGGAATATCCGGCATGTCCTCGGTCAATACCCTTGCCACCCTTTGGCAGAAAATCCGGTCCAGATCGCGCAGATGGCAGGCATGCTCCACCGCGGCAAAATCGATGCCGTCCGGCCGCCGCCGCCAGTCCGCGGCCGGAATCACGCGCAGCGCCGCCGCCAACTGGGCCGGCATCGCCCGCAGCGCCTCCAGCCGCTGCTCCCAGTCCAACTGTTGCGGCCGTGGCGTCCACACCACCCCGTAAGTGAAATAACCGCCCGGTACCCGGCCGCGCGGCCGCAACACCTCGTGATAATGGCGGCGCATCACCTCCGCCACCATCGCGCCGCAAAACTGGCGCGCGCTGGCGTCCGCCTCCACTTCCGGAAACAGCTGGCGCACATCGTGGACGATGGCCGCAATCGCCGGCACTTCGGCGCGCGACAAGGCCGCGTATTCCACATAACGCTGCGGCGTGTCGATCAAAGCCTCCAACTGGCGACCCAACGCCTGTTCGCGAAAGACATCAAAACGGGAGTGCATAAGGGCCTCTTATTTAACGTATCAAAATGACACCTTAGTAAACGGCGCAACAAGCGTCAAGTCTGATTTTTGTCATAATTAATCAAACTTAAACAAGACAAATGATTGCAGATTCATGACGGCATTCGGATAATGCTAAACGTTTATTTAAAATCACCCGGCGACATGCAAGCGCAAGCCACGCCTGCCTGTGCCGGTCCGGCTTCAAGAGGAGAATGGAATGTGGTTCCGGAACAAGGACAAGGCCGCGCGCGAGCAGGCGGAGCGCTTGCAACTCAGCCAGGAGGCGGAGCGAATGCGCCAGGAGCTGCAACACACCCGCAGCCGCGCCGATGAAGCCGAACGCCAGCTGGCCGCCAGTCAGGCCAAAGTTCAGGAACTGAACGGACTGATCGCCAACCTCTCCGCCTTCGCCCAATCAATGACCGACACCCAGCAGTCGCTGGCCACCCTCTCCAGCGTGATGAGCCGGGAAAAAGACCGCGCCGTCGCCGCTCAGGGCATTTCGCTGCGCAGCCGCCAATCCATAGACCAGATCGCCGCCGATCTGTCCAAACTGGCCGGCGCCTCGCAGGGCGCGGCGGAAAAAGTGGGGGAACTGGACGCCCGCGCCCAGGAGGTGGGCGGCATCGTGCAACTGATCCGCGACATCGCCGACCAGACCAATCTCTTGGCCCTGAACGCCGCCATCGAAGCGGCGCGCGCCGGCGAGCAAGGCCGCGGCTTCGCCGTGGTGGCCGACGAAGTACGCAAGCTGGCCGAACGCACCGCCACCGCCACCGCCGACATCGCCAAGCTGGTGGAGCAGATCCGCGGCGACAGCGCCGGCAGCCGCAGCCAGATGGAGCAATTGGCGGAACAAGCCGCCGGTTTCAGCCAGGACGGCGAGGCCGCCGCCGGCACCATGAAACAATTGCTGGACATGTCCACCAGCATGGAGGGCAGCATCGCCGCCTCCGCGCTGCGCGGTTTCTGCGAACTGGCCAAGATGGACCACCTGATCTACAAATTCCGCGTCTACCAGGTGATGTTCGGCCTGTCGGACGAGGACATCGGCCACTTCGGCTCGCATCAGCACTGCCACTTCGGCAAGTGGTATTACGAAGGCGAAGGCCGCGCCGGCTTCTCCCACCTGCCCGGCTTCCGCGAAATCGAAGCGCCGCACGCCAAGGTGCACACCGCGGCGCTGGACGCCTTGCGCGCCCACGCCGACGGCGACAGCCGGGCCGCGGTGGAACATGTCGCGATGATGGAAGCCGCCAGCCTGCAAGTGCTGGCCGGGCTGGAACACATGGCCGGCGCCGGCGAAACGGAAGCGCGCCATGGCTGAGGCCGTCTTCTCCATCCGCCCGCTGCAAGCCGGCGATCACGCCGGCTGGCTGCCCTTATGGCGCGACTACAACGCCTTCTACGGCCGCGTCGGCGTCAGCGCCCTGCCCGAGGAGGTGGACCGGGAAACCTGGCGCCGCCTGCTCGCGCCGGAGGAGCCGGTGCGCGGGCTGGCCGCGGTCGCCGACGGCGCGCTGCTGGGCATCGCCCACCTGCTCTACCACCGCAGCACCATCCAGATCCAGGACAGCGCCTATCTGCAGGATCTATACGTTGCGCCGGCGGCGCGGGGCGGCGGCGTCGCCCGCGCGCTGCTGCTAGCCGCCGCGGAACGGGCGCGCGACGACGGCGCCGCCATGCTGTACTGGCGCACCGCCGGCGACAATCACACCGCGCGCCGCCTGTACGACCAGGTGGCGGAGCTGGCGGACGCGGTGATCTACCGCCAAATCTTGTAAGCCGGCCGGATCAGCGCAGCACGTCCAGCAAGATATCCGCGATCAAACCGCTGGCCGCCACCAGCACCAGGTCCGCGCCCACCGCCCGCCACTCGTAACCGGGGTGGCGCGGCAGCTGGCTCAGCAAGGGCGCCGGCAAGACCTGCTTGGCGATGCCGGGCGGCAGCGGCTTGCCGCGCGCCAGGCGCTTGCGCATGCCCGGCGGCAAGGATTTATAGCCGGTCACCCCGGAATCCAGCGCCAGGCGCCGCGCGGCGGCGACGCTGATGCCCGCCGCCACCAAATCCCGGTCCGACCGCTCCGGCGACGCTTCCCTGTCCTTGCCTTTATCCTTGTGCTTGCCCTGCCCCTGGCCATGACCCTGGCCCTTGCCTTCCGGCGGATTGGCCAGCGCCGGCGCCGCCAGCGCCGCCGCCAACAAGCACACAGACCATTGCTTCCATCGCTTCATCTTCGTCTCCCGTCTCTGTTGAGCCCGATTTAGATTATCGACCACGCGCCGGCCAAGCTTGAGTCCAACGTTATCTCGCGCCCGACAAAATATATTGATCGCTACATAATTGTAGAATACGCTACAAAAAAATGGAGCGCATCATGGACTGGCTGCTGCTGATCACTTCTTTGCCCACCGAAAACGCCACCGCGCGCATGCGCGCCTGGCGCGCCTTGAAAGCCTGCGGCTCCGCCGCGCTGCGCGACGGCGCCTACCTGTTGCCCGGCAGCAACGCCCGGCTGCAACAATTGGAGGCCATCGCCTCCGACATCCAACAACACGGCGGCGTCGCGCGGCTGCTGGCCTGCCGGCCGCTGGACGGCAGCGATTTTCCGCCGCTGTTCCAGCGCGACGCCGACTATCAGCAGCTGCGGCAGGACATCCAGGAACAACTGAGCGGGCTGGACCCCGACAACGCCGCCGAGCGGCTGAAACAATGGCGGCGGCTGAGCAAGGCCCTGACCGGCGTCGCCGCCATCGATTTCTTCCCCGGCGCCGGCCAGCAACAGGCGCAGGCCGCGCTGCAACAGCTGGAAACCGCCATCCAGCTGCAATTGTCGCCGGGCGAGCCCCATAGTCTGGACATGCAGATTCCGCGCCGCGCCGTGGCCGAGCACCAAGGCCGGACCTGGGCCACCCGCCGCCGCCCCTGGGTGGACCGGCTGGCCTCGGCCTGGCTGATCCGCCGCTTCATCGACCCGCAGGCGCGCATCCTGTGGCTGGCCGCGCCCGGCGACTGCCCGCCGGAGGCGCTGGGCTTCGATTTCGACGGCGCCGCCTTCACCCATGTCGGCGACAAGGTCAGCTTCGAGGTGCTGCTGGCCAGCTTCGGTCTGGACGCGCCCCCGCTGCGAAGGCTGGCCGAGCTGGTCCATTATCTGGACGTGGGCGGCGCGGCGCCGCCGGAAGCCAGCGGCGTGGAAACCGTGCTGGCCGGCTTGCGCGCCGCGCTGAGCGACGACGACCAATTGCTGAGCGCCGCCGCCCATATCTGGGACGGGCTCTACCAACAGTTCGCCAAGGAGAGCTGATCATGCCGCCCAGCCCCCGCGACGCCGCGCCCGCCCCCGTCGGCTTCCGGCAAGCGCTCCGTTTCTGGCTCAAGCTGGGCCTGATCAGCTTCGGCGGCCCGGCCGGCCAGATCGCCATCATGCACCAGGAGCTGGTGGAGCGCCGGCGCTGGATTTCCGAACGCCGCTTCCTGCACGCCCTGAATTACTGCATGCTGCTGCCCGGGCCGGAAGCGCAGCAACTGGCCACCTATATCGGCTGGCTGCTGCACCGCGGCTGGGGCGGCGTCGCCGCCGGCGCGCTGTTCGTGCTGCCGTCCTTCTTCCTGCTGGTGCTGCTGTCCTGGGTCTATATCGCCTACGGCCACCTGGCCTGGATCGCCGGCCTGTTCTACGGCATCAAGCCCGCGGTGGTCGCCATCGTGGCCCAGGCGGCCTGGCGCATCGGCACGCGCACGCTGAAACGGCCCTGGCTGTGGGGCGTGGCGCTGGCCTCGCTGTGCGCCATCGCGCTGTGGCAAACACCCTTCCCGCTGATCGTGCTGGCGGCGGCCTTGATCGGCGCGCTGGCCGGCCGGCTGCGGCCGCGCTGGTTCCAGGCCGGCGGCCACGGCGGCGCGGACGCGCATTACGGCCCGGCGCTGATCGACGATCACACCCCGCCGCCGGCGCACGCCCGCTTCTCCTGGCTACGGCTGGGCCGGGCGGCGCTGGCCGGCCTGCTGCTGTGGAGCTTGCCAATGGCGCTGCTGACAGCCGCCTACGGCTGGCACGGCGGCTTCACCCAGATGGGCTGGTTCTTCACCAAGGCCGCGCTGCTGACCTTCGGCGGCGCCTACGCGGTGCTGCCCTATGTCTACCAGGGCGCGGTGGCGCATTACGGCTGGCTGAGCGCCGGCCAGATGCTGGACGGCCTGGCGCTGGGCGAAACCACGCCGGGGCCGCTGATCATGGTGGTGGCCTTCGTCGGCTTCGTCGGCGGCTACGCCAAAGCCTTGCTGGGCCCGGAACACCTGTTCCTGGCCGGCGCGCTGGCCGCGGCGCTGGTCACCTGGTTCACCTTCCTGCCCTCCTTCGTCTTCATCCTGGCCGGCGGCCCGCTGATCGAACACAGCCATGGCGAGATCCGCCTGACCGCGCCGCTGACCGCCGTCACCGCCGCCGTGGTCGGGGTGATCGCCAACCTCGCCCTGTTCTTCGGCTGGCATGTGCTGTGGCCGCAAGGCTGGCGCGGCGGCGTGGACGGGGCCGCCGCCGCCATCGCCGCGCTGGCGGCCTGGGCGCTGCTGAAAAAACAAGTCAAGGCGATGCCGGTGATAGCCGGCGCGGCGCTGGCCGGCCTGCTGCTCAGCCTGTGGCGCCTGCCGTGAACGCATTCCCCCATCGAGAAAGGCCTCCCGCATGCAGCCCCGCATCCCCGCCACCATCTGGGCCCTGGGCCTGGTCAGCCTGTGCATGGACATGTCCTCCGAGATCATCCACGCGCTGCTGCCGGTCTTCCTGGTCTCCACCCTGGGCGTCAGCGCGCTGACCCTGGGCGTCATCGAAGGCCTGGCCCAGGCCACCGCGCTGATCCTGCGCGTGTTCTCCGGCGCCATCAGCGACTACTGGGGCCGCCGCAAAGGCCTGCTCTTGCTGGGCTACGGCCTGGCGGCGCTGAGCAAGCCGCTGTTCCCGCTGGCTCACAGCGCCGAAACCGTGCTGGCCGCGCGGCTGATGGACCGCGTGGGCAAGGGCATACGCGGCGCGCCGCGCGACGCGCTGGTGGCCGAAGTCGCGCCGCCGGCCATCCGCGGCGCCTGTTTCGGCCTGCGCCAGTCCATGGACACCGTCGGCGCCTTCGCCGGCCCGCTGCTGGGCATCGCGCTGATGTTCTGGCTGGCGGACGACATCCAGCAAGTGCTGTGGTGGGCCTGCCTGCCGGCCTTGCTGGCGGTGCTGCTGCTGGCGGCCGGCGTGCGCGAGCCGGACGGCGGCGAACGCAAGCCCTTCCGCTCGCCGCTGCGCCTGGCGCTGCTGCGCCGCTTCTCCGGCCGCTACTGGTGGATCGTCGCCATCGGCGCGCTGTTCACCCTGGCCCGCTTCAGCGAAGCCTTTCTGGTGCTGCTGGCGCAGCGCCACGGCCTGCCGCTGAGCTGGCTGCCGCTGGTGATGGTGGTGATGAGCCTGGTCTTCGCGCTCACCGCCTATCCGGTGGGGGTGCTGGCCGACCGCTGCAGCAAGAGCGCGCTGCTGGCGACAGGCCTGCTGATCCTGATCCTGGCCGACGTCACGCTGGCGCTGTCCGGCTCCGTCGCCGTCACGCTGGCCGGCATCGCCCTGTGGGGGCTGCACCTGGGCTTCACCCAGGGCCTGCTGGCCACGCTGGTGGCGGAGGAAACGCCGGCCGACATGAAGGGCACCGCCTTCGGCCTGTTCAATCTGGTCAGCGGCCTGTGCCTGCTGCTGGCCAGCGTGCTGGCCGGCTGGATGTGGGACCGCCACGGCAGCGCCAGCACCTTCGTCGCCGGCGGCGCCTTGGCCGCGCTGGCGCTGGCGGCCACCTTGCTGTGGCATAGCCGGGAACGGCGGCTGGCCGGCCAGGCCGCATAAACACCGGATCGGGCAATGCCCGCCATGGACAAGCAACAGGACAATGCGGTGAAATACGCCATCATAAAAACAGCAAGGCCGCCGCATGTCCCACACCTTCGTCTCCTCCATCGTCTGGCAACGGCTGGACGCCTCCGGCCACGACTACGCGGCGCTTGAACAGAGCGAGCAAGGCCCGCGCCTCAAGGGCTGCGCCGTCTTCGTCGAAGACGGCGTCAACTGCCTGCTGCATTACCAGGTGGACTGCGCGCCGGACTGGAGCACCCGTCGCGTCGAGGTGAACGGCTACCGCGGCGCGGAAGCCATCGCCCTGCGGCTGGAAACCGACGCCGAAGGCCGCTGGCGGCTCAACGGCGCGGAACAGCCGCAAGTGCAAGGCTGCGTCGACATCGACCTGGCCTTCACCCCGGCCACCAATCTGCTGCCCATCCGCCGCGGCCGGCTTGAGATCGGCGCGGCGCTGGAACTGAACGCCGCCTGGCTGCAATTCCCGGCGCTGACCCTGGCGCCGCTGCCGCAGCGCTACACCCGCCTGTCCGAGATCGGCTACCGCTACGAATCGCGGCAAGGCGCGTTCCAGGCCGAACTCAGCCTCACCCCGGACGGCCTGCCGCGCGACTACCAGGGCCTGTGGCGGGAGGCGCGCTGACATGAACGCCCCGCGCATCCGTCCGGCCGCGCCGGCAGACTTTGCCCGGCTGGCCGAAATCGAACGCGCCGCCGCCGCCCGCTTCGACCCGCAAGACCTGCCGCCGGCGCTGGCCGGCGACACGCTGCCCCGCGACGAACTGGCCGCGGCCTGCGCGGCCGGCCTCCTGTGGGCGGCGGCCGACGCCGACGGCGTCCACGGCTTCCTGTTGGCGCGCCGCCACGACGACAGCCTGCACCTGCAGGAAATGGACGTCTGCCCCAAGCATCAGGGCCGGGGCCTGGGCTCGGCGCTGATCGCGCACGCGGAAACCGCCGCGCGCCGGCTGGGCCTGCGCCGGCTGACGCTGACCACCTTCGAACACCCGGCCTGGAACGCGCCCTACTACCACAAACGCGGTTTCCTGACCCTAGACCCCGCCGACAGCCCCCCCTTCCTGCTGGCCCTGTTGCGCGCCGAGGCCGAGCACGGCCTCAGGCGGCGCGTGGCGATGCAGAAACCGCTGCTTTAAGGTGTCCGACAACACCGCAAGATCGGTCAGGCGCGCGGCGGCGCGGCCGCGCTAGACTGGCGGCGCCAAGGAGGAAAGCATGCAGCACGACACCGCCAGCCCGCGCCTGGACAAGGCGCTGGCCTATATCGACGCCCATCTGGACGCCGACCTGAGCCTGGAACGGCTCAGCCGGGTGACCGCCTGCTCGCGCTTCCATTTCCACCGCCTGTTCCGCGCCCGCTTCGGCCTCAGCCTGCATCAATACGTGCGGCTCTGCCGGCTGCGCCGCGCCGGAGAACGGCTGGCCTTCCGCCGCTGCGCCGTGCTGGACATCGCGCTGGACAGCGGCTACCGCAGCCCGGAGGCCTTTGCCCGCGCTTTCCGGCAGGCGACGGGCCAGACGCCGTCCGCCTTTAGGCGGCGGCCGCGCTGGCGGCCTTGGCATCAGCACTTCCACGCCCTATCCCAACTGAGGAGCCGTTCCATGCCATCCCGCCAAATCCCGCTCGCCGTCGACATCGTCGACTTCCCCGCCACCCCGATCGCCCTGCTGGAACACCGCGGCGGCCCCGCGCTCTTGGGAGACAGCCTGCGCGACTTCATCGCCTGGCGGCGGGAACACCGCCTGCCGCCCAGCGCCGCCGCCACCTACAACCTGCTGTACGCCGATCCGGACGACTGCGCGGCGGCGGACTACCGCTTCGGCCTCTGCGCCGCTTTCGACGGCGACATCGCCGCCAACCGCCAAGGGGTGCGCGCCGCGCTGATTCCCGCCGGACGCTGCGCCCGGCTGCGCCACATCGGCTCCGACGACGCGCTGGCCGCCCTCGCGCGCCGCCTGTACGCGGAATGGCTGCCCGCCAGCGGCGAAACCCCGCGCGATGACCCGCTGTTTCTCCAGCGCGTGCGTTTCTATCCGGACGTGGCGGAAAACGAAGCCGTCTGCGATTTGTTTCTGCCGCTGCAAACGCCTGCGCCGAAAATCGGATCCGCCGCGCCGTTAAAATAATAAGGATCAGGATATTCCAAAAACATTCCCTCAAGCGCCTTTTGTCGGCTTTGGGTAAACTAGAGCGCGTTAAATGCAGGGGTAATGCACGATGCGCGCTCGTTTTCTGACTCGAATAAAAAAATGGATCATCAGCGTATTCAATCCGCCCTACCAATTGGTATTGTGCGACAGAATGCTCAAGAAGAACTCCAAGGAATATCTCTACCTGTTCAAGCTTTACGGCAGCCACGACTTCGTCAAGCTGTCCCACGCGGACATCCTGGCCAGCAATCAGCTCCTGTCCGCCATCCGGCCGCGAGACCTGATAAAAATCGCGCTATTGGAAAACCATAGGAAAGAAGAAGAAAAGCGCTGCAAGGTGGAGGAAGAACTGCGCGGCAATCAATACCGGATTCATCTGCACGGCAATAGCGAAACCTTTTCCGGCGAAAGCATCTGTCGAAACATCGATTATTTCGCCGACCTGCCCCCGCAGGAAGTTTGCAAGATCGCCTACGCCACCGGTTTTCAAAAAGGCCGCGCCGTCTCCGGCCACATCAGCCGCGCGGCGGCGGAAGCCCGCCGCCAGGACACGCCGGCGGCGGACGGCTCGGGCAAGGTGCTGGCGCTCCGGCGGGCCCGGCCGCGCTAAGCGCCTGTTCATAGGCTGCTGCGCGTCGGCGATACGGCGTTGAAAACAGGCGCTAAATCATCACGGTCTGGCTGCGGAAGCCGGCCGCGTCGAACTCCAGCAGCTTGTAGCCGCGCGCGTCCACGGTGTCCAGCGCCGCCGTGCCCTTGCGCCACTGAAAACAGCTGGCCGGACAGACTTCCAGCGCCACGCCGCGCGCCTCCAGCCGGTAATCCCCATGCGCGTGGCCGCACAACAGCACTTGCAAACGCGGCGTCTCCGCCATCAATTCCCAAAACCGCTCCGTGTCCTGCAGCATGCAGCTGTCCAATAGCGGCGTGCCCACCGCCGCCGGATGATGATGCAACAGCACGGCGCAGCGCTTGCCGGCGGCGTCCGCCCCGGCCAGCCGTTGCCGGAAGGCGGCGGCGGCGCGCTCGTCGATATGGCCGTCGTCCGTGCCCGGCCGCACCGAATCCAGCGCCAACAACAGCCAGTCCGCCGTTTCCAGGCGCTCCAGCGGCCGCATGAAAGGGTAGCGGCCCAGCACCTCGGCCGCCAAGGACGCGGCGTCGTGATTGCCGGCCAGCCAGTACACCGGCAGGCCCGTTCTTTCCAGCCGCTGCGCGAAGCGCTCATAGGAAGCCGCGCTCTCATCCTGAGAAATGTCCCCGGTGACCAGAACGGCGTCCAGCTCCGCCGCATGCCGCCGCTCCAGCTGGCTCAGCACCCGGTCGAACTCGCGGTAAGTGTCGTAGCCCATCAACTGGCCGCCGGCCTCGGCGAACAGATGCGTGTCGGATATCTGCGCGGCCCTCATCGTCCTTCCTCCATCGCGTATTTGTTTCTCTTGACGTCTTCGCCGTCCTCCTTGAACACCGCCAGGGGGTTGTAGGACACGTTCCAGTCAAAGTAATCGGTCTTTTCTATCCGCTTCACCACGCCCACCAGGTAATAGCCCACCGGCAGCAAGGCGATGGAAACGAACACCTTGTAAGACCAGGTGGTGGCGATGATGTTGAGCAGTTCCTGCCCGCTATAGCGCGACGACAGGCTGATGGGATAGGCCGTGGTCAGCAGCACCGCCTGGGCCAGCATGGACGCGATCACATAGCGGATGAAAAAGAAGCGGCCGGCGAAAAAGACCTTCATCCGCGACACGACGAAGCCATTGCAAAAATAAGAGGCCGGCACCGAGATCCAGGTGCCCACCATCACCCGCCAAAATTCGTTGAACAAGAGGTAGTACTGCTTGGAAATCTCGTTATTATCCGGCTGCAGCAAGGCGAAGCCATTGATGATCAGAACGAAAAAGGTCTGGCACGCCACCAGAATCCACACCGTGCGTCCGCCCAGCTTATAGCCGTACACCTCGGTGGACACCGTGGACAATAGATAGCAAAGCGAAAACACGATGCCGCTGGCGGTGATCTTCAAGCCGTAAATATCCAGCGTCTTGTACACCAGCGAATCGCAGACCACCATGATGGTCACCGACAAACCCACAATCAATCCGTAAACTCTGAACTGTTCCACACCTTCATCCTGCGCTAAAAGTCTTAATCGCCTTGACCGCCACGCCAAGCACCTTGAAATCCCGGCACACCAAAGGCTGCAAATCGTGCATCAAGGAAATGCTTGAAAACAGACAATGCTCGCCGTCGATGAACACCCGCCGGAAACAAGGCTGCTGGCCGGCCATGCTGACCAAGACCACATCGCCGTCCGCCGGGCGCTCCTGCCGGGCCACGATGAAAACGCTGCCCTGGGAAAAACCGGGAAACAGCGAATCATTGTTCAACAACACCGCAAACGCGTCCGCGGCGTCGAAACCGGCGGCATCCACAAAATACCGTTCCGGCTCGATAATCATTCCGTCAAAAAACAGGGTCAGTTCGGTGAATTTGATCAAGGGCACCGCCATGGCCGCGGGGCTGTCGCCGGCCTCGCGCCCCAGATCGCTCTCCACGAAATCGCTGAGCCTGACATCGAAAAACCGGGCCAGCTCCATCAAGGTCAGCAAGGTGGGATTGCCCACGCCGCGCTTGATATTGTTGATCGTCGCCACGCCCAGGCCTATCGCCTCGCTTAATTGCGCAGCGTCGACGCCGGCGCGCCCCATCAGACACGTCAGGTTTTTCGACGCCTTACTCAACAAAGCGCCATTCTCGGCCTCTTCTTTCCACACCGCCCTGCTCATTCAGCCCTCCATGCAAGTCGAATCCGTTTCGATTCCATTTTTAATTTCACGTCCAAACATGCACGCCCATTTTAAACGCAAGCGCCAAACCCGGCGCAAGCATCAAACGATATTGTTTTTATCAGACTATCTTTTGTAATTCCGTCACTACTCTTTTAAACAAAAAGACAATATAATAATTTTGCAACACTATATCATTCGGGGCAGGCGCAAGATACTCGCGAACCATAAATTTAAAAGAAGAAAAATATTAACAAGAACAATCAACGCGACGCAAAAGCCCGCCACGACGCAATGCAGAGGAAAGCGCTTAAATGAGAATTTCAGAAGATGAATTCGCGCTGGACGTGATTGACGGCGAACCCGCCATCATTACCCAGTCCAGCGTGCTTGGACAGCCGGGCAGCGAATGGGAAGGCTCCCCGGTATTCAAGAAAACCTATTTGCTGGAGCTGATCAGCCGCAGCCTGGAACACGAGATCATCCAGCCCGAAGACATCCAAAGCCTGATCCGGACCGCGAAAAAGCCCTGATCGCGCCGGGCGCGCCGCCGGCCGCGCCCCTGTTCTCCCGTCCCGGGCTTGGGTACACTGAGCTGTTGCAATACAATGGCGTATCGACCGCCGCGCAACCATTCCATCGCCCTCCCGGCGCACACGGAAGGCGGCGCAACACCACAGGCTCACACATGCCCCATCTGACACTGGAGTACAGCGGCAATCTGGCCGGCTTCGCCGCCGCGGACGCGCTGCTGGACATCAACCGCGCACTGCTGGCCAGCGGCCACTTCGAAGAAGCCGACATCAAGAGCCGCGCCGTGGCGCTGGACGCCTGCCGCATCGGCGTCCACGATCTGCCGCGCGGCTTCGTCCACGCCAAACTGGCCTTACTCAGCGGGCGCAGCCCCGAGGAAAAACAGCGTCTGTCCGAACTGAGCCTGCAGGCGCTGGCCGACAGCGCGGCGCTGCCGCCGGGCATGGAAGTGCAATTGTGCGTGGAAATCCAGGAAATAGACCGCGCCAGCTACCGCAAACGCCTCATCGCCCGTTAACGGAGAAACATCCCATGACCGCGCTCAAACTCGCATCCCGCGGCCTGATGGCCGCCGCCCTGCTCGCCGGCCTGGCCGGCGCCGCCCACGCCGCCGACGACATCGACCGCGTCAATCTGGAAGGCACGCTGGGACAGGAACGCATAGGCATGAGCCTGCTGGTGAAGGACGGCAAAACCTTCAGCGGCGGCCACTACTTCTACGGCCGCTATCTGAAGGACATCCCGCTGCGCGGCAAGCTGCAAGGCGATATCCTGCAACTCAGCGAACCGGGCGGCGGCGTGTTCAAGCTGCGCTTCAAAGGCAACGGCAGCGCCGACGGCCAGCCGCTGAGCTTCGACAACAGCGTGGGCCTGGACGGCGACTGGACGCTGAAGACCAAGACCCTGCCGGTGGCGCTGACCATGGGCGACATGGCGCCGGCCTCCGAAGGCCGCTGGTATCAGGACGTCACCGAAGAAAGCGACGCCGCCTTCGAAGCCAAAGTCCAAGGCTTCCAGCGCGCCGCTTTGGCCGGCGAAGCCCAGCAGGCCAGCCGCTACGTGCACTTTCCGCTCCGGATCAACCACAAGGGCGGCAGCCGCCAGATCGCCAATGCCCGCCAGCTGCAAAGCGAGTGGAGCGCCATTTTCACTCCCGCCTATCTGGAACAGCTGAAGCAGGCGATGGCGCACAATCTGTTCGTGCGCAACGGCCAGGCGATGCTGGGCAGCGGCGTGGCCTGGTTCGACGCCAAGGGCGCGGCGGCGCTGAACCTGCCGGACTGAAACCGACGCGCCAAACCAACAGGGCGGCCAAAGCCGCCCTGTTTTCATTGGAGCCCGCGCGCTATGGCGAAAAAGCGGCGAAGCGCCCGGAAAAATGCTTTGGCGGAGGGAAAGCCAGGTCGCCCGTCTTGCTGGTCCGCAGACCCAGGGCGACGAGCGACTCCGCCAACGCCACCGCCGCGCCCACTCCTTCCACAACCGGCAGGCCGATCGCATCTCCGATACGGGGAGCCAGATCCGCCATCCCGGCGCACCCCAGCACAATGGCGCCGACGCCATCCTCGTCTCGGGCCCTGCGCGCCTCCTCGACGATGAGCCGGTAAGCGATATCGGGCTCTCGCTCCAGATCCAGCACCGGCACCTCGGCGGCGCGCACCCGCCGGCAAAGATGGGCATAGCCGTAGCTATGCAATAAATGCTCGGCGATCACGCACGTTCGGCCCAATGTGGTGACCACCGAAAAACGCGTGGCGATCAAGGACGCCATCTGAAAAGCGGCCTGCGCGATCCCCACCACCGGAGCGCGCGCCAGTTCCCGCGCCGCGTTCAAACCGGGGTCGCCAAAACAGGCCAGCACGTAAGCGTCGTAGCCTTGCCGCGCGCCCTCCCTGATCTCCTCGCACACCCCGATCACACTGACCGCCTCGTCGAAATGCGACTCGATCGACACCGGTCCATCCTCTGGATTCCTGGCCACAATCAAAGTGTCAGGCCTGGCCGCCCGCACCGCCGCCAAACGGATACGCTCGGTCATATCCGCGGTCGTATTAGGATTAATCACGCAAATCTTCATGAGCACGCTCCATGCGCAAACGCCATTTATCGGCCGCTGCGCCGCTTGGCGATACCGTGCAACACCGCCTTCAAATCCGGCCCGCCGGCGCTCTCTTCCTCAAACCGACAGTTGCCCTCCACGGCGTCGAGGTGACGCCGCATCCATTCCACCGCCTCATCCGCCTGTCCGTTCTCCATCAGTTCTAGAATCTGCTGATGATCGGCATGGCGGCATGAACCGGCAATCGGCGCGCCGTAGCGGGCAATGATCAAAGAGCTGCGCACAATCAATTCATGCAGGATATCGGTCAATAATTGATTCCCGGCAATGGACAATAGCCGCAGATGAAAGGCGCCGGACCACGTAATGGCCGCCGACCGGTTCTGCTCGTGCTGGGCCTTGCACTCTTGTCGCAGCGCGTCCGCCAGCGCGGACAGATCTTCCTTGCGCAAATTGGCCATGGCCAGCGGCAAAGCGCCGCACTCGATCAACCTTCTGGCGGCGAAAACATCACGCGACTCCTGCACCGTCGGCTCCGCCACCGAAGCCCCTCTATTCGGACGCAAATCAACCAGCCTCGCAATCGACAGACGCTGCAAGGCCTTGCGCACCCCTGCGCGACTGACGCCAAACGCCTCCGCCAGCGCATCCTCCGGCAATTTAGTGCCCGGCGGCAACTGCGCCTCGTAAATGGCCGTCAGCAAATGCTCGTAGACCAACGCATCCTTGGCGCCGACCTCGTCCAAAGCCGCGTCCTCCTCCTTGCTGCGCTCCGACACCCTCCCCTCCCTTTCCCTGTCCCATCCGCGGCGCAAAACGACGCCGACCATCAAAACAACAAAAATTGTTCACAATCCACAATAATATTGTACACAACAAAAAACGCAAAATACAATGCGCCATCAGTGTTCAATAAGAAAAAATCATTAAAATCAGCGGATTGGCATGTGGTTTGCTGCAGAGATGTTTTGTTAGGCCATGGACAGCCATCGAGCCTTGCAAAACCCTAGTAAATCATCCTTTATTTTGTATACGAAAATAAAAAAATCGTAGACAAAAAAGGAGCGACTCACCCCCACCAGGAGTCACCCTATGTCAGAGCAACACCCCGCCCGCTATAGCGACCGGCTATACAACGAAGATCTCGGACCTCTCAAGCAGCAGAACTGGAACTGGTACAACATCTTCGCCTTCTGGATGTCGGACGTGCATAGCGTTGGAGGCTATGTGTTTGCCGGCAGCCTGTTCGCTCTAGGCCTCAATGTCTGGCAGGTTCTGCTCTCCCTGCTGATCGGCATCTGCCTGGTCAACCTATTTTGCAACCTGGTGGCCAAACCCAGCCAGCAAGCCGGCATCCCTTACCCCGTGGTCTGTCGCATGTCTTTCGGCGTATACGGCGCAAACGTGCCCGCCGTCATCCGCGGGCTGATCGCCGTGGCATGGTATGGCATCCAGACCTTCCTGGCTTCCAGCGCGCTCAACATCATACTGCTGCGCTTCTTCCCTCAACTCGCAGTTCTTGCCCACGGCAGTCTGCTGGGCTTGTCCTACCTTGGCTGGCTGGGATTCATGATCATGTGGACGCTGCAGGCCATCGTGTTCTGGCATGGCATGGAGTCCATCCGCAAATTCATCGATTGGGCCGGCCCCGCGGTATACGCCGTCATGCTGCTGCTCGCGGCGTGGGTCGTCTGGCGGGCGGGCCCCGCCAATATCAGCCCCACGCTGAGCGAAACCAGCCATCAGGGCCTCCTCGCCCTGGGTCAGATGGCGATCGCCACCGCCCTGGTGGTCTCCTATTTTTCCGGCCCCATGCTCAACTTTGGCGACTTTTCCCGTTACGGCAAAACGTTCAAAGAGGTCAAACGCGGCAATTTCTGGGGCCTGCCGGTCAACTTCCTGGCCTTTTCCATCGTCACCGTGGTCATCACCTCCGGAACCCTGACCGTATTCGGCCGCATGATCACCGACCCCATCGAAACCGTCAGCAAGATCGACAATACGCTGGCCGCCGTGCTGGGAGGCTTCACTTTCGTCACCGCCACGATTGGCATCAACATCGTGGCCAATTTCGTTTCCGCGGCTTTCGACTTTTCCAATGTCGCCCCCAAGCACATCAGTTGGCGGACCGGCGGTTTCATCGCGGCTTTCGCCTCGATTTTCATCACGCCCTGGAATCTGTTCAACTCCCCTCAGGTCATCCACTATACGCTGGACGTGCTGGCTGCTTTTATCGGTCCCTTGTTCGGCATCCTGATTGCCGATTTCTACCTCATCCGTCATCGCGTCATCCACGTCGACGACCTCTACAGCAATCAGCCCGAAGGCCGTTACTGGTATCAAAACGGCGTCAATCCCAAAGCCCTTTACGCCTTGGCCCCTTCCGTGCTCATTGGCCTGATCATTACCTTCAGCTCATGGGAAACGCTTGCCAACTTCAATTGGTTCATCGGCTGCGGGCTGGGCTTATCGACCTACTACCTGCTGATGAGGCGGCACGACAAGACGCTTGCCCTGGTCGCGCCGGACGCCGTCGCCAGCCAGCCATAACAGACCAGCACCCGATTCAGAGCAGCAAACAAAACCTCATGGATAAGCCGAGCCCCAGCGCGCCGACGCAGACGACCTTGTAGCAGCGCAGCTAACACGACGTTTCCGCGAAGCTACAGTCCCGTCGTACGACAAGGGGGCGCATCGCAGGATCAGGGGGTTTTGTGAGCGGGTCTAAGCTGAACGGTGATCAACCCAAGGCAAGGCGGGCAAAACACGGATCTAAAGACCGAGAACAAAACCAAAGGGCGGCCACGGCCGCCCTTTATTCATGGCGAAACAATCCTGCATCAAAATATGCTGCATTGCAGCATAAAACGCTTTATGCTGAAGACTGCCCGCCCGCAACCGGAGCCCGCCATGACCGCCGAACTCTCCGATCCGCCCCGCCTCCGCCTCAACGAACATCCGCAACGCCGGCAACTCAACCGCGAAGCCCACGCCAGGCCGGCGCTGCAGATCGCCTCCGACAACCGCGTCAGCTATCTGGCCTATCTGCACCGTCACATCAGCCGCGAACAGGAAAACTGGTTATGCCGGGAACTGGCGCTGCAACTGGGACAGCCGGCGCCCGACGTCGGGACCGGCCAGTTTCAGCTGGACGCCGCGTTTGGCCGCGTGCGCTGGGAACGGCACGGGGAATTTTCCAGCTTCACCATCCTCGCCCACGGCGCGGAAACCAGCCCCTTCGCCCAACCCGCGCTGCAAGCGCTGCCGGCGGCCTGGCTGCCGCTGCTGCCCGGCAATGTGCTGGTGGCCGCCCACGCCACGCTGCTGCCGCCCGGCGCGCTGCCGCTGCGCATCGAGGATCTGGCCGCTCAGTGCTTCAACGGCCACGATCTGGCGGGCGCGGAGATAGGCGACGGCGCCGGCCGCGCCTACACCGATTTCCGCATCCACCCGGACGGCTTCTCCCGCTATCTGCTGGCGGACCTCTATATGGGCCGCCGCCAGGCCGGCCGCATGTTGCAGCGCCTGCTGGAGCTGGAAACCTACCGCATGCTGGCCCTGTTGGCGCTGCCGGTGGCCAAGAGCATCGCCCCGGAGCTGGCCAAGGCGGACGAGGAGCTGGCCGAGCTCACCGGCGCCATGAGCGGCGCCGGCGCCGACAGCGAGCCCCAGCTGCTGCACCGTTTGACCGAGCTCGCGGGCGCGACGGAAAACGCGCTGTCCCGCACCGATCACCGCTTCAACGCCTCCCTCGCCTATTACGACATTGTCCGCAGCCGCGTCGCCGAGCTGCGCGAGCGCCGGATTCACGGCCTGCAGCCCTTCCAGCAATTCATGCAACGCCGCCTGGCGCCGGCCATGGACACCTGCCGCGCCGTGGCCGCGCGCCAGCGCGAACTGGCGGCGCGGGTCAACCGCGCCACCGCGTTGCTGCGCACCCGCGTGGACATCCGCCGCGAACGGCAGAACCAGGCGCTGCTCACCTCGATGGAGCGCCGCGCCGCCATGCAGCTGCACCTGCAGCAAACCGTGGAAGGGCTGTCCATCGCCGCCATCACCTATTACAGCGCCGGCCTGATCGGCTATCTGCTCAAAGGCGCCAAGGCCGCCGGCCTGCCGCTCAACGTGGAGCTGGCCACCGCCGCCGCGGTGCCGCTGCTGGCGCTGGCCATCGCCCTGGGCCTGCGCCGCACGCGCTCCGCGCTGCGGCGCCACGGCGAGGCGTCCGGCGCGCCGAGCGGCTGAAACCTGCCCATTCAGGCAGCCGGGCCGCGGCCCCATCGGCTATACCGAATCCATAGCCGCGGCCCCGCCGCCGCGAACTTTGCCGGCGCGGGCCCAGTCAGAAAAACGCCGCCCGCGCTCCAGCCCGACGGACAGAACCCACTGTCCGCGGCCGCGCCGGCCAAAGGAGAAACCGATGAACGACACCTTATGCGCCGCCGCGCAGTCCGCCTTCCCCCTCAGCCCCAGCCTGGCCGCCTCCTTGCGGCAATTGGACGCCTACCAGGCCAATCTGAACATCGAGCAGATCCGGCTGTTTCACGATTCGCTGCAACTCGGCCCGGACGATTTGCAGCCCTTCCGCCAATTCAGCGACGAACGCTACCGCCGCAACCAGATCTACCTCAGCCCCTGGTGCGAACTCTTGCTGCTCTGTTGGCGCAGCACCCAGCGCAGCCGCATCCACAACCACCGCGGCAGCCTGTGCGGCTTGCGCGTGCTGCAAGGCGCCGCCACCGAAACCGTGTTCGAACGCACCGATCACGGCCTGGTATACGCGGTGGAGTCCCACCGCCTGGAAAGCGGCAGCCTGACCGTCAACAGCCATCTGGACATCCACCAGATCTCCAACCTCCAGCCCTACGGCGAAGACTTGGTCACCCTGCATCTGTATTCGCCGCCGCTGCGCAAAATGGAACTGTTCAGCCTGGAATCCTCCCAAGTGGAGCGCCCCGGCGACTCCATCAGCTGGGTCTACGAAATCTGAAGCCGCGACGGCCGGCCTTCTGGCCGCCTCGCGCCGCCGGCCCTACAATACAAATCTCCTTACGCAACAGGCTCAACCATGTCCTCCGCCCTCGCCGCCGAGCTGTTCGCCGACTTGCTCACCCACTTTCCCTGGCTGGACCGCGCCCAGCCGCCGTGGCATTGGCTTGGCCGGCTGCCCGACAGCCTGGCGCGGCAAAACGCCTTGCTGGACCCGGCGCACTGGGCGGTGGACGGCGACATCGCCATCCACCGCAGCGCCTCGATCGAAGCCGGCGCCGTCCTCAAAGGCCCGCTGCTGATCGGCCCCAATTGCCGCATCGCCGCCCACGCCTATCTGCGCGGCGGCGTGGCGCTGGCCAACGACGTGACGGTGGGACCGGGCTGCGAACTCAAAACCTGCGTCATCGGCCCCTACTCGCGGCTGGCCCATTTCAACTTCGTCGGCGATTCCGTACTGGGCGCGGACATCAATATGGAGGCCGGCGCCGTCATCGCCAACCACTGGAACGAGCGCCGCGACAAGACCATCACGCTGCGCTGCCGCCAGCAGGCCTGGACCCTGCCCACGCAGAAATTCGGCGCCCTGGTGGGCGACCACAGCCGCATCGGCGCCAACGCCGTGCTGTCTCCCGGCACCTTGCTGCCGCCGCACGCGGTGGTGGCGCGCCTGGAATTGGTGGAGCAAGACCCGGAGCTGGACTGAGTCCAAGGCCGCACCGCCCTTCACATCCCGCGGCGGCCGAACCGGCCTGCGACGCCTCCCACCGGCGGCCGGCCTTTATTCGGCTAGCCGAACGCCAAGAGGAGGCGGGCCTTGGAGCCGGTTCAAAGTCTCGCGAGCACAAGCGAGACAAGGCGAAAACCGCTGAGGAGAAAGCGGAGTCCACACCTGGCGCATGAGCATTTTGAAGCGGGTTTCAACGCCGTAAGGAAGCGCTGCTGTCATCGCTAAGCCTCTTGGCGTTGCCATTATTTCATTGACAATCAAACCGCCGGAAAATCAATGAAAGAACAATTTCGTCTTCCATAAAAGCCAAGAAAACACCGCTCTCTCTATTCACATCAAACAAACCGCCGTCCTTTAAAACCTGGGACGATCAAACCGCCAAAACACGGCGGGATCAAACAGACGGAAAACCGCCACGCCGCAATTAACCTCCAAGCATCCACAACGAAAAAACCAATAAATACAGTCATCTTTAAAACAAAATGCCGCGTTAAAATAATCGGCATTATTCACAAAAACCACCCCCATCCAGAAACTTACCGCATAAGGTCCAGTCACTGCTGATAGCTGCGCGGCTATGGATCCAAATGTCAACCACCCTCATTCATATAAGGGAAAGAGAACATGCGCCTAGCTATTATTCCAAGTCTGCTGATCGGGGTTTCTTTATTTGGCTGTAATGAAGACGACGCGCAAAAACAGCTGGCCGGGCAGGCCGCCGGCTATGCCGCCGTCGCCAATGCCTGGCCGTTCAACGCCGTCGCGCCGCGCAATGATCTAAGCGGCGCCTTTGAGGGCGAGGTGTCCGTCGCCCAAAGCCAGATCATGCCGGCCGGCTCCGGCGTCGCCGGAGACAGCCAGCCGCATTTGGTGGCAGGACGCCAAGCCTTGCTGATGCTGCGCCCGATTTCCGCCATCAGCGCCGACAAGCCGCTGCAAGTCGCCGTCAAGGACAAGAGCGGCGCCACGCTGGGCACGCTGTCGCTGAATCCGCCCGACAAACAGCCCAAGACGGCGTATTTCGTCGACGGCGCGCCGGAAGGCGGCATTGACTTCACGCCGCCGTCAGGCGCTCAAACCACCATCAGCAGCAATGCCGATCTGGCCAAGCTCGACGACCCCAACGGCGCCTTCCTGCGCGGCAAGCTCGGCGCCAACGCCATGGTGAATATCCAGACCGCGGACGGCAGCTGGGTCAAGACCGCCTATCTGCCCGCCGACGCCTCCTTCGAAGGCAAGATGATCCGCTTCCAGTCCCAGGCCGGTTACGGCTCCACGGTGCGCTACAGCTCGCGCGCGGTGGACGTCAGCCGCGGCGACACCCTGCTGTTCAAATACGTCAACGGCCAATGGTTCCGCCAAGGAGAGCTGGACAACAACCGGATCGTCTACGCGCAAAACCTTTGGAGCGCCGTCCTGCCGGCCGCCTGGGTAAAGCCGGGCATGTCCCTGCAGTTCAGCCACGCGTCGAAATCCGGCACCCTGGCCAAGCTTGAAGTGGGCCCGGCCACCCAGCTGCTGATCAACACCATAGACATCGGCATGCTGGTGGAGCCGCGCCGGGCTTTCGCCTTCGCCAACGATCCCGGCGCGCATCGCGAGTACCTGCAAACCGTTCCGCTCAATCAACTGCTGGTGGCCCAGTACGAACCCGTCCATTTGAAAGAAGTGATGCTGCCGGACGGCAGCCGGCTGACTCAACAAGACCCCAGCGAGGGCGGCTGGCATACCGGCACCATGCGGGAGGACATCGGCAAGGAACTGATTTCCACCGGCATCAATTACGCCAATTACGGCGTCAACAGCACGGCCGGCCGCGGGGCGGACTTCCCCTTGACCGCCGCCTTGCTGACCGCGCACAACAGCCAGGGCCGCTACGCCAACGGCGTGCAAGTGCACGGCGGCTCCGGCGGCGGCGGCGTGGTCACGCTGGACGCGTCCCTGGGCAACGAGTTCAGCCACGAAGTGGGCCACAACTACGGCCTGGGCCATTATGTCGGCGGTTTCGACGGTTCGGTTCACCGTCCCGCCGGGGCCATCAACTCCAGCTGGGGCTGGGATGCGGACCTCAAGCGCTTCCTTCCCAACTTCAGCGGCGTCGTCAGCAATCAAGACACTTGCATGCCGGAAGGCAAGCCCTGCCAGACGCCCTTCGCCGGCCGCAGTTACGGCCTGGACGCCATGGCCGGCGGCAGCCCGATGAGCGCCGTCAACCGCTTCACGCTGTATACGCCCTATGTGGCCAAGCGGATTCAGCAGTTCCTGGAGAGCAAGCCGGTGTTCGACCCCGCCTCGGCCACCGGCTTCAGCCTGTGGAACGCGTCCAGCCAAAGCATGCAGCCCTACCCTCACCGGATCGCGCCGGACACGGCGACCGTGCCGCTGGAAAAACTGAGCGAGGCCTATCTCGCCGAGGCGATAGGCAAGGCCGACCGCGCGCTGATCAAGATGGAAGACGGCTATTGGACACGGGAGGTCAAGGCGCCGGCGGCCAGCGCCGCCAACAAGGGCAAGCTCATCACCATAGACAACCGCGCCACCTACGCCACCAGCCTGCTGGCGCCCGGCCAGACGTTTACGATAACGGGCCGCAGCGGGGACAATCACTTCGTGTCCGACGGCCGGCTGTGGGTCAAGACGCAGTCCATTGAAACCGACCGCAAGCCGCAGCGCTTTGGCGTGCCGGTCACCACCTTGCTGGGGTATTACGACCCGGAGATGAAACTCACCTCCTATATATACCCGGCCCTGCGCGGCGCTTACGGCTATAGCTACCCGGATGACGGCGCGTCGGCGTCCTCCGCGCAATGCCAGTTGCAGGTCGACACCGCCAGCGGGCAGCTGAAGTTCAAACTGCAAAGCACGCGCGTCAACGGCGAGGTGATGAACAAATTCCACGTCAACGTGCCCAGCGCCTTGCAGCCGCAAAACGCGAAAGTGGTTTGCGGCGGAAAAGCGCTGGCCAGCAAGGCGGTTCCCGCGGCGAGCGGCGCTTTGCGCTACACGATCAACGGCGTGCTGCAGTAAGGCTCTCCCCGCCTAAGCGCCTGGCCAGCAAGAGCGGTTTTCAACGCTCGTCCATCCACCCCGCCGACGCGCGGCGGGCCATGAACCGGTTCTTAGGCTGAAACAATGCGGCGGCCCCATTCAACGGGGCCGCCGCATTGTTTTTCTCGCCGGCAAACGCTCAATCGCGTCAGCGCGGCTTTTCAAACAGCATTCTGACCGCCAGGCCGCCCAAGACCGTGCCCATGATCCAGCGCTGGACCACGCCCCAGGCCGGTTTCCGGACCAGAAGCGCGGCCATGGCGCCGGCGCTCAGCACGATCAAGGCGTTGACGCTGACGCTGATCAGAATTTGCGTGAACCCGAGCAATAGCGATTGGGACAACACATCGCCGCCGGCCTTGGACAGAAACTGCGGCAACAGGGCCAGATACATCACCGCGATTTTCGGATTCAGCAGATTGGTCAGAAACCCCATCATGAACAGCTTGCGGTCGCTGTCCGGCGCCAGCTCGCGCAGCTGGAAGGGCGAGCTGCCGCCGGGTTTGAGCGCTTGCCACGCCAGATACAGCAGATACGCCGCGCCGCCCAAGCGCAAGGCGTCATAGGCATAGGGGATGGCCAGCAGCAAGGTGGTGATGCCCAGCGCCGCGCACAACATGTAGAACACAAAGCCCAGCGCCACGCCGGACAAGGAGATCAGCCCGGCCCGCTTGCCCTGGCAGATGGAGCGCGAGATCAGATACATCATATTCGGCCCCGGAGTGGCCACCATGCCCAAGGAGACCAGCGCAAAGGCCAGCAGATTCGAGTATTCCGGCATCGTCGTTCCCAAATGAAATCAAGCCGCCATTGCGCGGCTACAACACTACACCAGCGCTTGTGGCAGGCTGACCTCGGGATTCTGCTCCCTGACGAAATCCACCACCGCGCAGAAGAAGGGCGAGGGCCGCCGCCAGAACAGCGGGCGGATGCGAGAATCGAGCAGCACCAAGCCACCACGCGGATGGGCGTCGGCTTTCAGCCACAGACGATCCACCGCCCCTCTATTGCCCTGACCATGCGTCAGAAAACGGATGGCATCAATAGCGGCAACATCAACCTCGCGCCAGCGATATTCTGTTTCCACACCCACATAAGCGATCTTGCGGCCAACCCAATCCAGCCGCACCCGCTGCAGGAACACGCTACAGCCGATAAGAAAAGCCATGAGATTGATGCCCAGCAGCAGCACGCCGCTCCCGGTCAAATCCTGATGCAGGCTGCCATGCGGGTCATGGTACTGGAGCCAGCTCATCACGCAGGATACCGCCAACACTATGAGCTGGAGGCGGAATACGATGCGAAAACCCGTCAGCAGGGTGTGAGTGCAAGGGCGTTGATCTGTCATCGCTCAAAGTTACAATTGCGGAATATCCATGCTAGGCCATCACAACCGCCGAACCCGGCCGGCATGACGACGCGGGCCGCACATGATGCCCTAATTCCGCCCCGACCTTCAATCCGCCCGCAAACCGCAGGTGGAAGGGCGGCAGCCCGGGCCAGGCGCGCAGGGTCCAGCGAAGCAAGAGATGCACCTACTTGAGCACAACAATGAATGACAACGCTCTGATCAAGCTGTTCAAAGCCGACGCGGAACTGGCCGCTGGCCGGGAACCGGCGATGAAAGCGCTCATCTGTAAAAGTTCTGATTTAAACTGACAATCGGGCGCCGTCAAAACGGAAGGCTGCCAGATCAAGTCTGAACTTCTACCACTTATCCCACAGAACCCACTAAATTTGACGCCTGCGCCCCAGCCCTAAACGGCCAACCCCTGTCGTTCCCCAATCCATTAGTCCCAACAAAAACAATCCGCCCCGCCATCAGCTTGACGCCCCACCCCCGCCTCAGTACCCTTTGTGTCGCGCAGCGCCCAATAACGCCGCGCAGGGCTGGCAAGCCCAAACGCACTTGATTGCAGACTCATCTGTGTCAGCTTTGGCACAACTACGTCTGCTGCCACGCTGTGCCCATCCGGACAGGCCGTGGCAGGGAACTCCTTGTGAGTTGCCGGTCCTTAATCGAGTGCGCCGGTCTTGCCACCTTGTCACGCGCCTGTCCAAGCCTCGCCGGACAGGTTTCCAACGCTGACTTGGAGACCGCAATGACCTCTCCCTCGACTCTCGCCAAACCGCCCCCGGCCCCAAGCCAGGAACAACAACGCCTGCTGTCCCAAACCTTGGACGCTTGCGCCATGGCTTTCAACTGCTTCGCCCTCTTACGCTCCACCCTAACCGCCCTCCAGTCCCAAACGCCCCCAGCCTCCCATCAGCACTTGTTGGCGGGCCTGTCCATCCAGGTACTGGACGACTACGCCGCCCGCTTCCAACACCTTTATGCCGAAGTTCAGCAGGCACCGCTTGAAGCTGTAAGCGAAACCGTCATCACGGAGAGGCCTGTTTAAGATCACGCGGACCACGCTGGCTTGACCATCCGCAGCCTGATAGATCAGTGTTGATTCACTCATCATTCACGAGTGCGAATCGAGATGACGAACATCACCAAGGGCGCCGCGCAGCGAGAATCGGCCTATGCGGAAATCAAACACCGAATCATCCATTGCGAGCCTGAATTCACGCCCGGCGCAGTCCAGAACGAGTCTCGCATCATGGAGTTGTTGGGACTGGGCCGCGGACCGATCAATCAGGCGCTGCATCGGCTGGAGGTGGATGGCTGGGTGGCGATTCTGCCGCGCAAGGGCTTGCTGATTACCCCGCTGTCGCTTGATCTGCTAATGGAGCTGGTCGCCGTGCGCACGCTAAACGAGGTGTTCTGCGTCGGGCTGGCGGTCAACAACGCAACGGACGGCGAGATTGCCGCCATGCGGTCCATCGTTGAACGCACTCCCGCCCTGATCGCTCAGCGCGACATCGCCGGTCTGGCCGCACTGGATGTGGCGTTCCACATGGCCATCTCCGCCGCCGCGCGCAACAGCACGCTGGCCGAATTGCTACGCGCCCTTCACGAAAAACAGGCGCGCTTCTGGTTCCTGTCCCTCTCCGCCCCCGACCATCTTGAGCAGGTCCACCGCGAGCACCTCGCCATTGTCGAGGCGTTTGAACGCAGGGACGTCGCCGGCGCGCAAGCATTGATGCAACACCACATCGAGGAGTTCAAGCGCAATACCACCCGCAGTATCTAGCCAGGAGGCAGCCATGTTGGAACTTCATGTCGTCGGCCAAGGCCCACGTAGGTTTTCCCCACAGCAATTAATCATCGCCGGCTGGGCCGGGCGGGATCAACACGCGGTGGAGCACCATATCCGCGAGTTGGAAGCGCTGGGGGTGCGCCCCCCGGCAAGCACGCCTTGTTTCTATCCTTTGTCGCACCAGTTGCTGACGACCGCCGCCGAACTGGAAGTGCCGCGCGAGAACTCCTCCGGCGAAGTCGAATGCGTGCTGTTCGCCGATGCCGACGGCCTGTTCGTCGGCGTCGGCTCCGACCACACCGACCGCCAGGTGGAAGCCTATGATGTGACGGTCTCCAAACAGATGTGCGCCAAGCCGATCAGCGCCGAGCTTTGGCGTTTCAATGAAGTCGTCGCGCACTGGGACCAACTGCTGATGAGATGCTGGCGGGAACGCAATGGCGTACGCGAGTTGTACCAGCAGGGCGGCACCGCGCAGCTGCTGCATCCGCGGCTCTTGATCGAACGCTATGGCCAGGGCCGGCCGCTGCCGACAGGCAGCGTACTGTTTTGCGGCACCTTGGCGGTAAACGGCTCCTTGGGCCATGGCGAAGCGTTTGAAATGGAACTGCATGACCCGGTGCTGGGGCGCACGCTGCGCCACGCTTACCGCGTCAAGACGCTGGAGGTGGCGACATGAGGCCGACCTTGACGCAGCTGCACTTGGCCTTGCGCCAGGGGCGCACCAGCAGCGTGGCGCTGACCGAACACGCGCTCGACGCGATTCACCGTCACCGGGAGGATGGCGGCGTCGCCTTCCTTCAGCTTGATGCGGAGTCCGCGCTGGCCGCCGCCCACAAGATTGATGCGGCCAAGCACTATCCCTCTTTTCTCTCCGGCATCCCGATATCGGTCAAAGACCTGTTCGACGTCCGGGGCCAAGTCACCACCGCCGGCTCCGTGGTGCTGAAGAACGAGCCGCCGGCCCGCCAAGACGCGCAGGCGGTAGCCAGGCTGCGCGCAGCCGGCGCGGTGCTGCTCGGCCGCACCAATATGAGCGAGTTCGCCTACTCCGGCCTGGGACTGAACCCGCACTACGGCACCCCGATCAACCCCGGCGATCCGACGCGCATTGCCGGCGGCTCCAGTTCCGGCGCAGCGGTCAGCGTGGCGCAGGGCATGAGCGCCGCCGCGCTGGGCACCGATACCGGCGGCTCGCTCCGCATCCCCGCCGCTTTTTGCGGCTTGACCGGCTTCAAGCCCACCGCGCGGCGCGTGCCGCAACAAGGCTGCCTGCCCTTGTCGCCGTCGCTGGACTCGATTGGGCCGCTCGCCTCCTCCGTGTCCTGCTGCGCGATGATGGACGCCGTGCTTCGGGTTGGCGGGACACCTGCGCTCTCCCAAGACATTCTGCCCAGCCTCAATGGGCGCAGGCTCTATGTAAGCGAAGACTATGTCGCCGATCAGCTTGATCCCGCCGTGGCCCAGGCCTTTGAGCAAGCCCTGTCCCGCTTATCCCGTGCCGGAGCCAAAATCATCCGCTTCGACTTCCCCGAGTTGCGACAGATCGCCGACATCAACGCCAAGGGCGGCCTAGTCGCGGCCGAAGCCTGGCGCTGGCATCACGCGCGGCTAACAGGAAAAGACGGCAGCTCCTATGATCCGCGCATCGCCCGCCGCATCCGCGCGGGCGCCAGTCAAAGCGCAGCCGACTACTTGGACATACTCGAACAGCGCCGCGCGCTGCAAGCCGTCGCCACCCGCCGCCTGTCCATGGCCGACGCCTGGCTGATGCCCACCGTGGCGATTCTCCCGCCCACGCTGGCCGAATTGGAGGACGACGCCACATTCACCCGTTTGAACAGCCTGGTGCTACGCAACACCAGCATCATCAACCTGCTGGATGGCTGCGCGGTCAGCCTCCCCTTGACGCCGCAAATCGGCCTGAGCGTGAGCGGGCTCTACAACCGCGATCATCACACCCTGAAACTAGCCGCCAGCATTGAATCCGCGCTGGCCCATGCCTAAAGGAGAACGGCAATGGACAAGACCCTGCGAGTGACTCCCGACGAGCGGAACAATGCCTACCGCAAAGCCACCTTGCGGCTTATCCCCTTCCTGATCATGCTCTTTATCCTGGCTTGGATTGACCGGGTCAATATCGGCTTCGCCAAGTTGCAGATGCTGAACGACTTACAGTTCAGCGAGGCCATTTACGGCTTGGGCGCGGGCATTTTCTTCATCGGCTATTTCCTGTTTGAAGTCCCCAGCAACCTGTATCTGGAAAAAGTCGGGGCGCGAAAGACTCTGGCCCGGATCACCATCTTGTGGGGAGCCATCTCCATGGCGATGGCCCTGGTGCAGACCCCGACTCAGTTCTATGTGCTGCGTTTTCTGCTGGGAGCCGCCGAGGCCGGCTTCTTCCCCGGCGTGGTGCTGTACCTGACTTATTGGTTCCCTCTCGCCCGACGCGCCCGCATCAATGGCCTGTTCATGACTTCCTTCGCCATTGCCGGGGTGATCGGCGGCCCGCTGGCCGGGCTGATCATGTCCAGTCTGGACGGCTTGAACCAGTGGCAGGGTTGGCAATGGCTATTCATCGTGGAAGGCGCGCCCTCGGTTCTGGCCGGCCTGGCGGTGCTGCGCTACTTGCCGGAAACGCCGGCCAAAGCGGCTTGGCTGAGTCCGACGGAACGAGAAGCCATCCGCCAGGACATCGCAGCGGATCAGCGCGACCCCAACAAGCAGTCGTCGTTGAAAGCCGCTTTCACCAGCCCCTATGTCTGGCTCTGCGCCGCCATCTACTTCTGCATCGTCAGCGGCAACGCCACCATCGCCTTCTGGTCCCCCTCCATCATCAAGGAACTCGGCATCCAAGGCACCCTCAATATCGGCCTGATTTCGACGCTGCCTTTCCTCGCCGGCACCATCGCCATGGTCTGGAACGGCGCGCACTCCGATAAGGTAGGCGAACGCCGCCTGCACTGCGCCGTCGCGGCCCTGATTGCGGCCCTGGGCCTGGTGCTGACCGCAGCGCTGCTTCACAACACCTGGCTGGCGCTGTTGGCGCTGACCCTGGCTTCGGTCGGCATTCTGGCCGCCTTCCCGGTGTTTTGGGCCCTGCCCTCGCTGTTCCTTGCCGGCACCGCCGCGGCCGGCGGCATTGCGCTGATCAACTCGGTGGGCAACCTGGCGGGCTTTGTTGCGCCGTATATGATCGGCTTTCTGAAAACCAGTACCGGCAACTTGAGCGCTGGCTTGTATTTTGTTGCGCTGCTGGAGGCGGCAGCGGCGGTGCTGATCATCTTGTTCATCCAAAAACCACAGGCGAAGCTGATCCCGCAGGAGGCCCGGTCATGAAGCAAGACGAACTACCGGTGCTGGAGCAATTAAAGCAGTTGAACCGGAACCTGCTCGATACGCGGGACAACACCGCGCTGCCTCACTTGGGCCAACAGCTGGCCCAGCAATGCGCGGAGATGGATGCCTGTTTATTGCAAGGTCTGATCGATATCCGTTCCGCTCAGACCGGCCTGCAAGCCATCATGACTCTCTTGCAACGCCGCGACGAACCCTTGCTGTTCAGCAGCGAGGAGGCGGTGGCGCTGCTGGAGCCGGTGCTACAACGCTTGAATCATGGCGTGAACCACATCAACCGCCTGGTGTAGCCGGGCCATCGCCAGGGAGCGCCCCGAAAATGGGGCTTCTATGGAATAAAAGCAGACATACTGCCGTATACGCTTTTACCTTTAAATCTTCATGATTTGTAATCGTAATATTTATGCCTCGGCTTCGGCTGGGGCATTTTTACGTGGGCTACCGCAAGGCGCTTGATCAGAAATTCTGTTTGCTGCTGGCCATAACTCGGCCGAAGCAGCCGATCATGCCTTTGTGCTAGCATGACTGCTATCGGTCCAAAGCCGACGTTTAAGCGTGGCAGAGGGATACACTCCAGACACCAAACTTGAATATCGACAGTGCGTTACGCTCTCCCCGGAGATGTAGAACTTCTTTCTCAGGAGCATAAGTCATGGCAACAACGATGTATTTCGAGGAAAGGGTAAGAGATCAGGGAGGGAAAACCTCGCTTGATATTGAGTTTGGGCGTTCTTCGTCCTACCCAGAAGACAGCATTTACCTAACAGTAGACGGCAAGACAGTCATCATGGACCGCGCAACGGCACAGAGATTCGTCGATGCCGTGGTGTCAGTTGGCCACTACCATGGATTTCTGGAGTAAGCGTTTTGCGGTCAGATATCACGTAGACACAGTTATAAGCGCGTTACGCTGCGTTTGATGTTACGTTAACCCTAATTGCCGAATTTAAGAAAATGCAAACATTCTTTCATGTGGATATGACCGGCCGCTTGCGCTCAGGCATGGACATAGATTTACGCTCTAATGCTCCATCGGTGTTTGGAAAGAATTACTGGACAAAATTCAAGAACGTTGGAATAAAAAGCATTCCTTCGCTACAAAATGTTCCTGATGAGGTAAATCGTCTTGACAGTTCTGCATATAGAGAGTTCTGGCTTGAGGTATTTAGAACAGATCATCCAGAGATCAAGAAATTGGCGACTAAGTCGCGGCTCAACTCTTTTTTTGCCACTGATTCTATTGAGGATGCCCATAAGTACATTTTACGGAATGGATTTAAAGGCAATGCTAAGATATTCGAGATTCAATCAACTGACGCGGGGTTAAAGCTTGATATGACATGGCTTGACCAGCAGTTTCCGAGAGATTTTCGTGAGTTTGGCTACTTCTATTGTTGCTATTGGAAAGGGCTAAAGATAGACGATGACAATGACTTGTCTAAACATGAAAAGCGTGGATCTCTAATTGAAGTCCTTCTTGGAGGAAAAATAATAATAGGCAACATCATTAATTAGGCTAGCAATGATGGCAATAATTTATTTCATCTGCGACTTAATTACTGTGCTAAGCGTTTGCTTTGGATGTTATCCACAGTCCGCTTTGAGTCGATAGCAGCCATACCACAGAGGTAGATTGCCCGACTGCTATGGCCGATGATCGGCCCTTACCGCGATGGGAGGGCTGCTGATCGGCCAAGGCTGCCCTTTGCGGGTGAGGTGAACGTGACTGTTTTTGCATTGGAAACAGCCATCAAAGTACCTGGTAAACTGCAGGAGTTCAGACTTGATTGCCCCCCTTACCCAACTTCCATTTTCAGTACATCAAGAAGCCCTCCCCCTCCCTCAACGCCCCCGCCAAGGCCGCGCCCATGCCGTCACGCCGGATGTGCGCGCCCTCGGCGTCTATGGTCTCCATAGATGTGTTTGGCGGCCTTGACCTGCGTCGCCTTGCCCTCATCTGCTCCCACGTCGTAATAGCCGCTGCCCAGCAACTTCATGGCGATCACTGCCGCTGTCGATATCTGGTGTTGAGTATGAAGCCTCTTCGTATTTCCCCGTCTGACTCTATGTGCTTTGGGAGCGCTCTCTTCAAAACCGCGAACGTACCGCACCTGTCCTTTAGAACTGGGCCTCACCAAACCTTGACCTAGCTCGCTTGTACCGTCACAAGCCATCCAAATAGAATGTTTCCGCTCTCCATTGCGAACCATCACCAATAGGCCACTTTGCGTAAGTGGTTTTTCTTTGCGGACATTTTATTCCATGGATATCAGCCAGCTGCTTGCCAGTTTTTCCAGTGCCTTCACGCAAGACAATCGTCTGCTCACGCTGTCCCTCGGGGATGGCAGTATCGCGGCTGAAACCTTGTTGCCTCAGGCTCTGGAAGGCGAGGAAGGCGTTTCCGAGAGCTATCGCTATCAATTAATCTGCCTGTCTCCCAATGGTTCCATCGAACTGAAATCTCTGCTGGGTGTGGCCGCGAAGATAGGCATTGCCGCCGCCTCCGGGGAAGAGCTGGTGCGTTGCGGGGTGGTGGCGAACAGATTGACCGCGCCAGCTGGCAGTTGAGCTGGGCCTTGCCGGACGGGCATCAGGCACGCTATCAGCTGCGCAGCGAGGCCGGAGCCGGCCCGCTGGCTTTGTTGCAGCTGATCCAGTTCCAGCTGCCGGCGCGGATTTTTATCGTGGAACCCAGCACACCCCCCGCCGCGGCCAAGCCGAAGCCAACACGCTCGGCCGCGGCCTCAATCACCGCTAAACGCTAATGGGAAGGAGAACATCATGATGAATCTATTAATTCGACAACATCAGTCGCTCAAGAAGGCGGTGCAACTGATCCAGGCTTATGAAGCGCACCATGGCCTCCTCTCAAAAACCTGCCCTGCTTACCGGAACATCCTTACCGAGGTCAAGTTTGAGCTGAATCTCACCATGGACCTGTACTACCGCTGTATGCGGCAATATCGCCCATCAATGAGGCTAGGTTTTTTGAAGGAGTTACCGCCGTTAATGCCAACTAAACCCCGTAATGAAGCCGCCTGGGCCACCATCCGTCAGCTTTGGTCCACCGGCAAATGGAGTAACCGGGACCGCTGCGTGCGCGCCTGTTACAAGCAAGCCGGTTTTACCAATATGGTCGAAGCTCGCCTAGCCCTAGTCAGGCAACCACCACCACCCATCCTATTCCCTAGCAGATAGACCGCTCCAGCGGAAGCTGAGCAGGGCCTTGCCGGACGGGCATCAGGCGCACTACCAGCTGTGCAGCGAGGCCGGAGCCAGTCCGCTGGCCTTGCAGCAGCAGGCGCAGTTCCAGTTGCCGGGACGGATTTTTATCGTGGAGTCGAGTACACCACCCGCACGGCCAAGCCGAAGCCAACACGCTCGGCCGCGGCCTCAATCGCTGCTAAACGCTAATGGGAAGGAGAACATCATGATGAATCTAGTGATTCGACAACACCAGACGATCAAAAAGGCGGTGCAAGTCATCCTTGCCTATGAAGCGCAGCACGGCTCCGTCTCGAACGTCTGCCCTGCGCAACAGGGCATCGATACCGAATTCAAACAGGAGATGAAGCTCACCATGGATCTGTACTACCACTGGATGCGGAAACTTAGCCCATCGATGCGGCAAGGCTTCTTATCGGAATTCACGCCACTCCTGCACGCAAAACCTCGCAATGACGCCGCCTGGGCCGCCATCCGCGAACTTTGGGCCAGCGGCAAATGGAAGAACCGCGACACATGTGTTCGCGCCTGCTACAAACAAGTCGGCTTTAGCAATATGGCCGAAGCCCGCCTAGCCCTAGTCAGACAGCCCTCCCCCCCATCCGTCTGACGTAAGGAAAGCGCCTGACCACCCACCCAGGCGCTTAATTGCACGCAGATTCTGCCTCGATCTCGCCTTGACGCCCCCCCGCCACCTCAGTACTCTTGCCTCGCGCAGCGCACAATAACGCCGCGCAGGGTTTGGAAGCCCAATAACTCGTAATCGCAGACTTGCTAGTGTCCGCTTTGGCACAGCTACGTCTGCTGCCACGCTGTCCCCATCCGGACAGGCCGTGGCAGGGAGTTCCTAGCGAGCTACCGGTTTTTGGTTACGAGTACCGGTCTTCCAACCTTGTCACGCGCCTGTCCAAGTCTCGCCGGACAGGTTTCCAACGCTGACTTGGAGACCGCAATGACCTCTCCCTCGACTCTCGCCAAACCGCCCCCGGCCCCAAGCCAGGAACAACAACGCCTGCTGTCCCAAACCTTGGACGCTTGCGCCATGGCCTTCAACTGCTTCGCCCTCTTACGCTCCACCCTAACCGCCCTCCAGTCCCAAACGCCCCCAGCCTCCCATCAGTACTTGTTGGCGGACCTGTCCATCCAGGTACTGGACGACTACGCCGCCCGCTTCCAACACCTTTATGCCGAAGTTCAGCAGGCACCGCTTGAAGCTGTTTCCGAAACCGTCACCACGGAAATACCAGGCGCTTAAGATCACGCGAACCACTCTAGCTTGACCATCCGCTGTCACTCAAAGTTAATGAAGTTGGTTGCCATACGTATGCTGCAACAGCACACCGAGGAGTTCAAAAATGAACGCCGTAATCTACGCTCGATACTCGTCAGATAAGCAACGCGAAACGTCTATCGACGACCAGATTCGCGTGTCCCGGCAGCGCGCCACGCTGGAAAATATGGCCGTAGGCCAGGTATTCCAGGATGAAGGCATCTCCGGCATGACCAGCATCACGGAACGCCCCGGTGCCGCAGCGATGATGGAAGCCGCAAAAGCCCGGCTGTTCGATGTACTGATCATTGAAGGACTGGACCGACTGGCACGGGATAGAGTTGACCAGGAGGTTGCAGTAAGGCTGCTGGAGTATTGGGGGATCAACATCATTGGCGTTGCCGACGGCTACAACTCCGACTCCAGCAGCAGAAAGCTGCATCGCGGCATGCGCGGCATCATCAATGAAATGTACATCGACGATCTGCGACTTAAAATACACCGGGGGTTAGCCGGCCAAGTGCATAGAGGGTTTGTTGCGGGAGCCGCGCCTTACGGATATCGACTGGTCAAAGAGGAGGCTGGCAGCAGGTTCGAAATCGCAGAAGACCAAGCCAAGATCGTGCGCGAGATTTTTGAGCGATTCGCTGCCGGCTGTAGTTTCAAAACCATTATTTATGATCTAAACAAACGTGGCATACCCTCCCCACGCGGCGGTCAATGGAAACTGAGCTCCATTGCCGGCACCAAGAAAACAAGTTCGGGCTTACTGCACAACGAGATATACAGAGGGCGCTTCATCTGGAACCGCAGCCAGTGGATCACCTCGCCTGAAACCGGCAAACGCACCCGGCTTCCACGGCCAGAGATGGAATGGGTAATACAGGAACGGCCGGAGCTAATCATCATCAGCAATGAGTTATGGGATGCCGCCAATCAACGCAAAGAGCTTCCAGCGATCATGGGCGGCCAAACCAAACGCGGGGGACGCACATCCACCCTTTTCGGCGGGACTCTACGCTGCGGCGTATGCGGTGGCCCAATGATTGCATATAGCCATTACAGCTACGGCTGCAGCGTCAAACACAACAGCGGCCCAAGCGCGTGCAGTGGCATTACCATTCCACGCAATAAGGTCGAGACAATATTGCTGAATCAGATAAGGACCGCCCTCGGCTCACCTGACGCCATCCAACAGTTGCTCTGCCGAGTAGAGGTGCTAATGAATGAGCAAGCAAACAATGGCAACACCGAAGCGGAGCAAATGGCTCAACGAATTGTAGATCTAGAGAAAGAGATAGGGAGGATGGTTGATGCAATTGCAGCAATCGGGATATCTGCCGCATTGAAAGCACGACTGACGACAGCAGAAGAGGAAAAAGCCCGCCTAACAGCAGAGATTAGAAAGCATGCAAAGCCGGCTCAAACCCTATCCGCGGCGCAGATCGTTGAGCGCTACCAGATGCAACTAGCCAACCTAGAGGCGGCCCTGCAATCAGAGCCAGCTGAAGCGCGAACGATACTACATGACATGTTCGGGCCGGTGAGGATCGTCAAAGACGAACATGGTAAACGGTGGGCAGAAATGCAAAAAGCCACCGTCCCGGTGGCTAACTTGCTTACTACTATAAAACTGGTTGCGGGGGCAGGATTTGAACCTACGACCTTCGGGTTATGAGCCCGACGAGCTACCAGACTGCTCCACCCCGCGTCTGATCTGTCTGCTGTGTTTCGTGCAGAGGAGCGAACTATACCCCGCCCCGTTTTTCTGGTCAAGCGTTTTGGAAAAAAAAATTTCTGATGCGGGGAAAGTTCGCACCAAGATGATTCATACTTGTTAACAGTTGATCTTTACTACCACACACCTGATCAACAAAGACCGTCTAAAGTGAACTCAAGGTCAGCGCAGTCGTTCTCCCCGAGCGATTGCGGCCCGAGAAGTCAGCCGCCTGTCTGCCAACAGGCGCTGCCGATGCGGGCGCGATCTTGTGCATTTTGGAAGACATTGCCGCTGCGGTTTCGACTGCCAGCGAAGCCGCAAAACAAGCAGCCGTGTCTTTCCTCCTAAGTGTTCATCACGGAACTTCAGGGCCGCTTTTGCGGCCCTTTTTTTTTGTCTATTCGCCCGAGATCCGCTTCAAAGCGCGGCCATGGCCACGGCGGCTTCGCGGCGCATCTTCCGCCTATACACCAAGGTCATCAGGCACAGCCCGCCCATCACGCCGTAGCTGATGAAGGGCGCCACCAGCAGAAAACGCTCTACCGGCCAGGTCCAGGCCAGATAAGCGCGCCCGCCTGCCTCCAGGCTCAAACCCAAGCCCCACCACAGCGTCATTTGCTGGATGGCGCGCCTGAAGCCATCCGCGCGCCATAGTTGTTCGAACCGCTCCCGCCCCTGCTCCGACTCCCGCGCCAAGGTCGCCCGCGCCAGATAGAAGACCAGCGGCCGGCGCAGCGCCAGGGACAGCAGAAAGCCGCAGCCGATCAAACCGGTGATCAGGGACTCGCGCAGCAACAGCAGGCGCGCGTCGCCGCCCAGCAGCATGGCCAGCAAGGACAAGCCTATGCCCAGCAACACCAGCAGGCTCAAAGCGTCCACGCGCCGGAAACGCAACAGCTCGATCACGCTCCACAGCACCGGCGGCAAGGCGGAAAACATCAACGCGCCGGCTTCGCCCCAGCGCGGCTCGCCATAGCGGTAGCACAACCAGGGCAGCAGGAAATTGACGATGATTTCCAGTATCAGTTTTGCGCGTTTCGGCACGGCGCCTCCGCCTTCAAATGCAAAAAGCATGAACAATTTGCATCGAAACGTCAACTGCCTGACTTGAGTTTTTCGCAGGGGGAGAAAAAGGACGGGCCAAAAACAAAGCCCCGCATTTTGCGGGGCTTCATCTGTAATCTGCGCAATGGAATGGACAAACGCAGGGGAGTGGCATCAGGCGGCCGCCTGAATGAAGGCGTTGGCGGGATACAAGGCGCTGGCCAAGCCCAAGGCGGACTTGAAAGTCACTTCAAACATCTTGCCAACCTGTCGAATGCTGACCACTTCGTAATGCATGGTAGAGCCGCTGTCCTTGTGCTCAAGGATTTTGTAGCCGGGTTTCAGTTGAGAAATTTTCATGATGGTTCATTCCTTTTTCTTTTTTTTGGGTTGTTCAAAATTCATTTCATCTAGAGACATACCATATTTTCAAAAGTTCCGCCAGCCGGACGAGAATGTTTCGCATTTGGCTTGCAGTGAATGTAACAGCCTCAGATGACAGCCCGGTGAAGGTTTCGGGGCCGCGAAATGACGCGGCCCCTGCATGCCAATATGACAGCAGGGGCCGCGGGACCCAACTAGTAAAAAGAACAGTCAGGATTAGGAACTACCGGCTCAGCCTATGCGCATGCCCGGCTTGGCGCCTTGATCGGCGTCCAGCAGGAACAGGCCTTCGCTGTCGTCCTGGCCGGAAGCGCAGACGATCATGCCCTGCGACACGCCGAAGCGCATCTTGCGCTCGGCCAGATTGGCCACCACCACCACATTGCGACCCACCAGTTTTTCCGGCTCCTGATAAGCCTTGCGGATGCCGGAGAAGATGTTGCGCTTCTCAAAGCCCATATCCACGGTGAACTGCAGCAGTTTGTCCGAGCCTTCGACGAAGTTGCACTCCAGCACCTTGCCGATGCGCAGGTCCAGCTTGGCGAAGTCGTCGATCTTGATGGTTTCGGCCAGCGGCTCGTATTGAGCTGCGGCCGGGGTGTCTGCGGTGGCTTGCATATTCTGTTTGTTCGCTTCTATCAGTTTGTCGATCAGCACCGGGTCGATGCGCTGCATCAGGTGCTGGTAGGCGTGGATCTTCTTGCCCAGCAGCAGGTTGGCGGCGTCGCTCCAGGCGAGCGGCGCCACGTCGAGGAAGGCTTCCACGCCTTCGGCCAGCTTGGGCAGCACCGGCTTCAGGTAAATGGTGAGCAGGCGGAAGGCGTTGATCAACACGGTGCAGACTTCCTGCAAGCGCGCGTCCTGGCCTTCCTGCTTGGCCAGTTCCCACGGCTTGTTGGCGTCCACGTAGGCGTTGACCACGTCCGCCAGCGCCATCACGTCGCGCAGCGCCTTGGCGTATTCGCGCGCTTCGAAGGCGGCGGCCAGTTCATCGGCGGCGGCCTGCAGCTTGGCGAGGATGTCGCCGTCGCTGACCTGGCTGGCCAGCATGCCGTCAAAACGCTTGGCGATGAAGCCGGCGGAGCGGCTGGCGATGTTGACGAACTTGCCCACCAAGTCGGAATTCACCCGCGCGACGAAGTCGTTCAGGTTCAGATCGATGTCTTCGATGCGGCCGTTCAGTTTGGCGGCGATGTAATAGCGCATCCACTCCGGATTCAGCCCGCAATCCAGATAGCTCTTGGCCTGGATGAAGGTGCCGCGCGACTTGGACATCTTCTGCCCGTCCACGGTGAGGAAGCCGTGAGCGAACACGCCGGTGGGCGCGCGCAGGCCGGAGTAGTTCAGCATCGCCGGCCAGAACAGCGCGTGGAAATACAGGATGTCCTTGCCGATGAAGTGGTACATCTCGGTACGGCTGTCCTTGCCGAACCACTCGTCGAAATTCAGGCCGCTGCGATCGCACAGGTTCTTGAAGCTGGCCATGTAGCCGATGGGCGCGTCCAGCCACACATAGAAGTACTTGCCCGGCGCGCCCGGGATTTCGAAGCCGAAGTACGGCGCGTCGCGGCTGATGTCCCAGTCCTGCAGGCCGCCGGAAATCCACTCGTTCATCTTGTTCAGCGATTCCGGCTGCAAATGCGGCTGGGTCGCGCCGTCGGCGCGCACGCTGCTGCCGCCGGTCCATTGCTTGAGGAAGTCGGCGCACTCGCCCAGACGGAAGAAATAGTGCTCGGAGGTTTTCAGCACCGGCTTGGCGCCGGACACCGCCGAGTACGGGTTCTTCAGTTCGGTGGGGTTGTAAGTGGCGCCGCAGACTTCACAGTTGTCGCCGTATTGATCCTTGGCGCTGCACTTGGGGCATTCGCCCTTGACGAAGCGGTCCGGCAGGAACATCTGCTTTTCCGGGTCGAACAGCTGCTCGATGGTGCGGCAGGCGATCTTGTCGTCGGCTTTCAAGGCCAGATACACCTGCTCCGCCAGCGCCTTGTTCTCCGGGCTGTTGGTGCTGTAGTAGTTGTCGTGGCCGATCAGGAAACCCTGGGAATCCGCCAGGTGCAGTTCGCGCACGTTGTCCACCAACTGCTCCGGGGTGATGCCCTGTTTTTCCGCCGCCAGCATGATGGGGGCGCCGTGGGTGTCGTCGGCGCAGACGTAATAGCATTCGTGGCCGCGCATCTTCTGGAAGCGCACCCAGATATCGGTCTGAATCTGTTCCAGCATGTGACCCAGATGCAGCCCCGCGTTGGCGTAAGGCAGTGCGCTGGTCACCAGAATCTTGCGTTTGCTCATTAGGATTGTTCCAAAGGTGCGATCTGAAACGATCAATTATAGAGGCAGTCGCCCCCGGCGGTCACGACGGATATCCGGGAAACGGCGGCCATCAAGACAAAGCCCGGCCGCGCATGCGGGCCGGGCTGTGCCAGCGGGGCCGGGTTCGGGCTCAGGAAGCCTGATTGGCCAGTTCCGGCTGCTTGGCCTCGGCCTGTTGCGCGCGCTCCAGCATGGCCCCGCGCACGGTGCGGCGCGCCACCTGCACATAGGCCAGCGAGAAGGCCAGCGACAGGCAGGCGAAGCCGAGCATGCCGGCCTGCTGGTAAGCGATGCGGAACAGCTCCACGCCCAGCGCGTAGCCGGCCATGGACAACATACTCATGCTGGCGGACACCGTGCCCTTGCCGGCGGCGTCGCAGGACATCAGCGCAAAACGGTAGAGCACGCCAAACGCCAGGCCTTCGCCGAAAGCCATCAGCGTCATGCCGGCCACCATGAAGTATTGCGGATGCGCGGACAACAGCACGCCGGACAGCATCAGGCTAAGGCCGATCACGATGGGCCACATGCCGATCAGCGCGGAACGGCCCAGCGGCCAGCGGCCGGCCACCAGCACCAGCGCCAGATTGCCGGCGATCAGGCCGCCGAACACCGGCAGCTGCATCAGGCCGTATTCCAGCGCGCTCATGTGCAGATCATTCACCAACAGCACCGGCGACATGGCGATCCAGCCCATCAGCGGCAGCGCCAGCAGCGGGATGCACAGCGCGGACAGCACGAAGCGGCCGTTGCCGAACACTTTCAGATAATCGCGGCCCATCTGCGCCAGCGGCAGTTTCTCGTGGCTGGGCTGGGTGGTTTCCGGCATTTTCCAGATCAGGCCCAGCAAGGCCAGGAAGGACAGCGCGGCGATCAGCAGGAAACTGGTGCGCCACGGCGCCAGCTCCATCAGCGCGGCGCCGGCCAGCGGGCCGGCCAGCGGCGCGATCAGCGCCACATTGGCCATCAAGGCGGTGACCTTGACCGCGGCTTTTTCTTCAAAGGCTTCCTGCACCGCGGCGTAACCGACGGCGTTGATGAAGCACAGGCCAATGCCCTGCAGCAGACGCAGCGCGATGAAGGCCTCGATGGAGTTCACCAGATAGGTGGCCAGGCAGGTCACGGTGAAGTAGGCGACGCCGAACAGCAGCACCGGCCGGCGGCCGATGCGGTCGGACAGAGGGCCGGTCAGCCAGGACAGCAGCGCGCCGCCCAGCAGGAAGGCGGTCATGGACGCCGGCACCCAGGAGGCGTCGACCAGGAATTCCCGGGTGACCGCCAACATGGCCGGCTGCACCATGTCGTTGCAGATGTAGACGGCGAATTCGAACAGAACCAGGGCCAGCGGAAACAATAGATTGGAACGGCTAAGCTTTGCGTGTAGAGCGGACATTAGGGAGATGCAGCCTTTCTGAGACCGGCAAGCGGCGCGCTTGCCCATGCGGCCGGACGGACAAGGGCCAAATAAAGCGAAAAAGGGGCGCAATTGTACCTGCAGAAAGCCTGGCGCGCAAAGCAATTTTTGCCACAAACACAATAAAAACAGCAATTTGCAACCCAAACACCCCACACCCCGCCAAGCAAAGACGAGACGAGCGCGCAGGCGCCGGCCAAGCCATCGTCGATCGCTCCGGCTCGGCGCCACGGCGCGATTGATAGAAAAACAATCAATAAGCTTATGCTTATTAATATGAGTAAAGCGCGGGGAATATCGGTAAAATCGCCGCTTTTCGCCGTATTCCCCCGGCGCGGCCGCGCGGGCTCCCGCCAGCGGCGCCCCGCCGGGCGAAGCTTTTTTATCAGGATTCCAAGCTCGTCTGACCTCGCTCAAAATGCCGACGCCGCGCCGTCGCTACGCTGAGCCCAGCTCGCCGCCCCACCCCAAAACCCGCCCCTGCGCTTTGACGCCAAGCCGGCCCGGGCGGCCAGCGGAACCTGACGACAAAACCAATAGATTAAGGGGTTTCCCATGACCTTGACCGTCATCGCCACGCTAGCCGTCACGCTGGCCTTGTTGGCGCTGCTGTGGCAGCAGCAACGCACTCACGTCTCCTTCACCAAGCGGGTCTTCACCGGCCTGGCGCTGGGCGTCGCCTTCGGCGCCGCGCTGCAATGGCTGGCCCAACCCGGCTCGCCGGCGCTGGCCGCCTGCCTGGAACTGTGCGAAATCATCGGCTCCGGCTACGTCAAGCTGCTGCAGATGATCGTAATCCCGCTGATCATGGTGTCCATCATCGCCGCGCTGTTGAAGCTGGAAGGCGGCTCCTCGCTGGGCAAGATCAGCGCCGCCACCCTGGGCGTGCTCTTGTTCACCACCATGCTCGCCGCCGGCGCCGGCATTCTGATGGCCAATCTGTTCGGCCTCAGCGCCGAGGGTCTGACCGCCGGCGCCGCCGAGGTGGCGCGCGGCGAATCGCTGGTGAAGAACCTGAGCACGGTGGAGGACTTGTCCTTCAGCAAACTGGTGCTGGACTTCCTGCCGGCCAACCCCTTCCTGGACATGACCGGCGCGCGCAAGACCTCCACCATCGCGGTGGTGATCTTCTCCGTGCTGATCGGCCTGTCCGCCACCGGCATCGCCCGCAAAAAGCCCGAGCTGTTCGCCAGCTTCAGCCATTTCATCGCCGTGGCCCAGGCCATCGTGATGCGCATGGTGACCCTGGTGCTGCGCCTGACCCCTTACGGCGTATTCGCGCTGATGACCAAGGTGGTGTCCGGTTCCAGCTGGGCCGACATCGTCAACCTGATCAACTTCGTGCTGGCCTCCTACGGCGCGATGCTGCTGATGTTCACCGTGCACCTGCTGCTGGTGGGCCTGGCGGGCGTCAATCCGCTGCGCTGGACTAAAAAAGTGATCCCGGTGCTGACCTTCGCCTTCACCTCGCGCACCAGCGCCGGCTCCATCCCGATGAACGTGGCCACCCAGAACAAGCTGCTGGGCATTCCGGACGGCATCGCCAACTTCGCGGCCTCCTTTGGCGCCACCATCGGTCAGAACGGCTGCGCCGGCATCTACCCGGCCATGCTGGCGGTGATGATCGCCCCCACCGTGGGCGTCAATCCGATGGATCTGCACTTCATCGTGCCGCTAATCGCCATCATCACCATCAGTTCCTTCGGCGTGGCCGGCGTTGGCGGCGGCGCCACCTTCGCCGCGCTGATCGTGCTGTCCGCGCTGGACTTCCCGGTGGCGCTGGCCGGCCTGCTGATCTCGATCGAGCCCTTGATCGACATGGGCCGCACCGCGCTCAATGTCAGCGGCTCCATCACCGCCGGCACCGTGACCAGCCGTCTGCTGGGCCAGACCGATATGCAGGTGTTCAATAGCGACCGCGAGATCAATCTGGACGAAGAAATGGCTTAACAAGCGGCGCGAGACTCCGCCTTGAAAACCGCCTGGGAATGCCTATTTACAACCTGTAAATCCAGCATACTAGGCGGTTTTTCCATTAAAGCCGCCAACTGCCCCACAATGCGGCACAGCAACAACCCGGACGGGAACACACTATGAAAATCGTCATCATCGGCGGCGAAGCCGCCGGCATGAGCGCGGCGGCCAAGGCGCGCCGTAGCGCGCCTCAAGCCGAAATCGACGTCTACGAGATGTCCGAGGTCATTTCCTTCGGCGCTTGCGGCCTGCCCTACTTCGTCGGCGGCGAGTTCGACGAGCCCGGCTATATGGCCGAATTCAGCGTGGAAGACTTCGCCAAGCGCAATATCCGCGTGCACACCGGCCACCAGGCGCTGAGCATAGACCCCGCCTCCAAGCGGGTGCGCGTGCGCCGGCTGGCGGACGGCGAAGCCTTCGACGCCGCTTACGACAAGCTGATGATCGCCACCGGCGCCAGCGAAATCCGCCCACCGCTGCCGGGCCTGGACTTGCCGGGCGTGCATACGCTGCGGGTGATGGAAGACGGCCTGGCGCTGCGCGCGGCCGCAGCCCGCGAGGAAGTGCGCGAAGTCGCCATCATCGGCGCCGGCTTCATCGGCCTGGAGTTGGCCGAAGCCATGGTCCGCCTGGGCAAGCGCGTGCGGCTGATCCAGCTGGCGGAACGGGTGATGCCGGATACCTTCGACGCTGAAATCACCGGCCTGATGGAGCAGGAGCTGCGCGAACACGGCGTGGCCTTGCACCTGTCCGAGGCCGTCACCGCGCTGCGCGGCGACGGCGCGGTGCAAAGCGTGCTCACCGAGCGCGGCGAATACCCGGCCGATCTGGTGGTGCTGAGCATAGGCATACGCCCCAACACCGCCTTTGCCGCCGACGCCGGCCTGCAGCGCCTGGGCAACGGCGCCATCGTGGTCAACGCCTACGGCGAAACCAGCCTGCCGGACATCTACGCCGCCGGCGATTGCGCCGCCGCGCCGCATCAGCTGACCGGCCAACCGGTCTACGTGGCGCTGGCCACCGGGGCCAACAAGCTGGGCCGGCTGGTGGGCGAGAACCTGGCCGGCGGCCGCCAGGCCTATCCGGGCACCCTGGGCTCCGCCGCGGTGCGGGTGCTGTCGCTGGACGCCGCGCGCACCGGCCTGTCCGAAGCCCAGGCGCGCGCCGCCGGCTTTGATTGCCAAAGCGTGCTGGTCAAGGACAAGAACCACACCAACTACGTGCCGGGCCAGGCGGAAGTCCACGTCAAACTCTGCTACGAAACCGGCAGCCGGCGGCTGCTGGGCGCGCAGATGATAGGCCGCAACGGCGATGTGGTGCATCGGCTGGACGCGCTGGCGGTGGCCATCGCCAAGGGCGTCAGCGCGCGCGAACTGGGCATGATGGACTTCTGTTACGCGCCGCCCTTCGCCCGCACCTGGGACGTGCTCAACGTCGCCGGCAACGTGGTCAAATAAGCCAGGCCGGCAGCCCCCGCCCGCCCGCGCCGATGCCAGCGCGGGCAAGTTGGGGTAAACTGCCGGACAGCCAAAGATTCAACGGATGTCCTCCCCATGCTCTCCAAGCTCACCCGCCTTTTCCAGTCCTCACCGGGAACCGAAAACAGCATGTCACTCAGCGATGCTCAAGTGCTGGAAGCCGTGTCCAGCCTGATCGACGACAACACCGGCAAACCCTTCGTCGCCGCCAAGGCGGTGAAAAACATCAAGATCAGCGACGCCGAACTGTCGCTGGACGTGGTGTTGGCCTATCCGGCCAACAGCCAGCACGAACCGGTTCGCCTGCGCTTTGAAGCCGCGCTGGCGCCGCTGGCCGAGCAACGCAAACTCAGCGTGCGCGTGGGCAGCCTGATCACCAGCCACTCCGCCCAGCGCGGCGTGCCGCTGCTCTCCGGCGTCAAGAACGTGATCGCAGTCGCCTCCGGCAAGGGCGGGGTGGGCAAATCCACCACCGCAGCCAACCTGGCGCTGGCGCTGTCCGCGGAAGGCGCGCGCGTCGGCATCCTGGACGCCGACATCTACGGCCCGTCCCAGCCGCTGATGATGGGCTTGCAGGGCCAGCGTCCGGAAACCCCGGACGGCAAAAGCCTGAAGCCGCTGGAAAGCCACGGCGTGCAGACCATGTCCATCGGCTATCTGGTGGACGCGGACCAGGCCATGGTCTGGCGCGGCCCCATGGTCAGCCAGGCGCTGCAACAGCTGCTCAACGACACCCGCTGGGACAATCTGGACTATCTGGTGATCGACATGCCGCCGGGTACCGGCGACATCCAGCTGACGCTGTCTCAAAAAGTGCCGGTCACCGGCGCCGTCATCGTCACCACCCCGCAAGACATCGCGCTGCTGGACGCACGCAAGGGCGTCACCATGTTCCAGAAAGTGGGCATCCCCATCCTGGGCATGGTGGAGAACATGGCCATCCACGTCTGCTCCCACTGCGGCCACGCCGAACACATCTTCGGCGAAGGCGGCGCGGCGCGGATGGCGGCGGACTTCGGCGTGGACGTGCTGGGCTCCCTGCCGCTGGACATGGGCATCCGCCTGGCGGCGGACGGCGGCACCCCCACGGTGGCGGCCGATCCGGACGGCAAGGTGGCGGAACTGTACAAGGCCATCGCCCGCAAAGTGGCGGTGAAGGTGGGCGAGAAAGCCCAGGACTTCTCCGGCAAATTCCCCAAGATCGTCATCCAGAACAACTGACAAACGCATCATGATCGCGATGTTCGACTCCGGCCTCGGCGGCCTTTCGGTATGGAAGGCCGTGCGCGCCGCGCTGCCCGGCTGGGGCATCACCTATCTGGCCGATCAGGCCTACTGCCCCTACGGCCAACGCAGCCACAGCGACATCGCCGAGCGCAGCGTCAGAATGGGCCGCTATCTGCAAGAACAAGGCGCCACCCTGCTGGTGGTGGCCTGCAACACCGCCACCACCGCCGGCATCGCCGCCATGCGCCGCGAGCTTTCCATCCCGCTGGTGGGCATAGAGCCGGCGATCAAGCCGGCGGCGGCCATGAGCCGCACCGGCCGCATCGCCGTGCTGGCCACCCAGGCCACGCTGCAAAGCGAGCGGGTGCGCAAACTGCTGGACACCCACGCCGGCCACATTGAAGTGCTGCGCCGCGTGGGCGCGGGCTGGGTGGAGCAAGTGGAAGCCGGCGAGCTGGACAGCACGCGCACGCGCGAACTGGTGGCGGCCGTAGTGCGGCCGCTACTTGACGAGCGCATCGACCACATCGCGCTGGGCTGCACCCATTACCCGTTTCTGGAGCCGCTGATCCGCGAACTGACCGGCGACGGCATCGCCTTGTACGACCCGGCCGAGGCCATCGCCCGGCGCGTGGCCTCCTTGCTGCCGGACGCCGCGCCCGCCGTCGCCCCGGCCTACCGCTTCATCACCACCGACGCCGACAGCGCCGGCATGCGCCGCATCCTGCCGCTGCTGATAGGCGCCGACCACCCGGTTGAATCCCTGCCTCTGGAGCAAGCCCAATGATTCCACGTCTATCGCGCCTGTTGGCGCTGGCCTGTCTGATCGCCGCCCCCGCCGCCTGGGCCTTGCCGCAATGCTCGCTGGTGGCGGTCCAAGTCAATCAGCAAGCCGGCAACAAGCTCAACCAGAACGAGCTGAGCGCGGTGCTGAGCCAGTTGGGCAAGAACGGCCAGCTGCCGCCGCAATTCATCAACAAGCGCCAGGCCAAGAACGCCGGCTGGCAGCCCGGCCGCAGCCTGTGGAGCGTGCCCGGCCTCAACGGCAAATCCATAGGCGGCGACCGTTTCGGCAATTACGAAAAACGTCTGCCCAAGGGGCAATGGCAGGAAGCCGATCTGAACTATAAAGGGGGCAAGCGCGGCGCTTACCGCATCGTGTTCTCCGGTTCCGGCCAGCGTTTCGTCACCGTAGATCACTACAACCGCTTCATCGAGGTGCCACCATGCCAGTGAAAGTTTGCGAACTGCACCACATCAAGAGCCTGGACCAGCTGTTTGACGAGCTGAGCCGCCAGTTGCTCCTGCCGGCCCACTTCGGCCGCAATCTGGACGCGCTGTACGACAGCCTGGCCAAAGACGTGACGGGCCCCTTCGAGATCGTCTGGCGCGAAACAGAGGAAGCGCGCAAGGCGCTGGGCGTGGACCTTTACGCCACCATTCTGGAAATTCTGGAAACCGTGGCCGAGGAACGCGGCGACGTCACGCTGGACATCCACCACTGAAACACCGGGCCGCCGCCGCAAGGCGACGGGGCGGCCCTTCATCCCGATGGCAAGTTCATCATCATTCGTTTCCGCAACACACACTCCGCTGCGAAATTCAAGACTCGAAATACAACAAAGACAAGCGTTCGCTAATTCACTATAATCCCACCCCTAAATAGGTCAACAACTGTCCTACAACTGGCAGCAATGCCAATAAAATCAAACAACAATAACGTAGGCAGGCCACTACATCGGCAACCTTGACACACACGAAGCGGCTGCTCCCTCCACCGGACCGGCGCCGGCATTGTTTCATTGCGAACTTGCCGTGTTGTTATCAAAACGCTCTCAAATACAGGTAGGAACTTCTCAATGCAGTCGAAAAAACTCACAGGGCTGATCCTCATCGGCCTGGTGCTGGGCATCATCACCGGCTATCTCTATCGCGAGAACGCCGCCAGCGAAGCCGACATCAAAGCCTTCGCCAGCAATATCTCCATCCTGACCGACATCTTCCTGCGCCTGATCAAGATGATCATCGCGCCCTTGGTGGTGTCCACCCTGATCGTTGGCATCGCCAAGATGGGCGACGCCAAGACCGTGGGCCGCATCGGCGGCAAGACCATGCTCTGGTTCATCAGCGCGTCCTTGATGTCCCTGACCCTGGGCCTGATCATGGTCAACCTGCTCAAGCCGGGCTTGGCGCTCAACCTGCCGCTGCCGGACACCCACGCCACCAGCGGCATCCAGGCCGGCGCGCTGTCGGTGAAGGACTTCGTCACCCACGCCATTCCCAAGAGCGTGTTTGAAGCGATGGCCACCAATGAGATTCTGCAGATCGTGGTGTTCTCGGTGTTCTTCGGCTGCGCGATGGCCGCTTTGGGCGACCGCGCCAAGCTGCTGATCGACACCATTGACGTGGTGGCCCACGTGATGCTGAAAGTGACCAGCTACGTGATGCTGTTCGCGCCGCTGGCCGTGTTCGGCGCCATCGCCGCCACCGTGGCCAAGGAAGGCCTGAGCATCCTCGCCACCTACGGCAAGTTCATGGCGGAGTTCTACCTGTCCATCGGCATCCTGTGGGGCCTGCTGATCCTGGCCGGCGCGATGTTCATCGGCCCGCGCGTGCTCAAGCTGATGGGCATGATGCGCGAACCGCTGCTGCTGTCCTTCACCACCGCCAGTTCCGAAGCCGCCTACCCCAAGACCCTGGAACAGCTGGAGCGCTTCGGCTGCTCCAACAAGATCGCCAGCTTCGTGCTGCCGATGGGCTACTCCTTCAACCTGGACGGCTCGATGATGTACTGCACTTTCGCCGTCATCTTCATCGCCCAGGCTTACGGCATCGATCTGACGCTGGCGCAGGAAATCTCCATGCTGCTGATCCTGATGCTCACCTCCAAGGGCATGGCCGGCGTGCCGCGCGCCTCGCTGGTGGTGATCGCCGCCACCCTGGCCCAGTTCAACATTCCGGAAGCCGGCCTGCTGCTCTTGCTGGGCATCGACCACTTCCTGGACATGGGCCGCTCCGCCACCAATGTGGTGGGCAACTCCATCGCCACCGCGGTGGTGGCCAAGTGGGAAGGCGAGCTGAAAAAACACTGAGCATGGTCTGCTCCGTTGAACGCGCCGCCCCTCCGGGCGGCGTTTTTTATGGCTAGCTGCGACAAGGCTATTGACAGGTAATCCCTTGCCCAATAGAATGCCCCACTCTGAGTCGGAGAGGTGGCAGAGTGGTCGAATGTACCTGACTCGAAATCAGGCGTACGTGCGAGCGTACCGAGGGTTCGAATCCCTCCCTCTCCGCCAGACCAAGCAATTAAGCCCTTGAGAAATCAAGGGCTTTTTTGTTTTGTTCTTCGCCCCGTTTGCGCCTACCATTACAGCCTTCCGCACCTGTCCAAGCCGCAGCCGCATGAATCATCTGGTCAACTACGTCAACGCCATCCTGAACGCGCCCTCCCCGCGCCGCGCGCGCCTGGACGGCTCAAGCCGGAACCGTTGGACGGATCAGGGCTATACGGTCGTTGCAGAGCAGTCCACCTATGTTTTCGACGATGGCGCAATGATCCAGCGGACGACGGAACAGGACGATTACCCGGCCGAGGCCGCCTGCGCCGAGTGCTGGATTCGTTACGAAGTCGTCCGCCAGCCGTCCGGCGACGCCATCCAGCCCGGCCATATCAGCTTCAACAGCACCTGCCGCGAAGCTTTCTGGCGGCGCTACTTCTCCCCGGAGCCGTCGGCCGCGCCTGCTTGCAGGCCTTGCCCCCCTCCAAAGCCGCTGGCTTGACCCTCCATCCCCAATCAGTAACAATCGCCGCGTGCCGCCTCATTCCGCGGTATTTGGGTGTAGCAGCTCATAAAGCCATAGCCTCGCCATAGTCCCCGCCTTATCAAAGGCAGGCGCTGGCGGGGAGGCGCATTCGTGCGCCTGCCGGAGCTATGGCCGGTCTGCTACCCTCGTCATTCGCCTGCCGTACCCGCGTAGCAGCGAAGGCAGGCCCAGCCATAGGAGCCTTCCGATGACGCACCAAACCCGGCGCTATCGCGCCCTGCTGTCTCCCTCTCTTCCCCTGAATACGCTGCTCTCCGAATTGCGTCCGTTCAACAGCGTGGCGCCGGCCTCGCTGAAACGACTGGAAAGCCGGCTGTACGCCCGCGAGCAAAGCCTGCGCAGCGCCATACGCGATCTGCGCAAGGGCCACGAAAGCCTGCGCGCGGTATTGGCGCTGCTGGAGCAGGCCAAGGAACAGCCCTGCCCCTGCAATGTGCTGCATCTGACGCTGGCGCCGGCGCAGCAGTGGTTGCAACACGGCCTGGACGCGCTGCAGGCGCGGCCTTGAAGGGATGGCTAGCCCCGACCTGAAAAACAAGCAAGGAGGCGCCAAGGAGAGCGCTACAGGCGTGGTCATGTGCACCTGGAACAGTCACCGCATGACAAGGCGGCTTTACACGAACAACAGGCGGTAGCTATTCCCTGCCACCATAAAAAAACGGACCGCGCTCTTCTGAGCAACGGTCCGTTTTCTCATTCGGCCGGCGCCCCCGGCAGATGCTTCAATGCAGCAGATCGCCATCCTCCGACTTGGGCGAACGGCTCAGCAACTCCTGCACCACCCGCTGCGGATCATGCCCCTGGTAGAGCAGGCCGCAGACCGCGGCGGTGATCGGCATGTCCACTTCCAGCCGCTCCGCCATGGTCAGCACTTCGCGGGCGGTGGCCACGCCTTCGGCGACATGGCCCAGCTCCTGCAGCGCTTGCTGCAAGGGCTTGCCCTCGGCCAGCTTCAGGCCCACCTGGCGGTTGCGCGACAGCGCGCCGGTGCAGGTGAGTATCAAATCTCCCATGCCGGCCAGGCCCATCATGGTGTGCTGGCTGGCGCCCAGCGCGGTGGCCAGGCGGGTGATTTCCGCCAGCCCGCGGGTGATCAGCGCGGCGCGGGCGTTCATGCCGTATTCCAGGCCGTCGGCCACGCCGGTGGCGATGGCCATCACGTTCTTGACCGCGCCGCCCACTTCCACCCCCACCAGATCGGCGTTGGCGTACAGACGCAGCAAGGGGCTGTGCAGATCCCGCGCCACCTGCCGGGCGAAGGCTTCGTCGTCGGAGGCGACGGCCGCCGCCGCCGGCAAGCCCTGGGCCACTTCGCGGGCGAAGCTGGGGCCGGACAGCACGCCGCAGCGGTGGTTGGCCGGCAATTCCTCGGCCACCACTTGGTGCGGCAGCAGGCTGGAGCCGGCCTCGAAGCCCTTGCAGGCCCACAGCAGCGGCGGCAGTTGCGAAGACAGCGCGGTCAGCGCCCGCAAGGTGGGCCGCAAACCGGCCATCGGCGTGACGATGAGGATGAGTTCGGCGTCGTGGATGGCGCGCGGCAGTTCCGCGGACAGCTTGAGCGCGTCCGGAAACGGGCAATCGGGAAGATAGCGCTGATTGACGCGCTTGGCGGCCAGTTCGGCCACCTGGTTGGCGTCGCGCGCCCAGAGCGTGACTTGATGGTGACGGGCGAAGGCGATGGCCAGGGCGGTGCCCCATGCGCCAGCGCCCAGGATGGCCAGTTTCATGCGTAGCCCTTACAAGCCCCAGAGGTCGGTAATACGAGCATAGCCGATGCTGCCGTCGCGGTGGCGCACTTTGACCCAGCCGCCCTTGGGCGGCTCTTGCAGCTCCACCACGCCGTCCTTGGGCACGGTGTAGGCCAGCGGGCCGTCGTTGGCCGGCGCGGCGCGCACTTCCGCCTTGTCGGCGGTGATCAGCAGCCAGCGCTGCTTGGACAGCGCGGCGGCCGGAATCCAGGCGATGCCGCCGGTGGCGTCGCGCACCCGCGACCATTCCTTCTGGCTGCTCAGCACTTCCACCGGGTAATAGCGGCTCACCACGAACAGTTTCTTCGAGGTGAGCGTCGGCGCCTCGTACAGCGCCACGCCGGTTTCCTTCACCGAGCGAAACTCAAGTGCGGCGGCGCCGTGGGACAGCAGGCCCAGGCTCAGCGCCAGCGGATATACGAGGCGTTTCATTGCTTGCGTCGCCTCAGGCGTTGCCGGCTTCGGCCTGTTGCGCGCGTTGCTGCATGTACAGGGCTTCGAAGTTGATCGGGGACAACAGCACCGGCGGGAAGCCTGCGCGGTTCACTACGCTGGACACGGCTTCGCGCGCGTAGGGGAACAGGATGTTGGGGCAAGCCACGCCCAGGATCGGGTCGATGTCTTCGGCCGGCACGTTGCGGATCTGGAAGATGCCGGACTGGCCCACTTCGCACAGGAACATGGTTTTTTCCGGCAGCTTGGCGGTCACGGTCACGGTCAGGGTCACTTCGTAGAAACCGTCGTCCAGCTGTTTGCCTTCGCTGGCCAGCTGCATGTCGATTTCCGGCTGTTCTTGCTCCAGGAACACCTGCGGCGCGCTAGGCACTTCCAGGGACATGTCCTTCACATAAATTTTCTCGATGGAAAACGCCGGCTGCAGCTCTTGTTGTTCGCTCATCTCTTTGTCTCACACGGAGGCCGCTCGCAAGCGGCCGGTTTTGGAATGGTTAAAACAGGCCTGCATCATCGCACGAAAGCGGTTCAGGGCCAACCGCCCGCAAGCGCGCGGTTTGATCGCGGGCAAGCCGGCTCAATCGGCCAGCAGCAGGTCCAGCTTGCCGGCCTGGTTCAGCGCCACCAGGTCGTCGCAGCCGCCGACGTGGGCGTCGCCGATGAAGATCTGCGGCACGGTGCGGCGGCCGGTCAGATCCATCATCTTGTCGCGCTCGACCGGGTCCAGATCGATGCGGATTTCCTTGATCTCGGCCACGCCTTTGGCGGAGAGGATTTGCTTGGCGCGGATGCAATAGGGGCACACCGCGGTGGTATACATGGTTACGGGTTTCATCGATGGCTCTCGCGGAATCGGGCGCTCCGGCGAGGAGCGCGCAAAACCCGATAGTATACTCCCGCCGCGCGCGCCGAAACCGTCAATCCGCCATGTTCTTACTTGGACGCCTCGAAGCGGTCGATCAGATCGGCGACGATCTGGTCCATCGCCTTGCCCATCTCCGGCGCGCGCGGGCTGTTGACGATCACCGCCAGCGCCAGCCGGCGGCCGTCCGCGCCCAGCCAGTAGCCGGCCAGCGCCTTGACGTCCTTGAGGGTGCCGGTCTTCATCCGCAGCCGCGGCCCTTGCTCGGCGAAGCGCTTGCGCAAGGTGCCGTCCTCGCCGGCGATGGGCAGGCTGGCCAGGAATTCGCTGGCGTAGGGGCCGCGCGCGGCGTTGAGCAGCACTTGCCCCATCAGGCGCGCGCTCACCCGCTCCCGCCGCGACAGGCCGGAGCCGTTTTCCAGCACCAGGGTTTCATCGGAAATGGCGTTGGCCGCCAGCAGACGCCGCACCGCGTGCTCGGCGTTGGCGCGGGTGTCCTCTCCGCCGCCGCCCTCCTTGCCCAAGGTCAGGAACAAGGTGCGCGCCATGGTGTTGTTGCTGTATTTGTTGATGTCGCTGATCGCCACGGTCAACGGCTGGGAATCGTGACCGGCCAGTTCGCGCGCGCCGGCCGGCACCCGCCCCAGCCCCGCGCCCTTGGGCCCGGCGCCGCCCAGCGCCAGCCACAGGGCGGCGAAATCCTGACTGGCGAAGGCGTCGTGGTCCAGCACGTTGACGAAGGTCTTGGCGCCGTCGCAACTGGGCGGCAAGGTGCCGCTGACGGTGACCGAGCGCACGTCGTTGGCGATGCTGACGTAGCGGCGCACGTCGGAGCAATCGTTCGCGCCGCTCTGGCCTCCGGCCTGCAGCTTGGCGTTGACGCTGACGCCGGCCAGCGGCGGGTCCAGCGCCACGCGCGCGCCGTCGGCGTCGACGTAGAAATTGAGCCAGGCCACTTTCAGATTGGTCAGATGGCTGTCCGGCTCCACGGTGAAGGCGCGGCCGGCGTCTTCGTCGAAGTCGCGGGCGCTGGACACGCCCTTGAAGGCGCTCTTGTCCAACACCAGCTTGCCGTCTATCCGTTGCACGCCGCGCAGCCGCAGGCCGTACAGCAGATTGAGCAGGCTGTCGTTGTTGAAGCGCGGGTCGCCGGCGCCCAGCCAGTAAAGGTCGCCTTGCAGCGCGCCGTCTCGCAGCGGAGCGGCGGACCACAGCCCGGTATGCCAGCGATAACCGGGCTTGAGCAGATTCAGCGCGCTCCAGCTGGTGATCAGCTTCATGGTGGAGGCCGGGTTGACCGCGCTGTCGGCGCGGTGGCCGGCCAGCGTCTTGCCGCTTTCCACCGGCGCGGCCCAGACGGCCACCTCCTCCGGCTTGAGGCCGTGCAGGTCCAGCGCGCAGGCCGGCCATGCCGACAGCAGCAGGCAAGCCGCCGTCAGGGTTTGTTTCGTTTTTGCTTTCATTGGGCGATCACATGTCTTGCGGATCCACGTCCAGCGACCAACGCAGGCCGCGTCCATGGCGTTTGGCCGCCGCTTCCACCTGCGGCAGCAATGGGTTCAAAAAAGCGTGCAGCGCCTGCCGTTGCGGCGCTTCCAGCACCAGCTGGGCGCGTTCGCGATTGGCCAGCCGCGCCATCAGCGCCGGCGCCGGGCCGGCGATCAGCACCTCCGCCGCCAGCGGCTCGGCCAGCCGGCGCACTTCGGCCAGGAAGGCGGTGGCCAGTTCCAGACTGGGACTGTCGGCGCGCAACAGCGCTTGATAGGCGCAGGGCGGGAAGCCGGCGATGCGTCTCTCGTCCAGCAGGGTCTTGGCGTAGCCGTCGAAATCGTGGCGCGTCAGCGCTTGGTATAGCTCATGATCCGGCCACTGAGTCTGGATCAGCACTTCGCCGGGAGCGTCGGCGCGGCCGGCGCGGCCGGCCACTTGCATCAGTTGCGCGAACAGCCGCTCGGAGGCGCGGAAGTCGGCGGAATACAGACCGCCGTCCGCGCCCAGCGCCACCACCAGCGACAGGGTGCCGAAGTCGTGGCCCTTGGCCAGCATCTGGGTGCCAACCAACATATCCACCTCGCCGGCGTGCACTTTGCGGTAGATGTCGTCCCAGGCTTCCTTGCGGCTGGTGGTGTCGCGATCGATGCGCAGGATGCGCGCGGCGGGAAACAGGCGAGTCAGCGCCGACTCCAGCCGTTGCGTGCCCTCGCCCAGCGGTTTGATGTCGGGATTGCCGCAATCCGGGCAGGCACGCGGCACCGCCTCCTCCCAGCCGCAGTGGTGGCAGCGCAGCTTGCGCTCCAGCAGGTGCACCACCAGCTTGGCGGAGCAGCGCGGGCAGCCGCTGGTCCAGCCGCAATCGGTGCAGGCCACCACCGGCGCGAAGCCGCGACGGTTGATGAACACCAGACTCATTTCGCCGCGCGCCAGGCGCTGGCGCAATGCTTCGATCACAGGTTCGGACAGGCCTTCGGCCAGTTTTTGCCGCCGCACGTCGACCAAGCGGACATCCGGCAGCCTGGCCGCGCCATGCGCGCGCCGGCTCAGGGATAGCCGGCGATAACGGCCGGCTTCGACATTGGCCATGGTTTCCAGGCTGGGCGTGGCCGATCCCAGCAGGATGGGCACAGCGGCCCGGCGCGCGCGCCAGATCGCCAGATCGCGCGCATGGTAGCGCAGGCCGTCCTGCTGCTTGAAGGAGCCGTCGTGTTCCTCGTCCACCACGATCAGCCCCAGGCGCGGCAGCGGGGTGAACACCGACAGCCGGGTGCCTATCACCACGTCGGCACGCCCTTGCCAGCCATCGAGCCAGCCTTTCAGGCGCTCGCCATCGGCCAGGTGGCTGTGCTGCACCGCGATGCGGCTGTCCGGAAAGCGCTGGGTGAAGCGTGTGATCAGCTGCGGGGTCAGATTGATTTCCGGCACCAGCACCAGCACTTGGCGGCCGGCGGCCAGATGGTCGGCGATTAGCCGCAGATAGACTTCGGTCTTGCCGCTGCCGGTAATGCCGTGCAGCAACCAGGGCTGGTAGCCGGCCTGGCCGCGCAAGGCGTCCAGCGCGGCCTGTTGTTCTTCGTTCAGTTCGGGACTGTCCGCCACCCGCAAGGGCGTGGCTTCCGGCTCCACGCGGCGGACCTTCTTGTCCGCCAGCCAGTCCGCCAGCACCTTGCCCGCCTGCGGCGTCACCGCCTTGGCGGCGGCCAGCGTCAACGCGCCATCCTGCAGCGCCTGCCACAGCGCCAAGCGGGCGCGCTGACGGGCCGGCGGCGCTTCCGCCTCGCCTTGCGGCGTCAGCGCGTACGGCCGTTCATCCGGCAAGGCGATGTCCCGGGGCTCGCGCAGACCGGTGGGCAAGGCGGTGAACAGCGCCTGCCCCAGCGGATGGTGGTAGTAATCGGCGGCGAAGCGGACCAGGGCCATGAAGTCCGCCGGCAGCGGCGGCAGTCCGCTCAGCACGGACTCCAGCGGCTTGAGCTTGGCCGGGTCGATACCCTGCTGAGGTATATCCGTGACAACCACGCCACACAGCCGGCGCGGCCCGAAGGAAACCGCCACTCTTTGCCCGGCCATGACAGACAACTGGGTCAGGTAACTGAACGTACCTGGCAGCGGCACGTCCACGGCCACTTGCACGATGCTTTGCTGCCCCATCCGGCGCGCCCCCGAAGACAAATGCTGTTGTGACAAGGCTTTGCGGCCACTGTACACAGATGCTGTGGATAACTTTGTGAACAAGCTGTCGCCTTGAGGTCGAAACGGCCCCAGATCAACATTTCCGTTAGATTGCGCAAAAATTAATCAATTATTTTTCTCTTTGTTTTCAAAGACTTAAATTGATCAAAAAAACATGAGCAATCGGCTTGACAAGAACCTGAACTCTGACTAGCAAATGTGCATAACTCCGAGAACGACTACGGTTCGCCTTGTCAATATCCTTGTTCATCCCAGTGTAAAAATACAATCCGGCCGCAGGAGAACCATTGGCCGGACAGGTAAGGATACCCCGACGACGCGCGGACGACCTCAGGGGAAAAGTTAAATTTTCTGTTGAAAAAACAAATCCTTTTCCGCCGGCCGCGCTAACAGCAGCTTGATGCCGGATTTAGACACTGATAAAGCCGGCTTTAATGCCCGCCGGCCCGCGCCAACTTGGTGCGCCCGCCGGGGGGTATCGCGCCGGAACAGCAGAAACATGCCGCCGGCTTAAAAAGCGGCTTTTCAGCCCGCGGCATGGTAGGAGCGCGACAAGCGGTGCACCGCGTCCACCAAGGCTCCGGCATGCTCCGGTTTGACGTGCTGGGAGATGCCGTGGCCCAGATTGAAGACATGGCCGCTGCCGGCGCCGTAGCTGGCCAGGATGCGCGCCACTTCGCGCTCGATGGCGGCGGGCTCGGCGAACAGCGCGTTGGGATCGAAGTTGCCCTGCAAGGCCACCTTGTCGCCCACCCGGGCGCGCGCGGCGCCCAGATCCGTGGTCCAGTCCAGGCCCACGCAGTCGGCGCCGATGGCCGCGATCTCTTCCAGCCACTGTCCGCCGCCCTTGGTGAACACGATCACCGGCACGCGGCGGCCGTCGGCCTCGCGCTTCAGTCCGGCGACGATCTGACGCATATAGGCCAGCGAGAATTCTCGATAAGCCGCCTGGGTCAGCGCCCCGCCCCAGGTGTCGAAAATCTGCACCGCCTGCGCGCCGGCGTCGATCTGGGCGTTCAGATAGTCGATCACGGTGCGGGCGTTCACGTCCAGGATATGGTGCAGCAGTTCCGGACGGCTGTAGAGCATGGCCTTGACGTGGCGGAAATCGTCGGAACCGCCGCCTTCTATCATGTAGCAGGCCAGGGTGAACGGGCTGCCGGAGAAGCCGATCAGCGGCACGCGGCCGTCCAGCGCCTTGCGGATGCTGGACACCGCGTCGAAGACGTAGCCCAGCTTGTCCAGCGCCGGCACCGTCAGCGCGCGGACGGCGGCTTCATCGCGCAAAGGACGCTCGAACTTGGGGCCCTCGCCTTCGGCGAAGTACAGGCCCAGGCCCATGGCGTCCGGCACGGTCAGGATGTCGGAAAACAGGATGGCGGCGTCCAGCGGGAAACGCTCCAGCGGCTGCAGGGTGACTTCGGTGGCGTAATCGGGACTGGTGCACAAACCCATGAAGCTGCCGGCCCGGCTGCGGGTGGCGCGGTACTCCGGCAAATAGCGGCCGGCCTGGCGCATCATCCAGATCGGGGTGTATTCGACGGGCTGGCCAAGCAGCGCGCGCAGGAAGGTATCGTTCTTGAGCTGGGTCATGCGGCAATCAGTCCTGAATGACGAAAAAATAGAGCGTCATTATACCCGAGTCCCCCGGCCCAGTCCCCCCGCTTGGCGGCGCGCCTCCGCGCGGCTAAGCTGTGCGCCATGAAGAAAACCGTACTCTTGTCCTGGAGCAGCGGCAAGGACAGCGCCTGGGCCTTGCATGTGCTGCGCCAAGATCCCGACGTCGAAGTCGTCGGCCTGTTCACCACCGTCAATCAGGCTTTCCAGCGCGTGGCCATGCACGCGGTGCGGGTGGAACTGCTGCAGGCGCAGGCGGCGGCGCTGGGTCTGCCGCTGCGCCAGCTGGCCATCCCCTACCCTTGCGGCAACGAGGATTACGCCAGCCGGATGGCCGACTTCGTCAACGCCTGCCGCGCAGACGGCGTCAGCCATATGGCCTTTGGCGATCTGTTCCTGGAGGACGTGCGCGCCTACCGCGAGCAGAACCTGGCCGGCAGCGGCATCGCGCCGCTCTTCCCGCTGTGGGGCCTGCCCACCGCCGAGTTGGCGCAAACCATGCTGCGCAGCGGGCTCAAGGCCAGGCTGACCTGCCTGGACCCGCGCAAGCTGCCGCGCGAACTGGCCGGCCGCGAGTTCGGCCAGGCCTTGCTGGACGCGCTGCCGCCCGACGCCGACCCTTGCGGCGAATACGGCGAATTCCACTCCTTCGCCTGGGACGGCCCGATGTTCCTGCGTCCAGTGCCGCACGCGGTGGGCGAGACGGTGGAGCGGGACGGATTTGTATTCACGGACTTGCTGCCGCTGGACCCTCAACGCGGATAGAACCACAGCTCCTTGCGCTGCAGCGGCGTCTCCTTGGGCAGCAGGGGGTTGGGCAGCTCGATGATGCGCCGCTGCGCCAGATTCAAGGCGCGCAGGCGCGGACCGTTGAAGCGCAGGAACAGCTTGTCGAAGCTGCCGTCCTTGATTGCGGCTTCCAGGCCCTGAGTCAGCGCCCGGGCCAACTCCGGCCGGCGCGGCGACACGAAGAAATAAAAAGCCGCCGGATAGTGCAACACAATGTAAGGGTCCAATACCAGGCCCTTGGCGGCGTCGGACTCCAGCTCCTGGCCCACCTCGATCACGCTGCGCGGGAAATAGTCGAAACGCCCCTGACGCAGCATGGCGAACAGCGGCAGGTACAAGGGGCTGGCCACCACCGGCAAACCGGCGGCGCGCAGAATCTGCGTATCCGGCCAATCCTGCCCTTGCCCGGCGCTCAGCGTCTTCAAATCCGCCAGCGTGAACGCCTTTTCAAACAGCCGGGCGCGCTTTTGCGACACCAGCGGCACGCGCCAGCCGATCAAGCCCTTGTACAGGGGAATCCGCACCGGCAGGGCCTTCTGTTCGCGCTCGCGGCTGCTCATGCCCCAGAACAGATCCACGCCGGCGTCGCCGTGCGCCATCTGCTCCAGCGCCCGCCCCTGATTCATGTCCAGCGCGCTGCTCAGCTCGCAACTGAGTTTGGCCTCGCTGCACGCCAGTTGCAGCAAAGCCTGCATATAGGGCAGATGCGGGTCTTGCTCTCCGGACACCAGCGCGTAGCGGATAGACAAAGTTTGCCCCTGCGCCGGCAGCGCCAGTACGCACAGCAGCAGCATCAAGATTCGCGTCAATGCGCGCCCTCCCGAGAAAACCCTGTTCATTATGGCCGCCGCTTAGACGCTGTTCAAAGTCAGCCGCGCTTCATTGAGCCGCTGCTTAGAGCCAGCCCAAGCCGCCCAGCAAAGCGCCGGCCGACAATAGCCACAAGGGATTGATCGCAGTGCGCCACGCCGTCAGCGCCACCGCGCCGCACAGCAGCCAAGCGCCCGCGTCGGCATTGGCCGCCTGGCTCAACAGCCAGGCGCTGGCCGCCACCAGCCCTATGGCCAGCGGCGCCAGTCCCCGTTGGATTGCCCGGGTCAGCGGCGCCTGCTGATAACGCTGCCACCAGCGCGCCACGTAATAACTCAACACCGACGACGGGCCGCAAATGCCGAGCATGCTGACCAGAGCGCCCGGCACCCCGGCCACCTGCCAGCCTATCAGACTGACCACCAGCACATTGGGGCCGGGCGCGGCCTGGGCGATGGCGAACAGCGCGGCGAACTCGCGCGCGTTCATCCAGCCCTGCTCCACCACCAGGCGTTGCAGCTCGGGTATCAGCACATTGGCGCCGCCCACCGCCATCAGCGACAACAAGGAGAACTGCCACAGCAGCGTCAGCAGTATCACGCGCCCTCCTTCGGCCGGTCGCGCCAGGCCAAGCCGATGGCGACGGGCGCCAGCAAGGCCAGCGACCACAGCAAGGGCAGTTGCAAGACGCCCAAGGCGCAGAAAGTCAGCGCCGCCACCAGCGCGCACCACAACTTGCGCTCGATGCGTGCCAGCAGCCGCAGCCCCATCGCCGCGATCAAGCCGGCGGCGGCGGAGGCCAGGCCGTGCAACACATTCTGCACCAGCGGCAGTTGCCGATAATGGCCATAGAAGGACGCCAGCAGCAGCACGATGACCATGGGCGCCAGCAACAGGCCGGCGATGGCGGCCAAGGCTCCGCTCACGCCGTGAAAGCGGCTGCCCACCGCCACCGCGACATTGACGATATTGGGGCCCGGCAGCACTTGCCCCAGGCCCAGCACCACGGCGAAATCCGCCTCGCTCAACCAATGACGGCGCAGCACCATCATCCGGTGCGCCTGCGGCAACACGCCGCCGAAACCGGTCAACCCGATCGAGAAAAAGCCGGCGAACAAATCACGTCGGCTGGGCGTCCGCACATCCGCTTCCATGCCCTTTCCTCTCGCCAAATCAGCCATGCGCCCACGCTACGCCGATGCGCGCCGCAGCTCAAACGAAAATCGCTGACAGGCCCTGTCAATAAAACTCACAGCGCGCCCAGGCGCTCCAGAATGAAGTCTATGAACACACGCAGCTTGGGCAAAGGCCGGCGGTCCTGCAGATAAATCAAATGCATGGGCTTGGGCGGCGGCAAACAGCCCGGCAGCACCTCCACCAGCCGGCCGGCGGCCACATCGTCGCCCAGCAAGGCCTCGGCTTGCAGCACGATGCCGCCGCCGGCCAGCGCCACCATGCGCAGCGCCTGGCCGTGATTGGACTGAAAGCGGCTGGCGCGGGCCCACTCGCCTGCGCCCAGCAATTCCCAGCCGTCGTCCTTGCGCCACAGCGAGAAACCCAGGCAATCATGCGCGGCCAGATCCGCCGGCGTGCGCGGCACGCCCTTGCGCGCCAGATAGGCGGGCGCCGCCGCCACCATCATCCGATAGGGCTGCAAGGGCCGCGCCACCAGGCCGGAGTCCGGCAGCCGGCCGATGCGAAAAGCGGCGTCGTAGCCGTCGGCCACCAAGTCGACCAGTTCGTCGGACAAACTCAGGTCCACGGTGATGTCCGGATAGGTTTGCATGAACTCGGCCAGCAGGCCGGCCAGGCGCAGAGAGCCGAAAGTCACCGAGGCGTTGACGCGCAGCACGCCGCGCGGCGCGCCGCTGATCAGTTCGGCCCCGCTTTCCGCCGCGCGGATTTCCGCCAGAATGGACTGGCAGCGCTGGAAATAGTGCGAGCCCAATTCGGTCAGTTGCTGGCGGCGGGTGGTGCGCGCCAGCAGCCGGCCGCCCAGCCGTTGCTCCAGGCTGGCGATATGCTTGCCCACCATAGGCTGGGACAAACCATGCGCCTCCGCCGCCGCGGTGAAGCTGCCGCGTTCCACCACCGCCACGAACAGCTCCATGCTCAATAGGCGATCCATGCCATTCATAACCCACAGTTTTCAATCTTGTTCATCTTAGCGGATTAATCAAGACGCCGCGCGGGCGCAGAATGGCCGGGTCTTGTACTTGTCCGGGAGATCCCCCATGAAAAAGATTCTCATCGTCGGCGCCCACGGCACGCTGGGCCAGGCTGTCAGCCAGGCGCTGTCCCATCATCAGCTGATCAAGGCCGGCAGCCGCCGCGGCGACACGCTGGTGGACCTGACCGACGGCGACAGCATTCGCGCGCTGTTCGAACGCATAGGCAAGGTGGACGCCATCATCAGCGCCACCGGCAAACTGCATTTCGGCCCCCTGGCGGAAATGAGCGCCGAGCAGTTCCGCGTCGGCCTCAAGGACAAGCTGATGGGCCAGGTGGAACTGGCCTTGATCGGCCAGCACTACCTGAACGCCGGCGGCTCCATCACGCTCACCAGCGGCATCGTCAGCGAGCAGCCCATCCGCTTCGGCAGCAACGCCAGCGCGGTGAACTCGGCGCTGGAAGGCTTTGTCCGCGGCGCGGCGGCGGAACTGGACGGCGGGCGTCGCATCAATGTGGTCAGCCCCAATGTGCTGCAAGAATCCTGGGAGCAGTACCGGGACTTCTTCCCCGGCTTCGAGGCGGTGCCGGCGGCGCGCGCGGCGCTGGCCTATGTGCGCAGCGTGGAGGGCGTGCAGACCGGTCAGACGCTGCGCGTCTGGTGAGCCCGGCGCCTTAGAAACCGTTCAATGTCGGTAGCGCGTCTGCGCTACGGCCTTGAACAGCGCCTTAGTCGTAAATCGTCAGCAATTCGGCCATTTCGCGCCTGCCGGCGGCGGACAGGCAGGCGGCCTTCAGTTTGCCCAGCATCGCGGCGTCGCGCGCCAGCTCGCTGCGCTTGGACACGTAGAGCGCCATCGGTTCGTCGCCCTGCGCGTATTCGGTCAGATTGGGCAGGCTGCCGCCCATCTGCCGCAGCGCGTGGCCGCAGCCGGGACGCACGCACATCATCGCGTCCAGCCGGCCGGCTTGCAGCATGCGAAAACCCTGCGGCATGTCCGACACCTCCACCGGCGCTGCGCCGCTTTGGGCGATAAAGCCGTCCAGGGTATGGGTGCCGCGCAGAACGCCCAGGCTGCGCTGGCGGAACCAAGACGGGCCGATGGGCGACACCAGGCCGCGGCGATGATAGAGCACGGAGATGCGGATAGACGCCGGCCGGCACAACTCCACGGCGAAACGCGAACGCTCCGGCGAGGCGGTCACCAGCGCCAAGGCGTTGCGGCCCTGTTTCAGTTCTTCTATCACCCGCGGCAGAGGCCGGACGTCTTGGGTCAGCGCCAGCCCCGCCTGCCGCGCGACGAAGCGGATGAAACGCGGTGCCAGGCCGTCCTGGCTCGCGCCGTCGCCCCAGGGGCCGATGTCCTGGCTGGAAGAGTGGTAGCCGGCCGCCAGCGCGGGCAACGCCAGCCAGCCCGCCAACAGTCCCCGCCATCGCTTGGCCATGCCTTTCCCCTTGAGTTGAGACGCCGCGCCTAGCCTCACTATAGCCCGCAATGAAAAAGCCCCCGCAAGCAAGGCTCGCAGGGGCTTTCCTTCAAGCGGAACCGCCGACGCGGCCTCTCAGATGTCGGCCTCGACCGCGTTGCCGTTGGCCTCCATCCAGCTGCGGCGGCTGGACGCCTCGCCCTTGCCCATCAGCATGACGAAAGTGGACAGGGTCTGCTCCAGTTCGCCGACGCGCACCCGCACCTGCGACAGCCGGCGGGTGTCCGGATTCATCGTGGTGTCCTTCAACTGCTCCGGGTTCATCTCGCCCAGGCCCTTGAAGCGGGAAATGCTCCAGGCGTTTTCTCGCACGCCTTCGCTGCGCAGCCGGTCCAGAATGGCCGTCATCTCGCCTTCGTCCAGCGCGTACAGCTTGCGCGGAGGACGATGCTTGCCCTGCCCCGGCACGTCCACGCGGAACAGCGGCGGCTGGGCCACGTAGATGTTGCCGTTTTCGATCAGGCGCGGGAAATGGCGGAAGAACAGCGTCAGCAACAGCACCTGGATGTGGGAGCCGTCCACGTCGGCGTCGGACAGGATGGCGATCTTGCCGTAACGCTGGCCGGACAGGTCTGGACGGTCGTTAGGGCCGTGCGGATCCACGCCGATGGCCACCGAGATGTCGTGAATCTCGGCATTGGAAAACAGCTGATCCTTGTCGGTTTCCCAGCTGTTGAGCACCTTGCCGCGCAAGGGCAGGATGGCCTGGTATTCCTTGTCGCGCGCCAGCTTGGCGGAACCGCCGGCGGAATCGCCCTCCACCAGGAACAGCTCGTTGCGATCAATGTCCTCGCTCTCGCAATCGGTCAGCTTGCCGGGCAGCACCGCCACGCCGGAGCCCTTTTTCTTTTCCACCTTCTTCACCGACTTCAAGCGCGACTGCGCCTGGCGTATCGCCAGCTCGGCGATTTTCTTGCCGGACTCCACGTTCTGGTTCAGCCACAGTTCCACCGGATCGCGCGCCAGGCCGGAAATCAGCTTCAAGGCGTCGCGGCTGGTCAGCTTGTCCTTGGTCTGCCCCTGAAACTGCGGGTCCAGCACGCGGGCGGACAATACGAAGCGCACGCGGCTCCACACATCCTCGGCCATCAGCTTGACGCCGCGCGGCAGCAGATTGTGGTGATCGATGAAGCTCTTCACCGCGTCGAACACGCCGGCGCGCAAGCCGGCCTCGTGAGTGCCGCCCACCGGGGTCGGAATCAGGTTGACGTAGCTTTCGCCGCTGGCGCCGTCTTCGAACCAGGCCATGGCCCACTGCGCGCCTTCGCCCTTGGCGAACTGCTCGTGATCGTCGCCGATATAGGCTTCGCCGGCGAACAAGGGCGCCACCGGCTCGTCGCCGTTGCACAGTTCCGCCAGATAGCTCTTCAAGCCCTCCGGGTACTGCCAGACCTTGACTTCGTCGCCGCTGGGGCGCTCCACCACCAGGGTGACCGCCACGCCGGGCAGCAACACCGCCTTGGCGCGCAGCAGACGCTCCAACTCCGGCAAGGAGTAGCGCGGGCTTTCAAAATACTTGCCGTCCGGCCACACCCTGACCCGGGTGCCGCTGGTGCGCGGGCCGCAATCCGCCACCCGAGCCAGCGGCTCGATGACGTCGCCGCCGGAAAACACCAGGCGGTGCACGCCGCCCTCGCGCTTGACCTCCACCTCCAGCCGGGTGGACAGCGCATTGGTCACCGATACGCCGACGCCGTGCAAACCGCCGGAGAAGGCGTAGGCGCCGCCGTCCTTCTTGTTGAATTTGCCGCCGGCGTGCAAGCGGGTGAACACCAGTTCCAGCACCGGCACGCCTTCTTGCGGATGCAGGCCAACCGGAATGCCGCGGCCGTCGTCTTCCACCGACAGCGAGCCATCCTGATGCACCGTCACCGCGATCTTGCGCGCAAAGCCGCCCAGCGCCTCGTCGGCGGCGTTGTCTATCACTTCCTGGCAAATATGGGTGGGGTCGGTGGTGCGGGTATACATCCCCGGCCGTTCCTTGACCGGCTCCAAGCCTTTCAGCACCCGTACCGACGACTCATCGTATTGTTGCGTCATGTTTGAATCTTGTTGCTCAGCAAATTACGCCAAACGCCGCGGCCACGGCCGCGGCGCAAAAAAAGACAGCGGGCCAGGCCCGCCGTGTCGCTTCGAGGCCGCGCGCGCAGACGCCGCCGCCCGGCGGCGCGTCAATGCGGCTCCTGGGCGCGGCCAAGCCGGGCCAGATAGGCCTCCCGACTCTCCACCCCGCGCAGGAAGCGCGACAACTCGGCCAGCGCGCGCTCGTACACCTCGCGCTTGAACTCGATCACCGCGTCCACCGGCGCCCAGTATTCGTTCCAGCGCCAGCCGTCAAACTCCGGGTGGCTGCTGGCGCGCAGGCAGACATCGCACTCGCGCCCCACCAGCTTCAGCAGAAACCAAATCTGCTTCTGCCCCTTGTAACTGCCGCGCCACTCCCGACGCACCCAATTGGTGGGCACCTCGTAGCGCATCCAGTCGCGGGTGCGTCCCAGTATTTTCACATGTTGCGGCAGCAAACCCACCTCTTCCAGCAGCTCGCGATACATCGCGGCTTCCGGACTTTCGCCTGGCTTGATTCCGCCTTGCGGAAACTGCCAGGAATGCTCTCGCACTCGCTTGCCCCAGAACACCTCATTTTTGCCGTTGATGAGGATGATTCCGACATTGGGGCGGTATCCGTCCCGGTCCAGCATTGGAAAACCTGCAATTCATCTAGTTGAACGAATTTTTGCACATTTCGCCCCGCCTTGCCATGGACTCTATCGCCGGCCCGGCAAAGGCCCGACTTCGTCCGGAACTGCGCTGGCGCAAGGATTGCGCAGGCGCGGACTCCCCCAAGAGGCGAAAACGATGCTACGATTCCACGATTAAACGTCAAACCCAACGCTTACATGGCATTTCTGCTAAAAAGATCGTTGCTGGCCCAGCTGCCCAAGCTTCGCCTGCAAGCCGACGCCATCACCACCCTGCACCAGACCGCCGACTTCCGTCTTAGCCTGCTGGAAGCGATCGCGCAGGCCCGGCACCGCATTTATATCGCCGCGCTCTATCTGGAGCACGACGAGGCCGGTCAGGAAGTGCTGGACGCGCTGTTCGCCGCCAAACAACGCCAGCCCCAGCTGGACATCCGCGTGATGGTGGACTGGCACCGCGCCCAGCGCGGGCGCATCGGCGAGAGCCAGGACAGCTGCAACGCCTCCTGGTATCGGGCCCAGGCGCTGCGGCACAGCGTTGACGTGCCCGTCTACGGCATTCCGGTGCAAACCCGCGAGTTGTTCGGCGTGCTGCACCTCAAAGGCCTGATTGTCGACGATCAGGTGCTGTACAGCGGCGCCAGCATCAACAACGTCTACTTGCACAAGCTGGACAAATACCGTTTCGACCGCTACCACCTGATCCGCAACCAGGCGCTAGCGGACGTCATGGCCGACTATATGCACGAGCAGTTCTTCAACGACCCCGCCGTCTTCCGGCTCGACAAGCCGGCGCCGGCCACCCGCAGCATCCGCAAGGAAATCCGCGCCTTCCGCGACAAGATCAGCCATAGCCAATACCGGATTGAAAACCAGGCCGGCGCGGAAGACGAGCTCAGCGTCAGCCCGATTGTCGGCATCGGCAAGGGCAACGCGCTCAACCGGGTGATTCTGGAACTGATTGCCAACACCCGCAGCTCGCTGTTCATCTGCACCCCCTATTTCAACTTTCCGCGGCCGGTGGTGCTCGCCATCAGCAAGGCGCTGCGCCGCGGCGTGCAGATCGACATCGTCGTCGGCGACAAGACCGCCAACGACTTCTACATTCCGCCCAGCGAGCCCTTCCGCGTCATCGGCGCGCTGCCCTATCTCTACGAAATGAATTTGCGCCGCTTCGCCAAGCGCCAACGCCATTACATCGGCACCGGCCAGTTGCGCGTGCACCAGTGGAAGGACGGGGACAACACCTATCACCTCAAAGGCATGTTCAGCGACCAGCGCCACATGCTGCTGACCGGCAACAACCTCAATCCGCGCGCCTTCCGCCTGGACATGGAAAACGCCTTGCTGATCAGCGACCCCAAGGCCGAACTCAAGCACCAGAACCAACAGGAACAGGAAAACATCCTGCGCCACAGCCGGCAGCTGCTGCACTACCGCGAACTGGAAGACGTGCGCACCTATCCCGAGCAAATCAAAAAGCTGCTGACCCGCCTGAGCCGCGTGCGCATCGACCGCATGCTCAACCTGATGCTGTAAACGGTTCAAGGCGCGCTAAAACGCCGCCGTTCCCCGCCGGCATCGGTCCATATGCTAAAAAGATGAAAACGCTTAGCAAAACATGGAGCCCCCGATGCCGGCCATCAAGATCGACACCCAAAACCTGAGCATCAGCCGCGATCTGTCGGAAAAGTGGCAGCAGGTGCTGGATCTGCTGGCCAAAATCGTCGACATCCCCGCCGCGCTGATCATGCAAAAGCAGGCTCCGCGCATCAAGGTCTTCCTCTCCAGCCATAGCCAGGGCAACCCCTACGAAGAAGACGAGCTGGCCGACCTCGACACCGGCCTGTATTGCGAGACCGTGATGAGCAGCCGCAGAGAGCTGCTGGTGCCCAACGCCTTGAAAGATCCGGACTGGGATCACAATCCCGACATCAAGCTGGGCATGATCTCCTACCTGGGCATGCCGCTGATCTGGCCCAATCAGGACGTGTTCGGCACCATTTGCGTGCTCGACCGGGCCGAAAACCCCTATAGCCAGACCCACAAACAATTGCTCGGCCAATTCCGCGCCATGGTGGAGCGCGATCTGCACCAGGTGTATCACGATCAGGCCAGGGAACAGGAAGACGCCATCCTGCGCGCGGACGAGGCCGAGCGGGTCAGGCGGGAGTTCGAATCTTTGCGAGCCGGAGAGCAAAAAGCGCTGCAGGCGCTGCGTGAAAGCGAGGAGCGCTGGCATTTCGCGCTGGAAGGCGCCGGCGACGGCGTCTGGGACTGGAATATCGCCGGCGACACTGTCTTTCTGTCCTCCCGCTGCCGACAACTGCTGGGGCTGGACGAGCGGGACAGCGAGGCGTTCAAGCTGTGGCAAACCGGCATTCACCCCGACGACCTGCCCGAGGTCGAGGCCACAATCAGCCGCTACCTGCGCCAGCCGGAAGGGTCTTTCACCTCGGAACACCGTTTCCGCGCGCAAGACGGCTGGATATGGCTGCTGAGCCGCGGCATGGTGGTGGGCCGCGACGAGCAGGGACGGCCCTCGCGCATGATAGGCACCTACTCCGACATCAGCCGGCGCAAACAGGCGGAATCCGAGCTGCAGCAACTCAACAGCCACCTGGAAGAACGCGTCGCCAAGCGCAGCGCCGAGCTCAAGCAAGCCATGCAGCAAATCAGCATCGCGGAAAAACAGACTGCGCTCGCCCGCATGGTCGCCGGCATGGCGCACGAATTGAACACCCCGATAGGAAATATCCTGCTCAGCGCCTCGGTCTTGCACGCGGACCTCAGGTCCATCATTCAAGCCGATGAAGCCAAACAGCTCTCGCGCGGCAATCTGCAAGATTTTCTGCGCAAGACAGTCGAAACCAGCGAACTGCTACAAAGAAACAGCGAGCTGGCCGGCGACCTGATCGGCCGCTTCAAGCTGATCGCCTCCGATCAACTCACGCAGCCCAAGCGCGCCTTCAAGCCCGCTCAAACCCTCGCCCAACTAACGCGAGCCTTGCTGCCGCCGGAGCACTATCCGGACATCCGACTGACGCTGGAAGCGCCGCAAGATCTGCAAATCGAGAATTATCCAGGCGCTTTAGAGCAACTCCTGTCCCACTTGATCGCCAACAGCCTCGCCCACGGCTTTGACGGGCATGATCGCGGCCATATCGACATCCGGCTGCAAGCGCAGGAAGATGCCCTGCTGCTCTGCTATTCAGACAACGGCAAGGGCATCGAGCCGGAGCTGCAACACAAGGTGTTCGACCCCTTCTTCACCACGCAAATGGGACAAAGCGGCTTGGGACTGGGGCTGGCCATGGTGCACAACATCGTGCACACCATCCTGAAAGGCGACATCCGGCTGGACAGCGCGCTAGGACAAGGCGCTAGCTTCACCATCCGCTTCCCGCCCAACCAACGCTGAGGCCACCAGGCGAAAATCCATAAAAAAAGCCTCCCTTTGGGGAGGC
>NZ_QARX01000001.1:3514059-3533988 GCF_003052555.1 Chromobacterium sp. Panama
CGACCGAGCACTTACACCTATCGGTTATTCGTTCTGTTAAAGATCGGTGCAGGTCGCTGCGTTTCGTTTCCGTCGCTGCGTTGTCTGCTGAGGAGGCGAACTATACGTCAGCCCCCTAAACCCGTCAACACCTTTTGCGAGAAAAACCTCAACAAAAGCGGCCCTCACAGGGCAAACCCTTGATGCAACAAGCAATATCCGAAAGGGGTATTTGCCAACACCCCCTCCCGACCCCGCCGAACCATGAAAAACGGGCCGGCGCTTCGCCGGCCCGTTGCGGGATGCGCGCAAATCTTCTAGTTTTTCACGCTCTCCGCCGGCTTCAGATAAGGCAGGAAGGCGTTGACGACTTCCGGATCGTCCGGCTTGGTGCGCGTGCCTATGCTGACCACCTTGCTGGCGCCGGGCAGGATCAGGTATTTGTGGAAGTTCCATACCGGAGCGTCGTCGGTGGCCTTGATCAAGGCTTTGAAGAACGGCTGCGCATCGGCGCCGCGCACATGCCCTTTTCCGGCCATCGGGAAGGTCACGCCGTAATTGGCTTCGCAGAAGGCGCCGATCTCCTTATCGCTCTCCAGTTCCTGAAAGAAATCATTGCTGGGAAAGCCGACCACCATCAGCCCCCGCTGTCCATAGGTCTGATACAGCGATTGCAGTTGCTTGAACTGCGGCGTGAAGCCGCAGTGGCTCGCGGTATTGACCACCAGCAGCGGCCGGTCCGCGTACTGGCATAGATTGATCTGACCGCCCATCAGACCCGGCACCGTGTAGTTCAATAAAGCCGGGCAAGCCGCCATCACCGCCTGACTGCAAAAAATCAGCATTGCGCCCCATCGTTTCATTCGCGTCTCCTCGCTGCGCCATACCTATATAGATGGCAGACAAAATAATAAGGCAATGCCTGAAGCATTGCCTTATCTATTGTCCTGAGCGCCGCGCGTCGGCGCCAGCTGTCATTCCTGCTGGCTGGCGATGTCGGCCCGCACCTTGTCCATGTCCAGTTCGCGCAGCCCCTGAATCAGTTGTTCGAATTGCGCCGCCATCATCGCGCCGGCCTGGTTGAACACCATGATGCCGTCCTTGATGGCGATCAGCGTCGGAATGGAGCGGATATTGAAGTGAGCGGCCAGGTCGCGTTCGTCTTCGGTATTGATCTTGCCGAACACGATGTCGGCGTGTTTTTCCGACGCGGCTTCGAAAGTGGGGCCGAACATTTTGCACGGACCGCACCACGGCGCCCAGAAGTCGAGGATGACCAGGCCTTCCTCTTTCATATGGGTGTTGAAGTTGTCGGCGTTGAGATTGATGTAAGCCATGGGGATGTCTTTCGTTGTCTGAAGCGCCCGCCAGCGGCGAGCTGTTGCAGCAAAGATAGGTACGCGGCCACGGCATTGCAAGGCTATCGCCTGGTTGAATTTATCAATCCGGACGATAGCCTCCGCTGCCGCAAGGCTTAGCCGATGAAGGGCAGCGCCAGGTAGAGCTTGATTACGATGGCGTTGACGATGTCGATGAAGAAGGCGCCCACCATGGGCACCACCAGAAAGGCCAGATGCGAAGGGCCGAAGCGCTCGGTCACCGCCTGCATATTGGCGATGGCGGTGGGGGTGGCGCCCAGGCCGAAGCCGCAATGGCCGGCGGCCAGCACCGCCGCGTCGTAATTGCGGCCCATCACCCGGAAGGTGACGAAGATCGCGTACATCGCCATCGCCGCGGTTTGCGCCAGCAGCAGCACGAAGATGGGCAGCGCCAACGCCGCCAAATCCCACAAGCGCAGCGACATCAGCGCCAGGGCCAGAAACAGCGACAGGCTGACATTGCCGAGCACCGACACTTCGCGCTCGAAGATCTGATACCAACCCAAAGCCGCCAAGCCGTTGCTGATCAGCACGCCGACGAACAATACGCAGACGAAGGTGGGCAGTTCCAGCGGCGTGCCTTTGAGCAGGCCGCCGAGAAAGGTGCCGCCCAGCAAGCAGACGGCGATCAGCGCCAGGGTCTCGATGAAGGAGTGCGGCGTGATCAGACGCTGGGCGTCCGGTTGTTCGAAGGCCAGCGGCGGATCGTCGGCATTGTGCTCGGCGCCCGGGGTTTTGACTTTCTTGACCAGGAAGCGCGCCACCGGGCCGCCGATCAGGCCGCCCAGCACCAGGCCGAAGGTGGCGCAGGCCAGCGCCAGTTCCGACGCAGAGGCCAATCCGTATTTGGAGGCGAAGGTGCCGCCCCAGGCGGCGCCGGTGCCGTGACCGCCTGACAAGGTGATGGAGCCGGCCAGCAAGCCCATCAGCGGGTCCAGGCCCAGCAGGCTGGCCAAGGCGATGCCCAAGGTGTTCTGCACCAGCAGCAGGCCGACCACCACGGCCAGGAAGACGCCGACGGTCTTGCCGCCCTGTTTCAGGCTTTTCAAATTGGCGTTGAGGCCGATGGAAGCGAAGAAGGCCAGCATCAGCGGGGTTTGCAGCGAAGCGTCGAAGCGGACTTCGCTGCCGGTGACTTGGCGGAACAGCAGCAGCAAGGCGGCGATCAGCAAGCCGCCGACCACCGGCTCGGGGATGTTGTAGGTGCGCAGCGCGCCGACATGCGCCACCAGTTTGCGCCCGAGCAGCAAAACCAGCGACGCGGCCACCAGGGTGCCGTAGAAATCGAGTTGAATCATCGAGTCTCCTTATTGTGATGAGCGAAGGCGCGCATGATTCAGACTAGCAGCTGTCGGAATGTTGTCGCGCCATGCAATACGATAGGAAACCCAGCGATAAAGTTCGGCCTCTAATTAACCGGAACCTTATATAGAAGACTCAAACCGCTAGTCGCGGCGTATCTGCCAGCACTGATGGATGGCTCGGTTGCGGAAGTCTTCCGGCACCGATTGCGCGCTGATGTCGCGGATGACGTAATCCTCGGCCAGTCTCTCGTCCAGCTTGAAACTGCGCAGATTATTGGAGAAGTACAAGGTGCCGCCCGGCGCCAGCAGCGCCATCGCGTAGTCGATCAGCCAGACGTGATCGCGCTGCACGTCCAGGATGTCGCGCATTTTCTTGGAGTTGGAGAAGGTGGGTGGGTCCATCACGATCAGGTCGAACTGCTTGCCGCCGTCCACCGCCTCTTCCAGATACTGGAACACGTCGGCCCTGACCAGCTGATGCCGGGCCAGATCCAGGCCGTTGAGCTCGAAATTGCGGCGCGACCAATCCTGATAGGTATTGGACATGTCCACGGTTTCGGAACTGATCGCCCCGCCGCAGCCGGCATAGACGGTGAAGCTGCCGGTATAGGCGAACAGATTGAGGAAACGCTTGCCGGCGGCCTCTTCCCTCACCCGCTTGCGGGTGTTGCGGTGGTCCAGGAACAGGCCGGTGTCCAGGTAGGCGTCCAGATTGACGATGAAACGCTGGCCGAACTCATCGATGATGAAGTCGTCGCCCGACTGTCCCACTTTCTCGTACTGGCTGACGCCCTTTTGACGGCGGCGGTTCTTCAGCGTCACCGCGCCGGGCGCAAGGCCGGTGACCGCGCACAGGCTGTCCACCACCGCGTTGATCCAGTCGCGATAGGCCTCGTCCTCCATCTCCCAACCGGTGTCGTACTCCTGCAGATGGACGCGCTCGCCGTACAGGTCCACCGCGAACGGGAACTGCGGCACGTCCTTGTCGTAAACGCGCCAGGCGTCCAGCCCCTGGCGGCGCGCCCATTTGGCGTGGTGCTTGAAATTCTTGGCCAGGCGATTGGCGAATGGGCTGACGTCCAGCATGAGTCCTCGATATGGGCGATGGGCAAAACACAAAACAAACGCGCCGCTGACTGCAGGCGGCGCGTGAACGGATATCCAATTCTATTACAGCCGCGGCTATTCGGACGAATACATCTCGATCAGCTTGCGGTAGACCGGCTCCGGCAGATATTGGCGAATCACGCTTTCCCAGCCGCGCGGCCCCACCAGGCCTTTGACCATCGTCGATGACACCTCGGCGTATTCGCGCGGCGGCAGCAGGAAGATGGTGGTGATGTCCGGGTGCAAATCGGAGTTGATGTAGCGCATGGTGCGCTCGTACTCATAGTCGCTGGCGGTGCGGATGCCGCGGATGATGTAGTTGGCGCCTATGCTTTGCGCGTAATTGACCAGGAACTGGTTCTCGAACACATCCACCCGCAACTTGCTGAAACCGCCGGTGACAGCGCGCAGCAAAGCCACTCGTTCCTCGACACTGAAGGTACAGTGTTTTTCCGGGTTCACTCCGACCGCTACGATCAATTCGTCAAACAGTTCCACCGCTTCGCGAATCATCCATAGGTGACCGTTGGTCACCGGGTCGAAGCTGCCCGCGTACACGGCTCGCTTCAATTCTCGTTTTCCTTTGACTGTGTGTGCCATGGCGAATGTATCGTGGTCGTTGGGGGCGGGTAAAGCAATTTTTGTGCATTGCGCAAAATGTTTCGCTTCCAGCTGGACTATCCGCAGCAGAATCTGTCCATTTTCCTCATTATCGACAAAGCGCGGCCAAAAAAAAGCGGGCCGCGCATGGCGGCCCCGCTGACGATAGGACAATACGCGCTCAGACGTTGATGTCTTCGGCGCGATGGCAGGCGATCATGCGCTGATCCAGCTCGCGCAATTCCGGCACCTCTTCCCCGCAACGCTGGTTCGCGTGCGGGCAGCGCTTGTGGAAGGCGCAGCCCGACGGCGGCTTCAAGGGGCTGGGCAGTTCGCCTTCGATCTTGATCTTGATGCGGCGCTGCTCAGGATGGATGGACGGCGTCGCCGACAACAAGGCCTGGGTATAGGGGTGCAGCGGCCGTTCGTAAACGCGGTTCTTTTCCCCCACCTCCACCGCGCGCCCCAGGTACATCACCATCAGGTCGTCGGCCACATGCTCAACCACCGACAGATTGTGGGAGATGAACACATAGGCGGTCTTGAACTCGTCCTGCAGATCCATGAACAGATTGAGCACCTGGGCCTGGATGGACACGTCCAGCGCCGAGGTGGGCTCGTCCGCCACCACGATCTTGGGGTTCAGCATCATTGCGCGCGCGATGGCGATGCGCTGACGCTGGCCGCCGGAGAACATGTGCGGATAGCGGAAGAAGTGCTCCGGCCGCAGACCGACCCGCTGCATCATGCCGCGCACCTTGTCTTCGCGCTCCTTGGCGTTCAGCGAGGTGTTGATCAGCAGCGGCTCGGCCAGCTGGCTGCCGATTTTCTGACGCGGATTCAAGGACGCGTACGGGTTTTGGAACACCATCTGCACCTTGGTGCGCATGGCTTTCAAGTCGGCCTTGCCGGCCTGGGCCGCGTCCTTGCCGTCCAGCAGCAAAGAACCGGAGGTCGGCGCTTCGATCAGCGTCAGTTGCCGGGCCAGCGTGCTCTTGCCGCAGCCGGATTCGCCCACCACCGCCAGCGTCTTGCCGGCCTGCAGTTCGAAGGAGACGCCGTTGAGCGCCCTGACCTGCGCCGAGGGCTTGAGGAAGCCCTGGGACACGTCGTAATAGCGGGTCAGATCCCGCGCTTGCAATACGGTGCTCATTTCGCCTCCTTGTCCAGCAACGGGTAGTGGCAGCGCACAGCGCCGCCTTCCACCGGGGTCAGCCCCGGACGCTGGGTCCGGCAGTTGTCCTTGACATAGGGGCAACGCGGCGACAACAGGCAGCCGCTGGGACGGTCGTACTGCCCCGGCACGATGCCGGGCAAGGTGTTCAGCCGATGCGCGCCTTTGCTGTGCTCCGGAATCGACGACAGCAGCGCCTCGGTGTACGGGTGGGTCGGGTGGTTGAACACGCCGGGCACCGCGCCCATCTCCGCCACCTGGCCGGCGTACATCACCGCCAGCCGGTGGGCCACCTCGGCCACCACCGCCAGATCGTGAGTGATCATGATCAGCGCCATGTTCTGGCTTTTCTGCAGACTGACCAGCAACTCCATGATCTGCGCCTGAATGGTCACGTCCAGCGCCGTGGTCGGCTCGTCGGCGATCAAGAGCTTGGGATTACAGGCGATGGCCATCGCGATCACCACGCGCTGGCTCATGCCGCCGGACAGCTGGTGCGGATAGGCGTTGAGCCGCGAGGCCGGCGCCGGAATCTCCACCAGTTCCATCAGTTCCAGCGCACGCCGCTTCAGCGCGGCTCCGCGCAGGCCCTGATGCAGCTTCAGCACTTCCATGATCTGGTAACCGACGGTGTAGCTGGGGTTCAGCGAGGTCATCGGGTCCTGGAAGATCATCGCGATGTCCTTGCCGACGATCTTGCGGCGCTCGCGCGAGGAAATGGTCAGCAGGTTCTTGCCGTCGAAGCTCAGTTCGTCCGCCACGATGCGACCCTGGCCTTCCAACAGCCCCATCATCGCCATCATGGTCACCGACTTGCCGGAGCCGGATTCGCCGACGATGCCGACGATCTCGCCCTGATTGACCTCTAGGTCCAGCCCTTCCACCGCGCGGAAGGGATTTTTTTCCGAACCAAACTCCACCGAGAGGTTCTTGATTTGCAACAAACTCATGTCCATCCCCTCAAGCGGCGCGCTTCAGTTTCGGGTCCAGCGCGTCGCGCAGGCCGTCGCCCATCAAGTTGATGGCGAGCACCGACAGCAAAATGGTCAGGCCGGGCAGCGTCACCACCCACCAGGCGCTTTCAATGTAATCGCGGGCCGAGGCCAGCATGGTGCCCCACTCCGGGGTGGGCGGCTGCACGCCCAGGCCGAGGAAGCCCAGCGCGGCGATCTCCAGAATGGCCGAGGAAAAGCTCATGGTCGCGTGCACGATCAAGGGCGCCATGCAGTTGGGCAGCACGGTGACGAACATCAGCCGCGGCAGGCCCGCGCCGGCCACGCGCGAGGCGGTGACGTAGTCGCGGTTCAGCTCGGTCATCGCCGACGCGCGGGTCAGGCGCACATAGGCGGGCAAGGACACGGTGGCGATGGCGATCATCGCGTTCATCAGCCCCGGTCCGAGAATGGCCATGATGGCCACCGCCAGCAACAGCGAGGGCAAGGCCATCATGATGTCCATCAGCCGCATGATCGCGCCGCCGAGGGCCTTGGGAAAGAAGGCGGCCAACAGGCCGAGCACCACGCCCGGCAGCAAGGCCATCAGCACCGAGCACAGGCCGATGAACAGCGACAGCCGCGCGCCGTGAATCAGCCGCGACAGGATGTCGCGCCCCAATTCGTCGGTGCCGAACAGGAACTGCGCCGAACCGCCGTCCACCCAGGCCGGCGGGGTCAGCAAATGATCGCGGTACTGCTCGATGGGGCTGTAGGGCGCCACCAGCGGCGCCAACAGCGCACAGGAGGTGACGATCAGCATGAAGATCAGGCCGGCCACCGCGCCCTTGTTGTGGGAAAAGCCCTGCCAGAACTCCTTCAGCGGCGAGGGATAGGCCAGCGCCAGGTCCGGCCCGGCGTTGACTTGCGTAGTCTGAGTCATAAGTCCACCTACTGGCTGTTACTTGGCGTGACGGATGCGCGGATTGGCGATGCCGTACAGGATGTCGACGATGAAGTTGGTGACGATCACCAGCGTCGCCACCATCAGGATGCCGTTCTGCACCACCGGATAATCGCGGCGGCTGATGGCGTCGATCAGCCATTTGCCTATGCCCGGCCAGGAGAAGATGGTTTCGGTCAGCACCGCGCCGCCCATCAGCGTGCCCACCTGCAGGCCGATCACGGTCAACACCGGGATCAGCGCGTTGCGCAGGGTGTGGATGAAGATCACTCGCGCCGGCGACAGGCCCTTGGCGCGCGCGGTGCGCACATAGTCTTCGCGCAGCACTTCCAGCATCGACGAGCGCGTCATCCGCGCGATCACCGCCAGCGGAATGGTGCCCAGCACGATGGCGGGCAGAATCAGGTGCATCAAAGCGTTCTTGAAGGCGCCGGCGTTCACTTCCGGATCCGCGACCTCCGCCATCCAGGAGTCGATCAGCATGAAGCCGGTATGCGGCGCGATGTCGAAGGTCAGGTCGACGCGGCCGGACACCGGGGTCCAGCCCAGCTTGACCGAGAAGAACATGATCAGGATCAGGCCCCACCAGAAGATGGGCATGGAGAAGCCGGTCAGCGAGATGCCCATCACGCCGTGGTCGAACAGCGAGCCGCGCTTGATGGCGGCGATGACGCCGGCCAGCAGACCCAGCACGGTGGCGAAGATCAAGGCGGAGATCGCCAATTCCAGCGTGGCGGGGAACAGGGTTTTGAATTCGGTCCACACCCCGGTCTTGGTCACCAGGGACTCGCCCAGGTCGCCATGCAGCAGATTGACCACGTAGTCGAAATACTGAGCGTACAGCGGCTTGTCCAGACCCAGGCGATGCAAGGCTTCGGCGTGCATTTGCGGATCGAGCGCGCGCTCGCCCACCATCACCTCCACCGGATCGCCCGGAATCATGCGGATCAGGCCGAAGGTCAGCAGCGTGATGCCGAAGAAGGTTGGCACCAATAAACCCAACCTTCGCAGAATAAAGGAAAACATGAGGACTTCTCCCTTGCGCCGGCCCCGCTGGGCGACTGGGCGCAATACTCAAATGAGACCCAGAGCGACGACGCCTTGCATGGCAAACGGCGAACGACGGCTCTATTGCGTTTTGGGGAGACGTTACCGGAATCGGACGGAGAAGAAGCAAGGAAAACAGCAAGAAGAGCGCCGAAGCGATGGCATGCAACTGAACCACCCACCCACATCAGCTGCGCCACCGCCACGGCAAGTGCAAGATAGCACCCCTCGCCGCAGACGAGCTTGACCCAGGTCAAGCCGGACGCACAGCCTCTCCACGCTGTGACTGACTACCCTCTGAAAACCACCCAGTAGACGTTCCGCCGCCATCGGGCCCGCCGCCTCTGCGTGCGACTGGAAACCCAAGGCTTGTAGTGGCCAATAGCGCTCCGCTTCAGCGTCGGTCCCGGCCGCAACGCGGACAGGCCGGCATCAGCAGCGCCATTCGCCGAACTTAGCCAAAACATCGGGGGCCAGGCCCCCGATGTCGCCGTGTTTTTATTATTTCAGGCTTACTTGACGCTGACGCCGTAGAAGGAGTTCAGGCCGAAGGGGCTGACCTTGAAGCCCTGCACCGATTTCAGCATCGGCTGATTGACGGTGGAGTGGGCGATGGTGGTCATCGGCACTTGCTGTTTGACGATTTCCTGAGCCTTCATGTACAGCTTGGTGCGCTCGGCTACGTTGGCGGTGCGCTTGCCCTTCTGGATCAGGTCTTCAAACGGCTTGTAGCACCACTTGGAGAAGTTGTTGCCGTTCATCGCGTCGCAGCCGAACAGCACGCCCAGCCAGTTGTCCGGATCGCCGTTGTCGCCGGTCCAGCCGATCAACATCGTGTCATGCTCGCCGGCCTTGGCGCGCTTGATGTACTCGCCCCATTCGTAGGAAGTGATCTTGGCCTTGACGCCGATCTTGGCCCAGTCCGACTGCACCATTTCCGCCATCAGTTTGGCGTTGGGGTTGTACGGACGCTGTACCGGCATCGCCCACAAGCTCAATTCAAAGCCGTTGGGGTAGCCGGCCTTGGCCAGCAGCGCCTTGGCCTTGGCCACATCGTAAGGCGCGTCTTTCAGGCTCTTGTTGTAGGACCACTGGGTCGGCGGCATCGGATTGGTGGCCGGCTGGCCGGCGCCCTGGTACACCGCGTCGATGATGGCTTTCTTATTGATCGCCATGTCCAGCGCCTGACGCACTTCCAGCTTTTCCAGCGGCTTGTGCTTGACGTTGTAAGCCAGGTAGCCCAGGTTGAAGCCCGGCTGCGCGGTCACCGACAGCTTGGAATCGGCCTTCATCGCGGCCAGATCGGTCGGACGCGGGTTGACGGTGATCTGGCACTCGCCGGCTTTCAGCTTCTGGTAGCGCACGGAAGCGTCGGTGGTGATGGCGAACACCAGATTGTCCACTTTCGGGCCGTCGGCCTTGTTCCAGTATTCCTTGTTGGCGGCGAAGCGGATCTGCGCATCTTTCTGGTAACGCTTGAAGATGAACGGGCCGGTGCCCACCGGCTGCTGATTGATCAGCTGCGGCTTGCCGGCCTTGAGCAGCTTGTCCGCGTACTCGGCGGACTGCACCGAGGCGAAGCTCATCGCCAGGTTCTGCAGGAAGGCCGCGTCCAGGCTCTTCAGAGTGAACTTGACGGTGTTGGCGTCAATTTTCTCGACCTTGACGATATTGGTGTCCAAACCCATATCGGTGAAATACGGGAATTCGGTCGGATAGGCTTTGCGGAACGGATGGTTCTTGTCGACCATGCGGCTGAAGGTGAACACCACATCGTCGGCGTTGAATTCGCGGGTCGGCTTGAAGTAGTCGGTGGTCTGGAACTTCACGCCCTTGCGCAGATGGAAGGTGTAGCTCAGGCCGTCGGCGGCCACATCCCATTTCTCTGCCAGCGCCGGCACCACCTTGGTGCCGCCGCGTTGGAACTGCACCAGGCGGTTGAACACGGTTTCGGCGGAAGCGTCGAAATCGGTGCCGGTAGTGTATTGACCAGGGTCGAAACCCGCCGGGCTGCCTTCGGAGCAGTACACCAGGGTGCCGGCGGCCTGGGCGGCCATCGCGGTCCCGGCGATCAGGCCGGCTGCCAACAGCGCTTTCTTGACAGTTTGCATCTTTATTTCCTTTCCCTTGTACAGACTCATCGGTCTTTCTTGTCAGCGGGATCCAAGCCCGCCATGGGGGGATACATTATGCAGAGAGGACGCTTTTGACAAGCGTCCTCTGCTTTTTTCTGCCAAGGGCCCTTCGCGCTAGGACTATTTTTTCCGGCTTATCAGATTTTCCTCAGCACAACGCTGCCCACCGAATAGCCCGCGCCAAAAGATGAAATGACGCCGACATCCCCGCTCCGCAGGTCATCCGAATGCAGATGGAATGCAATCACGGAGCCGGCGGAACTGGTGTTGGCGTAACGGTCCAGAATCACCGGCGCCTCTTGATCGCCGGCCTCGCGGCCCAGCACGCGCCGGGAGATCAGCTGGTTCATCGCCAGATTGGCCTGGTGCAGCCAGAAGCGCTCCACCTCGGCCGGCGCGATGCCCAGGCCTTCCAGATGCGCGGCGATGTGATCGCCCACCATCGGGCAGACTTCCTTGAACACCTTGCGGCCTTGCTGCACGAAAAGCTTGTCCGGCTGGCCTATCCCCGCCTCGTCGCAACGATTGAGGAAGCCGAAGTTGTTGCGGATATTATTGGAGAACACCGTGGCCAGCTTGCTGCCCAGCACCTCGTAACGCTGCGCCGAGCTCGCCGCCTCGGCGCGCTCCAGCACCACCGCGGTGCAAGCGTCGCCAAAGATGAAGTGGCTGTCGCGGTCGCGGAAGTTCAAATGGGCGGAACAGATTTCCGGATTCACCATCAGCACCGCGCGCGCCTGGCCGCAAGCGACGGCGTTGACCGCGGTCTGAATGCCGAAGGTGGCGGACGAGCAGGCCACGTTCATATCGAAGGCGTAGCCCTGGATGCCGAGCGCCTGCTGCACTTCGATGGACACCGCCGGGTACGGACGCTGCATATTGGAGCAGGCGACGATGACCATGTCGATGTCCGCGGCGCGGCGGCCGGCGCGTTCCAGCGCCTGGCGCGCCGCGGCCACCGCCATCTCCGCCTGCACCGACAACTCGTCGTTGCCGCGCTCCGGCAAACGCGGCGCCATTCTGGCCGGATCCAGCACCCCGCTCTTGTCCATCAGGAAACGTTGCTTGATGCCGGAGGCCTTCTCGATGAATTCGGAGCTGGACTCGGCCAGCCCGTCCATTTCTCCGGCGGCGATCCGGTCCGCGTGCTGCTGATTGTGAGCGTGTACAAAGGCATTGAAAGCCACGACCAGTTCCTGGTTGCTGACCGCGTGCGGCGGCGTGAACAAGCCGGTTCCGCTAATGACGACCTTGTGCATGAATTGTCCTTTTAGCCCCCCGTGACCCGGGTAAGTGTAGATTTTTGTTGCGGCGACGACAGTCCTCGCTGCGCCGCCCGAGCGGAAATGCCCGCCCCGTTTCGGCCCGTCCGCGGACGATCCTTATCCGTCGCCGGATTCTACACCAAGCCCTTCATCTGAAAGTAATAAAACCGCAAACGCCGCCGCGGCGCGGCTCGCGGCCCTTCCCGCCTCTGCGCGGCCGGCTCGCGCCGCCCTGCCGACGCCCGATTCCGGCCAGCGGCCTGCCGCGGATCCCGTAGGCAAAACTACCCCTCGAACTAAAAACCGAGTAAAATGATCGGCTTTGCGCAGCCGCATCCTCTTGCCTCCGCCGATAATAGTTGACTAAAACAGTCGGATATTAGGTATAATCGTCTGCATCAGGAATTCATCCTCCTCCAAATACCCACTCTTGGAGACCAGAGACATGCGTTTAACCACTAAAGGGCGTTTTGCCGTCACCGCGATGCTGGATCTGGCATTGCGCGAGAGCGGCGGCCCGGTCACGCTGGCCGGCATCAGCGAGCGTCAAGGCATCTCGCTCTCCTACCTGGAACAACTCTTCGGCAAGCTGCGGCGCGCCGAACTGGTGGACAGCGTGCGCGGCCCCGGCGGCGGCTACACCCTGGCCAAGACCCCGATCGACATCTCCGTGGCCGACATCATCACCGCCGTGGACGAACCGGTGGACGCCACCCAGTGCGGCGGCCGCGAGAACTGTCGCGGCAATCAGCGCTGCATGACCCACGATTTGTGGACCAATCTGAACGTCACCATTTTCGACTACCTGTCCAAGGTCAGCCTCGCCAGCCTGGTTGAGCAGCAAAAGACCAAGGAAAACACTGTATTGCAGGATAAGCGCGAATGCAGCGTGGTTCACGCTTCTGCCGCCTCCGGCGCCCTGTGAGGCGCGGACCCATCTTCTGTGGAGAGAATATAAATGAGCCAGCTCAAGCATCCGATCTACCTCGACTACTCGGCCACCACGCCGGTAGACCCGCGCGTTGCCGACAAGATGATTCCCTATCTTTACGAAAAGTTCGGCAACCCGGCCTCCCGCAGCCACAGCTTCGGCTGGGACGCGGAGGAAGCGGTGGAGAACGCGCGCGCTGAAGTGGCCAAGCTGATCAACGCCGACTCCAAGGAAATCGTCTGGACCTCCGGCGCCACCGAGTCCGACAACCTGGCGATCAAGGGCGCCGCCCACTTCTACAAGAGCAAGGGCAAGCACCTGATCACCGTCAAGACCGAACACAAGGCGGTGCTGGACACCATGCGCGAGCTGGAGCGCCAGGGCTTTGAAGTGACCTATCTGGGCGTGCAGGACAACGGCCTGCTGGACATTGAAGAATTCAAGGCCGCCATCCGCCCGGACACCATCGTCGCCTCGGTGATGTTCGTCAACAATGAAATCGGCGTGGTACAGGACATCGAACAGCTGGGCGAAATCTGCCGCGCCAAGGGCGTGATCTTCCACGTCGACGCCACCCAGGCGCCGGGCAAGGTGATCATCGACATGGAAAAGCAGAAAGTGGACCTGCTCAGCCTGTCCGCCCACAAAGTGTACGGCCCCAAAGGCATCGGCGCCCTGTACGTGCGCCGCAAGCCGCGCGTGCGCCTGGAAGCGCAGATGCACGGCGGCGGCCATGAGCGCGGCTTCCGCTCCGGCACCCTGGCCACCCACCAGATCGTGGGCATGGGCGAAGCCTTCCGCATCGCCCGCGAAGAGATGGACAGCGAGCGCGAACGCATCCGCATGCTGCGCGACCGCCTGTGGAACGGCATCAAGAACATGGAAGAGGTCTACATCAACGGCGACATCGACCAACGCGTGCCGCACAACCTCAATGTCAGCTTCAACTTCGTCGAAGGCGAAAGCCTGATCATGGCGATCAAGGAGCTGGCCGTATCCAGCGGTTCGGCTTGTACCTCGGCTTCGCTGGAGCCGTCCTACGTGCTGCGCGCGCTGGGCCGCAACGACGAAATGGCCCACAGCTCGATCCGCTTCACGCTGGGCCGCTTCACCACCGAGGAGGAAATCGACTTCGCGGTGAATCTGCTAAACCAAAAGATCGGCAAGCTGCGCGAACTGTCCCCCTTGTGGGAAATGTTCAAAGACGGCGTGGATCTGAATTCGGTTCAATGGGCCGCCCACTAAGGGCGACAGCAATATCCAGCGCCGAGCCGGCCAGGCCTGAGCGGCGCTGAAGGAGACAATCATGGCATACAGCGACAAGGTAATGGATCACTACGAAAACCCGCGCAACGTGGGCTCTTTCGAAAAAGGCGACGACAGCGTGGGCACCGGCATGGTGGGCGCGCCGGCCTGTGGCGACGTGATGAAGCTGCAAATCAAGGTGGGCGAGGACGGCGTGATTCAGGACGCCAAGTTCAAGACTTACGGCTGCGGCTCCGCCATCGCCTCCTCCTCGCTGGTGACCGAATGGGTCAAGGGCAAATCGCTGGACGAGGCGCTGGATATCAAGAACACCGCCATCGCCGAAGAACTGGCCTTGCCGCCGGTGAAGATTCACTGCTCCATCCTGGCCGAAGACGCGATCAAGGCCGCGGTCAACGACTACAAGCAAAAGCACGGCAAATAATCAGCGGGGACACATCATGGCTATCACCCTTTCCGAACGCGCCGCCGCTCACGTCAGCGCCTTCATCGCCAAACGCGGCAAGGGCTTGGGCATCCGTCTGGGCGTCAAGACCTCCGGCTGCTCCGGCATGGCCTACAAGCTGGAGTTCGTCGACGCGGCCAGCGACGAAGACGTGACCTTTGAAAGCCATGGCGTCACCGTGTTCACCGATGCCAAGAGCCTGGCCTATCTCGACGGCACCGAGCTGGATTACGCCAAGGAAGGCTTGAACGAGGGGTTTCAGTTCAACAACCCCAACGTCAAAAACGAGTGCGGCTGCGGCGAAAGCTTCAACGTCTGACCCCGGCAGGCGGGCGCGCTTCGGCGCCGCCCGCCCGTCGTCCAACTGTACGCTAGGTTTTCCGGCCCCGTCCCTATGAGCACCGATTTCAGCCAAGACTTCTTCTCCCTGTTCAATCTGCCGCGCCGTTTCGCCATCGACGGCCAAGCGCTGGAGCACGCCTGGCGCACCGCCGCGGCCCAGGTCCATCCCGACCGCTACGCCAGCAGCTCCGACGCCGAAAAACGCAGCGCGCTGATGCAGGCCACCCGGGTCAACGAAGCCTACCAAACGCTGAAGTCGCCGCTGAACCGCGCCCGCTACCTGCTGACGCTCGCCGGCGTGGACACCCAGGAAGACACCAATACTCAGATGCCGGCCGCCTTCCTGATGGCGCAGATGGAATGGCGCGAAAACATCGAAGACGCCCGCGCCGGCGGCGCACTCGAACGCCTGGAAACCTTGTCGCGCCAGTTGCGGGACGAGAGCCGCTCGCATCAGGCTGAGCTGGAGCTGGCGCTGGACCAGCGCGCCGACTTGGACGCCGCCGCGCTTCTAGTGAGAAAATTGCGGTTTTTGGAAAAACTGGACCAGGAAATCGGCGATGCCATCGAGGCGCTGCTTGACTGAGCCCTCGGCCGCCGGCCCTTCCCCGTCGTGGGGATCGCGCTCCGGCCCGTCCTCTCCATCCGCCTCCGCAGCAGCAGGCGGCTTACCTCGAACTGATTTGAACTGAATATGGCCTTACTGCAAATCGCCGAACCCGGCCTCTCCGCCGCCCCTCACCAACACCGCTTGGCGATCGGCATCGATCTGGGCACCACCAATTCCCTGGTGGCCTCGGTGCGCAGCGGATCCGCCGCCGTGCTCAAGGACGAGCACGGCCGCAGCCTGCTGCCCTCGGTGGTGCGCTACGCCGAAGAAGGCGGCGTCAGCGTGGGCTACGACGCCCAGAAAGAGCAGAACAAGGACCCGCACAACACCATCGTCTCGGTGAAGCGCTTCATGGGCCGCGGCCTGGCCGATCTGCCGGACGTCCGCAACCTGCCCTATCGCTTCGTCGACGCGCCCGGCATGCTGCAACTGGTGACCCGCGGCGGCATCAAAAGCCCGGTGGAAATCTCCGCCGACATTCTGCGCACCCTGAAACAGCGCGCCGAAGCCAGCCTGGGCGGCGATCTGACCGGCGCGGTCATCACCGTGCCGGCCTATTTCGACGACGCCCAGCGTCAGGCCACCAAGGACGCCGCGCGTCTGGCCGGCCTGAACGTGCTGCGCCTGCTGAACGAACCCACCGCCGCCGCCATCGCCTACGGGCTGGACAACGGCAGCGAAGGCATATACGTCGTCTACGATCTGGGCGGCGGCACCTTCGACGTATCCATTCTCAAGCTCAGCCGCGGCGTGTTCGAAGTGCTGGCCACCAGCGGCGACTCCGCGCTGGGCGGCGACGACTTCGACCATCGCGTCTACTGCTGGATGCTGGAACAAGCCGGCCTGTCCGGGCTAGGCGCCCAGGATACCCGCTTGCTGCTGACCCGCGCCCGCGAGGCCAAGGAAGCGTTGACCGAGCACGCGGAGACTCAGATCACCGCGCTGCTGTCCGACGGCCAGGCCTTGAACCTGACGCTGGACCAGGACACCTTCCGCGGCATCACCAAGAACCTAGTGGACAAGACCCTGCTGCCGGTGCGCAAGGCGCTGCGCGACGCCGGCGTCGCCGCGGACGAGGTCCATGGCGTGGTGATGGTGGGCGGCGCCACCCGCATGCCCCAGGTGCAAAAAGCCGTCGGCGATTTCTTCCGCCAGGAGCCGCTGACCAATCTGGACCCGGACAAGGTCGTCGCCTTGGGCGCGGCGATCCAGGCCAATGTGCTGGCCGGCAACAAGGGCGACGACGAGTGGCTGCTGCTGGACGTGATCCCGCTGTCGCTGGGCATCGAGACCATGGGCGGCCTGACCGAGAAGATCATTCCGCGCAACAGCACCATCCCTGTGGCCCGCGCTCAGGACTTCACCACCTTCAAGGACGGCCAGACCGCGATGTCCATCCACGTGCTGCAAGGCGAGCGCGAGCTGGTGGCCGATTGCCGTTCGCTGGCCAAGTTCACCTTGAGCGGCATCCCGCCGATGGTGGCCGGCGCGGCGCGCATCCGCATCACCTTCCAGGTGGACGCCGACGGCCTGCTGGAAGTGTCCGCCCGCGAACAGACCAGCGGCGTGGAAGCGCGCATCGAGGTCAAGCCCTCCTACGGTCTGAGCGACGAGGAAATCAGCCGCATGCTGACCGAGTCCATGACCCATGTGCATGAAGACATCGAGGCGCGCAAGCTGCGCGAAGCCGTCGTCGACGCCACCAGCCTCAGCGAGGCCTGTCGCGTTGCGCTCGCCAGCGACGGCGATCTGCTGGACGCCGACGAACGCGCCGCGGTGGAAGAGGCGCTGGCGGCCGTGAACGCCGCCATCGCCGCCGCTCAAATCGCGCGCGAGGTCAACGAGGCCTCCGGCCGCCTCAACCGCGCCACCGAAGAATTCGCCTCGCGCCGCATGGATCGCAATATCCGACGCGCGCTCAAAGGCCACAACATTTCCGATTTGTAAGGATCCGCCATGCCGCGAATCATCGTATTGCCCCACGCCGACCTCTGCCCGGAAGGCCTGGTCATCGACAACGCCGAACCCGGCCAGAACATCTGCCAGGTCCTGCTGGATCACGATATCGAGATCGAGCACGCCTGCGAGATGTCCTGTGCCTGCACAACCTGCCATTGCATCGTCCGCGAAGGCGGCGACTCCCTGAACGAAGCCGACGAGCTGGAAGAAGACCTGCTGGACAAGGCCTGGGGACTGGAAGCCCAGTCCCGGCTGTCCTGCCAGGCCATTGTCGCCGATGAGGATTTGGTGATAGACATTCCCCGGTACACCATCAACCACGCCCGCGAACACCACTAGGAACACGCCCTAAAATCCCTGTAGCCGCGTTGCGCCGCCTTGCCGTACTTCATGTACTGTCCGCGGCGGCGCGCCTTGCTACAGCCGCTGCGCTGGATTTTATGAGCGGTTCCCCGCTCAGGAGACAAGAAGATGAAATGGACCGACGTGCTGGACATCGCCATCGAACTGGCGGAAACCCATCCGGAAGTCGACCCCAAGACCGTGCGCTTCGTCGATCTGCACAACTGGGTCGTCGAGCTGCCGGATTTTGACGACGACCACAGCCGCGGCGGCGAACGCGTGCTGGAGGCGATCCAGCAAGCCTGGATCGACGAGGTGGAATAAGCCTCCCCGCCCCCCGTTTTAGCAAGGCCGCGTCGCAGGATGCGGCCTTTTTGCCGTCTTGGGCCCAAAACCCGCCGTCTCCGCATAGGAAAAGACGGGCCGATGGCGGTATCATCGGACAAAGGCTGCGACAGCCCGCCGGCAGCCTCCTCTTTCGAAACGGAGCTCCCTGATGTTCACCCTCATCATCGGCAATAAAAACTACTCCTCCTGGTCCCTGCGCCCCTGGCTGGTGCTGAAAATGCTGGACGAGCCGTTTGAAGAGCAGCAGATCGATCTCTACCTGTCCGACACCAAGGCCCGCATCCTGGCAGCCAACCCGGCCGGCAAGGTGCCGGTGCTGATAGACCGCAAGCTGCGGATCTGGGATTCGCTGGCCATCTGCGAATACCTGGCCGAATGCTTTCCCGCCGCCAAGCTGTGGCCGGACGATGCGGGACTGCGCGCGGTCGCCCGCTCCATCGTCGCCGAGATCCACTCCGGCTTCTCCGCGCTGCGCGAACACCTGGCGATGAATCTGACGCTGCGCCACATCAATTATCAGAGCACGCCGGCGGTGGAGTTCGACATCGCCCGCATCATCTCGCTGTGGGAAGAGCATCTGCCGCGCCACCAGGCCAACGGCGAATTCATCTTCGGCGGCTTCAGCATCGCCGACGCCTTCTTCGCTCCCATCGCCACCCGCTTCCACACTTATAACGTCAAATTGCCGGAGCAATCGCAGGCTTACGTCGATCGTCTGCTGGCTTTGCCGGCGATGCGGGAGTGGTATGAGGCCGCCCAGGCGGAAGGTCAGCGCGCTTCATAGCGGATAATGTCGCAATTAGAGTGGAAGGACGCGCCATAACTCATTAGAATGGCGCGTTTTTTTATCATTTTTACGCGTAGAAGGATAGTTTCATGACCACCCCGTTCATCATCGGCGTTGCAGGCGGCAGCGGCAGCGGTAAAACCACGGTGACCAATCAAGTGCTGGAAACCATTGGCTCCGAGATGGCGGCAGTGATCATTCAAGACTATTACTACCGCGATCAGAGCCATCTGACCTTCGAACAGCGGCTGGCCACCAACTACGACCACCCGCAAGCCTTCGACTGGCCGCTGCTGATCGAGCACATCGACGACCTGCGCAACGGCCGCGCCATCGAAATGCCGGTCTACGACTTCGCCAACCACACCCGCGCCGAGGAAACCATCACCGTGCAGCCGGCGCCGGTCATCGTCATCGAAGGCCTGTTCCCGCTGTACGACGCCGCGCTGCGCGACATGATGTCCTTGAAGATCTTCGTCGACACCGATTCCGACGTGCGCTTCATCCGTCGTCTCAAGCGCGACATCACCGAACGCGGCCGCACCACCGACAGCGTGATCGAACAATACCTGACCACGGTGCGCCCGATGCACAACCAGTTCATCGAGCCCACCAAGCGCTTCGCCGACGTGATCCTGCCGCACGGCGCCAATGATCCGGCGGTGGACATCATCACCACCAAGGTGGCGAGCCTGATGGTGCACAACTGATTTACCCGGCGGCGTCCGCGCCGCCGTCTTCCGCCCGCTTAGCGGGCCCCAAGCACAGGAGCACTCCATGCACACGATCAAACCGCGCAATCCGCACGCTTGCGCGCCCATCATGAAAAAAGGCGGCGCCCACGGACAAAGCCGCTCCGGACAGCGCCAGGCCGGACGCCAGGCCATGCTGGCCGAACTGGATCTGGATTGGGATCTGGATTGGAACGAAGCGGACGCCTATCCGCCGCAGCCGCAAGCCGCTGCCGACGACGAGCCGGCGGTTTTTGGCGACGTGAATAACAAAGAGCCGCG
>NZ_QARX01000001.1:3534003-4187058 GCF_003052555.1 Chromobacterium sp. Panama
CGCGGCTCTTTGTTATTCACGGGGCCCAGCCGGCGTTTAAACGTCGGACTTCAACTGCAGCAAATCCCAGCGATTGCCGTACAAGTCCTCGAACACCACCACGGTGCCGTATTCCTCCTCCCGCGGCTGCTCGCTGAAGCTCACGCCCGCCGCCGCCATGCGGCGGTAATCGCGCCAGAAATCGTCGGTATGCAGGAAGAAACCCACGCGGCCGCCGGTCTGGCCGCCCACCGCCGCCTGCTGCCGCGCATTGCTCGCCTTGGCCAGCAGCAGCGCGCACTCGCTCGCTCCCGGCGGCGCCACGCGCACCCAGCGCTTGTCCTCGCCCTGGCGCTCATCCTCCAGCAAGACAAAGCCCAGCTTGTCCACATACCAGGCGATGGCTTCATCGTAATCCGTCACCACCAGGGCGACCGAACCCAAAAACTGTTTCATATCACGCTCCAAACAAAAACGGCGCCCCCGAGGACGCCGTGACGCGTTAGCCGCTCAAGCCCCAAGGGGCCAAGCCGACAGCGCTTACTTGCCGATATGCGGCGCCAGCGTATGCAGCAGCTGCGCCAGCACTTTCGGGTTGGCGGCGACGATGTCGCCGGACTCCAGCCAGCCTTGTTCGCCGGACAAATCGGTGACGATGCCGCCCGCTTCCTGCACGATCAGGCTGCCCGCGGCGATGTCCCAAGGCTTGAGGTTCAGCTCCCAGAAACCTTCCACGCGGCCGCAAGCGACATTGCACAGGTCCAGCGAGGCCGCGCCTTCGCGGCGCACGCCGGCGGTCTTGGCCAGCACATCCTTGAGCATGCCCAGGTATTGGTCGATATAACTTTGGTCGGACACCGGGAAGCCGGTGGCGATCACGCATTCATTCATCATGAAGCGTTTGGACACGCGGATGCGGCGATCGTTGAGGAAGGCGCCGACGCCGCGCGAGGCGGTGAACAGATCGTTGCGGTTGGGGTCGAAGACCACGGCTTGCTGCACCTGGCCCTTGTGCGCCAGCGCGATGGAGATCGCGTACTGCGGGTGGCCGTGCAGGAAGTTGGTAGTGCCGTCGATCGGATCGATGATCCACTCGTATTCCGACGAACCGATGCCTTTCGCGCCGGACTCTTCTGCTAGAATCGCGTGCTTGGGATAAGCTTCCAGAATGGAAGCGATGATGGACTCTTCCGCGGCGCGGTCCACTTCGGTCACGAAGTCATTGTGTTTCTTGCGCTCTACGCGCACCGCGTCGAGATTCAGCGACGCGCGCTGGATGACACTGCCGGCGCGGCGAGCGGCTTTCACCGCGACATTGAGCATCGGATGCATTGACGGCCTCTACACTTTCAACCATGACAGACGTCCGCCACATGACGCGACGTCTGCTAGTAACAATCTGGGTTAAGGAACAAGAAAAACCCGGCGCAATCGGGCAAGGCCGCACGCCTGCCCAATCCGGCAAACGCTGGCCTTGCGCGCAAAACGGCGCGCGGGCTTTTCGATAAGCCGGCTATTTTAATGTGAAACTGCTGATGAATAAACCCCAAGTACCTGATTTTCTGAAAAACATTCGCATCGTGTTGGCCCGCCCCAACCATCCGGGCAATATCGGCTCCGCCGCCCGGGCGATGAAAACCATGGGCCTGAGCCGGCTGTATCTGGTTGAACCCAAAGTGTTTCCCAGCGACGAGGCCAATACGCTGGCCTCCGGCGCGGTGGATCTTCTGGAGCAGGCCACCGTGGTGTCCAGCCTGGCCGAGGCCTTGCAAGACGTCACCATCGCCTGCGCGCTGACCAGCCGCCGTCGCGAGCTGACCACCCCGCTGTCCACCCCGCGCCAGACCACGCCGGAACTGGTGGCGCGCGCCCGCGCCGGCGAACAGGTGGCCCTGGTGTTCGGCAACGAGACCTTCGGCCTGTCCATTGAAGAAGTCGAACAATGCAACCGCCTGGTCACCATCCCCGGCAACCCGGACTACTTCTCGCTGAATCTGGCGATGGCGGTGCAGGTGATGACTTACGAACTGTTCAGCCACACCGGCGTGGACGTCGACTATCTGCGCGCCGACAGCGACGCGGCGGCGCTGGGCGAGGTGGAGGGCTTCTGCGGCCACCTGGAACAGACCATGGACAAGATAGGCTATTTCCGCCGCCGCAACAGCGAACGGATGATGCGCCGGATGCGCACCCTGTTCAACCGCGCCGGCCTGCTGCGCGAGGAAATCGACATCCTGCGCGGCTTCCTCAAACAGGTGCAGCGCGCCGCCGACGGCGAAGTCCGCCGCGACGCGCCCGGACAGGATGGCGAATAAGCCGCCGTTCACCCTGCCCTACGCGCACCCGGCGGTGCGCGATCTGGCTTTTCTGCTCTCCGCGCCCTCTCCCTGGCGCAGCGGCGCGGACATCCCGCCGCAGCGGCTGCTGGGGGCCGACGGCCCGGCCTTGCTGCAAACGCTGGACGCCGATCCTGCCGAACTTCAGCACTGGCTGGCGCGCCAGCCCACCCGCCGTCTGGGCCATTACGCGGAACGGCTGCTGTCCTTCTGGTTCCGGCTGGCGCCGCACATCGAACTGGTGGCCAGCAATCTGCCGGTGCGCGCGCCGGACGGCCGCACCGTCGGCGAGTTCGACTTCCTGCTGCGCCTAGACGGCCAACCGCTGCATCTGGAAGCCGCCAGCAAGTTCTATCTGCAACTGGGCCGCAGCGCGGACACCTTGACCGGCCCCAGCCTGCGCGACGCCTGGGCGCTGAAAGCCCATAAACTGCAAACCCAGCTGCGCCTGTCCCGCCACCCAGCGGCGCAAGCGACGCTGCCGGCGGGCTTTGAGGGCTGCGCGGTCGGCGCCCGGCTCAGCGGCTGGCTGTTCCACGCCCGCGACACCGCGCCGGAAGCGCCGCCCGGCGCCCAGCCGCTGTACGGGCAATACTGGCCGCTGCGCGGCGACTGGCCGGCGCTGAACGCGGATTCGCGCTGGGCCTGGCTGCCCAGGCTCAGTTGGCTGGCGCCGGCGCGCCGCTCGCGGGAACACACCGCCGACGCGGCGGAACTACGCGCGCGCCTGGAACAGGCCGAGGCGCCGCAGCTGCTGGCCGAACTGCAGCCCGGTCCCGACGGCGACTGGCATGAAGTGGCCCGCGGCTTCGCCGTGCCGCCGGGCTGGCCTCAGGAAGCGCCGCTGTCGCGGCTGCTGCTGCAAATCGCGGACTGCGCGCCGGCTCCATGAAAAAAGGCAAGCCCGAGGGCTTGCCTTGCGTTTTCCATCTGTCCGCCCGCGCGGCGGAATCAATGTCCGTTGGCGTGAGCGCAGCCGGAAATCAGCGCCTTCAATTCGTCCACCATCACCAGTTGGATGTGCTTGTGATCGACGGTGATCCAGCCTTGCTGCTGGAACTTGGACAGCGTGCGGCTGACGGTTTCCAGCTTCAGGCCGAGGAAGCTGCCGATTTCCTCGCGGCTCATGCGCAGGATGAAGTCGTTGGCGGCGAAGCCGCGGGTGGACAGACGCTGCGACAGATTGAGCAGGAAGGCGGCCAGGCGCTCTTCCGCCTTCATGTTGCCCAATAACAACATTACATTCTGATCGCGAACGATCTCGCGGCTCATCAGACGGTAGAAATGGTGCTGCAGGGTGGGAATTTCGCGGCCCAGGCTCTCCATGCGGCTGAACGGCAGCTCGCACACCTCGCTGTCCTCCAGCGCGATGGCGTCGCAGCCGTGCACATTGGCGGAAATGCCGTCCAGGCCCATCAGTTCGCCGGACATATGGAAGCCGGTGACCTGCTCGCGGCCGTCCTGGCTGGCGACGCTGGTCTTGAAGAAGCCGGTGCGCACCGCGAACAGCGAACGGAAGCCTTCGCCGCTGCGGAACAAGTACTCGCCGCGCTTCAAACGGCGGCTTTGGCGGATCACCGCGTCGAGCTGGGTCAGCTCCTCGCGGTTAAGCCCCACAGGTAGACAAAGTTCCTTCAGGCTGCAGTTGGAGCAGGAGACCTTCAGGTTATGCAAAGAGATATGGTTCTGATCGGACATGGCATGTTTAGTACAAGCTTGCGATGAAGCTTGACCCTTATCAAAGCGAAATTCGCAGGATTTCCGCAAATTTACCAGTCCACCAGAGGTTTTGCCATCCAAATACGACATGAAGACCACCCACCCATTTTCTCCTGCCCATTTTGAATTCGACCGCGCGCTGATTGAGCGCCTCGACGGGACAGGTCCTAGATATACGTCATACCCGACAGCGGATCGCTTTACGCCGGGTTTTGCCGAAAGAGACTACATCCACTGGCTACGGCAGCGCAGCATCGGCGCCAACCGGAAACCTTTATCATTGTACGCTCATATACCTTTTTGCAACACTATCTGCTACTACTGCGGTTGCAACAAGATCATCACCAAGGACAGCGGCAAAGCGGACTTGTACCTGGACTACCTGGAGAAGGAGGTCCGCATGATCGCCTCCTGTCTGGGCCGCCGCGAGCAAGTGATACAGCTGCATTTCGGCGGCGGCACCCCCACTTTCTTGTCCGACGCGCAACTGGAACGATTGATGACCTTGCTCAAGACTCATTTCGAGTTCTTGAAGGAGGGGGAGTATTCCATAGAAATAGACCCGCGCAAAGTCAGCGCGGCGACAATCTTCAAACTGGCCGAACTCGGCTTCAACCGCATCAGCGTCGGGATTCAGGACTTTGAACCGGCGGTGCAGCAGGCGGTGAACCGGGTGCAATCCGAAGAGGAAACGCTGGAGGTGATCCAGGCCGCGCGCGACGCCGGCTTCAAGTCCGTCAGCGTCGATCTGATCTACGGCCTGCCGCTGCAGACCCGGGAATCGGTGCGCCGCACGCTGGACAAGGTGATCGCCATCGGGCCGGACCGGCTGGCGCTGTACAACTACGCCCACCTGCCCACCGTGTTCATGCCGCAGCGGCGCATCAACGAGGCCGATCTGCCCTCGCCGGAAACCAAGCTGGACATCCTGCAGGACTCGGTGCAGCGCCTGGCCGACGCCGGCTATGTCTTCATCGGCATGGATCACTTCGCCAAGCCGGACGACGAACTGGCCTCCGCCCTGCGCCAGGGCCGGCTGCAACGCAATTTCCAGGGTTACTCCACCCATGCGGACTGCGACATGATCGGTCTTGGCGTGTCCTCCATCGGCAAGGTCGGCCCCTGTTACAGCCAGAGCGCCAAGGACTTGGACAGTTATTACGCGGCGCTGGACAGCGGCCATCTGCCGGTGTTGCGCGGGCTGACGCTGGACAATGACGACATCCTGCGCCGCAGCATCATCCAGGGCCTGATGTGTCGCTTCTCGCTGTCGGTGGAGGCGCTGGAAGAGATCCACGGCATCAACTTCGCCGAGTACTTCGCCGAAGAACTGCCGCAGATCCGCGAATACCAGCAACTGGGCCTGCTGTCCTTCGACGGCGACTTCATCATGGTGGAGCCCAAGGGCCGCTTCCTGATCCGCAATATCGCGATGATCTTCGACCGCCACCTGCGAGAGCGCCGCACCCAGGCGCGCTACTCCAAGACCATTTGAACGGGGCTAGCAACAAAACAGCCCGCGTCTGGACGCGGGCTGTTTATCGTTGGAGCCGGACGCGGCTTACCAGATGTCTTTTTCCACCTTGGCGGCCAGTTCCGGGTAATCCGCCACCTTGAACACCGGGGTGGACTCGCCCCGCTTCAGCTGACGCTCGTAATCCTTCAGCACAATGAAGAAATAACGCGACAGCAGCACGATGGCCACCAGATTGATCAGCGCCATCAGGCCCATGGCAAAGTCAGCCATATCCCACACCAGCGGCAGGCTGGCCACCGCGCCGAACATCACCATCGCCAGCACGATCAGACGGAAGGCCAGCAAGATCCCCTTATTGCTGCGGATGAATTCGACATTGCCCTCGGCGTAAGCGTAATTGCCGATGATGGTGGAAAAGGCGAACAGGAACATCGCCACCGCCAGGAAGGACGCGCCTATCGGGCCGAACTGCGATTCGATCGCCTTCTGCGTCAGCGCCACGCCGCTCAAACCCTGGTCATACACGCCGGACAACAGAATGATGGCGGCGGTGGCGGTACAGATCACCATGGTGTCGATGAAGACGCCGAACATCTGGATCGCGCCCTGACTCGCCGGGTGACGCGAAGTCGCCGTCGCCGCCGCGTTGGGGGCGGAGCCCATGCCCGCCTCATTGGAGAACAGGCCGCGCTTGATGCCCAGCATCATCGCCTGGCTCACCGCATAGCCGGCGAAGCCGCCCGCCGCCTGCTCCAGACCGAAGGCGCTCTTGACGATCAGCACGATCAAACCCGGCAGCTCGGCCGCGTGCGCCGCCAAGACATAGAAGGTCATCAGCAGATAAATGGCCGCCATCACCGGCACCAGCCACTCGGCCACCCGCGCCACCGAGCGCACGCCGCCAAAAATGATGGGGGCGGTCATCACCACCAGGGCGATGCCCACCATATAGCGGTTCCAGCCCCAGGCGCCCTCGGTGGCCGCCACGATGGAGTTGGCCTGCACCGCGTTGAACACCAGGCCGAAGGCCAGGATCAGACACAGGGCGAAGATCACGCCCAGCCAGCGTTGCCCCAGGCCTTTCTGGATGTAGTAGGCCGGGCCGCCGCGGAAGGTGTCGTCATGGTGATTGGTCTTGAACAGCTGCGCCAAAGTCGATTCGGCGAAAGCGCTGGCCATGCCCAGCATGGCGGTCAGCCACATCCAGAACACCGCGCCGGGGCCGCCGGCGGCAATGGCGATGGCCACGCCGGCGATATTGCCGGTGCCCACCCGGCTGGCGAGGCCGGTGGCGAAAGCCTGGAACGGCGAAATATCGTCCTTGCTGCGATGGCCGCCGCGGCCGCCCATCATTTCGCGCCAGCCGCGCGCGAACAGCCTCAGCTGCAACAGGCCGGAACGCAACGAGAAATACAAGCCGACGGCCAACAACAGGCCGATCAGCATCTTGCCCCAAATCACATCATTGGCGGCATTGATAAACGAATGAAGCAAGTCCATGGATCCTCTTAAAGCTCTGAGCGTGGCAATCTGGAAATGGGCGACGCGCGCCGGAAGGATTTCAGACTGGAAGATTGACCCCGTCCCGATCTTGGCGCCGGGCTCGAGGGTTGCGGTCTTGACGAGACAGCTCCCCGCGGCCGTCAGGCCGCCTGCTTCGGGACACCGCTTCGTCAGACTGTTTTGATGCGAAACCCGGCGAATTTAGCAAAATAGAGTGATTGCTGGCAATGCCGGACGCCATCGGCCAAAGCCGCGCCAGCCGGCTTTCCGTCGCGCCCGGACACGCCTTTGTCATTGATACCGTCCAGAGAGCGGCCTATTTATCCAAGCACAAAACAATCAAAAGTCATTTTTGATGACTTAAGCATTATGGCCGGTTGCCTTCATACGCCAGACAAGGCAAAGCTCATGCTCCCGCCCGCAATGAACTGATACGCGGCGCTTCAGCCCAGCCATCGCATTTCATGCGGCAATCGCAGTCCGTGAAAATTGCCTATTCTGGAACTGGCGCGGTAGACGTTCACATTGCGGGCGTCGCCGCCACAGTCAGGAGCGAAATCATGACAACGCCCGTGGTAAGGCTGATGCAGCGCTTGAGCTACCCCAGCCGCTTTGCGCTGATCGGCGCGGTCTTTGCCGTCGCCTTACTCTATATGGTGTACGGTCTGTATCGAACCAATCAGGACAATATCGACTTTTCGCAAAAAGAAAGAGTCGGCGTGTCCTACATCCAGCCGCTGCATCACCTGCTGGGCGCGCTGGAACAAGCTCAGGATCTGGCCGTGCGAGCGGCGCAGGGCGAGGCCGCCGCCAAGGCGGCGCTGCCGGCGGCTCAGGCGCAGTTGGAGCAAGGCTGGAACCGGCTGCAAAGCGCCCATGAACAATACGGCGCCATCCTGCAAACCGACGAGGCCTGGAAAACCGCCAGCGCCGCGCGAGGCACGCTGTCGCGGATAGGCGCGGCGCCGCCGCCGCAAGTGATCGCCAGCTTCGACAGCACAGCGGACAAACTCAACGCCCTGCTCGGCGCCGCCAGCGACAATTCCAATCTGACGCTGGACCCGGACATCGACAGCTATTACCTGATGGACGCCGCCACCGCCAAGCTGCCCTCGCTGAGCAACTACATCGGCGAAGCGCTGGCCTGGGCCGCCAAACCGGAAGCCGGCCAGGCGCTGACGCCGGCGGAACGCGACCGCCTGGTGGAACTGCGCCCGCTGATCAACGGCGCGCTGGACGGCTTGAATGGCGACCTGGCCAAGGCGCTGGCCTACAATCCGGCGCTGAAGACCGCGCTGAACGCCGAATCCCAGGCCTTGGCCGCGTTTCATCAAGGCCAGGGCGCGGCCATAGACAAGGCCATCGCCGGCCAAACCGGCGCGGCCTTGGCGGTGAGCGGCATGGCGGCGAAAAACGCCGAGATCGGCGCCCGCTTCGGCGACGTGACGCTGAACAATCTGGACACGCTGCTACAAGCCCGCATCGAACGGATGCAGGCCCAGCGCAATTTCTACATCGGCATCGGCCTGGCCGCCATGCTGCTGGCCAGCTTCCTGTTCCACCAGCTCTATCTGTCCATCACCCTGCAACTGGGCGGCGAGCCTTTCTACGTTCAAAGCGTGGTCGAGCAATTGGCCGCCGGCCAGCTGGGCACCCGCATCCAGTTGCGCGAACAGGACCGTAGCAGCTTGCTCGCCTCCATCGGCCAGATGCGCGACCAATTGCGCGACACCGTGACCCAGTTGCTGGACACCTCGCGCGAAGTCAATTTGGCCGCCGACCAGATGGCGCAAAGCGCCCAGAACGTGTCCCACAGCAGCACCAAGCAAACTCAGGCGGCGGCCAGCATGGCGGCGGCGATCGAACAGTTGAGCACCAGCCTGATGGTCAGCGCCGAGCAATCGGAACAAGCCAATCAACTCTCGCGCGCCGCGGTCAGCCAATCCAGCGAGGGCAACGCCATCATCCACGACGCCAGCGCCAGCATGGACAGCATCGTGCGCGACGTGTCCTCGGCCTCGGAAACCATAGGCGCGCTGGGCCAGCAATCGGAGTCCATCGCCAGCATCGTCGATGTGATCCGCGATGTCGCCGACCAAACCAATCTGCTGGCGCTGAACGCCGCCATTGAAGCCGCGCGCGCCGGCGAACAAGGCCGCGGCTTCGCCGTGGTGGCCGACGAGGTGCGCAAGCTGGCGGAACGCACCGCGCAATCCACCACCGAGATCAGCACCATCGTCTCCGACATCCAGCGCACCTCGCAGCAGGCCATCGCCAATATGCAAACCGGCATGAGCGCCATCATGCAAGGCCAGGAAAACACCCGCAACGCCGGCGCCAGCATCGCCTCCATCCGCCAATGCGTGGACCAGGTGCTAGACAGCATCCATCAAATCACTCAGGGGCTGAAGGAACAGAGCAGCGCCAGCCAGTCCCTGGCGCAAAACGTGGAGAGCGTGGCGCGGATGTCGGAAACCAACGCCAGCGCCGTCGAAGCCAGCGCGCAGACCGCCGGCGAACTGCAGTCGGTGTCGCAGCGGCTGGGCCAGCTCGCCGGCCGCTTCAGCGTCTAGGCCGCGATGCGGCGCCTGCTGTGGCTGGGGATCGCGGCGCTGGCCCCGGCGCCGGCCGCGGCGGCCGGGCTGACCATACTGGTCAGCCCTCAGCCCCCCATCATCGAAGTGTCAGCCGATCAGCAACGCGTCTCCGGCGCCGCCATCGACCTGATGCGCGCGCTGTCGCAACGCGCCGGCCTGCCGTTCAAGTTCGCGCCCTACCCCACCGCCCGCGCGGTGCTGCTGGTCCGGCACACCCCGGACACCTGCCTGACCGCCGCCCGCTTTCCCGAACGCGAGGCGCTGTTCCGCTGGAGCGAGCCCATCATCCGCCTGCGACTGGTGCTGCTGGCGCGTCAAGACGAGACCCGCCGCTTCGGCAAGGCTGAGCAGGCCCGGCAATTCCACATCGGCGCCGTCCGCGGCACCGCCGTGGCCAGCCGGCTAAGACAACAGGGCTGGGCGCTGGACGAAAGCGCGGACTTGGAAACCAGCCTGCGCAAACTGCAATTGGGCCGCATCGACTTGCTGGCCACGCTGGATGTGGGCATACAGGGCATGGCCGACAAAATGAAAATGGCGACGCCGCGCGTCGCCCTGGTGGTGAATGAGACGGACATCTATTTCGCCTGCCATCCTCAATTGAGCGACGACGCCATGCAACGGCTGAACCACGCCATCCTGACGATGAAGGCGGACGGGAGCTTCAAGGCTTTCAATCTGAAATAGGCCGCAGCAAATCCAAGCGATCCGTGCAGACGCTGTCCACGCCCCAGGCCAGCAAGCGCTCGGCGTCGGCCGGCCGGTTCACCGTGTAGCACAGCAATTGAAAGCCGGCTCGCTTGATCTCGGCGCTCAGCTCAGCGCTCAAGCTCTGGTGATCACAGTGCAGCGCAATACAAGCCAGCTCGCGCAAACGCGCCTCCCAGTCCGCCGGCGCCTGCTCCACCAGCCAGGCGCGCGGCAGACGTGGCGCGGCGTCGCGCGCGGCGCGCAGCGCCTCGTCGGAAAAAGACGACAGCAAGGGCGGCTGCGCGGCGCCGGCCCATAGCCGCGCGGCTTCCGCCGCCACCGCCGCGCCGGTGTCCGCCTCCCGTCCCGGGCAGGGTTTGATCTCGATGTTCAAGGCGATGCCGTGCGCAAGGCAATAAGCGGCGACATTGTCCAGCGTCGGCATCGGCTCGCCGGCAAAAGCCGCGCCCTTCCAGCCGCCGGCGTCCAGCCGCGCCAATTGCGCCATGCTCATCGCCGCCGCCGCGCCGCGGCCGTTGCTGGTGCGCTCCACCGTGTCGTCGTGCAGCAAGAAGCAGACATTGTCCGCGGACAGCTTCACATCGCATTCCGCGCCGCGGTAGCCGTAGCGCAGACCTTCGCGAAATCCCGCCAGGGTGTTCTCCGGCGCCAGGACGCCGCCGCCGCGATGGGCGATGAAGCGGGGATAAGGCCATTGCCGGCCGGAGGTGGACTGGGACATGGGCGCTTCCTTGCGGACCTCGGACAAAAGGCGTCATTGTCGCCGACGCGGATTGCAGGCGGATGACGCGCTTCCAGTATGGCAAAAGCCGCCTCTGCTCGGCAAAGGCGGCTTCGTCAAGGACGGAAATCGCAAGCTTATTGGTAAGTCAGCGCATTGGCCTTGCCGTGGAACACCCGATAGACAAAGGCGGTGTACAGCAGAATCACCGGCAGCACCACCGCCGCGCCCCAGAAGATCACCCACAGCGCCGCGGTGTCGCTGGCAGCCTGCCAGATGTTCAACCGGCCGATCACCACCTCCGGGAACACGCTATAGGTCAGGCCCCAGAACGACAACAGCACGATGCCGACGGTGCAGGCGAACGGCGCCCAGCACCAATTGTCGTTGCCTGCCGCCTGGCGCACCGCTAGCCGCGGCAGGATCACCCACAAGGTGGCGAACAACACGATGCAACCCAAGGGCAGCGGCAGCAACAGCAGGAACTCCGGCAAGGCGAACCATTTGGCGGCGATATGGCTGCTGGCCAGCGGCGTGGCCGCCGACACCAGCAGCACCGACAGGCCGGCGCCGGCCAGGCTGCGCCGCGCCCAGGCCACCGCCTTGGCCTGCAAGGCGCCGCTGGTTTTCATGATCAGCCAGCCGGCGCCCAGCAAGGTGTAGGCCGCGGCCAGGCCGATACCGGCCAGCAAGGCGAAACCCCAGGCCAGCCAGCCTTCGGCGAAACCGGTCAGATAGCGGCCCAGCATCACGCCCTGGGTCAACGCCGCCAACAGGGAACCGCAGGCGAAGGCGACGTTCCACCACGGCTTGTGCGGTTCGCGCGCCTTGACGCGGAAATCGAAAGCCACGCCGCGCACGATCAAGCCGGCCAGCATCAGCGCCACCGGCAGATAGAGTTCGCCCAGGATGATGCCGTGCGCCAGCGGGAAGCCCACCAGCAACAAGCCCACGCCCAGCACCAGCCAGGTTTCGTTGGCGTCCCAGAACGGACCGATAGACGCGATCATCATGTCCTTCTCATCGTCCTCGGCGAAGGGCAGCAACAGGCCCACACCCAGATCGTAACCGTCCAGCACCACGTAAATCAGCATGGCCAGGGCCATCAGGCCGGCGAACACCACCGGCAACCAATACACAGCGCCACTCATGCCAGTTTCTCCTCGAGATGCGCGGCTTCGCCGCCGGACTGGCCGGCAGCCTTGCCGGCCATGTAGAACAAGACCGACACATAGGCGGTCAGCAACACCAGGTATAGACCCAGATACATCGCCAGGGTGGACGCCACCATGCCTCCGGTCGCCGGGCCCGCCGCCTGCGCGGTGGTCAGCACCCCTTCCACCAGCCACGGCTGACGGCCGATCTCGGTCACGTACCAGCCGGCCAGGGTCGCTACCCAGCCGGCGAAAGTCATGCCCACCAGCGCCCGCAGCATCAGCGGCGTCAGCTGGCCGCGACGGCGCAGTTGCCAACAGGCCAGCCAGGACACCAGCAGCATCAGCGCGCCGACGCCCGCCATCACCCGGAAGCTCCAGAACACCTTGCCCACCGGCGGATGCTGGGCGAACTCGTTGAGGCCGCGGATCTCGCCGTTGGGATCGTGGGTGATGATCAGGCTGGCCAGTTTGGGAATGCCCACCGCCATATCGTTCTGCCGCGTTTCCGCATTGGGCAGCGCGAACAGCAACAGCGGCGCGCCCTTCTCGGTATGCCAGACGCCTTCAATCGCCGCCAGCTTGGCCGGCTGATGCTTGAAGGTGTTCAGGCCGTGCATATCGCCCACGAAGATCTGCAGCGGAATCAGCAGCGCCGCGGTGATCACGCCGGTTTTCAAGGCCATCTTGGCGCCGTCGCTGCGGTCGCCCTTCAGCCGGCGATAAGCGGACAGGCCGGCCACCAGGAAGGCCGTGGTCAGGCCGGAAGCGATCAGCATATGGGTCAGCCGGTAAGGCAGCGAAGGATTGAAGATCACCTCCAGCCAGCTGGTCACCACCGCCTTGCCGTCCACCATCTTGAAGCCGGCCGGAGTCTGCATCCAGGAATTCAAGGCCAGGATCCAGAACGCCGACACCGTGTTGCCGAAGGCGACCAGGAAGGTGGCCCAGGTATGGACCCGCTCCGACACCCTGGAACGGCCGAACAGCATCACGCCGAGGAAGGTGGCCTCCAGGAAGAAGGCAGTCAGGATTTCGTAGGCCAGCAAGGGACCGGCGATATTGCCCACCGTCTGCATATAGCCCGGCCAGTTGGTGCCGAACTGGAAGCTCATGGTCACGCCGCTGACCACGCCCAGCGCGAAGGACAGCGCGAAAATCTTCACCCAGAAGCCGTAGGCGTCCATCCAGCCCTGCTGGCCGGTCTTGAGATAGCGCAGTTTGAAGAACAGCAGCACCCAGCCCATCGCGATATTGATGGTGGGAAACAAGATGTGGAAGGAAATATTGGCGCCGAACTGAATGCGCGCCAATACCAGCGGGTCAAAGTCCATAGCTACTCCCTGTCGCCGTCGCGACTGGTCAGTTTCGAAAGCGAGTGGGTGAACTGCAGGATCTTCTGCACCTGCGAGCCCAGTTTCATCAAGCGTTGCAAGGTCTCCACGTCCATGTGCTGGATGTCGGAAAACCAGGTGGTCACCAGTTCGATCAACTGGTGCATCTCCTTCATCCGCTGCTGCGCGTGGCGTTCCGCGTCGCTGGCCGGCTTCTCCATGATGGCGCCGCGCAACATGGTCAGCGTGGGCTCCACCTCGCGCTTTTTGCGCTCCTCGGCCAGGGTCTTGAAGATGGCCCAGACATCGTCGGGCGTGGAGAAATATTCGCGGCGGTCGCCGGGAAAGTGCTGCAGCCGGACCAGGCGCCAGGACTCCAGCTCCTTGAGTCCCATGCTGACGTTGGAGCGCGAGAAGCTCAGGCTTTCGGCGATTTCATCCGCGTTCAGCGGCTTCTCAGATACATATAGCAGCGCGTAGATCTGCCCGACGGTGCGATTGATGCCCCAGCGGCTGCCCATTTCACCGAAATGCAGCACGAAAGACTGGACGAGTGGCGATAGATTCATGACGTTCTCAATTTTCAGGAATTTCTGAAACTTTGATATAAATCATAAATTCGCAATGAAACCAAGTCAATCACAACCATCGTTGAGCGGCTCGCTTGACAAGACGCCGCCTCATGCAAACCGCATTGCGACGCCCATGCCCGGCGCGGCTGACGCCGCTGTCGGGCTGCGCTAAAATAGCGCCAACTCTCCAAAGCCCGCCCCGCGCGGGGCTGAAATCTTTAATCAGGGATGCCCGGCGCCCGCGCGGCCTTGATCCGCGGGCCGCGGCCGCGGCATCCTGTTGTCCATTGAAAACATAAGAGCCCATAGCCGATGAGCACGCCCCAACACACCCCGATGATGCAGCAATACCTGGCCATCAAACGCGAACACGCCGACAAGCTGGTGTTCTATCGCATGGGGGACTTCTACGAACTGTTCTATGAGGACGCGGAGAAGGCGGCGCGCTTGCTCGACATCACCCTGACCACACGCGGCGCCAGCGGCGGCAATCCGATCAAGATGGCCGGCGTGCCCTATCACGCCGCGGAAGGGTATCTGGCGCGCCTGGTCAAGATGGGCGAATCCGTCGCCATCGCCGAACAGATCGGCGATCCGGCCCTGTCCAAGGGTCCGGTGGAACGCAAGGTGGTGCGCATCGTCACCCCCGGCACGCTGACCGACGCCGCGCTGCTGGACGACAAGCGCGACAACCTGGTGCTGGCGGTGAACATGGTCAAGGGCGTGCTGGGCCTGGCCTGGCTATCCCTCGCCAGCGGCGAATTCAAAGTGCTGCAAACCCGGGTGGACGATCTGCACAGCGAGCTGGAACGCTTGAAACCGGCCGAGCTGGTGATCCCGGACGACACCGGCCTCAATGTGTTCGAAACCGTGGCCGCGCCCAAGAAAAAGCTGCCGCCGTGGCAGTTCGACATCGAATCGGCGCAGATGACGCTGACCCGGCACTTCGGCACCCGCGACCTGGCCGGCTTCGGCGCCGACACCCTGCCGGTGGCGGTGGGCGCCGCCGGCGCGCTGCTGGAATACGTCAAGACCACCCAGAGCGTGAACCCGGCCCACATCGCCAATCTGGCGGTGGAAGACGCCGGCGAACTGATCCGCATGGACGGCGCCACCCGCCGCAACCTGGAACTGACCGAAACCATACGCGGCGAACCGTCGCCGACCCTGGCCTCGCTGCTGGACGGCTGCGCCACCAGCATGGGCAGCCGTCTGCTGCGCCATTGGCTGCATCACCCCATCCGTAGCCACGGCAAGCTGGCGCGCCGGCTGGAAGCGGTGCGCGCCCTGCTGCCGGCCTACGACGACGCCCACGCCCAGCTGCGCGAAGTGGCGGACATCGAACGCATCACCGCCCGCATCGCGCTGCGCAGCGCCCGCCCGCGCGATCTGGCCGCGCTGCGCGATTCGCTGAAGGCGCTGACCGGCGTCAAGCGGCTGGCCGCCGGCCTGGACGCCGAGCTGCTGGGCGAGCTGGCGCGTCTGCTGCCGGACGACTCCCCGGTGGAAATCATGCTCAGCCAGGCCATCCTGCCCGAGCCCTCCACCTTCCTGCGCGACGGCGGCGTGATCAACCACGGCCTCAACGCCACGCTGGACGAATTGCGCGCGATCCAGACCGACTGCGGCGCCTTCTTGCTGGCGCTGGAAGCGCGCGAGAAGGAACGCACCGGCATTCCCACGCTGAAAGTGGAATTCAACCGCGTGCACGGCTTCTACATCGAAGTCACCAAGGCCCAGGGCGACAAGGTGCCGGACGATTACCGCCGCCGCCAGACGCTGAAGAACGCCGAACGCTACATCACGCCGGAACTGAAGGAATTCGAAGACAAGGCGCTGTCGGCGCAGGACCGCGCGCTGGCGCTGGAAAAGCAGTTGTACGAAGACCTGCTGGACCAGCTGGCGCCGCACATCCCAGACCTGAAGCTGATCGCCCAGGCGGTGGCCGGGCTGGACGTCCTGTCCGCCTTCGCCGAGCGCGCCAGCGTCAACAACTACGTGGAGCCGGAGTTCGTCGCCGAACCGCGGCTGGAAATCATCGAAGGCCGCCACCCGGTGGTGGAGGCGGAGGTGGAGCGCTTCATCGCCAACGACACCCGGCTGTCCGACACCCGCAAACTGCTGCTGATCACCGGCCCGAACATGGGCGGTAAATCCACCTATATGCGCCAGAACGCGCTGATCACCCTGATGGCTCACGTCGGCAGCTTCGTGCCGGCCCAACGCGCGGTGATCGGGCCGATAGACCGCATCTTCACCCGCATCGGCGCCTCGGACGACCTGGCCGGCGGCCGCTCCACCTTCATGGTGGAAATGACGGAAACCGCCAACATCCTCAACAACGCCACCGAACACTCGCTGGTGCTGATGGATGAAGTGGGCCGCGGCACCTCCACTTTCGACGGCCTGGCGCTGGCCTGGGCCATCGCCAAGGCGCTGATAGAGAAAAGCCGCGCCTATACCCTGTTCGCCACCCATTATTTCGAGCTGACCAGCCTGGAAAGCGAATATCCCAGCGTCGCCAACGTCCATCTGTCCGCGGTGGAGCACAAGGACCGCATCGTGTTCCTCCACCATGTGGAGGAAGGTCCGGCCAGCCAGAGCTACGGCCTGGCGGTGGCCCAGTTGGCCGGCGTGCCCGGCAAAGTGATCCGGGAAGCGCGCCGCTATCTGACCGAACTGGAGAACCACTCCGCCAGCCGCGTGCAGCCAGACCTATTTATCAGTTTACCCACGACGGCAAACGTGGAACCGGAACCGAATCCCGCGGTCGAACGCCTTCTGGAGGTCGATCTAGACGATCTCTCGCCACGGGAAGCGCAAGCTCTGCTCTATGAATTAAAGAAACTGGCCAAATGACCAGGCCAGACCCGGGGACGTTTCCTATATTACTAGAAGGTAACATCCGAGACAGGAGCAACAACAATGTCGCTTGAAAACACTGCCACCGCCCCGGGCCTGGTCCAGCTGTTCAGTCAGGTCACGGACGATGGAAGCATTGCCCTTTCCTCCATCCGCGAGCGGGCCAACCTCGAATTGTCCAGCTTCGCCGAACTGGCGAACCAACAATTGCAACAACTGGACATCAGCATGCCGCCTGCGATCAGCCTGATCAGCACGCCGGCCTGCCAGCTGGACTTGGAAAACAACCACCCGCATGCCGAGGAAATCCGGGCCTGGTTGCTGGGCAATGACAACATCACCCGAAAATTCAAGGAAGTGGAAGTGCTGTACGAGATCGTGCGCGCCGCGGAAAGCATAGGCGAGACCTTCCCGGAAAGCTCGACCTTCCACATCGGCTTAACCAGCGCCGGGCCTATCGCCTACTTCGAGGACAGCCACCGCGCCTAAGCGCAGGCCCAAAGAACAGGGCCGCGTGCGACACCCAGGACGGGGAAGCGAAAGCTTCCCCGTTTTTCTTTGCGCCGTCGGCGCCAGGCAAGCCTCGCTTCGGGTGCGGCTCAAGGCTTGCGCGGGCCTCCGCGCCGAAAACCGCCGCCGCGCGGCTGCGCGCCGGGCTTGGCGGTGCGCTGAGCTTGCGAGACCCCCGGCAAATCCGCAAGGTCCACCTCCAGCTCGCGCATGTCCCCCGGCTGCAGGCCGTCCAGCGCCCACGGCCCGATCGCCGCCCGCACCAGGCGCAGCGTCGGCAGCCCCACCTTGGCGGTCATGCGCCGCACCTGGCGGTTCTTGCCCTCGCTGATGACGATCTCCAGCCAGCCGTCCGGCACCGTCTTGCGAAAACGCACCGGCGGCGTGCGCTCCCACAGCGCGGGCGCCTCAATGCGCCGCGCCTGCGCCGGCTGGGTGGTGAAATCGCCCAGGTCGACGCCGCGGCGCAGCTGCTCCAGCTGCTCCTCGCGAATCTGCCCCTCCACCTGCACCCAATAGGTCTTGGGCAGTTTCCAGCGCGGATTGGCGATGCGGTGCTGCAATTCCCCGTCGCCGGTCAAGAGCAACAGGCCTTCGCTGTCGGTGTCCAGCCGCCCCGCCGGATACACGCCCGGCAAGGGCACGCAGGATTTGAGCGTCAGATGCTTGGGATGCTCGGAAAACTGACAGATGACGCCGTAGGGCTTGTTGAGCAGAATGAGTCGGGACATGGCGTGAAGAGCGGCAAGAAAGAATGAGGCGAATGATACAAGAGCCGCGCGCCGCGCGCCGCAAGTTTGCCGGCGAAGCCGGCGCATGCACGCGCCGGATGCGGCCTATAATTCGCATTCGAACCGCCGCCGCGCAGTTATCAAGCATAAAAGTTCAAATGCGCTGCGAGCCAAGCGTGCGCACAGAGGTATAATTCGCTTTTGAAAATTGCCAGAGAGTCTCCGGACCGCGTTCAGGCCGCGTCGCCTGGGCCCGGCATCCGCCTTTCCAAGGTCTTTCAATGCGCCGGCAGCGCCCTGCGCAATCGTTCTGTCGTCACAAGATAAAGGAGATAGAGTAATGCCATCGGAACAGCCCAAAATCATCTACACCCTGACCGACGAAGCGCCGGCGCTGGCGACCAGCGCCTTCCTGCCGGTCGTGCAAGCCTTCGCCGGCTCCGCCGGCATTGAAATCGCCACCGCGGACATTTCGCTGGCGGCGCGCGTCCTGGCCGAATTCCCCGACTATCTGGCCGACGAACAGAAAGTGCCGAACACCCTGGCCGAGCTGGGCAAGCTGACCCAGCAGCCCGACACCAACATCATCAAGCTGCCCAATATCAGCGCCTCGGTGGCTCAGCTGATCGCCTGCGTCAAGGAACTGCAGGCCAAGGGCTACCCGCTGCCGGACTATCCGGAAAACCCGGCCTCGGACGCCGACAAGGCGATCAAGGACCGCTACGCCAAGTGTCTGGGCTCGGCGGTGAACCCGGTGCTGCGCGAGGGCAACTCCGACCGCCGCGCGCCGCTGGCGGTGAAGAACTACGCCAAGAAGCACCCGCACTCGATGGGCGAATGGAAGCAATGGTCGCAGACCCACGTCTCCCACATGCACCATGGCGACTTCTACCACGGCGAAAAGTCGATCACGCTGGACAAGGCGCGCGACGTGAAGATGGAACTGACCACCAAGAACGGCCAGACCATCGTGCTCAAGCCCAAGGTCGCGCTGCAGGCCGGCGAGATCATCGACTCCATGTTCATGAGCAAGAAGGCGCTGTGCGACTTCTACGAGCGTGAAATGGAAGACTGCCGCGAATCCGGCATCCTGTTCTCCCTGCACGTCAAAGCCACCATGATGAAGGTGTCCCACCCCATCGTGTTCGGCCACTGCGTCAAGATCTACTACAAGGAAGCCTTCGAGAAGCACGGCAAGCTGTTCGAGGAACTGGGCGTCAACGTCAACAACGGCATGGCCACCCTGTACGAGAAGATCGAAACCCTGCCGGCCTCCAAGCGCGAAGAAATCATCCGCGATCTGCACGCCTGCCAGGAGCACCGCCCGCGTCTGGCCATGGTGGATTCGGCCAAGGGCATCACCAACTTCCACTCGCCCAACGACGTGATCGTGGACGCCTCCATGCCGGCGATGATCCGCGCCGGCGGCAAGATGTGGGGTGCCGACGGCAAGCCTTACGACGCCAAGGCCGTGATGCCGGAATCCACCTTCGCCCGCATTTACCAGGAGATGATCAACTTCTGCAAATGGCACGGCAACTTCGATCCCAAGACCATGGGCACCGTGCCCAACGTCGGTCTGATGGCGCAGAAGGCCGAGGAATACGGCTCCCACGACAAGACCTATGAAATCCAGGAAGACGGCGTCGCCAACATCGTCGACCTCGCCACCGGCGAAGTGCTGCTGTCGCAGAACGTCGAGCAAGGCGATATCTGGCGCATGTGCCAGGTGAAGGACGCGCCGATCCGCGACTGGGTCAAGCTGGCCGTCACCCGCGCCCGCAACTCCGGCATGCCTGCGGTGTTCTGGCTGGACCCGTACCGCCCGCATGAGAACGAGCTGATCAAGAAGGTGCACACCTACCTGAAGGATTACGACACCAGCGGCCTGGAAATCCACATCATGTCCCAGGTGCGCGCGATGCGTTACACCCTGGAACGCGTGGCCCGCGGCCTGGACACCATCTCGGTGACCGGCAACATTCTGCGCGACTACCTGACCGATCTGTTCCCCATCATGGAACTGGGCACCTCGGCCAAGATGCTGTCCATCGTGCCGCTGATGGCCGGCGGCGGCATGTACGAGACCGGCGCCGGCGGCTCCGCGCCCAAGCACGTGCAACAGCTGCTGGAAGAAAACCATCTGCGTTGGGACAGCCTGGGCGAGTTCCTGGCGCTGGCGGTGTCGCTGGAAGAACTGGGCATCAAGACCGGCAACGACAAGGCCAAGATCCTGGCCAAGACGCTGGACCTCGCCACCGGCAAGCTGCTGGACGAGGACAAGTCCCCGTCGCGCCGCACCGGCGAATTGGACAACCGCGGCAGCCAGTTCTACCTGTCCATGTACTGGGCTCAGGCGCTGGCCGCCCAGTCCGACGACAAGGAGCTGCAAGCCCGCTTCGCGCCGCTGGCCAAGAGCCTGGCCGACAGCGAGCAGAAGATCCTGGCCGAACTGAAGGCGGTGCAAGGCAAAGCGGCCGACATCGGCGGCTACTACCACCCCGATGCCGCCAAGTGCGGCGCGGTGATGCGCCCTAGCGCCAGCTTCAACGCCGCACTGGCCGCCGTGCTCGGCTAAGCGCTGCGCAGCCATGGCGGAAAATCTCCGCCGGACAAAACGCCAAGACTCGGGTCTTGGCGTTTTTTTTTGCGTCAATCCTCCACCTCCTGTCCTGCGTCCACGCCTTGCAAGCCCATTCGTTGAAACAGGCATGGCTCGAAGACCGAAGCGAGACCGCCGAAGCATGCCCCGCATCCAACAAACGGCTACAGTAGTCCGTGCCCCTTCTCACGCTAGGCCTGCTGCACGCCTCAACTTTCGGCCCCCGCGGAGCGGAAAACAGGTTTTGATCCTATTTCGCTCCTTCACGAGCCGAGTCATTAAGGAGTCATGAATGGACTCAACAACACTTGCTCTCTACGTGGTCTCGGTGTCCGCTGTCACCGTCACCCCCGGCCCCACCATGTTGCTCGCACTGAACAATGGCGCCTATGGCGGCAAACGGGTCGCGGCCTGCGGTATCGCCGGCGCGGCCTTGTCGGACCTGATCTTGATCGGCGCGGTCGCCTGTGGGCTCGGCGCGCTTCTGCTGGCCTCCGAACAGTTGTTCACGCTGGTGAAGTGGATCGGCGCAGCCTATCTGCTTTATTTGGCCGCGGCGCTATGGCGAGCGCCCGTCCGCCCTATTCAGGCGGACGCGAGCGCCGTAAGGCCTCCAACCGGCCGGGCCGCCTTTGTCCGCTCGCTACTGGCCGCTCTTTCCAATCCCAAAGGGCTGCTGTTCTTCTCCGCCTTCCTACCTCAATTCATCCGTCCCCAAGACGACATCGTGGCTCAATACCTTAGCCTCGCGTTGCTGACCGCAGTCATCGACATCGCCTTGATGAGCATCTACGCCCTGGGCGGCTATCACTCGATGCGCCTCCTCTCCGGCCGGACCATGCGCTGGCTGAACCGGGCCTGCGCCGGCATGTTGGCGGGACTGGGCGTCGCGCTGAGCCTGTATCGTCGCAACGAGCTCGATTGACCGCCCCCTGACCCGCTTGAACGGAAAACGCGGCAAGGCGGCAAGGCGGCAAACCTCATCCGGAACCCGCAACCGCCTTCATCAAAAAAACCCGCTCAAGGCGGGTTTTTGGCTCGAAACCGGTTCGCAGTCGCCTGCGCAAGGACAAGGCGAGGCGAAACCGTTTCAGGACGCGATCTCAGCGCCGCAGATAATCGACGAAGGCGTAAGCCAGCCCGGCGGCGCTGACATGCGCCTCGCGGCTGTCCTCGCGCCAGAGTTCGGCGGACACCTCGGGGAAATGGGCGTCGCCCGGGTAATCGCCGTCGATCTCGGTCAGACACAGGCAATCCGCGCCGGCGATCGCCTGGCGGTACAATTCGGCGCCGCCGATCAGGCACACCTCCTCCACCGCGCCGGCCAGGACCAAAGCCTCTTCCAGCGAATGCGCGGCCTCCGCGCCGTCGGCGCGCCAATCCGTCTGGCGCGTCACCACGATGTTGCGGCGGCCCGGCAGCGGCCGGCCTATCGAGTCCCAGGTCTTGCGGCCCATGATCACCGGCTTGCCCAGCGTCACCGCCTTGAAGTGCTTGAGATCCTCCGGCAAATGCCAGGGCAGGCGATTGTCTATGCCTATCACCCGCTTGGCCGCCATCGCCGCCACCAGGGTCAAGCGCGGCTTCCCGGCCGCCGTCATACCGCCACCGCCGCTTTGATGTGCGGATGCGGATCGTAGCCTTCCAGTTCGAAATCCTCGAACTTGAAGCCGAAGATGTCCTTGACCTGCGGATTGATCTTCATCGTCGGCAAAGCGCGCGGTTCGCGCGACAGCTGCAACTCGGTCTGCTCCAGATGGTTGCTGTACAGATGCGCGTCGCCCAGCGTGTGGACGAAATCGCCCGGCTGCAGTCCGCACACCTGCGCCACCATCATGGTCAGCAAGGCGTAGCTGGCGATATTGAAGGGCACGCCCAGGAAGATATCGGCGGAGCGCTGATAAAGCTGGCAGGACAGCTTGCCGTCGGCCACGTAGAACTGGAACAGGCTGTGGCAGGGCGGCAGCGCCATCTCGTCCACCAGCGCCGGGTTCCAGGCCGACACGATCAGGCGGCGCGAATCCGGGTTGTTCTTGATCATCGCCACCACATTGGCGATCTGATCGATGTGGCGGCCGTCCGGCGCCGGCCAGCTGCGCCACTGGTAGCCGTAGACCGGCCCCAGATCGCCGTTTTCATCGGCCCACTCGTCCCAGATCGACACACCGTTTTCCTTCAGATAACGGATATTGGTCTCGCCGGACAGGAACCACAGCAATTCATGGATGATGGAACGCAGATGGCACTTCTTGGTGGTGATCAGCGGAAAACCCTGTTGCAGGTCGAAACGCATCTGGTGGCCGAATACCGAACGGGTGCCGGTGCCGGTGCGGTCGGACTTGTCGTGGCCATGTTCCAGCACATGGCGCATCAGGTCGAGATACTGTCGCATTGTGTTCATTCCATCTTTGATACCGGCCATTGTACCCGACTTGAAGCCGGCTCGGAAAAGCTGGCCCGGCCTCGCCGCTTCGGCTACCATTCTCTTTAAAATCAAGACAGAAGCATGAAACACCGGACATGGCTGAAGATTCCGATCTAGAACGCACCGAACCCGCGACCGCGAAACGGCTGGGCCTCGCCCGAGAAGACGGCAATATCCCGCGCTCGCGCGAGCTGACCACCTTCGCCATCACCATGGCCGGCGTGGCGCTGCTGATGGCCCAGGGCGGCCACATCGCCACCAATCTGGCGCAGACCATGCGCATGCTGCTCACCTTCGACCAGACCACGGTGCACAATGTGGAGCCGGCGCTGACCCGCTTCAAGGAAACCATTTTCAACGCGCTGTGGAGCCTGGCGCCGCTGTTGGCCGGCCTGGCGCTGGTGGCGCTGTTCGTGCCCATGCTGGTGGGCGGCTGGAACCTCACCTTCAAGGCCGTCGAGCCCAAGTTCAGCAAGCTCAACCCCTTGCCCGGCATCAAACGGATATTCTCGGTCAACGCCGCCACCGAAGCGCTGAAGGCCATTCTCAAGAGCGTGCTGATCGGCGGCATCGCCACCTGGTTCATCTGGCGCGAGCGCGCGGAAATCATCGGCCTGATCTCCATGCCGCTGCCCACCGGCATCGCCAAGATGACCGATATGATCATCACCACTTTCTTCGTGGTGACTTCGGCGATGATTCTGCTGGTGGCGATCGACGTGCCCTTCCAGCTGTGGAGCTATCACAAGAAGCTGCGCATGACCAAGGAAGAGGTCAAGCAGGAATACAAGGAGGCCGAGGGCTCGCCCGAGGTCAAGGGCCGCATCCGTCAGATGCAGCGCGAAGCCGCGCGCAAGCGCATGATGCAGGAGATTCCCAGCGCCAACGTCATCGTCACCAACCCTACCCACTACGCGGTGGCGATCAAGTACGACGACGGCATGCGCGCGCCGCAAGTGGTGGCCAAGGGGTCTTTGAAGCTGGCGGAAAAAATCATCGACACCGGCAAGGACCACCACGTCATCGTGATGCGCTCGCCCAGCTTCGCCCGCGCGCTGTACTTCCACGCCGAAATGGGAGAGGACATTCCGGCCAAGCTCTATTCCGCCGCCGCCCAGGTGCTGGCCTATGTGTTCCAGCTCAAGAGCTATCAGGACAACGGCGGCCTGGCGCCGGTGTTCCCGGACCAGCTGGACGTGCCCGCCGAGCTTGACCCGCAAAGCAAACGCCAGCAAGATGCGACGCCACCATAATGATAAGGTCGACGAACCGATTCGACCGGCTTGAGCCATAAATCCAGCATGGACTCCATACTAGACATACTGAAGCGCTTCAAAGTCACCCAGCTGGCCGGCCCCGTGCTCATCATCCTGATTCTGGCGATGATGGTGCTGCCGCTGCCGCCGGTGCTGCTGGACATCTTCTTCACCTTCAACATCGCCGTTTCGGTGATCGTGCTGCTGGTGGGGATCAATGTGCGCAAGCCGCTGGACTTTTCCGCCTTCCCCACCGTGTTGCTGGTCACCACCTTGCTGCGGCTGTCGCTGAACGTCGCCTCCAGCCGGGTCATCCTGCTGGAGGGCCACTCCGGGCCGGACGCCGCCGGCAAGGTGATCGAATCCTTCGCCCACTTCCTGATCGGCGACAACGTCGCCATCGGCATCGTGGTCTTCGTCATCATCACCATCATCAACTTCGTGGTGATCACCAAGGGCGCCGGCCGCATCGCCGAAGTGAGCGCCCGCTTCACCCTGGACGCGATGCCCGGCAAGCAGATGGCCATCGACGCCGACCTCAACGCCGGCCTGATCGGCGAGGACGAAGCCCGGCTGCGCCGCGTCACCATCGCCGAGGAAGCCAACTTCTTCGGCGCGATGGACGGTGCCTCCAAGTTCGTGCGCGGCGACGCCATGGCCGGCATCCTGATCATCATCATCAACATCGTCGGCGGCTTGATCGTGGGCATGGTCCAGCACGACCTGGACGCCGGCGTCGCCGCCAAGACCTATACCCTGCTGACAATCGGCGACGGCCTGGTGGCGCAGATTCCGGCGCTGATCATCTCCACCGCCGCCGGCATCGTGGTGTCCCGCGTGGGCACCGACAAGGACATGTCCGAGCAATTCCTCGGCCAGATGTTCACCAAGCCGCAAGTGCTCTACATCACCGCCGCGGTGATCGGCATGGTCGGCCTGATCCCCAATATGCCGCACTTCTCCTTCCTGCTGATCGCCGGCAGCCTGGGCCTGCTGGGCCGCATGATGGAGAAGCGCCAGAAGGCCGAGGCGCAGCAGGCGGAGCAGCAGCAACAGGCCGCGCCGCCGCCGGAACACACCACGACCGAAGTCAGCTGGAACGATGTCCAGCACGTGGACCAGCTGGGCATGGAAGTGGGCTACCGGCTGATTCCGCTGGTGGACCGCAGCCAGGACGGCGAACTGCTGCGCCGCATCCGCGGCATCCGCAAGAAGATCGCCCAGGAGCTGGGCTTTCTGGTGCCGCCGGTCCATATCCGCGACAACCTGGAAATCAAGCCCAACGCCTACCGCATCCTGCTCAAGGGCGTGGAGCTGGGCCTAGGCGAAGCCTTCATCGGCCAATATCTGGCCATCAATCCGGGCCGGGTCAACGGCGAACTGGCCGGCACCCCCACCACCGATCCGGCCTTCGGCCTGCCGGCGATCTGGATAGACGCCGGCAAGCGCGAAGAGGCGCAGAGCCTGGGCTATACCGTGGTGGACGCCAGCACCGTAGTGGCCACCCATATTTCCAATCTGCTGCAGACCCACGCGGCGGAATTGCTGGGCCGCGAGGAAGTGCAGGCGCTGATCGATCATCAGGCCAAGGAATCGCCCAAGCTGATCGAAGATCTGGTGCCCAAGGTGGTGCCGATAGGCACGCTGCAAAAAGTGCTGCAACAGCTGCTGACCGAAGGCATCCACATCCGCGATTTCCGCACCATACTGGAAACGCTGGCCGATCACGTGGCCACCACCCAGGACATCGACGAGCTGACCAATATCGTGCGCACCGCGCTGTCCCGCGTCATCGTCCAGCAATTATTCCCCGGCGAGCAAGAATTACCCTTGATGACCCTGGAGCCGACATTGGAAAATGTGCTGATGCAGGCGGTGCAATCCAAGACCGGCGGCGGCCTGGAACCGGGCCTGGCGGAAAATCTGCTGGCCAGCGCCGCCCAGGAAACCGAACAAGTGGAAATTCAAGGGTACAATCCGGTACTCTTGACCGCGCCGGGACTGCGGCCTTTGCTGGCGCGCTTCCTGCGCCGCGCGCTGCCGCAGCTGCGTGTTATTTCTCATAATGAGATACCGGACAATAAATCAATTCGTATAATTGCTGTAATTGGGGGAAGCAAGGGCTAATCGAACATGGTGGTGAAAAAGTTTTTCGGCAAAACCACGCGTGACGCGCTCAGACAAGTTCGAGAAGAACTGGGCGCGGACGCCCTGATTCTGTCCAACCGCCCCACCATGGGCGGCGGGGTGGAAATCATGGCGGTGGCCGACGCCGACGTCGCCAACCTCGCCACCAATCTGGCCACTTCCTCCAGCAAGCATCCGCCGCGCAACGCGCCGCCGGTGGTCAACCGCGCGCCGACGCCGCTGCCCACCCCGGCCGGTGCCGCGGTCAACCGCGCCATCGCCCGCACTTACGCCATGCCGGTGGAGCCGCTGGACAGCCCGCCGCCGCCGCGCATCGAAGCGCAAGCGCCGCGTCAACGCATCGAGCCGGCCTTCGCGCCGGAGCCCCAGGCCGCGCCGCGGCCGGCCCAGCCGTCCTATCCGCCGCAGTACGCGCAAGCCGCGCCCCAGCCCGCCGCCCCGCGCGTGCAGCCGCCTGCGCAAACCGCGCCGCCGCCCCGCCCCGCCGCGCCTCCGGTCGCCAACAACGGCGAGGAGCCGGAAGTGATGGCGCAAGAGCTGAAGCAGATCGGCGACGAGATCAAGCTGCTGCGCAGCCTGCTGCAAAGCCAGCTGGCCAGCTTCGCCTGGTCCGATATGGAGGGCAAGGCGCCCAATCGCCTGGAACTGTTCAAACACCTGCTGGCCATGGGTTTTTCCGCCCATCTGATCCGCCAGCTGATCGAAAAGATGCCGGCCCAGTACGAGGCCGATGTCGCGGTCAAATGGGCGCGCTCGGCGCTGATGCACAATCTGAAATGCGCGGACGCCGACAAGGAAATCATGGACCGCGGCGGCATCTACGCGCTGGTGGGCCCCACCGGCGTCGGCAAGACCACCACCGTCGCCAAGCTGGCCGCGCGCGCCACCATGCGCTTCGGCGCCCAGCACGTGGCGCTGATCACCACCGACAGCTACCGGATCGGCGCCCAGGACCAGCTGCGCATCTACGGCAAGATTCTCGGCATACCCGTGTTCTCCATCCAGAACGAGGGCGATCTGCAACTGACGCTGGCCGATCTGTCCAACCGCCACATCGTCTTCATCGACACCGTGGGCATGGGCCAGCGCGACGCCCGCGTGCTGGCGCAGATCGAAATGTTCCGCACCGCCGGCCGGCCGATAGAACGGCTGCTGCTGCTGGCCTCCAACGCCGACGGCCAGACGCTGGAAGACGTGGTGCGCCGCTATCGCGGCGACGGCCTCACCGGCTGCGTGCTGTCCAAGATAGACGAATCGGTGGCGATGGGCCCCAGCCTGGACGTGATCATCCGCAACCGGCTGCGCCTGTTCTACATCACCAACGGCCAGCGCGTGCCGGAAGACCTGCACGCCGCCCACGCCGGCTTCCTGGTGGACCGCGCGATGCGTTCGCAGCAACAGCATTCCCCCTTCACCCTTCAGGCCGACGAACTGCCCATCATGAACGCGGCCCAGGCCGGATGGTTGTAAGCGCGATGCAGGATCAAGCCGCCAGCCTCCGCCTGCTCAGCGCCCGGTCCGCGCGCGCGCCCAGTTTCGCCTTCATCGGCTCCGCCAGCGCCGGCGCCAGCACCCTGGCCACCGAACTGGCGCTGGGCCTGGCCTACGCCGGCCAGCGGCCCTTGCTGGTGGACTGCACGCTGGGCCAGGTGCAGGCGCGCCGTCTGGGCGTGCCCACCACCGCCACGCTGGAAAGCCAGGTGCTGACCCTGGGCGGCCTGGACGAGATGATGATGAGTTCGCGCCAGGGCATTCAGTTGATCAATCTCTACGCGCGCCCGGAAGAGCGCGCGCTGTTCTCCGCCCAGCTATGGCTGAGGCTGGGCAGCGAATTCGCCGCGCTGGAGCGCGACGCCTCGGTGCTGCTGGTGGACGCCCCCAGCCCCGCCCACGACCCGGTGCCGGCCAGCGTGGCCGACAATTTGGTATTAGTGCTCACGCCGGCGGCGGAGTCGCTGACAACGGCCTACGCTAATATCAAGAGGTTGTCCGGCAGCTACGGCCGCCAGCGCTTCAATGTGCTGATCAACCGCGCGCGCCATCTGGAGGAAGCGCGCGAATTGTTCACCCGGCTGTCCGCCGCCACCGGCGAATTCCTGTCGGTATCGCTGCGCTGGGTGGGCTTTGTGCCGATGGACAACGCGGTGCGTCGCAGCCAGACGCTGCGCCGGCCGTTGATGGAGGCGTTTCCGGACAGCGAGGCCGCGATGGCCTTCTCGCAGCTGGCCGCGGTGCTGCCGCAGTGGGACACCCAGGAAACGCCGCGCAGCGGCACCGGATTCATGGATTTGTTGATTGCCGCCTCACGCGACTGGGCCGAGGCGGATGGAGTCAAACCGCTATGAACTTGCCGTCCTTACGCCGAACCGGCTACGCCGCCGCCTCGCCTCCCGCCGAGATCGACGTGGAGGCCTACGCGCCGCTGGTCAAGAAGCTGGCCGGCATGATGATCGCCCGGCTGCCGGCCTCGGTCGACATCGACGACCTGATCCAGGTCGGCGTCATCGGCCTGATCGAAGCCGCGCGCCAATTCGACCCGGCCCAGGGCGTGATGTTCGAAACCTTCGCCAGCCAGCGGGTGCGCGGCGCCATGCTGGACGAACTGCGTCGCGAAGACTGGATGCCGCGCCAGGCGCGCCGCCACTCGCGCCAGATCGAAGACGCGATCCGCCAGTTGGAACACCAGCTGGGCCGCTCGCCGCTGGAATCGGAAATCGCCGCGCAAATGGGGCTGGAGCTGGAACAGTACCAGGACATGCTGGGCGATTGCCGCGGTATGACCTTGCTGCATTTCGAAGACTTTTCCAACGACGACGGCGACGCGCTGCCCGACGCGGTGGCCAATGTCGCCGACGACGACTCGCCAGACCCGTTCGCCGCGCTGGCCGACGGCGGCTTCCGCCAGGCGCTGATAGACGGCATCAAGCTGCTGCCGGAGCGCGACCAGTTGGTGATGTCCCTGTATTACGAGCAGGAATTGAACTTGAAGGAAATCGGCGCGGTGCTCGGCGTCTCCGAATCGCGAGTCAGCCAACTGCACAGCCAGGCCATCGCCCGGCTGCGCGCGCGCATCAAGGACTGGCTCTGACCCTCCGCACCCTGACGCGGCATAACATTAAAAACCGGAACTTCGCGTGGACAAGATAAGCATTGTAGCCATTCTGATGGGCCTGACCGCCATTATCGCGGGGCAGGCGCTGGAGGGCGGCAACATCGGCTCCCTGATGCAGCTGACCGCCTTCATGATCGTCATCGGCGGCACCGTCAGCGCGGTGATGCTGCAAAGCACGCCCAAGCAATTCGCCGCCGGCGTGCGCATGCTCAAATGGATCTTCCAGCCGCCGGTGCTGGATCACGACAAGATGATCCGCGAAGTCATCAACTGGAGCCAGACCGCGCGCAAGGGCGGCCTGCTGGCGCTGGAAGGCTACATCAATCTGCAAAAAGACCCCTTCATCAAGAAAGCGCTGCAAATGCTGGTGGACGGCGCGGAGCCTGACACCTTGCGCTCGGTGATGGACGTGGAGATCTCCATGTTCGAACACGCGCGCAAGCAGGCGGCGCGCATCTGGGAATCCGCCGGCGGCTACGCGCCGACCATGGGCATTCTGGGCGCGGTGCTGGGCCTGATCCACGTGATGGAAAACCTGTCCGACCCGTCCAAGCTGGGCGCCGGCATCGCCGTCGCCTTCGTCGCCACCGTCTACGGCGTCGGCTCCGCCAACCTGTTGTTCCTGCCCATCGCCAACAAGCTCAAACACCTGATCGCCTCGGAAGTCGCCTTGAAAGAGCTGGTGGTGGAAGGCCTGGTCTCCATCGCCAACGGCGAAAACCCGCGCATCATCGAAAGCCGTCTCAAGGGCTTCCTGGCGATGCACGAGTAAAAAGCGCGCGCCCAGCACACGCTTTCCCGCCAGCGGCCTAAGAACCTGTTCAATGTCTACTGCGCTTCAGCGATACAGCGTTGAAAACAAGCTCAAAATGCTCAGGTGCCACGTGCACATTCCGCTTTTTCGCTCGTTTTCGCCTTGTCTCGCCCTTGCTCGCGAGACTTTGAACAGGCTCTAAGCGGCCGCCTTCCTCCTCTCCGCTCTCCCCCTCCCCGTCGTCGTTTTTTGAAAGACAGGCCCCGCCTTTTTCGCTGCAATGGTCGGCGCGGCCAGACCCCTGGCCCGAAACCAAAGCAGCGCCAGCGCCACAGCGAGGGAAAGCCCTTCTCCATCCCCTATTCCGCCTGGAACAGCAGATGAAAATATCGAGTCCGATATCCATCAAAACAATCTACGAACAATTGCTTCAACAGCCGGCGGCCAAGCAGGGCAAAGCCCAAGACCTGAGATTCGGCCTGAGCAAAAGCGGCGCCCTGGTGGTGTACAACAGCCGACTGCACAGCCTGCTGCACCCGGATCAGACCAAACGCGCCAAGGCCTTCGTCCGGCAGCTCTGCCAGGACCCAACAAGCCAATCTTTACCACGCCAAAAAGGCCTTGATCAGCCAAAGCCGCGTAGTGCACGACCACGCCAAATACGGCGATCCCACGGCGAACTTCAGGCAGGACGTCAGACAAAACAAAACCGTCACCACCTCCTCGCCGCAAGAAAAGCTCTTGTTCGAGCGGGATAAATCGCAAGTGTTGTCCGGCAGCGTCGCTCCGCTGATCGGCAAGGGCGTGCTTTCCGTCGAAGGCGGCGCCCTGGCCTCCGCTCCGGCCGGCGTCGTCGACTGCGTCCGCCACGACCGGGAGGGCGATAAAAAAGGCGGCGACGCCGTCTCCTCCGACTTCATCAAGTACTCTCACGGCGGCCAGGCCAAAGCCAAGGAGCTGATTCCCGGCACGCCGATCGGCAACTATTACAATAAATTCCAGTTCGGCGACACGCTGCGGCTGATCGAAATCGGCAACGGCCTGCAAGGCACGGTGGGGGTGAAGTTCGACACCGGCGCGCTACGGGACGGCGATTGCTGCCTGTTCAACTCCGGCGCGCTCTCCGGCTGCACCATGGTCTACGCGCTGAAAGCAGGAATGCTTTACGCCTATCACGCCGGCACCGTGAAAAACGGCGACGGAGAATGGGAGACGGCGACCGACGGCGCGCGCTCCATTGTGGACGCCCATAGACGGCTATGCGGCGACCAAGCTCCGCCAGACCGTCCGGTCGGCAATAACCGCGAACTGGCCGCTTTTCTTCGCGATCACTTCGATCACGCGATGATGGTCTACAGCGGCAAGGGGGAAACGCCGGATCTAGCGGACAGCGGCCATGTCCACCACTTTGACTACAACAAGACGCCGCTGGGGCAAGAGCTGGCCAGCGTCGGCAACGCGTTGGCGCTGCTCAAGAAGACCGGCGACAGCCTGAGCCTTGAGTTCCTGGGCGACAGCATGCGGATCAATCACAACTGCGGCGTTCATTCACAGGACGCCGAAATTTACGCGGTCGACATGAGTCGGCTTTGAGCCCACGGCCAATCAGCTACGCGCCGCCGCTACTGGAAAAACTGCTGTAGGTAATCGACGAAAGCCCGGACCTTGCCCGGCACGTGCCGCCGCGCCGGGTACACCGCCGACAAGTCCAGGCAGTGCCAGTCGTAATCGCTGAGCAGCGGCACCAACGTGCCGTCCGCCAGGCCCTGCTCCACCAGAAAACGCGGCTGCAGGATCACCCCCATGCCGTGGACGGCGGCGTCCGTCAGGATGTCGCCGTTGTTGGCGCGCAGCATGCCCTTGACCTTGACCCGGCCGCTGCTGCCGTCCGGCGCGGTGAAATCCCATAGATTAGGCTGCGCGGTCAGCGCGTACAGCAGACACTGATGCTCGGCCAGATCCGCCGGCGTCGCCGGCGTGCCGCAGCGTTGCAGATAGCTGGGCGCGGCGACGACCAGATCCCGTATCCGCGCCAACCGGCGCGCCACCAGGGAAGAGTCGGACAGATTCGACACCCGCAGCCCCAGATCGAAGCCCTCCTCCACCAAGTCCACCCGCCTGTCGTTCAAGTTCAGCTCCACTTCGATCTGCGGGTACTGCAGATGAAAGCCCGCCACCGCGCGCCCCAGATAACGCATGCCGAAGGACACCGGCGCCGACACTCGCAAACGCCCCACCGGGCTGCTGGCGCCGTGCGATAAACGCGCGTCCAGATCGTCAAGCTCGGCCAGCAGGCCGCCGGCCTGCCCCAGATAGGTCTCGCCCGCCTCGGTCAGCGACAAACGCCGCGTGGTGCGATGCATGAGCCGCACGCCCAGACGCCCTTCCAGACTGGACACCAGCTTGGTCACCATCGCCCGCGACAGCTCCAGCCGCTCGGCGGCGGCGGCGAAACTGCCCAGCTCCGCCACGCAGACGAAGGCGCGGATTTCCGAAAAGCGGTCCATGATCATTTCCTATTGGTAAACAATATTTTTATTAATAGCGGATTTATTGAGTTTTCTCTACATGGTCAAATGCTCTCCATCGCAAACTTGATTGGAACCCACCATGAACCGCTTCCAGAACCCCGCCCTCGGCACCCTGATCCTGCGCCTGTCGCTGGGCCTGATGTATCTGTCCCACGGCCTGCTCAAGCTGCTGGTGTTCACACCGGCCGGCACCGCCGGCTACTTCGCCAGCCTGGGCCTGCCCGGCTTCGTCGGCTACCTGGCCATCCTGGCCGAAGTCGGCGGCGGCCTGCTGCTGCTGTCCGGCTTCTTCGCCCGCTGGGTGGCGCTGGCGCTGACCCCGCTGCTGCTCGGCACCATCGTGCTGGTGCACGGCGCCCACGGCTGGATGTTCGCCAACGAAGGCGGCGGCTGGGAATACCCGGCCTTCCTGATCGCCGGCTCGCTGGCCCTGTTCTTCCTCGGCGACAACAAGCGCCAGGCCTGAAACGACGACGCCTGACCGCCTCCAAGACGGCGGCCCTCTCGAGAGGCCGCCGTTTTTCATTTCGCGCATAACAAAAATGCAACAGCCGCCCGGCCGCGGGCCCCGCCGCCAAGACGCTCGCATTTCCACGCCAAACCCATCCCCGTCGCAGCCCGCCTCGTCCCTCCGCCATCGTCTCCGCGCGAACTAGTGCAAATACGTGAATTCCTACTTGCGCAATTTCTTGATTGCCATCAAGCTGCACCGTTATTTCGATGTAGTTAAACTACAATATTGGCATCATATCGCCAGCTGGACAGTAAGCGTCTGTACTGTTGCCGCGCGATGGATGCCGCAGCGCCATCGAATCAAGACAGGCCTTTCCGTACGGTGTACCCTATCCGGCACGCCACGCGGAACCGCTCATGAAGAAGCAGGCCGACGCTCGTAATAAAACAACTGATAAATTCCCGATCTGAGGAGTTACATATGAGCACACCCTTGCCAAGACTGAAGATCCTCGCCCCCCTCTCCGGGTGGCTGGTCGCCCTGGACACCGTCCCGGATCCGGTGTTCGCCGGCAAGATGGTGGGAGACGGCATCTCGCTGGACCCCACCTCCTGCAGTCTGCTCGCGCCGGTGTCCGGCGTCGTCAGCAATCTCCATTCCGCGCACCACGCGCTCACCATCACCTCGCCCGAAGGCGTGGAAGTGATGGTGCACATCGGCATCGACACCGTGATGCTCAAAGGCCAGGGCTTCCAGCCGCTGGTGGAACAAGGACAACGCGTCAGCGCCGGCCAGGCGCTGATCGACTTCAATCTGGACATGGTGGCGCGCAACGCGCAGAGCCTGCTGACCCAGATCATCATCACCAACGGCGACGAAACCGTCAGCGCCATGCACCGCGCCAGCGGCTTGGCCGAGGCCGGCAAGACCGCGGTGCTGGAGTTGGAGCTGGCCGGCGCGGCCGCCGCCGCGGCGCCCGCGGCCGGCGGCGCCAAGCTGCTGTCCCCGGAAATCGAAATCACCAACCCCGCCGGCCTGCACGCCCGGCCGGCCGCGGTCTTCGCCAGCAAGGCGAAAAGCTTCCAGGCCGACATCCACCTGTTGCTGGACGAGCAGTCCGCCAACGCCAAATCCGTGGTCGGCGTGATGGGCCTGTCCACCCGCAACGGCGACAAGGTGCGCATCGAAGCCGTCGGCGCGGACGCCGAACAGGCGCTGGCCGAGCTGACCCAGCTGCTGCTGGACCGCTGCGGCGAGGCCGAAGACGAAGCGCCGGCCACGCCCGCGCCCATCGCCGCCGTCGCCCAACAACAGGAAAGCGCCGAGCTGCTGGTCGGCGTCGGCGCCTCTCCCGGCCTGGCCATCGGCCGCGTCTATCATCACCGGCTGCAGGAATTCGACGTGCCGGAATTCGGCCAGGGCGCCAGCCTGGAACAGCAACACTTCGCCCGCGCCACCGAAGAAGCCGCTCAGCAGATCGACGCGGTCAAGAGCCAGCTGACCGACAAGGCCAAGCAGGCCATCCTGTCCATGCACCAGGAACTGCTGCAAGACCCGGACCTGCTGGCGCAGACCTACGCCGGCCTGGCCGACGGCAAATCCGCCGCCTGGTCCTGGCGCGCCGCCTTCAGTTCCTACTCCGCGCGGCTGGAAGCGCAAGACAACGCGCTGCTGCGCGAACGCGCCAACGACATCCGCGACGTGGGCCGCCGCGTGCTGGCGCTGCTGGCCGGCGTCAAGCAGGCCAGCCTGGACGTGCCTGCCGGCTCCATCCTGATCGCGGAAGACCTGACCCCGTCCGACACCGCCGCGCTGGACCCCAACAAGGTGCTGGGCTTCTGTACCCGCACCGGCGGCGCCACCAGCCATGTGGCCATCCTGGCGCGTGCTCTGGGCATCCCGGCGATCTGCGGCATCTCCCAGGCCGCGCTGGCCCTGCCCGATAGCGAACAAGTCGTCATCGACGGCGGCCGCGGCACGCTGCGCATCGCGCCGAACGCCGAACAGCTGGCCACCGCCGAGGCGGAGATCGCGCAGATCGCGGAGCGCCGTGCCGCCGAGGCGGCGATGTCGCAGCGGGAAGCCCGCACCAGCGACGGCGTCCGCATCGAAGTGGTGGTCAATATCCGCAACGCCGCCGACGCGCGCGAAGCGGTGGCCAAGGGCGCCGAGGGCGTGGGCCTGCTGCGTTCGGAGTTTCTATTCGACAACCGCGACACCCCGCCCAGCGAGCAGGAACAGGCGGAGGAATACTGCGCGGTGGCCCGCGCGCTGGGCAAGGAGCGCCCGCTGGTGGTGCGCACCCTGGACGTGGGCGGCGACAAGCCGCTGTCCTACCTGCCGCTGCCCAAGGAGGACAACCCCTTCCTCGGCCTGCGCGGCATCCGCGTCAGCCTGGAGCGCCCGGACCTGCTGCGCACCCAGTTGCGCGCCATCCTGCAAGCCGCGCCGCTGACCCGCTTGCACATCATGTTCCCCATGGTGGCCTCGCTGGACGAACTGCGCGCCGCCAAGGCCGTGCTGGCCGAGGAGCAGGCCGCCAGCGGCCAGCATGACGTCAAGGTGGGCATCATGGTGGAAGTGCCGTCCGCCGCCGTCATGGCCGCGCGCTTCGCGCCGGAAGTGGACTTCTTCTCCATCGGCACCAACGACCTGACCCAGTACGTGCTGGCGATGGACCGCGGCCACCCGCAGTTGGCCAAGCAGGCCGACGCGCTGCATCCGGCGGTGCTGGCGATGATCGCGATGACTTGCGACGGCGCCCGCGCCCACGGCAAGTGGGTGGGCATCTGCGGCGGCCTCGCCTCCGACGAGCGCGCCGCGCCGCTGCTGGTGGGCATGGGGGTCAGCGAGCTGTCGGTCAGCACGCCGGCGCTGGCCGCGGTCAAGGCCACGCTGTCGCGCTGGAGCGCGGCGGAGTGCGAGGCTCTGGCGCAACAAGCGCTGGCCCTGTCCACGGCGAGCGAAGTCCGCGAACACCTGAACGCGCAAGCCCGATAAACGAGACTCTCCGGGCATCCGGAGCGATGTAGGGCGGCGAATGCGCCGCCCGCTATTTCCTACGCTGTTGAGCAAGGAATGAACCACCATGTTTAGTCAATCATTCGCATTTCTGCAAAAGATCGGCAAAGCGCTGATGCTGCCGGTGGCCGTGCTGCCGGTGGCCGGCCTGCTGCTGGGCATAGGCGCCACCGATTTCCACACCCAGAACACCGTCGCGCTGGCCATCCTGTCGCTGATGAAGAACTCCGGCGACGTGATCTTTGGCAATCTGCCGCTGATCTTCGCCGTCGGCGTGGCGCTGGGCTTTACCGAAAACGACGGCGTGGCGGCGATCGCCGCCGTGATCGGCCATCTGGTCACCACCGTCACCCTGGGGGTGATGGCCGGCCTGATGGGGGTCAAGCCCGACACCATCATGGGCCTGCCGTCCATCCAGACCGGCGTGTTCGGCGGCATTCTCGCCGGCGGCCTGGCGGCCTATATGTTCAACCGCTTCTACCGGATCAAGCTGCCCGAATACCTGGGCTTCTTCGCCGGCAAGCGCTTCGTGCCCATCATCACCGCCATCAGCGCCATCGCGCTGGGCGTGGCGCTGTCCTTCATCTGGCCGCCGATAGGCAACGGCATCAAGAGCTTCTCGCAGTGGGCCGCGGTCAGCGATCCGCGCACCGCCGCCACCGTCTACGGCCTCGTAGAACGGCTGCTGCTGCCCTTCGGCCTGCACCATATCTGGAACGTGCCCTTCTTCTTTGAAATCGGCGCCTTCCCGGACGCGATCAGCGGCAAGATGATACACGGCGACATCAACCGCTTCTTCGCCGGCGATCCGACCGCGGGCATCCTGTCCGGCGCCTTCCTGTTCAAGATGTTCGGCCTGCCGGCCGCGGCCATCGCCATCTGGCATTCGGCCAAGCCGGAGAACCGCGTCAAGGTGGGCGGCATCATGATTTCCGCCGCGCTGACCTCCTTTTTGACCGGCATCACCGAGCCCATCGAATTCTCCTTCCTGTTCGTGGCGCCGGTGCTCTACCTCCTCCACGCCTGCCTGGCGGCGTCGGCGCAGTTCATCGCCAACACCCTGGACATGCACATGGGCTTCACCTTCTCCCAGGGCGGCATCGATTTCCTGATGTTCAACCTGATCGGCGACAAGGCCAAGCACGCCTGGTACGTATTCATCCTCGGCCCGATCTACGCGGCCATCTACTACGGGGTGTTCCGCTTCGTCATCGCCAAGTTCAACCTGAAAACCCCGGGCCGCGAGGACGAGAGCGCCGACGCCGGCGCGGTGGTCAGCGAAGACGCGCGCGCGCGCGAACTGGTTCTGGCCTTTGGCGGCCGCAGCAACATCAGCAGCCTGGACGCCTGCATCACCCGCCTGCGCATCGCGGTGCGGGAGCCGGCCAAGGTCAACCAGGCCAAGCTCAAGAGCATGGGCGCGTCCGGCGTGGTGGTGGTGGGCAACGGCATCCAGGCCATCTTCGGCCCGCAGTCGGAAAACCTGAAAACCGATATGGAAATCTATCTGCGCGGCGCTGGCGCGGACGCCGAAATCGACGCCCCGGCCAGCGCGCCGGCTCCGGCGGCACAAGCGGCGACGCCGGCGCCCGCAGCGGATCAAGGCCAGGCCGCGGCGCTGCGCCAGGCGCTGGGCGGCGCGGCCAATCTGGCCAAGGTGGAAGCCATCGCCCATACCCGCTTGCGCGTGGAGCTGAAGCAGGGCTCGCTGCTCAATCAGGACGCGGCCCGCGCGGCCGGCGTGGCGGCGATGCTGGAAGTGGCGCCCGGCGTCTGGCATTTGATCGTCGGCGATCAAGCCGCCGGCCTGGCTCAGGCGCTTCAAGGCTGAGCGAACCGAAACGATCCGCACCACGTAAAAACGCCAGCGCAAGCGCTGGCGTTTTTTATTGGCGGGGCCCGTCTCGGCTATAAGGCAAACAACTCGCGCAGATGGCGCGCCACGCCGGCTTCGCGGTTGCTGCCGATGCGCGGCACATCCGGCAGTTGCTCGGCCAGCCGCGCCTGGGCGTTGCCCATCATCCGCGGGTGGCCGGCGGTGCGCAGCAGTTCAATATCGTTCTGACCGTCGCCAAAGGCCAGGCAATGCGCCTTGTCCAGGCCCAGATCCGACAACACCAGCTCCAGCGCGTGGCCCTTGGATACCCCGGGCGCCATCACCTCCAGGCAATCGTCGGCCGAGAAAGTAATGTACAGCTCATCGCCGAAGGCCTGGTGCAGCTTGCGCTCCACCTCCAGCAAATACGCGTGCTCGCCGATGTAGAGCACCTTGCCGACGCCCTCGCCGCCGTGCCCGGCCAGATCGGCCAATTGATAGCGCAGGCCGGAATCGGCGTGGAAATTGAGTAGATACTGGCAGGGTTGGTCGATCAGCCAGGCGTCGTCCAGATAGAAATTCAGCACCGTGCCGGCGGCGAACTCCGGCTGCGCCAGCCGGCGCACCAAGGCGGGATCGATATCCTGGCGATGCACCAGCTTGTCGTCGGGATCATGCACCCGCGCGCCGTTGGACGTGATCAGGTGAGCGCGGATGCCCAGCGCCTGACGTATGCCCTGCACGTCCAGATAATGACGGCCGGTGGCGATGGCGAAACGCACGCCGCGCGCCTGCAGGGCCTGCAAGGTGCTGGCGGTGAAATCGTCCACCGCGTGATTGGGGTCCAGCAAGGTACCATCCAGATCGGATGCGATGAAGTGATACACCATCAAACTCCCGCGACAACAGAAGCGCACAGTATACGCCCGCCCGGCGGCGCTGCCCATCAATGCGAGCGAGCGCTTTCTGGTCCGAACCGGGATCAGTCGGGCGCGCTCTCCCCGCCGAACTGCTCATAGGCCTGCAAGGCCTCCGCCGCCGTCATCAAGGAAGGACCGCCGCCCATATAGACGGCCACTTGCAGCATCTCCATGAATTCAGCGCGGCTGCAGCCCAGCTCCACCAGCGCCTTGGCATGAAAGGCCAGACAACCGTGGCAGCGGTTGGCGATGCCTATGGCCAGCGCGATCAGTTCCTTGGTCCGGTTCGACAAGGCGCCGTCCGCGTGAGCGGCCCGGCTCATCTGGCCGAAACCTTTCATCGTTTCCGGGATTTCCTTGCGCAGCTTGCTCAACTCCGCGCCCAGTTCCGCACTCAAATCAGGGTAATGAAAGCTCATGCTCGTCTCCTTAACATAACAATATATATTATATTTAATCATATATTGAAAGATGAAAGCAAGCCGCAATGCAAAAAGCCGAACTCATCGAGTTCGGCTTTTCAGGTAGCTGGTGGCCAGTCGCCATGGACAGCATGTAAAACGCCTCCGCCGCCCACTCGGCCTAAATCCCCTCCCTGCCCGACAAGGCCAGCAAGCGCTCCTTGCGGGTTTTGCGCATGCCCACCAAGCTGATGACGATCCACAATACCTGCGCCAGCAATGAAGCCAAGTTGAAGGCATAACACAGCGAGATCAACAGCAGCATCGCGCCAATCAGATTGAAGCCGCTATAGCTGTAGTCGCTCAAGTCCACCAGCCTCCATTGCAGCAGGCTGTAGGCCAGGAGATAGAAAAACACCCCGATCAGCCCTATCCAGTCATACCACATCATCGCTCACCATCCTTGCGGTGTTCCGCCTTATTGGACCTGACGAGGCACCCATTCGTCCCATTCCCGCCGTTGCAGCAATTGCTCCCCCTCCCAAGCGCTTTGCTCCGCCTGAATGCGAAAATGATGGGCATCCGCCGTCAGCCTCAACTCGCTCTCCACCCTGACCCGCCAATCACCGCGGCCGGCGCTATAGCTCCACTTCACCACGCCGCTGGCCGATAAAGGCTGATCGGGCCGGATACGGTAAATTTCCTCGCAGCTTTGCGCCACTTCCAAACCATGGTCGTCAAAGCGATAGTGGCCGAAGTCGTCGCGAATCTCGGTGCGCACCTCGCCGCTCATCGCGTCCTCGATGATTTCGCGGCTGCTGGCGGGAGAGCGCAAATAACTCAGCGCCAGCGGCGGCGCGCCTTCCGGCTCGGCAAAGGGCTGCGCCACCACGGTGCTCAGATCATGCACCGGCAGGCTGAGCGTGGCGCCGGCCAGGTCCAATGTCAGCCGGGCATGATCCGCCGCCGGCCAGATCAGCGGGAAGTAAGCGCTGGAAACGCTCAAGCGCAGCCGATGGCCCGCCGGAAGACGGTAGCCGCAATCGTCCAGTTGCAGCCGGATATCCATCCACTCGTCCGGCCTGACCGCCCGCCGCTGTTGATAACCGTCGCGCAGCGCCAGGTTCAGCACCCCGTAACTGATGCGGGTAACCGCGCCATCCGGCGCCACATCGTTGAGCCGCACCGCCAGTTGACCGCTGGGGCTGTCGCACTTCAGCCGCAGCCGCAGCGTCGGCGCGCCCAACAGCGGCAGCTCCCGCTCCAACGCAGGGCTGTCGAACACCAGCGAGCCGGCGTCGTCGCGACGCTGATCCAGCGGGAACTCCGGCCCCAGCCAGATCACGCAGTATTCGCCGCAGGCGGCGCCGGTGGTCAGCGGCGAACGAATCGCGGCCTCCCCCTCGCCGGCCATGTCCGGCCGCAGCTCGCCCGCGGCGTTCAGCCCCCACTCCCTTCGCTGAACAAGCGGGCTGGGCCAGGCCGGGTCGCGCAGCCAGACGCCCGGACGTGTGGCATAACTGGCCCGCGGCGGCGCCGCGTCTTGCAGATACAGGGTGACCGGGTCTTCCGCCATGACGCCGGTGTCGATATCCTTCAGCCAGTAGTCCCACCAGCGCAGCGCTTCCTGCAAAAAACCGATAGCCGGATCCGGTACCGCGAAGTGCGGATACTTATGGGCCCACGGACCGATCAGCGCTTTTTTCGGGCAGCTCAGATGCCGCATCATCCGGCCGACGGCGTTGTGATAGGCGTCGCCCCAACCGCCCACCGCGTAAACGGCGGCCTTGATGCTGCTGTAATCGGCGCAGATGGAACCATGCCGCCAATAGTCGTCATCGGTCTGATGGCTCAGCCAGGTTTTGAGCAGCAGGGGCATCCGCTCCAAGCGTTGCAGCCAACGCTCCCGCCAGGCCTCGCCCACCAACAGCGGATCGGGCGCGGCGGCGCAATAGCTGAACATGGTGCCGGCCCAGCCCAGGTTTTCCAGCAATAGCGCACCACCCTTATAGTGGATGTCGTCGGCGTAGCGATGGTCGGTGGAGCATAGCGTGATGATGGCCTTCAAGGCCTCCGGTTGGCGGGCCGCCACTTGCAGGCTATTGAAGCCGCCCCAGGAGATGCCCATCATGCCGACCTTGCCGCTGCACCATGCTTGCGCGGCGATCCAGGCAATCACCTCCAGCGCATCGTCCTGTTCCTGTTGCAGGTATTCATCGACGAAGTCGCCATCGGACTCGCCGCAGCCCCTCATGTCCACCCGAAGGCATGCATAACCGTGGCCGGCGAAGTACGGGTGAGTCAGTTGGTCGCGCACGGCCGTGCCGTCGCGCTTGCGGTAAGGCAGGTATTCCAGAATCGCCGGCACCGGGCTGGCTTCGGCGTCCATCGGCAGCCACATCCGCGCGGCCAATTGGCAGCCGTCAGCCAGCGTGATGGTGAAGTGCTCCACTTCGCGAATGGCCCGCGGCAGCTGAGTGACGGTTTTCATGATCGCGTCTCCTTGACGACTACGGGCGCGTCGGAAGGCGGACATGTCAGCTTGCCGGAACGCACCAAGGCGATAAGCGACAGCATGCAGCCCATGATGATGAGCAAGGCCGGCAAACCACCGAGATTGGACATCATTTTGACGCCATCGACGCCGCCGGCGTAACTGGTCATCACCCAAGACACCACGCCGATCACCCCGCCCCACACCACTTTCATGCCCATGCCCGCTTTTTCGGCGCTGTCTGAGGAAAAACCGGCGGTGCACAGATTGCTGATAGCGTCGGTATTGCTGTCCGCCGCAGTGACATAGTTGAGGAAGGCGATGAACACCACCATGGCCACCATCAGTTCGCTCAAGGGCATCTGGCGGATGATGGTGTACAGCACATTCTCCACTCCTTGGCTCTCCAGCACGCCTTTGAGCAGGCCGGCCTGGCCCAAATCAATGGAGAGGGCCGTGCCGCTGAAAATCATGATCCACAAGGCGGTGAAGCCGGCCGGCAGCAGCAAATTCATCACGATCACCTCCCGCACGGTGTAACCGCGGGAGATCTTGCCCAGAAACATGGCGCTGATCGGCGCCCAGGCAAACCATACCGCCCAATAGAAAATGGTCCAGGAGCCCGCCCAACCATCCTGGCTGGCCGCGCCGGTGGACAGGCTTAACCGAAAGAACTGGTTCAAATAGTTGCCAAACGACTCCAGGCCAAACGCCAGGATGAAAGTAGTCGGCCCAAAAATCAGCAAAAACCCGGCCAGCCCCAGCAAAACCCAGGTATTGACGCTGGACAACCAGCTCAGCCCGCGTTGCAAGCCGCTAAGCGCCGAGCAGACAAAGGTCACGACAATGCAGGCAATCACCAGGCCGATGCTGAACGGGCTGGCAGGCAGGGGCAGATACTGGTTGATGCCGCCCACCAGCGCCAGCGCGCCGGTGCCCAGGCTGGACGCCATGCCGGCCACCAGAGAGTACAAAGCCAGGGCGTCGATCAATTGCCCGCTGCGGCCGCCCACCCAGCGTCCCAGCAAGGGCCGCAACATGCTGCCTACCGAGAACGGCAGCTTGAGGTTGTAAAACACCAAGCCGAACAGCAGGGCCGGCACGGTGTAAATGGCGTAAGGGGTGAATGTCCAGTGCAGAAACATGGCCGACATGGCAAAACTGGCGGCCTCGGCGCTACCGGCGCGCAGGCCATACGCCGCCGGCGGGTAGTACAGGTGGTAGATCGGCTCGGCCGAGGTCCAGAACAGTACCCCAACCGCCATCGTGGTCATCAAGGTGACGGCGAACCAGCGCTTGCGGCCCAATAAGGGCAAGGCGTCCGCACCGCCGATGCGCAGCTTGCCTATCGGCGAGCAATAGACCCAGACACAGGTCAACAACAGGCTGAAACTGGCTAGGCTGAATAGCCAGGAAAAATGGCCCAGTATCCATTTATTGGCTGCGCCGGCCAGACGGAGAAAGACCGACAGGTCAAGATAGCTGAGCAGCAAGGCCGCCAACAGCAGCAAAAAGGTGGGCCAGAACACCAGGGGCCGGATGCGATGATGGCTACGCATGGTTTGTCTCCTTGATGGAGCCTGCCGCCGCTGTCGCCCCCGGGGCGGCGGTTCTGATGCCGGCGCGGCTTGCAGGCAAGCCTGAGCTATTACCCAGGCCAAACCAGTGTCGGCGATAAACCCAAGCCGGGACAAACGATAGTTTTAGATAGATTTATGTTTTCAGCTCATCAATCAAGCCGTGTGATCGCCATCTTGCAGGCGTGAGGCCACCATCCGATGTCACCGCCGCATCACCGCCAGCGAGGCCAGCCAATCCGCGAACAATCTGGTGGCCGGCTTGGGCCGCCTCCGTTCCGGCAGCAACAAGTAAAAAGCGCCGCTCATCGTCACCTTGGCGTCCGACGCCATCACCAGCGCTCCGCTGGCCAGATAGCTGTCGATCAGATGCCCCCAGGCCAGCGCCACCCCCTGCCCGGCCAGCGCCGCCTGCACTGCCAAATGGTGGTTGGTCACGCTCAATTGTCTGGCGGCCGGCCTCCAGGCGATGTTTTGGGCGGCAAACCACTGCGGCCAGTTGAACCAGTCGCGCTGACCGCCATCCATGGTGATCAGCGTCTCGTCCAACAAAGCCGCTGGCTGGGCCGGACCGGCCGGCAAATAGCCCGGGCTGCAAACCGCGTACATGTGCTCATCGAACAAGGCCACCGCATCGGCGTCCTTGGGAGGCTGACGGAAATAGTAAACGCCGAGGTCGAATTCGAATGCCTGCAACTCTTGAATATTATCGTTGGCCAGAATGCGGATTGAGAGGTCGGGCTGAGCTTGGCGGAAGGCGGAGAGATTGGGCATGAGCCACAAGGAGGCGAGCGCGGTGGAACAGGCCACCGTCACCTGCTTGTCTTGCTGCCAATGCATCAGACTGGCGGTGGCGCCGGCCAATTGCTCCAGGGCGGAGCGGACTTCGCTCAGATATTGTTCGCCGGCCGGAGTCAATTCCACCTTGCGGGTGCCCCGCTGCAGCAACTTGCACCCCAGATAGTCCTCCAGTAACTGCAGCTGACGGCTGACCGCGCCTTGCGACAGATTCAGTTCACCGGCGGCCTGGGTAAAACTGGAGAGCCGGGCCACAGCTTCAAAAGCGATCAGGGTATAAAGAGGCGGCAGCGGTTTCATGGCCTCATTATGGCACGCCCCCCAAAACCGGCGACAGGACAGGCGTCCGGCGCCGCAATGCAAAAAGCCGAACTCATCGAGTTCGGCTTTTCAGGTATCTGGTGGCCAGTCGCGGAATCGAACCACGGACACGCGGATTTTCAATCCGCTGCTCTACCAACTGAGCTAACTGGCCGACGGGTGCTGAAGCTAAGGCGGTGATGGTGGCCAGTCGCGGAATCGAACCACGGACACGCGGATTTTCAATCCGCTGCTCTACCAACTGAGCTAACTGGCCATCACTGCTGCGCTGTCGCGCCGTCAGAGCCACGCATTTAATCAGAGGACGAATTCAGAGTCAAGGAATAATTGCAAAAAAACGAACCGCGGCGGCGCGGGAAAAGCAGGCGGGCGGGCCGTCTGAAACGACCGGCCCGCCGGATCAAAGACTTAGATCGCGTCCGGCTGACGGGATGGATGCGCGTCGGCGAAAGCCGGCAGTTGCTCCAGCGCGTCCGCAACGCGGACGATGTGCGGATACGCGCTCAGGTCCAGGCCGAAACGCCGGGCGCTGAACACCTGCGGCAGCAGGCAGACATCGGCCAGCGTCGGCTGCTCGCCCGCCGCGTAACGGCTGGGCGATTCCGCCAGCGCTTGCTCCAGCGCGTCGAAGCCGGTGCGAATCCAGTGCCGTATCCACGCCGCCTTGCCCTCTTCGTCCTTGCCGTACTCGGTCTGCAGATACTTGCCGACTCGAGTGTTCTGCAAGGGATGGATGTCGGCGGCGATGGCCAGGGCCAGCGCGCGGACCTGCGCCCGCGCCGCCGGAGCGGACGGCAACAGCCGCGGCGTATCCGGATAGGCCTCGTCCAGGTATTCGCAAATGGCCAGGGACTGCGCGACCTTGACCCCGCCGTCGTCCAGCAGCGGCACCAAGCCCTGCGGGTTGATAGCCAGATACTCGGGGCTGCGCTGCTCGCCCTTGAGCAGATTGACCGCTTGATAGCGGTAATCCAGCCCCTTGAGATTCAGCGCGATGCGCACCCGGTAAGCGGCGCTGGAACGGAAATAACCGTAGAGCACGCGCTCAACCATGTTTCACCACCGTCTGCTCGATGGCGCCGAAGACGCTGGCGCCGGCGGCGTCCTTCATCTCGATGCGCACGCGGTCGCCCACTTTCATGAACGGAGTCGTCGGCGCGCCGTTCTCGATGGTTTCTATCATCCGCTGTTCCGCCAGGCAGCAGGAGCCGACGCTGCGGTCGTGATTGGACACGGTGCCGGAGCCGATGATGGAGCCGGCGGCCAGCTCGCGGGTCTTGGCCACGTGCGCCACCAGTTGCGGGAAGCTGAACTGCATTTCCACGCCGGCGTTGGGACGGCCGTAAGGCGCGCCGTTGTATTCCACCAGCAGCGGCAGGTGCGCCTTGCCGTCGCGCCAGGCGGCGCCCAGTTCGTCCGGGCTCACCGCCACCGGCGAGAAAGCCGTGGCCGGCTTGCTCTGGAAGAAGCCGAAGCCCTTGGCCAGCTCGTTGGGGATCAGATTGCGCAGGCTGACGTCGTTGACCAGCATCAGCAGGCGGATCTGGCCCGCGCAGGCGTCGGCGTCCGCGCCCAGCGGCACGTCGCCGGTGATCACCGCCACCTCGCCCTCGAAGTCCAGGCCCCAGGCCTCGTCGCGCAGCGGGATGGGCGCCAGCGGCGGCAGGAAGGCGTCGGAGCCGCCCTGGTACATCAGCGGGTCATGGTAAAAGCTGGCCGGCACCTCGGCGCCGCGCGCCTTGCGCACCAGCTCGACATGGTTCAGATAGGCGCTGCCGTCCGCCCATTGATAGGCGCGCGGCAGCGGACTGTGGCAGCGCTGCGGCTCGAACGGGAAAGCGCCCGGCACCTCGCCCGCGTTCAGCGCGGCGTAGACTTCCTGCAGCCGCGGCGCCAGCGCGTCCCAGCCGTCCAGCGCCTGTTGCAGACTGGCGGCGATCTGCGGCACCGCCACCGCGCGGGACAGGTCGCGGCTGACGACCAACAACTGGCCGTCGCGGGTTTGATTCTGATATGTGGCGAGTTTCATCTTCTATTCTTTCTGCAGCTGGGCAGCTGAAATTCCAGTGATACTGGTATGACATGAAAGCTTCGTTTGAGGAGCATTTCGTCGCGAGCGGGCTGAGGTCGAAACGAGAAGCGCAGCGCTACAAATGGTACCGCGAGCATCACAGTTTCGAGATCAGCCTGCGCAGTAGAAATGCACCCAAACAATCAGGGCTTGGGTTTCCAGCTGTCCACATACTGTGTCCACTCCACCGCCGGCATCTGCGGCCCCTGCTCCAAGGCGTCCCGCGTGTCTATCATCACCGCCACTTCGTCGGTGAAGGTCTTGGGCTCCGTCATGGCCTTGGCGAAGGCCTTGGGATGCGGCCCGTGAGTGAAGCCCGCCGGGTGGAAGGTCAGCATGCCGGGCTTGATGTTGTCGCGGCTGAAGAAGTCGCCGGCGTGATAGAAGATCACTTCGTCGTAATCGTCGTTGTTGTGATAGAACGGGACCTTCAAAGCGCCGGGATCGGATTCGATCGGCCGCGGCACGAAGGTGCAGATCACAAAGCCGTCGGCGACGAAGGTGGTGTGCGCCGATGGCGGCAGATGGTAGCGATGGCTCATCAGCGGCCGGATGTCGCGCCAGTTGATGCGGGCGACGGAGTGGTTGCCGTGCCAGCCTATCGCGTCCAGCGGATTGAACGGGTAAGTCACGGTGGACAGCGCGCCGCGGCGTTTGATCACTACTTGCCACTCGTCCTCGGTCTGCTGCGCGCGGAAGGCGTCGTCGATGGACGGCACGTCCAGCATCGCCTCGTCGAAGATGGCGTGCGGTCCCACCAGGCCCTTGTCCGGCAACTGGTAGGCGCCGTTGCTGGCTTCGATCAACAGCATGGTGGTGGGCGCGGCCGGTTCGATGCGCCAGCTGGTGGAGCGCGGCATCAGGATGTAGTCGCCGTCGCGGTAGCTCAGGTGGCCGTAATCGCAGAACAGCTCGCCGCTGCCGGCGTGGATGAACAGCATGTCGTCGCCGTCGCCGTTGCGGAACAGCTGGGTCATCGCCTGCTCCACGCTCCAGATGCGCAGCTTGCATTGCGCGTTGTGCAGCACCAGCGGCGCGGCCCAGGGCGCGGCGACGCTCTTGGGCAGTTCGTTCAGATCAAAGGCGCGCGGGCGCAACGGGCCTTCCCAGGCGCTCCAGCCGGTGGGCGGATGCTTGTGGTGCAAATGAGTGGCGGGACCGAAAAAACCGCTGCGGCCCACTTCGCGCTCATAGATGGCCGTGTCCGGGAAATCGGCGTGGGCCTGGCGCGAGACGGTGCCTTCGCGGTGGGGGTACTGAATCCATTTACGCATGGTGTGTCCTTCAATCCCGCCGCCTGGGCGGCGGGATGGCATCGATGAACTGCGGGCTTTAGATGACGCCGCGGCGGATCTGATCCTCTTCGATCGACTCGAACAGGGCGCGGAAGTTGCCCTCGCCAAAGCCCTCGTTGCCCTTGCGCTGGATGATCTCGAAGAAGATCGGCCCGATCACGGTCTCGGTGAAGATCTGCAGCAGGATGCCGGCGCCGTCCACCGGCGCGCCGTCCACCAGGATGTGGTTTTTGTGCAGGCGCGCCAGGTCTTCGCCGTGGCCCGGCACCCGCTCGTCCACTTTTTCATAATAGGTGTCCGGGGTGTCGAGGAAGCGGGTGCCGGCGGCTTTCAGCGTTTCCACGGTGCGGTAGATGTCGCGGGTGGTCAGCGCGATGTGCTGAATGCCCTCGCCATGGTATTCGCGCAGGAATTCCTCGATCTGGCTCTTGTCGTCGGAGGATTCGTTGATCGGGATGCGGATTTTGCCGCAGGGGCTGGTCATCGCCTGGGACACCAGGCCGGTGAGCTTGCCCTCGATGTCGAAGTAACGGATTTCGCGGAAGTTGGCGATATCGGTGTAGAAACCCGCCCACTTGGCCATATTGCCGCGGAACACATTGTGGGTCAGGTGATCGATCTCATACAGGCCCACGCCTTGCGGATGCTGGTCTACGCCGTCCAGCGGCTGGAAGTCCACGTCGTAGATGCTGTGTTCCGGACCGTAGCGATCGACGAAATACAGTGCCGAGCCGCCAATCCCCTCCACCGCAGGAATATTCAGCTCCATGAAGCCGATCGGGCGCTCGTACTTCTTGGCGCCGTGGGCCAGCGCGTATTCATAGGCCTTGGCCGCGTCCTTGACGCGCCACGCCATCGCACAAGCCGACGGGCCGTGCTCGTGGCCGAAATCATTGGCCGGCTGCGACGACTCGCCGTTCAAGATGAAATTGATGTCGCCCTGGCGGAACAGGCTGACGTTCTTGCTGCGGTGGCGCGCCACTTCGCTGAAACCCAGCGACAGAAACAAGGCCTTCAGTTTGGCCAGGCCTTCGGCGCTGGGCGCGGTGTATTCGACAAATTCAAAGCCGTCGGTGGCCAGGGGGTTTTGCAGTATGGTTTCCATTTTCATCTGTTTCTCCTGTTGTAGATGAGTGTGCGGCCGCTGGGCGGCGAGCGGAGCGTGGCGCCGCTCTGAACCGGCGACTTGATCTGGTATTCCGCGCAACAAGCTTGTTTATAAACAAGTAACAGTAGCTTTTGATGACATGTCTTGTGATAGTCTTGTCATGACATGTTGTAAAAAGCCCTGTGCAACGCATTTGGCTTCGCGTGGAAAAGTCGGAAGGGAAAAGACTGAATGAGGAGAAAGGCGCTTGCCGCGCGCTGGTTTGACTTGCCGCGACGAACGACAAGCTTCTCCTCAGAATGTGAATCTTATCTCCGCCGTCTTATTCACTCGACAAACCCCGGTGCTTTTTTAGCGCCGTGTGTAGAATGCGTTTTTAGGCTTTTTATTCTATGGAAACTACGGGGCAATTTTCTTGCTAAATACCAAGAAACCAGTAATAACTAAGTATAAAACACTAATATTTTGCCTCTTTTAGGAGAAAACATGCCAAGTCTTACATTAGATAAGACAGACTTGCGTATTCTGGCCGAACTGCAACACGACGGCCGCTTAACCAATGTGGAATTAGCAGAACGGGTGGCCCTGTCTCCATCCCCTTGCCTGCGTCGCCTAAAGCAGCTGGAGGAATCCGGCGTGATCCGCCAATACGTGGCGCTGCTGGACCCGGCCCGCATCGGCCTGGGCCTGCAAGCCTGGGTCAGGGTCACACTGGAGAAACGCGGCAACGCGCATCTGCAAAGCTTCATCGAATCGGTGCAAAGCTGGCAGGAGGTCATCAATTGCTTTGCGATGACCGGCGAGATGGACTATCTGCTGCAGGTGTACTTCGAGGACATGGAGCACTTTTCGCGCTTCGTGATGGACGAGCTATTGCAACACCCCGGTGTCGCGGATGTGAAGTCCAGCTTCGTGCTCAAGGAGATCAAGCGGACCACCTCGCTGCCGCTCGGCCAGCTGCGTGGTCTTTAAGGCGGCGCGGCCCCGAGCCGCATACGGATTTGAAAAAGAACGGCCCGGAATACCGGGCCGTTTTGCATGGGAACACGTCCTGATTTACAAACCTAGCCGCTGCCAAATGGTGGACACCAAGCCGGCCTGATTCAGCGTGTAGAAGTGCAGACCCGGCGCGCCGTGCTGCAATAAGCGATCGCACAACTCGGTCACCACGTCCAGGCCCAGCGCGCGGATGGACGCGCTGTCGTCGTAATAGGCCTGCATGCGCTGGCGCAGCCAACGCGGCACTTCCGCGCCGCACATGTCGGAAAAACGACACAGTTGCCCGAAATTGGAGATCGGCATGATGCCCGGCACGATGGGAATATTCACTCCCCGGCCCTGTACCTCGTCGACGAAGCGGAAATAGGCGTCGGCGTTGAAAAAGTACTGGGTCATCGCCGAATTGGCTCCGGCGTGGACCTTGCGCACGAAGTTGCCGATGTCGTCCTCGGCCGAGCGCGCCTGCGGATGGAACTCCGGATAGGCGGCCACCTCGATGTGGAAATGGTCGCCGTGCTCGGCGCGAATGAATTCGACCAACTCGTTGGCGTAGCGGAATTCGCCGGCCGCCACCATGCCGGACGGGATGTCGCCGCGCAGCGCGACGATGTGGCGGATGCCGTTGTTGCGGTATTCCTTGAGGATGGCGCCGATATTCTCGCGGGTGGAGCCGATGCAGGACAGGTGCGGCGCGGCGGCGTGGCCTTCGCTGCGGATTTCCAGCACCGTCGCCAGCGTGCCGTCGCGGGTGGTGCCGCCGGCGCCGAAGGTGACGGAAAAGAACTGCGGCTTGAACTGGGCCAGCTGCTGGCGCGTGGTGCGCAGCTTGGCGATGCCTTCCGGCGTTTTGGGCGGAAAGAATTCGAAACTGAAGGTTCGGCTCTGTGCTGTCATGATCTCTCTGCATCTCCCTGCGGGAGACTCCTTTGTTTTTATAGGTTGGCCGCGATCCGCAGCAGCGGACAAGAAAAAACGGACAGCACCATTCTAATAGCCCTGTCCGTTTTTCTATCGTTATAAAAATCAATAACGATAGTGATCCGGCTTATATGGACCTTGCTTGGGCACGCTGATGTAGGCGGCCTGTTCGTCGGACAGCTCGGTCAGCCTGGCGCCGATGCGGCCCAGGTGCAGGCGCGCCACCTTCTCGTCCAGATGCTTGGGCAAGACATACACCTGTTTGCCGTATTGCAGGCCGTTGGCGAAGATTTCCACCTGAGCCAGCACCTGGTTGGTGAAGGAGTTGGACATCACGAAGCTGGGGTGGCCTGTGGCGCAACCCAGGTTGACCAGCCGGCCCTCGGCCAACAGGATCACTCGCTTGCCGTCAGGGAAAATGATGTGGTCCACCTGCGGCTTGATATTGTCCCACTGGTACTGGCGCAGGCTGGCGACTTCGATCTCGCTGTCGAAATGGCCGATATTGCAGACGATGGCGTTGTTGCGCATCTTCTTCATATGTTCGTGGGTGATCACGCCGACATTGCCGGTGGCGGTGACGAAGATGTCGGCCTGGTCGGCCACTTCGTCCATGCGCACCACGCGATAGCCTTCCATCGCCGCCTGCAACGCGCAGATCGGGTCCACCTCGGTCACCCACACCGTGGCGCCCAGGCCGCGCAAGCTCTGCGCGCAGCCCTTGCCCACGTCGCCGTAGCCCAGCACCACCGCCACCTTGCCGGCCACCATCACGTCGGTGGCGCGCTTGATGCCGTCCACCAGCGATTCGCGGCAGCCGTAGAGGTTGTCGAACTTGGACTTGGTCACCGAGTCGTTGACGTTGAAGGCCGGGAACGGCAAACGCCCCTCCTTCTCCAGCTGATAGAGCCGGTGCACGCCGGTGGTGGTTTCCTCGGTCACGCCCTTGATGTGCTTGAGCCGCTTGGAATACCACTGCGGGTCTTTTTCCAGATAACGGGCGATGGCGGCGAACAGCGCGGTCTCTTCCTCGTTGGACGGGTGGCTGATCGCGCCGCGATCGCTTTCCGCCTTGCTGCCCAGCATCAGCAGCAAGGTGGCGTCGCCGCCGTCGTCCAGAATCATATTGGCGGGCTCCTGCTCCGGCCATTCGAAGATTTTGTGACTGAACTCCCAGTATTCGTCCAGGCTCTCGCCCTTGAAGGCGAATACCGGAATGCCGGCCGCGGCGATGGCGGCGGCGGCGTGGTCCTGGGTGGAGAAGATATTGCAAGAGGCCCAGCGCACTTCCGCGCCCAGCGCCACCAGGGTCTCGATCAAGACCCCGGTCTGGATCGTCATGTGCAGACTGCCGGCGATGCGCGCGCCGCGCAGCGGCTGGCTGTGCCGGTGCTCGTCGCGCAAGGCCATCAGGCCCGGCATTTCTGTTTCGGCAATCGCCAGTTCCTTGCGGCCCCAGGCGGACAGATTGATATCGGCAACATGAAAATCGGTGAAATCAGCCATCGCGAGCATTCCTTAGTTCACGCAGCCGGCCAGGATGCGGCTCACCCGCTCCCGTGCCCGGCACGGTTTTGATCAGGTGAGCGCCGTTGAAACGGGAGCGGCCCGAGCCTGGGGATGGATCATCCTCGCAGCGCCCCTCGGGCCGACCGGCCGCCGGCGGCGTGGACACGCGGACGGCGACGTTTCGATTATACCTATGCCGCTCGGAAAAGGTAGGAGTCTGCATGCCAAGAAGATACACTAGCCGCTTGCCGATTCATCCTCGCCCCATGACTTTCGACTTCACCCCGCTGGCCGCCCTGTCCGGGATCGCCGCGCTGATTTCCACCGCCATCGCCGCCATCGCCTGGTATCGCCGCCAGTTTCCCGGGGTGCGCTGGCTGGCGCTGCTGATGAGTTCGGTGGCGTTCTGGGCCGCCGGCGCGATGTGCGAGCTGTCCGCCGCCAGCCTGTCCGCCAAGATCGCCTGGTCCAAGCTGGAATACCTGGGCACGCTGAGCACCCCGGTGCTCTTCCTGCTGCTGGCGCTGGACTATAACCGCATCCAGCTGAGCCGGCGCTGGCTGGCGGCGCTGTTCGCCCTGCCCTTGCTCTGCCTGCTGCTGGCGCTCAGCAACGAAAGCCACCAATTGGTGTGGACCGGCTACCGGCCCAGCCCCTCCGGCTACAATCTGCTGATCTACGGGCACGGCCCGGCGTTCTGGATCGGCGTCGCCGGCTATTCCTACCTGATGATGCTGATCGGCTCGCTGATGCTGATCCGCGCGCTGCATTACTACCCGGCCCACTTCCGCGGACAATCCATCGTGCTGATGGCCAGCGCCTGCGCGCCCTGGCTGGGCAACATCCTCTACCTGAGCGGCGCCATGCCCTTGCAGGGCCTGGATCCGACGCCGCTCGCCTTCACCGTCACCGGCCTGGTGTTCGCGCTGGACCTGCTCTACCTGCGCCTGCTCTACCTGGTCCCGGTGGCGCGCGCGCGCTCCTTCGAAGCCATGGGCGACGGGGTGCTGGTGGTGGACGACGAGCTGCGCATCCTGGACCTCAATCCGGCCGCCGCGCGGCTGCTGGGCCGGCCCGGCCGTCAATTGCTGGGCCAGCCCTTGCCGGCGGACTGGCCGCGAGAGCAGATCCTGCGCGGCCGGGAGCAATCTCTGGAGCTGTCCTTGCAAGACGGCGCGCGCATCCTGGACCTGCGCGTGTATCCGATCGCCCAGCAGCCTCAGCCTCACTCCAGCCGCATGCTGGTGGCCCGCGACATCACCGAGCGGCGCCGGGCCGAGGAGGCGCTGCGCGGCGCCAATCAGACTTTGGCCCTGCGCATCGCCGAAATCGAAGCGCTGCAGGCGGCGCTGCGCGAGCAGGCCTTGCGCGATCCGCTGACCGGTTTGTACAACCGCCGCTATCTGGACGACACCTTCGCCCGCGAACTGAGCCGCGCGCGCAGCGAGGGCGCGCCGCTCAGCATCGCGCTGATCGATCTGGACGATTTCAAGCGCATCAACGACAGCTTCGGTCATTACTTCGGCGACGAGGTCTTGCGCCGCCTGTCCGCGCTGCTGGCCGAAGACGGCCGCGGCGGCGACATCCTCTGCCGCCTGGGCGGGGAGGAGTTTCTGGTGCTGATGCCCGGCTGCTCGCCGTCCCAGGCCTGGGAACGCGCCGAGCGCTGGCGGCAAGCCTTCGCCCGTCAGCCCCACGGCGCCGGCGACGACAGTTTCTGCGCCACCTTCTCCTGCGGTCTGGCCGCCTTCCCCGTGCACGCGGACAGCCCGGCCGCCCTGTACCAGGCCGCGGACCGGGCTTTGTACGCGGTCAAGGCCGGCGGCAAGAACGCCTGCCGCCTGAGCGCGGCCCTCTAGCAAGACACAAAAAAATGCCTGTCCGTGGACAGGCGTTTCTTGGCGCGAAGCCGAGCGCGGTTTACAGACCGGCGTCGGCGCGCAGCGCTTCCACCTTGTCGGTGCGCTCCCAGCTGAATTCCGGCTCTTCGCGGCCGAAGTGGCCGTAAGCGGCGGTCTTGCTGTAGATCGGGCGCAACAGGTCCAGCATCTGAATGATGCCTTTCGGGCGCAGATCGAAATGCTTTTTCACCAGCTCGACGATCTTCTCGTTCGGAATCGAGTTGGTGCCGAAGGTGTCCACCGCGATCGAGGTCGGCTCGGCCACGCCGATGGCGTAGGAAACCTGGATCTGGCACTGGCGCGCCAGGCCGGCGGCGACGATGTTCTTCGCCACGTAGCGGCCTGCGTAGGCGGCGGAACGGTCCACTTTGGACGGGTCCTTGCCGGAGAAAGCGCCGCCACCATGCGGCGCCGCGCCGCCGTAGGTGTCGACGATGATCTTGCGGCCGGTCAGACCGCAATCGCCCATCGGGCCGCCAATCACGAAGCGGCCGGTCGGGTTGATCAGGAATTTGGTTTCCGGCGTGATCATATCCGGCGGCAGCACCGGCTTGATGATGTCCTCGATCACCGCCTCGGTCAGCGTCTTGTGATCGATCTCCGGGGTATGCTGGGTGGACAGCACCACGGTGTCGATGCGCTTGGGCAGGCCGGTGGCGCCGTCGTAGACGCAAGTGATCTGGCTCTTGGCGTCCGGGCGCAGCCACGGCAGGCGGCCGTCCTTGCGCAACTCGGCCTGACGCTGCACCAGACGGTGCGCGTAGTAGATCGGGAACGGCATCAGCGTCGGGGTTTCGTCGCAGGCGTAGCCGAACATCAGGCCCTGGTCGCCGGCGCCCTGGTTCAGATCCAGGCCTTCGCCTTCGTTGACGCCCTGGGCGATGTCCTGCGACTGCTTGTCGTAGCAAGCCATCACCGCGCAACCGCGGAAATCGAAGCCCAGCGCGGAATCGTCGTAACCGATGCGCTTGATGGTTTCGCGGGCGATCTTGATGTAATCGATATTGGCGCTGGTGGTGATTTCGCCGGCCAACACCACCAGGCCGGTGTTCACCAGGGTCTCGGCGGCGACGCGCGCGTGCTTGTCCTCGCGCAAGATGGCGTCGAGGATGGCGTCGGAGATCTGATCGGCGACTTTGTCCGGGTGTCCTTCCGACACCGACTCAGATGTAAACAGATATTCGCTCATTTATTATTCGTTCCCGAAAAATGCAAAACCTTGTGATGATAAAATAGGTCGCTTTAAGACCAAGACTGAGCTTCATATGTCTAAGCTAGTCCATTTATTGCTGTCTTTCCTGGCGCACCTGCCTTTATCCTGGCTACAAGGCCTAGGTGCCGTTCTTGGACGACTGACTTATCATGCGTCCCCCCGCTACAGAGCACGGCTCCGGGAGAACCTAAGTTCTAGTAAAATCTGTGGAAATTATCAGCTTTTACCGCGTTTAGTCAAACAAAGCGCCGCGGAAACCGGCAAGGGCGCGCTGGAACTGGCCATCGCCTGGTGCCGCGAGCCGGACGACATCGCCGCCATGGTCCAATCCTGCTCCGGCTGGGAGCACGTCGAGGCGGCGCTGGCCAAGGGCCACGGCATCGTCTTCGTCACCCCGCATCTGGGCAGCTACGACATCGCCGGCCGCTACATCAGCTCGCGGCTGCCGTTTCCGCTGACCGCGATGTACCGCCCTCCCAAGATGGCTTGGTTGGAACCGGTGATGCAGGCCGGCCGCGCTCGCGGCAAGGGCAAGACCGCGCCGGCCACCGGCGCCGGCGTGCGCGTGCTGATGAAGGCGCTGAAATCCGGCGAAGCCACCATCATCCTGCCGGATCAGGTGCCCGGCAACGGCGAGGGCGTGTGGGCGCCGTTCTTCGAGCGCCCGGCCTACACCATGACCCTGGTGCCGCGTCTGGCGCAGATCAGCGGCGTGGAGACCTTGTTCTTCGTCGGCGAGCGTCTGCCGGGCGGCCAGGGCTTCCGCGTCCACATCGAACCGCCGGCGCAAGCCTTCAGCGGCGACAAGGAACAGGACGCCGCCCAGCTCAACGCCCAGGTGGAAGCGCTGATCCGCCGCTTCCCCAGCCAATACCTGTGGAGCTATAACCGCTATAAATGTCCGCCCGGCGTCAGCCGGCCGGACGCGCAATAACAGGGATCCAAGACAAACCGTCACGAGCGGCTTGAGAGCAAGGCGCCCCCGTTGGACATTGGCGCACAGCGACCGAGATAGTACAAACAGTACAGCGAGGGAGCGCGCACGGAGCAACGCAGCTATCGAGCCGCGCAGTCGGTTTGTCGAGCATCCCAACAAGGAAATCTATGAAATTCGCTTTTGCCCTGCTTTGGTTGATTCGCCTGCTGCCGATGTGGGCGATCGGCCTGCTGGCCCGCGGCCTGGGCAATGTCGCCTACTGTCTGGCGCGCGACCGCCGCCGCGTCGGCATGATCAATCTGCGCCTGTGCTTTCCCGAGATGCCGGTGGCGGAACGCCGCCGGCTGATCCGCCGCAATTTCCAGCACATGATACGCATGGTGCTGGAGTACGGCGTGGTCTGGTGGAGTTCGGCCGCGCGCATCGACAAGCTGGTCGAGATCAAGAATCTGCACTACGTCACCGAACTGCGCGAACGCGGCGAAGACGTGATTCTGTTCTACCCTCACTTCATCGGCTTTGAAATGTGCGTGTATTCGCTGAACCAGCACATCCCGCTGGTCAGCGTCTACTCCCACCAGAAGAACGAAGCGCTGGACCGCCAGATCTATCAGGGCCGCCAGCGTTACGACAACGCCTACATCGTGTCCCGCCAGGAGGGCCTGCGCCCCATCATCAAGGCGATGCGCAAGGACCACGCGCCCTTCCTCTATCTGCCGGACCAGGACTTCGGCGTGCGCGACTCAGTCTTCGTCGACTTCTTCGGCGTCAAGGCCGCCACCATCACCGGCCTGTCCCGCATCAGCAAGCTGGCGCGCGCCAAGGTGGTGCCGGCCATCGCCCGCCGCGTCGGCGACCGCTTCGAGCTGGAGTTCTACCCGCCGTGGGACGACTACCCCAGCGAGGACGTCGAGGCCGACACCCGCCGCATGAACGCCTTCCTGGAGCAGCGCGTCCGCGAAATCCCGGACCAGTACTTCTGGCTGCACAAGCGCTTCAAGAGCCGGCCGCAGGGCGAGGCCCGCTTTTACTAAGAACCTGTTCACGATCTGCTACGCGTCGGTAGAGACATTGTACGATGAGTGCCCGCTTCGAAATGCTCATGTACCGCTTGACCATTCCGCTTTCTCAACGATTTTCGCCTTGTCTCGCTCTTGCTCGCAAGATCGTAAACACGTTCTAAGCAAGGCGCCGCAACGCGGCGCCTTTTTCAATCAGCTGCCGGCCTCGGCGAAGGCGTCCATCAGCAAAAAGGTGCCCGCCTGTCGCTGCCGGCTGTCGATCTGCGGCACCAGCCGCCGAAAATGTTCGGTTTGGCAATGCCGATCCAGCGCCTCCCTGTCCGGCCAGGTCTCGATGAAGACGAAATGGCCGGGGTCTTTCTGATCGATGAACAGCTCATAGCCTATGCAATCCGGCTCTTGCCGCGTCTTCTCCACCAGTTCGCGATACAGCGGCATCACCTCGACCACGCGGTCCGGCTGAATGAAGTCCTGAGCAATCACTTTCAACATCCCGTCCTCTCCCTTCGTCTCATCGCGCGGGCCTCGCTACGCCGCCGCGCCCTTCCCCAAAAAAAACAGCGCGGACGGGAGATCCCGTCCGCGCCGCGTATTGCGTCCGCCCAGCCCGGCTAGGCCCGTCGCCGCCAGAAGTAGCGATAGACGTAGCCCGGAAACGCGAACACCAGGAATAAGGACAAGGTGGTCACGTAGAACTGCCAGTTCTGCGACTGCACCGGCATCAGCCGGCTTTCCAGCAGGTAGGCGAAACCGCCCACCAGCAGATACAGCGCCGTCAATTCCAGAAAGCGCCAGCCAAAATGCTTGTTGGCCACTTTCCACACTCCGCCCACTTTCTGGGTCAGGAACGGCAGGTTCGCCGCCGCCAGGGCGACGATCAGCAAAACGATGACGCTGGATTGCATGGTGGACAGGCCTTAAATCACGGTGAGCGATTGACGCACGACTTGCAGGCACAGCTCCATCGCGCGCTCCGGCAGCAGGCCGATGAAGAGCAAGGCCAGCGCGTTCAGCGACAGCACCAGTTTCATGTCGCCGCGCACCACGATGTCGCTGCGGTCTTCGGCGTCGTCGAAGTACATCGCCTTCACCACGCGCAGGTAGTAGAACGCGCCGATCACCGACATCAGCACCGCGAAGATGGCCAGCTTGATCATGCCGATGTCGACGATGGCCTTGATCACCGCGAACTTGGCGTAGAAGCCCACCAGCGGCGGGATGCCCGCCATGGAGAACATGGTCAGCAGCATCAGCAGCGCATACCAGCTGTTGCGGCTGTTCAGGCCCTTCAGATCGTCGACCTTCTCGCATTCGAAACCGGCGCGGGACAGCGCCAGCAGCATGCCGAAGCTGACCAGCGACATCAGCACATAGCTCAGCGCGTAGAACAGCGCCGCCGAGTAGCCGACCTTGGTGCCGGCCAGCACGCCCAGGAGCAGGAAGCCCATGTGCGAGATCGTCGAATAGGCCAGCATCCGTTTGATGTTGGTCTGTACGATGGCGGTGATGTTGCCGATGGCCATGGACAGCGCGGCCACGATCACCAGCATCTGCTGCCAGTCCGCCACCAGCGCGTCCAGGCCCTGGGCCAGGATGCGCAGCGTGAACACAAAGGCCGCCAGCTTGGGCGCCGCGCCCACCATCAGCGTCACCGAAGTCGGCGCGCCGTGGTAAACGTCCGGCACCCACATATGGAACGGCACCGCGCCCAGCTTGAAGGACAGGCCGGCCACGATGAAGACCAGGCCGAAGACCAGCAACACGTCGTTGGCCTTATGCGCGGCGATGGACTTGGCGACCGTCGCCAGTTCCAGCGAGCCGGTGGCGCCGTAAACCATGGAGATGCCGTAGAGCAGCAGGCCGGAGGCCAGCGCGCCCAGCACGAAGTACTTCATCGCCGCCTCGGTGGCCTGCACGGAATCGCGCTGCAGCGCGATCAGCGAGTACAAGGCCAGCGACAGCAGTTCCAGGCCCATGTACAGGGTCAGGAAGTGCGAGGCCGACACCATCAGGTTCATGCCCAAGAGCGCGAACAGGGCCAGCGAGAAGTACTCGCCCTTGAACAGCTGACGGTCGGCGGTGTACTGCCGGCTGTAGATCAGCACGATGGCGGTGACCGCGTACATGGCCAGCTTGACCACGCCGCCCATCGGATCGGCGACGAACATGCCGGAGAAAGTGACCACCGGCTGCGCGGTGAAAGTCATCACCTGCGCCACCGCCGCGCCCAACAGGCTCAGCAGGGTCAGGCCCAGGGTGATGCCGCGCTTTTCGTCCGAAACGAACAGGTCCGCCATCAGCACGAACAGAATCGCGCCGGCGAGGAACATCTCGGGAATTGCCGGTATCAGGTTGAGATCAGCCCAATTCATTGTTTCCATTCCTTCCGCGCTTACAGCTTGCTCTGCGAGACATGCAGGATCAGGTCATTGACCGACAGGTGCATTTTCTCGACGAAGGCTTGCGGATACAGGCCCATGCCCAGCACCGCGATGGCCAGGATGGCCAGCACCAGGAACTCGCGCTTGTTGACGTCGGACAGCTCGGCCACATGGCTGTTGCCCACCTCGCCGAAGATCACGCGCTTGTACATCCACAAGGTGTAGGCGGCGCCGAAGATCAGCGTGGTGGCGGCCAATACCGCGTACCAGAAGTTCACTTGCACCGCGCCCATGATCACCATGAACTCGCCGACGAAGCCGGAGGTGGCCGGCAGGCCGGAGTTGGCCATCGCGAACAGCATCATGAAGGCGGCGAAGATGGGCATCTTGTTGGCCACGCCGCCGTAGTCGGCGATGTTGCGGCTGTGCACGCGGTCGTACATCACGCCGATGCAGAAGAACATCGCGGCGGAGACGAAGCCGTGGGACACCATCTGCACCAGCGCGCCTTCAACCGCCCACTGGTTCAATTCGGAACCGGTGAACAGGAACAGGCCCAGGGTGACGAAGCCCATGTGCGAGATGGAGGAATAAGCCACCAGCTTTTTCATGTCGGACTGCACCAGCGCCACCAGGCCGATGTAGACCACCGCCACCAGCGACAGCGCCACCATCACGCCGGACAGCTCGCGCGCGGCGTCAGGCAGGATGGGCAGCACGAACCGCAGGAAGCCGTAAGCGCCGATCTTCAGCGTGATCGCGGCCAGCACCATGGAGCCGCCGGTCGGCGCTTCCACGTGGGCGTCCGGCAGCCAGGTGTGCACCGGCCACATCGGCACCTTCACCGCAAAGGACAGGAAGAAGGCGACGAACAGCAGAATCTGCACCGTCAGCGGGATCTTGGCGATGTCGTGGAAAGCCTGAATGTCGAAGGACTTGCCGGCCTGGAAGTACAGGTAGATCAAGGCCACCAGCATCAGCAGCGAGCCGAGCAAGGTGTAGAGGAAGAACTTGATCGACGCGTACACGCGACGCGGGCCGCCCCAGACGCCGATGATCAGATACATCGGAATCAGCATGCCTTCGAAGAAGACATAGAACAGGATGGCGTCCAGCGCGGCGAAGGCGCCGTTGATCAGGCCGGACATGATCAGGAAGGCGGCCATGTACTGCGACACGCGCTTCTGGATCACCTGCCAGCCGGCCACCACCACCAGCAAGGTGGTGAAGCTGTTGAGCACCACGAACAGCATCGAGATGCCGTCCACGCCCAGGTGATAGTTGATGCCGAGGGATTCGATCCACGGCTTCATCTCGACGAACTGCATGCCGCCGCTGAGGTTGTTGAACTCGGTGAACAGCGGCAGCGACAGCAGGAAGCCCGCCAGGGCTCCCGCCGCGGCCAGCCAGCGCGCCAGCGACGCGCGCTGATCGCCCCCCGTAGCCAGCACCAGCAACCCGGCCGCGATAGGGGTCCAGATCACCAGAGACAATAGATTTGTGAACATAGTCAAACCCAAGTTGTTATTCCAATCCCGGAGCCCGGGCTCAACGCCAGATCAGTTGCCAGAACCACATCGTCATCAGCGCCAGCACCCCGATGATCATCGCGGTGGCGTAGCTGTAGATGAAACCGGTCTGAGCGCGGCGGATGAAGCCGGAGAAAGTCGCCACCAGCTTGGCGGTGCCGTTCACCAACAGGCCGTCGATCAGCAACATGTCGCCCACCTTCCAGAAGAAGGTGCCCAGAGCGCGCGAGCCCTTGGCGAACACGGCGAAATAGATCTCGTCCAGGTAGTACTTGTTTTCCAGGATCTTGTTCACCAGGCTGAACTTCTGCTTGATGGCGGCCGGAATCTGCGGCGCCTTCATGTAGAAGAACCAGGCGGTGGCCACGCCGGCCAAGGCCAGCCACAGCGGCAGCGTGCTCAAGGAATGCACGCCCATGGCGGCGGCGCCGTGGAACTCGCGGGCGATCTCTTCCATCGCCGGATGCAGTTCGTGGTTGACGGCGATCACGCCCTTGAAGAAGTCGCCGTACAGCAGCGGCTCGATCGCGAAGTAACCGACCAGCACCGACGGAATCGCCAGCAGCACCAGCGGCAGGGTCACCACCCACGGGGACTCGTGCGGCTTGTCGTTCGGACCCAGACCATGGTGATGGTCGTGATCGTCATGGCCGTGATCGTGATGATCGTCCTTCTTCTCCATCCAGCGTTCCTTGCCGTGGAAGACCAGGAAGTACATGCGGAAGGAGTAGAAGGCGGTGACGAACACGCCGGCGATCACCGCGAAGTAGGCGAAACCGGCCGCGGACAGATTGGACGCGTGCACCGCCTCGATGATGGAGTCCTTGGAGTAGAAGCCGGAGAAGAACGGCGTGCCGATCAAGGCCAGCGAACCCAAGAGCGAAGTCAGCCAGGTGATGGGCATGTACTTGCGCAGGCCGCCCATATTGCGCATGTCCTGATCGTGATGCATGCCAATGATCACCGAGCCCGCCGCCAGGAACAGCAGCGCCTTGAAGAAGGCGTGGGTCATCACATGGAACATCGCCACCGAGTAGGCCGAGGCGCCCAGCGCCACGGTCATATAGCCCAGCTGCGACAGCGTAGAGTAAGCCACCACGCGCTTGATGTCGTTCTGGACCACGCCGAGGAAGCCCATGAACAGCGCGGTAATGGAACCGGCGACCATGATCACGTTCAGCGCGGTGTCGGACAGTTCGAACAGCGGGCTCATCCGCGACACCATGAAGATGCCGGCGGTCACCATCGTGGCCGCGTGGATCAGCGCCGAGATCGGCGTCGGGCCTTCCATCGAGTCCGGCAGCCAGACGTGCAGCGGGAACTGCGCCGATTTGCCCATCGCGCCGATGAACAGCAGGATGCAGGTCACGCTCAGCAGCGACCATTCGGTGCCCGGAATCAGGCTGATGGTCTTGTTAGCCAGCGCCGGAGCGGCGGCGAACACATCGCTGTAGTTCAGCGAGCCGCCGAAGTAGGCCAGCACCAGGCCGATGCCCAGCAGAAAGCCGAAGTCGCCGACGCGGTTGACCAGGAAAGCCTTCAGGTTGGCGTAGATCGCGGTCGGACGCTTGAACCAGAAGCCGATCAGCAGATAGGACACCAGGCCCACCGCTTCCCAACCGAAGAACAGCTGGATGAAGTTGTTGCTCATCACCAGCATCAGCATCGAGAAGGTAAACAGCGAGATATAGCTGAAGAAACGCTGATAGCCCGGGTCTTCCTGCATGTAGCCGATGGTGTAAATGTGCACCATCAGCGACACGCTGGTCACCACCACCAGCATCATCGCGGTCAGCGAATCCACCAGGAAGCCTACGGAGAATTCGTAGCCTCCCACCGTCAGCCAGGTGTAAACCGGACCGTTGAACACTTCAGCCTGCCCGGTCAGGAAGGCGTGAAGCACCTTGAGCGACAGCGCGGCGGACAGCGCCACGCCGGCTATCGTCACGACGTGCGAAGCGCGCCGGCCGATGGCCCATCCAAATAGGCCTGCAATGATGGAACCCGCCAGCGGGGCGAGTGCAATCAGCAGGTATAAGCTCTTCATATCCATGCTTGTGTGCTTTGTGTAGGTTCCGGTTTGCCTTAGCCTTTGAGGCTGCCCAAGTCTTCAACGTTGATGGTGCGCAGATTGCGGAACAGCACCACCAGGATGGCGAGACCGATCGCGGCTTCGGCCGCGGCCACCGTCAGGATGAAGAATACGAAGATCTGGCCCGCCGTATCCGACAGGTAATGCGAGAACGCGATGAAATTGAAGTTCACCGCGAGCAGCATCAGCTCGATGGCCATCAGCAGCACGATCAGATTTTTCCGGTTCAGGAAAACGCCCAGCACGCCGATGGCAAACAGGATTGCGGCCAGCACCAGGAAGTGAGTCAGTGTCAGCACATTTCCTCCCTTATGTTGATTGGCCGTCAGGCCTGTTGCTTACCGGATTCGGCCTCGGAGGCCTCCTCCACCGTGGATTCTTCAGCAGGCTGTTCGGCCTGCATCTTCACCAGACGCACGCGGTCGTTGCGCTTGACCTTGACCTGCAGCGCCGGATCGATAGCTTTGGTGTCCTTGCGGCTGCGCATGGTCAGACCGATGGCGGCCACCATGGCCAGCAGCAGCACCACCGCCGCCACTTCGAAAGGCAGCAGATACGTGGTGTACAGCTGGCGACCCAGCACTTTGACGTTGCTGAAGTCCGCCGCCAGCGGCGCGGCCGCCTGGTAGGCGTCCAGCCGCGCGCTGGGGCTGGCCAGAATCATCGCCATTTCAAACACCATGATGATGCCGACGGCGGCGGCGACCGGAAGATTCCTCCAGAAGCCCTCGCGCAGTTTCTCGATGTTGATGTCCAGCATCATCACCACGAACAGGAACAGCACCATCACCGCGCCCACATACACCACCACCAGGGTGATGGCCAGGAACTCGGCTTCCATCAGCAGCCACAGGCCGGCGCTGTTGAAGAAGGCCAGCACCAGGAACAAGGCCGCGTGAATCGGGTTCTTGGCCGTCACCACGCGGATGCCCGCGAACACCAGGATGGCGGACAGAACATAGAAGACAAACAGTGTGAAGTTCATGACCCCCCCTTAGCGATACTTGGCGTCGGCCGCCTTGTTGGCGGCGATCTCGGCCTCGTACTTGTCGCCGATCGCCAGCAACATCGGCTTGGTGTAGTACAAGTCGCCACGTTTTTCGCCGTGGTATTCGAAGATGTGGGTTTCCACGATGGCGTCCACCGGACAGGCTTCCTCGCAGAAGCCGCAGAAGATGCACTTGGTCAGATCGATGTCGTAGCGCGTGGTGCGGCGGGTGCCGTCGTCGCGCTGCTCGGACTCGATGCTGATCGCCATCGCCGGGCACACCGCCTCGCACAGTTTGCAGGCGATGCAGCGCTCTTCGCCGTTGGCGTAGCGGCGCTGCGCGTGCAGACCGCGGAAGCGCGGCGAAATCGGCGTCTTCTCTTCAGGGAACTGGACCGTGATCTTGCGGGCGAAGAAGTAGCGGCCAGTGACCATCAGGCCCTTGACCAGCTCCACCAGCAGGAAGGTCTTGAAAAAGTTTCGGATCGAATTCATCTTTTCACCTATCCCCGTCTCAGTGCCACAAGGACAGCGGGGTCATCATCCAGACGCCCACCACCAGGATCCACACCAGGGTCACCGGGATGAACACCTTCCAGCCCAGACGCATGATCTGGTCGTAGCGATAACGCGGGAAGGTGGCGCGGAACCACAGGAAGCAGAACAGCACCATGGCCACTTTAAGCGCCAGCCAGAAGAAGCCGCCCGCGCCCAGAATGCCCCAGGACGCCGGGAACGGCGACAGCCAGCCGCCGAGGAACAGCAGCGCGGTCAGCGCGGCGACCAGGATCATGTTGGCGTATTCGGCCAGGAAGAAGATGGCGAAGGCCATGCCCGAGTACTCGACGTGGAAACCGGCGACGATCTCGGATTCGCCCTCGGCCACGTCGAACGGCGCGCGGTTGGTTTCGGCCACGCCGGAGATCAGGTAGACCACGAACAGCGGGAACAGCGGCAGCCAGTTCCACGACAACACGGAACCGCCGGCCATGCCCTGCCCTTGCTGCTGGACGATCTCCACCAGGTTCAGGCTGCTGGACACCATCAGCACGCCGATCAGCGCGAAGCCCATCGCCAGTTCGTAGGACACGATCTGGGCGGCGGAACGCATGGCGCCGAGGAAGGAGTACTTGGAGTTGCCCGCCCAGCCGGCGATGATCACGCCGTACACGCCCATCGAGGTCAGCGCCAGGATGTAGAGCAGCGAGGCGTTGACGTTGGCCAGCACCAGCTTGTCGGTGAAGGGAATCACCGCCCAGGCCGCCAGCGCCGGAGCGATGGACAGCACCGGGGCCAGCAGGAACAGGCCCTTGCTGGAGTTGGTGGGCAGGATGATTTCCTTCATCAGCAGCTTGACCGCGTCGGCGATCGGCTGCAGCAGGCCCAGCGGGCCTACCCGGTTGGGGCCGATGCGGATCTGCATGAAGCCGATGACCTTGCGCTCGGCATAGGTCAGGTAGGCGACGCACAGCAGCATCGGCAATACGATGGCGATGATCTTCAACAGGGTCCAAACCACGAGCCCCGCGTCAGTGCCAAGAATACCTTGCAAGAACTCCATGCTTTACCCCTGGGTGATCTCGATAGCGTCGAACATGCCGCCCAGCGCCAGCGTGGCCGCGTGAGCGGTGGCGATGCGGACCGTATCCTGCGGCAGGCTGTCGTCGGCGACGATGCGCACGCGCGCCTGGCCGGAACCCTGGCTCAGCAATGCGGTGCTGTCGACGGCGATGCCCAGCTTCTGCAGCAGGCCGCTGTGGGCGGAAGCCACCGGCTCGGCCGCGTCGCGGGTCTGTTGCAGCGACTCGGCGCGGCGGCAGACGGCGTCGGCCTGGTACAGCGGCACTTCGCCGATGCGCGCCACGCCGGCGGCCGCGGCGGCCGCGACGTTCAGCGGGCTCAGCGCATTGTTCAGGCGCGCGGCGATGTCGCCCTTGGCCAGCAGCTCGGCGCGCACTTCCTCGGCGCTGTTGAAGTCGAAGCCGGACAGATTCAGCATATTGCCCAGTACGCGCAGCACTTTCCAGGCCGGGCGGGCTTCGCCCAGCGGACGCACCACGCCGTTGAAGCTCTGCAGCTTGCCTTCCATATTGACGAAGGAGCCGGCGGTCTCGGAGAACGGCGCGATCGGCAGCAGCACGTCGGCGTAATCCAGCAGGCCCTGGCCCTTGAACGCGGTCAGCGCGATCACGGTGGCGGCCTGCTTCATCGCGGCGACGGCGGCTTGCGGGTTGTAGCTGTCGAACTCGACTTCAGTGTTCAGCAGCACGTAAGCCTTCTTCGGCTGGGCGATCATCGCGGCGGCGTTGGCGCCCGCGCCTTGCGGCAGCGCGCCCGCCAGTTCCGCGCCCACGCTGTTGGCGGCCTCGGACAGCACGCCGAAGCGGGCGCCGCTCAGGCGAGCGATCTCCTGCGCCACGGCCAGCAGTTGGCTGAACGCCGGATGGTGTTGCGCCACGTTGCCCAGCACCACGGCGGCGGTTTCCGCGCCGCTCAGGCTCTCGGCGATGCGGCGCGCCTCGGCGGACACTTGCACCGCGGACAGATCGACGGCGGTTTCGCCGCCCTTGATCTCGGCCACGGCCTTCAGCACCTGGGCGAAGCCGTTGACCAGCGCCAGCGGCGATACGATCAGCTTGGCGTTGATCTTGATCAGCAGCTCGTCGTCGGCGACATGGATAATGTTAAGCTCGCTGCCTTTCTTGGCCGCGGTGCGCAGACGCGAGGTCAGCAGCGGCTGTTCCTTGCGCAGCGTGGAGCCGACCACCAGCACCGACTTGGCCGCGACCAGATCGGCAATGCCGGAACCCAGCCACTCGGCGCCCTGCTTGGCCGCGTCGGCGGCGAAGTCGCTGCGGCGCAGACGGTAATCAATGCTTTCCACGCCGAAGGCGCGCGCCAGCTTTTGCGCCAGATGCAGTTCTTCGGTGGTGGAGTGCGGGCTGGTCAGGAAGCCGATGGCGTCCTTGCCGTGATCGGCGGACACGCCGTTCAAGCCCTTCACCACGTAGTTCAACGCGGTTTCCCAGTCGGTCTCGTGCCACTGGCCGTCGAACTTGATCATCGGCAGCTTCAGACGCTCGGCCGAGTTCAAGCCCTCGTAGGAGAAGCGGTCGCGGTCGGCGATCCAGCACTCGTTGATGGCCTCGTTTTCCAGCGGCAGCACGCGCATCACTTCATTGCTCTTGACCTGAACGATCAGGTTGGAGCCCAGGCCGTCGTGCGGGCTGACCGATTTGCGGCGCGACAGCTCCCAGGCGCGGGTGCTGTAGCGGAACGGCTTGGAGGTCAGCGCGCCCACCGGGCACAGATCGATGACGTTGCCGGAGATTTCCGAATCCACGGTCTTGCCGAGGAAGGGCAGAATCTCGGAGAACTCGCCGCGATGAGCCATGCCGATTTCCTGGAAGCCGCCGACTTCCTCGGTAAAGCGCACGCAACGGGTGCAGTGAATGCAGCGCGACATTTCTTCCGCCGAGACCAGCGGGCCCATGTCCTTGCCCACCACCACGCGCTTTTCTTCCTGATAGCGCGAGGAGGAGTTGCCGTAGCCCACGGCCAGATCCTGCAACTGGCATTCGCCGCCCTGGTCGCAGATCGGGCAATCCAGCGGATGGTTGATCAGCAGGAATTCCATCACGCCGGCCTGGGCCTTCTTGGCCATGTCGGAGTGGGTATGGACCTTCATGCCGTCGGTCACCGGGGTGGCACAAGCCGGCAGCGGCTTGGGCGCTTTTTCCACTTCCACCAGACACATGCGGCAGTTGGCCGCGATGGACAGCTTCTTGTGGTAGCAGAAGTGCGGAATGTACGTGCCCACCGAGTGGGCCGCTTCCATGACGGTGCTGCCTTGCGGGACCGTCAGTTTTTTTCCGTCGATTTCGATTTCAAGCATCGCTCAACACCATTTGTGGTCCACCAAGGTCTTTCCGTGTTCGATCGCGTACTCGAACTCGTGACGGAAATGCTTGGTGAAACTGCGAACCGGGAACACGGCGGCGTCGGCCAGCGCACAGATGGTGCGGCCCGCCATATTGTTGCCCACGGAATCCAGAAGCTCCAGATCGCCCGGACGGCCCTGGCCGTTGGCGATGCGATGGATCACGCGGTACAGCCAGCCGGTGCCTTCGCGGCACGGCGTGCACTGGCCGCAGGATTCTTCATGGTAGAAGTAGGCCAGACGCTCCAGCGCCTTGATCATGCACACGTCTTCGTTCATCACGATGACGGCGCCGGAACCCAGCATCGAGCCGGCTTTGGCGATGCTGTCGTAGTCCATCGTGCACTGCATCATGACGTCGGCGGGCAGGATGGGCGCGGACGAGCCGCCCGGGATCACCGCCTTGAGCTTTTTGCCGTCGCGCATGCCGCCGGCCATTTCCAGCAGTTCGGAGAACGGGGTGCCCAGCGGGATTTCGTAGTTGCCCGGACGGTTCACGTGGCCGGACACCGAGAACAGCTTGGTGCCGCCGTTGTTCGGCTTGCCCTTTTCCAGGAAGGGCTGCGCGCCGTCGCGGATGATGAAGGGCACCGAGGCGAACGATTCGGTGTTGTTGATGGTGGTCGGCTTGCCGTACAGGCCGAAGCTGGCCGGGAACGGCGGCTTGAAGCGCGGTTGGCCCTTCTTGCCTTCCAGCGATTCCAGCAGCGCGGTTTCCTCGCCGCAGATGTAGGCGCCGTAGCCGTGATGGGCGAACAGGTCGAAGTTGAAGCCGGAACCCAGAATGTTCTCGCCGAGGAGGCCCGCCTTGCGCGCTTCGTCCAGCGCTTCTTCGAAACGCTCGTACTCGGCGAAGATTTCACCGTGGATGTAGTTGTAGCCGGCCTTGGTGCCCATCGCGTAACCGGCGATGATCATGCCTTCGATCAGCGAATGCGGATTGAAGCGCAGGATGTCGCGGTCCTTGAAAGTGCCCGGCTCGCCCTCGTCGGTGTTGCACACCACGTATTTGTCGCCCGGGAAGGAGCGCGGCATGAAGCTCCACTTCAGGCCGGTGGGGAAACCCGCGCCGCCGCGGCCGCGCAGGCCGGAATTCTTCACTTCGGCGATCACGTCTTCCTGGGCCATCTTGCTGTCCAGGATGCGGCGCAGCGCCTGGTAGCCGCCGCGCGCCTCGTAGGCGCTCAGTTGCCAGCAATGGGGGTCGGAAGTGTCGACGCCATCGAAAATCACGCCATTGACGAAGATTGCCATTATTTCAGCTCCGCCAGTTTCTTATCGATTGCTTCGGGCGTCATGAAGCTGCACATCTTGTGGTTGTTGACCAGCAAGACCGGCGCGTCGCCACAGGCCCCCATGCACTCCCCTTCCAGCAAGGTGTACTTGCCGTCGGCGCTGGTTTCGCCGATGGCGACGCCCAGCTTCTTGGAGATGTACTCGGCGGCGTTGACGCCGCCGGACAAGGCACAGGGCAGGTTGGTGCAGACAGTGATCTTGTACTGCCCAACCGGCTTCATGTCGTACATATTGTAAAAGGTGGCGACTTCGTACGCGGCTACCGGCGGAATCTGCAGGTAGTTGGCGACGAACTCGATCACCTCGGTATTCAGGCAACGCTCCTCCGGAGCGGAGCCCGCTTCGCGACGTTCAGTCAGCGCGATGCGCAAGGCGCCCATCACCGCGGACCGTTTCTGGTCGGCGGGATATTTGGCGACTTCGCGATCGATTTTGGCTAGCGATTCAGCGGACAGCATCAGCGGTCAATCTCCCCAAACACGATATCCTGCGTACCGATGATGGCCACCACGTCGGCGATCATATGGCCCTTGGCCATCTCGTCCAGCGCCGCCAGGTGGGCGTAGCCGGGCGCGCGGATCTTCAGGCGGTACGGCTTGTTGGCGCCGTCGGACACCAGGTAGACGCCGAACTCGCCTTTCGGGTGTTCGGTGCCCACATAAGCCTCGCCCTCCGGCACGTGCATGCCTTCGGTAAACAGTTTGAAGTGGTGGATCAGGTCTTCCATATTGGCCTTCATGCCTTCGCGCGAAGGCGGCGCCACTTTATGGTTGTCGGTGATCACCGGGCCCGGGTTCTTGCGCAGCCATTCCACGCACTGGCGGATGATGCGGTTGGACTGACGCATTTCCTCGACGCGCACCAGGTAGCGGTCATAGCAATCGCCGTTGACGCCCACCGGGATGTCGAAATCCAGCTTGGAATACACATCGTAGGGCTGCTTCTTGCGCAAATCCCAGGCAATGCCGGAGCCGCGCAGCATCGGGCCGGTCAGGCCCAGGTTCAGCGCGCGCTCGGGCGTCACCACGCCGATGCCGACGGTGCGCTGTTTCCAGATGCGGTTGTCGGTCAGCAGGGTCTCGTACTCGTCCACATAGCCCGGGAAGCGCTGGGTGAACTCGTCGATGAAGTCCAGCAGCGAACCCTGGCGGCCTTCGTTGCGGCGGGCCAGTTCGCGGGCGTTCTTGATCTTGGAGACGGTGTACTGCGGCATGCTGTCCGGCAGATCGCGATACACGCCGCCGGGACGGAAGTAAGCCGCGTGCAGGCGCGCGCCGGACACCGCCTCATAGCAGTCCATCAGGTCTTCGCGTTCGCGGAAGGCGTACAGGAACACGGTCATCGCGCCGATGTCGAGGCCGTGCGCGCCAATCCACAGCAAGTGGTTCAGCAGACGGGTGATCTCGGCGAACATCACGCGGATGTATTGCGCGCGTTCCGGCACTTCGATGCCCAGCAGCTTCTCGATGGACAGGCAGTAAGCGTGCTCGTTGCACATCATGGACACGTAGTCGAGACGGTCCATATAAGGCAGCGACTGGATGAAGGTCTTGCTCTCGGCCAGCTTTTCGGTGCCGCGGTGCAGCAGGCCGATGTGCGGGTCGGCGCGCTGGACGACTTCGCCGTCCAGTTCCAGCACCAGGCGCAACACGCCGTGCGCGGCCGGGTGCTGCGGGCCGAAGTTGAGGGTGTAGTTACGGATTTCAGCCACCGTAGTTCTCCTCGCGAATGATGCGCGGCGTGATTTCGCGCGGCTCGATGGTCACCGGCTGATAGATCACGCGCTGTTGTGTCGGGTCGTAACGCATTTCCACGTGACCGGACAGCGGGAAGTCCTTGCGGAACGGATGGCCGACGAAACCGTAGTCGGTCAGGATGCGGCGCAGGTCGGGGTGGCCGTCGAAAACGATGCCGAACAGGTCGAACGCTTCGCGCTCGAACCAGTTGACGCCGCTCCAGACGCCGACGACCGAGTCGACCACCGGGAAGGCGTCGTCTTCGGCGAACACGCGCAGGCGGATGCGCTGATTGTGCTTGACCGACAACAGGTGGTAGACAACGGCGAAGCGCGGACCGTCCCATACCTCGTCGCGGTATGCGCTGTAGTCCACGCCGCACAAATCGATGCATTGCTCAAAAGACAGGTCGGCGTGATCGCGCAGCGTGGTCGCCACGGCGATCAGATCCGCCGCCTTGCATACAATGGTCAGCTCTTCCAGAGCCAGCGTGCTTTGCACGAGCTTGTCGCCCAGCGCCTGCTGCACAGCCGACCCTAACGCTTCCATTTTCTTGGAGGCCATAAGTTTCTACCTTAGCGGGCGATGGTGTTGGTGCGTTTGATCTTGTTCTGCAGCTGAATGATGCCGTACAGCAAGGCCTCTGCAGTTGGCGGACAGCCGGGCACGTAGACGTCGACCGGCACGATGCGATCGCAGCCGCGCACGACTGAATAGGAATAATGATAATAGCCGCCGCCGTTGGCACAGGACCCCATCGAGATCACCCAGCGCGGCTCGGCCATCTGGTCGTAAACCTTGCGCAGGGCCGGAGCCATCTTGTTGCACAGCGTGCCGGCCACGATCATCAGATCGGACTGGCGCGGGCTGGGACGGAACACGATGCCGAAACGGTCCAGGTCGTAGCGCGCCGCGCCGGCGTGCATCATCTCGACCGCGCAACAGGCCAGACCAAAGGTCATCGGCCACAGCGAACCGGTTCGGGTGTAATTGATGAGCTTGTCAGCCGTCGTGGTGACAAACCCCTTCTCCAGAATACCTTCTACTCCCATTCCAGAGCTCCTTTTTTCCACATGTAGACGAAGCCCAGGGTCAATACTCCCAGGAACTCCACCATGACGCCCAGACCATAGGTCCCCAGCTCCTTCAACACCACCGCCCACGGCAGCAGGAAGGCGACCTCGAGGTCGAACAGGATGAAGAGGATGGCTATCAGATAATAGCGGACGTCAAACTTCATGCGGGCATCTTCGAAAGCCTCGAAGCCGCACTCATACGGAGACAGTTTCTCAGGATCGGGACGATTGGGAGCCAGCAGTTTGCCCAATAAAATAGGGCCTACGCCGACCAACAGTCCGACCATGACAAACAGCAGAATGGGAAAGTAATTTTGCAGCATTTCCCGTACACCCCCACAAAAAAGGGGGTTACCCCCCTTGGCTCCAAATAAAACAGGCCACCGGAGTCCCGGTGGCCTGTTTTTGAATGGTGGTGCCGACAGTGAGACTCGAACTCACACAGCTTTCGCCACTACCCCCTCAAGATAGCGTGTCTACCAATTTCACCATGTCGGCACAGCAAGCTTTAATTGTTACTCCGGTATTTTCGATGCCGTACCCGAAGCTTTATCGCTAGGCACACCGGCCGGGATTTGCGGTGCAACCTGTTCAACCTTGGTCCCCATTACGCCCAAATCGCTTTTTCCGCCCCCAGACAGAAAAACCAGAGCAAGGGAAGTCGAGAAGAACACGGCCGCTGCGACAGCGGTTGTCCTACTCAAGAAATTCGCAGAACCAGACGCGCCGAACAAGCTACCGGAAGAGCCGCTACCGAAAGCCGCTCCCATGTCCGCGCCTTTGCCGTGCTGCATCAAAACCAGCACGATAATAGTCCCTGCAGACAGGATATTTACAATCCAGATAAGCGTCTTAATAAGTTCCATACTATATCAATTTTCCTGCGGCTTGGCAAATTGCCCTGAATGAACCGGCGTCCAGAGATGCCCCTCCAACAAGGGCTCCGTCGACATTTTCAGTCGCCAGAATCGCTTCGGCATTCTCTGCCTTGACACTGCCGCCGTAGAGGACGCGAATATTATCGGAGGCCTTGACGTTTTGCAAGCACCAATTTTTGATCGCGCCGTGGATTTCGGCGATTTGCGCCAGCGTCGCCACCTTGCCGGTGCCGATGGCCCAGACCGGTTCATAAGCCACAACGTATTCACCATGGTCTATCTCGGACAGAAGCGCAAGCTGATCTCTAATCACCTCCAACTGACGGCCCGCCTCGCGCTCGTCCAGCGTTTCCCCGACGCACAGCACCGGCACCAGGCCGGCGGCGATGGCGGCGCGCATCTTCTTCAGTAGAACCGCGTTGCTCTCGCCAAAGTACTGGCGGCGCTCCGAGTGGCCCACCAGGGTGTAAGCGCAGCCGATGTCGGCCAGCATCGCGGCGCTGGTCTCGCCGGTGAAGGCGCCGTCCTGATCGAAGGCGCTGACGTCCTGCGCGCACAGGCGCAAGGCCTGACCGCGCAGCCGCTCGCCCAGGCCGGCCAGGTAGACCGCCGGCGCGGCCACGCCGACCCAGTCGCGGTTGCTCGTCTCGTCCGCCAGCAGCGCCTGCAGCAGCGTCTGCGCGCTGTCGGCGCGGGTATTCATCTTCCAGTTGCCAATCACCAGCTTGCCGGCCATCTCCGCCTCCCGCGATTCTTGAATATCCGCCGATTATATCCGCAGCCGCCATCTTGGCTCAAACCGGCATCCGGCTGATGTTGATTGTCCGCAAACGAAGCCGTTTCGACGACTTGTAATATTCCTGAAAAATTTCAGCCTTAGCATGCGCCCATCACCACGCACCTCATCCATTCTCAGGAGTAGGCATGAAACAGTCTGTTCGTCTGGCCGCATCGTTTGTACTGGGTTCCGTCTGCCTGTCCGGCGCGGCCGTGGCCGCCGACATCACCGGCGCGGGCGCCACCTTCCCGTACCCGCTGTACGCCAAATGGGCCGCCGCCTACAAGGCCGGCACCAATAATAATCTGAACTATCAATCCATCGGTTCCGGCGGCGGCATCAAGCAGATCCAGTCCAAAACCGTGGATTTCGGCGCGTCCGACATGCCGCTGAAGCCGGAAGAGCTGGAAAAATCCGGACTGACCCAATTCCCCACCGTGATCGGCGGCGTGGTGCCGGTGCTGAACGTGCCCGGCATCACCCCGGGACAAGTGAAGTTCACCGGCCCGCTGCTGGCCGACATCTACCTGGGCAAGGTGTCCAAGTGGAACGACCCGGCCATCGCCAAGCTGAACCCCGGCGTCAAGCTGCCGGACCTGCGCATCTCCGTGGTGCGTCGCTCCGACGGCTCCGGCACCACCTTCATCTTCACCAACTACCTGTCCAAGGTCTCTCCGGACTGGGCCAAGGAAGTGGGCTCCAACACCGCGGTCAGCTGGAAAGGCAACCCGGTGGGCGGCAAGGGCAATGAGGGCGTGGCCAACTACGTGACCCGCATCAAGGGCGCGATCGGCTACGTGGAATACGCCTACGCCAAGCAGAACAAGCTGGCCTTCGGCCTGATGCAGAACCAGGCCGGCAGCTTCGTCAAGCCGGACGAGTCCAGCTTCAAGGCCGCCGCCGCCAACGCCGACTGGAAAAAAGCGCCGGGCTTCTACCTGCTGCTGACCAACCAGCCGGGCAAGGACAGCTGGCCGATCGCCGGCGCCACCTTCATCCTGATGCACAAGAAGCAGGACAAGCCGGCGCAAGGCGGCGAGGTGCTGAAGTTCTTCGACTGGGCTTACAAGAACGGCGACAAGACCGCGCTGGATCTGGACTACATCCCGATGCCGGACGCGATCAAGGGCGTGATCCGCGCCAGCTGGAAGCAAATTGCCGACAACGGCGGCAAGCCGGTGTGGAACTGAGCCGCATACAATGCACGCAAGCGGCCGGGGACGCGCTCCCCGGCTTTTTGTCTGATAAATGAGCATGCATATGCAAAAGTTGAGCAATCCGCAGCAAATCAAAACCCAGTTATTGCTGGACAATCTGTTCCGCTGGGTCACCCGTTTTTTCGCCTTCCTGGTGCTGGCCTTGCTGGTGGGCATCCTGATTTCGCTGTTGATCGGCGCGCTGCCGAGCATCCACGCCTTCGGCTTCAAGTTTCTGGTCACCAGCGACTGGGACCCGGTCAATGAGCGGTTCGGCGCGCTGGTGCCCATCTTCGGCACCCTGGCCACCTCTTTCATCGCCTTGCTGATCGGCGTGCCGGTCAGCTTCGGCATCGCCCTGTTCCTGACCGAGCTGTGCCCCACCTGGCTGAAGCGGCCGCTGGGCATCGCGGTGGAACTGCTGGCCGGCATCCCGTCCATCATCTACGGCATGTGGGGCCTGTTCGTGTTCGCGCCCATCTTCGCCGACCACGTGCAGCCGCTGCTGATCGACACCCTGGGCGAGGTGCCGCTGCTGGGCGTGCTGTTCCAGGGCGCGCCGATGGGCATAGGCATTTTCACCGCCGGCCTGATCCTGGCCATCATGATCATTCCCTTCATCGCCTCGGTGATGCGCGACGTGTTCGAAGTGGTGCCGGTGATGCTGAAGGAGTCCGCCTACGGCCTGGGCTCCACCACCTGGGAAGTGGTGCGCTACGTGGTGCTGCCCTATACCAAGACCGGCGTGGTCGGCGGCATCATGCTGGGCCTGGGCCGCGCGCTGGGCGAGACCATGGCGGTGACCTTCGTCATCGGCAACTCCACCCGTTTCGCCGCCGGCCTCTTCGAGCCGGGCAATTCCATCGCCTCCTCGCTGGCCAATGAGTTCGCCGAGGCCAACGGCGAGCTGTATCTCTCCTCCCTGATTCAACTGGGCCTGATTCTGTTCTTCATCACCTTCGTGGTGCTGGCGTGTTCTAAACTGCTGTTGCTGCGCCTGAAGAAACAGGAAGGTCGTCCTTCCTGAGCATGAGAGACGCTAACCGCATGAGCCAAACCGTTATGAATTCCGCCCTGCGCCCGCCCCAGTCCGCCATCGCCGCCAAAGCCGACAGCAGCGTCTATCGCCGCCGCCGGCTGGTGAACCGCGTCAATATGGGCGCCTCGATGTTCACCATGGCCTTCGGCCTGTTCTGGCTGTTCTGGATTCTGACCACCCTGTTGCAGCACGGCCTGTCCGGGCTCAACTGGGAGGTGTTCACCTCCAGCACCCCGCCGCCGGGCAGCACCGGCGGCCTGGCCAACGCCATTTACGGCAGCCTGATGATGACCGGCTTCGGCACCTTGTTCGGCACGCCCATCGGCATTCTGGCCGGCATCTATCTGGCCGAGTTCGGCCAGCGCGGCTGGCTGGCGCCGGCCACCCGCTTCATCAACGACATCCTGCTGTCCGCGCCGTCCATCGTCATCGGCCTGTTCATCTACGAAGTCTACGTGGTGTCGGTCGGCCACTTTTCCGGCTGGGCCGGCTCCTTCGCACTGGCCATCCTGGTGATTCCGGTGGTGGTGCGCACCACCGAGAACATGCTGCGCCTGGTGCCGGGCAGCCTGCGCGAAGCCGCGTCCGCGCTGGGCGCGCCGCAGTGGAAAGTCACCTTGCACGTCACCCTGCGCTCGGCCAAGGCTGGCGTGCTGACCGGCATCCTGCTGGCGGTGGCGCGCATTTCCGGCGAAACCGCGCCGCTGTTGTTCACCGCGCTGAACAACCAGTTCTTCAACAGCAATATGAACCAGCCGATGGCCAACCTGCCCATCGTGATCTTCCAGTTCGCGATGAGCCCGTACGAGGACTGGCACAAGCTGGCCTGGGCTGGCTCCCTGTTGATCACCTTCAGCGTGCTGACGCTGAACATCGTTGCCCGCTGGATGGGCAGCCAGAAAAACCAATCGCATTAAGGCTTGCAGACCATGGCTGAAATCCACTCCAAGCTTCAGGTCAAGAATCTGAACTTCTTTTACGGCAATTTCCACGCGCTGAAGAACATCCAGCTGGAAATCGCCTCGCGCAAGGTCACCGCCTTCATCGGCCCGTCCGGCTGCGGCAAGTCCACGCTGCTGCGCACCTTCAACCGCATGTACGAGCTCTACCCCGGCCTGCGCGCCGAGGGCGACATCCTGCTGGACGGCCACAACGTCCTGGGCCGCGACGTGGACGTCAACCTGCTGCGCGCCAAGGTGGGCATGGTGTTCCAGAAGCCCACCCCGTTCCCGATGTCCATCTACGACAACATCACCTTCGGCGTGAAGCTCTACGAAAAACTGTCCAAGGGCGAGATGGAGGACCGGGTGGAATGGGCGCTGCGCAAGGCCGCGCTGTGGGACGAGGTCAAGGACAAGCTCAAGCAGTCCGGCAACTCGCTGTCCGGCGGCCAGCAGCAGCGGCTGTGCATCGCGCGCGCGGTGGCGTCCAAGCCGGAAGTGCTGCTGCTGGACGAGCCCACTTCGGCGCTGGACCCGATTTCCACCGCCCACATCGAAGAGCTGATTCATGAGCTCAAAGAGGACTACACCATCGCCATCGTCACCCACAATATGCAGCAGGCGGCGCGGGTGTCGGACTACACCGCCTATATGTATCTGGGCGAATTGATCGAGTTCGGCGACACCGACTCCATCTTCACCACCCCGCAGAAGAAGGCCACCGAGGACTACATCACCGGCAAGTTCGGCTGATTCCGCCCCGGCTCGCAGACCGCCGTCATGACCGTTTCCGGCATGACGGCCGTTGGCGTTTCCACACGGGCAAAAGCACATGACGGCGGCAAAAAACAGCTTAAATCCGCCGTTCTCCCAGCCCGGTCTGTCAAGGCGATTCCGCATGCTTTTCCGGCAAATGCGACACCATTTATTTTTTTTTTATAAGTACTTGACGGCATTGGCCTTGGACACAACAATCCCGCCTTTACGATACTGCGTGCACATTTCACCATGTTGGACCTGTTTTCCGGGCTTGAGACCCACGTCGCCATCACCTTGGTGCTTTCCCTGGGCTTCGTGCTCGCCTTTGAGTTCATCAACGGCTTCCATGACACCGCCAACGCGGTGGCAACCGTTATCTATACCCAATCGATGAAACCGCGTCTCGCGGTGTTCTATTCCGGCATTTTCAACTTCCTCGGCGTGATCACCGGCGGCCTCGCCGTCGCCTACGCCATCGTGCACCTGCTGCCGGTGGACCTGCTGATCTCGATCAACACCACCCGCGGCATGGCCATGGTGTTCGCGCTGTTGACCGCCGCCATCGCCTGGAACCTGGGCACGTGGTATTTCGGTCTGCCCGCTTCCAGCAGCCACACGCTGATCGGCGCCATTTTGGGCGTGGGCGTGGCCAATAGCCTGATCCACGGCACCTCGCTGTCCCACGGCATCAACTGGAGCAAGGCCATCGACGTCGGCGCCTCGCTGCTGGCCTCGCCCGTGGTGGGCGCCTTGCTCGCCGCGCTGATCGTCATTCTGCTGCGGCGCTACCGGCCTCACAGCAATGTGCACAAAACCCCCTACCAACGCCAGCAGGTGGAAGGCCGCAAGCATCCGCCGTTCTGGACCCGCTTCATGCTGATCGTGTCGTCCATGGGTGTCAGCTTCGCCCACGGCTCCAACGACGGCCAAAAAGGCGTGGGCCTGATCATGCTGGTGCTGATCGGCATCGTGCCGGCCAAATTCGTGCTGGATCTGGACAGCACGCCTTACCAGCTGGACCGCACCCGCGACGCCGCCATTCACCTGCAGAAGTTCTATGAACGCCATCAGGTCGAACTGAGCAAGATCATCGTGCCGTCCAAGGGCAGCAGCCAGTACGAGTGCCATCCGCTGGAAACCGGCGACACCGTCAAGCGCCTGCTGAGCACCATGGGCGACGGCGGCGACTACCACGCGCTGAGCTCGGAACAGCGTTGGAACGTGCGCACCGAGCTGCTGTGCCTGGACGACGCCGCCAAGAAGGCCTCCGCGCTGCCCAAGCTGTCCGCCGACGACAAGCAGATGCTGCAGAACCTGCGCAAGGATCTGACCACCACCACCGAATACGCGCCCACCTGGGTGATCGTCGCCGTGGCGCTGTCGCTGGGCATCGGCACCATGGTGGGCTGGCGCCGCGTGGTGAAGACCGTGGGCGAAGGCATAGGCAAGAAGGACATGACTTACGCCCAGGGCGTGTCGGCGCAGATGACCGCCGCCATCTCCATCGGCCTCGCCAGCCAGTTCGGCTTCCCGGTGTCCACCACCCAGGTGCTGTCCAGCGCCGTGGCCGGCACCATGGTGGCGGACAAGGCCGGCCTGCAGATGTCCACCATCCGCTCCATCGCGCTGGCCTGGCTGTTCACCCTGCCGGTGTCCATGCTGCTGGCGGGCGGACTGTACTACGTGGCCTCGCTCTGGCTGTAATCAAGTCCGGTCACGGTCTTTCAGCCTCTGTTTAAGGCTGCCGGAAAAAAACAAAGCCACCGCATCGCGGTGGCTTTTTCTTTTGGCATTTCCGCCCGGAAAATTTTCGATTGACCTGGGTCAAGCTTTAAGCCCGGATTGCTTGTGCCAATATTTTATAAATTGCTAATATTTGCTCGCTTCATCATGGTTTCTCCTTTGTTGTTTGCAGCAATCCCTTTGCGCCTCAGCCCCCCAGCCGAGGCGCTTTTTTTTTGCCCGATTCATGGCGCACTCAAGCCTTGAGAAACTGCTCGCGCCCCGCCAGCCAACGGTCCAGATGAGCGTCCACCGCCTGCGGATGGCGCTCCAGCAGCAAGGGCGCCAGCTCGCGCGCCGCTTCCAGCAGTTCCAGATCCTCTTCCAGGTTGGCGAAACGCAGCATGGGCAGGCCGCTCTGACGCGCGCCCAGCAGTTCGCCGGGGCCGCGGATCAGCAAATCCTGGCGCGCGATCTCGAAACCGTCAACATTCTCGTAAATCACTTTCAAGCGCGCCTTGGCCAAGTCCGACAAGGGGTTGTCGAACATCAGCACGCAGACGCTGCGCGCGCTGCCGCGCCCCACCCGGCCGCGCAATTGATGCAACTGGGCCAGGCCCATGCGTTCGGCGTGCTCGATCACCATCAGGCTGGCGTTGGGCACGTCCACGCCCACCTCGATCACCGTGGTGGCCACCAGCACTTGCAGCTCGTTGCGGGCGAAGGCCGCCATCACCGCCGCCTTTTCGTCCGCCTTCATCCGGCCGTGCACCAGGCCCACGCCCAAATGCGGCAGATCGGCGGTCAGTTGCTGGTGGGTGTCCACCGCGGTCTGCAATTGCAGGGTTTCCGATTCTTCGATCAGCGGGCACACCCAATAGGCCTGCTGCCCGTCGGCGCAGGTTTTGGCCACGTGGGCGACGATCTCCTCGCGGCGCGCGCTATTGATCAGCTTGGTGACGATGGGCGTGCGCCCGGGCGGCAATTCGTCTATCACCGACACGTCGAGGTCGGCGTAGAAGCTCATCGCCAGCGTGCGCGGAATCGGCGTCGCCGACATCATCAGCTGATGCGGCTCGCCTCCCTTCTCTTTCAGCGCCAGCCGCTGGCCCACGCCGAAGCGATGCTGTTCGTCGACGATGACCAGGCCCAGGCGCTCAAAAGCCACCTCGTCCTGGAACAGCGCGTGAGTGCCCACCGCCAGCCGCGTTTCACCGCTGGCGATGGCCGCCATCGCCTCCTGTTTCTGCTTCTTGCGCAGGCTGCCGGCCAGCCAGCGCACCGGGACGCCCAGCGGCTCCAGCCAGGCGGACAGCTTGAGGAAATGCTGCTCGGCCAGGATTTCGGTCGGCGCCATCAAGGCCACCTGGTAGCCGGATTCGATCGCGGTCAGCGCCGCCAGGGCCGCGACGATGGTCTTGCCGCTGCCCACGTCGCCTTGCAACAGCCGGTGCATCGGGTGCGGCTGGGTCAGGTCGGCGCGGACTTCCGCCAAGGCGCGTTGCTGCGCGCCGGTCAGCGTGAACGGCAGGCGCTCGGCCAGCGCCCGGCTCAAGGCGCCGTCGCCGCGCAAGGGCGGCGCGCGGCCCAGCCTGCGCGCGCGATAGGCCAGCCGCATCGACAGCTGCTGCGCCAGCAACTCGTCGAACTTGAGCCGCTGCCAGGCCGGCAGGGCCGGATCGGCCAGCTGGCCGGCGCTGTAGTCCGGCGTCGGCAGGTGCAGCAGGCGGATCGCCTCGGCGAACGGCGTCAGCCGCAGCGGCGCGGCCAGCTCCTCCGGCAGCGTCTCGCCCAGCGGCTGGCTGTCCAGCTCGGCGTGGATCAGCTTGCGCAGCGCCGGTTGGGTCAGGCCGTTGACCGTGGGATAGATGGGCGTCAGGCTGTCCGCCAGCGGCGCGCCGTTGCCCACTTCGCGGATCTTGGGATGCACCATCTCGTCGCCGGCGAAGCCGCGGCGGATCTCGCCCAGCGCGCGCACCCGGTTGCCGGTGGTGAATTGCTTGACCTGGTTGGGGTAGAAATGAATGAAGCGCAGCACCAGGCTGCCGCTGGCGTCCTCGATGCGCGCCACCAGTTGGCGGCGCGGTCGGAACTGGATCTCATGGGCGATCACCTCGCCCTCCACCAGCACCGCCTGGCCGTAAGGCGCGTCGGCGATGGCGTACAGATGGGTCTCGTCCTCATAGCGCAGCGGCAGATGCAGGACCAGATCGAAACGGCGGCGTATGCCCAGCTTTTCCAGCTTCTTGGCCAGCGCCGGCGCCACGGCCGGCGGCTGATTGGCGGGGTCGATTAGGGAGCTCATCAGCAGCGATTGTACCCAATAAAGAAAAAGGCGGAAGCTGTTCGCGCTTCCGCCTTGCTCACGCGCGCCGCGTCGCGGCCCTTGCGCTTACTGGCGCTCCCACACCTGGGAACGGAAGAAGGGGCCGATGTAGCCGCGCACGCGCAGCTTCTTGCCGTCTTCGATCAGCTTGGCGCCGGAGGTGTAGATCTTGCCGGACTTGGGATCCAGGATTTTGCCGCTGCCCCACTCGGCGCCGTCCTTCTTCAGGCCCCACAGGATTTGCATGCCGTTGACCGGCTTGCCTTTGCGGTCCCCTTCGCACTTGTCGCACACCGCTTCCGGATTGGCGAACAGCTTGATGATCTTGCCGTTCAGCTCGCCGCCGGCGCTTTCGGTGATCTGCACCAGGGCCTTGGCCTGCTTGGTTTCGTCGTCTATCGTCTTCCAGACGCCGGCGGCGCTGTCGGCCAGCGCCATCTGGCTGAACAGGCCCAGCGCGGACGCCAGGCAGGCGGCTTTGGCGAATTTGCTCATCTTGATTTCCTCGCGAATCGGACCGCGAGGCCGCGCCGCGAACGGGCGGCCGCAGCGGCCTTTTAATTATCTGAACGCCGCCCCGGAACCGCCGGCACGCCGAAAAGAAACGTTGGTTTGGAGCAGCGGCTCTAGGATGCCAACAGCCAATGCCGACGTCAAGAATGGAAACGAGGGACGATGCAACTCACAGGGAGATCTCGCCGCGGCCTATCCGCAACACCCGCCCGCCCACCAGAATCTCGCCCGCGGCGTCCACTTGCAGGTGCAGTACATTGGGCCGCGCCAGCGCCGCGCCCTGCTCCACCCGCCACTGCAAGGGCCCCAGGCCGTTGAGCGCGCACCAGCCGCCCAGATTGGCGCAGGCCGAACCGGTGCCGGGATCTTCCAGCACCGCGCCCTGCTGTTCGAAAAACAGCCGCACGGTGGCGACGCCGCCGTCCTCATGCCACAGATAGGCGACGCTGCGCCCCGGCCGCAAGGTGGCGTCGCGCAACAGCAAGGCGTGCACCGGGCGGGCGCGCAGCACCGCGCCGGCGCTGGCGGCGCGGATCAGCAATTGTTCGCTGCCGGTGTCCACCCATGTCGGCTCCAGCGCGATGTCCTCCTCGTCCAGCCCCAGCATCGCCGCGGCCTGGCCGCGGCTGAGGCCGGCGTCGCGCGCGCTTGGCGGATTCGCCCGCAAGGTGTAAACGCCGTCGCTGTGGAGGATGGGGATCAGGCCGGCGTTGGTGCGCAACTGAAAGCGGGAATCCAGTTCGCCGCGCCAGTGCAGCACCGCCGCCGCGCCCAGGGTGGGATGGCCGGCGAAGGGCAGCTCCTGGCTGGGCGTGAAGATGCGCAAGCGCGCCGCCGCTTCGCCGTCCGGAAACAGGAATACGGTTTCCGACAGATTCATCTGTCTGGCCAGGAGCTGCATCTCGCGCTCGTCCAGCCCGCTGGCGTCGGTGAACACCGCCAGCGGATTGCCGCCGAAGCGCTCCTCGGCGAACACATTGACCAATTCGAACGAATACCCGCTCATGCCCCCTCCTGGAATCGATGACACGCCGCCGCGGCCAGTTTCTCTTCCACGCCGGCCAAGCGCTCGGCCAGGGATTTCCTGGCCGGCGCCGCCGCCGCGGACTGCCGCAAGCGCCGTTGCTGAAGCTCCAGACCATGACAGCGGCGGCGCGCTTTGTCCAGTTCCCGCGCCTGCGCGCGCTCGTCGCGGCGTTGCTGCGCCTGGCGCCTCCTGGCCTCGCGCGCCTCGTCGGCGGCCCAGCGCCGGCCTTGGTCCTGGTACTTGGCCGCCTCGCGGCGCTGGCGCTCGTCTTGCTCCACCACATTGAGCGGCGGCGGCTGGAAGGTTTCCGCCGCGCCGCCGTCGGCGCAAGCCCGATCGCTGTAGGCCAGCCGGCCGTCCACGCTCCGACATTTGTAAACCTGGGCCCAGGCCAGGCCCGGCAGCAATAGCAATAGCGCGATCCGGACTCTCATGCGACCTCCGCGGCGAAGATGAGGGACACGGATAGTTAACATGAAAAAAGGCGGCCTGGGCCGCCTTGTGGTCTGACATTTGGAGCAGTTGGGCCGCTCAGAACCTGTTTACGATCTCGCGAGCCAAGGCGAGACAAGGCGAAAACGGCTGAAAAAGCGGAATGTACACACGGTACATGAGCATTTTGAAGACGTACTCACCGTGCCACGTCTCACGAAGCGCAGCAGATCGTAAGCAGGTTTAGAGTACCAGAACCGCTTCCGCTTCCACCAATACGCCCTTGGGCAGGCTGGCCACGCCGACGGCAGCGCGCGCCGGGAAGGGCTGGCTGAAGTACTGGCCCATGATTTCGTTGAAGGTGGCGAAATTGGACAGGTCGGTCAGATAGGCGTTGAGCTTGACGATCTGGTCCAGGCTGCCGCCGGCGGCTTCGCACACGGCCTTCATGTTCTTGAACACTTGATGGGTTTCAGCGGCGAAACCGCCTTCCACCACGTTCATGGTGGCCGGGTCCAGCGGGATCTGGCCGGACAGGTAAACGGTGTTGCCGGCTTTCACGGCTTGCGAGTAAGCGCCGATGGCGGCCGGAGCCTTGTCGGTGTGGATGATTTCCTTAGCCATTATTCATCTCCTTCTTTCAGGAACAGGGTTAATAAATCATTGAGGAAACGCTGGCCCTTGAGCGTGGGCCGCAACATCACGGCGTCGCACGCGATCAGGCCTTGCGCCTCGGCTTGCGTCAAGGCGGATTGTATGACGGACAGCGGCAGGCCGGTGCGCTCCTGGAACAGGCGCAATTCGAAGCCTTCGGTCAGCCGCAGCAGATTCATCATGAATTCGAAGGGCAGTTCGCTCCGCCCCACCTTGCGGCTATTTTGCAGGGGCTTGCCCTCGGCCACCGCCTGAAGGTAGGCGGCCGGCTGCTTGTAGCGCATCTGGCGCACGATGCCGGCATGGCTGCTGATCTTGCCATGGGCGCCGGCGCCGATGCCGATATAGTCGCCGAACTGCCAGTAGTTGAGATTGTGGCGCGCGCGGCGGCCCGGCCGCGCGAAGGCCGAGGTCTCGTAATGCTCAAAACCGGCGGCGGCGAGCCGGGCTTCTATCGCCTCCTGCATGTCGGCGGAGACTTCGTCGTCCGGCAGATTGCGCGGCGTCTCCACGGCGAACAGGGTGTTGGGTTCTATCGTCAGATGGTAGGCGGACAGATGGGTGATGCCGTAGGACAGCGCGGTGTCCAGATCGGCCAGCGCTTCGTCCAGGGTCTGCCCCGGCAGCGCGTACATCAGGTCCAGATTGACGTTGTCGAAGTGGCTCAGCGCGATGTCGATGGCGCGACGCGCTTCCTCGCCGTCGTGAATGCGGCCCAGCGCCTGCAAATGCGCCGGCTTGAAGCTCTGGATGCCGATGGACAGCCGGTTGATGCCTGCCTCGCGGTAGCCGCGGAAACGCTCGGCCTCGAAGGTGCCGGGATTGGCCTCCATGGTGATTTCCGCGTCCGGCTGCAGCCGCATACGCGCGCGCACGCCGGCCAGCAGCGCGTCCATCGCCTGAGGCGAGAACAGGCTGGGGGTGCCGCCGCCCATGAAGATGCTGCTCAGCGGACGGCCCCAGACCTCGGGCAGGCTGAATTCCAGATCGCGCAGCAAGGCGTCGACATAGGCCATCTCGTCGAAGCCGCTCTTGGGCTCGTGCGAGTTGAAGTCGCAATACGGGCATTTGCGCACGCACCACGGGAAATGGATGTAGAGCGACAGCGGCGGCAGCTCTTTCAAGCCGACTTGACCGCCCAGCCCAAGCGCGGACAGCGAAATCTTGCTCACCTGCACGTCGCGGCTCCTTGCGGCTCCAGCCGCGCCGGCCGGGCGCTGAACGAAGGGACCCGCTTCATGCCAGCGCGCGCAGCTTGGCCAGCAGCGCTTGCAGCGCCTGGCCGCGGTGGCTGACGCGGTTTTTCTCCGCCGCGTCCATCTCCGCCACGCTACAGCCGTGCTGCGGCAGCCAGAAATGCGGGTCGTAGCCGAAGCCGCCGGCGCCGGCCGCCTCGTCGCGCACTTCGCCGAACCACATGCCGTCCGCCACCAGCGGCTGCGGATCGTCGGCGTGGCGCACCAAGACCAGCACGCAGTAATACCAGGCGCGGCGATTGGCCTCGCCCTGCAGCGCCGCCACCAGCTTGGCGTTGTTGGCGGCGTCGGACTTGGGTTCGCCGGCGTAGCGAGCCGAGTACACGCCCGGCGCGCCGGACAGCGCCTCGACGCAGATGCCGGAGTCGTCGGCCAGCGCGGGCAAGCCGCTCACGCGGCTGGCGTGACGCGCTTTTTCCAGCGCGTTTTCCAGGAAGGTGTGGTGCGGTTCCGGGCATTCCGGCACTTGCAGTTCCACCTGCGGAATCACTTGTATGCCCAGCGGCGCCATCAGCGCGGCGAATTCCTTCAACTTGCCGGCGTTGTTGCTGGCCATCACTAATTTGTCGAACATGAGAACTCCATCGAATGCGACGCAGCCCCGACGATGCCGGGGCTGCGGAATATCTATTAAAGACAAGCTTAACGGCTGACCTTCACTTCCGTCCACATCCGCGCCAGCGAACGCCGCTCCGCCGGCGTCAGTTCGCGCAGCACCGTCCATTTTTTCACGGTGTCCGGCGTCGGATCGATCACCGGATGGCTTTTCAAATCCGCGCGGAAAAAGGGCGCGGCGGTCTTGACCGGATTGGTGGCGCCGTTGAGGTTGGTCAATTGGGCGGCATTCTTGCCGTCCAGCATGAAGTTGATGAACTGATGCGCCAGGTCCGGGCGTTTGGCGCTGGCCAGCACCGCCATGGTGTCCACGCCCAGCTCATTGCCTTCCTTCTGCGCCACATTGGCGATGCGGAAGCGGCGCTTGGCCTGGCGCGCGTCCTCGGCGGCCTGGAAGAACTCGGTGGAGTAGCCCAGCGACACCCAGATATTGCCCACCGCCAGCTCTTTCAGATAACTGGCGTTGGAGAAGGTGGCCCAGTAGGGCTTGGCCTGCTTGATCACCGCCTGCGCCGCGCGATAATCGGCCTGGCTGGCGGTGTTGGGGTTCTTGCCCAGGTAGAACAGCGCGGCGGCGAACACCTCGCGCGAGCTGTCCAGCACCGTGACCTTGCCCTTGATCTTCTGCAGCACCTTGGGATCGAAGATCACCGACCAGCTGTGCGGGTCGATGCCCAGTTTCTGCAGACGCTCCGCGTTGTAGCCGACCGAAGTCAGCGACAGCACCGTGGGCACGGTGTAGCGGTTGCCCGGATCGTAGCTTTGGGACAAATAGGCCGGGTCGACATTCTTCAGATTCGGCAATTTGGCGTGATCCAGCGGCCGCAGCAGCTTCTGCTTGCTCATCGCCTCGATCACGAAGCTGGACGGAAACACCATATCGTAGCCCTTGGCCCCGGCCGCCAGCTTGGCCAGCATTTCCTCATTGTCGCCGTAGTAATTCTGCACCACGCGGCAATCACAGCTTTTCTCGAACTGGCGGAGGATGGCGTCCGACAAGGAGCCGCTCCAGTTATAGATGTGCAAGACGTCCTTGGGTCCGGCCCAGACGGCGGACGACAGGATGGAGGACAATAGGACAAGCTTCAGCGGTTTCAATTCAGATTCACCTCCAGACGGCCATGACCAGCATGGCGAACAGAAAAGGCGGCAAGCCGCCATGGCGGGCTCCCCCTTGGGAAGTCCCGCGACTTGGAACCTGTTCACGATCCGCAGCGCTTCGCGGGAGCTGACGCGGCGTCGAGACGCTCTTGCGCCACGCGCGGCTTCCGCCTTGTCTCGCACTTGCTCCTTGGATCGTCAACACGTTCTTAATATGGCGGCGTCGGGCCCTGCCTCAGCAAGAACAGCGCTCTCGCCTTGCTACAGCAGACCCCGGCGCCGCGAATCCGTTCCTGGCCGCGGCGGCCAGGCGGTTTATTCTGTTGATTCCGCGCGGCGGGCGGCGCCCAGCGTCGCTTCCAAGGCCTGTTGCAGCAGACGCTCGTCGGCGCCGTCCAGCAGTTTGGCGTCGGACAGCATGCGCCGCCAGTTTCTCGCGCCGGGAATGCCCTGGAACAGGCCCAGGATGTGGCGGGCGATATTGCGCGTCTTGTGGCCCTCGGCCAGGCGCGCCGCCACATAGGGCATCATCGCGGCCACCACCTGTTCACGCTCCGGCGCGGCGCCGGCGCCGTAGTAGCGCTGGTCCCAATCGGCCATCAGCCAGGGATTGTGGTAGGCCTCGCGCCCCACCATCACGCCGTCCACATGACGCAGATGCTCGTCGATCTCGGCCGGATTCTTGACGCCGCCGTTGATCAGGATTTCCAGATCCGGACGCTCCTGCTTCAGCCGGTAGACGTAATCGTACTTCAGGGGCGGGATTTCGCGGTTTTCCTTGGGGCTCAGGCCCTTGAGGATGGCGTTGCGCGCATGGACGATGAAGGTGCGGCAGCCGGCGTCCGCCACCTGGCCGACGAAATCGCTCAGGTAATCGTAATGCTCGATGCGATCGATGCCGATGCGGTGCTTGACCGTCACGTCGATGGACACCGCGTCGCGCATCGCCTTGACGCAGTCGGCCACCAATTGCGGCTCGGCCATCAGACAGGCGCCGAAAGCGCCCTTTTGCACACGCTCCGACGGGCAGCCCACGTTCAGGTTGACCTCGTCGTAGCCCCATTCCGCCGCCAGCCTGGCGCATCGCGCCAGCTCCGCCGGCTCGCTGCCGCCCAGTTGCAGCGCCAGCGGGTGCTCCGCCTCGTCGAAACGCAGATGGCGTTCGACGTCGCCGTGCAGCAGCGCGCCGGTGGTGACCATCTCGGTGTAGAGCCAGGCATGCCGGGTGATCTGACGCGCGAAATAGCGGTAGTGACGGTCGGTCCAATCCAGCATCGGCGCCACCGACAGCCGGCGCGACGGCAGGCCGCCGCTCTCCGGAACCCTAGAATGCTTCACTCCGCTGTCCTGCATCGTATCCCTATCCACCCGAAAGCCAATCGCCGCTCAGCGTTGGCGGCCAGCCGGCCCGCCATCGCGCTAAGCGTTTGAAAAAAGGCATGAATTATCCTCCCGTAGCCGATCCAGGGTCAAGCATTGAGACAAAAACGCCGAGCAATCAAGTAGATGCGTCGCACAGCCCCAGGCAATTCCTCGCCGCAGGCAACTTTTTCAAAAATTGAATTTCATAAGCTTTAGTCTTGGCGAGCGCTTCTTCGCGCCGAGCGCGCCCTGGCAGGGGCGTCCGACGCGCAATTCATTACTAACAAAAACCATTCACAAATGAATATATTCACAAAAAGATATCCCAGCCTCCACGGCTGTCCGCAGGTCCGGCCTCGCCGCCGGACCTGCGTCGCCAGCGGCAAGACGGGCCTGCCCGTCATTCCGGATGCCTCCACTTCAGCACAAGGTTGAACCATGTCCAAACCACTTTCCCTGCGCCTGCCGGCGCTGATGCTGTTGCCAGCGCTGCTGAGCGGCTGCCTTGAGCAGCCCAGCGTCGAGCAGCAAGCCGCGCGCATCGTCGAACAGATGAGCGTTCGCGAGAAGATCGGCCAGAAAATCATGATGGCCTTCCGTTACTGGTGCCCGGACGATCAGCCCGCCTGCACCGCCGGCATGACCGAACTGCCGGACGCCGCCAGCCGCGCGCTGCGCGACAACGCCATCGGCGGCGTGATTCTGTTCGCCAACAATCTGAGCGATTTGCAGCAAACCCGCCGTCTGTCCGAGCAGATCCGCCGGGCGCGGCCGCAGAACAGCCCGGTCAGCCTGCTGATCGGCTCGGACCAGGAAGGCGGCAATGTCTTCCGCCTACCGCGCCCGCTGGCCACCAGCTTCCCCGGCAATATGGCGCTGGGCGCCGCCTATGAAGCGACGCGGGACAGCAACCTCGCCCGCGACTCCGGACGCGTGCTGGCCGCCGAGATCCGCGCCGTCGGCTTCAACGTCAACTTCGCGCCGGACGTGGACGTCAACAGCAATCCGCTCAATCCGGTGATCAATGTCCGCGCCTACGGCGACGATCCGGCCACCATCAGCCTGCTGGGCCAGGCCACGACGCAGGGCATGCGCGAGCAAGGCGTGATCGGCTCCTTCAAGCACTTCCCCGGCCACGGCGACACCGCCACCGACTCCCATTACGGCCTGCCGGTGGTGAACAAGTCGCGCGCCGACGCCTACGCCATCGACCTGGCGCCCTACCGCCAGGCCATCGCCTCCGGCCAGCCGCCGGAGATGATCATGACCGCCCACATCCAGTACCCGGCGCTGGACAGCAGCCAAATCACCGCCCGCAACGGCGAACGCATGATCGCGCCGGCGACGATGTCGCGCAAAATCCAGCACGATCTGCTGCGCGGCGAGATGCGCTACCAGGGCGTCACTGTCACCGACGCGCTGGACATGAAGGGCATCAGCGATTTCTTCGAGCAGGCCGACGCGGTGATCAAGGTGTTCCAGGCCGATGTGGACATCGCGCTGATGCCCACGGAGTTCCGCACCGCCGCGCAGGCCGGCCGGCTGCGTCAATTGATAGACCAGGTGGCCGCCGCGGTGGCGGACGGTCGGATAGACCGCGCCGAACTGGACCGCTCGGCGCGGCGCATCGTGGCGATGAAGCTGCGCAACGAGGTTACCCCGGCCGGCGAGGCCAAGCCGCTGCCGGCGCTGAGCACCATAGGCGGCGCGGAGCATCGCGCGGTGGAAGCTAAAATCACCCGGCAATCCATCACCCTGCTGCGCAATCAGGGCGCGGCGCTGCCGCTGCGCTCGCCCAGCCAGCGCATCTTCATCCTGACGCCCTGGGGCGAACAGGCCGAGGCGATGCGTCGCCGCTTCGATGAAAAGGGCTATCGCCAGGTCAGCGGCGCCAAATTGAGCGCCACGCCGTGGGAGGCGCAGAAACAGGCGATCGATCAGGCCGACGTGGTCGTCATCGGCACCCTGGCCACCGGCGTCAGCCCGGTGGAACGCAACGGCGACCCCAACGCGCCGGCCATCGCGCCGCGGATGAAGCGCAGCCTGCAAGCCGAGCCGGCGCCGGCCGCCGGCAACGGTTCCCTGGTCTTCAATGTGGCGGAAGACCTGCCCGCGCTGCGGACCCGCTTCGCCCGCAGCCTGTCCGCGCCGCCGCTCAGCGAGGCGCAGCAAATGCGCAATGCGATGGAATACGCCAAGCGGCAAGGCAAGAAGCTGATACACGTGACCCTGCGCGCGCCTTACGACGTGATCAATTACGACGATCTGGCCGACGCCACGCTGGCCACCTACGCCTACTACGGCTATGAGAACGGCCTGCGCGGGCCGTCCATGCCGGCGCTGGTGGACGTGATGCTGGGCGCGAATCCGCCCGGTGGCAAGCTGCCGGTGGCCATCCACGCGCTGGACGAAAACGGCCAGCCGGGCGCGCTGCGCTACGCGCGCGGTTTTGGGCTGAGCTTCTGACGAAGCATCGCTCTTCTTACCCCTCCTCCTGCGCACCGCGGCCCTCCGGCCGCGGTGTTTTCTTTTGTCCCTGCGGCGGGCGGCTCCGCCGCCCCAAGGCATTCGCATTGAAATAGACACAATTTATACTGTATGAATATTTTGTGCGCTGCAGTATCATGAGCCTGAACCGACGGCTGAAGACGCCCGCACAACAGGGCCGCAAGCCGCTCGGAACCGGGCTACCCTCAAATAAGAAAGCAAGCGCATGGCCATAGAATCCAACGCCGTCCTACCGGACTTCGCCGCGTGGAGCATGTCCAAGGACTTTCCCAGCGGTCATCAAGTCGGCCGCCACCAACACCGCGAAGGCCAGCTGATTTTCGCCGTTTCCGGCGTGATGGAACTGTCCACCGCCGACGGTCTGTGGCTGGTGCCGCCGCAGCGCGGCGTCTGGATGCCGCCCGCGGTGGAGCACAGCATGCGCGCCCGCGGCACGGTGTCGCTGCGCACCCTGTACATCCAGTCCCCGCACTATCTGGCGCAATTGCCGCGCCACTCCAAAGCCATCGCCATTTCGCCGCTGATGCGGGAACTCATCATCCGCCTGATGCGCACGCGCGGCATTCCCCATGCCGATCAAAAAGAAGGCCGCTTGCTGGACGTGCTGATCGACGAAATCGAATGGTCGGGGGAAACGGCCTTGCCGCTGCCGCCGCTGAGCGATCAGCGTTTGCAGCGGGTGTGCTCGGCGATTCTGGCCAATCCCGGCGACCGGCGCGGGCTTAACGAATGGGCGGAACTGGTGGGCGCGTCCAGCCGCACGCTGGCGCGGCTGTTCCAGCAGGAGCTGGGCGTGTCTTATCTGTACTGGCGTCAGCAAGTGTGCGCGATCTCGGCCCTGCCGCGGCTGGGCGCCGGCGAGCCGGTGACCCTGATCGCCTCCGATCTGGGTTATGAAACGCCCGGCGCGTTTTCCTCCATGTTCCGCCGCATCATGAACGCGGCCCCCAGCCAGTACTTCTCCTGATCCCATCCGCGGTTCAAAGCCCAGCCGGCAAGAGCGAGGCTTTGAACCGCCTCTTTTCCGCCCCGCGGACCCGCGCGCCGACACGGCTTTGCCGCAGCGCAGCATAATTGTCCGTTTTGAAGCAGCAATTGTCCGCTTGCAAGAAGCCTGAACCAAACCGTTTCAATATGATAAATGGCTATTGAAACCGCCGTCTGGCCAGGTGACCATGTCCCATCCCAACTACGACGCCAAACGCTATTGGCTGCTGATTCTGGCCGCCACCTTTTTGTTCGGCTCCACCTTTCCCACCTCCAAGATCGTGTTGTCGGAAATGCCGCCCTTGTGGGCCGCGGTGGCGCGTTTCACCGCCGCCGCCGCCGGCATCGTGCCCATTCTGCTGTGGCAGCGCTTCCGCTATCCGCGCGCCTTCGTCCGCCCTCGCCCCTGGGGCGTGCTGGCCTTGATCGGCCTGTTGCAGACCGCCGGATCGATGGGCTTTCTCAATATCGGGCTGCGCAGCACCACCCCGGCCAAGGCCGCCATTCTGATGGCCTGCACCCCGCTGATCGTGGCCTTGATGTCGCGGCTGGCGCTGAAGGAAAAAATCCACCCTCTGGCCGCCGTCGGCCTGGTCCTGGCCTTCTTCGGCGTCGCCGTCTGCATCGGCCTGAACAAGCTGGACGGCTTCGGCGCCGGCGACGCGCTGGTGCTGTGCGGCGCGGCCTGCTGGGCGGCGTCCACGCTGGTGATCAAGGGCAGCCGCATCGTGATCAACGTCTGGGCGCTGACCTTCTGGCAGATGCTGGTGGGTTCGGCCTGCCTGGCGCTGCTGGCCTGGGCCGGCGGCGAAGTCCCGACACTGCCTCACAGCGAGCGGGTGCTGGCCGCCTTCCTGTGGCTGGCGCTGCCGGCCACCACCGGCGCGATGGCGCTGTGGTTCATGGCGCTGGACCTGGGCGGCGCGGTGCGCACCAGCGGTTTCCTGTTTCTGTCCCCGCTATTCGCCACCCTGATTTCCTTCGCCGCCTTCGGCTATTCGCTGTCGCTGCATGAGCTGATCGGCGGCGTGCTGATCGGCGTCGGCATTTATCTGGTGTCCAAGCGCCCGGACGCCGCCGCGCAGCCGCAAACCGCGCCCGTCGGCGACAAGATCTGAACACCGCAGCTTTTTCCTCTTTCATTCACATGAGCGTTCCCACCATGCAAAAACTCATCATCACCGCCGCCGTCAACGGCGGCATCACCAGCCGGCAGAAACATCCCGGCGTACCGTTTTCGCCGGAAGAAATCGCCCAGGCCGCCTATGAATGCTGGAACGCCGGCGCTTCGGTGGTCCACATCCACGCCCGCAACCCGGACGGCACGCCCAGCTACGACGCGGACATCTACGGCGATATCGTCCGCCGCATCCGCGAGCGCTGCGACATCCTGATCAATCTGAGCACCTCCGGCCTCAATCTGCCGCCGCAACTGGAGAAGAAGGAAGCCTGGAACCATCTGTCCTTCCGTCCGGACATCGCCTCCTTCAACTGCGGCTCGGTCAACCACGGCAGCAAGCCCTTCATCAATCCGCCGGAGCTGGCCCGCGCGCTGGCGCTGGACATCCGCGAATACCGCGCCAAGCCGGAGATCGAGGTCTATCACCAGGGCATCATCGGCGAGGCGCTGAAACTGCAGGAAGACGGCTATCTGAGCGGCCCGCTGTGCTTCAGCTTCGCCATGGGCATACAGGGCGGCGCGGCCGCCACCTGCAAAAACCTGCTGCATTTCGTCGAAAGCATTCCGCAGGACAGCGTGTGGTCGGCGCTGGGCATAGGCAAACACCAGCTGGCGATCAATCTGCACACCCTGCTGCTGGGCGGCCATGTGCGCACCGGCCTGGAAGACAACGTCTATTACCGCTACGGCGAACTGGCCCGAGACAACGCCCAATTGGTGGAGCGCCTGGCGCGCCTGGCCGGCGAAGTCGGCCGCGAGATCGCCTCCCCCGCCGAAGCCAAGCAAATTCTGGGCATCCACTAAAGGACACACTACATGAGCACAATCGATCCCAATCCGCATAAAGAACACGGCCTGGAAATCTACGGCGCGCCGCTGAACCAGGCCAAGCTCGCCGTGGTGCTGCTGCACGGCCGCCGCCAGAGCGCCCAGGACGCCTACAAGAACGGCGAGGCCATCGACCTGGCCGACGTCGCCTACATTCTGCCCATCGCCAAGGACCGCACCTGGTATCCGCACAGCTTCATGGCGCCGCTGGAGAGCAATCAGCCCTCGCTGGACCAGGCGCTGGACTGCGTCGAGGCCACCATCGAGGAACTGCGCGGCTACGGCTTCGCCGACAGCCGGATCGTGCTGATGGGCTTCTCCCAGGGCGCTTGCCTGGCCGCCGAATTCATCTATCGCCGCCCACGCCCGATAGGCGGGCTGATCGCCTTCTCCGGCGGCCTGTTCGGCCCCGACGAGGCGGCCTGGGGCGCGCCGTCCGCGGCGCTGGATTTCCCGGCCTTCTTCGGCACCAGCGACAGCGACAGCTGGATGCCGCTGGAGCGCATTGAACGCAGCGCCGAGGCCTTCCGCCGCGCCGGCGCCGAGGTGGATTTCCGCGTTTACCCGGACATGCCCCACCACGTTTGCGCCGACGAGATCGACGCCGCGCGCGATTTGCTGTCCGCGCTGTTGCAACCGCAAACCAGCTTGAGCTGAGAGGAGACCGCGATGACCGACGCTTTCATCTGCGACGCCGTGCGCACCCCCATCGGCCGCTTCGGCGGCGCCTTGTCCGGCGTGCGCGCCGACGATCTGGCCGCGGCGCCGCTGCGCGCGCTGCTGGAGCGCAATCCGGGCCTGGACCCGGCGGCGATAGACGAAGTGATCCTGGGCTGCGCCAACCAGGCCGGCGAGGACAACCGCAACGTGGCCCGCATGAGCCTGCTGCTGGCCGGCTATCCGGAGAGCGTCCCGGGCCTGACCGTGAACCGCCTGTGCGCGTCCGGCCTGGACGCGGTGGCGCTGGCGGCGCGCGCCGTCAAGTCCGGCGAGGCCGAGCTGCTGATCGCCGGCGGCGTGGAGTCCATGTCGCGCGCGCCCTTCGTGATGCCGAAGTCGGACAAAGCCTTCGGCCGCGACATGCAGATCTACGACACCACCATAGGCTGGCGCTTCGTCAATCCGGCGATGGAGAAACAATACGGCGTGGACACCATGCCGGCCACGGCGGAGAACGTGGCGCGCGAATTCGGCGTCAGCCGCCAGGATCAGGACGCCTTCGCGCTGCGCAGCCAGCAGCGTTACTTCGCCGCGCTGGAAACCGGCTTCTTCGCCGAGGAGATCATCCCGGTGACGATCCCGCGCCGCAAGCAGGACCCGCTGATCGTCAGCCGCGACGAGCATCCGCGCCAGACCTCTCTGGAGGATCTGGCCAAGCTCAAGGCGCTGTTCGGCCCGGAGTCCAGCATCACCGCCGGCAACGCCTCCGGCGTCAACGACGGCGCGGCGGCGATGATCATCGCCTCGGCCGCGGCGGCGCAACGCCACGGCCTGCGTCCGCGCGCGCGGGTGCTGGCCTCGGCCAGCTCCGGCATCGCGCCGCGCATCATGGGCGCGGGCCCGATCGAGGCCAGCCGCAAGGCGCTGCGCCAGGCCGGCCTCGGCATCGAGGACATCGACGTCATCGAACTGAACGAGGCCTTCGCCGCCCAGGCGCTGGCGGTCACCCGCGCGCTGGGCCTGCCCGACGATTGCGAACGCGTGAACCCCAAGGGCGGCGCCATCGCGCTGGGCCACCCGCTGGGCATGAGCGGCAGCCGGCTGGCGCTGACCGCCGCCGCGCAGCTGCAGGCCGGCGGCAAGCGCTACGCGCTGTGCACCATGTGCGTGGGCGTGGGACAGGGCCTGGCGCTGATTCTGGAACGGGTATAGGCCGGACGAGGCGGCCTTGACGGCCGCCGTCAAACCATACGAGGGGGGAAACATGCATCAACACGCCAATATCAAAAAAGCCATCCAGTTGAGCAACAGCTTCTGGGACATCACCACCCAGGCCGGCCTGGCCAATATCGTCACCCGCAACCTGGGCGACGGCCGCCATGAGGCGGTGGCCAACGGCAAGCGCTTCGTCAATATGTCGTCCTATTCCTATCTGGGCCTGGACTCGCACCCGGACATCCTGCAGGCGGCGGCGGACGCGGTATTGAACACCGGCTCGTTGAACACCTCGATTTCGCGCATCCGGGTGCAGTTCGACATTCTGCAGCAGGCGGAGGACGCGCTGGCGGAGCTGGTGGACGCGGAAACGCTGACCGTGCCGTCCTGCGCCGCCGCCGCCGCGGCCGCCCTGCCCCTGCTGGCCTCCGGCGCGCTGACCGAAGACGTGCCGCCCTTGATGGTGTTCGACAAGAACGCCCACTTCTGCCTGAACATGATGAAGCCGATCTGCGCCGACGAGGCCGAGATCCAGACCATACGCCACAACGATCTGAACGCGCTGGAAGACCTGTGCAAGACTCATGCGCGCGTGGCCTATGTCGCCGACGGGGTCTACAGCACCGGCGGCATGGCTCCGGTGCCGGAGCTGCTGGCGTTGCAGGACAAATACGGTTTGTTCCTGTTCTTCGACGAAGCCCACGGCCTGTCCACGCTGGGCCGCCACGGCCGCGGCCTGGTGCTGGAAACCATGGGCGGCATCAATGAGCGCACCTTGATCGTCACCTCGCTGAACAAGGGCTTCGGCGCGTCCGGCGGCGCCATCTTCCTGGGCCCGCGCCACGACGCCCAGCGCCGCAAGCTGGCCACCCGCTTCGGCGGGCCGGTGACCTGGTCGCAACGCATCAACACCGCCGGCCTGGGCGCCATCATCCAGTCGGCGGCCATTCACCGCTCCGAGGAGCTGCCGCGTCTGCAACAACGGCTGCAGGACAATATCCGCCTGTTCGACCAGCATGTGGCCTCGGACAATAGCGGCGAGCCGCTACCCATCCGCTTCGTCTCCATCGGCTCTGAGGAAAACACCATCTTCTACGCCAAGAGCTTGCTGGAAGACGGTTTCTACACCTCGCCCATCTTCTTCCCGGTGATCGCCAAGGGCCGCGCCGGCCTGCGCATCATGATCCGCGCCAATATGACCACGCAGGAGATCGAACGCTTCGCCGCCTGCCTCAATCAGTTGCGAGCCGCCCATGAATGAGAAAACCCTGACCGCGCCGCCCGCGGCGCTGGCGCAGCCGGCCGGCCGGCTGATGGCGCTGGCCTGCCTGATCGTGTTCATGGCGCAGATGGCCACCACCGTGTATCTGCCCTCGCTGCCGGCGGTGATGCGGGAGCTGGCGATGAGCCAGAGCCTGGTGGAGATGTCGATTTCCGGCTATGTGGTGGGCGCGGCCTTGCCGGTGCTGTTCTGGGGCTCGGCGGCCGACCGCTGGGGCCGGCGCGGACCGCTGCTGATTTCGCTGGCGCTGTTCGTGGTCTGCAGCCTGCTGCTCGCCTTCGTGTCCAACGCCGCGGAGCTGCTGACGCTGCGCGTGGCGCAGGGCATCGCCGGCGGCGGCGCGGCCATCATCGCCCGCATCATCGTGCGCGATCACTGGCGCGGCGACGATCTGGCGCGCAAATTGTCCGTGCTCTCCATCGCCTTCATCACCGCGCTGGGCGGCGGCCAGTTCATCGGCGGCCTGATCGGCAAATACAGTCATTGGGAAGCCGGCTTCGCCTTGATGGCGGTCACCGGCGCCGTGGCGGCGCTGCTGACCATGGGCCTGCCGCTGCAAGCCGGCCGCCCGGCCGCCGCGGCCTCCGGCCCCAGCCCGTACTGGCGCATTCTGCGCCGGCCCGGCTTTCTGTGGCCGGCCTGCGCCGGCGGCCTGGGCTTCGCCACCACGGTGACCTTGCAAGAGGTCAGCCCCTTCGTGTTTCAGGAGCACTTCGGCCTGGCGGTGGCCGGCTTCGGCAACGTCGGACTGTTGATCGGCCTGTCCTATTTCAGCGGCGCCATGGTGGTGAACCGCCTGGTGGCCCGCGTGGGCGGGCTGCGCCTGATGCGCGCCGGCGCGGCGCTGCTGGCCGCGGCCACGCTGGCCATGCTGCTGGGCTGGCACTTGGGCCTGCTGGAGCGCCTGCCCGGCCTGTGGCTGTTCATCGGCCTCTACTGCCTGACCATTTTCGGCCAGGCGGTGCTGTTCCCCAACAGCATGGCCACCGCCGTCAGCGACGCCAAGGAGCACGGCGCGCACGCGATGGCGCTGTGCGGCTTCCTGCAGCAGGGGCTGGCCGGCATCGCCGCCACCGTCTCGGTGCTGCTGCATCACGACGGCGCCTGGACGCTGGCGGTGGCCGCCCTGGGCCTGTTGACCCTGTCGCAAGTGCTGTTCAAGGTGCGCGCGCGCGCCGCCTGAATCGAGGAAGCTCTTCCATGTCCCGTATCGAATCCCGCGTTCCCGCCTCCGGCGAGACGTTTGAACGCAACGCCGAAGCCTACCGCCAGCTGCGCGAGCGCATCGCCGCCGCCCGCGACGCCGCCTTGCAAGGCGGCGGTCCGGAGGCGCGCGCCAAGCAAGCGGCCAAGGGCAAGCTGTCCCCGCGCGAACGCCTATCCCTGCTGCTGGACCCCGGCACGCCCTTTCTGGAGATCGGCCAGTTGGCCGCCCACGACGTGTACGAGCACGCGGTGCCCTGCGCCGGCATCGTCACCGGCATCGGCATCGTCGCCGGCCACGCGGTGGCGGTGTTCGCCAACGACGCCTCGGTCAAGGGCGGCACTTATTACCCGCTGACGCTGCGCAAGCATCTGCGCACCCAGCAGATCGCCCGAGAGCAAGGCCTGCCCTGCCTCTATCTGGTGGATTCCGGCGGAGTCTACCTGCCCTTGCAGGAAGACATCTTCCCGGACGAGCAGCACTTCGGCCGCATCTTCCGCAATATCGCCGAGATGTCGGCGCTGGGCCTGCCGCAGATCTCGGCGGTGCTCGGCTCTTGCACCGCCGGCGGCGCCTACATCCCGGCGATGAGCGACGAAACCATCATCGTGCGCGGCAACGGCTCCATCTTCCTGGGCGGCCCGCAACTGGTGCGCGCCGCCACCGGGGTGATCGTGGACGCGGAAACCCTGGGCGGCGCCGATGTGCACGCCCGCGACAGCGGGGTGGCGGATCACTACGCGCTCAGCGACGAACACGCGCTGCGGCTGATGCGGGACATCGTCGCGCGCCGCGGCCGCGGCCGGCAGTACGCGCCGCCGCAAGCGCCGCGGCCGCCGCGTTACGATCCGGCGGAACTGGCCGGCATCGTCAGCGCCAACCCGCGCGAGCATATTCCGGCGCGGGAAATCCTGGCCCGGCTGCTGGACGACTCCGCCTTCGCCGAATACCGCGCCCGTTTCGGCGCCACCATTCTGTGCGGCACCGGCCACATCGGCGGCTATCCGGTGGGCGTGCTGATCAACGACGGCGTGCTGTTCTCGGAAAGCGCGCAAAAAGCGGCCAACTTCATCGAACTCTGCGCCCAACGCGGCATTCCGCTGCTGTTCCTGCACAATATCAACGGTTTCATGGTGGGCGCGGAATACGAGGCCGGCGGCATCGCCAAACACGGGGCCAAGATGGTCAACGCCGCCTCCTGCGCCCGCGTGCCCAAGTTCAGCATCCTGATCGGCGGCAGCTACGGCGCCGGCAATCTGGCCATGTGCGGCCGCGCCATCGGCCCGCAGTTGATGGCGATGTGGCCCAACGCCAAGACCACGGTGGTGGGCGGCGAACAGGCGGCGACGGTGCTGGCGCTGATCCGCGCCGAGCAATTGGAAAAACAGGGCAAGGCCTGGACGCCGGAAGAAGAGGAAAACTTCAAGCGGCCGATCCGCGACGCCTACGAGCGCCAGGGCCAGGCGCTGTACGTGGCGGCCCGCATGTGGGTGGACGCCATCGTCGACCCGGCCCAGACCCGAGAATGGCTGGCGCTCAGCCTGGCGCTGGCCGCCGCCGCCCCGGTCCAAGACACCCGCTTCGGCGTATTCAGGATGTAAACACCATGTTCAAACGAATTTTGATCGCCAACCGCGGCGAGATCGCGCGCCGCATCGCCCGCAGCTGCCGGCGGCTCGGCATCGAGCATGTCGCAGTCTACTCCACGGCCGACGCCGGTGCCGCGCACCTGGAAGGGGCCGCGGAGCGGCGCTGGATAGGCGAGGCCCCGTCCAGCGCCAGCTATCTGAACGGCGAGGCCATCATCGCCGCGGCGCTGGACAGCGGTTGCGAGGCCATCCATCCCGGTTACGGCTTCCTGTCGGAAAACGCCGACTTCGCCCGCGCGGTGACCGCCGCCGGCCTGGTCTTCATCGGCCCCGACGCCGACACCATCGCCCAGATGGGCGACAAGGCGCGCGCGCGCCAATTGATGGCGGCGGCGGGCGTGCCGGTGACGCCGGGCTCGGCGGAAGCCACCGAGTCCTACGGACTGATTCTGGAGAGCTGCGCCGAGATCGGCTATCCGGTCATCCTCAAGCCGGTGGCCGGCGGCGGCGGCAAGGGCATGCAAGTGGTGTGGGAAGAAGCCGCGCTGCGCGAGGCGGTGGACGCCGCGGTGCGCGTCGGCCGCTCCAGCTTCGGCGACGGCCGGCTGCTGGTGGAGCGCTATATCGCGCGGCCGCGCCATCTGGAAGTGCAGGTGTTCGGCGACCGACACGGCAATGTGGCGCATCTGTTCGAACGCGAATGCTCCTTGCAGCGCCGCCACCAGAAAATCATCGAGGAGGCGCCGGCCTGCGCGATGCCGGCCGCCACCCGCGCCGCGCTGCTGGACACCGCGGTGCGCGGCGCGGCGGCCATCGGCTACCAAAACGCCGGCACTTTTGAATTCATCCTGGCGCCAGACGGCCAGTTCTATTTCCTTGAGGTGAACACCCGCTTGCAGGTGGAGCACCCGGTCACCGAGGCCGTCACCGGACTGGATCTGGTGGAATGGCAGTTGCGCGTCGCCGCCGGCGAAGCCCTGCCGCTGCGCCAGGAGGAGATCCGCGCCGACGGCCACGCCATCGAATGCCGGGTCTACGCCGAAGACCCGCTGCGCGAGTTCGCGCCCATGCCGGGCAAGGCGCTGCTGGCGCGCTGGCCGCAAGGCTGCCGCGTGGACGCGGCCTTCGACAGCGACGGCGGCGAGGTGCCGGCTTTCTACGACCCGATGCTGGCCAAGCTGATCGCCCACGGCGGCAGCCGCGCCGCGGCCTTGGACGCGCTGCAAGCCGCCGCGCGCGACACCGCGCTGCCGGGCCTGAGCACCAATCTGGGCTTCATCGAGCGGCTGCTGCGCGAGCCGCGGGTGCGGGCCGGCCAGCTGGACACCCATCTGGTCGACCAGCTCGCCGCCGCGCCGGAAGCCGCGCCGCTGGCCGAGGCCGTCGCCTGCGCCGCCGCCGTCGAACTGACCCTGGCCTGCGTCGAATCGTCCTCGCCCTGGCAGGGCGGCATCGGCCCGCACGACCGCGCCGCGCTGGACCCGGACGCGCCCTTGGGCCGGCTGAGCTATCGCGCCGGCGCCTCGCGCTGGCAGGCCCGGCTGCTGGAACGCTCAGGCGCCCAGGTCCGCGCGGCGGTGGGAGAGCGGAGCCTGCGCGTGGAACTGCGCCGCGACGGCGAGCTGTGGCGCGGCGAGGTGGACGGGCGGCAATGGAGCGCCCTGCCCTGCGGCGACGACATGGAGTTGACGGTGGCCGGCCATCGGCTGCGCTTGCAGGCGGAGCAGCCGGAAGCCGCCGAGGCGGACGCCGAGGCCGGCCAGCGGGTGGCCTCGCCGATGCCGGGCACGGTGGTGGCGCTGCCGGTGGCGGTCAATGAGCGGGTGGAGGCCAATCAGGTGCTGGCCGTGGTCGAGGCGATGAAGATGGAAAACCGCATCTACGCGCCGCGCGCCGGCGTCGTCAGCGCGCTGCATTGCCGGGTGGGCGACATCGTCGCCGCCGACCAGCTGCTGGTCAGCGTCGCGGCCGACGACGTTTGATCGGCCTCTAGCCGCTCAGCCATGAAAAAAGCGCGGGCCGCGACCCGCGCTTTGTCTTGGCTTGCTTCCGTTCAGGACTGCGCGGACGCGCTCAAACCGGCCAGCTGTTGGCGTTCCGGCTGCCGGAAATCCACCGCCATCATCACCGACAACGCGGTGATGGTGACGATGGAGAAGAAGAACAGCTGACGCGCCCAGACGCGGTCGTCGATGCTGCGCTTGTAGCCGGACAAGGCCATCTTCAGCCACCACAGGCTGGTGGCCCCGGCCACCGCCAGATAGCCGTAGCCGGCGTAGCCGCCGAAGGCCAGCATCGCGGTGGCGGCGCCGAAGGCCAGGATGTAGAGCACGATCTGGCGCTTGGCGCTGGAAATGCCCTTGACCACCGGCAGCACCGGAATCCCCGCCGCCTGGTAATCCTGCAGACGGAAGATGGCGATGGCGTAGGAATGCGGCATCTGCCACAGACAGAACATCAGCAGCAGGATGGCCGCGCCGGCGTCGAAACGGCCGGTCACCGCGCAATAGCCGGCCACCGGCGGCACCGCGCCGGACAAGCTGCCCACCAGGGTGCCGTACACCGAATGGCGCTTCATATAGAGGCTGTACACCCCCACATAGATGACGAAGCCGAACAGCACGCAGCCGAAGGCCAGCGGATTGGTCCAACGCCACAGCGCGTAGAAGCCGGCCAGGCCGAGCAGCAGGCCATGGGCCAACGCCGCCCGCGCGCTCATCGCGCCGGTGACCAGCACCCGCTTGCGGGTGCGGGCCATCTTGGCGTCGATGTCCCGGTCTATGCAGTTGTTGATCGCGCAGCCGGACGCCACCACCAGCGAGAGGCCGGCCAGGGTGGCCAGCAGCAAGCTCCAGTCAACCCTGCCCTGGGCCGCCAGCAGAAAACCGCCGACGGCCGAGATCAGGTTGCCGAAGATGATGCCCGGCTTGGTCACCTGCAGATAGCGCTTGAATGTCAAGACGGTCTCTCTCAAACCCGCCTCAGCGCATCATCAGCGCGTCGGCGGTGTAGATGATCCAGATCGACAGCCCGACCAGCAGCACGATGACCATGCCGGTGAACAGGAAGGAGAAGGTATTGAGCTTGCCCTCCTTGCTGAAGTCCAGATGCAGGAAATACTTCAGATGCACCACGATCTGCACCACCGCCAGCGCGAAGATGCCGATCGCCGTCGCCTGCGGCGTGAAGGCGCCGCCCATCACCATCCAGAACGGAATGGCGGTGAGCGCCACCGACAGCAGGAAGCCGATCAGATAGCTTTTCACGCTGCCGTGGGCGGCGTGTTGATGTGCCTGGCTCATCCCATGGCTCCTTTCAGGTAGACGACGGTGAACACGCAGATCCACACGATGTCGAGGAAGTGCCAGAACAGCGACAGGCAGTTCAGACGCGTCATCGCGCGGCCGGTCAGGCCGGTCTTGGCCACTTCCATCATCATCACCGCCATCCAGATCAGGCCGGCGGTCACGTGCAGGCCGTGCAGGCCCACCAGGCCGAAGAAGGCCGACAGGAAGGCGCTGACCTGCGGGCCGTGGCCCTCGGAGATCAGGTGGTGGAATTCGTTGATTTCCAGGCCGATGAAGGCGGCGCCGAACAGGAAGGTCATGCCCAGCCAGCCCAGCACCGCGGATTTATTGCCCTTCTGACCGGCGATCATCGCAAAGCCGTAGGTGATGGAAGACAGCAGCAGCGCCGCGGTCTCCACCAGCACGTATTGCAGATCGAAGATCTCCTTGCCGGACACGCCTTCCGCCACATTGCGGAACAGCACGGCGTAAGCCGCGAACGCGCTGGCGAACAGGATGCAGTCGGTCATCAGGTAGAACCAGAAGCCCAACACGGTTTGCGAACCGCTGTCGTGGTGCTCGTGGTCGTCGTGCGCTTCGTGCGCGTCTTTTACATAAGTCGTCATGTCGGATTCAACCTGTTACGCGGTGGTGGTCGGACGCGCCGCCTTGTGCGGCTGGGCCGGGTCGCGCTCGGTGTAGTTGTCCACATCGATGCCCAGTTTTTCGAAACGCTCGCGCTCGATGGCCTCCACTTCCTCCGGCTGCACGTAGTAGTCCAGATCGTTGTCGTAGGCGCGCGCCAGCATGCAGCCGACGATACCCACCAGGCCGACGATGGCCAGCCACCAGATATGCCAGATCAGGGCGAAGCCCAACACCGTGGTGAAGCCGCCGATATAGACACCCATCGCGGTGTTCTTCGGCATGTGGATGGGCTCGTAGGACTTGGGCACCGCGTAAGCCACGCCCTTTTCCTTCATATCGGTGAAGGCGTCGATGTCATGCACCACCGGCAGCTTGGCGAAGTTGTAGAACGGCGCCGGGGACGAGGTGGACCACTCCAGGGTATGGCCGTTCCACGGGTCGCCGCTGACGTCGGCCAGCTTCTTGCGGTCGCGGATGCTGACCACGATCTGCAGCAACTGGCAGGCGATGCCGCAGGCGATCAAGAGCGCGCCGAACAGCGCCAGGTACAGCCACGGCTCCCATTCCGGGTTGGTGGTGTAGTTCAGGCGGCGGGTCATGCCGAGGAAGCCCAGCACATACAGCGGCATGAAGGCGAACATGAAGCCGATCTGCCAGAACCAGAACGAGGCCTTGCCCAGTTTCGGGTTCAGCTTGAAGCCGAACACTTTCGGGAACCAGAAGGTCACGCCGGCCAGATAGCCGAACACCGCGCCGCCGATGATGGTGTTGTGGAAGTGGGCGATCAGGAACAGGCTGTTGTGCAGCACGAAGTCCGCGCCCGGCACCGCCATCAACACGCCGGTCATGCCGCCGATGGAGAAGGTGACCATGAAGCCCAGCGTCCACAGGATGGGGGTTTCAAAACGCAGGCGGCCGCGGTAAATGGTGAACAGCCAGTTGAACAGTTTCACCCCGGTCGGGATCGAAATGATCATGGTGGCGATGCCGAAGAAAGCGTTGACGCTGGCGCCGGAACCCATGGTGAAGAAGTGATGCAGCCACACCATGAAGCCCAGGATGGAGATCGCGCCGCTGGCGTAGATCATGGACTTATGGCCGAACAGGCGCTTGCCGGTGAAGGTGGACACCACCTCGGAGAAAATGCCGAAGGCGGGCAGCACCAGGATGTACACCTCCGGATGGCCCCAGGCCCAGAACAGGTTCAGATACATCATCGCGTTGCCGCCGGCTTCCGCGGTGAAGAAATGGAAGTCCAGGTAGCGGTCCAGGCTCAACATCGCCAGCGCGCCGGTCAGGATGGGGAAGGAGCTGGCGATCAGCACATTGGCCCAGGTGCAGGTCCAGGTGAAGATGGGCATGTCCATCAGCTTCATGCCGGGGGCGCGCATCTTGATCACGGTGACCAGGAAGTTGATCGCCGTCAGCGTCGTCCCTATCCCTGATATCTGCAAGGCCCAGGTGTAGTAATCCACCCCCACGTCCGGACTGAAGGCGATGCCGGCCAAGGGCGGATAGGCCACCCAGCCGGTGCGGGCGAAGTTGCCCACGCCCAGCGACAGGTTGACCAGAATCACCGCCGCCACCAGCAGCCAGAAGCTCAGCGAGTTCAGGAAGGGGAAGGCCACGTCGCGCGCGCCGATCTGCAGCGGCACCACGATGTTCATCAGGCCCGTCATGAACGGCATCGCCATGAAGATAATCATGATCACGCCGTGGGCGGTGAAGATCTGATCGTAGTGATCCGGCGGCAGCACGCCGTGGCTGCCTCCGGTGGCGATGGCCAATTGCGCGCGCATCATCAGCGCGTCGGCGAAGCCGCGCAGCAGCATGATCATGGCGACGATGATGTACATCACGCCGATCTTCTTGTGGTCGACCGAAGTCAGCCACTCATGCCACAGATAGCCCCATTTGCCCATTTTGGAGATCAGGGCCACCAGCATCAGCCCGATCAGGCCGACGCCGCCCAGCGCGCCCATCACAATGGGCTCGTGGAAGGGGATGGCGTCCAGCGTAAGTTTGCCTAACAGCATGTCTTGATTACTCCTTCACCGTCAGCGGTTCGCACAGGCTCTTGGCCAGAGCGGCCAGCTTCACGTCGGCCTCGGTGGCGGCCAGCGAGGTGCGGCCGGTCATGTATTTGTGCAGCACGCCCTGGAACAGATAGGGGGTGACGGCGCCGTAATAGGCCACCGGGTTCTTTTCGCTGGGCAGCACCAGGCCGCGGTAGCCGTTCACGTCCAGCGTCTTGCCGGAGGCCTTGACCTTGGCGACCCAGGCTTCGAACTCCGCCGGCGTCTTGGTGGCGACGGCGTTGAACTTCATGCCGGAGAAACCGGCGCCGCTGTAGTTGGCGGAGAAGCCCTTGTACACGCCCGGCTCATGCGCCAGCAGATGCAACTGGGTCTGCATGCCGGCCATCGCGTAAATCTGGCCGCCCAATTGCGGGATGAAGAAGGAGTTCATCGCCGCGTCGGAAGTGATCTTGAAGTTCACCGGCACATTGCTGGGGAAGGCCAGCTCGTTGATCGTGGCGATCTGCTGCTCCGGATAGATGAACAACCATTTCCAATTCAACGCCACCACCTGCACCTCGATCGGCTTCTGGTCGGAATCCAGCGGGCGGTACGGGTCCAGCTTGTGGGTGGTTTCCCAGGTCAGCACGGCGAGGAAGGCGATGATGATGCAGGGAATCAGCCAGACCACCAGCTCGATCTTGGTCGAATGCGACCATTTCGGCTCATAGACGGCGTCCTTATTGCTGGCGCGGTACTTCCAGGCGAAGAAGAAGGTCATCAGGATCACCGGGATGACCACCAGCAGCATCAGCGCGGTTGCCGTGATGATCAGGGACTTCTGCTCCGCCGCCACGGGGCCCTTGGGGTCAAGGATTCCGCCTTGACACCCGGCGAGCAGCAGCGCCGAAGCTACAGCAAGTCCCCGCCACAGGCGTGAGGGTCTTTGGTTTCTCATCATTTACGACTTTACGGGTTGAACATTCTTGTTATCTCGCCCGGGCGCGTAAGGCTGCGCGCCATCGGCCCCGGCGGCGGTAATCCAGGCCCGGCTCATGACCGGACGGCAACGGCAAGCCCTTGCGCGGCCGACGGCCATGCAAATGCTATTGGCATAATAAAAAGCAATGCGGAACTCGCAGCGCGAGCTGATCAAAATCGAAAGGTCGGCATGATCAATCGACAGGGGCGACGCGAATCGCCCCGGGTGGATGACGCGACAGGAAAACGGCGACAAGCGGCCTTCCCCTGCTGGGACATCACAACGCTGACAGCCGGCGAACCCTCGGGCGGAGACGCGTCTTCCGGCGGGCAAGCAAGCCCTGGACGGCGCAGAAAGCGGCGGGAGCATCCCGGTTGTGAAGCCAGGCGGCGCTATTAAAAACAGTTCGCCCCCAACTTTCAAGGGCAAATTTGATCCAGGTTAACGGCCGCTCGCGGGGTAAATCCAGAGAGCTTGTTACAGATCAATGACGAAAATAGAGCCAAAGCGCAGACATGGCGTGATCTAGAACGAAAGCATGAAGTAAATACTCGAACCTATATACAGTTTCAAACTGTTACAAAAAAGCTGGAACTCCGCCCCTTGCAGTGCACAAAAACAACGGGATTCAATACAAATCGCAACAAAAACATAAACCAAACAATATGGATTGACAGCGAGGAAAACGCCGGCCCCGCCTGGCTCAGGCGTCGGGCAGACATAGCAAGGCATTGCGCAGAAACGCTTCGAAACTGCGGCTCTCCACCAGCCGGGCGCCGGCGCGCTGACGCATGAAGGAAACGAAGAGCTCATAGATCGCCATCGCTTCCTCGTACTCGGTCTTGCTGATCGCCAGCAGGAAGATCACCCGCGCCACGCCGCCCTCCCCCCAGGCAATGCCGTGAGGCGCGATGATGGTGCACACCGTGGTCTTGCGCGCCAGCAAGCCCAGCGAGTGCGGCAAGGCGATGCCGTCGCCCAGCATGGTGCTGAGGATGTCCTCGCGCTCGCGCACCGAAGGCAGGAAATCGGCGTCGACATAGCCCTCCTCGCGCAGCCGCCCGCAAACGCGCTCGAACAGCGCCTGCTGGCTCAGCCCCTGCTCCGCCACCCAGAAATGCTGGGCGGAAAAATAGCGCTCCAGCATATAGGGCCGGGTGCGGTCCACCGCCACCAGCCGCGCCAATTGCTCCAGCTGGTAATCCGACGGAAACGGCGACAGCAGCGCCACCGGCTTGCGCTTGTCCTCCAGCCTCACCGTGGACACCACGAAATCCGCGCCCACATGCTCCAGCGCCTCGTACTCCTGACAGGACAAGGCGGCGCACACCTCCAGCTGCGGAAAGCGACGCCGCAGCACCGCCTCCAGCGTGCGCAGCGTGGCGTTGCCGCCGTCGCACACCAGCAGGGCCTGCGGCCGACGCAGATAACCGATCTGGTAATGGCGCTCCAGCCCCACGCCGATGTGCAGCACCAGATAGCCGATCTCGTTCTCCGAGATCCGGTACGGCGAGTGCTTGGCCCAACTCGACACCGCCGCCAGCGTGAAGTCGTAGGCCAGCGCGTAATGCTGCTTGATGTCAGCCAGCACCGGATTGGCCAGCGTGATCTGGTAACGCACCCGGGTGATCATGGTTTTGACGTGGGTGACCAGATCGTCGCGCAATTGCCGGTCGGCGCGCAGATCGTAGCGGTAATGGCGGTTGATGTAGTCGAGGATGTAGCGGACCAGCGCATCGGCGTCGTCGGCGTTGATCGCGCTGGGCAATATGCCGCTCAGGCTGCGCGCGGCGATGTTGACGCAGAGGAAGGCTTGCTCGGCGGCGGCGATCTCCACCCCGCTCATGCGCCGCAGCAGGCCGGCGATGTGCGTCGCGGCCTGGGCCGCCGCCGGCGGCGCTTCCTCACAGGAGAAATCCTGCAAGGGAAAACCGTCGACGATGCGCTTGGCCGCCACCGCGCAATAAAAGCTCAGGAACTGGGCGCCGTCGTCGCTGAGGCGGACGCCGGCGCGGCTCAGGCAGCCGGGCAGGCCGGCGCGCACCGTCGCCAGCGCGTCGGCCAGCACCGGGTCCGCGCTCAACAAGGGATGGTCCGCCCGCTCCGCCGCCAGCTGCGCCAAGAGATCGCTGAGGCAGACGCGGATGGAGGATTCCGCGCCCAGCAGCTTCATGCCGTAATGCGGCTTGGCCTCTATGCTCAGGCCGTAGCCGGCCAGGCGCTCGCGCACCTCGGCCATGTCCGTCTGCAAGGTAGCGCGGCTGACGCACCAGGCGTCGGCCAGATCCTGCAGCTTCAAGGCGTAGGCGGAGCCGAGGAACTGCGCCAGCAGATAATGCACCCGCTCGCCGGCCTGACGCGGAATGGCGCGGCCGGAGCCGGCCTGCGGCCGCACCTGCTGGAAGCGTTCCGGGTCGTCGGCCTGCAGCCGGTAGCCCTCGCCGCGCTTGAGCACGAAGCGCGCGCCGTGCTCGGCCAGAATGGCGTTGAGCGCGTCGATGTCGTTGCGCACGGTGCGGGTGGACACCGCCAGCCGGCGCGCCAGCTCTTCCTGCGGCAGCGCTTCCGCCTGCAGGGCGGCAAAGGCCTGGGCCAGCCGTTGATAGGGGAATTTGACCATGAGCCTCCTTCTTAAACCCATCCGCGCCCGGCCTCCCCGGACGCGTCTACAACAAGGCTTTCACCATCGACAACAGCCGCTCCACGTCGCCGGGCCGGGTTTCGCCGCTGGCGTCGATGATGGAACTGTACACATGCGGTATCACCTTGGGCACGCCGGCCTCCAGCGCCAGGCGGACGATCTCGCTGAAATTCTCCAGCGTGATGCCGCCGGTGGGTTCCAGCCAGAAATCATGCCGCGCGCAGGCCTCCGCCACCGCCAGGTATTCGTCGCGGCAATCCAGCCCGCCCATGGGGAAGTACTTGATCGAACTGCCGCCCATATCCTTGAGCATGGCGATGGCGGTGTCCACCGGCGCGGCGCAGACCGGCGCGCCGGCGCTGAGCGGACCCGTGGACACCTTGACCAGGCCCGGAATGCCGCTGGGCGACACCAGGCCGTTGACCACGGTACGCGCCTGGCCCAGCAGCGCGCGGCTGGCGCCCACGCCGGTGAACACCTGATTGACGTGCTGCGGCTGCACTTGGCCGGCAATGGCGCTGACCATGTCGGACTGGCGCGGATCGCCGGCGCCCAGCCCCACCGACAAGGCGTTGTCTATCAAGGCCGCGTACTCACGCATGTCCGCCACCGCGCTGTCCACGTCGGCGTAGTTCTTCGACAGCACGCCCACCAGCACATGGCCTTCCGCCGCCTGATGAATCTGACGGGCATTGTGCTTGCTTCCAGCCAGTACATTCAAGCAAACGCGGTCCTGATAAAAATGGGGTTCCAGTTTCATGCCTTCTCTCCCGTCAGCAAGCGGCGGATGCGCGTGCCGATCTGTTCCAGCTGAGCGGCGTCCACGCTGCGCGCGTCCACCTCCAGCTTGCCCTCGTTGGCCCGGTATTCCCGGAAATAAATGGCGATCTCGCCCTGTTTCAGCGCGGCGGCGGCGGCCACCGCGCTGACGCCGGTGGCGCTGGCGTCGAAAGCGATCTCGGCGCGGGCGATGTCGCGGCCGGCGGCGTCCCAGACCAGGCGCGCGCTGACGCCGGCCAGTTGGTTCAGCCCGGCGATGAAGGGCCGCAGCCGCTCCGCCATCGCCGCCCCGCTTTCCTTGTCCTGCTTCAGATAGCGTTCTATCGCGCACGTCAGGCCCAGAATGCCCTCCTTGCCCACCTTCATCGCCCGGCCTATGCCCTGGCTTTGCAGCTTGACCCATTCCACATACTGGCGGCGGCCCAGCACCAGGCCGCTGGTCGGCCCCTCTATCGCCTTGGCCCCGCTGTAGATCACCAGGTCCGCGCCCAGCCGGTAATACTCGCGCAAGTCCTCCTCCGCCGCCGCGTCGACGATCAGCGGCACCTTCCGGCGGCGCGCCACCTCGGCGGCCTCGGCCACGCCGAGCACGCTTTTCTGCAAGGCGTGGTGGGACTTGATATACAAAATAGCCGCCGTGCCGGGGCCGACCGCCGCCTCCAATTGCGCGGCCGAGCACTCATTGCCCCAGCCGGCCTCCACCACCTGGCCGCCGCCCAGCGCCACCATGGCGCCCACCGGCGCGCCGAAATTGACGTTGTGCCCCTTGGGCAGCACGATCTCACGCGGTCCGGCCACCGGCTGCGCGTGCAGATTCACCAGCAGGCGCGGGTCGTCGCGGACGATGACGGCGGCCACGGACTGGGCGATGCCGGCGGCGGCGCAGGACACCACCGTCGCGGCCTCTACCTCCAGCAGCCGGGCGATATAGTCGCCGGTCTTGTCCACCAGATCCTTCATCTCGAAATAGCGCTCCAGGCCTTGGGCCATCGCCGCCCTCACTTCCGGCGCCGGCGTGGACACGCCGAGCAGGGTCATGCGGCCGGAAGCGTTGATCACCGGCTTAAGCTGGTACTGCTCATAGATCGAAGACATGACAAGCCTTTCCTTGTTCGGTGGGCAGCAAGACGCCGCCCGCCACCGCCGCCAGCGGCGTCAGGTGCCGCACGCCGGTCAACGTGTCGCCGTCGCTATCGCTCTGCGGCCGCGGCGCGGTTTCAATGTCGAAGATGGTCAGATCGGCGTCCGCGCCCGCTTCCAGCCGGCCTTTGCCGCCCAGTCCCAGCGCTTCCGCCGGCCGCCGGGTCACGCAGTCCAGCACCCTCTCCAGCGGCATGCCCAGGCTCAGGAATTTGGACATCACCGCCGCCAGGCCGAACACCGGCCCGGCCACGCGGTTGCGGCAATAGATGTCCGAGCTGATGGTGTCCGGGTACAGGCCCAGCGCCATGGCTTCTCGCGCCACGCGGAAACTGAAGCTGGCGCTGCCGTGGCCGACGTCCAGCAGCACGCCGCGCTCGATCGCCGCCCGCACCGAGGCGCGCAGCACGCCAGCGGCGTCCAGGATGCGGTTGGGCTTGCCGTTGAAGCAGTGGGTGACGATATCGCCCGGCTCCAGCCATTCGGCGATCTCGTCCAGCGACGGCGGGGTGTTGCCGATATGCACCATCAAGGGCAGCGGCCCGAAGCGCCGCTGTATCTCCTTGGCCCGCGCCAGCGGCGCGACGCCGTTGGCGCCGACCACGCTGCCGCTGAGCCGCGCCTTGATGCCGACGATGAAATCGCGATGCGCGCGGATGGCCGCGCCGGCCAGCGCCACGTCGACGTCGTCCAGATTGGCCAATTCATGCTGGGTGACGAGGCCGATGCGCGAGATGTTCAGCAAGGCGCGCACATCGGTGCGGCAAGCGCCGGCCAGCTCGCGGAAGGCGGCGACGTCGTCGGCCCCTACGCTGCCGGCGTCCACCACCGTGGTGACCCCGCCGGCCACGCCCACCTGATCCGGCTCATCGTGATAAATCGGCGAGGCCGGGTTGCAATGCACATGGCCGTCTATCCAGCCGGCGCTAAGCCGCCAGCGTCCGTCCAGCCGCAGCGTGCGCCGGGCCGGGCCGTCCAGCCGCCCCAGCCCGGCGATCTTGCCGTGGCGGACCGCAATGTCCATTACCGAGCCGTCGGCCAGCAAAGCGTCCTTGATCAGCAAATCATCCATCGCCGCCTCCTCAGGCAATCGCCACCGGGAACAGCGTGCCCAGCAGCATCGCGCCCAGGATGGCGCCGCCGGTGATGGGCTTGCCCCACAGATAGAAGACCAGCGCGCCCAGCAGCGAGCCGACGCCGATGGGAATCGACGCCGCCATCGCCGACAGGATGATCAGCGGGCCGAGGAAGCGGCCGGAGGAGTTGCCCGCGCCCATCATCACGTCGGCGCCGTAAGTGGAATTGCCCTGATTGATGGTGAATTTGCGCGCGAAAATAATGACCGCGCCGATCAGCAAGCCGATCACCATCCCGGTGGCCAGCGCCGCGCCGAAGTTTTCCACCGGAAACAAGATGCCGGCGCCGAGGAACATCGCCGGAATGCCCAGGCCGACGCCGGTCATGATGGCGCCGCCGATGTCCAGGATGCCCACCAGCGAGCCTTCTATCACCCGGGCGAACAAGAAGCTGGCGCCGAAGGCGGCCACCGCGCCGTAGACGCCGGTGTCCATGCCGGCGCGCAGCATCGACACGAAGGCCACCTCGTTGAAAGCGCCGATGCCGTAGACGTAATACATATGCGTGCCGGCGAACACGCCGGCGGACAACAGCCCCACCAGCAAGGGAAAAGACCAGTCCGCCAGCCAGAAGCCGCCGGCTTGTGCTTGTTCAGTCATCATTCTCTCCTTCAACCTCAAGCGCCGCGCACGGCGGCGTGCAGCAGTTCCAGCCAGGACGGGGCGTTCAAGTGGAAGCTGCTCAGCAGCTTCAGATCAAAGCCGCGGAAGAAGGCGCTGAGCGCGAACAGCGCCACGATGGCCGCCATCATCAGCTTGGTCACCTTGTTCCAGCCGCCCTCGTCCACGCCCTTGCCGATCAGAATGCCCAGCACCAGGCCCGGCACCGCATTGCCCATGATCAGTTGGGCCAGGCCGCCGAACACCGTGCCCCACAGACCGGAACGCCGGCCGGCCTCAATCGCCGCCAGCCAGAAAATCACCGGCATCACGGTGTTGACCAAGAGGTTGGCCGCGGGCACCAAGACCTTGACCGCGGTGATTTGCAGCGAAGCCGGCACCGCCGAAGCGGTGGTGTTCAGGAAGGCCACCAGCAGCATGCCGATTACCCCGCACAGCAAGGCCATCTTGCGCGGGTTGTGCAGGGTCTCCGCCAGATTGCGGTTGCGCGCCAGCAAAGCCGCGGCGCCCCAGTGCGGAATCACCCGGTGGTCGATGTCCTGGGTGAAGGCGCCGGCGGCCACCGACGAGGCCCAGGCGTTGAAGAAAAAGCCCAGGCCGAAGGAAAAATGCGAGGCCGGGTCGCCCTCGCAGGAATTGAGCTCGCCCAGGGTGCGGAAAGCGCCCATGCCCTGGGAAGTCGGCGCGTGGAACATGCGGGCCGCGCCGGCGCCCACCGCGACGCCGACCAGACCGCCTATCAACAGCGACTTGAGAAGAATGATCAGAAGCATGGCTTCCTCCTCGGAATAAAACGACAGCCGGCGCCTAAACCTGGCGCGCGACGAAGGGCACGGCCTCGATATCCAGCACCGTCACGCTGACCTCCACCTCCAGCGTGACGGCGTAGCTGAGCCTGTCCCGCGGCAGGAAGAAGAACAGAAAGCGCTCGCGGCGGCGGATCTCCTCCGCCGCGACCACCGTCACCCGCATGGGCTCGATGCGCAACAGCACCGGATGGCCGGCCGCCGTCACCGCGCGCTGCACGCCGGACAAGGCGTCGGCGCAAGCTTGCACCTTGCTGTCGCCGCGGCCGCTGACCGTCACGCTGGACTCGAAACGCCTTTGCATCGCTCAGCCGCCGTATTTCTTCTGATAGGCCGCCACCAGCCGCTGCCCCAGCTCTTCCTTGTCCATGAAGCCGAAGCCGAGCACGGTGTAGCCCTCCTCGATCGCGGTCACGCCCTCCTCCACCGAACGCATGCCGTACTTGGCCTTGTAGCCGTACTTGGTCTGCGCGGTGATGGCGCCGGCGCCGCCGCTGCCGCAGAAGGAAATGCCCAGCTGCGCGCCCTCCGCCTGCATCACGTCGCCCAGCTTCATATCCGCGGCCATGCCTGCGATCACCACCGCGCGCGCGCCGGCGGCCTCCGCGCCCGCGCCCACTTTCTGTCCCTTGCCCAGACGGTCGCCAATCACTACGGTTATCTGTGTCATTGTCTTCTCCTCTATCTCTCTATCTATGCACGGCGGACTTCAGGCCTTGTTCTTGGCCATCTCGAAATGAATGGACAGCAAAAGCGCTTCTTCTTCCGGCAGATTGCCGAACAGGGCCACCACCGCGGCGGACAGCCGCCGCGTGGTGTCCGAGATCTCGTCGAACAGGCTCTTGTCGAAATCCGGCAGCCCTTCGCCGGTCAGCGAGCGGCGCGCCATCGCCAGCACGTGCGAATCCAGCTTCTGCTGCTGAACCTCGGTCAGAGACTTGCCGGCCGCATCCAGCAAGGCGGGAATCTGCCCCAGAACCTGGTCCGCCAGGCGGCGGATCGCGGTCTGGTCGACGGCGGCGGGACGGACTTGATCGTTCATGAGCTTTCCTTTGCAAAACGGTTGGCGATGTCAGGAAACTGTAATCAAGCCGCCGGCAACTGTGGACCGGTGGATTTTCCGCTTCGAAACGGAAATCGCCTGCTCGCCGGGCGGAAACAAGGCGGTCCTGACCGTGCTTGCAGTTGAAGCGCGCGGCGGCTCGGGCGATACTTCGCGGATTGACCACTGAATAGATGGATGCAAGGCATGACCCACCGCATCGTGTTTGTAGAAGACGACGCCGACCTGGCCGAGCTGATCAGCGACTTTCTGTCCCGCCATGAAATGGACGTGGTGGTGGAACCGCGCGGTGACGCCGCGCTGGACACCATCGCCCGCGAAGCGCCGGACCTGGTGCTGCTGGACATCATGCTGCCCGGCAAAGACGGCCTCTCCATCTGCCGCGAGCTGCGTCCCAAATTCGACGGCCCCATCATCATGCTGACCTCGCTGGACAGCGATATGAACCAGATCCTGGGCCTGGAACTGGGCGCCAACGACTACATTCTGAAAACCACGCCGCCCTCGGTGCTGGTGGCGCGGCTGCGCGCCCAGCTGCGCAATCTGCGGCCCGCTCCGGCCAACGCCGACGCCGCCGCGCCCAAGCCCGGCACCCGCAAAGTGGTGTTCGGCCAACTGGCGATAGACCCGATCAGCCGCGACGTGACGCTGGCCAATGAAAAGATCCCGCTGTCCACCTCGGACTTCGATCTGCTGTGGCTGCTGGCCAGCCACGCCGGCGAAACCCTGAACCGCGACATCCTGCTCAAGGAAATGCGCGGCGTCAGCTACGACGGCCTGGACCGCAGCATAGACGTGGCCATCTCGCGGCTGCGCAAGAAACTGGGCGACAATCCCAGCGAGCCGTTCCGCATCAAGACGGTGCGCAACCGCGGCTATCTGTTCTCCTTGTCCGGCTGGGAGTAAGCGCGCATGCGCCGATTGTTCATCCAGTTCTACCTGCTGCTGATGACCTGTTTCCTGGTGGCGGTGGTCTTGGTGGGCGCGGTCTACAAGCAGGCGGTGGACGACGTGGGCGAGCGCTATCTGTCCGACCTGCTGCGCACCACGCTGTCGCTGATCGAAGCCGATCTGCGCGGCGTGCCGGAAGACCGCTGGAGCGAAACGCTGGCCAACTCCGACCACGGCTTCACCTTCCGCGTCAAAGTGGAGAAGATGAGCAGCTATCTGCTGGACGACGAATCCAAGCAGGCGCTGGACCGCGGCGAAATCGTGATGCTGGAAGACAAATACGTGTTCCTGCAAAAGCTGGAGGACAGCAACTACCTGTTGGTGGCCGGTCCGCTGCGCTATCTATTCTTCCTGCACCAGCTCAAATGGTTCGACTACGCGCTGCTGGGCTTCATCGGCCTGTCGCTGGCGATACCGGTGTTTCTATGGATGCGGCCGCACTGGCGCGACCTGGTGGCGCTGGAGCAGACCGCCGGCAAGCTGGCCAGCGGCAATCTGTCCGCCCGCGTGGACCTGCCGCCGCGCTCCGGCGTCAGCCAGCTGGGCGTCGCCTTCAACCACATGGCCGACAATATCGCCGCGCTGATCAATAGCAAGAAAACCCTGACCAACGCCGTGGCCCACGAGTTGCGCACGCCGCTGGCGCGGCTGCGCTACCGGATGGCGCTGCTGGAAGGCGACGAGAGCAGCCCGGAGCGGCAGGCGATAGAGCGCGACCTCTCCGCCATCGACAAGCTGGTGGAGGAGCTGCTGCTGCACGCGCGGCTGGACCGGCCGGAAGCGCCGCTGAAGCTCAGCAGCTTCGACGCCATCCCCTGGGCCAAGGACCGCATCGCCGGCCAGGCCGCGCTGACGCAGGACATTCAATGGCTGGAGCCGGCCGGGGCCAGCCTGGCCATCACCGCCGACGAACACCTGCTGACCCGGGTGCTGGACAACTTCCTGTCCAACGCCCGCCGCCACGCCAACCGCCTGGTGCAGACCAGCATCATCGTCGAGCAGCGCCACTGCATCATCATGGTGGACGACGACGGCCCCGGTATTCCGGAACAGGACCGCGGCCGGGTGTTCGACGCCTTTGTGCGGCTGGACGAAAGCCGCGGCCGCAAGACCGGCGGCCACGGCCTGGGACTGGCCATCGTCGCCGGCATCGCCCGCGCCCACCGCGGCGAGGTGAAAGTGGAAAGCTCGCCGCTGGGCGGCGCGCGCTTTCTGTTCCGCTGGCCGATCTGACATCCGTCGCCGCCGCGCCTGTACATTCCGTAACATTGGGATACACAGAAGGCATAGACTCAGCCCCTTGTCATGGTTAGCATTTCGGCCTGAAAAGGACTACATGTCCACTTTCATACCAATCCAAGAAACTTAGGAGTTTCATAAATGAAAAAGCTGGCTCTGCTTGCTCTGACCGCTGCTTTCAGCCTGGTGTCCGTTAACGGCTTCGCCGCTGAAAAAGCTGCTGCTTCCGCTCCGGTTGCGATCCACAAGGCTAAGAAAGCCGAGAAAAAAGTAGCGAAGAAAGAAGCTTCCGCTGCTCAAAAAGCTCAGGCCGCCAAAGCCGAAGCTTCCGCTCCGAAGGCTAAAAAAGCCAAGAAGCACGTAGCTAAGAAAGAAGCTTCCGCCGCTCAGAAAGCTCAAGCCGCTAAAGCTGAAGCTTCCGCTCCGAAAGCTAAAAAAGCCAAGAAGCACGTAGCCAAGAAAGAAGCTTCCGCCGCTCAGAAAGCCCAAGCCGCCAAGGCCGACGCTTCCGCTCCGAAAAAAGCCAAAAAAGCCAAAAAGCACGTAGCTAAGAAAGAAGCTTCCGCTGCTCAGAAAGCTCAAGCCGCTAAAGCCGACGCTTCCGCTCCGAAAGCTAAAAAAGCCAAGAAGCACGTAGCCAAGAAAGAAGCTTCCGCCGCTCAGAAAGCCCAAGCCGCCAAGGCCGACGCTTCCGCTCCGAAAAAAGCCAAAAAGCACGTAGCTAAGAAAGAAGCTTCCGCTGCTCAGAAAGCTCAAGCCGCTAAAGCCGACGCTTCCGCTCCGGCCAAAAAAGCCGCTAAAAAGCACAAAAAGCACGCTGCTAAGAAAGAAGCTTCCGCTGCTCAGAAAGCTCAAGCCGCTAAAGCCGACGCTTCCGCCCCGGCCAAAAAAGCCGCTAAAAAGCACAAAAAGCACGTAGCCAAGAAAGAGGCTTCCGCTGCTCAGAAAGCCCAAGCCGCTAAGAAAGAAGCTTCCGCTCCGGCCAAGAAAGCCGAGAAGAAAGCTTCCAAAAAAGCTGCTTCCGCTGCCAAGTAATCAGGCGGCGAGCATTGCCGGAACCTCCGGCAATCGCACATAATTCGGGGCGCTTCGGCGCCCCGTTTTCATTTGCAAGGCCAAACTCGATGAAACTCCCGCTGCTTGTCCTCAGTGTTCTGCTTGCCCTGCCGGCGTCCGCCGCCCCCACCGTCTCCGCGGAACACAAGATCCTGTTCTTCGGCCAGGACGATCGCGTCCGCACTCGCCCCGACCATCAACCCTGGCTCGCCGTCGGGCAATTGCAAACCCGCTCCCGCACCATCTGCACCGGCGCGCTGGTGGCGCGCGACGTAGTGCTGACCGCCGGCCATTGCTTCGTCGACGAGAAAGGCCGTTTCGATCCGGCGGTCAGCTTCACCGTCGGCCTGTGGGGCGATGAATTCACCGCGCGCAGCAAGATTTTGGAAGTGCAGGTGGACAAGAGCTTTCTCAAAGGCCTGGACCGCCGCGCCGACGGCCTCTACATCCCGCCGCGCATCGCGCCGCGCGACTTCGCCTTCGTCCGCCTGGCCACCCCCTTGGGCGACACCCAGGGCGTGCTGCCCGTCTTCAGCGGCAACGCCAAGCAGTTGCGCGAATTGCTGAACCAGCGGAGCTGGACGCTGACCCAGGGCGGCTACCCCATCGACGATCAAAAACACCTGCTGGTGCACAACGCCTGCAAGGCGACCAAGCTGCGCCCGGACGGCCGCCTGACCCACCGCTGCGACACGCTGGAAGGCAATAGCGGCTCGCCAGTGTTCGTGATGGGGCCGGGACAGCCGGTCATCGTCGCGGTGCAAAGCTCCGCCCCCACCGCCGCGCGGCGCAAGCAAGAAGACAATATGAGCGTCAGCGCGCCGATGTTCTACGATGCGCTGCAGCAGTTCATCAGCAAGAGCGCCAAGCCATGAAAAAAGCCCCGGCGACGGGGCTTTTTACTATTCAGGGCTTGCGCCCTCACTCCGCCAGCGCCTGGCGCTGCAGCGCCACCAGCTCGCGGATGCCGGAACGGGCCAGGCCCAGCATCGCCTGCAGCTCTTGATCGCCAAACGGCTCGCCCTCGGCGGTGCCCTGCACCTCAACGAAGCGGCCGTCTCCCGTCATCACCACATTCATATCGGTGTCGCAGTTGGAGTCTTCCGCGTAATCCAGATCCAGCACCGGCATGCCCTGATACAGGCCCACCGAAATGGCGGCCACCTGGTCGCGCAGCGGGTTCTCGCTCAGCTTGCCCTCGCGCAGCAGCAGGCCGATCGCGTCGGCCAAGGCCACGTAGGCGCCGGTGATGCTGGCGGTGCGGGTGCCGCCGTCGGCCTGGATCACATCGCAATCGATCTGGATCTGGCGCTCGCCCAGCTTCTCCAGATCCACCACGGCGCGCAGCGAGCGGCCGATCAGGCGCTGAATCTCCTGGGTGCGGCCGGACTGCTTGCCGGCGGAGGATTCGCGGCGCATGCGGGAGCCGGTGGAGCGCGGCAGCATGCCGTACTCGGCGGTCACCCAGCCGCGGCCCTTGCCCTTCAGGAAGCCCGGCACGCCGTCGTCCACGCTGGCGGTGCAAATCACCTTGGTGTCGCCGAACTCGATCAACACCGAACCTTCGGCGTGCTTGAGGTAGTGGCGGCTGATCCGCACCGTGCGCAGGGCATCGGCCGGGCGTTGGGAAGGTCGCATCATGTCATCGTCCAGAACGGTAAATGCCGACGATTATATCAGTCGCCACCGACGACGGCGCTTAGTCGCGCTTGCCCGCCACCCGGCTGGCCAGAATCTCCTGATGCATGGTTTCCAGATTGGAGTCCAGAATCATCCGTCCCATCTGACGCGGCGTCGCCGTTTCCGTGTCCAGCACGTCCTCGCGCTCGCCGTAGTCCTGCGTCTCGTCCAGCAGGGTGACCGCCGCCGCGGACAGATTGTCCCCGCCGGCGCCGGCGCGGCGCTCCGCCACATTCATCAGCGCCGGCAAGACCTGGCTGACATTGCGGCGGACGAAGACCTTTTCCAGCTCCGGGTCCATCACCTGCGACCACAGGCCGTCGGAGCACAGCAGAATGGAGCAGCCCGCGCCCACGCTTTGTTTCTCGCCGACGTCGATGTCCGGATCGCTGGCCGCGCCCAGACAGTTGTAAATCTTGTGGCGTTCCGGATGCACCTTGGCAGCGTCCTCGCTCAACTGGCCCTGATCGATCAGGCGCTGCACCTGGGAATGATCGCGCGAACGCAGACGCAAGCCCTTCTCATCCAGCAGATAGAGCCGGGAATCGCCGACATGACACCAGTACAAGTGCCCCTGCTGGATGATGGCCGCCACCACCGTGGTGCTCGGCACCTCCGGCAGCCGGTGGTCGGCGGCGTAATCGAGAATGACTTGATGCGCGGTGCTGACCGCGTTGACGAGAAAGCGATTGGGATGCGTCAGCGTCGGCGTGGCTTGCTGGTAAAACAGCTCGCTGAGCAGGTCCACCGTGATTTGCGCCGCCACTTCGCCGCGCATATGCCCGCCCATGCCGTCGGCCACCGCCAGCATCACGGTGTCGCGCGAGTGGGCGATCACCAGCCTGTCCTGGTTGTACGCTCGCCCGCCGATGCGGCTTTCCTGATAGATGGATAGTTTCATGCCGATCCCCTCATCACGAGCGTCCGCCAGTCAGGTTTTTTATCCATCCCACCCACTTGCTGCCCGCCAGTTCTTCCGGCGGACTGTACTCCTCCGCCATCAGGCGCTTTTGCAGCCCCGGCACGGTGGCCGGCCTCTCCTCCGGAGACAGCGCCAGGCACTGATCGGTCAGCTCCAGCAACTCGCGGGAGTACAAATGGCGGAAGGCCTTGCTCGCCGGCGTCAGCCGATCGCTTTCCTTGCGCTCCTTGGAAATCTGCGGCGTGCCGCCGCCCATGCAAGCGTAAAGACAGGCGCCCAGCGCGTAGATATCGGTCCACGGCCCTAGCGGCGCGTCTTTTTCATATTGCTCGGGCGCGGCGAAGCCCGGGGTGTACATCGAGGCGAAGTGCTTGTCGCGGCGCGACAAGGTCTGCCTGGCCGCGCCGAAATCCAGCAGCAGCGGCGCGCCGTTGCGGCGCAGATAGATATTGGCGGGCTTGATGTCCAGATGCAGCAGACGCTGCAGATGGACCTCCCGCAGCCCGGACAAGAGCGCGGCGAACCATTTGCGCAGGCGGCGCTCGTCCAGCCGTCCGCCGGCCAGTTCCAGTTCCCGCACCAGCGAGCGGCCGTCGGCGTACTCCATCACCATATAGACCGTCTGATTGGCGCGGAAGAAATTGATCACTCGCACCACGGTGGGGTGGGAAATGCCGGAGAGAATGCGCCCTTCCTCGAAAAAACACTTCAGGCCCAGATTGAAGGCCTCGCGGTCCAACTCATGCGGCACCGTCACGTGACCGTCCTCGTCGCGCAGCGCCAGATTGCGCGGCAAGTACTCCTTGATCGCGAACTTATTGTCCTGATCGTCCAGCGCCAGATAGACAACACTGAAGCCGCCCACGGAGAGTTGGCGGACAATCGTGTACTCGCCCAGCCGGGAGCCGGCCGGCAAAGCGGTCTGCTGGTTCGATTGAGTCATGGGGTGTCAGTTGTTATAGTGTCCACAGGCCTTGGATTGAGCTTAGCAAAGCAATTCGGGCCCAGCCTTGAGAAAGTAAACAATCCGCTCATCTAAGGGGGTGTCTGATGATTTTAAGTATGACAGGCTTTGCCGCAAGCAGCAGGGAATTTCCCGGCGGTTTGCTGAGCCTAGAAATTCGCTCGGTCAACCACCGTTACCTTGATTTGCAAATGCGCTTGCCGGAAGAATTGCGCGTGATCGAGCCGCAATTGCGCGAGCTGATTTCCGCCAAGGTCAGCCGCGGCAAGCTGGAATGCCGCGTCGGCATCAATCAGGTGGACAGCGCCGTGCCGACGCTGGAATTGAACCAGGCCGTGCTGCAGCGCCTGATCGAGGTCTCGCAGCAGGTGCGCGAGCAGGCCGGCGAAAACCGCGGTCTGTCGGTAGGCGAGCTGATGCGCTGGCCCGGCGTGATGAAAACCAACGAGTTGCCGCCGGAAGTGCTGCAGCAGCTGTGCACGGAAAGCCTGGCGGTGGCGCTGAAGGACTTCAACGCCTCGCGCGGCCGCGAAGGCGAAAAACTCAAGGTGGTGCTGGAAGAACGCATCACCGGCATGGAAGCCATCGTCGTCGCCATCAAGCCCAAGCTGCCGGCCATTCTGGACGCTCATATGTCCAAACTGTCCAGCCGCCTGCAAGAAGCGCTGGGCAATGTCGACGAAGACCGGCTGAAGCAGGAATTCGCGCTGTTCGCTCAGAAAATAGACGTCGATGAAGAACTGGCCCGCCTCAGCACCCATCTCAGCGAAGTGCGCCGCATCCTGAAAGCCGGCGGTCAGTCCGGCAAGCGTCTGGACTTCCTGATGCAGGAGTTGAATCGCGAAGCCAACACGCTGGGGTCCAAATCGGTCTCCACGGAAACCACGCAGGCCTCGGTGGAGTTGAAAGTACTGATTGAACAGATGCGCGAGCAGATCCAGAATATCGAGTAAGCGCGGCGCCGGCGGCCAGAGCCGCCGCGGCAAGCCCTCCTAGACCTTAGGGAAAGACCAAAACATGACCAAAGCAGAACTGATCGCGGCCTTGGCCGAGACATCCGGCCTGAGCAAGGCCGACGTGCTCCGGGTGTTGGGCGCTTTTGACGAAGTGCTGCAAAACGCGCTGGCCAACGGCGACGAAATCACCACCGTGGTGGGCAAATACAAAGTCAAGGAAAGCGCCGCCCGCACCGGCCGCAATCCCAAGACCGGCGAGACCATCGAGATCGCCGCCAAGCGCAAAGTGGTGTTTCTGCCCAGCAAGCAGCTGAAAGACAAGGTCGCCTGAGGCGCCCTCCGGCGCTTCTGCTAAAACGGCGAGGCCTGGCCTCGCCGTTTTTTTGTCCGCCGCCTCAGTTCTGCCGCCAGATCAGCCGCGCGATCGCCGACGAATCCAGCTCGCCCTCGCCCTCGGCCACCAACTGATCGATCAGGCCCGACACCCGTTCCGCCTCCGGCAAGCGGATGCCCTGCTCGCGCGCCGTCTCCAGCACGATGCGCATGTCCTTGGCGTGCAGCTTGGCCTTGAAGCCCGGCGCGTAGTTGTCGTCTATCATCCGCTGGCCGTGGACATCCAACACCTTGCTCTGCGCAAAACCGCCCAGCAGCGCGGCGCGCACCGGCGCGGGATCGACATTGCAGGCCTGGGCCAGCTTCATGATTTCCGCCACCGCGGCGACGCCGACGCCGACCGCGATCTGGTTGCAGGCCTTGGCCACCTGGCCGGCGCCGCTGGCGCCGATATGGGTGATGGTCTGCCCCATGGCCTGCAAGGCCGGACGCGCGCGCTCCAGGGCCTCGGCCTTGCCGCCGACCATGATGGTCAACGTGCCGTTGACGGCGCCCACCTCTCCGCCGGACACCGGACAGTCCAGAAAGTCCACGCCGTAAGCCGCCAGTCTCTCCGCGATGCGGCGCGCGCCGTTGGGCGCGATGGTGCTCATGTCCGCGCAGACCAGGCCCGCGCCGGCGCCGTGAACCGCGCCTTGCTCGCCCAGCAGCACTTGTTCTACGTCCGCGGTGTCCGACACATTGGTGATCAGCAGCTCGACCTGGCCGGCCAGCTCGGCCGGGCTATCCGCCCAGCTTGCGCCCGCCTGCAACAAGGGCTCGGCCCGTTCGCGGCTGCGCGCCCACACCGTCACCTGGTGGCCCGCCTTCAGCAGGTTCAATACGCAGGGACGGCCCATGATGCCCAGACCGATATAAGCGACTTTCATTTGCGACTCCACGATGAAAACGACGAGATTCATCGAGGATAAGGGGAAGCGCGCCGCAACGCCAGCGCGCGGCGGGGAGAATCAGGGCTCGGGCAAAGGCGCGGGCTTGCGCCCGCCCAGCCAGGCCTCGAATTCATAATCCTTGCCGGAGGCGTGATGCTCCAGAAAGTAGACGAAGGCCAGGACCTCGGCCACCGCGCGGTAGAGCTCCGGCGGAATGTTCTTGTCCAGGTCCACCTGCATCAGCAAAGACACCAGCTCCGGCGAGTCGTGCACGAACACGCCGGCCTCCCGCGCGCGGTCTATGATGCGCTCGGCCAGCTCGCCATAACCCTTGGCGACGACCTTGGGCGAACGGTGCCCCTCCTGGTAAGACAAAGCCACCGCGGAGCGGCGCTTGTCCTCACTCGGCGGCCGCGCCATCGTCCTTCACCACCAGGCTGGCCAAGGCCAGGCCGGCCGAGGCCAAACCCGCCTCCAGCCGGCCGGCGTTCTGGGTGATCAACTGCCCGGCCTGTTCGTCCTCGGCGGAGAACGACACCTGCACCGACTGGCCCACCAGACGAATGCGCGCGGCCATGCCGCCCAGGGCCGGCAGATTCAAGGAGAGATTGGTCGACCAGGCCTGCATCTCCTGCTGGCCGTTGCCTTCGCGGTCGGCCTCAGTCTTTTCCTGCTCGATCACCATCTGCATGGGCTGGCCGGGCCAGGCCATGCCTTGAAACTGCAGTTGCTGATTTTCCAGGCCGTTGAGCTGCCTTTGCACCAGATTGCCCAACTCCTGGGCTTGAGCCTGCGCCTGAGGCCGCGCGCTGGCCGCCGCGTGCTCGGTATTGGCCAGCGCCTGACTCATCTTGGCCTGCGGCTCCTGCTTGATCTCGGCCAGGCTGGTGCGGCCGTCGGCGAAATCCTTCAGGTGGGATTCGTAAAACAGACCGCTCTTGGCCACGCCCTGCTGCAAATCCTCCGCCACCTTGGGCGGCGGCTGCTGCGCCGCGTTGACCAGCACCGGCTTGCCGGCGTCGCTGGTCTGGGTGGACAGCAGATGAGTCAGATAACGGGAAGCCGGGCTCAGGGCCACTTGCACCGAACTGCCCTTGGTCTGCTCCGCGCTCTCCTTGCCGCCGTCCTGCAATAAAAAGGTCAGCGCCGGTTGCAGCGACGCCACCTTCAGCTGCAGCGTATCGCCGCTTACCGTCGCCCCTTGGGGCAGGTTAAGCGTGAACAGCGAATTCTTGATCAATACCGCCAGCTGATTATTGTCGAGGCGATCCGCCACGCGCGCCGTCACCTGCTCGCCCAACAGCAGCGTCGGCAAGCGGCTGGGAAGGGTCGCGGTTTCCAGCAGCAGCTTGGCGCCCTCGCCCAATAGCTGCGAGGGGTTGATCTGCTGCGCCGGCAAGACGCCGGTATTGATCGACGGAATCATGAGGTGGGACTATTTCGGTACAGGGAAACGATCAACTCGGCCTCGCTGCGGGAGATGCCGCAGCGGGAGGCCACTTCGGAAGCCGTCAAGCCCTGGCGTATCATCTCGATCGCCTGATTGTAAGGGCTGAGTCCGACATCCCCGTGCGCCTGCTGCTCCACCCGGGACAACAGGCGCGACATATCCCGCTGCATAGCGCTGATCTGCTGTTGCTGCTGGTCGAGATACATGGTGGTCAAGCTGTCGCGTTTGGTTTCCAGACGCAGCACGCGCCAGTAGACATACGCCACCGCCATGGCCAGCATCAGCCAGAGCACGACCATCAGGTATGGGAAAAAGGTGCCGGACATCTTGGTTCCCCATGGAAGAGTTTCCGCCGTGACTTAATTTTATGGCGAAACCTCCAACAACCCAAGGCCAACCCGCCATCAAATCGACTCCGCCGTCCTGGCCGGGCCGTCGCGGCGACTTACGGTCAACGATAGTGTTTCAGCACCCGGGAACTCTGATTGATCAGCACCAGCTCCGAGCGCAACGCTTCCGACCACTGGACCAGATCGGCCTGGATCTCCTCGCGCCGCCGCACCAGTTCGCGCAGTCTGTCACGCTGAGCCTCCTCCAGACCGGACAACGTTTCCTGGGTCAGCGAGGCCAACAGGCGCGACATCAGCTTTTCCTGCTGCGCCTGTAAGGCGTTGAAACGCTCGTAGTCCTTGGCGGACACCGCGGCGGACACCTGAGGCGTCAAGGCCTCCAGTTCCACCACCAGTTGTTCCAGGGGCATCGCGCGCGCCGTCGCCGTCATGCGCCCGCCGCCGCGCTGGCCGCGGGCTGACTGCGGTCGACTTGCTGCCAGGCGGGGAGAATCGTTTCCAACAGGCTGCGGACTTCCCCCAAAATGGTCAGATCGTTCTTGAGGCTGGCTTGTCCCAAGCGCGTCTTCATATAGAGGTACAGCTCGTTCAGGTTGACGGCCGCCTCGCTGCCGGCTTCCACGTCCAGCGCGATGCGCAGGCCTTCGATGATGTCCATCGCCTTCGAGATCATGCGCGCCTTTTCATCGAAGCGCTGAGCTTCGATCGCAATGCCGGCGGTCATGATCGCCTTGATCGCGCCTTCGTACAGCATGACCACGATCCCGATCGGACTGGCGCCGTACACCGCGGCCTTCAGGGCGTCGTTTTCATAAGCTTTGTTGAATTGCTTCAACATTCTGGAGTTCAGCATATTGTTGCCACCGGCTGTGCCGGGTCGGCGGGCGATCCAGCCCGATCCGGCCTCAGCGTAAAATCATGTCGAAGTGCCAAGCTTATACTTGAGACATCAGACCGTTCAAATTGTTGGTCGAGGCCTGCATTTTAGCCAACGTTGAGTTCAACGCGGTGTATTGCTGGATATATTGTTTCTGCCGCGCGGTCAGCCGGGCGCTTAGAGAATCCTGCGAGGCTTTCTCGGTGCTGATGCGCGAGTTTATCGAACTTTTACTGCTTTCCACCACGCCGTTCGGTCCCAACAAACTATTGATTTCCTTGTTCAACAGTTGAGCGATGCCGTTATTGCTGGTGTTGCCAAACAGATTCTTGATCGCCGTGGGATCTTTTTTCAATGCATCGTTGAATTTGGTCGTATCCAGTTTAAGCGTACCGTCCTTCTGGATCGATATCCCCGCCTGAGACAGATAAGCGTAGGAGTTGACCGGGTCGACACCTGGAATCGACTTAGTCAGTACATTCTGCAGCTGCTGCTGGATGGACAGAATGGAGGCATTCCCTTTCATGCTGCCACCCCGCGCATCTTTGATCGCGCTGAGCACCTGATTATAAGCGTCGACAAAGCCTTGCACGCCTTTGTTGATACCGGCGGAGTCTTGACTCAGGGTAATGGTGGTCGACGAACTGGCCTTATACAGGTCCAAGTCGACACCGGGAATCGCCGTGCTGACCTTGTTGCTACCTGAAGTCACCTGAACGCCATTTACGGTCAGGTCCGCATTGCCAGCATCTTTGGATTCGGTGGCAGCGGTCGCGCTTTGCGACAATCCCGCCAGCGTCGAACCGCTGGTTCCGCCGGAGTCGGTGCCGCCGACGCTGATAGTAAATTTATTGTCGGTGCCGGAGGCTGTCGATGCCAGCACCAGCTTGTAGTTCTCGCCGTTTTTCACCACGGACGCGTTAATGCCCATGCCTTCGGCGTTGATCTTGTCGGAAATGGACTGCAGGGTGACTTTTTCGCCGGGCTTCTCGCGTAGCTTGACCGTCTGTTCTTTACCATTAATGGTGAACTTCAGCGTATCCGGCGCGCTGGCGAGTTCGGCTTGCGCATCCTTGATGTCTGTATTATTGAACTGATCGAACACCAGTTGCCGGGACGTCGCCAGCTTCGTGACGTTAACTACATAGGTGCCGCTGACGCCTCCGGAGGTGGTACTCACTCCCGCGACGGATGAGTCGCTGGATGAGGCTTTGAACGCTTGCAAAAACGACCCGGAAGACAGGCTGGTGATCGCGCTTTGCAGCGCGGACAGCGCGGACCCGATCTTGCCGAGATCGCTCAGTTGGGTGTTGTAGCCCTCCAGTTTTTTCTGGCTGGCGACCAATGGCCGGGAATCAATCGCCATCAACTGGCTTACGATGGTTTGGACGTCGAGCGCGCCGACTGCTGTGGTTATCCCTGCCATGTTCATCACCCTTTAATGTGTATTGGTTGAGCCGCTCCCGGGACTCAAGCTTTGTCCTTCAGCAGCATGCCTTTGAAGTCGCCGATCGCCTTGGCGATCCGGATTGCATCCTCGGAAGGTATCTGCCGAATGACCTTCTGAGTTTCCTTGTCCACGACTTTCACCACCTGCAGATCGGTGTCCTTGTCCACCGAGAACTCCAGCTGGTTATTGTACAGCGAGGCCACGCTATTCAGCTGCTTCAACGATGACTGCAGCTGCTCGGTAACTGATGGCTTGTTCTTGGCCGCGGTGTTTTGCGCCTGCTGCTGCTGCGCTTGTCCTGTGGCGGCAACAGCCTGGGCATTATCCGGCAAGGCGGTGGCTTTGTCGGCGCCCTGCCCACTTTGCGCCAGCTCCACCGTTTGCTGCCGCGGCGTGGAAGCGCCCGCGTTGGCAATCGGCAGCGATTGTAAAGAAGGTATTTGCATGGCTACTCTCCTGACGCGCGCAGCTCCGGTTGCCCAACCAACCGGAGCCGCCGCTGGCTCATACCATCATTCTAGACTTATTGCAGCAGGGTCAGTGCCGATTGCGGCAGCGAGTTGGCGTTCTTCAGAATCGAAGTGCCGGCCTGTTGCAGAATCTGGTTCTTGGTCAGGTTAGCAGTTTCCGCCGCGAAGTCCACATCGATGATGCGGCTGTTGGCTGCGGTCAGGTTTTCCACGTAGTTCTGCAGGTTGGCCACCACCGCGTCGAAACGGTTCTGCACCGCGCCGAAGGTCGAACGGATGTTCGAGATCTGGGCGATGTCGGCGTCCAGCGACGACAGCGCGCCGGAAGCGTTGGTTTGCGTCGTCACGTTGATACTGCCGGTATTGGTCAGACCGGAGTTGTACGCGTTCAATACGCCGGCCGAAGTCAAGTCGGTAGACGAGATCGACACCTGGTTGGTGGTCGCGCCGGACGAGCCCACTTGGAAAGTCAGTACCGAACCGCCGGACAACAGGCTGGTGCCGTTGAACTGGGTGGTTTGCACGATACGCGAGATTTCCTGGGTCAGCTGGTCCACTTCGTTTTGCAGCTGCGAACGGTTGGTGTTGCTGACCGAACCGTTGGACGCTTGTACCGCGATTTCACGGATACGCTGCAGGTTGTTGGCGATCTGCCCCAAGGCGCCTTCCGCCGTCTGACCGACGGAGATGCCGTCGTTGGCGTTCTTGATCGCTTGGTTGTTACCGCGGATGGCGGCACTCAAGGTCTGGGAAATCGCCAGACCGGCGGCATCGTCCTTCGCGCTGTTGACGCGCAGGCCGGAAGACAGGCGTTGCAGCGAAACTTGCAGCGCGTTGTTGGAGTTGCCGAGGTTGCGCTGCGCGTTCAGCGAAGCGATGTTAGTGTTGACGGTAATAGCCATGGTGATTCTCCTGATGTCCAGTTGGGCAAAGCGACTTGCTTATTCACCATATCGTCAAGGCAATAATAAACTTTATAGCAGCAATGTAAATTTTACCGACACGCCCGCGCCCCGCTTTCCAACTCGACACCCGATAAAGAACCCCGCCCTTGCGGGCGGAGTTCTCCGCTACGCGTTCACCTTACTGCAGCAAAGTCAGCGCCGACTGCGGCAGCGAGTTGGCGTTCTTCAGAATCGAAGTGCCGGCTTGTTGCAGGATCTGGTTCTTGGTCAGGTTGGCCGTTTCCGCCGCGAAGTCCACATCGATGATGCGGCTGTTGGCTGCGGTCAGGTTCTCAGTATAGTTCTGCAGGTTGGCTACCACCGCGTCGAAACGGTTCTGTACCGCGCCGAAGGTCGAACGGATGTTCGAAATCTGGGCGATGTCGGCGTCCAGCGACGACAGCGCGCCGGAAGCGTTGGCCTGCGTGGTGACATTGATGGTGCCGGTATTGGTCAGACCGGAGTTGTACGCGTTCATCACGCCGGCCGAAGTCAGGTCGGTGGACGAGATCGACACTTGGTTGGTGGTCGCGCCGGACGAGCCCACTTGGAAGGTCAGTACCGAACCACCGGACAACAGGCTGGTGCCGTTGAACTGGGTGGTTTGCACGATACGCGAAATTTCCTGGGTCAGCTGGTCCACTTCGTTCTGCAGCTGCGAACGGTTGGTGTTGCTGACCGAGCCGTTGGAAGCCTGCACCGCGATTTCACGAATGCGCTGCAGGTTGTTGGCGAGCTGGCCCAAGGCGCCTTCCGCCGTCTGACCGACGGAGATCCCGTCGTTGGCGTTCTTGATCGCCTGGTTGTTGCCGCGAATGGCCGAGGTCAGTGTCTGCGAGATGGCCAGACCTGCGGCGTCGTCCTTGGCGCTGTTGACGCGCAGACCGGAAGACAGGCGTTGCAGCGAAACTTGCAGCGAGTTGTTGGAGTTGCCGAGGTTGCGCTGCGCATTCAGCGACGCGATGTTGGTGTTTACTGTAATAGCCATGTTATTCCCCTAGAGATCCATCTGCGTCAAGAGCGGAATTCCGTAATTTGCGCAGCATGCTTACTAGATCGTCTAAAGGTTAATAAACTTGACCAAAATGGTATTTTTACCAAATATTCGTCAGGCAAGGAAAACCGAGGCGGCCCGCTTGCGGCGGGCGTGAATCCACGCGCGCCGCCAGCCTCAGGACAACAACGCCCGCTCAGCCGCTCAAAACGCGGAACCAGTCGTCGTTGTGATCTTCCAGCCAGTAATGTTGTTCCACCCAGGCGCGCAAGGCGTCGCCCTCTTTCTCGGTGGCGTCCAGATCATGGATGCGGCTGCGAATCGCCTCAACCCAGACGCTCGCTTCGTTCGGCACCCGGCATACCGGCGCGTCATTGGTCTGATAAGGGAAGATATCGGTGCACACCACCGGCCAAGCCATCGCGCCATACTCCAGCAAGCGCAAATTGCTCTTCGCCTCGTTGAAGGCGTTGATCTCCAGCGGCGCCACCGCCAGATCCAGGTTCAGCTTTACGACGGCTTCGGGGTATTGGGCAAACGGCACCGAATGATGGACTTCCGCGACATAGGGGCGGAACTGCGGCAAGCACATGCCCATGAAGACCCACTCCACCTCGTCCGCCGTCTGTTTGATCACTTCCAACAACAACTCCAAGTCGCCGCGGTGCTGCGACGCGCCCACCCAACCAACCCGCGGCTTGCGGCCTACGCGTCGCTGAGCGCGCAAATCGCCCCACACGCTCCTGCGCAGCCGGTTGGGAATCACGATGCGTTGATCAATCATGTCGCGCGTGAACTGCTCCAGCGGCTCGGTGGAGACCACCAGCGCGTCGCATAATCGCAGCGCCTTGCGCAAACGCTGCTTGGCGTCCGGGTACAAACGCTTCCACTGATCGTATAGATTGCTTTTTTCCGGTGTTCCGCCAATCAAATCGTCAAGGCCGAACACCACTCTCATATCGGGAATGAACTCCCGATACGCGGTCAAAGCCTCATATATGGCGTCATTGATGCCGGTGTGCACCAAGAAGGCGTCGGGCGCATGCCTGGCCATTTCAACAATCGACAGCAGACCGTGGGAGGGCTGGTGGATCTCGCCATCCAGCTTGCCCTGCTCCTGCAGCACCGACAAAGGCTGGCTCAGGCGATACTCGCCGCTGCCGCCAGGCACCGGCAGGCCAAGCACCCGCTGCCGTCCAGCCACCTTGCGGTCCCAGGAGACAATGCTGCGCACTTCAAACTCCATGCAGCGGCCTCGCAACGACAAGTGGCGATTAAACCCTGGGTCATAGGCCAATGCGGGCAGCCAGCGGTGCAACATGGCTTCGCGCTCGCCGCGCTCTCTAACCGCGGCCTCCAGCAGAACCACGGGGTCCGATGTTTTGCGACCGATGCTCTTGGCATGATGGTGATACAACACCGCAAACGGGTTATAAAGGTTGCGCAATCCTCCCGCCTGTATCTTCAAACACAGATCGACGTCATTGAAGCAAACCTTGAACGCGTCTTCATCCATGCCGCCAACCGCGGCATAAATCTCTTTTTGCACCAGCAGGCACGCGCCGGTCACGGCGGAGTAGTTCTGCATGGTCACCACGCGGTTAAGGTAGCCGTTCTCGGTGATATCCTGCCCTTCGAACACATGCTCGCCAATCGAATGCATCGTGCCCGGCAAGCCCATCACGATGCCTGCGTGCTGGATTTTGCCGATTTCCGGGTAGATCAGGCGCGCGCCGACGGCGCCGACGCCAGGCTGCTGCGCCGCGCCCAGCATGCGCTCCAGCCAGGAGGGCAGGATCACCTCGGTGTCATTGTTCAGCAATAGCAGATACTCGCCCTTGGCCTGCTCGGCGGCCAGATTGCATTGCGCCGAGAAGTTGAACGGCGCGTCGTACTGCAGCACCCGCACCCGGTCGGGATAGCGTTCCACCAATTGCTGATAGTACTCGGCGGTTTCAGGCTGCTCCGAGCGGTTATCCACCAGCAGCAACTCGAAATGCGGGTAGGCCGTCTTCTGGAACAGACTCTCGACGCAGGGCATCAGATATTCCAGCTTGTCGCGAGTCGGAATCACCACCGACACCAGCGGCTGGCCCATCACTCGATAATTGAAATGGTAAGTGCCCAGCGCCAATCCCTCGCTGACTTCCGCCGGCATCGGCAGACTGGCCGCGTGGTTCTGCAAGGCGACCAGGCGCGCGGCCCCGCCCAACGGGTCCGCCTCCAGTCGTCGCCACGGCAATGAAAGCAGGATGTCGTCGACATGACCGATGACGCTCTCGCCCTCGGCCGCCAGCAAGCGCAACAAGGCGTCGTAGTGGTAGGCGTTGGGAAAGGTCTGAAAGCCGCCAAGCTTCGCCAAGCCCGCGGTGGAAAACGCCACCGCGCTGCCGATGTAGTCCATGGAGCGCAGATAATCCGGCGAGAACTCCGGCAGGAAGGCCGGTAAAAAGCGCTCGCCCATCGGCGACACCACGTCATGGTCAAAGTAAACCGCCTGCCAATCCGGCCGGGCGTAAATCGCCTCTCCCACGCGCAACAAGGCCTGTGGCTGCAGCCGGAAGCCGGCGGGCAACAGCATGGTCCATTCCGCCGGCACATCCGCGATCACGCCGTTGACGGCGGCCACCACCGTTTCATAATCGGAAAGGTCGGCCAATTGCAACCAGCCCAGCTGATCGCTGTTTTCGAACACGGGATCCGGCACCGGCGTATCGGCCAGCACGATCAGACGCCAATGCGGATACAACTGGCTCTCCATCGCCTTGAAGCTTTCCGCCAATCGCGTCAGTTCCGGCTGGCTCGCCAGGCACAGCAAATTGAACGTCGGCCGCGTGCTCCATTGCTTCATCATGCTTTCGGCCAACTGCTCGACATGAATTTCGCGGAAGTTGTAATTTTTCAACCAATGGTGGTAACGCATCAGTTCCGCGATATCCCAGCCCGTCATCGGCGAAGCATCCACCTCGCCCCATTGAGCGGGCATGGCCTTGCGCTGCAGCGGCGGCAGCACGTGATTCCACAGCTCAAAAATCTGCGGCATCGCTTGATCCAGCAAGCGGTGCTCCAAGACATGCTGGCGCGCCGCTTCGGCCTGCGCACGGCGCGCTTCCGGCTTGTCTATCAGGGCGGCGATCGCATCGAACCAGCCCTGCTCGGTGTTTTCCACCACGGCGGCCAGGCCCGTGCCCTTTAGCCAAGCGTAAGCCGGCACGTCGGACACCACGCTGGCGGCCCCGGCCAAGGAGTATTCCAGCCACTTCAAGTCGGATTTGCCGTCGTTGAATTCGCTGGACTTCAGCGGCGCCAGGCCAATATCGATGCGCAAGTCCGCCAGAGTCGGCAAATACTCGCTGTAGGGCAGAAAGCAGGATACCTGCCTCACCCCCTTGAGCCCCACCAGGGAGGGCGGAACCTCTCCCCAGAACACGAAGCGCACCTGGCCGGCGTAGTCGTGATAAATGCGGAACAGGGCCGAGGACAGATGATCCAGGTCTTTTTTATGCGTACCGGTGCCGGCGAAGCCGATGGTGACCAGAGGATCGCTGCGTTCCAGCGGCGCCACCAAGCGCGCCGATGCCAGGCGGTTGGGCAATACCGCCACATTGCTGTTATAGCGCCGCACCCGCTCCGCCAATGGCTCGGTCGCCGCGATCACTTGCGCGCACAAGGGCATCAGCCACTCGATCACCGGGAACAAGGTATGGAAGTCATCGTACATCGGGTGGCTTTCCGGCATGCCCAGCAGCCAGTCGTCCACTTCGTAAATAATCGGCTTGCCGGAATCCACCATCGCTTGCAATAGCGGCTGATACGACGAAGATGGAAAAGCGCGCTGCACCACGAACATATCCATGGCGGCCACAAACTCCTCATCGCTGACGAACGGATAGTTTCCGTTTGGCATATGAATCGCCGAATTGCGATACAGGCAAGACTCGAATACGGGAGACAACATGTTCAGCACATCGCCCAAGCGCAGTCTGAAGCAGGCGGCGTCCAGACCGTCCCGCGTCAACACTCCCACCTTGGGCTTTTTGTTGATCATGTCGAGCAGACGATGCTGAAGCTTGCTCTCACTCATTTTCGGGTCTCTTTCTTAATGGGAGGATGCGGCTGAACCTTCGGCCGAAAGGCGCATTCTGGCGCTGTTCCAACAGCCGGACAAGTGATGTCCCGTTCATCGACGTCTTAAGGGAAGCTCGCCATAAACGGTCTCACTCCACTATATCAAAAACATGCGGCGCGGCTCTTCATCCCCGCCAAACCGCTGCGCTTCGACTCGAAGCCCAGGTCAAAGGCGCGAAAACACAGGGGCGGACGCGCCCCCTTGCCCTCCCCTGTTCCGCAGCGACGCGCGAACCTGGCGCCGACCCGATATGCAGAACAAAGGATGCAAAACTGAAATGGCCAAACTGGCAATAAGGCAAAAATCACATGCCAAGTGCTTTTCTTTTGCGATATCTTGCAATTTTGATCAATGCCCGCCTTGGTTTACGCCATTGTCGGCCTTGCCGCAAGCATGCCCTTTCTATAGTCTGCTGCCACTCAAGTTTAAGGTGCGCCAGACGATAAAATGCTAGCCCGCACACATTGGCATCACAAGGAATCCTCCATGCAAGTCTTGGTAACTGGAGCCGCCGGCTTCATCGGCAGCCATGTCTGCGATCTGCTTCTGAACGAAGGCCACTCCGTCGTTGCGCTGGACGATTTGTCCACCGGCAACGAGCGCAATCTGTCTGCATTTGCCGCACACACCCATTTCCGTTTCGTGCGCGCAGACATCCGCGAGCGCGAAGCCATCAAACCTCATTTCGCCGGCGTCGACTGGGTCATTCACCTGGCCGGGCGCTCCGACATCGTACCTTCCATCGAACAGCCGGAAGACTATTTCGACGTCAACGTCAACGGCACGCTGAACGTGCTGCAAGCCGCCAAACAGCATGGCGTAAAAAAACTGGTTTACGCCGCGTCGTCTTCCAGCTACGGCATCCCCGACACGTATCCGACTCCGGAAAACACCCCGATCAAGGCTGAGTACCCCTATGCGCTGACCAAGGCCATGGGCGAAGAACTGGTGCTGCACTGGGCTCGCGTCTACCAATTGCCCGCGCTGTCGCTGCGTCTGTTCAATGTCTACGGCCCGCGCTCCCGCACCAACGGCGCTTACGGCGCGGTATTCGGCGTCTTCCTGGCACAAAAGCTCAAAGGTCTGCCGCTGACCATAGTCGGCGACGGCAGTCAAACCCGCGACTTCACTTTCGTCACCGATGTCGCCAACGCCTTTGTCACCGCAGCCGGCTCCTCCCTAAGCGGCGAAGCGCTCAACGTCGGCAGCGGCAACCATTACAGCGTCAATTACCTGGTGGATTTATTGGGCGGCGGACGCACCTACATCCCCAAGCGCCCCGGCGAACCGGACTGCACTTTTGCCGATACCCGCCTGATCAGAGAACGCCTGGGCTGGCAACCCAAAGTTAGTTTCGAACAAGGCGTGGACATCATGCGCCGCTGCATTCAGGACTGGGCCGACGCGCCGGTTTGGACCCCCAGCAGTATCGATACCGCCACCCGCAGCTGGTTCACCCATCTGGGACAAGCATCATGATCACCCATAGTTTTTCCGCGGCGCTGGCCCGCTTCCAGCAAGTCCTGTCCAGCCTGCGCGTCACGGCGGCAGGCCAGGAACTGGCGGCCGAAACCGGCTTGCTGCGCACGCTTGATTTGCTGCGCAGGGCCAAAGCGGAAGACCGCGCGGTCTACTTGATAGGCAATGGCGGCAGCGCCGCACTAGTGGCGCACGTCCAGAACGACCTGGTCAACAAGGCGCGGCTGCGCGCCCATGTGCTGCACGAGCCGGCGCTGATGACCTGCATGAGCAACGACTACGGTTACTCCCGCGCCTATGCGGAATTGCTGGAACGCTATCTCAGAAGCGGTGATATCCTGATCGCGGTCAGCAGTTCCGGCCGTTCCGCCAATATCCTGGCGGCCGCCGAAGCCGCGTCCACCCGGTCAGCCCAAATCATCACCCTGTCCGGCTTCGCGCCCGACAATCCCTTGCGCGGCGCCGGTCATGTCAACATCTGGCTGCCGTCGGACGATTACGGCGAAGTCGAAGTCGGACACCAGCTGATACTTCACTACCTGTCGGACGCGCTAGCAGAGAAATAGCATGAGCACGGAAAAAATCAAAAGCCTGGACGCGCTGGGTGAACTGGCGCAACAGGCCAAGCAAGCGGGCCGCAAAGTGATCCACTGCCATGGCACTTTCGACCTGATGCACACGGGGCATATCAAGCATCTGCAGCATGCTCGCTCATTAGGCGACATGCTGGTGGTCACCGTTACCTCGGACGCCTTCGTGCGCAAGGGACCGGGACGACCGGTCTTCACAGAGCTGCTGCGAGCGGAGAATCTGGCGGCACTGGCCTGCGTCGACTATCTGGCGATCAGCGACGCCGAAACCGCGAGCACCGCCATTGAACACATCCAACCCCATCTCTACGTGAAGGGCAGCGACTACGCCGACGCCAGCCAGGACCCCAGCGGCAATATCGCGCGCGAAGTCGCCGCCGTACGCCAGCACGGAGGCGATGTCTACTTCACCGACGAAATCACCTTCAGTTCCACCAAGTTGCTGAACGACCATTTCGACGTTCTGCCGCAAGACACCCGCCTGTTTCTGGAAAGCTTCAAGAAAAGTTGCCCCTTGGAAGATTTCCTGGCCCATGTCCAGGCGCTGGCCAAGATGAAGGTGCTGGTAATTGGTGACGCCATCATTGATGAATACCACTACGTCCACACCCTGGGGCAGACCGGCAAGGGCACCTCGCTGGCGGTGCGCTATCAAAGCGAGGAACGCTTCGCCGGCGGCGCCATCGCGGTAGCCAACCACATCGCCGGCTTCGCCGCCAACGTCACCCTGTTGACCGCGCTGGGCCAACACGACGATTCGCTGGAATACGTCAGCAGTAAATTAAAGGCCAATGTCCAACTAGAGCACCGCTTCTTCAAAACCGCCCCGACACTGATCAAACGCCGTTTCGTCGATCAGGAGCTGCAGCGTCTGTTCGAGATTTACTTTGGCGGCGAAGAGCAGGAGGACGAAGCGCTGGAGCAATCCTTCTGCGACTGGATCGCCTTGCACGCCGGTGCCTTCGACGCCGTAATCGTGCCCGACTTCGGCAACGGCCTGATCAGCCGCAAGATGGCGCACAGCATCTCCCAGCATGCGGCCTTCCTGGCGATCAATACCCAAATCAACAGCGGCAACCGCGGCTACCACATCATCACCCGTTATCCGAAGGCGGACTTCCTCTGCCTGAACGAGCCGGAAGCGCGGCTGGCCACCCATGACCGCCAGTCCCCGTTGGAAGAAGTCGCCGCCGACCTGCGCGCCCAGCTGGATGCTCGGGCGATGGCCATCACCCGCGGCGCCAAGGGCGCGCTGATCGTCGACCACGACCGCGCGGTGCCCATTCCTGCCTTGTCCTCACACGTGGTGGACCGTATCGGGGCCGGCGACGCCTTCCTGTCGCTGGCAGGCCTGTGCATGGCCTCGGGCGCTTCGTCCGAAATGGCAGTGCTGGCCGGCAGCATCGCCGCGGCGCTGGATGTCCAAATCGTCTGCAACCGCGAGCCGATCGACCCGGTCCTGTTCGCCAAGTATGCGACCACGCTGTTGAAGTGAAGGAGTAACGCTCATGGACACCTTTCTGATCGACAGCCACAAGCTGGTCTACCACCCGCGCCGCGTCGCCGACCTGATAGAGTCCGGCGACGACTGGGAAAAAGCCAAACACATCTACCCGATCTATCTGGAGTTGTCGCCGGTAGGCGCCTGCAACCATCGCTGCACCTTCTGTGCGGTGGACTACATCGGCTATAAGTCGGTGATGCTGGATTACGCGATGCTGGAACAAAGGCTGCCGGAAATGGGGCGGCTCGGCGTGAAAAGCATCATGTACGCCGGTGAGGGCGAGCCGCTGCTGCACAAGAAGATCAACGAGATCGTCGCCTTGACCAAGGCCTCCGGCATCGATGTGTCCTTCACCACCAATGGCGTGCTGCTGAACACTGAGTTTGTCGAACGCTCACTGGACAAAACCTCCTGGATCAAGGTTTCGCTGAACGCCGGCACCGCCGCTTCCTACGCCGCAGTGCATCAGACCCGGGAGCGCGACTTCCAGCGCGTGGTGGACAATCTGAAATACGCCGCCGCCTATAAGCGCCAGCACAATATTGCCTGCACCATAGGCGTGCAAGCGGTGCTGCTGCCGGAAAACGCCGCGGACATGCCCGAACTGGCGCGCATCTGCCGCGACGAGATCGGCGCCGACTACCTGGTGATCAAGCCCTACTCCCAACACTTGTACAGCGAGACCCATCAGTACGAAGACATCAACTACCATCCCTATCTAGCGATGGAAGAAGAACTGGCGGCGTTCAACGGCCCCGATTTCCAGCTGATCTTCCGCAGCCACACCATGCAGAAGTATCTGGAAAAACCGGAGGCCCGTTATCAGAAATGCCATGCCACGCCCTTTGTCTGGGGCTATGTGATGGCCGACGGCAGCGTCTACGGCTGCAGCGCTTATCTGCTGGACAAGCGCTTCGAATACGGCAACCTGAACCAGGCCGGCTTCCAGGAAATCTGGGAAGGCGAACGTCGCAAGGAAAGCTTCCATTTCATCCGCAATCACTTGGACATCAAGGATTGCCGCCGCAACTGCCGGATGGATGAAATCAACCGTTATCTAGACCGCCTGGTGAACCAGTCGGTACCTCACATCAACTTCATCTGAGCGCCGCCATGAACTCCGCTCACGCATTATTGGAAAACATGCTGCTGATCCGGCGTACGGAAGAGGCCATCGCCCGCCGCTATCCGGAGCAACGGATGCGCTGCCCGGTTCACCTGTCCATAGGCCAGGAGGCCGCCGCCGCCGGCGTCGGTCTGGCGCTGGAGCGGCAGGATCAGGCGGTCAGCACCCACCGCGCCCACGCCCACTACCTGGCCAAGGGCGGCGACCTCGACGCGATGATCGCCGAACTGTACGGCAAGGCCAGCGGATGCTGCGGCGGCCGCGGCGGTTCTATGCATTTGTCCGACCCGCAAGCCGGCTTCCTGGCCAGCACTGCCATCGTCGGCAACAGCATACCCATTGGCGTCGGCATGGCGTTGGCCCAGCAGCAGCAAGGCTCTCGCCAAATCAGCTGCGTCTTTCTAGGCGACGGCGCTACGGAAGAAGGCGTGTTCTTTGAAAGCGCCAACTTCGCCATCGTGCGCAAGCTGCCGGTGCTGTTTGCCTGCGAGAACAACCTTTACTCAGTCTATAGCCCTCTGTCCAAACGCCAGCCCGCCGGCCGTTCGCTGGCGGGCTTCGCCGAAGCCATCGGCCTGCGCGCCATCACCGTGGACGGCAATGACGCGGAGGCCGTCTACGCCGCGGCATGCGAAGCCGTTACAACAATCCGCAACGGCGCCGGCCCTTGTTTCATCGAGATGCCGACCTATCGCTGGCTTGAGCATTGCGGCGCGTTTGACGACGACCATCTGAACTACCGGCCGGAGGGCGAATTGCAGGTCTGGAAGGAGCGCGACCCGATTCCGCGCCAGATCGAGCGCGCCGGCGTCAGCCGCGAATGGCTGGCCGCCTGCGAGGCGCGCGTCGCCGCCCGCGTGGATACGGCCTTCGCCAAAGCCGAGGCCGCGCCGTTCCCTGACGCGGACAGCGCGCAAGACGGCATCTACGCCACGCCACTGGGAGAGCGAGCATGAGCATGATCAACGCCGCCCAGGCCATCAACCAGGCGCTGCGCTTGGCCATGGAGCAAGACCCGGCGGTCATCTGCTATGGCCTGGGCGTAGACGACCCCAAAACCATCTTCGGCACCACCTCCGGCCTGCAACAGCAGTTCGGCCCGCAGCGGGTGTTCGACATGCCCACCTCGGAAAACGCGATGACCGGCATCGGCGTCGGCGCGGCGCTGGGCGGATTGCGGCCGGTGATGTGTCACCAGCGGCTGGACTTCTTCCTGCTGGCCATGGATCAACTGGTCAACAACGCGGCCAAATGGCGCTATACCTTCGGCGCGCAGCACCGGGTGCCCTTCACGCTGCGGCTGATCCTAGGGCGCGGTTGGGGCCAAGGCCCCACGCACTCGCAAAACCTGCAAGCCTGGTTCGCCCATGTGCCAGGCTTGAAAGTAGTGATGCCAGCCAGCGCCGCCGATGCGAAAGGCCTGCTGTTGTCGGCGATCTTCGACGACGACCCTGTGGTCTTTCTGGAGCACCGCTGGGTGCATCCGGCCACCGACGACGTACCCGAAGGCGATGTCCGTGTTCCCATCGGCAAAGCCAAGACCGTAATGGAGGGCGATGCCGTCACCATCGTCGCCATGTCCTATCTGGTGGCGGAAGCGCGCCACGCCTGCCAGGCCTTGGCCCAGGCAGGCGTGCACTGCGATCTGATCGACTTGCGCAGCATCAAGCCGCTGGACATGCCCGCGCTGGAGCGTTCTCTGGCCAAGACCGGCCGTCTGCTGGTGCTGGACACCGGCGCGGCCACCGGATCCGTCGCCGGCGAAATCATCGCCCGGCTCAGCATCAGCCACTGGTCCTCGTTCCGTTGCCCGCCGCGACGCCTGTGCGCGCCGGATTGTCCGGAACCCACCAGCTATGGCTTGAGCAAGGCGTTTTACACAGAAGCCGCCGACATCATCACAGCCGTCGGCGACATGTTGGGATTGGCAACCCTTCCCCTGGATGCCCTCCCCCCCGCCCGTTCCCACCACGATGTGCCGGGGGACTGGTTCACCGGGCCATTCTGAAAGACTTAAGGAGCTTGCCATGAGCGAGAACAAACCCAAGGAAGGCGTCAATCGCTTCGGTCAAAAGACCACCACCATGATTCCGGAGGAGGCGCCGCTGGCCCGCAATCCCGGCCACAAGTTGCGCACTTCCAACGTCATCGTCAATCGCAAGGCGCTGACCGATGCCGAAGCGCAGCTGGATAGTTATCAGCTGGAAAAAAGCACTGGCCAGAAGATCCAGTTTTACAGCGAAGGCAACCAGATTGGCGTGATCCGCATGTCGGAGGGCGACGGCGACGAACATGTGCCCAACCAGTTCACCGGCCCCAGCTTCCGCAACCCGCCGCAGCGTTTCCGCTTCGACGGCCACAAGATGATGCATCATCTGGACCGTGTGCTGGCCTGGCAGCGTGGCGAGCGCTTCGCGCCCATCCATATCGATATGGGCCTGACCAAGTTCTGCAATACCGCCTGTATCTACTGCTACGCGGTGGTGCAGAACATGACCAAGGGCACCATGATAGGCCGTGATGCGCTGCTGTCCTACATCAAGGATTGCGGCCGCCTGGGGGTGCGTTCCATCGGCTTCATCGGCGACGGCGAGCCCACGCTCAACCCGGCGCTGTACGACGCCACCGTACTGGCCGGCGAACTGGGTGTGGACACCTCGATGGCCACCAATGGACTGCTCCTGGACATGGACCGCGCCCACGACCTGCTCAAGAACATGAGCTGGATCCGCTTCAACCTGTCCGCCGGCACTCGCGAGGGTTTCCGTCGCGTGCACCAATCCAAGGAAGCCAACTTCGACCTGCTGGTGGAAAAGATCCGCGCACTGGTGCAGATCAAGAAAGAGTACGGCTACAAGTGCACGTTGGGCTTGCAGATGGTGCTGATCCCGGAATGCTTCGACGAAGTCATTCCCGAGGCCAAACTGGGCGCAGAACTCGGCGTGGATTACTTCGTCATCAAACACTGCTCCGACTCCGAGTACAAGGAAATCGGCATCAACTATGATGAATATCTGACGATAGGCGACATGCTCAAGGAAGCGGAAGGGTATTCCACTACTGACTACGTAGTGCAGGCCAAGTGGAACAAGATCAACGCGGCCTCCGAATCCGCCCTATACAAGAACGGCTTCCGTAAGTACGACGTCTGCCACGGCACGCCCTTCCTGCTGCAAATTTCCGGCAATGGCAAGATCTACCCCTGCGGCCCCTTCTTCAACAAGGAACGCTTCTATATCGGCGACCTGCACGAACAGTCGTTCTTCGACATAGTGATGGGAGACCGTTACTGGGCGGTGCACAAGGACGTCAGCGAATCCGTGGACGTGCACAAGGACTGCGCCATCGGCTGCCGCCAGGACTATGTCAATAAATTCCTCTGGGATTTGAAGAACCCGCCGGAACACATCAACTTTATATAATACACTCCAGCTTAGCCGGGCGGCGCCGCTGCCCGGCCCGCCCGATTCGTTTATTGGAAATCCCGTTCTATGATCTCGATTGTCATTCCGGCGTACAACTATGCCAGGTACCTGCCTGACACCCTGAACAGCGTGTTGCAGCAAGGCGTGGACGATATGGAAATCATCGTTTGCGACGATTGCTCCACCGACGACACCCGCGCGGTGGTCGAAGGCTTCGCCAAGCAGGACTCCCGCATTCACTATTTTCTCAACGAAAAGAATCTGGGTGCGACGCCGAACATCAATCAGGGCATCAAAAAAGCCAATGGAGACTACATCGTCCTGATCGGCGCCGACGACATGCTGGCACCAGGCAGTCTGAACACGCTGAAGCAGGCCTTGGATCAGCACCCGGACTGCGGTTACGCATTTGGCCGCTACACCATGATCAACAGCCACAACCAGCATATTCCGCTGCAACACCCCGGCTGGCTGAATCAGGACTACTTTGGCAGCCGCGACGAATTTCCCAATCTGCTGAAGTTCGATTGCTATATCAATATCGGCGCCGCCATGTTCCGCAAGGAAACCCTTGGCGACGAAGATTTCTTCGACACTTCCTTATCCGCCTTCGACAGCGAGCGCTTCTTCCGCGCCACGGATTGGGAGAAGATGATCAAGTTGTCGCTGCGCGGCGTGAAAAGCGCTTTCATCAACAAAAACATCTCCATCTTCCGCTTGCACGACGAGCAGGCCTCCTCCGGCGATCGCTACGGCCGCTCCGGCCTGGCCTTCTTCGAGCACTCCATCCTGCTGGAAAAATACTTCACCGCGGAACATCTCGAACGACTGCTGCCCCATCTCGCCGACATCATCCGGCTCTACCAGTCCAAATTCGAGTACTTCCTCAGCCAGGCGCTGCCGGAGTTTCAGGAGCGCAAGGCGCTGGCGGAACAGCGCGCCAACGACATCCTCACCGGCATTGAGCGACAGATTAGCCAGCACTCGCAAGACAGCGCCCAGTCTTTCACCGAGTCCACGCTGCCGCAGGAAAGCACCGCGAGGGAGGCTAACCCGGACCAGCCCTTCTTCAGCATCATTTTCACCACATACGACCGTCCTCATCTGGCGGTCAACGCGTTGCAAAGCATCGCCGACCAAAGCTTCCGCGACTTCGAAGTCATCGTGGTCAATGATGGCGGCCTACCCCAGGAATCGCTGGTCGAATGGCTGGGCAAGGATATTCAGGTCACCTATGTGCGCCAACCCAATCGCGGGGTGGCCGCGGCGCGCAACCTGGCGCTGCGTCTCTCCCGAGGCCAGTACGTGGTATATCTGGACGACGACGACATCATGTACGCTCACCACTTGGCGCGTTTGCACCATGAGGCCAGCAAGCACCCCGGCGCCCTGGTCTTCGGCAACGCCCACTTCATCACTGAGCAACTGAGTTGCGGCCTACGCGAAGAAAAAGGCCGCGCCCTAATGGCCTGCAAACAGTTCGACTTCAACCGTCTGCAAATCACCAATTACATTCCCATCAATGTGCTGGCGCATCCGCTTCTGATCATCGATCAGGTAGGTGGTTTTGACGAGGAACTGCCCTCACACGAGGACTGGGACCTGCTGATCCGCCTGTCGCGGGCCATTCCTTTTGTCCACTTCAACGACATCACCGTGCAAGTCCGCCGCCGACTCGGCAACGGTCAGGAATACGACTCCCGCACCGTGCGTGCCTGGCAGGGCATGAAACAGGACTTCATTGAGATTTACAGCCGCTACAGCGATATGGACATCCCCGAAATCAAGCAAGGACGCGCCAAAGTGCTGGCGGCCGACCACCCCACTCAAGCGTTTAAATAAACGCCCCCAAGACAAACGCCCGGGCATGCCCGGGCGTTTGTCATGTGGAAGCCTCTCTCTCGCTCAGGCCGCTGCGCTCAACAAGGCCTGCAACACCCCGGTGCACATCTCCACCCCCATCGCCCCGGTGGTGGCGTCGAACTCCACCGTCGCCGCGCCGCCCTTGCCGGCCGCCCAGTTGCTGACCAGGCACAGATGCGCATAAGGCAGATTCATCTCCCGCGCCAAGGCCGCCTCCGGCATGCCGGTCATGCCGACTATATCGGCGCCATCCCGCTCCAACTTCAATATTTCCGCGGCGCTTTCCAAACGCGGCCCCTGAGTGCAGGCGTAAACGCCGCCCACCACGCCGCTGTGGCCGCTGTCCGCCATCGCGCGGATCAGGCGCTCTCGCAACGCCTCGTCATAAGGCGAGGAGAATTCGGCGTGCACCACCGGGCGGTCCAAGCCTTCAAAGAAGGTATGCTTGCGGCCCCAGCTGTAGTCGATGATGTTGTCCGGCACCACCAGGCGGCCCGGCGGCATGTCGGGGCGGATGCCGCCCACGGTGCCGATGGCGATCACGCCTTTTACGCCTTGATCGTGCAGCGCCCAGATATTGGCGCGGTAATTGATTTCATGCGGCGCCAGCGAATGGCCGTAGCCGTGGCGCGCGATGAACACCACGTTCTGCCCGTTCAATAGGCCGAAGGTCAGCGCGCAGGAGGGATCGCCGTACGGGGTGCGCACAACTTGACGGTGGGTGACTTCCAATACGGGCAGCTGGGCCAGGCCGCTGCCGCCGATGATGGCCAACATGATGTGTCCCCTTGTAATGGCGCGACGAATCGCTGTTTTTGCCGCGGCCTGAGCTGGGCGGCTGTGGGATTCTTGCTTGCGGCGGAGCGCCGACGCTCCAATTATGGCCGATTATTTTCCGCCGGCACATGCCGCCGCGCGGTGAATTTGCCCGCGGCCGCAAGGCTGGCGACGGCCGCTTTTGAAAACAAGCACTTGGCGAGCCGCCTGGAATTCCCGATGATTTATACAGATGTACAAATTCGGCTTGCATAGACTTATACGTTCGTATAAGAATAGATGTATGAAACCGAACAACGCGACTCGACAGCAATTGCTGGACTGCGGACTGGCCATGGCCAAGGAGGCCGGCCTGCGCGCGCTCACCGTGCGCGGCCTGTGCCAGCGCGCCGGGGTCAATCCGGGCAGCTTCGTCTACCACTTCGGCAGCCGCGACCGCTACTTGGCCGAACTGCTGGAAAACTGGTACGCGCCGCTGTTCCGGCACATGCAATCGCAGTTGCAGCAGCAAGCGTCGGCCTTGCCGCGGCTGCAGACCCTGCTGCGCCAGCTGCTGGCCTTCGTCGCCGAACACGGCGAGCTGATCGCCCACATGCTGCTGGACGCGGCCGCCGGCGAAACCGCCGCGCAGGGCTTTCTGTCCACGCTGGCGCCCCGCCATCCCAAGCTGCTGCTGCAAAGCATTGCCGACGCGCAACAGGCCGGCGAACTGGAACGCGGCGATCCGCTGCACCAGGCGCTGTTCCTGATGTCGGCGCTGGGTCTGCCGGCGCTGGCCCAGCACATCATCGCCGGCAAGCCGCTGCTGCCCGGCCTGATCCAGCAAGCTTTCAACACCTACGCCATCGATCCGCGCCATATCGAGCAACGCCTGCAATGGGCGCTGCGCGGTTTGCGCCCATTGGAGCCACAGCCATGAAGCGTTCCCCTCTGCTCATCGGCCTCATCGTCGTCGCCCTGATCGCCGGAGGCGGCTACGCCTGGCGGCAACGGCAGCTCGCCCAAGAACGCCTGAGCTTGTCCGGCAACGTCGACATCCGCGAAGTCAGTCTGTCCTTCCGGGTGGCCGGCCGCTTGCGGAGCCTGAACGTGGACGAAGGCGCCAGCGTACGCGCCGGCGAGCTGCTGGGCGAACTGGACGCGCGGCCTTATCAGAACGCCTTGCGCGACGCCGACGCCGGCCTGGCCGCCGCCCAAGCGCGCAGGGCGCTGTACCGCGCCGGCCCGCGCGGCGAGGACATCGAACAGGCGCAGGCCAATCTGGACGCGCGTCGCGCCGCGCGGCTCAACGCCGAGCAGACCTACCAGCGCCAGCGCCAACTGGCCGACACCGGCGCCTCCGCCCAACGCGCGCTGGACGAGGCCCGCGCGCAGCGCGACCAGGCGGCGGCGCAGGCCGAGGCGGCGCGCCAGCAATGGCAGGCGCTCAAGCGCGGCTACCGCAAGGAGGAAATCGCCGAGGCCGACGCCAACGCCGAACGCGCGGCGGCGCAGCAGGCCCAGGCCCAGCTGCAGTTAGCCGACACCCGGCTGCTGGCCCCGGCCGACGGCGTCATCCTCACCCGCGCGGTCGAACCCGGCGGCATGCTGAGCGCCGGCGGCCCGGTGTTCACCCTGTCGCTGACCCGGCCGGTGTGGGTGCGCGCCTACGTCGCCGAGCCCGAGCTGGGCAAGGTGGCCCCCGGAACCAAGGTCAAAGTCCGCAGCGACGGCCGCGCCCAGCCTTACGACGGCGTGGTCGGCTTCGTCTCCCCCAGCGCCGAATTCACTCCCAAGAACGTGGAAACCCAAGACCTGCGCACAGCCCTGGTCTACCGGCTGCGCGTGGTGGTGCAAAACCCGGACGCCGCGCTGCGCCAGGGCATGCCGGTGACGGTGACGCTGGCGGACGGCCGCTGAGATGGACGCGCAAAACGCCATCGTCCTGCGCGGGCTGCGCCAGCGCTTCGACGCGCACGAGGCGCTGGCCGGCATAGACGCGACGATACGCCGCGGCGCGATCACCGGCCTCGCCGGGCCGGACGGCGCCGGCAAGACCACCCTGCTGCGGCTGCTGGCCGGCCTGCTGCAAGCCAGCGACGGCGCCGTCCGCGTCGAAGGGCTGGACCCCATCGCCGACGGCGACGCGCTGCGCGCGCTGATCGGCTATATGCCGCAGCAATTCGGCCTGTACGAAGACCTGACGGTGCTGGAAAACCTGGAGCTGTACGCCGATCTGCGCGGCGTCGCCGGCGAGCGCCGCCGGCACAGCTTCGAACGCCTGCTGGCCTTCACCGACCTGGCCCGTTTCACCGCTCGGCCGGCCGGCAAACTGTCCGGCGGCATGAAGCAGAAGCTGGGCCTGGCCTGCGCGCTGCTGGGCGAGCCGAGGGTCTTGCTGCTGGACGAGCCCAGCGTCGGCGTCGATCCGATTTCCCGGCGCGAACTGTGGAAGATGGTGGGCGAACTGGCCGCCGGCGGCATGACCGTGCTGTGGAGCACCTCCTATCTGGACGAGGCCGAACGCTGCGACGAAGTGCTGCTGATCAACGCCGGCCAGCTGAGCTACGCCGGCGCGCCCGGCGAGCTGATCCGACGCATGGAGGGCCGCAGCGTGCAGCTGCACGGCATCGCCGGCAACCCTCGTCAGATACTGCGGCGTGCACTGCGTCAGCCGCAAGTGCTGGACGGCGTGATCCAGGGCCAGGCGCTGCGCCTGGTGCTGCGCCAGGCCGGCCGGCCGCCTGAGCTGAGCGCCTTGCAGGCCGGGCCGGACGCCTGTTTCATCGTGGTTCCGCCGCGGCTGGAGGACGCCTTCATCGAACTGCTGGGCGGCGGCCCCGGCGGCGACTCGGGCCTGGCCGAGCAGATGCCGCCGGCGCAACTGCCCGCCGGCGTGGACCCGGACGCAGTGATCCGCGCCGAACAGCTCACACGCCGTTTCGGCGATTTCGTCGCCGCCGACAATATCGACTTCCAGGTGCGGCGCGGCGAGATCTACGGCCTGCTCGGCCCCAACGGCGCCGGCAAGTCCACCACCTTCAAAATGCTGTGCGGCCTGCTGCGGCCCAGCGCCGGCCAGGCCAGCGTGATGGGCATAGACCTGAAACGCAGCGCCAGCCGCGCGCGCCGGCAGTTGGGCTATATGGCGCAGAAATTCGCGCTCTACGGCAATCTCAGCGTCGCCCACAATCTGGACTTCTTCTCCGGCATCTACGGCCTGAGCGGCCAGACGCAACGCGACACCGTCGCCGAAATGGTCCGTGTGTTCGCGCTCGCGCCCTATCTGGACATGCTCGCCGGCGCGCTGCCCCTGGGCTTCAAACAGCGGCTGGCGCTGGCCTGCGCGCTGATGCACCGGCCGCCGCTGCTGTTTCTGGACGAACCCACCTCCGGCGTCGACCCCATCACCCGCCGCGAATTCTGGACCCATATCAACGGCCTGGTGGACAAGGGCGTCACCGTGATGGTCACTACCCATTTCATGGACGAGGCCGAATACTGCGACCGCATCGGCCTGGTCTACCGCGGCCGGCTGATCGCCAGCGGCACGCCGGACCAGCTCAAGCGCCAGGCCGCCGGCGTCGATGAAGACATCACCATGGAGGAAGCCTTCATCCGCCTGGTGGCGGCCGACGACCGCGCCGGAGCCCCCGCATGAGCGCCGCCGTCAAACCCGCCCGCCTGCTGGCCTTGTGCCGCAAGGAAGCCATGCAGATCGTGCGCGACCCCAGCAGCATCCTGATCGCCTTCGTGCTGCCGATGGTGCTACTGTTCATCTTCGGCTACGGCATCAATCTGGACGCCAACAAGGTGCGCATCGGCGTGGTGCTGGAAGACAGCGGCGTCGAAGCCCGCCGCTTCGCCGACGCGTTGGCGGGCTCGCCCTATCTGGACGTCCGTGCCGGACATGACCGCGCCGAGATGCGCGCGCGGCTGGCCGCCGGCGAAGTGCGCGGCATGGTGGTGATTCCCGCCGACTTCTCCGCCAAAACCCTCCAGGGACGCGGCGCGGCCGCGGCGCAGCTGCTCACCGACGGCGCCGAGCCCAATACCGCCAACTTCCTGGCCAATTACCTGCAAGGCGCCTGGCAGGTCTGGCAGGCTCAGCGCGCGCAGGATCGCGGCCAGCCGCCGCCGGCCCCGCTGCGGCTGGAGCCGCGCTACTGGTTCAATCCCGACACCGTCAGCCGCAACTATCTGGTGCCCGGCTCCATCTCGGTGATCATGACCATCATCGGCGCGCTGCTCACCTCGCTGGTGGTGGCGCGCGAATGGGAACGCGGCACCATGGAGGCGTTGCTGTCCACCCCGGTGACCCGCGCCGAACTGCTGCTGTCCAAAATCCTGCCCTATTACCTGCTGGGCATGGCCGCGATGCTGGTCTGCGTGCTGGCGGCCACCTTGTTGATGGACGTGCCGCTGCGCGGCTCCTGGTGGCTATTGTTCATCGTCAGCAGCCTCTTCCTGGGCAGCGCCCTCGGCCTGGGCCTGCTGCTCTCCACCGTCACCCGCAACCAGTTCGTCGCCGCCCAGGGCGCGCTCACCGCCGCCTTCCTGCCGGCCACCATGCTGTCCGGCTTCGTGTTCGAGATCAACAGCATGCCGCCGCCGGTGCAGGCCGCCACCTATCTGGTGCCGGCGCGCTATTTCGTCAACGCGCTGCAAACCCTGTTCCAGGCCGGCGACATCTGGCCGGTGTTGTTGCTCAACACCGTCTGGCTGCTGCTGTCCGCGGCCTTCTGGCTGGGGCTTACCGCGCTTAAATTCCGCCGTCGGCTGGACGGTTAGAAAGGGTTCTCATGTGGCACTCACTGCTAACCCTGATCCACAAAGAACTGCGGGCCCTGCTGTCCAACCCGCAAAGCCGCCGGCTGCTGATCATGCCGGTGCTGTTGCAACTGCTGCTGTTCCCCTTCGCCGCCACGCTGGAAGTCAAGAACAGCACCCTGGCCATCTACAACCAGGACGGCGGCGCCGCCTCCATCGAACTGTCCCAGCGCCTGGCCGCGGCCCAGGCTTTTCCGCAGCTGCTCAATATCCGCAGCGAAGCCCAGTTGCGCGACGCCATAGACCGCCAACAAGCGCTGCTGGCCATCCGCATTCCGCCGGATTTCTCCCGGCGGCTGGCTCAAGGCAGCGCGCCGCCGCTGCAAGCCGTCATCGACGGCCGCCGCTCCAATAGCGCGCAAATCGCCTTCGGCTACGCCCAGCAAATCGTCGCCCAGTACGCACGCGAACTCAGCCCCGCACCGCCGCCGGCCCAATTGCTGGTCCGTCACCTGTACAACCCCAATCTGGAATACCGCTGGTTCGTGCTGCCCAGCCTGGTGGCCATCATCACCACCATAGGCTGTCTGATGGTCACCGCGCTGTCATTGGCGCGCGAACGCGAGGAAGGCACGTTCGACCAATTGCTGGTCACCCCGCTGACCCCCGGCTACATCATGGCCGGCAAGGCCGTGCCCGGCATGCTGGTGGCCGCGCTGCAAGGCAGCGTCATTTCCGCCGCCGCGGTATGGATCTACCAAGTACCCTTCGGCGGCGGCGTCGCCCTGCTCTATCTTTCCATGCTGTGTTACGGCCTGGCCCTGTCCGGCTGCGGCCTGCTGATCTCGGCGCTGTGCGCCAACCAGCAGCAGGCCTTTCTCGGCGTGTTCGGCTTCATGGCCCCGGCGGTGATTCTGTCCGGTTATATGGCGCCGGTGGAAAACATGCCCTGGCCGCTGCGCGCGCTCAGCGCCGCGGACCCGCTCAGCCATTTCATCATCGTGATCAAGGGCCTGTTTCTCAAAGGCTACGGCGCGGCCGAGGCCTGGCCACATTTGTGGCCGCTGCTGCTCATCGCCGCCGCCACCCTTGGCCTGGCCTACCTGATCTTCCGTCACCGGAGCGGACAATGAATCCATCTCGCCTCGCCATCTGCGTCTTGCTAGCCCTGCTCGCCGGCTGCGCCGTCGGCCCCGACTACCGGCCGCCAACGCCGGCGCAACTGCTGCCCGCCGCCAGCGCGGAAACCGAGCCGGAAGCCGCCGGCTGGTGGCAGGCCTTCCAGGACCCGGCGCTGAACCACCTGGTCGGCGCCGCGCTGCGCCATAGCCCGGACCTGGCCAGCGCCGACGCCAACATCCGCCAGGCGCGCGCCGCGCTGGAGATCAACACCGGCGCGCAATGGCCTCAACTCAACGCCGGCGGCCGCATCAGCCGCGACCAACTAAGCCGCCGCGGCGAAGCGCTGGCCAATATCCCCTTCGCCAACCCGCAGACCCTATTTACCGACTACCGCGCCGGCTTCGACGCCAGTTGGGAAATCGATCTGTTCGGCCATACCGCCCGCAGCGTGGAAGCCGGCCGCGCCCGGCTGGACGCCAGCCGGGAACAAGCCGCCGACGCCGCCTTGCGCGTGGCCGCCGAAACCGCGCGGCTGGCGCTGGACTACCGCTACTGGGGCTTGCGTGCCGACAACGCCGCCGCCCAAGCCCGCTGGCGCGCGGAACTGGCGCGGCTGAGCCGGCTGCAAGTCCAGGCCGGCCTCGCCGGCGCCGGCGAACTGGATCAGGCGGAAACCGAAAGGCTGCGCGCCGACGCGCAGTTGCAACCGCTGCTCGCCGCCCGCCAGGCCGCGCTCGCCGCACTGGGCCCGCTGACCGCGCTGCCGACGGAACAATTGCGCGCGCTGCTGGACGCCGCCGCGCCGGAGCCTCCACTGCCAGCCGCGCCCGCCGCCGGCCTGCCGTCGGAACTGCTGCTGCGCCGGCCGGACCTGCGCGCCGCGGAACGGCAGCTGGCGGCCGCCAGCGCCGACATCGGCGTGGCCGCGGCCGAGCAATACCCGCGTTTCAGCCTGCTGGCCAGCGGCGGCTGGGACAGCGTCCGCCCCGGCGACTTCGCCTCCCAGGCCAGCCGCTACTGGAGTTTGGGGCCGCAACTGAGCCTGCCGCTGTTCGCCGGCGGCCGGCTGCAAGCCCAGGTCCGGGCGCGCGAGGCCGGCTACGACGCCGCGCTGGCGCAATACCGCAAGGCGGTGCTGCAAGCGCTGGCCGATGTGGAAACCGCGCTGCTGCGCAGCCAGGCCGGCCGCGTCCAGAACGCGCGGCTGGCCGAGGGAGAAGCCGCGCTGCAACGCCAGCTTGGCTACGCCCGCCAGCGCGTCGCCGTCGGCGAGGCCGCGCAAAGCCACGTGCTGGAAGCGCAGTTGCAGCTTGCCGCGCTGCGCGAACAGCGGCTGGCCGCGCGGCAAACGCTGTCCGCCGACCTGATCGCGCTGTACAAGGCGCTGGGCGGCGACACCCAGGCCGGCAAGCCGCCACGCTAAACCGGCCCCCGCGCCGCGTTTAAGCTGCGCTTAAGTTTGCGGTGTTCCAATCGCCTTAATCCCCTATCGCAAGAAAGGACATGGCGATGAACCGTAGACTCCCCCTGCTCAGCCTGCTGCTGCTCGCCAGCGGCGCCTTGTACGCCGCCGCCAGCCTGTGGCAAAACGGCCTGCCGGCCAACTACTGGCAATGGCGACACGAACTGGTGCTGCTCAGCGGCGTGCAATTGATGGCCGTGATGAGCGCCGCCATGCTGCTGGCCGTGCGCCCGCGCTGGCTGGAACCGCTGCTGGGCGGCCTGGACCGCCTCTACGCGCTGCACAAGCAGCTGGGCATCGCCGCCGGCCTGCTGCTGGCGGCTCACTGGCTGGTCAAGCTGTCGCCCAAGCTGATGCTGGCGCTGGACTGGGTCGCTCCCCGCATCAGAAGCGGCGGCGGCGGCAAAGACCCGCTGGTCTCGCTGGCCAAGGACATGGGCGAATGGGCGGCCTGGGCGGTGCTGGCCATGGTGATCCTGGCGCTGCTGCGCGCCGTGCCCTATCGCTTCTGGCGCAAGCTGCACAAGCTGTTCGCCCCGCTCTACCTGATGGGCGCCTTCCACGGCCTGATCCTGATGCCGGCCGAAATGTGGGCGCAGCCGGTGGGCTGGCTGCTGGCTGCGCTGATGCTGATCGGCTCCGGCTGCGCGCTCTACTCGCTGGCCGGCCGCATCGGCAAGCAGAGCCAGTGCGCCGGCCGGGTGTGCGGCGTCGAAACGCTGCCGGCCGGACAGTTGGAAGTGATCTGCCAGATGGACGCCTGGCCCGGCCACCGCGCCGGACAATTCGCCCTGGTCAGCTTCGACGCCGCCGAAGGCGCCCATCCCTTCACCATCGCCAGCGCCGACCATGGCGACGGCCGGCTGCGTTTCATCATCAAGGCGCTGGGCGATTACACCCGCCGCCTGCCAACCGAACTCCAGATCGGCCAGGCCGTCACCGTGGAAGGCCCTTACGGCCGCTTCCAGCCGCGCGGCGGCGCGCGCCAAGCCTGGGTGGCCGGCGGCATCGGCGTCACCCCTTTCCTGGCCTGGCTGCAAAGCCGGGAAGTGGCCGAAGAGCAACTGGACGTGGATTTCTACTATTGTGTGCGCAGCCGCGGCGAAGCGGCGCGGCTGGAAGAAGTGCGGCAAGCCTGCCATCAGCACGGCGTGCGGCTACATCTGATCGAAAGCGAAGCCGGCGCGCTGTTGAACGCCGACATGCTGCCGGAAGTGGACGAGGTCTGGTTCTGCGGCCCGCAAGGCTTGGGCGAGGCGCTGCGGCGCGGCCTGAAACAACGCGGCGCGCAGGCCCCGGCTTTCCACCACGAGGCGTTCTCAATGCGCTGACGCAAGACGGGCGTTCCGACCTGCCGGAACGCCCGTCATACACTCAAGCAAGCCGCTGCAAGGCGGCTGGCGCATCGCTAATCTAGAATCTGTTCAAAGTCTCGCGAGCTAGAGCGAGACAAGGCGGAAACGACCGAAGAAGCGGAATCTACATATGGTACATCAGCATTCTGAGGTCTTTTCCAACGCCCTTTTCTATCCATCCCGCCGCAGCGCAGCAGACTATGAACAGGTTCTTAGAGTCGCTAACAAAACCGCGCAGCGCACCTGAGCCAAGGTGCGCCGACGCAGGCAGTACAAGTCGTACGACAAGGAGGCGCAACGCAGGATCAGGGGGTTTTGTTAGCGGGTCTTAACGCGTGGCGTAGACGCTGCGCCTCCCCTGCCCATCAAAACTCAACACCTGATAAGGCTGCTTGCTCGGCCCCTCCATCCCCGGGCTGCCCATCGGCATGCCCGGCACCGCCAGGCCGACGATCTTGGGCTTGTCCTTCAGCACCTTCTTCACCAGATCCGCCGGCACATGGCCTTCGAACACATAGCCGCCGATCTCGGCGGTATGGCAGGAACGCAGATCCGCCGGCACCTTCAAGCGGGCCTTCAACGCTGACATATCCGCCTCGTTGCGGCTTTGCAGCGCCACGCCGTTCTGCTGCATATGCTCGGCCCAGGCGGTGCAGCAACCACAATACGGGTCCTTGTGCATCACGCCGCCGCCGGCGGCCACCACGGGGGACATCAAGGAAACGGCCAGCGCAGCGGCGGCCCAATACATGCGTTTATTCATGAGATGAAATCCAATGCTATTTGAATGAAAAAGCGAACCAGCCCGCAAAACCGCGGTTGGCGCAAAAAAAGGATCATTCAACAGATTGGGGAGGCCGCTCCGGCGGCGCGGGGATGAAACCGGACCACACTATTTCAGCCTTGGCCTGCAGCACCGGGCGGATCGCCTGCAAGGGCAGGCTGGGCGCCGCCGGCCATGGGGCGGCCGGCAACTGGCAGCAAGCGGCGGCCTGAGCGGCGCTGGCCGGCTGGGTATGGCAAGCCGCGCCGTCGTCGGCCATCCAGACGCAGGGCGCGCTGGCGTCCATACGTCCGCCCATGCTCCAACCCGCCTGCGGCAAGAGCAGCAGACACGTTAGCAACAGTAGCAAGGGCAGACGAATAGGCATCGATTCAGGTAGAGCGCTGAGTCCGGAACAGGCTTGAGACTGACGGATAGCGCCTTGGTTCCCAAGCCATTTCGCCATTTCTCCCACCCCGCGCAAAGTTTGAGCCAGGTCATATCCGCGCCAGATTTGTGGCGACCGAGTACAATCACACCCTCAATCAATAACGATTCGCATTTGCGTTCGCATTAATTCGGTGGGATACTTATGGTCCCATTTGACATTCCTTGCGCAAACTAAACGCCAACGGCATGCACACAGCGCCGGCCTTGCCGGGACGCGGATCAAATGGGCTTCGTTCATGTGATGATTTCCAGGTATCCACGATAATGAAAACCTTTGACTCCGCCGCCCGTCACGGCGTGCGCCTTGCCCTGTTGTCCGCGGCGGTTTCCGCCCTCTACCTGCCCGCCGCCCACGCGGCGGAAGTCGAAGCCACGCTGCCCTCGGTCGTGGTCACCGCTTCCGGTTACGAGCAAAAAATCAAACAAGCCCCGGCCAGCATCTCGGTGATTACCCGCGAAGATCTGGAAAAGAAACCGTTCACCAACCTGACCGACGCCATTCGTGATCTGGAAGGCGTCAGCATCAATGGCGCAGACCCAACGGACAAAGATATCTCCATCCGCGGCATGCCCGGCGAATACACGCTGATTTTGGTGGATGGTCGCCGCCAAAATACCCGCGAGGCTCGCAGCCGCGGCACCGGCGGTTTCCAGCAATACCAGATCCCGCCGATGGAGGCGATTGAGCGCATCGAAGTGGTGCGCGGCCCGATGTCCTCGCTATACGGTTCCGACGCCATGGGCGGCGTGGTCAACATCATCACCCGCAAAGCCCCCAAGGAATGGCATGGCTCGATGACGCTGGGCGGCACCATCACCGAACATTCGAACGAAGGCAATACCGGTCAGAGCAGCTTCTGGCTGGGCGGTCCGCTAATGAAAGACCTGCTGTCGCTGCAAGTCTACGGCGCGCTGAACAACCAAGCCGAAGATAGTATCTACTACTCTCCTGGTGATGTAGGCGGCAAGGATACTAATCACGTAGCTGATATTAATGCCAAGCTGACGTTCACTCCTAACCAAGACCACGACATTACTTTTGAAGCTGGTCATAATAAGCTTCGCAAGACCACAACACCCGGCAAATCTTTAGCAGGTGATAACAAGTACGACAAATTGGATACCCGCGACCACTGGAGCCTCAGCCACAATGGTAAATATAGCAATGTCCGTTCTAATCTCTCTCTTTATCAAGAGATAGAAAAGAGTCGTCAAGACATTAACAATGTCAGCAACAATCAAAATATCAAGGTCACTAACACTATTTTGGATGGCCAACTTTCCTTCTTATTGGATCGCCATACCCTTAAGACGGGGGTCCAATTCGGTAATCAGGAGGCTAGTGGGCTGAGCAATACCGAAGCAATTCGTGGCTACAAAGGCGCTGCTAATCCCGACAAAGTCACAGTCAATACTTGGGCCTTATTTGCAGAAGACAGCTATGAGGCAACCGATAGCCTCACCATTACTGCGGGTGCGCGAGTCGATCACCATAGCACTTTCGGCACACACTTTACTCCGCGCTTGTATTTTGTTGACCACCTCAGCTCGCAATGGACACTAAAAGGCGGCGTAGGTAAAGGCTTCAAAGCACCAACCATTCGCCAAAGCAGCGCGAACTTCTGCATGCCGACGGGGTCTTCCTCCAAAAAACGCGGCACGCTATGCGGCAATCCAAACCTGAAGCCAGAGGAAAGCACTTCTTATGAAGTGGGCTTGTACTTTGATAACGAGAAAGGCTTGAGCGCAAACGCTACTTTGTTCAATAACGACTTTAAGAACAAAGTCGTCAGCTTCGATACTGGCGTCGTCAACCCCCTCGTTCCACCGGTTCAAGGCACTCCGCAAACTGTCTATGTATATGACAATGTTGACTCGGTAAACATCCGTGGCCTAGAACTGTCCAGCAGTTGGACCTTCATGCCGAAATGGACGCTATCCGGTAATTACACCTACACCAAGTCCAAACGCGAAGGCGGCAAAGAAACCACTTTTGATGGTCACTCTCTCGATGGCAAACCGCTGGATAAAACACCGGAACACTCCGGCAATGTGAAACTGGCTTGGGCACCGATGGAAAAGCTGGATCTGTACACGCGCATGAACTTCGAGGGCAAACAGTACTACACCGGCTTCCGCAACGGCGCCAACAACGTACGTACCCGAGGCGGTTCCAGCACCTGGGACTTTGGCGGCAGCTACAAGCTGAACAAGAGCTTTGACGTCAACTTCGCCGTGTACAACCTGGCCGACCGTACTGTCGCTGTCGACAACCGCGATCGCGACGGCGGTCTTGATGGCAACTGGATGGTCGACGAGGGCCGCCGCTATTGGCTGACCTTGACCGGCAAGTTCTAAGAAGGTGTTCACGGGTTCACAAACACCGTGAACAGCTTCTAAGCCGCACCCTGACGGCCCGTCCCCGGACGGGCCGGAAACACCGCACGGCAGTTGCCGAATCCACCGGATTCGCCAACTGCCTGTTCCCGTTTTTACGATTGGAGAATTGATGATGTTGAGCAGCCGCGCCCAATTGACCACGCCCAATGCCGACAAGGTGCTGTACAAGCTGTGCAAGCACTACGCGCTGAAAGTCCCGGTGGAGTTCGACAGCCACCAGGCCCATGTGCACTTCCCCATCGGCGAATGCCGGATTCAGCGCCAGGACGACACCCTGGACATGATCTGTGCCGCCGACGCCGCCGACAAGCTGGCCAAGATCGAATTCATCATGGACGAGCACCTGGGCCTGATGGCCAAGACGCCGGACTTGAAACTGGATTGGGCCAAGACCGAGTAAGAACCCCAGCCCAGCCGCGTTTTCCGAGCGCGCCGGGCCTGCCCGGCGGCTCCCGTTTCTGTATGATGCTTGCCACCCGCTCCACGGCTAAAGCCCGTCCACCCGCCCTCTCCACCGCGGCGGGCTTTGGCAGCGGAGCCGTATCGCTCAAGGAATCACAATGAAAACACTGTTCTCCCGTCTGCTGCTGGCCGGCGCGCTGGCCGCGGCCACGCTGGCGGCCCAAGCCGCCACCGTCACCGACATCGCCGGCCGTAAAGTGGAAGTGCCGGCCAAGGTCAACCGCATCCTCCTGGGCGAAGGCCGGCTGTTCTACGCGCTGGCCCTGCTGGAAGGCAAGCAGCCCATCGCCCGCATCGCCGGCTGGCAGGGCGACTTCCGCCAACTGGACCCGCAAACCTACGCCCAGTACAAGCAGCGCTTCCCGGCCATCGACCAGATTCCGCTGATCGGCAAGACCAGCGAAAACTCGGTCAGCGCCGAAAAAGTCTTGACGCTGCGCCCCGACATCGCCGTGTTCAGCATCTCCGGCCACGGCCCGGGCCTGAACAACCCCATCGTGCAGCAATTGCAGGCGGCCAAGGTGCCGGTGGTCTTCGTCGATTTCCGCAACGCGCCGCTGGAACACACCGTGCCCAGCCTGCGCATCATGGGCAAGGCGCTGCAGCGCGAGGCCGAGGCCGAGCGCTTCATCCGCTTCTACCAGGGCAAGATGGACGCCATCCGCAAAGTCGTCGCCGCCATCCCGGCGCAGCAAAAGCCCAAGGCCTTCCTGGACCTGCGCGCCGGCGCCTTCAGCAACGTCACCAGCGCCGGCCGCGGCAGCCTGGGCGAGCTGGTGGACGCCGCCGGCGGCGTCAATATCGCCGACAAGCTGATTCCCGGCGCGGTGGGCGAAGTGAATATGGAGCATGTGCTGGCCAGCAATCCGGATCTTTACATCGGCACCGGCACCGCGGACGCCGCCGACAAGACCGGCATTCAGTTCGGCGCCAACATCAGCGCGGCGCAGGCGCAAGCCTCGCTCAAGCGCACCGCCGCGCGCAGCCCGGTGGGCGCCTTGCGCGCGGTGCGCGAAGGCCGCACCTTCGGCGCCTGGCACCACTTCTACAACACGCCTTACCACATCGTGCTGCTGGAAGCCTTCGCCAAGGAACTGCAACCGGCGCGCTTCGCCAAGCTGGACCCGGACGCCAGCTGGAAGCAGCTGCACCGCGACTTCCTGGCCATAGAGCCGCAAGGCACTTACTGGGTCAAGGGCGTTAAATGAGCGGCGAAACCCTAACGCTTTCCGCCGCCATGGTGGCGGCGGACTACCGCCGCACCCTGCTGCGTCGGTTGCTGCTGGTGGCCGTGCTGCTGAGCCTGCTCGCCGTCTCGCTGACGCTGGACGTCACCACCGGCGCCAGCGGCATGCCGCTGGCCGAATTCTGGCAGACGCTGTGGCACCCGGCCGCCGCCGATCCGGCCACCGAGGTGATCGTCTGGCAGATCCGCCTGCCCTATGCGCTGATCGCCATCGCCGCCGGCCTGGCGCTGGGTCTGGCCGGCGCCGAAATGCAGACCGTGCTGCACAACCCGCTGGCGGACCCGTTCACCCTGGGCCTGCAGCCGGCGGCCGCCTTCGGCGCGGCGCTGGCCATCCTGCTGGACGTCAGCCTCCCCGGCATCCCCGGCCCGTGGATGCTGCCGGTCAACGCCTTCGTGTTCGCGCTCGGCTCCGCGCTGCTGCTGGACGTGGTGGCGCGCTGGAGCAATATGCCCACCAGCGGCGTGGTGCTGTTCGGCATCGCGCTGTTCTTCAGCTTCAACGCCCTGGTGTCCCTGCTGCAATTCGTCTCCACCGCGGACTCGCTGCAAGACTTGGTGTTCTGGCTGATGGGCAGCCTTTCGCGCGCGGACTGGCCCAAGATCGCTTTGCTGTTCGGCGCTTTCGCGCTGATCCTGCCCTGGTCGCTGAGCCAGTCCTGGCGGCTGACCGCGCTGCGGCTGGGCGAAGACCGCGCCGCCAGCTTCGGCATCAATGTGCGCCGGCTGCGGCTCAGCTCGCTGCTGCGCGCCAGCCTGCTCACCGCGCTGGCGGTGGCCTTCGTCGGCACCATAGGCTTCATCGGCCTGATCGCGCCGCATATCGCGCGCCGGCTGGTGGGCGAGGATCACCGCTTCTACCTGCCGGTGAGCGCGCTGACCGGCGCCGCCATCCTGTCCATGGCCTCGGTGGTGACCAAGAATCTGGTGCCCGGCGTCATCGTGCCGGTGGGCATCGTCACCTCGCTGGTGGGCATCCCCTTCTTCATCGCCATCGTGCTGCGCAACGGAGGCCGCCAATGAGCTCCGCTCTGTCCATCCATCAACTCTCGGTCAGCTACGGCAAGCGTCAGGTGATACGCGGGCTGGACGTGCCCTGTCTGCGGGCGGGCGACATCACGGCCTTGCTGGGCCCCAACGGCAGCGGCAAGTCCACCTTGCTGCGCGCCTTGGCCGGCCTGCAGCACAGCAGTGGCGACGTCCGCCTGGACCAGCGCGCGCTCAGCCGCCAGCGCGGCGAAGTGGCCTACCTGCCGCAAACCCTGCCGCCCAGCGTGCATCTGTCGGTGTTCGAATCGCTGATGGTGGCCGGCCAGGCCACCGCCGCCGGCCTGTCGCGCCGCCATGACGACCAACAGGTGTTCGCGCTGCTGCAATCGCTGGGCATCGAGCAACTGGCGCTGCGCTACCTGGACCAGCTGTCCGGCGGTCAGCGCCAGCTGGTGGGCATCGCCCAGGCGCTGATCCGCGAACCGGCGGTGCTGCTGCTGGACGAGCCGCTGTCGGCGCTGGACCTCAACTACCAGTTCCACGTGATGGACTTGCTGCGCCGCGAAACCCGCCGCCGCGGCATGGTCACCGTCATTGTGCTGCACGACCTCAATGTGGCGCTGCGCCACTGCGACCGGGTGCTGATGCTGAAGGACGGCGCGCTGCAAGCCAACGGCGCACCGGACGAGGTGATAGACAGCCAAAGCCTGCGCCGCGTCTACGGCGTCAGCGGCCGGGTGGAGCGCTGCTCCCAGGGCGTGCCGCATGTGCTGGTGGACGGGCTGCACAGCGGTTTGCGCTGAGCCCCCACACGGCCGAGGCCCCCGGCGATACGCTCGCCGCCTCGGCCGTTTTCATTGCCAGCGCGCCTCAAGCCTTGCAAAACCCCAGCGCCGGATGGAAGCGCCAGCCATTGTCCGACTGCGGCAAGCTCAGCCCGCCAAAGCGCCGCGCGCAGGCGTCCAGCTCCATGCCCAGTTCCGCCGCCAGCTCGGCCAAGGCCGCCGGATAATCGCTGACGCCCCAGGGCCGGATATTCGGCTGCGTCAACGCCGCCTCCTGCACCCGCTGGTTCAGGCTGGCCTCCACCGGCGTGAAATGCGGCGGCTCCGGCCAGGGCCGGCTTTCCACCCGGTGCAGCGCGTAATCGTCCCCGTCCTCGGTGGGCAATAACAGCAAATCCACCTCCGGCTCGCCGCCGGCGCGGAAAGGCTGCTGCTGCGCCAGCACTCCGCTGAGCAGCGCCTGCGGCTGCTGCCAACAGCTATACGCGCCCAAGGGCGCGATGGCCTGACCCTCCCGCCCCGGCCGGCTGCTGGCGGCTTTGGCCTTGCCGGCCGGCGACATCATCTGCGCCAGCCGCGCATGCTCCAGATGCGACAAGCGCCGCGTCGGCCGCAAGGGCTCCGGCTGCACGATGCGCGGCCGCGCGTCCAGATGCCGGTACTCGTCCTCCTCCAGCAGTTCGCTCAATAGATGGCTGTCCAAGGCAAACTCATCGCTCTCAAAGCCTGGCTGGTAGAAAGCCAGTGATTTTCCTGATGACCTCTTCGGCTGTTCCACGCTGCGCAGATTGCGCTCGGCAATCAGCACATTCACCTTGTCCCACGGATCCGGACGGTGGCGGCGCAGCCGGCCGGCCAACTGGATCAGCGAACGCATCGACGAGGGCTCGACGATCGCCCAGTCGTAATCGTGGTCCCGACCCACCTCGGTTACCGGCGAGCCCAGCACGATGAACACATGCTCGCGCTCCGGCTCAGCGTCCAGCTCGCGACGGATGGCCGGCAGCCTGAACACCGCTTCCGCTTGTTCGCGGTTCAGCGCCTGGTCCAACTGGCGCTCGATGGCGGAACGCAACATCAACGGGTATTGCGAGTGGTAGACGCATAAATGCAGCTGCCAGTGTGCCGGCCACGGCAGCGCGTACAAGGTCAGCGCCACTTCGAACAAGGGCTGGATATTGGCCATGCGCACCAGGCCAAAGCTGACCGCCTGGCCGCTGATCGGGTCCCGCTGCTGATTGAGCCGGTGCAAGCGCTCGATGGCCGGCTGCAACTGGGCGGCGAACTCCCGACGCAAGGCCGGCGCCTGCCCCTGGCCAAAACTCAACGGCAATAGTTCAGCGTTGCGCCGCGCCGGCTGCGTGGCCAGCCAATCGGCGCGCCGGCCGGCGAACTGACCTTGCCGCCGGCGGAAAGCGTCGACATCGGCGCAGTCTTCCTGGGCCCGGTCCTGTTCATCCACCCAGGCGCAGCATACCGCCAGCGGCCGCCCCGGCTGGCCGCGATTAGCCTGGAACTGACGGCGGCCAGCCAGATAGGCCTCGAACAAGCCTTCGATCAGCGCCGGCGGCAAGGTGGCGGACGACAGCAGCAGCCGGCTGCCCAGCAAGCCGGCCCAATGCACCAGCCGGGTCAGCGCCGGCAAATCCGCCAGGTCGAAATCGTCCGGCTCGTCCAGCACCAGATCTCCGCTCATCAGCCGCAACATGGGCGCGATCTGCCGCCCGCCGCGCTGGCTTTCCGTAGCCGGCGTCAGATGGTCTATGGTGCACACCAGCAGCGGCGCCTGCAGCAGCTTGGCCGTTTGCGGATCGCGCAGCGCACGCGACAACAGCGGGTGCTCGCCGCCGGCCTCGTAACGCACCTCGCCGCCCTCGTCCCACAAGGCTTGGCGCGAGGCCGAGCCGCTGGCCTCCGCCTGCCGTTGATAGTGTTTGAACAACTGGGTGTTGGCGCTGCCGCCCACGCAGATGGCCAGATCGTCCTCGTTCAGGCGCAGCCGCTGGCGGAAGGCTTGGCCGGTTTGCAGCGTCAGCGCGCGCAAGCCCAGCGCAAACGCGCAACGCAGGCCCAGCGTCGGGTCCGCCAAGGCGTACATGATCCGCGCATTGCCCAGCGTCTTGCCGCAGCCGGTGGACGCCATATTGACGATGAAAGCACCCTGCTCCGCCGCCCGCGCGCGCATTCCCGCGGCCAGATCCGCGGCGCGGTCCTGCCAGCGGAAGCGCGCATCTGCGCTGCGTTGCTGCAAACGCTTGCGCCGCGACAGCCGCGGCAGCTCGCGCTCAAAACCGGGCAAGGCGCGGCATACCAAGGCGCTCTGCTCCGCCACGCCCAGCAAATGCTCGTCCAGCGGCTGATTGAAATCGCCGGACCAGCCATGGGTATTCGCCCACAGCGGATAGCCGGCCTGGCCGCGCTTGTGCCGCAGCTGGGCATAATCCAGGCTGGAAAAATGGTGATCCGCCAGCATCAGACTCAGCCGCGCCACGTGCATCGCGTAAAGATTGTCCAGCCAGCGCGTCTCGCCGCGCGCGGTCAGGCGCGCGGCCAGCTTGTCCGCCAGCCGCGCGGCGCGGCGGCTCCAGGCCGGCGTGTTCACCGGCAGACCCTGCGGGAAACGCCAGTACGGCGCCAGCTGCGCCGGCTCGGCCTCCGCCTCCCGCCATTCGTTCCAGCGCGCGTCGATATGAGCGGGGATATTCAACAGCATGCGGCTTTGAAAACCCTCCAGCTTGCCGCCCAAGCGGCATTGCCGCTCCTGCTCGAACTCCGGCATCAGCGGCAGCCGGTGATGCGTCAGCACCAGCCAGCCCACCGCGGCGGCCAGCGGAGGCAGACGGGAAAACGGCGGTTCGCACGCCTCCCCCATGCCGTCCGCCTGCAAACGCGCCAGCCAGCTGGCATGGTCCTGCTCCGTCGGCTGTCGCAAGCGCGCCAGCCAGCCGGCGTCGTCGTCATTGCCGACAAAGGCCTGAAACAAGCGCAACGACACCCACTCGTGGCGGTAGAGATTGCGCTCGCTCCGCTCGCCGCGCAGCCGTTGCTGAAACGCCTGGCTGGCCTTGCCCAGGTCGTGCAGCAAGGCCGCCAGGTCGGCCAGCAGCTGGATGTCCTCGCCGCTGTGCCAATCGTTCTCGTCCGCGCTGCGCAGCACATTGCGGCGGGTGCTGTGCGTGGGTGTGGCGCCGTCGGCGTTGAAGCGGCTGGCGTCGCCGACGATCCACAGCAGCTCGCTATGGTCCTGGCCGCGTATCCAGTGGCAGGCCACCGCGGTGTTCTTCCGCGCGCTCTGGCGCAGCAAGCGCCGCAGCGTGTCCAGCCCGGCCTGGGTGATCGGCGTTTGCCAGACGCGATCGCCGCGACGCTCGGCGAACTGGTCCAGAATCTGCCGGCTGCGCGTCAGCGCCTTCTTGTCGCATTGTGAAATCAGCAGGATATTCATGCCGCCCGCCCCCGCCGCTCGGCAATATCCTTCAAGGTGTCGATGATGAAATCCAGCGCCTCGCCGCGGGTCAGCGCCTCGATGCAGGCCTGGCGGAAAGTCTGCTCATCGTCGTCGCGCATCGCGGAAACAAAGGCCTGCGGCAGGATCAACGCGTCCTTGACCAGATCCGCCGCGTCGAACACCAGCCCGCCGCGCCGGGTCTTGCCGTGCAACACCGCCAGGCCGTGCGGCAAACCCAGCACCCAGGCCGCGGTGGCGCCCAGGCCGTAAGCCAGGTAATTGCCGTGATCCAGAAAAGCATTGGCGGGGTCCGTGCCGGCGCCGCGCTTGGTGCGGCTGAAATCGCCATAACCGGTGGCCTGCGCCGCCAAGCGGAACAACAGCTTGGTCAGCCGCGCCTCCTCGGTCAGCAAATGCGCATGGTCCGGCGCCTGGGCAATCGCCTGGCGCGAAGCCTGCAAGGCCGCCTCCAGACCGGCCTCCTCCACCAAAAAACCGGCTTCGCGCAAGGCGCGGCTGCCCAGCCAATGCCGCTGCAAGCAGCCCAGCCGCGCCAGCTGCACATCCTTGGCCGCAGCCAGCCGCTGCGCGTCGTCAAACCAGAAACGCACCCAGTACTGCAGATATTCCGTGGGCCGGTACTCGCTTTGCGGCGCAAACCACGCCGCCTCCTGCTCCAGCTCATTGGCGCTGAATAAGGGCGTGCCGCCCCCGCCGCAAAACCCCACCATCACCCCGGCCTTGGCCAGCTCCCGCATCGCCGCCTGCGTCACCGAGGTGCCGGTGCCCAGCAGGATGCAACTAGTGTTGGCGATGGGGATATTCCAGTACAGCGAAGCCTTGCCCGCGTCGGTGACGTATTCCACCCGCCCGCCATTGACCAGCACCCGGCAGTGCTGCAGGTAGTAAAGATTGGCGCGCTTGGAATGCAGAATGGTCTTGAGATCGGACGGGGAAAAATCGGACACGGCGAATCCTTCGGGATGGAACGCGACAGCGCATCTTGCCATGGGCATGAGCGCAGGGACAGCCAGCGCGGTCTACCCTTTTTTTCTGCCCCCTGGGAGCAACATTTAAAAACAATGACTTAGCGATAAGCTTAAAATTTGGGTCAAAGCCGGAAGAATCGCTGAGAATGCCCACGCCATAAGGACTGTGGGCGGTGTAGACTCTAGTTCACTGCCGGATAGGCAGCTTAGAAATGGGCGAAGGCAGCGTTGAGCTGCAATACACCGTTCACTGCCGGATAGGCAGCTTAGAAATTGTTTCAAGTAACGATAAGCCTCAGAAACGGGTTCACTGCCGGATAGGCAGCTTAGAAAAAACTACCCACACACGAAGAAGCAGCCGAAGCGTTCACTGCCGGATAGGCAGCTTAGAAATTCGTCGTCCTTGAACTTCTTCATCGCCGTGCGTTCACTGCCGGATAGGCAGCTTAGAAAAACAAAGGCGCGGTCAGTCAGCGCAATGACTTGTTCACTGCCGGATAGGCAGCTTAGAAAAGGACCGAGCCGTACTCGGCGTCGAAGTGGAAGTTCACTGCCGGATAGGCAGCTTAGAAACCTCCATCCCGCGCGAACACCCGCGTGCCGCTGTTCACTGCCGGATAGGCAGCTTAGAAAAGCAAGTAGGGCTGGAGCACCGGTTGATTGGCGTTCACTGCCGGATAGGCAGCTTAGAAAGCGATCGTCGAGCAAATCGCCCAACAGTGGGAGTTCACTGCCGGATAGGCAGCTTAGAAAAGGCAGGGTCAGCGGGATGTCGTATTCGCTCAGTTCACTGCCGGATAGGCAGCTTAGAAATGCGTGATCTTGATTTGGCCGATCAGTAATCTAGTTCACTGCCGGATAGGCAGCTTAGAAATGCGGGTGTGGAGCGCCTGGGGCGTTGGCACCGTTCACTGCCGGATAGGCAGCTTAGAAATTCACGGTCGTATCCGTAGATGTAGACCGTTTGTTCACTGCCGGATAGGCAGCTTAGAAAAGGCGGCCATCGGCGTGAGCGGCTGAATATGCGTTCACTGCCGGATAGGCAGCTTAGAAATAATGTCAATACCGCTTATACCGTATATGAATGTTCACTGCCGGATAGGCAGCTTAGAAAATGGGCGTTTGCCTCTCGGTTGGTTGCTGATGGTTCACTGCCGGATAGGCAGCTTAGAAATCTTGCTGCGCGATAAAGGTCTGCGGTTCCTGGTTCACTGCCGGATAGGCAGCTTAGAAACGGGAGAGAACTGATCCTGGCGAGTTACCGCGTTCACTGCCAGCTAGCCCGCAAACAAAACGCCCCTGATGGGGCATTTTTCTTGATCAGCCGCCTGAACAAAGCCACTCCCAAAGGATAAAATATGCCAATAAAATCACCAAAGGAGTGGCCGTGGAATACATTGACTACGTCAATCAGGCATCCAAGCTGATCTCGCCCCTCACCGCCATCTTCCTGGGCGCGCTGCCGGTATTGGCCATTCTGTTCGTGGTGCTGCGCACTCAGTCCTACCACATTCCCTTGACGCTGCTATGGCGCATTGTGGGCGGCAAGAAAGAGATCAACGACAAACTGCTGGCGGACTTTCTGGATGAAAGAAACGCCATCATGAAGTTCCGCACCCTGACCGGGCTTAAGATCCGCACCAAACAAGAAATGCTGACGCTGATCCAATGGGCGGCCAAGCACAACGAGGATATCGACGACGTCAAACGCTGCGGGCATTACTTCAAGCTCAGCGAGCCCGGCAATATCACCTCGCCCAATAGGTTAGGCAGCATCGCCCTACTGCTAGCTGTTCTCGTGCTGGGCATCCTCACCGCCAGCGGTGTTGCCAGCACCGGCATAGACGACGGGCTCTATGCCACCACGGAAAGCAAGACCTGGTTCTTTGCCAGCAGCCAAAAAACCATCACCGGCTTATGGGGCAAGAACAAAATCAGTGAAAGCGACTGCGCCAAGGCCTCGCTCCCGGCCACGGGTTTCTCCCCTGACGACGCCCAAATTTTTTGCAAATTCTTCAAGCAGACCAATTACCCCAAGGCGATCAGCGACACCGTATCAAAGCAACGCATGCTGCTCTTATTTCTAAGCGCCTATACCGGTTTCTTCCTATTCCTAACCGTGCAGCCATTGCGCCGTTGTGTCAGTGCGAAGGAGATGATTCGTCGTCAAAAAGCACTTCAAGCGAAGCAGGAAGAAAGAGGCCAGCTCACCACTGAGCCTCTCCCCGCCGCAGCGGAGATGACGGCCCCATCCCCGGCAAGCCATAAGCAAGCAGATCCTGTTGCCAGCGAATGAACGACCTGACAGTACAGATAAAAACGCCGCTCACCCAAGGTGAACGGCGTTTTTCATCAAGCCGGCTCGGCTCAAGCCAGCCGCCGCGCCAATTCCTCGCCTATCCTTCGCATTGGCTCCGGATCGCTCATGCCGAAGTGGTCGCAGTCCAGTTCCACGCACTCCAGCGTGCCGCCGAGGAAGGGCCGCCAATCTTCCGGCTTGGGCGCGTCTTCCGGGTGGATGCCGGCGCGGAACAGCAGCACGTCGCCGTCGTAAGGCGGGGTTTGGCTGTCGCGGAACAATTGCATGCCGTGCAGCGAGGCCGCGCCCAGCCGTTCCAGCGCGGCGCGGCCCAGCGGCGCCAGCGGGCTGCCGGGGCGCAGCAGGCGCTGGTAGATCGCCTCATTGTCCAGCGGCTGGCCGTTCTCGTCGGCGTCCACTTCGCCGTTGACGCTGAGCACCGTCACCAGCGCGTCGTGCAATGTCGGTTGCGGCCGGCCCTGCCAGCTGGCGGTCGGATAGCTGTCCATCAGCGCCGCCAGTTCCACGGTTTCGCCGGCGGCGCGCAGCTGCGCCGCCATCGCCTGCGCCAGCCCGCCGCCCAGGGACCAACCCAGCAGCCGGTACGGCCCTTGCGGCTGGACTTCGCGCACGCGGGCCACGTAGTCCGCCACCATGGCGTCGAAGCTGGCCGGCTTGTCGCCGGTGATGCCGGTGGCCTGCAAGCCGTAGATGGCCACGCCGGGCAGGTGTTTGGCCAGGCCCAGATAGCACCAGGACAGGCCTTCCGCCGGGTGCAGGCAGAACAGCGCCGGCAGCGCGCCGGGCTGGATGGTCAGCAGCGGCGCGAATTCCTGGCCTTCGCTGGCGGACGGCGGCCGGTGCGCGGCGGGCGCGCTCAGCGCCTGCGCCAGCGCCGCCACCGTGCTGTGGCTGAACAGCGCGGACACCGCCACTTCGCGGTTCAGGCGCTGCGCCAGCCGGTTGGCCACCTGGATGGCTTGCAGCGATTTGCCGCCCAGTTCAAAGAAGTTGGCGTGGCGGCTGGGCGGGGTGACGCCCAACACTTGCTGCCACACCTCCATCACCTGGCGCTCCAGCGGGCTGGCGTCTTCCGCCGCGGTTGGCGCTTGCGCTTCCATGCCGGCGGCCAGCTGCTTGCGGTCTATCTTGCCGTTGACGTTGCGCGGCAGGCTGTCCAGCCAGCGCCAGTGATCCGGGATCGCCGCCGCCGGCAGCACCTCGGCCAAGCGCGAGCGCATCGTCGCCGGCTCGGTCTCGCCGCCGCTGAGGAAGGCGGCCAGCGTATAGCCGCCGCCGGCCAGCGGCAGGCCCACCACCGCGGCCTCGCGCACCTCCGGGCAGGCCAGCAGCGCGTTTTCGATTTCGGCCGGGTCGATGCGCAGGCCGCTGATTTTCATTTCATGATCCAGCCGGCCCAGGAAGCGCAGCTGGCCGTCGCTCAGCCGTGCGCGGTCGCCGGTACGGTAGGCGCGCGGCGCGCCGGGCAGCGCGTCCAAGGTGACGAAGCGGCGCGCGGTCAGTTCTTCGCGGCCCAAGTAGCCGATGGCCAGCGCCTCGCCCAGCAGGCACAGTTCGCCGTCCTCGCCCTGCGCCACCGGCTGCAGGCGCTCGTCCACGATGGCGGCGCGCACGCCGGGGCGCGGCAGGCCGATGGGCACGCTGTCGCCGCCGTCCCATACCGCGCCGGGACCGGACAGAATGGCGCTGGTGGCGATGATGGAGGCCTCGGTGGGACCATAGCTGTTGAGCAGCACGCTGCTGGGCAACAGCGCCTGCCAACGGCCGGCGCGTTCCGGCAGCGCGGCTTCGCCGCCGATGATGGTCAGCCGCACGCTGGCCAGCTGCGCGGCCAGCTCCGGCTGCAAGGCGAAGGCCAGTTCGTGCCAGAAGGCGGTGGGCAGGTCCAGCACGCTGATGCGCTGGCGCGCCACCGCGGCGGCGAAGGCCGGCATGGATTCCAGCATCGCGTCGGTGCGCAGCACCAGGGTGCCGCCATGGCACAGCGCCAGGAAGATTTCCTCGATGCTGGCGTCAAAATGCAGCGGCGCGAATTGCAGAATGCGTTCGTCGGCGCCGATGCGGTACAGCTGGCCGGCGCTGCTGACGAACTGAGCCAGCGCGCCGTGGCTGACCAGCACGCCGTTGGGCTTGCCGGTGGAGCCGGAGGTGTAGAGCAGGTAAGCGGCTTGGCCGGCTTCCGGCGCCGGGTCCGCGGCGGCCAGCGCGTCCTGTTGCGGCGGCAGGTCCAGGCATAGCGCCGGCACTTCGCCCAAAAGCGGACGCCAGGCGCTCAGGGTGACGGCCAGCCGCGGCTGCGCGTCGTCCAGCACCATGGCCAGCCGCGTCGGCGGGCCGTGCGGGTCCAGCGGCACATAGCAGCCGCCGGCCCACAGCGTGGCCAGGATGGCGACGATGGCTTCCGGACTGCGCGGCAGCACGATGGCCACCCGCTCCTCCGCCTGCAGGCCGGCGGCTTGCAAGCGGCCGGCCAGTTGCAGCACGCGCTGCAACAGCTCGCGGTAGGACAGGCGCTCGCCGTCCTGTTCCAGCGCCGTCGCGTCCGGCCGCGCGGCGGCGGCGGCGCGGATCAGGCTCAGCACCTCCCGCGGCTCGCGCTCCAGCGCCGCGCCGTCCAGCACGCTCAGCGGCGGCAGCTCAGGCAGCAACTCGCTCAGCGCGGCGTCCGGCGCGCGGCCGGCCCAGGCGTCCAGCCAGGCCAGCAAGTCGTCGCGCAGGCCGTCCAGCTCCGTCTGTGGATAGGCGTTGGGGTTGGCTTCCAGGCACAGCCGCCATTCGGTGTTCAACAGACTGAAATTGATCGACACATCTTCCACCGGGCCGGAGCCCAGCGGCAGCACCCGGCTGTCCAGGCCGGCGAACGGCGCGCGGCGGTCGAAAGGCATCAGGTTCACCACTGCGCCGAACAAGCGCTGCTGGCCGCCGACGCGCGCCAGATCGCCGCGCAGCTGCTCGTAGCGGTAGCGCTGATGCGGCCGGATCGCGCGCAGGCTGTCCGCCAGTTGGCGGCTCAGCTCCGCCGCGCCCAGCTCTTCGTCCAGCCGCAGGCTCAGCGGCGCGATATTCATCGCCATGCACGGCACCGCCAGCGCCGGCGTGCCCAGGCGGTTCATCACCGGCAGGCCCAGGGTCAGCGCGCGGCGGCCGCTGCGCTTGGCCAGCCAGGCGCCCACCGCCGCCAGCAGCCAGGCGCCCCAGTCCACGCCGTGCTGTTTGGCCGAAGCCTGCCAGGCGGCGATCTGCGCCGGGCTCAGCCATTGCTCGGCCTTGTTCACCCCGTCCGCCAGCAAGGCGGCGGGCGCCAGCGTGCTGGCCGCCGGCTGCCGGCCCTGGCGCTGCAGCCAGAAGGCGCGGTCCTGCGCGCAGGCCTCGCTGGCCTGGTAGTCGTGATCGGCGGCGACGATCTTGTCCAGCGACCAATCCGCCAGCGGCGGCAAGGCCTGCTGCTTGACGCGGGCGCTGTAGCGCGCCGCCAGCGCCTGGCTCAGCAGGCCGTAGGCGAAGCCGTCCAGCGCGATATGGTGGGTCTGCAGATACCACCAGTGCCGCTCCGGCCCCAGCTTCAGCACCGCTCCCAGATAGAGCGCGTCCCGCGCCGGATCGCACGGCCGCGCCAGCGCCTGAGCCACCCAGGCCCGCGCCGCCGCTTCCGGTTCCGCTTCCGCGCTGAAGTCCAGGCAGGGTATCTCCGCCTGCGCGGCCACCGGCTGCTGCCACAGCTGGCTGCCGTCAAACTCGAAGCGCATGTTCAGCGCCGCGCAATTGGCCAACACCTCGGCGGCGCTGTCGCGCAAGGCGTCCAGGTCCAGCGCGCCGCGCAGCTCGGTGGCTTCGGCGGTGAGGTAACTCGGGTTGTCCGGGGAAAGTTGCTGTCCCATCCAGATGCCGTGCTGCGCGGCGCTGACGGGGAGGCGAGAAGCGGTCAAAGTCATAAGAAGGCGTGCCGTTGCGGTTCCATGCCAGCGCTATGATGCGTGGGCAGATCAAATGAGAGCAGCAATCTTACACTATAAATGGGAATGATTATCAATATTGAATTGATAAGCCTCACTACGCAGCAAAGCACTGCGCGTCCTTCTCCTAAATAGCAGGACGCCGCAGCAAGCATGCATTCACAATGCCGCTAGCGGGCACATTGGCTAAACGCCCTTTGAGATTCTGATAGCTATGAATTAGCCAGTGAGTAAAGAATCGTAGCCAGTTCCGTCACCGCCAAGGCCCCGGAAGCGACATCCACCATAATGTCTTCCAGCTTGGCACTACGCAGAATCACCACGCCTTGCAAGTCCAGATAAGTCAGCGCCGTCACCAGCGCGGTCCGTTTATTGGCGTCATTGAAGCAATGGCCGCGAGCAATGGCCACCGCATACATGGCGGCGATATCGAAGATATCCTCCATCCCCTCATAGCGGATCTTGTTATCCACTCGCGCCAACGCGCCCTCCAGCGGCCCAATGTCATGCATGCCCGCCAGCCCTGGCTCCATGTCCAAAATGGCATCATGCAACTGCACCACCACGCGTGGATTGATCATCGATCCGCCAGCGCCTTGATCACTTTTTTGTGGCGCTGGATCACCCGCTTGGCCGCAGTCTTGACAATGCGCACGCCGGGTTCGCCGCTCAAATCCAGCTCTACCGGCTTGACCGGCCCTTTGCGCGTCTTCAGTGCAATTCCATAGTTTTTAGCTGTTTTGCTCATCATTACTTTCCTTACTGCTGGCAAAAGGTGACCGCCGAAATGTCTATGTTGCCTATCCGGCAGTGAACATACGGGGTAAATGAACAGCGGGCTTATTCCATTGCCTAGCTGCCTATCCGGCAGCAAGCCATACAAGTCTAACAGCTTCCACAGCAGACAAATCGATATCACATGGCCGCATCGTCTCGCCGAACACATGGCTTAACCGCCTTGGTTCAGCGCACTAGATCCCCTGCTCCACCCCTGCCTGATACAGGTCAAGTAAATCCCAAGCACTGTCCATACCAATATCTCCTGCTCGCAGGCACACTAGCAGACGGCATGCCAAGCGGATGGACGTAAAAAAAGGCCAGTCGCTTACGCGCTGGCCTGTTCGAATCTGCCTATCCGGCAGAGAGACGTTCAAGAAGCATCTTCTGAAGAGGCATCTATTTTCTAAACTGCTTATCCAGCAGATTGAATTCAATTTTAACATCCATTTGGTTCCTCGAAAGCAGACGTAGCAACAATGCTTCATCACCACTAATAAGACTGCGTCTTCTGATGATGCTTCTATGGAAATAAATTTGACTTCAGTAGGAAAGCCTATCAAACTGTCCATCATCAAATGACGAAGCGCTAGGAATGTTGCAGCATCCCTAGCGCCCGTACAACCGTCTCATCGCAACCGAGACACCCTATTTGCAAGGGTCGATGCAAAAGAGCAAGGAGGATATGGTGGCTAGCAATCACTTCATAAGAAGGTAATGTAGCTTGACCGTGAACACAGCTCCCGCTCCAGTCACTACTGGGCGGGAGTTTATGTCATTCCCGCAGACTTGCCAAATTTCCTAAAAATAGTTCTATCTCAGCAGCACAAAAAAAGAGCCGACAACCTCAGTGTCGACCATGACTGCCTATCCGGCAGCAAAGTAAAAAGACAATCCTAACTGGACTATTTCTAAGCTGCCTTATACCCGGCAGTGGCGCAGATGGTACAAGGCACCCTCATTTATTAACGATAAAAGTCAAACAAAACTTGACTAGGTAAAAAAATGGCGTATGGTCGGTGTTGCGCAAGCACGTGACAAAGTTGGAAGACCGGACCCACACCCATCCCAATCTCTTGCATAACGAGGAGGATGCGCATGCAATGAAGCACCGAGCCAAGGCCCCGGCAGCCTAATAGCGCCGGGGCCGCGTTGCTGTTTGTTCCTGACTTTGTGATCCAAGGACAGCCATGCCCCCTACCCTCACGCCCCGCGCCACAGCACTACGCACCTTGATGGCCGGCTTCATCCGGCAACGGCGCGACGACAAGCTGGACAAGCTTGCTGCCGGTGACAACGCCAAGCGCGAAGCGCTGCTAGCCCAACACCAACCGGCCGCCTGGCTGGCGGACGCCGCCCGCCGCGCCGGCCAGCTGCAAGCCGCCACCCACACCCTTAAAGCCATCCACCCGGACGCCCGCGGCAGCAATCTGTACGCGCCGCCCTCCTCCCTGCCGGCGCGCCGTGAAGTGGGCAGCCACTGCCTGGGCGCGGATTTTGCCGACGACGTGGTGGGCAACGCCGCCGCGCTGGATGTGTACAAGTTTCTGAAGCAACAGCACGACGGCCAAAGCCTGCTGGCCCTGGCCTTGGCGCAAGACGCCGACCTGGCCGCCGCGCTCAGCGACGACGCCGAGCAGGCGCAGGCCTGGATCGACGCCTTCGCCGCGCTGACCGACACCGGCGCGGCGGCCGCCAGCCATAGCCGCGCCAAGCAAGTGTATTGGCTGGTGGGTTACGAACCGGCCAAGAACGAGCACTACCACCTGCTGGCCCCGCTCTATCCCAGCGCGCTGGCGCAGCGCCTGTACCAAACCATCCAGGAGCACCGCTTCGGCGAAGCCGCCAAGACCGCGCGCCAGGCCCGTCGCGAACAGCGCGATCACCCGCACGGTTATTGCGACTACCCGCAGCTGGCGGTGCAGAAGCTGGGCGGCACCAAACCGCAGAATATTTCCCAGCTCAATAGCGAACGCAAGGGCAATAACTATCTGCTGGCTTCCCTGCCGCCGCAGTGGCAGAGCCTGGGTCTGAGACCACCACTCAATACCGAAGACGCGCTGCTGCGCTTTGGTCGCCGCAACGATGTGCGCCGGCTGGTCCGCCAACTGCGCGTGCTTCTGGAAAGCCGGCCGCCTCAAAACAAAGATGCCCAAGATCGTCGTGACGATCTGGGCAAGGCGCTGCTGGAGGAGCTGTTGCTGTTCGGCAAGGAAATGCACGAGGGCCTGCCGCCCGGCTGGAGCGCCGACACGCGCTGCCGGCTACCGGAATACCAACAGCTGTGGCTGGACCCCTGGCGCGCCGATGCGGACGCGGACTTTGCCGCGCGCTGGCACGGCGAGGACTGGCCATTGGAAGTGGCCAAACGCTTCGGCCGCTGGCTGAACCAGCAATTCGACGCCAGCCCGCTGGAGATGGGCGACGCGGAGTTCCGCTACTGGGCGCGCGAACTGGCCGGGGACCTGGGCTGGCAGGCCCAGCACGATCAAACCCGCCGCCAGCTGGCGGCCATGGCCAAGGAGCAAGCATGAGCACTCTGCCCGTGATCACCGGCTTGCTGAGCGTGCCCCGGCTGCGGGTGCAAAACGCCAACGCCATTTCCAGCCCCTTCACCTGGGGCTTTCCGGCCATTACCGCCTTCACCGGCCTGGCCCAGGCGCTGGAACGCAAGCTGGCCGGCAGCCTGGATTTGCAGTTCGAGGCGGTGGGCGTGGTCTGCCACCATTACCAGGCGCAGACCAGCGGCGCGTACACCCAGGGTTTCCACCTCAGCCGCAACCCGGTGGACAAGGACGGAGCCACCGCCGCCATCGTGGAGGAAGGCCGCATCCACCTGGACATCAGCCTGCTGTTCGGACTCACCGGCGAAGCGCTGGCCGCGCCCGAGGAGCAGCTGCCGGAACTGGCGCGGCAGGTAACGGACACCCTGCACGGCATGCGCATTGCCGGCGGCAGCGTGACGCCGCCGCTGCCCGGCCGCCGCCGTCCCGCGCCGCAGTTAATGACCTTGAGCGAGGACGAAACGGAACGACGCCAGCAATTCCGCCAGCTGCGACGCAGCCTGCTGCCCGGCTTTGCGCTGGTGTCCCGCGACGACCTGCTGCAAAGCCATCTGGCCGCCTTGCGCGCTAGCCAGCCGCAGACAGATCTCTTCGACGCCTGGCTGGACCTGTCCCGCATCAACCACGCGCCGCACTGGCAGGAACACGCGGACCCGGCCGGCGGCGAACCGCGCCGCACGCTGGAATGGCGCAGCCAACGCGGCCACAGCCAGGGCTGGACCGTGCCGATGCCGGTGGGCTACGGCGCGCTGTCCCCGCTCTACCCGGCCGGCAGCGTGGCCAACGCCCGCGACGCGCATACGCCGTTCCGCTTTGTGGAAAGCCTGTATTCGCTGGGCGAATGGGTCAGCCCGCACCGGCTGCATGATGTCGGCCAACTGCTGTGGTACGCCGACGATGACACCGCCAGCGGTTTGTACCGCTGCCGCAATGATTACGCCGCCACCTTGGAAATAGAAGACTAGAAAGGAAGCCTCATGAGCACCGCACCGCTGAAAACCGCTACCGTATTGGCCTTTGAACGCAAGCTGGACCCGTCCGACGCCTTGTTCCACGCCGGCGACTGGCAACAGCGCGAGCAGCACGCTGGCTGGGAGCCGGTCCAAGTCATCGAAAAATCCGTGCGCGGCACCATTTCCAACCGCCTGAAAACCAAGGACCAGGACCCGGCCAAGCTGGACGCGCAGATTGAAAACCCCAATCTGCAAACCGTGGACGTGGCCGCGCTGCCGCACCACGCGGACACCTTGAAGATCAGCTTCACGCTGCGGGTGCTGGGCAATGTCGGCGCGCCGTCCGCCTGCAACGACAGCGCCTATCAGGCCAAGCTGCGCGCCACCGTGGCCGGCTATGTGCAGGCCCACGGCTTTGCCGAACTGGCGCGCCGTTATGCCTGCAACCTGGCCAACGGCCGCTTCCTGTGGCGCAACCGCGTGGGCGCGGAGCAGGTGGAAGTACGGGTGGCGCTGCTGGAGCAAGGCCAGCCGGCGCAGCAATGGCAGTTCGACGCGCTGGCGCTGTCCCTGCGCCACTTCGACCCCGGCAGCCAGGCCGCCGCGCTGGAACAGCTGGCCGCCGCCATCGCCGCCGGCCTGGCCGGCCAGCGCCATCTGCTGCTGCAAATCACCGCCTTTGCGCGGCTGGGCGCCGGCCAGGAGGTGTTCCCGTCGCAGGAGCTGATCCTGGACCGCGGCCGCGGCGACAAGAGCAAAACCCTGTACGCCATCGAGCAAGGCACGCTGAAAATCGCCGCCATCCACTCGCAGAAGCTGGGCAACGCCATCCGCACCATAGACGACTGGCACCCGGAAGCCGAGCAACTCGGCCCCATCGCGGTGGAGCCCTACGGCTCGGTCACCACGCTGGGCAAGGCCTGCCGCCAGCCCAAGGCCAAGTCCGATTTCTACACCCTGCTGGACAACTGGGTGCTGAAAGACCAGGCCCCGGCGCCGCATGATCAGCACTTTGTGCTGGCCACGCTGATCCGCGGCGGCGTGTTCGGCGCGGCGGAGTAAGCCATGGATCACTACCTGGACATCCGGCTGCGCCCGGACCCGGAGTTTGCGCCCACGCTGCTGATGAACGCGCTGTTCGCCAAGCTGCACCGCGCGCTGAGCGAGCAAAGCCGCGACGACATCGGCGTCAGTTTCCCGCGCGCGGCCCCGGCCGCCGCGCTGGGCGACACCCTGCGCCTGCACGGCGGCCACGCCGCCTTGCAGCGGCTGATGGCCGGCGACTGGCTCAGCGGCATGCGCGACCACATCGCGCTGGCCGCCATCCAGCCGGTGCCGCCGCAGGCGGAAGCCTGGCAGGTGCGGCGCAAGCAGGCCAAGACCAATCCGGACAAGGAGCGCCGCCGGCTGGTGCGGCGGCTGGGCATCAGCGCGGAAGAAGCCGCGCAGCGTTTCCCGGACAGCGCCGCCCGCCGCCTGACCCTGCCCTTCCTCACCCTCAACAGCGCCAGCACCGGCCAGCGTTACCAGCTGCATATCGAGCAGCGCCCAGCCCCGGCCACCCACAGCGGCCGCTTCAACGCCTTCGGCCTCAGCCCCGACGCCACCGTGCCGTGGTTCTAACCCTTTTTTTCTGCCCCGCCGCCAAGCCTGTTAAATCAAGGGCTTGGCGCGGGGTGGGATAAAAGGGTTTTTATTGGGGAAAGCGATGCTTTCCCCCGCTGAAGCGGGTTTGCGGGGGAAAGGCTCTAGTTCTCTGCCGGATAGGCAGCTTAGAAATTTTAACGGGCCGAGGGCAACACTCATGCAAAGTTCTCTGCCGGATAGGCAGCTTAGAAAACGCAGCACGACCGCCGACGACACCGTAAATCGTTCTCTGCCGGATAGGCAGCTTAGAAAAGCAAGGCAATGGCGGTCAGACCCAGCAGCACGTTCTCTGCCGGGTAGGCAGCTTAGAAAAGTGGAAAATGACCGCCACGTCGGCAATGGCGGTTCTCTGCCGGGTAGGCAGCTTAGAAATGAGTGCCATGGAGATGGTATCGAGCAACCGTGTTCTCTGCCGGGTAGGCAGCTTAGAAATCCTGCAGAGGCGTCAGCTCGGCCGCCAGGTCGTTCTCTGCCGGGTAGGCAGCTTAGAAAGCATTGAGTGGCATCGCCATTTGGAGAGACGTGTTCTCTGCCGGGTAGGCAGCTTAGAAAAACCCAAGCCAGAATCGTAGTGAAGTCCACGTGTTCTCTGCCGGGTAGGCAGCTTAGAAAATGGAGGCCAGGGCGCGCAGCCTACTCCAGCGGGTTCTCTGCCGGGTAGGCAGCTTAGAAACAACAGATGCGCGGCTAAGGGCTTCATACCGCGTTCTCTGCCGGGTAGGCAGCTTAGAAATCGGTCTCCTCGCTGATGGTGATTTCGGCTTTGTTCTCTGCCGGGTAGGCAGCTTAGAAATATCATCAGAATCATGATCAACATCGGCACGAGTTCTCTGCCGGGTAGGCAGCTTAGAAATGGAAGTTTCCGCCACATAATCGTTACGGTAAGTTCTCTGCCGGGTAGGCAGCTTAGAAACTGGAGAAGGTGATAAGCCGGGAGATGAATGCAGTTCTCTGCCGGGTAGGCAGCTTAGAAATTTAACTTTGCTAAGAATAAAAGTTGCCCCCAGTTCTCTGCCGGGTAGGCAGCTTAGAAAGTTGCGCGAGGAGCCATGAAGCGGATTTGCGCGTTCTCTGCCGGGTAGGCAGCTTAGAAAGAGAGGGCTATGCGGTGTGCCGGCGGCGGCGCGTTCTCTGCCGGGTAGGCAGCTTAGAAAATTCCATGCCAAGTGTTGCGGCCGCGGCCGCAGTTCTCTGCCGGGTAGGCAGCTTAGAAATTGGTGCAATACTCCTAGCAACATCACACGTGGTTCTCTGCCGGGTAGGCAGCTTAGAAATCCTGCCATTCGCGCCACATCCCCGCCACCGCGTTCTCTGCCGGATGGGCAGCTTAGAAATGTGCCGTGAGTGCGAAAGAGCACGGCCGGGAGTTCTCTGCCGGATAGGCAGCTTAGAAACGGGCCGGGCCTGCTATGCCGGCTTCCCGACTCTCTCTGCCGGATGGGCAGCCCAGAAAGCATCCCCAACCCCTCCCCCGCAATCCTTCCAATCACATTATTCTCAATTTGAATAACAATCTAATTTTCCAGATTTTTAACATATATGCAATCGTGCTAGATTTTGTTTTCCAAAATTAATAAAGGGCCGGCGCAGCCGGCGTTCCACGATGGCATATCCCCATTTCACTCTCTTCGCGCTGGCGCTGGCCTTGGCAGGGCAAGCCTTGCCGGCGCTGGCAGCCGACGGCAACACGCTGGACAGCGTCACCATCACCGGGTCGCGCATTGCGCGCGCCGGCAAGGAAGGCCCCACCGGGGTCACGGTGCTGAGCGGCGCCGATATCGAAAAACAGGGTTACACCAATGTCTACGACGCGCTGAACAATCTGGCGCAGAACACCGGCTTCACCCAGGGCGCGGATTTCGGCAATACCTTCACTCCGGCCGCCAACGCCATCAGCCTGCGTGGGCTGGGGCCCAACCATACGCTGACCTTGCTCAACGGCCGCCGCATCGCCGATTACCCGGTGGCTTACGAGGGTTCGGTCAACTTCGTCAATCTGGCCAATATCCCGGCGGCGATGATTGAGCGCATCGAGGTGCTTAACGGCGGCGCGTCGGCGATTTACGGCTCGGACGCCATCGCCGGCGTGGTCAATGTGATCCTGAAGAAGAAGGCCGACGGCACCACGGTCAACGTCAAGGCCGGCGGCAGCGAGCATCACGGCGGCGAAAACCTGCGCCTGCAACTGAGCGGCGGCAAGAGCTGGGACAAGCTGAATCTGGTCTATGCGCTGGAGTTGAGCCAGCGCAACCCGATCTGGTCGCGCCAGCGCGGCTTCATGGCGGACAACACCGTCAACGGCGCGGCGCCCACCACGGTGTGGTCGCAGAAGGATGTGAGCAGCGGCAAGTTCATCGATCCCGGCGCGGCTTGCGGCGCGCTGGGCGGCCTGTACGCCGGCAGCGTGCGCGCTTACCGCAGCAGCAAGAGCAATGTCTGCGCCAGCCCGCTGGCCAAGGCCTCCTACTGGACGGTGCAGACCGCCAACCAGAGCCAGAACGGTTATCTGAGCCTGAATTACGCGCTCAACGATCACCTGGAGTTGTTCAGCGACGCGCTGCTGGCCTTCAACCACAGCGAGAACAACACCCGCGGCCCCAGCTGGACCTCGGCCGCCGGCAACGGCGGCTATTTCCTGAACCAGAACAGCGGCCGCTACGAGGTCTGGAGCCGCTTGCTGTCGCCGGAGGAGATGGGCGGCGCCAGCCGCTACAACCGCAAATGGGACGATGTGGCGGCCAACCTGACTTTCGGCCTGCGCGGCACGGTGCCGGACAGCAGCTGGAGTTACGAAGCCGCTTACAACGCGTCCATCTATACCAGCCAGAACATCGCGCCGCGGCTGCTGGCCAATGCGGACAGCTTCTTCCTGGGCCAACAGCAGGGCGTGGACGCCAAGGGGGTGCCGATTTACGCGCCGTCGGCCGGGCCGTTCAACCGCCGGCTGACGCAGGCGGAGTTCAACAGCATCGCCGGGCGCTCGGTGAGCCAGAACAAGTCCTGGCTGCAGGCGCTGAGCCTGAGCGGCAGCGGCGAATTGTTCAAGCTGCCGGCCGGCGCGGTGAAGCTGGCCGGCACGCTGGAATGGGGCAGCCAGGGCTTCAGCAACGATCCGGACCCGCTGATCAACCAGGGCGCGTTCTACAACACTTCGCCGGCCGTGCACGCCGGCGGCACCCGCTCGCGCCAGGCGCTGGGCGGCGAGTTGTTCATCCCGGTGTTGAAGCGGCTGGACCTGACGCTGTCCGGCCGTTACGACCGTTACCAACTGCCGGACAGCAGCGCCGGCAAGTTCACTTACGGCGCCGGCCTAGCTTTCCGTCCGCTGAACAGCTTGCTGTTGCGCGGCAGTTACGCCACCAGCTTCCGCGCACCGGACATGAATTATCTGTTCCTGACCCAGAGCCGCGGCTATTACTCATCCAGCACTGATTACTGGCGTTGCGCCCAAGCCGGCCAGCCCTTGGCCAGCTGCGACTACAAAAGCATGTCGCCGGGCGCGGACTACGTGAAGAACGGCAACGCCGAACTGAAGCCGGAAAACGGCAAGTCCTACGGCTTCGGCTTTGTGTGGTCGCCCAGCAGCAGCGCGGATATTTCGGTGGATTACTGGGACATCGCCATCAATGATCTGGTCACCGACCTGAGCGGCGACAAGCTGTTGCGCGACGAGGCGCAGTGCCGCGCCGGCGTGCTGGACGCGTCGTCCCAGCTGTGCCAGGACACGCTGCGCCGAGTGCAGCGCAATCCGGCCAATGCCTTGATCAATCCGGGCGCGATCAAGCAGATCGTGGTCAACCCGATCAACGCGGCCAGCGAGCGCACCAGCGGTTTCGACATCGCCGGCAAGCTGCGCTGGAAAACCGCCAGCTGGGGCAGCTTCCTGCTGAAAGCCAATTACACCAAGGTGCTGAAACACACTTACCAGCAGTTTGCCGGCGATGTGGAAAAGAATATGTTGAACGACCCGGAAAACACCGATTGGCCGGACAAGCTGGACACCAGCCTGAGCTGGGACATCGGCCCCTGGTCGTCCACCGTGCTGCTGACCCGCTACGGCAAGATTCCCAAGGCCAGCGGCAATGGCAATCTGACGCCCACGGTGCTGGCCAATTTCAGCACTCAGTATCAATGGAGCAAGCAGACTTCGGTGGGGCTCATCGTCAACAATGTACTGGACACCATCAAGCGCGACGATACCAGCAACTGGCCCTACTACCCGGTGGGCAGCTATCTGCCCTATGGCCGCCAGTGGTGGGTGGAGTTGAATCACAAGTTCTGAACGGCTGGCACGCTCACGATTTATTGTAATAAGCAACTATTTAGTTGTATGTTACAACCATTGCCACCGGAGAGCGCGCATGAACCCTTCACAGCCGCAGCAGCTTGTCATCGACCAGATCCGCTCCGCCTCGCGGCGCATCGTGCGCGAGCTGGGTTTCATGCGCAGCACCCTGGCCATGAGCCGGCACTCCGCTTCCGCCGTGCATGCGGTGGTGGAGATCGGCCTGGCCGGCAGCTTGTCCGCCAGCCAGTTGACGGACAAGCTGCAGCTGGAAAAATCCACGGTGAGCCGGCTGGTGCGCAAGCTGACGCAGGGCGGCGAGCTGCTGGAGCAGGCCAGCCCCAGCGACGGCCGGACCAAGCTGCTGGCCTTGAGCCCGTCCGGCCAACAGCTGTTCGCGCAGTTGCAGGACTACGGACGCGGCCAGGTGGGCGGCGCCCTCGTCCACCTGTCGGCGGAGCAGCAGCGGCAGGTGGAACAAGGCCTGAATTGCTATGCGGCGGCGCTGGAGGCCAGGCACGCCGAGCACACGCCGCCGGCCGCCGCGCCCATCGCCGTTGAAACCGGTTACCGTTGCGGCGCGCTGGGCAGCATTGTCGCCATGCATGCGCGCTATTACCACGCCCACGCCGGCTTCGGCGCTTTTTTCGAACGGCAGGTGGCCACCGGCCTGGCCGATTTCCTCGGCCGGCTGAGCCAGCCCGGCAATCAGCTGTGGCTGGCCTTGCGCGACGGCCGCATCATCGGTTCATTGGTGATTGCGGCGGAGCCGGACGCGCCGGGGCAGGCGCAGCTGCGCTGGTTCATTCTGGACGAGGAGGCGCGCGGCAGCGGTCTTGGCCGCCGCATGATGGAACAGGCGATGGCGTTTTGCGATCAGCAGCGCCTCGCCGTCCGGCTGTGGACCTTCCAGGGCTTGCTGGCGGCGCGGCATTTGTACGAGGCCTTCGGCTTTGTCTTGAGCGAGGAGCGCCCAGGAGCGCGCTGGGGCGAACAGGTGGTGGAGCAGTGTTTTACACGGCCCGCCAAAAGCTAGCCGCGCGCCGTGCTTCTGCCGGATGGGCCGCTTAGAAACAGCGGTCCCGTGTGGTGATGGTGCCGATGGGGCTCACTGCCGGATAAACAGCATTAGAAATGCAAAAAACCCACCGCTTGCGCGATGGGTTTTTCTGAATCTGGCGTCCCCACGGGGAATCGAACCCCGGCTACCGCCGTGAAAGGGCGGTGTTCTAACCGCTAAACTATAGGGACAGCAAGTGGCGCACCCGGAGCGATTCGAACGCCCGACCCTCTGGTTCGTAGCCAGATACTCTATCCAACTGAGCTACGGGTGCGCTGATTGGCTTAGAAAGAGGGATTCGTGAAAATACCCGCTCTCAAACAACCAAACCCTTGAATTCTCTAGCAGCAGCGCTTGCTGTGCTGTCGATCAAGAGGCGCACAGTATGTGTCCTTTACTGGACCTTGTCAACAGCTTGCTCTGAAATTTTTCCAAACCCGCAAAATGGAGAAAATTTTCATAAAGCCATACCTGACTCAACAAAACTCGCAATTTTCCCCGCCCGGCCTAGAGCAAGCGCTACCCGCCGATTCTCATTTGTACGGTTCATTTTGGGTATGGCGTGTGGGCATCCTTCCGGTTCGCCGATGGCGATGGCAGGTATGGGGATAGCGGCGGCTACTCGCTGCTCGACGAAGTGCCCTGGCAAGCTAGACCAAAAGTATTCAATTTGGATGTTTTCGGCTGATTCAAACGTCCAACCAAGGTACAAGTTTCATCAGCTTTAACCCCTCAATCGAATCCAGCTGATGGCCTTGTTAATGAAAGGCTTTCAGCGGCTTTTGATGGCGGTTCACTCCGTTCCCCCTGGGAGAAAATGCACGCATGGCCAAATTGGCCAGACTGCAGAAGCGGCGCCTGCGGATGCGGATGATCCCCATGCCCTGTTCCGCAAAGAAAGGCAGCACCCGGTCATTGAGCAAGTTGGCCCCCGTTCGACGGGTCGCCGCAGCGACCTAGACCGGAGCCGTTCCCTCCTTACTATTCCCTGGTTGCGACAAGCTCAAGCAAGATTATCGACAACGATAAATTTCTTGCGGAATACCAATGTCCTATTTATCGTTTAACAATAAACCCAGGAGGAGGAAATGATGCCTAGCCGTCCGAACCTTTTGTCTACGACCCGCCTGGTCTTGCGCGCCCTGCTCAGCCTGAACTTCATATTGGGCATGGGAATTGGGGCACTTTTGCTTGCCAGCTTTTTCGCGCCGCAATGGCTGCAAGCCACGCTGGGCGCGCGACCGGAGGCTCCGCCCGCGCTAATGACAGGCATGCGCCTGATCATGCTGATCGGGCTCGCTGGCGTGCCGCTGGCGAATCTTGTCTTGGCGCGCTTGCTGGCGATGGTGACAACGGTACGCGATGGCGCCCCCTTCATTCCGGCCAACGCCGCCCGGCTGCAAGCCATTGCTTGGGCGCTGCTCGCCATACAAATTCTCAACCTTGCCGTCGGCGCGGTTTGCGCAAGCGTATCCATGATCTACCCGTTGGACATTGGGTGGAGCCCTTCGGTCGATGGATGGCTATCCGTATTGCTGCTGTTTATTCTGGCGCGAGTATTTGATGCAGGAACGAAAATGCGTATCGATTTGGAAGGAACCGTATAAGCCATGGCTATTCTGGTAAAGCTCGATGGCTTGTTGCATGACCGAAGAATGACTTTGAGCGAGCTTGCGGACCGTGTAGACATCACCCTGGCGAATCTTTCCATCCTCAAAACCGGAAAAGCCCGCGCCATCAGGTTCTCGACCTTGGAAGCAATTTGTGAAGCCTTGCAATGTCAGCCGGGCGATTTGCTGGACTATGCGGCCAGCGTTAAGAAGACCAAGCCGTTCCAAAATAAAGCTTAAGCCATCTGTTTACGCGCCGGGCCTTGGCCAGTTCCATCTGGCGGGCCAGTAGCGCCAGTAGCAAGCGCCCGCCAAATCGAACGGCGTCCGAAGCAAGCTGTATCCACTCGCCCAAATGGGTCATTTTCATGGAGAAAGATAAAATGCAAGACATTTCACTATTTCGCCTGAACTGCTTGAGAGGCTTGTATCTGTTTATCGCCGTCGGATTTGGAGTCTCCCTGCTGCCTAATATCTTGAGTCCCCATACCCCGGCGGTTCCCACGAGAGCCGTGGTGGACCACATGCTCTTGGCCTTTTGGCTGTTAACCCTATTTGGCGTGCGCTACCCGCTGCAAATGCTCCCGGTGCTGCTATGGGAAATGATCTGGAAAACCCTGTGGGTGGTGTTGGTAGCCATTCCCCAGTGGCGCAGCGGGCGCATAGAGCCCTTTACCGAAGCCAATCTGGGCTGGATTCCCTTGCTGATCGTCTTCTATGCAGTCGTGCCCTGGCGCTACGTATACGCCAACTACCTGCTCAAGCCATCCGAGCCATGGAGAAAGAAGACCAGCGCACCGCGCGGCGCGTCGCTGGCGGATTAGCGGGTCGGGCGTCTGCTCTAGCGCCATTACGCTACCGGGCAGGAAGTGGCGGTGAATGAAACAGAGGTAACTATTCAGCTCCCTTGACGGTTTGAATAGCAGCGTGAGCAAGCGACAAAATGGCCGGAGCGGACCACCCACCTGCTTCCGGCCATCAATCGAATTCATCCGCCTCCATCCTCCAGCCGATGGAAGCCCCCCTTTTCCCAATACACAAAGGCAATCGGGAATTGCCGCGCAAACCGATCGAGGGCGTGTCTCGACTATGTTTTATCTCGGTCAAATGGATTGATCGCGTTTTCGCAGAGACGGTTACGCTTCTAGGAAGCTCTTGGTCTTGTTGATCCGTTTCAGGAATCTAACGATGAGGTTCGGACCGCTAGGACGCAAAAAAGCCCTCGACTGTTTCCAATCAAGGGCTTAATGCGAACTGGCGGAGAAAGAGGGATTCGAACCCTCGATACAGGTTTAAGCCCGTATGCTTCCTTAGCAGGGAAGTGCCTTCGACCACTCGGCCATTTCTCCGTTCAGAGAGCGCCATATTAATTAGCGCTGCGCCCCCTGTCAAGCGTGTATCCGAAATTATTTACGCCGGCTGGTCCAGCCCGAAAACTTTATGCAAAACGCGAACCGCCAGCTCCAGATACTTCTCGTCCAATAGCACCGACACCTTGATTTCCGAGGTGGAGATCATCTGGATATTGATGCCCTCTTCCGCCAGGGTGCGGAACATGGTGGAGGCGATGCCGCAGTGCGAACGCATGCCCACGCCCACGATGGAGATCTTGGCCACCTTGTCGTCGGCGTCGATCTTGGCGGCGCCGATATGGGTCTGCACTTCGCGCAGGATGGTCAGCGCGCGCTGGAATTCGCCGCGCGGCACGGTGAAGGAGAAATCGGTCGCGCCGTTTTCGCCCACGTTCTGGATGATCATGTCCACTTCGATATTGGCATCGGCGATCGGCCCCAGAATCTGGTAGGCGATGCCAGGCTTGTCCGGCACGCCCTTGACGTTGATGCGCGCTTCGTTACGGTCAAATGCGATGCCTGCGACAACGGCCTTTTCCATGCTTTCATCTTCCTCATACGTAATCAGGGTGCCTTCGCCTTCGTCTTCGAAGCTGGAGAGCACGCGCAAACGAACCTTGTACTTGCCGGCGAACTCCACCGAGCGGATCTGCAGCACCTTGGAGCCCAGCGACGCCATTTCGATCATTTCCTCGAACGTGACGGTCTTCAGGCGGCGCGCTTCCGGCACCACGCGCGGATCGGTGGTGTAAACGCCGTCCACATCAGTGTAGATCTGGCATTCGTCGGCCTTCAGCGCGGCGGCCAGCGCCACGGCGGAGGTGTCCGAGCCGCCGCGGCCCAGCGTGGTGATGTCGCCCTCCTCGTCCACGCCCTGGAAGCCGGCGACGATGACGACGCGGCCTTCATTGAGGTCGGAGCGCATCGCAGCGTCGTCTATCTCCTGGATGCGGGCCTTGGTGTGAGCGTTGTCGGTGACCAGCTTCACCTGCCAGCCGCAGTAGCTCTTGGCCGGCACGCCGATTTCCTTCAGCGCCATGGCCAGCAGGCCGATGGTGACTTGCTCGCCGGTGGATATCACCACGTCCAGCTCGCGCGGGTCCGGATAGTCCTGAATCTCCTTTGCCAGGGCGATGAGGCGGTTGGTTTCGCCGCTCATGGCGGACACCACCACCACGACATCATGTCCCTGCGACTTCCACTTGGCGACACGGCGGGCAACGTTCTTGATCCGTTCGGTGGTTCCAACCGAAGTGCCGCCGTACTTTTGTACGATGAGTGCCATGCTTGTTTCTTATATTCGAAAGGGTTGAAATGTCGAGCTTCGATTCTGACCCTATCCTGGCCAGAATTGCAAGGCGGAATTCTCCGCGGATGCTGCAACGCAAAACCCGCGGCCAGCCCCAGCCGGCACTGCGCGGCGCAAGCTGCCGACGCTGCGACGCTTGCCGGCATCAATCCACGGCTGCCATGCCGTTTACTGGCAGAATATTTCTGTTGGATTACATGCGCAAACGTTCGGGGCAGCTGTACAGATTGGCGCGGCCGTGGCCGGCGAAGCCGATCAGGGTCAGGCCGTAGCGCGCGGCCATCTCCACCGCCAGCGAGGTGGGCGCGGACAGCGCGATCAGGATCTCGATGCCGGCGGCGGCGGCCTTCTGCGCCATTTCATAGCTGGCGCGGCTGGTGACGATGGCCGCGCCGTCGCGCCAGCCCTGGCGCGCGCGCGCGCCGATCAGCTTGTCCAGCGCCACGTGGCGACCCACATCCTCGCTAAGGTGCAGAAGTTCGCCCTGCGGCGTCACCCAGCCGGCGGCGTGGGTGCAGGCGGTGGCCTGGGACAGGCTTTGCGCCTGCTGCAGCACCGGCAAGGCGCGCGCCAGCGCGTCCAGGCTGAAGCTTTGGGTCTGCGGCAGCGGCGGCAGCGGCCGGTGGATTTCGGCCAGCTGTTCCACGCCGCACAGGCCGCAACCGGTGCGCCCGGCCAGCTGGCGACGGCGCTCCTTCAAGGCCATGAAGCGGGCCGAGGCCAGGTCGATGCGCGCTTCCACGCCGCGTTCGCCCGGAACGATGTCGATGCCGTAGATCTCGCCCGGATGGGCGACGATGCCTTCGGCCAGACTGAAGCCCAACGCAAAGTCTTCCAGCTCCCGCGGGCTGGCCATCATCACCACGTGGGAGAGGCCGTTGTACACCAGCGCCACCGGGGTTTCCACCGCCACCCAGTCCTGCCTGGCCTGGGCGCCGCCGTGACGGCAATCGACAATGCCGAGCTCAAGCGCCGCCTGCTCCAGCGCTTCGGTTTTTTTCATAAAATGTGGCCTGCCATTCACTGCAATAGTTTGTACTAATTGATACCTAGGGCGATAATAGATTTTCCGCTGTGAGTGAGCAACGCGTCCTTGGTGGGTCAGGGGCGCGCCCAGTTCAACCCCAAGGAGACAAACCCATGCAAGTCAGCAGACGGCAGTTTTTCAAGCTCTGCGCCGGCGGCATGGCAGGCACCACCATCGCGACCCTGGGCTTCATGCCCGAGACCGCGCTGGCCGACACCCGCAGCTATAAATTGCTGCGCGCGACGGAAACCCGGAATACCTGTCCATACTGTTCGGTGGGCTGTGGCATCTTGATGTACAGCCTGGGCGACGGCGCCAAGAACGCCAAAGCCGATATTTTCCACATTGAAGGCGATCCGGACCATCCGGTCAATCGCGGCGCGCTCTGTCCCAAGGGCGCCGGCCTGATCGACTTCATCCACAGCCCCAACCGCCTGCGCTACCCGGAAGTGCGCGAAGCGGGCTCCAACGAATACAAACGCATCAGCTGGGACGAGGCCTTCGAGCGCATCGCCGCCCATATGAAGCGCGACCGCGACGCCAACTTCGTCGAGAAGAACGCGGACGGCGTCACCGTCAACCGCTGGCTGACCACGGGTTTCCTGGCCGCTTCCGCGTCCAGCAACGAGGCCGGCTGGCTGACCCACAAATTCACCCGCAGCCTGGGGCTGCTGGCGGTCGACAACCAGGCGCGTGTATGACACGGACCAACGGTGGCAAGTCTTGCCCCAACATTTGGTCGCGGTGCCATGACAAACCATTGGGTCGACATCAAGAACGCCAACCTCATCGTCGTCATGGGCGGCAATGCGGCCGAGGCGCACCCGGTGGGTTTCCGCTGGGCGATTGAGGCCAAGACCCGCAACAAGGCGAAGCTGATCGTCATCGATCCGCGCTTCACCCGCACGGCCTCGGTGGCGGATTATTACGCCCCCATCCGCACCGGCACGGACATTGCGTTCCTGTCCGGCGTGATCCGCTACCTGCTGCAAACCGGCAAGTACAATAAGGAATACACGCTGGCCTACACCAATGCCGCGCTCTTGGTGAACCCGGACTTCAAGTTCGACGACGGCCTGTTCTCCGGCTACAACGCCGACAAGCACAGCTACGACAAATCCACCTGGACCTACCAGCTGGACGACAAGGGCATGGCCAAGCGCGACGACAGCCTGTCCGACCCGCGCTGCGTGATCAATCTGATGCGCGAGCACGTGGCCCGTTACACGCCGGAAATGGTGGAAACCCTCTGCGGCACGCCCAAGGACGCCTTCCTCAAGGTTTGCGAATACCTGGCGGAAACCGGCGCCCACGACAAGACCACCTCCTTCCTGTACGCGCTGGGCTGGACGCAGCACTCCATCGGCTCGCAGAACATCCGCACCATGGCGATGATCCAGCTGCTGCTGGGCAATATGGGCATGGCCGGCGGCGGGGTCAACGCGCTGCGCGGCCACTCCAACATCCAGGGTCTGACCGATATCGGCCTGCTGTCCACCAGCTTGCCGGGTTATCTGAACATGCCCTCGGAGAAGGAGCCCACGCTGGAGTCCTATCTGAGCAAGTACACCAGCAAGCCGCTGGCCGACGGGCAGATGAACTACTGGCAGAACTATCCCAAGTTCTTCGTTTCGCTGATGAAGGCGATGTGGGGCGACAAGGCCACCGCAGACAACCAGTGGGGCTACGACTGGCTGCCCAAGTGGGACAAGAGCTACGACGTGCTGCAGTACTTCGAGCTGATGCATCAGGGCAAGATCAACGGCTATTTCTGCCAAGGCTTCAACCCCATCCTGGCCTTCCCGGACAAGAACAAGGTGGTGGCCTCGCTTTCCAAGCTGAAATATCTGGTGATCATGGACCCGCTGGCCACCGACACCTCCACTTTCTGGAAAAACCACGGCGAGCAGAACGATGTGAAGACCGCGGAAATCCAGACCGAGGTGTTCCGTCTGCCCACCACCTGTTTCGCCGAGGAAGACGGCGCGGTGGTCAATTCCGGACGCTGGCTGCAATGGCACTGGAAAGGCGCGGACGCGCCGGGCGAAGCCATCACCGACGCGGAAATCCTGGCCGGCATCTTCACCCGTCTGAAGGCGCAGTACGCCAAGGACGGCGGCAAGAACGCCGAGGCCATCATGAGTCTGTCCTGGGCTTACGGCGATCCGCACGAGCCCAAGCCGGAGGAACTGGCCAAGGAGCTCAACGGCAAGGCGCTGGCGGACATCCCGGATCCCAAGAACCCGGGGCAGTTCCTGGCCAAGAAAGGCGAGCAGCTGTCCGGCTTCGCGCTGTTGCAGGCCGACGGCAGCACCGCTTCCGGCTGTTGGATCTTCGCCGGCAGCTGGACCCAGGCCGGCAACCAGATGGCGCGCCGCGACAACAGCGATCCGTCCGGGCTGGGCAATACCCTGGGCTGGGCCTGGGCGTGGCCGGCCAACCGCCGCGTGCTGTACAACCGCGCTTCCTGTAAGCCGGACGGCACGCCGTGGGACAAGAAGCGGACGCTGATCAAGTGGAACGGCGAAAAATGGACAGGCATCGACGTGCCGGACTTCAAGGCCGACGAGCCGCCCGGCAGCGCCATGGGCCCCTTCATCATGCAGGCCGAGGGCCTGGGGCGGCTGTTCGCTCTCGACAAGATGGCCGAAGGCCCCTTCCCCGAGCACTACGAGCCGTTCGAAACGCCGCTGGGCACCAACCCGCTGCATCCCAAGGTGGTGTCCAATCCGGCGGCGCGGGTGTTCCCGGCGGACCGCGAGCAGATGGGCAAGCACGACGCCTTCCCGTACGCGGCCACCACTTACCGGCTGACCGAGCACTTCCACGGCTGGACCAAGCACGCGCGGCTGAACGCGATCGCCCAGCCGGAGCAGTTCGTGGAAATCGGCGAGGCGCTGGCCAAGGAGAAAGGCATCGCCCACGGCGACACGGTGAAAGTGTCGTCCAAGCGCGGCTATATCAAGGCCAAGGCGGTGGTGACCAAGCGCATCCGCGCGCTGCAGTCGGGCGGCAAGACGGTGCACCAGGTCGGGATTCCGATTCACTGGGGTTATGAAGGGGTGGCCAAGAAAGGCTTCAGCGCCAACACGCTGACGCCGTTTGTAGGCGACGCCAACACCCAGACGCCGGAATTCAAGTCCTTCCTGGTCAACGTCGAGAAAGTATAAGGAGCGACCATGTCATCACTGCAATCGCAAGATATCCTGCGCCGCTCCGCCAGCCCCACCCAGCCGCCGGTGGTGCGCGATTACAAGGCCGAGGTGGCCAAGCTGATCGACGTGTCCACCTGCATAGGCTGCAAGGCCTGTCAGGTGGCCTGCTCGGAGTGGAACGACATCCGCGACGAAGTGGGCAGCAACGTCGGCGTCTACGACAACCCGGCCGATCTCACCGCCCACAGCTGGACGGTGATGCGCTACAGCGAGGTGGAGGAAAGCGGCAAGCTGGAATGGCTGATCCGCAAGGACGGCTGCATGCACTGCGCCGACCCGGGCTGTCTGAAGGCCTGTCCGTCGCCGGGGGCCATCATCCAGTACGCCAACGGCATCGTGGATTTCCAGTCCGAGCACTGCATCGGCTGCGGCTATTGCATCTCCGGCTGTCCGTTCAATGTGCCGCGCATCAACCAGAAGGACAACAAGGCGTATAAATGCACCTTGTGTTCCGACCGGGTGATGGTGGGCCAGGAGCCGGCCTGCGTGAAGACCTGTCCCACCGGAGCCATTCGCTTCGGCACCAAGTCCGATATGCAGGCCTACGCCCATGACCGGGTGGAAGAGCTGAAGACCCGCGGCTACGCCAACGCCGGGCTGTACGATCCGGAAGGCGTGGGCGGCACCCACGTGATGTACGTGCTGCACCACGCCGACAAGCCGGAGCTGTATTCCGGCCTGGCCAAGGATCCCAAGATCAGCCCGGTGGTCAGCCTGTGGAAGGGCATCCTCAAGCCGCTGTCCACCATCGGCCTGGCGGCTTCGGTCTTGTTCGGCTTCTTCCACTACATCGGCGTCGGCCCCAATAAGGCGGAAGAGGAAGAGGAGGAAAAGGCATGAGCAAGGAAAAGCTGATCAAGCGCTACAGCGCGGCGGAACGCGTCAACCACTGGATCGTGGCGGTGTGCTTCGTGCTGTTGGCGATTTCCGGCCTGGCCTTCTTTTACCCGGCCTTCTTCTGGCTGACCGGCGTATTCGGCACGCCGCAGCTGGCGCGCATCATCCACCCCTTCGTCGGGGTGCTGATGTTCGTCGGCTTCGCGCGCCAATTCCTGCGTTACTGGCATCACAACTTCCTGGACAAGGAAGACGTGAAGTGGATGATGGCGGTGAAGTCGGTGCTGTCCGGCCACGAGGTCGGCGACATCGGCAAGTACAACGGCGGCCAGAAAGGCATGTTCTGGCTGATGACCGGCTGCATGCTGGTGCTGGTGTGCACCGGCTTCATCATGTGGCGGCCGTACTTCGCGATGTACTTCCCCATCCCGGTGATCCGCGTGGCCCTGCTCCTGCACGCCTGGAGCGCGCTGATCCTGATCGCCGGCATCATCGTCCACGTCTACGCCGCCATCTGGGTGCGCGGCACGATACGGGCGATGGTGGAAGGCGTGGTCACCCATGCCTGGGCCAAGAAGCATCATCCGCGCTGGTACCGTGAAATGACCGGAGACAAGAACAAGCCATGAGCATACGCATCGTCCCCCTGGACGAGGCTGGCCGGCTGCAAACCGCGGCGGGAGAGATCCCGCCCTTATTGCTGCCCCAGCCCGCCGAACGCTATCTGGCCCGCAGCCGGCGCCTGACGGCGCTGGCCGACGGCCACCCGATGGCGGCCTATCTGGCCTTCGCCGCCCGCATCGCCGCGGCTCAGCACCGCCTGGTGCGCGAACAGCCGGTGACGCTGCCGCCGCGCGGCGATTACTTCCATCATTGCGCCGAACACGGCCTGCCGCCGCTGGGCGCCGCCGCCTGGCCGCGCGATCCGGTCTGGCGCGATCTGCTGCGCGCGCTGTGCGCGGAGCTCGCCGCCCTGCCCGGCCCCGCCGGCCAGATGGCGCGCGAGCTGGAACAGACGGACGACGCCGCGCTGGAAAGCGCCGCCCGCGCGCTGCTGGACGGCGACTTCACCGCCGTCGGCTCGGCGCGCGCGCCCTTGCTGTGGGCGGCGCTGTCGGTCTATTTCAGCCAGCTGGCCGCGCAACTACAGGTGACGGCGGTGGCCGAACCCGACGACGCCCGCCACCTGTGCCCGGTGTGCGCGATGCCGCCGGTGGCCAGCGTGGTGCGCCTCGGCAACGAGTCCGGCCTGCGCTATCTGCATTGCAGCCTGTGCGAGAGCGAATGGCATCTGGTGCGCGCCAAGTGCAGCAATTGCGAGGCGACCCGCGACATCGGCTACTGGTCGCTGGAGCAAGGCGACAGCCAGCAGGCCGCGGTGCGCGGCGAAAGCTGCGGCGACTGCGGCAGCTATCTGAAGATCCTGGCGCTGGACAAGGGCCTGGACGCCGAGCCGGCGGCCGACGATCTGGCCACGCTGGCGCTGGACCAGCAGCTGGAACAGCGCGGCTTCGCTCGCAGCGGGGTCAATCCGCTGCTGTTTCCCGGCTAAGCCCCCGCTCCCAACGTCCCCCAAGCCTCCTACGCGGAGGCTTTTTTCATGGCGTCGGCGAGCGCTTTGGCCGCGCCGTCCGTTTGCATAAGAAAAAACCAACAACTACAAAAAAGGTATGACTTTTTTCCATCCCGGTTGATCGACATGGTCCTGCTCCCGCCTCTGACGCCAAGAAACCGCCTGTTGCTGGGCCTGGCCATCAATGGCGGCGTCCTCTGCTGGCTGTTCTGGGGGCATCCGCTGCTTTGGGCCGGACTGGCGCTCAGCTGCGCCGCGCTGGCGCTGGTCCTGTTCTGGCCGGCGCCGGCCGCCGCCGCGGAGCCGGCCCCGACTCCGGACGAATACTGGCAGGGCTTCGCCAGCCACGTCTGCGCCTTGCTGCCCTTGTGGGCCGGCCACATCTCCTTGGGCAAGGAGCAGATGGACGACGCCGCCAACCGGCTGACCTTGCGCTTCGACGGCATACTGCGCCAAGTGGGCGGCGCGGTGCCCAAGCCGGGCGAACACACCGACCAGGCGGCGCTGGCCCAGGCGGAGAGCCGGCTCAAGCACATGCTGCAGCTATTGCAGAACGCCACCCGGCAACAGACCGATCTCGCCATCCACCTGCACACCCTGGGCCAATCGGCCAACACCCTGCAGAACCTGGTGCGCAGCCTGGTCAGCGGCCACCAGCTGGACGGCGAGCAAAGCATGGAGCAATTGGGCAGCGACACGCTGGAACAGCTGTCCCGGCTGCAGAACCAGATCGACAAGGCCATGGACAGCCTGGCGCAGATGGCGCACGAGCCGCTGCGGCCGCACGCGCCGCTGAACGCCGCCGACGCCTCCGCCCCGGCGGAAGAAGCCGCGCCGGACGACGAGGCCGTCCAATCCCAGTCCTTGCAGCAAGCGCTGGAAGACATTCTGGTGCAGCTGCAATTCCAGGACCGGGTCGACCAAATCCTCAGCGGGGTGCAGAACGATATGCGCCGGCTGGAGAGCGTCTTCAGCCAGGCGCTGGTGGACACCGAGCGTCGGCCGACGCCGCCGGACACCGCCGCCTGGCTGGACGCCTTGAAAAACAGCTATACCACCCATGAGCAGCGCGTCCTGCACAGCAGCGACCAAGCGGAATCGGGCAATAAGCAAAACAACATCACTTTCTTTTGATCCGGGGAATGTTCCAGATGGCCAAGACCATACTCATCGTCGATGACTCGGCCAGCCTGCGGCAGGTGGTTCGCATGACGCTCGCCGGCGCGGGCTATGAGGTGCTGGAGGCCGCCAACGGCCAGGAAGCCCTTGACGTGCTGGACGGACGCAAAGTCCATTTGATCGTCTCCGATGTGAACATGCCGTTGATGGACGGCATCGCGCTGCTGCGCAATATCAAGGTCCATCCCAATTACAAATTCACTCCGGTCATCATGCTGACCACGGAATCCTCCGAGGAAAAGAAGCAGGAAGGCAAGGCCGCCGGGGCCAAGGCCTGGGTGGTCAAACCCTTCCAGCCGCCGGTGCTGTTGACCGCCGTTTCCAAATTGATCCTGCCCTGATCGGGAGCCCGACATGCCGCGCGCCCGCAAAAAACCAGACGCCAAAGACAGCGCGCCCGCCGCGCCGGCCGCCGCCGTTTTCCAACTGACGCTCAGCGGAGAACAAACCATTTACCAGGCGGCGGAACTGCATCAGCAGCTCCACGCCGCCCTCGCCGGCCACGCCGCCATCGAACTGGACCTGTCCTGCGTCGGAGAGCTGGACTGCGCCATCGCCCAGGTCTTGCTGTGGCTGCGCCGGGAAAGCCTGCGCAAGGACGTCGCGTTGCGCTTCATCGCCCCCAGCCCGGCCTCGCTGGACTTCATCCGCCTGGTGGGCCTGCAAGGCCAGCTCTCTTTGGAGGAGGTCGCGCATGGATCTTGAACTGGCGCTGCAAACCTTCTTCGAAGAATCCAACGATCTGCTGGGGGAGATGGAAAGCATTCTGCTCGACGCGGAAGCCGACTCCACCACCACGGAACAGTTGAACGCCCTGTTCCGCTCCATGCACACCATCAAGGGCTCCGCCGGGCTGTTCGGCCTGGACGTCGTCGTCGGCTTCACCCATGAAGTGGAAAACGTGCTGGACCTGCTGCGCGACGGCGCGCTGCGGCTGGACGATATGCTGACCGGCCTGCTGCTGCGCTGCCACGACCACGTCAAGGAAATGCTGACCGCGCTGGCGGCCAAGGACAGCCTGGAGCGTTTCGCCGGCACCGAGCTGCTGGACGAGCTGGTCGCCTACAGCCGCGCCGCCGGCGGCGCGGCCGCCCAGGAGGCGCCGGCCGGGATGGAGCAAACGGAAGCGCCGCCCGAGCCGCAGCCCGAGCCCGCCGCGCCGCCGCCGGAGCAATGGCTGCTGTCGCTGCGCTTCGGTCCGGATATGCTGCGCAACGGCATGGACCCGTCGTCCTTTATCCGCTATCTCGCCACCATAGGCGAGATCGACCGGATCGAGGCCATCGCCACCCAGCTGCCAAGCGGCGACGACTTCAACCCGGAAACCAATTATCTACGCCTGGAGGCGCTGTACCGCAGCCAGGAGGCGCAGCAGACGCTGCTGGATGTTTTCGAGTTCGCGCGCGAAGACAGCGAGGTCCATATCTGGCCGTGGCCGCCCAGCTCGCGGCAGCAGGCTCAGACCCTGGCCAGCGCGCCGCGGGAGGAGGCCGACGCGGTCCGGGCGGTATGGCTGCGCTTTGGCCTGGAGCCCGCAGCCGATGCCGCCGAGCCGGAAGCGGCGTTCGCCGAAGCGGAGGCGACGGCGCCGCCGGTGGAAATCGTGGAGTTTGCGCCGGACGAACCGCTTGCCGCCGACGCCGCGTCCGATGCCCCCGCCGACGCCGCGCCGGAAGCGCCCGCCGCGCGCGCCGCCGCCAAAACCGCCGGCGACGCCAAAAGCGGCAAATCGGCCGAAAGCAAATTCATCAAGGTGGAGGCCGGCAAACTGGACAGCCTGATCAATCTGATCGGCGAACTGGTGATCGCCGGCGCCGCCGCCAATCTGGTGGCGCGCCGCTCGCAGCAAAGCGCGCTGGTGGAGTCCACCCAGACCATCGCCAATCTGATCGAACAGATCCGCGCCGGCACGCTGTCCATGCGCATGATACAGATAGGCGAAATCTTCAACCGCTTCCCGCGCGTGGCGCGCGACGTCTCGCGCGAACTGGGCAAGGACATCCAGCTGCACATCTCCGGCGCGGAGACCGAGCTGGACAAATCCATGGTGGAAAAACTGGGCGATCCGCTGATGCACATCGTGCGCAACGCCATCGACCACGGCATAGAAACCACCGAGCGCCGGCTGGCCGGCGGCAAGCCGGCCGAAGGCCATGTCTGGCTCAACGCCTACCATGAATCCGGCAGCATCGTGATCGAAGTGGCCGACGACGGCGGCGGCCTCAACCAAGAGCGCATCCTGGCCAAGGCGGTGGAGCGCGGCCTGCTGCCCGCCGACATGGCGCTGCCGGAGCAGGACGTGTTCCGCCTGATCTTCGAGGCCGGCTTCTCCACCGCGGACCAGGTCACCAACATCTCCGGCCGCGGCGTGGGCATGGACGTGGTGAGGAAAAGCATAGAGCAGCTGCGCGGCACCATAGATATCGAATCCGAACTCGGACTGGGCACCACCTTCCGCATCCGGCTGCCGCTGACCCTGGCCATCATCGACGGCTTCCTGGTGGAAGTCGCCGCCGCCACCTTCGTGGTGCCGCTGGAAGCGGTGATCGAATGCATAGAGCTGCCCGCCGCGCTGGACAAGGACAGCGTTCACGACTGCCTGAACCTGCGCGGCGAACTGCTGCCCTTGCTGCGCCTGGACGGCTTTCTGGAACTGCCCGCCGTCGCGGCCAAACGCCGCAACGTGGTGGTGGTGCACTACGGCGAACGCAAGGCCGGCCTGGTGGTGGACGCGCTGCTGGGCGAATTCCAGACCGTGATCAAGCCGCTGGGCAATCTGTTCCGCCACCTCAAGGCCATCAGCGGCTCCACCATTCTGGGCACAGGCGAAGTCGCCTTGATTCTCGACGTGCCCGCCCTGATCCACCATGCCACCCAAAAAGAGGCGGAGCGGTACGCGCTGCTTCCCGCCCGGGAATGGGAAGCTGGCACCACAAACACCGCGGCGAAAACGGATAGGAGCGCCCAATGAGCCAATACAAACACGGCATGTCCATCGCGCAGAAGCTCGGCCTGGGCTTCGGCCTGATCATCGCGCTGATGCTGATCTGCGTCAGCGCGGCGCTGTACGGGCTGGAGATCAGCAATATCGCCCTGCGCGACATCACCCAGGTCAACAATGTGGAAAGCCGGCTGGCGCGCCAATTGATCAGCGACAACCAGGACATCCGCATCGCCTACCGCAATGTGATGCTGGCCGAGGGGCCCGCCGACATCAACAGCGCGCTGCAAGCCTATCAGGCGAGCAAAGTCGCCTATATGGACAGGGAAAAGAAACTGGCCGAAGTCTTCCGGCAGGCCGACAACAACACCCCTCAGGAGCTGGAACAGATGAGCCGCATTCAGAACATGCGGCCGGCCACGCTCACGATGGTGGACAAGGCGGTGGACCTGGCCAATCAAGGGCGTCAGGACGAAGCCAAGAAACTGATGCAGAACGAGATCGCGCCGCAGATGGTCGCCTTCAACCAGCAACTGACCGCGCTGGCGGACCTGGAGGACAAACTCAACGACCAGTTGGCCAATCAGGCCAACGCCAGCTATCAACAGGCGCACTGGGTGATGATCGCGCTGTCCTTGCTGGCCGCCCTGATCAGCGCCGGCCTGGCCACCCTGATCACCCGCAATCTGCTGCGCACCCTGGGCGGAGAGCCGCACTATGTGTCCGAGGTGATGCGCCAGGTGGCCGACGGCAATCTGGACGCGGAAATCCGGCTGCGTCCGGGCGACCAAAGCAGCTTGTGCGCCGCCATCGCCGTCACCATTGAACGGATGCGCAACATCATCGCCGAGGTCAAGAGCGGCTCCGAGGCGCTGTCCAGCGCCGCGCAACAGATCAACTCCACCTCGCAGGCGCTGTCCCAGGCCGCCAGCGAGCAGGCGGCCGGCATCGAGGAAACTTCGGCCTCGGTGGAGGAAATGTCCTCGTCCATCAGCCAGACCAACGACAACGCCCGCGTCACCGAGAGCATCGCCACCAAGGCCTCGCGCGAGGCGGCCGAAGGCGGCGAGGCGGTGCGCCGCACCGTGGAGGCGATGCGCCAGATCGCCGACAAGATCGGCATCGTCGACGACATCGCCTACCAGACCAATCTGCTGGCGCTCAACGCCGCCATCGAAGCCGCGCGCGCCGGCGAACACGGCAAGGGCTTCGCCGTGGTGGCGGCCGAGGTGCGCAAGCTGGCCGAGCGCAGCCAGATCGCCGCCCAGGAAATCAGCGGCGTGGCCGGCAGCAGCGTCAAGCTGGCCGAGCAGGCCGGCCAGTTCCTGGAGGAAATCGTCCGCTCCAGCAGCCGCACCGCCGATCTGGTGCAGGAGATCGCCGCCGCCTCCAATGAACAGGCCAGCGGCGTCAGCCAGATCAACTCCGCCATCCAGCAACTGAGCCTGACCACGCAGCAAAACGCGTCCGCCAGCGAAGAGCTGGCTTCCACCGCCGAGGAAATGAACGATCAGGCCGAGCACCTGCACGAGTTGATGGGCTACTTCAAGCTGGGCGCCGCCGAGTCCTTCCACCCGGCGCCGCGCGCGCGGCGCGAGCCCCTGTTGCCTCACAAGCCGCTGCACCCGCCGCTGGCGGAAGAGTCCGACTTCATCCGTTTCTAACCGGACAGCGCCATGAAACCGCTCCATCTGCAGCGCAAGCACGACAACGCCGCCTCCGCCGAACCGCAGGCCGACGCCCGCCAATACCTGACTTTCCAGCTGGGCGGCGACGTCTTCGCCATCGGCATCCTGGCGATACGCGAAATCCTGGAATACCTGAAACCGACCCACGTGCCGCTGATGCCGGCCTTCATCCGCGGCGTGATGAATTTGCGCGGCTCGGTGGTGCCGGTGATAGACCTGTCGCTGCGCTTCGCCCGCGGCGAAACCGAAATCAATCGCCGCACCTGCGTCGTCATCATCGAAGTGGAGGGCGAAGAACAGTTGCAGCTGATCGGCATTCTGGTGGACGCGGTGCATGAGGTGCTGGCCATCCCCGACGCCGACATCGAACCGCCGCCTCAGTTCGGCAGCAAGATACGCGTCGACTTCATCGCCGGCATGGCCAAGCTGGACGGCCATTTCATCGTGCTGCTCAACGTCAACAAAGTGCTGTCGGTCGATGAAATGGCCTTGATCTCCAGCCTGGGCCAACAGGACGCCGCCGCGGAAACCCAGACGGAAAAGGCCTGAGCGGCGATGCCGGCCCACTTCGTCCCCGCGCCCGGCCGAAGCGCCCTATCCGTCTCCCGGCAACTGAAACTGGGCTTCGGCGCGCTGCTGATCCTGCTGCTGGCCCTGATCGCCGCCGGGCTCTACGGCCTTGAGCAATTCCACACCCAGTTGGAAGAAATCACCCAAGTCTATGGCCGCCACGCCCGGCTCAGCGACCGCATGCACGTCCAGATCCAGGAAATGCGCATCGACTACCGCTCGCTGATCATCGTCTCCAGCCGCCGCGACATCCAGGCCTGGCGGGAGCGCTATCTGGCCGCCCGCGGCCGCTATCTGGAGTTGGAGCGGAAACTGGCCGACGCCATCGAACGGCAGCAGGCGCCGGGCAAGGACGCGCTGCAACGCTCGATGCGACAGCTGCAAGCCCAGCGCGGCCTAGCCTTCCCCATGCTGGACCAGGGCGTGCGCCAGGCCGCCGCCAATCAGAAGTACGAAGCCCGCAAAGCGCTGGACCAGGCCGCGCCGGCGCTGCTCGCCCCGCTGCGGCAAGTGCGCGAACAAGCACACGCCTTGCGCCAGCAAGCCGCCCTGCAAGCGGAGCGCCGCGGCCGCGAACTGAAAACGCTGCTGATGGCGCTGGCCGGCGGCAGCGCGCTGGCCGGCCTGGCGCTGGCCTGGGCCATCCACCGCAATCTGTGGCGCATTCTGGGCGCGGAGCCCGACGCGCTGGCCGAGCGCATGCGCGAGATGGCCGCCGGCCGGCTATCCCGCGGCGACAGGCCGCCCTCCGGAACGCGCCGCAGCGTGCACGCCACCCTGGGCTACTGCAGCCGCCACCTGAGCGACATCATCCTGGACGTGCGCCGCAGCGCCGACCAACTGGCCGACAGCGCCCAGGAAATCCGGGCCACCGCCGAGGCGCTGGCGCAAAACAGCTGGGCCGCCGCGCTCAGCGTCGGCGCCACCGCCCACTCCTGCGCCCAAATGCACGAAGTCAGCCAAAGCAATCTGGCGCAGGCGGAACTGACCAACGCCGCCGCGCACGACGCCGCGCGCCAGGTGGCGGACGGCAAGCAAGCGGTGCAGACCGCGGAAAGCGCGCTGGAGCAGATCGCCGGGCGCATAGAAATCGTCGAGGACATCGCCTACCAGACCAATTTGCTGGCCCTCAACGCCGCCATCGAAGCCGCCACCGCCGGCCCGCACGGCCGCGGCTTCGCCGTGGTGGCCGACGACGTGCGCAAACTGGCGGAACGCAGCCAGAACGCCGCCCGGGAAATCGGCGAACTGGCCCGGCGCAGCCGCCATGAAGCGCGTCTGGCCGCGCGCGCGCTGTCCGGCATTCTGGAGCGCAGCGCGGCCACCGCGGAGTTGGTGGGCGGCATCAGCACCGCCAGCCGGGAAGAAGCGCGCGGCATCGCCCAGGTCAACGGCTCGATGGAACACCTGGGCGACGTGTCCCAGCGCAACACCGCCAACAGCGAAGCCCTGGCCGCCACAGCCGCCGAAGTGCACAAACAGGCTGCGCGCCTGCAACAGCAAATCGCCTATTTCCTGGTCCGGGAATCGGGCGCGGCGGCGGAGGACGCGCCGAATCCGCCCTGAAACGGCGCGGCAACTGTTCTACATTGAAACGAATGAACCGGTCGCTTGGCCGACTTTCGGCGCAAAGGCCCTGGCAATGACAAAACAAGAAGTCGATATATTCCTGCATCCCGGCGATTGGTACTTCGGCGACAAGCACCACAAGATCCGCACGCTGCTCGGCTCCTGCGTCTCGATCACGCTGTGGCACCCCAAGGCCAAGATCGGCGGCATGTGCCACTACCTGCTGGCGCGGCGCACCGACCGCAGGCCGACGGCGCTGTCCGGCCGCTACGGCGACGAAGCCATGCTGCTGATGCTGCACGAGGTGCTGGCCTCCGGCCTGCCCTTGCAGGAATTCCACGCCAAGCTAGTGGGCGGCGCCGCGGTGCTGGCCGGGGTCGAGCGCGATCAGCCGCACGACGTGCCCTCGCGCAATATCGACATGGCCTACCAGTTGGTCAAGCAGCTCGGACTATCGGTGCAGGCGGAGGATTTGGGCGGCAACAGCCCGCGGTTGGTGATGTTCGATCTGGCCACGGGCGATGTGTGGGTAAAACAGACGCAGGACGCGGACATGAGCAGGATTTCCGCACACCATAAGGCAAGGACTCGGGCATGACTATCAAAGTGCTGATCGTGGACGACTCTGCAGTGGTTCGCCAGGTGCTGAGCCAGGTTTTCAGCCAGGCAACCGGCATGACGGTGATGGATGTGGCCACCGACCCCATCGCCGCGATGGAAAAAATGAAGCAGCAATGGCCGGACGTCATCGTGCTGGACATCGAGATGCCGCGCATGGACGGCATCACCTTCCTCAAGCAGCTGATGGCCAGCCGGCCCACGCCGGTGGTGATCTGCTCCTCGCTGACGCAGAAAGGCACCGACATCAGCATGCAGGCGATGGCCGCCGGCGCGGTGGAGGTGATCGCCAAGCCCATGGCCGGGGTCAAGGGCTTCCTGGAGGAAAGCGCCAATCAGCTGGTGCACGCGGTGCGCAGCGCCGCCGCCGCCCGGATGAACCGGGTGCGGGTGATGCCCTCGGCCGGCGGCTCCGCGCCCGGCGGCGCCGCGCCGGCGTCCAATCCGCTGGAGACCCGGCCCAAGCTGTCCGCCGACGCCATCCTGTCCGCGCCCACCGGCGGCAATATGTTCGCCACCACCGAACGCATCATCGCCGTGGGCACCTCCACCGGCGGCACCCAGGCGCTGGAAACCGTACTCACCGCGCTGCCGCGCACCTGCCCCGGCCTCGCCATCGTCCAGCACATGCCGGAAAAATTCACCCGCTCCTTCGCCGAGCGGCTGGACAGCCTGTCCCAGATCGAAGTCAAGGAAGCGAGCAACGGCGACCGCATCCTGCCGGGCCGCGCGCTGATCGCCCCCGGCGGCAAGCACATGATGATCAAGCGCAGCGGCGCTTTTTATCTGGTGGAGGTGGTGGACGGCCCGCTGGTCAGCCGCCACAAGCCCTCGGTGGACGTGTTGTTCCGCTCCGCCGCCAAGTTCGCCGGCAAGAACGCGCTGGGCATCATCATGACCGGCATGGGCGACGACGGCGCCAAGGGCTTGAAGGAAATGCACGACTGCGGCGCCAAGACCATCGCCCAGGACGAGGAAAGCTGCGTGGTCTTCGGCATGCCCAAGGAGGCGATCCGCCTGGGCGCGGCCGACGAAGTGATGCCGCTGGACACCATCGCCAAGGCGATTTGCCGTTGAACGAGGAAACACCATGCAACTGGATATCCAGGACGTCCTGATCATCGACGACAGCACCTTGCAGCGTCAGCACGGCTGCGAGATCTGCCAAGGCCTGGGCGCGCAGCAGATCCGCCAGGCCGCCAACGGCGAGGAAGGCCTGGAGCGGATGCGCGAGCAGCTTCCCAGCCTGATCCTGCTGGATTTGGAAATGCCCAAGCTGGACGGCGTGCAAGTGATGCAGCACATGGCCAGAGAAGGCCTGGGCGCGCCGCTGGTGGTCACCTCCAGCAAGGATTACCTGCTGATTTCCACCGTGGAACTGATGGGGCGGGAACTGGGCCTGCCGGTGCTCGGCGGCCTAAAGAAGCCGCTGCGCCAGCCCGAGCTGCTGGACCTGCTCAAACGGGTGTGGACGCCCAAGGGCGGCGACGACCATCACGCCGAACTGTTCAGCGAGGTGGAAGTGCGCGAAGCGCTGGACAAGGGCGAGATCATTCCCTACTACCAGCCCAAGGTCACCCTCAACGGCGGCCTGCTCAAGGGCGCGGAAATGCTGGCGCGCTGGCAGCACCCGGAACTCGGCATCGTCTCCCCCGCCCGTTTCATCCCGGTGGTGGAGGCCAGCGGCTGGGCCACCGAACTGACGCTGAGCATGCTGGACCAGGGCCTGAAGCAATGGCAGGAATGGGCGCGCCGCGGCCTGCGGCTGCCGCTGTCGGTCAATCTGTCGGCGCTGTCGCTCAAGGGTGACGACCTGACCCAGCAAATCGAACAACGGCTGCTCAGCACCCATGTGCCGCCGCGCTTCATCATTTTCGAAGTGACGGAAACCGCCATCGCCGACAATCTGGCCGAAGCCATCGGCATCGCCGCCCGGCTGCGCCTGGGCGGCCTGGGCCTGTCCATCGACGACTTCGGCACCGGCTTCGCCACCTTGCAGCAACTGACCCGTTTCCCGTTCACCGAACTGAAAATCGACCAGTCGCTGGTCACCTCGGTGTCCACCAAGCCTCATCTGGAGGCGGTGCTCAACAGCGTGATCGAACTGGCCCAGCGCATGCAGCTGACCACGGTGGCCGAAGGCATAGAAACCACCACCGATCTGGACTTCATGGGCAACCGCGGCTGCTTGATGGGCCAGGGCTATTTCATCGCCAAGCCGATGGACGCGCCCCACTTCGAAAGCTGGGTCAAGGAAAGGATGCAGCAAAGCAAGGAAGCCAGCACCGGCTGAACGGCACGCTCAGGCAGACCACAGCGGCGGCTCGTCCAGCAGCGCAATCTGTTCGCGCAGCGTCAGTATCTGCTCCTCCCAGTAACGCTGGCTGTTGAACCAGGGGAAGGCGGCCGGGAAGGCCGGATCGTGCCAGCGCCGCGCCAGCCAGGCGCTGTAATGGATCAAGCGCAAGGTGCGCAGCGCCTCCAGCAGATGCAGCTCGCGCAGATCGAACTCGCAGAAATCCTCGTAGCCGGCCAGCACCTCGGCCAGTTGCGCCGACTGCTCCTCGCGGCTGCCGGACAACAGCATCCACAAATCCTGCACCGCCGGCCCCATGCGGCTGTCGTCGAAGTCGACGAAATGCGGGCCGTCGTCGGTCCACAGCATATTCCCGACATGGCAATCGCCGTGCAGCCGCAGCGCGCTCACCGCGCCGGCGCGCTGGTAAGCGCGGTCGACGCCGGCCAGCGCCTGCTCCAGCACGCCGCGGAAGACTTCGCGCAGTTCCGGCGGCAAGTCCGCGTGCCGCAATAGATAGTCCGCCGGCTCGCGGCCGAAGCTGTCCGCGTCCAAAGCCGGCCGCCGCGCGTAATCCTCCACCCGACCCAAGGCGTGGATCCGGCCCAGAAAGCGGCCTATCCATTCCAGCGTGCGCGCGTCGCCCAACTCCGGCACCCGGCCGCCGCGACGCGGAAACAAAGCAAAACGGAAACCGCCGTGATGATGCAAGGTGGCGCCCTTGAAGGCCAGCGGCGGCACCACCGGAATCTCGCGCTCCGCCAATTGCAGCGAAAACGCGTGTTCCTCCAGAATCTGCTCATCGCTCCAGCGCTCCGGCCGGTAAAACTTGGCCACCAGCGGCGCGGCGTCGTCGATGCCGATCTGGTAAACCCGGTTCTCATAGCTGTTCAGCGCCAGCAGGCTGCCGGAGCTGTAAAGGCCAAGGCTGTCCACGGCGTCGAGAATGGCGTCCGGCGTCAGGCCGGCGAAGGGAGGCGTTTGATGTGTCTGCATCCAGGCATTATACGCAGCCGGCAGCGCTCGAGCGTAAGCGGGTAAAATGAAGGAATCTGACCTTGCGCCGGAAGCCTCCATGGACCTGAAGAACCTGTACACCCGCCTGCCCTCCGTTGACCGCCTGCTGGGCCACGAGCGCCTGGCCCGCCTGCTGGGCCGCCACGGCAACGCCGCGCTGGCCGAGGCCGTGCGCCAGACGCTGGAGCAGGCGCGCCGGACCATACGCGAACAACAGGCGCTGCCCGCCTGGGCCGACAGCGACGACAGCCTGGCCGCCGCCGTCGGCGACCGGGTCGCCGAACGGCAACGCATGCGGATGCGGCCGGTGTTCAATCTGTCCGGCACCGTATTGCACACCAATCTGGGCCGCGCGCCGATGGCCGAAGCCGCGGTGGAAGCCGTCGCCGCGGCGATGCGCGAAGCCGCCACGCTGGAATTCGATCTGCAAGGCGCCGGCCGCGGCCACCGCGACCAGGCGGTCAGCGAGCTGCTGCGCGAACTCACCGGCGCCGAAGCCGCCTGCGTGGTCAACAACAACGCGGCCGCGGTGCTCATCATGCTGTCCACCGTCGCCGCCGGCCGCGAGGTGATCCTGTCCCGCGGCGAGATGGTGGAGATCGGCGGCGCCTTCCGCATGCCAGACGTGATGCGCCAGGCCGGCTGCCGGCTGGTGGAAGTGGGCGCCACCAACCGCACCCATCTGAAGGACTATCGCAACGCCGTCACCGCGGAAACCGGTCTCCTGCTCAAGGTCCACACCAGCAATTACGCGATTCAGGGCTTCGCCAGCAGCGTGGCGGAGGCCGAACTGGCGGAACTGGCTCGCGAACGCGGCCTGCCGGTGGCCACCGACCTGGGCTCCGGCGCGCTGATCGACCTGGCCGCCTACGGCCTGCCGCACGAGCCTATGCCGCAACAGATGATCGCCGCCGGCGTTGACCTGGTCAGCTTCTCCGGCGACAAGCTGCTGGGCGGCCCGCAGGCCGGCCTGATCATCGGCAAGCGCGAATGGATAGACAAGATTCAGCAGCACCCGCTCAAACGCGCGCTGCGCTGCGACAAGATGACGCTGGCGGCGCTGGAAGCCACGCTGCGGCTTTATCTGGAACCGGACCGGCTGGCCGACACGCTGCCGACGCTGCGCCGGCTGAGCCGCCCGCAAGCGGCGATGCGCGCCAGCGCCGAGCGCTTGCTCGCCCCGCTGAGCGCGGCGCTGGGAACGGACTACCTGGTGGAAGGCGCCGCCTGCCTGTCCCAGATCGGCAGCGGCTCGCTGCCGGTGGACCGGCTGCCCAGCTGGGCGCTGGCGGTTTCGCCGGCCGACGGCCGGGGCGGCACGCTGGAACGGCTGGCCGAAGCGCTGCGCGCGCTGCCGCAGCCGGTGATCGGCCGGCTGGCCGACGGCAGGCTGTGGCTGGACCTGCGCTGTCTGGAGGACGAAGCCGGCTTCATCGCCAATCTGGCCTCATTGGCGCGTCCATAGCCAGATCAAGACGCCGGCGGCCGCGGCCCAGCACGCCGCCGCGCCCAGCAAGGCCGCGCCCAGCCGCCAGCGGTCTATCAGCCAATACAGGGCCAGCAAATAGATGAAATAAGGCAGCAGCGAAGCCATGCCGAACAGCAAGGTGGTTTTCAGCTCGGCCGCGCCGCGCTCGCTGCCGACAATATAGTGCGCGATCAACGCGAAAGTGGGGAATAGTGGCACCAGGCCGGCGATATAGTAATTCCTGGACCTGGCCAACACGCTGATCAACAGCACCGCCAGCGCGCCCAAGGCGCTTTTCAGCAATAAAGCCATTCCTCTCCCCGTCCCCGGAAAACCCCCAATTGTGTCACAAGGCGTCCCCGCCGCGGCTGAGGTTCATTCTTGTTCTCATTTTCATTAATAAAAACAATCAATTTTTTAAAATTAATAGCCTTTGTGCGATAATCAGGGCATCCCACCCACTGCCGGACTGCACTGCCATGGCCCACACTCATCACGCCATCGACGGCGACAGCGTAGAGAAACGCCGCGCCGGCCGCGTCAGCACGCTGGTCAGCGTCGCGGTCAACCTGATCCTCTCCACCACCCAGATCGTGGTGGGCGCGCTGGCGCACTCCTCCGCCTTGATCGCCGACGGCCTGCACTCGCTGTCCGACCTGATCGCCGATTTCGTGGTCTTGCTGGCCGGCAAACACAGCCATAAAGCGCCGGACAACGATCACCACTACGGCCATCACCGCTACGAGAACGCCGCCTCGCTGATCCTGGGCCTGCTCTTGCTGGGCGTCGGCCTGGGCATGCTGTACAGCGCCGCCGCGAAATTCCACGACCCCGCCTCCATTCCCACCGTCCACGCCGTCGCCCTATGGGTGGCGCTGCTGGCCTTGGCGGTCAAGGAGGCGCTGTTCCGCTACATGCTGGCGGTGGCTAAGCGCGTGCGCTCCAGCATGCTGGTGGCCAATGCCTGGCACGCGCGCTCCGACGCGGCCTCCTCGCTGGTGGTGGCGCTGGGCATCATCGGCAACCTGATGGGCTATCCGCTGCTGGACCCGGTGGCCGCCCTGCTGGTGGGCCTGCTGGTCGCCCGCATGGGCTGGCGCTTCGGCTGGGACGCGATGCACGACCTGATGGACCGCGCCGCCGACGACGACGCCGTCGCCGCCATCCGCCAGACCCTGCTGAGCACCCCGGGCATTCACGGCGTGCACGATCTGCGCACCCGCAAGATGGGCGACCTGATCCAGGTGGACGTGCACCTGGAAGTAGACGGAGCCATCAGCGTGGAACAGGCCCACGCCATCTCGGAAGCCGCGCGCCATCGCGTGCTGGAACGGCACCCGGTGCTGGACGTGCTCGCCCACATCGACCCCGCCGGCCATTATCTGCCGGACCCCTCGCCCGTCCGCTGAGCCCAGCCCATGGCCAAGTCCGCCGTTTCTGGCGATACTTGGCCTTTTACCCCTGCCGCTTCGCCCGCCATGATTATCGCCACCGCCGGACACGTAGACCACGGCAAGACCGCCCTGCTTCACGCCCTGACCGGCACCGACGCCGACCGCTTGCCGGAAGAAAAAAAGCGCGGCATGACCATAGACCTGGGCTATGCCTATCTGCCGACGCCCGAGGGCGGCGCGATCGGCTTCATCGACGTGCCCGGCCATGAGCGTTTCCTGAGCAATATGCTGGCCGGCGTCGGCGGCGTGCGCCACGCGCTGCTTGTGATCGCCGCCGACGACGGCGTGATGCCGCAAACCCGAGAACACCTGGCCATCCTGCAATTGCTGCAACTGGACAGCCTGACCGTGGCCATCAGCAAAAGCGACCTGGCCGGCCCGGAAGCGCTGGAAGGCGTCATGGACGAGGCGCGGCGGGCGCTGGCCGAACACGGCCTGCGCGCGGCTGCGCTGCTGCCGGTTTCCGCGCGCAGCGGCGCCGGCGTCGACGTCTTGCGGCAGCATCTGCTGCAACTGCGCGACCAAGCCGCCGGAACCGAACGCCGCTTCCGCCTGGCGATAGACCGCGCCTTCACCATAGGCGGCGCCGGCCTGGTGGTGACCGGCACCGCCTGGGGCGGCCGCGTGAACGTGGGCGACGCCCTATGGCTGAGCGGCAAGGACGTCGCCGTCCGCGTGCGCGGCCTGCACGTGCAAAACCAGCCGGCGCGGCAAGGCCAGGCCGGCCAGCGCATTGCGCTCAACCTGGTCGGCGACATCGACAAACGACAGATTCAACGCGGCGACTGGCTGCTGGAGCAAGCGGCGCCGGCGCCGGCCGCCCGCGTCAGCGTGCGCTTGCGCCTGGCCCCGGCCGCTCACGCCACTTTGCGCCACTGGCAGGCCGTCCATCTCCATCACGCCGCCAGCCACTGCACCGGCCGGGTGGCCCTGCTGGAACGTCCGCAACTCCATCCCGGCGACGAGGGACTTGCTGAACTGAGCCTGGACCGGCCGCTGCTCCTGGCCGACGGCGACAAGCTGATCCTGCGCGATGCCGGCGCGCAGCACACCCTGGCCTGCGCCACGGTGCTGGAACGGCAGCCGCCTACGCGCGGCAAGCGCCAAGACGAACGGCTGGCCCATCTGCGCGCCCTGGCCGCGGCCGGAAGCGACAACGTCCAGAACCTGCGGCTGCGCCTGAGCCGACAGGCGCTTTCCCTGCCCGATCTCGCCTGGGACCGGCAATTGAGCGAAGCCGGGCTGGCGGAGCTGCTGCGCGCCGCCCCGCTGCTCACCGCCGGCCAGCACGCTTACGCGCCGGAACACTGGGCGGAGTTGCAAGGACAGCTGCTGGAACGGCTGGCGGCGCTGCATCTCCAGCAGCCGGACCAGCTGGGCGCCAGCCGCGGCCGCGCGCGCCGGCTGGCGCTGCCGCAGGAAAGCGAGGCCGCGGTCAATTTGATGATCGATCAATTGCTGGCTGAGGGAAGGCTGGCCAATACCCGCGGCTGGCTGCATCTACCCGGCCACATGCTGGCTTTCGACGCGGAAGAGACCGCGCTGTGGCGGCGTTTGGAGCCGGCTTTCACCGATCAGGGACAGCCGCATTGGGTGCGGGATTTGGCCGCGGCGGCCGGCGTGGAGGAGGACACGGCGCGCGCCGTGCTGCGCAAAGCCGCGAGGCTGGGCCATGTCCACGCCGTGGTGCGGGACCGCTATTTCTCCAGCGCGGCGATCCGCGGCATGGCGGCCATCGTGCACAGCCTGAATCAGGACGCCGGCTACGCCGACGCCGCCAACTTCCGCGACCAACTGGGCTGCGGCCGCAAGCTGGCGATTCAAATCCTGGAGTATTTCGACCGCTGCGGCTTCACCCGCCGCCTGGGGGACAGGCATTTGCTTCGCGAGGCGCGGCTGTTCGACTAACCTGCGTGTCCAGGGCCGGACGGCGATTCCAGCGCCCGGCCCAACACCGCGCGCAACCGGCTGATATCGAAAGGTTTCTCCAGCCGCGCGGCGAACCAGGCGGCGCGCGGATCGGCGTATTCCTCGGGGTAAGCGGTCATCGCGATGATTTTCACGCCGCGGTGGCGCACGCTGCGCTTCAGCGCCTCCGCCACCGAATAACCGCTCTCATTGCCCAGCTGCATGTCCAGCAAGACCACGTTGAAGCTGGCTTGTTGCAGCTTCTGACAGGCTTCCGCCACCGAGCTGGCGGTGGACACCGCGTAGCCGTTCATTTGCAGGCAATCGGAAAACGGCTCTCGGATATTCTTGTCGTCGTCCACCACTAGCACCGAACGTTCCGGCCCCGGCGGCTGATCCGGCACCACGATGGGCAAGCGGACGATGAACTCGGAGCCCACGCCCACCACGCTCTTCAGCTCCAGCTCCCCGCCCAGCAAGGACACCAGTTCCTTGACCACCGCCAGGCCCAGCCCGCTGCTGCCCACCCGGCGCGCGTGCCCCTGGAAAAACGGCTGGAAGATGCGCGATTGAAACTCCTCCGGCACGCCGATGCCGGTGTCTATCACGCGGATATCCAGGATATTGCGACCGTCGGCGCTGTCCACGCCGGCCTCCACCGTGACCGTGCCGTGATCGGTGTAGCGGATGGCGTTGGTCAGCAGATTGCCGACGATCTGCCGCAAGCGGTCGCCGTCCAGTTTCACCGTCTCAGGCAATTCGCCCAGCCGCACATGCAGGCCCAGGCCCTTGCCGTCCAACTGCGCGCGATGCACGTCGATCACCTCGTTCAAGGTCGCCGCCACGTCCACATCGCCGATATGCAGCCGGAACTGCATATTCTTGATCGCGGAGATATCCATGATGTCGCGCACCTGGGTCATCAGATGCGCCATGCAGGTTTTCAAGCGTCCCACCGCCTTGGCGGCCTTGCCGGCCGGATCGATGTCCGGCTCGATCAACTCCACGCACACCTGCATGGTCTGCAGCGGCGAGCGGATCTCGTGGCTCAGCGTGGCGAGGAAGGTGGTGCGGTCCAGCTCCGCGTTCACCGTGGCCTTGTGCGCCGCCCGCTCCTGCTCCAGCAGCTGCTGGCGCGCGGCGGCGTCGCGACGCGCGCCCTGATAGCGGTACAGCAGCACGAAAATCACCATGCAGATGCCGCCCAGCGCAAACCACAGCGAGGCGACCAATTGCTGGTTGTGCCGCAAGTCCTTGTTGCGCGCGTCGCGCGAAGACACCTCGGCCACGCGCGCCTGGACCGCGAACTCCGCCAGCGACGGGCGGATGCTGTCGATGCGGTCTATGTTCTGCTGCGCGCTCCGGACGCTGGGATGCAGGATGTTTTCGTCCTCGAAGAAATCCTGCAGCAGGCTGGCTGTGCCTTTGAAGCCGTCGACGCGGCTCAGCATCTCCTGCATCTTGGACGGCGTGACGAAATCCAGGAAACGGCTGTTGGCCACCGCCAGCCGGAATTGCACCTGAGACTCGGGAACTTCCCCCGCCTTCAAACGCAATAAGTCGGCGCGCGCTTTCTCCAGCTCAAGCTGCATCTGCGCCACCGACCAGTACAAATCCTCGCTGCGCCCCTCAAAGCTGCGCGCCGGCACATAACGCTCGATCGCCATGTAAACGCCGATGCCCAGCAGCAAAAAGCCGAGCAAGGCCAGCGCCGGGATGCCCTTCCAGCCGGACAGCATCGACTTGTTCACCGCTCTTCCCGAGCCCTCCTGGCCGGCCGGCATCAGAACACCACCAGGCGGTTGATCTGCCACACCAGCTTGGCGTCCATCACCGGCCCTTTCTTGTCCTCCGGCATTTGATCCAGCGGATACATCAGCCATAAGGGACCGCGGTTGGTGATGTCCAAAGGCTTGTTGTTGACCGAGCGCGCCAACACCACGTCGAAGTCGTAGAACTCGCGGCGGTCTATCCAGTACACGTAATCGTTCAGGGCCCGCAGCTTGACCTTCTGGCCGCTGGCGCCCACCTTGGCCAGAATGTCCCGCATCAGCGGCCCGCTGAACACCGATTGCGGCGTCCAGGTGGTCCGGGTCACCACCGAATGCTGACGCAAGCTCTGCAAGTCCTGCTCGCGGAACTCGTACACATTCTTTTCTTTATTGGTGAACTGGCTGATCTTGCCCGACACCGTCAACACCACAGGCCCCGGCGCGGCATGAAGCGCGGCCACGCAACACGCCAGCGCCACTCCGCTCAAGACCGCCTTCCCGCTCTTCCCCATGCCAAGCTCCCAACCCTGCTCATCCCGCGCCCTTGGCCCGGCGGCTTCACGCGCCGGACTCATGACATTTGAACTTTGATTTCACAAGCAAAATAATTGAATCTAATTAGAACAAAAATGCCATTAAAATATTTACGGCCAATATATCAAGCCGTCCAACAAAACGCCATCCGCCCGCATCCAGACCAGTCCCATGGGACAGTAGCCGCGACCCGCCGCCAGGGCGGCGCGCCGCGCGCAATGAAAAAGCGGCCCCTTGGGCCGCTTTTTCTTGGCTCCGCCGGCGTCGCCGGCCATGCTTTACTTGCCGCGACGCAGCCCCGGACGGCCGGCGACATGGCAAAGCTGGATAAACAGGGACAGAACGTGCTTCATGCTGATTTCCTTTATTCTCGGTAGACGGAATGCCCCGGCGCTCTTGCGGCGCGTTCGGCGGGGCTCTCCATTCTAACGGCATGAGGCGAGGCCAAGAAATTCATTTTATTTATCAGGCATAAAATTAACTTATCGCCGGTTCACCCTCTCGCCAGCAAGACAAGCCGGCAGAGGCGGAGGAAGCGGATCGCACTAGCCGCGCATTCCCGTTTCAAAGCGGTGCTCAAGGCCCTTTCCCCGTCTCCTTGCCGCGCGACCGATCGTGAACGGGTTCCGATCCCGATTCCGCGATATAATGCGCGCTGGCGTCGCCCGGACGCCATCGGGCCAAGAGCCCGCTCGCTCGCAGGAAGAGACGCGTCCCCGGTGGGGCGGCTGGTCTTCAAAATCAGATGGGGCCGCCAGCGGTCCCGGGCAGGTTCGACTCCTGTTCTCTTCCGCCATTCGCTTCGGCGGCGCCCAGCCCCAGGCACAGCGAGCAATGGCATTGGATCGCATGCTGTTTCACCAGCGCGCGCAGACGCTCCAGCCGCTGCGCCTCCGCCAGCATCACCGACACCGGCGCGGGTTTGGCTTCGGTTTTTCTCGACGCCGGCCAAGCCGTCGTCGTCGCTCCCGCCGCCGCGCCAACGCCCAACATCGCGCCGCCCACACCGATATGCAGCCATTTCACCCGCATCGCGCTCTCCTCGCCCAGGGCAAACCGCCCAGACATCCGACTCCGCGGCCGGCGGGAAGTGCCGCCGACGCCCATAAAAAAACGGCCCCGTTCGGGACCGTTCCTTGCTCGTTCGCCCAATCAGCGAATGATTTCCACCTTGTAGCGCGGCGGCAGCAACAGCGCCGGCACTTCCCGCTTCGCCTTGCGGCTGCGGCGGCCGTTCAAGGGCTTCTTCACGCCCTCGGAGGAGCCGGCCAGAACCGAAGCCTCCGGCTTGGGCGGCGCAGACGGGCGCTCCCGCTCGCGTTCGCGCTCGTTGGGGCGCGCCAGCCAGGAGGGACGGAAGCCGTCCACGATCTGCGGCGTCAGCGTCTGCTTGGTCAGCTTCTCGATGGAGTCGTGCTGGCGGGTTTCTTCCGGGGACATCAGCGAGATCGCCACGCCCTTGGCGCCGGCTCGGCCTGTACGGCCAATCCGGTGCACATAGTCTTCCGGAGCGTTCGGCAGCTCGAAGTTGACCACATAGGGCAGCTCCGTCACGTCCAGGCCGCGGGCGGCGACATCGGTGGCCACCAATATGCGCAGTTTGCCTTCCTTGAACGCCGCCAGCGTTTCCAGACGCGCGCCCTGCGCCTTGTCGCCGTGAATGGCTTCGGCTTGCAGACCGTCGCGCTGCAACTCGCGCGCCAGACGGTCGGCGCTGAGCTTGGTCTTACAGAACACGATGACCTGGCTCATGTCGCGGGACTTGATCAGATGCGTCAGCAGATGACGCTTCTTGAAGGCGTCCACCGAGTAAACGATCTGCTCGACCTGATCGTTGGTGGCGTTCTGACGCGCCACCTCCACCGTTTGCGGCGACTTCATGAAATCGGCGGCCAGCCGCTTGATCTCCGGCGCGAAAGTGGCGGAGAACAGCAGGGTCTGACGCTCTTTGGGCAGCATGCCCATGATCTTGCGGATGTCCTGGATGAAGCCCATGTCCAGCATGCGGTCGCCTTCGTCCAGCACCAGCACTTCCACCTTGTTCAATTGAACGGTTTTTTGCTGGATGTGGTCGAGCAGGCGGCCCGGCGTGGCGATCAGGATCTCAACGCCGCGGCGCAGTTCCTGAGTTTGCGGGTCCATATTGACCCCGCCGAACACCGTGGTGGCGCGCAGCGGCAGGTATTTGGTATAGCTCTTGACGTTGACGCCGATCTGATCCGCCAACTCGCGGGTTGGCGACAACACCAAGGCGCGCAGCGGATGCATCGCCGGCGATACGCTGGTGTTGGCGTATTTCTTCAGGCGCTCCAGAATGGGCAGCATGAAGGCCGCGGTCTTGCCGGTGCCGGTTTGAGCGGCGGCCAGCAAATCGCGGCTGGACAAGACCAGAGGAATCGCCTTTTCCTGAATCGGGGTGGGCTGGGAATAGCCCTGTTCTTCGATGGCGCGCAGAATCTCGGGAGACAACCCGAGTTCGGAAAACAGCATGGACAACACTCCTGCAAAACTCGCGGGGCCTGTTGCGCGCATGCGCCAACACGCCCCCGTATTCAAATGACACGAACGGACAAGGCAACGCCGCCCGAACGGCGGCGTTGGGTCGTCAGCCCATGTGGCTTGCGACGCTGAGCAGCAGGATTACGGCCAACCATAGCAAGGCGGAACGCCAGACCAGACCAACCGCGCTTTTCAGGTAGTTGGGGTCCGCTTCGTCGCCCAAGCCCAGTTCGGGCCGGAAGCGTATGGAGTAATCCTGTCTGAGCGGATCGCCCAATTTCACGCCGATCGCACCCGCAGCCGAAGCCAACAAAATGCCATTAGCGTAGTTCCCCCATGTTTTGGCCTGGGAGCGCCAGCAATACACCGCATCCTCGAAATCGCCCATGATGGCGAAGCTGGCGGCGGTCAAACGCACCGGAATCCAGTCCAGCCAAGCGGCGGCGCTGGCCGAGAAACGGCCGAACGGGTCCTCGTTCGCGTCGCGGTTGCCCCATTTCTGATTCAGCATAGAACAGAGGCGGTACAACAGCGCGCCGGCCGGACCCGGCAACAGCACGAACCAGAACATGGTGCCGAACACGTGGCGGTAACTGTCCACCACCCCCTGCTCGATCGCCAGCCGGGAAATTTCCTCAACCGACAGCTCCGCGGTGCCCTGTCCGGTCCAGTTCGCCAAGGAGGCGCGCGCGTCCAGATCCCGCCCTTCGGCCAAGGCCTGGGAGATTTCGGAGAACGCGCTGGAGAAATGGCGGAAACCCATGGTCAGATACAAGACCAGGACATTCCACAACATCGCCAGAATCGGACTCAAGGCGTGCAGCGCGTAATAGATCAGCAAGCTGAGCAAGACCGCAGGCACGATCGCCAAGGACCACGCCAACACGCCATGACGGTTGGAGCCGGCATTCAGATTGCGTTCCAAATGATTGGCGTAGCGGGTGAACAGCAGCCAGACGCGATTGCGATTGCCCAAGGGCCGCAACTGCTCCAGTGCCAGAGCGATAATCAAGGAAATCAGGGTCATTGGTTCCGGATAGTGGTTTTCTCAGGCCCGGAGAGGAAGATACCATAAAGGCCAGGGCATTCCCACTGCTCCTTGAGAATAGACTCTAAAACCGTCGGACGGAAACGCCAAGAGCGCCGCAACGGCGCTCTTGCATGCCCCCTCGGGAACGGCTTCAAACGCTCAGGCGGAGCCGAGAAAGCGTCGTCCGGCGGCCAGTTCCGGCAATTGGCCGGCCTTGTCGTAGCCCACGGTGGACGCGGCGGCGTCCTTCAAGGTGTTCAGCGCGCCCTCCACCAGCGACAAGCGCTGATCGATGAAGCTGCCGTTGAGCTGATTGATGCTCTGCGCCCGCTGGATCGCCTCTTCCAGCCCGGTCCAGGCCAGGCTGGCCTCCGGCTTGTCCGCCAGCCAGATGTAAACCGTCTCGCTGTCCTGCACGCCGATCCGCCGCATCAATTCGCCGCGCTGGGCGGCGCTGACGGCCAATAGGTCCAACACGCCGCTCTTGCTCTCGGCCAGGGCGTCCAACTGAACGTCAAAGCCCTGCACCAGCACCTTCTGTTCCTGCTCCAGCAATGCGATCAGCCGGGCGACGAGAGCGCTCTCGGCCCGGCACAGCTGGCAGAATTCTTCAACAACGTTCATGCCTGACTCTCACCTGCGCGCGCTCAGCGCGCCAACAATTCCTTGGTGGAGGCGATCAAGCCGTCGGCGATCTTCTCCGGATTGACGTTGAAGGTGCCCGCGGCTATCGCCGACTTGATCGCGGCCACTTTGCCTGCGTCGAAGCCGGAATCGCCGCTGACCTTGCTTTCCACCGCGCTCAGACGGCTGGCCAAAGGGTTGATCGTCACGCTGTCGGATCCACTGGCGGCAGGGTTGGCGTTGGCGGCCGCGTCGCGCGGCGCCGCCTTGTTCTGGGTGCTGTAGCTTGCTGACAGCTTGCCCGAGTTATCTACTTTCATGGCATGGCCTTCCCAAAGGGAACCTGGATTACCTCTATTATCGGACGGAAAAACAATATCTTGAAGACTTTCGCCCAATTATCCGCCGCTGCGCGCCGAGACCTGCCGGCGAACCGTCTCTAATATATCACCATCACGCTGCCGTCCGCTTGAACTTGCCCGCGTATCACCCGCCCGGAAGCCATGCGCACCGACACTTGCTCGCCCTCGGCGGCATTGCCTATCGCCAAACCGTCGGCCGCCGCGGCGAAGCCCTCGCCCGAGGCCACCACTTTGACCCGCTGGTTGCTGTTCACCAGATAAGGCGCGCGCACCATGAAGCTGCGCAGCCAGGCGCCGGCCGGCGCGCCGGAGCGCATGGTCTTGCCTATCGCCTGCTGCAGATCGTCCAGCACATTGCGCGCCAGGCTGGGGTTGGCCACCTCGACCAGGCGCAGGTCGGCGGCGCTCAGCACCTCGCCGGCCGCCACCGCGCGGCTCAAAGCCACGCCCATTTTCTTTTCATTGATCCGCACCGGAATCCGCAGCGCCCACCCCAGTTCCGGGCAGGACACCGCGACGAAGGTGGAACCGGTGGTCACCCCCGGCGTCGCCCAATCCGCCTTGGGCTGCGCGCAGGCCGGCACCGCCAGCTTGCGGTCCAGCTGCCCCAGCGTCCAGGTGGCCGGCCGCATCGACAACTCGTGCTTGAGAAAGTCGCCGGCCAAAGCCTCCAGCCGCCCCAGATCCTGCATGGCGGCCGACGCCGCCACGCTCCAGGCGCAGCACATCATCCACAGTAGTAAACGTCGCATTCCCGCATTCTAGCGCAAGCGGGCCCAGGGCTGCAGCCTGGGGCCGCTATTGACAATGCGATGCATACATTCAAATAATCGTTCGAATAGAGCTTAGACTCTTAAATCTAAATTAAATAAAACCAAAGTTTTATCCGGAAGGGGACATTCCAAATGCGCAAGCGCCTGAACACGCTGGCCGTGGCCACTCTGCTGGCCCTGCCGGCCGCCGCCAACGCCTATAGCAATTTCTATTTTTTCGGGGACAGTCTGACCGACACCGGCGCCTTCGGCGGCCTGGGCGGCCTGCCATCCAACGCCCGATGGACCTTGGGCTACGGCACCGGCTGGGCCGAAGTCCTAGCCAAGCACTATGGCCAGAACGTATCGCCCAACAACAGCCTAAACAGCCACATCGCCAATACTGCGGGCAATAATTACGCTCAGGGCGATGCGCGCGCGCAGCCGGCCAGCCCGCCCAACACCAATCCGGACACCCCCAGCCAGACCCCTGCAGCCGATGCGATCGCAGTCACAGACCTGCCGGGCCAGATCAACGCTTATCTGGGCCAGAAAGGCCAAAAAGCCGACCCCAACGCGGCCTACGCCATCTGGATAGGCGGCAACGACGTCATTGCCGCCGGCAGCCAAAGCGATCCGACCGCCTATCTGGGCGCCTCCGCCGGCTACACCGTACAAGCCGTGGCCGCGCTCAAGGCCGCCGGGGCCAATACCATCATCTTGCCCAATCTGCCTGATATCTCGGCGGCTCCACTCTCTGTGCTCGCCGCCATTCAGACCGCTCTGCCCGGCGCCGGCAACGCCGGCAAAGTCGTCGCCGCCTGGGGCGCCGCATGGCAGATACTGAGCTCCGGTCAAACCAGCAATTCCCCCGCCCTGATCAATCAGGCGCTAAGCCAGGCGGAGACCGCCGCCGGTCTGAGCGCCGGCACGCTGAGCAGCGTTTACGCCGCGGTGCAGCCCAATCTTCAGAAAGGCGCCAGCGGCTACAACCAGTTGGTAGACATGGCGCTTAGCGCCGGCAATCTGCAACACGGGATCGTCAGGGCCAATATATCGGGTCTGTTCACGGAGCTTCTGGCCAATCCGCAAGCCTATGGCTTCAGCAATACCTCCGGCGCGGCCTGCCCTCAGTCCGCGCTGTACTGCCTGGCCGCCGTCATACCTGGGCAAAGCTATCTGTTCACCGATGCCTTGCACCCCACTCCGGCCGCCTATCAGCTGATTGGCGACTATATATACGGCCTGCTGCAAGCGCCCTATTTCGCCGGCGCGCTGCCGGAGTCCGCGCTGAACAACGCCCGCCAGTTGGGCGGGACGCTGGATAGCCGCTACCAGGCCATCCGCGCGCAGAAGCGCGAAGTCGGCGCGGTCAGCGCCTTCGTCAGCGGCGCCTTCAACGACGACAAGGTCGGCTACGACGACGTATCCGCCAAGCCGCAAGGCCGGCTGTACACCGTGGGTCTGGACTTCCAGGCCAGTCCGGCGCTGAGCCTGGGACTGGCGATGTCCCGCCAGAACGGCAAGACCGACATCAACGGCATCGCCACGCCGGGCAGCGTAGACGACCGCAGCACCTTGATGAGCGCGCTGTTCAGCTATAAGCAGGAGCGGTTCTGGCTGGACGGCGACGCCCACATCGGCGCCGGCGATATCGACACCCGTCGCCAGGTCTCGCTGGGCGCGGCCCGGATCACGCTGAACGGCACGGCGCGCCAGAGCCAATACGGCCTGCGCATCGGCGGCGGCTACCGTTTCCCGCTGGGCGCCTACCGCACCGGCCCCATCGCCGGCCTGGACTACGCCCACGTCAAGGTGAACGGCTTCACCGAGCAAGGAGGCAACAGCAGCAGCATGGCCTTCAACGCGCAAAACGGCACCTCCCTGGTGGCGCGCGTCGGCTGGCAGCTGGAAGCCGACATCGGCCGTTTCAGCCCCTACGCCAAACTCAGCTACGCGCACGAGTTCAAGCGCGACGACCGCGTGGTCACCGCCGGCCTGGCCACCACCCTGGGCGATTACAGCGTCAAGCTGGGCAAGCCCAAGGCGGACTGGCTGGAATGGACCGCCGGTCTCAGCGCCCAATTGAGCAAGAGCGTGTCGATGTTCGGCCAGCTCAGCGCCGCCAGCGGCCGCAGCGGCAGCAATCAGACCGCCGGCAATATCGGCGTGGCGCTGACGTTTTAAGAGCCTGTTCAATGTCTGTCGCGCGTCGGCGAGAGGGATGGAACGGGGCCTTGAACAGGCTCTAACGCCGCGGCGGACGCAAAAAAAAACGGCCCCTGGGGGCCGTTTTTTCGTCCGACGCGCGTCAGCTCAAACTGCACTCGATAAAGGCTTTGACCTCGCCGGCGTCCGCCGGGAACACCGACACTTTTTGCGGCAAGTCCTCCAGACCGTCGAAACCGGCCGGCCGCGGCGGATCGCGGTCCAGCGCTTCGCGTATGGTGGCGGCGAACTTGGCCGGCAAGGCGGTTTCCAGGCAAACCACGGTTTCGCCGGGGCGGCGCAGCTCGCGCGCCACCTTGACGCCGTCGGCGGTATGGGTGTCCACCACCACGCCGTCTTCGCGGTCCAGCTGGCGAATGGTGGCCAACCGGTCCGCATGCGCGCTCTTGCCGGAAGCGAAGCCGAACACCTCGGCCGCGGCGGCCGTTTGCGCGGCGGACAGCGTGAAGCCGGTGCCGGCGTCCACCTGGCGCCACAGCGCTTTCAGCGCCTCGGGGTCCCGTCCCAGCAGATCGAACACAAAGCGCTCGAAGTTGGACGCCTTGGAGATGTCCATCGACGGGCTGGAGGTGACATAGGTGTTGGCCGTGCCGCGCGGACGGTAGGCGCCGGAGCGGAAGAACTCGTCCAGCACGTCGTTCTCGTTGGTGGCCACCAGCAGGCGTTCTATCGGCAAGCCCATCTGCCGCGCGATGTGGCCGGCGCAGACATTGCCGAAGTTGCCGGACGGCACGCAGAAGCTGACCTTCTCCTCATTGCCGGCGGTGGCGTTGAAATAGCCCTTGAAGTAATACACCACCTGAGCCACCACTCGCGCCCAGTTGATGGAGTTGACGGTGCCGATCTTGTGGCGCGCCTTGAAAGCATGGTCGTTCTGCACCGCCTTCACGATGTCCTGGCAGTCGTCGAACATACCCTTGATCGCGATATTGTGGATGTTGGCGTCCTGCAGGCTGTACATTTGCGCGCGCTGGAACGGGCTCATCAACCCGTCCGGACTCAGCATGAACACCTGGATGCCCGCCTTGCCGCGCATCGCGTACTCGGCGGCGCTGCCGGTGTCGCCCGAGGTGGCGCCCAGGATGTTCAGGCGCTCGCCCTTCCTGGCCAGCACGTATTCGAACAGATTGCCCAGCAGCTGCATCGCCATGTCCTTGAAGGCCAACGTCGGGCCGTTGGACAGTTCCAGGACGGCCAGGCCGTCGTGCAGCCGCTTGAGCGGCGTGATCGCCTCGCTGCCGAAAGCCGCGCGGGTATAGGTGCGCTCGACGATGGATTTGAGATCGTCTTCCGGGATGTCGGTGGCGAACAAGCGAATGATTTCAAAAGCCAATTCGGCGTAGGACAGGCTGCGCCAGGCGTCCAGCTGCTCGCGGCCGATCTGCGGATAGCTTTCCGGCAACACCAGGCCGCCGTCGGGCGCCAGGCCCATCAGCAGGATGTCGCTGAACGATTGCGGGGCCATGCCGCCGCGGGTGCTGATATAACGCATCAGGGGGTTTCCAGATATTGGGCGCAGGCGGCGGAGGCGTCCTTCATCCGCTGTTTGCCGCGCGGGTCGTCTTTCTTGATCTGGCCGGTCAGCACGCCCATCACCTCTTCCGAGGAGAAGCGGCCGGCCAGATGCTGGCTGGCGCATTGGCAGTATTTCTGCACTTGCTCCGAGGAGCGCTGGCCGACGCCGTCCGAGGCCGGCGTGCGCTTGACGCAGCCTCGCATCAAAAAGCCCTGCAACAGGCTGTGCTGACCGGGGGACAAGGGCGTCGCCCCGGCGCTCGCCAGGATCAGACCGGCGCCGAGGCCGGTCAGCCAGCGTTTAATCATTCAGCTCTTCCATGCGCAGGCGCACCACCTTGCCGGTAATGCTTTCCAGCGCCTCGATGCCGGTGATGGCGCGGTCTATCGCCTGTTCCTGAACGCGATGGGTCAGGATCACCACCTCGGCGGTGCCGTCGGACACCGAGCCTTTCTGGATCACCGCCTCGATCGAGATGCCGTTCTCCGCCAGCAAGCGGGTGATGTTGGCCAGCACGCCGGCGCGGTCGGCGGCGCCGATGCGCAGATAGTAGGAGCTGACCACGTCGGAGATCGGCAGGATGGGCAGGTTCTGCAGCTGGTCCGGCTGGAAAGCCAGATGCGGCACGCGGTGCTCCGGGTCCGCCGTCAGCAAGCGGGTCACGTCGACGATGTCGGCCACCACCGCGGAGGCGGTGGGCAGCGCGCCGGCGCCGGCGCCGTAGTACAAGGTCGGCCCCACCGCGTCGCCCTTGGCCAGCACCGCGTTCATCACGCCGTTGACGTTGGCGATCAGCTGGCGCGCCGGGATCAGCGTCGGGTGCACGCGCAACTCGACGCCGGCGGCGGTGCGCCGGGTCAGGCCCAGCAACTTGACGCGGTAGCCCAGCTCCTCGGCGTACTTGATGTCGCGCCCTTCCAGCTTGCTGATGCCTTCCAGGTAACAGCGGTCGAACTGCATCGGGATGCCGAAGGCCAGCGCCGCCATGATGGTGAGCTTGTGGCCGGCGTCATGGCCTTCGATATCGAAGGTGGGATCGGCTTCGGCGTAACCCAGCTGCTGCGCCTCGGCCAGCACTTCGGCGAAGCTCGCGCCCTTGTCGCGCATCTCGGTCAGGATGAAGTTGGAGGTGCCGTTGATGATGCCGGCTATCCACTCGATGCGGTTGGCGGACAGGCCTTCGCGCAGCGCCTTGATGATGGGGATGCCGCCGGCCACCGCGGCCTCAAAGGCCACCATCACGCCCTGTTCTTGGGCGCGGGCGAAGATTTCGGTGCCGTGCAGCGCCAGCAGCTTCTTGTTGGCGGTGACCACGTGCTTGCCGTTGGCGATGGCCTTGAGCACCAGTTCCTTGGCCACGGTGTCGCCGCCTATCAGTTCCACCACGATGTCGACGTCGGGGTTGTTCACCACCTGCATCGCATCGGCCACCACGTCCACGTCCGGACCCAGCAGCGATTGCGCGCGCGCCTGATTGCGGTTGGCCGCCTGCAGCAGGCGGATTTGACGGCCGGCGCGGCGGCTGATTTCCTCGGCGTTGCGTTTGAGAACGGTGGCGGTGCCGCCACCGACAGTCCCCACGCCCAATAGGCCGATATTGATCGGTTTCATTCTTGCTCCCTGTCTCTAGTATTCTGTCCCTGCCCGCGGCGGCCAGGCGCAAGATCCTTGCGCGCGGCCCGCGCCGGCGGCCGGCCCTGATCAAGAGCCGCGCCGCCAGGCCGCTGCTGGCGCAGCGGGCGCGTGTCCCAAGTTTTCCTTGGCAGCGGACGCTATCCGCTGTCAAGGAAAGCCTGATGGCCAAACGGGGGCCGCAGCCCCCGTCCGCCGGCTCAAGCCGCCATGATTTCAGGCTTCGCCGCCGTGGCGCTTGCGATAGTTTTCCAGGAAGCGCGCGATGCGGCCGATGGCCTCCACCAAATCGTCCGAGTTGGGAAGGAATACCACGCGGAAGTGATCGGGCGCAATCCAGTTAAACCCTGAACCCTGCACCAGCAGCACCTTTTCCTCCTGCAGCAGTTCCAAGATGAACTGCTGATCGTCGCCGACCGGGTAGATCTTGGGATCCAGCTTGGGGAACAGGTAGAGCGCGCCCTGCGGCTTGACGCAGCTGACGCCGGGAATGTCGGTCAGCAGTTTGTGCGCCAGGTCGCGCTGGCGCGCGAGGCGGCCGCCCGGCGCCACCAGATCGTCAATGCTCTGGTAGCCGCCCAAGGCGGTCTGGATCGCGAACTGCGCCGGCACGTTGGCGCACAAGCGCATCGAGGCCAGCATGTTCAGGCCTTCGATATAGTCCTTGGCGTGTTTCTTCTCGCCGGACAGAATCATCCAGCCGGCGCGGTAGCCGCAGGCGCGGTAATTCTTGGACAGGCCGTTGAAGGTGACCACGAACAGATCCGGCGCCAAGGAGGCGATGGAGGTGTGCTTGACCTCGTCGTACAGCACTTTGTCGTAGATTTCGTCGGCGTAGATGATCAGCTGGTGCTGGCGCGCCACTTCCACGATCTGCTTGAGCAGCGCCGGCGGGTAGACCGCGCCGGTGGGATTGTTGGGGTTGATCACCACGATGGCGCGGGTGGCCGGCGTGATCTTGGCGCGGATGTCGTCGATGCTGGGGAACCAGCCCTGCACTTCGTCGCACAGATAATGCACCGCCTTGCCGCCGGCCAGGCTGACGCCGGCGGTCCACAGCGGGTAATCCGGCGCCGGCACCAGCACTTCGTCGCCGTTGTCCAGCAGCGCCTGCATCGACATCACGATCAGCTCGGACACGCCGTTGCCGACGATGATGTCGTCCATGCCCACATTGGGCAGCTGCTTTTGCTGGGCGTAATGCATGATCGCCTTGCGCGCAGCGAACAGGCCCTTGGAATCGGAATAGCCGGAGGCGGACGGCAGGTTGACGATCACGTCCTCGATGATTTCGTCCGGCGCGAAGAAGCCGAACGGCGCCGGGTTGCCGATGTTCAGCTTGATGATGCGATGGCCTTCGTCTTCCATCTTCTTGGCGTGCTCAAGCACCGGACCGCGGATGTCGTAACAAACGTTGGCGAGTTTTTGCGATTTATGGACTGGCTGCATGACGACAATGGTTTCCGTGGCTTGCCGCCCGCCGGAGACGGCGGTCTTGCCCTGGCGGCGCGGTTTGTGTTCTTTCATCTGATCTCTTTGGATGTCCCCGCTGAAGCGATGACCACGTTGACGTTGTGGCGGCAATCAGCGGCGGGGTCGAGTTATAATCCTATCCCAATCTCTGATGCACTGCAGCAGGTATTCGCGCCCGGAAAGGGCCGTCCGCCGCAGCGCTCGCAATCGGGAATCCGCTCACATGAAAATGCAGCAATCGCTGGGGCAAGGCCGCAACTTGTTCACCGGCTATGGCGACGGCCATGTTCTAATCAACGCCCAGCGCCACGAGGGCAATCTGATCGTCACCGCGGACAGCGTGGCACCCTGGCCGGTGGACGCTTTCGAGGCTTTGCAGGAAAGCCATTTCAGCGCGCTGCTGGCGCTGCAGCCGGAAGTGGTGCTCTTCGGCACCGGCAAAAGCCTGCGCTTTTGCCATCCACGCCTGTCCGCCGCGCTGGCCAACGCCGGCATAGGCGTGGAAACCATGGACACCCAGGCCGCCTGTCGCACCTTCAACATCCTGCTGGCGGAAGACCGCCGCGTCGTCGCCGCGTTGCTGGCGATCTGACTCAGACGGCGGCCGGCCGCGCCGCCTGCGGGCACATCCACACCAGCCAGGCCGCCAGCAAGGCCGGCGTCGCCGCCAGCATGAACAGGCTGGCCAGGCTCCAGTCCTGGCGCAGCAGCTCGCCGCCCAGCCACGGTCCCAACACCGAGCCCACCCGGCCCACGCCCAGACTCCAGCCCACCCCGGTGGCGCGCAAGGAGGTGGGATAGGCGTTGGCCGCCAGGGCGTTGATCGCCGGCTGGCCGCCCACCACGCAAAAACCGGCGGCGAACAATAAGCCGAACAAGCCGGCCTGCTGCGCCCCCCACTGCCCCAGCATGGCCACGGCGGCGGCGGCCAGCGCGAAACTGGGCAGCATCACCCGCAAGAAACCCAGTCTGTCTATCCAGACCCCCAACAGCAAGGTGCCGGCCACGCCGCCCAGTTGCAGCGCGGCGCCGGCGAGGATGGCGTTTTGCGTGTTCAGGCCGGCGTCCCGCGCCAAGGCCGGCATCCAGTTGGACAGGAAGTAGAGCAAGAGCAGGTTCAGAAAGCTGAGCGCCCACAAGGTCAGCGTCAGTCGCGCGCGGCCGGCCCGAAACAAATGCGGCAACGACGCCGCGGCGACGGGTTCGCGCAGCGCCAGGCTGGACGCCGCCGCTCCGCTCATCGCCGGGTCCAGACGACACAGCCAGGCCAGCGCCTGTTCCCGCCTTTGCCGCGACAACAGAAACTGCAGCGACTCCGGCAATTGCCGCCACATCCACAGCGCCAGCAGCAGCGGCGCGACGCCGCCGGCCAGGAACACCGCGCGCCAGCCATGCGCGGGCACCAGCCAGGCCGCCAACAAGCCGCCCAGCAACGCGCCGACGGTAAAGCCGCAGGAAATCAGCATCATCATGCTGACTCTGCGCCGGCTCGGGCTGTACTCGCCGGCCAGCGCCATCGCGTTCGGCATGATGCCTCCCAGGCCCAGACCAGTCAGGAAGCGCAGCCACAGCAGCTGCTCCAGCGTGGCGGCGAAGCCGGTGGCCAACATGCCCAGGCCGAACCACACGGTGCACAGCAGCAGCAAGGTACGGCGGCCGAAGCGATCCGCCAGCGGACTGAACAGCAAGGCGCCCAGCAGCAGACCCAGCAAGCCGGCGCTGAACACCGGCCCCAAGGCCGGCTTGGCCAAGCCCCAGTCCGCCAATAGCGCCGGCGCGACGTAGGCCATGGCCTGCACGTCGAATCCGTCCAGAATCATCAGCAAGCCGCAGATCAGCAGCAGCCGGCGCTGAAACCCGCCCAGCGGCCGCTGATCCAGCCAGGCGTCTATCTCCAGGCGAGAAGCTTGCGTCATCCCCATCCCCATTTATGCAAATGGCAATAAAGATGTTCGCAAACCGCCGCCCGGTCAAGCCGCGTCAACGAAAAGCCCACCTCGAAGGTGGGCTTGGCATTGGACGGGAGCGGCTCAGTGCAGCTTCAAGGACGGCCGCGCGGCGCGGCGCAGCTTGTCGCCGACGTAGAGCAGAGTGGCCAGCACCCAGCCATGCACCGCCGCCTGATGCATGCGGTACAGCGAGCTGTAGATCAGTTTGGCGCCGAGGCCTTCCACATAGTAATCGCGTTTGGGGCCGACCACCGCCGCCAGGCTGCCCACCGCGCTGTGCTTGCCCAGCGACACCAGCATGCCCTGCGGTTTGAAGACAAAGGGCTTGCCCTGACGACCAGCCACGCGCCGGCTCAATTCGTCCGCCAGATAACGCGCCTGCTGGTGCGCCACCTGGGCGGTGGCCGGCAGATTGCGGCCGCTGTCGCCGTCCGGCGCCTCGGCGCAATCGCCCAAGGCGTAGACGCAGGCGGCGCCCTGGCAACGCAGCCACTTATCCACCTGCAGTTGATTGATGCGGTTGGTCTGCAAGCCGGCGAGGCCGGCCAGCCAGGTCGGCGCCTTGACGCCGGCGGCCCAGACGGTGATGTCGGCCGCCACCTTGTCGCCGCCCTGCAATTCCACGCCGTCGGCGCGCACCGCCGCCACCCGGCTGCCGGTCAGCACCTTGATGTTGCGCGCGGCCAATTGCTCCTGGGCGTAAGCGGACAAGGACGGCGGCGCGGCGGCGAGGATGCGGTCCGCGCCTTCGATCACGCTGATTTCCACGCGCTCCGGCTGCAGGCGCGCGCCGTAATGATGCAGTTCGCACAGGGTGTGGTTCAGCTCCGCCGCCAGTTCCACCCCGGTGGCGCCGCCGCCGACGATGGCAATGCCCAGCTTGGACAGCGGTTGCTGGCCGCTGCTGCAGCGGAAGGCCAGTTCCAGCACCCGGTGACGCAGCTTCTCCGCGTCGTCCGGGGTGTTCAGAAACATCGCGTGCTCGCCGACGCCGGGCGTGCCGAAGTCGTTCGCTTCCGCGCCCACCGCCAGCACCAGCCAGTCGTAGGGCACCTCGCGCGGCGGGCTCAGCTGCTCCCCGCCGGCGTCGCGCACTTCGGCGAGCTGAATGCAGCGCCGCTCGGTGTCCAGCGACTGCATATAGCCGAATTCGAACTCGTAGCCGTTACGATAGCCATGGGCGAAGTAATTGACCTCGTCCTCGCCGGTGTTGAGCGCGCCAGTGGCCACCTCGTGCAGCAGCGGTTTCCAGATATGGGTGGGCGAACCGTCGACCAGCACGACGCGGGCCTTGTGTTGCGCGCCCAAGCTGCGTCCCAGACGAGTGGCCAGCTCCAGGCCGCCGGCGCCGCCGCCGACGACGACGATGCTGGGCAATGCGGAATTGCGACTTAACATGACAGATCCTTACAAGGTAGAAATCACTAAACAAGCGTTCTGGCGGCAGCACGCTTGTTTAGTGAGTTCTTGCTTCAGATCAAAACGGAAGTATGCACAGACTGGCAGGGCAAGCCAATCTTTCCGTGCCACAAAATGCCGAAGACATTATAAAAAGCAGCCTCCGGGCAAGGCGCCGCCACGCTGTGGACGGTACAAGGGGGAAGATCAGGGCGAGGCGCGGCCGGCAAGAATGGCCGCGCAAGAGGAGAAGAATGCCGGCGCGGCCAGGCCGCGCGCTGACTGCCGACTTAGAATGGCGCTTTGGCGTCGAAGCTCATCTCTTCGCGAGTGATGGGGTGGCGCAGCGTCAGGCGATCCGCGTGCAGCAGCAGGCGATCGGCCTTGGCCAGCACCGCTTCCGGCGCGTAGATGTCGTCGCCCAGGATGGGGTGGCCCAGATGCAGCATATGCATGCGCAGCTGATGGGCGCGGCCGGTCAGGGGCTCCAGCTCCACCCGGCTGGTCTGGCGCAAACCGTCGCGCAGCACCACACGGAAATGGGTGATCGCCTGCTTGCCGTGTTCGAAATCCACCTTCTGACGCGGACGGTTCGGCCAATCTATGATCAGCGGCAGATCCACGGTGCCGCTGTTCTGTTCCACGATGCCGTCCACCACCGCCACATAGCGCTTGTCCACCTTGCGGTCCATGAAGGCGATGGACAGTTCTCGCTGCATGCTGGCGCCGCGTCCCATCACCACCAGGCCGGACGTCGCCATATCCAGCCGGTGCACGGTCAGCGCGTCCGGATAGACCCGCTGCGCGCGGCTGATCAAGCAGTCCGCCTTGTCTTCGCCGCGCCCCGGCACCGACAGCAAGCCGGAAGGCTTGTTCAGCACCAGCAAGGCCTCGTCGGCGTAAATCACGTCTAGGCCCGCGTCCGGCGGCGGATTGTAATGTTCCAGATTATGGCGAATGGTCATGAGAGCAATGGGCAGGAAGGCGGAAAAAGTCGGCGATTATCTGCGCTAAACGCTGTTGCGACAAGCTGTTGCCATGATTTTTCGCCAGCGCTGTCTCTTGAAATACACAGCCGGCGGCAGCATTCTCAAAATTATCGGGACCGGCGGCGACAAGCGACGCCGGTCTTCCCAGCATAGTCTGAAAAGGAATCACCGCATGGCAGAGCGCTTTTACATCGATCCCTACCAAACCCGCCTGGAAACCCGCGTGGCGCGGCATGACGACGCCGGCCTGGTGCTGGAGGACACGCTGTGCTATCCGCTGGGCGGCGGCCAGCCCGGCGACAGCGCCGCGCTGAGCTGGGACGGCGGCGGCTGTGCGATCAGCGATACCCGCCGCGACCGCGAAACGCGCGCCATCATCCACCTGCTGCCCGCCGATGCGCCCCGGCTCGCCGCCGGCACGCCGGTCGTCCTGGAACTGGATTGGGCGCGCCGCCACCGCCACATGCGCATTCACACCTGTCTGCACTTATTGTCCGTGGTGATCAAGGCCGGCGTCACCGGCGGCAATCTGAGCGCCGAATCCGGCCGTCTGGACTTCGATCTGCCGGAAGGCATGGAGTTGGACCGCGAGCACATCGAGCGCGAGCTGAACCGGCTGGTGGCGGAGGACCGCGCGGTGCGCATCGAAATGAGCAGCGGCGAGGCGCTGCGGCGTCAGCCGGAGCTGATCAAGACCATGTCGGTGACGCCGCCGCTGCACCTGCCGGAAATCCGCTTGATCAATATCGACGGCATCGATCTGCAGCCCTGCGGCGGCACCCATGTGCGCAGCACCGGCGAGATCGGCCCGGTCGTGGTCAAGAAGATTGAAAGCAAGGGCGCGCGCAATAAGCGGGTGGTGGTGGCGCTGCGCGACTAAGAACCGGCTCAAAGCCTGCGCTCAGGCTAGCTCGCGAGACTTTGCACTGCCGCTAAGCCCCCGTCGGCGCGGCCAGCCTCCGGCTGACCGCGGCCAGCTCGGCCTTCAGACTGTCGACGAAGCGCTCCAGCAGCGGGGAGGCGGGCCGGTGCAGCGGCCGCACCAGATTGACCGCGAACGGAATCGACACGCTGAAGCGCCTTGCGGCCAGGCCTGAGCCGGCATAATCCAGCGCCGTCAGCGGATTGACGACGGCCACGCCTATGCCCTGCCGCGCCATCGCGCATACCGAGGCGGCGCTATGAGTCTCCACCACCATGCGCCGCTTGACCCCCCGCTCGGCGAACACCTGATCCAGCTGTTGCCGATAGCTGTCGGTCGCCGCCAGGCTGATGAAGGCCTCGCCTTCGAAATCCTCCGGCGCCAACACCGTCTTGCTCAGCAGCCTATGCCCCTCCGGCAACACGCACAGCTCGTCCGCCAGCAGCAAGGGCTCCATCCGCGTTCCCGCCGGCGCGTGCGCGCTCTCGCTCAAACCCAGGTCATGACGCTGCGCCGCCAGCCACTCTTCCAGCAAAGGCGACTCCTGCGGCGCGATGTTCAGGCTGATGCCCGGCGCTTGCGACAGAAATCGCCGGCACGCCGCCGGCAACAGCGATTGCGCGAATACCGGCAAACAGGCAATCGATAACTGCCCCTGCTCGAACTGGCGAATCGCCGCCGCGCTGCTGACGATGCGTTCCAGGCCTTGATAGCTGCGCTGCACTTCCTCGAACAACTGCAGCCCCTGCGCGCTTGGCCGCAAGCGGCCGCGGCTGCGCTCGAACAAGACCATGCCCAGCAATTGTTCGCAACGCGCCAGTTCTCGGCTGACCGTGGGCTGCGAGGTGCGCAGCAGGACGGCCGCCTCGGTGACGCTGCCGGTGGTCATCACCGCGCGAAACACTTCAATGTGGCGCAGACTGATTTCCATCCCCTACCCCTTGCGCATAGACGGCGCCAAGCCCGCCTTTCCCCTTGGCAATCCATATCATAAATGAAAGAAGCAGCGATAATTTGATATTTTATTTTTGCCGCGGCGCACGCCATGATGCAGCTGTCTATCACCTACGCCATCGCCACGCCATGAAATGCTTCGACGCCCGCCAACTGGCCGAACTCGCCCGCCAATACGGCAGCCCGCTCTGGGTGTACCACGCCGACACCATTCGCCGGCGCATTGCCGAGCTGAAAGGCTTCGACGTGATCCGCTATGCGCAAAAAGCCAACTCCAACACCCATATCCTCAGCCTGATACGGGAACAGGGCGTCAAGGTGGACGCGGTGTCGCTGGGCGAAATCGAACGCGCGCTGGCCGCCGGCTATCGGGCGGACTCCGCCGAGCCTTCCGACATCGTCTTCACCGCCGACGTGCTGGACCGGGCCACGCTGGCGCGAGTGGCGGCCGAGGGCATCGCCGTCAACGCCGGTTCCATCGACATGCTGCGTCAGCTGGGCGCGGCTTCGCCCGGCCATAGGGTCTGGCTGCGCGTCAATCCCGGCTTCGGCCATGGCCATAGCCAGAAAACCAATACCGGCGGCGAGAACAGCAAGCACGGCATCTGGCATGAACAGGTGGCCGACGCGCTGGCGGTGATCCGCCAGTTCGGCCTGCACTTGGTGGGCTTGCACATGCATATCGGCTCAGGCGTCGATTACGGCCACCTGCAACAGGTCTGCGGCGCCATGGTCAGGCTGGCGACCCAGTTGGGCCACGACATCGAGGCGATCTCCGCCGGCGGCGGCCTGTCCATCCCTTACCGCGACGGCGACGCCCGCATCGACACCGCGCATTATTTCGAGCTGTGGGACGAGGCGCGGCGGCGGATCGCCGCGCACCTGGGCCACCCGGTGCGGCTGGAGATCGAGCCCGGGCGTTTCCTGGTGGCGGAATCCGGCGCCCTGATCTCCGAGGTGAGGGCGGTCAAAACCATGGGCAGCCGGCGCTTCGTGCTGGTGGACGCGGGCTTCAACGACTTGATGCGCCCCGCCATGTACGGCAGCCACCACGATATTTCCGTCCTCAACGCGGACGGCGAGGAAAAATCAGGCGAGCGCGCCCCCTGCGTGGTGGCGGGCCCCCTGTGCGAATCGGGGGATGTCTTTACCCAACAGGAGGGCGGCGTGGTGGAAAGCCGCCTGCTGCCGGAGGCTCAGGTAGGGGATTTGCTGGTGTTTCACGACGCCGGCGCTTACGGCGCCACCATGTCGTCTAACTACAATAGCCGGCCGCTGCTGGCCGAGGCCATGATAGACGGCGCCTCCAGCCGGCTGATCCGCCGCCGTCAAACCATGGCGGAGTTGCTGGAGCTGGAACGCGTCTAAGTCCTGCTCAGCTGAGCTTCAGGTCGGCCAGCGTCTCCTGGAAGGCCTGATAGATGTCCTGATAACTGGCGTAGCCGTCGAACACGCCCACCACCTGGGGCGATTGCAAACCGCGCGCCAGCAATTGCTGGCCGCGGCGCGAACGCGGACTCAGCGCGCGCAGCCGCTGGCTGCGTTCGTCCCAATACACCAGCTTGGCTTCGTCCGCGCCCTCCAGCCGTGAAATCAGTTTGTCCACCTGCTCCGCCGGTTGCAGCATCATGCGGTGGGAAACCCTCTTGCCAAGTGCGGATGCATATTCCATGAGTCGTGTCCGGTGCTTCGCAGTGGGCCGCGAGCGATCCATACTGCTGATTGGAAAAACCTTGCCGGCCCCAGCCTCCGGAAAGGCCGTCAGCCGGCAACACCACATATTTTTCGCAATAAGAGAAGGCACCACAATCGGATTAATCTTAAATTCCCGACGAAAAACTGGATGGATAAAATGACAAAAGGGCGCCGAAGCGCCCTTTGCTGCCGCCGGACAAGCCGCCGGAGCAAACCTTTTTAGTTTTTCAGCACCATATTGTTGATGACGAACTTCACGCCCGGCACTTTTTCGGCAATCTGCCCCGCTTTGAACATCTGCTGGTCGTCGGTCATGCCGCCTTCAATCGTCACCTCGCTCTTCTTGCTGCTCACCTTCAGGCTCAGCGGCTGCAGTTCGGCATCGCCGTTCAAGGCCTGTTGCACGCTGGCGGCCAACTCTTCATCGGTCGGCGGGGTCTGCTCGGCGTAAGCCGGCAGGCCGGCGGACAGCAAGGTGGTCAACAACAAGGCGCGGATGCAAAAACGTTTCATCAGATTCTCCAGTGATATGGCCTGCATGCGCTCAAGCCCAAGCTTCAGCGCGAATGTTTTACCGCATACTAGCGAGGAAACTTTTCAATTTTGTTGCCGGTCCATGACAACGCGGCGCGACGGTCTCGCCTGTTGGCGCCGCCGCAACAATCGCCGCGGCCGTCATCGCCCCGTCATGCGCGTCCCAGCGTAGAATCAGACCGGTTCGCAGCGCGTCGCTGCCCTAGCCCCGTTTCAGAGAACTTAGCGCATGTTAAAAAAATGGCTGTTGTTACTGCTTGTCGTCGGCCTGGCCGCCTGCTCCACTTCCAGTCCGCCCGGCAAGACGGGCGGGGCGGGGCGGGAAAGCGGCGCGCCGACCGCCTTGCCGGCCTGGAGCCAGCAGGACTTGGGCGATACCCTCGTCGCGCTGAAGCAAAGCTGTAAGGCCATCGCCAGAAAACCGGGCTGGACCGAAGTGTGCCGGCAAGCCGACGGCATCGCCGCCGACAACGCGCAGGCGGTGCGCCAGTTCTTCGAAAACCGCTTCGCCGCCTGGAAGGTCAACGACGGCAGCCGCGACAGCGGCTTGATCACCGGTTATTACGAACCGCTGCTCAGCGGCAGCCGGACGCGCAGCGAACGCACCCCCTGGCCGGTATACGGCATCCCTGCCGATTTTTACAGCGTGGACGTTCCGCCCTCGGTTCGCGGCAAGTCCAGCCTGATGGCGCGCCGCAGCGGGCCCAACCGGCTGGCGCTGAGCGCGGCCGGCGATATTGAAATCCGCCCCGGCGACTTTCCCGCCGACAACCGCGGCACGCGGCTGAAGGGCCGCCTGGAAGGCAAACGCCTGCTGCCGTATTACACCCGCGCGGAAATCAACCAGGGCAAGGGCGTGGCCAACGCGCCCATCCTCGCCTGGGTCGAAGATCCGGTGGAGCTGTTCTTCCTGCAGGTGCAGGGCTCGGGCCGCATCCAGCTGGACGACGGCAGCTTCATCCATATCGGCTACGCCGAGCAAAACGGTTACGGCTATCAATCTATCGGCAAATGGCTGGTGGACAAGGGCGAGCTGACCATGGGCGACGCGTCCATGCAGGGCATCAAGGACTGGCTGGCGCGCAATCCGCAACGCCGGCAAGAGCTGTTCGCGGTGAATCCCAGCTATGTGTTCTTCAAAACCTTGCCGGGCGACAACGGCGGCCCCATGGGCGCGCTGGGCGTGCCGCTGACCGGCGGCTACAGCATCGCGGTTGACCCGCGCTACATCCCGCTGGGCGCGCCGGTCTACCTGCTCACCACCTGGCCTCACTCCACCCAGCCGCTGGCGCGGCTGGTGCACGCCCAGGATACCGGCAGCGCGATCAAGGGCGCGGTGCGCGCGGACTTCTTCTGGGGCTTCGGCACCGAGGCCGGCATGTACGCCGGCAGGATGAAGCAGCAAGGCAATCTGTGGATGCTGCTGCCCAAAGGCATGAACCCGTCCCAGGCCCTGTAAACCTTTAGCCTTCTCCGGCGGCTCATCCCTGCTTGCGCCGCCGCTTCCGCGCCCCGCGGTCCTCCTCCAGCACACCCATCCCGTCTTCTCGCCGTCCCGCGACGTCAGCGCCGCCTCACACTCTGCTGCGCCTGGCGTGACGCAAAGCGCTGAGCGCCGCCCGAAGCCCTCATCCGCCGTGCGTGGATTCCGTTTCTCAGCCGCAAGGCCTTGTCTCTCTCGCTTGCGAGAACGTAAACAGGCGGCCAAAACCGCCGCCGCGCCAGCGCCAAGCCAAATTCATCCTCAATAGCCTGATCCGCCCCAAGACCAATCAAAGCCTTGCCTGGCAAGGCTTTGCCGGCCCACCCAAATTATTCCATACGAATTATCGTTTATCGAATTTTCCTAATATTGACTTTCATCAAACGCTGAACACGGCGAAATAAATAATATTTTCGAAATTTTATATTTGAACGTTTTTATTTATTTGTTCGATGGAGATGAAAATGACGACAATCGATAAGGCGCCTCCCAAGATCAGCGTCTTCGCCTTCGTCATGATCACCGCCGCCGTGGTCGTCAGCGTCCGTACGCTGCCGATGACGGCGCAGCCGGGGATGATGACGATTTTCCTGACCTTGGCGGCCGCGCTGCTGTTCCTGGTGCCCACCGCGCTGGTGTCCGCGGAGCTGGCCACCGCCTGGCCGCAGGACGGCGGCCTGTTCATCTGGGTGCGCGAGGCCTTCGGCGAGCGCATGGGCTTTGTCGCGGTGTGGATGCAGTGGATACAGATGGTGTTCGGCATGACCTCCATCATCATGATCATCGCCGCCACCTTCGCCTATGTGTTCGACCCTGCTCTCGCCAGCAACAAGCTCTATATGCTGGCGATGATTCTGGGCATCTGGTGGGCCTGCACCCTGGTCAACATGCGCGGCGTGAAAACCCTGGGTTGGGTCTCCACCATCTGCGTGAGCCTGGGCGTGTTCCTGCCCGGCGTTGTGCTGATCGGCTGCGGCATCGCCTATCTGGCCGGCGGCCACCCCATCATGACCGACGTGTCCTGGAGCTGGAACAATCTGGTGCCCAGCTTTAGCGACAGCGGCACCCTCGGCCTGTTCATCGGCTTCATCTTCGTGGTGATGGGCATGGAGGTGTCGGCGTCCAATGTGTCCTCCATCAAGGATGCCCGCCGCAATTATCCGATCGCCATCATCCTGGTGTCGGTCATCATGGTGCTGCTGTCCGTGATCGGCTCCGCCGCGATCTTCATCGCCATCCCCAAAGAAAAGATCTCGATGACCGCCGGCCTGATGCAGGCCTTCGAGCTCTACTTCAATCAATGGGGCATGGGCTGGCTGGCCCCGGTCATGGGCCTGTGCATCGGCCTGGGCCTGGTGGGTCAGGTGAACTCCTGGGTGCTGGGCCCGGTGCGCGGCCTGCAAGCCACCGCCGATTCCGGCGCGCTGCCCAAATTCCTGCAGACGACCAATCGCCATGGCGTGCCGGTGACCCTGGTGCTGATCCAGGCGGCGGCCATCACCATCGTCGGCGTGCTGATCACCGTGATGCCCAATGTGGACAACTTCTACTTCATGCTGATGGGCCTGACCGGGCTCGTCTATCTGGTGGCCTATCTGTTCATGTTCTCCGCCGCCATCTATCTGCGCTACAAGCGCCCGGACGTGGAACGCAGCTTCCGCGTTCCCGGCGGCAAGGCGGGCATGTGGATCTGCTCCGGCCTGGGCATCGCCATCTCCCTGCTGGCCGGTTACCTGGGCTTCATCCCGCCGGGCAGCTTCCATGGCTCCGCGCATGAATACCTGCAGTTCCAGCTCATCGGCCTCGCCGTCATGCTGGTGATTCCCTTCCTGGTGTACGCCTACGGCCAAAAAGCCAAGCACGCCCGTTCCGCCGGCGTCGCCCCGCGCACCTCGCCCGCCAGCAAGGCTCGTCCCGCCGAAGGCAAATGAGCCGGCTCACGCCTCTCTTAAATAACAAGGTTACTCAGTCATGACCAATCCGACTTTCTCCCCGCTTAACGTCGATGCCCTGTTCATCGGCCCCAAATCCGAAAACCGCGTGTTCTTCAAGGAAATGATGGAATACGCCGTGTCCGAACACCTGCACTGGCGCGCGGACTTTCACCCGGAAGACCCGGCGCTGGTCACCCCGGTGGAACAGCACGCCGGCGATTTCCGCCAGACCCTGTACCGCACCGAAGGCATCTTGCGCCAGCTGTCCTCCAAGCTGAAGAACACCTCGGTGCCCTGGTTCTCGCCGCGTTATCTGGGCCATATGAATGCGGACACGCTGATGGTGTCCAATCTGGCCTACGTGATGACCATGATGTACAACCCGAACAACTGCGCGCACGAAGCCTCGCCCACCACCACCGAACTGGAAGTGGAAGCCGGCCTCGATCTGTGCCGGATGTTCGGCTACGACCCCAAGCGCAGCTGGGGCCACATCACCTCCGGCGGCACCGTGGCCAACTACGAAGGCATGTGGGTGGCGCGCAATCTGAAGACCATGCCGCTGGCCATCGCCCAGCATGAAAAAGCCCGCGATCTGGTCGCCGGCAAGAGCGAGCGCGAACTGCTGAACCTGTCGCCCAGCGCGGTGCTGGACCTGACCGACGAATTGAAAAAACGCGGCCTGTTCGAAGAAGTGCGCGCGATGTCCTGCCGCGGCGTCGGCATCAAGCAAGGTTCGCTGGGCAAGATCCTGGTGCCGCAATCCAAGCACTACTCGTGGATGAAGGCGATGGACGTGCTGGGCATCGGCCAGGAACACATCGTGCCGCTGCCGGTGGACGAGAACTACCGCACCGACGTGGCCAAGATGCGCGAGATCACCTTCCGCCTGATCGAGGAAGGCCACCCCATCCTGGCCATGGTCTCCGTGGTGGGCACCACCGAGGAAGGCTCGATCGACCATGTCGACGAAGTGATCAAGCTGCGCGCCGAGTGCGAACAGAAATACGGCGCCTCTTTCTACGTGCACGTGGACGCGGCCTACGGCGGCTATGTCCGCGCGATGTTCCTCGATGACAACAATCAGTTCATGGACTACGACGCGCTGCTGGCCCGCTACCGCGCCGAAGACATCATCCCGGCCGGCGTGACCTGGCCCAAGCGCGACGTCTATGAAGGCTTCAAGGCGATGGCGGAAGCGGACTCCATCACCGTGGACCCGCACAAGGTGGGCTACATCCAGTACGCGGCCGGCGCCGTCTGCATGAAGGACAAGCGCATCGTCGACCTGATCTCCTACCACGCGGCCTATGTGTTCGAAGAAGTGGACGAGGCCGAAGGCGCGGACACCAAGGTGGTGCTGGGCTCCTCCATCATGGAAGGCTCCAAGGCCGGCGCCACCGCCGCCGCGGTATGGGCGGCCCACCGTCTGGTGCCGCTGAACATCGGCGGCTACGGCAAGGTGATCGGCCGCGGCATCGTCACCGCCGACTGGTTCGCCCAGCGTCTGGCCGCCGCCAAGCCGCTGACCGTCGGCCGCCGCCAGTTCGAAGTGCGTCCCATCATGCACCCGGACTTCCACATGGTGAACTTCACCTTCAAGGAAATCGGCAACGACAGCCTGGAAGACCACAACCGGCTGAACAAGAAGATGTACGAGATCTGCTCCTACGCTTCCGGCCGCACCTACACCAACGACTTCCTGACCTCCTCGACTTCGCTGTCGGTGGAAGAGTACGGCGACACCCCATGGCACTACGTGGCCAGCCGCGGCTTCAGCCGCGCCGAATGGGACAAGGTGGAAAGCGTCTACATCCTGCGCGCCGCGGTGATGACCCACTTCCTGCGCAAGGCCGAGGACTTCGACGCCTACTGGGAACAGCTGCGCGAAGTCTTCGCCGCCAAGCTGGCCCAGATCGTGGACATGGAAGACAAGGCCGGCGCCGACGCCCTGATCGCCGCCTGATCCCCCTCCGCTCCCGGCCTGGCCGGGAGCGTTTTTTTCACTACCAGACCCAATACCGACTATGAGTTTGTCCGGTTTTTACGAACGCATCCTTCTCTTCATCAAGGATGGTTGAGGATTCCACATGCAAGTCAATTTCAAGGCCATCGGGGCCACCTTGCTGATTTCCGGCACCATGCTGGGCGCGGGCATGCTGGCGCTGCCGCTGGTGTCCGCCGGCATGGGCTTCGGCTACGCCTGCCTGACCCTGTTTCTGATCTGGGCGCTGATGACCTATACCGGCCTGATGCTGCTGGAGGTCTGTCTGTCCTTTCCCGAAGGCTACGGCTTCGACGCCATCGCCCGCTCGCTGTTCAACGCCAAGGGCAGCTATCTGATCAACGCCAGCCTGTTGCTCCTGCTCTACGCGCTCTCCTCCGCCTATATCTCCGGCGGCGGCTCCACCTATCAATCCGGCCTGCACCAATACCTGGGCCTGACCCTGTCGCCCGGCCAGGTCTCGCTGGCCTTCACCGCGCTGATCGGCGGCATCGTCTTCGCCAGCACCACCGCGGTGGACAAGGTCAACCGGCTGCTGTTCAGCCTCAACATCCTGATCTTTCTCTCGCTCAGCGCGGTCATTCAGCCCTATGTCGACACCGGCAACCTGTCGGAAAACACGGACTCGGCCAAATACATGCTGGCCGCCATCCCCATGTTTCTGACCGCCTTCGGCTTTCACGGCAGCGTGCCCAGCATGGTCAAATACCTGGGCCGCGACCAGCCCCGCACACTGCGCAATGTCTTCATCGCCGGCAGCCTGATTCCCATGGGCGTCTACCTGCTGTGGGTGTTCAACACGCTTGGCGCGCTGCCGCGCTACGGCAGCCACAGCTTTCAGGCCATCTCCGCCCATAACGGTTCGGTGGGCATGTTCCTGGACGAATTCCACGCGCTGGTGCCCACGCCGCAAGTGCCCTCCCTGCTGTCCGCCTTCTCGTCCATCGCGCTGTTCACTTCTTATCTATGCGTTTCGCTCGGCCTGTTCGACGCCATGGCCAGCACGCTGAAGCGCGGCGACAGCCTGCGGCAGCGGCTGCAGACCGCGCTGATCACCTATCTGCCGCCGCTGGGCTTCGCCCTGTTTTTCCCCAGCGGCTTCATCGCCGCGCTGGGCGCCGCCGCCATCTTCCTGGTGATTCTCGCCATCTTGTTCCCGGCGCTGGCCCTGATCAAACTGCGCCGCCAGGACAACTACCAGCCCGGCTACCAGGTCAGCGGCGGCGGCACCCTGCATTGGGCGATAGGTGGTTCCGGCCTCGCCATCATCCTGTTCCAGATCCTGGTGATGCAAGGACTGCTGCCCGTGTTCTGACGGCGCAAGCGCGCCGTCGTCCGGACGCGCGGCCAATACGGCCGCGCGCCGCAATCATGGAGGTAAACGAAATGAAGCAATCGACCCTGATCCGGGATCTGCAGCAACGCGGCCTGATCTCGCAGGCCACCGACGCGGACGCGCTCGACGCGCTGCTGTCCCGGGAAACGGTCACCCTATACTGCGGTTTCGACCCCACCGCCGACAGCCTGCACCTCGGCCACCTGGTGCCGCTGCTGTTGCTCAAGCGCTTCCAGATGGCCGGGCACCGCCCTATCGCCCTGGTCGGCGGCGCCACCGGCATGATAGGCGACCCCAGCTTCAAGGCCAGCGAGCGCAAACTCAACACCTCGGACGTGGTGGCCGGCTGGGTGGACAAGATCCGCCGCCAGGTGGAACCCTTCCTCAGTTTCGAAGGCGACAACGCCGCCCTGATGGCCAACAACCACGATTGGTTCGCCCAGATGAGCGCGCTGGACTTCCTGCGCGACGTCGGCAAGCATTTCTCGGTCAACGCCATGATCAAGAAGGAGTCGGTGCAGCAGCGGATCAACCGCGACGATGTCGGCATCTCCTTCACCGAGTTTGCCTACAGCCTGCTCCAGAGCCACGACTTCGTGGAGCTGAACCGCCGCTTCGGCTGCAAACTGCAGATCGGCGGTTCCGATCAATGGGGCAATATCACCGCCGGCGTCGACCTGGTCAGACGGGTGACCCAGCAACAGGCCTTCGGCCTGACCATGCCCTTGATCACCAATAGCGACGGCACCAAGTTCGGCAAAAGCGAAGGCAACGCGGTGTGGCTGGACCCGAGCAAGTGCTCACCCTACGCCTTCTACCAGTTCTGGCTGGGCGCGGCCGACGCCGACGTCTACCGCTTCCTGCGCTACTTCACCTTCTTGTCCAACGAGGAGATCGAGGTCATCGAGGCCGAGGACCGCACGTCCGGCGGCAAGCCGCGGGCGCAACGCATCCTGGCCGAACAAGTGACCGAGCTGGTTCACGGTCCGGCCGCGCTCGCCGCCGCCCAGCGCATCACCCTCAGCCTGTTCGACAACGATGTGGAGCGGCTCGGCGCCGCGGACTTCGCCCAACTGGCGCAAGACGGCATGCCCCGGCTGGCCTTGCCGCGGCAGTCCACGCCCTTGGTCGACGCCTTGGCGGACAGCGGCCTGGCCGCGTCCAAAAGCGAGGCCCGCACGCTGCTGCAAAGCGGCGCTGTCAGCGTCAACGGCGCCAGGGCGGACGCGTTGGACGCGCGCCTGGAGCAGGCCGACCACCTTCATCAGCGCTACACGCTGTTGCGACGCGGCAAGAAACAGTACTGTCTGTTGATTTGGGAGTAAGCGCGTGAAACGGCCCGGGCGCTGAAGCGCCGGGCTCGCCCCGTCCGGCCGCCCAAGCGCGCATGGGCGGGGCAGCCGGCTGGATAGGCTAGCGGGGCAGAAAAGCCTCTGTGCTCAGGCCTTCCACCACCTGCATCACGTGGGAATAATGCTGATCCAGCAATTGCAGCGTCCGGTCCGCGTCTCTGGCCAGCACCGCCTGCATGATGGCCTGATGCTCGCCCTCGTCGCTATAGCGCTTGGAGGTCGGCAAGGCCGGGTCGAACCAGATGTGCCGATAGCGCTCCAAGCGGTTGTACAAGGACTCCATCACCTCCACAATCACCGGCGAGTGGCTGCCGCTGATGATGGCCAGGTGAAACGCCATGTGGCGGTCCGCCCAGTCCTGCAAATCCACATTCACGTCGTTCAGATCTATCCGGCTCAAACGGTGGTAGCTGGCCAACACCTCCAGCTCCCACGCCTCGTCGCCCTGCGCCAGAGAACGGCGCACCGCCTCCTCCGCCAGCACTCGGCGCACCAGCAGGATGTCGTAAAGCTCATGGTGGGAAATCGGCGCCACCCAAAAGCCGCGCTGCGGCTCCATCACCACGTATTTGCACCAGCTCAGGCGCAGCAGCGCCTCGCGGATCGGCGAGCCGCCGGCGTCGTAGCGCGCCTTGAGATCATGCAATAGCAGCTTCTGCGACGGGCGGTACACGCCCAGCAGAATGTCCCGCCGCAACTCCTGGAATACCTTGTCGGCCAATGTGGCGTTGCTGCTTGCCGCCTTTTTTTCCTTCTGGGGCATTCGGTCTTTTCCACATGAGAGCGCGCAATGATGCGCGAAACGCTAGATAGTAACTTAAAATGGCGCAGCATATTGATTTTCCCCATCGGCATAGCAGGGAAATAGCTAAAAGCTACGTCTCTCCGGCATGGAGATCGGGCGGGGAAACCCCAAAGAAAAGGCGGATAGGGAGGCCGCGGCGGCGCGGCCGCCGCAACAAAAAAGCCGACTTGAGCGTCGGCTTCCGATATCAATGCGCCAAGCGCCGCCGCATGCTGCGCGGGAGTCTTGGTGGGCCCCCGGGGAGTCGAACCCCGCACCAACGGATTATGAGTCCGCTGCTCTAACCAAGCATGAGCTAGAGGCCCAGAGCAGCGCATTATAACAGCCAAAAAGCAAAACCCCAAGCGTCGAATTCCGACGGCTTGGGGTTTTCATCCGGCTCAGGCCATCAGCCTAAACCCGGTCTCGCGATCCGATCACTGACCGCCCGGCTCGTTGTCCAGGAAACTGCGCAGGCGTTCCGAACGGGTCGGATGACGCAGCTTGCGCAAGGCCTTGGCTTCGATCTGGCGGATGCGCTCGCGGGTCACGTCGAACTGCTTGCCCACTTCTTCCAGCGTGTGGTCGGTGTTCATATCGATGCCGAAGCGCATGCGCAGCACCTTGGCTTCGCGCGGCGTCAGCGTGTCCAGCACTTCCTTGGTGGCGTCCTTCAGGCTGGAATACATCGCAGCGTCGGACGGCGCCAGGTTGTTCTGGTCCTCGATGAAATCGCCAAGATGGGAATCGTCGTCGTCGCCGATCGGGGTTTCCATGGAGATGGGCTCCTTGGAAATCTTCATGATCTTGCGAATCTTCTCTTCCGGCATCTCCATCTTTTCCGCCAACTCGGCCGGATCCGGCTCGTGGCCGGTTTCCTGCAGAATCTGACGGCTGATGCGGTTCATCTTGTTGATGGTCTCGATCATGTGCACCGGGATGCGGATGGTACGCGCCTGGTCCGCGATGGAGCGGGTGATCGCCTGGCGAATCCACCAGGTGGCGTAGGTCGAGAACTTGTAGCCGCGGCGGTATTCGAACTTGTCCACGGCCTTCATCAAACCGATATTGCCTTCCTGGATCAGATCGAGGAATTGCAAACCGCGGTTGGTGTACTTCTTGGCGATGGAGATCACCAGGCGCAAGTTGGCCTCGATCATCTCTTTCTTGGCGCGGCGCGCCTTGGACTCGCCCGCCGACATCTGGCGGTTGATTTCCTTCAGCGCCTTGATCGGCAGCATCGCGCGATCCTGCAGCTCGGAAAGCTTGGTCTGCTTTTCGATGATCGCGTATTTGAAGCGGGTCAAGGCTTCCGCCCAGGCCTTGCCGGAATGGATTTCGTCTTCCACCCAGTCAAGATTGGTCTCGTTGCCCGGGAACACCTTGATGAAGTGGGCGCGCTCCATGCGCACACGGCTGACACAGATATCCTGGATGTCGCGTTCGTAAGTGCGGATTTCGTTGACGCGGCTGCGCAGCGAGTCGCACAGGCTTTCCACCTGGCGGGTGGAGAAGCGCACCAGCATGAACTCGGTGGTGATCGCGTCCTGCAGCTCCAGGTATTCCTTGCTCTGCGCGCCCTTGACGGACAGCACCTTGACCATCTTGTCGAACAACATGCGCACGCCGGTGAAGTGCTCCAGCGCCTGCTGCTTCAGCTCTTCCAGGTTGACGCCGGCGGCGTCGGCGGCGTCGCCGTCCTCGTCCTCGCTCTCGTCTTCCTCTTCGGCCTCGGCTTCGAGCAACTCGTCTTCGTCCGCCGGCTCGGCGAACGCGGCGTCCTCTTCGGACGGCGCGTTCAGATCGATGAAGCCGTCAACCACTTCATCCACGCGCACTTCGTCGCGGCCGACGCGCTCAACCAGCTCCAGCACTTCGGCGATGGTGCCCGGACAAGCCGAAATCGCCTGGATCATGTACTTCAGGCCGTCTTCGATCCGCTTGGCGATTTCGATCTCGCCTTCGCGGGTCAGCAGCTCCACCGAGCCCATTTCGCGCATATACATGCGCACCGGGTCCGTGGTGCGGCCAAATTCGGAATCCACCGAGGACAGCGCCGCTTCGGCTTCTTCCACGGCGTCTTCGTCGGCCACCGGCGGGGTGGCGTCGGACATCAGCAGCGTGTCCGCATCCGGCGCCTCGTCGTAAACCTGGATGCCCAGACCGGAAATCATCGTGACGATGTTTTCGATCTGCTCTGCGTCGGACACGTCTTCCGGCAGGTGGTCGTTGATTTCCGCGTAGGTCAGATACCCACGCTCCTTGCCCAAGGCGATCAGCTGGCGCAGGCGTTTACGCTGCTCTTCCAGGCTCATCACTTCGGTTTCGTTTTCCTGCACGTCTTTTTGATTTTCGGGAGAGGCCGCCATTTCGCTTCCTGCTTGAAATAAGCCGAAAAAAACAGTTGATAATAACACAAGCAAATAACGCTGTTTGTGTAGCCCTGCGGGGCGCTTTCTACCGCCGCGGCATCGCTTTCGGCAGTCCGGCGCGTACGCCAGACCGCTCTGCGATCTGCCGGGGCGGCGACGTCGTCAAGCGTTTGGCGTCAGCAAATCCCGCAGCAATTCCCCTAGCAATCTGACTTCTTCCGGAGTCAGGCCTTCGTTCCGGTCCTTTTGTTTTAGCCGCTCCACCTGAGTTTGATGCAGCATTTTCAGGAGCTTGGCCGCGCCGTCCTGAAACTGCTGCCTATCTTCCTCGCTGGGATCGGCGAACTCATCCGGATCCTGCATGGCCTGCTGCAGAACACTATCCACCAGCCCTTCATATGGAGTGCCACGCAGGCTTTCCATCAATTGCGCCGTATTCGGCGGCTGGTCGTGCCCTTGCACGCATTCGGCCAACATGGCAAAACAGGCAAGCTCGTCGGACAGCGCCATGCTGTCCGGCAAGCGCACATCGCCAGCCCAACCAGGATTCAACAGCAGCCATTTGATCAGGCGCGTCACCATGGAGGACTGTTGCGGACGATGCGATACCTCCGGCAAACGGTGCTCCCGCTTGCCTTTGCGCTCCGACTTCCTTTGGCCCGTCGTCAACATGTCGAATTCGTCGACATCCACACCGGCAAGTTCCGCCAGTCTTTTCTTGATGATGAAGCCCAGTGCCGGAGCGGCAATCTGCGCCAGAAGGGGGGCGGCCTGACGGATCAGATCGGCCTTGCCTTCCGGCGTGGTCAGGTTCACCTCGCGACACAGCTCGCGGGTGAAGTAAACGGACAGAGGCAGGCTCTGCTCTTCCAATACTTTTTCGAAGGCCTCGGCGCCGAACTCGCGGATATAGCTATCCGGATCATGTTCCTGCGGCAGGAACAGAAAGTTCAGCGCCTTGCCGTCCTGCAATTGCGGCAGGCTGTTTTCCAGCGCGCGCCAAGCCGCTTTTTGACCGGCCTTGTCGCCGTCGAAGCAGAAGTACACCTGGTCCGCGTGGCGCATCAGCTTGCGCGCGTGCTCGCCGGTGGTGGCGGTGCCCAGCGTGGCCACCGCGTAAGCGACGCCGAACTGAGCCAGCGCCACCACGTCCATATAGCCTTCGACCACCAGCACGCGGTTTTTATCCCGTATCGCCTGCCGCGCCTCGTAGAGGCCGTACAACTCCCGGCCCTTCTCGAACAAGGGCGTTTCCGGCGAATTCAGATACTTGGGCTCGCCCTTGCCCATCACCCGGCCACCGAAGCCGATGATGGCGCCGCGCTGGTTGCGGATGGGGAACATCACCCGATCGCGAAAGCGGTCGTAACGCTGGCCCTTCTCTTCATTGACGATGACCAGGCCGGTATCGACCAGCTTGTCGTCCTGGTAGTCCGGAAACACCGCTTCCAGGTTCTGCCAGCCGTCCGGCGCGAAGCCAAGACCGAAGCGGCCGGCCACTTCGCCGCTCAAACCCCGGCCTTTCAGATAGGAAATGGCGTTGGGCGCGGACTTCAGCTGCTGTTTGTAGTAGCCTGCCGCCATCTGCATCATTTGTTCCAGCGACAGCTTGCGCTCGCGCGCGGCGCGGCTGGCTTCCGGGTTGGCGTGGGCGCGGCTGTCCGGCACCTGCATGCCGATGCCTTCAGCCAGCAGCTTCACCGCGTCGACGAAGCCCAGCCCCTGGTATTCCATCACGAAGCCGATGGCCGAGCCGTGAGCGCCGCAGCCAAAGCAGTGATAGAACTGCTTGGACGGGCTCACCGTGAACGACGGCGACTTTTCCTTATGAAACGGGCAGCAGGCCAGATAGTTCTGGCCGCCCTTTTTCAAGGGGACGTAACGGTCCACCACGTCGACGATATCGACGCGGGACAATAACTGATCGACAAAATCCTGAGGGATCAAACAAGGTCACCGATGGCGCGGGCCGCACACGCGGCCCGAAGCCGGCTAGCCGGCCAGCTTGGCCTTGATGGAAGCGGAAACCTGCGCCATATCGGCGCGGCCGGCCAATTGCGGCCGCAACAGCCCCATCACCTTGCCCATGTCCTGCATGCCGGCGGCGCCGCTGTCGGCGACGGCCTTGGCCACCAGCGCGTCAATCTCTCCGGCGGACAATTGCTGCGGCATATAGGCCATCAGCACGTCCATCTCGAATTTTTCCTTGTCGGCCAAATCCTGACGCTGAGCTGCCTCGTACTGGCTGACCGAATCGCGGCGCTGCTTGAGCATCTTGTCGATGACGGCGACCACGCCGGCGTCGTCCAGCTCCACGCGCTCGTCCACTTCCTTCTGCTTGATGGCCGCCAGCAACAGACGGATGGCCGCCAGCTTGTCGCTTTCCCGCGCTTTCATTGCAGATTTCATGTCGTCGCTGATTCGCTGCTTGAGGCTCATTGCTTGCTTTCCGGAAGATGACCGCCACTCGTCGCCGATGGCGAGCGCGCACTTTAGAGAGTCAAACCCTGATGACATTGGTTTTGAATCGTTCAAAACCCATGCCGTCAGAGTCTGCAAACGGGGAACTACAAATGGCAAAACCGCAGGCTAAGCCTGCGGTCCTGCTTACTGACCAGACGAACTCTTAGTAGAGTTTCGGCGGCAGCATTTGGCTGCGGATGCGCTTGTAGTGGCGCTTAACGGCAGCTGCGTGCTTGCGCTTGCGCTCGGCAGTCGGTTTTTCGTAGAACTCGCGGGCGCGCAGTTCGGTCAGCAGACCGGTTTTTTCCACCGCGCGCTTGAAGCGACGCATTGCAACTTCAAACGGCTCGTTCTCTTTAACGCGAATGTTCGGCATTGAATCTAGTATCCTTAGTTCCTAGCGTCCAGACGTGGCTGGAGCTATAAAAAACAGCATTTTAACAATCTTACGCGGTTTGGAAAAGTCTGAAGCGTTCCGACCAAGCAATCTGTGGCGCTTTACGCATCACGGCTTGACGGAAGAAATCACCCCCTCACTAGGAGAACTAGGTACTGCACTATAAAAACGTTTCGGCATCCGGCCGGCAAGATATGCCGATCGGCCTGCTTCTACAGCCTGTTTCATGGCGTGGGCCATCAACACCGGTTGTTGCGCGGCGGCAATCGCAGTGTTCATCAACACGCCATCGCAGCCCAGTTCCATCGCGATCGCCGCGTCGGACGCGGTGCCGACGCCGGCGTCAACCAGCACGGGAACCTTGGACTGCTCGATAATCAACTTCAAATTCCACGGATTCAGAATCCCCATCCCGGAGCCGATCAGGCTGGCCAGCGGCATAATGGCGCAGCAGCCCATTTGCTCCAGCTCCCGGGCGATGATGGGATCGTCCGAGGTGTACACCATCACGTCGAAACCCTCGGCCACCAGCACTTCGGCCGCTTTCAGGGTTTCCTTGACGTTGGGGAACAAGGTATTCGGATCGCCCAGCACTTCCAGTTTGACCAGACGATGGTCGTCCAGAAGCTCTCTGGCCAGGCGCAAAGTGCGAATGGCGTCGTCGGCGGAATAACACCCCGCCGTATTGGGGAGAAGGTTATACCGGTTTTTCGGCAAAAAGTCCAGCAAATTGGGTTCGCCGGCATTCTGACCCAGGTTGACGCGACGAATGGCGACGGTGACGATTTCCGTTCCCGACGCGTCCAGCGCCCGGGCCGTTTCCTCAAAATCCCGATACTTGCCGGTTCCCACCAGCAAACGCGAATTGTAAGCCTTGCCTGCGATGATCAGTTGATCCGCCACTCCTGCACCTCTATCAGCTTTGCCGCTCAGCCTCCGCCGACGGCCACCACGATTTCGAGTTCGTCGCCGTCGGCCAGCCCGGTGGCCGGATACCGGCTGCGCGGCACGATCTCGCCATTCTTTTCCAGCGCCACACGCTTGCCGACAAGGCCCAGCGCCGCCACCAGCTCGGCCACATTGGCGACGCCGCCCAGTTCGCGGCCCTCGCCGTTGATCTTGAGTTTCAGCATCTCATCTCCTTTGCACGCGCTGCACCACCGGCAGCACGCGGATGGCGCTCAGCACGCGCTCCAGATGCTCGACGCCCTCCACCTGCAAGCGGAAGTGGATGTTGAACAGGCCGTCGCCGTCGCGGCTGCTGTCCTGGGTGTCGGCGCTTTCGATATTGGCCGAGGCCTGAGAAATCGCGGTGGCGATGTCGGCCAGCGCGCCGCGCTCGTTGCGGGACAGCACGCCGACGGTAACGCCGAACATGCGGTCGCGCTGCGCTTCCCAATTGACGTCCAGCAGCTTGTCGTGATCCGCCCGCCGCGCGTTCGGGCAGCCCTTGCGGTGGATGACCAGGCCCTGGCCCTTGGTGATGACGCCCAGAATGTCGTCGCCCGGCAGCGGGTTGCAGCACGGCGACAGCTGCACCATGCCGCCCTCATTGCCGCGTATGGTCACCGGCCCCACTTTCACTTCCTCGCCCAAGCGCTCGCCGGCCAGCTCCAGCAGCCTGCGCGCCACCACGATGGGCATCAGCTTGCCGGCGCCGATGTCGGCCAGCACGTCCTGCTGCGAGGCGAGCTTCTCGCCGAAAGCGGCCAGATACTCCACCCACAGCTCCTCGCTCAAGGCCAGCGGCGTCACCGCCAGCGCGCCTATCGCCTGCTTGAGCAGCTTCTCGCCCAGGCCGACCGCTTCTTCCTGCTGCAAACTCTTCAGGTAGTTGCGGATGCCGGAACGCGCGCGCCCGCTCTGCACGAAGGTCAGCCAGGACGGATTGGGCTTGGCCTGGGTGGAGGTGATGATTTCCACGGTGTCGCCGTTGCGCAGCACGGTGCGCAGCGGCACCAGCGCGTGATTGACGCGCGCGGCGATGCAGCGGTGACCGATGTCAGTGTGCACCGCGTAGGCGAAGTCCACCGGGGTCGCGCCCTGCGGCATCACCATGATCTTGCCCTTGGGCGTGAACACGTAGACTTCGTCCGGGAACAGGTCGATCTTGATGTGCTCGAGGAATTCGACCGGATCGTCGCTCTCCTCCTGCATGTCCATGATTTTTTGCAGCCACTGGTGGGTGCGCTGCTGCGCGGTGTTGACGCCGTCGCCGCTCTTGTACATCCAGTGCGAGGCCACGCCGGCCTCGGCCACGCTATTCATTTCGCGGGTGCGGATCTGCATCTCCACCGGCGTGCCGTAGGGGCCGAACAAGGTGGTGTGCAGACTCTGATAGCCATTACCCTTGGGAATGGCGATGTAATCCTTGAATTTGCCGGGAATCGGTTTGTACAGGCTGTGCAGCGCGCCCAGGGCCAGGTAACAGCCGGGAATGTCGTTGACGACGACGCGGAAGCCGTAGATGTCCAGCACCTCGGAAAACGACAGGTGTTTTTCCTGCATTTTCTTGTAGATGCTGTAGAGGTTTTTCTCTCGCCCCTTGATCGTGGCTTCGATATTGCTCTGCACCAGCTTCTGGCTGACGGATTGCAGGATCTTGGTGACCACTTCGCGGCGATTGCCGCGCGCGGCGCGCACCGCTTTGGACAACACGCCGTAGCGATGCGGGTGCAGATGCTTGAACGCCAAGTCCTGGAGTTCGCGGTAAACCTTGTTCAGGCCGATGCGGTTGGCGATCGGCGCGTAGATTTCCAAGGTTTCCAGCGCGATGCGGCGGCGCTTGTCCTCGCGCATCGAATCCAGCGTGCGCATATTGTGCAGCCGGTCCGCCAGCTTGACGATGATGACGCGGATGTCGCGCGCCATCGCCAGCACCATTTTGCGGAAGCTTTCCGCCTGCGCGGTTTCCTTGGTCTGGTATTCCAGCCGCTCCAGCTTGGAGAGGCCGTCCACCAGATCGGCGATGATCTTGCCGAACTTTTCGATCAGCGTCGGCTTGGTGACGCCGGTGTCTTCCAGCACATCGTGCAGCAAGGCGGCGGCGAGGCCCTGCACGTCCAACCGCCACTCGGCCAACATGCAGGCCACCGCCAGCGGGTGGGTGATGTAGGGTTCGCCGCTCTTGCGGGTCTGCCCTTCATGCGCTGCGCGGCTGACTTCGAAAGCCTGCCGCAACAGCTGGACGTCCTCCGGCTTGAGATAACGCGCGACAGACTCGAAAAACGCTTGCGCTTCGCTGTCGATCAGGGCGTCGTAGTCGATTTCATCCTCAATGCCGGTTGCCATAACCCACCACCCACTTGCAATCAGGCTTTGCCGCGGCTCAGAACTTCCTTGCCGACGTGGCCGGCGGCGATTTCACGCAGCGCGACGACGGTGGGCTTATGGCGGCCGGCTTCAACGAAGGGGCTGGCGCCGGAAGCCACTTGGCGCGCGCGGTAGGCGGCGGCCAGGGTCAGGTCGAAACGGTTCTGGATGCGGTCCAGGCAATCGTCAACAGTAATACGGGCCATGTGCTTTCTTTCTTCAAAGTTGCCAAGGGCGTTGTCGGTCGCCGTTCTTGCGGCCGCGGCAACGCCCAGAGGGATCACTATATCTAAATTTTAGTCGACTCACCAACAAACGGTCGGATCAGCCGGTCTGTCCCATCCGCGCCAGCATCGTCGCCAGCTTGCGGCATTGGATGGCGCTGCGCAGCCGATTGGCGCGCACGACGCTGATCAGATCGAGGCGGGCGCGCTCGAAATCGTCGTTGACCACGATGTAGTCGTATTCGGCGATCTTGTCGATCTCGGCGCGGGCGGAAGCCAGCCGGCGGCGGATCACTTCCTCGCTGTCGGTGGCGCGTCCGCGCAGGCGGCGCTCCAGCTCTTCTATCGACGGCGGCGCGATGAAAATGCCTATCGCCTCGGGGAAGACCTTGCGCACTTGCTCGGCGCCCTGCCAGTCTATCTCCAGCAGAATGTCCTGCCCCACGGCCAGGCGGCTGCGTATCCACGGCGCGCTGGTGCCGTAGTAGTTGCCGTAGACTTCCGCGTACTCGAGGAAATCGCCGCGTTCGATCATGGACTTGAACGTGGCCTGATCGACGAAGTGGTAATGCTTGCCGTCCTCTTCGCCCTTGCGCGGCGCGCGCGTGCTATAAGAAATGGACAGTTCCACAGACGGCTCCGCCTGGAGCAAGGCCGCCACTAGCGAGGTTTTCCCCGCGCCGGAAGGAGCGACCACGATAAAAATATTACCGGTTGGCTGGCTCATGAAAGGTACTTCCTGCCAAATGAGTAATTCTCCAGAATACCATAAGCGCGTACCGGCTGTTAATCGCCAAGTTATTTTCACGTCAAGATTTAGGTAAATCTCTTCAGGCTGAATAAAATGGCTGGTTTTTTTCCTACCTATCTCCTTTGGAGCGCGTTTCGCCATGCAATTCCTTGACAGCTTCTTCAAGCTGAAAGAAAACGGCACCACGGTGAAGACCGAAGTCATCGCCGGCTTTACCACCTTCTTGACCATGGCTTACATCATCCTGGTCAACCCGCTGATCCTGTCGAGCACCGGCATGGACCTGAACGCCGTCTTCGTCGCCACCTGTCTGGCCGCGGCGCTGGGCACCGCCATCATGGGCCTGGTGGCCAATTACCCGATCGCGCTGGCGCCGGGCATGGGCTTGAACGCCTACTTCACCTTCAGCGTGGTCAAGGGCATGGGGCTGTCCTGGGAAACCGCGCTGGGCGCGGTGTTCATCTCCGGCATCGTGTTCCTGGCGGTCAGCCTGTTCCGCGTGCGCGAAGCCATCGTCAACGCCATCCCGCAGTCGCTGAAATTCGCCATTTCCGCCGGCGTCGGCATGTTCCTCGCCATCATCGCGCTGAAGAACGCCGGCGTGATCGCGCCGCACCCGGAAACCTATCTGACCCTGGGCGACATCCACAAGCCCACCACCCTGCTGGCCATTCTGGGCTTCTTCCTGATCGTGGCGCTGGAATACCGCAAGGTGCCGGGCTCCATCATCATCGGCATCCTGGTGGTGACGGTGCTGTCCATCGCCATGGGCCTGTCTCCGTTCAAGGGCGTGGTGGCGCCGGTGCCGAGCATGGCGCCCACCTTCATGCAGATGGATATCGCAGGCGCCTTGCAAGCCGGCCTGATCGGCGTGATCTTTGTCTTCTTCTTCGTCGATCTGTTCGACACCACCGGCACTCTGGTGGGCGTGTCTCACCGCGCCGGCCTGCTGGACAAGGACGGCAAGCTGCCGCGCCTGAAGCGCGCGCTGCTGGCCGACTCGGTGGCGATCACCGCCGGCGCGGTAATGGGCACTTCGTCCACCACCGCCTATGTCGAGTCCGCCGCCGGCACCGCCGTGGGCGGCCGCACCGGCCTGACCGCCATGGTGGTGGCGCTGCTGTTCCTGGCCTCGCTATGGCTGTCGCCGCTGGCCGCCACCGTGCCCGCCTACGCCACCGCGCCCGCGCTGTGCTATGTGGCGGTGCTGATGGCGCGCGGCCTGGCCGAGATCGACTGGAGCGATCTGACCGAATCCGCGCCGGCGGTGATGACCGCGCTGGCGATGCCCTTCACCTTCTCCATCGCCGACGGCATCGCCTTCGGCTTCATCAGCTACGCGGTGATCAAGATTCTGGCCGGCCGTTTCTCCGACCTAAAGCCGCCGGTGCTGGTGATCGCCGCGCTGTGGATCTTCAAGCTGGCTTTCTTCCACTGAAACGTCAATAATTGATGCGGACTCCTAGCCTGCCGCGCTGCGCGGCGGGCTTTTTCTTGTGGGGCGCGCGGCGACTCTCTTTATTTCGAAGTACAATAAGGCCATGGAAAACCTTAGCAATCTCGACTACTCCAGCTATCTGAAAGGCTGGATCCGCACTGTGCCCAACTGGCCGCAACAAGGCGTGATGTTCCGCGACATCACCCCGCTGCTGCAGAACCCCAAAACCTTCCGCATGCTGATCGACATCTATGTGCATCGCTACATGATGGAGAAAGTGGACCTGGTGGCGGGCCTGGACGCGCGCGGCTTCATCATCGGTTCGGTGCTGGCTTACGAGTTGAACGTAGGCTTCGTGCCCATCCGCAAACGCGGCAAGCTGCCCTTCACCACGGTGGAGGAGGAGTACGAGCTGGAATACGGCAACGCCGCGGTGGAAATGCACACCGACGCCTGCAAGCCGGGCGACCGCGTCATCCTGATTGACGATCTGGTCGCCACCGGCGGCACCATGATGGCTGGCTACAAGCTGCTGAAGCGCATGGGCGCCGACGTGCTGGAAGCCGCCGCCATCATCGAACTGCCCGAACTGGGCGGCGGCAAGCTGGTGCGCGACGGCGGCCTGGAGTTGTTCACCGTCTGCGCTTACTGAGCCGGATTCGTCGGCCAAGCGAACGGAGCCCTCGGGCTCCGTTTTTGTTTGGCCGCGTCTTAATCCGCCTCCACCGCCACTTTCAGCACCTGCCCGCGCGCGCTCAACTTCAGCGGCGCGCCGGCGGTGCTGGGCAGCTTGCTGTCCACCGAGGCCGCCGTGCCGCGCACCTCGTATTGCAGCGTTGCGGACTTGGGCAGCGTCAGCGACAACTTGCCGGTGGTGGCGTCCAGCGACAAGGAGCCGCTGGGCTTGGCGTCGGTCAGCTTCACCTTCGCCTTCACCGCCTGGCCGTCAAAAACCATGTCGCGGCTGCTGCCTTCGAAACCCAAGGTCAGCGCCTGCCCCTTGAGCGCCAGCTTGTCGTAAGCGCCCTTGGCCTGCGCCCTGATCGCGTCGGCGGACATGGACAGGCTGGCGGCTTTGCCGTCCAGCGTTAGATCCACCGCCCGGCTGTCCACCCGGATCGCCGAATACGCGCCGCGGATCGACCCCTTGACCGCAGCCAGCCCCAATTCCACCTGTTTGCCCGGCTTCAGATTGCCGGCGATCTCCAACCCGCAACTGCTGCCCAACAGCTTGTCGTTGAGCTTGACCATGATCGTGACCACGCCGCCTGCGCGCCGCACCAGGGCGCTGCACTGCTTGGCGTCCCAATTGCTTTTGTTCAGGTCCAGCTGATACGGCCGCTTGTCGTCCGCGCTCAGCTTGAGCACGGCCGCGTCGCCGTTGATCACCAGCTTTTCAATCGGCGCTTCCGCCGCGTAAGCCGCCCCGCCGCCCATCAGCCCCGTCAATGCCAGCAAGCGCACTATCCCACGCCTCATCACGCACCCCTTTCCCAAGTAGAAGCCGCCGCCTTGGCCGGCGGCGGTGGTTTTCCTCACTGCATGAACAACCAGTACATCGCGATCACGCCGCAAGCGGCCGCCATTCCGCCCACCGCGTGGCGGGCCAAGCGCGCCCACTGAGCGCTCAGCGAGCCTTTGCGCGCAAGAATCGAAACGGTCCGTCGCGAATCCGCCCACGCGGCGATCAGGCGGCTCTCATTGCGCTGATCGGCCACCGCCTCGCGAATGTATTCGCGATAGTCGCTGAGAATCTTGCGCAGCTCGGCTTCGGGCAAGCGCTCCATGGTCAGCTGCAATTGTTGAATGCATGCATCGTGTTTCATGTTTCTCTCCCAAGTCCGGTCAAAAACACCACTCCTCACACCGCGTTGCCGCCCAAGCCCCTGCCCGCCACCAAATCGATCTGATAACGGACGTAACGCACCAGCCCGCGCCAGGTCAGCCGCGTCAGCCATACGCAGAACACCAGCCCCAATCCGCCAACCAATAACAGCACCAGACCGCTGACCGCCGCCGAGCCCTGCAGCGACAAGCCCGGAATGCCGTCGATCTCGATATGGTCCTTGCCGTCCTTCAGCGACAGCCGGTTATCCTTGATCACCAGCGAGCTCTCGCCGTCGTTCAACACCAGATCGCCGGCTTCTCCGGCTTCGCCGACGGCGGCGGAGGCCTGCGCCGAGATCATCCGCCAACGCAGCGAACGGCCATCCCCATCCTGCGCCAGCACCATGCTGTCGCCGCCGTCCGAAACCAGCGTCAGCGCGCTCAGCTGGCCGCGCTCCAGGCTGACGGAGCGTTCGCTCTCGCGTTTGATCGTTTGCCGCGCCGCCGGATTGCTGGCGTCCACTTTCAACTCGCCGCCGTCGTAACTGACCCTGACCGGCTCTCCGCTACGCAACTTCAGGCTGGCGGTTTCATCCTCCTCCAGCGTCAGCAACAGCCTCCCCTGCTTCAGGCTCACGCCGTGGACCGGCTCCCCGTCGGCTTGAAGCTTGAACTCGATCTTGCCGTTCTCGGGCGACAGGCTGGGCTCCAGTTCCGGCCAGCCGAACAGGCTGTTGCCGCCCCAGGCCGCCACCAGCGCCACGCCGGCGATCAACAGGCTGCCGGACACCATATAGCCTATGGACAGGCATAGCAGGTAGATCATGAAGGGCAGCGCCAGGAAGAAGTTCAGCACGCCCAGGCCGGCGACCGAAGCCACCACCCTCATCAAATTGCCGAAGGAACGATGGCTTTCCCATTGGCGGTAATGCGCCTGCGCCTTCAGTTCCTTGGCCAGCTTCTGCGGGCTGCCCAGGGCGGCGACCACCTCGTCCTCGTCGCGGCCGGCTTCTTGCGCGTCGCTGAAGTACTCTTGGTAGTCGGCGACGATTTCACGGATTTCCTCGGCCGGCATCCCCGCCAGGGCCTGTTCCAATTGCGCCAAAAACGCTTTGCGGTTCATGCTTGTTGTTCTCCCGGCTGGCCGGCCGCCGGCAGGCGGCTCAGCACGCTGTCCACTTCGCTGACGAATTCCTGCCACTCGCGCCGCATCAATTCCAACTCCCGTTTGCCCGCCTCGGTCAGCGTGTAATATTTACGCGACGGCCCGGACGCCGACTCCACCAGATAGGTGCTGACCCAGGATTCGTTCTGCAGCCTGCGCATCAACGGATAGATCGTCCCTTCGCTGATTTCCATCGTGCGCGACAAAGTGCTGACCAATTCGTAGGCATAGCTGTCGGACTGGGCCAATACCGCCAATACGCACATGTCCAGGGTCCCCTTCTTCAACTGGGTTTTCATCTTGCCTTCCTTGAAACCGCCCGGTTTTTTCCACCCAACTACCTTGCATTGCAAGATAGATAGACGGACCAAGGCATCGATCTGCTTGTGATTGCACTATACAAACCACTACCTTGTACCGCAAGGTATCTTTCATTACCCAATGACAAATCACTGTCACTGCGGCTTTCTCGCAACAAATCAGAATGTCATTACTGACACCATATTGCGTTGCAAAATACGTCTTGGCATCCATAATTCAACAGCAACAATGACATTGAACTAAATCATAATCCCAACCGGTTGCAACAACCGGCCACTCTCTCGACGAGGACTCCGATGGCAAAAGCAAACAGGCCCAGCATCGCGCTGGTCTTGGGCGGCGGCGCGCCCAACGCAACCTTGATGGCCGGCGCGCTGGTCGCGCTGATGGAGGCCGGCGTCGAATTCGACATCATCTCCACCTCCGGCGCCGGCGCCATCGTCGGCCTCTTGTACGCGGCGCCGCGCAAGGGCTCGCCGCTGGACAATTTGCGGCGGCTGGCCGATCTCGGCGTATCCGATCCGATCTACCGGCTGCTGCCGATCAACTACAAGGTGTTCAACAAACCCGGCCCGGCCGCCGACCTGTGGCGCAGCTGGCAAAGCCAGAACCCCCTGTTGCAGAGCATTCAACAACAGGCCGATCAAGGACCTTGGCAGCGTCTGCTGGCCGACTGGACATCGCTGCTGCTGGCCACGCTCTGCCCCAGCGATCTGGGCCCCAACAGCCAAGGCCTGTGCGCGCACGTGCCCTTCATCGAGGAGATCGTGGATTTCGACCGCCTCAAGACCATTGCGCCGCAGTTCTACCTGAACGCCTACAACATCAGCCGCGGCGAGATGCGTTGCTGGGACAAGAGCGAGATCGGTCATGAACACTTCCTGGCCGCGCTGTCCTTTCCCTTCATCTACCCGCCGTATCCGCTGGCCGACGGCGATTACATCGAAGGCGCGGCCATAGACACGCTGAACTTCAAGCAATTGTTCCGCGATCATCCTCACATCGACTACACCCTGGTGTTCGACGTGCTGGGCAGCGACCGGCTCCTGCATCCGCCGCGCGGCCTTTACGACGCCTGGGTGCAATCCATCATCACCCCGCTGACCGAAATCGCGCGCGACGACCTGAAGCTGTTCGAAGCCTTGCACAATAAGGATGAGCAAGGCCGGCCGCGCACCGAGGTGCTGAAGATCCAGTTCGACCAGCTGATTGACCCGCAACGCCGCGCCGAGGAGCTGGACTGGTCGCACTCCAATCTGTCCCAGCTCTACCAGATCGGCTATCAAGCCGGGCAGGACCTCCTCCGCCAGCACCGCGGCAAGCTGCTGGGCTAGACGCCGCCAATAAAAAAGGGCTGCCTGACGGCAGCCCTTGACGCTTGGCTAAGCAAAAACGGCATCAATACCAGCTGATGCCGGCCTGCTCGGTGGAGATCACCGTGCCGGCCTCGCCCTTGACGATTTTCTCGATGTCTTCCAGCGCGCCGATCACGGCCTTCTTGCCGGTCAGACGAGCAAACTCGCAAGCCGCCTCCACTTTCGGGCCCATCGAGCCGGCGGCGAAACCCAGTTTGTCCATCTCGTCCGGATGCGCCTGCTTGATCGCCTTGGCTTCCGGCGTGCCCCAACCGATGAATACGCTCTTCACGTCGGTGGCGATCACGAAGTAATCGGCGTCGATTTCACGCGCTAGCAAGGCGGAGGCCAGATCCTTGTCGATCACCGCTTCCACGCCCACCAGCTTGTCGCCCTCGTACATGGTGGGGATGCCGCCGCCGCCGGCGGCGATCACCACCACCCCTTTTTCGATCAGCCACTTGATCGGGCGCATTTCGAAGATGCGCTTCGGTTTCGGGCTGGGCACCACGCGGCGGAAGTATTCGCCGTCGGCCTTTACCGTCCAGCCTTTTTCCGCGGCCAGCTTGTCCGCCTCTTCCTTGCTGTAAACCGGGCCGACGAATTTGGTCGGATTCTTGAAGGCCGGGTCCTTGGCGTCCACTTCGGTCTGGGTCAGGATGGTGGCGATCGGCACTTCGAAGGGCAGCACATTGCCCAGTTCCTGCTCAACCATGTAGCCGATCATGCCTTCGGTCTGCGCGCCCAGCACGTCCAGCGGATAGGGCGTCACTTTTTCGTCCACGTGGCGGGCGTAGGCGTCGTTCTGCAGGCCCAGCAGGCCCACTTGCGGCCCGTTGCCGTGGCACATCACCAGGTTGTGGCCCAGCCGGGTCACGCCGGCCAGTTGTTCGGCGGCCACTTTGACGTTGGCGCGCTGGTTGTCGGCGGTCATGGCCTCGCCGCGACGTTGCAGGGCATTGCCGCCCAGAGCTACGACGACTCGCATATTCTATTCCTCGCTATTGCCGCGCCCGCCGTCTGCGACGGCGAGCCGCGTGCTTGATGTGAAACCGGCCAAGGTTCCCGGTCAGGGAAGCCTTGGCCGGCAAAGTGCAGCTAGGGATGCCTAGGGCCGGATCAATCGCCCAGCGTGGCCACCAGGATGGCCTTGATGGTGTGCATGCGGTTTTCGGCCTGTTCGAAAGCGATGCAAGCCTCGGACTCGAACACGTCCTCAGTCACTTCGATGCCGTTGGCCAGGTCCGGATATTGCGCGGCGATTTCCTTGCCCACCTTGGTTTCGCTGTTGTGGTAGGCCGGCAGGCAGTGCATGAACTTCACTTGCAGGTTCTCGGCGGCGGCCATCAGCGCGGCGTTCACTTGGTAAGGCTTCAGCAGCTTGATGCGTTCGGCCCAGACTTCGGCCGGCTCGCCCATGGATACCCATACGTCGGTGTGGATGAAGTCGGTGCCCTTGACCGCCGCTTTGGCATCCTCGGTCAGCGTGATGCGTGCACCGGTCTTGGCGGCGATTTCGCGGCACTGAGCCACCAGTTCGTCGGTCGGCCACAGGTGCTTGGGCGCGCCGATGCGCACGTCCATGCCCAGTTTGGCGCCGATCACCAGCAGGGAGTTGCCCATATTGTTGCGGGCGTCGCCCAAATAGGTGTAGCTGATCTGGGAGATGGGCTTGTCGCTGTTTTCCCACATGGTCAGCACGTCGGCCAGCATCTGGGTCGGGTGCCATTCATCGGTCAGACCGTTGTATACCGGCACGCCGGCGAACTTGGCCAGCTCGGTTTCCACCATGTGCTGGTCGAAGCCGCGGTATTCGATCGCGTCATACATGCGGCCCAACACGCGGGCGGTGTCCTTCATCGATTCCTTGATGCCGATTTGCGAACCGGACGGCCCAAGGTAAGTCACGTTGGCGCCCTGGTCGTAGCAAGCCACTTCAAACGCGCAGCGGGTACGGGTGGAGGTTTTTTCAAAGATCAGGGCGATGTTCTTGCCCTTCAGGTGCTGCTGTTCGGTGCCGGTGTACTTGGCGCGCTTCAGGTCGCGGGCCAGGTCGAGCATGTAGCGGATTTCGCGCGGGGTGAAGTCCAGCATGCGGAGGAAGTTACGGTTGCGCAGATTGAAAGCCATGATATTGCTCCTGATTAGAGTCTGGGCAAGCCGGCCGTCGTTTCCGGGGAAACCGGCGGTCAACCTGTCTTTTTGCACATGAATCTTGGGTTTTCCTCCCGGCCGCGCCTGCGGCCGGGACACTACAGCTGAATTACAGTTTCACTTCGTCGCGAGTGATCGGGCAGGTCATGCAGTGACCGCCGCCGCGGCCGCGGCCCAGCTCGGAAGCCGGAATCTCGATCACTTCCACGCCATGCTCGCGCATCAGGCGGTTGGTGTAGGTGTTGCGGTCGTAGGCCACCACCACGCGGCGATCCAGCGCCACCACGTTGTTGCCGTCGTCCCACTGTTCGCGTTCGCGCTGGTAGGCGTCACCGCCGGTCTGGATCACGCGGATTTCCTTGAGACCCAGCGCCTGGCGCACCACTTCCACCAGATGCACGCCTTCGTGGCGTTCGAAGCGGATTTCGCCTTCGCGGTCGCCAACGTACATGCTGGTGCAAGTGATGTCGTCCACCACGTCCGGGAACAGCGACAAGAGATCGATGTCGAGGAAGCTGAACACGGTATCCAGGTGCATCGCCGCACGGGACTTAGGCATCTGGCAAGCGATCACGCGAGTGGCGCCGCCTTCCTTGCCTAGCACGCGCTTGGCCACTTGCACCACCGCCTGCGGGCTGGTGCGCTCGCCCATGCCGATCAGGACCACGCCGTTGCCGATAGGCATCACGTCGCCGCCTTCCAGCGTGGCCGGGCCGTGTTCCTGGTCGCAATCGCCCCACCATACTTTCACCTTGCCGGCGAACATCGGGTGGAATTTGTAGATGGATTGCAGGATCAGGGTTTCCTGACGACGCGCCGGCCAGTACATCGGGTTCAGCGTCACGCCTTCATAAATCCAGCAAGACGGGTCGCGCTGGAACAGGCTGTTCGGCACCGGCGGCAGCACGAATTCGGATTGGTCCAGGTAGCCGCCGAACAGGCCTTTCGGGTCGAACGGCAGTTCGAATTTGGCGATGCCGCCCACCAGATGCTCGGCCAGTTGCGAAGACGGCATTTCGTCCAGCCAGCTGCGCAGATCGCGCAACATGCCGATACCTACGTTGTCGGCCTTGACCTTGCGGTCCAGGATCCAGGCACGGGAAGCTTTGTCGTCCAAGACCTTGGCCAGCGCGTCGTGCACCTCCACCACTTCGATGCCGCGGGAGCGCATTTGCTCAACCATGTAAGCATGGTCTTTCTGTGCGCGTTCCACCCAGATCACGTCATCGAACAACAGGCCGTGGCAGTTGTCCGGGGTCAGGCGCTTATGCGCCAGGCCGGGACGGCACACCATCACAGTTCGCAACTTTCCGCACTCGGAATGAACACCAAACTTGGTCATGACAAACTCCTTAATGATATTGGGGGAGCTGGTGGAGGCCCGTGGATCTCGCGCGCCTCCGGTAATCTTCTTACAAGGTTCCGGCTTAGAGCGTCAGCGCTCCGGTAGCCAGTTCGTAGGCGGCGAACAAACCCGCCACTACAATCAGCGCAGCCAGTACCGCCTCGGCGCCGGTGAACGCTTTCTCGCCGCGTTCCTTGCGAGCCCACAGGTAGAACAGCAGGCCCGGGGCGTACAGCACCATGGACAGGAACAGATACTTCAGGCCGGCGGCGTAGATCAGCCAGACACCGTAGACCGAGGCGACGGCGGCGATGCTGAACTCTTTGCCGCTGGATTCGCCCTGGGCGTAGCCCTCGCCGCGCTTGGCCACCAGCAAGGCGTAGCCGGAGCACAACAGGTAAGGAATCAGAATCATCGAGGTGGCCAGCGACAGCAGCGCCAGGTAGCCCGCGGAACTGAACAGCGTAATGATCAGGAACAGTTGGATCAGGCCGTTGGTCAGCCACAGCGAGGCGGCCGGGGAGCCATTGGCGTTGGTGGTGCCGAACACTTTGGGCATCACGCCGTCTTTGCCCGCCAGGTAGGGCGCTTCGGAAGCCAGCAGCGTCCAGGCCAGCAGCGCGCCGCCCACCGAGATCACCAGACCGGCGTTCATCAGATTGGCGCCCCAGGGGCCGATGGCTTTTTCCAGCACATAGGCGGTGGACGGGTTCTTCAGCGCGGCCAGTTCAGTTTGCGACATCACGCCCAGCGACAGCACCGATACCGCAACCAGCAGAGCGATGGTCAGCAGGAAGCCGATCACGGTGGCCTTGCCCACTTCTTTCATGTTTTCCGCACGGCTGGAGAACATCGACGCGCCTTCGATGCCGATGAACACCCATACCGTCACCAACATGGTGCTCTTGACTTGATCGACGACCGAGCCGAGTTTGGCCGAGCCCCAGAAGTCCAGATTAAAGGTATCCACTTTGAAGGCGAAAATGACCAGCAGGATGAACAGCGCCAGCGGCACCAGTTTGGCCACGGTGGTGATGGTGTTGATGAAGGCCGCGCCGTGCACGCCGCGCAACACCAGGAAGTGCAAGGCCCACAACAGAATGGACGCGCAGACGATGGCGGTGGTGGTATTGCCCTCGCCAAACACCGGGAACCAGAAGGCCAGCGCCGAGAACATCACCACAAAGTAGGATACGTTGCCGATCCAGGCCGAAATCCAGTAACCCCAGGCCGAGTTGAAGCCCATATAGTTGCCGAAACCCGCCTTGGCGTAGCCGTAGACGCCGCCCTCCACTTCCGGTTTGCGATTGGCCAGCATCTGAAAGGCGAATGCCAGAGTCAACATCCCGAAGAAGGTAATCACCCAACCGATCAAGATGGCGCCGGCTCCGGCGCCCGCCGCCATGTTCTGCGGTAGCGAGAAGATGCCGCCGCCGATCATGGAGCCCACCACCAGAGCGGTCAGCGCGCCAAGCTTGAGCTTGGGAGCGCCGCCGCCTTGGGTTTCAGTTTCCGTAGACATTTTCGTTCTCCGTGAGAGTACATTAACCTGCAAATCTGTTGTTATATAATTAAATTCTTATCATCTGAGACAATGGTATACCCCGGATTTAGTGATCGCCAGAACAGTCGAACATCCGTTTGACCTGCGTCAAATAGCGTCCTCCCGCTCCATTCGCCCCATCCCGACATTAGAACAAAAGCTTTATAGAAGCCCCAGACACAATTAGCAGAACTAACAATTGTGCTGCGCACAAAACATTTAATTAATTTTGTATTTAATTTTTATTAAAAATAAAACGCAATATCAGATTGTCTGAACGCGTCCAATAGAGAAGAGCCGCAAACGGCCAAAAGAGACGGGACAAAGAAGCAATGAGATAAAGATGGAGAGAGGAGACGGAGAATAAGGCAGGCGGCCACGGCAATTGCGGGCAAAAAAAAAGTGGATGCGGCCCACCACCGCATCCACCAACACACACATCAAGAGGATAAACACATCTTGTTTGCCCAGGCGCTCACTCCGGTTTTTTCACGTTCTTGAAAATCGCCACCAGAGCGCCCAGCACCACCAAGGTGGTCACCACAATGGTCACCAAGCTTAAAATGCCGACATCGTCGGAAAGAAGAAGAGTCAGAAGTTCCATCGCCACTCCTTTTCCGGGGCCACGCCCCATATAGGTTTCTTGATCCTCATCTTAGCCAGTTGGGCGGCCCGTCCATTGACGCAAATCAAATGGCATGACCCCCAAGTTTGATGCAAGACAAATAAAAAGCCCCTGGCTCGCGCCAAGGGCTCATTTCCTAAAAATCAGCAACTTATATCATTACAGTTGTGCGTCAGGCGATACAGTTCGAATCAGTTCAGCTGAAAAAATCGGCTTACGTCATCCCTGTCTCGCCGGCGTGTTCACTTGCTGCCGCCCATGTCCTTGGACAGGAAGAAGGCGTCGGAGAAGAACTCGTCTTCCGGCAAGCCGCGCTCGCGGGTGAAGCTGCCGTGCGCGGCCTCCACCATCAGCGGCGCGCCGCAGGCGTAAACCTGATAGCCGGCCAGATCGTCGAAATCCTCCAGCACCGCCTGGTGAACAAAACCGGTGCGGCCCGCCCACTCGTCGCCCGGCAGCGCGTCGGACAGCACGGGGATGAAGGTGATGTTGGGATGCTGCGCCTGCCAGGCGCCGGCCAGATCCGCCATGTAAAGATCCGCCTTGGCGCGCGCGCCCCAGTAGAACACCATCTCGCGCTGGATGCCGCTATGAATCGCGTGCTCGATGATGCCCTTGACCGGCGCGAAGCCGGTGCCGCTGGCCACGAAGAGAATGGGCTTGTCGGAGTCCTCGCGCAGGAAGAAAGAGCCCAGCGGGCCTTTGAAGCGCATGATCTCGCGCTCCTTCATCTGACTGAACACATACTCGGAAAAAGAGCCGCCCGGCTGATTGCGGATATGCAGTTCCAGGAAAGCGTCGTCATGCGGCGCGTTGGCGATGGAGAAACTGCGCTTCTTGCCGTCCTTCATCAGGATGTCGATGTATTGGCCAGCCTTGAACTGCAAGCGCTCGGACACCGGCAGCTTGAGCTTGAGCACCGCCACGTCGTGGATTTTTTCGATTTTCTCTACGCGGCACGGCAAGGTCTTGATCTGGATGTCGCCGGCGCCGGCCACTTCGCGCGCCTCGATGGCGATGTCGCCCTTGGGGCGGGCGCAACAGAACAGCGCCATGCCCTGGGCGCGTTCGGCCTCGGTCAAGGCCTTTTCCTGGAAACCGTCCTGGCTCACTTCGCCTTCCACCACCTTGCCTTTGCAGGCGCCGCACGCGCCGTCGCGGCAGCCGTAAGGCAGGCCCACGCCCTGGCGCAACGCCGCTTCCAATACGGTTTCATGCGGCTCGACGCCAAATGTATGCCCGCTGGGGAGCACTTTCACCTGCGCTGTCATCTGTTTCCTCTACTCAATATCTGGCTAAAATGCGCATCATGCGAACCTTGATGATCATCGGCGCCGGCGATGTCGCGCGCCGCGCCCTGCCGGAACTGACCCGCCGCTGGCGGGTGCTGGCGCTGTGCCGTTCCAACGCTAGCGCGGAAGCGCTGCGCCGCCAGGGCGTCACGCCCATCCGGGGCGATCTGGACGACCCCCGCGCTTTGCGCCGTTTGGCCGGCCTGGCCGACGATCTGCTGCTGACCGCTCCCCCCCAGGAAATCGGCCGCAAGGACTTGCGCATGCGCAAGTTGTTGTCTGCGTTGGCAAAAGGTTGCAGGATACCACAGCGTCTAGTCTATATCAGCACCAGCGGCGTGTACGGCAATGCCGACGGGGCTTTGCTGGACGAAGGCGCCCGCCCCCGCCCGCACAATGACCGCGCCTGGCGCCGCCTGGATGCGGAAACCTGCTTGCGCGGCTTCGCCGCCTCCCACGGCTGCCAGTTGACGGTGCTGCGCGCGCCGGGCATCTACGCCGACGACCGCCTGCCGCTGAGCCGCTTCGCCTCGCAAACGCCGCTGATCCGGCCGGAGGAGGACAGCTGGAGCAATCACATCCACGCCGACGACCTCGCCGCCGCCTGCGTGGCCGCCTTGCTGCAATGCCGCGGCGGTCCGCGCGTATTCAACGCCAGCGACGATCAGCCGCTGCCGATCAGCGAATGGTATCGCCGGCTGGCCGCCGCGCTGGACCTGACCTTGCCGCCCCTGTTGCCGCGGGAGGAGGTCCGCGCCCGGGTCTCCGCTGGTCTATGGTCTTATATGATGGAGTCCAGACGGCTTAACAACCGGCGCTTGCGCCGGGAATTGCTGCCGGCTCCCCGCTGGCCCGACACCGCCGACTACCTGGCGGCGCTGGCCCAAGCGCCGGAGCGCATCGCCGCCGCGCTCGCTTCGGCGGCCAAGATTCGGTAACATCGCGGTTTTTTTGAGTTTTTAAGCAGGCTTCTCTATGGAAAATCCGGCATTTCAACGCGCCATCCGCAGCTTCGTGCTGCGCCAAGGCCATCTGTCTCCCGGCCAGCAACGCGCGATGGACGAAGGCATGCCGCGCTGGGGCATCGAATACCGCCCCGAGCGCATCGATCTGGAGCAGGCCTTCGGCCGCGCCGCGCCCAAGATCCTGGAAATCGGCTTCGGCATGGGCGGCGCCACCGCCGAAATCGCCGCCGCCAATCCGGCTCAGGACTACCTGGGCGTGGAAGTGCATTCGCCCGGCGTCGGCAATCTGTGCAAGCTGATCGCGGAAAAGGAATTGAGCAATCTGCGCATCATCCGCCACGACGCGGTGGAAGTGCTGGACCACATGCTGGCCGACGGCAGCCTGGACGGCGTGCATATTTTCTTTCCCGACCCCTGGCACAAGAAACGCCACAACAAGCGCCGCCTGATTCAGGCCCCGCTGGTGGAGAAGCTGGTCGCCAAGCTCAAGCCGGGCGGCTATCTGCACGCCGCCACCGACTGGGAAGACTACGCGCTGCAGATCATGGAGGTGTTCAGCGGCCAGCCTCAGCTGGTCAACACCGCCGACGGCTACGCGCCGCGCCCGGACTACCGGCCGCTGACCAAGTTCGAAGCCCGCGGCATCAAGCTGGGCCACGGCGTGTGGGACGTGATTTTCCGCCGGCGCTGATGTCCGCCCGGACCCGCCGCCAGCGGCGGGTCTCAGCCGCCTTTAGGCAGCAAGGCCTCGATATCCTCCAGCAATTCATGCGGCTCCACCGCCGGCTCGTAGCGCTTGACCACCCTGCCCCTGGCGTCGATCAGGAATTTGGTGAAGTTCCACTTCACCGGGTGCGGGTGGGTGGAATCCGCCTGGGTCAGCCAGCGCCACAGCGGATGGGCGCGCGGCCCGTTGACTTCCACCTTGGCAAACAGAGGGAAATCCACCTCGAAACGCGTCCGGCAAAAACGCTCGATCTCGGCCTCGTCGCCCGGCTCCTGGCCGCCGAACTGATTGCAGGGGAAACCCAGTACCGCCAGACCGCGGCCGCCCAGACTATGCTGCAAGTCCTGCAAGCCGGCGTATTGCCGGGTGTAGCCGCACTCGCTGGCGGTATTCACCACTAGCGCCACTTGGCCGGCGTACGCCGACAGCGGCTGTTCGCTGCCGTCTATGCGCACGGCGGAGAAGTCGTAAAGCGTGGTCATGGCCACCTCCGTCTCGTATAATGAGCGCTCCCGAGAATCCACTCAGGCACTATCCGATGTTGTTCAATCCCAGCCGGCAGGACGCCCGGCGCTTCTTCTTCGACACCTGGCAGAAATCCAAATCCGGAACGGACTTGTCCGACCTGGAAAAACTGGTGCTCCCCATTCTTATAGACCACCCGGAGTATCACGCCATTCTGGATCGGCCGGAACAGTATATGGAACAGGAGTGGACGCCGGAAATGGGCCAGAGCAATCCCTTCCTGCATCTGGGCCTGCATGTGGCGATTGAGGAACAGCGCTCCATAGACCAACCCTTCGGCATCCGCTCGCTGTACGCGCAGCTGGCGCTGCGCCTGGGCAGCGAGCATCAGGCGCAACACGCGATGATGGACTGTCTGGGCGAAATGATCTGGCACGCTCAGCGCCATGGCGGCGGTCCGGACGTGAACCGCTACATCGGCTGTATTCGCGGCAAGCTGGGCATGGGGGCGGAGGAGCAGCCTCGCATCAACCCCAACGACGTCCCGGACTGACGCCGCACGGCCGACAGATGCCGACTCAAGCCCAACGCCCGGTTCCGCCGGGCGTTTTGCATGGCCGCGAAACAGGCAAAAAAAGAGCCGTGGGGGGAAACCCTCCACGGCGATCAAGCGGGGCAGCTCGTACTGGCAAAGCCAGAAGAGCCTCCTCATGCTATTCTCACAATAAACAAAATGCAAATAGTTTTTTAACAGTTAACAATAAATAAAATATCCAATCATTTATATGAATATATAATTTAAAATACGCCGCCAAAAAAGCCGGCCTACGCCGGCTTGACGCCCCAAACTCACAACAAACGATTGCGCTCGATGCCCGCTACGAAAGCGGCGATATTGTCCACCAGCTGCGCGGCCAAACGCTCCATCGCCTGCCGGCTGGCCCAGCCGATATGAGGGGTGACGATCAGATTGGGCAAGCGGGTTTTCAGCAAGGGATTGCCGTGAACCGGCGGCTCTTCGCTCAGAACGTCGAAACCGGCGCCGCCCAACTGCCCATACTTGAGCGCGGCCACCAGATCTTCCTCGTTGACCAGGCCGCCGCGCGCGGTATTGATCAACAAGGCGCCCGGCTTCATCACGATCAATTCCGGCTGGGCGATCAGGTCCCGGGTCTCCTCGGTCAACGGACAATGCAGCGAAATCACATCGGCCTGCGCCAGGGCCTCGGCAAAAGCCACATGCCCGGAACGCACTTCCTTGGCGCCTTTGCGTTCGACGAACATCACCTGCATGCCAAGCGCGCCGGCCAGCTCCGCTAAGCGCAGGCCGATGCCGCCCGCGCCGACGATGCCCAGGGTCGCGCCCCGCAAATCTCGGATCGGCGCGCCGAAATGGCAGAACTGCCGCGACTGCTGCCACACCCCCGCGGCGACGTCGCGCTGGTAAGCCGGCAAGTTCTTGGCCAGGGCCAGCATCAGGGTCAAGGCGTGTTCGGCCACGGTGTCGTCGCCGTAATGGCGAATATTGCACACCGCGATGCCCAAGTCGCGACAGGCGTCCAGATCGACGTGGTTGTAACCGGTGGCGGCGATCGCCACCAGCTTCAGGCCGGGCAGTTGCTCCAGGGTTTCCCGCCGCAGCGGCACCTTGTTGGTGATAACAATGTCAGCCCCCGAACAGTTCATCGCCGCGTCTTCGACGCTAGTGGAGGGGAACTCGTGATATTCGGACGGGAACGGCAAAAGCGGAACCGGGACAGGCAAGCTGTCCCGGTCAAGAAACACGACGGAGTGGGTCATCAGCTATTCAGTCATCTCTCAAAGGTGATCAAATCGCGGTAAGCATGCCAGCTGGCCAAAGCCAGCACCGGCATGATGATGATCAGGCCCAGGAAATAGGTCACAAAGCCCACCGCGCTCAAGGCCACAATGATAGCCGCCCATATCCCCATCGTCAGCACATTCTTCAGCACAGCCTGCACACTGGCGATCATCGCGGTGACGGTGTCCACTTCCTTATCCAGCATCAAGGGAATGGAAACCACGCTGACCGAGAACACCACCTGAGCGAACACAAAGCCCACCGCGAAATAGGCCACCAGGAAGACGACATTGTCCGGGTTGAAAGCGTTGGCCACGATGTCGTTCAAGGACGGCAAGGCCGCGGTGTCGTAGAACAGCGCGAACATCAGCAAGGACACCCGGAACCAGCCGAACACCAGCACCGCCAGCAAGGCCGCGTACAAGGTGAAGGCAGGCAGATTGACGCGCCAGGCCGCCATGCTGTGCGCCAGCTTGACCCTGCCATGGCCGTCGAAAGCCTCCATCTGCTTGGCGATGTCGTACAGGCCTATCGCCAGGAAGGGGCCGGCCAACAGGAAGATGGTGGCGAAGGTGATGATCAGTTCAGGAGAGTGCTCGGAGTACAAGGTCAGCAAATACCCCATCAACACGAAAACCGCGCCGTAAAACAGGCAGTCGGCCGGGGCTTTTTGAAAGTCGCGGAAGCCTTTTTTCAGCCATTGCAACGGCCGGGAGGTTTCCACCCTGCGCGCAACCGGGCGGTCGCGCGGGATATCGTGAGTCGCGTCCATGACAAGTCCCCCTCAAGGATACGATGCGAGGCAGCCCCGCATCCTTACCGTTATACGCCACGCGTCGTAAAACACAAGCCGGCCGTCCGGCTGCTATAATCCCGCGATTGCCACGGCCCTTGGCGAGCGCCGCCTTCCGCGCCGCCGGGCCGGGCCTCATTCAGCGCTTGCGCGACAAGGACATATCATGAGCGAACTGATTATCGAAGAACTGGCGATAGGCGACGGCGCCGAAGCCGTCATCGGCCAGGAAGTCACCGTGCATTACACCGGCTGGCTGACCGACGGCACCAAGTTCGATTCCAGCAAGGACCGCTTCCAGCCGTTCAGCTTCCCGCTGGGCGACGGTTATGTGATCAAGGGCTGGGACCAGGGCGTGGTCGGCATGAAAGTGGGCGGCAAGCGCAAGCTGACCATCCCGGCCGAGCTCGGCTACGGCGCGCGCGGCGCCGGCGGCGTGATCCCGCCCAACGCCACCCTGGTGTTCGAAGTGGAGCTCTTGCAAGTGGGTTGAAACCCAAGAGCGCAAGAACGTAAAAAAAGCTTCCTCAGGGAAGCTTTTTTTATGGGATGACGCGGGATTATTTCTTCACGCACTGGTGCTGACGACGACGACGCATCCAGACGAAGGCCACGCCCAGCAGCAAGGCCGCCACCACCGCCAGAATGCCGGCCTGACCGCGGTGCACCATGGTCATCAGCCACTCGCGATTAGCCGCGCCGTAATAGCCTAGATACACCCAGACCGGCACCGAAATCAGCGCGGCGAAGCCGTCCATCACCAGGAAACGCCAGTAGGAAATGCGGCGGGTCATGCCGGCGGTGATGAAGATGGGGGAACGCAGCCCAGGCAGGAAACGGGCGACGAACAGCACCCAATTGCCGTATTTTTCGAACTTTTCCTGCACCGCCTCGAAACGCTCCTGGGTCAGGATGCGCGCGATCGGCCGGAATTTCAGCACCCTGTTGCCGAACACTCGCCCGGCGGTGAACATGATGCCGTCGCCGGCCAGCACCCCGGCCATGCCGACGAAAAACATCCAATGCACATTGGTGTAGCCGAGGCCGGAAATGATGCCTCCGGCCACCAAGGTGATGTCCTCGGGAATCGGCACGCCGAAACCGCATACCAGCAACACGGTGAATACGGCGATGTAGCCGTAGCCAGTGAAAAAATCGAGAAGTATTTGCAGAGTGTCCATTTTGTTCCGCTTGCCGCCATGTCTCCGTTCAGGACGATCCTGGCGCGGCTGCGTTATCGGGGTACATCACCAGGGGCTTATAATAGCACACCTCCAACGCAGACTTTCTTGACATGACTCGCCCTATCCAGGTGGAAATCCACCGCGCCGCCATCCGCCACAACTACCTGCTGTCCCGCGCCCAAGCCCCGCAATCCAAGGCCTACGCCGTGCTCAAGGCCAATGCCTACGGCCATGGCCTGCTCGACGCGGTCCAGGCGCTGGCCGATGTCGCCGACGGCTTCGCCCTGCTCAATATCGAGGACGCCATCCGCTTGCGCGAAGCCGGCGTCCAGCAGGACATCGTGCTGCTGGAAGGCGCCTTCGACGCCGAAGAGGCCGCGGCGATGGCGCATTACCGGCTGGGCGGCGCGATACATTCCCAACAACAGATAAGCTGGCTGGCCAAAGGTTCCGCCAAACAGCCGGTTTCCTGCTGGCTCAAGATCAATAGCGGCATGAACCGGCTGGGTTTCACGCCGGCGGAAGCCGCGCCCGCGCTCGCTCAATTGCGCGCCTTGCCCGGCGCGCGCCTCGACGCCTTGATGACCCACTTCGCCACCGCCGACGACGACTACGGCGTCGCCGAGCAATGGGGACGCTTCCAGCCCTTGATCGCCCCCAGCGCCTTGCCGGTCAGCGCCGCCAACTCCGCCGCCTTGTTCCGCCACCCGCATACCCACGGCGCCGTCGTGCGCCCCGGCATCGTGCTCTACGGCTGTTCCCCCTTCGCCGACATAGACGGCGCCGGCCTGGGCCTACAGGCGGCGATGACGCTGAGCAGCCGCGTCATCGCGGTGCAAAAGGTGCCGGCCGGCGACGCCGTAGGCTACGGCCGCCGTCTGGTGGCCGAAGGCGAAATGCGCGTCGGCATCGTTGCCTGCGGCTATGCCGACGGCTATCCGCGCATCGCCGACAACGGCACGCCGGTCGCGGTGGACGGCCAGCCGACGGGTACGGTCGGCCGGGTGTCCATGGACATGCTGGCGGTGGATTTGAGCAAGCTGCCGCAAGCCGGCGTCGGCAGCCGGGTCGAACTATGGGGTCCGCAAGTGCCAATTGAACAAGTCGCCGCCGGCGCCGGCACCTTGGGCTATGAACTGATGTGCGCGGTGGCGCCGCGAGTGCCGCGCCTCGTCCATAACTGAAGCCAGCAGCAAGCGGCCAGCAAACCCAAGGCGGCGCCGCTCCAGTGCGCCGATACCAATACAGGCTCGCCGCCGCTCCAACTACCCGGCGACAGGCTCTGCCAAGCCAGCCGGCCCAACAAGGCGGTCAGCCACAGACCGCGCCAGTTCGGCTGCGTCAGCGCCAGCGCCGCCCACCAGCAATACACCAGGCCGGAGGCGCCGACGAAGGCTTGCGGCGTCGGCCACAGCCATTGCATCGCGGCGATGGCCGGAGGCGCCGCCAAGGCCAGCGTCAGCAACAAGGGCGCCCTATCCCGCCCCAGCCACGCCAGCGCCGCCAGCGCGGCGCTGTTGAGGCAGGCGTGGCGCGCGTCGGCGTGCACCCAGCCTCCGCTCAGCATCCGCCACCATTCCGCGGCGTTCCACGGCTCGAAGCGCCAGGCCAAAGCCGCCGCGCCCCAGGGCGCGGCCAGCGGCAGCAGCGCGGCCAGGGCCAGCCATAACGACCGGCCGCCGGCCATGGACCTTAGCGCTTGCGGCGCCACAGCGCCGTCGCTCCCAGCGCCCCCAAGCCCAGCAACAGGGCCAGACCGCCTTCGTCCGCCGCCGCCACCGCGTTACCGCGGCGCGCCACGTCGACGTACAGGGGATCATGGTCCGAAGAACGATAGGCGTCCGCCGCGTAGTACTTCTGCTGCTGTTCGGCGCTCTTGAACTCGCTGCTGTACTCCAGCGCCGTCGGCTCATCAGCGTTGATGTGCCACTCGCCCGCGGCCAGCACCATGGCGCTCAGCGGCTTGTCGGCCAAGGCGTGGTCCAGATTGCCGGATTCGCCGTTGAACACATAGGAGTAAGCGTCGCGGCTCCAGCGCGCCAACAGATTGTTGAAGCCGGCGCTTTCAAACGCGCGGATCGGATCTTCCTTGGCGTAGGAGTTCATATCGCCCAGCAACAACATGCCGTCGTTGGGGCCGGGCTGCGGGCGGGTGGCGTACCAGGCCATCAGATCGCGCACCGCCTGCACCCGGGTCAGATTGCAATTGCCCTGGCCGTCGCCCTTGTCCACATCGGCCTGGCCGTCCACCACCACGTCGGCGCAGCTGCTGCCCTTGGACTTCAGATGATTGACCGCCACGGTGACCCGGGTCTTGCTCTTGGCGTCCAGCACAAAGGTCTGCAGCAGCGCCGGCCGGTTCTTCTGCGGATTGCCTATCGTCCTGACCTCGGCCTTGCCTTGTGCCGTCACCGCGGCCGGACGGTAGATCAGGCCGGTGGTGATCGCGTCGCTGCCCACCTGCGGCAGGCCGGGATTGGCGAACTGGTATTGCTTGGGCTGCGGCTGGCCCTGATTCAACGCATTAACCAGGTCTTGGATCGCCGAATAGCGGTCGAAACCGTCGTTCTCGATTTCCATCAGGCCCACCACGTCGGCGTCCAACTGGCGAATCGCCGCCACGATCTTGGCGCGCTGGCGCTCGAAATCCTGCGGGGTCTTGGCGCCGCGCGGGGTTGGGAAGCCCTTGCCCTGACCGTCGCCGTTGAAGAAGTTGAGCACGTTGAAGCTGGCGAAGCGCACGCTCTCCGGCTGGCGCTTGGGCGCGCCCGGGCGCGGATTGCCGGCCGCGACGCGCGGCGCGGCCAGCGGTTGCAGCCGGTATTTGCCGAAGGCGTAGCTGACCACGCCGGTCACGCCGTCCAGACGGTCGCCGCTGCGCAGGCTGCGGCTGGCGGAGAGGCCACCGGGCGCCGGCAGCCAGGCGTCGGCGTTCTGGATCTGCAAGCCGTCGTCCAGGGTCAGCTTGTCCAGCTGATTGGCCTCGCTCAACGCCTTGGCCTCGGCGCTGCCGGGCAGGAAGCGCTGGGTGGCGGTCCATAACCTGGGCCGGCTGGACAAGGTCAGTTCGCCGTAACGGCCGTAGTCGTAATTGGCGACGACGTGGACCGGGCCTTCCAGGCGCACAGCCATGCCGGCCAACGCCTCCAGCTGGGCGCTGGACTGCAAGGGCAGCCGCAGGCTGGCGTAAGTCAGCGGCTCGCTGTAAGCGCACTGCTCCACCGCGGCGAGATTGGCCGGGGTGATCTGGGTTTCGCTGGCGGCGTCGCCCTTGCGGCTGTACTCGGACACCTTGCCGGTCACGCGCACCACGTCGCCGGGCTTGAGCGTCGGCGCGGCCAGATTGCCGAGGAAGACGAACACGCCTTCCGAGGTGGCCGGATCGGCGTCCTGATCCCGCGCCTCTTCCTGCAGATAAAAGCCGCGCAGCTGGCCGGCGCCGGTGAAGGCGCCGCTGACCACGCCCTCTACGGTGACGGTCTTGCCTTGCAGCGGGCTGCCGATGACGCGGCCCTGCACATCATGGATCAAGGTGGCGCCGGCGGCGCCGCAAGCGGCCTGGGCCAGGGCCGGAATCGCCAGCGCCACTGCCATGGCGATGGGGCTCAAGGCCTTCAATGCGTTTGCTGTTTTCATGGTATGGATCATCACGAGCGTAAGGAGCGCTGATTCTAACCAGTGCGCAATGACAAAAAGATGTCATTAGATACAGTTGCACGCAAAGTCACTATCTGTATGTTTCATCTGAAAACAGTAAGCGCCGTTTCTTTCCCCATTCAGGCAATAAAAAAACGCCAAACAAATAATGTCTGGCGTTTTCGTGCTGACGCCGGCGCAAGCCGGCTGTCGCGATCAGGCGACTCTCTGGATGGCCGCCGCGATGGATTGCGCCCACTGATCGGCCAGCGCCTTGTCGTCGGCCTCCACCATCACCCGCACCACCGGCTCGGTGCCGGACGGGCGCAACACCACGCGGCCGCGGCCTTGCAGCGCCTGTTCGGCGGCGGCCAGCGCTTCCGCGGATGCGCCCTTCCAGTCGCAGCCGTTGTGGCGGACATTGATCAGCGTCTGCGGATAGGGCTGCCAGTCGCTGCAGGCGTCGGCCAGACTCATGCCCAGATCGGTCAGGCTGGCCAGCACTTGCAGGCTGGAGATGATGCCGTCGCCGGTGGAATGGCAATCCAGGCACAGGATGTGGCCGGAAGCTTCGCCGCCCACCTGCCAGCCCTGGCCGTGCAGCATTTCCAATACATAGCGGTCGCCCACCTTGGCGCGGCCGAAGGCCACGCCCTGCTTGTTCAGCGCCAGCTCCATCGCCAGATTGGTCATCACCGTGCCCACCACGCCGCCCTTGAGCTCGCCCTTGGCCGCGCGCGCCTTGGCGATCACGTAGATCAGCTGATCGCCGTCGTACACCGTGCCCTCGCGGTCCACCATGATCAGGCGGTCGCCGTCGCCGTCCAGCGCGATGCCGTAATCGGCGTGATGCTCCAGCACCGCCACCTGCAAGGTCTTGGGATAGGTGGCGCCCACCTTCTCGTTGATGTTGTAGCCGTCCGGCTCGCCGCCTATGGTCACCACCTCGGCGCCCAGTTCGTGGAACACCTTGGGTGCCACGTGGTAGGTGGCGCCGTGGGCGCAATCCACCACCAGTTTCAAACCCTTGAGGTCGCGGTCGTTGGGGAAGCTGCTCTTGCAGAATTCGATGTAGCGCTCCACCGCGCCTTCGATGCGGCGCACCCGGCCCAGCTCTTCGGACGGATTGGTCGCCATCGGCTGCTCCAGCATCGCCTCGATTTCCAGTTCGACGGCGTCGTCCAGTTTCTTGCCGCCTTCGGCGAAGAACTTGATGCCGTTATCCTGGAAGGGATTGTGCGAGGCGGAGATCATCACCCCGGCCTCCAGGCGCAGCGCGCGGGTCAGGTAGGCGATACCCGGCGTCGGCAACGGGCCGGTCAGCAGCACATTGACGCCGGCGGCGGAAAAACCGGCTTGCAGCGCCGCTTCCAGCATATAGCCGGAAATCCGGGTGTCCTTGCCGATCAAGACCGTGGGGCGATGCGCCTTGTCGTGGTCGACCAGCACGCGGCCGGCGGCATAGCCCAGTTTCATCACGAATTCCGGCGTGATCGGGAATTGACCGACCTCGCCGCGCACGCCATCGGTGCCAAAGTATTTACGGCTCATGTTTTTCTCTCGAATCCGGCCGGCTTCAGGCCAACCGCGGTAATCGCTACGCAGGCTATTGTGCGCCAGACACCGCGCTCAGTTCAAACTTTCCAGAGCATCCAGCACTTGCAAGGCCTGATGCGTGGCCTTGACGTCGTGCACGCGAATGATGCGCGCGCCGCGCCGCGCCGACTCCAGCGCCACGGCCACGCTGGCGCCCAGGCGCTCCGCCGGCACCGCTTCGCCGGTGATCGCGCCCAGCATGGATTTGCGGCTCAAGCCCACCAGCAGCGGCGCGCCGGCGGCGCGCTCGATCCCGGGCAGACCCCGCAACAGGGCCAGATTGTGCTCCAGCGTCTTGCCAAAACCGAAGCCGGGGTCCACCAGCAAACGCTCGCGGGCCACGCCAGCGTCCAGACACAGCCGGACGCGCCGCGCCAGGTAGTCGGCCACTTCGGCCACCACGTCCGCGTATTCCGGACGGTCCTGCATGGTGTCCGGATTGCCCTGTTTGTGCATCAGGCAGATCGCCGCGTCCGCGCCCGCCACCAATTCCAGCGCGCCCGCGTCTTCCAGCGCCGACACGTCGTTGACCAGGTCCACCGCGCCCAAGGCCAGCGCCTCGCGCATCACCGCCGCGCGGCGGGTATCCAGCGACAGCGGCGCGCCGATGTCGCGCAGACGCTCCAGCACCGGCAGCACCCGCTCCATCTCCTGCTCCGAGCTGACATGGGGCGCGTTGGGCCGCGTCGATTCGCCGCCGATGTCTAGAATGGCCGCGCCTTCGGCCAGCATCCGCTCGGCGTGGCGCAAAGCCTGGTCCAGCGCGTTGAAGCGGCCGCCGTCGGAGAAGGAGTCCGGCGTGACGTTCAGAATGCCCATCACCAAGGGACGGGACAGATCGAGCGTGAAGCGCCCGCATTGCAAAGAGGGTTTCATGATCTGACTGCGCTCATGGATGGGGGGAGGATGTCGCAAAAAAACCGGGCAAGCCTGTCTAGGCTTGCCCGGCTTCGTCGCTTAAGGACTCAGACTTCCTGCGCCGGATCGGCGGTCGGCTCGGCGGCCGGCGGAGTCGGTTTGTCTTCCTGCGGCTTGGCCGCGAAACCGGCGCCCGGCTTGGGCGGACGCGGCGGCTTGCCGTCCATCAGATCGTTGATCTGATCGGCGTCTATGGTTTCCCATTCCAGCAGCGCGGCGGTCATCGCCTCCACCTTGTCGCGGTTCTCTTCCAACAGACGGCGCGCCAGCGCGTACTGCTCGTCGATGATGCGGCGGATTTCAGCGTCCACCTGCTGCATGGTGGCTTCGGACAGATTCTTGTGGGTGGTGATGGAACGGCCGAGGAAGACTTCGCCCTCGTTCTCGCCGTAAACCATCGGGCCCAGCTTGTCGCTCATGCCGTAGCGGGTCACCATGTCGCGCGCCATTTGCGTGGCGCGCTCGAAGTCGTTGGAAGCGCCGGTGGTCATCTGGTTCATGAACAGCTCTTCCGCAATGCGGCCGCCGAACAGAATGGCGACGCGGTCCAGCAGATAACCGCGGTCGTAGGCGAAGCGGTCCTGCTCCGGCAGCTGCATGGTCACGCCCAGCGCGCGGCCGCGCGGGATGATGGTGACCTTGTGCACCGGGTCCGCCTTGGGCAGCAGCTTGGCGACGACGGCGTGGCCGGACTCGTGATAAGCGGTGTTGCGCTTTTCCTCGTCGGTCATCACCATGCTGCGGCGCTCGGCGCCCATCATGATCTTGTCCTTGGCGGACTCCAGATCCTCCATGTCCACCAGGCGCTTGTTGCGGCGCGCGGCGAACAGGGCGGCTTCGTTGATCAGGTTGGCGAGGTCGGCGCCGGAGAAACCCGGCGTGCCGCGCGCGATCACCTCGGCGTTGACGTCAGCGGCGATCGGCACCTTGCGCATGTGCACGCCCAGGATCTGTTCGCGGCCGCGGATGTCCGGCAGCGGCACCACCACCTGGCGGTCGAAACGGCCCGGACGCTGCAGCGCCGGATCCAGCACGTCCGGACGGTTGGTCGCGGCGATCACGATCACGGTGGAATTGGTGTCGAAACCGTCCATCTCCACCAGCAATTGGTTCAGCGTCTGTTCGCGTTCGTCGTTGCCGCCGCCGAGTCCGGCGCCGCGCTGACGGCCGACCGCGTCGATCTCGTCGATGAAGATGATGCACGGCGAGTTCTTCTTGGCCTGCTCGAACATGTCGCGCACGCGGGCCGCGCCCACGCCGACGAACATTTCAACGAAGTCGGAACCGGAGATGCTGAAGAACGGCACCTTGGCTTCGCCGGCGATGGCCTTGGCCAGCAAGGTCTTGCCGGTGCCGGGCGAGCCGGCCAGCAGGATGCCGCGCGGAATGCGGCCGCCCAGGCTCTGGTAGCGGGAAGGATCGCGCAGGTAATCGACGATCTCCTTCACCTCCTCCTTGGCCTCGTCGCAACCTGCGACGTCGGCGAAGGTGACGGTGTTGGCGTCCTGGTCCAGCATTCTGGCCTTGCTCTTGCCGAAGGAGAACGCGCCGCCCTTGCCGCCGCCCTGCATCTGGCGCATGAAGAACACCCAGACGCCGATCAGCAACAGCATCGGGAACCAGCTGATGAAAATATTCATCAGCATGGACGGCTCTTCTTCCGGCTTGGCGGAGAAGCGGACGTTGTTTTTGATCAGGTCGTCGACCAGCTGCGGGTCGTAAGGCGCGTAGGTGCTGAACGCGGAGCCGTCGGTCAGCTTGCCTTTCAGCCATTGCCCGCGCAGCGGGTGGCCTTCTATGGTCAGGGACTGGACCTTGCCGGATTCGACATCGCTGATGAACTGCGAATACTCAAGCTGATTCTGGGTATCCTGACGCTTGTTGAACTGATTGAATACCGTCATCAGTACCAAACCGATGATGACCCATATCGCGATGTTTTTGCCGATATTGTTCACGAGTAGCGGACTCCTCTGTGCCCTGACTTTTTGGTTGCTTGTCTAGATATTTGCTTTGATTGTACGCCGCGAGCCACTTTATGTCAGCGTCGGCCTTTGCCCAGCAGGTAAATTTCGCTGGAACGGTCGCGCGACGCTTTCGGCTTGCGGGTGACTACCTCGTCGAACAGCTCGCGCATGGACTTGAGATAGGCTTGGAAATCGCTGCCCTGGAACACTTTGACGAGAAAATGGCCGCCAGGTTTCAAATGATCTCGCGCAAATTCCAGCGCCAGCTCGCACAGCAGGAAACTCCTGGCCTGGTCGATGGCGCTCATGCCTGACATATTGGGCGCCATATCGGAAATTACAAGGTCCAATTCGCGGCCGCCGAGCAATTGCACGAATTGCGCCAGCACCTCTTCCTCGCGGAAGTCGCCCTGGATGAAGTCGACGCCGGGCACCGGGTCCATGTCCAGGATGTCGAGCGCGAACACCTTGCCGCCGTCGCCGACGATGCGCGCCGCCACCTGCGACCAGCTGCCGGGCGTGGAGCCCAGATCGGCCAGCACCGTGCCGGCACGGATCAGCTTGTCCTTGTCGTTGATTTCCAGCAGCTTGTAAGCGGCCCGCGCGCGGTAACCGTCTTTCTGCGCCTGATTGACGTAGGGATCGTTGACGTGTTCCTGCAGCCAGCCATTGCTGCTCTTGCTTCTAGCCATTGCGCTATGCTCTCAAAGGTGGGCAACAGGCCAGCCGCGCTATCCTGTTGTTTTTCATTTATTTTAGGTCCGGACTTTGGGAAAGCGCCCAACTCGAGTAGAATCGGCTTTTGCTTTGTAAATCCGTATTTCTCATGAAAATTGAACTCAAGCCGTTCCAGCGCAAGTATCTGCAGGGACTGGCGCACGGCCTCAACCCGGTGGTGATGATAGGCAACAACGGCCTGACCGAAGCGGTGATCCGCGAAGTCGCCATCAATCTGGACGCCCACGAACTGATCAAGGTTCGCGTGCTGGGCGACGACCGCGAAGCGCGCGTCGCCATGTTCGAGCAGATCTGCGAAGACCTGGGCGCCGCCCCGGTCCAGCACATCGGCAAGCTGCTGGTGCTGTGGCGCCCCAGCGATAAAGAGCGCATCGTTCTGCCCAAGAACAAGCAGGCGCTGAAGGGCTGAACGCCGTTCGCGGCGATCGCGCTTCGTAGAAAAGCGGTGGCATGCCACCGCTTTTGTTTTGTCCGCTCCCAAAAGGGAGCGCTACGGCGAACAGTCGCTTAATCGTTGCGCCAGACGTAGACCAAGCCCATCAGGCTCTGCACCAGATAGATCAGGCTGGAAATCGCGTGCCAGGTGGCGAAGCCGCCGCCGAACAGGCCTTCGGCCGCATGATTCATCTGCGCCTTGAGATTGGCGATGATGGGGGTGACGGCGAAGTGATTGATCAGCGTGCAGGCCAGCATGCCCATCACCAGCCAGAAACCGCTTTCCTTGACCCCGGCCGCGCCATTGCGGCGGATATGGTCGACCAGCAGGATAGCCCCGCACACCAGCCCCACCCAGGCGATGCTGGCGAACAGCTTGCCCGCCACCATGCCGGCGGTGACCCGGTCCAGCATGGCGAACAGCACCGGCGCCACGATGATGCCTATCACCCACAAGCCACCAATCCAGAACGTCTTGGCAATGGAACGCAACCCATCCATGTCTCAGCCCCTCTCCCGCGCCGCGCCGCGCGCGGACCGCCAAGCCCGCGCGCCGGCGGGATTCAGATGTATTTGACGTCGAGCACTTCGTATTCGCGAATACCGCCCGGGGCCACGACTTCGGCCACGTCGCCGGCTTCCTTGCCGATCAGCGCGCGCGCGATCGGGGAGTTCACCGACACCTTGCACACCTTGATGTCGGCCTCGTCGTCGCCGACGATCTGGTAGGTGACGTTTTCCTCGCTCTCCAGGTCCATCAGTTCGACGGTGGCGCCGAACACCACGCGGCCGTCGGCGTCCAGCTCGGCCGGGTTCACGATCAGCGCGTTGGAAATCTTGCCTTCCAGTTCGGCGATACGGCCTTCGACAAAGCCCTGACGCTCCTTGGCGGCGTCGTATTCGGCGTTCTCGGACAGGTCGCCATGCGAGCGAGCCTCGGCAATCGCCTCGATCACGGCCGGACGTTCCACGCTCTTGAGGCGCTGCAGCTCTTCTTTCAGCAGCTCTGCACCGCGCACGGTCAACGGGACTTTGATCATTTCAGAATTCTCTCCAGAGGCGGCATCCGCCTTCATCAAAAGCACAAGCCGCCGTACTGGACGGCGGCTTGAAGTAGCGGGTTATGGGAGGGATTGTAACGGCAAACCCCTCCCGCTTCCAAGCCCCCGCGTCAGGACTCAGCCCTGAATCTGGCTGTGCAGTTCCTGCACGCTGTAGACATCGAACTCCTCGGCGTGGGCCATGCCCACGCACACCGCCTTGGCGCCGGCCAGGGTGGTGTATTGCGGAATCCGCGCCTGCAGCGCCGAACGGCGGATGGAATGGCTGTCCTGAATCGCCTGGCGCTTCTCGTCCACGGTATTGATCAGCAGATCGATTTCCGAGTTCTTGATCATGTCGACGATGTGCGGGCGGCCTTCATTGACCTTGTTGACCACCTGCACCACGATGCCGGCGGCGGACAGATGCTTGGCGGTGCCGCGCGTCGCGCAGACGCCGAAGCCCAGGCGCTGCAGTTCGCGCGCCACTTCCACCGCGCCGTTCTTGTCGCTGTCGCGGACGGACAGGAAGACCTTGCCGGTCTTGGGCAGGCGGTCGCCGGCGCCCAGCTGGCCCTTGACGTAGGCTTCGGCGAAGGTCTTGCCCACGCCCATCACCTCGCCGGTGGACTTCATTTCCGGACCCAGGATGGTGTCTACGCCGGGGAACTTGATGAAGGGGAAGACCGCTTCCTTCACCGCGTAGAACGGCGGAATCACTTCCTTGGTGAAGCCCTGCTCGTTGAGGCCGATGCCGGCCATCGCCCGCGCGGCGATCTTGGCCAGCGGCGCGGAAGTCACTTTGGAGACGAAGGGCACGGTGCGGCTGGCGCGCGGATTCACTTCCAGCACGTAGATGGTGTCGCCCTGGATGGCGAACTGCACGTTCATCAGGCCGATCACGTTCAGCGCGCGGGCCATGGCCACGGTCTGGCGGCGGATTTCATCCTGCACCGCCGGGAACAGGCTGTACGGCGGCAGCGAGCAGGCGGAGTCGCCGGAGTGAACACCAGCCTGCTCCACGTGCTGCATGATGCCGCCGATCACCACGTTCTCGCCGTCGGACACGCAGTCCACGTCGACTTCGATGGCGTCGTTGAGGAAGCGGTCCAACAGCACCGGGCTGTCGTTGGACACCTTCACCGCCTCGCGCATATAGCGCTCCAGGTCGGCCGGTTCGTGGACGATTTCCATCGCGCGGCCGCCCAGCACGTAGGACGGGCGCACCACCAGCGGGTAGCCGATTTCCTCGGCCAGCTTCATCGCTTCGGCCGGCGCGCGCGCGGTACGGTTGGGCGGCTGCTTCAGGCCCAGTTCGTTCAACAGCTTCTGGAAGCGCTCGCGGTCCTCGGCGGCGTCTATCATGTCCGGCGTGGTGCCGATGATGGGCACGCCGTTGGCTTCCAGCGCGCGCGCCAGTTTCAACGGAGTCTGGCCGCCGTACTGGACGATGACGCCGAACGGTTTTTCGATGCGGCAGATTTCCAGCACGTCTTCCAGCGTCAGCGGCTCGAAATACAGGCGGTCCGAGGTATCGTAGTCGGTGGACACGGTTTCCGGGTTGCAGTTGACCATGATGGTCTCGAAACCGGATTCGCGCAGCGCCAGCGCCGCGTGCACGCAGCAGTAGTCGAACTCGATGCCCTGACCGATGCGGTTGGGCCCGCCGCCCAGCACCATCACCTTCTTGCGGTCGGACGGATTGGATTCGCACTCTTCCTCATAGGTCGAGTACATATAGGCGGTATTGGTGGCGAACTCGGCGGCGCAGGTGTCCACGCGCTTGTACACCGGGTGCAGGCTCAAGCTCCAGCGCTTGGCGCGCACCGCGGCCTGATCCGAGCCCAGCAGCTCGCCCAGACGGCGGTCGGAGAAACCCTTGCGCTTCAGACGGCGCAATTCGGCGTAGTCCAGTTCTTCCACCTTGCGGCCGGCCAGCGCTTGTTCTTCGCCGATCAGGTCTTCGATCTGGGCCAGGAACCAGGGATCGATCTTGCTGACCGCGTGGATGTCGTCGCGGCTCATGCCGATGCGGAAGGCGTCGGCCACGTACAAGATGCGTTCCGGTCCCGGCGTGCCCAGTTCGTGGCGGATCGCCGCTTCGTCGCTGGTCACCGGGTCGAAACCGGCCAGGCCGGTTTCCAGGCCACGCAACGCTTTCTGCATCGATTCCTGCAAGGTGCGGCCCATCGCCATCACCTCGCCTACCGACTTCATCTGGGTGGTCAGGCGGTCGTCGGCCTGCGGGAATTTCTCAAAGGCGAAACGCGGAATCTTGGTGACCACGTAGTCGATGGACGGCTCGAAGGAGGCCGGGGTGGCGCCGCCGGTGATGTCGTTCTTCAGTTCGTCCAGCGTGAAGCCCACCGCCAGTTTGGCGGCGATCTTGGCGATGGGGAAACCAGTGGCCTTGGACGCCAGCGCCGAGGAACGCGACACGCGCGGGTTCATTTCGATGACGATCATCTCGCCGGTGGCCGGATTGGTGGCGAACTGCACATTGGAGCCGCCAGTGTCCACGCCGATCTCGCGCAGCACCGCCAGGCTGGCGTTGCGCATGATCTGGTATTCCTTGTCGGTCAGCGTCTGCGCCGGCGCCACGGTGATGGAGTCGCCGGTGTGCACGCCCATCGGATCGAAGTTTTCGATGGAGCAGATGATGATGCAGTTGTCGTTCTTGTCGCGCACCACCTCCATCTCGTACTCTTTCCAGCCCAGCACCGATTGCTCGATCAGCAGCTCATGGGTGGGCGAGGCTTCGAAGCCGCGCTCGCAGATGGCCAGGAATTCTTCGCGGTTGTAGGCGATGCCGCCGCCGGAGCCGCCCATGGTGAAGGACGGGCGGATCAGCGTCGGGAAACCCACCTTGGCCTGCGCTTCCAGCGACGCTTCCATGGTGTGGCAAACAAAGGACAGCGGGCAGGACAGGCCGATCTTGGCCATCGCCTCCTTGAAGCGGCCGCGGTCTTCGGCCTTGTCGATGGCGTCCTCGGTGGCGCCGATCAGCTCCACCTTGTATTTTTCCAGCACCCCGTTCTTGGCCAGGTCCAGCGCGCAGTTGAGCGCGGTCTGCCCGCCCATGGTCGGCAGGATGGCGTCCGGACGCTCCTTGGCGATGATCTTTTCCACCACCTTCCAGGTGATGGGTTCGATGTAGGTGACATCGGCCATGTCCGGGTCGGTCATGATGGTGGCCGGGTTGGAGTTCACCAGAATGACTTTGTAGCCCTCTTCGCGCAGGGCCTTGCACGCTTGCGCGCCGGAGTAGTCGAATTCGCAGGCCTGGCCGATGACGATGGGGCCGGCTCCGATGATCAGAATGCTTTTGAGGTCGCTACGCTTTGGCATGGTTCTACTCTTTATGATTGCATTTTGTGTGCCGCGAAGCCCGGACGCCTGGGACGCCCGGCCGCTTCGCGGCGAATATTAAATCTCTGCCTTACAGGCTGGCCGCGGCCAGTTTGGCGCCGAAGCCGACGAACAGCGCGCCCACCGAGCCGCCCAGCGCCGCGCTCAGCTTGCGCCGGCGGCGGAAAGCCTGGGCCAGCCGGTGGCCGGCGACGATCAGCGCGGTCAGATACAGCGTGCTGCACACTTCCACGATCAGCCCCAGCGCGACGAAGGTCAACGCCGGATGCGGGTAGGCGGGATCGACGAACTGGACGAAGAAGGACACGAAAAACAGGATGGCCTTCGGATTCATCAGGCTGATCAGCAGGGCCTTGACGAAGGGATTCTCCTCGCCCACCAACACCGACTTAGCCTCGGCGGCTTCGCCGCGGGCGGCGCGGCGCCAGGCCGTCAGCGCGCCGCGCAGCATATTGAAGCCCAGCCAGGCCAGGTAGCCGCCGCCCAGGTACTTGACCACGGCGAACAGCGCCGGATTGGCCTTCAGCAGGCCGGCCGCGCCGGTGGCCGCCAGCGTCATCAGGATGAAGTCCCCGATGATGATGCCGCCGGCGCCGGCAAAGCCGGCGCGGGTGCCGCGCTGCGCCGCCACCGACAGCACGTACATGGAGTTGGGCCCCGGCAGCAGTACGATGAGCACGGCGCCCAGCAGATAGGTGGTGAGATCGGTAATCCCCAGCATGTTCCCGCTCCCCGGCTTAAACGCGTTCCGCCATCGAGGCGATGAAGCGATCGAACAGATAGGCGACGTCTTCCGGGCCCGGACTGGCTTCCGGATGGCCTTGGAAGGAGAAGGCCGGACGGTCGGTCAGCGCGATGCCCTGCACCGTGCCGTCGAACAACGAACGATGGGTGACGCGCACATTGGCCGGCAAGCTGGTTTCGTCCACTTGGAAACCGTGGTTCTGGCTGGTGATCATCACCCGGCCGCTGTCCAGGTCCTGAACCGGGTGGTTGGCGCCGTGGTGGCCGAACTTCATCTTGGACGTCTTGCCGCCGCTGGCCAGGCCCAGCAGTTGATGGCCGAGGCAGATGCCGAACACCGGCAGCTTGGCGTCCAAAATGTCGCGGATAGCCGCGATCGCGTAATCGCAGGGCTCCGGATCGCCGGGGCCGTTGGACAGGAAGACGCCGTGCGGATTCAGCGCCAGCACGTCGGCGGCCGGGGTCTTGGCCGGCACCACGGTCAGTTGGCAACCGCGCTCGGCCAGCATGCGCAGGATGTTGTGCTTGACGCCGAAGTCGTAGGCGACCACATGGAAACGGGTGGATGCCTGCACCTGATAGCCGGCGCCCAATTTCCACTCGCGCTCGGTCCAGGCGTAAGGCTTGTCGCAGCTGACCACCTGGGCCAGATCCTGCCCTGCCATGGAGCCGAAGCCGCGCGCCAGTTCCAGCGCGCGCGCCTCATCGACGTCCCCGGCCATCACGCAGCCGGCCTGAGCGCCCTTCTCGCGCAGGATGCGAGTCAGACGGCGGGTGTCGATGTCGGCGATGGCGACGACATTGTGCCGCTTCAGATAAGCGGACAAGGAGTCTTCGGCGCGGAAGTTGCTGTGCAGCAGCGGCAGATCGCGAATGATCAGGCCGGATGCAAAAACGGCGCGAGATTCGGTGTCTTCCGAATTCGCGCCGACGTTGCCGATATGGGGATAAGTCAGGGTGACGATCTGTTTGGTATAGGAGGGGTCGGTCAAAATCTCCTGATAGCCGGTGATGGCGGTATTGAAAACCACCTCGCCCACCGTATGTCCGGCGGCCCCGATAGCACTGCCCTTGAACACGGTGCCATCGGCCAAGACAAGGATTGCGGGTACGGTTGACACAAGCTGCTCCTATTGCGTTTGCGGCGGGTAAGGAAAAACCGGCTGCGCCGGTTTTTGTTGACCCCCTCCGCCGGCCCGGCCGCCTCGCTCGCGCAAGGCCTCCGCCGCAACAGATGGGATCTGTCCCTACCCTAAGTTTTCGAATTGCTTTATGTGAAGAACGGGACTCGATGCCTGGCGCATCAGTCCCGTTTGGTTAAACCTTTCTATAGTAACGCCGTGCCGGAAAAATCACAAGAAAATTCGATAACATGACAAATGAACCGTCATCAAGCCCCTGGACGAATCTGCCATTGCACGCTGGTCGGTCCGCTCGGTTTGCCCAACATCAGCATCAGCGGTTTCAAGGCGTCGTATTTTTCCGGCGGGCTGTCGGCGCTGCCGGCCAGCGAGAACGCCGCCCCCGGCTGCCACTGGCCCTGGCCGCTCAGATTCAAGGGTCCGTCCAGCGTCGCCACGTTCAAGGCCACGCCCGCGCCGGCGCCGTTGACATCCATTTGGTAGGAGCCGAACGGCGACAGCGGGCTCAAGGGCGAGGCCGCGCCCAGCCAGCTGAGCTGCAGATTGCCGGCCAGTTGCCCGCCCTTGCGGCTGAACTGGCCGACCTTGAGCTGCAGATCGCCGCCCAAGCGCGCCGCCTGCCAGGTCTTGGACAGATTCGCCAAAGCCGCCACCGGCACCGTCAGGTTGACGCCGTTCACTTCCACGCCGCCCCAACTCCACTCCAGCTTGCCGTCCTGACCGTCGCTCTCCAGCAGCCAGATCGCCCGCCCCGACAACAAGGCCTTGGGCTGAAAGCGCCAGCCTATCCGGCTCATCGGCAGCACTTCGCCCTTGTCGCCGACATAGACCAGCTGCGTCTTGCCCTGCCACACCGTGCCTTGCGCGCCGCTGAACTGCCAGCGCTCGCCGGTGGCGCGCAACAAGGGCAGCGACAGCAAACTCGCCGGCAAGGCGGCGATCAGGCCGGCCAGAAACAGCGCGCCCAATAGCGCGCCAATCAGCATTTTACGTTTCATGCGCCGCCTCCGGCGTGCGCCAGCAACGCCTTGATATGCACTTGGCCCGGCATCGGCTGCGCCTCCGCCCTCACGCTGAGCACCCGCACCTGGTGCTGAGCCGCCAGCACGCCGGCCAGCTTGACCCAGGCGTCGAACGCCATCGTCCCCTCCATCGCCACGCCGGACTCGCCCTCCGGGCTCAGTTGCCAGCCGGCCTCGGACAAGCCTTGGCTCTGCGCCACCTGACGGATCACCGGCAAGAGTTCCTTGGCCGGCAGCGCCGCCTGCGCCGGCTGGCGCTTCAGTTGCTCGGCCTCCCGCGCCAGAGACTGCACATAGCTCAGCTCGGCTTGCAGCCGGGACGCGGCGGCGCGGTTGCGCTCCACCGATTTGCCCGCCGGCTCCCAGACCCCGGCGTAGAGCACGCCGACGCCGAGCACCGCGGCCATCGCCAGCAGCAGCCCTTGTTCGCGACGGCTGCGCTGCCGCCAGTAGGCGGCGAATTGTTCACGGTATTGCTTCATATCACGGCTCCCGGGACAGGCTGAGTTCTTTGGTCCCCTGCTGGGTGGCGGTCACGTCCAGACGGATCTGCTTGGCCGCCAGTTGCCCGCGCCAGCGTTGCAGGGTTTCCGCCGGCACGTCCGCCACTTGCAGCTTGAGCCGGCCGCCGTCGTAGCTGAGGGAGCGGGTCTGCAGATCGCGGCCGCTGAGCGCGGCCAGCGCGCCCATCAGTTCCAAGGCGTCGTCGCGCGCCGGCAGGCCGTGACTCAATCGCAGCTTGTCCACCGCGCGCGTCATCGCCAGCGCGCTGCTGCCCGGCATCGCCTGACCGCCGATCCAGGGCTTGGCCGCGGCGCGGATGTCCGCCGACAGGCTTTGTTTCTGCCAGGCGTACCAAGCGGCCTGGCCCAGGGTCAGCGCCAGCTGCGCCGCCAGCAAGCCGCCCAGCACCAAGCTGGTCCGCCGCAGCGCCGGCCCCCAGTCGCGCCAGCGCCGATTGGCCGCCAGTTCGCCGTTGGCGAAGTCGAAAGCCTGTTGCGCCTGGCCCTGCCGCCAATCATGAGCGGCCAATTGCTTGGGCTCGCCTTGCCACGCCGGCAGGCGCGAGCCGATCAGGCCGGCCGCTTCGGCGCCGCACACGGTCAGGCTGGCCGGCGGCAGCTGCGCCGCCAGCCGTGCGAACAGCAGTTGTTCCGTCGTTTCGCCGCAGTAGGGCAGCCAGGCCGCGCGCGTGGCGCTCAAGCGCAGCAGCCAGCCCTCGCCGCCGCGCGCCACGCTCCAGCCGTCGCGCGCCGGCGGCGGCAACAGGCTTTCTTCCGGCAGGATGCGGTCGCACAGCCGCCCGGCGCTCTTGAGCATGGCCACGGCGCGGCGCACCGGAAAAGCCTCGGTCACCGCCACCGCTCGGCTGCCGTCCGGCAACTCCCCGCCGATGGCGTAAAGATTGGCGGAGGGATCGTTGATCAAGCCTTCTTCCAGGGCGAAGCCCATCATCGCCGCCGTCGGCTGTTTGACCGAGGCCGGCAACCGCGCCTGGGTGAACAGGGTGCGGCCAGCGGGCAGGATCAATTCGCAGCGATCGGCGCGCGGCCAGCCGGCCGGCGCGCTGTCGCCCTGAGCGCTGAGTTCGCCGCGCGCGCCCAATAGGGCCCAGGGCAGCCCCGGTTCGCTATCGGGCCAACCGGCCCGCAGATACAGTCTAAGCGTTGTCATTCTGGTTTCCGTTTCCCCTGGCCGGCGGCGGACGTCCCGCGCCGTCTTGCCGCCACAGCGTCTTCACCACGTTCATATTGCTGTAGATCAGCGCCCGCATTTCCAGCCGCGCCCGCTCCAGCCGGGCCGAGCTGTCCAGCATGAAGTAATTGGACGCCGCCGCGATATCGGTGTCGGCGATGATGCCCGGCGCCGGCAGCCGCGCCTTGAAATCGTTGGCGTCCTTGTAGTAATTGACCTTGCGCTGATTGAGCAGCACCAGCAGATTGCCTTCGCCCACGCCCGGCAGCAGCGTCTTCATCACCGCCGGCGTGGCGGTGTTGATGTTGATCTGGCTGACGTCGGCCGGCAAGGCGGCCACATGCGGCAGCAGCTTGTCCAAGACCTCCGGGGTGTAGCCCGGCAGCCAGCGCAGCATCTCCACCCGCAGCAAGGGGTAGCCGGGCAGGGCCGCGCCCGGCTCCGGCGGCCGGCCCTCTCCCGCCGGCTGGCTGGCGTCCTCCGGATCCTTGCCGCCGCGCAGTTGCTTGACCAGCGGTTCGGACAAGCGCGTGGGCAGGCCCAGCGTGGTCAATAGCCGCTTGTAGAACACCAGCTGGCGCGCATTGGTCTGACCGTTCTGCACCAGCGAATTCAGATTGAAGCGCCCTTGCAGATCGCTCAGCCGGCCGGACACGGTCACGCCCTGGGCCTCGGTCTGCGGCAAGGGCTGGGCCCACAGCTGCGACAGGGCCACCACGCCGTTGCCGGCCGCGCCGTTGTTGAAGCGCAGGATTTCCATCGCCCAGCCCAGGCCGGCGTCGGCCACCAGGCGCAGCTGGGCGCGATTGCGGTCGTTGTCGAGCTGGTGCCACCACAGGCCTTGCTGCCACAGCACCAGCGAGGCGGCGGTGGTGGCCAGCGCCACGATCAGCAAGGCCATGATTACCGCCATGCCGCGTTGCTTCCGGCTTCCCGGCGTCCTCATGGCAGCGACCATATCCGTTTCGCCCATTCATTGCCCGGCATGCGGATGCGCATTTCCAGCGCGCGCGGGCTGTGCGCCGGGCTGGCCTCGCGAGGCGGCCAGTTGTCCAGCCAATTGCCGTCGTCCAGCAGCACGCGCCAGCGCACCGCGGCGTCCTTGCCCAAGAGCACGTAGGCGGTCGGCGCCGCGCCCTGGGCGTCGCCCGCCGCCCAGCTGAGGCCCTGAGCGCCGGCATGGTAGCTGATGCGCTCCTGGCCGCCGGGATAGCGGGCGGAAAAACTCTGCAAGGTCAGCGTCTGGCCGTCGCCGTCGCTTTGCAGCAATAGCTGGCTGCCGCCCAGACTGGGCCCTTGCCCTTGCCCTTGCGTCGGCGCCGGCATCTGGCCGGTCAGATCTCCCTCCAGCCGCCGGAAGGCGCGCGCGGCGTCCACCCATTGCTCGCTGGTCTGCATCAGCCGCTCGCGCGAGATCAGCAAGGAGCCGAAAGCCTTGTAGCCCAGCACCGACAAGATGGCGAGCAAGCTCATCGCCACCAGGATCTCGATCAAGGTCATGCCGTCCTGCCGACCGCGCATCACGAACCGCCTCCGGCGTTCATCCGCAGATAGCCGGTCATCTCGGCCAGCACGTAACGGCCGTCGCCCTGCGCCAGCACGCGCACCACCACCTTGCGGAAATTGGGATTGGGCGTCTGGCTGATCACGCGCTGCCAACGCCAGCGCGCGCCGTCGTCGTCCAGCTCTCCCGCCTGTTCGCCCACGTCCGGCCATTCGCGGCGCGCCTGCATCAGCGCGATCATGTTCTGCGCTTCCCAAGCGGCCTGCATTCGGCGCTTCATGCCTTCGCCGTTGTCGGCGGCCAGGCCAGTGGCGCGCAACAGCGCGCCCAGCGCCACCGCGATGATGGCCAGCGCCACCAGCACTTCAAACAAGGTAAAGCCGCGCTCGCGCTTCATGAGCCTTCGTCCACCCGGCTGCGGCCCAGCGGCGACAGGGTCACGGCCAGGCCGCGCGTCTCGGTCTTGATCTGCAGGGCCAGCGCGTTGGCGCGCCCGTCCTGCCACAAGGGCAGCGGCCGTCCCGCCGGCCAGGGCTGGCCGTCCAGCAACAAAGCGCCGCCGTGTACGCCCTCCGGCCACAGCCGGTCGGCCAGCAGCTCGTCGTTGGCGCCGCCCCATTCGCCGTTGTCGCCGCGGCGCCGGAAGCCGTAACCCTTGGCGTCCCACATCAGGGCCAGCGGATCCCCCATTTCGGCGGCGTCCGCCGCCTGCTCCAGCACCCGCGCCAAGCGGTAGGCCTCGTCCGAAGCCTGGCGATGCGTGTCCGGCCGCATGCTGAGCGTCACCGTGGTGGCCAGTACGCCGATGATCAGCATCACCACCATCACCTCGATCAGGGTGAAGCCGCGCGCCGGAACGGAAGAGCCCATCAACGACTCCGGTCTTACTTGACCGCGTCCCAGTTGCCGATGTCGGCGTCCACGCCCTCGCCGCCCGGCTCGCCGTCGGCGCCGAAGCTCCAGATGTCGATCTCGCCGTGCGTGCCCGGGTTGGCGTACTGGTAGGGATTGCCCCACGGGTCCTTGGGCAGGCGCTCCAGGTAGCCGCCCGGCTTCCAGTTCTTCGGCTCCGGCGCCGAGGTCGGCTTCTGCACCAGCGCCTGCAGGCCCTGCTCGCTGCTGGGGTAGCGGCCGTTGTCCAGACGATACAGTTTCAGGGCCTGGCTCAAAGCGCCCAGATCCTGCTTGGCGGCGACGGCGCGCGCCTCGTCCGGACGGCTCATCACCTTGGGCACCACCAACGCCGCGAGTACGCCGAGAATCACGATCACCACCATGATTTCGATCAGGGTGAAGCCTCGCTGGGCCGCTTTGGAAAGGTGTCGCATATCTACTCCTACTACCGAGGTTTCAAAGGGTCAAAACAGGGAGGGGCCGTCGCCGGACAACTCCCAGACGCCGGCGGGTCCGGCATTGGCCGGCTTGAGCTGGCCCAGCTTTCTCAACTCGCTCGCCGCCCAGCTCATATCGTATTGCCAGGTGTAGAACAACTCGGTGCCTTCCAGCTCGCGAGCGCGCGCATGCCAGATGTGTTTGGCCACCGTCAGCCGGTCCGCCTTGCCGCCGTGCGCGGCCAGCGCTTCCAACACCCATTGCTGTAAAACTGCCTTGTGAGACATTCCGTGCTTCTTTCCGCGAAAATCAATGCACCATCTGGTTCATGTCGATGATGGGCATCATGATGGCCAGCACGATCAGCAAGACCATGCCGCCCATGAACAGGATCAGCAGCGGCTCCATCAGCGTGGTGAAGGTGGCGAGCTTGCGCTCCACCTCCTGCTCCTGCTGCTGGGCGGCGCGGTCCAGCATATGGGCCAGCGTGCCGCTGGATTCGCCGCTGCCGATCAGATGGATCAGCACCGGCGGGAATTGACGAGTGGCGTGCAGCGCGCGCGACAGCGCCACGCCCTCGCGCACCTTGGCCATCGCCTCACTGACCGCGTCCTGCATCGGCAGCAGGGTCATCAGGCCGCGCGCGGTTTCCAGCGCGGTCAGCAAGGGCACGCCGCTACCCACCAGGATGGATAGGGTGCTGGCCATGCGCGCGGTGTTGAGCGCGCGCAGCAGGCGGCCGAACACCGGCAGCTTCAACAGCCGGGCGTGGAAGCGCCGTTTCAGCGCCGGCGCGCGCAAGGCGCGCACGGTCAGGAAGAGCGCGGCGACGATGCCGGCCAGCAGCGCGAGGCCCCATTGCCGCAGGAAATCGCTGGCGGCCACCAGCGCCCGGGTCAGAAAAGGCAGGGTCTGCTTGGTCTGCGCGAACACGCTGACCACCTGCGGCACCACATAACTCATCAGACCGGCCACCACCAGGATGGCCACCACGGTGACCACGGCCGGATAGGCCATCGCCAGCATCACTTTTTGTTGGGTGTTCTGGCGCTTGTCCAGGTATTCGGCCAAGCGCTCCATCACGGTGTCGAGATGGCCGGACTGTTCGCCGGCCTGCACCAGCGAGCGATACAGCGGAAAAAACACGCCCGGCGCCGAAGCCAGCGCCTGGGCGAAGCTCTTGCCTTCCAGGATGTCGCTGCGCAAGGCCGCCAGCACGGTGCGGCTGCGCGGGTGTTCGCACTGCTCGGTCACCGCGGTCAGCGCCTTTTCCAACGGCAGGCCCGCGTTGAGCAGGGTGGACAGCTGTTCGGTAATCATCACCAGTTCCGCGCGCGGCAGGCCGCGGCGCAGCGCCGAGCTGCCGGCGTCGCCGTTCTTGGCGCTGACGCTTTCCACCTCCAGCGGCAGCAGGCCGCGCTCGCGCAGCTGGCTGCGCGCGGCGCGCGCGGAGTCCGCCTCCAGCAAGCCTTTCTGCTCCTTGCCGGCGGGGTCGAAAGCGGTAAAACGGAAAGCGGCCATCAGTTCCTCGTCACCCGCATGATTTCTTCCAGCGAGGTTTCGCCGGCCTTGACCCAGCGCAAGCCGTCGTCGCGCAGCGAACGCATGCCGTGGCGGGCGGCGTAATCGCGCATTTTCTGTTCGGAGGCGCGATCGTGGATCAAGCGCTGCAATTGATCGTCGACCAAGAGCAGTTCATAAACGCCGTAACGCCCCTTGTAACCGGAATGGCCGCAGCTCGGGCAGCCCGCCGGCCGGTAATGCGGAGCGTCCGCCTCCCCTTCCAGCGGCACCGGATGCGGCGCCTTGCAGTGCGGGCACAGCCGGCGCACCAGCCGTTGCGCCATCACGCCCAGCAGGCTGGAAGCCAGCAGGAAGGGCTCGACCCCCATGTCCACCAGCCGCGTCACCGCCGAGGCGGCGTCGTTGGTGTGCAGCGTGGCCAGCACCAGGTGGCCGGTCAGCGAGGCTTGCACCGCGATCTGCGCGGTTTCCAGATCCCGGATCTCGCCTATCATCACCACGTCCGGATCCTGGCGCAGAATCGCGCGCAGCGCCTTGGCGAAACTCATGTCGATGCGCGGATTGACCTGGGTCTGGCCGACGCCGTCCAGATGGTATTCCACCGGGTCTTCCACCGTCATGATATTGGTGTGGCGCGCGTCCAGCCGCGACAAGGCCGCGTACAGCGTGGTGGTCTTGCCCGAGCCGGTGGGGCCGGTGACCAGCAGGATGCCGTGCGGCTGGCGGATCACCTTGTCCACCGCCTGCAGCGTGTCCGCCGCCATGCCCAGCGTGGCCAGGTCCAAACGGGCGTTTTCCTTGTCCAGCAGACGCAGCACCACGCGCTCGCCGTGGCTGGTGGGCAGTGTGGAGACCCGCACGTCCACCGGGCGGCCGCCCAGACGCAACGAGATGCGGCCGTCTTGTGGAATGCGTTTTTCGGCGATGTCGAGATTGGCCATGATCTTGATCCGCGACACCATGGCCGCGTGCAGTGCGCGGTGCGGGCTGACCACGTCGCGCAGCGAACCGTCCAGGCGGAAGCGCACCACCGAGCGGTCTTCAAAGGCTTCGATGTGGATGTCCGAGGCGCCGTCGCGCAGCGCCTGGGTCAGCAAGGCGTTGATCATGCGGATGATGGGCGCGTCGCCCTCGCTCTCCAGCAAGTCCTCCACCGTTGGCAAGGACTCCACCATCTGGGTCAGATCCAGGTCCTGGCCGATATCGTCCACCACCTCGGCCGCCGCGCCGTCGCGATTGGCGTAATGCTCGGACAGGCGCTTGTCGAACAAGGCCGCCTCCAGCGTCTCGACGCTGGCCAGCCCCTGGCCGTGCAGGCGCAGCACTTCGGCCCAGGCCTCCGGCCGGCTGTCTTCGCGCAGCAGCAGATGGCGGCCGCTTTCCCCGTCCAGCAGGATCACGCCGTTGGCGCGCGCGAACGGAAAGCCCAGCGCCGGCGACAGCTTGGGCTTGTTCATTTCGGCTGCGCCTTCAGGCTCTGTTCCAGCGTCGAGCGGATGCCGCCCTCCGGCAGGGACTTCAGCGCCGAATCCAGATTCATCTGCAGCTTTTCCCTCTCCGCCTTATGGCCTTCGCCGATGATGTAGTTGTAGCGATCGGTGGCGATGGACCGCGCGCCCAGATCGTCGCGGATGATGGTGGGCTTGATGAAGATCATCAGATTGGTCTTGTTGCGCTGCTTGTTGCTGTAGCGGAACAAGGCGCCCAGCCACGGGATGTCGCCCAGCAGCGGCACCTTGCTCTCATTGTCGCTGACCGTTTCCTGCAGCAGGCCGCCGATGGCGATGATGCCGCTGTCGTCCACATTGGCGATGGTTTCTATCGTCCGCTTGTTGGTGGTTGGACCTTGCGGGTTTTTCTCGGTGCCCGGCACGATGGTGGACGCTTCCTGCAAAATCTTCATGCGGATGGAACCGCCCTCGGAAATCTGCGGCGTGATTTCCAGATTAAAGCCTATGGTCTTGCGGTCGTAGGTCTGGAAGGGATTGACCGAGCCGCTGCTGCTGCTGCCGGTATTGCTGTACTGGCCGGTCAGGATAGGCACTTCCTGGCCGATCTGGATCTTGGCCTTTTCATTGTCCATCGCCATCAGGGACGGACTGGACACGATGTTGCCGCCTACCTCGGTCTCCATCGCCTTGGCCAGCGCTCCCATGTTCAGCACGGTGCCGATGCCGGGAATATTGACCGTGCCCTTGACCCAGCCCACGTTCAGGCCGCCGGAGCCCGCCAGGGTGCCAAGCGGCGTGGCGGCGGTGCCGCCGGCCAGCGCGCCGCCGGACAAGCCGATGATGCCGGGGCCGCTGTTGCCGGGGAAGTTGGTGCCGCCGAATACGCCGGCGCCGTTGCCGTTGAGCGCGCCCAGCGCCTGCCATTGCACACCCAATTCCATCGCCCTTTGCGCGGCCACTTCCACCACCAGCGCCTCCACCAGCACTTGGGCGCGGCGCTTGTCCAGCAGGTCGATGACGTTGCGCAGATTCTGGTACATGGAATCCGGCACGTTCAGAATCAGCGCGTTGTTGGTGGGGTCGGCCTGGATCATGGATCCGCCGCCGCCGGCCCCGCTGCCGCCGCCGCTGGACGCGCTGTCGCCGCCCACCGGGCTGGCCGCCTGGGCGGCGCTGGCGGAGCCGCTGGACGAGGCGCCGGAACCGCTGCCCGAACCGCTCTGGTTCAGCAGGCTGGTACTGGAGCCGCCGTTGGTGCTCACCGCGGTGCGGCCCTGCAAGGGCCCCGCGTCACCGGTCATCAAGGCGCGCAGCGTCTGCGCCACCTTGCCGGCCTCGGCGTTCTTCAGATAGACCACGCGCACATTGGCGCCGGCCTGGCTCGGCTGATCCAGGAGCTTGAGCAGGCTTTTGATCTTGCCGATCTTGCCCGGGGTGTCGGCGCGCACCATCAGCACATTGGCGCGCGCGTCCGGGATGATGGTGGTCTTGCCGCCGTCGGCGCCGGCGCCGCTGTCCTGCAACAACTTGTTCAGGCTGCCGGCCAGTTCCACCGCGGAGCCGAACAGCACCGGCACCACCACGGTGTCGCCGGCGGCCGCGCTCTCGATCGAATCGATGATGGACTCGATGCGCTGAATATTGTCCGCGTAGTCGGTGACGATCAGCGCATTGGACTGCGGGTAGGCGGCGATGGTGTTGTTGGGCGACACGATGGGCCGAATCACCGGCACCAGCTGATTGGCGTTGCCGTATTTAAGCGTGAACACCTTGGTGATCAGGCGGTCGCCGTCGCCGCGCGGGATGCCCTTGCTGGCCTTGGCGTGCAGCTTGGCGTCGGCCTCCGGCACGATCTTGACCACGCCGCCGCCCTCCACCGCGGAGAAGCCCTGCAAACGCAAGGAAGACAACAGGATCTGGTAAGACAGCGCGCGCGGCACCGGCTTGCTGGACACGATGTTGACCGTGCCCTTCACCCGCGGGTCGATGATGAAGTTCTTGCCGGTGATCTCGCCTATCGCCTTGACCACGGTTTCGATGTCGGCGTTGACGAAGTTGAGCATCACTCCGTCGTTCTGCGGGGTGGCGGCCAATACGGCGTTGCAACCGTAGACCAGGGCCAGGATGGCGACAAGTTTGTGGATACGCATATTCAGTCTTCTTATTGGCGAACCATGCTGGCGGAATCCAGCCCAGGTTGCGGCGGGGTTTCAGGATTCACAGGAACCACGGCGGGGGGCGAAACGGGAGCCTGGGAAGGAGGAGAAATCGGAGGCGGCATCGGCGGCGGCGCACTGCCGCCGACCGCGCCGCCCGCGCCGGGCACGCGCTCGACCAGCGGCACGAACTGCTCGCTGCCGCCGGAACGCATCAACACGCCGGAGGCGGTGATCTGGGCCAGTTCCCAGCCGTCGGGCGTAGTCTTGCCCAGCAACAGGGCGACGGAGCGGCCATTGTCGTCTATCACCGCGAAACCGGGCGCGCCGGAAGCCTGAGGCGCGTAGACGCCGATCAGCTTGACCGGCGGCAAGGCCGCCGCCTGCTGCGCCACCGGCTCGCCGAACCAGTGCGCCATCGCCACATTGGCGGCGGCGGACTGCGGCGCCGGCTCGCTTAAGCCTCGCCATTGCTTGGCCGCGGGACCCAAAATCGGCGCCACGGTCATGCCCAGCCACACGGCGGCGCCTGCCAGCGCCAGCCAAGGCAAAGCGGCGACCAGACGCCCCAGCGTCGCCGCCGACGGCAACAACCGCTTCCCCTTTTCACTCCAATGGACCACTTGCTTCATTGCATCCTGGCTTCTGTATTCATTCTTGAAATCTAAGCGCGGACCTTGCGGCCAAGTTCAAGCGGACGCCTCGCGCCGCGATGGGATCGGCCGGGACTTGGCTCGAGCTTGGCTGTGAGTCATGCAGCGGATTATTTGCACGCCATCAGGATACGGTCAATCCAAAAAAAGACCGAATTGCATAGCCAGGCAATATTCAAGCGAATATCAGCGCGCCATGCGATTAATTCTTCTATTAAGAACTATTTTTCCGCCTGATTTCGCACACCGCCCGTAGCTAGGGGCGGAGCAAACACTATGCGGCAAAATATTTTTAATGACAAACGGTTTTTGATGCCGCACCGCAGCAACCCGCAACAAGGTCTTTTCCATTATCTCAAAGCCTGATTACACGCTCATGCAATAATCGCTCTTGCATCGGTCAGGCAACAAAAAACGCCGCGGCATCCCGCGGCGTCTGTTGCGCATCTTCCTAGAACCACCTCAGAACCAGGCTTCGTCCATCTCCAGCACGCTGTCCGCGCCGTCAACGATGGCGGCCGCCAAACCGCCCGCCTGCGGCAACAGATGTTCGCCGTAGAAACGCGCGGTGGCCAGTTTGGCGCGCATGAAGTCCTGATCGGACTCGCCGTCGCTCTGCTTTTCCTTGGCGATCAGGGCCGCGCGCGCCATCTGCCAGCCGCCCAGCACAATGCCCATCAGCTTGAGGAAGGGCACGGACCCGGCCGCCGCCCGTTGCGGCTGTCCGGCGAAGGTATCCAGGATGAAGTCGACGCTGCGGCGCGCCTGCTTGACCGCTTCGTCCAGATTGTCCGCCAGGCTGGCCAGCCCGGCGGCGCGCAGCTTGGCCACGCAGCCGGCGGCCTCTTCCAGCAAGGCGCGCGCGGTGACGCCGCCCTCGCCCGCGGTCTTGCGGCCAATCAAATCCAGGGCCTGGATGCCGGTGGTGCCTTCGTAGATGGCGGTGATGCGCGCATCGCGATAGTACTGCGCCACGCCGGTTTCCTCGATATATCCCATGCCGCCGTGCACCTGCAGCGCCAGGCTGGTGATTTCGTTGGCCTGCTCGGTGTTCCAGCCCTTGACGACGGGGATCAGGAAATTGGCCAGCGCCTGGTTGCGCGCTTTTTCGCTCGCCACCGGATGACGCGCCGCGCGGTCCAGCGCCGCCGCGGTATACAGGGCCAGCGCGCGCTGCGCCTCCACCTGGGCGCGCATGGTCAGCAGCATGCGGCGCACGTCCGGATGCTGGATGATGGCCACACCGGACGGATCGGGCGAACCCACCGCGCGGCTCTGTACCCGTTCGCGCGCGTATTCCACCGCCTTCTGGTAGGCGCGCTCCGACACCGCCAGGCCTTCGATGCCCACGCCCAGACGCGCGTGGTTCATCATCGTGAACATATAGTTCAGGCCCTTGTTGGCTTCGCCGACCAGATAGCCGATCGCGCCGTCCTGATCGCCGAAGCTCATCACCGCGGTGGGGCTGCCGTGGATGCCCAGCTTGTGCTCCAGCGACACGCAGCGCACATCGTTGCGCGCGCCCAGGCTGCCGTCGGCGTTGACCAGGAATTTCGGCACGATGAACAAGGAAATGCCCTTCACCCCGGCCGGCGCATCCGGCAGGCGGGCCAGCACCAGGTGGACGATGTTGTCCGCCATATCGTGCTCGCCCCAGGTAATGAAGATTTTCTGGCCGCTGATGCGATAGCTGCCGTCAGCCTGCGGCAAGGCCTTGCTGCGCACCTGGGCGAGGTCGGAACCGGCCTGCGGCTCGGTCAAATTCATGGTGCCGGTCCAAGCGCCGCTGGACATCGGCGGCAGATAGACGCTCTTGAGTTCTTCCGAGGCGTGATGATGAATGGCCTCGATCGCGCCCAGCGTCAACAGCGGCGCCAGCGAGAATGCCAGATTGGCGGAACACCACATTTCCTCGGCCGCGGTGGCCACCAAGGCCGGCATGCCCTGGCCGCCGTAGGCTTCCGGCGCGCGCAGGCCCACCCAGCCGGATTCGACGTACTGACGCCAGGCGTCCTTGAAGCCGGGCGCGGCGCTGACTTCGCCGTCGCGCCATTTGGCGCCCTGATCGCCCTGCTTGTTGATCGGCGCCAGCACGCCTTCGGCGAACTTGGCGCCCTCCTCCAGAATGGCGTCCACCAGCTCCACCGAGCATTCGCCGTAGCCCGGCAGGCCGCAGACGGCCGGCAGCTCGGCCAGCTCATTGAGCGCGAATTGAATGTCCTTGATCGGTGCTTGATAAATCATCGCCTTCTCCTCGTGTTTGGATGGCTGGGACCGCCGGTTCGGCCGGCAATCGGTTTCTATTCGCAGACATGAAAAAGCCGGCAAGCGCCGCGGCGGGTCCGGCCCGCATCGGGCCGATGACTGCGCGCGGGCGTTGCCGGCTGAATATTATTGTTCCGGGCGGCTCGCCCGGCCCGCTGTCCGCGCCGGCGAGAGACTCGCGGCGCGGATCCGGGATTATTTGGACAACTCGGCCATCAACTCCGGCACTACGGTGAACAGATCGCCGACGATGCCGTAATCCGCCACCTGGAAGATGGGCGCTTCCTCGTCCTTGTTGATGGCGACGATCACCTTGGAGTCCTTCATGCCGGCCAGGTGCTGGATCGCGCCGGAAATGCCGACCGCGAAGTACAGCTGCGGCGCCACCACCTTGCCGGTCTGGCCCACCTGGTAGTCGTTCGGCGCGTAGCCGGCGTCCACCGCGGCGCGGGAAGCGCCCACGGCGGCGGAGAGCTTGTCCGCCAGCGGATCGATCACCGCCTTGAACTGTTCCTCCGAACCCAGCGCGCGGCCGCCGGAAACGATAACCTTGGCCGAGCCCAGTTCCGGACGATCGGACTTGGTCAGTTCCTGGCCGACGAAGCTGGACAGCTGCGCGTCCGCTGCCGCGGCCACGGTTTCCACCGCGGCGGAACCGCCCTGGCCCGCCGCGTCGAAGGCGGTGGTGCGCACGGTGATGACCTTGATCGGGTCGGCGGACTGCACGGTGGCCAGCACGTTGCCGGCGTAAATGGGCCGCACGAAGGTGTCGGCGGATTCGATGGCGACGATCTCGGAGATCTGCGCCACGTCCAGCAAGGCGGCTACGCGCGGCAGCAGGTTCTTGCCGAAGGAGGACGCCGGCGCCAGCACGTGGCTGTAGCTCTTGGCCAGGTCGGACACCAGCGCGCCCAGGTTCTCGGCCAGGCCGTGCGCGTAGTGAGCGGCGTCGGCCAGCAGCACTTTGGCGACGCCGGCCACGCCCTTGGCGGCCTCGGCGGCGGCGGCGGCGTTGTGGCCGGCCACCAGCACATGCACCTCGCCCAGCTTGGCGGCGGCGGTAATGGTGTTCAGGGTGCCTGCTTTCAGGCTCTGGTTGTCGTGTTCAGCGATAACGAGAATGGCCATGGCTTACAGCACCTTTGCTTCGGTTTTCAGTTTGGCGACCAGCTCGGCGGCGTTGGCCACCTTGATGCCGGCGCTGCGCTTGGAAGGCTCGGCCACCTTCAGCGTCTTCAGACGCGGAGCGGCGTCCACGCCCAGTTCCGCCGGCGTGGTCTTGTCCAGCGGCTTTTTCTTGGCGGCCATGATGTTGGGCAGCTTGATGAAGCGCGGCTCGTTCAGGCGCAGGTCGGAGGTAACCACCGCCGGCAAACGCAGCTTGACGGTTTCCAGGCCGCCGTCGATCTCGCGGGTGACGTCCACGGTCTCGGCCGACAAGTCCACCTTGGAGGCGAACGTGCCCTGGCCCCAGCCCAGCAGCGCCGACGCCATCTGACCGGTCTGGTTGGCGTCGTCGTCGATCGCCTGCTTGCCCACGATCAAGAGCTGCGGCTGTTCCTTGTCCGCCACCGCCTTCAGCAATTTGGCCACCGCCAGCGGCTGCAGCTCCGCATCGGTTTCCACCAGGATGGCGCGGTCGGCGCCCATCGCCAGCGCGGTGCGCAGCGTTTCCTCGCATTGCTTGACGCCCAGCGACACCACGACGATTTCGCTGACCTTGCCGGCTTCCTTGAGACGCACCGCCTCTTCCACCGCGATTTCGTCAAACGGGTTCATCGACATCTTGACGTTGGCGATATCCACGTCAGTGCCGTCGGCCTTGACCCGAACCTTCACGTTGTAATCCACAACGCGTTTCACAGCGACTAGAACTTTCATATTCCTCCAACAAACCTCTGGACATCTCTAAAAAGAAACCTGGAGCGGACCGTCGCCGCCGCCGCGCCAAGCGCGGCCGTTTCAGAAATGCCGCCGTCTGGATTGATCGAACGCGGAAGCAGCAATTGCCGAAGCAAGCCTGATTATGCCCCAAGCACAAATTCAAACGAGCGTTTGGTTGATTTGTATTGCATACAGCGTGGCAAAAACGCAACTTATCGCCGATAGTACGTGATTTCTCGGTAATTTGCATTCCGGCCAAAAGCTGTCACAATGCACTGCAACATTTCCCCGTCATATCAAGTCAGGAGCGGTCATGACTGTTTGGTTTGAAGATCTTGGCCTCGGCGATTTCGCCGAATTCAGCAAGACCATCACCGAAGCCGACGTGCTGATGTTCGCCGCCGTGTCCGGCGACAACAATCCGGTGCACATCAATCAGGAGTACGCGGAACAGACGCCGTTCGAAACGCGCATCGCGCACGGCATGCTGACCGCCAGCCTGATTTCCACCGTAGTGGGCACCCAGTTGCCCGGCCACGGCACCATTTATCTATCGCAATCCACCCGTTTCAAGGCGCCGGTGCGCATCGGCGACACCGTGACCGCCCGCGCCACCGTGATCGAACTGAATCCGGACAAACACTTCGTCAAACTGGCGACCCAGTGCTCGGTCCGCGGCAAGGTGGTGCTGGAAGGCGAATCCCTGGTCAAGGCGCCCAGCAAACCCTGAGCTTCAAACGATGACGCCGTGCCGGCCCAGCGCCCAACGCACCGGCTCGGCCACCATCTCGTCGGGAAAATCCAGACGCGCGCGCAAGCCCGCCACCACCTCCGGCGCGGTGGGCGCGTTGCCCAGCCCCACCGCCAGATTGGACAGCCACTTGAGGTAGCCGATGCGGTAAATCGGGCTGCCGGCCATCTTCTCCTTGAATTCGGCCTCGCTCCAGGCGAACAACTCTAGCAAGCTCACGTCGTCCAAACCATGACGCACCGCAAAATCGGTCTCCCGGGTGTCGACCGCGAAACGGTTCCAAGGACAGAACAGCTGGCAATCGTCGCAGCCGTAGACGCGGTTGCCGATCAAGGGCCGCATCTCCTCCGGAATCGCCCGCTTCAGCTCTATCGTCAGATAGGAAATGCAACGCCGCGCGTCCACCGTATAGGGCGCGACGATGGCCGCGGTGGGACAGACATCGATGCAACGAGTGCAGCGGCCGCAATGGCCGTCCTCCGCCTCGTCCTCCGGCAGGGGCAGGTCGGTGAAGACCTCTCCCAGGAAAAACAGCGAGCCCTCGTTCTTGGTCAGCAACAGAGTGTGTTTGCCGCGCCAGCCCAGGCCGGCCTGCGCCGCCAGCGCCACCTCGGCCACCGGCGCGCTGTCGGTGAACACCCGGTAGCCGAACTCGCCTATCTCCCGCTTGATCCGGTCCGCCAGCGCCTGCAGCCGGTTGCGCAAGACCTTGTGATAGTCGCGCCCCAGCGCGTAGCGCGATAAATAGGCTTTGCCGCCGTCGGCCAGCACCTCGGCCGACGCGCGCGCCTGCGGCCAGTAATGCATGCGCAGGGAAATAACGGACAGGGTGCCGGGCACCAGATCCGCCGGCTTGACCCGCAAAGCGCCGTGGCGGGCCATATAGTCCATCTCGCCGTGATGGCCGGCGGCCAGCCAGGCGTTCAACTTCTGTTCCGCCTCCGGCGGCAGGCCGGCGCGACCGATTCTGGCGTCGGCAAAACCCAATTCGCGCGCCCAGGCTTTGATTTGGCGCGCCAATTCGGGATAATCCGGTTTTTGTAAAGAGTTTTCGGTCATGGCCATGGATGATACCAGCGTTCGCTGCGGCTACCTGGAAGATGAAACCGCCACCCTGGCGCTGGGCAAAGCCTTCGCCGAAGCGGCGCAAGCCGGCCTCGTCGTCTATCTATTGGGCGATCTGGGCGCGGGCAAGACCACGTTCACGCGCGGCCTGCTGACCGCGCTCGGCCATGCCGGCAAGGTCAAAAGCCCCACCTATACTCTGGTGGAGAGCTATCCTTTTCCTCACTATAGCGTGCACCATTTCGACCTGTACCGTTTCGCCGACCCCGAGGAATGGGAGGATGCCGGCTTCCGCGAATACTTCGGCCCGGACAGCCTGTGCCTGGTCGAGTGGCCGGACAAGGCAGCGGAGCTCTTGCCGCGCGCCGACATCGTGCTGGAACTAGCCGTGGCCGGAAATGGTCGCAATTATCGTTTACTTGCCCACTCAGAAACCGGACAGTCATGCCTGATTCGACTTTCGATCCCCTCCGCCGCCGCTTGATCGGCGCCGCGGCCGCCACCTTCATGCTGTCGGTGAGCCGCGTCGGCTTCGCCGCCAACAGTCAGATCGTCGCCCTGCGCATCTGGCCGGCGTCGCTTTACACCCGCATCACGCTGGAGGCCAGCGAGGCCATCCAATACAAGCAGTTCACCATCGCCAACCCCAACCGGCTAGTGATCGACCTGCAAGGCGTGCAGCTCAACAGCGTGCTCAAAGACATCGGCGGCCAGATTTCCGCCGCCGACCCCTATATCAAGACCGCCCGCGCCGGCCAGTTCGATCCGGACACGGTGCGCCTGGTGCTGGAGTTGAAAGCGGACATCACGCCGCAGGCCTTCACCATGACGCCGGTGGCCGAGTACAAACACCGGCTGGTGGTGGATCTCTACCCGGCCGGCAAGCAGGACGATCCCTTGCTCGCCCTGCTTCAGGACTACAACAAGGGCAAGCTGGAACAGCCTGCGCCGCAGATCAAGCCCAAGAAAAAAGACAGCAATCGCCCCATCATCGTGATGCTGGACCCCGGCCACGGCGGCATCGATCCCGGCGCCGTCGGTCTGAACGGCACGCGCGAGAAGGACGTGGTGCTGAGCATCGGCAAACAGTTGAAGCGCATGATAGACGCGGAAAGCAATATGAAGGCCTATATGACCCGCGACGAAGACGTGTTCATCCCGCTGGGCGTGCGGGTGGCCAAGGCGCGCAAGCTGAACGCCGACCTGTTCGTGTCCATCCACGCCGACGCCGCGCCCAATCGCGCCGCGCGCGGCTCCTCGGTGTTCGCGCTGTCTGAAAAAGGCGCCACCAGCGCCTTCGCCAAGGCGCTGGCGCAAAGCCAGAACGACGCCGACCTGGTGGGCGGCGTCAAGATAGGCAGCAAGGACAAATACCTGGCCCACACCCTGCTGGACCTGACCCAGACCGCCACCATCAACGACAGCCTGAAACTGGGCAAGACCGTGCTGGGCCATCTGGGCGGCCTCAACAAGCTGCACAAGAGCGCGGTGGAGCAGGCCGGCTTCGCGGTGCTGAAAGCGCCGGACATCCCGTCCATCCTGGTGGAAACCGCCTTCATCTCCAACCCGGAGGAAGAGCAGCGTCTGCTCAGCAGCGATTTCCAGCAGCAAATGGCCAATGCCATCTTCACCGGCATGAAAGGCTATTTCTCGCAGGGCGCGGCGCTGGCGGCCAGAGCCTGAGTCCGTCCCGCGGCCAAAACAAAACAGGTCCCGCTCAGGGACCTGTTTTTCATTGCGGCCGGGCGCTCACTCTCCGCGGCTCGCCTCGCTCGGCGACTCTTCCTGCGCCGGCACCCGATAGCTTTCCGTCGCCCACTCGCCCAAATCGATCAGACGGCAACGCTTGCTGCAAAACGGGCGGAACTGGCTTTGCGGCTCCCAGCGCACCGGCGCGCGACAAGTGGGACAGGCGACAACGCGAACAGAATCAGACATGGCTTCTCAAAACGGGGCAAGGTCCGGCGCTCGCGCCGGTCAGAACTTGCAATTGGTCAGGTGAAACTCGACATCCTGCTCGGTCTGCCGCGGCCGGGATTCCCCGGTCACCGCGCTGACGAAGCGGATATTGAGCGCGTATTTATTGGCGGACAGTTCGGGCAGCAGCTCCAGGCCGCCATCGTAGGCCACGCGGATCAGCTGCACCACCTTGCCGCCGGACATCTGCTGGAACACGCCGCGGCGCGCCACGTAATGATGGGTCTTGCCGCTGTCGCGCAACAGAGTCAGCAGAATGCCCGCCGCCTCGGCGGTGGGCATCAGCGGCGACGCCCAGCGCTTGATGTCCTGACGCCGCACCTCGGCCGACTTCTGCTGCCACTGGTGGTAAGACGGCAAATCAAACTGGCAGGTGCCGCCGGGAATGCCGGCGCGCTGCTTGATCGCCATCAGCCACTCGTTTTCGCGCAGATGCTGGCCGAACTTGCCGGTCAGCGCCAGCAGCCGGCTGGACGCGTGCTCGATGTCCTCCAGCACGCCCTCCAGGGTCTCTTCCGCCACTTGCGGATTCTCGCGCAGCGCTTCCAGCATCTGTTTCTGCCGTTCCAATTCCTGCAGCAGATCCGCCTTCAAGTCCGCGCGCGAGGCGGTTTCCATCAGCTCGAACAACACCAGCAGGGCCGCATGATGATCATACGGATGGTCCTTGCCGATGAAATACCCAAGACGTGCGTAGAGATGCTCCAGGCGGAGCAGGATGCGGGTTCGCTCGGTGACGGGAAACTCAAAACTGATCACGGCGCATCGGCCCTTCTGCTTGGCTCGCGAGAGCCCGGTTATGATCTATCGGCTAGGCTGGCAAGATAATAATCGTGTTTGGCGTCGACTTGAAGCCTCAACGCAGCCAAGCTGTCATTATTACAAATTATATCGTCGGCGCGTTCGCGTCGCTGCGCTCTCGAACATTGCGCCGCCATGATCGCGCGCACGGCGTTTTCGTCCATGCCGTTGCGCCGCATCACCCGCTCCAGTTGCGCCGACTCCTCGCAATCCACCAACAAGGTGCGCGCCAGCATCGGCAGATAATGCCCGGTTTCAAACAATAAGGGCACCACCAACACGCAATACGGCCCGCGCGCCTCGGCCACCCTGGCCTCGCTCTGCTGCCGGATCAGCGGATGCAGCACGCTCTCCAGCCGCTGCCGGCTGCCGGCGTCGGCGAACACGCGCTCGCGCATCCAGCCGCGATCCAAAGCGCCGTCCGCTCGCACCGCGCCCGCGCCGAAAGCCGCCGCCAAGGCCGGCATCGCCGCGCCATGCGGCCCGGTCAGCTCGTGCGCGATGGCGTCGGTGTCGACCACCGGCACGCCCAATTCGGCGAAGCGATCGGCCGCCGCGCTCTTACCGGAACCAATGCCGCCGGTCAGCCCCACCACTTTAATAGCCATGCAAATACCAGTACACGATGTCTTGCCCCCAGATCAGGGCAATCCAGCCGGCGGCCGCGAGATAAGGGCCAAACGGCAAGGGCTGGCCACGACCGTGCTTGGCCAGCAAAATCAAGACCACGCCCACCACCGCGCCCACCAGCGAGGACAGCAGGATCACCAAAGGCAGCAAGGTCCATCCCAGCCAGGCGCCCAAGGCGGCCAGCAGCTTGAAGTCTCCATAGCCCATGCCCTCCTTGCCGGTGACCAGCTTGAAACCGTGAAACAACAACCACAAGCTCAGATAGCCGGCCATCGCGCCTATCACCGCGTCGGCCAAGGGCACGGTTCCGGTCAGCAGGTTGAACAGCAAGCCGCCCCACAGCAAGGGCAAGGTCAGGTTGTCCGGCAGCAGCTGCGTGTCCGCATCGATGAAGGTCAGCGCCAAGAGCACCGCCGTCAAGGCCATATAGGCCGGCAATTGCTCCGACCACCCATAGCGCCAGGCCAGGAAAGCGAACAACACGCCGGCCGACAGCTCCACCGCCGGATAACGCCAAGGGATGTTGACTCGGCAACTCGCGCAGCGGCCGCGCAGCAACAGGAAGCTCAACAGCGGAATGTTCTGCCATGGACGCACCACGGCCCGGCATTGCGGGCAGTGCGAGGCCGGCCGCATTAAATTATAGGGCTCGACCGCCTCGCTCTCCTCCAGCTGCAGACAATCAACACAATTCCGCCGCCATTCGGCTTCCAGCATCTTGGGCAAACGATGGATGAGCACATTCAGAAAACTGCCAAGCAATAAACCCAGCACCAGCGCCGCGCCGGCGAAAGCCAGCGGGTACGAGCCGGCGATCCAGCGCCACTCCTCGATCATCCAACCACCTGCCCCATTTTGAAAATCGGCATATACATCGCAATGATCAAACCGCCGATCAAGATCCCCAGAATCACCATGATGGCCGGCTCCAGCAAGCTGGACAGCGCGGCCACCGCATTATCGACTTCTTCTTCGTAAAAATCCGCCACCTTGTCCAGCATCTGGTCCAGCGAGCCGGACTCCTCGCCGATCGAGGTCATTTGCAGCACCATATTAGGGAACAAGTCGGTACGCTGCATCGAATAATTGAGGCTGGAGCCGGTGCTGACATCGTTCTGAATCCGCTTGGTGGCGTCCGCGTACACCTGATTGCCGGAGGCCCCGCCCACCGAATCCAGCGCTTCCACCAGCGGCACCCCGGCGGCGAACAAGGTGGACAAAGTGCGCGCCCAGCGCGCGATGGTGGCCTTGCGGATGATGTCGCCGATCACCGGCATGCGCAGCAGAATGCGGTCCATCCGCTCTTGCAGCTTGGGCGTGCGCTTGAAGGCGTAGAGAAAGCCGAACAGGCTGCCGAAGATCACGCCGAAGATCAGCCACCAGTAATGGACGAAGCCATCCGACAGCCAGATCACGAACAAGGTCGGCGCCGGCAAATTGGCGCCGAAGCTGGAGAACAAATCCTTGAACGCCGGAATCACGTAAATCATGATGACGGCGGTAATGATGAAGGCGGTGCCGACGATGGCCGACGGATAGATCAGCGCCGACTTGATCTTGCCCTTGATCGCCATCACCTTTTCCTTGTAGGTGGCCAGCTTGTCCAGCAAGGAGTCCAGCACGCCGCCGGTTTCGCCCGCGGCGATGATGTTGCAGAACAGCTTGTCGAAGTACAAGGGCCGCTTGCGGAAGGCCTCCGCCAGCGACAGACCGGTTTCCACATCCGCGCGCACTTCCAGCAGCATCTTGGTCACGGCGGGGTTGCCGTGGCCCTTGGCCGCGATGTCGAAAGCCTGCAACAGCGGCACGCCGGCGCGCATCATGGTCGCCAGCTGCCGGGTGAACAAGGTGATGTCCCGCTCGGTGATGCGCTTGCCGAACCCGGCGCGCCGGCGCTTGATCTTGACGACATTGATGCCTTGACGCCGCAGCTGAGTCTTGGCCACCGCCTCGGACTCCGCTCTCAATTCCCCGCGTATCGCCTTGCCCGCCTTGTCCTTGCCTTCCCACTCCCAGACAAAGCCCGGCGTCGCTTTTTTCGCTACCGTGACTGCCATTCCATGGCCTCTTTCTTATTCCAAGCCGTTAAGTCAGCTTTCCGGCGGCTGCCGGAGGCGCGAAACCGCTTTTATTCGTTGGTCACCGCCTCGATCTCGGTCAACGAGGTCAAGCCCGCCTTGACCTTCAGCAGGCCGGCGTGGCGCAAATCCACCATGCCCTCCTTGCGCGCCAGATCGGCGATATCGATGGCGGTGCCGTTCTGCATGATCAAACGCGTCATCGCGTCGGTGATGGGCATCACTTCGTAAATGCCGGTACGGCCGCGGTAGCCGGTATTGCGGCACTCCTCACAGCCCACCGGCGCATAGGGCTTCCAGCTGCCGTCCAATTCCTCTTTCTTGAAACCCGCCCGCAACAGCGCCTCTTCGGGAATGTCCGCCGGCTTCTTGCAATGCGCGCACAAACGGCGCGCCAGACGCTGCGCCATGATCAGCAACACCGAGCTGGCGATATTGAACGGCGCCACCCCCATGTTCAGCATCCGGGTCAAAGTCGCCGGCGCGTTATTGGTATGCAGGGTGGAGAACACCATGTGACCGGTCTGCGCCGCCTTGATCGCGATGTCCGCCGTTTCGAAATCCCGGATCTCGCCCACCATGATCACATCCGGATCCTGGCGCAGAAAAGCCTTCAAGGCCGAGGCGAAGGTCAACCCGGCGCGCTCGTTGACGTTGACCTGATTGATGCCCGGCAAATTGATTTCCACCGGATCCTCGGCTGTGGCGATATTGATGTCCGGCTTGTTCAGCAAATTAAGACAGGTATACAGCGACACCGTTTTACCGCTGCCGGTGGGGCCGGTCACCAGCACCATGCCGTAGGGACGCCCGATCGCGTCCAGCAACAAACGTTTCTGCTCCGGCTCGAAGCCGAGCTGCTCGATATCCAGATTCGCGGCCGACGAGTCCAGAATACGCATCACAATCTTTTCGCCGTACAAAGTGGGTAAGGTGCTGACCCGGAAATCGATCGCCCGCGCCTTGGAAATGACCAGCTTCATCCGGCCATCCTGCGGCACCCGCTTTTCCGAAATATCCAGCTTGGAAATCACCTTGATCCGGGAGGCGATCTTTTCCTTCAACACCAAGGGCGGCTGCGAGATCTCCTTCAACACCCCATCCACCCGGTAACGGATGCGGTAGAACTTCTCATAGGGTTCGAAATGGATATCGGACGCGCCGCCATTGATCGCGTCCAGCAACACCTTGTGGATGAATTTGACCACCGGCGCGTCGTCGACGTCCGGCTGCGCGCCGGTATCCGCCGGCGCGTCCGGATCGGCGAATTCGAGATCGCCAAAATCCTCGTTTTCCAGGGCCTTGATCGCGGCGGTGGCGTCCTCGCCGTACTTGCCGAGCATCTTGCCCAGCTTGTCGTCCTCCACCACCACCACTTCCACCGTCATCCCGGTCTTGAAGGTGATGGCGTGATAGGCCGAGGTCTGAGTCGGGTCCGAGGTGCCGACATACAGCTTGTTGCCGCGCTTGAGCAGGGGCAGCAAGCGCCGGCTGGCGATCAATTCGTCATCCACCACGCCCTTGGGCAACTGATCGAGATCGATGGCCGACATGTCCAATAAGGGATAGCCAAAGGTCTTGGACGCGAACATCGCGACATCCTGCGCCGTCATCTTCTTGCTCTGAATCAGCTGCTCGACAAAGCTGATATGCGATGCCTGAGACTGACGCAGAATGGCGTCCGCATCCTGCTGCAACAGCATATTGTTTTGCACCAAGGCCCGACCCAAGCCGGAAATGCCAGCCGAAGCTTCCATACGCTTGCAACTCACCAGTAAACAGATTTGAGGACACCGCGCGACGCTCCCGTGCCAGAGCCCGCCGCCTTCAAGACAGCCGCACTACCGTTACAACATTATATGCAAAATGCGGATGCTGCTTTGACTTAAATCCCGGCGCGGCTGGATAGGTCCGGCTTAGCGCCAAAACAAAAAGGACTGCCGAAGCAGTCCTTTCAAGGTGGTACTCAAGTGCACTTAGAAGCGGTGCACCAGACCCAGGCCGAAGGAGTTTTCCTTCTCCACATTATTGCCCTTCCACTTCACGTGACCGTAGGAAGTGTAAACCTCGGTACGCTTGGACAAAGCGTAGTCCAGAGCCAATACATATTGGTCGTAACCAGAGTTGTTGACATCGCTACCACCAACGCTGATGTCGTAACCCTTGACGTAGGAGAAGTACGGGGTCAACGAACCGAAGGTATAACCCAGAGTCAGGGCCAGTTCGCGGGTTTTCACTTCTTTGCTCACATCCAGATTGCTAGAGCCAGCGGTCAAAGCGTTAAAGGCGGCTTTGTTATACAACACGCCCTTGGTATCGGCATAAACGCCGGCAGTGCCATCGATATAGCCACGAATTTGTTGATAGCCCAAGACCGCATAGATATTGTTGGCCATGTAGCCGCCTTCAAAGCGGTGCCAATCTTTATTCGAGCTACGCCCGCCAGACACAAGCGCCTTATCGGCGTCACCCCAGTTCTGGTAGTTGTACTTGCCGAAGAAACCGGAGTTTTCATAGCTCAGGCCCAGGTTCCAAGTCTGGCGATTGGTGCGGCTGCCATCAGTGCTTGCCCCGCGAGCTTCGTCGGTGCCATACAGGAACGCGAAGCTGAAGCCGGCCCAGTTCGGGCTGTCGTAGCGAATGGCGTTGTTGACGCGGTCATCAAGGCGGGTGAAGTAAGCCAGACCACCTACGCTTTGCGAACTGTAATAGCCCGGGTCCACCTGCTCCATCGAATCGTTAGCGTAGTTGGACAGACGCCCCAGACGGAACTTACCCCAGCTGTCGCCGGCCAAGCCGATGAAACTGTCGCGGGTATTAAAGCCAGAGGATTCGGAGCCGTCGATATTCACGCGATTCTCAACCTGCCAGATGGCTTTCAGGCCATTGCCCAGATCTTCGTTGCCCTTGAAGCCGATGCGCGAGGTCCAGTCGTTGATCTGGGAGTTACCCTGGGGCTTGCCGTTGGAGTCGAGGCTGGTATTCGAGCGGTAGGTCTTGTTGTACTCGTAACCACCGCGGATTTCACCGTAGATGGTGACGTCGGCCATTGCGGCGGCGGCCGGCATCAGGGCGGCGATTGCAAGAGCGATATGCGTCTTGTTCATTGCAGTTCCTTTCAAGTCAGTTGATATTGTCCTGTTGATTTCGCTAGTTCTAAGGCCAGAGAACCCGGACATTTATGTGTCGCCGATATGCTTCGGTGATCGCTAGGCTCAATATAAGACCGGCGTTGCGAAAAAACAAAAACAGCATGCACTTCCAACAAAAAAGCACTCAAAAAAACAACACATGCATCACAAACCCTTGTTTTACATGAACACCAGACTGAAGCGCCACCAGCCGTGAGATGCAATTACGCAACATAAGCAGCAACTTAGTGCAAAAAAGCAACAAACCACAAAGCATAAAATGGACCATCTACTGTCAGACAATCAAACCATGACTAGCTTACCCATGAGCAAGGTTTCACTTTACTGGCTCAGGCGCGACTTGCGCCTGGAGGACAACCACGCTTTGCAGCAAGCGCTGGCTTCGGGCCGCCCGGTGCAGTGCGTCTTTGTTTTCGACAGCAATATTCTCGACACGCTCTCCCCCGCCGACAGACGTATCGGCTTCATCTGGCAATCCTTGCAGGAAGTTCAGACGTCCCTGCGCGCAGCGGGCGGGGACCTATGGTGTGCGACAGGGCCAGCGCAAGACATCATCCCGAGGCTGGCGGCGCAGCTAGACGCCGAGGCCGTTTACGTGAACGAGGATTACGAGCCCTATGCGCGCCAGCGAGACCAGGTGGTTGCCCAGACTCTGGCAACAATGGGCAAGAGCTTGCTCTCATACAAGGACCAGGTCATTTTCGCCAGGGACGAGCTGCTCACCTCCAGCGGCAAACCCTTCACCGTGTTTACCCCCTACTGCAATGCCTGGCTTAAAAGACTGAGCCCACAGCACAGCCAATCGCTGACCATGCCTCCGCTGGCGGGCCGCTTGCGCCCGCCAGCGGGCACGCCGACCATGCCCGGCCTGGCGGAATTGGGCTTCGCCCAGGCAGAACCCTGCTTGCTGACGCCCGGGGCCTCCGGCGCCCAAGAGAGGTTCGCCGATTTCTGTCAGCAACGCATCCAACGCTACCATCAACAAAGGGACTACCCCGGCGTAAAGGGCGTGTCCTATCTGTCCACCCACTTGCGCTTCGGCACCATCTCGATTCGCCAATTGGTGCAATTCGCCAGTTTCGACGGCGGCGAGGGCGCGATGTGCTGGCTGAAGGAGTTGATCTGGCGAGAGTTTTATCAGCAGCTGCTATGGCACTTCCCCGATGTCGCCGCTCACAGCTTCAAGCCGCAATACCGAGACCTTCCCTTTCCCAACCGCCGGGACTGGCTGGAAAGCTGGCAAAAAGGACTAAGTGGTTATCCGTTGATTGATGCGGCCATGCGACAACTGAACCAAACCGGCTATATGCACAACCGGCTGCGCATGATCGCCGCCAGTTTTCTGGTCAAGGATTTGCTGATTGACTGGCGTCTGGGAGAACGCTATTTCGCGGAGAAGCTGCTGGACTTCGATCTGGCCTCGAACAACGGCGGCTGGCAATGGGCGGCCTCCACCGGCTGCGACGCGCAACCCTATTTCCGCATCTTCAACCCGGTGACGCAATCGCAGAAATTCGATCCGGACGGCCGCTTCATCCGTCGCTACGTGCCGGAGTTGGCCGCGCTCAGCGATCAGGCGATCCACGCCCCCTGGCAAGCCAAGGCGCTGCCGGAAGGCTTCGTTCTGGGCCGGGACTATCCACGCCCCATCGTCGACCACGCTGAGCAAAGGCAATTGGCGTTGGCCCTGTTCGGCAAGCAATGAAAAACGCCCGCATCCGCGGGCGTTGTTTCCTGCAAACCATTGACGGGTAAACGTTAGGGCTTTTTCTTGGCCGCCGGTTTGGAGGCTTCTTTCTTGACGCCGGCCACCGGTTTGGCCGCAGCGGCGGCGGGCTTGGCGGCGGCGGCGGGTTTGGCCGCGGCTTTCGGCGCGGCGCTGGAAGCGCCGCTGACCGCGATCTCGCTGCGCAGTTTTTCCAAGGTCTTGTCGCCAATCCCGCTGACGTTTTTCAGATCGTCAACGCTTTTGAACGGTCCGTTCTTGGCGCGGTAATCCACAATGGCCTTGGCCTTGACCGGGCCGATTCCGTTCAGCGCCTCCAGCTCCTGCTGGTTGGCGGTATTGATGTTGACGGCGGCGAAAGCGGTGCCGCAAATCAGCATCAGGGCGGCAAACAGGGCTAACAATTTTTTCATCATTGATCTCCTTGTGAGACAGGACTGGCAACCTCAACCGCGTTGCAGGATCAATTCTATGACGACCTTGCTGCCAATGTAAGCTAGCGCCAAGGACAGGAAGCCGGCCAAAGTCCAGCGAATCGCCACCCGGCCGCGCCAGCCTTGCAACTTGCGGCCGATCAACAGGCCGCCGAACAATAGCCAGGACAACACGGCGAAGATGGTCTTGTGCGTCAGCGCCGCGGCATGTCCCAACACTTCTTCGGAGAACACTACGCCGGTCAGCAAGGAAACCGTCAGCAGCAAGAAGCCGACGCCTATCACCTGGAACATCATTTTTTCCAGGGACAGCAAGGGCGGCAATTGCTTGACCAGCGGAGAGGCCCGCTTATCGTGCAGGGCTTTCTCCAAAAACAGCATCAGAATGGCGATCAGCGCGCCGATGGCGAACAGGCTGTAAGCAAACAGGGAGACCAGGATATGTAGCACAAAAGCCGGATTGCTCAGGTCTTGCACTACGTGCTGGCCGGGGAACAGCAGGGCGAAACCCAGCGCGGCCATCGCCAGCGGCATCATGAACAGCTGCAGGCCTTCCACGCGATAGAAGAAGCTGCAAGTCCAATAAATCAGCAGCATGATCCACACCATCACCGACAGCGCGCGGCCAACCCCCAGGGACAGCAAAGCGCCCTGAGTCAGCGGCAACAACACCGCAATCGCCTGCAGCAGCAGCAGCACGCCCAATAGGCTGTGTTCCAGCCGCGGCTTGCGCGGCCAGCACGCCAGGCCGCGCCAGTTGGCGAAGTAGTGCCAGCTGAAAACCCCGTAAGAGAGGATCAGCGCAATAGAAAGTACGAGCAGGAAACGGGTCATGTCGGGTGTTTTATCAAAACCGGGCGCAGCCCCGGCGGCTCGTGGTAAAATCGATAGTTTGAGAGTCTACACCAACCGGCAAGCCGTTGGCAGAAGTAAGGACGCACCATGCTAGACAACCTGACCAGCCGCCTGTCCGGCGTGATGAAAAATCTGCGCGGCAATGCGCGCTTGACCGAAGCCAATATCCAGGACGCGATGCGCGAAGTGCGCATGGCCCTGCTGGAGGCCGACGTCGCCCTGCCCGTGGTCAAAACCTTTATCGCCCAGGTCAAGGAGCGCGCGCTCGGCCAGGACGTGGCCGGCAGCCTGACGCCGGGCCAAGCCCTGGTGGGCGTGGTCAATGAGGAATTGACCAAATTGATGGGCGAGAAGAACGACGCCCTCAATCTGGCCGCCGTGCCGCCCGCCATCGTGCTGATGGCCGGCCTGCAGGGCGCCGGCAAAACCACCACGGTCGGCAAGCTCGCCAAGCTATTGAAAGAGACCCAGAAGAAAAAAGTGCTGGTCGTCTCCGCCGACGTTTACCGCCCCGCCGCCATCGAGCAGTTGAAACTGCTGGCCCAGCAGGTCGGCGTCGAATGGTTCCCGTCCTCAGGCGACCAGAATCCGGTCGATATCGCCTGCGCCGCGGTGGATCACGCCAAGCGCCACTTCTTCGATGTGCTGATGGTGGATACCGCCGGCCGTCTGGCCATCGACGAGGCGATGATGGCCGAGATCAAGGCGCTGCACGCGACGCTGAATCCGGTGGAGACCTTGTTCGTCGTCGACGCGATGCAGGGCCAGGATGCGGTCAACACCGCCCAGGCTTTCAATGAAGCGCTGCCGCTGACCGGCGTCATCCTCACCAAGATGGACGGCGACTCGCGCGGCGGCGCCGCGCTGTCGGTCCGCCACATCACCGGCAAGCCGATCAAATTCATCGGCGTCGGCGAAAAAGTGTCCGGCCTGGAGCCCTTCCACCCGGACCGGATCGCCAGCCGGATTTTGGGCATGGGCGATGTGCTGTCGCTGATCGAGGAAGTGCAAAAAGGCATCGATCAGGACGAAGCCGCCGCCATGGCCAAGAAGTTGAAGTCCGGCAAGGGCTTCGACCTCGAAGACTTCAAGGCCCAGATGCAGCAGATGAAGAAAATGGGCGGCATGAGCAATCTGCTGGAGAAAATGCCGGGGCAACTGGGCCAGATGGCCAAGGGCGTGCAGGGCGCGGAGGCGGAGAAAGCCATGCGCCGCATCGAAGGCATCATCAACTCGATGACGCCGCAAGAGCGCCATAAGCCGGAATTGCTCAAGGCCAGCCGCAAACGACGCATCGCCGCCGGCGCCGGCGTGACGGTGCAGGAGGTCAACAAGCTGCTGAACCAGTTCGAACAGACTCAGAAAATGATGAAGCAGTTCTCCTCCAAGGGAGGCATGATGAAAATGCTTCGCGGCATGAAGGGCATGATGCCCGGCATGTAAGTTGAAACGGGTGCCTGGCACCCGTTTTTCTTGATGTAAAAGGATTTCGATGTCGCTCGATGTTGCCGTTCTGACCGATTCGCGCCTGCTGCCGCCTGACGACGGCGACTGGTACCGCCGCCAGGTTCATCATGAAGACGGCCTGGTGCTGGCGGCGCTGCAGCGCCAGGGCTTGCGCGTCCGCCGCCTGGCCTGGGACGATCCGGACATGGACTGGGCCGACTCGGCTTGCGCGCTGTTCCGCACCACCTGGGATTACTTCGAGCGCCTGCCCGCGTTTTCCGACTGGCTGGCGCGCGCGGCCGCTCAAACCCGCCTCTTCAACGAGATTGAGCTGATTCGCTGGAATCTGGACAAACACTACCTGTCCGAGCTGCAACAAAACGCTGTTCATACGGTGGACACGCGCTACATTGAGAAAGGCGCGCCGCAAACGCTGCGCCAGTTGCTGGAAGAGCGGAACTGGGACGACGCCATCTTGAAACCAGCCGTCTCCGGAGCCGCCCGGCACACTTATCGCGTCGCTCCGACAAACGCGGAATCGCTGGAATGCGTATACGCCGAGCTGATCCAGCAGGAGGCCATGCTGCTGCAGCCCATGCAACACAATGTGCTGAGCCAGGGAGAATTGTCTCTGATCGTCATCGACGGCCGCTTCAGCCACGCCATCCGCAAAACGCCGAAGTCCGGCGACTTCCGCGTGCAAGACGATCACGGCGGCCAGGTCCACCCGCATCAGGCCGACGCGCAAGAGATCGCCTTCGCCGAAGCCGCCGTGCGGGCGGTCCCTTTCGACGTGCTGTACGCGCGCGTCGACATGATTCGCGACAACCATGACCGCCTGGCGGTCATGGAGCTGGAAATGATTGAACCGGAGCTGTTTTTCCGCTTCCGACCGCAAGCCGCGGAGGAGTTGGCCGCGGCGCTCGCGCGCCGTCTGCGCTGAGCAATGAGCGATTTTGTACCGCAACCCGCCAGAACACCGGCAACCCACGTTTGGAACTACCCAGCATGAACCTGACCACGCTGACCGCCCTAAGCCCCCTGGATGGCCGCTACGCCGGCCAAGTCGAGGCCTTGCGCAATCTGTTTTCCGAGTACGGCCTGATGAAGTTCCGCATCAAAGTGGAGCTGGAATGGCTGAAGATGCTGGCCGCCGAGCCGGGCATCGAGGAAGTGCCTTCCTTCTCGGAGGCCACCATCCGTGAAATCGACGACGTGATCGCCAACTTCAACGTGCAACACGGCGAAGAAGTCAAAGCCATCGAGGCGCGCACCAATCACGACGTGAAAGCCATCGAATACTGGCTGAAGGAACGCCTGTCCGGCAATCCGGAAGTGATGGCGGCCAGCGAGTTCATCCACTTCGCCTGCACCTCCGAAGACATCAACAATCTGTCGCACGCGCTGATGCTGAAAACCGCGCGCAACACCGTGGTGCTGCCCGCGATCGACGAAGTCATCCACAAGCTGCAAAAACTGGCCCACGAACTGGCCGACACCGCGATGATGTGCCGCACCCATGGCCAGCCTGCGACCCCGTCCACGATGGGCAAGGAGTTGGCCAATACGGTCTACCGCCTGAAACGTCAGCGCGAACAACTGGTTCATCAGGAAATCCTCGGCAAGATCAACGGCGCTGTGGGTAATTACAACGCCCATCTGGTCGCTTACCCCGACATCGACTGGGAAAGCTTCTGCGGCCGCTTCGTCACCGGTCTGGGCCTGACCTTCAACCCCTACACCATCCAGATCGAACCGCACGATTACATGGCCGAGCTGTATCAGGTCCTGGCGCGGGTCAACACCATCCTGATCGACCTGAACCGCGACATCTGGGGCTATATCTCGCTGGGCTATTTCAAGCAAAAGGTGAAGAAAGACGAAGTCGGCAGCTCCACCATGCCGCACAAGGTCAATCCGATCGACTTCGAAAACGCCGAAGGCAATCTGGGCATGGCCAACGCCATCCTGGGCCACTTGGCGGAAAAGCTGCCGGTATCGCGCTGGCAGCGCGACCTGACCGACTCCACCGTGCTGCGCAATATGGGCGTGGGCTTCGGCTACACCATTCTGGGCCTCAAAGCCTGCCTGAAAGGCCTGAACAAGCTGGAAATCAATCCGCAGGCAATCGCATCCGAGCTGGACAATAGCTGGGAGCTGCTGGCGGAGCCGGTGCAAACCGTAATGCGTCGCCATGGCGTGCCCAACCCCTACGAGCAACTGAAAGAGCTGACGCGCGGCAAGGGCGGCATTACCCGTGAAACCCTGCACGCTTTCATCAAGAACCTGGAATTGCCCGAAGCGGAGAAAGCCCGCCTGCTGGAATTGACCCCGGCCAGCTATATCGGCAAGGCCGCGGAACTGGCCAAGCGCATTTAATCTCGTCTGCGCGAGCAATAAAAAAACCGCCCTCACCCGGCGGTTTTTTTATTCAACGACCATTTAAAAAACGGAGCGGCGCGGAAAACGAAAAACCCAGCTTTCAAAAGAAAGCTGGGTTTTTGAATTTGGTTGCGGGGGCAGGATTTGAACCTACGACCTTCGGGTTATGAGCCCGACGAGCTACCAGACTGCTCCACCCCGCGTCAGAGAGGTTGCATATTATACAAGCCCGCTTTGACTGTCAAGATATTTCTACCTTGAGCCAGTTCAGGCGCTCCAATTCACCCAACCCAGCTGCCATGTCGCCAAGATCACCAGGCCAAAGACAATGCGGTACCAGGCGAACGCATTGAAATTATGGCTGGACACATAGCGGATCAAACCACGCACGGCGAAGAAGGCGCTGATGAAGGCCGCGACAAAACCAACACCTATCACCGGCACATCGGCGGCGGTGAATTGGTGCCAATGCTTGTACACATCGTAGAAGGTGGCCGCGAACATGGTCGGCACCGCCAGGAAAAAGGAAAACTCGGTGGCGACCTTGCGATCCAGGCCAAACAGCATGCCGCCGATAATGGTGGAGCCCGAACGCGACGTGCCGGGCACCATGGCGAACACTTGGGCACACCCCACTTTCAACGCGTCCTGCCAGCTCATTGCGTCCACGCTGCTCACCCGCGGCACGCGCTGTTTGCGCTCAACCAGCAGAATGATGACGCCGCCCACCACCAGGGCCAGCGCCACCGTCACCGGATTGAACAAATAGTGCTTGATCGCCTTGATCGCGAAAAAACCGATGACCGCCGCCGGCAGGAAAGCCACCAGCAAATTACTGATGAAGCGCAGCGACTGGGCCTCCCGCCGCAAAGCCCCCTGCGCCACGCCCAGAAAGCGCTGCCGGTACTCCCAAACCACCGCCAGGATCGCGCCCAGCTGTATCACCACCTCGAACACGTCGGCATTGTTCTGAAAGTCGATCAGATCCCCGACCACGATCAAGTGCCCGGTGCTGGAAATCGGGAAAAACTCCGTCACCCCTTCGACAATGCCCAGCAATAAAGCCTTGGCCAACAGCATCACATCCATGTCCACCCATCCCCCATCAAGGATTAATACGCACAAAAGGCAGCCCCAGGGCTGCCTTCTTCACCAAGCGTCTTGCTCGATTCTTATTTTTTCTCGGCTCGGGCTTTGGCCACCAGCTCGTTGATCACCTGCACCATGCGCTCCGGCGCCACCGGCGTCACCACGTACTTGCCGTTGACGATCACCGTCGGGGTGCCCTGGATCGCGTAATCGCGGGTCATCTTGGCCGCCTTGGCCACCTGCGCGTTCACGCCGAAGGATTTGTACGCCTGCATCACCTTGGCGGCGTCAACGCCCTTCTGCTGCTTCAGCCAGTTGGCGAACACGCCCTCGTCCGACAGGTTGACGCGCGACTTCACCACGGCCTCGAAAGCCGGGCGATGCAGTTTGTCGTAAGTGCCGGAGGTCTTGAAGGCGGAGAACATGCGCACAAAGCCTTCCATCGACTTCTGCCACACGATCTGTTCCTTGGAGAAGGCCACGTCGGCGGGCTTGCTCTTCTCCCAGGCGCTCATCGCCGGCTCAAGTTCCAGGCAGTGAATGCAATGGTAGGAGAAGAACTCGATCACCTCGACTTTTTTCGGATCCGCCACCGGCTGCGGCGTCGCCAGCATGGTGTAATCCTTGCCCAGCTCAATCGCCGCGTTTGCCAAGCCGCTGAACAGCATCAACGAAAGCAATAACCACTTTTTCATTATCGATTTCCTAAATAGAGGAAGAGTTTATTCCGCCTTGACGACCGTTGCGCCAATGCCGTCCTGCTTCAACTGAGCCTTCACCCGATCCACCTCGTCCTGGCGGTTGTACGGCCCCACCCTGACGCGATGCACCAGCCCCTTTTCCGGCACAGTCACCGACTGGATTTTGGCTTCCACGCCCAGCAAGGCCAGCTTGGCCTTGAGGTTGTCCGCCTCGTCCTGATTCTGGAAGGATCCCAGCTGCAAGTAGACCTTTTTGGCCGGCTGCTGCGCAGAAGGTTCCGTCGCTTTGCCGTTCTTGCCGGGCACCGCATCCACCTGTCCTGGCAGGATCTTATAGAAATCAAAGCGTTGCTCGTCCTTGCCGGCTTCCTTGGCCGCCGGCGCGGCCGGGGCCGGCTTGGCCGGGGTTTCCGTCGGCATCGGCGGCGGAGCGGAAGGCGGCTCCTGAGCCGGCTTGACCGCCGGCGCCGGAGCGGCGGCGGTTTCCGAGGCGGCGTCGGCAATACGGGTGCCCGGCGCCAGCAGCTCCGTCGGCGGCGCGGAAGCGCCGGCCGCCTTGCGATCCAATTTCTCCAAGTTGCTGAACGGCGTAGAGGACTTATTCAGATACATGGCGAGGCCAACCGCGACGGCAATGCCGACGATCAGACCGATGACGATGCCCGCCACCATGCCGCCGCCTCCGCTTTTGGAGCTGGATGAGCGACCGCGGGAACCACGGGAGGAATTTTTTAAATCTCGATTTGCCATGCAGCACTTACGCTTTTAACTAATCAAATAGTTCAACAAACTATCTGGATTGATCAATTCTTTATTTATTGTTAGCCATTAGGCATTGCGGCGCGTCGTAATTGAATCGCCTGCAACACATGCTCCCGCATGACCATTGCCTGACCCTGTAAATCGGCAATGGTTCTGGAAACTCGAAGTATCCGATGATAACTGCGCGCAGACAAGCCGATCTTGTCCAAAACTTGCCGCAATAATGCCAGCGCCTCGGCATGAAAATCGCCAATCGCCTCCAGTTCGGCCCCGCTTAAGCCGGCATTCGCCTTGCCCTGCCGGGCCAATTGCAGACGATACGCCGTCTCCACCCGTTCGCGCACCAAAGCGCTGGACTCGCCGGCGGCCCCGCCCACCAACTGCTCCGCCGGCAAGGACTGCACTTCAACGTGCAAATCGATACGATCCAATAAGGGACCGGAGATTTTACCTCGATAGCGCCCCACTTGCTCGGGCGTGCAGCTGCATTTTCCGCTGAAATGCCCAAGATAACCACACGGACAGGGATTCATGGCCGCAATCAGCTGGAAGCGCGCGGGAAAACTGGCTTGGCGCGCGGCGCGCGAGATGTGGATCACCCCGGCCTCCAGAGGCTCGCGCAGCACTTCCAGCACCTTGCGATCGAACTCGGGCAATTCGTCCAGAAACAAAACGCCGTGATGCGCCAGGCTGATTTCTCCCGGCCGCGGATCGCTGCCGCCGCCCACCAGCGCCACCGCGGACGCGGTATGGTGCGGTGAGCGGAACGGCCTTACGCCCCAATCGTCCAGCGCGAAGCCGTCGGTCCCCAAGGAGCGCACGGCGGCGCTTTCCAGCGCCTCTTCGTCCGGCATGCCGGGCAAGATGCCGGGCAGACGCGCGGCCAACATGGATTTGCCGGTGCCGGGCGGCCCCATCATCAAAAGACTATGCCGTCCGGCCGCGGCCACTTCCAACGCGTGGCGCGCCAGCGGCTGGCCTTTGATGTCTTGTAGATCGGGGTAGTCCGGGGCCGAACGAGGCAAACCGCCTTCTGGTCGATACGGTACCAGCTCGGAGAGGCCGTTGAGAAAGGCGCAGGCTTCCACCAGAGTGCTCACGCCGTACAAGGGCATGCCTTCCAGCACCGCGGCCTCCTTGGCGCTGGCCATCGGCAAGATGAAGGCGCGCCCCGCTTCCCGCGTCCGGCACGCCATCGCCAAGGCGCCGCGGACCGGCCGCAAGGCCCCGGTCAAAGCCAGTTCTCCCGCGATCTCATACTCCGCCAGACGGGGGCAACGCACCTGCCCGCTGGCCGCCAGAATGCCGATGGCGATGGGCAGATCGAAACGGCCGGAGTCCTTGGGCAGATCGGCCGGAGCCAGGTTGACTGTGATTCGCCGGGCCGGAAACTCAAAACCCGAGGTTAGAATCGCCGCGCGCACACGCTCCCGGCTTTCCTTCACCTCAAGGTCAGGCAGGCCGACAATGGTGAATGCGGGCAAACCGTTGGCCAGATGCACTTCCACCGCGACCTCGGGCGCTTCCAACCCTGCCAGCGCCCGGCTTGCCACCACGGCCAGCGTCATATCGCTAGGAGTGGCCGAGCTCTGATTGCGCTTCTACCGCGGCCTGCGTTTCCTCCGGGAACACCTGCGCCTCCAGGCGCGCCAGCTTCAGCTCCAGCTGCGCCAGCTTCTCCCGGGTGCGCACCAACACCTCCTGCTGCACGTCGAACTCCTCGCGCGTCACCAGATCCATCTTGCTGAAGGTGGAAGCCATCATCGCTTTGACGTTTTTCTCGATGTCCTTGGCCGGGCTGGCGGCGATGGTTTCGCTGATCTTGTTGCCGATTTCCTCAAACAGCTTTTGGCTCAACATGACGCGGCTCCTTATGAGTAAGTGATAACAGTGCAGAGTGTAGCAAAAAGCCAAGTCCGCCACCCGCCGGCGCGCACCCGGCCTAGAGCGATCCGGCCAGGCCCCTCCCCTGACGCCGCAGCGCTTGCGGCACCAAATCAGTGCGGCCCGCCACAACCCCATGCACCGGGAAAGTGCCAAAACGGCCAGTACAGGCCTTTTTTGCGTTGCAACATGATCTTAGGGTTTTCTTTTGCGCCAATCAGGCCTGGCACGATTCATGCGTATCGACGCTACAGCAGCGCTCATCTCAAGCCACCGGATCATCAGACCCTAAGGAGCAGTCATGAAACTCGTTTCCGCCATCATCAAGCCCTTCAAGCTGGATGAAGTCCGCGAAGCCTTGTCCGCCATCGGCGTGCAAGGGGTCACGGTTACCGAAGTCAAAGGCTTCGGCCGTCAAAAAGGACACACCGAACTCTATCGCGGCGCCGAATACGTGGTGGACTTCCTGCCCAAGGTCAAGCTGGAGATCGCCATAGACGACGCTTTGCTGGACCAGGTGGTGGAAGCCATCGAAAAGTCCGCCCGCACCGGCAAGATCGGCGACGGCAAGATCTTCGTCTACGACCTGGAACAAGTGGTGCGTATCCGCACCGGCGAAACCGGCGCCGACGCGGTCTGAACCGCGATAGAGACACAGGGGAAACGACAATGAAAAAACTGCTCGCAACCATTCAGCTCGCCGGCTTGAGCCTGGCGGCTCCGCTGGCCTTGGCCGCCGCGCCGGCGGGTCCGGCGATTGCCGACGCCAAGAGCATCAGCGCCGGCGACACCGCCTGGATGCTGATCTCCACCGCCCTGGTGCTGTTCATGACCATTCCCGGCCTGGCGCTGTTCTATGGCGGCATGGTGCGCAAAAAGAACGTGCTGGCGACGCTGATGCAAAGCTTCGCCATCACCGCGCTGATCACGGTGCTGTGGGCGGTCATCGGCTACAGCCTGGCCTTCACCGTCGGCAGCCCCTATCTGGGCGATTTGAGCCGCGTGATGCTGGACGGCATGGTTTACCTGAAAGAGGCCGGCAAACTGGCCGTGCACCCGCTGGCCGGCACCATTCCGGAATCGGTGTTCATGACCTTCCAGATGACCTTCGCCATCATCACTCCGGCGCTGATCACCGGGGCCTTCGCCGAGCGGATGAAGTTTTCCGCCATGCTGGTCTTCATGGCCCTGTGGTCCTTGCTGGTCTACGTGCCGGTGGCTCACTGGGTCTGGGCGCCGGGCGGCTGGATGGCGGACAAGGGCGTGCTGGACTTCGCCGGCGGCACCGTGGTGCACATCAACGCCGGTATCGCCGGCCTGGTGACCGCCTTGGTGCTGGGCAAGCGCGTCGGCTTCGGCAAGGAGGCGATGCCGCCGCATAACCTGGTGCTGACCCTGGTGGGCGCGTCCATGTTGTGGGTGGGCTGGTTCGGCTTCAACGCCGGCTCCGCCGCCGCGGCGGACGGCCGCGCCGGCATGGCGATGGTCACCACTCAGCTCGCCACCGCCGCCGCCGCGCTAGCCTGGATGTTCGCCGAATGGCTCACCAAGAAAAAGCCTTCGGTGCTGGGCATTGCCTCGGGCGCGGTCGCCGGCTTGGTCGCCATCACGCCCGCCGCCGGCTTCGTGGACGTCAAGGGCGCGCTGATCATCGGCCTGGCGGCCGGCGTGGTGTGCTTCTGGGGCGCCACCGGGCTCAAGCACATGCTGGGTTATGACGACTCCCTGGACGCCTTCGGCGTGCATGGCATCGGCGGCATCCTGGGCGCGCTGCTCACCGGCGTCTTCGCCGTCAAGGAAATCGGCGGCGCGGAAGGCAGTCTGGCCGCGCAAGCGCTCGGCGTCGGCGTCACCGCGGCTTATTGCGCCGTCGTCACCTTCATCTTGCTGAAGCTGATCGATATCGCGATCGGACTGCGCGTCGCGGAAGACGAAGAGCGCGAAGGGCTGGACGTGATCCTGCACGGGGAGCGCGTCGAATAAATCCGGATTTTCTTGTTGTGGTAAGGGACTTGGGGCGCCGCTGGCGCCCTTTTTTTTGGGAAAGCCGCCCATGAAAAAGCCGGCCCTGACGGACCGGCTTTCGCTTGCGGAGTTGAAACCGCTATTTAACGATGCGCAGGCTGGGGCGGCCCGTCGGCTTGGCCGGCGCATCCGGCTCGGACGGCGCTTCCGCCGGCCTGGCCTCCTCGTCGGCCGCCACCGGTTTCAGCGTCGGCGCGGGCGCTTCCGCCTCGCCCAGCTCCACCTCGAATCCCATGCCTTCGCCGGTTTCCCGGGCAAAAATCGACATCACATTGCCTATCGGCACCCAGATGTCGCGGGACACGCCGCCGAAGCGGGCGGAAAACGACAGCCAGTCATTGTCGATACGCAGATTCTTGGTGGCCGACAGACCAATATTCAGCACGATCTCGTTGTTTTTCACGTACTCGCGCGGCACATCGGCACGCTCGTTGACCCATACCACCACATAGGGCGTGAAGCCGTTGTCGCCGCACCACTCGTGCAGCGCTCGGATCATGTAGGGCTTGGTGCTGGAGCTCATTGGCAATCCTTATTTGCGCATGGCCTTTTCGGACGGCGTCAGCGAGTCGATGAAGGACTGGCGCTGGAAAATACGCTCGGCGTACTTGAGGATAGGCGCGGAGTTTTTGCCCAGATCGATATTGTAATGCTCCAGACGCCACATCAAGGGCGCGATCGCCACGTCGATCATGGAGAAATCGTCGCCCAACATGAACTTCTGCTTGGCGAAAATCGGCGCGATCGTGGTCAGGCCGTCGCGAATGGCTTCGCGAGCCTTGTTCGCTTCCTTGCCGGTGGCGCCGGCTTCCAGCGCCTTCACATGGATGAAGAGCTCGTTTTCAAACCGGTAGAGGAACAGACGGGCGCGCGCGCGCATTACCGGGTCAGCCGGCATCAGCTGCGGGTGCGGGAAGCGCTCGTCGATGTACTCGTTGATGATATTGGATTCGTGCAGGATCAAATCGCGCTCGACCAATACCGGCACCTCATTGTAGGGGTTCATCACCGCCAGATCTTCCGGCTTGTTATGGATGTCCACATCAATGATTTCGAAATCCATTCCCTTTTCAAAAAGCACGATGCGGCAACGCTGGCTGAACGGGCAGGTAATTCCGGAGTAAAGAGTCATCATGGCAGGAGGAAATCCTTAACTAACAATGGGTTGATTCAGCTGGGCATTCTAGCACTTTCCATCCACCAATTTCCAGCGCCGCATCATAAGCCAATGATTAAAAAGAAAAAAGGCGGATTTCTCCGCCTTGATCAAATCAAGCAACCGGGCTTAATGCACGTCGCGCCAGTACTCTTTCTTCAGGAAATACGCCAGCGGCAACAGCAACAGCGACAGGAACATCAACACGACATAACCGATCTGCTGACGCTTCACCTGAGCAGGTTCGCCCACATAGACCAGGAAGTTGGTCAGGTCCGCCATCCGCTTGTCGAACTCCACGGTATTGGCTTTGCCGTTCTCCAGCTTGGTCAGGGTGCCGGCCTTGATCAGCTCCAGCTTGTGCTCTTCGTGGCCTTCCGCATTCTTCTCGGTCTTCAGCACCTGCTCGCCTTGCCATTCCCAGAAGATGTGCGGCATGCCCACCTTGTCGAACACCGCGTTGTTCCAGCCAGTCGGCCGGCTCGGGTCCCGGTAGAAGCCACGCAGATAACCATATAGGTAATCTGCGCCGCGGGAACGCGCGATCAGCGACAAGTCCGGCGGCGTGGCGCCGAACCAGGCTTGAGCGTCCTTCTTGTTCATCGCGATATTCATCGGGTCGCCGATTTTGGCGCCCACCGGCAGCAGGTTCGCCTTGATCTGCTCTTCGGTCAGGCCGATATCGGTCAGGCGGTTGTAACGCATCGCACTGGCCGAATGGCAGGACAAGCAGTAGTTGGTGAAGATCTGCGCGCCGCGTTGCAGGCTTTCCGTATCTTGAATATTGATCGGCGCCTTGGGCAGCTTGGGGCCTTCGCCGGAAGCCAGGGCCGTAGCGCTGAACGGCAGCGCCAGCGCCATGGCCGCGATCAGGTGGCGGATTTTGCTTTTCATGAGTCCTCTCCCCTTTTTACACGTTCATGGCGAATACGGCGGCGGCCACCACGGTCACCACCACCAGCACCGCAAACCGGATCTGACGCTTGGCGTTGGTATCCGTCACCCGCGTCGGCACCGGGATGCTGCCTACATCGTTCTTGGTGTAGAACGGCATGCCCAGGAAGAAGACGAAGTAGACGAACGAGAGCACCTGCGCGATCACGGTGCGGGCATTGGTGGACGGCAAAGCGCCCAGAATGCCAAGACCGATGAAGGACACGATGAACAGGACCAGCATGAACTTGAACTTGGGACCGCGGTAGCGGATGGATTTCACCGGCGAGCGATCCAGCCACGGCAGGAAGGCGATCAACACCACCGCCGCGCCCATCGCGATCACGCCCCATACCTGGGTGCCCAGGAAGGACGGGATGGCGCGCAAGATGGCGTAGAACGGCGTGAAGTACCATACCGGCGCGATATGCGGCGGGGTCTTCAGCGGGTCGGCCTGGTCGAAGTTGGGTTTCTCCAGGAAGTAACCGCCCATTTCCGGCATGAAGAAGACAATGGCCGAGAACACGATCAGGAACACCACCACGCCCAGCACATCCTTGACGGTGTAATACGGGTGGAAGGGAATGCCATCCAGGGGAATACCCTTGTCGTCCTTCAGCTTCTTGATCTCAACGCCGTCCGGGTTGTTGGAGCCCACTTCGTGCAAGGCGATCAGGTGAGCCACCACCAGCGCCAGCAGCACCAGCGGCACCGCGATCACGTGCAGCGCGAAGAAGCGGTTCAGCGTGGCGTCGGACACCACGTAGTCGCCGCGGATCCACACCGACAGGTCCGGACCGATCACCGGGATGGAGCCGAACAGGTTGACGATCACCTGCGCGCCCCAGAACGACATCTGGCCCCAAGGCAGCAGATAACCCATGAAGGCTTCCGCCATCAGGCACAGGAAGATCAGCGTGCCGAACACCCACACCAGTTCGCGCGGTTGCTTGTAGGAACCGTAGATCAGGCCGCGGAACATGTGCAGATAGACCACCACGAAGAACATCGAGGCGCCGGTGGAGTGCATGTAGCGGATGATCCAGCCGCCGGCCACATCGCGCATGATGTATTCGACCGAGGCGAAGGCGACCGGAATGCCGGCGCCATTCAAGGTGCCGTCCGGCTTGTAGTTCATGGTCAGGAAGATGCCGGTAACGATCTGGATCACCAGCACCAGCATGGCCAGCGAACCGAAGAAGTACCAGAAGTTGAAGTTCTTCGGCGCGTAATACTCGGTGACGTGCTCTTTGAGCATCGACGATAACGGAAAACGTTCGTCCACCCAGTTGAGCAGCTTTTGTCCTTTAGTCATGTAGCCCCCTCAGCTTATTTGTCTTCGCCAATCAGCAGGCGGGTATCGGACAGATATTTGTGCGGCGGAATTTCCAGGTTCTTCGGAGCCGGCACGCCTTTGTAGACGCGCGCGGCCAAGTCGAACTTGGAACCATGACAGGGGCAATAGAAGCCTCCCACCCAGTCCGGGCCCAGATCGGCGGGCGCGATGTCCGGACGGTGGGTCGGCGAACAGCCCAAATGCGTGCAGATGCCGACGGCGATCAGCAGCTCAGGCTTGATCGAACGGTGCTCGTTCTGGCAATACGTCGGCTGCTGATCCATTTCGGACTTGGGATCCACCAGCTTCTCGTCCAGCTTCGGCAGGTTTTTCAATTGCTCCGGCGTGCGGTTCAGCACCCATACCGGCTTGCCGCGCCACTCGACGTTGATCTTCTGGCCCGGCTCGATCTTGCCGATATCCACCTCGACGGGAGCGCCGGCGGCCTTCGCCCTCTCGGACGGGAAGAAACTCATCAGAAACGGCGTCGCCACTCCGGCCGCCGCCACACCACCAACAGCGCTGGTTGCAACCGTCAGAAAGCGACGGCGCCCCGCATCGACTTGTTGTTCACTCATTACAGTCATCCTCAAACGTGGAAACCGAGCCCAAAACTGCCTGATTTTACCCGATTCCGAGTAGGGACTTGAAGCTTCTATGCAAATAAATTGGCCGAAGCCCTGCCTAGCCGCCTAAACCGGGTTGGAAATGTCTACAAATTCAACACTTATGCCATGAAGCTGAGCCAGGCGCTCGCCCAAAGCCTTGATGCCAAAACGCTCCGTGGCGTGATGCCCCGCAGCGATGAAAGCCACATCACACTCCATTGCCATATGATGATTTTGCTCGGACGCTTCGCCGGTGATGAAGGCGTCCACGCCCAGATCGATGGCTTCGGCGAAAAAACTCTGCGCGCCGCCGGTGCACCAGGCTATGCGCGAAATCGGTTTGTCCGCCCTGCCCAACAACAAAGCCTCGCGCCCCAGACGAGCGGAAACGTGTTCACGGAAATCACTCGCACTGCCGCCTCGCCGCCATGCTCCATGCCACAGCAAACCCTGTTCACCGCCCTGCCCCTGGGCCTCCAAATCCAGCACCTTGCCCAACATCGCGTTATTGCCCAGCTCCGGATGCGCGTCCAAAGGCAGGTGGTAAGCCAGCAAGTTAAGATCATGCTCCAGCAGCGTCTTCACCCGCTGGCGCTTCATTCCGCAAATCCGGGCGTCTTCGCCCTTCCAGAAATAACCGTGGTGCACCAGCACGGCGTCCGCTCCGCGCGACGCCGCGGCATCGATCAAGGCTTGAGAAGCGGTGACGCCGGTCACCAGCTTGCGCACCGCCTGCCGCCCTTCCACCTGCAAGCCGTTAGGCGCATAGTCTTTGAAGCGCCAAGGCTCCAAAATCGTGTCCAGACTGCTCAGCAAGGCCTTCAATTCCATCACGCACTCCTTAACTTAATATATGCCCCGGCCTTATTTTGCCAGAAGCCAACGCATTTTAAGCCCGCAAAAGAAAAACCCCGCCGTAGCGGGGTTTTTCAAAGCCTAAGGAGGCGTTGGCTTACATCATGCCACCCATACCGCCCATACCACCCATATCCGGCATGCCAGCCGCCGGCTTGTCTTCCGGCAGTTCAGCGATCATGCAGTCGGTGGTCAGCATCAGGCCAGCAACCGAAGCCGCGTGCTGCAGAGCGGAGCGGGTTACCTTGGCCGGGTCCAGCACGCCCATTTCCAGCATATCGCCGTACTCGCCGCTAGCCGCGTTGTAACCGAAGTTGCCCTTGCCTTCCAGCACCTTGTTCACCACGACCGACGGCTCTTCGCCGGCGTTCTTGACGATCTGGCGCAGCGGCGCTTCGATGGCCTTCAGCACGATCTTAACACCGGCGTCTTGATCGGCATTGTCGGTTTTCAGGCTGTCCAAAGTGGAGCGGGCGCGCAGCAGAGCAACGCCGCCGCCAGCCACAACGCCTTCTTCCACAGCGGCGCGGGTAGCGTGCAAGGCATCTTCAACGCGAGCCTTTTTCTCTTTCATTTCCACTTCGGTGGCAGCGCCAACCTTGATCACCGCAACGCCGCCGGCCAGCTTGGCCACGCGCTCTTGCAGTTTCTCGCGATCGTAATCGGAAGTGGCTTCTTCCATCTGCTTGCGGATCTCGCCCACGCGCGACTGGATCTCGGCCGCTTGGCCGGCGCCGTCGATGATGGTGGTGTTTTCCTTGCCCACTTCAACGCGCTTGGCTTGGCCCAGCATTTCCAGCGAAGCTTTTTCCAGGGTCAGGCCCACTTCTTCGGCAATCACGGTGCCACCGGTTAGGAAGGCGATATCCTGCAACATGGCTTTGCGACGATCGCCAAAGCCCGGGGCTTTAACGGCTACCACTTTCAGGATGCCGCGGATGGTGTTGACCACCAGAGTGGCCAGCGCTTCGCCTTCCACGTCTTCTGCGATGATCAGCAGCGGGCGGCCGGACTTGGCCACTTGCTCCAGAACCGGCAGCAGATCGCGGATATTGGAGATTTTCTTATCGAACAGCAGGATGAAGGGATTGTCCAGAGCGGCAATCTGTTTGTCCTGGTTGTTGATGAAGTACGGGGACAGGTAGCCGCGGTCGAACTGCATGCCTTCCACCACGTCTAGCTCATTGTTCAGGCTCTTGCCGTCTTCAACGGTGATCACGCCTTCCTTGCCCACTTTTTCCATGGCATTGGCGATGATGTCGCCGATGTCGGAATCGGAGTTGGCGGAGATGGAGCCAACCTGAGCGATTTCCTTGGTGGTGGCGCACGGCTTGGCGATCTTGGCGATCTCACCCACCAGCGAGGCAACGGCCTTGTCGATGCCGCGCTTCAGGTCCATCGGGTTCATGCCGGCGGCAACGTACTTCATGCCTTCCAGCACGATGGCTTGAGCCAGCACGGTAGCGGTGGTGGTGCCGTCGCCGGCTACGTCGGAAGTCTTGGAGGCGACTTCTTTCACCATCTGTGCACCCATGTTCTCGAACTTGTCTTTCAGCTCGATTTCCTTGGCGACGGATACGCCGTCCTTGGTGATGGTCGGAGCGCCGAAGGAGCGGTCCAGCACCACGTTACGGCCTTTAGGGCCCAGAGTCACTTTAACGGCATCAGCCAGGATGTTGACGCCGGTTACCATCTTGGCACGAGCGGAATCACCAAACTTTACGTCTTTAGCAGCCATTCTTAAATCTCCAGAATTCTGAGTAAGGGAAGTTCAGATGCGGGTCGGATTACTCAACGATGCCCATTACATCTTCCTCGCGCATCACGAGGACTTCATCACCGTCAACCTTGACGGTCTGACCGGAGTACTTGCCGAAGATGACTTTGTCACCCTTCTGCAGCTCCAGCGGGCGGCGCTCGCCGTTTTCCAAAATTTTGCCGTTGCCCACGGCCAAAACTAGGCCCATGTCCGGCTTCTCAGCGGCGGCGCCCGGCAGAACGATGCCGGAAGCGGTTTTTTCTTCAGCCTCGAGGCGCTTGATAACAACACGGTCGTGCAAAGGGCGAATTGCCATGGATCTCTCCTATTACAGTGGCTGTTGAGAGTTGAAACCTGTTGAGTTGAGGCGGGCGTTAGCACTCACCTGCTGCGAGTGCTAATGATAGGGGCGAGGGGAAGGGTTTTCAAGAGCCTGTCGCTGCAATTTTCGACAGGCCCAAGCACGCGTCAGGGGCGAGCAGACTTGCGCAACAGCATCCAGCGTGGGGTGCGGAAGCGGACAATCATACGGTACAGGTAGATGTAACTGGCCATGAAAACCAACACAAAACCGATGAGCACAGGTGTGTTGTTCCAGAACAGCATAGCCGGTACCACAGAAAAAGAAGACAGTGCCCACAAGTATGGAGACGTCAAACTGTTACGCTGAGTCAGATGGGCTGCGTCCTTGGAGCCCACCATCCATAGTACAACACGTTTGTAGATGACTTGATGCAAGTGTAGAGCATCAGGATACCCGATAGCTCGGCGTTGCAAAAACTTTCTGCGGTACATTGAAAATATTGTTTCAAACACAGGATAAATCACACACAGCAATGGGAACCAAGGCGAAACCACAGCATGACGCTGCACCAGCAACACAGCAACCTCTGCAATCATGAAACCGACTAAGTAAGCACCACCATCACCGGCAAAAATCAATCCACGCGGAAAATTCCAGAATAAGAAACCTGCTATTGCTCCAACCATAGCAAAACATATACCCATTAACTCAGAATCTTGCACCTTGAATGCAACGTAAGCCAAAGCAAGAAAAATAAAAATTGCAACAACACCAGAAAGGCCATTGTATCCGTCAATGATATTGACAGCATGGGCAACACCACCCACCGCAACAATTGTCAAAACTAATGAAACAAGCCAAAACTGCTGTAGAAACTGATCAACGACAGGGATCCCCAGTCTAGCCAAACTAGCATTTAGTAAGAAAAAAGCAATAAAAGCGGCAACAAAAGTAGCTAACAACCGAGGTCCCGGTCCAATCTTCTTTGTAACATCCTCAACTAAGCCCGCTCCAAACGCAGGAAGCGAGCTTACCAGCAGCAGCATAGGCATCCATGACTGCAACTGATAAGACAAAAGCGAGCAACCTGATAACAATCCTAATACTACTGGAATACCGCCAACCCTAGGCACTGGTGTGGCATGAAATTTCTGGACTCCATTTAGATCATGATCAGCTGAAAATTGTACATGCAGATGTGAAAAATGGATCAACATTGCACCGATGAGCAAAGCGATGAAAGTTGACAAAAATAGAATTAATAACATCACAAACCCCAATAAAACTGTTCAATATCACCCCAAAATCTCAAAACTCCAGGTTAGAGTGACTCACATTTTCATCTCCCATATCCTGCTTCTAATCTTAATAATCACCGGCGTGAAAAACATGTAGACGACATGCCTGGATGAGCTACTTTAACAAACTCAATCAGGAAACTTACCCAGGCCCGGTAGTAGTAAGGATAAACGCCTTGACTTATGAAAAAAGCAGAATGAAACTTTCAAAAAACCAAAAATCTCCACCAGCAACAATCTACCTAGACGACAGACAATGCCATTCCCCTCCTGCACTGCTCATGAATCAAATGACAGATGCAGCCTCATACGAATCAGACACTAGCTACCACGAGCATCCTCAGGGCCCCTATCACAAATAAAACCATATAGTTCAGCACCAAAATTAAATCGCACAATGAGAATATTTAAAAAGGGCAATCTATTCGTGCCTTAAAAACAATCCATGCATACATAAAAAATTCAACATAGTCTCAAAAAAGTGACACTTAATCAGCATGGCTTAACAATACAAGCATCTATTTAAATTAAAAAAGAGTCACCACCCACAAAATTAAAACCCATCAAAACGATAAAGCCTCATATTAAAAAAAGAGACTTATCATAATAATTAGCCTACACGAGTAAAAAATCAGCAATCAAAACCGACCAATACAATTAACAATATGCTCGCTATACCATATGTTCATCAAAACATAGAGAGTTGTCCCTTTTACCCTATCAAGTCACTCAACTAAATTCTTACGCACCTTAACCTCACAATACAGTCAAGCACATTCAGACATTATAATTCAAGGCCTTATGCAGTTCCTTCGGCGGCTTCGGAAGCCCTTCAAAAGCCCGCCACACCGCATTAGATTTAGAGAATAAAACCACCCAGACTGTCATTGCAATAGCTTTAAAATAAACAGCTATACTGTTATTTTCTACAAACCATCTCTCAAGCTCACCTTTGTAAGGCGCAATTACATTTCTATAATAATCAAGTGAGGCATCCTTTCCAGAAAGAATGTCCTCCTCTCCTCGGAATACAATAGAGCCGACACCAGACAGCCCTGGCTTTACCAGCTTTATCACTTCTTGCACTTCAGCGGTATAAGCACTAAATGTCTGCCGAGTTAAAGGCCTAGGCCCAATAACGCTCATATCTCCAAATAAGATATTTAGCAACTGGGGAAGTTCATTGATTTTTGTTTTCCGCAACATCCCGCCAATGGGGAGTATGCGCGCATCACCCTTTACTGTAACTGTTCCCGTTCCAATATTTGGACTATTTTTAAGCATGGTAGCAAATTTGTACAGTTTGAATGAGCGCCCCTCTTTTCCAATTCGCTCCTGCAGGAAGAAAATTTCGCCCTCACCAGTAAAGCGCAAGACAATACTAACGGCAATTAACAACGGCGACAGAATCAAAATAGCAAGCGATGAAAATAAAATATCAAAAAATCTCTGCATTACTCACATCCTTTGATCAAGGTATTTGCCAGTTTCCTTATGAGAAAACTGAGGCAAAAGCTTAAAGTATAGTTCAAGAATATCTGACTTTGACCAAACACCTGAATCTCTTAACGCATAAAACCGATCTTCGAAATACGCCAGTGCATCACCATCAAAAACAACACCATTCCGGATAACGCCAAGACTTTCAAATCTATTCATTATGAGATCTTCCTTATCAGTAAAGAATTCCTCAAAATCTTTCTCACCTGTTGTATCGCTCTTAAAAAAATAGCATGGCCACTTTCTTTCTGCAATAAGCTCGTCAGCACGAGAGCGAGCCTCATCCTCACTCTCGCACTCGTACGCTTCAAAGCCCAAATTACTCAGGTAGCGTTTTGCTATTTCCGAAAATTCTATTAAATGAAGCTTTTCGCTTAGCTTAGGAAAAAAGATATCTCGATTATCTCCAAGCATGCATGACAGCAAACACAATTCCCCAGACTCTTGCGGAGTTACGAAATAACGACGAACATCATTTGGTGCTGAAATGGGTTGCCTTTTAGAAAACCGTTGGTTAAAGCCGTGCAATAACGAACCATCCGAAAATGCAACATTTGCAAATCTCGCCATGGAAATATTCTGAGAGAGGCTCTCCCTCATCAAAAACAATTCCATGATTTTTTTACTCGCACCCATCATATTCACAGGGTTCGCTGCCTTATCCGTAGATACGCAGAAATATTTCTTAACACCACCTTGTTTCGCAAGCCTCAAAGTCTTGATGGTATTAAAAACATTCACCTCTAGCATTCTCATAAGAGTGTAGGGATCTTTTTCACTTCTGACATGTTTTAACGCAGACAGGTTCAGGACGTAGTCATATGGGCCTTCGGTAGCATATAAAGCCTCAAAGTGCTTACTGCCGCAGTCTATCGCAAAAGTTCTGAAATCCCCTTCAATATAGCCAAGCGTGCTTCTTATATCACGCACCAGCTCTACCATGTTGTTCTCACTAATATCCACAACATGAAGTGCACGAGGATTTCTCTTAAAAATTTCTCGCGTTACTGCTTGCCCAATAGATCCAGCACCACCAATGACCAAAAAGCGGGCTCCATTGATCATGGGCAATAGCTCTTTATTAACCGCATGAATATCAGAGTCAAAAAGAGCTTGGTTTCGCCCTATAAGTTTTAAGACGACAGAATTTTGGCTCATCATACGCCCTTATTTACATACCCCGTTTGAATTATTTGAAATCAATTAATTTTGAAAAGCACTCATCCACTGTGAAAGGTGGAGACCAGTTCAAAATTTCATGATTTTTTCCTATATCCACCCTCAGGCTATCTATTAATCGATTAGCCAAAGGTTTTTTACCTAAAACTGCAGCGCAAAACAATAATAGAAACACAGGAACTGGAAACAGTTTAGCTGTTTTCCCCAACGTGCGAGAAAGCTTTACAACCAACTCTTTGGTTGAAAGATCACAGCCATCACTGACTAAAAATGTCTCATTAGCTGCTCTAGGATGAGTTATGCAAGTGCTAATAAAATTAATTAAATTTTGGATAGAAACCAAGCTTCTTCCATTGAAGTCAATTTTCGAAAAAGGCAAAGGAATTCCCTTATCAATTAGCTTAACCAGAGCTAGGAAGTTTGCTTTAACACCAGGCCCGTAAACCAGCGGAGGCCTAATGATCACAACCTCCAATTCACTTTCTTTAGCTATAACTCTTAGCCCAGCTTCAGCTTCTGCTTTTGAAATACCATATGGATCTAATGGCAAGCCTAACTCAGCAGCCGTAAATTTTTCATTATGACTTGTCCGCTCACCATTTACCTTGATCGAGCTGATAAAAATAAATCTTTTTACCCCATTTTTCGCCGCCTGCCGCGCTAAATTTAGGGTTCCTTCAGTATTAACCCTTCGAAACTCTTGCAAAGGGTCCACTGCGGTATCATTCATCTGATGAACACGCGCAGCGGTATGAATAACACAATCAACTTGATGTAAAACCGGGAGCCAATTTGTATCACCATTAATTTCACCAATAACCACATCATCACTGTTCGATACATTCGGCTTATTTTTTCTAACTACTGATACTACATCGCGTCCTTGTTCTCTTAATAAAAAAACTAAGTGTCTTCCAACAAACCCATTTGATCCCGTCACTAAGCAGCGCATAAATTTCTTACCTTATATACAGATCTTAATTAGATGAAAAAGCACTAATAATTTGATTTGCAGCTACCGTAGATGAGAACATGGCATCAGAAAGTTCTTTGCACTTGCACTTATAACTCTTCCCATTATTTATTGAATCTATCAAATCCGTTGCAAGGATAGCAAGATCATCAACACTTCCATTCGAAGTAACCAACCCCACATCATTCGATTCAATTATACCAATAATATCATTACCTGGATTAACGCTTGCCAATACAGGCAATCCAGATTGCATGTACGATAGAAACTTACCTGGTATATTATGTGTTTTATGTCTTATATCCAACGAAACCAAACCCACTGCGCATTGTTCATATAATGCGGGGATCTCATCAGATGCAATCTCGTCGAAAAACAATACATTATCGAGACAATTTTCAATGGCCTTCTGCTTTAAGCCCTTAACATCACTGCCTCTACCAACAAACAAAAAACCTATATCACTTCTATTGTTAAGCCTTTGTGCCAATTCAAAAAGCTGCCCCATCCCTTGGGCAAGCCCCATATTGCCGGCATATACAAAGATCTTACGCCCTGAAAGTTTGGTTTTTTCTATATTTATTGAGCAGCGCGCACTTTCTGTTTCTGAAAGCCAATTATTTAAAACTTCTACTTTAATAGCTGCAGAGATATTCTTTTTTGTGAAATAAACATCATTGCTTCTAGACTGAATACCTATCACATTAGCAACAGAGTATTGGTAGTCGGCAACTGCCTTGAAAAACACATAAGGCAAGCCACGCCTCATGATGCCCATATCCACTGCCCACTCGGGAAAAATATCCCGAATAATTAAATAACTTCTGCATCCACTTCGTTTTTTAATAAAATTTATGATGGGCCCAAGGAAAATAGTAGGAGAATACCAAACAACCCCATCCCACGCCTCATTAGCGAAGGCTGTCTTATTAAAATTCTTCCACATTAAAAAGGGCATTGATAACTCTGCCAGAGTTCTCTTGATATAACCTACATCAAGATATTTCAGGCACTTTAATCGAATAACTCGAACACCATTAACCCACTCCACTGAAAAATTACTCGAAATATCTTGGCTAGCAAGCAAAACTGTCACATCATGCCCTTGCTTGACCAGCTCCTCTGATAAATCTCGCAACTGCACTGCGCCAGAAGTGCGCATAGGTGGGAAATGATGGGTCACCAATGCAATTCGCATCTAAATCTCACATTTAATATATCAAAAACTACAAGACCCAACCATCAACAAGCTGACAGCTTAATTTAATTAAATAGGATAACAAGGGAGAAACTAGACATGCGAATAAACTTCTGTCTATCCGCATGTCCATTCATATCATCTATTTTTCCATATTTTTCTATTCACATAATCCGTATAGCTATGAATAATACGCACGACTTTATCCGACACATTCAACATCGAGTAGTCAGAGACAGGCCTCAGTAATCGTTCATCACCGCGCGGTTGTAATTCAAGAATAGATAAACCCTGCATAACCCTATCAAGATCCAAGCCTACCATCATGACCGCCCCCTCTTCAAAAGCTTCATGACGCTCCTGAGTCTCTCTCATATTTAGTGCAGGGAAGTTCAGAATCGAAGACTCTTCGCTTATAGTACCACTATCAGATAGTACAGCTCGAGCTGAAAGTTGAAGCTTATTATAATCAGTAAACCCCAATGGTTTGAGCAATCTTACCATTTCATTAAATTTAGCACCGATCGCATCGAGTCTTTTCTGAGTTCTCGGATGCGTTGATACAATGATCGGCAGTTTATATTGCTCTGCGATTTCATTTAAAAGATTTATCAGCTTAGCAAAGTTAACTTCAGAATCGACATTCTCTTCGCGATGAGCGCTTACAACAAAAAACTCTCCAAACTTTAACCCCAAACGCTCCAGTACATCCGAACGATCAATAGCTCCACGATAGTATGACAGTACCTCCGCCATAGGACTACCGGTTTTGATAACCAAGTCCGTAGGCAGGCCTTCTTTCAACAGACACTCTCTAGCGATAGAACTGTATGTCAGGTTCACATCAGAAGTATGATCAACAATACGTCTATTGATCTCTTCAGGAACCCGCATATCAAAACAGCGATTACCAGCCTCCATGTGGAAAATAGGCACTTTTCTTCTTTTAGCCGAAATTACAGATAAGCAGCTATTAGTATCCCCCAAAACAAGCAAAGAATCAGGTTTCTCAACAACCAGGACATCGTCCATTTTGGCGATAATCATGCCTATTGTCTCCGCAGAGGAGGCACCTGCAGCATTCAGAAAATGGTCAGGCTTTCTAATGCCAAGATCGTCAAAAAAAATCTGATTCAGCTCATAGTCATAATTCTGACCCGTATGAACAATAACATGTTCACAAAAATCATCTAGCTTCTTCATGACGCGCGAAAGGCGGATTATCTCAGGCCTAGTCCCAACAACCGTCATAACTTTAAGCTTTTTCACATTCACTCCTCCGCGACCGCTGCTTCACCACGTACAATGCGCTGCATGAAATCTAACTTCATCAGAAGTTCTTTCATACCCTCTACTGCCAGGCGGTCCGTGTTATGCGAGTTATAGTCTTCACCCTCGCTCGTGCGAGTCAAGCGTTGATCGCCTTGCTCCACGAACTTGGTATAATTCAAATCGCGGCCATCGGGAGGAACGCGGAAATATTCACCCATATCTTCCGCGCACGCCATCTCTTCCCTGCTTAATAAAACCTCATATAGCTTTTCACCATGTCGCGTTCCAATAACATGAACAGGGTGATTTTCTTTCTTCATATGCGCCAATATCGCATGTGCTAGAGTTTCAACGGTTGCAGCTGGCGCTTTTTGGACAAAAATGTCACCATTTTTGCCATTTTCAAAAGCATAAAGTACAAGGTCAACAGCATCCGCCAATGTCATCATGAACCGAGTCATATCCGGATTCGTGATCGTAATCGGCTTTCCAGCTAGCACCTGTTCAACGAATAAAGGAATCACTGAACCACGCGATGCCATAACATTGCCATATCGCGTTCCGCAAATAACTGTTCCAGTACCTTCCAGATTACGGCTTGTGGCAACCATAACCTTTTCCATCATCGCCTTGCTGATACCCATTGCATTTATTGGATAGACCGCTTTATCAGTGCTCAGACACACAACCTTTTCGACACCACCAGCGATAGCAGACATCAAAACATTTTCAGTCCCTAACACATTAGTCCAAACAGCCTGCATTGGATGGAACTCGCAAGAAGGCACTTGCTTCAGAGCAGCGGCATGGAATACATAATGTACGCCACGCATTGCTTGCTCTATGCTGCGATAATCTCTTACATCGCCAATATAAAATTTTAACTTGCTATTGTTATATTTCTTCCGCATATCATCTTGTTTTTTTTCATCGCGGCTAAAAATACGTATTTCTGAAAAATCAGAATCGATGAAACGCTGCAAGACGGCATTGCCAAACGAACCGGTACCGCCAGTAATTAATAACGACTTTCCTTTGAAGCTATTCATTTTCATCTCTCTTAATTAAAGTTTTTCATCCGTGCAATCATCTCAGGCCAACTCTGCGGCTTGAAACCAGTTGCATCTCGGAATCTTGCTGAATCCAGCGATCTATTGATAGAGATAGATTCATCTTCTCGAATTTCAATCTTTTTGCCATAAATCTCGGCAACTAAATTTAACAAGTCAAATTTATTGATAGGCTCGGCAGAAACATGATATACCCCACTCAATTCTTTATTGGGGATAACAAAATCGCGAATTATTCTCGCAATCTCCACCGTAGGTAAACCGGAGAAAATAGCATTTTTATAACCAGATACGCTGCCTTGCTGACTCAAAAACCAATCAATCAGGCTCCTACTTCCATTAAGCTCATGACCTATAATGGATGTTCTCAATGTTATAGCATGCGGGTAGTCTACCTCCCCAATCAGCTTACTACGTCCATAGAGATCGTAAGCATCAGGAAAGTCTGACTCTACATAACATCCTTTTTTACCTGAAAATACACAATCTGTACTCATGTGTATCAGCCTCGCACCAATTGCGCTGCAGATATTTGCTAATCTATGTGGGAAAATAGTATTTATTGGTAGCGCATCAAGTGGGTTATTAGAAGCAGCTAACTGCTTAACCAAACCAATACAATTTATGACGACATCTGGTTTGCATGAGGACAGCACGGATAAAAGGTGATCAAAATTTTCAATATCCACACCTTGGACTATATTTGACTTGATTTCATCTGAAAATACGGAAATGGACCCCATTGATCGTACAGTTCCAAATACCTCAAACCCTTCAGAATGAGACAGCAACCGATATACCGCATTCCCAAGCATACCAGATACACCCAGTATGATAATACGCTTATCATGTTCTCTCATATCAGTTCCTTCAGTTTGCCTCTGCTAAATCAAATATATTATTCCAAGTCTGTTCCGCAGTACCTGACCAGCGATATGCACTGCTTCTTTCATAAGAAGACTTAGCTACATTCTCTAAAAGAGTATTATCGGACAGTATTTCTTCTAATTTCTCCCGTAATGAATCAGGAGAGTGTGGTGAAAAGTACAATATCTCATCACCACCAAACTCAGGCATTGGCATAATGTTCGAGGAAACAACAGGTCTGCCTGAGGCCAATGACTCTAATAAGATATTAGGACAGTTCTCGCACGAGGATGCGAATAATATAACGTGAGCATTTTGATTCCAAGCGGGTATATTTTTATAATCCACTCCACCAGTTAACAAAATATCATTCTGTAGATTTTCGCGCTTTATCAGCTCTTTTATGAATTCGGCTTCCGGCATATTAGTCTCGCCAACCAACACCAAAGGGTATTGTGATCTTAGCCCCAAGGGCAGGCTAACGTAGGCGGCCACAACTTCCCGGTGGTGTTTGTATATTTCGAACCTTGAGACATAGAGAATATATTTTTTCTGAGGCGCTTCTTTAGGACGATTCAATGGATTTTTTTGCAGCAGAAAATCCTTATTTATTCCATGGGGTATTGTTACACCATTTGGTATTTTAATATATTTTTCTATATGATCACGTGCGAAATTTGAAATGAAAATTGTCAAATCAGCTTTGCTCATGCTATTCAACATAGCCTTTTTAAGTAGGACTAATTTTAATCTATGATGGTCCCACTTCATAGTAGAAATGAGCTCGTCGTCAAACGGCATCATATTCCTAAACATGGTCACAACTTTACATCCTAATGGAGGTTTTGTATTCACCACTCCACCAGGGCAAAATAAAATATCAATTTCGTATTTTTTTATAATATAAGGGAGAATGAAGCGCTCCCAAATAGATCGTGTGAACGGATTGTTTGTAGGCCAAGATGTAGATAGTTTTTTTAATTTTTTGCTTTCTGGCAGCACCAAGCCATCAGGACAATATATATAAATTTCCAAATCATCCCTACTTGGAATATTATTTAATAAATTTTTTATATATGTTTGGCCGCCGCCAAGCTTAGCGGAAAATGCATTTATTAATATTTTCATTTACTCAAAATCACCGATTAGAGTTACGCCACGCCTGGAACATCAAAACATGCCATAAATAAAGTGAGCGATCATAATGTCCGCTTTGATGTTGATTCCAAACCTTGCTAACCTTTGCATAATCAAAAATGCCATCTTTCTTTATTTGCACGGGATCCAAAACATCTTGAGCCCATCCTTTTAAATCACCTCTTAACCACAGTGCCAATGGAACTTCAAACCCTGTCTTGGGCCGTTCTATAAGCTCACGCGGCACATACTTATCTAACAGCTTTCTCAGTATCCACTTCCCCTTGCCATTTTTCAATAACACATCTCTAGGTAAAGAGGCCGCAAATTCTGCGATTTTGTGATCTAATAGTGGCGCACGTATCTCTAGGCTTGCGTTCATTGATGCACGGTCAACCTTAACCAAGAGATCATCAGGTAAATAATTTTGTATATCCCAAAGTCTCATTTGATCAATATCAGGCAAATCACGATGAAAGCCATCAACAAAATTATTTTCAGCTTGGCTACCTATTACAAGATGATCATCAAGTTTCCATCTTGTCATTAATTTTAAGTACAAATCCTCAAGACTAGTTGATTTACTGAACTCTGAGATGCCAGATATTCTTCTCCCCGTTAAATCTGATCGCAAGTTGCTCGGCAGTAATTTTAACAGCTTGTCCCAATTCAACGGAGAAAGTGAGCTTGATATTGCTGACGTACTACTCTTTACCCAATATGGCGTATTTGAAAGCTTTTTCCATAATCTCTCACACAGTTCATATCTGGGATAACCACTAAATAACTCATCACCGCCATCGCCTGATAGAGCAACTGTCACATACTGCTTGGTCATTCTAGAAACAAGCAAAGTCGGCATCTGAGAAGAATCTGCAAAAGGCTCATCATAAATAGATGGTAATTCTTCAATTAGTTTCAAAGCATCTGAAGCATGGACAAATAACTCTGTATGATCTGTTCCTAAATGCTTTGCAACTGCCTTTGCATAAGGTGCCTCATTATATGCTTTTTCATCGAATCCAATAGTAAAAGTTTTTATTGGCTGATCACTCTGTGATTGCATAATTGCAGAAACCAAACTCGAATCAACGCCACCAGACAAAAAAGCTCCCAATGGGACGTCTGCCATTGCTTGCCTTTTTATTACCTCATTTAGCGCTTTATCCAAATGTGAAATATACTGCGCTTCATCAAGCTCTTGGCTATAACTATTTTTCTTCTCAAAATACTCAGCAATGTTCCAATATTGCGCTACTTCCGAAGTTAAACCCGTTAGAAAATCTAATTTTATATAACTTGAAGGCGGAAGCTTCTTTATCTCTTTATATATTGATCGCCCCCCGCCTACATATCCAAAGCTCATGTATAAAGAAGTTGAGTCTAAATCCAAGCTTAGATACTCGCTATAGCACTGAACAATAGCTTTCAGCTCAGAGGAAAAAACGAACCGCCCATTCACCATGCCATAATATAGGGGCTTTTCCCCCATTCTATCGCGTACTAAATAAACGCACTTATCATGCCTATCGTATATCGCGATAGAAAACATTCCTGTGAGTTTGGCTATTGTTTCCAACATACCATAACTTGAAAGGCACTCAACTAAAACCTCAGTATCCGAGTGCCCGCGCCAAATGACAGCGCCTCTAGCCTTGTTGAGTTCATCACGAAGCTGTTCAAAATTATAAATTTCGCCATTATACGTAACAATATAGCGCCCACACTGTGACATCATTGGCTGGCTGCCACTTTCACTAAGATCAAAAATGGATAAGCGTCTATGCCCAAGATGTAAGTTAATATCGTTATCTGACCAAATATTTTCTGCATCCGGCCCCCTATGCGAAATTTTCCCCAACATTTTCTTTAATTCATTTAATAGTGATGAAGATGGGTAGTTCCTAGAGAAAATGCCTGCGATGCCACACATCACTTGTCCTTTCAGATCTTTTGTTTTTTAAACGTTACTTTTCTACACATATTAATCAGAAAAAGTGTCATCCGAAATAATATATACAAATAGATGATGTTAACGCAGTAGTATACTGTAGTTAGAAAAAACTCATGATAAATCGTTAATGGATAGCTTGCTAATACAATAGAAAATGCCGCCCTCCAATAGTAGCTTCGTCCAGACATATATCTAATGGTGTAGAATATAAGTGCCTTCATCAATATAAAGGCCAGCCCCCACCAAGCAAGATAATCATACAATACAGCATAACCGCTGTAGACGTTAGTGCTAAGACTTCCTATATCCGTATATTCGATAATAAAGAAATTCTTTGCCCCAACCATTTTTGAAAAATCTGGACCAAATTTATTTGCCGCGATGTCAAACGCATACCAATAGGTGCTTATTTTCTGTGCGATAAAAAAGGAAAACGAATATACTGACCCAAACGCGTATATAAAGAACCATGAAAGGGCAACTTTGATACCCTCCATGGAGAAGTCACCATTCAAACGCAACACCTGCATTGAAATCACAAAAAGAGATACAAAAATGACTGCAATTCGTACTAGCATCTTAGTATTGATAATATTGTAATAGTAAGCACTAGAAACCAAAGCAACAACAGTGACGATAAGTGTAGATCTATTACCCTCCAGCAAGCTTGCTAAACCCGAAAATAGGAATAGAGTCCATAATATTTTATTATTGCATTTTGATAACTTGCTTTCAAGAAATCTTATAAACCAAAAGAAAACAACTACCAAAGCCATAGAAATATTAATTGCTCTATATATCAATGGATTTGAAGCATCAACTCCTTCACCCTCATGCGCAAGCAAGCGCTGCTCTAAAAAATAATCACTAATGCTTTGTGCACTTATTAATTTACCTGCAATGGTTATAATATAAATTACAAACAATCCTATCAATAAACCTATTACCCACCGGTATGTAATATTTTCTCTTTCCCGAGTACTACTATTCTGCTGGTCAATTAAATAACCCTTTGGAAAAATCATACCGAGAGATGTCAGCACAAACCATTCAAAACTCAAAAAGGCACATAATATAAAGTGCCCCTCATCAATATGAAAGTACGATAAATCGCTAAGCGCCGGTAAAAAAGCAGCTCCAGCCCAAAATGGAACTAGCAGCATAGTTTCAGCTGATTTAAGCCGTCCAAATAAAACTGTAACGGCAAGTAGTATTGTTAAATTGATAAAAATTAATATCACTTTGACCCCTCCTCCCCTCAGGGCTTGTCGACTGCAGTGATATATTGAGAGGCAATATCTTGCAGGTCATACCCTTCAAGAACGGTCTTCACAACATCAACAGGAGCATTACATCCGACAGTTTTGCTAAAAAAGTCAATCATCTTCTTATGGCCATTCTCATGACTATCAATATAATTATAATTAAAACAAAACCCCTTAGCCTCATACCTTAAAAGCAGTTTATGCAAGGTATTTGGGACCCCTATATTTATAATTGGTTTACCTGTTGCAATCAGCTCAACAATCTTGCTTGGTGTCATCGAGCAATTTGCATTATCTACGTTCACTACAAAATCTGCCGTTCCCATAATAGCGGGAACTAATTCCCTCGCGATAATCCCATTATGGTTTATGCGATTAAGGTCATACTTGCTGAAATCATATCCATTTGCTGGCCCATAGATATCTAATTCTAACTTTATCCCCTGCTCATTAACTACCTTTACCAAGCCAAATAACTGATCCGGCTCTCGGATCCCTTTATGAAAACCACCGATATATACAAGACGAATTGCACGGTTATTACTTGTTTTCACAAGTGAGCCAGACTTACTGCAAACATAAAAGCTGCCAATATCTACCAAGTGCGGAATGACGGAGACTTTTTCATTGCTACATATCTTTGCTAGAACATAGTCGCTAGCGGTTGTTTCATTTGTGAAAACAACTGCAGAGCATCGCTTTAATATCAGTCTCTCTACGTAAATATTGATTTTTTTATATAGCGCGAAATTATTTGGTTGCATTGTGTCAGAAGTAGAAAACGGATCGCCATAATCTGCGATCCATCGAGCTCTATCATTTTTTTGCTTCGAGTACAAATATGAAGCCCCCACATGCGCCAATAAGCAAGGATAATAAGACACTATAAGATCATACTTAACCTTGCGCCTCTTGAACAGTTCAGCACTTAATGGAAATATCCAATGCCAGAATGCATCTGGCCAGTATACTTTACGGTATATCTTTAAAAGAATATTCTTAATGTTATTCTGTAGATTTATTTTTCTCTCGACATAAGCTGCGCTATGCTGTCTTCTTTTTCTACCTAGTCTGGTGATTGATGAGAAAAGATGAGACTCATTAAAAATTTCATCTTCAAAATCCCCACTAGTTATGACATCTACTTCATTCCCACTTTCTGACCAAAACCTCATTAGCTGATGCCATCTATATGCGTGCGCATCAATTGCAGGAGGAAAAAAATAATTAATAAGCAGAATTTTCATTTATTACATTTTCATTTTCTGATTGATCAGAGGAGACTTTGAGCTTACCTTTTTTATATTTCTTGCACCTAAAATACATATGAAAGCTATCAAAGAGTATGAAACGATAGACCCAACAGCCGGAATATACTGAAAAGAAAATACTTCACTCATTAATGGAATCATTGCTATACTCAGAACCAAAGCAGAAAACATCGTTGAAAATATAAACCTCGATCCATTATTGAGTAAGAGAACATTTATAAATGGCGCACTAATTAGTGACAAGAACGGTGTAATTGACATTAACAAGAAGACAATCGGCAATTCTAAATATTTACCTTTATCAACGAAAGGCACGGCCCAAAAAATCACTACTATTACTAGTATGTAGCCAAAGACAAAAGCAGGAAGTTTCTTTGCAAGTGCCTTGATAAGGCTCCAACTTTCATCAATTTTTTTTACACTCGCCAACTGAGGCAATAACACTGTATTAAAAGCAAAGGCGGCCATATTTAGGATAGCTAAATATCTGCTCGCCGCACCATAAAGTGAAGTAACGTAAGATTCTCCCGTATATGCCGCTATAAAAACAGGATAGTATGGAATGGCAGCCCCTACCAAAGTGTAGCCAATAACAAATTTCGCATCTTTTAAAGCGATAGCAGAGCTATTCAACTTTTCATTTACTGGCATCTTCAACGAAAATATTTGATGGGTCCTCCCAAAAACAAGGACAGTCAACATTGCTGACAAAATGAGTGCTACGAAATAGTAAGATTCGTTTATTTGCATTTTAAATACAAATGGGACGGCAACCAAAATAAGCCATCCAAAATTTTTGCAAATTTCCATCAAACTATAAAAAGTAAAATTCTCATTTTTTTGAAAATATATCTTTAAGTATTGATGATGCGTCAGGACAATAATGCCCACGCAGCAAAGAAAAACATCCAGAGCTGTAGAAATTTTCCACAACCAAATACTAGATAATAACAGGCAAAACAAAAGTAATATATTTTTTATCGTCGCCAAATGCTCTTTATATTTTGCGTGCTCCGCAATATAAAGTCTCTCCAAAGGCCCACATACCATTTGGTAACCAAGATAAGCAACCGTTGTTAAAATTGTAAAGTGCGCATAATCGTGAACACTAAGACCACGAATTAACATTAAGTTAATTGCAATTAATAATAACTTAGAGAGAACATCTCCCGTAGCAATTGTTAATATGCCTCTCATGATTTAAATATTGCTCCGAAGTGCGATTACTTATTTATTCACACCAACCGTAGATAGTCGTCATGCATGTAACTTTGCACCTTCTCATCCACCTTTATGTTTTATGTGACTTTTAGGAATTGGAGCGCAAATCACAATAACAACATCAGATTTACGAAAAGATGGGATTTACTAATGCTCTACAACACTAAAAGAAGATATGGACAATTCACCTTAATGACTTTTAAATAGACTATAATAAACCAACGACTCGAAATTAGTTGAGCTAAATTTAATAAACATTGAAGTATAATTAAGAAAATGATCTAAGCCGAAGTGATAGTAAAAACAAAAGTTATTATTCTATCAAATCAACTTAGCCCATGCATTTAATCAATGCGTATCCGCTTTAGCTTTCTCAAGAAAATAGCCTACATACCATGGCATGGTTTTCTTAATTCCATCTCTAACCGAGAAAATTGGTTTGTAATGAAGAAGGTCCTCTGCTTTGGAAATATCAGCTTGTGAATGACGAACATCACCGGCCCGAAAACCTTGCATCAAGGCATCTTTAGAATAAGCGATTCCATTTTCTTTTAATTCAGATCGAATCATGTCGAAAAGCTGATTCAGGCTGGTTCGGCCACCAAATGCCACATTATACACTTGCCCCTTCGCATCATCCGATGCCAATGCAGCTAGCAAATTTGCTTGGACAACATTCTCTATAAAGCAAAAATCCCGACTAGTCTCCCCATCCCCATTTATAACCACATCAGAATCAGCGATCATTGCAGATGTCCACTTTGGAATAACTGCTGCGTAAGCTCCTGTCGGGCTTTGCCTACGTCCAAATACGTTGAAGTAACGAAGCCCGATGGGTTTGAAGTTATATACTTTCGAATATACATCTGCATATAGCTCATTCACCAACTTCGTAACCGCATAAGGGCTAAGTGGCTTTCCAATATTACCCTCTACTTTTGGTAAGGCCGGATGATCTCCATATGTGCTACTACTAGCGGCATACGTGAAACTTACTACGCCAGCATTTTTTGCAGCCTGGAGTACGTTCAAAAAACCATCAATATTAGTTTGATTGGTCGTTATTGGATCATTAATACTTCTGGGAACTGAACCAAGAGCTGCTTGATGAAGCACATAATCCACTCCTGCGCATGCATTCTCGCAGATCGAATAATTTCGAATGTCTCCTTCAATAAATATAAAATTACTCCACTGCTTTTCCGTTACCGCATGCTGCACTTCTTCTAAGTTGCATATATTACCAGTGCTAAAGTTATCCAGACCAATCACCCTCTGATTTAGCGTCAGTAGTTCTTCAAGAAGATTGCTACCGATAAAACCAGCGACACCAGTAATCAGCCAAGTCTTTTCAGACTCTGTAATTGCACTTCTTAGCTGCTGAAAATAGCTCATATTACAACCTCAGATCCGAATCAGTTGCATTTAAAACATATTTCAAATCATAAATCACGCTTTTTGATTTCACAAAAGAACGTATCTTTTCGATTCCCATGCTTCTAAATTGGTCATGAGCAACCGCAACAATGACCGCATCGTAATCGGTATTATTTACCTCACTCAGAATCGAAATACCATACTCATGAACAGCCTCTTCAGGACTGACCCAAGGATCATATACATCAACAGAGCAGTTATACTCTTTCAGTGCGGAAACAATATCAATAATCTTGGTATTCCGCAGATCAGGGCAGTTTTCTTTGAAAGCAAAGCCTAAAATCAATACTTTTGCTTTCGATACCAAAATATCTTTCTTAGCCATTTGCTTTATCAGCTGACCAGCGACATAATCCGCCATGTTGTCGTTCAACCGCCGACCAGCTAAAATAATTTCAGGGTGATAGCCAATGGCTTGGGCTTTGTGTGTCAAATAATAAGGATCGACGCCAATGCAATGCCCGCCCACAAGGCCAGGCCTGAATGGCAGAAAGTTCCACTTACTACCTGCCGCAGCCAGAACTTCCTCGGTATCAATACCCATCTTGTTAAAAATAATTGCAAGTTCATTAATGAGTGCGATATTCAAATCGCGCTGAGTGTTTTCGATTACCTTCGCCGCCTCTGCAACCTTTATACTTGAAGCTTTGTGTGTTCCTGCGACAATAATCTCGTTGTATAGTTTATCTACAACTTCAGAGATTTCAGAGGTCGAGCCCGATGTCACTTTTTTGATAGTGGTAACTCGGTGTTGCTTATCACCCGGATTAATCCGCTCTGGGCTATATCCGCAATAGAAATCCACATTAAAGATCAAGCCTGACTCCCGCTCAAGCACAGGTACGCAATCCTCTTCCGTTGCACCTGGGTAAACGGTTGATTCATAAATCACAACATCCCCCTTCTTTAGCACCTTCCCAATACTTTTACTCGCACTAACCAAAGGGGACAAGTCTGGGATGTTATATTTATCCACTGGGGTCGGCACAGTAACAATGTAACAATTACAACCCGCAATATCATTCAGATTGTTTGTAAATTTCAAAAATGACGCGGCTAGGAGTTCTTCTTTAGAGGTTTCCAAAGTAGAATCCACACCTTCTTTCAGCTCTTTAATTCGCTCTTCTTTTATATCAAACCCTACAACCGCTCTTTTTTGACCAAACTCCACGGCTAAAGGAAGACCTACGTAACCGAGTCCAACGACTGCCAACTTAAGATTATCTGTTTTCATAATTAAATAACACCTGTACCATTTGTAATCTTGTTGATTTTATATTGACTAACATAACAATCTCATACAAACATCCAAAACAGTTATATCCACCACCAAATTAGACATTAATGCCAAAGTCAAAAACATCATAAAATCGTTGAAATTATGCTGTATATTATGAATAGGCGTGAAGCAATTAATGACGAATGCCAAAAATGACTTCACGCTCTTATTGGACCGCTTAGCTTAATTATCCCGTGATTAACTAGCGGATGAACCAGAACCAGTAAGATAATCCACTATTTCTAGCGCAGCTTGCCTCCCTCCGAAGACTGCGGTCACAACCAAATCAGAACCAGTCACCATATCGCCGGCTGCAAAAACCTTGCTATGGGAAGTTTGATGATAAAAAAGTGGTTTCAAATTTGTTTTCACTCGCGCAGCCTCATCAGTCATGATGCCAGCCGTCTCATACCATAACTGTTTCTGCGGCATAAAACCAAAAGCAATGATAACGCGGTCACATTCTATGACTATCTCACTTCCTGGCACAAGCTCTACAGTACCACGCTCTCTCTTGCCCACAGGGAGGTACTGAGTCTGAGTGAGTCGTACAGCTAAGGCCCCACCCTCTATCGACTCAATCGCAAGCGGCTGATAATTCCATAGAAAATCAGCCCCTTCTTCTTTGGCATTTGCGACTTCTCGCTTTGAGCCAGGCATGCTTGCCTCACCTCGTCTGTATATGCACTTAACACTATCTGCTCCTTGTCGCAAGGCCGTCCTTATGCAATCCATCGCAGTATCACCCCCGCCCAGTACCAACACGCGCTTTCCCTTCATTGTGATAGCTGCCTCATCCTGGGGCAGGGTTCCCAACGTCTGTCGCACATTGTTGATTAAGTAGGGCAAAGCGTCCAATACGCCAGGACTGTCTTCACCAGCGAAGCCTCCCTTCATATACTGATAAGCACCCATGCCCATGAATACGGCATCGTACTTCTTCAGTAGCTTATCGAACGCGATGTCTTTACCCACTTCTGTATTCAGCACGAACTCCACCCCCAACCCTTCCAGTACCTCTCTGCGGCGACGAACGATGTTTTTTTCCAACTTGAATTCCGGAATGCCGAAGGTCAGCAGGCCGCCGATTTCCTCGTAGCGGTCAAACACCACCGCCTTGACGCCATTGCGCACCAATACGTCGGCACAAGCGAGTCCGGCCGGGCCGGCGCCTATCACCGCGACTTTCTTGTCCGTCCACACCACCTTGGACATATCCGGCCGCCAGCCGGCTTTGAAGGCCTCGTCGGTAATGTATTTCTCGATGCTTCCGATGGAAACCGCGCCGAAGCCGCCCTGGTTCAGGGTGCACGCGCCTTCGCACAGACGGTCCTGCGGGCAGACCCGGCCGCAGATTTCCGGCAGGCTATTGGTTTTGTGCGACATTTCTGCCGCCTCGAACAGACGCCCCTCTTCCACCAACTTCAGCCAGTTGGGGATGTAGTTGTGCACCGGGCACTCCCATTCGCAGTACGGGTTGCCACAGGACAAGCAGCGGCCGGCCTGGTCGGCCGCGTCCACGCTGTGCAACGGCTGATAGATTTCTTTGAATTCGATCTTGCGCACCGAGGCGTCCACCTTGTCGCCGGGGTTGCGCGAAAGCTTCATGAATTGGAAAACATCGCTCATGGTTGTTTCCTGTCTTGCTGGGCCCGTCGCCCGCTGGCGCCCGGGTTTTGAATGAGGTATCGGCGGAACGGCACCAGGGCCGCCCGCCTTGCGCGTCTTAGTCCTTGAGCAGGCTGTCGAGCTTGGCCGCCTTGGGTTTGACCAGCCAGAAGTAATCGACGTAATCGTCGAAGTTCTCCAGCATCGCTTTGGCCGTCTCGGAACCGGTCAACTCAACGTGCTTGGCGATTTTCTCCAATAGATAGGCGCGATACATGCCCATGGCTTCGCCGTTGATCAGGTGGATGTCGATCAGCTCGTTGTTATAGCGATAAGCGAATTTCTCATTCGGGTCGTAGACGAAGGCGAAGCCGCCGGTCATGCCGGCGCCGAAGTTGTAGCCGGTTTCGCCCAGCACGATGACGCTGCCGCCGGTCATGTATTCGCAGCAATGGTCGCCGGCACCTTCGATGACGGCCAGCGCGCCGGAGTTGCGCACGCCGAAACGCTCGCCCGCCACGCCCGCGGCGAACAACTGGCCGCCGGTAGCCCCATACAGACAGGTATTGCCGATGATGATGGACTCGCCCGCCCGGTATCCCGCGTTCTTGGGCGGATAGATGGTCACCCGGCCGCCGGCCATGCCCTTGCCCACATAGTCGTTGGCGTCGCCTTCCAGTTCCAGATGCAGACCGGACGCGTTCCATACGCCGAAACTTTGCCCGGCGCTGCCGCTGAACTTGATCTTGAGACAGCCGAACGGCAGGCCCGCCGCGCCGTGCACGCGGGCGATCTCGCCGGACAGGCGCGCGCCGATGGAGCGGTGGGTATTCTCGATCGGATAGCTCAGCTCCAACATCTGTTTATTGTGGATGGCGGACAAGGCGTCCTGCAGAATGGCTTCCGCCAGCTCGCCCTTGTCGAAGGAGGGATTGCTGGCGCTGACGCAGAAACGCGGCTCGCTGTCCGGCACCCGGCCTTGCGACAGCAGCGGCGACAGGTCCAGCTTCTGCTGCTTGTCGGTGTCGCCGGCCGTCAGGCTCAGCAGGTCCATCCGGCCGATCAGTTGCTCCATATTGCGCACCCCCAGCTTGGCCATCCACTCGCGGGTTTCGCGCGCGATGAACAGGAAGTAGTTCATCACCATTTCCGGCAAGCCGGTGAAGTACTTGGAGCGCAGCTTGATTTCCTGAGTGGCCACGCCGGTGGCGCAGTTGTTCAGATGGCAGATACGCAGGTATTTGCAGCCCAACGCCACCATGGGGCCGGTGCCGAAGCCAAAGCTCTCCGCGCCCATCATCGCCGCCTTGATCACGTCCAGGCCGGTCTTCAAGCCGCCGTCGGTCTGTACCCGCACCCGGCCGCGCAGGCCGTTGGCGCGCAACACCTGCTGGGCTTCGGACAGGCCCAGCTCCCATGGGGAGCCGGCGTATTTGACCGAGGTCAGCGGCGAGGCGCCGGTGCCGCCGTCGTAGCCGGAGATGGTGATCAGGTCGGCGTAGGCCTTGGCCACGCCGGCGGCGATGGTGCCGACGCCGGGTTCGGCCACCAGCTTGACGGACACCAGCGCGGACGGGTTGACCTGCTTGAGGTCGAAAATCAGCTGCGCCAGGTCTTCGATCGAGTAAATGTCATGGTGCGGCGGCGGCGAGATCAGGCTGATGCCTTCCTTGGCGTGGCGCAGCCGCGCAATCAGGCCGGACACCTTGTCCCCGGGCAGCTGGCCGCCCTCACCCGGCTTGGCGCCTTGCGCCACCTTGATCTGCAGCACTTCGGCATTGACCAGGTAATGCGGCGTGACGCCGAAGCGTCCCGAGGCCACCTGCTTGATCTTGGACATTTTCTCGGTGCCGTAGCGCGCGGCGTCTTCGCCGCCCTCGCCGGAATTGGAACGGCCGCCCAGGCGGTTCATCGCGATCGCCAGCGCTTCATGCGCCTCAGGCGACAAGGCGCCGAGCGACATCCCCGCGGAGTCGAAGCGCTTGAGGATGGCTTCCACCGGCTCCACTTCGTCGATGGAGATAGGCTCGCCCAGCGGCTGCACCTGCATCAGGTCGCGCAACATCGCCACCGGGCGCTGGTTCACCGCCTCGGCGTATTGCTGATAGGCCTGGTAATCGTCGTTCTGCACCGCTTTTTGCAGCAGGGTCACCACATCGGGGTTATAGGCGTGGTATTCCTCGCCGTGCACGTACTTGAGCAAGCCGCCCTGGGAGATCGGCCGCATCGGGTTGAAGGCGAAACGCGCCAGCTTGCGCTGATCGTCCTCGAAGTCGGCGAAACCCGCGCCGGACACCCGCGACACCGTGCCCTTCAGACACAACTCCACCACTTCCTCGTGGATGCCTACCGCTTCGAACAGCTGCGCGCCGCGATAGGAGGCGATGGTGGAAATGCCCATCTTGGACAACACTTTGAGCAAACCCTTGTTGATGCCCTTGCGATAGTGCTGCAAGGCTTCGTTGAGCTTGAGTTTGACCTCGCCGCTCTGCACCAGCTCGATGATGCTTTGATAAGCCAGATAGGGGTATACCGCGGTGGCGCCGTAGCCGATGATGCAGGCCATCTGGTGCGCGTCGCGCACCGTGCCGGTTTCCACCAGGATATTGGTCTTGCAGCGCAAGCCGCTGTCTATCAGCGCGTGGTGCACCGCGCCGGTGGCGAACAGCGCCGGGATGGGCAGGCGCTGAGGCGTCACATGGCGATCGGACAGCACCACGATGACCGTGCCCTCCTTGACCGCGTCCACGACATGCCGGGTCAGCGTCTCCAGCGCCTGGCGCAAGTCGGTTTCGCTGGGGTCGTAGCACAGGTCGAAAGTCGTCGCCTTCAGATAAGGCTCCGGCCGCGTGGTGACGCGGGTGAATTTCTCGTGCGACAGCACCGGGGAGCGCACTTCCAGCCGCTTGGCGTGCTCGGCGCTCTCCTCGAACATATTGCGTTCCGGCCCGAACACCGTGTTCAGCGACATCACCACCGCTTCGCGGATTGGGTCGATAGGCGGGTTGGTCACCTGGGCGAATTGCTGACGCAGATAGTCGAAGGGCGAGCGCACTTTCCGGCTCAGCACCGCCATCGGCGTATCGTCCCCCATCGAACCCACCGCCTCCTGGCCGTCCTCGGCCAGCACGCGCAGGATTTGGTCTCGCTCTTCAAAGCTGATATTGAACAGCTTTTGCAAACGCGCCAGTTCGTCCTTGGACAAAGGCTCGACACCGGCGTCGTCCTCGATCGACAGCTCCAGGTATTTGGCGCTGTCCTTGATCCATTGCCGATACGGCTTGGCGCTCTTCAATTGGGCGTCGATTTCCTCCGGCAACAAGAGCTCGCCGGTGGCCAAATCCGCGGCGAACAGCTGACCCGGCTTGACCCGGCCCTTGCGCACCACATTTTCGGGCTGGTAGTCCCACACCCCCACTTCGGAGGCAATGGTCAGCACATTGTCCCGGGTCAGCACCCAGCGGGCCGGCCGCAGGCCGTTGCGGTCCAACATGCAGGCGGCGTAGCGGCCGTCGGTGAGCACGATGCCGGCCGGGCCGTCCCACGGCTCCATATGCATGGAGTTGAATTCATAAAAGGCGCGCAAGTCCTTGTCGGTGGAGTCGACGTTCTGCCAGGCCGGCGGCACCAGCAGACGCAGGGCGCGGAACAGCGGGATGCCGCCCATCAGCAGGCCTTCCAGCATATTGTCCAGCGACATCGAGTCGGAGCCATCGGTCTGCACGATGGGGCGCACCGCGTCCATGTCCAGATGCGGAGACGCCATGATGCGCTCGCGCGCGCGCGCCCAATGGCGGTTGCCCTGCACGGTGTTGATTTCGCCGTTGTGGGCAAGGAAACGGAAAGGCTGCGCCAGCTTCCACTGCGGCCAGGTATTGGTGGAGAAGCGCTGGTGGAATACGGCCAGGCTGGACTCGAAGCGGGGATCGTTCAAATCCAGGAAGAACTTGGATAGGTTCTCCGGCGTCACCAGGCCTTTGTAGGACAGAGTATGCGGCGACAAGGTCGGCAGATAAAAAAACGGGTCGTCCGCCTTATTGGCTTTCTCAGCCTGGCGACGACCCATGTACAAACGGCGCTGGAACATTAATTCATCCATGCCGAATGGACAGTTAACAAAGACCTGGACCATGGCGGGAAGCGAGGCCAAAGCCGCCTCCCCACAGGCGCTGTCGTCGGTGGGAACCTGTCGGAAACCTGACACCTCCAAACCCTGGGACTCCAGAAACTCGCGCAGGCGGCGCAAGCTGCGCTCTCCCTGTTCCGGATCGGGATGGTGGAACACCAGCCCGGCGGCGTACACTGGCTTCAGCGTCAATCCAGCCGCAGCGGCGACTTCGCGCAAAAAACCGTCCGGCTTGCGAAACAACAGGCCGCAGCCGTCGCCGGATTTGCCGTCGGCGGCCACCGCGCCGCGGTGGGTCAATTTGGCCAGCGAGGAGATGGCGGTTTCCACCAGCCAGTGACTGGGTTTGTCGTCAAGCTGGGCGATCAAGCCAAAACCGCAGCTATCCTGCTCGAAGTCCGGATGGTACAGGGTGCCCTGTAGCCAGCGTTGTCTGTCCATAGCTTTGTCCTGCTTATAATGTGAAACGAATGTTTCGATTCTAAGGGCAAGGAGCTTGACCCTGCAACCGGTTTTTGTGCACCGCATTAGACGATAAAAATCATCATGTTACAGTGATTTTTTTGATTTTTCGATGTCGAAAAATCGTGTTTTCACGGCGGATTAATTGTGATTTTGTGACGCGAACGTTCAATAAAACGACTGTCAAGCCGCCTTGTCAAGGACATCCAAAATGGCGATTTCAACCAAATTCAGTATATTGTCAAACAATAGCCAAATATAATGCCCATTCTGTCCCCCCACCCCGCCAATCAGGAGCTGATCCGTCACCTGGCCGAGCAGGCGTTTTCCCGCTCCGCCGGCGCCCCGCTGGTGGGCGGCAATCAGCTGGAACTGCTCTACGACAGCGTGGAGAACTTCCCGGCTTGGGAACAGGCCATCGCCGACAGCCGGGAATCGATCTTCATCGAGATGTATATCTTCGCCAAGGACGCGTTTGGCCTGCGCATACGGGATCTGCTGATTGAACGCGCGCGCGCCGGAGTGAAGGTCTGCCTGCTTTACGATTGGCTGGGCAGCTGGAAAACGCATCTGGGCAGTTTCTTCAAGCCCTTGCAGGCCGCGGGAGCGGAATTGCGCGCCTACAACCCGCCGTCTCTGACCGCCGGCCTCAGCATGCTGGGGCGCAATCATCGCAAGCTGATCGTGATCGACCGCCGGACCGTCTTCGTGTCCGGCCTGTGCATCAGCTCCAGCTGGGAAGGCCGTCCGGAGCGCGGCCAAGAGCCCTGGCGCGATACCGGCGTCAAATTCAGCGGACCGCTGGCGGCCGACGCGCTGGCGGCCTTCGCCGACAGCTGGGCCAGCTGCGGCGGCCCGCTGTCCGCGGAATGGCTGACGCCGCCGCCATTGGAAAACTGCGGCGCGGTGGCGGCGCGCCTGATCGCCACCACGCCCGCCACCGCGCAAATGATGCGGCTGGACTTGCTGATCGCCTGCTTCGCCCGACGCACCCTGTGGCTGACCGACGCCTACTTCATGGGCACCAGCATGTATCTGACCGCGCTGAAACAGGCCGCGCGCGACGGCGTCGACGTCCGCTTGCTGGTGCCGCGCTCCAGCGACATCGGCTGGATCGCCACGGTGTCGCGTACCCAGTACCGCCCGCTGCTGGAGGCCGGCGTGCGCGTCTTCGAATGGGACGGCCCGATGATCCACGCCAAAACCGCGGTGGCGGACGGCCGCTGGGCGCGCATCGGCTCCACCAACCTCAATCTGTCCAGCTGGCTGGCCAACCGCGAACTGGACGTGGCGGTGGAGGACCAGGCCTTGGCGGAAAAGCTGGCCGAGCGGTTCCTTCAGGATCTGGACCACGCCACCGAAGTGATCCTGGCCGGCCAGCGCCGCCGCCCGACGCTGACCAAGCCGCGGCCCAAGGACTATCACGGCCTGCTGCTGCCGCCGCATACCGCCGCCCTCAGCGGCGCCAGCGCCGCCGCGCGGCAAGCGGCGCGGATCGGCGACGCGCTGGGCGTGGTGGTGCGCGGCACCCGCAATGTCGACGCCAGCGAGGCGTCCGCCTTCCTGACCATAGGCATGGCGCTGCTGATCTTCGCCGGACTGATCGCCTTCTTCCCCTGGCTGGTGGCCGCGCCCTTGCTCTTTTTGCTGCTGCTCAGCGGCGGCGCCATCGTCGCCAAGGCTCTGGGCTTGTACTGGGCCAGGCGTGGCAAAAAACAACAGCCTCCGCCGGCCGCGCCGGCTGGCGAGCAAGATGGCTCGCCCCAGGACAAATGCGATTAAAAACAATCCGTTGACTTGGGCTGATGTCCCCAAGACATCGCCGCCGCATCGCGCCTGGCCGCCGTCAGGCGTTTTTTTCGCGGAAAAAATTTTGCTGCGCAACAACATGACAAGCAAAAGGTCTAAAATGCGCGCTTTCTTGGGATGTTCTCCAGGCCGGCAGACGTGCCGCCCGCGCAGACAGCACAGCGCGAGCCGACTACGGACCGCGGCGCAAAGCGCCCTGTTTTTATTCGCGCCTCAAGGCCAGCCTCCATGGCGGCGGCGGACCCCGGTCTGCCCGTGCGTACAGAACTGCGCCCCAACGCGCACCGAGTGACACCGCAAAGGGTTACAGGTGCCCGCGGCTTCGGCCCTCGCCCACGGCGAGCCGACGGCCCATCCGCGTCCCGCCCCCGCGCGTGTCCGAGTTAACAGCAACAAGGACTCAGGTATGCGTTTTCATTTCCCCATCGTGATCATCGACGAGGACTTCCGCTCGGAAAACACCAGCGGCTCCGGCATCCGCGAACTCGCCGCCGCCATGGAGGCGGAAGGCATGAGCGTGATCGGCTACACCAGCTACGGCGACCTGACTTCCTTCGCCCAGCAGCAAAGCCGCGCCGCCGGCTTCATCCTGTCGATAGACGACGAGGAATTCCACACCGAGGACGCGGCGCAGGAAGCGCTGGGCAAGCTCTACGGCTTCGTCGCGGAAATCCGCCGCCGCAATCCGGACATCCCGGTCTATCTATACGGCGAAACCCGCACCGCGCGCCACATTCCCAACGACATCCTGCGCGAGTTGCACGGCTTCATTCACATGCACGAGGACACGCCGGAATTCGTCGCCCGCCACATCATCCGCGAGGCCAAGAGCTATCTGGACAGCCTGGCGCCGCCGTTTTTCCGCGCGCTGGTGGATTACGCCCACGACGGTTCCTACTCCTGGCACTGCCCCGGCCATTCCGGCGGCGTCGCCTTCCTGAAAAGCCCGGTGGGCCAGATGTTCCACCAGTTCTTTGGCGAAAACATGCTGCGCGCCGACGTCTGCAACGCGGTGGACGAACTGGGCCAGCTGCTGGACCACACCGGCCCCATCGCCGCCTCGGAACGCAATGCCGCGCGCATCTTCAACGCCGACCACCTGTTCTTCGTCACCAACGGCACCTCCACTTCCAACAAAATCGTCTGGCACAGCTGCGTGGCGGCCGGCGACATCGTGCTGGTGGACCGCAACTGCCACAAATCCAATCTGCACGCCATCATGATGACCGGCGCCATCCCGGTGTTCCTGATGCCGACGCGCAACCACTACGGCATCATCGGCCCGATTCCTAAGTCCGAATTCCAGCTCGACAACATCAAGAAGAAAATCCAGGCCAACCCCTTCGCCCGCGAAGCGCTGGCCAAAAACCCGCAAGCCAAGCCCCGCATCCTGACTCTGACCCAGTCCACCTACGACGGCATTATCTACAACGTGGAGGACATCAAGCATCTGCTGGACGGCGAGGTCGATACCCTGCACTTCGACGAAGCCTGGCTGCCGCACGCCGGCTTCCATGATTTCTACGGCGACTTCCACGCCATCGGCGAAGGCCGCCCGCGCTGCAAGGACAGCCTGATCTTCTCCACCCAGTCCACCCACAAACTGCTGGCCGGCATCAGCCAGGCCTCGCAGATCCTGGTACAGGACCCGGAGCAACGCCAGTTGGACACCGCTTGGTTCAACGAAGCCTATCTGATGCACACGTCCACCAGCCCGCAGTACTCCATCATCGCCAGCTGCGATGTGGCGGCGGCGATGATGGAACAGCCGGGCGGACAGGCGCTGGTGGAAGAATCGCTGGTGGAGGCGCTGGACTTCCGCCGCGCCATGCGCAAGGTGGACGAGGAATACGGCCGCGACTGGTGGTTCAGCGTCTGGGGACCTGACGATCTGTCCGACGACGGCATCTGCGACCCGGCCGAATGGCAACTGCGCCCGAACGAGCGCTGGCACGGCTTCGTCGGCATTGAGGACGGCTTCAATATGCTGGACCCGATCAAGGCCACGGTGCTGACTCCGGGCCTGGATGTGGACGGCAGTTTCGAAGAGATGGGCATTCCCGCCGCCATCGTCACCAAGTATCTGACCGAACACGGCGTGGTGGTGGAAAAGACCGGGCTGTACAGCTTCTTCATCATGTTCACCATCGGCATCACCAAGGGCCGCTGGAACACGCTGATCTCCCTGCTGCAGCAATTCAAGGACGACTTCGACAAAAACCAGCCGATGTGGCGGGTGATGCCGGAATTCATCGCCCAGCACCCGCAATACGAGCGCGTCGGCCTGCGCGATCTGTGCCAGCGCATCCATCAGCTCTACAGCAAACACGATGTGGCCCGCATCACCACCGAGATCTATCTGTCGGAAATGGAGCCGGCGATGCGTCCGGCCGACGCCTTCGCCAAGATGGCCCACCGCGAGATCGAACGCGTGCCGGTGGAGCAACTGGAAGGCCGCGTCACCGCGGTGCTGTTGACGCCCTACCCGCCGGGCATCCCGCTGCTGATTCCCGGCGAGCGCTTCAACAAGACCATCGTCGACTACCTGCGCTTCGCCCAAGACTTCAACCGCGAGCTGCCCGGCTTCGAAACCGATGTGCACGGGCTGGTGGCGACGGAACTGGACGGCCGCAGGGTCTACTGCGTCGACTGCGTGAAATGAGAAAGGGCGGCGGCGCTCCGCCGGCGCGCCGCCGCACAATTTCTACACAATAATCCTTAACACACCAGGCTGGCGCGCTCGCGGCGGCGTGCGATAATCGCCGCCATGATGTCATTGGACCGCCGCTACGCCCTCACCGCCTGGCTCTTGCTCAGCCTGGCGGGTTGCCTATGGCTGGGCTGGCGCCAGTTTGGCGCATTGGAACAGCGCTTCCGCCAGGAATCCTTCATTACCCTGCGCCTGCTGAGCCAGAAAGCTTCGCAACACGATGCGGTGCTGGCCACCCTGGCCGCTTCGGAACAAAGCCGTTTGCCCGCCGACATGCTCAAGCGCCTGCAAACCGCCATGCCTCAGCTGAGCGCCATCGGTTTTTGGCGACAACAGCAATGGCATGGCGATCCCAGCGGCCTGCGTCCGCCGCTGGCCTTGCTGTGGCAAGCCCAGCAACAAGGCCAGACCCTGCTCGGCTTCGACGCGCAACAACGCTACTGGCTGCAAAGCCCGGACGGCTGGGCGCTGTTGATCGACCCGTTGCGCATGCTGGTCCAGGCCGAACTGCCCGAGCCGCTGGAAAACATCTCGCTGCAATTGCGCGGCCACCGCATCGAACTTCTGCAACGCAAGGCCGGCGCGTCTGCCAATGATTGGGATCTGAGCCTGGACCGCAAGCTGCCCAGCGCCAGCCAACCCTTCCGCCTGTCCAGCCGCACCGCCTTGAGTTGGGACAGCTTGCCCTGGATGGAAATCCTGCTGTGGAACGCGCTGCTCGCCGCCGTCGCCGTCGCCCTGTACGCCAGGCATAGGCAACGCGCCTCTCAACAGCGCCAGCAACAGCAGGACCGTCTGGCCGCTCAAGCCCGGCTCAATACCCTGAATGAAATGATGGCCGGGCTGGCGCAGGAATTGAATCCGCCGCTGACCGCCATCATCGCCAATACCCGCCAGCTGGAACGGACGCTGGACGAGCCCTCGCAACGCGAAGCCGCGCGCGACACCCTGCTCGCCACCGGCGCGCAAGCGCGCCGCGCCGCGGCCCTGATCAGCCGGCTCAGCCGCCTGCTGGCCCATCCCAAAGCGACGGACACCACGCCGCTGGATCCCGACGCGCTGGTGAACTCATTGCTGTTTCTGCGCCAGGCGGAATTGGCGAACCAGAACATCACCCTGGAATGGAATAATTTAAGCCCGGACGAGTGGCCGCGCGCGGAACGCACCGCGCTGGAACAGATTCTGCACAACCTGGTGCAGAACGCCTGCGACGCGCTGCAGGAACAAGGCGGCCGCATTGTGATCAGCGGCGAAAGCGACGGCCACAACTACCGTTTCAAGGTCATAGACAACGGCCCGGGCATTCCCGAAGCCATCCTGCCCAAGATCTTCCTGCCCTTCTTCACCACCCGCTCGCGCGGCATGGGCCTGGGGCTGCCGCTCTGCGAGACCTTGGCGCGGGCCCAAGGCGGCAAGCTGCACGTGCAAAACGCCGCCAACGGCGGCGTCATCGCCCAACTGATACTGCCCTGGGCCAAGCGCAGCGCCTGAGGCGGCGCGCGTCAAACCCGTTCAAAAATCTGCTGCGCTTCGGCGAGATGGATGGAGCAGGCCGTTAAAAACAAGCTCACAATGCTCATGAGCGCTCGTACATTTCGCTTGTGTTCTCTTCGCCTCGCCCCTGCCCTCAAGCTTTTGAACAGGCTCTCAGTTCTTGCTCGCCAGCGCCAGCCGCAAAGCCAGCCCGCCGAACACCGAAGCCAGCAGCCATTGCGGCAGCCGGCTGCTCCCCAGCCTGTCGCCAAGCGCGCGTCCGAAACGGCTGGCCGCCAGGATGATCGCCCCATTGATCAGCAGGCCGATCGCGTTCAACAAGGTCGCCAACACCATGATCTGCAGCGAGACCGGCCCCGCGGACGGATGCACGAACTGGGGAAACAAAGCCAACACGAAGAGCGCCATCTTGGGATTGAGCAGATTGGTGAGCAGGCCCTGGGCCACGATGCGCGGCATAGACTGAGCGCCCGCGGCGCCCGGCACGCTCAACACGCTGCGGCTGCGCAGCGTCGTCCAGGCCAGATAGAACAGATAGGCGGCGCCGGCGATGCGGACCGCATCGTAGGCCAGCGGCGCGTGCACGAACAACTGCGCCAAACCGAAGGCTGCCGCCAGCGCGTGGCAATACGTGCCCAGTTGAATGCCCGCCAGGGTGGCGAAGCCGGCCTTGCGTCCCTGGCTGGCGCTGCGGCTGGCGATCAGCAACATATCCGGCCCCGGCGTCGCCGCCAGCGCGACGCAGGCGAGACTGAACAGTAATAGCGTGGACAAATCAGGCATGGCGGACATTCCGGGCAAATACAAAGCGATATGATACAAGCCGGCCCGGCGGAGTCAAAGCCTCACTCCACCAGCGCCGCGCCGCGCTCCCGCAACAAGGCCCGCAACACCGAGCGGTGACAGCGCGCCTCGTCCTGGCAGTAACAGCCTATGGAAAAGTGGCTGCCGTGCGACAAAGCCGCCAGCAAGTCCAGCTCGCGGCTTTGCTCCGGCGCCTTCATCTCCGCGCGATACGCCCGCTCGAACGTCTGCCATTCGGCTGCGCTCTGCGCCGCCTGCGCCTGTTTCACCAATTCCGCGCTGGGCGCCAGGTTGGGAAACCACACATCGTACCAATCGCCGCTGGCGAAGGCCTCCTTGGGCACGCCGCGCGGCGGCCGCCGCACCGTGCCGATGCGCGTGCCCTCCTGCGGGTGACGCGGACTGCCCAATTGCACCACGCGTATCGTCATCGCTCGTTCTCCAAAACGGCGCGGCCCATGCGCCGCGCGCAACAACATTGTCATCGATGGCCAAGCCTGCGTAGACTAAGGGCCCGCCCCCTACGCGAACAATCCTCATGCAACACTATTCGCTTTATCTGCTGATGGCCGCGGCCACCGTGCTCAGCCCCGGCCCCGGCATTTTGATGACCCTGACCAACTCGCTGCGCTTCGGCCTGCGCGGCACCCTTGGCGGCATTCTCGGCACCGCCTGCGGTTCCTTCATCGTCGCCGGCGTGTCGGCCACCAGCCTCGGCCTGTTGCTGGCCGCGTCGGCGCTGGCCTTCACTGTGATGAAATGGATAGGCGCCGCTTACCTGTTTTATCTGGGCGTCAAACTGCTGCGCGCGCCGGCTTTTCGCTTCGATGAGATCCCAAGCCAGCCGCGCGGCTTTGCTCGGCGCTTTGGAGAAGGCATGGCGGTACAGCTGACCAACCCCAAGTCCATCTTCTTCTTTCTGTCCATCTTTCCGCAGTTCATCGACACTCAGGGGGCCTACGCGCCGCAATTCCTGCTGTTGGTCGGCACCTTCAGCGGCCTGATCATCCTGATCCACACCGTGTACGCGCTCACCGCGCAACGCGCGCGCCGCTGGCTGGCCAGCGACCGCGGCGGCAAATGGGTGAACAAGGCCGGCGGCGCGACCTTCCTGCTGTTCGGCGCCCTGCTCGCCAACTCCAACAGGTAAACGCCATGCGTCTGCAGCAGGAGTCGCCGCGACAAGCCGATGTGCTGGCCTTGATAAGCCAGCTGGACGAATACCAGGCCGCGCTCTATCCGGCGGAAAGCAATCATCTGATGGACCCGGCGGCGCTGGAACCGCCACGGGCGCATTTCATCGTCGCTCGCGACGAGAAGCTCGCGGCGGTCGGCTGCGCCGCGCTAGTGCCGCATGAGGATTACGGCGAGATCAAGCGCATGTTCGTGGCGCCGTCTCAACGCGGCAAGGGCGTGGCCCAGGCGCTGCTGGCGCGCCTGGAGCGGGAAGCGCGCTCCGCCGGCCTGTCCGCGCTGAAACTGGAGACCGGCGTGTCCCAGCCTGAGGCGATCGGCCTATACCAGCGCGCCGGTTTCAAGCCCTGCCCGCCCTTCGGCGCCTACCAGCCCGACCCGCTCAGCCTGTTCATGAGCAAGGTTTTATAGGCCGCCCTGGGCGCGTCGGCTACCAACCGTTTTCCAACACCAGATGACCCGGCGCGCTCTGCCGGCTCATCCGGTAGCCCATCTTCATCAATTGCCGGTGGGTATCCTCCACCATGGCCGGGTTGCCGCAAATCATGAAGCGCGAGTTTTCCGGCGACATCGCCAGCCCCGCCGCCCGCTCCAAACCGCCATTGGCCAGCAAGGCCGGGATGCGCTCGTTCAACACGCCCTCCGGCGCGTCGCGCGTGACGATGGGCAAGTATTGCAACTTGTGGCCGTGCTCGTCCCACAAGGGGTGTTCGCTCAGCTCGGCGATGAAATCCTGATAACTGAGCTCAGCGGCATGCCGCACGCAGTGCGCCAGCACGATGCGATCAAAACGTTGCCACTGAGCGGGGTCTTGCAGAATCGACAAATACGGCGCCAAACCGGTACCGGTGGCCAACAACCACAAATCCTTGCCCGCCGGCAAGCGGTCCGCCAGGAAGAAGCCCATCGCCTTCTTGTCCAGCATCACTTCCGAGCCCACCTGCAGCTGCGCCAGACGCGAACTGAACTGGCCGTCCGGCACCACGATGGAATAGAACTCCAGATACTCGTCGGTCACTGCCGAACACATCGAATACGCCCGCCACACCTGACCGCCGTGTTCGCCCAACGGCAGGCCCAGCCTCGCGAACTGCCCCGGCTCAAAACGATAGGCGTCCGGCCGCCGCAAGCGGAAGCTGAGCAGATTGTCCGCCCAGCGCCGCAGCCACAAGATGGGTTGAACCGTGTACTTTTCTTCGATCGCTGTATCCATTGCTCGCCAATACCCAAGTAAATTACTCAAGTATTGTGCTCCAGATCGACGCCGGCTTCAAGCCTGCGCCGCGGCGGCGCTCAACGATAGGCGGCCAGCCATTCCTCGTGCAGCGTGGCGACCAGTTGCCCCGCCGCCAGCTCGCGGCCGGCCGCCACGTTTTCCCCGGCCCACAAGGACAGAAAATCGCTCAGCCCGGCCTTGGCCGCCGCGGCGCGCAAGGGCCCGGTCAAGGCGTTCATCACCGGATACGCCGGCACCAGGTCTTCCTTGTCGGCCATCAACTGCATATAACGGTTGTTCAGGCCGCGCGCGTAACGGCCGGAAAACGCGCGAGTCAAACGGGTGCCGCCGGGCGCGGCCTTGGCCAGCTCGCTTTTCCACAAGGCGGAAATGCCGGACTCCGGGCAACGCAAAAACGCGGTGCCCAACTGGCAGGCTTGGGCACCGTGGCGCATCGCTGCGGCGATATCGCGTCCATGCATGATGCCGCCGGCGGCGATCACCGGCAGCGGCTGGTTCTGCGCCAACTCATAGACCAGCGACAAAGTGGGCCGCAGGCTGTCCTGGGGCCGTCCGATGAAGGTGCCGCGATGGCCGCCGGCTTCCCGACCTTGGGCGCAGATCGCGTCCGCGCCCAGTTCGGCCCAAGCCAGCCCTTCCGCCATATTGGTGGCGGTGCCGATCACGTCTATCTTGGCCTGCTTCAAGAGCTTGAGCTGATGGCGATTGAGAATGCCGAAGGTGAAGCTGGCCGCCGCCGGCTTGGCCTCCAGCAGCGCTTCGAACTGGCGCGCGAACGGCTCGCAGAAGCGCTCAGGGATCTGCGGCGCCGGCAGCCCTAGCTCCCGGTGCAGCGGCGCCAGCCATTCCAGCGCCTGCCGCAAGGCCTCCTCGCTGGGAGCGGGATCGTCCTGCACGAATAGATTGATGCCGAAGGGCTTGTCGGTGAGGCGCCGCACCGCGGCGGCTTCGCTGAGCAGGCGTTCGGGCGGCAGCAGCGCCGCCGCCAGAAACCCCAGGCCGCCGGCCTGGCTGACCGCGGCCACCAAGGCCGGAGAGGTGGCGCCGCCCGCCATCGGCGCCTGAATCAAAGGGGTGCGCAACTGCCAGCGACGGCACAAAGCGGAAGCCATATATTTCCTCGATTACGCCCGCGCGGGCGTCGGTTGAAAGAATAGCGCAGTCAGCTCAGTCCGCCAGAGCCTGCTCCAGATCGGCCAGGATATCGTCGATATCCTCTATGCCTATCGACAGCCTCACCCCGCCTTCGCGAATGCCCAATTGAGCCTTCTGCTCCGGCGGCATGCCGCCGTGCGACATGGTGTAGCTGTGGTTGATCAGCGATTCGACCCCGCCCAGCGATTCGGCCAGCGCGAACAGCCTCAACCGCTCGGCCAAGCGGCTGGCCGCCGCACGGCTGTCGTCCTTCAGCCAGATGCTGACGATGCCCCCGAAGCGACGCATCTGCCGGCGGGCCAGTTCATGGCCCGGATGCTCCGGCAGCCCCGGAAAGAACACCCGCTCCACCTTGGGATGAGATCGCAGATAATCCGCCACCCGCTCCGCGTTGTCGCAATGGCGATCCATGCGCAGATGCAGGGTCTTGATGCCGCGCAGGGTCAGGAAGCAATCCTGAGGCCCCGGCACCGCTCCCGCCGCGTTCTGAATGAATTTGATCTCGCGGTGCAGCGCCTCGTCGTTGACGGCCGCCAGGCCCAGCAACACGTCGGAGTGGCCGGCCAGATACTTGGTGGCGGAATGCACGACGACGTCGGCCCCCAAGTCCAGCGGGTTCTGCAGATAAGGCGTGGCGAAAGTGCTGTCCACCGCCACTCGGGCGCCGTGCGCGTGCGCGATCCGGGCCAGTTCCGCGATGTCCACCATGCCCAGCAAGGGGTTGGTGGGCGACTCCAGCCACAGCAGCCTGGTCCGCGCGCTGATCAGCGCCGTCAGGTTCCGGCTATCGCTCAAATCCGCGAAAGTGACCTTGACGCCCGCCGGCTCCATCACCTTGCTCAGCAGCCGGTAAGCGCCGCCATAAAGGTCCGCCACCGCGATCACCTCGTCGCCCGGCTTCAGGCAGGCGCGCAGCACCGCGTCGATGGCCGCCATGCCGCTGGCGAAGGCCAGGCCGTGGCGGGCGTTCTCCAGGCTGGCCAGGCAGGCCTCCAGCGCCGCCCTCGTGGGATTGCCGGTACGGGCGTACACAAAGGGCATGGATTCGCCGACATGGCCGTATTCGAACACCGAAGTCTGGTACACCGGCGGCATCACCGCCTTGCCATGCTCTGCGTTGTCATAGCCGGCATGAATGGATCTGGTTGCAAATTTCACGACTTTTCCTCAAAAAATCATTCACTTGTCCGCTTTGTCGGACAAACCGACCGCAATCAAGCTTCTAGCGCGCCGCAGCCATGACTCTTTCATCATTTTTCGAAAACTTCAAGGAAACCGCCGTTAAAACGGCGACTACTCCCTTGATCTTGACTAAATTTTTAGCAGCTTTGGCTTTACATCCACGCTCTTTAGGACTATTTTGCAGCGTTTCGCATTCAAACAATTGTACGAATGAAGCTAGAACGCGTATTTGACATCCTGCCCCGCCAACTCGAACGCCACCCGCGCACCGACTGCCTCGCCGCCAAAACCGGCAAGGAATGGCGCAGGTTGTCCACCGAGGAAGTCGCGGACAGCGTCAACCGCTTCAGCCTGGGTCTGCTGGAGTTGGGCATCGCCAGCGGCGACAAAGTCGCCCTCGCCGCCGACAACTCCATAGAATGGGTGCTGGCCGATCTGGCGCTGCAGCAAATCGGCGCCGTCAGCGTGCCGCTCTATCCCACCATGACCCTTGATGATGCACGCTATATCCTGACTCATGCCGAGGTCAAGCTCGCTTTCGTCGGCAATGCCGCATTGCAACGCAAATTGCATGAGGCGCTGGGCAAATTCAGCTGCCCGATCTACGGCCTGAGCCAGATCGACGGCTGCCCGTCCTGGACCGAAATCCTGGCCCTGGCCAAACCGGAGCGGCAGGCCGAGCTGGAACGCCGCCGCGACGCGATCCAGCCGGACGACGTCTACACCATCATTTACACCTCCGGCACCACCGGACGCTCCAAAGGCGTGATGCTGTCGCACCGCAACGTGCTCAGCACCGTGGTCGCCACCGCGGAATTCACCCGCCTGCCGCACGGAGAATGCCGCGCGCTGAGCTTTTTGCCGCTGTCGCACATCTTCGAGCGCGCCGGGGTCTTCTACTATATGTACAGCAGCGCCGGCGTTTACTTCTCCAGCGTAGAATGCCTGTCTTCCGCGCTCGCCGACATCCGTCCGCACACCTTCAGCGCGGTGCCGCGCGTGCTGGAGAAAGTGCACGACAAACTGGTGGGCAAGGCGCGCGAACTCAGCGGCTTCAAACGCCGTCTTTATCTGTGGGCCGTGGAGCGCGCCGAGCGCTTCGACCCCAACGCCCGCCGCTCGCCGCTGGAAGCCGCCAAGCACGCGCTGGCCGACAAGCTCGTTTACCGCAAGTGGCGCGCCGCGATGGGCGGCGAGCTCAAATGGATCAATGTCGGTTCCGCCGCGCTGCAACCGCGGCTGGCGCGCCTGTTCTGGGCCTGCGGCGTGTCGGTGGCGGAGGGCTACGGCATGACCGAATCCGCGCCGGTGATCTCCGCCAACCCGTTCAACGCCCGGGACACTCGGATCGGCAGCGTGGGCCTGCCCTTGCCCGGCGTGGAAGTGCGCCTGGCCGACGACGGCGAAATCCTGGTGCGCGGCGACAATGTGATGCTCGGCTATTACAAGGAGCCGGGACTCACCGCCGAAGCGCTGAACAACGGCTGGCTGCACACCGGCGACATCGGCGTGCTGGAACACGGCTATCTGCGCATCACCGACCGCAAGAAGGAAATGTTCAAGACCAGCAACGGCAAATACATTGCGCCGCAAGCGCTGGAGAACAAGCTGAAGGAATCCGCCTTCATCGACCAGATCATGGTGGTGGGCGACGGTCAGAAGTACGCGGCGGCGCTGATTGTCCCGCTCTTCGAGAAACTGAAGGAATGGTGCGCCGAACACGGCATCGCCTACACCACCGACAGCGAGATGAGCAGCCACCCCAAGATCGTCGAGTTGATTGACCGCGAGATCAAGCGCTTCAACCGCTACTTCGGCAACTGGGAACACATCAAGAAATTCACCCTGATCGACAAGCCCTGGTGCGTCGACGCCGGCGAATTGGCGCCCACGCTGAAGCTGCGCCGCAAGGTGATCGCCGAACGCTGCCGCGCAATGATAGAAAACCTCTACGCCCCGGCCTGAGCCGGATACGACAAAGCCCCGCAATGCGGGGCTTCTTGCTTGAAGACGGCGGTCAACGCTTGTGGGCCAATTCCAGCCGCCGCTCCACATAACCCTGCACCCGCTCGAAGCTGGCGCTCAGCACCCAGTAGATCGCCGCCGCCGCCAGATAGAGCGGCAAGGGCTGAAAGGTCTGGGCGATCACTTCCTTGGTCGCCAGCATCAATTCGGTCACGGTGATCACCGATACCAGCGAAGTATCCTTGATCAGGCTGATCAGCGAATTGGACAGGCTGGGCACCGACAAGCGCAAAGCCTGCGGAGCGATGATGTGGCGCATGGTCTGCCACCAGCTCAAGCCCAAGGACAGGCCGGCGTCCCACTGGCCTCGGTGCACGCCGGCGATGCCGCCGCGCAGGCTTTCCGACAAATAGGCGGCCACATTCAGCGTCAAGGCCAGAATGCCCGCCGTCACCGGCCCCAACTCGATGCCCGCGCCGGGCAAGCCGTAATAGATGACGAAAATCTGCACCAAGAGCGGAGTGCCGCGCATCGCGCTGACATAGAAGGTGGCCAGTTGCGCCAGGACCGGCACTTGCGCCACTCGCAGCAAGGCCACGACGAAGCCCAGCGCCAGCCCCAGGATCATGGAAACCACCGCGAACATCAAGGTATAGCCCGCGCCTTGCAATAGCACCGGCAGCGCCGATTCGAACAGGACGATCCAGTCAGTCATTCACGTTTTTCCAAAAAAAACCGACGCCCCCGCGCAAGCAGGGGCGTCTAGCCCTATCCACTCTGAAATCAACTGCCGCTTATTTCTTGGCCGCCGCCGGCGCTTTCGACACGTCGATGCCGAACCATTTGACCGAGATCTTCTTGAAGCTGCCGTCGGCCTTCATATCGCCCAGCGCCTTGTCTATCGCCGCCTTGAACTGCGGATTGTTCTTGGCGAACGGGATAGCCATCGTCGCCACCTCGCCCACCGGCGCGCCGGCCTTCAAGGGCAACTTGGCCTGCTTGATGGCGAAGGGGATCAGCAAGCTGTCGTTCAGCGCCGCGTCCACGCGGCCGCTGGCCAGATCCTGCAGGTATTCGGGCGCGCCGGGATAGGTTTTCACCTCGATGCCGGCCACGGCCTTGGCCATATCGGCGTAATTGCTGCCCTGGCCCACGCCCAGCTTCTTGCCTTTCAGGTCCGCCAGGCTCTTGAAAACGCGGCTCTCGTTCTTGCGCACGATCAGCTGCGCGCTGGAATAAGTATAAGGCTGGGAAAAGTCGAACACGTCCTTGCGTTTGTCGGTCACGCCCACCTGATTGACCACGATGTCGAACTTGCCGGCCTGCAAGCCCGCCAGCAGGCCGCTCCACTCCGCCGTGGTGAATTCCGGCTTCACTTTCAGACGCTTGGCGATTTCAGTGGCGATCTCGACATCGAAACCCGTCAGCTGCTGTTTGGCGTCCTTGAAGTTGAACGGCGGGTAAGTGCCTTCCAACGCGATTTTCAGGCTGCCGCGCTGCTTGACCGTATCCAGCAAGTCCGCCGCGAACACCTGGCCAGCCAGGCCCGCCATTACGAGAAGCGTCATCAGCTTGCGCATATCAATATAACCTTTGGTAATTTTGAAAAACAAAACAGTCAAAAGCGAGAATATCACTAGCCGTTGGCGCTGCCAAGTTCTAGATAGAACAATGGCCGCGAAAAGCGGCCATGATGTCAATTCATCTTACTCTGCTTGCAAGCGCTGGCGCAGCGTTGCCCCCAACTTACGCCCCAAGCCAATCAATACCGCCAAGACCAAGCCTCCCAGACCGGCCAGCAACACGATCATAGTCCGTTTCGGTCCCGCCTTTTCCAAAGGGGGGCTTGCCGGCAACACCACCTGCACATCCTGCGACATCAACGCTCTGGCCACCGAAGCCTGCTTCTGCAGCTCCTCCAACGTGGCCTGATAGAAGAACAAATCACGCATCGTAGCCAACTGCCTCGGAGAGATGGACTTGACCTGCGGATTGCTGCGCTCCAATTCCGCGCGCAGTTGCAATAAAGACGACTGTACCGGGCTATTCCCTTCCATTTGCTGAGCGTTCATTTGCGCTTCCAAGCGCGCGAAACTCTCGATCACACGCGCCGATTCGCTGTTCAGGAAGGTCTCGGCTACCGCGCCCAGCTGCTTCTGCTCGCGCTTCGCTCCCGACACCTGACCTTGCACCACCTTGATCCGCTCCTGCAACACCAGGTATTTCTTGCTCTGTTCCGTCACGTGCAAGCCCAGAATCCGCTGCCGGGTCTGCTCCACCAGGTAGTTGGCGAGCCGGGCGGCAAATGCCGCGTCCACATCCTGGACCGAGACTTCAAGCAAACCGTCTTTGCCCGCGGAAACTTTGAGATTGTCCAACAAGCTGAGCTTGGCCTTGTCCGCGCCAGTCACTCCGTAATGCTTGGCCAGCTCAAAATGAGCCGCCGCCTCGCCCAGCATCACATTATCCTTCAACACGCTGGCGCCGCCCTGAGGACCCAGCGGCGCGGGCACGAGGAGCAGAGATGTCGCCGCATACCTGTCTTCCATATTCAACACTACGGCCACCGCCGCCAGCGCGGCGATGATGGGGAGGAAAACCATCAAACGCCATTGTTCTTTACAGAAACGAATAATATCAATCAGACTAATCTCATCAGCGACTTCAGCTTGGCGTTCCAAAACGTATTCCCTTTTATTTACATCCAGTCGGCACTATTTTGCCGCATCTCAGTAGACTTACAAAAATAAAGGCATGAGCCAGAGCTGCATGCCTTTATTTCGATCCGATAAGATCACACATTAAATAAGAAGTTCATCACATCGCCGTCCTGGACCACGTAGTCCTTGCCCTCGGCCCGCATCTTGCCGGCCTCCTTGGCCTTGGACTCGCCGCCCAGCGCGATGAAGTCAGTATAGGCGATGGTCTGCGCGCGGATGAAACCGCGTTCGAAATCGGTGTGGATCACGCCGGCCGCCTGCGGCGCGGTGTCGCCGATATGAATCGTCCAGGCTCGCACTTCCTTAACGCCTGCGGTGAAGTAGGTCTGCAAGCCCAGCAGCTTGTAACCCGCGCGGATCAGACGATCCAGGCCAGGCTCTTCCAGACCCAGCGTCTCCAGGAATTCGGCCTTGTCGGCGTCGTCCAGCTCGGCGATTTCGGACTCGATCGCCGCGCACAAGGCCACCACCGGCGCGCCTTCCTTGTCGGCCAGTTGCTGCACCCTCTCCAGCAAGGGGTTGTTGCTGAAGCCGTCTTCAGCCACGTTGGCCACATACATCGCCGGCTTGATCGTCAGCAGACACAGCGGCTTGACCAAGACCATTTCTTCCGGGCTCAAGTCCAGCGAGCGCGCCGGCAGGCCCTGATCCAGATGCGGCACCAGCTTCTCCAGCACCGCGATCAGCGCGCGCGCGTCCTTGTCGCCGGACTTGGCCTTCTTGCCTTCGCGCGTCATCGCCTTTTCCACCGCGGACAGGTCGGCCAGCGCCAGCTCGGTGCCGATGGTTTCGATGTCGGCGATCGGATCCACCTTGCCGGCGACGTGAACGATGTTCTCGTCTTCGAAGCAACGCACCACGTTAACGATGGCATCGGTCTCCCGGATATTGGCCAGGAACTGGTTGCCCAGGCCCTCGCCCTTGGAGGCGCCCGCCACCAGGCCGGCGATGTCGACGAATTCGACGATGGCCGGCTGGATGCGTTGCGGATTGATGATCTTGGCCAGTTCGGCCAGGCGCTGATCCGGCACTTCCACGATGCCTACATTGGGCTCGATGGTGCAGAAGGGATAGTTGGCGGCTTCGATGCCGGCCTTGGTCAGCGCATTGAACAGGGTGGACTTGCCCACATTGGGCAGGCCGACGATACCGCATTTCAGACTCATGTCCGCATTCCTTCGAATTCTTGAAAAATCTTGTTCTGCCGCAGCATAGCGGCAAGCCGGCGATTTGCCCAGCGGCTCATTTGGCCGCGGTGTGCAATTCCTTCATCGCCGCCGCCATCTTGCCGCCGATGGCCGCCGGCAATTGCCGCAGCGCCTGCTCGATCGCCTCGTCCAGCGCCTGCTGTTCCTCGGCGCGCGGCTTCTTCAGCACGAAATTGGCGACTTCGTTGCGGTCTCCCGGATGGCCGATCCCCAGACGCAAACGCCAGAAGGCCGGCGAACTCAGCCGCGCGGCGATGTCCTTCAAGCCATTGTGGCCGCCGTGGCCGCCGCCCTGCTTGAAACGGGCCGCGCCAGGCGGCAGGTCCAGCTCATCGTGCACCACGAGGATCTGGTCCGGCAGAATCTTGTAAAAATGGGCCAGCGCCAACACCGCCTGTCCGGACAGATTCATATAGGTCATCGGCTTGAGCAGCCAGACGTCCTGTCCCTCGATGTCCACTCGGGCGACGTCGCCTTGAAACTTGCCTTCCGTGCGCCAGTTGCCCTTATAGCGCCAGCACAACTCGTCCACCAGCCAGAAACCGGCGTTATGGCGCGTTCTATCGTATTCGGCGCCGGGGTTGCCCAGGCCGACTATCAGGCGAATGCCGGACATATTCTCTGTTCCAAATGAAAAAGCTCGTTGCGGGCCGACGGCTAGCAACGAGCTTTTCAACCGTTACCGTCAGACGGCACGGCAGCTAGATTACACGCGAGCGAAGTCGATGTGCATTACTTGCTGTTTGTACGGGTGCATTTGGAACGCAGCCACTTTAACTTGTTCTTTCTGGCCGTCGATCACCAGATCCAGAACGGAAGTGTGGAACGCTTCGTTCTTCAGCGCGTAGTACATGGTGTTGTGGTCCAGAACGATGGATACGGCTTCTTTGGAAGCGCCGTAAACAACGGCCGGAACCTGGCCGGCGTGACGCAGGCGGCGGCTCGCACTCGTACCCGACTCTTCACGCTTGCTGGCGGTATATTCAAAAGACATGGCAAAACTCCAGTTTCAGATTAAAAGCACCCGGCCCGCCGCGACCAGCGGGCCCGATGTTCACGGCAGGCAGGCGCCCGCCGCAACCAGTTCCTCATTGAAGAGGTAGGACACCGATTCTTCGTTGTTGATCCGGCGCAGCGTCTCGGCCAGCAGGCCGGCGATGGAGGCCACCCGGATGTTCGGGCAGGCTTTGGCCTCGGCGGTCAACGGGATGGTGTCGGTCACCACCACCATATCGATGTCGGAATTCTTGATGCGATCAATCGCCTGACCGGAGAAGATCGGGTGAGTCGCATAGGCCAGCACGCGCTGGGCGCCGCGCTCTTTCAGAGCGCTGGCCGCCTTGCACAGGGTGTTGGCGGTGTCGATCATATCGTCGACGATCAGGCAGGTACGGCCGGACACGTCGCCGATGATGTTCATCACCTCGGCCACATTGGCCTTGGGACGACGCTTGTCGATAATGGCCAGATCGGTGTTCAAGGCCTTGGCCATCGCGCGGGCGCGCACCACGCCGCCCACGTCGGGGCTGACCACGATCAGATCTTCGATGCGCTGCGAGCGGATGTCCTTCAGCAGCACCGGCGTCGCGTAGACGTTGTCCACCGGGATGTCGAAGAAGCCCTGAATCTGGTCGGCGTGCAGATCGACGGTCAGCACCCGGTCGATGCCGGCGCTGGTCAGCATATTGGCCACCAGCTTGGCGGAGATCGGCACGCGGGCGGAACGCGGACGGCGGTCCTGGCGCGCATAGCCGAAGTATGGAATCGCCGCGGTAATACGACCGGCCGAAGCGCGTTTGAGCGCGTCGGCCATAGTCAGAATTTCCATCAGATTGTCATTGGTCGGCGCACAGGTCGACTGCAGAATGAACACGTCGCGTCCGCGTACGTTTTCCAGCAGCTCCACCGCCACTTCGCCGTCGCTGAACTTGCCGACGTCGGCGCGTCCCAACGAGATATCCAGATGTTTGACTACGTTTTGGGCCAGTTCCGGGTTCGCGGTCCCGGTGAATACCATCAAACTGTCGTATGCCGCCATGATTCGTGTGCCTTAGCTAGATAAAGAAAAAGCGTGTAAGGGATTCTTACACGCTTTTTTCATGCTCTCTCTTATTGAGAGAAAGTCTTGGCTGGGGAGGTAGGGATCGAACCTACGAATGCCGGAATCAAAATCCGGTGCCTTACCACTTGGCGACTCCCCAGTAACCTTTATTCAGCGCTGTCGATTAAGGGATGGACATCGAGTCCTTTTGCTAAAAACCCCTTATATTTTATCGACACCGCCTGATAAACTTTATCGGCTTCGTCTTTAGACTGGCACTCCAGAAACACGCAGGAACCGGAACCAGTCATCAGCGGCGAACCATATTTTCTTAATTCGGTCAGCACTTCATTCACCGCTGGGTACATATTCGAAACAACGTTTTGCAGATCGTTTCGTCGCTGCTGCGTTGTTTCGAGGATTCGCATTATGCCGACGACCCCTACCTCTGTCAACACCTCTTGCGAAAAATTTTGAAATACTTTGCCGGTGGGCACCTGCACCTGAGGGTGAATTACCACATACCATGCCGGCTTCAATTTGATTTCATTCAGTTTTTCGCCAACGCCGGTGGCCAGCGCGCTGCGCCCGAAAATAAACACCGGAACGTCCGCGCCCAGCTTCAAGCCCAGTTCCTGCAAAGTCGCCCGCGGCAGATTCAGTCCCCACATACGATTCAAGGCCAGCAAAACGGTGGCGGCGTCGGAGCTTCCGCCGCCCAAACCGCCGCCCATCGGTATCTTTTTGTCCAGACGAATGGCCACGCCCAGCCCGCACTGGGCATGGGCCTGCAATAGACGCGCCGCGCGCACCGTCAGGTCCTGCTCCGGGTCCACGCCGGCGATCGGCGTCTCCAGCACGATGCGGCCGTCGTCGCGCAAGGCCAGCGACACGGTGTCGCTGAAGTCAACGAAGCGGAACACCGTCTCCAGCAAATGATAGCCGTCCGGGCGCTTGCCGACGACGTGCAATAAGAGATTGAGCTTGGCCGGGGCCGGAAAGTCTTGGAATACGGGGGAACTCATCAACAGAACACCATGGCAATCAATAGAAATAATACGGAGGACGCGACGCGCGTCAGCGCCAGTCGCGGGTCACCACTCTGACCGTCAAACCGTCTCGGGCCAGATCCACGCGCTTGGGATAGCGCTCGCCGGACTCGGCCTCGCGCACGAAGCGGATGCGCCAACCCTGCTGCAGCAATTCGCCGTCGGGACGGACTTCGCTCGCCTCGCCCGGCACGGGCATGCCACGGATCCACCAGGCCAGGCCGGACAGCGGCAGCGGCCAGCCCAGGGTTTTCTCGGTCAGGCTTTCCACATCCGCAGCCTGCCAGGCCTTGCCGTCCGCCAGCAGGGTGACGCCGCCGGCATCGCGGATCACTTCGGCCACGGTATTGCCCAGCGGCGAGTTGATCGCCAACTGATCGCGCTCAGGCTGGTGCCGCCAATCGAAGTTGGCGACATGCCCCTTGCCGTCCAGATTCACCGACAAACGTCCGCTGACCGCGAAGGGCTGGTCCGCGGACTGCATCGCGGCGGGCATGAACACCGCCTCGCGCGTCGCGCAGCCGGTGAGCGCAAGAGACAGGGCCAGGATCAGACCGCTCCACTTCATCAATGGGCCCCCAGACGGCGCATGGTTTCGCGCAGCACATCATGTTCCGGACTCGCCTCCAGCGCCTTGTTCCACACCGCCAACGCCTCGTCCTTCTTGCCCAGCTTCCACAACACCTCGCCCAGATGCGCGGCCAGCTCCGCGTCCGGCAACAGCGCATAGGCCTTCTGCAGCGTTTTCAAGGCGGCGTCCAGGCGGCCCAGCTTGTATTGCGCCCAGCCCAGGCTGTCCAGAATGGTAGGATTGTCCGGCTCGCTCTTCAGCGCCTTTTCGATATAGCCGAGCGCTTCCTGATGGCGGCTGGTGCGATTGGTCAGGATGTAGCCCAGCGCGTTAAGCGCCTGGGCGTCGCCGGGCTTTTCCTTCAGCACTTGCTTGAGATCGCGTTCGGCGTTGCCGACATTGCCCAGGCTGTCCGACACCAGCGCCCGCTCGTACAACAACTCGGGCGCCTTGGGCATGCGCAGCAGCGCCTTGCTCAACAAGTCATGGGCCTTGCCGGGCTGCTTGCCCTCGCGTGCCAACTGGGACTGCAGCAAAGCCAGGGTGATCTTCTCCTGGTCGTTGCCGCCCAAGGGCGCCAGACGCGCCAGGGCCAGATCCAGCTTGCCGTCGCCGGCGTCCATGATCGCCAGCCGGCCTTGCGCCGGCAGGAATTGCGGCCCGGCGCCCACCATTTCATACCAGCCCCTGGCCCCGGCGGCGTCCTGACGCTCCTCGGCGATCTGGCCCAGGGTGTAGCGAATGAAATTGGCCTCCGGATGGCCGGCCGCCAGCGCCTGGCGCAGATGCCGCTCCGCCGCCGGCAGGTCGCGCATCTGATAAGCCATCAGACCGGACGCGTAGAGCAAATCGGGGTTATTGGGATTGCTCGGCAGCAGCTGGTCGAAAGCCTGGCGCGCCTCGGCGAAGCGCTTGGCGCCCACCAGCAGCCGCGGCTTGGCCAGCTTCAGTTCCAGGCCGGCGTTCGGCCGCCGCGCCAGTTCACGCTGCAGAAAATCGATAGCCTGCTCCGGCTGCTCGCGGCGAAGCCGGTCCACCTGCCAGGCCACCGGCAAGTCCCAGGCCGGCGCGATCTGCGCCAGCCTGTCGAATTCGCGGTTCATCGTGGCCTGATCGCCGGCCTCGGCGGCCACGGCCAGGAGCGCGAAACGCGCCTCGGCCAGGTCCGGATAGCGGACGGCGAATTGCTTCACCAGCTCGTAAGCGGCTTGTTTGTCGCTCTGGCGCGAGGTCAGCCGCGCCAGTTGAACGAAGATGGCCGGCGCCCGCTCCGGCTCTTTTTGCAGCAGCGCCTCGATCAGCGGCTTGCTTTCCGCCAGCTTGCCGGCGCGCAGCAGAGTGATGAACAGCTGTTCTCTCGCCGGCACCGAGTCCGGCGCCAGCTCCATCCACAGGGTCAGGGCTTCCGAGGTTTCCTTCAGCAGGCCGGCGAACATGGAAAATTCGGCCGCGCGCTGCGCCAGCCGCGGATCCCGCGTCTGACGTGCCAGTTCCAGATAGGTCACGGCGGAGGCGCCCACCGAGCCGCGCTGGGCGGCGATTTCGCCGGCCACCACGCCATAGAGGATTTCCGGCGTCAGCTCAGCCTTGGGCAGTAGGGTTTCGTCTTCTTTCTGCGTGATCGCGGCCTCGTCGCCGGCCGGTTTGCCGGCATCGACCGACTTCGCCGCGCCCGGGTGCTTGAAATTGGCGCATGCCGACAGCAGCGCGACCATCAGCAAAGGGAGTGTTTTTTTCAGCCGTTGCATTCGCATGGAGTCAGAGACCTGCTTATAAACCTGTTGAATGCGTAGAATAGCATGACCTGTTTTTATCTTCGCGCCATTCTACCCATGCCTGAACTGCCAGAAGTCGAAACCACCCGCCGCGGGATTCTGCCCCATTTATTGAACGCCACGCTGGAGGGCGCCGTGGTCCGCCACGCCGGCCTGCGCTGGCCGGTGCCGCCGGAACTGCACGCCGCCTTGCGCGGCCTGACGATACGTTCCGTCGATCGCCGCGCCAAGTATCTGCTGCTGGGCACCGATGCCGGCACCCTGATCATCCACCTGGGCATGTCCGGCAGCCTGCGTTTCTTGCCGGCCGACACCCCGCCGGAGAAGCACGACCACATCGATCTGCTGCTGGGCCCCAATGTGCTGCGTTACCGCGATCCCCGCCGCTTCGGCGCGGTGTTGTGGCATGTCGGCGCCATCGAGCACCACCCCCTGCTGCAAGCGCTGGGACCCGAACCGCTGTCCGACGGCTTCGACGGCGACACCCTGATCCGGGCCGCTCAACGCCGCGGCAGCGCGGTCAAGCTGATGCTGATGGACAATCACGTGGTGGTGGGCGTCGGCAATATCTACGCCAACGAGGCGCTGTTCCACGCAGGCATCCATCCCGCCCGCGCCGCCAACGCGGTGCGCGACGGAGAATACCGCCGGCTGGCCGAGGAAATCCGCAGCGTGCTGAACCGCGCCATCCAGGCCGGCGGCAGCACCTTGCGCGACTTTGTGCACAGCGACGGCAAGCCGGGTTATTTCCAACAGACTTATATGGTGTACGGCCGTCAGGACCAGCCCTGCCGCCAATGCGGCACGCCGATTCGGCATTTGCGCCAGGGCCAGCGCAGTTCCTACTATTGTCCGCTATGCCAGCCATGCTAGAGTTACGGCCTCAACCTTGCGCACCGAGCCTCAAAGCATCTTGAAGTCAATCGCCACAACCTCTTTGCTCACCCGGATAGGACGCGTCGCGCGCCTGTTCGGCCACCTGGCCGTCGGTGTTTTCATCCTGGCCACCCGTTATTCTCGGCTGGCCCACGCCGAGCGCGCCGTCGTCACCCGGCGCTGGGCCGCTCACGCGCTGAAGATCCTCGGCATCAGCGTGCGGATCCACGGCGTCAACCCCGGCTTTTACCCGCCCAACACCCTGCTGGTGGCCAACCACATTTCCTGGCTGGACATCTTCGTGCTCAATAGCTGCACGGTGTCCCGCTTCGTCGCCAAGCGCGAGCTCCGCTCCTGGCCGGTGCTGGGCTGGCTGGCGCATCTGGGCGGCACCCTGTTCATCGACCGCAGCAAACGCAAGGACGCCAGCCGCGTTTACAAGGCGCTGGCCCACGCCATGGAAAACGGCGCCTGCATGGCGGTCTTCCCCGAGTCCACCACCTCGGACGGCCTGGCCTTGCTGCCGTTCAAGGCCTCCTTGTTCGAAGCCGCCTTGCTTTCGCGCGGCACCGTTCAGCCGGTCGGCCTGCGCTATTACGGCGCAGACGGCGAACAGACGCTGGAGCCGGCCTTCATCGGCGACCTGACCTTTTTGCAAAGCGTGCGCAAGGTGCTGGCGATGCCGGCGATGGAGGTGGAGGTCAGCTACGGCCAACCGCTGAAAGCCTGGGAAAACGGCCTGGATACCCGCTTCGCGCTGGCGCAGCAGGCGCAGCAGGAAGTGGCGCGCGCGCTGCGCTTGAGCCCGCCCCCGGCCGCGGAAGCGGCACAGGAACCGGCTCGCCAGCACTGAGCACCTGCGGCGAATCCTCGCCAATGCAAAAGCCCCCGTTCCGGGGGCTTTTCTCATCCAGCGCCGACTACGCTCACAGGTTGAGCCGCGCCATCAGATTATCGAACAAATCGTCGGCCAGCTTGGCATAGCCCTGCTGCGAGAAATGCACCATGTCCGGCCGCGCCAGCTGCTGGGCCTGCCAGCGCTTCATGCTGCAAGGCCCGCCCATCGCCTGCTCCCAATCCCAATACAGCACATGGCTGTCGCGCGCGACTTTCTGCTGGATGCGCTTGACCGCCGCCAATTGCAGCGGACGGCCCGGCGAGCACTCCTTGCTGGCCGCGCCGCGCTTGCGCGCGGCGTCCTGCGCGCCCAGCATCAGGATGGCCGCCTGCGGCAGATCGCGGCGCACGGTGTTGATCGCCGCCTGCAGATTGAGCTGATACTCGATCAGGTCCAACCTGTCGTCAAAGGCCTCGTTGACGCCGTAGGCCAGGATCACCAGGTCGCTGTTGCGCTCCGCCAGCTGAGCGCTCCAGCCCTTGCCCCAGCGCTGCCAGATCGACAGCTGGGCGCCGTTGCTGCCTATGCTGTCCAGCACCACGCCGGGCGCCAGCCGCTCCAGCTCGATGCCACCCAGCTCCACCGCCGGCAGCGCGCCGGCGCGCACCACAAAGGGGAAGTACAGCTTCTGCTCCACCGTCTGCCAGCCCCTGCCCGCCTCCGGCGGATTCAGTTTGCGGCTGCCGTGGCCGTCATCCACTTCCAGCGCGCCGGCGCCATCCTGAACCGCCCGCACGCGGAAGCGCGCGCGCCACAGGCCGTCCAGCAGATTGCGCGGCAGTACGCTGATGGCGGCGCCCGGCCGCTGCGCCTGAGCGATATAACCGCCCAGCGGGAAGTCCGGATCGCCGTCTTTGCGGCTATTGATCAGCGTCCAGCCCTCGCTGCGCGCCATCACCAGCGCATGACGCTGGCCCGGCACCGCCATCGGCGGCGTCCAGCCGATGCCGGCGTCGCCGAACTTGGCCTGGAAGCGCTCCCGCAGCGTGCCGGTCAGATAGTCGGCCGCGGTATGCGAATCCCCCAGCTGGGTAACGCGCACCGGCTGCACGGCGGTGGAAATCGCCTTCAGCCGCGACGCCAGCCTCGCCAGATTGATCTCGCCGAAATCCTGCACCGGCGCGGCCAGCGCCGATGCCGCCGCCAGCCAGCAGGCCAATGCCCCGCTGATTCTCAACTTCATTCAAACCTCAATTCTGCCAACACGCGCCGCGCCAGCAAGACCTGGCCCTGACGGGTGAAATGAATGCCATCGGCGGTGCGCACCGCCACTTCGCCCTGATCGGGCAAGGTCATGAACTTGGTGAACGTCTCGTCCTCGCTGCCCAAGGCCTCGCGGGTGGACAGATAGCGCTGACCCGCGCCTTCCACTTCCTCGCGGAAGACGCCGTTAATGTACTGCACGCCGCGATTGAGCTTGTCCTTGCCCATATTCGGCGCGCCCAGCCACAGCAATTGCGTCCCATGCTTGCGGGCCGAGGCCAGGATGGCGCGGATGCGTTCGCGGTAGCGCTGTTCCCACTCCTCGGAGGCGAAACGGATGTAGCGGCTGCCGCCCACCATGTCCCAAGTATCGTTGGCGCCCAGGAAGACCACCACCAGACCGGTGTCGGGATTGGCCGCCAACTGCCGTTCTATCGTGTCCGGCCAGTTGAAGAAATCCGGATAGGTCAGACCGGTGCTCTGCTTGCTGAGATCCAGCGCCTTGATCTGGTGCAGCTTGAACAAGGGGCGCAGCAAATGCGGCGCCACGCCCTGCATCATGGAGTCCCCGGCCAGCAACACCTTCTGTCCCGGACGCAGCAAGATGCGGGCGTCCTTGAGCGCCGCTTGCTGCGGCGGGGCCGACGGCGGCCGCGGCGTCGGGGCCGCGTTCGGCAAGGCCGCCGTTGCCGTTGTCTGCGCCGCCGCCGGCTCCGCCGGCGCGCTTGCCGGCGGCAATGCCGGCCTCAGGCAGCAGGCGTTGAAATAGGCGATCATCTCGTCGTCCCAACGATCCAGCCGGCTCAGCAGCCCTCGGCTCTGATCGCGAAACTCCCGCCCCAGTTCCGCGCCCAAACGCCAGACGCTCAGCTCGGACAAGGCTTCCAGCTGGCTGGGACGGTGAAAGGTCTGCCGCCAATAGGCGTTGATCGAGCTCTGCTCGATCCAGCACAGCAGCAGCATGCTGCTGCCTAGGATGGCCAGGGCCTGGCGGATGGCGGAACGGGCGATCATTTGACGCTTGCCTCAATGCGGTAAGGAATGAAACGCGCGGCGGCGGATGCGCAGCCGCGCCGGCACGACTAAAACACGGTTAAAACTGGTAATAGATAAAACCGGGAATGCCCGGCGGCGACACCACGATGATCAGCAAGGCGCAGCCGGCCAGCAAGCTGGGCTTGCCCCACCACGGCAGACGGCCCAGTTGGGCGATGCCGCGTTCGCAAACCGCGCCCAGATGAGGCTGCGCGACAAACGCCGCCGCGCTCAGCGCCAGAAAGCCCGGCGCGTTCAGCGTCAGTTCCTGGCCGGTGCCGGTCATGACCTCCAAAAAGCTCCAGGCGTCCTCCAGCGACGCGGCGCGGAAAAACACCCAGGCCAGGCAAACGTAATGGAAGGTCAGCAGCCGCGCCAGCCAGGCCCAGCGCCGCGTCAGCGCTTCCTTGCCCAACAGCCGGTCCCCCAGGTTCAAACCCACCACGCCCAGGCCGTGCATGCCGCCCCACACCAGGTATTTCAGGCTGGCGCCGTGCCACAGGCCGGACAGCAGCATCGCGGCCAGCAAATTGAGCTGGGCGCGGGCAAAGCCCAGCCGGTTGCCGCCCAAGGGGATATAGACGTAGTCCCGAATCCAGCTGGACAGCGACATATGCCAGCGCCGCCAGAAGTCGCGCAGATTGTGCGCCAGGTAGGGCGCGTCGAAATTGCGCGGCAACTGGATGCCCAGCAATAAGGCCAGGGCGGTGACCAGATCGGTGTAGCCGGAGAAATCCAGATAGATCTGGAAGGCGTAGGCGTAGAAAGCCGCCCAGACTTCAAGTGGATGATAGGTTTCCGGCGCGCTGAACACCGGGTCCACCCAGGCGCTGGCCAGCCAGCCGGCCAGCCACAGTTTCTTGGCCAGGGCCAACACAATCAGACCCAGCGCGCGATCCAGTTGCAGGATGTGGCGACGCGTGCCGCTGCGCAGCTGCTCCAACAGACCGGTGGCGCGACAAATCGGCCCGGCCAACAAGGTGGGAAAGAACGCCAGGAACAAACCCAGCTCCCTGGCCCGGGCGAAACGCAATTCGCCGCGATACAGGGACACCAGATAACTGACCGATTGAAAGGTGTAAAAGGAGATGCCCACCGGCATCAGGAAATCCACCGCCGGCAATATCGCGGCGATACCCAACGCATGCAGCCCCGCTTGCGCGCTTTCGCGGAAGAAATCGAAGTATTTGAATATCGCCAGATTGCCCACCGCCATCAGCAAACCCGCGCGCAACCAACGCTTGGGCCGGACGGAATCAAGCATCCGCGACGATATCAGGGTCAATAACAGGGTATAAACGGCAAGAATCAGCGCAAATCGCCAATCAAGCTTGGCATAAAAGGCGTAACTGCCCAATAACAGCAAACCATTCTGCCAATCCGTGCGCTTGCGGCACAGCCAATACAGGGCGAAAAAGGCGAGGAATGCCAGCGCGAACTCAATGGAAAGGTAACTCATACAAATAAAAAAACGGCTCTGGCAAGAGCCGCGATTATGACAGCCATAGGGCCTGGCTGACTATGGCTTGTCGATATTTTATTTACGGCGGCGCAGCCGCCCATACTCTTTAGGCTGTGATTTCGCGATAAGCCGAACACGGCAGGGAGAATAAGGCCTGGTCGCCCAAACGCATCGCGGTCAGGCTGCCGCCCCACAAACAACCGGAATCAATCGCCACCACGTCGTCGGTGATATGCACGCCCAGCGCCGACCAATGGCCGCAGATAATCGGCATCTCGCCCTGCCAGCGCCCCGGCGCCTCGAACCAGGGCGTCAGCCCGGCCGGCGCGTTCTCCAGCTCGCCCTTGTAATTCAGATCCATCTCGCCGTCGCGGTTCAAGAAACGCATCCGGGTCATCGCGTTGACGATCACGCGCAGACGGTCGGAGCCGCGCAGCTCCTCGTTCCAGCGCGTCGGCCGGTTGCCGTACAGCCGAGACAGGAATTCGCGGTGCTTGGGGCCGGACAAGCCGGCCTCCACTTCCTCCGCCAGATCCAGCGCGCGGTCTATGCTCCACTCCGGCAGCAGGCCGGCGTGCACCATCGCGTAGCCGTGGCCGGCTATCATCATAGGCTGGCAGCGCAGCCAGTCCAGCAGCACCTTTCCATCGGCGGCGTTGAGAATGTCCAGCACCGTGTCGCTGCGATGCAGCTTGCCGAAACCCTCCGCCACCGCCAGCAAATGCAGATCGTGGTTGCCCAGCACGATCTCCACCTGATCCTGATGCTGGAACACCCAGCGCAGCACTTCCAGCGATTGCGGCCCGCGATTGACCAAGTCTCCCGTCAGCCACAGGGTATCCTTGCCGGGATTGAAATCGATTTGCCGCAGCAACTGCTGAAACGGTTGGAAACACCCTTGAATGTCGCCAATAGCGTAGATGGCCATATGCACCTCATAAGTGGCGGATCGATCTGAGACGTCATCCGCGGATAGCGCCATGATACCGCATGCTACAATGCACTGGCTGAGTTACCGATTTACTGCGCCCCGCCGGGCCCCTTCCCCCATACCGCCATGTCCGCTCCCTTGCTCAATCCGCCGCAGCGCGCGGCGATCCAGTATCTTGACGGCCCCTTGCTGGTGCTTGCCGGCGCCGGCTCCGGCAAAACCCGGGTCATCACCTTCAAGATTTCGCACCTGATCCGCGAAGGCGGCATCAATGCGCGCAATATCGCCGCCATCACCTTCACCAACAAGGCCGCGCGCGAGATGCTGGAACGAGTGGGCAAGCTGATGACGCCGGCGGAGATCCGCGGCATCACCGTCTCCACCTTCCATTCGCTGGGCATGCAGATCCTGCGTCAGGAAGCGCCGCACCTCGGCTATAAGCCTCAGTTCTCCATCCTGGACGCCTTCGACGCCGGCAAGATCATCTCCGACATCCTGAAGACCACCTCCAAGGATGAAGTCCGCAAGGTGCAGAGCCAGATCTCGCTGTGGAAAAACGACCTCAAAACGCCAGACCAGATGCTGCTGGAAGCCCAGGGCGCATGGGAAAGCGTCTGCGCCTCCACTTACGTCGCCTATCAGGACACCTTGAGCGCCTACCAGGCGATGGACTTCGACGACCTGATCCGCCTGCCGGTGCAGCTGTTCCAGCGCAATGAAGACGTGCTGCAGAAGTGGCAGAACAAGCTGCGCTACCTGCTGATAGACGAATACCAGGACACCAATACCTGCCAGTACCAGCTGGTCAAACTGCTGACCGGCTTGCGCGGCATGTTCACCGCGGTGGGCGACGACGACCAGTCCATCTACGCCTGGCGCGGCGCCAATATGGAAAACCTGCGCTTGCTGCAAAGCGACTTCCCCAAGCTCAAGATCATCAAGCTGGAGCAGAACTACCGCTCCACCGCCCGCATCCTGCGCGCGGCCAACTCGGTGATCTCCAACAATCCCAAGCTGTTCGAGAAACAGCTGTGGAGCGAGCTGGGCCTGGGCGAACCCATCCACGTGGTTCAGTGCAAGGATGAAGAGCACGAGGCGGAAACCGTGGTGCAAAGACTGCTGGCGCACAAGTTCGAATACCGCACCGAGTTCAAGGACTACGCCATCCTCTATCGCGGCAACTATCAGGCGCGCATCTTCGAGCAAGCCTTGCGCAATCAGCGCATCCCCTACCAGATGGCCGGCGGCCAAAGCTTTTTCGACAAGCCGGAAATCAAGGACATGCTGGCCTATATGCGCTTGATCGCCAACCCCGACGACGATCCGGCCTTCATTCGCGCGCTGACCACGCCCAAGCGCGGCGTCGGCGCCGCCACGCTGGAACGGCTGGGCGCCTGGGCCGGCGAACGCGGTAAAAGCCTGTTCGCCAGCGCTCATGAGGAAGGCTTCCGCCTGCAAGTGCAAAAGGCCCAGCTGGAACCGCTGGAGCAGTTCTGCGACTTCATCGCCAATCTGCAATACCGCGCCACCCGCGAGGACGGCGGCCCGCTGGCCATGGAGATGATGCAGGCCATAGGCTACGAGGCCTGGCTTTACGATAGCGAGGACAGCCCGCGCATCGCCGAAACCAAGTGGAAAAACATCCTGGAAATGGTGAGCTGGCTCAGCCGCAAGGGCGAGGACAGCGGCAAGAACCTGGTGGAGCTGACCCAGACCATCGCGCTGATCACCATGCTGGAAGGACGCGAGGAAGGCGAGGTGGACGCGGTTAAAATGTCCACGCTGCACGCGTCCAAGGGTCTGGAGTACCCGTATGTCTTCCTGGTCGGCACCGAGGAAGGCATCCTGCCGCACAGCGAATCCGTCGACAACGGCATGGTGGAGGAAGAACGCCGGCTGATGTACGTCGGCATCACCCGCGCCCAGCGCATGCTGACGCTGACCTATTGCGTCAAACGCAAGCGCGCCGGCGAATGGCAGTTCGTCGAACCCTCCCGCTTCATCAGCGAGATCAACGGCGACGATCTTCGCCACTTCGGCAAACCCGGCGCCGAGCCCATCGTCAGCAAGACCGAGGGCAAATCGCGGCTGGCCAGCCTCAGCGCGATGCTGGCCAATAAGGAAAAGCCGGCCGAATCCTGAAAAGCCGAGCAAGCCCTGCCCGCGTGGAGAATAGCGCGCGGCGTCCGCCGCTTCGGCATGCCAAGATGACCATGGCCATCTCGCGTTCTCAGTCGCTTGACTTGTCGCGCGCAGGCTCGCCAGGCTTTGAACAGACTCTGAGCACCCGCCCCAAGCCGCGAGAACTTTCGCCTGCGACGCCGGTCCATCCTGGCTGGCGCGACGCGCAAAAGAAAATGGCGCCAGCGGCGCCATATGAAGAATGAGGAACATCTCTGGGTGAAGCGAAAGTGGAAAGCCACTGAATCCCCACACCAAGCCGCGAAGCGCCTGACGCTTCACGACCTAAACAGATGGACTCATCATGCACCATGCGCCCCGCCAGGGCACCTGTCCCTTGTTACAGCGGGGTTTTGTTGACATAGCACATTGCCATTTCATCCGGTCAAAATTTTCCCAAAAACATAGGAACCCCCGCTTTTGGGCGATAAAAAACGCCTTGCAACCGTGCAAGGCGTTTTTTGCTGCGTTGATCCGCGGCTTATTTGGAATTATTCACCATGTACTCGACGGCGGAGCGGAACTCGGCGTCGCTGCCGGTATAACCGCCTTTGGCCGGCATCGCGTTCAAGCCCTTGATGCCGATCTTGACCACTTCGTCCAGACCCGGCTTCAGACGTTCAGCCCAGGCCGCCTTGTCGCCGAACTTCGGCGCGCCGGCGATGCCGGCCGCGTGGCAGGCCATGCACACGCTGTCGTAGATTTTCTTGCCCACCACGGCCGGGTCCGCCGCCGCGGCCGCGCCGCCCACCGGCGGTTCGGTGAACTTTCCGCCCGCGGAGTTGCCCATATAGGCTACCGCGCGCTTCACTTCGTCATCGCTCAGGTCGGTGGCGCCGCCCTTGGCCGGCATCGCGTTGAAGCCCTGCAGCGCGTGCTGGGTCAGCGTGTCCCAGCCCTTGGCGATGCGCGAACCCCAGGTGGCGGTGTCGCCGAACTTGGGCGCGCCGGCCAGGCCGGTGCCGTGACAGGAAATACAGATGCCTTTATATACCTGTTCGCCAGTGCGCATTCCCGGAGGCGCGTCGCTGGCCTTGGCTTCGCCGACCGGTTTCAGGCGAGACGCAATGGCCTCCTTGGTCATTACTTCGGCATCCACGTTGTAACCGCTGGTAGCCAACTTGGCCAAAAGCCAGATTGCCACTACAAGAAAGACAACGACGCCAACCAGCACTTTGATGACCTGGCCGGGAGCCATTCCGTTCTCATTACTCATTACGAGCCTCGCCTGGAATTAATGACATTTAAAATAGGATAATTATACGGTAAGCCTGAAGGCAAGGCAAAACCATACACTGGACTCGGGTAAGGAAGTTGCGCTATGATGCGGGCCTGCCTCAAAGCAAGCACAGCGCACCCGTAGCTCAGTTGGATAGAGTGTCAGTTTCCGAAGCTGAAGGTCACAGGTTCGATCCCTGTCGGGTGCGCCACAACATCTCAGTATTTTCCGTTTTTCCGCTTTTCCCATTATTTTTCCGCGACGCGCGCCGAAACCGCGTTTTCGTCTAAACGCGTCCTGCGTCGCCGCAGCCGTCTTCCCGTCTCCGCAATGAAAAAAGCGGGCCGCTTGCGCGTCCCGCTCTCTCGCCTTGGCCTTGGCTCGGCCTCAGGCCAGCGTCGCCACCGGCTCCGCTGCGTCGTCGTCCTCTTCGCCGAGGAAGCCCCCGCTCTGATGCGCCCACAGCCGCGAGTACAGGCCGCCCTTGGCCAGCAGGCTGCGGTGGTCGCCCTCTTCCACGATGCGCCCCTTGTCCAGCACGATCAAGCGGTCCATCGCCGCGATGGTGGACAGCCGGTGGGCGATGGCCACCACGGTCTTGCCCTCCATCAGCCGATACAGACTGCGCTGGATCGCCGCTTCCACTTCAGAATCCAGCGCGCTGGTGGCTTCGTCCAGCAGCAGGATGGGCGCGTCCTTCAACATCACCCTGGCGATGGCGATGCGCTGGCGCTGGCCGCCGGATAGCTTTACCCCGCGTTCGCCAACATGAGCATCGTAGCTGACGCGTCCCTTGGGATCGGTCAAGGTCAGGATGAAGTCGTGCGCCTCCGCGCGGCGCGCGGCGGCCTCCATCGCCGCGTCGTCGGCGTCCGGCCTGCCGTAAAGCAGGTTGTCGCGCACCGAGCGGTGCAGCAGCGAGGTGTCCTGCGTCACCATGCCCACCTGGGCGCGCAGGCTGTCCTGCGTCACCCGCGCGATATCCTGGCCGTCGATCAAAATGCGGCCGCCGTCCAGATCGTAAAAGCGCAGCAAGAGATTGACGATGGTGGATTTGCCCGCGCCGGAGCGGCCGACCAGGCCGATCTTTTCGCCCGGGCGTATCGTCAGCGACAGCTGTTCGATCACGCTCTTGCTGCCGCCGTAGCTGAAATCCACCTGATCGAAGCGGATCTCGCCCTGCTTCACCGCCAAGGGCTTGGCGTCGGCGCTGTCATTGACCAGCACCGGGCGCGACAGGGTGGCGATGCCGTCCTGCACCGTGCCCACTTGCTCGAACAGCGAAGCCATCTCCCACATGATCCAGTGCGAGATGCCGTTCAGGCGCAGCGCCATCGCGGTGGCCGCCGCCACCGCGCCGACGCCGACTTCGCCCATGCTCCACAGCCACAAAGTGGCGCCGGCGGTGCTGGCGATCAACAACATGCTCAGGCTGTGGTTGATGATTTCGAAGCCGCTGATCAAACGCATCTGGCGATAGGCGGTGGCCAGGAATTCCTGCATCGCGCCGCGGGCGAAGCCGGCCTCGCGCTGGGCGTGCGAGAACAGCTTCACCGTGGCGATATTGGTGTAGGCGTCGGTGATGCGGCCGGTCATCAGGCTGCGCGCGTCGGCCTGGGCGGTGGCGGCCTGGCCCAGGCGCGGCACGAAGAAGTACAGCGTGGCCACGTACAAGGCCAGCCAGGCCAGGAAGGGCCACAGCAGACGGCTGTCGAAACTGCCGACCACGGCGATCATGGTGACGAAGTAAATCACCACGAACACCAGGATGTCGGCGACGATCATCACCGTTTCCCGCACCGCGATCGCGGTCTGCATCACCTTGGCGGAGACCCGCCCGGCGAATTCGTCCTGATAGAAATTCATGCTCTGCCGCAGCAGGTGGCGGTGGAAATTCCAGCGCAGCAGCATGGGGAAGTTGGCGGACAGGCCCTGGTATTTGATCAGCGCCTGCACGGCGATCAGCAAGGGACTGGCCAGCAGGATGCCCGCCAGCAGCAAGAGATTATGGCGTTGCGCGTCCCACAACAGCGCGGGCTTGACCGCGCTCAGCCAGTCCACGACGGAACCGAGCATGGAGAACAGCAAGGCCTCGAAGGCGCCGATGCCGGCGGTCAGCAAAATGACGGCCGCAATCAGGCCGCGCAGGCCGCGGGTACAGAACCACAAAAATGGGAAAAAGCCCTTGGGAGGTTGGGCCGGGGACGTGTCGGGATACGGATGGATCCGCTTTTCGAACCAGTTGAACAAAGATCGCTCCAGTGCAGAGGCCGCCTCTTGAGCCGCGCCTGCTTTGGGTTTAATGGGAAGTAGGACAATAGCCAAGCGCTGAAAATCGCGCAATGGAAAGTTGGCGTCAACCATGCCCGCATTTGTCATATTCAGCCAATAAACGCGAACAGGGTTGATTTGTAGGCAACTACATTGGCTAAAACGCGACAGTCAGCACAACTCCTCGAGCTTTTCCGTCTTGCGGCTGCGCAGATCCACCACGCGGTGAATCTCGATGCGCAGCTGGCCGCGATAAACGTTCCACATCACCAGCGCGGCCCGCCGCGCTTGTTCCTGGCTGGGATGCAGCGGCCCGCTGTCGTCAACGCCGAACTGCTCCGAGATCAGTTTCAAACGATACATCCCCCTTGCGCCCCCCAAGGCCGCGGCGTCCGCTTTCACCGCCGGCAAAAAGTGAGAAACTCGCCATGCCGATGTTTCCTTGATTTCGCCAAAAACAAACCATTGGCATAATTTTACGCGAAGCAAGCGCCGTTTCGCGGACGGCGGCGCTTAACGACACGAGTATTTGGCGCGGGAAACGGCGCGGGCCAAGGGCCCTTGGCATTTATTGACGGATTTTTCCGCTCTTGAGAATGATTCTACCCATTACCGGTGGCATCAGGCAAAGATTCCTGAATTAATTCACGCAGATGTAATATAAACGGATAGAACAATAGCGAGAGAGCCGCGCCGGCCACTGTGAAGAGCGTCCCGGCGCGGCAAGGGAATCAGCAGGAGGTCAAGGCGTGCACATCGCTGCGCTGAGGGTGGCGGATGCGCGCCAAGGCGGCGTCTATCGTCGGGGTGCGCTCTCCCCAATAGCCGTGGCGCGCCAGACAATCGCTGGCGACCAGGGCCGCGTCTATCATGAAGCGCTCTTCCAACAGCAGGCGTTCCACTTCGGCGAACGGCGTCAGGATGTGCTCTGCCACCTCGCCGTCCTGGTTACAGGGCGTCTCCCCCGCATCCAGCCACAGATCGAAAGCGTAAATCCATTCGCGGTGCAGGCCGCGCTGCACCGGGCGCTCGGCCAGCAGCAAGCTGGATTGCGGCAAATCCCGCACCTGCTCGCGGCGCACGCCGGCTTCTTCCCACCCCTCGCGCTCCAGCGCCAGTTCTATGGTTTCGCCGGCGGCGACGCCGCCGCCGACCAGGTTGTCCATGCGATTGGGGTCCACCGCCTTGTGCGGGCTGCGGCGCCCCACCCACATCCGCACTTCGCCGGACGGCAAACGGGTCAGCCCGTTCAGGTGCACGGCGCGGCTGGTCAGGCCCAGCGGGCGGAAAGCGGCGCGTTCCAGCTCGAAATAAGGGGAGCCGTCGTGGCGGAAGGCGGTGAAGTTCTCATTGCGCCAGCCATTGAGCCAGCCGGCTTGCTGCCAGCGCCGCGCCGCCTGCGCCAGCGCGTGGCTGATGCTGCGGTAGCTGCCGTCCAGCCGGCAATGCAGTTTCTGGTATTGCTCCTCGAACAGCTGCGATTCGCTGTTCAGCAAGCGTTCCTTCCACGCCGCGTTGACCCAGCCCAAGCGCTCTTTGCCGATATACAAAGGCGTGAATTGCTGACGATCAAAACGGGTGATCTTGTCGAGATAGGCCAGAACCGCATCCACTTGCATTGCCGACTCCGCTGCGATGTGTTTCGGGAAGGCTGCATCTTAGGATGCTTCTTGGGCTTTGACTATATCTGGCGTAACAGCCGGCAAATAAACAGATTATTTTGCGTTGGGATGTTGCGGAATTGTCTCGGCGGCCGCTTCTGCCAACCCTCCGCCCAGACAATTTAACGACTTTGTCATTTCAATTTATCCGCCAGCCCCGAGTAACGCTGCGGCGCCGCGACGGCCGCCTGTTCCCACACCGACTGCGCGCCGGACACGAGGAAGCGCTCCCGCGCCCGGGTGATCGCGGTATACACCAGCGCCCGGTTCAGCAAGGGCCCCGCCGCTTCCGGCAGCTGCAGACAGACCTCGCCGAACTCGGACCCCTGGCTTTTGTGCACCGTCATCGCGTACACGGTGTCGTGCTGCGGCAGCCGGCCGGGGGCGAATTCGCGCCAGCCGCCGTCGTCGCCGGGAAAGGCCACGCGCAAACCGGCCTCGCGCTGCACCGTGAAGCCGATGTCGCCGTTGAACAGGCCCAGGCCGTAATCGTTCTCGCTGATCATCACCGGCCGCCCCGGATACCAGTCGCGGCCGGCCGGCTTGTCGCCGTCGGCCTCCAGTTGCCGCTCCACGCGCAGATTGAAGGCCTCCACCTGGCGCCGTTCCGCCGCCAGCAGCATGAAGCCGGCGAAAGCCTGCTGCCGCTCGGCCAGCGGCGCGTCCGCGCGCACCGCCCGCCAATACGGCCGCCAGCGCGCCAGCACCTCCGCCGCCTCCAAGGCCGGCACCGCTTCCACATCGCCCCACTCCGGGTCCTGCAGCACCGCCCAACTGCCGACGCCGTCGCCCGCGTTCACCCGCCGCGCCAGTTCGCCGATGCCGGAATCGGCGCCGAAACGATGGCTGTGGGTCAGCAGCGCCACGCAATCGGTGAGCTTGCCGCCCGCGCCCGGCATCGACGGCAGGGTTTCGCCGCAGTTCGCCCGCAGCCAGTCCAGAGTATCCGGACGGTAATGGATGTCGGCGCACAAATCGCCCAGCACCGCGCCGGCGTCCACCGAGGCCAGCTGATCGCGGTCGCCCAGCAGAATCAGCCGCGCCTGCGACGGCAAAGCCTCCACCATGCGCGCCATCAAGGACAGGTCTATCATCGACGCCTCGTCCACCACCAGCACGTCCAGCGGCAAAGGATTGCCGGCGTGATGGCGCGGCGCCGCCGCGCCCGGGCGCAAGCCCAGCAAGCGGTGCAGCGTCTGCGCCTGCTGCGGCAATTGCCGCAGCGTATCCTCGGCCAGGTCCAGCCGCGCGCGCGCGCCGCGCACCGACTCCGACAGCCGCGCGGCGGCCTTGCCGGTGGGCGCCGCCATCGCCATCACCAGCGGCCGCGGCGACAGGCCGGCGAGCAAGGCCAGCAGCTTGAGCACGGTGGTGGTCTTGCCGGTGCCCGGACCGCCGGAAATGATCATCAGGCGCTGACGCGCCGCCAGGGCCGCCGCCAGCTTCTGCCGGTCCGGACCCGCCGCGGACGCCGCGCCGAACAAAGCCTCCAGCAACGGGCGCAAGCGCGCGCCGTCCGGCGCCGGTCCCGGCTCGGCCAGCGCGGCCAGGCGCTCGGCCAGCCGCGCTTCGTCGAACCAGTGGCGGGCGAAATACAGCCGGCCGGCGGCGTCCAGGATCAGGGGCGCGTAGTCGCCGGGGCGGCCGACCAGCGCGCTGGCCTGCAAGGCCTTGCGCTCCGGACGCTGCGCCAGCGGCAGGCAGACATGGCCGGCCTGATTGGCGCTGGCCAGTTCGTGGATCAACGCCAACGCGGCCTCGTCCACGCCGGGATCGAGACGGGCGAACAAGTGGGCGAGTTCGGCGGGCAACAGGGCTTGCTGGACAGACATGGCTTGGAATCCGGATGCTTTGCGCTCCGCGACGCGGAGCCGGAATGGGTAGACTCGAAGCGCTTCAGCGCAATTTGCCGCTATCTTGCAGCTGCTGAATCGCCTTGTCCAATTGCGGCAACAGTTGCCGATATTGCGGATGCAGGCGCAGCATCACCGACACGCTGCCCACGGCGTCGCCCGCCGCGCAGGGCTGCGCCTCCGGCGCGCGGTTCAGCAGCAAGTCCAGCTGACGCTGACTCAAGACGATGGCCTGCATGCTGCCCTGGCGCAGACCGCTGATCAGATCGCTTTCGCTGGCGGCCTCCACCCGCTTGAATTGCCCGCTGGCGAAACCGGCTTCCAGCACGGGGTAGCTGCGCCCCTGCAGCACGCCCAGACTCAGGCCGCTGAGGCTGGCCGGCGCCGCGCCCTTGCGCCGCTTGCCGGGGGCGAAGCACAGCCGCAGCGTCTGCACGTCGATGGGCCGGGTGTAGAAGCCGGCCACCGGCGACAGCGCGCGCCAGGACGGATTGACGCCCACTTCCACATCCACCTTGCCCACCTCGAACAATTGCTGCAGCCGCGACGACGGATAGTACTCCAGCTCGAAGCGGACGCCGCTGTGCCGGCCGATCAGCTCCAGCGCGGCGCGGTACTGGGTGGCCAGCGCGCCGTCCTGGGCGCTGTACAAAGGGCCGAAGCTATCGTTGGCCACGCCGGCGCGCAAGCCGGGCGCGGCCGCGGCCGGCATCGCCAGCAGCAAGGCGATCAGCCGGACGCCGCGCTCAAGCAAGCCGGACTTCCAGCGCATCGCAAATGGTTTTGAGAATTTTGATGCGGGCATAGTATTTATTATTGGCCTCCACCAGCGTCCACGGCACCTTGCTGGTGCTGGTGCGGTCCACCATATCGCTGACGGCCAGCTTGTAGGCGTCCCATTTGTCGCGGTTGCGCCAGTCTTCCTCGGTGATCTTGAAGCGCTTGAAGCCGGTTTCCTCGCGTCCCTTGAAGCGCGCCATCTGTTCGTCCTTGCTGATGGCCAGCCAGAACTTGACGATGACGGCGCCGTTTTCGCTCAGCTGATGCTCGAAATCGTTGATTTCGTAATAGGCGCGCATCCAGTCCGCCTCCTTGGCGAAGCCCTCCACCCGTTCCACCAGCACCCGGCCGTACCAGGTGCGGTCGAAAATGGTGATGCCGCCCTTGCCCGGCATATGACGCCAGAAGCGCCACAGCCAGGGTTTGGCCTTTTCTTCCTGGGTGGGCGCGGCGATGGGCACCACCCGGTAGCGCCGCGCGTCCAGCGCCTGGGTGATGCGGCGTATGCTGCCGCCCTTGCCGGCGGCGTCGTTACCTTCGAAAGCCAGCACCAGCGAATGCTGGGCGAAGCGCGGGTGACGGGTCAGCCGGTGCAGCCGGCCTTGCAGTTTTTCCAGCTCGGCCTTGTATTCGGCCTTGTCCATGGGCTGGTCCAGTTGCAGGGTGTCCAGCAACAGCTTGTTGTCTATCGGCGCCAGCAGCGGCGGCGCGTCTATCAATTCGGCCTGCGACCCCTGCGCCTGCGCCAGCCGGTTGCGGACGGCGTTGAGCAGGGTGTTGCCCACGGTCAGGCTGCGGTAATTGGCGTCCTCGCCGTCCACCACCACCCAGGGCGCGGCGGCGGTATTGGTCAGCCGCAGGATGTGCTCGGCGGATTTGCGTATCTTGTCGTAGCGCTCGTAATGCTCCCAATCGGTCTTGGTCACGCGCCAACTGCTGGCCGGATCTTTTTCCATCTGCTTGAGCCGCTTGTGCTGCTGCTCCCGGGTCAGGTGGAACCAGAACTTCAGCACCAGCGCGCCGTCCATGGTCAGCATGCGTTCGAAGCGCAGGATGTCGAAGATCTGCTTGTCCAGCGCGTCGCGGTCGCTGCGGGCGAACACCCGGTCGAACAGGGCGTCGGAGTAATAGGAGCCGAAGAACATGCCGATGCGGCCCTTGGCCGGCAGCTGCATCCAGTAACGCCACATCCAGGGCCGGGCGCGGGCGTCGTCGTTGGCTTCGGCGAAGGCCACGGTGTCGATCAGGCGCGGGTCCAGCCATTCATTGATCAGATTCATGGTTTCGCCGCGGCCGGCGCCGTCGAAGCCGTGAATCAGGATCAGCACCGGAAAATCGGCTTTCTCCTTCAAATCGTATTGCAGGTCCAGCAAGGCCTCGCGCAATTTGGGCATGGCTTCCCGGAATGTCTTTTTATCGATGCTATGGCCGATTTCGGCGGATTCGAACATGATGCGTCCTTGTTATTGTCGGTTCGCCCCGGCGCCACTCTCCCCTTCCGGCCGCGTTCCACTTCAGATAGTTCAGCTTAGTCCCATGACCGCGGCTTGCGCACTCCGCATTCCTACGCATGCCCGGCGAACCATTGGTCCAGCGCCTCCAGCAAGGCCGGCGCGGGCTGATCGCTCCAGATCCCGCAAGCGTCGGCGCCGACGCCGCGCAGATAGAGATAACGCACGCCGCCGAAGCGGGCGGCGAAGTCCACGCCTCGCGCGCTGAAATAGCGCCGCAGGGCCACGCAGTAAATCAGGTATTGCAGATAATAATGTTCTTGGGCGATGGACTCCGCCAGCCGCTCGGCGCGATAGTCTTCGCGCCGCCCGCCCAGGTGGTTGGATTTATAGTCCACCAGATAAATGCGCCCGTCGGATTCGAACACCAGGTCCATGAAACCCTTGAGAAAACCGCGCACGGTGGAAAAGTCCAGTTGCGCCGCCGCCGCGCGCAAGGGCGCGGCCAGGCCGTGTTCCGGCGCGGACAGGATGGCGGCCAGCTTAGCCACCTCCAGCCTGGGCGCCGGCAGCATGAACTCCATCTCCACCAGCCGCTTGCCGTCCGGCACCTCGGCCAGTCTCACCCCCGGATCCAGTTCCGCGTTCAGCGTGGCCGCCACCATCTCGCAGCCGGCGTCGGCCCACTCCGGCGCGAAGCCGTGCTTGGCCAAGGCCCGCTCCACCGCCTGACGCAGGCCGGCGTCGTCCACGCCGAAGCTGATGGTTTCAAAAATCTCGTGCAGGCAGGTGCCGGCCTTGGCCCCGCGCGGAAAACCGAAACGATCCAGGGCCGGCGGCTCCGGCGCTTCCGCCGCCGCCGCGGGCTGGCCCGCGTCGTGGTCCGGGCTCTCCTGCCATTTGCCGGCCGCCTGCGCGTGGGTCAGCGAGGTGAAGCTGGCCACCCGCCACGGCGCGGCCAGCCGGCGCGTGAACGCTTGAGCCTGATAATCCCGCCCCGTTTCGCGCCGCGCGGCCAAGGCCGGCCGCGCGCCGTCCTCCTCCAGCACCGCGCAAGCGCCTGCCGCGGCGGCGTTGGCCGTCGCCGCGAACGCCTCCAGCTCCCGCCTGAGCACGGCGTCGTCCAGTTCCAGCGTTTCCAGCTCCGGCAAGGCGCGCGCGTCGCGGCCGTGCAGCAGCCAGCTCAGCGCCGCCGTCTCCATGCCGCGCACCCAGCCCCAGCACAGGTATTGGCGATATTGCGCCCGGGTCAGCGCCACGTAGAGCAGACGCAGTTTCTCCGCCAACAGTTCGCTGCGCGCCGCCAGTTTCACCTCGGCGTCGGCCGCGGCGTCCGGCGCCAGCCAGGATTGATCCTGAGCGTGGTAGCGCCAGAACGCGGCGTCGCGTCGCTCCAGCGCGCCGCCCCACAAAAAAGGGCAGAAGGCCACCGGGTATTGCAGGCCCTTGGCGGTGTGGATGGTGACGATTTTGACCAGGGCCGCGTCGCTCTCCAGCCGCAGCACCGCCTCCTCTCCGCCCGGCGGCTGCGCCACCCGCGTTTCCAGCCAGCCCAGCAGCGGCGCCATGCCCTGGCGCTGATCGCTCTCTTGCTGCAGCAGTTCGGCCAGATGAGACAGATTGGTCAGCCTGCGTTCGCCGTCCGGCATCGGCAGCAGGCGTTCGGCCACCCGCTCCCGTGCGAAGAAATGCCGCCAGGCGGCCATGAAGCCGCGCTCCCGCCATAGCAGGTGGTCGGCGGCGTTGGCCTGCAGCTGCGCTTCCCAGCGCGCCTCGTCCTCCACCCGGGCCAGCAACTCTCCGGCGTCGACCCCGGCCAGCTCGGTCACCAGCGCCGCGCGCAGCCGCGCCTCGCTGGCCGGCTCCGCCCAGGCGCGCAGCAAGGCCAGCATCTCGCCGGCCTCGCGGCTGGCGAACACGCTCTCCTGGGTCAGCGCCACGCTGGCCACGCCGCGTTCGGCCAAGGACTGGCGCACCCGGTCTCCCTGACGATGGGTGGACACCAGCACGGCGATGTCGCCGCCGGCCAAGGGCCGGCGCGCCTCGCCGGCGATGATGGCGGCGCGATCGACCGCGGCCAGCGCCAGCAGACGCGCGATCTCGTCGGCGCAGGCCTCGGCGGCCCCTTCGGCGGCGGCTTCTCCGCTGGCGGCCTTGCCCTCGGTCTCCGGTCTCAGCCATTGAAAGCAGAACGGCGGCCTGTCGTCGTCGATGTCCAGCCGGCCGCCGGAGGCCGGTTGCGCCGCCACCGGCTGATAGGCGATGCCCTCGATCAGAAACGGCAGTTCCCGCGCGAACAGCGCGTTGACGGTGCTGACCAGCGGAGCCTCGGAGCGGCGGTTGGTGTCCAGCGTGTAATGATGTTGCGCGTCGTTACGCGCCGCCAGGTAGGCGAAGATGTCGGCGCCGCGGAAACTGTAGATCGCCTGCTTCGGATCCCCCACCAGGAAGACCGGCCGCCGCTGCGCGACGAAGCAATGTCGGAAGATGGAATACTGAATGGGGTCCGTGTCCTGGAATTCGTCGATCAAGGCCACCTGGAAGCTGCGCGCCACGTGGGCCGCCAGCAGCGGACCGCTGATCGGGTCGGCCAGCGCCGCGCCCAGATCGGTCAACAGGTCGTCGAAACTGCGGCTGCGTTCCCCCACGCGGCGCGCGCTCAATTGTTCATTGGTCCAGGCGATCAGCTCCAGCTTGAGTTGCGCCACCGACAGCGCCACCTCTTCCATATAAGCGTCCCAGGCCCCCAGCCAGGCCTCCGTCAAGGCGAACAAGGGGTGCTCCGGCGCGGCGTGGCCTTTCTTCATGCCCTTGGCCAGCGAGGCCGGCAGCAGCTTGTCCAGCTGGCGGCGGCTCTCCTTGTCCAGCACCGGCGTGGTCTCCGGCGCGGCCAGCAAGCCGTCCAGGGCGCCGATGGCGCGTTCGATAATGGCCGGGCTGTAGCTGCGCGCGTTGAAGCCGACGGCGGCGCGCAGCAGATCGGCGGCCTCCGCCGCGCCTTCCGGCCGCGCCGCCAGCGCCCGCCAGCCCCGCTCCACCGCGAGCAAGGCGCGCTCCAGGCCGGCCACGTGCGGCGCGCGCATGCGCAGATAGGGCTTGGACAGATAGGGCCGGATGTCCGCCAGCCAGCCGTCCGGCGTTTCGCCGTTGTCCACCAGCACTTGGGCGAGCAAGGGATCGTCCACCACCCGCCGCCGCCAGAAGTCGTCGACGATCTCGATCAAGCGCTCCTCGTCGTCGCTGACCAGTTCGGCTTCGAAGGTCTGGCTGCTTTCAAAGGCGGCGTCGGTCAGCACCCGCTGGCAGAAGCCGTGGATGGTGTAGATGGCGGCGGCGTCGAAGCCGGTGATCGCGGCCTTGAGCCGCTGCGAGGCCTGCTCCCGCGCCGCGCCGGGCGGAAAACGCGCCGCCAGCGCCGACAGAAAGGGATCGCCGCCGGCCTCGCCTTCTCCGGCCAGCGTCTGCGCCAGCTCGCTCAAGCGCCGGCGCAGCCGTTCGCGCAGCTCCGCGGTGGCGGCCTTGGTATAGGTCACCACCAGCACTTGATCGACGGTGGGCGGCGGCTGACCGTCGCGCTCTTCCAGCAATAACCGGGCGAACAGAGCCGCAATGGTCCAGGTTTTGCCGGTGCCGGCCGAGGCTTCGATCAGGTTGATGCCGCTCAGCGGGCAGTTCAGCGCGTCCAGCGCTTGGGGAAGCAGGCTCATGATGGCGACACTTTAATGCGATTTGGCCATTTAAACGACCCGTCATCGGGGCCAGCGTCGCTTGTCCGCATTCAGAAGCGCTCGTCCAGGATAGCGGGCAGGACGATTTCCCGCGCGAAGGAGGCGTCGGACAAATTCAGCAAGGCGCGCGTCAGGCTCACCACGTCGTGCAGCGGGATCAGCTGGCCGGCGCCGCGCTCGGCGGCGTGTTCGCGGGGCACGGACAAATCGTCCTCCGTATTGAGGTAGCCCAATTGCAGGCAGGTCACGGCCAGGCGCTGCGCGCGGTATTCCTCCCGCAGCGCGTCGGCCATGCCGCTCAAGGCGAACTTGCTGGCGGCGAAAGCCACTTCGGGACGGCCGCTGCGCGGCAGGCCCGAAGTCGACCCCGTCAGGATGAGCTGCGGCTTGGCCGCGCCCGACATGCGCGGCAGCAGATGTTTGAGCAGCAGAATCGTCGAAGCGATATTGACCTGGACCACTTCCATCAGCTCCAGATCCGAACAGCGGGAAAACGCATAGGAGGACTCAAACGCCTCCCGCTCCCAGATCCCCACATTGCACATCACCACGTCCAGCCGTTCCGGCAGCGCGCTCATCACTTGCTCCACGGCCAGCGCCGGCTTGGACAAATCGGCCTCTATCCAGTCCAGCGCAACGCCGGCCGGCGGCTTCAGGTCTTCAGGCCTGCGCCTGGAAACGCCGATCACGCGGTCGCCCTCCCGCCCCAATCCTTCCACAAAAGCCTTGCCAAGGCCCCGGCTCGCTCCAATGATCAGTATATTCACGGCGTCTCCAAAATGAATCTGCGCGGCGGTTCCGCGGCAGTGACAGACGAGAAGGATACCTGATTCGTCAAATTTGTCGGCCACGCCGGCAAAGGGGATAATCGCCGCCCGAACCCCGCATTCAAGGCCTGACACAATGAGCGACGCCGCAATCCGACTTTCAAAACGCATGGTGGAACTGGGCCTGTGCACGCGGCGCGAAGCCGACGCCTGCATCGAGCAGGGTCTGGTGAAAGTGGACGGCCAGGTCGTCACCGCGCTGGGCAGCCGGGTGGAGCCGCAGCAGCGCGTCGAACTCCTGGGCCGGCCCGACGCGCAGCGCGACGCGGCGGTCACCCTGCTGCTGCACAAGCCGGCCGGCGCCGAGCCGCTGTCCCTGCTGGGCCCGGACAGCCAGATGCCGGGCGACGTCAGCGGGCTGAGCTGGCTGCCGCGCCATCGCCAGCATCTGCAAGGTGTCGGCGCCGTCGCCGATCGCGCCCACGGCCTGGTGGCGCTGACCCAGGACCGCAAGCTGGCGCAGCGGCTGGCCGATTGCCAGCTGGAATTCCTGATCAATGTCGACGCCGCGCCCGCCGCCGCCGAACTGCAACAAAGACAGAGCGGCCTGCGCCCCGGCGGCAAAGCACCGCGCGAACTCAAAGTCTCGCGCCAGAGCGACCGACAACTGCGCCTGGTGCTCGCGGCGCGCGACGCGCGCTGGCTGGACGATATCTGCGCCGGCCTGGGCGTCAGCCCGCTGGCGCTGCGCTGCATCCGCATCGGCCGGCTGGCGATAGGCCAGTTGGCGGCCGGGCAGTGGCGTTATGTGCCGGACTTCGAGCGTTTCTGAGAACCCAGCTTCATGCCCAGCGCCAGCGCCGCCGCCGCGTTGCGCGCGGCGCGGCTGACATTGTCCGCGGCCTCGGTCAAGGCCTGTTCCTGGCTGCACGGCCGGCTGACCGCGGCGAACACCGCGTCCAGCCCGTGCGCGTGGGTCAGTTCGCTGCCCGCGCCCAGACAACCGCCTATCGCCAGCACCGGCACCCCATGACGCCGGGCGACGCGGGCGACGCCTATCGGCGTCTTGCCTTGCACGCTCTGGCTATCGATGCGGCCTTCGCCGGTCACCGCCAGATCGGCGTCGGCCAACGCCGCGTCCAGGCCGACGGCCTCGGCGACGATGGCGCTGCCGGAACGCAGCCGGCCGCCCAGGCAGGCCAGCAGCGCGGCGCCCATGCCGCCGGCCGCGCCGGCCCCGGCCGCCTCGGCCGCGGCCACGCCCGACTCGCCCTCCATCAAGACTGCGAAATGCGCCAAAGCCGCATCCAGCGCCGCCACCATCGCCGGCGTCGCGCCCTTCTGCGGCCCGAACACCGCCGACGCGCCGCGCGGGCCGGTCAGGGGGTTGTCCACGTCGCAGGCCACGTCGATGCGGCAGGCCGCCAGCCGCGGATCCAGCCCGGACAGGTCCAGCCGCGCCAGGCTCGCCAAGGCCGCGCCGCCGGCCGGCAGTTCGCCTCCGTCCGCGTCCAGCAGCCTGGCGCCCAGCGCCTGCAACATGCCGGCGCCGCCGTCGTTGGTGGCGCTGCCGCCTATGCCCAGCACAAAGCGGCGCGCGCCGGCGTCCAGCGCGTCGCGGATCAGATCTCCGGTGCCGTGGCTGCCGGTCAGCAAGGGGTTGCGCCGTTCCGGCGGCAATAAGGCCAGGCCGCTGGCGGCGGCCATTTCTATCACCGCCACGCCGTCCGCTGTCAGCCCGTAGCGCGCGGACAAGGTCTCGCCCAACGGGCCTCGCGCCGACGCCTCGCGCCACTGGCCGCCTAGGGCGTCCAGCATCGCCTGCACCGTGCCCTCGCCGCCGTCCGCCATCGGCAGCTTGTGGTAGCGGGCGGCGGGAAACACCTGGCGGAAGCCGTCCTCTATCGCCTGGGCCACCTGCAGCGCGCTCAGGCTTTCCTTGTAGGAGTCCGGGGCAATCACGATTTTCATGCGGTTTTCAATCACAAGAGACGACGATGGCAAGATATTAGCGATTGACCAGCCGCGGCGGAATCCGCAGCACCAGCAGCGCGCCGGCCAGCATCACGCCGGACAGAATGTACAGCGCCGGATCCGTGCTGTGAGTCAGGTCCTTGATCCAGCCCACCAGGAAGGGGCTGACGAAGCCGGCCACCTGGCCCAGCGAATTGATCAAGGCCAGCCCGCCGGCGGCGGCCGCGCTGCCGAGAAAGGCGGTGGGCAGCGGCCAGAACATGGACAGGCCGGCCAGCGCGCCCATGGTGGCCAGGCTCAGGCCCAGCATGGACAGCCAGACCGCGCCGCCGCTATTGGCCGCCATCAGCAAGCCCAGCACGCCCATCAGCAGCGGCAGCACCACGTGCCAGCGGCGTTCTCCGCGCCGGTCGCCGGAACGGCCGACCCAGACCATGAAGAAGCAGGCGGCCAGATAAGGCAGCGCGCTGAGCCAGCCGATGACGCCGGCGCTCTGGAAACCCAGACCCTTGATGATGGACGGCAGCCAGAAGTTGATCGCGTACACCCCCATCTGGATGGCGAAATAGATCGCGCCCAACATCCACACATTGACGTTGCGCAGCACGCTGGCGAAGGACTGCTCCACCGGCCGCTGCGCCGAGCGCCGCGCCTCGTCGTCGATCAGCGCCTGCCGCATCGCCGCTTTCTCTTCCGCGCTCAGCCAGCGCGCCTCGGCGATGCCGTCGTTCAGATAGAAATACACGCCCAGGCCCAGCAACACCGTGGGCAGGCCTTGCAGCAGGAACAGCCACTGCCAGCCGGCCAGACCGCCTTGTCCGGCGGCGAAATGCTGCAGCATCCAGCCGGACAGCGGCCCGCCCAGCACGCCGGACACCGGGATGGCCGACATGAACAGCGCCATCACCTGGCCGCGCTTGTCGGCCGGAAACCAGCGGGTGAAGTACAGCACGATGCCGGGAAAGAAGCCGGCCTCGGCCACGCCGGTGAAAAAGCGCAGCGTGTAGAAGGACTGCGGCGTGGACACGAACATCAGACAAGCGGACAGCGTGCCCCACACCAGCATCAGCAAGGCGATCCAGCGCCGCGCGCCCACCTTGTGCAGCATCAGATTGCTGGGCACGCCGCACAGCACATAGCCGATGAAGAAAATGCCGGCGCCCAGGCCGTAGACGGTTTCGCTCAAGCCCAGCGCGTCCAGCATCTCCAGCTTGGCGAAGCCGACGTTGACGCGGTCCAGATAGTTGAACAGATAACAAACGAAAATGAAGGGAATCAGCCGCCAAACGGCTTTCTTGTAAGCGCCGGCCAGAATGTCCTGCCGCGGCGCGCTCAGGGTATCGCTAGGGTTCACATCCATCTCCTCTGCGCGCGGGGGCTCTCCCTCCGGCGCGTCTCCTTGGTTCTGATGAATATTGTTTTTGTATCGCGTCGCTCATTCTGGTCAGCGCCAACGGAAAATACTTCGTGCAGACGTCTGGTTTATGCGCGGGAATTGCCGGAATATATTATGCAAACGCACAAACCCTGGACGCGCCATGCCCATTCTGACCGCCGAACTCGCGCAGGACATCGTCAGCCGCACCATGCGCATCATTCCGTTCAACGTGAACGTGATGGACGCCCAAGGCGCGATTCTGGGCAGCGGCGACGCCGGCCGGCTGGGGCAGTTGCACGACGGCGCGCTGCTGGCGCTGGCGCAGCGACGCACGGTGGAGATAGACGAGGCCACCGCCGGCAAGCTGCACGGCTCCCGTCCCGGCATCAACCTGCCCTTGCACGTGAACGGCCGCATCGCGGGCGTGGTCGGCCTGACCGGCCAGCCGGAGCAGGTTCGCCAGTTCGGCGAACTGGTGCGGCTGACCGCCGAGATGATTCTGGAGCAGGCGCAGTTGCAGCGGGCGCTGCAACACGACGCGCGCCAGCGCGAAGCCTTTGTGCTGGAATGGATACGCGGCGAGCCCGGCGCGGCGCTGGACGCCTGGGCGCAGCGCCTGGGGCTGCGCTTGGAACAGCATCATGTGGCGCTGAGCCTGCAACTGGATGAAGAGGGCTTGGCCGCCGATCAGGCCCAGGCGGCGCTGCAACAGCTGCAATCGGCGCTGGCGGCGCGCTGGCCGCGCTTGCTGAGCGCGGCCACCGGCCCTTACGAGCTGGTGCTGGTGGAGGCTTGCGAGGAGGAAGGCGAAGCCGAACGCGAAGCGCTGCTGCAACGCCGGCTGCGCGCGCTGGCCGCCTGGCTGGAAGAAACGGCGGCGCCCGGCTTCCGCCTGGGCATGGGCATTGCGCTGCCGGGGCGGGACGGCGCGGCCCAATCCTGTCTCAGCGCCCGCGCCGCCGCGCGCATCGGCCGGCAACGACAGCCCAAGCGGCGGGCGCACAGCTATTACGAACTGGCGCTGCCGGTGCTGCTGTCCGGCCTGGATCACGGCTGGCAGGCCCAGCAATTGCGGCAGCCGCTGCAAAGGCTGGAGCAGGCCGGCAAAAGCGGGCTGCGCCGCACCGCCGAGGCCTGGTTCGCCCACCAGTCCCACCCCGGCGCCACCGCGCGGGCGCTGCACATCCACCGCAACACGCTGGACTACCGGCTGGGCCGCATCGCCGACATCACCGGACTGGACCTGCAGCGTCACGAGGACCGTTTCCGGCTCTACGTCGCGCTGCTGCTGGGGTGACACTCGCTCGTCGACGGCCTCGGCCTCGGGCTACCGGCCGATGCGCTTGAGCCGCGCCGGCTTGGCCCCCTGCTGCGCCAGCGCGATTTCCAGCAAGGTCTCCAGATGCTTATGCGCAGTCCATGACTGCTGCAACGAAACAAGACCAAGACGGCGTATGGACACTTTTTGAGAGGCAGGCTCCAAGCCTGTCTCTAGTATTGCCCCCTGTCGCGATGCCCGAGATCGCCCTCACCGCACAGGACCGCCATATGCCTTCCATTCCCTTTTTCTCAAGTCGCCCCTCCCAGCAGCCTAGCCCGATTGAAGCGCAACTGCTCGCCAACGCAAAAACCCCGGCAGAACGGCGTGAAACGGAAAATCTGTTTGCTCAGGTGAAACAAATACGCAATGCACCCGATTCGTCGGCATCCACGCTTTCGCCCCCGCCTTTCCCCTCACCTTGAAAAACGTTCTGCTGAGCGGCCTGTATGTCCAGGCCGGGGTCCAACCTCTTCTCAACCGCGAATCGCCATTGCTTCCAGCGTCCTCCGCGCCATCCGCCCTCCCCTCGGCGCTGCTCCAGGTCCACAGCCAGCCCTCTTCCCGCTCCGCGCCTCCACAGCCGGAAACGCCCCTGCTCCGCCAAGCGCGCCATGTCGTTCCCAAACCCAAGACCACGACCACGACCGCTGCGCCTGACGACGTCAAGATCGTTAAGATGTTTGATTTTTCCTGCATGAACGAAGGCGAGAATCTGTCCTTCGCCCAAGTGCTGCGCCAAATCGGCAAAACCTTGCGCAACCCCATCACCGCACTGGCCACGGAAAGCAAGCATGTCGACAGCTGGAGACAGGGCCGCGGCTGCGCCACGTCCGAGGAGATCTCGGCCATCACCGACATCACCGAGAAAGTCGATGCCATCACCTCCCAAGTCCTGACGCTGCTGCCAGGCAGCCAGCCCTTGGCCATCGCGCAATACATCGTCGGCCCTCTGCTGGAGCATGCAGCCAATGACCTGGAAGGCAAACCCACCTCGCGGGAAGAAGAACTCAACCTGTTGCAGCAAGTGACCCAACAAGCCCGCTTCAGCATTGATGGGATGAGCCATGCCGAGCGGCAGCGTTTGCAAACCGCGCCCCAGCCTGGCGGCAAGGCTTCAGGAATAGACCTGCCGGCATTCCATCTCAAAAACGGTCGTAACCACATCAAACTCAAAGCCAACGGCAAACACCATGACGTCGCCTTGTTGGAGAAGGATGGCCGCAGCTTTGCGCAAATCCCGGCCAAGCAGCAGGGAAAGTTCGCTAACCGCGAAGTCTATTTCAACCATCTCGCACAGGAATGGCGCTTGCTAGGCGATGGCAAATTCCGGCACTTCAGCAAGCAGGAACAATTGGCCGCCCATAAACTGGCGCTGGGTCCGCATCACTTGCATCGCTCCAGCAGCGCGAACACGCCTCATGTCTACAGCGTTCACAATTCCTTCACTGCGCAACCGGCACGGCTTGAAGCCATCGAGCTGTTTGGCCGCCTGGTGCCTTACCGTCATGAACTCGCCACCGGCAAGGAATACATCTACGATGCCCGCCGGCCTGACGCTGCGCCCCTGGAAGTGGAAAATCGTCTGAGCGAATGGCATATCAAGCACGAGCTCACGCGACAGGCCGCTCCCGAACTGCGCGCGGCCATCGCCAAGCACGACATCGCGCCGCTGGCCCTGGATGAGCGCCAGCTATCCACGCCCAATCACTTCGGCATCCAGCGCACCGGCGATGGCCAATACGTCCTGGCCATCGACCAGCAGTACTACCCCGTTCAACGGCACGGCAAGCAAGTGCAGCTTGGGGGCGCCCGCAATCTGCAGATCGAGCTGAGCGCCCACGGCAAGCGCGTCGAGGTGGAATTGGCCAAACCAGCCAGCCGGGACAATCCCGCGTTCAAACTGGTTAACATGCCTATCATCGGCAAGCCGCTGAAAATCCGCGCCGCGCGCAAGGCCATAGGCAAGGCGCTGCCAATCGCGCAAACCAAAATCGCCAATGCGATCCAGGCCTTGAACCGCTCCGACCTTCGCCCCCAGGTCCAGTTGGCGGAAGAGGCCTATTTCGGCAAAACCTTCCATCAGGACCCGAAACGCTTGGCGCAGCTGGGCAAATATCTGGACCAGATCCAGGGCGATCTGGCGCGCATCGACACCGCCAACTTCAATTTCGACAGCCGGGTCGGCTCTCCCACCACGGTGGCGGAACTCTCCAGGGAGCAATACCAGATGCTGGGCCGCAAGCCCAAATCAAAAATCATCAATGTTGGCCGCGATGGCTTCTACGCCTATTACGAACGGATGGGCAAAAACCCGAGCGCGGTCGCCGATGTGCTGATCCACGAGCTGTCGCATGGCGGCCCCAACACGCTGGACTTCGCTTATGTCGGTACGCAAAAGCAGGCCCGCGTCGGCGATGTCGATGTATTCGAACTGATTAACCTGGCCAATAAGCATATCGAGAAGGATAGCCGCTACGGCGGCGCCGACCTGCCGCAGATCGATAACATCAACATTGCGTTCAAAGGGCTCAAGAACGCCGACTCCATCGCCCAGTTCGTCTCCTTCCTGGGCAAGGCGGACAGCGACCCTGCTGGTTTCGAGCGCGACTACCAAACGCTGAAGGCCGCCGCCGACCGCTCTGACCATTTTCAGCAACGCCTGCCGGAAGGCGTGCCGGTGAGCCGCAACCGCCGCTCCATTGAGACCCCGGTCCCATCACTGCCGCCATTGCTGTTGCTAGTGGAACGACAAAGCGGCCGTTATCACTTGTATCGTCCGCTCGCAGGCTGATTCACCTGGCCCGCCGCCGGGCAGGGTCCGATCTCCCTGCCCGGCCCGCCGATGCGCTAAACTGTTCGGTTTAGACTTCTTGCGTAATCCCTCATGGGCCAGCCCACTGCCACTCCCCCCCTCTCCCGCCGGCTGGCCTGGATCGCCGCCGCCAGCTGCCTTGGCTACTATCTGCTGCTGGCGCTGCGTCCGGCCTGGCTGGAAGCCAAACTCGCCGGCTGGCCGGCGTCCGTTCTGCTGGCGCTGGCCATGTTCCTGCTGTTCTTCCTGCTGGCCGCCGGCTACGCGCTGGCCGCCGGCCGCGCCGACGACTCGGAGCGCGCATGAACCACGCCTCCGCCTTTTTCCTATTGTTCGTGCTGCTGACCCTGGCCATCACCGCCGCCGCCGCGCGGCGCACCGCCTCGGCCGGCGATTTCTACACCGCCGGCGGCCGCATCCGCGGCTGGCAGAACGGGCTGGCGCTGGCCGGCGACTACCTGTCCGCGGCGGCCTTCCTCGGCGCCGCCGGCCTGTATCTGTCCCAGGGCTACGACTCCCTGGCCTACGCCGTCGGCACCCTGGCCGGCTGGCCGCTCTTGCTGCTGCTGTTGGCGGAAAAGCTGCGCGGCAGCGGCTGCTACACCGCCGCCGCGGTGCTGGGCCGGCGCTTCGACCACGACGGGGTGCGGCTGGCCGCCAGCGTCAACTCGCTGACGGTGACGCTGTTCTACCTGATCGTGCAGATGGTGGGCGCCGGCAAGCTGATCGAGCTGCTGTTCGGCCTGCCCTATCTGGCCGCGGTGAGCCTGGTGGGCGCGCTGATGGTGCTCTACGTGGCGCTGGGCGGGATGTTGGCCACCACTTGGGTGCAGATGGTCAAGGCGGTGCTGATGTTCGGCTGCGCGCTGTTGCTGGCCGGCGGCGTGCTGGGGCGCTTCGGCGGCGATCCTGCGCGGCTGTTCGCCGCCGTGGAGGCCTTGCGCGGGCCGCAGGCCTTCCTGCCCAGCCCGGCGCTGAGCGATCCGCTGGAAGTGCTGTCGCTGGGCCTGGGCCTTTGCCTGGGCCTGCTGGGCCTGCCCCATGTGCTGATGCGCTTCTTCACCGTGCCTGACCGCCGCGCCGCGCGCCAGTCCGCCTGCTTCGCCACCGGCCTGATCGCGCTGTTCTTCGCCGTCAACATCGTCATCGGCTACGGCGCGCTGGCGCTGGTGGGGCCGGAGCCAAGCTTCCACGACGCCGCCGGCAAACTGCTGGGCGGCGGCAATATGGCCGCCATCCACCTGGCCACCTTGCTGGGCGGGCCGGCCTGGCAGGGCCTGGTGGCGGCGGTGGCCTTCGCCACCATCCTGGCGGTGGTGTCCGGCCTGGCCATGGCCGGCGCCAGCGCCATCAGTCACGATCTCTACGCGGTCTGGTGGCGGCGCGGCCGCGTCGACGCCCACGCCGAATTGCGGGTGTCGCGCTGGGCCACCGTCGGCCTGGGCCTGCTGGCCCTGCTGCTGTCCACGCTGTTCCAGCAGCAGAACATCGCCTTCCTGATGGGCCTGGCCTTCGCCATCGCCGCCTCGGCCAATTTTCCGGTGCTGCTGCTGGCCCTGCACTGGCCTGGCCTCAGCGCGCGCGGCGCGCTGTGGGGCAGCCTGGGCGGGCTGGCCGCGGCGGCGGCGCTGATCGTGGCCGGCCCGGCGGTATGGGTGGGCATGCTTGGCCACGCCAAGCCGCTGTTTCCCTACGCCAACCCGGCGCTGTTCTCTGTGCCGCTGGCCTTTGCGCTGGCTTGGCTGGGTTCGCGCCGCGGCGCAACGGCGGTATCATCGGCTAGCGATACTTCTCACCGACCCTGACACTCATGACCACACTGACTCTTTACGGCAACCGACTGTCCGGCCACAGCTACAAGGTGCGCCTGGCGCTGATGCTGGCCGATGTTTCCCATGATTACGTCCATGTGGACCTGGAGCTGCCGCGCGAACAGCGGCCGGAGGATTTCCGCGCCGCCAGCCGTTTCGGCGAAGTGCCGGTGCTGGTGGCCGACGGCACCGCGCTGTGCCAGTCCAACGCCATCCTGCAATGGCTGGCCAATAATTTCGGCCAGCTCAGCGGCGAGCACGGCAGCCGCGAAACCGTGCGCGAATGGCTGAGCTGGGAAGCCAACCGCGTCGGCCTGTCGGTGCCCAATCTGCGCGGGTCGCGGATGAACCGGCTGCCTCAGCCGGAGGTGGAAGCCTGGCTGGAACAGCGCGCGCGCGCCGATCTGGACGCCCTGGACGCCGCCCTGGCCGAACAGCCCTATCTGGCCGGCCAGCGGCTGAGCATCGCCGACCTGTCCGCCAGCGCCTATCTGTGGTGGCTGGCCGACGCCGGCCTGGACATCGCCGCTTGGCCTCAGGTCCGGGCCTGGCTGGAACGCATCGCCCAGCAGCCGGGCTGGCAGCACCCCGATGTGCTGATGGCGCCGGACATTCCCGACTAAGCCCCCACGGAGCCCCGCCATGTCGTCCCGTCCCGATTGCATCCGACACTGGAGCGAGCTGATCGAAGCCCGCTCGCAAAGCTATCCCGACAGCCGGGAGCCGCTGGCGCGCGGCGCGGCGCTGGGCAAGCATTACGGCTTCGCCCGCCTCGGCATCCATCACGAACTGCTGGAGCCGGGCCAACGCACCAGCTGGCCGCACGCGGAAAAAACCGAGGACGAATTCGTCCACGTGCTGGAGGGCGAGCCCGACGTCTGGCTGGACGGCGCGCTGCACCGGCTGCGGCCCGGCGATTCGGTCGGCTTCAAGGCCGGCACCGGCCTCGCCCACACCTTCATCAACAATAGCGATAAGCCGGTGCGCCTGCTCTGCGTCGGCGACGTCAACCGCGACGACAATCAGGTGCACTACCCGCTGCACCCGGCGCGCAACGCCGCCATCGGCCCGCAGCACTGGAGCGACGCGCCCGAGCGCCCGCAGGGCGATCACGACGGCCTGCCCGATCTGCTGCGCGCGGCCGGAGGCCCTTTCTGACATGCACGATTTTCTCCAAGCCGCCGCGTCCCTGATCGGCCCCGCCCATCTGCTGACCGAAGCCGCCGACACCGCGCCCTACACGCTGGACTGGCGCCGCCGCTACCAGGGCCGCCCGCTGGCGGTGGCCTTGCCCGGCAGCACCGCCGAGGCGGCCGAGCTGGTCAAGCTCTGCCGCCGCCATCAGGTGGCCATCGTGCCGCAGGGCGGCAACACCTCCACCTGCGGCGCGGCCACGCCGGACGCCAGCGGCCGCCAACTGGTGGTGGCGATGCGGCGGCTGTGCGCCGTGCGCAAACTGGACGCGGACAACAACGCCGTCACCGTGGAGGCAGGCGCCACGCTGCGCGAGGTGCAGCTGGCGGCGGAACAGGCCGGACGGCTGTTTCCGCTGTCGCTGGCCTCGGAAGGCAGCTGTCAGATCGGCGGCAATCTGTCCACCAACGCCGGCGGCGTCGCGGTGCTGCGCTACGGCACCATGCGCGAACTGACGCTGGGCCTGGAAGTGGTGCTGCCGGACGGCCGGGTGCTGGACGCGCTGGCCGGCCTGCGCAAGGACACCACCGGCCTGGACCTCAAGCAATGGTTCATCGGCGCCGAGGGACAGCTGGGCCTGATCACCGCCGCCACGCTGAAGCTGTTTCCGCTGCCCAGCGCCCGCGCCACCGCGCTGATCGGCGTGAACGACATCGAAACCGCCATCGTCTGGCTCAACGGCCTGCGCCAACGCTTCGACGACCGCCTCACCGCCTTCGAGGTGATCGAGGCCGACTGCCAACAGGCAATCGAACGCCACCGCCCCGGCCAATTGCCGTTCACCGCGCCGTGGCTGCTCTTGATCGAGCTGTCCGACGGCGGCGACGACGCCGCGCTGAACGAGGCGCTGCTGGACTGGCTGGTCGGGCAAAGCCCGCGCGACGGCGTGGTGGCGCAAAGCGAGGCGGAGCGCCGCAAGCTGTGGCTGCTGCGCGAGGAGATTTCGGAAATCCAGAAACAGGACGGCCCCAGCATCAAGCACGACATCGCCGTGCCCACCTCGGCGCTGCCGCAATTGGTGCGCGACTGCGGCGCCGCGCTGCGCCGCGCTTATCCCGGCGTGCGCATCGTCGCCTTCGGCCACGCCGGCGACGGCAATCTGCACTACAACATCAGCTACACCCGGCCCGGCAACGTCGATCTGTTCGACGACGAGGCGGCGGTCAACGCCATCGTCTACGACCACGTCTACCGCCTGGGCGGCACGCTGGCGGCCGAACACGGCATAGGCCAGCTCAAGCCCCAGTGGCTGGAACGCTACAAGGACCCGCTGGCGCTGGAGCTGATGCGCGCGCTCAAGGCCGCGCTGGACCCGGAGCGGCTGATGAATCCGGGCAAGTGGCTGTGATGGATTGCCCCGCCCCGCTCAACCCTTAAGGTCCGGATCGCCCGACAAGGCGCTCGCCAAGCGCGCCAGCGGCGCCGTCCAGTCCCCTGCCTCGCTTTGGCGGAACAGACGATGGCGCGGATACCAGGGCGTGGTTTCGCTCTCCAGCCCCCAGCGCCAGTCGGCGTGCCGCGCCGACAGCAGCAAGGCGCAAGGCAGCCCCAAAGCGCCGGCCAGATGGCCGAAGGCGGTGTCCACCGTCACCAGCCCGTCCAGCTCCGCCAGCAAGGCGGCGCTGGCGGCAAAATCCGCCAACTCATCGCCCAGGGCCGGCAGGCCGCGCGCGCGCAGCCAATCGCGCTCGGCCTGGTTCAGCTCCGGCTGCAAGGCCAGCCACTGAACGCCGGGCAAGGCCAGCAGGGGAAGCAGCATCTCCAAATCCGGCAAGGAGCGGCAATGGTCGAACTCGTGCTCCGGCCGGCCGCGCCACACCAGGCCCAGCTTGCGGCCGCCGGCCGGCAAGCGCGCGCGCCAGGCGGCGCGGCCGGCGTCGTCGGCGCGCAGATAGGCCGGCGCTGGCGCGGGCTCCGGCTGCAAGAGGCCGGGCAAACTCATGGAAAACACATGGCAATCGTGTGCCGGCAACGGACCGGCCAGATCGCTTATCGGCAGCCACTCCACCGGCCAGCCCTGCGCTTGCAGCAAGGGCAGCAGGACAGGGCGGCAGGCGACGATCACGCGCGCCGGCCCGCGCCCCAGCAGCAGCGGCAGGTAACGCGCCGTCTGCAAGGCGTCGCCGTAACCCTGCTCGAACCACAGCAGCAGACGGCGGCCGGCCAAGGCCTCGCCGCGCCAGCGCGGTGAGCTCAAGGCCGGCGACGGCGCGGTTTCCAGCCGCGCCTCGTGCAAGGGCCAGCCCTCGCCCCAGCGTCCCTGGGTCAGCAGCAAATAGCCCAGATTGCGACGCAGCCCGGCGTGCAGCGGCTGAGCGTCCAGCCCCGCGCGCAGCGTAGTTTCGGCCTCTTCCCAACCGCCTTGCTGCGCCAGAGCCAGCGCCAATTGCTGATGAGCGTCCGCGTCCGACGGCTCCAGCGCCAAGGCGCGGCGCGCCAGCGGCTCCGCCTCCTCGCTGCGCCCCTGCCGCCACAAACACAGGGCCAGATTGCCCAGCACCTGCGCCTGTTCCGGCGCGCGCTCCGCCGCCGCGCTCAAGCAGGCCTCGGCCTCGGCCCAACGCCGCTGCGCCTGCAACAACAAGCCCAGATTGCTCAGCGCGCCGGCATGGCTCGCCTCCAGCGCCAGCGCCCGGCGCAACAGCGTTTCCGCCTCGGCCCGCTCCCCGCGCTCCGCCAGCCTTTGTCCCAGCAGATTGAGCGCGTCCACGTCGTCCGGCGCGCAGGCCAGCGCCCGGCGCAAGCAGTCCTCAGCCTCCTCCGGCCGCAGCCGATACAATAAACGGCCCAGATTGAAGCAATGAACGGCGGACTGCGGCCGCAGCCGCAGGGCCAGCCGATACTGGGCTTCGGCTTCGTCCAGCCGTCCCGCCTCCTCCAGCAAGACGCCCAGATTGCCTTGGCAGGCCGCGTGCTCCGGACGCTGCGCCAGTTCCGCGCGGTAATGCGCCTCCGCCTGCGCCAACTGGCCTTGCGCCATCAGGCAGCGGCCCAGATTGTAATGGGCGTCCGGCGTCCGCGGATCGCATTGCAGCGCCTGACGCCAGCACTGCTCGGCCATGGCCAGTTGCTCCAGCCGCGCCGCGCATACGCCCAGCAGGTTCCACAGCTCGGCATTGTCCGGCTGGGCTTGCAGGCCGCTTTGCGCGGCCAATAGCGCGCCGCTGACATCGCCGGCGGCCAGCAAGGCGCCGGCGCGCAAGGCGTCGGGGGTCAAATCGGTCATAAGCTCTCGGCGCCCGGAACGCATCCGGGCCGGACGCATCCTGATAAGCGCTTTTTGAAATCAGCGAAATATCGTCTCCCGCATAGTAACCAGCATTCTCTCTTCATGAAATGCCATCCGCCATGTCTAGCCTGAATCTGCTCCAAGCCCTGCGGCCGTCCAACTGGATGCGCAGCTCCGACGCGCGCCCAAGCTCCACCGCCCATGACGGCCCCGTCGCCGGCAGCGCGCCGGCGCCGCGCAAGCTCAGCGCCGCCGACATCCAGCGCGTGGCCCCCGACGGCGGCTGGCTCAGCCACCTGAGCCAGCACGCGCAAGCGCCCCAGGCGTCCTCGCGTTCGCTGCACGGCTTGTACGCGCTGCAAAGCCACAAACTGGAAGCCGCCCACCTGGCCTTGCATGGATTCGGCCTGGGGGACAGCGCCGAGGCCAAGACCTTGCACGCGATGGCCGAGCAATTGCAGGCCGCCCGCTTCAAGCCAGACCGCGCGGTGCAACCGCGGGAAATGGCCTCCAATTCACAGCTGAGCCGCGATGTAAGGACAGTGATCGCCACGGCGCTGACCCGGGCTGGCCTGCCGGCCAAGCTGGCGCAGCGCGAAGCCAAAGCCTCATTGCAGCAGGCCAGCACCCGCTTGTTGAACCAGCGCCCGTGGCAGACGGTGGAAACCCGCCTGCAACACAATGGGCGCGAATACAGCTGCACCCTGACTCCGGCCGGGCAAATGAAGCTGAGCGGCGCCGGCGATATCTTCCCCAACGGCTACCACGACAAGGGCGTCTGCTCGGCCTCCACCACCGAGACCAGCCACGCCGCCAATCTGTGGCTGTCCGAACTGCATAGTCCGGACGCGGACGACGCGCAGCGGACCCTGTTCAAGGGGATTCGCCACGGCATTCTGTCGCCCTATGGCGTGGAAGACGCCACGCGGCGTCAGGACGGCGCGCGCCAACGCGCGACCGAGGTCGCCACCGCCGCGCTGTTTTCGCAGCCGGACACGCTGCGACAAGCGCTGGCCGGCGACACCGTCACCCTGCGGCTGACCTCAACCGCGCTGGTCACGCCGGGCCTGGGCGGTGAAGGCGGCATGCTGCGCGATCAGATCGGCGCCTGGCGCGCGCTGAGCTCGGCGCCGCAGCCGCTGACGCTGCAAGTCAAAAACGCCGATGGCGAGCTGCAAGCCGTTCAGGTGAAGCTGGAGGTGACCGCCTTCAATTTCGGCGTCAATGAGCTGGCGCTCAAGCTGGGCATGGGCCATGGCGAATCCGACAAGCTCAATCTGACGGCACTGCAACAACTGTTGGGCCCGGACCTGAAGCCGGGCACGGACCCGGGCGGCTGGGTCGGCGACTACTTGGCGCAAAACCCGGACAATAGCGGCCGAGTCTGGCAGATGGCCCAACAATTAAAGGATATCTGGGCGCGGCAATCCCATCGCCGCGATGGCGGCGAGCCTTACAAGGCGGCGCAGCGGGTGGCGATGCTGGCCTTCGAGATCGGCGCGGTGCCGTGCTGGAACTGCAAGAGCGGCAAGGACCGCACCGGCATGCTGGATGCCGAGATCAAGCGCGAGGCGATCGCCCAGCATCAGGGACACGCGCCCAGCCGGCCCGAGGCCGCGCTGGATGCGGGCATGCGCGAACTATTCGGCAAGGTGCTGACCCAGGGCGGCAATCTGGAAGTGCAGGCCTACAACACCGGCGCGCCCGGCAACAAGGTGATGAAGCAACTACCCCTCGGCTCGCTGCTCAATCTGTCCTACGCCCAGCGCGTCGGCGACGCCGCGGCCTGGCAGCAGGCGCAGGGCTTGTCCACCCTGCTCAAACCCTGAGGAGGCGCGCGATGAATACGCTCTTGCTCAGTTTGTACGACACCTTGGGGCTGGCACTGGACGACGAGGAGCCGGTGCTGTTCTTCGGCGACGACTTCGCGGTGCACTTCGAGGAAAGCGCCTCCGGGCTGGAAATGGTGTGCCCGCTGGGCGCGCTGCCCGCCGACGCCGGCACGCTGCAGCGCCTGCTGCAGCACAACTTCGCCAATCGGGTCACGCTGGCGGCGGACGCCGACGGCGAACTGCTGCTGGCGCTGCTGCGGCTGCCGGACGACAGTAGCGGCGCCGAGCTGCAAGCCGGGCTGGAGTTCCTGGTTGGCGTCGCCCGCGGCCTGCAGGCCGAACTGGGGCTGGGTGGCCGGTTGGATACGCAAGCCGGCTGATCCGCCACACGTGAAAACGGCCGGGGAGCATGCTCCCCGGCCGTGTGTTCTCGCTCTCGCCGTTTTACAAACGGAATTTGTCGAACTCGGCGTTCATCTTGCCGGCATTGAGCGACAAGCCGGTCAGCGTGCTGCTGACGTTCTGCAAGGCGTCGTCGTTTTCCAATACATGGCCGTTGATCGCCTCCGAGCTTTGCGCGATCAAGGTGGTCGCCTTGTGCTGCTCGCTGGTGGAATCCGAAATCTCGTTCATCTTGGCCACCACGTCCAACATGGAAGCGCGGATTTCCTCGATCTTGGCCACCGCTTCGCGGGTCAGCTCCACGCCCTCGTCCACCGCGGCCACGGTCTGGTTGACGTCGTTGACCGCGCGGCCGGTTTCGTCGCGGATGGCGCTGACCATATTGGAGATTTCCAGCGTGGCCTGGGCGGTGCGCTCGGCCAGCTTGCGCACCTCGTCCGCCACCACCGCGAAACCGCGGCCCTGTTCGCCGGCGCGCGCGGCCTCGATCGCCGCGTTCAAGGCCAGCAGATTGGTCTGGTCGGCGATGTCGCGGATCACATTGGTGATGCCGGAAATTTCCTGAGAGCGCTTGTCCAGCGAGGACAACATGGTTTCCAGGCCGCGCACCGACTGCACCGTGCCCTCCATGCCGCTGGACAGCCTTTGCATATTGCTGGCGCTGGCCTCCAGGCTGGCGCCGGTCAGGCTGGTCAGCTCGTCGGCCTGGCGCGCGCTGTCGGCGATGTGGGAGATGGACACCGTGATCTGCTCCAGCGTGGCCGCGTTGGACGAGGACACATCGGAAATATGGCGCGAGCTGTCCGCCACGCCGGCCACCAGCTGGCTGGCGTCCTGCACCCCGTTGACCACGCCGGCGGCGTCCTGCTTCAGGCCGCGGAACAGCTGGGCCAATTGGGCGACGAAGGTGTTGAAGGCGCGCGCGGTGGCGGCGATTTCATCCTGGCCGTCGTCCTTCAGCCGCAAGGTCAGGTCGCCCTCGCCGTGGGAAATGTCCTCCATCGCGTTCTTTAGCCGCACCAGGCCGGCCAGCATGCGGCCTATCACCAGGCTCGCCAGCGGGATCATCAGCACGAACACCAGCGCGGTCAGGCCGGCGATGGTGTACAGCAGCGTGGTCAGCGGCGCCAGCACGGTGGCGCGGTCCGCCGCCAAGGCCATCACCCAGTTGGTGCCGGGGATTTCCTGCGCCGACAACAGCATGGCCTGGCCGCCGATCTGCACTTCCGACGCCTGGTCGTGGCTGACGATGTCCGCCAGCCGTTCCGGCGTCAGTTCCGGCGCCACGCTGGTGATGGGCTTCAGCGCCAGATCGGTTTGCGGATGGGCGATCACCGTGCCCTTCTTGTCCATGATGAAGGCGTAACCGTTGCCGCGCACTTTCAGGCCCAGCACCGATTTCACCAGCGTGTCCACCATCACGTCGCCGCCCACCACGCCGGCGAAAGCGCCGTTGTGGTTGAAGGGCGCGGAAATGGTCACCGTCAGTTTCTTGGTGGCTTCGTCCAGATAGGGGTCGGTCACCACCGCCTGGCCGCTGTCCTTGGCGCGCTTGTACCAGTCGCGGTCGGCCACCTTGTAGTCGGCCGGCGCCGTCCAATCATCGGAAAACAGCGAGCGGCCGTCGGCGTAGCCGGCGTAGTTGACGTTGAAACCGCCGGCCTTGGCGCCGGTCTTGAGGAAGCGGAGGGCGTCGGGCTCGGACGCCATCGTGCTCTGCGCGACAATCTGCTGTTTCTTCTCGCCCAGCCAGGTGGTCACCACCGCGCTTTGTCCCATCAGGCTGGCCTCGAACTCCTGGTCCAGACCCTGCAATATTTCCGTGCGCATCTGCACGAAGACGATGACCACCAGCACCAAACCAAACAGCGCCATCAATAGCGCGTTCAGGGCGATCAGCCGGCTACGGAGCGATTTCATAACAGTCCTTTTTCTCGCGTGATTGACAACCATGGTTTTGATGCCCCGCCTTGCCGCGCGACACTCCCCTTACCGTTGGCAGCCAATTGTTATTGTTGGTTTATCTTCGGCCAGTTTAACGGATGTAACCCGTTTTAAATATCAAATATGGGTACAGTTGTGACAGATTATGATTTTGTTTGATCAAACACAGGAGCAAGGGAAGACGCGCGCCGGACGGCGGGCAAAAAAAACCCCCTGCGGTTTGACAACGGCAGGGGCCAACACGAGGAAGAAACGTCGTCCGGCGGACCGGCCGACATTTCGAGGGGCTAACACCTCAAAACCATACGGTTTTCAGTGCAGCCGCCACTGTAGCGTAATTACTCTATTCAGTCCAGTCCATTCCGCGACCGACGTCAGGAACGCCAGCGAAAATCGCGGAACTGCTCGCGCAGCCGCACCTTCTGCAATTTGCCGGTGGCGGTGTGCGGCAGCTCCTCGACGAAGGCCACATCGTCCGGCGTCCACCATTTGGCGATCTTGCCTTCGTAAAAGCCCAGCAGCTCTTCCGCCGTGGCGCTGGCGCCGGGCTTGAGCACCACCACCATCAGCGGCCGCTCGTCCCACTTGGGATGCGGAATGCCGATGGCCGCCGCCTCCGCCACCGCCGGGTGGCCCACCAGGATGTTTTCCAGCTCGATGGAGCTGATCCACTCGCCGCCGGATTTGATCACGTCCTTGGTGCGGTCGGTGATGCGCATGAAGCCGTCGGCGTCTATGGTCACCACGTCGCCGGTGTTGAACCAGCCGTCGGCGCTGTGGCTGGCATCCAGTTCGCGGCGGAAGTATTGCGACAACACCCACAGGCCGCGCACCTGCAAGTTGCCGAAGGCCACGCCGTCGTGCGGCAGCGGCTTGCCGGCGTCGTCCACGATGCGGAGTTCGACGCCGTAGATCGGCCGCCCCTGCTTGGACAGCAGCGCGTGCAGCCGGGACGGCTCCAGGCCCTCGTGCTTGAGCTTGGGCGTGCCGGTGGTGCCGCAGGGCGACAGCTCGGTCATGCCCCAGAGCTGGCGCATTTCCACGCCGTGCTCGGCCAGTTGTTCGATCATGCTTTCCGGTACCGCCGATCCGCCGGCGATCACCCGCTTCAGGGAATGCAGCTTCAGATGGTTCTTCTGGCAATGCTGCAACAGCATCATCCACACCGTCGGCACCCCGGCGGTGACGGTCACCTGCTCGCTCTCGATCAGCTCGTACAGATTGACGCCGTCCAGCTTGGGTCCGGGCAGCACCAGCTTACTGCCGTTCATGGTGCAACTGTAGGGCAGACCCCAGGCGTTGACGTGGAACATCGGCACCACCGGCATCACGCAGGCGCGGGCCGAGATGTCGAAACTGTCCGGCAAGGCGCTGCCGTAGGCGTGCAGCACGGTGGAGCGATGCGAGAACAGCACGCCCTTGGGGTTGCCGGTGGTGCCGGAGGTGTAGCACAGGCTGGACGCGGCGTTTTCGTCCAGCAACGGCCACTGGTACTGGTCGCTGTGGCTGTTGACCAGGTCTTCGTAGCACAAGAGATTGGACAGCGGCGTCTGCGCCGGCATATGCGCCTTGTCCGTCATCAGCACGAAGGCTTCCACCGTGTCCAGTTGCGGCGCGATCTGCTCCACCAGCGGCAGGAAGCTCAGGTCGAACATCAGCACCCGGTCTTCCGCGTGCTGGACGATCCAGGCGATCTGTTCGGCGAACAGCCGCGGGTTCACCGTGTGGCACACCGCGCCGTAGCCGGACACGGCGAAGTAGGTCTCGTAATGGCGGTAGCCGTTCCAGGCCAGGGTGCCGACGCAGTCGCCCTGGCGCACGCCCAGCGCCGCCAGCGCATTGGCCAGTTGGCGCGCGCGCCGCGCCGCCTCGCGGTAGGTGTAGCGATGGATGGGCCCCTCCACGGTGCGCGACACGATGGGCGTGTCGCCATGGTAGGTTTCGGCGTGGCGCAGCAAGTCGGAAATCAGCAAAGGCCGGTCCATCATCTGTCCGCGAAGCATGGTAGTCCCCTCCATTGGCATGGTTATGGACATTCACCATACGGCGGCTAGAGTGGACGCTCCAATCAATTTTTCTGATGGCGCGGCCAAGCCGGATTTATACCCCCGTCATGACGCGGTAATTGAAGAACAAAGACCGCTACAATCCGCATCCAGCCCATTGGCGGCGGACCGCCGCGCTGTAGCAATGCAACAGGCCTGGCTTCAACTCTTCACCGGCTTCTTCGCCAGCATCCGCTGCAAAGTGCGCCGGTGCATGTTCAAGGCGCGGGCGGTGGCGGAGATGTTGCCGTCGTTTTCGCTGAGCACCCGTTGCAGATGCTCCCAGGTCACCCGCCGCAGCGACATCGGCTGCGGCGTCAGCGGCAGCTCGGGATTGGCCTGCTGCTGTTCGAAAGCGGCCAGGATTTCGTCCACCGTCGCCGGCTTGGCCAGATACTGCACCGCGCCCAGCTTGGTGGCCTCCACCGCGGTGGCGATGCTGGCGTAGCCGGTCAGAATCAAAATGGCGCTGCGCGGGCAGGCGGCGAGCAAGGCCGGCAGCAGGCGCAGCCCGCTGTCGCCGTCCAAGTTCAAATCCAGCACGATGCGCGCCGGCGCGTCGCCGGCCAATTCCAAGGCCTGCGCGGCGGTTTGGGCCGCCGCCACTTCAAAACCGCGCCGGCTCAGGGAGCGCGCCAGAATGGCGACGAAGGCCTCGTCATCGTCCACCAAGAGAAAATCCAGCATCAGGCTCCTTCCTTATCGTCCGCCAGCAAGGGCAGGCGCACCTGCGCGTGCACGCCGCCCTCCGGCCGGTTCAGCAAACGCAGCGAACCGCCCAGCCGCGCCAGCGTCGCATGGCTCAGCATCACGCCCAGGCCCATGCCCACCGGCTTGTCGGACGGCAGCGGGGTCAGGCCGGCACGCTCCAGCTGCTGCTCGGTCAAACAGCCCTGATGATTGACGATGTCCAGCAGCAAGGCCCCCTGCTCCAGCCGCGCCGCCACCGTCAGTTCGCCGCCGCCGGCTTCGGCCGCGTTGTTGATCAGATTGAAAAACGCCGGCCAGAACGCCGGGTCCAGCGTCACCAGCGGGTCCGGCCCGCGCGGCGTCTGCCAGTCCAGCCTCACGTCCGGCCGCAGCGAGCGCCAGCCGGCCAGGCGCTCGGCCAAGGCCGCGAACAGCGCGGTCTCCCCCGGCGCGGACTCCGAACCCAGCTTCAAGCGCGCCAGCGCGCTGCCACAGTTGGCCAGCTGCGCCTTCATCAGCAGCAAGTCTTCCATCAGCTCTGCGTCCCGCTGCCGCGTGGCGAGCAACTCGTCCACCAGCAGCGTCATGGTGTTCAAGGGCGTGGACAACGAGTGGGCGGCGCCGGCCGCCTGCATGCCCACCGCCAGCAATTGCTCGTCGCGCAGCTGGGTTTCCCGCGCCGTCGCCAGCGCCGCCTCGCGCAGGGCCAGCTGCCGCGCCAGCCAGGACACGAAGCCGGCGATCAACAGCGCCGACAGCGCGAAGCTCAACCACATCCCGGTCAGATGCATGGAGAAGATGTGCAGCGCGTTGCCGTGGTCCACCGGCCAGCTCAGATGCCACTCGAACAGCAGGCCGTAGGCGGCGACGCTGGCCAACGCCAGCGCCCAGGCGAACAGGCCCGGCGACAACAGCGCGGCGAACAGCACCGGCGGCAAAAACAGCGAAGCCAGCGGATTGGCCGCGCCGCCGGTGAAGGCCAGCAGCTCGGTCAGCACCAGCACATCGGCGGACAAGCCCAAACGCAAGGCCAGCAAGGGGTCGCCGCCGCGGCGCAGCCACCACGGCAGGCAGACGTTGACCGCGGCCAGCGTCAGCAGCGCCTGGGACAGCAAAGGCCAGGGCAGGTAGACGTGCTGCCACCAACAGACCAAGGCCACGGTGGAGCCCAGCAGCAGCATCAGCCAGCGCAGCCAGCCTATCAGCCGCGCCGAGCGCGCGATGTCAGCGGTCAGGCCCAGGCGGGGGGAGGAAACGGGGAATCCGGCAATCATGGCCGACACTTTATCACCATGCGCCGAACAGGGGCGCTGCGACACTTTGCCGCATTGGGCCGCCGCACCTCGCAACTTAGAATTGTCACCTCTAAATTTGTTAACGTTAGTTTCTAAAAAATGACTAAAAAACCGTATTTGCTGCCGATTCCCCTGGCGCTCGCCGTCGGCCACGCCTTTGCTCAGGAACTGCCGGAATTCCGCGGCGAGGAAGTGCTGGTCACCGCCACCAAGGCGGAGCAGCCGCTGAAAATGTCGGTGGACCCGCGCGCGCCGCGCCAGCCGCTGCCGTCGGCCGACGGCGCCGGCCTGCTCAAGGGCCTGCCCGGCTTCAACGTGATCCGCAAAGGCGGCACCTCCGGCGACCCGCTGCTGCGCGGCCTGGGCGGCTCCCGCCTGGCCATCCTCGCCGACGGCAACTTCGTGTTCGGCGGCTGCGGCGGCCGCATGGACCCGCCCACCGCCTATCTCTATCCGGACGCCTATGACGAGGTGAACGTGGTCAAGGGCCCGCAAAGCGTCAAGTTCGGACCCGGCCTGATCAGCGGCGGCGTCAACTTCGAACGCAAGACCAAGCGCTTCGACGAGGCCGGCGTGCGCTTCAACGGCAGCCTGACCGGCGGCAACGCCGACCGCAACGACGCCTACGCCGACGCCGCCTTCGGCTCCAGCCTGGGCTATGTGCGCGCCATCGCCAGCCGCAATCACGGCGGCGACTACAAGGACGGCAACGGCGCCAAGGTCCACTCCAGCTTCGACCGCGACAGCCAGACCCTGATCGCCGGACTGACCCCGGACCGGGACACCACGCTGGAACTGGCTCTGGACCGCAGCCGCGGCCAGGCCGCCTACGCGGACCGAGGCATGGACGGCAGCAAGTTCGACCGCGACGCCTGGAGCTTCAAGGCCGAGCGCCGCAACCTCAGCGGCTGGCTGGACGCGCTGCGGCTGCAACTGGGTCACAGCTATGTCGACCACGTGATGGACAACTACTCCCTCCGCCCGCAAACCGCGCCGGCCAGCCGTTCCGCGATGAACCCGGACCGCAGCGCCGACACCGGCCGCCTGGCCGCCGACATGGCCTTCGGCGACTGGGAAGTGAGCGCCGGTTTCGACTGGCTGAGCGACCGCCACCGCAGCCGCATGGGCAAAGGCCCCAACGTCGGCCAATACGTGGATCAGCCACGCGCGCCCAACCAAAGCTTCGACAATCACGGCGTCTACGCCGAGGCCAGCCACCCGCTGGGCGCGGGCGGCAAACTGATTGCCGGACTGCGCCGCGACCAGACCCAGGCGGTGTTCGAGGCCAAGGCCGCGGCCATGGGCAAGCCGGCCCAAGCGCGCCAGGAAACCCAGTACCAGCTCAACGCCGGCTTCCTGCGTTACGAACACACGGCGGGCAGTTGGACCCGCTACGTCGGCCTGGGCCAAGCCGAACGCGCGCCTGACTTCTGGGAGCGCAACAAGAACGACAGCCTGAACAGCGAAACCAACCGCCAACTGGACGCCGGCCTGCTCTACCGCGACGACAAGCTACAAGGCTCGCTGTCCGCCTACGCCAGCCGCGTGCAGAACTTCATTCTGGTGGAAGGCGACGCCGGCGCCATCGGCGGCAAGGCCCGCAACATCGACGCGCGCCGCTACGGCTTCGAAGGCGACCTCAGCTGGCGCTTCGCGCCGGAATGGACGCTGTCCGGCAGCCTGGCCTGGGTCTGGGCCGCCAATCTCGATGAAAACCGTCCGCTGGGCCAGACCCCGCCGCTGGACGCCAAGGCGGCGCTGAAATGGGACAACGGCAAATACGCGACCGGCCTGACCGTGCGCGGCGTGCAGCGCCAGGACCGCGTGGCGCCCGGCCAGGGCAATATCGTCGGCACCGACATCGGCGCGACCCCGGGCTTCGGCGTGGTGTCGCTGGACGGCGGCATGAAGCTGAACAAGCACGCCAAGCTCTTGTTCGGCGTCGACAACCTGTTCAACAAGGCCTACGCCGAAAGCGTCAGCAAAGGCGGCGCGATGGTGGCCGGCTACGACCGCACCCTGCAGGTCAACGAGCCGGGCCGCACAGTGTGGGGCCGCGTGCAACTTCAGTTCTGAGAACGTGTTTACGCTCTTGCGAGCGAAGGCGAGACAAGGCGAAAACCGCTGAGAAAGCGGGGTGTACACACGGTATATGAGCATTTCGACGTTGTGCTCGCCGCGCCGCGTCTCACGACGCGCAGCAGATCGTAAACAGGCTCTGAGCGCGCGGCCTCTCGCCGCCGTGCCTCCAGTCTGCTAGGCTGGAGGCCTTTTGCCACCGCCCAAACCTCACCGCCGGATGAAAACGCCCTATCTGAAAATACTCGCCTGCGGCCTGACCCTGTTCATCCTGCTGGGTCCGCTGGTGGCCTTGCTGGCCAGCGGCGTGGTGCCGATGATGGCTTATTTGATGGGCGCGATTCCGGCGCTGGGCTTTGGCCTGCTGCTCTGCCTGCTGCGCATGCTGCTGGCCCGGCCCATCGCCGGCTGGCAGCAAGGCTGGCCGCGCTGGCTGCTGGCCCTGGTCGCCTTCCTGCCCGGCGCCTTCAGCGGCAGCGTGGTCACCTTCGTCTACGCCCGGCTGGCCGAGCCGCTGCTGTACAACGACCTGATGAACCTCTACCTGGGCGCGATGGCCGGCGGCGTCTGCAACGCGCTGTTCTGGCTGATGCGCTTCGGCGCGCCTAAACGCCCGAGCTAGACAAAAAGAAAGCCCGCCGAAACCGGCGGGCCGCAACCAAATGTAGAACGCTGGCTGCGTCAGGGCCAGCGTCGCCAGCATAGCCGGATTCCCCCTCTGCTCCCATGCGGCGAATTGCCGCAGTCCCAGAGCCTGCTCCAAGCCTCGCCTGCAAGACGAAAACGGCTGAGAAAGCGGAATGCACGAATGCCGCATGAGCGTTTCGAATGCTGCGCTCGCCGCGCCACGTCTCACGAAGCGCAGCGGACTTTGCACAGCTTCTCAGCGCCGCCGCAAGCCGGCCTCCAGCCCGCCGCCGTCTCGCTTGGCCAGCATCAGCCGCAGGCCGTGCAGCTCCGCCACCCGCTCGACGATGGACAAGCCCAGCCCGCTGCCGACCACGTCCTGGCCCGGCGGCCGGAAGAAGCGCTCGCGTATCCGTTCCAGCCATTCCGCCGCCACGCCCGGACCGCGGTCCAGCACGCTGACCGAGTCCTCAGCCAGCACCAGCCGCGCCTCGCCGCCCTCGGCGCCGTAGCGGACGGCGTTTTCCAGCAGATTGCGCAGCATCAGGCCCACCAGGGTTTCGTCTCCGTTCAAGGGCAAGACCCGTTCCGGCACGCAGCGCCATTCGGTTTCCAGCCTCACCCCCTTGAGCGCCGCCTCCGCCGCCATCTCCGCCAGCACGCGCTCGGTCAAGGCCGCCCAAGCGATGGGCTCGCCCTGGCGCGGCGCGTTCAAGGGGTCCAGGCGCGACAGGGCCAGCAACTGCTCCACCAAGCGCGTGGCGCGGTCTATGCCCAACATCAATTGCCGCATGGCGTGCCGGCGGCGGCCCTCGTCCGGCAGCAGCTCCAGCACCTCGGCCTGCACCTTCAGCGCCGCCAGCGGGGTGCGCAGCTCATGCGCGGCGTCGGCGGTGAAGCGGCGCTCGTGTTCCAGCGTGGCCGCGATGCGGGCGAACAAGGCGTTCAGCGCGTCCACCAGCGGCAGCACCTCCCGCGGCACCTCCCGCGACACCGGCTCGCTGTCGTCCGGCGCGCGCTGGGCGATGCCGGCGGCCAGGCGCTTGAGCGGCCCCAGCTCGCGGCGCACCGCCAGCAGGATCAGCAGCAGCATCACCGGCAGGCCCACCAGCCACGGCAGCAGCTGGGCGGACACCACCTTCAACACCATCTCGTGGCGCAAGCCCTGTTTCTGTCCCACCGCCACCAGCCGCGAACCGTCCGGCGCGGCCAGATAGATCAGCCGCCAGTTGTGATCGCTGTCCTTGCCGCGGTAATCGTAGAAGCCGCGCCGCTCCGGCTCGAAGTCGAAGCGACGGCCGCGGCCGTCGCTAAGCAAGAGATTGCCGCGACGGTCCCAGACCGCCAGGCCGAAGTCGTCGTTTTCCAGCTGCCCCTTGTCGGCGTGCTTGAGCAGGTGCTTGAGCTTGGGCAGCTCGATCAGCGAATTCTCGCTGACCTCCACCAGCAACAGCTGGCGGGCGAACTGCCCCATCTGGGTGTCGAACAGCTCGTCCACCTCCTCGTGCGCCAGCCAGGCCGCGGTGGCGGAAGCCACCAGCCAGATGGCCGGCACGATCAGCAACAGCAGCAGCAATAGCCGCGCCTGTAGGCTGCGCGGCCCCCTCATGCCGGATCTCCCAGGGTGTAGCCCACGCCGCGCAGGGTGCGGATGAAGGCGCTGCCCAGCTTCTTGCGCAAATGGTGCACATGCACCTCCACCGCATTGCTTTCCAGCTCCTGGCCCCAGCCGTAAAGCTTGTCCTCGATCAGCTCGCGCGGCAGCACCCGCCCCTTGTGGCTGAGCAGCAACTCAAGCAGCGCCAGTTCGCGCGCGGTCAGCTCCAGCGGCGCGCCGTCCAGCGTGGCCGCGCGCGCCACCGGATCCAGACAGAGGCGGCCGTGCCGCCACTCCGGGTGGCTCTGGCCGTGGCGACGCCTATGCAGCGCGCGCAGCCGCGCCGCCACCTCGCTCAGCGCGAACGGTTTGACCAGATAATCGTCGGCGCCGGCGTCCAAGCCGCCGACGCGGTCCGCCAGCGCGTCGCGCGCGGTCAACACCAGCACCGGCACATCCTGGCCGCCGCGCCGCCAGGCGGACAGGATGTCCATGCCGTCCATGCCCGGCAGCCCCAGGTCCAGCACCACCGCGTCGTAGGGCGCGGCGCTCAGCGCCGCCAGCCCCTGCTTGCCGTCGCGAAACCAGTCCGCGACAAAGCCCAGCTGCTCCAGGCCGATTTTCAACCCATCGCCGATCTGAGCGTCGTCCTCCACCACCAAAACCCGCATATCCGTCTCCCCGTCGCCGGGCGTTCAAGGTCCCGGCAGCCTAGCGCGCTCTCGCCGCCGTCACAAGCGCCGCCGCAATGCCCGATTGCAACAGAGCGCGCTTAAGACAATCTTAAAGGCCCCGCTCAAGAAATTTCATCGCGTCGTCACCGAAATCTCACGCGACTGTCACCTGCCGCTGTCAGCATCGCCAGCAGTCCACAGGCCGACGGAGCCGCCATGCAGCCAGACCCCGCCCCCGACAGCGCCCGACAACTGCGCGCGATCTGGATTTCCGACGTCCACCTCGGCACCTCCGGCTGCCGCGCCGACCACCTGTTGGACTTCCTGCGCTGCCACGAATCCGAATACCTATACCTGGTCGGCGACATCGTCGACGGCTGGCAGCTGAAAAAATCCTGGTACTGGAAGCAGAGCCACAACGACGTGGTGCAAAAAGTGCTGCGCAAGGCGCGCAAGGGCACCAAGGTGATCTACGTGCCCGGCAACCACGACGAGGCGGCGCGCCAGTACGCCGGGCTGGACTTCGGCGGCATCGCCATCCGTCAGGAGGCCGAGCACCGCACCGCCGACGGCAAGCGGCTGCTGATCCTGCACGGCGACGAATTCGACGGCGTGATCCAGTACGCCAAATGGCTGGCCTATGTCGGCGACACCCTCTACACCCTGATCCTGGAACTGAACCGCGGCTTCAACTGGGCGCGGCTGAAACTGGGCCTGCCGTACTGGTCGCTGTCGCAGTACCTGAAACACAAGGTCAAAAACGCGGTCAACTTCATCAGCAATTTCGAAACCATTCTCGCCGGCGAAGCGCGCCGGCGCGGCTACGACGGCGTGATCTGCGGCCACATCCACAAGGCCGAGGTGCGCGACATCGACGGCATTCTCTACGGCAACAGCGGCGACTGGGTGGAAAGCCTGTCCGCGCTGGTGGAACACGCCGACGGCCGGCTGGAAGTGCTGTACTGGACCCAAATGGGACAGCCGGCCGCCGCCTTGCAAGCCCAAACGGCGCAAGCCGACCACAAGGAGACGACATGCGCATCCTGATTGTCACCGACGCCTGGCTGCCCCAGGTCAACGGCGTGGTCCGTTCGCTGACCGAAACCGCGCGCGAACTGGCCGGCTTCGGACACCAGGTGGAAATGATCACCCCGCAGGCCTTCCGCACCCTGCCCTGCCCCACCTACCCCGACATCCGCCTGTCGCTGTTTCCCTACCGCAAAGTGGCCGACCGCATCGCCGCCTTCGCGCCGGACGCCATCCACATCGCCACCGAAGGGCCGCTGGGCCTGGCCGCGCGCCGCTATTGCCTGCGCCACGGCCTGGCTTTCTCCACCGCCTATCACACCCGCTTTCCGGAATACGTGCACGCCCGCTGCCGGCTGCCGCTGGCGCTCAGCTACGCCTGGATGCGCCGCTTCCACAACGCCGCCCATTGCGTGATGGTGCCCACCCAGTCCATCGCCGACGATCTGAGCGCCCGCGGCTTTCACAACGTCAAGCTGTGGAGCCGCGGCGTGGACACCGCGCTGTTCAGCCCCGGCCCGCGCGAGCGGCTGGACGGCACCGCGCCGCCGCGCTTCGTCTACATCGGCCGGGTGGCGGTGGAAAAGAACATCGAAGCCTTTCTCAAGCTGGAGCTGCCGGGCAGCAAATGGGTGGTGGGCGACGGCCCGCAGCTGGCGCGGCTGAAGCAGCACTATCAGGACGTCCACTTCGCCGGCATCTTTCCCCAGCACGAGCTGGCGCGCTTCTACCGCGCCGCCGACGTCTTCGTGTTTCCCAGCCTGACCGACACCTTCGGCCTGGTGCTGCTGGAGGCGATGGCCTGCGGCACGCCGGTGGCCGCTTACCCGGTGGCCGGACCGCTGGACGTGGTCGGCGACAGCGGCGCCGGCGTGCTGGACGCCGACCTGCGCGCCGCCTGCCTGAAGGCGCTGGAACTGGACCGCGGCCATGTGCGCGCCGTCGCCGAGCGCTACTCCTGGCAGGCCGCCAGCCGCCAGTTCGAACAACATCTGCGGCCCGCTCGGCTGGCGCTGGACGCGCCGCTGGCCGACCCTAAGGCCAGTTGAGGCCGCCGCCCGCCGGCTTGCATTGGGAACGGCAGCGTCTATAGTGGAATGGTCAACACGACAGGGAGGGTTCCGAATGCTTTCATGGCAGTATGCCGGCGGCCATCCAGTTTTCCACGCGTTGAGCATTGGCCAATAAACACGGCCAGCCAAATCGGCACAGTCCGCAACGCCAAGCCAGCCTCCAAGACGGAGCGCATGCAACACCGGCCAGGCCGGTCCGCCAAATCCAGAGTCAATAAACTTGTGATTACCGTTTGTCGATTTGCCCATTAAGAAAGAAGCGGTTGGTCTTTCTGTGATGTCCATCAAGGACACGGTGCGCGGCAAGCTGCCATGATGGCGGCGCCGCCACGACACGGCATCGTCGTAGCGCTGTCTTGTACAGCCCGCTCTTTGGTAACGGCCTTGCGGTAAAGCGGTGGTCGTGCGGTTCTGCAAGGGTAAAGCGCATAGTCTTTCTCTGTAAGTTGTCCGAGAGGGCGTCCCGCCACGGTGACGCCCTCTTTCATTGCGTCGCGGACAAATAACGCGCAGCGATAAACACATCAGAAAACAATCGTTCGGCGGCGACGGCAATGTCGGTTAACATGCTGTTCCAATTGAATTTAACGTCGATATCGCCGGCCTTGCCCAGTAAGAACAAGCGGCGAAGCGACAAACCGGTTAAAATCGGCCCCATACTTTTCGAGCTTCTACTTCATAAATTAGCGAGCAGCAAACCTTATGTCCTCTCCCAACCTGACCTCCGAAAAGGTCCTGTCCGTCCATCACTGGAACGACACCCTGTTCAGCTTCACCTGCACCCGCGACGCCGGCCTGCGCTTCATTAACGGCCAGTTCGTGATGATAGGTCTGGAAGTCAACGGCAAGCCGCTGATGCGCGCCTACTCCATCGTCAGCTCCAACTACGAAGAACACATGGAGTTCTACAGCATCAAGGTGCAGGACGGTCCGCTGACCTCCCGCCTGCAGCACCTGAAGGTGGGCGACACCGTGATGATCAGCAAGAAGCCCACCGGCACCCTGGTGCAGGACAATCTGCTGCCCGGCAAAAACCTCTACCTGCTGTCCACCGGCACCGGCCTCGCCCCCTTCATGTCCATCATCAAAGACCCGGACGTGTACGAGCGCTACGACAAAGTGATCCTGACCCATGGCGTGCGCTGGGTCAGCGAGCTGGGCTACCACGACTACATCACCAAAGAACTGCCGGAAAACGAATTCTTCGGCGAGATGGTGCGCGAGAAACTGATCTACTACCCGACCGTGACCCGCGAGCCCTTCCGCAATCAGGGCCGGCTGACCGACCTGATCACCAGCGGCAAGCTGTGCGCCGACATCGGCCTGCCGCAAATGAACCCGGAACACGACCGCGCGCTGATCTGCGGCAGCCCGTCCATGCTGCACGATCTGTGCGAGATCCTGAACGGCATGGGCTTCAAGGAATCCCCGCGCATGGGCGAACCGGCCGACTACGCGATCGAACGCGCCTTCGTCGAAAAATAAGCCGATCCGCCTCCCGCGGCAGCAAAAACGCCATCCTTCGCGGATGGCGTTTTTCATCTCCCGGCGGCGCGGCGCGCGCTGACGCGCGCCCGCCGGACACAGGCCGCGCTTACTTCAACACGCTCTCCAGCGCCTTCAGGCACAGCGCCACGTTCTCGCGGCGCGCGCCGTAGCCCATCAGGCCGATGCGCCAGGCCTTGCCGGCCAGATCGCCCAGGCCGCCGCCTATCTCCAGGTTGTACTCCTGCAACAGACGATTGCGCGTGGCCGCGTCGTCTATGCCTTCGGGAATATAAACCGCGTTCAGCTGCGGCAAGCGCGCCGCGGCGTCCACCACGAACCTCAGCCCCAGCTTCTCCAGGCCGTCGCGCAGAATCAGATGCATGTCGCGGTGGCGCCGCCAAGCCGCCTCCAGGCCCTCGCCGGCCAGCTGGCGCAGCGATTCGTGCAGCGCGTACAAGGCGTTCACCGGCGCGGTGTGATGGTAGCTGCGCTTGCCGCCGCCCCAGTAGGCCATCACCAGAGTCTGGTCCAGGAACCAGCTGGGCACCGGGCTTTGCCGCGCCTGCAGCTTGTCCACCGCCTCCGGCGAAAAAGACAAGGGCGACAAGCCGGGCACGCAGGACAGACACTTCTGGCTGCCGGAATACACCGCGTCCACGCCCCATTCGTCCACGCGCAGCTCCACCCCGCCCAGCGAGGTCACCGCGTCGACGATGCTCAGGCAGCCGTGGCGTTTGGCCAGCGCGCACAGCGTCTTGGCGTCGGACAGCGCGCCGGTGGAAGTCTCGGCGTGAACGAAGGCCAGGAAGCGCGCGTCCGGATTGGCTTTCAAGGCGCTCTCCACCGCGTCCGGATCCACCGGCTGGCCCCAGGGGCTGTCCACCAGCACCGGCACCGCGCCCAGCCTCACCACGTTCTGGCGCATGCGCTCGCCGAACACGCCGTTGCGGCAGACGATGACCTTCTCGCCCGGCTCCACCAGGTTGACGAAGCAGGCTTCCATGCCGGCCGAACCCGGCGCCGACAGCGCCACCGTCATCGGGTTTGCGGTCTGGAACGCGTATTGCAGCAGACTTTTCACCTCGTCCATCATGCCGACGAACAGCGGGTCCAGATGGCCGACGGTGGGGCGGGCCTGGGCGGCCAGCACTTCCGGATAAACGTCGGACGGGCCCGGCCCCATCAGAATGCGGCGCGGCGGCAGGAAGGCGGAAACTTGCGGGGCGGCTAGCATGGAAGCTCCTTAAGCGCGAAATCAATGGACGAAAGCGGTTTCAAGCCGGGGCATGCGGCCGGCATCGAAGCGTTTGAGTGTAACAGCATAAGGCCGCCGGGCGCGCCTGTCCTGCCGGCGGTCCCGTTCAAAAAGAAAAAGGAGGCCGCGGCCTCCTTTGAGTCTTGGCCTCCCTGAGGGGCCTGTTTTTTTTAGCGAGCCAGACGCGAGGTCCGGTTTATTTGGCAGCCGATGCAGCGGCCTTCTTGGCCTTGCCGGCGTGCTTCTTGTGTTGAGCGGCCTTTTTCTCTACTTTCTTGGCCGGAGCGGAGGCCTCGGCCTTGGCGGCCTGGGCTTTCTGCGCCGGAGCGGAAGCGGCTTTTTTAGCGTGCTTGGCGTGCGGCTTTTTAGCGGCGTGCTTCTTGGCCGGAGCGGAAGCTTCAGCCTTGGCGGCCTGGGCTTTCTGGGCGGCGGCGGAAGCGGCCTTCTTCGCATGCTTGGCGTGCGGCTTCTTGGCGGCGTGCTTGGCCTTGGCCGGAGCGGACGCTTCGGCCTTGGCGGCCTGGGCTTTTTGCGCCGGAGCGGAAGCGGCTACCTTTTCGCCTTTCTTGGCGTGGTGGATCTTGGCCGGGTGCTTTTCAGCTTTCTTGGCGGCCGGAGCCATTTTGGCTGCCGGAGCGGAAGCGGCCGGCTTGGCGGTTTCGGCGGCGAAACCAGCGGCGGAGCTCAGGCCGAAAGCGGCGGTCAGGGCAAGCAGAGTCAGTTTGTTCATGATGCATCTCCAGTTTCAGGCTTGGGAGCCTTGGGCTCCCGTTCACCGATCACATCGCGCCGGATTCGGCGCTTCCTTGAGACGTATCCTAGCCCTGCCCCCGTCCCGGGTCTGTTAGTCGCTTGTAAGCCCGTGTAACGTCAAGTACGGCGCGCCCTCAAGGCTTCCTCTTCGCCGTCGTCACCTGGTACACCCCGCCGAACAGGGTGCGCTTGCTCCAGTCGAAGCCGTCCGCCTCTTGCGCGTAGTCGCGAATCTCATGGTTCCACAAGGCCTCGGCGAACGGCTCCAGCACGCGGTTCACCCATTTGAGCAGCCAGCCTATCGGCTGCCACGGCTTGGGCCTATGGTAGTCGACGAAGACCGCGCGCCCGCCGGGCGGCACCTGGGACAGCATATTGTCGACGATGGCGCGCTTCAGATGATCCGGCACCTCGTGCAGCAGGAAGAAACTGCAGATCAAGTTGAAATCGTCGGACTCCAGCCGGTGGTTGCCGGCGTTGGCGCGCACCACCGCGGCTTGGGGGCGATCGCGCAGCTTGCGCTCGGCGTGCTCTATCTGCACCGGCGTGATGTCGGTGAGCACGAAGCGCCCGTCCCCGCCCACCCGGTCCGCCGCGCGCTGCACCAGGTCGCCGTAGACATGGGCCACCTGCCACACCTTGTCGCCGGGGCGGATCTGCTCCAGGTAGGCGCGCATCAGCCTTTGATCGTTGAAGAACAACAAGACGCGCACCACCAGGTTGCGATCCAGCCAGCCGGCCTTGCGCGGGTTGACGTAAGCCCAGTCGTACACCTGGGTCATGTATTCCGGCACGCCCTCGTAATACGGGTCTACCGGCAGTTTGGGGTGGTTTTGGGTCATCGCGCAGCCATCTGAAAGCAAGAAAGCTCCAGACTAGCAAAACCGGCCGGCGATATTTTTGAGGCAAGCCAAGAAAGCTGGCGGATAGGCCGGCCGCGGCCGGCCTTTAGGCTCAATCGGCCAGGGTCAGCACCACCGGGGTATGGTCGGACGGACGCTCCCATTTGCGCGGCGCCTTGTCGATCACGCATTCCAGCGCGCGCGGCTTCAAGGCGTCGCTGACCAGGATGTGGTCGATGCGCACGCCCTTGTTGCGACGGAACATCATCGCGCGGTAATCCCACCAGCTGTACTGCTTCTCCTCCTGATTGAACAGGCGGAAGCTGTCGCTCAGGCCCAGCGCGATCAGGCGGCGGAAGGATTCGCGTTCCGGCGTGCTGCACAACACTTGTTCGTGCCAGCTTTCCGGGTCGTACACATCGCGGTCTTCCGGCGCGATATTGTAATCGCCCAACAGCAGCAACTGCGGGTGGCGTTGCAGCTCCGCGGCGACATAGCGCTCCAGATTGGCCAGCCACTCCAGCTTGTACGGATACTTGGGCGAATCCACCGCCTCGCCGTTGACGAAATAGCCGCAGATCACGCGGATGCCGTTCACCGTGGCGGCGATCACCCGGCGCTGCTCGTCGCCGTAATCGGGGATGCCGAGCACCACGTCTTCCAGCTCCAGCGGCGCGCGCACCAGAATGGCCACGCCGTTATAGGTTTTCTGACCGAACCATGCCGCGCGGTAGCCGGCCGCTTCGATCTCGGCCAAGGGAAACACGTCCTGATCCATTTTCAGCTCTTGCAGACAGAGCACGTCCACCGGGCTGTCCGACAGCCATTGGATCACCTGCGGCAGGCGGACCTTGAGGGAATTGACGTTCCAGGTGGCAAAACGCATCGGCGGGCTCTCCAAATGTTTTTCATGCAAAGGCCGACACCATAACCGCAGCGCGCGGCACTGCCAAGCTTTGGGCGGCGACAGTCGATGGCGTCGATTATTTGATGCTTGATTAAACAAAAGTGTTTAAACAAATAAACAACAGCCGGACGACGGGAATTTGCCAAGGCCCGGAACCCCGGCCTATGATCGAAAGCGTCGTCGTAACCGGAGCAAGTTCTTGACTATCAAGCACAAGCAGCACGACGCGCAACAGGCATTATGCCCGACGCGCAACCCCAACCGCCCTCGTCTGGCGCCGTTGACCCCGCCGTTCTCGATGCGGACCCCTACCTTCCAGCACCGCCACACCCTGCAGCCGCTGACGCCGCCCGCCAAACCAGAGCGGGACGACTGAATCTTTTTAGCCGCGCGATCCGCGGCAAAAAAAAGGCGCCTCCGTCTACACGGAGGCGCGCAATAGACACTATATCAATCTACCCTGATATGCGTCTGGCTCGCTTGCTGCTCTGGAGATAACCCACTGAGCAAAAAATTAGAGCCGCGGCGCTTCACAAGAGTTCCGACAAAGCCCGGAATATTTTTCCCTCAGCATAAAACGGCCGTTTCAAACTGTTTCCACCATGCCGGAATGGCGCAGCAAGGCGTCGATCTGCGGATCGCGGCCGCGGAAGGCGCGGAAGGATTCCAGCGCCGGACGGCTGCCGCCCACCGCCAGGATCTCGTCCCAGAAGCGCTTGCCGGTGTCCGCATTGGCGCCGCCGGCCTCCTCGAAGGCCGCGTAGGCGTCCGCGGACAGCACTTCCGCCCACTTGTAGCTGTAATAGCCGGCCGAATAGCCGCCGGCGAAAATGTGGCTGAAGCTGTTGGGGAAGCGGTTGTAGGCCGGCGGGAAGTTCACCGCCACCTCGCCGCGCACCTCTTCCAACAGGGCCAGCCAATCGCCCTTGTCGGCGTCGAAGACGCTGTACAGCTGCAGGTCGAACAGCGCGAACTCCAGCTGGCGCACCGTGGCCATGCCGCTCTGGAAGTTCTTGGCCGCCAGCATCTTGTCGAACAGCTCGCGCGGCAAGGTCGCGCCGCTGTCCACATGGCGGGTCATGCCCTGCACCACGTCCCATTCCCAGGCGAAGTTCTCCAGGAACTGGCTGGGCAGCTCCACCGCGTCCCATTCCACGCCGTTGATGCCGGCCACGCCCAGTTCGTCGACGCGGGTCAGCATATGATGCAGGCCATGGCCGAACTCGTGGAACAAGGTGATCACTTCGTCGTGGGTGAACAGCGCCGGCTTGTCGCCCACCGGGCGGGTGAAGTTGCAGGTCAGATAGGCGATCGGGGTCTGAACCTGGCCGCTCTTGCGGCGGCGGCCGCGCGCGTCGTCCATCCAGGCGCCGGAGCGCTTGCCGTCGCGGGCGTACAGGTCGAAATAAAAGCTGCCGACCAGTTGACCGTCCTTGTGGATGTCGAAGAAGCGCACGTCCTGATGCCAGACCGGCGCGCTGCTAGGCCGCACCTCGATGCCGAACAGCGTGGACACCACGCCGAACAGGCCGGGCAGCACCTTGCTTTCCGGGAAGTACTGCTTCACTTCTTGCTCGGAGAAGGCGTAACGCGCCACCCGCAGCTTTTCCGCGGCGTAGGCCAGATCCCAGGCTTCCAGCTTGGCCAGGCCCAGTTCGGCGGCGGCGAAGGCCTCCAGTTCCTGGCGGTCCTTGACCGCGAACGGCTTGGCGCGCGCGGCCAGATCGCGCAGGAAGGCGATCACCTGTTCCGGGCTTTCCGCCATCTTGGTGAACAGGGACAGTTCGGCGAAGTTGGCGAAGCCCAGCAACTGGGCCTCCTCGCGCGCCAGTTTCAGCTTTTCGCGGATGATGGGGCTGTTGTCGCGTTCGGCCGGGCCGAACTCCGACGCGCGCTGCACATTGGCCTGGTACAGCTTTTCGCGCAGCGCGCGGTTGTCCGCGTACTGCAGCACCGGGAAGTAGAACGGGAATTGCAGCGTGATCTTGTAGCCGCTCTTGTCGTCGCCGGCCGCGGCGGCGGCGAACAGTTCCAGCGAATCCTCGGGCACGCCGGACAGCTCGGCCTTGTCCTCGATATACAGGCTGAAGGCGTCGGTGGCGTCCAGCACGTTCTGTTCGAACTTGGCGGACAGCTCCGCCAGCCGCGTCTGGATGGCGGCGAAGCGCTCTTTTTCCGCCTGCGGCAATTCCGCGCCGGACAGGCGGAAATCGCGCAGATCGTTGGATACGATCTTCTTGCGCGCCGCGCTATAGCCAGCGTGCTCCGGGCTGGCCGCCAGCGCCTTGAAGCGGGCGAACAGCTCCAGGTTCTGGCCCATCTCGGTCCAAAACTCGGAAATTCTCGGGATATTGCTGTTGTAGGCCTCGCGCAGCTCCGGCGTGTTCACCACCGCGTTCAGATGGCCCACCACGCCCCAGGCGCGGCCCAGATGCTCGGTGGCGTCGGTCAGCGGATCGACGAAGCTTTCCCAGCTGGGCGCGCCCTGCTCCGCGGTCAGCCGCGCCACCGCGGCGCGCGCGGCGGACAGCAATTCGTCGATGGCGGGGGAAATGTGCTCCGGCTTGATCTCCGCGAAACGGGTCAGTCCGGAAAAGTCCAGCAAGGGGTTCTGGCTCATATTGGCATCCTGTGGGGGTATGATAGGAACTTTACCCGATTTCAGATGAGGACAGACCGATGAAAAGCAATATCCGCCCTTATGACGGGCATCAGCCGCAGATCCACGACAGCTGCTACATCGACCCGGCTGCCGTGGTCATCGGCGAAGTCTCGTTGGCGGAGGGCGCGTCGGTCTGGCCCTGTGCGGTGATACGCGGCGACGTCAACGCCATCAGCATAGGCGAGAACTCCAACATCCAGGACTTCGCCATGCTGCACGTCAGCCACAGAAGCGCAGCGGACCCCGTCGGCGCGCCGCTGGTGATAGGCCGCAACGTCACCATCGGCCACCACGTCACCCTGCACGGCTGCACCATAGGCGACGAAGTGCTGGTCGGCATCGGCAGCATCGTGCTGGACCGCGCGGTGATAGAACCGCGGGTGCTGATCGGGGCCGGCAGCCTGGTGCCGCCGGGCAAGCGGCTGGAGTCCGGCTATCTTTATCTGGGCAACCCGGTCAAGCAGGCGCGGCCGCTGACCGACAAAGAGCTGGCCTATTTCCAATACTCCGCCGAACACTATCTGCGCGTGGCGGCCAAGCACAAACCCAATCTGGAGGATTGAAGATGCAAGACGGCGCGGAAGAACTGGAATACGTCGGCTTCTGGCTGCGGGTGCTGGCCAGCCTGATCGACACCCTGCTGCTGTGCCTGGCGCTGGCGCCGGCGATCTGGCTGCTGGCCCGCGGCGGCGGCGAAACCCGCCGCGTGGCGGAAAGCGGCGACGGCTGGACGATGCAGGCCTTCATGCTGCAAGGCGGTTTCGAGCTGAGCCCGTTGGCCAGCCTGCTGATCAACTGGATATTGCCGGCGGCGGCGGTTCTGGCGTTTTGGTGGTTCAGAAGCAGCACGCCGGGCAAGATGCTGCTGGGCGCGCGCATCGTGGACGCCAAAACCGGCGCGCCGATGACGCCGATGCAGGCGGCGCTGCGCTATCTCGGCTACTTCGTATCCTGCTTCCCCTTCTTGCTGGGCCTGATCTGGGTGGGCCTGGACGCGCGCAAACAAGGCTGGCACGACAAGATCGCCGGCACCGTGGTGGTGCGGGCCAAGCGCCTGGGCAAACAGCCTGTGCGCTTTGAGCAACAAGCCTGACTTTCCCTCGCGCCGCCGGCCCCGGCGGCGCGCTTTCCTGCCCCTTCCCTCCCTAAGCCCGCGCGCAAGCCCCATCTCCTCTTTATTTCCAACTGCCATTAAGTACGGCAGAAAATAAAATCAAAGGTTATATAACTACAGGGCAGCAGCGGTTACCGCCGCGGCTCGCACATCGCCATTGGGCCTGGGCGTCCCACCGGGCGCTCCAACTTCTCTGATGTTATTGATCTCAAGGAGTCCAAACATGACTATCGATCGCGATCAAAAATCCGGCCTGTTCATCGTCAGCTACAACGTCAACAAACCCGGCCAGGCGGGCGGCCTGAACCTGCGGCTGGATCTGACCGTGTACACCCCGTCGCGCCATATCACCGGCCGCGCCACCATCACCCACGCCACGCTGCAGCCGCTGGTGTTCGAGCACCCGATCCAGGGCCGCTACGAAGAGCAGGGCCGCGATATCGAACTGCATCTGGTGGGCGCGCCGCGCCTGCACGAGCAGCACGCGCAAAACCAGGCCCACGCGGCCGGCCACGCGCTGCTGGAACAGTTCTTCTTCGACGGCCAACTGAAAGACGGCTGGCAAGCCGGCAACAACTCCAAGGCGCGCTACGCCTTCTTCCAGAACCAGCAATGGCACGAGCAGCTGGGTCAGGAAGTGCGCCTGGCGGATGAAATCAACAACGCGATCAAAGCGTTGAACCTGCGTTAAGAACATGTTTACGATCTCGCGAGCTAAGGCGAGACAAGGCGAAAACGGCTGAGAAAGCGGAATGTACATACGGTACATGAGCATTTCGAAGACGGCGCTCATCGCACAATGTCTCTACCGACGCGCAGCTGATCGTAAACAGGTTCTAAGCGCATGCGCCCGGTACCCTAACCGGGCCATCCATCAGTACCCGAAGCCCGCCCCCAGGCGGGCTTTGGGCGTCTTGGCTCAGGCTCGCGGCCGGTCGAACTGATCGTCCAGCGCATGGCAAGCCTCGGCCAAGCGTCGCTGCACCGGCTCCAGCAAAGCCCACAGCGTACGGCCCGGCAATTGCGCCTGCCCGCTCAGGCTCAGCAGTTGCAGCAGCAAGGCCAGGGCCTGCTTGCACTGGATGACGTGGTCCATGGCATCGTCGATTTCACCGATCGCGTGGTCCAACCAGGCTAGTTGGGTGTCGATCAAGGCCAGACTCTCGTGCTCCATCCGCATCTGATGCAGACGACTCAAGGTGCGGGCTAGCTCCCGGCGCGGGCTCAGGGAAGAAGCGGCAAGCGGCCGCGCAGTCATGGCCGGGCCTCCAAAGAACGGAAAGAAACACGACACCACAAGAAGAAAAAAGGGAAATTTGGGAGGGGGCGTAACAACGTAAACATGGCGGTCTCCAGTGCTGACGTTAACGCCTGATATCCGTCGCTAAGCGGATACGGCAGGCACGTGACAGGGTTAGCGAACCGGCGCACTGAAGACCGGCAGACCATAAAGGCCTCCCTGCCACTGCCTGCCATAGGAAACACAACTACGTTGGTTCAAATAGGCGTGAGAAGACCACTCTCAGCAGAGGTATCAGTGCATTTGGGTCGCTAAACCCAGCGCCGCGCATTCAGCGGCACGAGAGAATTGTCACTTGGGAAGTCGGGAGGGTCAAGGTAAAGCCATCAGCAAACCGTTCAGGACGGACGCAAAGAAAAAACTTTAGAAAGAACTGAGGACAGAGGAAAAACACATGTCTGCGCCTGGATTGTTTAAGCAACTGCTCCATGACCCATAGGGTGGAAGGAAAAAGCAGAGGTGGAAAACCGACAGAAGGCAATCGGTGGGCATTTAGCCCCTCCACTCTTTCCTCCCTCAGCCGTTCGGTGCAAAGAATAGCTACTGGCACCACAAACAAGCACGCCTCTTTCGAAATCCGGATGACGCTTGGCGTGAGCTTCAGGCCTTTCTAGGGAAGACAGGGCATGACAAGGTTGGCGAACCGGCAAGAAGGAACCGGCATGCACGGAGGCATCCTCGCCATGTCCTGCCCAGATACGATCCGGCAAAATCCTGGTGATACATGGACATCAAGACGCTGCCAGCGCAGCATGTCCGCCTCCTTCTTGCATTTGGTCGCCAAACCAAGCGCCGCCAGTTGCGCGGCACGGCCAAGATTGTACTTGCCGGTTCATCAGGGTCAAAGCCATGGCGGTCGGCGTAAAAATAACACCCCGCCTGGGCGGGGTGTTGGCCTGCAATGGACGAGGGGGCGCGGGAGTCCTTTACCCGCCGCCCTCTTCCCCTCCATCCTCGGCATCGTCCTGAACCGGGAAGAACACATGCTTGAAGACGGCCAGCCGCACCGGGTCCAGCCGCCTTTCCGCGACGCTCAGCACCGCCTCGGGATCGAAGTCATCGCTGGCCTCGTAAACGAAAAACGGCTCCTCATCGTCAAGCTCGTACACCGCAATCCGCAAAACGCCGTTCGGGCGCAGTTCCAGCTTGAGTTGCGCCATGGGGATGGCGCTGCTCACCAAATCGCGTTCTTCCATTTCAAACCCGCTTTCCCACAACGCTCATGCCTCCCTCTCAGCATAGGCCAGAGGCGGCGGGACGCCATCCGCCGTCCAAGCGCGGCCCGCCGCGCAAACGCCTCATCAGCGCTTTCTCGCCGCCCGGCCTTAAGGACTGGCATGCGGCGCTTGCTGATAGCCTCGCGCTCGCCTATCTTCACAATCCAAATGGCATTTAAAGACGAAAGATAATTGCCATTTGTATAAATAGGCGACATTTAAGCGCCATTTCACGACGCTAACGCCTCGCCGGCAAGGCCGCTCGCTTGCCGACGGTTCTCAACCATCACCCAAAGGAGCGCCATGCATCCCCCACTCAACTTCCTGTTCCGCCGCGTCGCGGCCTTGCTCGCCGTCAGCGCGCTGTCGCTGACCGCCGGCGGAGCGCTGGCAGCCAATATCAGCGGCAGCCTGCCCAATTACAAGGACAGCGGCATCACCTTCAACTATGTGGAGCAAAAGAGCGGCGGCTCCGGCCCCGGCGCGCGCGGCATTCGCATTTACATCGCCGGCGGCCGCGACCAGAGCTATAAGTTCAGCCCCAATCCCCACGACGATCCCTGGTACAACAAGAACCAGATCAAGTTCTACCGGCAAGCGGCCGAGGCGCTGGCGGACGCCTACCTAGCCAAGAAGCCGAACCCGGCCTTCCCGCGCTACGGCTTCAAGTCCACGATCAACGGCATCGAGTACAGCTACAACCAGCCGTGAGCGACGGCAATGCCCCCAGCTCATCAGCCTGTTTGAGATGACAAGCCATTGGTGGGTATCGCCTGCGGCTCCACCCACCCTACGCGCCGCTCGCCGTAGGGTGGGTGGAGCGAAGCGATACCCACGCGGAAACTCGACATCACCAGCCTGTTTGATTTCTGATCATTGGCGGGCATCGCCTACGGCTCCGCCCACCCTACGCGCCGCTCGCCGTAGGGTGGGTGGAGCGAAGCGATACCCACGCGGAAACGCGCTCAACGCCGCCGGCCTGTTTGATTGCTAATCATCGGCGGGTATCGCCTGCGGCTCCACCCACCCTACGCGCCGCTCGCCCTAGGGTGGGCGGAGCGAAGCGATACCCACGCGGAAACTCGACATCGCCGGCCTGTTTGATTACCGATCATTGGCGGGTATCGCCTACGGCTCCACCCACCCTACGCGCCGCTCGCCGTAGGGTGGGTGGAGCGAAGCGATACCCACGCGGAAACGCGCTCAACATCGCCGGCCTGTTTGATTACCGATCATTGGCGGGCATCGCCTACGGCTCCTCCCTCCCTACGCGCCGCTCGCAGTGGCGAGGATGGAGCGCAACCGTACGGAAGCTGGGTCTATCTACTCACTCCTTGTGATCGAATCCCCCCGCTCCCCAAACTCGGCGCCCTCGCCATCTCCCCCGGCCCAATCTTCCGGCAACACGCCATGCCTCACGTAACGATGGAAGGAAGACCATGGCCAGTCCGCAAGTGCGGAGACGTAGCCATGTTTGAGCGGGTTGTTGTGGATGTAATCGATATGGCGGGCAAAGTCTTGCTCATCCCGCAAACGGTGCTCCCAATAACGCCGCTGCCAGACATGTCGCTCGCCCTTGCCACGGCGCGAAGCGGAGATCCGCTCTACCGCCGGCAATGATCGGGTAAACATGGTTTTGATCAAACGCCAACGCAGAGGGTAATCCACGTCAGCAGCCGGCAGAGTCCACACCGTATGCAGGTGGTCGGGCATGATCACGATGGCCTCAACCCAGAAGGGATGGCGGCGCAAGGTGTAACGGAAAGCTTCACGCAGGGCCTCAACATGGTCGAGCAGCAAACGCTGTCGCCTATCAGCCAAGTTGACGGTGAAGAACCAGCTGCCGCCGGCGCTGCGGTCGCGTCGATAATTGGACATGGGCTCTCCTGACAGAGCTAGGGTCTGTCCATGCTAACAAGCAAAAGCCGCCCCTAGGGGCGGCTGCGCAGTCTGCTCAAGCCGGTTCGCCGCCGTCCGCGCGGCGGCGGGTTTGCAGAATGGGCGGCGCCCATTGCTCTCCCGGCCGCTTCTTGCGGGTGGCCAGCGTCAGCTCCGACGGCGCGAAGATATTGATGTTGTGGGTGTTGGGCGTGGTGATCAGGTACTGCGCCTCGGTGGCTTTGAGGAAGCCGGCGACGCGGTCGATGTTGAAGATGTCCAGGTGGGCGAACGGCTCGTCGATGAAGACGAAGCCGGACGGGTTGGACTCGTCCATCATCAGGCCGATCAGCAGGATCAGCGACTTCATCACCTGCTGACCGCCGGAGGCTTCGCCGTCGTTCATGCCCATCAGGCCCTTCTGGTCGAAGTTGAACTTGAGCACCAGGCCGGCCTGGGCCAGCGCCGCGTCGTCGTTGGACAGCTGCGGCAGTTCCACTTCCACTTGGATGCCGGCCAGTTCGCCCAGGCGCTTGACGTTCTGACCGTAGACGCGGACGGTGGCGCGCAGCTTGCCCATATAGGCGGCGCGCGCTTCGTCGGTGAGTTCGCGCGAGCGGTCCACTTCGCTTTGGCGGCGCTGACGCTCGCGGTCCAGGCCGGTCAGGTCTTCCACCAGTTTGTCCTTCAGGGCCAACACGGCTTCGTCCTGCTCCCAGTCTCCGCTTTGCAGCCGCTCTTCCAAGTAATTGAGCTGGTGCTTGGCGTCGGCGGCGGTGTCGAACTCGCTTTCGAGCGCCGCGACGTTATCCGCCGCCAGCGCCGCATCGGGCAAGCGCTCCGCCCATTCGCGCAGCTCGGACAGCAGGCGGCGCACCTGGCGGCGCGCCTGCTCCACTTCCTGCTGTTTTTGGCGGAAGGCGGCCAGGCTGTCCTGTTCGCGCTGGCAGACGCGGTCGTGCGCCAGCCTTGCGTCGCTGTAGCGTTGGTCGGCGGCTTCCTTCTCCGCGCTGACGAGACCCAGCGCCGCGCCCAGGCGGGCGATTTCGCTTTCCAGCCCCTGCTTGCGCGTTTCCAGCGCGGCGAACTCTTCGGCGCGGCTGTCCAGCTGGCGGATGGCGTCCATGCCGCCCAGGTATTCGGCCAGGCCGGCGGCTTCGCGCGTGGCGGCCACCAGCCGCTCTTCATCGGCCAGAATGCGGGTGTTCAGCGCTTTCAATGCCTCGCGCACCGCCAGCAGCCGCGATTGGCGCGCGGCTTCGCCGAAGGCGAACTCATGCGCCGGCACGCCGATGTGGCGCGCGCCGCGGCGTTCGCGGAAATAGCCGTCGCGGGTGATCCAGTCGCCGCTGACGTCGGCGCCCTGCTCGGCGTCGTCGACGCGGCTGACGCTGTTCAATTGCCGATACAGCCATTCCGGCGCGTCGGCGGAGAAGCGCACCACTTCCATCAGGCTGCCGGCGTTGGCGCGCGGCGGGCTGCTGCGCTCCGGCACCACGAAGTGGCGGTAGCGCAGTTTCTCGCCGATGCGCCAGGCTTCGCGCCGGTCGGATTCGCGCTCCAGCAGCACCACGTGGCGATAGCCGCGCAACAGCGCTTCCACCGCCGCCTGCCAGTTGGGGTCCAGCACTTCCACGATGTCGGACAACATCAGGTGGCCGATGCCGGCCTCGTCCAGCGCGGCCTTGAACTGGCGCACGTCTTCCGGCGCGCGGCCGCGGCCTATCTCCAGCGCCTCCAGGTGCTGGGAGCTGTCCTGGCGCTGCTTTTTCAGTTCGCGCAGGCCGTCTTTCAATTGCTCGGCTTCGCCGCGCAAGGCGGAGAGCTTGTCGGCCAGTTGGGCGGCGTCGGCGCCGTATTCCTTGCTGGCCAAGGCTTGCAGCCGGTCGCGCTCCTTGAGCTGGCCGGCCACGCCGGCGTGTTCGCCCTTGGCCGCCATAAAGGCTTCCTGCGCGCCGACGCGGGCGGTTTCGGCCGCCTTGCGCGAGGCGTCGGCGGCCACTTCCGCCGCCTTGAGCTTGGCCACCAGTTGCAAGGTGTCGGCATGCTCGCCCTGGGCCTGGTTCAGCGTGTGGAAGTTGCCGCGGTAGTTTTTCCAGACATTGCCGAGCGCGGACTTGGCGTCCAGATAGGCCAGCACCGGCAGCGCCTCGTCGCGCAGCCGGGCAATGCCGGTTTGCAGCTGCCGCCATTCCAGATAGCGGTTGGCGCGGGTCTTCATGGTTTCCACCCGCGTCTGCAGCGCTTCTTCCTGACGGCTCAGCGATTCCAGCTCCAGCTCGGTGGCGCGCTGCTCGTCGCGGGCGCGCTGGTAGTTGTCCAGCACGTCCTTGTCGCCGAAGACCTGGAACACCAGGTCCAGCAGTTGGCGCGGGCTGTATTCGGTGAGCTTGTCGGTGTCGCCCTGTTCCAGCGCCAGCACTTCGGCCACCGCCGGGGTCAGGCCGGCCATTTCCAGACGGCGGCGGTATTCCTGCACGCCCATCCATTGGGCCTGGCCTTCGGCCAGCTCCAGCGGCACGTCGCCGTCCAGGATGGCGTAGTGGCGCACCCAGTCCCCGCCCTGTTTCTTGACCCGGCACAGCAGGGTGACGGCGTCCGCGACGATGGGGAAGAAGGGGGTCGGATACAGGCCGCCGCTGGGGCGGCGCGGATTGTCCACCACGCCGCGCAGGTAGGCGAAGGGTTCCTTATTGTTGCGAACGTAGCGCTTGTAATCGCGCTTGCCCGAGCATTTGATCGCCAGCAGGGTGCGCATCGCGTCCAGCAAGGTGGTCTTGCCGGAGCCGTTGGGGCCGATGATGGTGACGATCTGCGCGTCCAGCGGCACGGTCAGCCGCTGCCAGAAGTCCCAGTGCACCATTTCCACCGATTTCATCTGGAACATCAGCGCGTCTCCTCGTGGGCCGCGTCCTCGTCCGGCGGCAGGTCAAACAACGGGCCGGCGGAGTCGTCCGCCTCCGCCGCGGCGTCCAGGCCGTCCTCGGCCGCTTCCGCGCGCTTGTCGGCCAGCGCGTCGCGGCCTTCGCGGCGCAGCAGCACGTCGGCCAGCGCGCCTTCGATGATGCGCGGCGCCAGCTGGGCGTAGTCGATCATCAGGTCCAGCATCGGCCCTTCGTCCAGCCAGCGGTTGCGGCGCACGATGAAGCCCAGGTTGACCAGGCGGCCCAGGTTGGCGTTGAAGCGGGTGCGGCCGCCCAGCGCCTTGCCGAAGTCCGCGTAGAGCGCGTCCTCGGACACGCCGGTGGACACGGCCTCGCCGGTTTCCAGCGGCTTTTGCGCGCCGAACATATCGCTCTGGTTTTCCTTGCCGGCTTCCACGCGGGCGATCTGGCGTTCGCGCTTGGGCAGGATGATCAAGGACCACAGGATGACCAGCAGCGCCACGCCGTCGCGCGGCAGGCCCAGATTATTGTTGAGCCAGGCGTCGCCGGAGCCGAACACCGGTTCGGTCATTTCCGGCAGCAAGGCCACGGCGAGGTGTTCGGCGTAGGGGTTCTCCACCAGGCGCAGGCCGACGGCCGCCAGGCTCTTGTCCAATTCCAGGCGGAAGCTGTCGTCCAGCAGCGCCTTCTTCGCCAGCGCGTCGCCGCGCGGCACCACCCGGTGCGCCAGCAGACGGGCGGTCAGGGTTTTGATTTCTGTTTCCATTAAGAACCTTTTTGGGCCGCGGCCACCAGTCGCGCGTCGGACAGCGACGCCACTTCCGGGTGGTCCGGCTCGATCACGCTCTCGCCGCCTTGCAGACTGAACGGCAGCTTGGCCAGCGCGGCGACGATGCTTTGGTCGTTGCTGGTTTCCGGATCCCCGATCAGGGGCAGCAGCGACAGCCGATAGGCGGTTTCGTTGTAGCTGTCGGCCAGCACCGCCTGGCTGATGTGGGCGTCGGCCGCGCCGGACATGCCCAGCTCCAGCAAGGCGTCGTACATGGCCTCGGCCTCCAGCAGGCGCTCCATTTCCGGCGCGTCGGCCAGCGGCGCGGCCTCTCCGCCCGGCAGCGTCATGGAGCCGGCCTTGGCGCGCTCGCGCGCCAGCAGTTCGAATTCGGCCACGTCGGCCAGTTCCGGCGTGGACAGGAAGGCGGGCTCGGGGGCGATGGACAGACAGGCGTCCAGCTTGTGCGCCAGCTGGCCGGCCGCCATGCGGCGCAGCCAGTCGGCGATGTCGGTGGAAGTCAGGCCGGAGCCGCCCAGATGCACGCGCTGCGCGGCCAATTGCGCCAGCCGGCGCTCAAACGTGCCGGCCAGCGCCAGCATGCGGCTTTGCGCCAGCGCGATGGCCTGGGCCTGGTTGAGCACCAGCAGGCTCAGCGTGTCGTCCTGGGTCAGGCTCTTGACCACCTCGGTGGATTTGGCCACCCAGCGCCATACCGCTTCCAGGCGGTGCTGGGCGGCGCGGATGCGGAACTCCGACTGCGATTCCAGCGCTTCTTCAAATTCCGCGTACAGCTCGTTCAGACGCGCCAGCAGGTGTTTGAGCGCTTCGTCGGAGACCTGGCCCACCGCCTGGCCGGCGGCTACCTGGCTGGTCAGATAGCCCAGCTCCACGTCGTCGCCGGCGAAATCCACCATGGTGGCCAGCGCCGCCAGCGCGACGCGCGCGCCCTCGGACAACTGGTAAACGCCGCCGTCGCTGTCGTAGACCAGCAGGCCGCCCTCGCGCAGCCGGCCCAGGATGGTGGCCAGCTTGGTGTCGTTCAGATAGGCGAAACGCTGGGCGATTTCCTGCGGCGTCCATAGCGGCGCTTCGGCGCGGCCGCCCAGTTCCCGCAACACCAGCAGCCGCATCAGCACTTCTTCGTCGCCGCCGCGGAACAGGGTGACGAAGACGGCGAGATAAGGCCAGGCGCCGGTCAGGCGCGACACCGCCTGCAAGGAAGCGGGCTCGATGCCGGGCTGGAAGAAGTCGGAGAGAGAATCCAAAGGCACTCCACCACGCGCGCGGGCGTGGAATGGCAAAAGCCATGATTGTCCGGGGGGCATGCTCGTTCGTCAACGCATGTCCGCTCGGCGGCCCTATCTTGCCCGGGCCGGTTTGGCATAAGATTCGACGACAGAGCCGCACACCGCAAGAGGAGAACCCATGTACACCCACCGCCAGCCCTTGCTGTCGCCCAGCCTGGGCAGCCAGCGCGACCTGACCAGCTTCCATTTCGGCGTGCCGCAAAGCGGCCAGAAAATCTATATCCAGGCCAGCCTGCACGCCGACGAGCTGCCCGGCATGCTGACCGCCTGGCATTTGAAGCAAGGCTTGCAGCGGCTGGACGCCGCCGGCTTGCTGCGCGGCGAGGTGATCCTGGTGCCGGTGGCCAACCCCATAGGCCTGAACCAGAACCAGAGCGAGAAGCCGCTGGGGCGTTTCGACCTGCAAAGCGGTCAGAACTTCAACCGCTATTACCCGGTGCTGTCCGAGCCCATTTTCGAGGCGGTGAAAGCGCAGTTGGGCCGCGACGGCAAGGCCAACACCGCCTTGATCCGCGCGGAAGCGCGCCAGCAATTGGGCGCGCTGCGCGCCGACAGCGAGCTGCAATCGCTGCGCCACACGCTGATGAAGCTGGCTTTCGACGCCGACGTGGTGCTGGATCTGCATTGCGACTGCCGCGCCGGCCTGCACCTGTACACCGGCACCCCGCTGTGGGAGCAGTGCGAGCCGCTGTCGCGCTATCTGGGCGCTTGCGCCACCTTGCTGGCCACCGATTCCGGCGACCATCCCTTCGACGAAGCCTGCGGCCAGCTATGGTGGCAGCTGCGCGACCTGGCGGCGGCCGAGGGCCTGGACGTCCAGATCGACATGGCCTGCCTGGCGGTGACGGTGGAACTGCGCGGCGAAATCGACGTCCATCACGATTACGCGCGCCGGGACGCGGAAGGCATCCTCAACTTCCTGCGCCACCGCGGCGTGATCGCCGAAGCCGCGCCGCCGCAGCCGGAACTGCCCTTCCCGGCCACCCCGCTGGCCGGCTCGGAAAACCTGTACGCGCCGCACGCCGGCGTGGTGGTCTACCACGCCCAACCGGGCAGCGAGGTGGCCAGCGGCGAACTGCTGGCCGAGGTGATAGACCCGATAGGCGACCGCTGCAGCGAGATCCGCGCCAACCGCCCCGGCATGTTGTACGCCACCAGCGCCCGCACCTACACCACCACCGGCCTGTCGCTGGCCAAGGTGGCCAGCCGCGAGGCCTTCAAATCCGGCAAGCTGTTGTCGGCCTGATACTGAAAGGAAAACCGCATGAGAATCTTGATATGCGCCGCCGCGCTCTTGGGCCTGAGCGCCTGCAGCCAGACCAAGCAGCCGGAGCGCCCCGCGGTGGGCATGGCCAATCCGGCCTCCGTGTATTGCGGGGAAAAGGGCGGCAAGCTGTTGCCGCAAAAAGACGCCCAGGGCAATGAGTACGCGCTGTGCCAACTGCCGGACGGCCGCACGGTGGAGGAATGGACGCTGTTCCGCGCCGATCATCCCCAATAAACCCGCTTATCCACAGCCAACGGCCAAACTCAAACTTATCCACAAAAGCCAAACCCGCCGGCCATCGCGCGCCGGCGGGTTTGCTCTTTCTTCAGCGGGGCCGGGCCAGGCTTACTTCAGACTGCCCGACAGGAAGGCCTTCAAGCGCTCGCTCTTGGTGTTGCCGAACACCTCGTCCGGGCAGCCCTCCTCCTCCACCCGTCCCTGGTGCAGGAACATCACGTGATTGGACACATTGCGGGCAAAGCCCATCTCGTGGGTGACCACGATCATGGTGCGGCCTTCCTCGGCCAAGGCCTGCATCACTTTCAGCACCTCGCCCACCAGCTCCGGGTCCAGCGCCGAGGTGGGTTCGTCGAACAGCATCACTTCCGGCTCCATCGCCAGCGCGCGCGCAATCGCCACCCGCTGTTGCTGGCCGCCGGACAGATGCGCCGGGTACTTGTCCTGCGCGCGCTCGTCCAGGCCCACTTTGCGCAGGTATTTGACCGCGCGCTGGGTGGCCTCCTCCTTGGAAATCCCCAGCACGTGCACCGGCGCCTCGATGACGTTTTCCAGCACCGTCATGTGCGCCCACAGATTGAAGTGCTGGAACACCATGGCCAGCTTGGTGCGCATGCCCTGCAATTGCTTCTGGTCCGCCGGCGTCAGTTCGCCGTTCTTGGTGGCGGCCAGGCGGATGGGCTCGCCATTGAGGCTGATGCTGCCCTGGTTCGGTTTTTCCAGAAAGTTGATGCAACGCAGAAAGGTGCTTTTGCCGGAGCCGGATGAGCCGATGATGCTGATCACGTCGCCGGCCTTGGCGGTCAGCGAAACGCCCTTGAGCACTTCGTGGCTGCCGTAGCTCTTGTAGATGTTCTGGATATTCAGCTTGTCCATCTTCTAGTCCGTTTCTCAGGTTTTCGCCGGCTGCAAATAAGCCAGCCATCTGGTCTCGGCCTTGCGGAACAGGCCCACCAGGATGAAGGTGACGCCCAGATAGATCAAGGCGGCCAGGCCGAAGGCGTTGAAGGAGTCATAGGTGGCGGCGTTGACGTCGCGCGCCACTTTCAGAATGTCCGGCACGGTGGCGGTGAAGGCCACGGTGGTGGCGTGCAGCATCAGGATCACTTCATTGCTGTACGCCGGCAGCGCGCGGCGCAGCGCGGACGGAATGATCACTCTTCGGTAAAGAGTGAACTTGCTCATGCCGTAGGCGCGCCCGGCCTCGATTTCGCCGTAAGGGGTGGCCTTGATCGCGCCGGCGAAGATCTCGGTGGTGTAAGCGCAGGTGTTGAGCGCGAACGCCAGGATGGTGCAGTTGTAGCCTTCCCGGAAGAAGTGGTTGAGGAAGCCCACTTCCCGCACCACGTCCAGGCTGTACATGCCGGTGTAGAAGAACAGCAGCTGCACGTAGAGCGGCGTGCCGCGGAACACATAGGTGTAAAACCAGACGCTGCGCGCCAGCCATTTGACCTTGGACACCCGCGCCACCGCCAGCGGGATGGACACGATGAAGCCGAAGGCGATGGACAGCACCAGCAGCCACATGGTGACGGCGAGGCCGGACAAATGGTAGCCGTCCGACCACAGGAAGGGACGCCAGTATTGCTGAATGATGTCTATCATAGCTCGGCCTCCCGCACGCCCATGGAATAACGGCGTTCCAGCCACATCAACACGAAGTTGGACACCGTGGTGAGCAACAGATAGATCGCCCCGGCCACCAGGGTGAAGAAGAACACTTTGTAAGTGCTCTTGCCGGCGTCTATCGACACTTTGACCACGTCGGTCAGGCCGATGATGGACACCAGGGCGGTGGCTTTCAGCATCACCTGCCAGTTATTGGAAATGCCGGGCAGCGCGAAACGCATCATCTGCGGGAACTGGACGCGGGAAAACACCTGCCAATGGCTCATGCCGTAAGCGGTGCCGGCTTCCAGCTGGCCCTTGGGCACGGAGATGAAGGCGCCGCGCAGCGTTTCGGTGAAATAAGCGCCGTAGATGAAGCCCAGGGTCACCACGCCGGACACGAAGGGATTGAGGTCAATCCGTTCCATGCCCTGCCATTCGGTCAGATGATTGATGCCGATCTGCAGGCTGTAAAAAATCAGCAGCATCAGCACCAGATCCGGCACGCCGCGAATCAGCGTGGTGTACAAGGTGGACACGCCGCTCAGCAAGGGATTGCTGGACAGCTTGGCCCCGGCCCCGATAAGGCCGATGAGGAAGGCCAGCAACAATGACAACACCGCCAACTCCAGCGTCACCAGCGTGCCGTCCCAGATAATGGAACCGAATCCATGCAAAAACATGCTCTTCCCCTTTCAGGGCGGCGGCGCGCGCCGAACCGGCCCTGACTTGCGCAAAAGACGAGCCGCCGACAAAACGGATGGCCCACTCCGGCCACGGAGGCGCTGCGGGTTCCAATGCAGCGGTTTTGTCGGCGGCTTGCGGCTTAGAACATGTTTACGATCCGCGGCGCGTCGTGGACGCCTTAGGCGATGAGGACTCTGGCTCGCAAGATCGTAAACACACTCTTAGAGCCCGTTCAAAGCCTGCCGCGCGGCGGCCTTGCATGCTTGAACGGGCTCTTGCCGTTTACTTGCCGTAAACGTCGAAGTTGAAGTATTTCTTTTCAAGCTTCTTGTAGGTGCCGTCTTTGAGCATGCCGGCGATAGCCTTGTCGATATCGGCCTTCAGTTCCTTGTCTTCCTTGCGCAAGCCGATGGCGGCGCCTTCGCCCAGGGTCTGCGGGTCAACCAGCTCTTTGCCGGCAAAGGCGAAGCCCTTGCCTTCCGGCTTCTTCAGGAAGCCTTCGTCCGCCTGCACCGCGTCTTGCAACGAGGCGTCCAGACGGCCGGCCCCCAGGTCGGACAGCACTTGGGTCTGGTTCTGATAAGGCACCACTTCCACACCGGCCGGCGCCCAGTGTTTCTTGGCGTAGGCTTCCTGGATGGTGCCTTGCTCCACGCCCACGCGCTTGCCCTTCAGCGAAGCCGGAGTCGGCATCAGGCCGGAACCGGTCTTGGCCACCATGCGGGTAGGCGTGTTGAACAATTTGGCGGAGAAGCTGATTTCCTTCATCCGGGCTTCGGTCACCGACATCGAGGACAGCACGCCGTCGAACTTCTTGGCTTTCAAAGCCGGGATCATGCCGTCGAAATCGTTTTCCACCCACACGCACTTGGCTTTCAGGCGCTTACAGATTTCATTGCCCAGATCGATGTCGAAGCCCACCAGCTGGCCGTTGGGCGCCTTGGATTCAAACGGCGCGTAACTGGCGTCCACCCCGAAGCGGACTTCCTTCCAATCCTTGGCCCATGCGCCGATAGACGCGGTCATCAGACCCAAAGCCATCACAGCCAATGCTTTCTTCATTTGCTTCTCCTCATAGACTTCATCTACAGCCAACGGTGAAAATCCCGAGCCGACAGCCGGGCATATGCATTTCACAAGTTAAAGCGCACGGGGCTTTTCGCCCTCTGATCCGGCATCGCCCCCGCGGGGGCTGAGCGCTTCATGTTATATAAATAGAGCAATTTGTCTATACCGTCTCCGCCGCCCGCCGCCGACGCCGCTCTTATCTAAGCTTACGTCATGCCGTCATGGAAAATTAATGACTTGGTATTTCAGCGCCAGGGCGAATTTGCGGCTTGTTGAGGACAAAATACAACATCCAGACACCCACTCAAGTAACGCTTGGTATCGGAATGGGTGTACCTGCAAGTGAAAAAGTCTTCATAAGAACAAGCCGCTTCCACCCGCCGAAGGAGCTGTTCAAATGGCAGACAAGGACAAGGCCGACAGGGAAGAACGCGGGAAGGGTAATGGGCCGCAGCCCTGAAGAATGCGGGAAGGGACAAGCGCCGGCTCAGCGCATGGCTGCCCGGCGGCGCCGTCTTTGTCTCGGCTGATCGGCTCAGGCCAGCTTGCGCACCTCGGTGGCCTCGGGCGCCAGTTCGACGCCGTCCACGTCCCTGGGCGACATCAAGGGCACGGGCTGGCCGGTCCGCTTGTCTATCAACAGCGAATGGCCTTCGCCCGCCTCGAACAAATGCCCTTCGCCCCACTGGCGCAAGGCCAGCACCACCGCGAACAGGCTTTCCCCCTTGGCCGTCAACACATACTCCTGGTAAGCGGAGCCGTCCGAGGCCGCCTGGGTGGCGAGCACCTCGGCGTCCACCAGCTTGCGCAGCCGGTCGGACAGGATGTTGCGGGCCATGCCCAGGCCGCGCTGGAAATCGCCGAAGCGACGCACGCCGTCGAAGGCGTCGCGCACGATCAACAAGGACCAGCGATCCCCGATCACGTCGACGCTGCGCGCCACCGGACATGGCTCCTGATTCATGGTGTTGTGGCGCGTCATGGGCTCTCCTTGGGTTCTGCGGCGGCGGGATCAATCAGTTGCATTTTAAAACTACCTACCCTAACATTCAATCGGTTTCATTTTGAAACCAAATTGAACGGACTCGGGACCATGAACGCCAGGCACGCCCCATCGCCACTCTTGAAACACAAGCCAGCGAACACGCCCGCCGGCCTGGTATGGCTGTTCGCCGTCGCCAGCGGCCTGAGCGTGGCCAACGTCTATTACGCTCAACCCCTGCTGGACGCGCTGGCCCGGGACTTTTCCATCCGCCAGGCGGCGGTGGGCGGCGTGATCACCGCCACCCAGATAGGCTGCGCGCTGGCCCTGCTGCTGCTGGTGCCTCTGGGCGATCTGCTGGAGCGCCGCCGCCTGATGGCGGCGCAACTGCTGGCGCTGGCCGCCGCGCTGACGGCGGTGGCCATGGCGCGCTCCACCCCGGCGCTGCTGGCCGGCATGCTCGCGGTCGGACTGCTGAGCACGGCGATGACGCAGGGGTTGATCGCCTACGCGGCCAGCGCCGCCGCGCCGCATGAGCAAGGGCGCGTCGTCGGCGCGGCGCAAAGCGGCGTCTTCATCGGCCTGCTGCTGGCGCGGGCGTTCTCCGGCGCCGTCAGCGACCTGGCCGGCTGGCGCGGCGTCTACCTCGCCGCCGCCGGGCTGATGCTGGCGATTGCGCTGCCGCTGTGGCGGCGCTTGCCGCCGCTCCCCGTCGCCGCGAACGCGATGCGCTACCCGGCGCTGCTGGCCTCCATGCTGGACTTGCTGCGGCGGGAAAAAACGCTGCAAGCGCGCGGCATGCTGGCGCTGCTGATGTTCGCCGCCTTCAACGTCTTCTGGAGCGCGCTGGCGCTGCCTTTGAGCGCGCCGCCCCACGGCTACTCCCGCACCGCCATCGGCGCCTTCGGCCTGGCGGGCGCGATAGGCGCGCTGGCCGCCGCCCGCGCCGGACGCTGGGCCGACGGCGGACATGGCCAGCGCACCAGCGCGGCGGCGCTGGCTTTATTGCTGCTGGCCTGGTGGCCGCTGTCGCTGATGCAGCAGTCGCTGGGCGCACTGCTGATCGGCATCGTGCTGCTGGACCTGGGCGGCCAGGCGCTGCACGTCACCAACCAGAGCCTGATTTTCCGCGCCCGGCCAGCAGCCCATAGCCGGCTGGTGGGCCTTTACATGCTGTTCTACGCCGTTGGCAGCGGGCTGGGCGCCATCGGCGCAACGGCGGCCTACGCTCATGCCGGCTGGCAAGCCGTGTGTTTGCTGGGCGCCGCCGTCAGCCTGCTGGTCCTGCTGTTCTGGTGGGCGACGCGCGGCGTCACCCCCGCGGCGGCGGACTGAAATGAAAAAGGCCAGTCGCGAGACTGGCCTTCTTGCTTGCCGTGGATGCCGGCGCCTGGATGAAAGAGCCCACCCAAAGTCTAGCGGGTTAGAACGAGACAAGGCGAAAACGCACTCACCGTGTCACATCTCTCGACGCCCAGCAGATCGTAAACAGGCGCTTATTCTTCCGTCGTGTCCTGATGCATCGCCGCATCCGGAGTAATCATGGTCTGACGCGCGGCGGCGGCTTGCTGCTGCGCCTCTTCCACCTGCTTGCGCTGCTCCGCGCGCACCACGTCCAGATAGGACATGATGGCGAAGGTCAGCTCGCGGGTGCCTTCGTGGTTCAGCGCGGAAATGCTGAACACGCGCGGCGCCTTGAGATCGAAGCCGAAACGGTCGTCCGGCTGCTCTTCCGGCCAGCCGTAGGCCTTGAGGAAGGCGGACACCGTCAGCTCGCGCTCGTCCGGCGGCAGCATATCCACCTTGTTCAACACCAGCCAGCGCGGCTTGCCGTGCAGTTCGTCGTCGTACTTCTTCAGTTCCTCGACGATGGCGCGCGCCTCGCGCACCGGATCCACGTCGGGATCGAACGGCGCCACGTCCACCACGTGCAGCAACAGGCCGGTGCGCTGCAAATGCTTGAGGAAGCGGTGGCCCAGGCCGGCGCCTTCCGCCGCGCCTTCGATCAGGCCGGGAATATCGGCGATCACGAAGCTGCGGGTATCGTCCATGCGCACCACGCCGAGATTGGGGTGCAGCGTGGTGAACGGATAATCCGCCACCTTGGGACGCGCCGCCGACACCGCGCGGATGAAGGTGGACTTGCCGGCGTTGGGCATGCCCAGCAGGCCCACGTCGGCCAGCACTTTCAGCTCCAGCTTCAGCGTGCGCTGCTCACCCTGCTCGCCCGGCGTGCACTGACGCGGCGCGCGGTTGGTGGAGGATTTGAAATGGATATTGCCCAGGCCGCCCTTGCCGCCGCGCGCAATCATGATGCGCTGGCCGTGATGGGTCAGGTCCGCCACCAGCTCGCCGGTGTCGTGGTCGGTGATCACCGTGCCCACCGGCATTTTCAGGTCGATGTCGTCGCCGCCCTTGCCGTAGCAATCGGCGCCGCGGCCGCGCTCGCCGTGTTCGGCCAGGTATTTCTTGACGAAGCGGAACTCCACCAGGGTGTTGACGTTCTCGTCCGCCACCGCGTACACGCTGCCGCCCTTGCCGCCGTCGCCGCCGTCCGGGCCGCCGAAGGGCACGAACTTCTCGCGACGGAAACTGGCCACGCCGTTGCCGCCTCGTCCCGCGAACACTTCAATGCGGGCTTCATCGATAAATTTCATGTTTTCAACCTCTGTCTTGCGAGGAGTCAGGGGTCAGGATGGACTCGCGGCCACCCTCACGCCTTGCCCCTCAGGGTATGAAAAAAGCCCTATCGCAGGATAGGGCTTTCTCGGTCACTAGAAAGCGAAAAATTATTCGCCGTCTACGCCGGTGTACGGAACCACATTAACGATCTTGCGCTTCATTGCACCTTTGATGGTGAATTCAACGTAACCGTCAACCTTGGCGAACAAGGTGTGATCCTTGCCCTGGCCAACGTTTTCACCTGCGTGGAAGCGGGTGCCGCGCTGACGCACGATAATGGAACCTGCCGGAATCAGTTCGCTGCCGTAAACCTTAACGCCCAGGCGTTTGGCTTCGGAGTCACGACCGTTGCGGGAGCTACCGCCTGCTTTTTTGTGTGCCATGACTGTTTATCCTTACTTCGAAATCGCGTCGATGCGGATTTCGGTGAAGTTTTGACGATGACCCTGATGTTTCTGGTAGTGCTTGCGACGACGCATCTTGAAGATGCGGATCTTGTCGCCACGACCGTGGGAAACAACGGTGGCCTTAACAGTGGCGCCGGCAATCATCGGGGCGCCTACAACAACCTGTTCACCGTCAGCAATCATCAGCACTTCTTCAAGTACGATCTGGCTGTCGACGTCTGCAGGTATCTGTTCTACTTTGAGTTTTTCACCAACGACAACTTTGTACTGCTTGCCGCCGGTTTTTATGACCGCATACATTCGCATGAGCTCCTGAATATAAAAATCTCGCCGCCTATTGCGGGAGAACGCGAAACTATACGGACACCCCGTCAACTTGTCAATGATTTCATCGACTTAGTCCTAAGGAGTACGCCCCGTGGCGGCTGGAGGGGCTTTTCTGGTAACATTCCAGCCTTTGGCGTACCCATCTCAAATAACTGGTTGAAATCGTGTCCACCCCGCTTTTCCGTACACTGATAGCCGACGACATGCAGGCCGTAGACCGCGTCATCCGCGCCCGGCTGCACTCCGACGTCGTCCTGATCCGCCAGGTAGCGGAATACATCATTTCCGCCGGCGGCAAACGCCTGCGCCCGGTGTTGACGCTGCTGTCCGGCCGCGCGCTGGGTCACGGCGGCGAACAATTGCACGAGCTGGCGGCGATGATCGAATTCATCCACACCGCCACCTTGCTGCACGACGACGTGGTGGACGAATCCGACCTGCGCCGCGGCCGCGAAACCGCCAATGCGCTGTTCGGCAACGCCGCCAGCGTGCTGGTGGGGGACTTCCTCTACACCCGCGCCTTCCAGATGATGGTGACCACCCGCAATATGGACATCCTGGCGGTGATGGCGGAAGCCACCAACATCATCGCCGAGGGCGAGGTGCTGCAGCTGCTCAATATCGGCAACACCGACGTCACCGAAGACGAATACCTGCGCGTGATCAAGTACAAGACCGCCAAGCTGTTTGAAGCCTCCGCCCGCGTGGGCGCGCTCAGCGCCGGCGCCAGCGCCGAACAGGCGCAGGCGATGGCCGAATACGGCATGTACCTGGGCACCGCTTTCCAGATCATCGACGACGTGCTGGATTACAGCGGCGACGCCGACACCATAGGCAAGAGCCTGGGCGACGATCTGGCCGAAGGCAAGCCGACCCTGCCCTTGATCTACACCATGCGCAACGGCGGCCCGGAAGCCTCCGCCACCGTGCGCGACGCGCTGGAACACGCCAGCCGCGATCGTTTCCAGGACGTGCTGGCTGCGGTACAATCCTGCGGCGCGCTGGACTACGCCCGGGCGGAAGCGGTCAAGGTAGCCGAACAGGCCGTGGCCGCGCTGGCGCCGATTCCGGAATCGGACACCCGTCAGGCCTTGGTGGAATTGGCCCGCCTGTCGGTGGACCGCAGCGCCTGACCCAGCAGTTTCTCTAAGCGTCTCCGTAGTTAAATGGATATAACGGCCCCCTCCTAAGGGGCAGTTACAGGTTCGATTCCTGTCGGGGGCGCCACCTCTGCTTGCAAAGCAGCAAGCTGCCGCAGATCAAACAAGCCGCGACCGGCAACGGCGCGGTTTTTTTGCGCCCTATTCAGCGCCCTAACAGGCTTAGTCATTGCCACGCCGGCTTCCCCGGTGCAGACCGGCCGCATCTTCAAGAACCCGCTGCTGCAAAGTACGGTGTGCTGGCCGATGGCGTCGAGAAGACCATCCACGGCCGCCGCCAGGGCCACCTGACCGCCATCATCCTGCCGCAACTGGAAAAGCTCGGCCTCTACGCCGCACCGGACATCCAGCCCTAAACCACCCGTTCCTCCGCTCGACAGCCTGCCTGGTATGGGCGGTCCCCCATTCCACCGCTCAAACTGCAAAACAGTAGAGTCCTTTTACACACCAGACATAACATCGACAAACCAAGTCCAGCTAAAACGGCCGGAAATCGCCGGTTTCCACGCCATTGAGTAGGGGAGTAGGTAAAAAAACTCCGTGGATTGCCCCCTCTTCACGACCTAAGTCATTGATTGTTGAGCAGAACCCATCCACGGTTTGCCCTCTGAAATCCACGGTTTCCCCTCAAACTTCCACGGTTTCCCCTCAAACTTCCACGGTTTGCCCCAATTCTTCCACATTGGGGTTTTAGCCTTTTATGGCCTCTAAGTACTTCTTCTTATTTTAAAAACAAAGAGATAGAGATAAAAAGCAATGAAAAGGAAAGGAAGGGGCCATCCACGGTTTCGGAGCGCTGCTTAAAAATTAATCCACGGGTTTGCCAGCGGAAGTCGTGGAAATGGTGGATACGCCCTTCCCTTCATGGCATTGATTTTATTGAAGTTTATGCGGCATCCACGGAATGGGGGGGAGCGACCGTGGACAAACCGTGGATGAAAAGCCGTTACAGGACAAAGACTTAAGGGCTGATCCACGGTTTCGGGGGGATTTTAGGTGTGTGTGCCTGGCTGAGCGGGGAGAAAAACGCGGTTACAATCGACTGCTAACAGCTAGAAACGGTCACTTGGATCCCTCCCCCCGAAGCAGACATTGCCGTGCAGTAGTTGTCCAGCATATTGAAGTTGTTACACTGACAACCAATATTCCATGTAACTGAAAGCAATGTGCTTAGTGTAATGTATCCGGCGTCAGCAATATCAATTGTTATGCAGCCCCTTGCAACCGTGTAAACACTGTTAGGCCACTTACCACCATTTGTCTCTATCCACCAACGAGAGAAGAAGGCTATGCACTACACAACAGAGCTCCTCATTCAAGGAGACAAGAATGTTCTTCTTTACTACAACGCGGCTTTGACTCGCTGGCGCGAAATACTTGCAGAATACGAAAGCAAGAGTTCTGAGGAGCTAGCGAAGAAGCTCAGCTCAGAGCAGTTCTGGTTTGAAGAGAACTGTGGCTCACGCTGGGTAGGTCAAGAAATTATGGTGATTACGGGCATTACTCAGTTCTACACAACCAAGCGCGGATTTGATAAGAACAGGCACTTAGCTCTTAAAGTCTACCGGGCTTTCATGCAAAGCTATTGCAGCCTAGAAGTCAAGGGCGTCGCAGAAGATGTAGCAAAGAGCTACTACCTCGATGAGGCCGACGGCAATGACGCTTGAATTCCCTCAAACTTACGCCAGAGACTTATATATCTCTTGGCACAATAACTCCGTGCCAGAAGATATAGACATCGTCACAAGGCTTGACGCTATTAGATCGGAACTGAAAAGCTCTTCCCACTCAAGTTTGGCTACGCTGAGTCAATTGCTTACACAGATAAAGGCCTTTACGGAGAAGGAGTGCAAGGTCAGATTCAAAGGCATCAGTCAGGGCCAGTTTAGCGTGCCAACCACACAGTTCTCCCCGCAGCCGAGCAACAAAGGATTTGACCTTCTCTTCAAGAGTTCCGATTCAATACTCGAAAAGCTATGGCGAAAGAATCTTAAGCGCTCCGCTAACTACGCCAGTCTCCGCAATCTAAGACTGGAAATTACGGACTTGGTGCGAACTTCGGTCGTCGCACCAACATTGGGACACGCGAGGCTCTTTGCTGAGCGGCTTGAAAACTGGCGCGACATCGTTGATCCGCCGGACATTGAGAAATATTTCGCGGAAATCGATCGAGTCGAAGTTGATATGGAGTCAAAGCTGGCGAGCGGCTACTTTGCATTCCACAGCAACGTTCGCTTCAAATCTGGGCTTTGCATTGAGGTGCAGATCTATTCACAGTTAAGCGAGGCTTGGCGAAGCATCTCCCACAAACTCTATGAAACGACACGGTTGAAGGAAAGCTTGGCAACGGGAGCTGGATCGGCCGAAGCAAGGCTAGTTTCCTTGGGGCACCTGCTTCACTTGGCCGAGTGTGAGTTGGATCGCCTGGCAATTGACTTCACCAAACCGCGATAGTGCGCTAGGGAATCAATCCACCGCGCCAAAAAGGCCTAGCTCTACGTTGAAAGTCCGCTCCCTCAAGTTGGCGATTTCCGCTTAGAGTCGAAAGCCACTATTCCTGCTAGAAAAAATAGCATTGGGGGTACATTTAGGGGTATCTCATCGACAACAAAATAAGAAATATTTTTAAAAACAATATGTTTTAAACTCAATTCAATCCCTGTCGGGGCGCCACCTCTGCTTGCAAAGCAGCAAGCACCGCAGATCAAAAAAGCCGCGACCGGCAACGGCGCGGCTTTTTTACGCCATGTCCTCCCCCTCAGCGCCGTCCGGCGCGATCCGGCCGCCTGCGCACAGCCCGGCCAGCTCGGTCCTCACGAATTGATGCACCGGATCATCGTTCACCCTGGGATGCCATAACAACTCCACATCGATCCGCAAGCTCGGCTCGTCTATCTGCGCGCGCGCCATGCCCGCCTGATGCCGGCCGACGATGGCGCAAACCACGGAGGGCAGCACCGCCACCGCCGGCACCGCCGCCAGTATCGGCGGAATGGCCAGCAGGCTGGCGGCGCGCGCCAGGACGCGGCGCTGCAAGCCGCGCAGTTGCAGGTAATGGTCTATCAGGCTGAGCGCTTCGCCGATGTAAGAGGTGTAGACATGCGGCCAGGCCGCCACTTCCTCCGCGCCCACCACGGCCGGCAATTGCAGCTGTTCGCGGTGATAGAGGCAGGCGAAGCCGCTGCGCAGCAGGGTCTGGCGTTCCAGCCGGGGCGTGGGGAAGGGAAAGTAGCCGACGGCGTAATCAATCTGCGCCGACTCCAGCGCCGCCAGCGCCTGAGCGGCGGACAAGGCCGCCACATCCACGCTCAGGCCCGGCGCCCGCTCGCGGCAGGCCCCGAGCAAGCCGGGCAGCAAGGCGGCTTCCAGCGCGTCCGGCAAGGCCAGCCGCACCGTTCTTTCCACGGTTTCCAGGTCCACGGGCCGCTGCCGGAACAGGCGCTCGCCGGCGCCCAGCCAGGCTTCCAATTCAGGCAGCAAGGCCTCGGCGAACGGGGTGGGCATCATGCGCTGGCCGTGCCGGTACAGCAAGGCGTCCTGCAACTGCTCCCGCAGCTGCTTGAGCAGATGGCTGACCGCCGGCTGCCCCAGGCACAGCAGCCGCGCGCTCTGGCTGACGCTGCGCGTGCTCAGCAGCGTGTGCAAGGCCACCATATTGTTGAGATCCAGGCGGCGCAGCCAGACCGCGTCTATATCAGTCATTTCGATAGATGCCATATAAACAATCGATTTCATTGAATTATAGCCGGCTCCGATAATGGGGACACCCTCCCGAGTCCCGAGCCCATGAACGCCGAACGCACGCAAGCCACGCCCTGGTATCTGATTTCCATCATGCTGATCGCCTGTCTGGAGTTCTTCCAGAACGGCCTGCTCAACTTCGCCTCCAGCCAGGTGATGGGCGGCGTGGGCGCCGCGCCGGAGGAGTTCAGCTATGCGGCCATGGCTTACGCCAGCGCCGCCGTTCTGGTGCTGTTGCAGCACGAATGGCTGAGCCGCCGCCTGGGCATGCGGCGCTATATCCGCCTGTCCATCATCGTGTTCGGCGTCGGCGCGTTGACCTGCGGTTTCGCCAATGGCCCCAGCCAGCTGATACTGGGCCGGGCGCTGCAAGGCCTGGGCGGCGCGGCTTTCTTCACCGCGGCGCGGGTGGAGGTGAACGCGCTGACGGACAAGAGCAAGATGCTGGGCCTGCTCTGTTTCGGCTATGCGCTGATGCTGGGCTCCGCCTGCGGCCCGCTGCTGGGCGCGGAACTGATCAGCCGCCAGGACTGGCGCTGGATTTTCTTCGCCGTGCTGCCGGCGCTGGCGCTGGCCTGGCCGGCCACCCGGCTGCTGAGCCAGCGGGCGGAACCGGCCCATCCGCATACCCAGGGCTCGCGCGCCTTCCTGTGCATGATTGTCGGCGTGCTGGCGCTGCAATGGCTGATTCAACAGCTGCCCTACGATTTCTTCTCCCGCCCCGAATGGCTGCTGGCCATCCTCGCGCAGGCCTTGCTGGCCGGCTGGGGCTGGCAATACCACCGCCGGCGGCGCCCGCTGCGCAAGAAAGCCCTGCTCCAGCTGCGCTACCTGGCCGGCCTGGGCTTTTACAGCTGCTGCTATCTGCTGGTTTCCGCCAACAGCTACATCCTGCCGGTGATGGCGCAACAGGCGCTGGGCTTTGACCTGCCGACGACCGGGCGCTTGCTGTCGGTGAGCTTTGTCGCCGGCATCCTGTTTTCCACGCTCTACGCCTTTTTATTGCTCAAGCGCCGGGCGCGCGGCGTGCGCGCCATGATGGCGGCGGCCTGCTGCCTGCTGCTGCTCTACGGCGTGCTGATGTCCGGCCTCAATCAAAACGCGCCGGCCAGCCTGATCGTAAGCATCCTGATCTGCAACGGCGGCTTCATGTCCCTGTTCATCATGGCGGTGGCGCAGGCCACCTTCAGCCATATCGATCAGCCCGACTTCGCCCGCGCCTACCAGACCAAGAACATCGTCCGTCAGCTGTCGCTGTCCATGGGGGTGGCCGCCAGTACAGTGTTTCTGCAAGCGCGCAACGCCTTGCACTACCAGCGCCTGTCCGAGGGCTTCAGCGTGCTCAACCCGGCGTTCAACGCCGCGCTGGACCAATTGCAGCAAGCCTTGCCGGAGCTGAGCGCCAAACAAAGAATGGCCGTGCTGGCGGGACAGCTGACGCAGCAATCGCAATTGCTGTCCTGCCTGGACTTCTTCCGGCTGGAATGCGTGATGGCCATAGGTCTTATAGTGATAGTGCTGTGGCAGCAAAGCCTGGGCCGGCAAGACTCCGGCCCGGCCGCATCCAAGCCTTTATGAGCAAGGAGATCCAAATGCTATATGGACTCACCCCGCTGGGGATCTTTCATACCGCCGTCAGCCTGCTGGCGGTCGCTTTCGGCGCCATCGCGCTGTGGCGCGACGGCAGGATCAGCCCGCGCAATCGCCTGGGCCAGGCTTATGTGATCGGCACCGTGATCAGCTGCGTCACCGCCCTGGGCATTTTTCAGCACGGCGGTTTCGGCAAGCCGCACGCCTTGGCCCTCATCACGCTGGTCGTCCTGCTGCTGGCGCTGCTGGCGGAGTTCAAGGGCCTTTTCGGCGGCAAGGCCGCCCATGCGTCCGCCGTCGGCTTGTCCGCCACCTTCCTGTTCCATTGGATTCCGGCCGTCACGGAAACCTCCACCCGCCTGCCCTTGGGCCATCCCCTCTTGTCCAGCCCCGACGCGCCCGCCCTCCAGATCGCCACCGGCGTCCTGCTGCTGCTCTTCATCGCCGGCGCCGCCCGGCAGTGGAAAACCATCAACGCGGCCTTGAAAGCGGGCGCGGGATGACCACATGCAAGCCATGCTCAAACTGGACCTCAAGATACGAGCCGCGCAAGCGGCGGACCTGCCGGCCCTGATCGGCGTCGACGCCGTCGCGCAGCGGGACCCCGCCCGACGCAGGATGCTGGGCGAGGCCATCGCCGCGCAAAGCTGCTGGCTGGCCGAGGCCGAGGAGGCGCTGGGCTACGGCATTCTGGACCGCTCCTTCTTTCAGCAGCGCTTCATCCCGCTGCTGATGGTGGCGGAAGCCGCCAGAGGCCGCGGCGTGGCCAGCGCCTTGATGGCGGAGTTTGAAAGGCGATGCGCGGGCGACAAGCTGTTCACCTCCGCCAATGAATCCAATCTGCCGATGCGGCGCTTGCTGGACAAGCTGGGCTTCCGGGAAAGCGGACGCATCGACAATCTGGACGACGGCGACCCGGAGCTTGTGTTCATGAAGCGGGCTGCGCGCCCAGCCGGTTAAGACGCCGGCTGCGGCCAGCTCAGCTCAAAGCGGCTGCCGCCGCCCACGCGGCTGCAACGGGCCTCGCCGCCGTGAGCCAGCGCGATGGCGGCCACCACCGCCAGCCCCAGGCCGCTGCCGCCCTTGCCGCTTTGCCGCGCCGCGTCCGCGCGGCGGAAGGCCTCGAAGGCGTGCGGCGCGAAATCGTCTGGAATGCCCGGCCCCTCGTCCTCCACCCGCAAGCTGCACAGGCCGTCCTCCATGCGCAGCCGCACCCGCACCAGGCCGGGCTGGGCGTAACGGCGCGCATTGTCCAGCAAGGCCAGCAGCGCCTGGCGGATGCGCACCGGATCGCAATGCGCCGGGCGCTCGTCCAGATCCAGCACCGCCTGCAAGCCGGCCGCCAGCAAGGCGTCCTCGAACACCTCCACCACCGCGCGCACTTCGGCGGCCAGATCGGTGTCCCGCATCTCTATGTCCAGATGCCCGCTTTCCGCCAGGCTGATCACGCGCAAATCCTCGATCAGATGCGCCAGGCTCTCCACCTGGGCCAACAGCCGGCGGAACTGGTTCTCGTCCGGAGTGAACACCCCTTCCGCCAGCCCTTGCAGCCGTCCGCGCAACACCGTGACCGGGGTGCGCAGCTCATGGGCGATGGCGGCGTTCCAGAACGCCTGCTCCTTGGTCATGCGCTGCAACTGGTCCGCCAGCGCGTTGAAGTCGTCGGCCAGCGCCGCCGCCTCGCGCAGCGAACGGTCCCCGGCCGCCGCGCGCGCGTCCAGATCGCCCTGGGCCACGCGGCGTATGCCCTCCGCCACGGAGTTGAGCGGCACCAGGATGCGGCGCGCCAGACGCAGGCCCATCACCACCGACAGCGCCAGGCCCGCCACGGTGCTGGACAGCAGCCACACCCACTCCGGCATCGTCATCTTCCAGCCCGGCGTCTCGAAATGCACCGGCCAGTAGGTCATCGCCACATAGTAGAAAGTGAAGCCGGTCACCACCACCAGCACGGTCACGCAGAAGGCCATCGTCGCCATCGACAGCGCGATCTGCCGGCTCAGCCCCTCCAGCCTCATTCCGCGCCCCACAGCTTGTAACCCACGCCGCGCACGCCCACCGGCACGCCGTCCACGCCGCACTCCTCCAGCTTCTTGCGCAGCTTGCTGATGTGGCTGTCCACGGTGCGCTCCAAGGCGTCGCCTTCCGGCAGGCAGGCGGCCAGCAGCTCGGCGCGGCTGAACACCCGCCGCGGCGCGCGCGCCAGTTGCGCCAGCAGTTTGAATTCGGTCAGGGTCAGCGTCAGCACATGGCGCTGCTTGCCGGCCTGCACCGCCACTTCGTGGTTCTCCAGATCGATCTCGAACGGCTCCGCGCGCAGCACGCGCGGCTCCGCCTGACGCGCGCCGGACATGGAGCGGCGCAGCACCGCCTGCGTGCGCGCCACCACCTCGGCGGGATTGAAGGGTTTGACCACGTAGTCGTCCGCGCCGATGCGCAAGCCCATCAGCTTGTCGATGTCCTGGTCCAGCGCCGTCAGCATGATCACCGGCGTGTCGCCGCGGTGGCGGATTTCCGCCAACACCTGCCAGCCGTCGGCCCGCGGCATCTGCACGTCCAGCAAGACCAGATCCGGCTTCAGCGACAGATGCAGCTCCAGCGCCTGCCGGCCGTCCGCCGCGTGCGCGCAACGCATGCCGCTGCGGGTCAGATAGGCGGTGAGAATCTCCGCGATCTCGGGTTCGTCTTCAGCGACGAGGATCAAGGCCTGACGGTCTTGAGCCCCGCCGGACGGTCGCATTGTCTGAGTCATGGCGCCGATTTCGCATCCTGTTTGCATCTCCATCGAATCTCCATGCTACCACACGAAAAACCCCATCCGGCCCCGGCATACTGCCGCATATTTTTTACGGGCGGCCCCCCGCCCAAGCCTGATTGGAGTGGAAATGAAGAGTAAACGAGCCAGCCTCTACGGCGGCGGCTGCCTGCTGGCGGCGGCGCTGCTGAGCGCCTGCGGACAGGCCGAGACCCAAGCGCCGCCGCCGGCGATCCCGGTGCGCACCCTCAGCGCGGCCCCGGCCCCGCTCAAACTGAGCGAAGACCTGCCCGGCCGCGTGGCCGCGGTGCGGGTGGCGGAAATCCGCCCCCAGGTCAGCGGCATCGTGCTGCGCCGGCAATTTGAGCAAGGCACCGAGGTGCGCGCCGGCCAGCCGCTGTTCCAGATCAACCCGGCGCCGTTCAAGGCGGAAGTGGACACCGCCGCCGCCGCGCTGCAACGCGCCGAGGCCGCGCTGGCGCGCGCGCGGGTGCAAACCGCCCGCCTCAAGCCGCTGGTGGAAACCGACGCCGTCAGCCGCCAGGTTTACGACGACGCCGCGTCCCAGCGCGATCAGGCCGCCGCGGATGTGGCCCAGGCGCGCGCCGCGCTGGCCCGCCGCCAGCTGGACCTGAAATTCTCCCGCGTGGAAGCGCCCATCTCCGGCCGCATCGACCAGGCCCTGGTCACCGAGGGCGCGCTGGTGGGCGGCGCCGACGGCGCCCCGATGGCCCGCATCCAACAGATAGACCAGGTGTACGTGGACGTGCGCCAGCCGGCGGCGGCGCTGGAAGCCGTGCGCCAAAGCCTGGCCGCCCAGCCGGACAGCGCCGGCGGCGGCCTGCCGGTGTCCATCCTGCGCGACGACGGCGCGCCCTACGGCCTCAACGGCCGCATCCTGTTCTCCGGCGTCAACGTGGACGCCGGCACCGGCGACGTGCTCTTGCGCGTGCTGGTGGACAACCCCGAGCGGCGGCTGCTGCCCGGCATGTTCGTCCGCGCCCGCGTGCCGCGCGCCAGCTACGCGGCGGCGCTGACCGTGCCGCAGCAGGCCGTGGTGCGCATCGGCGGCAAAACCCAGCTGTGGACCGTGGACGCCAAGAACCAGGCGCGGCTGAACGTGGTGGAGCTGGGCGAACTGGCCAACCGCCAATACCGCATCCGCGCCGGCCTGCGCGCCGGGCAGAAGGTCGTGGTCGAGGGCATGGAACGCCTCGCCGACGGCGCCGTGGTGGCCGCCAGCGAAGCCGCGCCCGCGGCCAAGCGCTGATCGAAGGAAGCCGTCATGTCTCAATTCTTCATCCGCCGCCCGGTGTTCGCCTGGGTGATCGCCCTGTTCATCATCCTGCTGGGGGTGATCGCCATCCCGCAGCTGCCGATCGCGCGTTACCCCTCGGTGGCGCCGCCCTCGGTCACCATCACCGCCAGCTACCCCGGCGCCACGCCGCAGACCATGAGTGACGGCGTGCTCAGCCTGATCGAGCGCGAGCTGTCCGGCGTCAAGAACCTGCTGTATTTCGAATCCTCGGCTGATACCTCCGGCATCGCCCAGATCACCGTCACCTTCAAGCCGGGCACGGACCCGGAGCTGGCCCAGGTGGACGTGCAGAACAAGCTCAAGGCGGTGGAACCGCGGCTGCCCGCCCCGGTGCGCCAGAACGGCGTGATGGTGGAATCCGCCTCCTCCGGCTTCCTGATGCTGATCGGCCTGCGCTCGGACAGCGGCCGCTTCGACGAAGGCGCGCTCAGCGACTACCTGTCGCGCAATATCGCCGAAGAACTGCGCCGCATCGAAGGCGTGGGCCGCGTCCAACAATTTGGCACGGAACAAGCGATGCGCGTCTGGGTGGACCCGGCCAAGCTGATCACCTACGGCCTGTCCATGAGCGAGCTCACCGCCGCCATCGCCCAGCAAAACGTCCAGATCGCCCCCGGCAGCCTGGGCGCCGCGCCCGCCCTGCCCGGCCAGCGCGTCACCGTGCCGCTCACCGTGCAAGGCCAGCTGACCGCGCCGGAAGAGTTCGCCGCCATCGTGCTGCGCGCCAACGCCAACGGCTCCAAAGTGGTGCTGGGCGACGTGGCGCGGGTGGAGATAGGCTCCCAGGGCTATAGCTTCGTCAGCCGCGAAAACGGCAAGCCCGCCTCCTTCGCCGGCGTGCAACTGGCGCCGGGCGCCAACGCGGTCAAAACCGCGGAAGCGGTGCGGGCGCGGCTGGCCGAGCTGAGCACCTCCATGCCGGCCGGCATCAGCTACTCCGTGCCCTTCGACACCGCGCCCTTCGTCAAGATCTCCATCGAAAAAGTGATCCACACCCTGCTGGAAGCGATGGTGCTGGTCTTCCTGGTGATGTATCTGTTCCTGCAAAACGCGCGTTACACCCTGATCCCAGCCATCGTCGCCCCGGTGGCCATGCTGGGCACCTTCGCCGTGATGCTGGCCACCGGCTTCTCCATCAATGTGCTGACCATGTTCGGCATGGTGCTGGCCATCGGCATCATCGTAGACGACGCCATCGTGGTGGTGGAAAACGTGGAACGGCTGATGGCGGAAGAAGGCCTGTCCCCGCAGGACGCCACCTCCAAGGCCATGAAGGAAATCACCGGCGCCATCGTCGGCATCACCCTGGTGCTCACCGCCGTCTTCATCCCCATGGCCCTGTCCAGCGGCTCCGTGGGCGTGATCTACCAACAGTTTTCCCTGTCCATGGCCGTGGCCATCCTGTTCTCCGCGCTGCTGGCGCTGACACTGACCCCGGCGCTGTGCGCCACCATGCTCAAGCCCATCCCGCAGGGACACCATGAAAAGCGCGGCTTTTTCGGCTGGTTCAACCGCCGCTTCGCCCAGCTCACCGCCTGGTACGAAACCCGCGTAGGCCGGCTGATAGGCCGCGCCGGCCGCGTGATGCTGCTGTTCCTGGCCATCTCCGGCGCGCTGGCCGCCGGCTTCAAGGCGCTGCCCTCCTCCTTCCTGCCGGAAGAAGACCAGGGCTATTTCATGACCAGCTTTCTCTTGCCCGCGGACGCCACCGTCGAGCGCACCCGCGACGTGGTTAAAACGCTCGATGACCATCTGGCGACGCGCCCTGCGCTCCAGTCCAGCATCTCCATCATCGGCTACGGCTTCTCCGGCTCCGGCCCCAACGCGGCGCTGAACTTCGCCGTGCTCAAAGACTGGAAACAACGCGGCGACAGCAGCACCGTGGAAGAAGCCATGCGCGCCCAACATCGCCTGTCCGCCGCCACGGAAGGCGCGGCGATGAGCCTGCTGCCGCCGGCCATCGACGAACTGGGCACCAGCTCCGGCTTCAGCCTGCGGCTGCAAGACCGCGCCAACCAGGGCCACGCCGCGCTCAAAGCGGCCGAAGCCCAATTGCTGGAACTGGCCTCCCGCAGCAAGATCGTCCAGGGCGTCTACCCGGACAGCCTGCCGGCCGGCACCAGCGTGCGCCTGGACATAGACCGGCAAAAGGCCGAGGCGCTGGGCGTGTCCTTCAACAGCGTCAGCGACACCCTGTCCACCGCCATGGGCTCCACCTACGTCAACGACTTCCCGCACGCCGGCCGCATGCAGCAAGTCATCATCCAGGCCGACGCGCCGGCGCGCATGCAGCTGGACAATGTGCTCAAGCTCTACGTGCGCAACGCCAGCGGCGGCATGGTGCCGCTGTCCGAAGTGGTGCGCCCGGCCTGGTCCGAAACCCCGCTGCAACTGGTGCGCTTCCAGGGCTACCCGTCCGCCCGCCTCTCCGGCGGCGCCGCGCCCGGCTACTCCAGCGGCGCGGCCATGGCCGAGATGGAACGGCTGGCCACGCAACTGCCGCCCGGCTTCGCCCTGGCCTGGACCGGCCAATCGCTACAGGAACGCCAATCCGCGGCCCAGGCCCCCATGCTGATGGCGCTGTCCATGATCGTGGTGTTCCTGGTGCTGGCCGCGCTGTACGAAAGCTGGGCCATCCCGCTGTCCGTGATGCTGGTGGTGCCGCTGGGCCTGATCGGCGCCATCGGCGCGGTGATGCTGCGCGGCATGCCCAACGACGTGTTCTTCAAAGTGGGCCTGATCACCGTGATTGGCCTGTCCGCCAAGAACGCCATCCTGATCATCGAGTTCGCCAAACAACTGCATGAAGAAGGCAAGAGCCTGGTGGACGCCGCGGTGCAAGCCTCCCGGCTGCGGCTGCGCCCCATCCTGATGACCTCGCTGGCCTTCGGCCTGGGCGTGCTGCCGCTGATGCTGGCCACCGGCGCCAGCGCCGAAACCCAGAACGCCATCGGCACCGGCGTGTTCGGCGGCATGGTCACCGCCACCGTGCTGGCCATCTTCTTCGTACCCGTATTCTTCGTGGTCGTGATGAGCGCGCAAGCGCGCATCGCCAACTGGCGCAAGCCGCGTCCGGCCGCGGAACAGAAAGTTGAATCATGAAAGCGCTCCTCCCCCTGGCCCTGGCCCTAAGCGTCTCCGCCTGCTCGCTGACCCAGCCGCTGCGCAAGCCGGAGCCGCCGGTGCCGGCCCGCTACGCCACGGCGGCCGCGGACGATGCCAACGCCAACGCCGCCGACCTGGGCTGGCGCGCCATGTTCGGCGACCGCCGGCTGCAAAGCCTGATAGAGCTGGCGCTGCGCAATAACCGCGACCTGCGCCTGGCCGCTCTCAACGTGGAAGCCGCCGAAGCCCAATACGGCATCCAGCGCGCCGCGCGGCTGCCGTCCGTGGACGCCGGCGCCGGCCTCACCCGCCAGCGCAGCCCGGCCAACCGCGAAACCGATCCGTTCACCCCGGCCGCCGTGCAAAACCAGTACGGCGTCAACGTGGGCGTCAGCGCGTTTGAGATTGACCTGTTCGGCCGCGTGCGCGCGCTGTCCGACGCCGCCTTCGCCCGCTACCTGGCCACCGACCACGGCCGCCGCGCCGCCCAGATCGCCCTGGTGGGCGCGGTGGCGGACGCCTACTTCGCGGAACGGCTGGCGCGCGAACAACTGGCGCTGGCGGAACGCACCCAGGCGGACTGGCGGCAATCGCTGGCGCTGGCGCGCCGGCTCAAGGACGCTCAACAGGCCGGCGGCCTGGACGTGGCCCAGGCCGAAGGCCAGGTGGCCAGCGCCGACGCCGACCTGGAAGCCCGCGCCCGCGCCGCGGACCAGGCGCGCAACGCGCTGCGCCTGCTGCTGGGCGCGGAACCGCCGGAAGACCTGCCCGAGCCGCTGCCGCTGGACCGCCAGCCGGTGGTGACCCGGCTGGCCGCCGGCCTGCCCTCCGAGCTGCTGTTCCGCCGCCCGGACATCCTGCAAGCCGAACAACAGCTGGAAGCCGCCAACGCCGACATCGGCGCCGCGCGCGCCGCCTTCTTTCCGCGGCTGTCGCTGAGCACCTCCGCCGGCTTCCTCAGCCCCGGCCTGCGCAATCTGTTCGACGGCGGCCAACACGTATGGAGCTTTGCGCCGCAAATCAACATCCCGCTGTTCCAGGGCGGCCGGCTGCGCGCCGAACTGCGGCTGGCGGAAGTGCGCAAATCCAGCGCCGTGGCCGAATACGAACGCGCCATCCAGATCGCCTTCCGCGAAGTGGCCGACGGCCTGGCCGGCCGCGAAACCTTCAGCCGCCAGATAGACGCCCAGGCGCGCGCGGTGGCCAGCGCCGAACGCCGCGCCGACCTCTCCGGCCAGCGCTACCGCGCCGGCGTGGACGGCCGGCTGGAACTGCTGGACGCCCAACGCCAGCTCTACGCCGCCCAACAAGGGCTGCTGGACCTGCGCCGCGGCGAACTGAGCAACGCCATTGCGCTGTACAAGGCGCTGGGCGGCGGCCTCACCGAAAAGTAAGAACGGCGAAAAACCCCTGATGCTGCGTCGGCGCGCCTTGCTTCAGGGATTTTGTTGGCCGCTCTCAGAACGTGTTTGCGATCTCGCGCGCTAGGCGAAAACCGCTGAGAAAGCGGAATGTACAAGTGCTACATCAGCATTTCGAAGCGGCACTCACCGTGTCGCGTTTCACCACGCGCAGCAGATCGTAAACAGGTTCTCAGCGCCGCTTACCGCACACCCCCATCCCCTCCTTTCGCGCGGCCCACGCTGGCCGCGCTCTTTTTACCCCGCCTCCCGCCTTGCAATCCCGCGCCCGTGGATACAAACATAAAGCTGTACCACCCCATTGGCCGCACCAAGATGAAGCTTCTCTCCCAGCTCTCGCCGCGCAGTTTCCGGCTGCGGCTCAGCCTGCTGTTCGGCGGCCTGTTCCTGCTCGCCTCCTTGCTGGACACCGCGCTGGAGCCGCAACTGAACCAGGGCCTGCTGCAAGACAAGGGCGAAGCCTTGCAGGCCACCGCGCGCGGCATCGCCAAATCCCTGGCCGCCGGCCTCAGCCAACGGCGGCGAGAACTGGCCCTGCACACCCAAACCCCCGTCTTCCTCAGCGCCCCGCTGGACAGCCCGGCGCTGCGCGGCGGCCTGGAACACATCAGGCTGCACAACCCGGACTACGCCTGGCTGGGCGTGATCGCGCCGGACGGCCGCATCGTCTCCGCCAGCGGCAAGGCGCCGTCTCCCCGCATTGAATTCGCCGCCCCGCTGCATGACGAGGCCGGCAAGCTGCGCGGCGCGCTGGCCGCCCAAAGCGCCTGGGCCTGGGTGGCGACGCTGATCGCCGACCGCCTGCCGCGCGGCAGCGCCGGGGACGCGCCCCAAGTCTTCATCGTCAACCAGAACAACGCCCCGCTGTTCCCGCCCGGCGCGCCGGGCCAGGCGGACATGCCCGCGCCGCTGAGCGGCCCCGGCTACCAACAGGGCGACTGGGCGGATGGCGAAACCTACCTCTACGCCGACGCCGCGATAGACGACGCCCCCGGCCCCGGCTGGCGCGTCATCGTCCGCCAGCCGCCGCCGCAAGCCTTCGCCGCCCTCAGCCGGCTGCGCTCCGCGCTGACCCTGCCCGGCTTGATCATCACCCTGCTGCTGATGATCGTGGTCTACCGGCTGGCCGCCGCCTTCAGCCGCCCGCTGGAAACCCTGGCCCGCACCGCCCAGCGCGTCAGCGCCGGCGACGAAGAAGCGGACTGGAGCTTGCGCAGCGGCGCCCGCGAACTGCAACAACTGGCCCAGGCCATGCGGCAGATGACCGCCGCCCTGCTGGCGCGCCGCGGCGAGCTGGCCGCCGCCAACGCCGGCCTGGAACAAAAAGTGGAAGAACGCACGGAAGCGCTGAGCCAAGCCAAACGCCAATTGGAGGAAAGAGCGGCGCAACTGGAACAAATGGCGCGCCACGACGCGCTGACCGGCCTGAGCAACCGCATGGCCGCCGCGGAATGGCTGACGGCGGAATACCAGCGCTATCACCGCAGCCGCGCGCCCTACTCGGTACTGCTGCTGGACGCAGACCACTTCAAGCGCGTCAACGACAACCACGGCCACGCGGTGGGCGACCAAGTGCTGCAACAAATCGCCGCCGCCCTGAACGGCGCGGCCCGCGCCACGGACTTCACCGCCCGCTACGGCGGCGAGGAGTTTCTGCTTCTGCTGCCGGACACCGACGCCGAAGGCGCGCTGGTACTGGCCGAACGGGTGCGCGCGGCGGTATCCGCCGCCTCCGACACCGTGGCCGGCGTCGTCACCGTCAGCATAGGCGCGGCCACCGCGCGCGACGACGACGCCACCCACGAAACCATCGTCCAGCGTGCGGACGAGGCTTTGTATCGGGCCAAGGCGAATGGGCGGAATCGGGTGGAGGGGGCGGGGTGAGCTTGCTATTGGAGTTTTGCGGCGAGGTGACTCATTGAGCGAGTGTTTATTGGCCGATGCGGCTGAATATGCTTTTACGCTAGCATGACGGCTATCGACCATAATCGGATGTTCAGGGCTTGCTGCGATGAGACATTGGAGGGGCTGCTTTGATTTGAAAGCTGCCTTTGCATGCCAAGTGATGCAGTCTGTAATTATCAGGACAGGTCAACCAATATCTGCCTCAGCTTGCACTACAGCTCCAGACGCCCATTCAGGCGATGAGGATCTGGCGGAAACAGAGACCAAATTTGTTCAAAAAGCGCATCAGCAATAGTCCTGAATTGGACAATTAGTTACTCTCGAATTATTAGCTCATATAATTTCACAAAACCAACAATAACTTGCATTCAATCATCTATATTTCCCAATTCATCAGAATCAAAAAGGCTGATCAGTTGTTGTGCATGCCGTGAATCTCTGTCATTACTGACAACTTGACGGCAAGCCTCAACGAAATCATTCATAGCCTTTCCAAATTGGCTTTCGTACATTGCCTTGTTTTTTAAAAGTATTGTGGCGCAAACTATCAATTCTTTTCTGTCTTTCATTTCCCATTCATTTAACGCAAGAATGAAATATTCTTTGCTAACATTGTTGACTGCAGTTATATGCTTAGCACCCCATGCCTCCCTCCGAAACATGTCATTGCAAGCTTCTACAAATGAAACTTTGCTATAGCTTGATTTTTTCTTATTTTCAATGGCAGATTTAATTTTTTGGTGCAGATCCGTTGTAAATGTGTAGTTATTATTTTCTTGATTAAACTCTTTTGAATTAAAAGACTTCACCCAATTATCAACCCCTTGTTCAGCAAGCTCTTTTCCTCCATCAAGAGGTGAAATTGCTTCATAGAAGGAATTTATGGTTCCTACATTTAAGTATTCTGCGAGATCTGCAACTGGTTGAGCCATTCCAACCAGATCGGCATCAGATGCACGATGATTCCAATTCATATGTTCATATGAATTTTCAAGACTGGAACATACCAAGTTATAATAGTGATTGCGATCAATATCTTTACTCAATTCCGTGAATATTTTTGTTAATGCACCTTCATTTATTCTACCAAACTTTAAATAATTATTTAATTCCAGTTCAAAATCCCCACATTGAAGCAAGCTGAACTTACGCAGAAGATCGACTAGTTCCCTCTCAGCCTTTTCAGCCGGCTCTTTTTTGCTTAAACCTAGCACATCCTGCCCCGACCATTTCGACATAACGAATTCCAAATTAAGATCATTTCCGATGGCTCGGTAATGAATTGCTGTCAAGAATACGGCTGCCGAAATCATGTAATCAGGAATACACAGGCTTCCAACTATTTTTGGATCAAAAATCGCGTTTAATACTTTGATGATTTTATGAACGATGCGAATATTACTTATGTTTCCGCATTCGATATTACGCAAAAGTACATCATGCTGAATATTTTCATGTGTCGGCATGGATTTTATGGCAATTTCAAATGCTTCTTGTGCGGTGGTATCCAAATGAAATTCGTGTTCTATCACTTTTTCCTTCAATGAGTGCCATAGATTCGCGCAATCTTCACCCTCAATTTTGTCATGATTAAGAATAAGCACAAATCGTGCGCCATGTTGATTACGGTACTCGTCTATAAATCCAAAAATCTCATCGATACATAAGTCTTTATGCTTACGTTCAATGTCATCAATCACAATCAACCTGTTATCAAGTGCCTTTAACTCAAATACCTTGATCACATCATCAATAGCTGACAAGTCTTTGCCAAATATTTTTCCAAAACCTTTTATGGTGGCTGGTAGATTATTCACCAGCTTCCTGAACTCTCTTTTGTCAGCATCAAGGAAGATGCTTTTTGCTGCTTTTTGTATTAATTGCTCGATATTTCTCACACCAAACAACGACACATAAACCGATGATTTAACCCTATGCTCGGCACTTTCTTTTTTTATCTCATTCCATAAATGGCTTTTTCCTGTCCCCCATCTTCCTACTAAGGAAATCACTCTATTTTCACCACCTTTCAACAGTTCAACTAATTGCTCTTTAGTTTCATACATAGACATGGATTATTCCAATCAATTTAGATTTTGTTACGGCATCCCAACATCAACTGATCAAGGCACGGATTGAAGTCGTCAAGGGCAGTATTTCGATTGGCTCCCGCTCTGGCCACACTTTCAGGATTTCCGCACGCACATCGGTTTCGTCATTTTTGTCAATCAGCTTTAAATTTTACTACCTTTTAACATCGCCTATTACCAGATAGATAACCACGTGAAAACATACTAACATATTGTTTTAAGTGATCCTGCTAAACCACCTAAAAAAGCTTTTGCCTAACTTTGATGTGAGCAAGAGATAGTAGAGCTCAACAACCCCGAACCTGCACTATCCGTATGGAATTATCAATCTACATACCAATCATCATTCAAACTTTATGGCAGCTTCAAGCCCAACCCCACTGTTGAAATTTAGACAAGTAGACTGTCCTATTTGGTCGTAAACCGCCACGCCCAGACACTTTGCAGCAAGCCTATAAAATCAACACATGACTTTGATCATCGGGTCGAATATAGGGTCATCCACACCCCTATGCTTCTAGCTCTTTCACAGGCAGCCCAAAACTGAGTGCCGTTTCAAGCACCTCTTTAGCCAGCAAATCATCTTCAATGATCAAGGCATGCTTTGTCTGCTCATTAAATAGGTGATAAACCGACCCATCCTGAACAAACTCCTGTACCTTCAAGCCTTTTTCTCTACATACCGCCACGATGCGGCGTCCTTCTCGGCTCTCGAAGCTACCCAAACCTACAAGAGCCCTCCCCCGTAAGCGAGACATCACCTCTATTGCAGAGAGCAAAGAGTATTCTGGCAACACTGATCTTATGGCTTTGATATCTTGCACAGAAGGCCCCTCTCTTGAAAAGACAAGTGAAAGCGCAAGCTCCTGTTTTCGAACACAGATCACCACCCAACCCGGCGCTGTTCCATCCCATAGATATTCATACTGCTTCATGCCCACCCTTACCCCTTTGAAATAACAAGCCCTGCTTTCCTTCAATAATTATTGTGAGCGGAGAAATCAGAGTCTCTCGCTAAGCTAGCTTTTGGCACCCTCATCCGGACCATCACTCATATGGCCCGACAGTTTTTCCTGAGCCAAAGGCTGGACAATGCCTACACCCTCCATAATCTGGACATTAAATCACACCCTATAAGCAAGCGCAGAATGAAATACCGCTAATTCTTTCCATCACGGACAAATGTTCCATTGCCATCCTAATGCCAATATGTATTGCAACTCTCAATGCTTGGCCCGAGCGATACGGTCTAAATTGAAGCGCCCACCCTTGACGCCCCCTCCCAGCCTGTTTAGGCTTGGTTCCGCGCCGTGCTCAATCACACGACGCAGGGCTGGTAAACCCAAAACTGACTTTCCCGCAGACACAACAGTCCGCTTTGGCACTGTTACGTCTGCTGCCACGCCGTACCCATTCGGGGCGGGCCGTGGCAGGGAATCCGAAAGGATTGCCGGTCACTGGAAAGTCAGCCGGATTTACCACCTTGTCATGTGCCTGCCCTAGCCTCGCCTGGGCAGGTTTCCAAAGATGACATGGAGACCGTGATGACCTTCTCTACCTTTCCCCCCGCAATGCCGCCGCCCGCCTGCCCCCATGGCGCAGGAGAACGCCCCGAACCCGCCGCCGCGCCGGTGATGGAGCAACTGCATTCCTGTGCTCAGCGCTTGCCCGCCGCCGCCGGCAATGTGCTGCTGCTGGGCGATCTGGGCCGCCAATTGAACGATTGCTATATCCAACTGGACTCCGCCCTGCTGAGCGGGGTGATGGACATCCGCGCCGCCCACACCGGGCTGTTGGCGCTGCTGACCTTGCTGGAACGCCGCGACGAGCCCTTGCTGTTCAGCAGCGAGGAAGCGCTGGCCTTGCTGGAGCCGATACAGCAGCGTTTGCAACGCGGTCTGGAGCACGTCAACGGAGTGTTGTGATGGCGGCCAAGGAGAGCATTGTCATGATGAGGCTGCTGATCCAGCACCACGACGTCCTCAAACGCGCCGCCAGTTTGATCTCCGCCTATGAAGAGCGCATCGGGGCCATTGCGTTGACGGACGAGCACCCGGACCATCCGGCCGACACCGCCAGCATTCATCTGGAGATCAGGCGGGCGCAGGTGGGTTTTGAGCTTTGGGACCAATGGCGCGGCGAGCACGAGCCAGCCCGTACCGCCTTATTGCGGATGTGGGCGTCCGGCAAGTGGACCAACCGCGACACCTGTGTGCGGCAGTGTTATCGGCTGGCGGGCTTCAGCAATATGGTCACCGCCCGCCAGGCCTTGGTAGGCGCGCCAATGCCGGAGCCTTTGGCCGTCCAAAGGCAACGCACCATGTGGGGGACGCCGTAGCCGGCTGTCCGGCGGTGTGGCGTCGAACTCGTTTCCGCGTGGGTATCGCTGCGCTCCACCCACCCTACGGTTGGAGCCGCGTTGGGGCCGCGTTTGGGTAGGGTGGGTGGAGCCGTCAGGCGATACCCACCAAACAGGCGGCTGTCCGGCGGCCTGTGGCGTTGAATCCGTTTCCGCGTGGGTATCGCTGCGCTCCTCCCACCCTACGGTTGGAGCCGTGTTGGGGCCGCGTTGGGTAGGGTGGGTGGAGCCGTCAGGCGATACCCACCAAATCGGCGGCTGTCCGGCGGCCTGTGGCGTTGCACCCGTTGCCGCGTGGGTATCGCTGCGCTCCACCCACCCTACGGTTGGAGCCGTGTTTGGGGCCGTGTTTGGGTAGGGTGGGTGGAACCGTCAGGCGATACCCACCAAACAGGCGGCTGTCCGGCGGTGTGGCGTCGCACCCGTTGCCGCGTGGGTATCGCTGCGCTCCTCCCACCCTACGGTTGGAGCCGCGTTGGAGCCGCGTTTGGGTAGGGTGGGTGGAGCCGCCAGGCGATACCCACCAAACAGGCGGCTGTCCGGCGGCCTGCGGCGTTGAATCCGTTTCCGCGTGGGTATCGCTGCGCTCCACCCACCCTACGGTTAAAGCCGCGTTGGGGCCGCGCTTGGGTAGGCAGGGTGGAACCGTCAGGCGATACCCACCAAACAGGCGGCTGTCCGGCGGCTTATGGCGTCGCACCCGTTGCCGCGTGGGTATCGCTGCGCTCCTCCCACCCTACGGTTGGAACCGCGTTGGGGCCGCGTTTGGGTAGGGTGGGTGGAGCCCTCAGGCGATACCCACCAAATCGGCGGCTATCCGGCAGCCTGTGGCGTCGCACCCGTTTCCGCGTGGGTATCCTGCGCTCCTCCCACCCTACGGTCGGAGCCGCGTTTGGGCCGCGTTTGGGTAGGGTGGGTGGAGCCGTCAGGCGATACCCACCAAATCGGCGGCTGTCCGGCAGCCTGTGGCGTTGAATCCGTTTCCGCGTGGGTATCGCTGCGCGCCTCCCACCCTACGGTTGGAGCCGCGTTGGGGCCACGTTTGGGCAGGGTGTGTGGAGCCGTCAGGCGATACCCACCAAATCGGTGGCTGTCCGGCAGCCTGTGGCGTCGCACCCGTTGCCGCGTGGGTATCGCTGCGCGCCTCCCACCCTACGATGGAGGGCGTGGGGCGTTTTAGGCGCAGCTGCCAAAGGCCTTCAGCTTGTCCACATCCACCAGCGTGATATCGCGTCCATCCACCTTGATCAGTTCCGCCTCGATCAACTGGTGCAGCATGCGCGAGAAGGTTTCCGGGGTCAGGTTCAGCCGGGAGGCGATCAGGCTTTTATTCACCGGCAGCGAGACCTGCGGCGTGAGGCTGCCTCCGTCTTCCGGGAGGTGTTGCAGCAGATAGCCAATCACCCGCTGCAAAGAGCTTTCTATGGAGTAGCGCTCCACGTCCCGCACCAGGCCATGCAAACGCAGCGACAGGCCGGCCAGCAAGCGCCGGGCGAAGGCCGGGTCGTGGTCTATCGCTTGCAGGATGCCGGCCGCTTCCACCTTGAGCAGCATGCCGTCTTCCAGGAACTGGGCCATCACCGGGCAGGGCCGGCCCAGGAACATCACCGCCTCGGCGAAGCTTTGGCCGGGGTGGATGATTTCCATCACTTTTTCACTGCCCTGCGCCGAGGACAACGCCAGCTTCACCCGGCCGTACACCACCAGGAACATGCCGTCGCAGGGGTCGCCCTTCTGAAAAATCACCTGACCCTTGAGGCCGCGCAGTTCTTGGGTGTGCGGCACCAGCGCCTGGATCTGTTCCGGGGACAATTGCTGGAACAGCGGCTGGTGGCGCAGGAAGGATGGAATGTCCAGATGGCTCATGACGGTGTGGCTCGATAATGGCGGAGGCTTACACTATAAAAGCGCGCTCCGCCAAGGGCCATGGGCCATTGGCAGCAGCGGCCTAGTTCGATGTGATTAGAACCTGTTTACGATCTGCTGCGCGTCGTGGAGCGTTACACGGTGAGTACGCCCTCAAAATGCTCATGTACCACTCGTACATTCCGCTTTTTCGATCGTTTTCGCCTTGTCTCGCTCTTGCTCGCGAGATCGTAAACACGTTCTTAGAAAAAGTCTCGCCGGCAGCTTCAACATGTTGAAGCGTTGCATGGATAGGTGGAAAACCGCGTATTCGACGCTTTGAACCATCCCCCCTCTCAAAGAGATCGTAAACAGGCTCTACGGCGCTCGCCTCAATGTTGGGCCGCCCGGCTCCACGGCGTCAGCTCCGGCCGTGCGTGGCGGCCCGGCTCCACGCCGATTTCCGCATCGCTCAGATAACAGGCCGGGTCCGCCGCCCAAAAATCTCCGCTCAGTTCCCAGGCGCGCACCCGGGTGTTGCCGTTGCAGATGTCCAGGTGGCCGCAAGCGCCGCAGCGGCCGGCCACCGGGCGCGGAGATTGGCGCAGGCCGCTCATCAGCGGGTGTTGCGGCTGTTGCCATATCGCGGAAAACGGCCGTTCCCGCACATTGCCCAGCGTCACTTTCCACCACATGGTGTCCGGGTGGACGTTGCCCAGGTTATCGATATTGGCGATGTGGACGCCGCTGGCGTTGCCGCCCCAGCGCCGCAGCGCCCGCAGCAGGGTGTCGGCGCGCTCCGGATAATGCCGGCGCGCCCAGTGCAGCAGGTAGACGCCGTCCGCGTCGTTGTTGCCGGTGACGAAGTCCCGCGGCCGGCCGGCGTCCAGCTGGGCCAGCGCTTGCTGGATCAGCAGCTCCAGCGCCCAGCGGCTGCGGGCGTGTCGGGCGTCGTCCGCACGGTGTTTGTTGCCGCGTCCGGCGTAGTTGAGGTGGGAGAAGTAGAACTTGTCGATGTCTTCGTCCGCCATCAGTTGCAGCAGCCCCGGCAGGTCCGCGGCGTTGTCTTCGGTCATGGTGTAACGGATGCCCACTTTCAGGCCGGCGTCGCGCGCCAGCCGCAAGCCGCGCAGCGCCAGTTCAAAGCCGCCGTCCAGCCGCCGGAAGCGGTCGTGGGTGGCGCCGATGCCGTCCAGGCTGACGCCCACGTAGTCGAAACCGATGTCGGCCAAGACGGCGACCTGGTCTGGGTCCATCAGGGTGCCGTTGCTGGACAGGCCGATATAGAAGCCCAGCGCCTTGGCGCGCCGGGCGATGGCCGGCAGGTCCGGCCGCAGCAGCGGTTCGCCGCCGGACAGGATCAGCACGCGCACGCCGTAGGCGTGGAGATCGTCCAGCACCGCATAGGCTTCGTCGGTGTTCAGTTCGCCGGCGAAGTCGCGGTTGGCGGAGGTGGAATAGCAGTGCTGGCAGGTGAGGTTGCAGCGGCGGATCAGGTTCCAGATCACCACCGGGGCTTGCTGCCCGGCGGGCATGGCGCGCCCTGGCGGCGGGACCGCCGCCGGTTCGCGCAGCAGGCGCAGGTATTGGGTCAGTCGCAACATGGCCGGCTCCGTCGCGGGAAGATGGCTCAGTGTGCGGCCGGGGGCGGCGGCGGCTCCTTGATGCGGGTCAATGGAATCCGCAGCGCCTCAGAACCTGTTTACGATCTGCTACGCGTCGGCGATACAGCGTTGAAAACGGCTTCGAAATGCTCATGTACCACGCGTACATTCCGCTTTCTCAGCCGTTTTGCCTTGTCTCGCCCTAGCTCGCGAGATCGTAAATACGTTCTCAAAGCCTCAAGCCCGTTTTCTTCAAAATCCGGCTGGAAAACAGCACTTCGTGGCCGCGGCAGGCTTCGCCCAGCAAGGCGCGCGCGTCGTCCACCGCGGCCAGCACCGCCGGCCGCTCGCTGCCGTGCAACATGGCGAACAGATTGTACGGCCAGCCCGGCCGGCGCGGACGGCGGTAGCAGTGGCTGACCGCGTCCAGGCCGCCCAGTTGCGCGCCCAGCGCGTCCACCTGTTCGTCGGCCACGTCGAACACCGCCATGCCGTTGGCCCGGTAGCCGATGGCGTAATGGTTGGGCACCGCGCCGATGCGGCGCACCACGCCCTGCTCCAGCCAGCGCGCCAGCCGCGCCGTCACTTCGGCCTCCGCCCAGCCCAGCCGCCGCGCAATGTCGCGGTAGGGCTGCCGGCACAGCGGCAGGCCGGCCTGGGTGGCGCGGATCAGCTTCCGGTCGTCTTCGCTCAACGCGGCCGGTTCGCCCGCGCGCCGCGCGCCGGCGGCCGCGCCCACCGGGGCCGCGCCGCCCACCTGAAAACGCATGCCCACAAAGTATTCCCGCTCTTTGGGAAACAGGTTCACTTCCAGGCCGGTCACCAGTTCGATGCCGCGCCGGGCGGCGTCGATGGCGGCGGCGCTGTCCGCGGCCAGCACAAACCACATGTTCAGCCGGTGTTCGCGACGGTAGTTGTGCGCCACCGCCGGCAGCGCGTTGACGGCGGCGGCCACCTCGTCGAAGCGCGCTTCCGGCGCGGCCAAGGCGGCCAGCACAAAGCGGCCGCCCAGGCGTTCTATCTGGTACATCGGCCCAAAGCGGCTGAGCACGCCGGCGTGCAGCAGTTGGCGCAAGCGCCGGATCAGGCCGTCTTCGCCTAGGCCCAGGCTGCGCCCGGCCGCCGCGTAGGGGCGCGACACCAGCGGGAAACCACCTTGCAGCCGGTCTATCAGCCGCGCGTCCAAGGCGTCCAGCGTGTCCAGCATTGCCAACGCTTCAGGCGTATCCATAACAGGCTCCGGTTTGTTTGTAGCGCCGGGTGGAGCGCAGCACCGCCTGCGGCAGCCGTTCCAGGCCGTGCCGGCGACGGATGTCCGCCAGCGCGGCGTCCAGGCTCTGCGCGTCGCGGGCGTGGACCATGGTGAACAGTTGGTAGGGCCAGTCCGGCGGGCGCGGCGGACGTTCGTAGCACAGGGTGATGGCCGGCTCCGCCGCCAGCGCCAGCGCCACGCGCTCGCGTTCGGCGTCGTCGTCTATCCGCCACACCCACATGGCGTTGGCGCGGTAGCCCAGTTCCTGGTGGCGCACCACCATGCCGAAGCGGCGGATGACGCCTTGCTGCCGCCAGTGGGCGATTTGCGCCAGGGTCTGGGCCTCGCTCAGCGCGCATTGCGCGCCCAGCGCTTGATAAGGCCGCGGGGTCAGCGGCAGGCCCGGCGACAACGCTGCCAGCAGCCGCTGGCGCTGGCCGGCGGACAGGCCGGGGTCGTCCGCCGCCGCCGGCGCTTCCGCCGCCGCGGCGGACTCCGCCAGGAAGGAAAAGCCCAGGTCGATGTGGTATTCCCGCAGCAGCGGCAGGTCCAGCGGCGGAATGCCGGTGGCCAGGCGGATGCGGCTCAGCGCCGCGGCCACGCCGGCCGATGAGGCGGCGGCCACGACGAACCACAGATTGTAATGATGGTCCCGCCGGTAGTTGTGGTTGACCTCGCGCTGGCGGCTGACGAAGGCGGCCACTTCTTCCAGCCGCTCCGCCGGCGCCGCCATCGCCGCCAGGGTGCTGTTGCCCACGGTGTTGGGCGCGAACACCGCGCCGACGCGGGCCAGCAGGCCGGCCGCCTGGGCGTCTTGCAGCGCGGCCAGCAGCCGGGCTTCGCTCCAGCCCGGTTCCATGCCGGCGGCGAGCGCGGCGAAGGGGCGCGGCAGCAGCGGAAAGCCGCGCTGGCTGCCGTTGATCAGCCGCAGCAGGGCCGGATCGGCGTCTGAAATAAGCATGGCTACATCCCGATGCGGCTGGCGCGCCAGCTGAAGAAGATGCCGGACGGGCTTTGCGCCGGCAGTTCGCGCAGCACTTTGAGGCTGGCGGTGTCCACCACCACCAGCTTGTCTTCGTCGCGGCTGGACAACCACACCGCGTCGCCGCGCGGGGTGAACTCCATGTGCAGGATGGCCTTGCCCGGCTTCAGGGTGGCGATCACGCTACGCGTGGGCACGTCGATGACTTGTACCTTGTCGTTGTCCGGGAAGGCGAAATTGACCCAGACCCGCCGCCCGGACGGTTCCGCCATCACGAACACCGGCTGGCCCAGCACCGGGACGGCGGCCTGTTGCGTCCAGCTGCGGTTGTCCGCCAGCAGCACTTCGTGGCGGCCGATGGCGGGCAGGAAGGCGTAATCGCCGGCCAGCGCCCAGCCGCGCAGATGCGGCATCTTGTACACCGGCAGCGGCTGCTGGCCGCGGCCGTAGCCGGCCAGGATGCGGCGCACACCTTGTTCCGGCCGCCAGGTGTCCAGCAGGGACAGGCCGTCTTCGCCGTACAGCCCGGCCAGGAAGTAGCGGCCGTCCATGCTGGCCAGGCCGTCGTAGGGGCGCTTGCCGGCGTCGCGGTAGCGGGTCAGTTTCGGCTGGGCCGGGTCCGCGGCGTCCAGCACATTGATTTCGTCGGCGTCGAACAGCGCGTAAACAAAGCGCCGGCCCGGCAGGTCCGCCAGGCCCACCACGCGCGAGGGTTTGCCGTCCGCGCCCGGCGCGGCGGGCACCGAGGCCAGCGGCGCCAGCGTGACGGCGTCGAACAGGCGCACGCCGCCCGGCTGGTAGTTTTGCGCGGCCAGCACGCGGCCGTCCGAGGAGATGGCGCCGCCTATGCTGTTGCCGGCCTGCACCACGCGCCGTTCCAGCCGCCGGCGCAGCAGGTCCACCTTGCTGATGGCGCCGTCGCGGCCAAACACGTAGGCGTAGCGCGCGTCGCGCGAGAACACCACCGAGGCGTGGGACAGATCGCCCAGCCCTTCCACCCGGCCCAGGCTTTCGGCGCGGGTATTGTCCACCACTTGCACGCTGCCGCTGGCGCGTTCTATCACCACGCCCAGGTCGCCGGTGCCGCGCGGCGCGGCGCAGCCGCCCAGCAGCGCGGCCAAGGCCGGGATCAGGGCGGCGCGCCCTGCTTTAACCAGTAAACCAGCCATATCGCTTCTTCTTCCGTCAGAAAAGGCCGCCAGGGCGGCATCGGGGTGCCGGGCCGGCCGGCCAGGATCACGGCGGCCAGGCCGGCGTCCGGTTTGTCCTTGAGCGCCTCCGGCGTCAGCGGGCTGCCCAGGCCGCCGCGCAGGCTCAGGCCGTGGCAGGCGCCGCAGTCCTGACGCGCCAGGTGGCGCAGCTGGGCCGCCCGCTCCGGCGCGGGGGCAACCGGCGCGGCGGCGACGGCGCCGCAGAGCAGCAGCAAGGCCGCCGCCGCGCCGCGGATCAGCGGTTCAGGATCCATTGCACCATGGCCTTGAGTTCGGCGTCCGGCACTTGCGGGTTGGGCGACATCGGCACCGGGCCGAAGCTGCCGGAGCCGCCCTTTTTCACCTTGTCCATCAGTTTGACGGCGGCGTCCTGCCCCTTGTACTTGGCGGCCACCTGTTGGTAGGACGGCCCCACCAGCTTGGCGTCCAGCGCATGGCAGGCCAGGCAGTTGTGCTGCTTGAGCAGCGCTTCCGGCGCGGCGGCCGCGGCCGGCAGCGCGTGCAGCGCCAGGGCGGCGCAGGCCAGGATCAGGCTTGTTTTCATTGCGTTCTCCTCCGCCCGCCGGGGCTGGCCCGGCAGGCGCGCTGGCGGGGTCAGTAGATGTCGTGCTGGGTGTTGTAGACGTTGAATTTGCCGGTGGGGGTGACCAGGCGCGGGTCCTTGATCACGGCCTTGAGCTTGCGGGTTTTGTCGTCCACCACCACGATGGCGGATTGCTTGTCCTTGGCGCTCCAGACCGAGAACCAGACTTCGTCGCCGGCCTTGTTGAATTCCGGCTGCAACACGCGTTTGGCCCCGTCGCTCAGGCCGGACCATTCGCCTATCGGCAGCATGGAGAAGCCCTTGTCCAGGTGCTTGATGTCGAACACCGCCACGCTCTGGCTGAGCTTGGCGTCCGGGTTGAACACGGTGTCCACCCACAGATTGGCGGATTGCGGATGGGTCTTGATGAAGAGCGAGCCGCCGCCCTGCCCTTTGAGCGTGCGCACCACTTTCCAGGCCTGGGCCTTGTGTTTTTCCGGATCAGTGCCCACCAGGCTGATGCTGTCGTCGCCCAGGTGGCTGGTGGCCCAGACCGGCCCGTATTGCGGATCGGTGAAGTTGGCGCCGCGGCCGGGGTGCGGGGTTTTGCCCACGTCCACCAGCGCCGCCAGCTTGTCCAGCTTGGTGTCCACCACCGCCACTTTATTGGAGGCGTTGGCGGCCACCATGAAGTAGCGGCCGCTGGCGTCGAAGCCGCCGTCGTGCAGGAATTTGGCGGCGTCTATGGTGGTGGTCTTGAGGTTGGCCAGGTCCGAGTAGTCCACCATCATGATCTTGCCGGTTTCCTTGGCGTTGACCACGAATTCCGGCTTGTAATGGCTGGCCACGATGGAGGCCACGCGCGGTTCCGGGTGGTATTCGTTGTCCACCGTCATGCCGCGGGTGCCGACGATTTTCAGCGGCTTGAGGCTGGCCCCGTCCATGATCACGTATTGCGGCGGCCAGTAAGCGCCGGCCACCGCCAGCTTGTCGTCGTAGCCGCGGTATTTGGAGGTTTCCACCGAGCGCGCTTCCAGGCCGATGCGGATTTCCGCCACGCTGTCCGGCTTGGCCATCCACAGGTCCACCAGGTTGATCTTGCCGTCGCGGCCGATCACGTACAGGTAGCGGCCGGATTTGGACAGCCGGGAGATGTGCACGGCGTAGCCGGTCTTGATCACGCTGACGATCTGTTTGCTGTGGCCGTCGATCAGCGCGATTTCGCCGGCGTCGCGCAGGGTGACGGAGAACAGGTTGGAGATGTCCAGCTGGTTTTCCTTGCGCCGCGGACGCTTGTCCACCGGCACTTGCACCTTCCAGGTGGCCAGCATGTCCTGCATGCCGAATTCCGGCGGGGTGGGCGGCTCTTGCTGCACGTAGCGCGCCATCAGGTCCACTTGCTGATCGTTGAATTCGCCGGAGGTGCCCCAGTTGGGCATGCCGGCCGGGGAGCCGTATTTGATGAAGGTTTTCAGGTATTCAGTGCCGCGCGCCAGGGTGATGTCCGGCGTCAGCGCCTTGCCGGTGGCGCCTTTGCGCAGCACGCCGTGACAGCCGGCGCAGCGTTCGAAGTAGATTTGCTTGCCGCGGGTGAATTCCGCCTCGGTCATCGGCGGGGCTTTGGCGTTGGCGTTCTGGTGCATCGCCTCGCCGGCGGGCGGGGCGGCGGTGTCCGCCCAGACGGGAGCCGCGGCCAGCGGCAACAGGGCGAGCAAGACGCTCTTGGTGAACAGGGACTGCTTCGGAGACTTCATGGCGTGCGCTCCAGCGTTAGGAATAACCCTCAGAACCTGTTCAAGGTCTGCTGCGCGTCGGCGGGATAGTTAGACAAGGGCGTTGAAACCGTCTTCAAAATGCTCATGTACCGCCAGTACATTCCGCTTTCTCAGCCGTTTTCGCCTTGTCTCGCTCTAGCTCGCGAGACTTTGAACAGGCTCTTATTGACGGCATGATCATCCCGGACGCATATGGACAGCCTTGATTCGAATCAACGCTTGCCGGAGCCGTCCTGTCCCGTGACCGGGGAATCCTCCAGGCCCCAGTCGCCGTATTGATACCAGTCGTCGCCCAGCACTTCCGCCGGATGTTGCGTGCGGCTGGAGCCGTTGCCGCATTGCAGGGAGTGGGCGGGGCAATAGAGGTCGCAGCCCCAGCAGATGCGTTCGGGGTGGGCGGGGTGCAGCGGGAATTTTTTGGCCATGGAACTCCTTGATTACTTGTTCAACTATGCCAGTTCGCCACTTTTAGGACTTTGCGTGTCATCAACGAAGCAAGCCGGTATGCGACGCTACCCCCGCTCCCTTCAAGCCTGCCGTCGGGTGGCAGGCCCGAGGTCTTAAGCGGCTGCCCTGTTTGAGCGATTTGACGTTAGCAAATCGTGAGTTCAGCCGCGCCTCGGGCCTGACAGGACCCGGCGGGAAGCCGTAGGCCAGGCTTGCAGGGCGGCCTTTGGGGTGAAGGGGAATTTGGCCGCGCAAATTCCCCTTCCTGCCCGCCGGGCAGCCCCGGCAATGAAAATCATCATCCGCGCAGCGGATACAAAAAGTTGATTCGCCCCAATCTCACGCCGTCAGACTGGCATACAGCCTGGTCAACGCCTGCGGCAACCGCTCCGCCTGCCTCACCAGCGCATAACCATTGCGGCCGAACAAATGCGGCAGGTAGTCGCCTGCCTCCCGGTCTATGGTCACGCAGAACGGGGTCAGACCGGCGCGGCGGGCTTCCAGCACCGCCTGGCGCGTGTCTTCTATGCCGTAGCGGCCTTCGTAGTGGTCCAGATCGTTGGGCTTGCCGTCCGAGATCAGCAACAACAAACGGCGCTGCGCCGGCCGCTCGCTCAGGATGCGGGTGCACTGGCGGATGGCCGCACCCATGCGGGTGTAGTAGCCGGGCCGGATGGCGAGGATGCGGCCGCGGGCGGCGTCGTCGTAACGGTCGGCAAAGTCTTTGAGGATCTGCAAGCGCACTTCCTGCCGCCGCAGCGAGGAAAAACCGTACAGGCCGAAGTCGTCGCCGCTGGCGGCCAGCGCCTCGGCGAACAGCAGCAGGCTGTCGCGGATCACGTCGATCACCCGGCCGGTTTCGCCCAGCCAGCTTTCGGTGGACAGCGACAGGTCGGCCAGGGTCAGGCAGGCCAGGCTGCGTTCGCCCGGCGGCCAGTCTTGGTACAGCGCCGGCTCGCTCAGCGCCGCGCCGCCGCGCCGTTCCGCGAGGAAGCGGATCAGCCGGTCCAGGTCGATGTCCGGCCCGGCGGTTTCGCCGCTGCGCCGGCGGCGCTCCGGCGCCAGCGCCTGGAATTGCCGCCGCAGCCGGCGCGCCAGCGGCTGCAAGCGCTCCGGCAAAGGCGCCGGCGCGGCGTCGCGCGGCAGCATCGGCCGCAGCAGGCAGTGGTCCTCCACCAGGCATTGCCGCTTCCAGTGCCATTCCGGCAGCTTGATGCCCGGCCCCAGCGGGGTATCGTCGTAAGCGGCGGCCGGCAGGTCCAGATCGAAACGCAGCCGGCTGCCGCGGGTATGGGCGTCCTGGCCCAGGGTCAGCCGGTTCATGTCTTCGGCGGCGATTTCGCCGTTGCCGTCGTCGTCGTCGTCGTTGTGGCGGTTGACTTTGACGTATTCGTCCCAGGTGAACAGGCTCTCGGCGCGGAACACCATCAGCATGCCGTTCTTGCGCTGGTCCTGTTCCATGCGCCGGGCGCGGTAGCGGCGGCGCTGGCGCTGGGCGTCCTTGCCGCCGCCGCGTTCGCCGTCGGCGTGGCGGCTGCCCTGCCCTTCGGCCTCCGTCAGCGGAGGTTCCGGATGCAGCCATAGCGGCACCGGCTGCGGCGGCCGGCTCAACGGCGGCAGCGTCACCGCCTGTTCCGGCCGGCTCAGCGCCGCCTGGATCGCGCGCTCTACCGCGGCTTCCGCCTGCGGCAGGTCGGAGGGCTTCGGCCGCTGCGCCAAGGCGGCCGCCGCCAGCCGGCGGTAAACGGCGGCCAGGCCCGGCATGTCCGCCAAGGCGCGCGCCGCGGCCAGGCGGTTGCGGCTCAGCCAGTCTCCGTCGCTGTCGGCCGCGTAAGCGGCCTGGGCCAGCAGCCAGAAGTAACAGTCGCGGTTGAGGGCGGCGCTGGGAAAACAATCGATGCGCTCGGGCAGATAGAGCGCCTGGCTGTCCCGCCAGGCCAGCTCCATCCGCGCGCCGGTTCCGGCCAGCCGTTGCAGCCAGCCGCGGCGCGCGCCGTGTTCGGTGCCCACGGTGGTGCGCAGCGCCAGCGCCGGGTCGCCGCCCATGGCGCGGAAGAACAGCGGCGCTTGCGCCGTCACCTGCGCCAGCTCCGCCGCGTATTCCGGAAAGCCGCGCCGCGCCGCGCGCCGCGCCAGTTTGTCCCACCAGCCGCCGACAATGTCTTCCATGCCGCTCAGCCGGGGAATTGGGTCTGGATCACCGCCAGCAGCGCCGCCACGGTGTCGGCGTCGTCACTCAGCGGTTCCGCCAGCGCGGTGCGGCAGGCTTGCCAGGGCGGCAGGCCGGCCTGGATCAACTTGGCGGCGTACACCAACAGCCGCGTGCTGGCGGCTTCTTCCAGGTCGTAGCCGGACAAGCGCCGCAGCTGACCGGCCAGCGTCACCAGTTGGCGCGCCAGCGCTTCGCCTATCCCGCTTTCCAGCATCAGCACGCCGATTTCCACTTCCGGCGGCGGAAAATCGAAGCTCATGGCGACAAAACGCTGGCGGGTGCTGGGCTTCAGCGTTTTCAGCACGTGCTGGTAGCCGGGGTTGTAGGACACCACCAGCATGAAGCCCGGCGGCGCTTGCAGCACTTCGCCGGTGCGTTCCACCGGCAGGATGCGGCGGTCGTCGGTCAGCGGGTGCAGCACCACGGTGGTGTCTTTGCGCGCTTCCACCACTTCGTCCAGATAGCAGATGCCGCCTATCCGCACCGCGCGGGTCAGCGGGCCGTCGCACCACACGGTGGCGCCGTCGGCGATCAGGTGGCGGCCCACCAGGTCGGCGGCGCTCAGGTCGTCGTGGCAGGAGACGGTGATCAACGGCAGGCCGAGCCGCGCCGCCATATGGGCGACGAAGCGGGTCTTGCCGCAGCCGGTGGGCCCCTTGATCAGCACCGGCAGTTGCTGGCGCCAGGCGGCTTCGAACAGCTCGCACTCGGCGCCTTGCGGCTGATAGAAGGGGACGGGGATAGTCAGGAGTTCAGGCGCGTTCATCGGCGTTCCTTCAGATAAAGCTGAGCAGCAGCGCGGCCGACACCAGCGCCAGCCAGCCCTGCACCAGCGCGCGCAGCCAGCAAGGCGCGTCGCGCAAGCCCATATAGCGCTCCACCAGCAACACGCCCTTGAGCCAGGCCAGGCCCAGCGCGATCAGCGCCAGATGCGGCGGCCGGCCGCCTTCGGCCAGCCAGGCGGCCAGCAGGGTCAGCCCGGACAAGAGCAGCCACAGGCCGGTTTGCGCATGGGGGGTGGGATAAGTCATGAGGGCATGATGCCGATGCGGCGCGGCGGCCGCCTTGATGCGAAATAAGGCTTTGCGCGGGCGTCTATCTCGCCACGTAGACCAGGGCGAACAACAGCAACCACACCAGATCCACCATATGCCAGTAGGCGGCGGCGGTTTCCACCTCGTCCATCGATCCCGGCTTGTAACGGCCGTCGCGGGCCAGCCGCCACACCGCTGCCACGATTACCATGCCCAACACCACATGCAGGAAGTGAAACACCGTCAACGACAGGTAAAACATCCAGAAGTCGTTGCTGGACATGGTAATCCCTTGCAAGGCCTTGCCCACCAGCTCATAGCCTTTCAAACCAAGAAAGCCGCCGCCGGCCAGCAAGGTCAGCGCCAGCCAGCGCCGCCCGGCGCGCTGCCGGTCTGCGGAGAAGGCGCTGAGCGCGGCCAGGACGGCGGCGCTGCCGGCCAGCAGCAACAGGGTATTGAGCGTGGGCAGGCCCAGCTCCAGTTCGCCCTGCCCTGCCGCGAACAACGCCGGCTGTTGCCGGCGGGCCCAGGCGTAAGCCAGGAAGAACACGCCGAACACCGCCAGCTCGGCCAGGATGAAACACCACATCGCCAGATCGCCCGGCACGCGGCGCTCCGACGGCGCGCTCAGCTCCATGCCAAGGCCTCCCGTGTCGCCGTCCTTGCTTGCGCCACCGTCAATCCTCGCGCTTGCCGGTAACGAAGAAGCTGATCACGTACAACACCAGCCCGCAGAAGAAGCTGATGCCGAACACCCAGCGCCCCCAGTAGATGGGCATGATCCGTTCCTGCGTCTCCATGAAGGACAGCGGCGTGGCGGACATGCGCTGCAACCACACCTGGACCGCGCCGGCGGCGGTCAGGCACAAGGTGATGGCCACGATGGACAGGGTCATCACCCAGAACGCGGTTTTTTCCACCTTCTGCGCCTGCGCGCAATTGGCCTCGCGCCCGCGCAGCAGCGGCATGGTGTAGGAGATCATGGTCAGCACCACCATCACGTAAGCGCCGTAGAAGGCCATGTGGCCGTGGGAGGCGGTCACCTGGGTGCCGTGGGTGTAGTAGTTGACCACCGACAGCGTGCCAATGAAGCCCCACACTCCGGCGCCGAGGAAGGACATCACCCCAGTGCCCAGCGCCCACAAGGTGGCGGCCTGGTTGGGGTGTTCGCGGCGGCGGCGTTTGACCATATTGAAGGCGAACAGGGTCATCATGAAGAAGGGCACCGGTTCCAGCGCGGAGAAGATGGAGCCCCACAGCTGCCAGTAGGCCGGCACGCCTATCCAGAAATAATGGTGGCCGGTGCCGATGATGCCGGTGATCAGGGTCATGGCGATGATCAGGTACAGCCATTTTTCGATCACCTCGCGGTCCACCCCGGTCACTTTCACCAGGACGAAGGCCAGCATCGCGCCCATGATCAGTTCCCACACGCCTTCCACCCACAGGTGCACCACCCACCACCAGTAGTACTTGTCCAGCACCAGGTTGTTGGGATTGACGAAGGAGAACAGGAAGAACACGGCCAGGCCCCACAGGCCCAGCATCATCACGATGCTGATGCTGGTCTTGCGGCCGGCCAGCAGGGTCATGGACAGGTTGTAGAGGAAGGACAGCGCCACCAGCACGATGCCCACCTTGGTGATCAGCGGCTGCTCCAGATAGCCGCGGCCCATGGTGGGCAGCAGATCGTTGCCGGTGAGCCGGGCCAGTTCATGGTAGGGCAGGCCCAGGTAGCCGAGTATGGTCAGCGCGCCGGCCACCAGGAACACCCAGAAGGTGATGATGGCCAGCCGCGGGCTGTGCAGTTCGCGCTCGCTCTCCTCCGGGATCAGGTAATAGCCGGCGCCCATGAAGCCGAACAGCAGCCAGACGATCAGCAGGTTGGTGTGCACCATGCGGGCGGTGCCGAAGGGCACGGCGGGAAACAGGAAATCGCCGATCACGTATTGCAGGCCGATGATCAGGCCAAACACGATCTGGCCGATGAACAGGCCGATGGCGGCGATGAAATAGGGTTTGGCCACGGCCTGCGAGCGGTAGCGCACCTGCGCGACGGCTGCGGTCGCGCCGCGCGGCGGCGTGGCCACGGTAGCGTTGCTCATTGTGTTCTCCAAAGATAAAGGGATGGGACGGGATCAGCCCTCGATATTGGGCGGCCAGTTATTGGTGTTGATCTGCGACGCGTACTTCAGGAAGGCCACCAGATCGTCCAGCTCGGCCGGGTTCAGATGGAACTGCGGCATCTGGCGGCGGCCCGGCGCGTTGGTCGGCATCGCCTGCATCCAGCCCTTGATGAATTCCGGGCCGCGGCGCACGTAGACGTTGCCCAGCTCCGGCCCGAAGTAAGCGCCCTCGCCCAGCAAGGTGTGGCAGCCGCCGCAACTGCGCGTCTCCCAGATCTTCTTGCCGCGCACCGCCTGCTCGGTGAGCTGGGCCTTGGCGTTATGGCTGGGCAGGGCCAGGGTGGTGTCCAGGGTCAGCCCCAGGAACAACAGGAAAAAGAAAACCGAGCCGCCGTAAAAAATATTGCGGGCGGTCGATTTGGTGAAGCTCGCGCTCATCATGTCCTCCTCGAATGCTTGCACCGCCGGCGCGGTACTCGGGCCGAACTGTACGGATTCGGGCATCCCGGGAGCATTGATTCGAATCAACGATTTCCGGCCGTCCGCCTTCCTACACTGGCGCCATCCGTCATCGCCAACCGCAAGGAGGCCGCCATGATCCGCCCCGTCACCCCTCTTCCCCGCGCCGGACTGAGCGCCGCCGCCCCGCCCTTTCCGCCCGGCAGCGTCGCGCTCTTGGGCGCCGGCCCCGGCTGCGCCGATCTGCTCACCGTGCGCGCCGCGCAGCGCCTGGCCCAGGCCGACGCGGTGCTGTACGACCACCTGATAGACGCCGAGATCCTGCAATTGGCGCCGCCCTCCGCCCGGCGCGTCTGCGTCGGCAAGCGCGCCAGCCGCCACACCTTGCCGCAGGCCGAAATCAACCAGTTGATGATCGCGCTGGCGCGCCAGGGCCTGCGCGTGGCGCGGCTGAAGGGCGGCGACCCCTTCATGTTCGGCCGCGGCGGCGAGGAGATGCGCGCGCTGCTGGCCGCCGGCATCCGCTGCGAGGCGGTGCCGGGCGTCAGCGCCGCGCTGGGCGCGGCGGCCAGCCTGGCGCTGCCGCTGACCCACCGCGACTACGCCCAGGGCTGCCGCTTCGTCACCGGCCACCGCCGCGAAGGCGCGTCGGCGCTGGCCTGGACCGCGGACAGCGGGCCGGACGAAACCGTGGTGGTCTATATGGGCTTGGGCGAGGCCGCCCATATCGCCGAACAGCTGCTGAGCCACGGCCGCGCGCCGGACACGCCGGTGGCCATCGTCGAACAGGCCTGTATGCCGGGCGAGCGCTGCGTCTGCGGCCACTTGTCCGAGCTGGGCCGGCTGGCGGAGCAATACCGGCTGCGCGCGCCGGCGCTGTTGATCATAGGCGGCGTGGTGCGTCTGCATCAGGAGCTGGCGGCGCTGCGCGCGGCGCTGGGCCATGGTTTGGGATTCCTTGATCCCGGTCATTCTGCCGCCCCCGCCGCCGCGGCCATACTGCGCGCTCCATCCCACGAGTACACGCCATGAGCGCCATCGACACCCTTGTTGAGCAACACCGCGCCTGCGACGCGCGCTTCGCCGACTGCGAAACCGCGGCCCGCGCGCAGGACTGGGCCTTGGCCCTGAGCCATTTCCAGGCTTTCCGCCGGGAGATGGAAGCGCATTTCGCCGTTGAAGAAGACGCGCTGTTCCCGGCTTTCGAAGCCGCCAGCGGCAGCAGCATGGGGCCGACCCGCATCATGCGCATGGAGCATCAGGACATGCGGGATTTGCTGGAGGACATGGACGAGGCGCTGGCCGCGCAGCATCTGCAAGCTTTCCTGGGCCTGAACGACACCCTGCTCATCCTGATGCAGCAACACAATATGAAGGAAGAAAACGTGCTCTACCCCATGTGCGCGCAAGCGCTGCCGGAAATGGCGGAGTTGATTGCGGAGGGCGCGCAGCCATGACCCCGCAAGACCTGCGCCACCTGGCGCCGCCCGAACCGATGGAGATCATCCTGGACGCCGCCGAACAGATGCGGCCCGGCGACAGCCTCGCCTGGGTGCTGCCCCACCATCCCACTCCGCTGCTGCCCATGTTGGAAAAAGCCGGCCTGCTGTATCGCTTTGAACTGTCGGGGGACGGCGGCGTCGTGCTGATTCTGAGCCGGCCATGAGCCAGGCCTGGCTGGACTACCAACAGGCCCCGCCGCTGTGGCTGCCGCTGGCCCACATGCTGGCCGCGCCCTGCTGGCTGCTGGCGACGGCGGCCTTGTTGGTGGCGCTGCCGGACGGCGCGCCGTCGCGTTTCCAGCCCGAGGTGCTGGCGCTGACCCACGCGCTGGCGCTGGGCGTGCTGGGCAATGCGATGCTGGGGTCCCTGTGGCAGTTGCTGGCTGTGACGGCGGGGGTGCCGACTCCGCATCCGCGCCGGCTGCTGCTGGCTTGTTTTCTGCCCTTGCAGGCTGGCTGCGCGCTTCTGGTGGCCGGTTTCCAGCTGGGCCTGTCGCCGCTGTGGCTGCAGGCGGGCGCCGCGCTGCTGACGCCAGCCTTGCTGACGCCGGCGCTGTTCGGCCTGCGCGGCTTGCTGCGCAGCCCGGCGCGGGACGCCGGCAGCCGGGGCCTGCGGCTGGCGCTGTGCGCGCTGGCCGTCGCCGCCTGTCTTGGCGCGGCCCTGGTCTTGTTGCTGGGCGGCCGCGTCGCGCTGCCCTTGGGTCCCTTGCTGGACAACCATGTGCTGTGGGCGGCGCTGGGTTGGTTGTGGCTGCTGGTGCTGTCGGTGGCGCGCACGGTGATCCCGATGTTTCTGGTCACGCCGCCGCCGGCGACGGGGCGGCTGCCGCGGGAGACCTTGTTGTTCGGCCTGCTGTGCCTGAGCGGCGTCGCGCTGATCTGGGACGCGCCCGCCGTCGTCTCCGGCCTGCTGGCCGCCTTGGCGCTGTTCGTGCTGTGGCAGGGCCTGCGGCAATTGGACGCGCTGCGGCGCAGCCAGCGCCGCGCCGACCCCCTGCGCCGCGGCTGGCAGGCCAGCCTGATCTGGATGACGGCGGCCGCGCCCTGCGCGCTCGCCGCGCGCCTGCTGCCGCTGTCGGAAACGCCGCCCATGCTGGCCGGCTGGCTCTGGCTGGGCGGCTTCGGCCTGGGCGCGGTGCTGTCCATGCAGGGCAAGATCCTGCCCTTCCTCGCCTGGCTGGACCTGAAACAGCGCGGCCTGCCCAGGCGGCAATTGCCGGCCACCCATGAATTGCTGAGTGAGGCCTCCCATCGCCGGCTGCTGGGCCTACACGGCGTCTGGGTCGGCTGCGGCCTGGCCTGGATCCTCGGCGGCTATCGCCAGCCGCTGTTCGCCGCCGCGCTGGGACTGGGACTTTACTGGGCCGGGCTGGCGGCGGCCTTGTTGCGTCGCTATCTCGCCGGCCGGCGCGCCTTGGCCTGAGAACCTGTTTACGATCTGCTGCGCGTCGGCGATACGGCGTTGAAAACAGTTTCGAAATGCTCATGTACCACGCGTACATTCCGCTTTCTCAGCCGTTTTCGCCTTGTCTCGCCTTAGCTCGCGAGATCGTAAACAAGCTCTGAGAGCCTGTTCAAAGTCTGCTGCGCTTCGGCGATACGGCGTTGAACAGGTTCCGGAGCCGCGCCCCAAAAACAAACCCGCGCCGGCAAAGCGGGCGCGGGTGAGGGCGATGGCTCAGCCTATCCTCAGTCCCACTGCAAAGCGCCCTTCTTCCATTCATAGATGAAGCCAACGACCAGCACGCCCAGGAACACCGCCATCGCGCCCAGGCCGAAGCCGCCCAGCTCCTTCAGCGTCACCGCCCAGGGAATCATGAAAGCGACTTCCAGATCGAAGAGGATGAACAGGATGGCCACCAGGTAGTAGCGGACGTCGAAGCGCATGCGCGCGTCTTCGAAGGCCTCGAAGCCGCACTCGTACGGCGACAGCTTTTCCGGATCCGGCCGGTTTGGCCCCAGCAACTTGCCCATCAGCAGCGGCACCACGCCCACCAGCAGTCCGACGACGATGAATAACAGGATGGGAAAGTAATTCTGCAGCATGGGGCCTACTCCTCCGGATGGTTTGGAAAATGAGATAGACCTCCGCCAAGCGCCAAGTTTGCACCTTGAGGGAAATATACCGTTGGAAAGCGGGCTGTCATGACGACCAGGCGCGGGAGGCGCTTGCGCGGATATCGGTTACACTGGCCTTTCCCGCCCGCCCGGCCATCCCGAACGGCGCGGCTCCCGGCCCCGCCTCCGATCGGACGCTCCCGCCTTCGCCGCCATGCGGCAACCTGCCCGCTACCCGCGGCCAGGCAAACATACCGCCGCTTCGCCGGACACCTCGCTCACAACTCATATCAAGCTTCGGCGCTGCGGACCGCTCTTTACCCGACCCATGACAACACAGGGCCGCCGACGCCTGCGCGGCCCGCCAGACCAAAGGTCTTGTCCATGCATCATGCTCTGCAAACTTTATTGGACCGGGTCCGCCTGCGCGACCCGGAACAGTTCGAATTCCATCAGGCGGCGGCGGAAGTGCTGCACAGCCTGGACGATTTCCTCAGCCGCCATCCGCACCACTTCGACCATGGCCTGCTGGAACGGCTGCTGGAGCCGGAGCGCGTCATTCTGTTCCGCGTGTCCTGGGTGGACGATCACGGCCGCGTCCAGGTCAACCGCGGCTACCGGGTGCAGATGAACAGCGCGCTGGGGCCGTACAAGGGCGGTCTGCGCTTTCATCCCTCGGTGACGCTGGGCACGCTGAAATTCCTGGCTTTCGAACAAACCTTCAAGAACGCCTTGACCGGCCTGCCGCTGGGCGGCGCCAAGGGCGGCGCGGACTTCGACCTCAAGGGCAAGAGCGAGGGCGAGGTGATGCGCTTCTGCCAGGCTTTCGCCAGCGAGCTGTTCCGCCACATCGGCGCCGAGACCGATGTGCCGGCCGGCGACATCGGCGTTGGCGCGCGCGAGATCGGCTATCTGTTCGGGCAGCACAAGCGGCTGAGCAATCAGTTTTCCGGCGTTTTCACCGGCAAAGGCCCCAGCTACGGCGGCAGCCTGATGCGGCCGGAGGCCACCGGCTACGGCTTGGCGTATTTCGTCGAACGCATGCTGGCCACGCGCGGGCAGGCGCTGGCCGGCAAACGCGCAGCCTTGTCCGGCTCCGGCAACGTCGCGCTGTACGCGGCGGAAAAGCTGCTGGCGCTCGGCGTCCGGGTGGTCAGCTTGTCGGATTCGGAAGGCGCGCTCAGCCTGCCGGACGGTCTGAGCCCAGACTTGCTGGCGGCCTTGATCGAGCATAAGCATCAGCGCCGCGGCCGGCTGGCCGCCTTCGCCGCCGACCACGGCCTGGACTTTCTCGTTGGGCAGCGGCCATGGGGTCTGCGCTGCGACATCGCCCTGCCCTGCGCCACGCAAAACGAGCTAGACGCCGACGACGCGGAGGCCTTGCTGGCCAACGGCTGCTGCTGCGTGGCGGAAGGCGCCAATATGCCTTGCACCGCCCAGGCGGCGCAGCGCTTCCAGCGGGCCGGCGCGCTGTACGCGCCCGGCAAGGCGTCCAACGCCGGCGGCGTGGCGGTGTCCGGCCTGGAAATGAGCCAGAACGCCACCCACCTGCCCTGGAGCGCTCAGGAAGTGGACGCCCGGCTGCGCCGGATCATGGAGGAGATTCACGAGGCCTGCGTGCGGCATGGCGGCCAGCCGGACGGCGCCGTCGACTACGCCCGCGGCGCCAATGTGGCGGCCTTCGGCAAGGTGGCCGCGGCGATGCTGGCGCAAGGCGTGATCTGAGCCGACGCCAAGAAAAAGCCCCGCCGGAAGGCGGGGCTATGCAGCATTGAATGGAACACGTTTTTAGAACCTGTTTACGATCTGCTGCGCGTCGGCGATACGGCGTTGAAACCATCTTCGAAATGCTCATGTACCACGTGTACATTCCGCTTTCTCAGCCGTTTTCGCCTTGTCTCGCCTTAGCTCGCGAGATCGTAAATACGTTCTTAGAACAGCTGGTCTTTGACGTTCTCCACCGCATCCTGAGCGGCCGGCTTGTCCGGCGTCTCGCTGGCGCCGCCGCTGGCGTCGCCGCCTGCGCCCGGCACCGCGCCGTGGTTGTCCACTTTCAGCTCCGGATTGGTCTTCTGGAACTCTTCGTAGTAGTACTCGTCGCCGCCGCGCTGGCCGGCGCCGGCCTTGACCACGAGGCCTTCCGGCACCGGCATGTCCACTTCCGGCTGGCCCTTGAGCGCGTTGGCCATGTAGTTGATCCATACCGGCAGCGCCGCGGTGCCGCCGTAGCCGTAACGGCCCAGCGAGCGCGGCTGATCGAAGCCCACCCAGGCCGCGGCCACCAGATTGGGGTTGTAGCCGACGAACCAGGCGTCCTTCCAATCCGAGGTGGTGCCGGTCTTGCCGGCCAGATCGGTGCGGCCCAGGCTCATCGCGCGGTAGCCGGTGCCGTAGCGCACCACATCCTTGAGCATGGAGCTCATGATGAAGGCGTTGCGCGGGTCTATCGCCTGCGGCGCGTTCTGACCGGCGACGGTGGGCACGGTCTTGGCCAGCACGCGGCCGGACTGGTCTTCGATGCGGTCGATGAAATAACCTTTGCTGCGGTAACCGCCGTTGGCGAACACCGAGTAGCCCTCCACCATTTGCAGCGGCGTCACCGCGCCGGCGCCCAGCGCCATGGTTAGATAGGCCGGATGCTGCTTGGCGGCGAAGCCGAAACGCTGGATGTACTGCTGGGCGTAATCGGTGCCGGTGGCCATCAGCACCCGCACCGACACCAGGTTCTTGGACTGGGTCAGGCCGGTGCGCATGGTGATCATGCCGGCGAATTTGCCGTTGTCGTTCTTGGGCTCCCAGCGCTGACCGTCCGCGCCCACCACCGACAGCGGCGCGTCGTTGATCATCGTGGACGGCGTCAGGCCGCGCTCGATGCCGGCGGAGTAGATGAAGGGCTTGAAGGTGGAACCGGGCTGACGCCAGGCCTGGGTCACATGGTTGAAGCTGCGACGGTTGAAGTCGAAGCCGCCCACCAAGGCGCGGATCGCGCCGCTGCGGGTGTCCATGGACACAAAGGCGCCTTCCACTTCCGGCATCTGCACGATTTCCCAATAGCCTTTTTCATGCGCGCGGATGCGGATCACCGAACCGCGGCGGATCTGCTGCGCGGCGCTGACCTTGCCGCCCAGCGCGCGGCGCGCGAAGTCCAGGCCGTTGCCCTTGATCACCGCCACCTTGCCGCCGCGCATATAGGCGCGCACTTCCGACGGACTGGCGGACAGCACGATGGCCGGCAGCATGTCGCCGCTGTCGCGCAGTTCGCTGATGGCGTCGTCCAGCGCTTCGGTCTGCTGCTCGCCTTCGACGCCGGACAGTTCCACCGTGCTTTCCGGGCCGCGATAACCCATTTTGCGGTCGTAATCCACCAGGCCGGCGCGCAGGGCGTCGTACGCCCATTTCTGATGGCGGCTGTCCAGGGTGGTGTAGACCTTGAAGCCTTCGGTATACGCCGATTCGCGATAGCGCTCGTACATCGCCTGGCGCACCATTTCCGCCACATACTGCGCCGGCTGGCTGCTGCTGTCGGCGCTCTGGCTGGCCAGCTTCATCGGCTCGGCCAAGGCGGCGTCGTATTGCTCCTGGGTGATGAAATTAAGCTCGCGCATCCGGCGCAACACGTATTGCTGACGCAGACGGGCGCGGTCCGGATTGACGATGGGGTTGTAGGCGGACGGAGCCTTGGGCAGGCCGGCCAGCATCGCCATTTCCGCCACGGACAGATCCGCCAGCGGCTTGCCGTAATAGGCCTGGGCCGCGGCGGAGAAGCCGTAGGCGCGCTGGCCCAGATAGATCTGATTGAAGTACAGCTCCAGGATCTGGTCCTTGCTCAACGTGTGTTCGATCTTGAAGGCCAGCAGCGCTTCGTTGAACTTGCGGGTAAAGGTTTTCTCGCTGGACAGGAAGAAGTTCTTGGCCACCTGCATGGTGATGGTGCTGGCGCCGGAACGGGCGTGTCCGGACACCAGATTGCCGACCGCGGCGCGCACCACGCCGACGTAATCGACGCCGCTGTGCTGGTAGAAACGTTCGTCTTCGGCCGCCATCACCGCCTGTTTCATCAGCTGCGGCACTTCGTGGATGCGGGAGAAGGAACGACGCTCTTCGCCGAATTCGCCTATCAGTTGATTGTCGGCGGAATATACGCGAAGGGGAATTTTCGGACGATAGTCCGTCAGTACATCAAGACTCGGCAAGCGCGGGTAGGTTATGATGATTGCAATGGCGCCTGCGCCAGCAACCAATACGGCTCCACCTAGAAACAGACCTGCAAGTATTGCAAGGATTCGTCTTAGCATATTTACAATGGGCTTTCACTGGAAACCGGATTATAACGTCTTGTGAAAGCACGCAAGACAAACAATGGCAGCGACAGGCCAAAAAACTGTCGCATAGGACCAATCGAGGCACCTGATGCTCATCGACAAACTCAAAGCCGCCCCTCCCTGGCTAGAACAACTTGGATTGGCTAAGGCTAAAAATGTTCCAATGTTGGGACTGGATATCAGCAGCACCGCCGTCAAACTGGTGGAGCTTTCACGCTCGGGGAAAAACTGCCAGGTCGAACGCTATGTGATCGAAGCCTTGCCCAAGGACGCGATCAGCGACGGCAATCTGGTGGATATCGAGGGCATCGCGGAAACCCTGCGCCGCGCCTGGAAACGGCTGGGCAGCCCCACCCGCCACGTCGCCATCGCCATCCCCACGGCGATGGCGATTTACAAGAAGCTGCTGGTGCCGGTCAGCCAGACCGACAACCTGGCGGAATTGATCGAATCCGAAGCCAATCAGAGCATTCCCTTCCCGCTGGAAGAGGTGAATCTGGACCATCAGGTGCTGGGCCCGGCGCCGTCCAGCATCGACGATCTGGAAGTGCTGCTCTGCGCCGCCCGCAAAGAGAAGGTGGAGGAGCGCGTGGCGGTGGTGGAGATGGCCGGCCTGCGCGCTCAGGTGGTGGACGTCGAATCCTTCGCCATGATGACGGCCTTCGAGCAGGTCGAACAGCAATTGCCGGAACAGGGCATGAACCAGACCTTCGCCCTGTTCGACATCGGCGCCACCCGCATCCACTGCAACGTCATCCGCAACAACCAGCAAGTCTATTATCGCGAACAGGTGTTCGGCGGCCAGCAACTGACGCGCGACATCCAGCGCCGCTACGGCATCAGCTATGAAGAGGCGGAAAGCGGCAAACGCGGGATGAGCCTGCCGGACGGCTATGAATCCGAACTGATGCATCCCTTCGTCGATTCTCTGGCCCAGGAGATACAGCGCGCGCTGCAGTTCTTCTACACCACGGTCAGCGTGTCGCAATACCTGCGTGTCGACTACATCCTGCTGGCCGGCGGCTGCAGCATGCTGCCGGGCCTGGACGACGCGGTGGCCGGCCGCACCCAGATCAGCACCATGATCGCCAATCCGTTCAGCACCATGGTGCAGTCCAGCCACATCCGCCTCAAGGAATTGCTGATGGACGCGCCGGCCTTGCTGGTGGCCTGCGGCCTGGCCATGCGGAGGTTCGACTGATGATACGCATCAACCTCCTCCCCCACCGCGAACAGAAAAAAGCCGCGCACCGGCTGCGCTTCCAGGTGATGCTGGGCCTGACGCTGGTGGCTTCGCTGGCCCTGGTGGTGCTCAGCTATCTGATCATCGGCGGCCGCCTGTCCCATCAGCAGCAGCGCAATGATTTCCTGCAGGGTGAAATCGCCAAACTGGACAACCAGATCAAGAATATCGGCACCTTGAAAAAGCAGCGCGACGATCTGCTGTCGCGCAAACAGCTGGTGGAACGGCTGGAACAGGGCCGCAACGAAGGCGTGCACGTCTTCGACCAACTGGTGCGCCAAACCCCGGACGGCGTCTATCTGAGAAGCTTCAAGCAGGCCGGCAACCAGTTCACGCTGTCCGGCTACGCCTTGTCCGGCGCGCGGGTCTCCAACTATATGCGCAGCCTGGCCCAATCCAACGTCTTTGACGCGCCGGTGCTGGTCGAAGTGAAGGCCTCCAACATCAACGGCCAGCGCGCCAACGAATTCACCCTGAACTGCAGCCTGCGCGAAGCCGCCCCGCCCAAAGCCGGCAAGCCCGCCTCACCCGGAGCCAAGCCATGACGCTGGACGAATTGCGCACGCTGGACCCCAAGGACATCACCAACTGGCCGTTGCAAGGCCAGGCCATCGCGCTGGCGCTGCTGGTCGCCTGTTTCGTCGGCCTCGGTTATTTCTTCGTGCTCAGCGAGGAACTGGACCGCCTCAACGCCGCCAAGCAACAGGAAGAGCAGCTCAAGCAGACTTATGTCGACAAGAAGCGCCAGGCGGTCAACCTGGACGCGCTGCAACAGCAGTTGAAGGAAATCGACGCCTCCTTCGGCGCCCTGCTCAAGCAGCTGCCGACCAAGTCGAACATGGACACGCTGTTGACCGAGATCAACCAGGCCGGCATCGGACGCGGGCTACAGTTCGAGCTGTTCCGGCCCAACCCGGAAATCAAGACGGCCGAGATGGCGGAAGTGCCGATCACCATCCGCCTGACCGGCAGCTATAACGACCTGGCAGCCTTCGTCAGCGATGTGGCGCAGCTGTCCCGCATCGTCACCATAGCCGACATCAGCCTGACGCCGGACGCCAAGGGCGCGCGCCTGACCATGGACGCCACCGCCAAGACTTTCCGCGCGCTGGAGCCCGAGGAGCGGACCGCGCAGGCGGCCCCTCCCAACAAGTGAGCCGCACAGCCCATGACAAGAACTCTCGCTTGCCTACTGCCCTTGCTGCTTGCCGCCTGCGGCAGCGGCGACACCGACGATCTGCGCCAGTGGATGCAAACCAGCACCCAGGGCCTGCGCGGCCAGATCGAACCGCTGCCCCAGGCGCAGTCCTACCAGCCGTTCGCCTACCAGGCCTTCGACCTGCTCGACCCCTTCAACGCGCAGAAGCTCGCCGCGGCCAAGAATCAGAACCTGGCGAACGCGCCGGATATGAAACGGCCGCGCGAGGCGCTGGAAAACTACGATCTGGACAAGTTGAAGATTGTCGGCGTCATCCGCCGCGGCGGCGCCAACTACGGCCTGGTGCGCACACCCGAAGGCTCGATTTACCGCGTTCAGGCCGGCAATTTCGTCGGCCCCAATTTCGGCCAGATCAAGAAAGTCGGCGACACGGACATCCAGTTGACTGAGACCGTGGAAGATTTGAACGGAGAATGGGTGCAGCGCAACACCAGCATGTACCTGGACGAACAAGGGCAAAACAAATGAGCAAGCACTCCATCAAACTGTTGTCGGGACTGGGCCTGTCCCTGCTGTTCGGTTTCGCCTACGCCGGTCCGGCGATCACCGCGATCCAGCTGGCCAACGGCGACGGCGACCAGCAGGTGCTGCAGGTCAGCTTTGACGGCCCCGCCGTCCAGCCCAACAGCTTCGCCATCGCCAACCCGCCGCGCATCGCCTTCGACTTCGCCGGCGCCAGCGTAAAGCTGGCCAAGCCGCAGCAGGACTTCGGCGGCCCGCTGGTCAAATCCGCGGTGGCGGTGGAGGCCAACGGCCGCTCCCGGCTGGTGCTGAGCCTGAGCCGCAACGCGCTGTACAGCAGCAGCGTGTCCGGCAACACGCTGCGGGTCACGCTGAACCCGAATCTCGGCAGCGCCGCCCAGGCCGCCACGCCGGTGGAGCGCCCCGCCGCCAGCGCGCAAAGCGCCACGCGCCCAAGCCCGGTCCAGATCGCCGGCGCCCAGCCGCTGGCGCTGGACTTCCGCCGCGGCAAGAACGGCGAAGGCCGGGTGGAGATCAAACTGCCGTCCGCCAACACCCCGGTCGACATCCGCCGCGAAGGCAAGCAATTGCTGGTGGACGTGCTGGGCACTCAGCTGGACAGGCAGAACCAGCGCCGGCTGGACGTTGCCGACTTCGGCACCCCGGTATCCAAGATCGACGCCCGCAACCAGGGCGGCAACAGCCGCATCCAGATTCAGCCGCAGGGAGACTGGGACTTCTCCTCCTACCAGACCGACGGGCAGCTGGTCGTTGAAATCCGCCGGCCGGCGCCGGAGTCCGCGGCCAGCGCCGACGCCAACCAGAAACCGCAGTACAAGGGCGACAAGCTGTCGCTGAACTTCCAGAACATCGAAGTGCGCACCGTCCTGCAGGTGATCGCCGAATTCACCGGCCTCAACATCGTCACCAGCGATTCCGTCAACGGCAATATCACGCTGCGACTGAAAGACGTGCCCTGGGACCAGGCGCTGGACCTGATCCTGCAGACCAAGGGCCTGGACCAGCGCCGCGCCGGCAACATCATCCAGATCGCGCCGCGCGAAGAACTGCTGGCGCGCGACAAGCAGGTGCAGGAGGCCAGGCAGCAACTGGCCACGCTGGAGCCGGTGCGCTCGGAAACCTTCGTGCTGCGCTACCGCTCGGCGGAGGACTTCAAGAAGGTGCTGGACGGCACGAACACCACGGGTAAGAAGGAAAGCATCCTGACCGAGCGCGGCAGCGCGCTGATCGATCCCAAGACCAATACCCTGATCATCAACGACACCGGCAGCACCATAGACAAGATCCGCGACATCATCGGCAAGACCGATGTGCCGGTGAAACAGGTGCTGATCGAGGCGCGCATCGTCGAGGCCACCGACAACTGGAGCCGCAACCTGGGCGTCAAGCTGGCCTTCGACCGCGTCGGCAGCACCGGCATCATTTCCGGCGGCGGCTTGACCAACGCCATCACCAACGCCAATGGCCGCCTGGGCATCGTAGGCGGCGCCGCGCAAACCCCCTATGTCATTTCCCCCGGCGTCAACCTGCCGATCTCCAACCCGGCAGGCTCACTGACCGCGCTCTATAGCGTGGGCAAATCCGCCATCATCGGCCTGGAATTGCAGGCGCTGCAGACCGAGAACAAAGGCCGGGTGATTTCCAGCCCGCGCATCATGACCGCGGACCGGCAGGAAGCCACCATCGAACAGGGTACCGAGATTCCCTACCAGGAAGCCTCGTCCAGCGGCGCCACCTCCACCTCGTTCAAGAAGGCGGTACTCAGCCTGAACGTCAAACCGCAGATCACACCGGACAATCACGTGATGCTGGACATCAAGGTGAACAAGGACAGCGTCAGCCCGACGCTGACCGTGGGTGGCACCCCGGCCTTGGACACCAAGAAGGTCAACACCCAGGTGCTGGTGGAGAACGGCGGCACGGTGGTGATCGGCGGCATCTACCAGCAGCAGATTAGCGACATCACCAATAAAGTGCCGCTGCTCGGCGACATTCCCATCTTGGGCGCGCTGTTCCGCAGCTCGCAAAAGTACGATAACCGCACTGAATTGCTGGTCTTCATCACGCCGCGCGTGGTGGAAGACCTGAGCGGCAATAATCAATAAAACCCCGGCTGCGCAGCGCCCCCGGCGCTGCTGCAACGCCGAAAGACAGCGCGGCCAAGCTCGGCTACAATGCCTGCCATGGAGAAACCGGCAGGCAATTTTTTTCTGGTCGGCTTGATGGGCGCGGGCAAGACCACGGTAGGCCGAGCTTTGGCGCGGCGCACCGACAAAACCTTTTACGACTCTGACCACGAGATCGAGGCCAGGACCGGCGTACGCGTCGCGACCATCTTCGATATCGAGGGCGAGTTGCGCTTCCGCGACCGGGAAACCTCGGTCATCGCCGACCTCGCCCGCCTGGACAACATCGTGCTGGCTACCGGCGGCGGCGCCATCATCCGTCCGCAAAACCGCGCCTGCCTGGCGGCGCACGGCACCGTCATCTATCTGCGCGCCACGATAGACGATTTGCTGGCCCGCACTCTGCACGACAAGAACCGTCCCCTGCTGCAGATCGCCGACCCCAGGGCCAAGCTGGAAAGCCTGTTCCACGAGCGAGACCCCTTATATCGCGAGGTGGCCGACATCGTCGTCGACACCACTCAGCAGAATGTCAGCCTGCTGGTTGCCCGCCTGATAGAGCAATTGGCCGGCCTCCCCCCCAAACACCGCCCCGAACAAGGAAGCTGATTGTGATTACCCTCGACCTGATCCTGCCCGACACCCGTTACCCGATTCACATTGGCCGGGACTTGCTGGAACAGGTCGAGTTGCTGCTTCCCCATCTGCCCCTGCCCAAGGTCGCCATCGTCAGCAACGAGACCGTGGCGCCGCTGTATCTGGCCCGGCTGCAACAGGCGCTGGCCAAACACCGGATTGACTCCTTCAGCGTCGTCTTGCCGGATGGCGAGCGGCACAAGGACTGGAACACGCTCAACCTGATTTTCGACGCGCTGCTGTCGCGCAACGCCGAACGCAAGACCACCCTGATCGCGCTGGGCGGCGGCGTCATCGGCGACATGACCGGCTTCGCCGCCGCCTGCTATCAACGCGGCGCGCCCTTCATCCAGATCCCCACCACCTTGCTGGCGCAGGTCGACTCCTCGGTCGGCGGCAAGACCGCGATCAACCATCCTCAGGGCAAGAACATGGTAGGCGCGTTCTACCAGCCCAAGGCGGTGATCGCCGATATGTCGCTGCTGGATACGCTGCCAGAACGCGAGCTGTCCGCCGGCCTCGCCGAGGTGATCAAGTACGGCCTGCTGGGCGACGTCGCCTTCCTCGGCTGGCTGGAGGACAATATGCCGCGCCTGCGCGCGCGCGATCCCGACGCGCTGCAGCACGCGGTCAAGCGCAGCTGCGAGATGAAGGCAGACATCGTCGGCCAGGATGAAAAAGAGCACGGCGTGCGCGCGCTGCTCAACCTGGGCCACACCTTCGGCCACGCCATCGAGGCCGGCCTGGGCTACGGCGTCTGGCTGCATGGCGAAGCCATAGGCGCCGGCATGGTGCTGGCCGCCGCCGCGTCCGCCGAATTGGGCTGGCTGTCCGCCGCCGACGTCGAACGCGTGCGCAGCCTAGTGGCCGCCGCCGGCCTGCCTGTCAAGAGCCCGCAGATGCCGCTGGCGCGCTGGCTGGAGCTGATGAGCCACGACAAGAAGGTGGAAGCCGGCACCATCCGGTTCGTACTATTACAACAACTGGGCCAAGCCACTATTCAGGCCGGCCTGCCCTCTGCGATACTCGAGAAAATACTGAACAATAATAGTTAGCGTTCAAACAGCATCGGTACAGATTCAATAAGGATTTCTACGGATTGCCGCTTGCGCCGCTTCATCAGAATAATGAATCTACTGGAGATGGAGAAGGCCGGCAGGGACACCCCGCGCAAAGCTTGAAGCCAGAGCGCACAATGTCGGGGAGCCGCCGGCGAGGCCAAGTCGTTGCAAAGCGGAAGGGGAGAAGCCACATGGTAGCGTTGAGCGCGTTTGCCGCCAGTTTTGGACTGATGGCGGGATATTACGCCCTGCGATTCTTATGGAAGAAAGTACGTTACACCAAGCCGTGCCAACGTGGCATCGATCCGGTGGGCGAGGCGGAGGTTTTTCTCGCCTACGGCCGCACCCGCGACGCGGTGCGGGTGCTGAAAGATTCGCTGCGAGACAATCCGGATGATCTGCCGGCCAAGGTCACCTTGTTGCGGGCCTATTCCAGCGAATGTAATCGCGAAGCCTATTGCTCGCTGGCGCGCGACGTTCAATCCCAAGTGCAAGGCCAGCCGGTCTGGCACACCATTCAGGAAAACGGCCGTCGGCTGGCGCCGCAAGATCCGCTGTTCGAAATCAAACTCTGACGTCTTAGCTTGCGAGTCGTAAACGCGTTCTGAGTCCTCGATGCAGTCAAGCCGGCCATGGCTCCCGCCCTGGCCGGCTTGATTTCGTCGCAGCGCCCGCTCAATCCGCGGCGGCGTCCTCGTCCTTGAACTGCAGGCTGTGCAGCTTGGCGTAGAGCCCGTCGCGCGCGAGCAACTGCGCGTGCGAGCCCTCTTCGGCGATCTCGCCCTGATGCATCACCACGATGCGGTCGGCGTTCTCTATCGTCGACAGCCGATGGGCGATCACAATGGTGGTGCGGTTCTTCATCAGATTTTCCAGCGCGCTCTGCACCAGCCGTTCGGACTGGGTGTCCAGCGCCGAAGTCGCCTCGTCCAGAATCAGCAAGGGCGCATTCTTCAACAAAGCGCGGGCAATCGCCAGCCGCTGACGCTGTCCGCCGGACAGACGCACGCCGTTTTCGCCAATCAGGGTATCGAACCCTTCCGGCATCGCCTCGATGAACTCCAGCGCATTGGCCGCGCGCGCGGCCTCCACCACCGCCTCGCGACTGAACGAGGCTTCGCCGTAGGCGATATTGGCCGCCACGCTGTCGTTGAACAGCACCACGTCCTGGCTGACCATGGCGATATGCCGGCGCAGATCGCTCAAGGGCATGTCCTGCAGGCGCACATCGTCCAGACGGATCTCGCCGCCGTCCGGATCGTAAAACCGCGGAATCAGGCTGACCAAGGTGGTTTTGCCGCTGCCGGACGAGCCCACCAGGGCGACGGTCTCGCCGGGATGGACCTGCAGATTGATATCGCGCAGCACCTGCCGCTCCGCCGTCGGATAGCGGAAGTTCACCCCCGAGAGCTGCAGCTTGCCGCGCGTGCGCGGCAAGGCGGTGCGGCCATAATCGGGCTCTTCCGGCAGATCGAGAAAATCGAAGACCGACTCCGCCGCCGCCAAGCCGCGTTGCATCGCCTGGGCAATGCCGGTGATGCGCTTGACCGGCGCGAACAACAACATCATCGCGGTCAGAAAGGACATGAAATCGCCAGCGGTGAAAGCGCCGCCCTGGGCTCGCAGCGTGGCGAAATACAGGATGGCGGCCAACGCGCAGGCAATCATCAACTGCGTGATGCCGGTGTTGGCGGATGTGGCCGCGCTCTGCTTGACCGCGTTGCGGCGGATGGCCGCCGCCGCCTGCTGAAAACGCTCGCTCTCGCGCGCTTCGCCGCCATAGACCTTGATCACGCGCTGGCAGCTGATGCCCTCGCCCAGCACCTGGGTCAACATGGCCATATTCTGCTGGTTCTCACGCGATAGATTGCGCAGGCGCTTGCCCACCACCCGCATGCACAGGGACACAATCGGCAGCACCAGCAAGCAGATCAAGGTCAGCTGCCAGTCTATATACAGCAGCCAGGCCAGCAGGCTGACCGCGGTGACGCCGTCCTTGACCGTGACCGTGATCACGCTGAAGCCGGCTTCGGTCACCTGGTTGACGTCGTAGGAAATCCGCGACACCAGACGGCCAGACTGGTTGTCGGCATAGTATTGCACCGGCAGACGCAGCATCTTGGCGAACATCTGTTCCCGCAGCGTCTGCACCAAGTGGCCGGTCAACCAGCTGGAGGTGTATTCATTGATAAAGCTGGTGACGCCGCGCACCGCGAACACGCCGATGATGGCCAAGGGCACCCAGGCGATCGCATGCGGATCACGGTTGACGAAACCGCTGTCGATCAAGGGCTTCATCAGGCGGGCGAAGGCCGGCTCGGTCAAGGCCGCCACCGTCATCGACACCAGCGAGATCAGGAAGACCTTCCAGTAACGGCCCAAATATCCCAGCAAACGGCGATAAATCGCCCAGTTGCTTTGCAAAGAATTCTTCATTCGTTCCTATCATCCAACGCCCGCGTCCGCGGGCGGTCATCAAGCCAGTCGTCAAATCCCCGGCGCATCCAGGCCGCTGAGTTCCAGGATCCGCCGCACGTTCCGCTCCGGCGCGAAGCGGGAGCGCACATCGACGCGTCCGGCTTGCGCCCAGGCTTTCATCATCTCCGGCCGACTCAGCGCCTGGTCGATCGCCGCGGCCCAGGCGGCGCTGTCCTCCGGCAGCGCCAACACGCCGGTTTCGCCATTGCACATGGTCTCGGGAATGCCGCCGGTGTCGCTGGCGATCACCGGCACGCCCAGGCCCAGCGCCTCGATCTGCGACATGCCCAGCGGCTCGTAGCTGGACGGCATCAACACCAGGTCGGCGCGCGCCAACAAGGCGGCCACCGGACTCACCACCCCGGCCAACAACACTCTATCCTGCAAACCCAACTGCCGCGCCAACCCGGTGATCGCCTGCTGCTCCGGCCCTTCTCCGGCAATCAGATAACGCGCGTCCGGCCACTTGTCTCTCAGCAAGTCCAAGGCCGCCAACACCGTCCTGTGCCCCTTCTCACCGCGCAACATCGCCGCCTGCACCAGCAGAGGGCCGGAGGAACGGGACAGCCATTGCTCCAGCTCCGCCGGCAAGGGCTGCGCGGCGGCCTGATCCAAGGCGGAGAAATCGATGCCGGGATAGACCACATGCAGCTTTTCAGGGCGGATGGCCGGATTCTCCAGCAAACAACGCTTCAGATAGGCGCTGGGCAACATGGTCGCGTCCATCAGCTGGTTATAGCTCCAGGCCGACGCCTGACCCGGCTGATAAGTGCGCGAGCGCAGCAGAAAGGGCCGGCCGCGCCCCATTAGCCGCGCGGCAATGGCCAGATTATTGCTGTCGTGGCCGCTGTGGCAAATGGACAGCCGCGGACGATGACGGCGCATCCAAGCGCTCAAGGCCAAGATGGACGGCATGTGGAGGCTGTTGCGAAAGCGCAGCGGCAGCACCTCCAGCCCGCGTTGACAAGCCACCTCCATCACTCGCGTCTGCGGCCGGCAGGCCAGCACCGTACGAAAACCGCGCTCTCCCAGCAGGCGCATCTGCTGCATCAACTGCAGTTCCTGCCCGCCGACATTGGGGGAAGACTCGGTGAACAGCACCCAATCACGCATGCGCGGCGCCTTTCTCCCGCTGTCTCAACTCCGCCAGCAAAGCGGCGGCGGTAAACAAGAAGAGATGCAGCATATGATCCTTGTTCACGCTTTCCAGCAACATGCGTCCAAGAAAGCCGCAGGTCACCAACATCAAGACCAGACCCAAGGTGTCGCGGCGCAGACGGAAGGCCCGATAGCCGGTCCAGATCAGCACGCCGCAAAACGCCAGCCACAGCGCGACGCCGATCACGCCCAGGCCCACGCCAAGGTCGATGAAACCGCTGTGGCTGTGGCCCACCTGATTGGGGTGCCCCGTCGCCGTCAGCGCATTGGTGAAGGCGTTGCGGCTATAGCCATAACCCATGGGCTTGGCCGCGATGAGGTCCAGGCCGCTGTGAATCCAGGCCACTCGCTCATAAGCAGAATCATCTACCGGCATGCCATTTGACAACTTAGGATAGGGCTCCATCCGCAGCCAGGCCTTGGTGTCGGCATAGTGCCATCCGGCAGCCGCCGACTCTACAAATACTTGATTCCGGCTATCCTGCTTGATCGTATACGCGGCGATGCTGCCCGCCGCGGCCAGGACCACGCCGGCGATAAGCAAAGTCTTGCCCCAGCCTATCTTCAGCCCTTCAAACACGGAGTACACCAGCAGCATGGACAACATCAGATAGACAAGACCGATCATGCCATTGCGCGCGCCCGCCTTGAGGCTGACAAACAGAATCAAAGCCGCAGCCAAGCATAGCGCCCAGCGGGGAAAGCGCGTGAGCGGATGGGTCCCGCGTTGTCCAAAGCAAAACGCGGCCACGACGAAGGCCAGTACAAAGTTCATGAAGAAGGTGAATTCCAACTTGGTAGCGGTGGTGTACACCTCGTTATACGGCCACAAGCCCGTAGTCAGATAGACATAAGCACCATGGCTAAACTCGGTCAAGGCCAAGACGCAACCGGCGAGGATGACCAAGTCCGAAATCGTCCAGCGCCGAGGGGGGCGGAACAAAGCCAGGCCCGCCACAAACCACAAGCCACCCATCAATAGCTGGCTGCGGAACTCGCCGGCGGAGGCTTCCGGCCACATCGAGAGCGACACGCTATGCAGCCAGGCGAACAGCAGGAACGCGCCGATGGCCGCGACAGGCCCGCGCTGCTCGCGCCAGTGGCGTTTGAGTTCGGGATAGTCTTTCGCCACCAGAACCAGCATCAACAACAGGATCACATAACGCAGCGCAATCGTATGAGACACGCTGGCCAAGGTCAGAAACAACAAGGACAGGCCGATGGCCAAACGGCTATGCCAGCGCGGCTCTATGCTCAGATGATCATTCATGCAGAAGTTTTTCCAAAGTTTCGGCCACCTGCCCGGCAGGCAGCGCCGCCATACACTGCGCCTGGCGGCATTCGCCGGCCTGATCGCCAAATTTTCTGAAACAACGCAAGGCCCAATCGACATCGCGATAATGCACGCTGCGCTGATTGCGGCAAGGAAACCACGCCGGGCCGACGCCGACGCAGGCGAAGCCGGCGAAAAACCGGCTCGCGCCGAACAAGGTCTCGCTGCCCGGCCCGAACAACATCAGCAAGGGCGCGCCCGCCACTTTGGCCAGATGCGCGATGCCGGTGTCCGGACACACGCAGGCGCGGGCGCGGCTCAAGACGGCGCGCAATTGCGCCAGGCTCAGCGTGCCGGCCATGACGATATCGTCCGGCCCCAGCTCGACGGCCGATAGCAGATGCTGCTCCCCTGGCCCGCACGACCACAACACCACGCAACGGCAAGCCCGAGCCGTGGCCGCGACCTGATTCCAACTGGCCACGGGCCAGAAGCGGGTCGCCGAACTCGCGCCCACGTGCAGTACGACGAAACGCGGCGGCAAGGGCGGCAGCCCTTCAGCCGCTACCGGCCAATCCCGCAAACGAAACGGCTGGGGCTCGGGTCCGTCGATCAAGCGCGCGGCGGTATCGGTCCAGGCTTCCGGCTGCCCGGCGTACGCCACCGCCTCGTCCAGCAGCCAGTTTTTATAGCGCGGCGTTTCGCCGGCAAAGCCCACGATCCAGCGGGCGCCTATCGCACGGGCGAGAAAGCTGAGCCGGTTTTCGCCCATCAGGTAGGCGATATCGAAACGCGCCTCGGCGAACAAGCGCCGAATCGAGGCGAAGTCGCGCGGCTGCCAGGGCAGCGGCCGAATGCCGTACGGCCGCGACGCATACAGCGGCGCTTGTCCCGGCGGACAGGCCAGCACGATCTCCGCCTTGGGAAAACGCTCGCGCGCCTTGGCCAACAGACTGGTCGCCATCAAGGCGTCGCCCAGCAGAAACTGATGCAGGATCAATACCCGACGCGTGCGCTCGGGATCCGGCTTGCGGCGCAGCCATTGCCAGGGCAGCCTCAGCAACAGCGCCGTGAAAATCAGCAAGCGTCCGGGAAAGCGTCCCGGCCTCATTCTCCGGCCCCGCCTTCGCCGTCGCCAAGCGACAGCTCCCGGTACAAGGCCAGCATCTGCGCCACCATAGCGCCCTCGCTCAACCCCGCCACCCGCGCGCGCGCAAGCTCGCCGCTGCGCGGCCAGTCCGCGCGCGCGGCCAGCCAGGCCGCCACATTGTCTTGCCAAGCGGCGGCGTCTCCCGCCGCGGCCAACCAGCCGGTGACGCCCGGCTCCAGCAGCTCCGCGCCACCGCAACGCGTGCTGGTCAGCACCGGCAAACCGCAGGCCATCGCCTCGATCACCACCGAGCCAAACGGCTCGTACAGCGTCGGCAGGATGAAGCCGTCCGCCAGCCCGTAATGGCTGCGCACATCGCGCTGCGGACCGGTGAAGTGCGCGCGCTCGGACAGGCCCAGCCGGGCCGCCAGCCGCTGATAGCGCGCCAGCTTCTTGTCTCCGCCCACCACCACCAGATGCACGGCGGCGTGCGGCGCGACGGCGCGCAGCGCCTGCGCCACGCCCTTGCGCTCGAAACCGGACCCCACGTAGACCAGCGTCGGCGCCTCCGGCGGAATGCCGTAACGCTCGCGCAGCGCCGCCCTCTGCTCGCGCGCCGCCGCCGGATTGAAAAACCCGCTGTCCACGCCGTTGTGGATCACCGCGCAGCGCTTCGGATCCACGCCGAAACGGCCAACCACATCGTCGCGCACCAAGGCCGAATTGCAAATCACCGCGCGCAAAGCCGGATGCCGGAACATCGCGCGCTCGGTGCGCAGCATGAAATGGTGGTAAGGATTGCAAAAGGTGCTCAGCCGCCGCCACCAGGGCCGGCCTTCCAGCCGCGCGTCCAGCCAGGCCGCGTGCACGCCGTCGCCGGCGCGGAACACATGGCAGCCGGGAATGCGCTCGTGCGACTGAACCAGATCGGCGCCGGCCTGCGTCCATGCGGCGCGCGCGGCGCGGGCGAAGCTCCAGTCGCGCCAGACGCTGCCGAGATAAAACGGCTTGACCCGCAGCGTTTCCACGCCCGGCAGGCTCTCCCAATTGCGGCTGATCAATAGCGGACGGAACTCGCCGCCGGTCTGCAATTGCTTGACGATGGCGCTGACGATGCGTTCCGCGCCGCCCGCCGGATTGTACTTCTGCCGGATAATCGCCAGCCGCTTCATGCGCTTTCCTTCAAGACCGCATCCACCGCCGCCAGCACCGTGTCCACATCGATGCGCTGCAGGCATTCGCTTTGCCAGCCTCCGCCGCAACCGGCGTTGCCGCAGGGGCGACAGGGCATGGGCTCGGACACCACGCGGTGCGGCACCTGCCACGGCCCCCATTCGATATCGCCAGATGGCCCGAACAAGGCCACGCACGGCGTTTTCATCGCCGAGGCGATATGCATGGGCACCGAATCCACGCCGATGTACAAACGCGCCTGGTCTATCGCCGCCGCCAACTCCTTCAAGCTCAGCGCGCCGGCCAGACTGGCCACCGGCCGTTCCAGCCGCGCTTCGATGTCGGCGATCATCGCCATTTCTTCCGCGCCCGGCGCGGCCGACAAGACCAGTTGTTCGCCGCGCGCGCTCAAGGCGTCGATCAAGGCGCTCATTTTCTCCGCCGGCCAGCTCTTGAACGACCAGCGCGAGGTCGGATGCACCAGGATGTAAGCGCCGGGCCGCAGACCGCGCTCGGCCAGCTTGGCCGCCAGCGTGGCCTCGGCGTTGTGCCCCGGCACCAGAACCAGCTCGCGCTGGCTTGCGTCCGGATACACGCCGATGCGCCGCAAGGCGTCCAGATGAATTTCAATCGTGTGGCGGCGATTGCCCGGCACCTGCAAATAACGGTGGGTGAAGCTCTTTTTGAAGAAGCGGCCGTAAGGGCCCTGCGGGCCCACAGACCAGCGCGGCGCAAGCAGGCGCGCCAGCCAGGCGCCGCGATTATGCTCGGTCAGCGTGATCACCAGATCGTAGCCGCGGGCGCGCAACTGGCTCAGCAGGGCCAGTTCGGCCCGGGCCTGGCCCAGCGGCCCCCGTTTTTTCCAGCCGCGATCTATGGTGTGCAGTTGCGCGATAGCCGGATGCAGACTCAGCATTTCCCGGGTGTCGTGGTAAACCAGCGCGTCGATCTCCAGATGCGGCGCCTGCTGTTGCAGCGCGGAAAACAGCGGAGAAGTCAGCAGCACGTCGCCGTGGTGGCGCAGCTTGATGACCAGCACCCGCCGCACGGCGTTCAGGTCGATGGGATCGTTCAGCATAAGAAAGGAAAAAGCCGGATCAGACACCCGGCTCGGCATTCAATTGTTGCAAAAGATCGGCGATTTTATCAGGGTCTTCGCTTCTAAGCATGCGCGCCGTAATCGGCGCGATCTGATCCAGGTGGGTATTGAGCACCTGTTGCTTGACCGCCAGCAGGTTGGCCGGATGCATGGAGAACTTGCGCAGGCCCATGCCCAGCAACAAACGCGTCAGCCGGGCGTCGCCGGCCATCTCGCCGCACACCGACACCGGCACCCCGCCCTTGATGCCGGCCTTGATGGTGTGCAGGATCAGTTTCAGCACCGCCGGATGGATGGGGTCGTACAAGTGACTGACCGAGTCGTCGTTGCGGTCGATCGCCAGCGTGTACTGGATCAAATCGTTGGTGCCCACCGAGAGAAAATCGATATGCTTGAGAAAGCTGCCCACCACCAGCGCCGCCGACGGGATTTCAATCATCGCGCCCACTTCGATGTCCTCGGCGTAGGCGATGTTTTCCTCGCGCAGCTCCTGCTTCGCGTATTCGAACTGCGCCAGCGCCTGCTTCAGCTCCGGCAAGGAATTGACCATGGGGAACAGAACCTTGATCTTGCCGTGCACCGAGGCGCGCAGCAGCGCCCGCAGCTGCGCGCGGAACATCAGCGGCTCGGCCAAGCATAGACGGATGCCGGTCAGGCCCAGCGCCGGATTGTCCGCCACCGCGTGGTTCAGCCATTTCGGATTCTTGTCCGCGCCCAGATCCATGGTGCGTATGGTCACCGGCAAACCCTTCAGGGTTTCCGCCACGTGCCGGTAGGCCTCGTACTGCTCGTCCTCGTCCGGCAAGGTGTCGCGTCCCAGAAACAGGAATTCGCTGCGGAACAGGCCCACGCCCACCGCGCCGGACTTGCGCACGTCTTCCACGTCCTGCGGCAGCTCGATATTGGCCAGCAGTTCGATCGCGGTGCCGTCCTGGGTCTTGGCGTTGGATTTGCGGATGGACGACAGCTTGCGCCTTGCGTCGCGCCAGGCGCGCAGCCGGCGTCGATACTCCGCCAGCACCAAATCGTCCGGATTGATGATCACCACGCCTTGCAAGCCGTCGACGACGATCAGCTCGTCTTCGCGGATCAGTTCGCGCGAATGATGCAGGGCGATCACCGACGGCAGGTCCAGGCTGCGCCCCAAAATCGCGGTATGCGAGGTGGCGCCGCCCACGTCGGTGATGAAGGCGGCGAAGTTGGAATCCTTGAAATAGACCATGTCGGCCGGCGACAGATCGTGCGCCACCAGAATGTGGTCGTCGACCAGATCCTCCGGCGCCGGCAGCTGCGGCACGTCGCCGTCCAGGTTCTTGAAGATGCGCTCCACCACTTGCAGCACATCGTTCTTGCGTTCGCGCAGATAGTCTTCCTCGATCGCGTCGAATTGCTCGACCAAGGACTCGCATTGCAGCTTCAACGCCCACTCGGCGTTGCAGCGCTGTTTCTCTATGATTTCGCGCGGCTCGCGCGAGATGGTGACGTCGCCCAACAGCATGATGTGCAAAGACAGGAAGGCGCCCAGCTCCGCCGGCGCGTTCTCAGGAATGCTGCCCCACAGCATTTCCAGCTCTTTGCGGGTGTCGCGAATCGCTTCGTCGAAACGCGCCAATTCCGCCGGGACTTCCTCGTCGTCCAGCAGATAATGCGCGACATCGTCCATGCTGCGCGAAATCAAATGGGCGCGGCCAATGGCAATGCCGCCGCCTATGGCCACCCCGTGCAGGATGATGCTCATCGTCCCATCCTCAGACTCCGGCTTATTCGGCCTCGTCGAACCGGTTGTTGATCAGGGCCACCAGGGCGTCCAACGCCACTTGCTCATCCTCCCCGCTCACTTCCAGTTCCACGGTCGCGCCCTTGGCCGCCGCCAGCATCATCACGCCCATGATGCTCTTGCCGTTGACCCGGCGATTGTTGCGCGCGATGAAGATATCGCTTTTATAGCGGCTGGCCAATTGGGTGAACTTGCTGGAAGCGCGTGCATGCAGGCCGAGCTTGTTGATGATTTCGACTTCAATTCTCAGCATTGCCTTCCCCCGGAATAATATAAAGCACGCCCTCCAGGCCGCCCGTGATCGCCTTGCTGACGACGATCTCCAACGGCTGGCTGCTATAGCACAAGGCTCGGACCACCATGGGCAGGCTCGCCCCGGCCACCGCCTCCACCCGCCCCGGCCGGATCAGCCGGCTGGCGATATTGGACGGCGTGCCGCCATACATATCGGTCAGGATCACCACCCCGTCGCCCGCGTCCAGCCTGTCCACCAGCAACTGGGCTTCGGCTTGCTTGCTTTCCGGGTCATCGGTCTTGTCGACCGCCATCACCGCCAGATTTTCCGGCTCTCGACCCAGGATATGCCTGGCGCAATCCGCCAGACTGCGCCCCAGGTCGCCATGCGCGATTATCAATACACCTACCATGCCTGATTCTTCATGTTGGCAGCGTCGTCGGCGCAGAGCCGGGACGCTGAAGCAAAAAGGTTGATCAACACGTCAGTCCGCCATTGTATCAGCAGTATTCCGCCAGAGGCGGCCGGCGTCAGCTTTAAACCGCGGCCCTCCGCCTTGTATAGCGCGCTTTTCTCGGCCAGCGCAACGGCAAAAAAACGTCAGCACACCCGGCGCCGGTACCAGCCCAGCTTATCCGCCAAGCCCACCACCTCGCCGACGATGATCAGGGCGGGCGACGCGATATGATGTTTGGACATCAGTTCCGGCAGGTCTTCCAGCGTGCCCGCCACCGTGCGCTGACGCTCGGTGGTGGCCCACTCCACCGCGGCGGCCGGCGTCGTCGCCGGCTTGCCGTGTTCGATGAAGGCCCGGCACAACTCCTGGGCGGTGGAAACCCCCATGTAGACTACTACGGTCTGGGCCGGCCGAGTCAACGCCGGCCAGTCAAGGTGAATGCTGCCATCCTGCTTGTGGCCGGTGACGAAGGTCACCGACTGCGCGTAGTCGCGATGAGTCAGCGGGATGCCGGCGTACGCCGCCGCCCCGCTAGCGGAGGTGATGCCGGGCACCACTTCGAAGGCGACGCCGTGCGCCGCCAGCGTCTCGATCTCCTCGCCGCCGCGGCCGAAGGTGAACGGATCGCCGCCCTTGAGCCGCAGCACCCGCTTGCCTTGTTGCGCCAGTTCTACCATCAAAAGATTGATGTCGCCTTGCGGCAACGCATGGTTGGCCCTGGCCTTGCCCACGTAAATGCGCTCGGCGTCGCGCCGCACCAGTTCCAGCAGTTCCGGCGCCACCAGATTGTCGTGCAAGACCACGTCGGCCTGCTGCATCAAGCGCAACGCGCGGAAGGTCAGCAAATCCGGATTGCCCGGCCCCGCGCCCACCAGATAGACCGCGCCCTGCGCCGTCTGCGCGTCGGCGTTCTCTAAGCGGCGCTCCATCGCCTGCTCGGCGGCGGCTTCATCGCCGTTGATCACCGCCTCGGCCAGCGGCCCCTCCAGCACCGACTCCCAAAACACCCGCCGCCGCTCGACGTCGGGAATGCCGGCCTTGACCCGGTCGCGAAACCCGGCGGCAAAGCGCGCCAGACGGCCGAAGCCGCTGGGAATCAGGCTTTCCAGCCGGCCGCGAATCAAGCGCGCCAACACTGGCACGCCGCCGCCGGAGGAGACGGCGATCAGCAGGGGGGAACGATCCACAATGGCCGGGGTGATGTAGCTGGACAATTCCGGGTCGTCCACCACATTGACCGGAATATTCAAGGCCTGGCAGGACATCGACACTTGGCGGTTGATCTCGCGGTCGTTGGTGGCGGCCACCACCAGGCGCCGACCCCGTACTTGGGCCGGCTCGAAACAGGCGCTCAAATGCGTCAACTGCCCCTGCCGCGCCATCTCGGCCAGCTCCGGCGTCAACTCCGGCGCCGCCACCGTCAGCTCCGCGCCGGCGGACAGCAAAAGCCTCGCCTTGCGCAGCGCCACCTCGCCGCCGCCCACCAGCAAACAGGAAGCGCCTTGCAATTTAAGGAAGATCGGGAAGTAATCCATATGGCCAGCTCCGCAACAATGTTTGCAGCATACTGCATTTGTTGCATAAAAACGACGCTGGCGAATGCTATCAATATTACGAAAAGCGCCCTGTTTTGCGCCTGGTGCCATCATGGCAGCTTTGCGCGCCATCGCGCCTCCGGAGATCTGTTTGAACCCAGCCTTACGCCGCCGGGCCAGCCCGCGTCGCCGCCTGTTCGCCACCGCGGGCTCGCTATGCCTGTTCGGGGCCGACTACGCGCACGCCGCGACCTCGGACTGGCTCGCCGGCTGGCCTTTGCTCATTCCTATGCTGGCATTGCTGGGCCTGCCGCTCTGGCGGCGCCGGCGACAGCTGAGCGCGCTCCGCCGCCAGGTCAGCGACAGCCGGCAAGCGCTGGCGCTGTGCGACGCCGCCGGCCGCCTGCTCGCCGTCTCCGGCCATGCGCCCGCGCCCACGCGCCAGGACGGCGGCCTGAGCGGCTACGGCTTCAGCCCGCACGATCTCGCTTTGCTGCTGGACCCGGCTCATCCCGGCCATCGCGACGGCCTGCTCGCGGCCCACGCCGATTTGCTGGCTTTTCCGCTGCCCTGCCCGCTCCCCGGCCATCTCTTGCTGCGCCTGCAGCCGCCGCCCGCCATTCACGGCCCCGGCGGCGATTGGGGCGGCTGGCGGCTGGCGCTGCAGGACGCGCGGCTGGGCTTGCTGGAATTCGACCTGGCCGGCCAAGCGGTGCGCGGCGCGCCGCAAACCCTGCACGCCCTGCTGGGCCTGCCGGCCGACGCCGAACGCCTGGCGTTCTCGCGCTGGCTGGAACTGTTGCACCCGGAGGACCGTTCGCTGTTCACCGCCCTGCTCAGCCATCCGGAGCAAAGGCAGGAAAGCGCCAGCGGCATGGAGTTCCGCGTGCGTCACGCCCACGGCCACTGGGAATGGCTGGAGCAGCGCACCCAGTTCCACAAGGACGAGACGGGCCGCATCAGCCATATCCACGCGCTGTGCCAGATCGTCACCGCGCGCAAGCTGGCCGAGTCCGCGATGCTGCGGCGCGAACAGGAATTCCGCACCTTGGTGGAGAACTCGGAAGACGTCATCGCCCGCTACGACCTGGAGCTGCGCTGCCAATTCATCAACCGCAGCGTCAGCCGCTATTCGACGCTGACGCGCGAGGAACACCTCGGCCGCAGCGTCCACGACAAAGCCTGGCCAGAAGCCGCGCGCGCGCGCTTCGCCGAGGAGTGCGAACAACTGATCGCCGGCGGCGAGGCGCGCCGCTTCGAGCTGGAGCTGAGCCTTGGCCCTCGGCGCTGCATTTTCGAAGTGAGGCTGTTTCCCGAATTCGGGCTGGGCGGCGAACTCCGCAGCATTTTGGCGGTGGAGCGGGAAATCACTCACAGCCGCCAGAGCGAACGTTTGCTGGCGGAGGAAAACGCGGTGATGGAGATGATCGCCGGCAATGCGCCGCTGCAAGACACCTTGAATCAGATCTGTCGGATGATGGAGTCGCAGCTGAATCGCGGCGTCTGCTCCATCATGCTGCTGGACCCCGCGGGGGAAACGCTGAGGCTGGCCGCCGGCCAAAGCCTGCCGGCCGGTTATCGCAAGCTGCTGGAACAAGTGCCAGTGGGCCCGGAGGCCGGCTCCTGCGGCACCGCCGTCCACCGTAAAAGCCTGATCATCGTCGAAGACATCGCCAGCAGCCCGCTGTGGGCCGGCTACCGCGAGCAGGTGGCGCCCTTCGGCCTCAGCGCCTGCTGGTCCACCCCCATCTTCTCCAGCGACCGCCGCCTGCTCGGCGCCTTCGCCATCTACCATCCTGAGCCGCGCCAGCCCGAGCCGGAAGAACTGCAGCTGGCGCAGCGCAGCACCCACCTGATCGCCATCGCGCTGCAACGCGACGCCCACGAGAAAAAGCTCTATCAGCTCGCCACCCTGGACGAGCTGACCGGCCTGTGCAACCGCCGCCAGTTCATCGCGCTGTCCAGCCGCGAGATCGAACGCAACCGGCGTTACCAATTGTCCTTGACCGTGTTGATGATGGACCTGGACCACTTCAAGAACATCAACGACCGTTACGGCCACGCCAAGGGCGACGAGGTGATCGTCCACTTTGCCCAAAGCTGCCGCAATGTGTTGCGCAGCACCGACATCTGCGGCCGCCTGGGCGGCGAGGAGTTCGCCGCGGTGCTGCCTGACACGCGGATGGAAGACGCGCTGCTGGCGGCGGAACGCCTGCGCCGCGTCGTGGCGGAGGCCCGCCTGCCGGGCGGCGAGGCCGGCCCTCTGCAATACACGGTCAGCATCGGCGTCGCCGTGCTGCGCGCCGACGAGACCGACATCGACGAAGTATTGGGCCGCGCGGACAAACAGCTGTACCAGGCCAAACACAACGGCCGCAACTGCATCAGCGGCGAGGAATTGCTGCTATTGCGCTAAAATGCCGGCTTGAATCTCTCTCCCAAGATGTCCACCGTGAGCGCCTGGCAAACCGATTACCTCTCCCATCCGCTGTATCTGCCCGTCCGCGACGCCGCCGCGCTGATCGCCCCCGCTTCCTGGCCGGAGCAGGCGGATTACGACCAGTTGCTGCGGCGCTATCGCCGGCAGCACCCGGACGCGCTGCCGCCCGAGCTGCGCTTCGCCTGCGATCTGGAGCCGGAAGCCTATTACGAGATGCATATCGGCCATACCGGCGAGATTCCCACGCGCACCGGCAATTGGCACGACTGGTTCAACGCGCTGGCCTGGCTGGCCTGGCCGCTGAGCAAGCTGGCGCTGAACCGCCGCCACCTGCGCGCCATCGCCCGCGGCGAAACCAAGCGCGGACCGCTGCGCGACGCCGCCACGCTATTGGACGAATGCGGCGTCGTCGTCGCTGTCTCCGATCCCGACTTCAGCCGGATGCTGGACGATATGGAGTGGCAGCGCCTGTTTCTGAAACACCGCCAGGACTGGGGCCGTCGCATCGGCGTCCACGCCATCGGCCACGCGCTGTTCGAAGTCGGCCTGCGGCCGCATATCGGCTGGTGCGGCAAGGCCTTGCCACTGCAGGTGCCGGCGGAATTCTTTGCTTGGGAAGAGGCGCGCCGTCTGGCGCACTTGGACGAGGCGCTGGCGCGCCGGCTAGACGACGACGCCTTCATGCCGGCGCCGCGCGCGCTGTGGCCGCTGCCGCTGCTGGGCATTCCCGGCTGGTGGCCGGACAACGAAAACCCGGCCTTTTACGATAATCGCGATTATTTCCGGCCGACGCGGCGGGCGAAGTCCTCCAGCGTCACCGACTGAAGCTCGGCCGTCATCGGCCCCAGCAGGCTTTCCACCCCGGCACCGACATCGTCGTCGCGGTAGTTGTCGCTGCGATAGACGAATAGTTCGAACAGCTCCACCATGCAGATGGCCGACAACTTCTTGCCCAGCACCCAGCCGTCGCGCTGGCTTTTCTGCACAAAGCCGCGGGAGCTCAACATGTCCAGCACCCAGCCCAGCTCGTCGTAGCCCACCTTCACCTGGCTGCGTAATTTCACCGGGCTCAACAATTCGCCGCGGTTCTGCGCCTCGTCCAGCAACAGCAGCACTTCCACCGCATCGAGAAAGCGCCGCCTGGGCTCGAAGCGCCGCCGCCAGGCGTCGCCTTCCCAATAGGACAGCGAGGCGGTGAACACCGCGCCGCTGAGCACCACCATCCACAAGCAATACACCCACAGCAGAAAAATGGGGATGCTGGCGAAAGCGCCGTAGACCAGCTGGTAATTAGCCACCTGGCCAATGTAGAAGCCGAACAAGGCGCGGGTGGCCTCCAGCAGGATCGCGGTCAGCAAGGCGCCGACGCTGGCGTGCTTGATCGGCACGAAGCGATTGGGAACGATGCGGTACAACAGCGACAGCACCAAAGCGGTCAGCAGGATGGAGCCGCCGGCCTCGACCACATTGGCCAGCACCGGCAGCGCGTGGTCGAACTTGCTGATCTTGAACAGGCTGCGCCAGGCCAGCAAGCTGCCGCCCAACACCAGCGGCCCCAAGGTCAGCACCGTCCAGTACACCATGCTCTGCTGCAACAGCGGCCGCCCGCGGCGCACGCCCCAGATGGCGTTGAAAGTCCGGTCTATGGTGGACATCAGCATCAGCGCGGTCACGCCCAGCATCACGATGCCGGCGGCGGTCAGCTTTTCCGCATTGTCGGCGAACTGGCGCATGTAGACGGTGATCACCTTGCCGGCGAACTCCGGCACCAGCGTGGACAGCAGCATGATCTTGAAACGGGTGCTCAGATCGGAGAACACCGGAAACGCGGAAATCACCGTCAAAGCGATGGTGAACAAGGGCACCAGCGCCAGCAGCGTGGTGAAGGTCAGGCTGCCGGACACTTGCGCGACGCGATGGCTGCCCATGCGCCGGGCCAGAAAGCGGGCGAAGCCCAGATACGGTTCGATTCGACTCATTTGCATCCCGGCAAAATAATGGCAAAGCGCGGATCAGGCAAGCCGCGAAGACTTGCTTTATCATGCACCGGCTCGCGCAACGGCGCGCGCCTTATCGTTTTTTGACCTCAGACGGAAGATTCCAAACCCATGCAAGACCTCCTGGTGCTCTATTACAGCCAGCACGGCGCCACCCGCGAACTGGCCCGCCTGATCGCCCGCGGCATAGAGAGCGTGCCCGGCTGCCAGGCCCGGCTGCGCACCGTGCCCAAGGTGTCCGCGGTCTGCGAGGCCACCGAGGCAGCCGTCCCCGAGTCCGGCGCGCCCTATGTCGAAGCCGCGGACCTCGCCGAGTGCATCGGTCTGGCGCTGGGCAGCCCCACCCGCTTCGGCAATATGGCGGCGGCGGTGAAATATTTCCTGGACGGCACCAGCCCGGAATGGATGCAGGGCGCGCTGGCCGGCAAGCCCGCCTGCGTGTTCACCAGCAGCGCCTCGCTGCACGGCGGTCAGGAGTCCACGCTGCTGACCATGATGGTGCCCTTGCTGCACCACGGTATGGTGATGGTGGGACTGCCCTATACCGAAACCGCGCTGAGCCAGACCCGCAGCGGCGGCACCCCCTACGGCGTCAGCCATGTCGCCGGCGTGCGCAATGAGCAGCCGATCAGCGACGATGAAAAACAACTGGCGCTGGCCCAGGGCCGCCGGCTGGCGGAGATGGCGCTGAAGCTGGCCGCTCCGATTTAAATCTCCGGCGCATCGAAGAAAGCGCTGGGCGACGCACCCAGCTCGCGCTTGAACATCGTCGCGAAGGCGCTGGGACTGGCGTAGCCCAGGTCCAGCGCCACCTCCAGCACGCTGGCGCCGCGCGCCAGACGTTCCAAGGCCGCGATCAGCCGCGCCTGCCGCCGCCACTGTCCGAAGCTGAGCCCGGTCTCGCGCTGAAAACGGCGCTGCAAAGTGCGCGGGTCCATCGCCGCCTGCGCCGCCCACTCGGCGACGCCGCGCGCGTCGCCGGGCTGACCGAGCAGTTGCCGGCACAGCTGGTCCAGCGCCGGCGACGCCGGCTGCGGCAGGGACAAAGCCAGGCTGGGCAGGCTGCGGATCTCATCCAGAATCAAGCCCATCACCCGCTCCGCGCGGCTATCCGGCGGATAAGGCACGGCAATGCCGGTCGCCGCCTGGATCAGCTCGCGCAACAAGGGCGACACCGCCAGCACGCAGCACGTCTCAGGCAAGCCGTTCAAGGCGTCGCCGCGCACGTACACCGTGCGCATCCGCACCCGGCTCAGCATGTTCACCTGATGCCAGGTGGCGATGGGCAGCCAGATGCCTCGCGTCGGCGGCACGATCCAGCGCCCCTGATCGGTGGTGACCATCATCACGCCCTCCACCGCGTACAGCAGCTGGGCGGTGGGATGGGCGTGCCGCGGCGATACGCCGCCGGCCGCGTAATCGCGCGCCTTGCCCACCACCGGCGCCGCGCCGCCGTCGTAGTCATGCAAATGATCAAAATCCGTCATAACGCCTCTTTTGCAAAGATGCCTGCCCTATTTTCGCAGGACGGGCGTTGCTTTGCTCGCTAGTATGACTTCACCCACTAGCTGAATGATTCTCAAGCCCATGACTACCGCCGCCTCCGCGCCAGATCAAGACAGCACCCGTTTCCGCGTGCTGGGCGCCATCAGTTTCTCCCATTTTCTCAACGATATGCTGCAATCTCTGCTGCTGGCGATCTACCCGCTGCTCAAGGGCAATTACCAGCTCAGCTTCGCCGAGATCGGCCTGATGACCTTGACCTATCAGTGCACCGCCTCGCTGCTGCAGCCGCTGGTCGGGCTCTATACCGACAAGAAGCCGATGCCGTATTCGCTGGTGCTGGGCATGGGCGCCACCCTGTGCGGCCTGCTGCTGCTGTCCAGCGCCGGCAGCTTCCCGCTATTGCTGCTGGCCGCGGCGCTGGTGGGCACCGGCTCCTCGGTGTTCCATCCGGAATCGTCGCGGGTGGCGCGCATGGCCTCCGGCGGCCGTCCCGGTCTGGCGCAATCCATCTTTCAGGTGGGCGGCAACGCCGGCAGCGCCAGCGGGCCGCTGCTGGCGGCCTTGATCGTCATCCCCCTGGGCCAGGGCAGCATCGCCTGGTTCGGTCTCGCCGCCTTGCTGGCGATGGCGGTCTTGTTCAAGATCGGCCAGTGGTACAGCCATCAGCAGCGCAAGGCCAAAGCCGCCGCCGCCGTTACGCCGCCGCCGCTGTCGCCGGCGCGCGTGAAGCTGACGCTGTTCGCCTTGCTGGTGCTGCTGTTCTCCAAATACTTCTACACCGCCAGCATCACCAGCTACTTCACCTTCTATCTGATTCAGCATTTTGGCCTGGGCGTGCAAGCCGCGCAGCTGCATTTATTCCTATTCCTGCTCGCGGTCGCTCTGGGCACCATCTTCGGCGGGCCGATAGGCGACGCCATCGGCCGCAAGCGGGTGATCTGGTTCTCCATCCTCGGCATCGCGCCGCTGACCCTGATGCTGCCCTACGTCAATCTGTTCTGGACCAGCGTGCTGTCGCTGGGCATAGGCTTTGTGCTGGCCTCCGCCTTTCCCGCCATCATCATTTACGCGCAGGAACTGTTGCCGGGCCGGGTGGGCATGGTGTCCGGCATGTTCTACGGCTTCGCCTTCGGCATCGGCGGCATAGGGGCCGCGGTGCTGGGCCAGCTGGCCGACAGCCACGGCATCGAATTCGTCTATCGCTTGTGCGCCTTCCTGCCGCTGCTGGGCCTGGTGGCCGCCCTATTGCCGGATCTGCGCGGCGACAAGGTTTGACACTGGCGCCGCCCTGCCCGGATACTTCCGCCATTCAATTTTTCCAACGCGCCTGCGGCGCCGTCCGAGCGCTCGGCGGCTTGCCGGGCGCGTTGCCCATTCGGACAGAAAATCATGTGTGGAATCGCCGGCTTCTTCTCTCAACGCCCCGCCTCCGCGGCCACCGCCCAGGCCATGTTGACGGAGCTGGGCCGGCGCGGACCCGACGCCGCCAATCAATTATTGCTGAACGCGGACTGGCAGCCTGCGGCGGACGGCGACATCCACAACGCGCTGCTGCACGCGCGGCTGTCCATCATCGACCCGCGGCCCATCGCCAATCAGCCCATGGCCAGCGACGACGGCCAGGTCTGGATCTGCTACAACGGCGAAGTCTACGACTGGGCCGCCGACAAGGCCGAACTGGAAGCCGGCGGCGCGCGCTTCGCCACCCACTCCGATACCGAATTCATCCTGCGCGGCTACCAGGCCTGGGGCATTGAGGCCCTGCTGCAACGGCTGCGCGGCATGTTCGCCTTCGCCATCCTGGATCTGAAGCAGCGCAAGGTGCACCTGGCGCGCGACCGCATGGGCGAGAAGCCGCTGGTCTATTCGCTGCTGGACGGCGATTTCGCCTTCGGCTCGCTGGTGCGCTCGGTGCTGCCCTTCTTGCCGCCGCAGCGGCGAGGCTTCTCCGCCGACGCCATCGACGCCTATCTGGCTCACCGCTACATTCCGTCGCCCGCCACCCTGTTCAGCCATATCCAGCGTCTGGAGAACGGCCACCGGCTGGAGTTCGATCTGGATACCCGTTCCTTGCGCAAGCTGCGCTACTGGCAGCCGGCCAAGGACGGTGGCGACTGGCTTCAGGAACTGGACCGCGCGGTGGCGATGCGCACCGTCGCCGACCGCCCGCTGGGCGTGCTCTTGTCCGGCGGCATAGACTCCACCGTGATCGCCAGCCGGCTGGCCACGCAGCAACTGACGCAATTCAGCAGCTTCACCGCCGCCTTCCCCGGCTCCAAGCTGGACGAGGCCGCCGACGCCGCCGACTCCGCGCGCAGAATGGGCCTCGCCAACCTGGCGGTGCAGATGCCGGACAATATGGCGGCGGATTTCGAACGCATTGTCGCCGACCTCGACCAACCCTTCGCCGATCCGTCCAGCTTCCCCACCTGGTATCTGTCGCGCGAAGTCAGCCGCCACGTCAAAGTGGTGCTGGTGGGCGACGGCGGCGATGAACTGCTGGCCGGCTACAAGCGGATCAACAAGCATTTGCGCACCCGCTGGCGCAGCCTGATCAAGCTGCCGCTGACGATCAAACCGTCGCTGGACGGCAAGGGCGCCGGCAAGCTGGCCACCGAGCTGGCGATGAGCTGGCAGGACGCCTATTCGCTGCGCTTCTCCGGTTTCACCCCCGGCCAGCGCCTGTTCCTGCAAGGCCAGCGGCCGCTGTCGCGGCTCTGCCACTGGCGCGCGCCGGACGACATCGGCCCGCCGCCGGCCAATGCGCCGGCCGGCCTGCACCATTTGCTGGCGATAGACTTCGCCAACTATCTGCCGGACTACATCCTGCAAAAGTCCGACCTGTGCACCATGGCCCATGGCCTGGAAGGCCGCGCCCCGCTGGTGGATCACCGCTTCTACCAGGCTTTGCTGGCGGTGGACGGCAAGCAGCGCTTCACCCAGCCGGCCAAGCTGATCTTCCGCCGCGCCATCCACCCGGCGCTGCCGGCGGACTTCTTCCAGCGCAAGAAGCGCGGCTTCAATCCGCCGCTGTCCGGCTGGCTGAAAACCAGCCTGGCCCCGCGCATGGACGGCCTGGGCGAGCGCCTGGCCCGCTTGAGCGGCGGCCAGCTGGACGCCGCCGCGGTGGACGCCTTCGCCGCCGCCTACCGCGACGGCGCGGAGCACCTGGCCGAGCAGATGCTGCAATTGCTGATCCTGGACGAAAGCCTGGCGCAGCTCAGCCGGCTGGCGGCGCAGGACTGAGAGTCGCCCGGAATCCAAGCCGGCGGAGGAAGCCGAATGCTCAAGGAGTTGACGACGCTTTCAAGGCCGCCTCGTCAACGCGCGCCAACACTACGGACGGGCGCTGAGCGACGCCGCGACGCATGCCATACCTATGGCCAGCGCCGCCCGGCGTCGCATCTGCTACATTCGACAACACATTTTCGTTTGAAAACGATAATGATTAGCATTAGTATTTTTAGGCAAGCCAAGCAAACAAAAATAAAGCGCTTACCCGCCAGGCTGGCGCCTTCAAGCGCCAAGCGGCCCGCTCGGGCCAAGCAGTGCCCTACTCAATTGAAACCAAAAGGAAACACTATGCGTCGCTTTGTTCAACTGGCTATCGCCACCGCAGCACTGACCGCTTCCGCCGCCGCCATGGCCAAGGAATACCCGATCGGCAAGCCGGCCCTGAAAAACGGCATGGAGATCGGCGCGGTCTACCTGCAGCCGACCAAGATGGAACCGGAAGGCATGATGCGCAAGGCCGAGGAATCCGACATCCACCTGGAGGCCGACATCCACGCCACCAAGAACAATCCGAACGGCTTCGAAGAAGGCGCATGGATGCCCTATCTGGTGGTCAAGTACGAGTTGAGCAAAGTCGGCGGCAAGGAAGTGCTCAAGGGCGATCTGATGCCGATGGTGGCCAACGACGGCCCGCACTACGGCGACAACATCAAGCTGCAAGGCCCGGGCAAATACAAGCTGAAATACACCATCCTGCCGCCGTCGGCCAATCAGCACGCCCACTTCGGCCGTCACATCGACAAGGAAACCGGCGTGGGCCCGTGGTTCAAGCCTTTCGAACTGAACTATGAGTTCACTTATGCCGGCATCGGCAAAAAAGGCGGCTATTAATCCCGTTGTTCTTGTAAAAACAGGATTAATGCGAATGAGAATGTAAACGCCAGTCATTCTCATGCGTTAAAATAAGACAGCGCATGCCCTCGCCTGCGCTGTTTTCAATCCGGAGACCCTTTCCGATGAAGTTCGCGCGCATGCTCCTGGCCGCCCTCGCGGCCTGCCTAGTGTCAATGTCCGTCCTCGCCGACGAGATGCCGGTGTTCAAGCTGGTGATGAAGGACGGCGTGTTCACGCCCGCCCGCCTGGTGGTGCCGGCCGGCAAGAAGTTCAAGGTTGAAGTGATCAACGCCGGCAAAACGCCGGCCGAATTCGAAAGCACGCCGCTGCGCAAGGAAAAGGTGCTGGGCCCCGGCGCGGAATCCTTCCTGGTGTTCCAGCCGCTGTCCCCCGGCGAGTACAAGTTTTTTGACGAATTTCACATGAAGACCGGCCAAGGCGTCATCGTCGCCAAGTAAACGCGGCCCGTCCGCCGTTTAAGGCCGTATTCAGGAGTGCACCTCATGGGACAAGTCCTATTCATTGTTTGGCGTGAAAGCGTCGAAGCCTTGCTGGTCGTCGGCATCCTGAATGCCTGGATGAACCAGAACCCGGCCGGCGCCGCCGGCAAACGTTATCTGTGGGCCGGCGTGGCGCTGGGCCTGTTCGCCGCCGTCGGCCTGGCCGTGGCTCTGTTCGCCGCCAGCAGCCTGATGGCCGGCGCGCAAGACGTGTTCCAAACGGTGATGGTGTTCACCGCCGCCGCGCTGATCGTGCATATGGTGCTGTGGATGCGCGAGCATGGCCGCACGCTGAAGAAAGAACTGGAGGCCGGCCTCCGCGAGAACGCCAGCAGCGCCAACTGGTGGGGCGTCACCTTGCTGGCCGCCATCGCCATCGCCCGAGAAGGCAGCGAAACCGTGGTCTTCCTCTACGGCATGCTGGCCGAGGCCGACGGCTCCACGCTGGCCAGCATGAGCTTCGCCGCCTTGATCGGCCTGGGCCTGGCCTTCCTGACCTTCTATCTCTTGCAGCTGGGCGGCAAATACCTGTCCTGGCGCTTGTTCTTCCGCATCACCGAAATCATGCTGCTGCTGCTCGGAGCCTCGCTCTTCCTCAGCGGCGTGGAAAAGCTGATCTCGATGGACATTCTGCCGGCGCTGATCGATCCGCTGTGGGACAGCTCCGCGCTGCTTGACGATATGAGCCCCGCCGGCGGCGTCGTCGCCTCGCTCACCGGCTATCGCGCCCACCCCGCCCTGATGAGCCTGATCGCCTACGCGCTGTTCTGGGCGACAATCTGGGCGCTGTTCCAGTGGCGCAACCGCAAGCAGACGCTGGCCGTATGAAATCCGCCCGCCCGCCCCTTCCCCATTCCGCCGACGCTTGCGCCGGCGCTTCCTGTAGTCAGCCGACGGCCCCCGGTTTCATGGCCGCCGTCGGCTTGTGGCTGCGCGATCACGCCGGCCTGCTGCGCGCGCTGCAATGGGGGATGGTGCTGGTCTACGCCGCGCTGCTGATCGTGCCGGCCTGCCTGGACCTGCCCGGAGACACCGCCCGGATCTGGAACAATCTGACCATCTTCGCCCAATTCGTGTTCTGGGGCATCTGGTGGCCCTTCGTGCTCTTGTCCATGGTGCTCTTCGGCCGGCTGTGGTGCGGCGTGTTGTGCCCGGAAGGCGCGCTGTCCGAATGGGCGGCCAAGAAAGGCCTGGGCCGGCCCATCCCGCGCTGGATGCGCTGGGGCGGCTGGCCCTTTGTCGCCTTCGCGCTGACCACCATCTACGGCCAGTTGGTCAGCGTTTACCAATACCCCAAGGCCGCGTTGCTGGTGCTGGGCGGCTCCACCGTGGCCGCGGTGATCGTCGGCTTCATCTACACCCGCGGCAAGCGCGCCTGGTGCCGCCACCTGTGCCCGGTCAACGGCGTGTTCGGCCTGCTGTCCAAACTGGCGCCGATGTACTACCGCGTGGACGAGGCAGCCTGGAAAGCCTCGCAGCAAGGCAAGGCCATCCCGATACAGGCGGTGGACTGCGCGCCGCTGCAACCGCTGCGCCATATGCAAGGCGGCAGCGGCTGCCATATGTGCGGCCGCTGCAGCGGCCATCGCGACGCCATCGAACTGAGCCTGCGCTCGCCCACTGAAGAAGTGGTCAAAGTCGCCGCCAAGGAAGCCGACGGCTGGCAAACCGCGCTGATTGTCTACGGCCTTCTGGGCGTGGCGATGGGCGCCTTCCACTGGACCATGAGCCCCTGGTTCGTGGCCATGAAGCAGGCGGCGGCGGAATGGCTGGTGGACCGCGACATACTGTGGCCGCTGGACACCGAGGCGCCGTGGTGGCTGCTGACCCACTACCCGCAGCATAACGACGTATTTTCCTGGCTGGACGGCGCGGCGCTGATCAGCTATGTGCTGATCACCGCGCTGGCGCTGGGCAGCGGCCTGCTGCTCTGCCTGGCGGCCAGCGTGCGCATCGCCGGCCCCTGGCGGCTGCAACGCCTGCACCACCTGGCGCAGAGCCTGATCCCGCTGGCCGGCTGCGGCGTGTTCCTGGGTCTGTCCGCGCTGACGGTGACGCTGTTGAAAGCCGAAGGGGTGCCGATGTTCTGGGCCAACGACGCGCGGCTGGCCTTGCTGGCCGGTGCCAATCTGTGGTCGCTGTGGCTGGGACGCGCCATCCTCGCGCGTTGGAGTTCCGGCTGGCGTCAGGCGCTGGCCTTGCTTCCCTTGCTGGCGGCGCTGGCCCTGGTGGACGCCGCCTGGGGCTTCATGTTCTGGTGGTGGTAGCCGTCCCGCTGGCGACGGGGTGGGCGCTGTGCGATAACAAAGCATGCTCCCACCCTGATCCTGGAGTCGCGCCATGTGGCGTCCGCTGCTGCTTGCCCTCTATTGCCTGGCCGCGACCGCGCGCGCCGAAACGCCGGCGATAGACTTCGCCACCGGCGAGTGGCCACCCTATGTGTCGCGCAGCTTCACCGCCGACGGCGTGTTCGCCGACATGGTGCGGCAAATCTGCCGACGCGCCGGCTATACCGCGCGTTTTCACTATATGAGCTGGCCCCGCGCGGAAGCCGAAGTCAAGGCGGGCCGCGCCGCGGCGGCCTTTCCCTACCGGCCGACGCCGGAACGCGCGCTCAGTTTCGATTTCTCCCCGCCGCTGATCCACAGCAGCAGCTACTTCTTCTACTACAAGCCCCGGCTCGCCAATCCCCCCTACGACTTTCACAGCCTGGCCGACTTGCGCGCCTACCGCATCGGCGTGCAGCTGGGCTATTGGTACCAGCCGTTGTTCAAGCAATACCGCCTGAACACGCTGAACACCAACGACGAGGAAAACGCGATCAGGCTGCTGCGCGCCGGCCACCTGGACCTGGCGCCGCTGACGCTGGAACGCGGCCTGTTCCTGATCCGCACCCAGGCCGCCGGTCAGGAGCGCGACTTCGCCTACATTCCCACGCCGCTGGACAAGGCCACCTCGCTGTCGCTGATGTACTCGCGCACTTATCCGAACATCGTCAAACTACGGCGCGCAATCGATCAGACCCTGCAAGCGATGCAGGCCGACGGCAGCCTGCAAGCCATTTACCAGCGCAACTTTCCCGAACTCAAGCCGCGGCGCTGACCAGAACCGGCTGCAGCACCCGCTGCGCGTCCTTGGGCGACATCCCGATCAGAAAACCGCGCTTGCCGCCGTTGATGTAGATGCGCTCCAATTCGACGATGCTGGCCTCCATATACACCGGCATCGGATGGCGGGCGCCGAAAGGACTGGTGCCGCCCACCTGGTAGCCGCTGTGCTTGTCCGCGGTCTTGGGATCGCAGGGATGGACCTTCTTGACGCCGATCTGCTTGGCCAGCATGCCGGTGCCCACTTCGCGGTCCCCGTGCATCAGCACGATCAAGGGCCGCTTGTTCTCGTCCTCCATGATCAAGGTCTTGATCACGCAGTGCTCGTCCACGCCCAACTCCCGCGCCGACACCGTGGTGCCGCCCTTTTCCTCGTACTTGTACAGATGCTCGCTATAAGCGACCTGATGCTCGCGCAATACCCGGATCGCCTGAGTGACCGGGGCTTTCTCCTTGGACATGATCTTCACGGTGAAAAACAAAACGCCACTGTAGAAGTTTGAGCGCCGGCTGGCAAACCCCAAGCCGCCGCTTAGCCGCTCCAGTGCGGGGGGATTTGTCCCAACTCAAGCGCCGCCGGGCCGGCGCAGCCGCCACCACAGCCGCAGCCCCAGCAGCACAGCCAACACCGCCGCGTAGATCAAGGGCTGGCTCAGGTCCTTCTTCACCAACCACCAGTAATGGATGACCGCCAGCAAGGCCGTCGGATAGACCAACCGATGCAAGCGGCCCCAGTTGCGCTTGAGCCGGCGCATCCAACCCTGGGTGGAGGTCAGCGCCAACGGCGTCATCAGCAAGAGCGCGGCGAAACCGACGGTGATGAAGGGCCGCTTGTAGATGTCCCTGACGATGCCGGCCCAATCGAAAAACTGGTCCAGCCACAAATAGGTGAGGAAATGCAGGCTCAGGTAGAAAAAGGCGAACAAGCCCAGCATGCGCCGGCACTTGAGCGGCCAGCCGCCAGCCCCCAAACGCCGCAAGGGCGTCATCGCCAGCGTCGCCAGCAGCCACACCAAGGTCCAGGTGCCGGTGGAACGAGTGATGAACTCCACCGGGTTCACCGCCTCGCCGGACAGCACAATCCAGGCGGCGCGCGCCAGCGGCAACAGACAGACCGCGAACAGCAGGCATTTGAACCAGGCCAGCGCGCGATCGGCCGGCCGGGCGGAAGCGGATTTAAGGCGCAATGTCGTCATCCTCGCCCCATCAATAGTTCTTGCGCAGATCCAGGCCGCGGTACAAACCCGCCACCTGATCGGCATAGCCGTTGAACATCAGCGTCTTGCGCTTGAAGAACTCGCCGATGCGGCGCTCGCTGGCTTGGCTCCAGCGCGGGTGATCCACCTCCGGGTTCACATTGGAATAGAAACCGTACTCGCGCGCATTGGCCCTATTCCAACTGGTGGCCGGCATGGTTTCCTGCAAATGGATGCGCACGATGGACTTGATGCTCTTGAAACCGTATTTCCACGGCACCACCAGGCGGATGGGCGCGCCGTTCTGATTGGGCAGCACATCGTTGTACAGGCCGACGGCCAGAATGGTCAGCGGATGCATCGCTTCGTCCATGCGCAGGCCCTCGCGGTAGGGCCAGTCCAGCACCCGGCCGCGCTGGCCGGGCATTTCCGCCGGCCGCTGCAGAGTTTCAAAGGCCACGTACTTGGCGCGCGAGGTCGGGTTCATCTGCTTGAGCAGACTGGCCAGCGGAAAGCCCACCCATGGAATCACCATGCTCCAGCCCTCGACGCAGCGCAGCCGGTAAACGCGCTCCTCCAGCGGCATTTTCAGCAATTGCTCGATGCCGAAGCTGCGCGGCTTGGCCACCTCGCCGTCCACCAGCACGTTCCAGGGACGGGTTTTCAGGCTGCCGGCATTCGCCGCCGGGTCCGACTTGTCGGTGCCGAACTCGTAGAAATTATTGTAGCCGGCAATCTCTTTCAGGCTATTGGCCTTGTCGTTGCCGGCCAGCGTCGACAAGGGGCTTTTCTTGGCGGCCAGCGCCGCCAGCGTCTCGGCGGACAGCAGCAGGCCGGCGCTGCCCAGCATGAAGTGGCGGCGGTTCAGGTACACGCCTTCCGGCGTGATGTCCGACGAGGGAATATCGGCGGGTTTCTTGATCAGCATGGCGGTGTCTCCAGTCTTTACCCCCATGAGTCGGGAGCGGCTCCTGAATCTGACAATCGACCACGCCGATAATTTACGCAAGCGGCTCCGCATCCGCCCACCAGGCCTGACCCAAGGCACTGCCCTGGCCGCCGTCGCGCGCCAGGCGCCGGCCTATGGCCTGCAAGGCGGTCCAGCGCGGCCCGCACCAGTCCGGCGCGATCAAGGTGGGCGCTTGCGCGGTGGCCGACACCCGATGGTAAACCACCTGCGGCGGCGTGCGGCGGATCAGGCTGGCCGCCAGCTCGGCGTAGTCGTCCAGGCTCCACGGCGTCACTTCGCCGCGCCGGTATTGCGCCGCCATCCGCGATCCGCGCACCACCATCAGCGGATGCAGCTTCAGCCCTTCCACGCCGATATCCAATACCGTGTCCAGCGAGGCGTGGACGGCGGCGGCGTCCTCGCCGGGCAGTCCGGCGATCAGATGGGTGCAAATCTTGAGCCCGTGCCGGCGCGCGCGTCGCACCGCGTCGCGATATTCGGCCAGGCCGTGGCCGCGCCGGATCAAGGCCTGGGTCTGGTCATGCGCGGTCTGCAAGCCCAGTTCCAGCCACACCTCGCCGCCTTGGTCCTGATATTCCGCCAGCAGGGCCAGCGCGGCGTCCGGCACGCAATCCGGCCGGGTGCCGACGCACAGGCCCACCACATCGGCGCCTGCCAGCGCCTCGTCGTACAGCCGGCGCAGCAGCTCGGTTTCGGCATAAGTGCTGGTATAAGCCTGGAAATAGGCGAGGTAGCGCCGCGCGCGGTCGGTCTTCTCCTTCTCCCGCGCCAACTGCTCGCTGATAGACAAGGCGGCCGGGTCGCGGCCGAAACTGCGCACATTGCAAAAGGTGCAGCCGCCGCGCCCCAGCGTGCCGTCGCGGTTGGGACAGGTGAAATCGCCGGCCAGCGACAATTTGTGCACCGGCTCGCCGAAGCGGCGTTTCAGATAATAGCCAAAGGTATGCAGATGCCGGGTCAGGTCCATCGCCAAACAAAGCCCAAAGCCGGGCAGTCTAGCAAGCAGGCCGCCCGGAAGCGCTGAGCGGGATCAAGGATGGACGCGGCGGCACCGCTCTTAAAGACGATGCCAGCCCAATAGATACAGCAGCGAAAACAGCCCGGCGCTGAGCAGCAGCGCCAGCGCCAAGGTGCTGAACAGCTCGTGCAGGCTCTGCCGCTGGTGCCGGTTGAGCAGCCAGCGCGCCAGCATCAGCAAAACGCCGCACAATACGAAAAACTTGAAGAGACGACCGAACATGGCGGGCCAGCGGAAGAAAGTCGCCCGATTATCCGGCGCGCCGCCCCGGCTGGCAAGACGGCTGTCGCCGGCGGCGAAAGACATGCTAAAGTCCTGGCTGTAGCCTACAGGAGGCTCCGCGACAGAGAATGGCCGGCATGGACCGGCCGCCGGCGGAGCGACAGCATGCGCGCAGCCGGCCCCGGCTCGCCGCGCATGCCGAAAATAGCAAAAGAGGCACTCAAGTCACCATGTCCGACCTCCACGACTCCGTCGGCATCGTCACGGCCCAAACCGCCGTGTTCGATACCCCCTTGCCGCTGAACAGCGGCGCCGTCCTGCCCGGCTATCAGCTGCGCTTCGAAACCTACGGCGAGCTCAACGCCGCCAAAAGCAACGCCATCCTGATCTGTCACGCCTTGTCCGGCCATCATCACGTGGCCGGCCGGCACCAGGCGGACGACAAGGCCGCCGGCTGGTGGGACAATATGGTGGGCCCCGGCAAGCCCATAGACACCCGCCGCTTCTTCGTGGTGGGCGTCAACAATCTGGGCGGCTGCCACGGCAGCACCGGCCCGTCCAGCGTCAATCCGGCCACCGGCCGGCCCTGGGGTTCCGGCTTTCCCGTCGTCACCGTGTCAGACTGGGTCACCAGCCAGGCTCGGCTGGCGGACCGGCTGGGCGTGGAACGCTGGGCGGCGGTGATAGGCGGCAGCCTGGGCGGCATGCAGGCCATGCAGTGGAGCATCGACTACCCGGAGCGCATCGCCCACGCGCTGCTGATCGCCTCCGCGCCCAAATTGTCGGCGCAGAACATCGCCTTCAACGATGTGGCGCGCCAGGCCATCCTCACCGATCCAGAATTCCACGGCGGCGATTTCTACGCCCACGACGCGCTGCCGCGGCGCGGCCTGCGGCTCGCGCGCATGCTCGGCCACATCACCTATCTGTCCGACGACGGCATGGGCGAGAAATTCGGCCGCATGCTGCGCTCCGGCGAGTACCGCTTCGGCTACGACGTGGAGTTCGAGATCGAATCCTATCTGCGCTATCAGGGCGACAAGTTCTCCGACGCCTTCGACGCCAACACCTATCTGCTGATGACCAAGGCGCTGGACTACTTCGATCCGGCCAAGGACTTCGGCGGCGATCTCGTCGCCGCGCTGAAAAAGGCCAGCGCCCGCTTTCTGGTGGCCAGCTTCACCAGCGACTGGCGCTTCTCCCCGGAGCGCTCACGCGAAACCGTCAAGGCGCTGGTGGCCGCCAACCGGCCTGTGTCCTACGCCGAGATCGAATCCGTCCACGGCCACGACGCCTTCTTGATGACCGATGAGCCCTATGTCCAATTGATGCGCGCCTACCTCGACCGCGTGGCGCGGGAGGTGCAAGCATGAACGCTCCGCAAACCACGGCGCCCTTGCGCGCCGACCTGCGTCTGATCGCCGACTGGATCGCGCCCGACAGCCGCGTGCTGGACCTGGGCTGCGGCGACGGCGCGCTGCTGTCCTGGCTGGGCAGCAACAAACAGGTGGTCGGCTACGGCGTGGACCTGGATGTCGGCAATGTCGTCAAATGCGTAAACGCCGGCGTAAACGCGCTGCAAGGCGATCTGGAAACCGGCCTGGCCGAATTCGACAGCGACGCCTTCGACCACGTGGTGCTGTCGCAAACCATACAGGCGATGCGCGAGACCGAGCAGATCCTGAACGAGATGCTGCGCGTCGGCCGCGAAGCCATCGTCACGTTTCCCAACTTCGGCTACTGGGAAAACCGCTGGCAGATCCTGCAAGGCCACATGCCGGTCTCCGACACCATTCCCTACCAGTGGTACGATACGCCCAACATTCACTGGTGCATGCTCGGCGACTTCGAAGCGCTGTGCGCCAAGAATCGGCTGCGCGTGGTGGAACGCGTGGTGATGAACGGGGTCAAACGGGTGACTTTCATGCCCAATCTGCGCGGCAGCCTGGCCTTCTACCGGGTGGCGCGCCAATAACAACAAGCGGCGGGCTCGTCTCGCCGCGCGATCCGTAGAAACTGGCCTGCCCATGAGCAACACAACCATAGACTGGCGGCGCGACGTCTTTTCGCGCACGATGCTGATCTGCGTCTTCACCGGCTTCGCCTCCGGTCTTCCGCTGTACACCCTGATCAATCTGCTTCCCGCCTGGCTGCGCAGCGAAGGCGTCGACCTCAAGGCCATCGGTCTGTTCGCGCTGATCGGCCTGCCCTATACCTGGAAATTCCTGTGGTCCCCCTTGATGGACCGCTACGTGCCGCCGCTGCTGGGCCGCCGTCGCGGCTGGATGCTGCTGACCCAGCTGGCGCTGATCGTCACTATGGCCGGCTTCGGCCTGTTCAACCCGACCCAGCACATCTGGAGCATCGCCGCGCTGGCGGTGGGCGTGGCCTTCTTCTCCGCCAGCCAGGACATCGTGCTGGACGCCTATCGCCGCGAGATCCTCAGCGACAACGAACTGGGCCTCGGCAATACCGTGCACATCAACGCCTACCGCTTGGCCGGCCTGGTTCCAGGTTCGCTGTCGCTGATCCTGGCCGATCACATCTCCTGGGACCGAGTCTTCCTGATCACCGCGCTGTTCATGATCCCCGGCCTGCTGATGACGCTGCGAGTCAGCGAGCCCAAGCTCGCCGGCCAAGCGCCCAAGACCCTGCGCGAAGCCGTGGTCGAACCCTTCCATGAATTCATCACCCGCCAGGGCTGGCAGGGCGCGGCCTGGATTCTGGGCTTCATCTTCCTGTACAAGCTGGGCGACAGCATGGCCACCTCGCTGGCCACCCCCTTCTACATGGACATGGGTTACGCCAAATCCCAGATCGGCCTGGTGGCCAAGCACGCGGCGCTGTGGCCGGCGGTAATAGGCGGCCTGCTCGGCGGCCTGTGGATGATCAAGCTGGGCATCAACCGGGCGCTGTGGGCCTTCGGCGTGGTGCAGGTGCTGTCCATCCTGGGCTTCGCCTGGCTGGCCAGCTACGGCCGCTTCGCCTCCATCGGCGCGCATGAACTGAGCATGCTGGCCGTGGTCATCGGCTTCGAGGCGCTGGGCGTGGGTCTTGGCACCGCGGCCTTCGTCGCCTTCATCGCCAAGAGTACCCACCCGGCCTACACCGCCACCCAGTTCGCCTTGTTCACCAGTTTGGCGGCCGTGCCGCGCACCCTGGCCAACGCCTCCACCGGCTACATTATCGACGCCATAGGCTGGACCAGTTTTTTCCTGTTGTGCACCGCGCTGGCGCTGCCCGGCATGGTGTTGTTGCTGAAAGTCGCCCCATGGAGGGAAAAGGAGGGAGCATGAAGGCATGGAAACCAGCGTTGCTCTGCGCAACGCTGCTGAGCGCGTCCTGCGCCGCGTCGGCCTCCGCCGACACGGCCATGCAAACCGTCAAATACCGCTGCAACGGCAGCAAAATGGTGGTGGTGGAGTATCCGCAGCAGCAAAGCGACGCCGCCATCCAGCTGAACTGGAACCATCACCGCTACCGGCTGACGCCGGCCAAGGTCGCCCAGGGCGAGCGTTACGTCAGCCAACAACTGATCTGGTCGCTGCTGGACGAGCAAGCGCGCCTGACCACTCGCGGCGGCCGCGTGCTGGCGCAAGGCTGCCGCAAGATCCAGCTGCCGGCAACGGCCGACGGCGCTTAATCTCCCCAGGCCCGGCACGACTGCGGGCCGGACTCCTCCGGCCCGCATTGCGCCAGATTGCCGTCCTGATCCAGGCTCAGCTGCAAGCGGCCGGCCAAACGGTGGCCAGCCCTGGGCTTGGCCAGCAAACGGAAGCTGGCTTGTCCGGCGCTGTCCGAGCCCAGGCTGACGCTGCCCAGCCGAATGTCGAAATCGCGGGTGGCGGGTCGCGGCAGAGGCGGCCATGCCGTGGATCCCGAGCGGTTTTCGAGATGCCAGCGCTGGATGAAATGCAGATTCTCCAATAGCGCCGCGCGCGCCTCCGCCAACTGCCCGCGCAATATCTGCTGCTGATAGGCCGGCCAGGCCATCGCGGCCAGAATGGCCGCCACCGCCATCGCCGTCAGCAATTCCAGCAAGCTCATGCCCGCTTGCGTCCTCATTGCGCCTCCTCCGGCAAACGCCAATTCAAACGCCCGCCTCGGCCGGCCTGCGCGCCCGCCCCGGCCCAGAACCAACTCTGCACGGTCAGCATATCGCGCTCGCTCTCGCCCCAGACCCTCACGCTGACTCGATACAAGCGGCCGTCCACGCCGGCGATCCGGAACGCCGGATTGAGCAATTCCAGCACATAACGCGGCGAACTCCAGCGCTGCCCAGCGCGCGGCCGCGCCGGCAAGCAGGACTCCGGAGGACGGCCGGGCGTCGCCTCCAAGCCGCGGCTGGGACCGCAAGGATGCAAGAGCGGCCACCTCGCCCCGTTGATCTGGGCGCTGCGCCGCCATACATCGGGCTCGGTCGCGCACAAGCCGTATCCGACGCCGGCGACGGCGGACAGGCAATCCGGCATGAACCAGCCCAGGCCGCGGGCGTCTCCTTGCCAGGGAATGCCGGCTTCGCTCGCCAGAGCGTCCTCGAAACGGAGGTTCAAATCCAAGGTCCGCCGTTCCGCCGCCCGCAAAGCCTGCAAAGCCGCCAGCCTCAATGCGCGCTCCTCCGCCAGATTGCGCGTGGCGCGCTGCTCCACCGCCACCGAGCGCGCGCTGCCCATGGCCAACACCGTCAGCAGACTGAGCAGCGGCAGAATCAGCCACAACACCGCTCCGCGCCGCCGGGCCCTCATCCGCCCGGCTCCAGCGCGCACGGCAGGGCCGGCGTCAGCGCCACCACCGTGGTCCAGCTCCGCCGGCGGCCGCCCGCTTGCAACTCAAGCGCCAGTTCCACCCGCGACAGCCGCTTCCAATCCTCCGCGGCCAATTGCTCCGGCCCCTCCCTCCAGGCCAGCGCCAATGGTCGACACCCGCTGCGAACGCCAAGGCGCTGCCTCAACGCCGCCACGCCCGTCGCCAGCAATTGCGGCGGCTCCGCCGCCCTGCCGGGCAGGCTTTCCTCCAACCACAGCGCGTCGCCATCGTCACCCTCGCGACGCAGAACGTAACGCTGCGAGGCGATGGCCAAGACCTCCAAGGAGGCGATGTCCGCGCCGCTCAAGAGCCCGGCCTTCGCCGCCCCCGGCCAGGTCAGCACATGCGCGCCGGCCTCCCGTCGCCATTCCAGCCCCGGCTCGCCCCGCTTCAACAGCCTCAGGCTGGAACAACTGGCCAGCGCCGCCTCTTCCCAATCCGCCTCGCCTTGCCAACTCAGCGTGGTCCGCGTCGCGTCCTCCGCCAGCAAGGCCGCCGCCGCGCCAACCCCGTAGCGAAAGCGCATGCCTTCCGGCGCCTCGAACCCTCGCCCCGGCGACTCCATTGCCTGCGCGCAAGCGAAACGTCCATGCTTGCGCCAGCTTTCCGCCAATTGCGCAAGCGCGAACTGTCCATCCTGATGTTGACGCAAACCGTTCTCCAACACGCGCAAGCTGCCCTGCATCGTCAACGCCCCCTGCAAGGCCAGCGCCAACACCAGCAGCCCCATGCTCATCGCCACCATCATTTCCACCAGGGAGAAGCCCTGGACGCGCGCGCGGGCCGCCACGGTCAAGGCTCGTCCAAGGCCAGCGCGTAACGACGCTCAAAACGACCGGCGCCGTCTCCGGCCGACATGCCGGTCCAAGTCAGCCTCACATAGGCAACGGCGCCCTGCTGCTCGCAAAGCGCCGTCATCGCGTCCAGCGCGCCGCGGCATGAGCTCGCCTCAATCGCCCCTTCCAAGCCTTCCAGCCGCTGCCGCAAACGCGCCCAATCCGCCTGAGCTTGCGCCGACGCTTGCTCCGCCGCCGTCTCCGGCCACAGCAACGCCGCCTCCCCCAGTTCGAGCGCCGCCGCGATCGCCTCCGCCCGCAACAAGGCGTCGCGGCCATGCAGCAGAGCGCGCAATTGCACCGAGGACAGCGCCAGCATCGATACCATGACCAAGAACAAGGCCAGCATGGTTTCCAGCAAGGCGCCACCGCACACGGCGGGCTCAGGCCGGGCAGTCATGATCCGCCCTTCCGACTTCCGCTCGGCCATGAACGCTGACCGTCAGCGTCAAGCACACGCCGGCGCGCGGGCTTTCCAACAACAGGCGCGCGCTCTGGCCGCGGGCCAGCCGTCCGTTCGGCATGAATTGCAGCTGATCCCGTTCCGCGCGCATCCTGACCTTGCCCACGGCGAACACCAGCAGATGCAAACGCTCCTGGCTGTCGTAGCCGGCCTGGGCGCCGCCCCCTTTATCCGCATACACCAACGCGCCGCGGTCCCACACCTGCCGCTGCTTGGCGCAGCCTTGCAATTGCAGATTGCGCTTCAGATTGGCCGCGCACACGTATACCGGCCGCTTGCTCCTCAGCGCCTCGCTACGGGCGAAGTGCAATAGATTGGCCATTGCCTGGGCATGGCTGCGCAATTGCTGCGTCGACAATAAACGGCCCAGTCCCGGCGCGGCGATCGCCAAACAGAGCAGCATGATCGCCAGAACCGTCATGGCCTCAATCAAGGTGAAACCGGTCTGAGTTCGCATCGCAGGCTCCCCGTCTCATTGGGTACCTGGCTAATATATTAAGCAAAGCGAGGCGGACGGAACCGATCTTGTTCCCGCCGACGCCCGTCTGGCCAAGCATTTAGACCAGGACCAGGAAAACGACACAGGCATGAAAAAAGCCAGCCTGAGCGGCTGGCTTTCAGATGGCGACGCAAAGCTGGCTCAGTGCGCGCTTTCCCAGCTTTCCCCCGCGCCCACTTCCGCCAGCAAGGGCACCTTGAGCTTGGCCACGCCGGCCATAATCTCGGGCAAGCGGCGTTTGACCAGCTCCAGCTCGGCGTCCGGCACTTCGAGCACCAGTTCGTCATGCACCTGCATGATCAGCTTGCTGCCCAGGCCCTCGCCCTGCAGCCAGTCCTGCGTCGCAATCATCGCCAGCTTGATCAGATCCGCCGCCGTGCCCTGCATCGGCGCGTTGATCGCCGCGCGCTCGGCGCCGGCGCGGCGCGCCGGATTGGACAGCTTGATTTCCGGCAGATACAGGCGACGGCCGAACACGGTTTCGACATAGCCTTGCTCGCGCGCGGTCTCGCGCGTGGTCTGCATATACTCGGCCACGCCCGGGTAGCGCATGAAATAACGGTCGATGTATTGCTGGGCGGCGCTGCGCTCGATGTCCAGCTGCGCGGCCAGACCGAAGGCGCTCATGCCGTAGATCAGGCCGAAGTTGATCGCCTTGGCGGCGCGGCGCTGATCGGCGCTGACCTGGGACAGCTCGACGCCGAACACCTCGGCGGCGGTGGCGCGATGGATGTCCTCGCCGCTGGCGAAAGCCCGCAGCATGCCGGCGTCGTCGGACAGATGCGCCATGATGCGCAGCTCAATCTGCGAATAATCGGCGCTGACGATCACATGCCCCGGTGGCGCGATGAAGGCCTCGCGCACGCGACGCCCTTCCGAGGTGCGCACCGGAATGTTCTGCAGGTTGGGATCCGAGCTGGCCAAGCGCCCGGTGATCGCCACCGCCTGCGCGTAATTGGTGTGCACGCGACCGGTGGCCGCATTGATCAGCTGCGGCAATTTGTCGGTGTAGGTGGACTTGAGCTTGGCCAGGCCGCGGTACGCCAGAATGCATTTGGGCAGCGGGTGCTCCAGCGCCAGCGTCTCCAGCACCGATTCATCGGTGGAGTAGCCGCCGGACGGGGTCTTCTTCACGCCCTTGGTGGGAATGCCCAGCTTGCCGAACAGGATTTCCTGCAACTGCTTGGGCGAATTCAGATTGAAAGGCTGGCGGGCCAGATCGTAAGCCTGGTTTTCCAGCTTCAGCATTTCGGTGCCCAACTGATGGCTCTGCGTCGCCAGACGTTCGCGGTCTATCAGCACCCCATGGCGCTCCATCGCGAACAGCACCTCGGCCACCGGCAGCTCGATATCCCGGTAGACCTCGCGCAAGCGGCCGTTCAGCAGGCCGGAGAAATATTGATTCAAGCGCAGCGTGATGTCGGCGTCCTCCGCCGCGTAATTGGCGGCAGTGTCGATGTCCACCTCGCCGAAGCCGATCTGCTTGGCGCCCTTGCCGCAGATCTCCTCGTAGCTGACCGTGGATTCGCCCAGATGGCGGCGCGCCAGATCGTCCATATTGTGGCGTTCATGGCTTTCCACCACATAGGACGCCAGCAGGGAATCGTCGACCACGCCGGCCAAGCGGATGCCGTGGTTGGCGAACACATGGCGGTCGTACTTCAGGTTCTGGCCGCACTTTTTCTTGCCGGCGTCTTCCAGCCAAGGCTTGAGTTTGGCCAGGCTCCGCTCCAGGTCCAACTGCTCGGGCGCGCCGGCGTAATGATGGCCCAGCGGCAGATAGGCGGCTTCGCCGGAGCGCACCGAGAAGCTGACGCCGATGATGCGCGCCTGCATCTGGTCCAGGCTGGTGGTTTCCGTGTCCAGCGACACCACATCCGCCGCGGCCAGCTTGGCCAGCCAGGCGTCCAACTGCGCGGCCTCCAGAATGGTTTCATAGCGCCGCTCCGCCGCCGTTTCCGGCAAGGCCGGGCTGTCCTGCGCGGCCTCGATGGCGAACAGATCGTCGCCCTGGGCTCCGGCCGCGGTCTGCGCCACCGCCGGCATCTCCTCGCCCTCGGTCACCTCGCGGTAAAAGGTGCGGAAACCCAAGCCCTGATACAGCTCGGCCAGACGCGGCTTGTCCTTGAGGCCATGCTGCAGACTGTCCAGGCCATAGGGCATGTCCGCGTTCAGATCCACATCGCACTTGATGGTGATCAGCTCGCGGCCCTTGGGCAGCCAATCCAGCGCCGCGCGCAGGTTCTCGCCCACCTTGCCGCCCACTTCCGCCGCCTGGGCGATGACGGCGTCCAGATTGCCGTACTGCTCCAGCCACTTGACCGCGGTCTTGGGCCCGCACTTGTCCACGCCCGGCACATTGTCCACCTTGTCGCCGATCAGGGTCAGATAGTCGACGATCAATTCCGGCGGCACGCCGAACTTGTCCTTGACCCCGTCGCGGTCGAAGGTTTCATTGGTCATGGTGTTGACGATGGACACCTGTCCGTCCACCAACTGCGCCATATCCTTGTCGCCGGTGGAGATAACCACCCGCATGCCGGCGGCCGCGCCGGCGCGCGCCAGCGTGCCGATCACATCGTCAGCCTCCACGCCCGGCACCACCAGCATCGGCCAGCCCGAGGCTTGCACCACCTCATGGACCGCCGTAATCTGGGAGGCGAGTTCCTCCGGCATCGACGGGCGATTGGCCTTGTACTCGGGGTAAAGGTCGTCGCGAAATGTCTTGCCTTTGGCGTCGAAAACGCAGGCGCTATAATCGAACTGCACTTCCTTCTCCAGCCGCCTGAGCATGTTCACCATGCCATAGACAGCCCCCACCGGGCGGCCATCCGGAGAACGCAAATCGGGCATCGCGTGAAAGGCGCGGTACAAATAAGAAGAGCCGTCGATCAATAACAGTGTTTTCATAAAAAGAGGCAGAATATGAGCTTGTCCGATAAATTACCGCAAACCAGCGATCGTCACGCGATGATGCAGCGTTTCCGTTCCCGCGAAGCCTGGCATGTGATGAAGATCATGTCGGAGTTTGTCGATTCGGCGGAAGCCTTGCAAGGCATCATGCCGGCGGTGAGCATCTTTGGCAGCGCGCGCACGCCGCGCGACCACAAGTATTACAAATTGACCGAAGAAGTCGCGCGTCTGCTGTCGGACTCCGGCTTCTCCGTTGTTTCCGGGGGCGGCCCCGGCATCATGGAGGCCGCCAATAAAGGGGCATTCTACGGCAGAAGCCCGTCGGTGGCGCTGAATATCGTGCTGCCGCACGAACAAAAACCCAATGAATACCAAGACCTGAGCATCAAGTTCAACCACTTCTTCTGCCGCAAGGTCATGTTCGTCAAGCACGCTATCGCCTACGTGGTGATGCCGGGCGGCTTCGGCACCCTGGACGAAATGTTCGAGGCCCTGACGCTGATACAGACCGGCAAAAGCCGCAAGATCCCCATCATCCTGTGCTGCCGCGAGTTCTGGGAGGGCCTGCTGGACTGGGTCAAGGACAGGCTGATCAGCGAAGGCATGATCAATCCCGAAGACATGAATCTGATCCAACTGATCGACGATCCGCGGCAAATCGTCGAAACTATCTTCAAACATTACGAAACCCGCGGTTTTGAAGCGCTGCCGGAAGAGCGCGAACAACTGCTACACCTTTAAAACTGATGACAATCAAGGACCACGCCATGCGCCGCCTGCTCTCCGCCCTCGCCCTGCTGCCATTGACAGCCGCCTGGGCCGATACGCCCCCTCCCGCCAAGACCCCGGTGCCGCCGCCGCCGACGATCAGCGAACAAAACGCCGCCACCGCGGAACCGGAGGTACGCATCATCCAGAAGGGCGAGGAGAAGATCGAAGAATACCGGCTCAACGGCCACCTCTATATGGTCAAGGTGACGCCGTCGCACGGCGTGCCCTATTACCTGATGGACGACAACGGCTCCGGCACCATGAAGCAGATCGACCCCGCCAACCGCATCATCATCCCGCGCTGGGTGCTGATCCGGTTCTGAGAGGGCCACTATGTCGGTTTACACCACGGTCAGCCATGACCAGATGCAGGAATGGCTCAAGCGCTACACCTTGGGCCAGTTGCTGGACTTGAAGGGCATTGCCTCCGGCATCACCAATACCAATTACTTCCTCACCACCACGCACGGCCGCTATGTGCTGACGCTGTTCGAAGCGCTGAAGCTGCAGGAACTGCCTTATTACCTGACGCTGATGAGCCACCTGGCGCGCCACGGCGTGGCCTGCCCGGCGCCGGTGGCCGACAACACCGACCAGTTCGCCTCGATGCTGGCCGGCAAGCCGGCCTGCCTGGTCAGTTGCCTGGACGGCGCCGACGTCGCGCAGCCCACCCCGGCGCAATGTCGCGCCGTAGGAGAAATGCTGGCGCAAATGCATATCGCCGGCGCCACCTTCCCCGGCAAAATGGCCAATCCGCGGGGTCCGCGCTGGTGGAGCGAAACCGCGCGCCAGGTCTACCCCCGCATGGACGAAGACGCCGCCGCCTTGCTGCGCGAAGAGGTGCAACTCCAGGACAGCCACCGCTTCGATCACCTGCCCTCCGGCGTGATCCACGCGGATCTATTCCGCGACAATGTGCTGCTGGACGGCGACCGCATCGCCGGCTTCATCGACTTTTACTACGCCTGCAACGACGTGCTGCTCTACGACCTGGCCATCGCGGTCAACGACTGGGCCCGCAAGGCGGACCACGGCATAGACGACGAGCGCGCCGCCGCGCTGCTCTCCGGTTATCAGTCGGAACGCGAACTCACCGCGGAAGAGAAAAAAGCCTGGCCGCTGATGCTGCGCGCCGCCGCGCTGCGCTTCTGGGTGTCGCGGTTGCAGGATCTGCATTTCCCGACGGCGGGCGAGATGACCTACACCAAGGATCCCAAAGTCTTCCAAACCGTGCTGGAAGCGCATCGCTCGCGCAGCGACTGCTGGCTGCGACATTAATGGCACACTCATTCCCGTCGCGTTGACAAATCCCCAGTTGTCACTTTGCAGACTTACAGTCTTGCACTATGCCGATGGCAAGTAGTATTGATTTTATGAAGTTGATAGTTTTCCTGTTTTAAATGTTGCACTTAGATTAACTTCGAAGCACAAATACACAAGGGCACACTATCATGTTGAAGAAAGTCTTTATTCTTGCCTTGGCTGGCCTGCTCTCTGCTCCGGTGTTTGCCGCAGAGGAAGCCGCAGCGACCTCGGCCGCGGGCAGCAGCGCCGCCGGCACCACCTCCGCGGCAGCCGCTGGCGCCGCCGGCACCACCGCCGGCATTGCCGGCCTGAGCGTAGGCACCATCGCCGCCATCGGCGCAGCGGTTGCCGCAGCGGTTGCGGTTTCCAGCAACAGCGACTCCTCTACCTCCCACTCCGCCACCACCCACCATTAAGCCGCCGTGCCTATGCACTGCGGCTTGACTGGACACTGGCCTTCGTCCCGAACAGGCAGCCTGCCTGCACCCGCAACAGGCTGCCTGTGTTTCTGCCTGCGTCTGACACAGGCGCTGCGTAACCTTAGCGTTCTTTATTGATATTCATTTGTTGTTTGCAAGACCAAATCAATAACTCTAAATAAAGCAATCCATGCGTGGCATTCTGATAAAAGGGATCGTTTTCGGGGGTAGTTGCGGCCTGCTGTTGCCGGTTTACGCGCAACCGTCGCTCAATGGCCAATCCGGCTACATCAATATGCCATCGGCGGATCCTGGCCGCGATGGCTCCTTAAGCTTTGGATTCAGCTTCGACAAGCCATACAACACCTTGTGGGTCTCGGCGACGGCGCTTCCCTTTCTGCAGATTTCGGGGCGTTATATCTCTATTTCCGGCATTGCCGGCTTTGACGATCAGCAATACGGCGGCGGCTACGGCAGTTATAAAGACAAAGCCATCGACACCAAATGGCGTCTGCTCGAAGAGTCCGACTTTTGGCCCGCGCTCTCCTATGGCCGAACGGATATTTTCGGCACCGCCCTGTGGCGCGGCAATTATCTGGTGGCCAGCAAACAGCTCCGGCCGAATCTGGAAGTTTCCGCGGGCGTCGGCTCCGGCCGGATCGAGGGCCCTTTCGGCGGCCTGCGCTGGACGCCGGAACGCTTCCCCCGCTGGTCGCTGGTCGCGGAATACGACGCCAATCACTACACATCGGATTTCCGCGCCAAAGACACTTCCGCCGCGCAAAGAGAAAAAGGGCCTGCGGCCGGCCTTGAATATCGATGGGGCTGGCTGGGCCTGCAATTGGCCAAGCAAAAAAACCATGCCAGCCTGAACGCCTCTATCGAAATCCCCTTGAATGAGCGCGAATTCGTTCCCAAAATCAGCGAGCCCGCTTATTTCAGCGGCGGCCCCGAAGTACCGCTCCGTCCCACCTTGCGACAATGGCATGCCGATAGCGCCTATGGCCACGGCCTGGTCAGCGCGCTGAGCAAACAGGATTTCAAAAACATCCGCATCAGCATGCGTGGCGACGAGTTCGTGCTGGAACTAAGCAATAGCCGAATTTCCAATGTGGGCCGCGCGGTGGGCCGCGCGGTTCGCACCGCGCTGTACTTTACCCCGATTGAAACGCGCAGCATCCGCGTGGTCTACACCAAGCTGGAACAGCCGATCGCGACCTATAGCTTTTTCAAGCTACCCACCTTGAACGACTACCTGCTGGGCAAGATCGATCGCCAACGCTTTCTGGAAAGCGTCAGCATCACGCCGGGCAAGAATTTGGAGTTGGAGGAAGTCGACGCGCAGCAGCTTAGCGCCAGCATCAAAGACAGCGTCAACCTGGAGATTTTGGCGGGCAAGGACGGCGACATCGTCCAGCTTAACGCCGAGGACAACGAGGCCAATCGCTTCCGGCTGGTGCCCAAGACCGGGGTTTACTTCAATGACCCCAGCGGCGCCTTCCGCTATGAAATCGCCGCCGCCGCCACCTATACGCGGCGAGTGGGAACCGGCTTGTTTCTGAATAGCGCGCTCAGCGCCAATCTCTACAACACGGTCTCCGGTGTCAAACAGACGTCCAACAGCCTGCTGCCTCATGTCCGCTCCGACGTGGCCGAATACAAGAAAACCAATTCTCCCAAGCTGGACCGCCTGCTGCTGAACCAGTATCTGACCCTGGGGCCGAATACCTATGCCCGCGCCTCCGCCGGCATTTACGAGGAAATGTTCCGCGGCGCCGGCGGCCAGATCATCTATTACCCCGAAACCCGCCACTGGGCGATAGACCTCGCCGTGGACGCCTTGCAACAGCGCGACTTCAAGGGCTGGCTCGGCAAGCGCGATTACCAGACCGTCACCGCGCTGGCCTCGCTGCACTATAAATTGCCGATGAACGTCACCGCCACGGTGCGGGCGGGCCGCTTTCTCGCCAAAGACAGCGGCGCCCGTCTGGAGCTGAAACGCCGCTTTCGTTCCGGCATCGAGATCGGCGCCTGGTACACCAGCACCAACGGCAACGACATCACCTCGCCCGGCACGCCCAGCTCGCCCTATAAGGACAAGGGTCTGTTCATTTCCATCCCGCTGAACAGCATGTTGACGCTGGACACCCAGGCGGTGGGCAATTTCGCCCTGTCCCCATGGACGCGAGATGTCGGCCAAATGGTGTTGTCGCCCGGAGACCTCTACGACCAGCTCAACGACCCGCGCAGCGATGTGAACGCCTACGACGGCCTAGGCAATTTCGCCGAACGGCCGGATGAGCAAGACCTGCCTCAAGTCAACCCGCCCGCTCCGTCTTTCCATCCCTGGCCATCGGTGCGGCTGCGGCTGAGCGACTCCTCCAAGCAATTCGCATCCACGGAGGACAAGCCAGGCGCCGTGGCCATTGCCGCCGGCATGACCCTGGCGGCGATAGCCCTGGACAAGCCGGTGAACCAGGCGGTGGGCCGGCATCAGGACAACCGCCTGCTCAAGGGCTGGAAGCAAATTGGCAAGACCCTCCCTGTTGCCGCACTAGGTCTGGCGGGCGGCGCTTTCGCGCTGGGCGACGACAGGCTGAGCAACACCGGCTTGATCGCGCTGGAATCCTCGGCGCTGTCCGCCGCCGGCAGCATCGCGCTGAAAGGCTTGGGCAACCGAGCACGGCCAAACGCCAGCGATAACCCTTGGCAACAGCAGCCGGCGGGCAGCTCCCGCTTCCAAAGCAGCTTCACCTCCAATCACGCCGCAGTGCTGTTCGGCGCGCTGACGCCGTTTGCCAAGGAGTACGACCAGCCCTGGCTGTATGGTCTGGCCGCCGTCGGCGCGCTCGGCCGCGTCGCCGGCAAGGATCACTGGTTGTCCGACATCGCCGCCGGCAGCCTGCTCGGCTACGCCTCCGGCTCCTGGCTCTGGCATGCCCAGCGGGACGAGTCCCGTTACCGCACCTCGCTGATGCTGGGCCCCAAGCAGGCCGGCATCCAAGTTTCGAAATCACTGGATTGAGACGACCTCCCATGACCCATCCGCTCGCGACCATGACTGCTTATCCAAGCCTCCGCCGCCAGATGATCCCGCTGCTTATCGCCCTGTGCGTCGCCAGTCCCGTCTACGCGGCCGCAAACGCCGCCGGCAATTTCTCCAGCACCATGATGCCCAGCTATGAGCCGGACCCCATGATGTACGGTCAACCCAGCATCAACAATCAGGCCCCGCTTGCCCAACCGCAAGCGTGGCCGCCCCAAACGCCGCAACCGCAATGGCAGCAGCAACGCAGATTGTCTCCTTCCTCCAGCACAAAACAAGACAAACGCGACCCGCTGCAAAATGGGCAGCAAGAAGAGAAACTGCCACCCTTCGTCGAATACGTGAAAGTCGCCACCGGCAACATCCTGCCGGTCTTTGGCGCGGACCTGTTCGACAGCCCTCCGTCGACCTTTGCCCCCAGCGGCGCCGCCCAGGTCAATCCGGACTATGTGATCGGCGCCGGTGATCAGATCCAGGTCAAGGGCTGGGGCATGGTCGATATCGACCTGACCCTGACCGTGGAACGCAACGGCACGGTCTATCTGCCCAGAGTCGGCGCCATCGCGGTGGCCGGCGTGAAATTCAGGGATTTGCAAGACACGCTGAAAAAAAGCGTCTCACGCGTATTCCACAACTTCGATCTGAGCGCCAGCCTGCTGCAAACCCGCGCCGTGCAGGTATACGTCGTCGGCAATGCGCGCGCGCCCGGCAGCTATACCCTGGGCGGGATGAGCACCTTGCTGAACGCGCTGTTTGCCGCCGGCGGCCCCAACGACAATGGATCGATGCGTCATATCCAATTGATGCGCGACGGCAAGGCGGTCGGTCAGCTCGATCTTTACAAGATTCTGGTAGATGGGGACAAGTCCAGCGATCTGACCCTGCGCGACGGCGACGTGATTCAAATCCGACCGACGGGCAAGCGGGTCGCCCTGCAGGGCGACGTCAAACACCCCGCCATCTATGAGTTTGCCGACGGCGACAGCGTCGCAGACCTTTTGCATTGGGCCGGCGGCCTGGAATCGGCGGCGGAAGGCAAGGCTTGGCAATTGGAGAAAAGCGTAGACAATCGCTTCGAACCGCAATGGCAGACGCCCAATGGGAAAAGCGGCCTTGATAACGTCGCCCTAAGACAACTCAAGCTAGCGGCCAGCGATATTTTCCGGGTGTTCGCACCCAACGCGCTGCCGGTGAACATTCAGCAAGACGCCGAATACGTCCGAGTCAGCGGAGAAGTGAAACAAACCGGCACCTTCCTGCTGCAAAAAGGCGAGACCCTGCGCGATCTGGTCATGCGCCTGGGCGGCTCCACGGAAAACGGCTATGTCTTCGCCACCAATTTACAGCGCGAGAACATCAAGAAAGAACAGCAGGCCAAACTGGATGAGGTGGCCAATCGCTTTGAAAAGGAACTGGAGCAGGCCTCCGCCGCGCGCCTGTCCAAACAGACCGATAAAGACAATGTCGCGGCCATTACCGCGGAAGTCGAGCGTCAGCGCAAACTGGCGGAAAAAATGCGCGCCATCAAAGCGGAAGGGCGCGTCGTGCTGGAGCTGAGCGGCAGCGGCGCCCAAGTCAAGGACCTGCCCGATCTGCCCCTGCAGAACGGCGACTCCATCACCATCCCGCGCCGGCCCGGCACCGTCAATGTCCTGGGCTCGGTTTACCAGAGCAATGCCTTCATCTACAGGCCGCAACGCTCGGTGAAAGACTATCTGGACCTGGCCGGCGGCATCAGCCAGACCGGCGACAAATCCGCGACCTATGTGATCCGGGCCGATGGCACCGTGGCCAGCAATAATAATGCGGGCTGGTTCAACAGCCTGGGCGGCAAGCGCATCAATCCGGGCGACACCATCGTCGTTCCCGACGAGCTCGTAGTCAGCAGCTGGACTCAGTCGCTGAAGGAATGGACCTCGATTCTCTATCAGTTCGGGCTGGGCGCCGCCGGCTTGAAAGTCTTGAAATAAGACAAGGCCTCATCACTTAACTCGGGATTCAGACATGTCCACACACGACAGGGCAGAAGCTCAAACCGTACCTTCCGATGACATCGATCTCATCACCGTGCTGAAAACCTTGCTGAAACACAGGCGCTGGGTCATCGGCAGCGTTATCGCGCTGGGCAGCGGCGCCTTGATCCTGAGCCTGACGCTGCCGCCGCTATATACCTCCACCGCCAAGATCCTGCCGCCCCAGCAGCAAAACTCGAGCATGAATATGCTGCTGGGCCAACTGGGTGGACTGGCCGGCGCGGCCGGAGGCATCGCCGGCCTGAAAAACCCGGGCGAACTCTATATCGGCCTGCTGCAAAGCCGCACGGTGGCGGACAATTTAATTCAACAGTTCAAATTGAAACAGCGCTACGCCACGGAAACGATGGACGAAACCAGAAAGGCATTACAGAGCGCCAGCGCCTTCAACAGCGGCAAGGACGGCTTGATCAGCATCAACGTGGAAGACAAGGATCCCCAATTCGCCGCGGCTCTGGCCAACGGCTATATCGCCCAATTGATCCGGCTCAATCAATCCCTAGCGGTCACCGACGCGGCCAAACGCCGGCTGTTTTTCGAGACCCAGCTAAAACAGACCAAGGAGCAATTGGCCACCGCGGAAACCGCGTTGCGCCAGACCCAGGAGCGCACCGGCATGATTCAGCCGGATGGTCAGGTCCAGGCCATTATGAACACCGTTACCCAGCTGAAAGCCAGCATCGCCGCCAAGGAAGTGCAACTAGAGGCCCTGCGCAGCTACGCCACCGAACAGAACCCGCTCTATCAACGCAGCCGGCAAGAACTGGCCGGTTTGAAAACGCAATTGGCCAAACTGGAAAACGGCGCTGCAATCGCCGGCGACGTGATGGTGCCCACCGGCAAAATGCCGCAATCCGGGCTGGAATACCTGAGACGGCTACGCGAGGTAAAGTACCAGGAGACGATTTTCGAGCTGCTGGCCAAACAATATGAACTGGCCAGAATCGACGAAGCCAAGGATTCGTCACAAATCCAGATATTGGACAGCGCCGCAATACCCGAGCTCAGAAGCAAGCCTATTCGCTCTTTGATCACCGTCGTGGGACTATTCAGCGGCTTGGTGCTCGGCATCGCGCTGGCCCTACTGCGCGAACGTTTCCAGATCGCGCAACAGTCCGGCCGCCTGCATGAATTGAACTGGGCGCTGAAAGAGCGCTAGCGCGTCACCCGCCGCCTATACCCCATCCGGAACACGAAGCCCAGGACCAGCATCACCATCATGCTGGCCGCCAGGCTCAGCGGGCTGGACCAGACCAGCGGCGCGATCAGGCCGGCCACCACGCTGGACATCATGGTCTGGAAGAAGCCCTGCAGCGAGGAAGCGGTGCCGCGCAGCGATGGAAACTGGTCCATCAGGTTTAGGGTGATGGACGGCGCAGCGATCGACATGCCGGTGGTGTACAACGCCAACGGCAATACCGCCCACGGCATCGCGGCCTCCGGCGCCAGCAGGTTGTACAGCAGATTCCAGCCTGCGGCGACGAACATCACCGCGTAGCCGCGCGACACGATGTCCTTCTGCGCCACCCGTCCGGCCATCTTGCCGGACAGATAGGCGCCCAGCATGATGCCGGACACGGCCGGGCCGAACATCCATAGAAACTGTTCCGGCCCCAGGTGCAGATGCTGCATCAGAAACACCGGCGCCGACGGTATGTAAAGGAAGAAGCCGGCGAAATTGAAGGACACCGCCGCGGTCAGCAACTGGAACTCGCGCTTGCGCCCCACCTGCCAGTAATTGGCCAACAGGTATTTAACCTTCAAGGGCTGGCGCGCGGACTCGTGATGGGTTTCCGGCAAGGCGAACCAGCTCATCAGGAACAGCGCCAGACCGATCAGCGCCATGAAGACGAAGATGGAATGCCAGCCGAAGGCGCCGAACAGCCAGCCGCCCACCACCGGCGCAATCGCCGGCGACAGCGAGAACAACATGGTCACCTGCGACATCAGCCGCTGAGCGTCGGCGCCGTCCAGCTTGTCGCGGATGATGGCCCGCCCCACCACCAGGCCGGCGCCGCCGCAAAAGCCCTGCAGCGCGCGGAACAACAGCAATTGCCCCAGGCTGTCCGACAGCGCGCAGCCTATCGACGCCAGGCTGAACAGCAAGGTGGTGACCAGCACCACCGGACGGCGGCCCACCGCGTCCGAGATGGAACCGTGCCACAACATCATCACCGCGTAAGACAATAGATATACCGTCAACGCCTGCTGCATCTGCAAGGGCGAGACCGCCAGGCTTTGCCCGATCGCGCTCATCGCCGGCAAGAAGGTGTCGATCGAAAACGGCCCCAGCGTGGACAGGGCCGCCAACAGGATTGCCAGCCCGAAGTGGCTGCGTGTGGTGGGATGCATGGCGGATAAATAACAATGAGAGTCAATGCATGGTAACGGTTGGGCCGGAACTTGCCAAACCGGACTGATGTAAATAAAACGTCATAGCCGGATATCGCTGCGCTCAGGCGCGCGCCGCTGGCGCCGGCTTCAATTTCGTGCCACGATCAATCCACTCCACGCCGGCCATAACAAGGAGAGACCAGCATGATTCGCCTGTACCACAACCCGCGCTGTTCCAAATCCAGGGAGGCGCTGAGCCTGCTGGAGAACGCCGGCGCGGAAATCGAAATCGTCGAATATTTGAAGCACCCGCCCAGCTATGAAGAGCTGGAGCGCCTGTTGACGCTGCTGAATATGGAACCGCGCGATCTGATCCGCCAGAAAGAGGAGGAGTACGCCGAACTCTATCTGGACGACATCACGCTGGAACCCAAGCACCTGATTATCGCCATGATAGACAATCCCAAGCTGATTGAACGCCCTATCGCCGTTTGCGGCGATCGCGCCGTGGTGGGACGTCCGCCGGAGCGGGTGCTGCAGCTGCTGGGCTAGCCTTAGCCGGCATCGCCCATCAGCGCCCAGGGCTTTGGCCTTGGGCGTTTTTACATGCGGCCGCCCCTGCCCAGCCCATTGCCTTCAAAATTATCACTTGCGGAATAGTAACTTCCGTTACTAAAATAACGGCTATGAATCCAACCAAGTCATTTCAAACGCTTGAGCAGGCCGTCAACCGGATCGAAGCGCGTTTTCCCGGCGTGCCGCGCCAGGAAGTCATTCTGGCGCGCTTGCTGTACCACATCCTGCCGCGGCTGTCCGCTCACCTGTGCGACAAGCTGAAGCATCACGGTCTCAACGAGACGGTGTGGATGGCCCTGCTGGCGCTGTACGCCTGTCCGCAACAGGCGCTCTACCCGTCTGAAATCAGCGACACGCTGGATTCATCGCGCACCAACGCTACGCGCATCGCCGACGAACTGGTCAAAAACGGCTGGGCGGCCCGCTCGCCCAGCGCGGAAGACCGACGCAAGATCCTGCTGGAGTTGACGCCGGGGGGCGTGCAACTCGTCGAATCGCTGCTGCCCGTCTCCCGCGAATGCCACCGGGAGCTGTGGTCGGATTTCGACGCCGCGGAAAAGCAGGAGTTCGAACGCTTATTGCGCAAACTGCTCTGCAGCCTGGGCGGTTGAAGCTGGGGAACCGGCTTTTTTTCGTCCTTATAATAACTTGCGTGACTATCACATCATTAATCACTTCATCAATTGCTAATACAGCAAGTGAACACGGGGAGTCCCACAAGGTGAAAAAGACTCAATGGCAGCACGGCGTCAGCGCCCTGCTGCTCAGCGCCCTGTTGGGCGGCTGCGCGAGCTTCGGCCCGGACAGCGCGCCGGCCACGCAGCTCGATGCCGGGCAATTGCGGCTGAGCGACGGCCAAGGCGGGCAGATCGCCAGCGACTGGTGGACCCAGCTGAACGACACGACGCTGAACCAGTTGGTGGCGCGCGCCCTGCAAGAAGCGCCGTCCTTGAAGCTGGCCGAAGCCCGGCTGCGCCAGGCGCGCGCCGCCGTCGGCATCGTCGAAGGCAATAGCGGCCCCAAACTCGATTTCAGCGCCAATATGACCCAGCTGAACTACGAGTTTCCGGCGCCGATCTCGCGCGACTACGTCAACGCCTACACCGCCATGCTGATGGGCAGCTGGGAGTTCGACTTCTGGGGCAAGCACCGCGGCCAGATCGACGAAGCCGTCGGCCAACAGCAAGCCATCGCCTTCGAAGGCGCTCAGACCCGGCTGACGCTGACTCAGGCCGTCATCGCCCAATACACCCAGTTGCAGCGGCTGCAGGCGCAAAGCGCGGTGCTGGCCAAGCGCATCCAGCTGGCGGAGAGCCGTCAAACGCTGACTCAGGCCCGCATCAACGCCGGCCTGCTGCCGGGCGACAACCAGCGGGGCAACGAAGTCTCGCTGCACCGTCTGCGCCAACAACAAAGCGCCTTGGCCCAGGACAGCGACCGCGCCCGCCACGCGCTGGCAGCGCTGACCGGCCAGGGACCGGACGCCTTGAACGCGCTGCAAGCCGCCAAGAGCGCGGCGCTGCCGCCGCTGGACGCGGACAGCCTGCACGCGGAACTGCTGGGCAAACGCCCGGACATCGCCGCCCAACGCGCGCGGGTGGAAGCCATGGCCGGCGCGGTCAAAGCCGCGCGCGCCGAGTTCTACCCCAATATCAAGCTGACCGCCTTCGCCGGCCAAACCTCGCTGGAACTGAACAAGCTGATGAACGGCGACTCCACCTTCTGGGGCTTCATGCCGGCGATCAGCCTGCCCATCTTCCACTCCGGCGCGATCCAGGCCAATCTGGGCAAGCAAAAGGCCGGCTACGACCTGGCCGTGCACAGCTACAACCAGACCGTGTTGGACGCGATGCGCGACGCCGCCGACGCCGTCAGCGGCTGGCAGCAAAGCGGCAAGCAACTGGAACAGGCGCGCCAGGCGCAGGACAGCAGCGGCCGCGCCGCCGACTCCGCCGCCGCCCGCTTCAAGGCCGGCATCATCAACAAGCTGAACCTGCTGGACGCCCAGGACAGCGCGCTGGCGCAACAGTCGGCGCGCATCGACGCCGAAGCCGGCCGCAAACTGGCTTGGGTCTCCCTGAACACCGCATTGGGCGGCGGCTTCAACGCTGCGCCCGCCACCCACTGAGAACGCATCCATGGACAAGAAAACCAAAACCGCGCAAGGGCGCAAACGCAATCTGATCGTCGCCACCACCCTGTTCGCCGCCATCGCCATCGGCTACGGCGCCTACTGGGCGCTGGTGCTCAGCCATCAGGAAAGTACCGACGACGCCTATGTCAGCGGCCACCTGGTGCAAGTCACCCCGGAAGTGGGCGGCACCGTCGCCAAGGTGCTGGTGGACGACACCCAGCACGTCAAGGCCGGTCAATTGCTGGTCAGCCTGGACAAGAACGACGCGCAGCTGAACTTCGACCGCGCCCGCAATGAATTCGCCCAAGCCGTGCGTCAAACCCGCCAATTGATGAGCAACACCCAGCAGCTGGCGGCCCAGGTCACCCTGCGCGAAACCGAGCTGGCCCGCGCCGACGCCGACCTGAAACGACGCAAACAGCTGGCCGGCACCGACGCGCTGTCGGCGGAAGAACTGGGCCACGCCAACGACGCCGTCGCCGCCGCCAAGGCCGCGCTGGACGCCGCGCGCGAACAGCAAAAAGCCAGCGCCGCGCTGCTGGGCAAGGACGCGCTGGCGCAGCAGCCTGCGGTCAAGGCCGCAGCCAGCCGGCTGAAGGAAGCCTGGCTCGCGCTGCAGCGCACCGAGATCAAGGCCCCGCTGGACGGCGCCGTCGCCCGCCGCAATGTGCAGGTTGGCCAGCGCCTGGCCGCCGGCACCCCGCTGATGTCGGTGATCCCGCTGCAAAACCTGTGGGTGGACGCCAACTTCAAGGAAGGCCAGCTGGCCAAGATCCGCATCGGCCAGCCGGTGGAACTGAAGTCCGATCTCTACGGCGGCAAGATCGTCTACCACGGCAAAGTGGTGGGCCTGTCCGCCGGCACCGGCAGCGCCTTCTCGCTGCTGCCGGCGCAGAACGCCACCGGCAACTGGATCAAGGTGGTTCAACGCGTGCCGGTGCGCATCCAGCTGGACCCGAAAGACCTGCAATCGCACCCGCTGCGCGTCGGCCTGTCAATGGACGCCGTGGTGGACACCTCCAGCACGGACGGCAAGGCCGTGGCCGAAGCCCAGCCCTTCGTCGCCCACCAGGACGTCTCCGGCCAGCTGCCGGACCTGAAACAGGCCGACGAACTGGTGCGGACGCTGCTGGCGGCCAACGCGGGTGAAGGCAAGGCCGAATAAGGGGTCCGGACCATGAATCATCCACCACTGACCGGCTCCAAGCTGGTCTGGATCACGCTGGCGCTGTCGATGTCGGTGTTCATGCAAGTGCTGGACACCACCATCGCCAACGTGGCCTTGCCCACCATCTCAGGCAACCTCGGCGCGGCCACCAGCCAGGGCACCTGGGTGATCACTTCCTTCGGGGTGGCCAACGCCATCGCGGTGCCGCTGACCGGCTGGCTGGCCAAGCGCCTGGGCGAAGTGAAGCTGTTCACCGCCTCCACCCTGCTCTTCGTGCTCACCTCCTGGCTGTGCGGCATGTCCAGCAGCCTGGAAATGCTGATTTTCTTCCGCGTGCTGCAAGGCGCGGTGGCCGGCCCGATGATTCCGCTGTCGCAGAGCCTGCTCTTGTCCTGCTACCCGCCGGAGAAGAAAGGCATGGCGCTGGCGCTATGGGCGATGACGGTGATCGTCGCGCCGGTGTTCGGCCCGATTCTGGGCGGCGTGATCAGCGACAACTGGCACTGGGGCTGGATCTTCTTCATCAACGTGCCGGTGGGCCTGGCGGCGGCCTTCATTTCCTGGCGCATCCTCAAGCCGCGTGAAACCGAAACCGTCGATCTGCCCATCGACCGCATCGGCCTCGCCTTGCTGGTAATCGGCGTCGGCGCGCTGCAAATGGTGCTGGACCGCGGCAAGGAGCTGGACTGGTTCAACTCCACCGAGGTGGTCACCCTGGCGGTGATCGCGGTGCTGGCGCTGGTCTATCTGGTGATCTGGGAGCTGGGCGAGAAACATCCCATCGTCGACCTGAGCCTGTTCAAGCAGCGCAACTTCACCGTCGGCACCGTCGCCATCAGCCTGGGCTTCATGCTCTACTTCGGTACCGTGGTGCTGCTGCCCCTGATGCTGCAGACCCAGATGGGCTACACCGCCACCTGGGCCGGCCTGGCCGCGGCCCCCATCGGGCTGATTCCGGTGGTGCTGTCGCCCATCATCGGCAAGTACGCGCAGCGGCTGGACATGCGCTGGGTGGTGACGGTGAGCTTCAGCGTGTACGCGATCTGCTTCTTCTGGCGCAGCACCTTCAACCCGCAGATGGACTTCGCCTACGTGGTGTGGCCGCAGGTGGTGCAGGGCATAGGCGTGGCCTGCTTCTTCATGCCGCTGACCACGATCACCCTGTCCGGCCTGCATCCCAGCCAGATCGCCAGCGCGTCCAGCCTGTCCAACTTCCTGCGGATTCTGGCCGGCAGCATCGGCACCTCGATCACCACCACGATGTGGGACCGTCGCGAGGCGATGCACCACGCGCGCCTGACCGAGCATGTCAGCCTCTACGATCAGGCGTCCAACGCCTGGTTCCGGCTGCTGGACATGGCCGGCCTGTCCTCCGGACAGCAGGCGGCGCTGACCTCGCTGCAAATCACCAAGCAGGGCTACATCATGGCGGCCAATGAGATTTTCTGGCTGTCCGGCGTGCTGTTCGTGCTGTTGATCGGCCTGGTGTGGTTCGCCAAGCCGCCGTTCACCGCTGCTGGCGGCGACAGCGGCGCGCATTGAGAACCTGTTTACGATCCGCATCGTAAATAGATTCTAAGCAAGTAAAGCGGACCGGGCGGCAAGATCATTGCCGCCCGGTTTTTTTATTCGCCGCGGAACACCGCCGCGCGCTTGTCCAGAAACGCCCGCATGCCCTCCTTCTGATCCCGCGACGCGAACAAGAGCTGGTACGCCTTGCGCTCCAGCATCAGCGCCGTCGCCAACGGCGCGTCGGCGCCGGCCAGCACCACTTCCTTGATCTGCTCCACCGCCAGCGGCGGCAGCGCGGCGATCTGCGTCGCCAGCTCCAGCGCGCGCGTTTCCAGCGCCTCGTCCGCCGTCACCTCGCTGACCAGGCCCATCGCCAGCGCCTCCGCCGCGCCGATGCGCTCGCCGGTCAACAGCAGCTTCATCGCGCGGAACTTGCCCACCGCCCGCAGCAGCCGCTGGGTGCCGCCGGCGCCCGGCATCACCCCCACCTTGACTTCCGGCTGGCCGAACTGGGCGGATTCGGCGGCGACGACGATGTCGGCGTGCATCGCCAGCTCGCAGCCGCCGCCCAAGGCATAGCCGGCCACCGCCGCGATCACCGGCTTGGGACAGTCGGCAATCGCCTGCCATAGCTTGTGCAGTTGGCGCTGCATCAGCTCTATGCTGCCGCAGTCTGCCATCTCGGTCAGGTCCGCGCCGGCGGCGAAAGCGCGATGGTCGCCGCACAGCAGAATCGCCCTGACGTCGGCCGCGGCGGCCAGCTCCTGGAAACGCCGCGCCAACTCCCGCCGCAGCGCCGTATTCAAGGCATTGAGCGCCTGCGGGCGGTTCAGGCGCAGCCGCGCCACGCCTGCGGCCGGATAATCCAACAGCACCAGTTCGTCCATCACCCCTCTCCCTCAACTCGTTCCAGCATCAAGGCCACGCCCTGACCGACGCCGACGCACATCGCGCACAAGGCTAGCCTATCCCCGCTGGCCTCCAGCTGACGCAAGGCGGTCAAGACCAACCTCGCGCCCGAGGCGCCCAACGGATGGCCCAACGCGATCGCGCCGCCGTTGGGGTTGACCCGGGCGTCGTCGTCGGCCAAGCCCAGTTGGCGCATCACCGCCAGCGATTGCGAGGCGAATGCCTCGTTCAGCTCGATCACGTCCATATCCGCCACGCTCAGGCCCAGCCGCCGCAACAGCTTTTCCGCCGCCGGCGCCGGCCCCATGCCCATGATGCGCGGCTCCAGCCCCACCGAGCACATGCCCAGAATCCGCGCCCGCGGACGCAGGCCGTGACGCTTGAGCCCGGCGCCGCTGGCCAGCAGCAGCGCCGCCGCGCCGTCGTTGACGCCGGAGGCGTTGCCGGCGGTGACCGAGCCGTCCGCCACCACGCCCTTGAGCCGCGCCAGCTCCGCCAGCGTGGTGGCCGGCCGCGGGTGTTCGTCCCGGATCACCCGCAGCGGCTCGCCCTTGCGCTGCGGCAGCTCCAAGGCCAGGATCTCCGCGTCGAAGAAACCGCGCTCGCGCGCCGCGGCGTAACGCTGCTGGCTGCGCAGTGCGAAGGCGTCCTGATCGGCGCGGGAAACCTTGAACTGGCGCGCGACGTTTTCCGCGGTTTCCGGCATGGAGTCGATGCCGAACTGACGCTGAAACGCCGGGTTGACGAAGCGCCAGCCTATGGTGCTGTCCTCTATCCGCGCATTGCGCGCGAACGGGCTCTCGGCCTTGCCCAGCACGAAGGGCGCGCGCGACATGCTCTCCACGCCGCCGGCCAGCACCAGTTCGGCTTCGCCTGCGGCGATCGCCCGCGCGGCCAGACCCACCGCGTCCAGTCCGGACGCGCACAGGCGGTTGACCGTGATCGCCGGCGCGGACTGCGGCAGGCCGGCCAGCAAGGCCGCCATCCGCGCCACATTGCGGTTGTCCTCGCCGGCCTGATTGGCGCAGCCCAGAATCACCTCGTCCAGGCAGGACCAGTCCAGCGGATGGCGCCGCATCAGCGCGGCGAGCGGCAGCGCCGCCAGATCGTCGGCGCGCACGCCGGAAAGCGCGCCGCCGTAACGGCCGAACGGGGTGCGAATGCCGTCACAGATATAGGCATGGGGCATGGGAAACCTCCTGGATCAACGGTGTTGGAACTGCGGCGGCCGCTTGTCGAGAAAGGCCTGCATGCCTTCCTTCTGGTCGGCCAGCGAGAAACTGGCGTGAAAGGCGCGCCGTTCGAACAGCAGGCCTTCGGCCAGGCTGGATTCGAAAGCGCGGTTCAAGGACTCCTTGATCAGCATCAGCGCCGGCAGCGAGTAGCCCGCCATCCGCGCGGCCAGCGCCTGCGCCGTCGCCAGCACGTCGGCGTCCGCCACCACCCGCGACACCAGGCCGGCGCGCTCGGCTTCATCGGCGCTATAGAGCTGACCGCTCAAGCACCATTCCATCGCCTTGGCCTTGCCGATGGCGCGCGGCAGCCGCTGGGTGCCGCCCATGCCGGGCAGGGTGCCCAGCTTGACTTCCGGCTGGCCGAAGCGGGCGGACTCGCCGGCGATGATCACGTCGCACATCATCGCCAGCTCGCAGCCGCCGCCTATCGCCAGGCCGCGCACCGCGGCGATCAGCGGCTTGCGCACGCCGCGCGCGCGCTCCCAGTGCCGGCTTACGTAATCGTCGAGAAAGACTTGCTGATAATCCCATTCGGCCATGCGGCCGATGTCGGCGCCGGCGGCGAAGGCCTGCTCGGTGCCGGACAGCAGAATGACGCTGATGTCGGGATCGCCGTCCGCCGCGTCCAGCGCGGACTCCAGCTCCCGCATCAGCTCGGGGCTCAGCGCATTGAGCTGCGCCGGCCGGTGAATTTCCAGGTGGCAGATCCGCTCAGCGCGGCGCTCCCTCAGATGCTCGCTCATGGTCAGTTCCCTCTCCACATCCATACACCCCGTGAAGAAACAACTGGCTGACTATCCGCGCCATGCCCTGCCGGTCCACCGCGCCGTCCGCGCGGAACCAGGTGAAGGTCCAGTTCATCATGCCGAACAAGGTCATCGTCACCGGTTTGACCTCCGTCGCCGGCAGCTCCGGCCGCAAGCGGGCGATCAGTTCGGCAAAGGCGGACACCACGCCGGCCTGCTTGGCCTTCACCTTCAGCCGGTCCGCCTCGCCCAGGAATTTGACGTCCTGCACCAAGACCATGTGGTAATGGCGCGAGAACGCGTACTCCTCCATGAAGCGCTCGATCAGCAGCCGCAGATGCGCGTCCGCCGGCAGCGCTTGCCGCGCCGCCTCGTCGACGATGCCCACCAACCTATCCACATAGGTGTCGGCAATGTCGAACAGCAGATGCGATTTGTCGCGGTAGTAGTGATACAGCAGCGGCTTGGACATGCCGCACAGCTCAGCCAGTTGGGCTATCGAAGCACTGGGAAAACTCTGCTCGGCAAACAGGCGGGCAGCGTTCTCCAGTATGTTTTGTTGCTGCGCCTCGTAATTGGGAGATTTTGTTCTGGCCATATCCGCATATCGGTTGAATGAAAAGACCAGACGCGGCACCAGCGAACCTCCCCGATGACTACGAGCCGCCAGGCAAACCCCGGTCAAACCGGGGCTTGCCAGCGGTTCTAGACAAGCAACCGTCAACGCTCATCAAAACTGAGCACCACTTGCTGGGTCCGTGGACGCGCCTGACAGGCGAGCACGAAGCCTTGTTCCACCTCGGCCGCTTCCAGGGCGAAATTCTTGTCCATGGACACGCGGCCGGACAGCACCTTGGCTCGGCAGGTGCAGCATACCCCACCTTGGCAAGAGTAAGGTAGGTCGACCCCGGCCGCGGTGGCCGCTTCCAGGATGCGCTCGCCGGCGCTCAGTTCCAGTTGGCGCTGCTGTCCGTCGATGATGAGGGTGACGCTGGCCGCCGGATTGTCCTCGGCCGCCGCTGCCGGTTTGGCCACGCCGCGCCCCGGTACGCCGAAACGTTCGTAATGGATGCGTCCGGCGGCCAGCCCCACGCGCTCCAGGCAGGCGCAGGCCTGATCAATCATATCGTTGGGGCCGCAAACGAAGGCTTCGTCCACCGCGCCGTCCGGCAGCAGCGCGGCCAGCGCCCTGTGCAGCCGTTCGCCGTCGAGACGGCCGTGAAACAGCTCCGGCTGCTGCGCTTCGCGGCTGAGGAAGTGATACACCGCCAGGCGCGCCGGATAGCGCGACTTCAGCGCCGCCAGCTCGTCGGCGAACAGAATGCCGCCGCGCCGCCGATTGCCGTACAGCAAGGTGAAACGGCTGTGCGGCTCTCGCCGCAAGGTGGTTTTCAAAGTGGACAGCAAGGGGGTGATGCCGCTGCCGGCGACGATGCCCAGATAATGCTTGCGCTGCTCCGCCGCCAGCGGCGTGAAAAAGCGCCCCTCCGGCGGCATCGCTTCCACCTCCTGCCCAAGCTGCCAATGCCGATGAACGTGGCTGGAGAATACGCCGCCCTCCACCCGCTTCACCGCCACCCGTAAAATGCCTTCGTCCGCGCCGCAGCACAGCGAATAAGTGCGCCGCTGCTCCACGCCGTCGATATGTTCGCGAAACACCAGGTGCTGGCCCTGGGTGAAGCGGAAGCGCTCCTTAAACTCCGCCGGCGGCTCCAAGGTCAGCGAAATGGCGTCGTCGGTTTCCTGGCGACGTTCGACGACGCGCAGGCGATGGAAAGCTAGTCTCATCCCGGTCTCCTTACTCCGGTCCCTCAGTGGACTCAGATCGGCTTGAAATACTCGAATGGCTCCAGACAGGCCTCGCAGCGGTAGAGCGCCTTGCAGGCGGTGGAGCCGAACTGGCTTAGCCGCCGGCTGCGGACGGAGCCGCATTGCGGGCAGGCCGGCGCCGCCGTTTGGAAGCGCAGCGGCTGCCAGTCGTCCTCGGCCGCCCTTGCGCAGGCCGGCGGCGCAATGCCGTAACGGCGCAGCTTTTCGCGGCCGTCGGCGCTGATCCAGTCGCTGCTCCAGGCCGGACTCAGCTGGGTGCGCAACACCACCCGCTCTTCGCCCGCCTGACCCAAGGCCTGCCGCACCGAGGCGGCGATGGCCTCGGTCGCCGGGCAGCCGGAATAAGTGGGGGTCAGCGTCACCTCCAGATCCTCCCCCACCCGCGCCACCTTGCGCACGATGCCCAGATCGCACAGCGACACCGCCGGCACCTCGGGGTCCGGCACCTGGTCCAGCACCCGCCAGGCTTGCGCCACGCTCAGCCGCGCGGCGCGCATCACCAGCGCCCTCCGGGATAGGCGCGCTGCAGGAACTGCATCTCCGCCAGCACATGGCCCAAGGATTCGCTGTGTTCGCCGCGCTTGCCGCCGGAACGATATTCGGTGTCCGCCGGCGGCCGCAGCGTGGCTTCCGCCAGCACCGGCAGCATCAGCGCCTCCCATTCCTTCCGCAGAAGAGCCGCTTGCGGCGCGACGCCGTCCAGGCGCCGCTCCAGCGCGTCCTCGTCGAACATCTCGGCCAGATACGGCCACCAATGCGTCAGCGCCCGCTGCATGCGCCGCCGCGATTCGTCGGTGCCGTCGCCCAGCCGCACCACCCATTCCGCCGCGTAGCGCAGGTGGTAGCGGCTTTCCGCCAGCGCCTTGCCGGCGATCGCCGCCAGCCGCGCTTCGCCGCCGCCGCGCAAGGCCCGCCACACAGCCACTTGGTAGGCGCTGAACAGGGCGATGCGCAACACGGTCTGGCCGAAGTCGCCGTTGGGCAGCTCCAGCAAGGTCAGGTTGCGGAACGCCGGCGCGTCGCGCAGATAGGCCAGCGCGTCCTCGTCCCGGCCCCGTCCCTCCCATTCGCCGGCCAGACTCAGCAGCAAGCGCGACTGGCCTATCAGATCCAGCGCGATATTGCTCAGCGCGATATCGTCTTCCAACTCCGGCGCGTGGCCGCACCATTCGCCCAGGCGCTGGCCCAGCAACAAGGTGTTGTCGCCCAGCCGCAGCGCGTATTCGATCAGGTCCGCCGTCGCCGGCGGCTGCGTTTGCACAAGCATCTGCACAGACATCGCGTACTCCTCACATATGGTTCACGGCTTCCGGCAACTGGAAGAAGGTGGGCAAGCGATAAGTCTTGCTGGCCATCGGTTCGAACAGCATCTCGCGTTCGTCCGGCTCGCTGCAGCTCAGCGCCGCGCTGGGCAGCGCCCAGACCGCGCCGGGCGGGAACTCGCCGAAGGCCCGCTCCGCCCGCTCCAAGGCCTGCGATGCCGACGCGGCCAACAGGCTGGCGACGTGCAGATGATCCAGACCCGGCTTGAGTTGCAGAAACACTTCGTACTGCTGCGGCTCCGCGGCTTCCGTCGCAGACGGCGGTTCGCCGTTCTCGCTTAGGCGGGCGCTGGGCGCCACCCACAGGCTGATGCCCTCTTGGCGGCGGAAATAGATGTCTCTGGCCAGCAGCAGCGCATGGCGCGCATCGGCGGCGTGCAGGCTGCTGGAGTGCTTGTATTGCAAGGCGTTGCGGCCAAGGACAAAGACCTCGAAACGCGGCCAGGCGTTAGGCTCGGACATGATGGCTCCTGATCAGGCGGCGGCACGCGCCGCCTGTTTGTCGGCATAGGCTTGGGCGGCGGCGCGCACCCAGGCCCCCTCTTCATGCGCGCGGACGCGCGCGGCCATGCGTTCGCGGTTGCAGGGGCCGTCGCCCGCCAGCACCCGCTTGAACTCCGTCCAATCCGGCTCGCCGAAGTCGTAATGACCGCGCGCCTCGTTCCAAACCAGCGCCGGGTCCGGCAGCGTGATGCCCAGCACTTCGGCCTGGGGCACGATGGCGTCGACGAACTTCTGCCGCAAATCGTCGTTGGAAATGCGCTTGATGCCCCATTGCATGCTGCTGGCGCTGTGCACCGAATCCCGGTCCGGCGGGCCGAACATCATCAGCACCGGCCACCACCAGCGGTTCACCGACTCCTGCACCATGGCCCGCTGCTCCGCGCTGCCGCCCATCATCGTCAGCAGCAGATCGTAGCCCTGGCGCTGGTGAAAGCTTTCTTCCTTGCAGATGCGCACCATGGCGCGGGCGTACGGGCCGTAGGAACAGCGGCACAGCGGAATCTGGTTCATGATCGCCGCGCCGTCCACCAGCCAGCCTATGGTGCCGATGTCGGCCCAGGACACAGTGGGGTAATTGAAAATGCTGGAGTACTTGGCGCGGCCGGACAGCAAGGTCGCCACCATTTCGTCGCGCGGGCTGCCCAGGGTTTCCGCCGCCGCGTACAGATAAAGGCCGTGCCCGCCCTCGTCCTGCACCTTGGCCAGCAGAATGGCCTTGCGCTTGAGCGTGGGCGCACGGCCGATCCAGTTGCCTTCCGGCAGCATGCCCACCACTTCGGAATGCGCATGCTGGGAGATCTGCCGCAGCAAGGTTTTGCGGTAGGCGAGCGGCATCCAGTCGCGCGCTTCTATCTTGTCGTCCGCCTGCAGCTTGGCGTCGAAGGCCTGCTGCTGAAGCGACGGCTCAGCCGCCGCCGCGGCGATGTCCGGCTGATCCAGGGCTTGGGTGTACATGGCGCATCCTCCTAGGTGAGCATCGCCGGAAGCGGATGTCCGGCGCGCTGAAACAGCATATTAATTAATTTACCGGTCGTTCAATTAAAATACAAGCATTAACGCAACCTGCCCCTCGTCGCCTAGTCGCGCGGCCGCTTGTCCACCACCCGCCGCGCCTTGCCCACCGAGCGTTCTATCGTCATCGGCTCCACCACCTGCACTGTGGTCGTTACGCCGACATGGCTCTTGATGCTGTGCTGCAACTGCCGCGCCGCCAGCTGTTTGGCGTCGTCGCGCGCCGGCCCGCTGGGCTCGCGCTCGACGAAGACCGCCAGGCTGTCCAGGTGACCGTCTTTGTCGACCTCCAGATAGAAGTGCGGCGCCAGCCCCGTTTGCCGCAGAATCACTTCCTCGATCTGGGTGGGAAACACATTGACGCCGCGGATGATCAACATATCGTCGGACCGGCCGACGATCTTGCCGATGCGCCGCATCGAACGGCTGCTGGGCGGCAGCAGCCGGGTCAGGTCGCGGGTGCGGTAGCGGATCACCGGCATCGCTTCCTTGGTCAGCGAGGTCAGCACCAATTCGCCCTCCTCCCCGTCCGGCAGCACTTCGCCGCTGTGCGGATCGATGATTTCCGGGTAGAAGAAATCCTCCCAGATCACCGGGCCGTCCTTGCTTTCCACGCACTCGCTGGCCACGCCCGGCCCCATCACCTCGGACAGGCCGTAAATGTCCACCGCGTCTATGCCGGCGCGGCGCTCGATCTCCTGCCGCATCTGCCCGGTCCACGGCTCGGCGCCGAAGATGCCCACCTGCAAGGAGCAGGCCGCCGCATCCATGCCCCGGCGCTCCATTTCATCAAGGATGTTCAACATATAGGACGGCGTGACCATGATGATGTCCGGGCGGAAATCCTGGATCAGCTGCACCTGGCGCTCGGTCTGACCGCCGGACATCGGCACCACGGTGCAGCCCAGGCGTTCCGCGCCGTAGTGCGCGCCCAGCCCGCCGGTGAACAGGCCGTAACCGTAAGCGATGTGCACCATGCTGCCGCGCCGGCCGCCGGCGGCGCGGATGGAGCGCGCCACCACCGTGGCCCAGGCCTCGATATCGTTGCGGGTGTATCCCACCACCGTGGGCTGGCCGGTGGTGCCGCTGCTGGCGTGGATGCGCGACACCTGGTCTCGCGGCACCGCGAACAGGCCGAACGGGTAGTTGTCGCGCAAATCCGCCTTGCTGGTGAACGGGAAGCGGCTCAGATCCTCCAGCCGCCGCAATTGCCGGGGATGGACGTCGGCTTGCTCGCACTTGGCGCGAAAGGGCGCGACATTGTCGTAAGTGTGTTGCAGCGTCCATTGCAGACGCTGCAGCTGCAAGGCGGACAGTTCGTCGCGGCTGGCGGTTTCCATCGCGTCCAGCTCGCTGGACATAGGGCGGGTGACGGGCATGGTGCTTCTCCTGTGTGGGTTCGGGGCTGGCTCTGCGGCCAATTGCTGCTGGCTGGACAAGACGGCGGGCTTGCGCTCCTTGGACGGGCGTTGAGAAACAAAAAACGGCATGCGGCCTTTTACTCGGCCCGCTCTCCGCTCCGATGCGAGCGGCCGCGCAGCAGGGCCAGGGTTTCGCCGCGCTGATTGCTGATCCGCACATCGTAAAGACCTTGCCGAGCCCCCTGATGCAGGCACTCGGCCTCCGCCAGCAGGCAGTCCCCGCCGCGGGCCGGCAGCAGATACTCCACGCTGACGGCCGCGCCGACCGTCCTCGGCCCCCAGCTATTGCAGGCGACGGCGAAAGCGGTGTCCGCCAGCGCGCACAGCAGGCCGCCGTGACATAGCTGGAAGCCGTTGAGCATGTCGTCGCGCACGCGCATGCGTAGCCGGGCCCGGCCCGGCGCCACGTCCAGCAGCTCCATGCCCAGGCTGGCCGACGCCCGATCCTGGCTCAGCATCGCCAGCGCGCTGTTCTCGGCAAGTTGCCGAGCGGCTTCTGTCTCAGTCATGGAAGCGTCCTCCGGACAAGGCCAGCCGCCGCAGCAGCGGTGAGACGCGATAACGATCGTCGCCGTAGTGCGCGTGCAAAGCGTCCAATGTCTGCGCCAGATAGTCCGCACCGAGCTTATCGGCCCAGGCCAGCGGACCGCGGGGATAAGCGGCGCCCAGGCACATCGCCTGATCCACGCTGTCCGCCGCGGCCACGCCCTGCCCCACCGCGTCGGCCGCCTCGTTGGCCAGCATCGCCACGGTGCGCAGCACCGCCATGCCGGCGGCGTCGTCCATCCGCGACACCAGCAGGCCGGCCGCCTGCAACACGCCCTCCGCCCGCGCCGCCGCCTCCGGCGCGGCCTGGTCCGCCACGGCCAGCGCCAGCCGCGGCGCGCTGGCGTAATCCAGAGCCAGATCGAACACCGCCCAGCCGGCGTGGCCGCTGTCCGCGGCGCGGCGGGTGGCGCTGCGGCCGTCGGACAGGGCCAGCCGCAAACCGTCCCAGTCCAGCCAGCCCTGCTCCGGCCCCGGCTCGCGTTCCACACGCACGCCGCCGGCCCGCAAGCGCGCCAGCAAGGGTTCGGCCGCGCCCAAGCCGCCATGCACGCGCAGCGCCGCGGGCGCCGCTTGCGGCGGCGCGGCGTCCGGCGCCGGCAAGGCCTGGCCGTAATCGTAAAAGCCGCGACCGCTCTTGCGGCCCAGGCGGCCGGCCGTGACCAACTCCTGCTGCAGCGGCGACGGCCGGAAACGCGGGTCCTGCTGCATCGCCTGATACACCGACTGCGTCACCGCGAAATTCACGTCATGGCCGATCAGGTCCATCAATTCCAAAGGTCCCATCGCGAAGCCGCCGGCTTCGCGCAGCAAGGCGTCCAATGTGGATGGCTCGCAAGCGCCTTCTTGCAGCAGCCGCAAAGCCTCGGCGTAGAAAGGCCGCGCCACCCGGTTGACGATGAAGCCGGGAGTGGACGCGGCCGGCGCCGGCGTCTTGCCCCAAGCGCGCATCCACTGGCACAGACGCTCCGACAAAGCCGGTGCGGTCTCCAGTCCGCTCACCACTTCCACCAGCTTCATCCGCGTGGCCGGATTGAAGAAATGCAGACCGATCACCCGCTCGGGATGACGCAGACCCGCCGCCAGCGCGGTGATGGACAGAGAGGAGGTGTTGCTGGCCAGGATGGCGGCGGCCGGCAACAGGGCGTCCAACTGACGCAGCAGCGCCTGCTTGGCGTCCAGACGTTCGACGATGGCCTCTATCGCCAAGGCGGCGTCGGCCAGCTCCTCCAGACAGGAGGCCGGCCGCAGCCGGCGGCGCGCGGCGTCCAGTTGCGACTGGCTCCATTTGCCGCGCCGGACCAGGCCGGCCCAGTCCGCGGCGATCGCATCCGGCGCCGCAGCCGCCGCAGCCGCGTCCTGATCGTAGAGATAGACCTCATGCCCCGCCGCAGCGGCCACCGCGGCGATGCCGCGCCCCATCGCGCCGGCGCCTATCACCGCCACGCGCTGTTCCTTGTCCGGTTTCATGGTCATCGTCCTCCAAAGCGCGGCGGCCGCTTGCCCAGAAAAGCCGCCACGCCTTCGCGGTAATCGGCGCTGAAGCCCAGCTCCCGCTGCGTGTCGCGCTCCAATTGCAGTTGCCGCTCCAGACTGTTGCCCTCGGCCGCCTGCAGCGCCTGCTTGATCCGCGCGTAGGCCAGCGTCGGCCCGCTGGCCAGTTGCTCGGCAAGCTGCCGCACCGCGGCGGGAAAATCCTCGTCGTCTACGCAGCGCCAGATCAAGCCCCATTGCTCGGCACGCTCGGCCGGCAAGGGCTCGGCCAGCAGCGCCAGCCCCATCGCCCGCGCCTGGCCCAGCAAACGCGGCAGCCAGTAACTGCCGCCGGCGTCCGGCAGCAGACCGATCTTGCTGAAGGCCTGGATGAAACTCGCCGAGCGGGCGGCGATCACCAGATCGCAAGCCAGGGCGATATTCGCTCCGGCCCCGGCCGCCACGCCGTTGACCGCGGCGATCACCGGCTTGGGCATATCGCGCAGCCGCCGCACCAGCGGCGCGTAGTAAGCCTCGATGGACAAGCCCAGATCCGCCGGCGGCTGTCCCGGCTCCGGCGCCCGGTCGCTCAGATCCTGGCCGGCGCAGAAGGCGCGGCCGGCGCCGGTCAGCACCAGCGCCCGGACCTCGGCGTCGTCGCGCAGGCGGTCCAAGGCCGCCGCCAAGGCCTGGTGCATGGCGGGGTTGAAGCTGTTCAGCCTTTGCGGCCGGTTCAGCGTCACGGTCGCCACTCCGGCCTCCAGATTCACCTCAATACTCGTTTCCGCTGCCTGCATGCTCGCCTCCCCTTTGGGCGCGGCCTTGGCTCAACTGGCCAAACCGCCACTTCGGCAAACGCTATCATTGACCGACCGGAAAATCAATTATAAGCTGACCCACATCAATGACAGTGCGCTGAAACTGTTGTTACCGTGCCCGGCTTGCCGCTGACATGGCGCAGGCCGGCCTCTCATCCCTCCGCCCGAGGAGAACGTCCATGTCTCACCCTCTGTTCCAGCAGCATCAAGCCACCTTGGACCAGGCCCTGCAGGCCTTGAGCGAGCGCCAGTACTGGTCCCCGCACCCGGAAATGCCCAGCCCCAGAACTTATGGCGAAACCGCCGCCGCGGACGGCCAGGCGGCGTTTGAGGCTTTATTGCAACAAGACTTCCAGCTGGACGGCCTGCCGGCCGGCCAGGGCTGGGTGGGCAGCGAACGCTCTCCCTATCGCGGCGCTTTGCGCATCCGCTATCCGCGCCATGACGCCGACGCCTTGCTAAGCGCCTCCACCGCGGCGCTGCAATCGTGGCGGCAAGCCGGCCCGCAGGCCTGGGTGGGCGTCTGCCTGGAAATCATTCAGCGGCTGAACCGCCGCAGCTTCGAGATCGCCCACGCGGTGATGCACACCACCGGCCAGGCCTTCATGATGGCCTTCCAGGCCGGCGGCCCGCATGCGCAGGACCGCGCCTTGGAGGCCGTAACCTACGCCTGGCGCGAGATGTCGGCCATTCCCGGACACTGCCGCTGGAGCAAGCCGCAGGGCAAACATGAACCGCTGGTGCTGGAGAAAAGCTGGAAGGTGATCCCGCGCGGCGTCGGCCTGGTGATAGGCTGCAGCACCTTTCCCACCTGGAACGGCTATCCGGGGCTGTTCGCCAGCCTGGCCACCGGCAACAGCGTCATCGTCAAGCCGCATCCCGGCGCGGTGCTGCCGCTGGCCCTGACGGTGCGCATCGCCCGCGAAGTGCTGGCCGAGGCCGGTTTCGATCCCAATACCGTGCTGCTGGCGGCGAACCAGCACGGCGAGCCGCTGGCCAGCCTGTTGGCGCAGCGGCCGGAGGTGAAGCTGATCGACTTCACCGGCAGCAGCGCTCACGGCGAGTGGCTGGAGAGCCAGTGCCGCCACGCTCAGGTCTACACCGAAAAAGCCGGCGTCAACTGCGTGGTGCTGGACTCCACCGCCGATTTCCCCGGCCTGTGCCGCAACCTCGCGCTGTCGCTGGCGCTGTACAGCGGCCAGATGTGCACCGCACCGCAGAATATTTTCATCCCGGCCGACGGCATCCACACGCCCGAAGGCAAGCTGTCCTACCAGCAAACGGTGGAAGGCCTGTGCGCGGCGCTGGAAGCGCTGTGCGCGGAGCCGGCCAAGGCGGTGGAACTGCTGGGCGCGCTTCAGAACCCCGGCGTGGTCCAAAGGCTGGAGGCGGCGCGCGCGCTGGGCCGGCCGGCGCTGGACAGCCGGAGGCTGAGCCACCCGCAATACCCGGAAGCCGAGGTGCGCACCCCGCTGTTGCGCCAATTGACGATGGAGGACCGCGCCGTTTACGAGCAGGAACACTTCGGGCCGATCAGCTTCCTGATTCAGACGCCGGACAGCGCCGCCGCGCTGCGCCAGGCGGAAGACAGCATGCGCCGCCACGGCGCCCTGAGCTTCTCGGTCTACAGCACGGACCAGCAGGTGCAGGCGCTGGCCCGACAGGCGGCGGAAAACGCCGGCGTGTCGCTGGCGCTCAATTTCACCGGCGCGGTGATGGTCAATCAGTCCGCCGCCTTCAGCGACTTCCACGGCAGCGGCGGCAATCCGGCGGCCAACGCCAGCTTGTCCGACAGCGCCTTCGTCGCCAACCGCTTCCGCGTGGCGCAAACCCGCAGCTTCGTCTGAGCCCCGGCCCCGGTCTCGGCCGGGGCGCCACCCGCCATCGTCAAAAGCGCGTTTACGATCCGGAAAGCCGGAGCGAGACAAGGCCTTGCCGCGGAAGAACAGGAATGCGCCGGCGTTCTTGCGCGGCGCTCGCCGGCTAACGCTCCACGCCGCGCAGCTGATCGTAAGCCGCTGGTTAAGGAGCCGCGCCATGAGCCCGCAACAACAGCAAGCGATTCTGAATCATCCCGCCTTTCAACAACTGGCCCGCGGCAAAGCGCGGCTGGGCTGGAGCCTGACCGCCGTCATGCTGCTGCTCTATTACGGCTTCATCCTGGTGCTGGCCTTCGCGCCGCAGTGGCTGGCCCAGCCCATAGGTGCCGGCGTCACCACCGTGGGCATGCCGGTGGGCGTCGCCATCATCCTGGCCGCGTTTGCGCTGACCGGGATTTACGTGCGCCAGGCCAACAAGCGGCTGGACCCGCTGAACGAACAAGTGCTGAAGGAGTGCCGGCCATGAGAATCCCTGTCGCCATGCTGGCGCTGACGCTGGCCGGCCCCGCCTGGGCCCAGTCCGGCGCGCAACGGCCCTTGAACTGGAACGCCATCCTGATGTTCCTGCTGTTTGTGGCGCTGACCCTGTTCATCACCGCTTGGGCCGCCCGTCGCACCCGTTCCGCCTCGGACTTCTATACCGCCGGCGGCGGCGTCACTCCCCTGCAAAACGGCCTGGCCATCGCCGGCGACATGATCTCCGCCGCCTCCTTCCTCGGCATCTCCGCGATGATGTTCAGCAAGGGCTACGACGGCCTGATCTATGCGCTGGGGGTGTTGGCCGGCTGGCCCATCATCATGTTCCTGATCGCCGAGCGCTTGCGCAATCTGGGCCGCTTCACCTTCGCCGACGTGGTGTCCTACCGCTTGAGCCAGACCCCGGTGCGCATCACCGCCGCCTGCGGCACGCTGACGGTGGCGCTGCTCTATCTGGTGGCGCAGATGGTGGGCGCCGGCAAGCTGATCGAACTGCTGTTCGGCGCCAGCTACCTGAGCGCCGTGATCATCGTCGGCGCGCTGATGGTCTTGTACGTGATGTTCGGCGGCATGCTGGCCACCACCTGGGTGCAGATCGTCAAGGCGGTGCTGCTGCTATCCGCCACCAGCTTCATGGCCTTCATGGTCTGGCGGCGCTTCGGCTATAGCAGCGAGGCCATGTTCGCCGCCGCCGCCGAGCTCCGCGGCCAGGCCATCCTGGCGCCGGGCGGCCTGGTATCCAATCCGGTGGACGCCGTCTCCCTGGGGCTGGGCATGATGTTCGGCACCGCCGGCCTGCCGCATGTGCTGATGCGCTTCTTCACCGTGGCCGACGCCCGCGCCGCGCGCCAATCGGTGTTCTACGCCACCGGCTTCATCGGCTATTTCTATCTGCTGCTGATCCTGGTGGGCTTTGGTGCCATCCTCATCGTCGGCGGCGACGCCGGCTTTCGCGACGCAGACGGCGGCATTGTCGGCGGCGCCAATATGGTGGCGGTGCACCTGGCCCAGGCGGTGGGCGGCAATCTGTTCCTCGGCCTGGTGTCGGCGGTGGCCTTCGCCACCATTCTCGCCGTGGTGGCCGGCCTGGCCCTGTCGGCCGCGTCGGCGGTGTCCCACGACCTGTACGCGGTGGCGCTGCGCAAAGGCAAGGTGAGCAGCGCCGAGGAAATGCGAGTGTCGCGGCTGGCCACGCTGGTCATCGGACTGCTGGCCATTCTGCTGGGCTTGTTGTTCGAGAAGCAGAACATCGCCTTCCTGTCCGGCCTGGTGCTGGCGATTGCCGCCTCGGTGAATTTTCCGGTGCTGTTCCTGGCGATGTTCTGGCCCCGGCTCACCACCCGCGGCGCGGTGGCCGGCAGCCTGGCCGGCCTGACGTCCGCCATCGCGCTCTTGGCGCTGGGGCCCATGGTGTGGGTGGATATCCTGGGCCATCCGCGGCCGATCTTCCCCTACGCCAACCCGGCGCTGTTTTCCATGAGCGCGGCCTTCGCCTGCGCCTGGTTGTTGTCGATCTGCGATCGTTCGTCACAGGGCCAATTGGAACGCAGCCGCTTCCCGGCGCAATACATCCGCGCGCTGACCGGACTGGGGACCGGCGCCAAGCCCTGATGGGGTTCAGGCCAGCAGCGCCGCCATCGTCATGTTCTGGAACGCGGCCATGCCGCGGGTCAGCGTCTTATCGCGGTGCTGCACCTGGTACAAGGTGCGCGTCAGCACCGGCAGGCCGGCGTTCAGCTCCACCACCGCGCCGGTCTGCAACAGATCGGCCACCACCCGCCGCGACAGGCAGCTGACCCCCAGGCCGGCGGCCACCGCGTGCTTGATTGCTTCGGAATGGCCCAACTCCATGCTGACGTTGAGCATGGCCAGGTGCGGCAGCAATAGCCGATCCACCTCCTCGCGCGTGCCGGAGCCGGCTTCGCGCAGAATCCATTCCGCTTGCGCCAGGTCCTGGCGCGCCGCCTCGCCCCGCGCCAGCGGGTGATCCGCGGCGGCGAACACCACCAGCTCATCCTGTCTCCAGGGCTGGGCGACCAGATCCGGGTGATGGCAAGGCCCTTCGATGAAACCGAAGTCCACCCGCAAGGCCGCCACCGCGTCGACGATGTCGCGGGTATTGGCCACGTCCAGCTCCAAGCGCGCCAGCGGCCAGGCGGCGCGGAAGGCCGCCAGCTGCTGCGGCAGCAGATAGTTGGCCACCGTGCTGCTGGCGCCTATCTTCAAGGACATCGCCCCGGCGTTGAACAGACTCTGCATGTCCTGAGCCGCGTCCAGCATGGCCCGCGCCTTGGGCCACAGCAGCCGGCCATGCTCGTTCAGGCTCAGCCGTTTGCCGATGCGGTCGAACAAGCGCACGTCTAGGCCGGTTTCCAGCTTGTCCAGCGCCTGGCTGGCGGCGGACTGGGTCAGCGCCACCTGTTGAGCCGCCTGAGTGACGGTGCCGTATTCGGCCACCGCGACGAAGACCTCCAGCTCGCGCAGGGTCAGCTTCAAGGCCATACCCCCTCCTTATATTGATTTTGCTACTGACATATATCCATTTTATCCGTTTCTCTACTGAAAACGAGGGGCGTATCGTTAGCCTCATCCGCCATAGACCAAACAGGCATTTACTTATGACAAACCTTCGCCAAATCATGCCGGGCCTGGCGTTGGCCATCGCCCTCGCCGTCGCCGCGCTCTACGCCGCGGATTTGCCGGCGATGAAACATCTGGGCTTCTCCGCCCTCACCCTCGCCATCCTGGGCGGCATGCTGATAGGCAACACCGTCTACCGCTACTTCGCCGGCGCCAGCCACCACGGCATCCAGTTCTCCAAGCAGAAGCTGCTGCGCCTGGGCATCATCCTGTTCGGCTTCAAGCTGACCTTCCAGGACATCGCCGCCGTCGGCTTCGCCGGCGTGCTGATCGACACCCTGGTGCTGTGCACCACCTTCCTGCTGGCCTTCCGCATCGGCCGCAAGTATTTGGGCATGGACGAGCAAAGCGTGATCCTGATCGGCGCCGGCAGCTCCATCTGCGGCGCGGCCGCGATCCTGGCCACCGAGCCGGTGCTCAAGGCCCACGCGGAAAAAGTGGCGGTGGCCGTCGCCACCGTGGTGGTGTTCGGCACCGTGGCGATGTTCCTGTGGCCGATGCTGTATCAGTGGACCAGCCATCTGGGCATTTCCGAGTTCAGCTACGGCGTGTTCGCCGGCTCCACCATCCATGAAGTGGCGCAGGCGGTTGCCGCCGGCAAATCGGTCAGCGAGGCGGCGATGACCACCGCGGTGATCACAAAGATGATACGGGTGATGATGTTGGCGCCCTTCCTGATCGCCCTGTCCAGCTGGCTGGCCGCCAAGCCGCACGGCAGCCGTCAGCAGAAGGGCCGCATCGCCATCCCCTGGTTCGCCGTCGCCTTCCTGGGCGTGGCCGCCTTCAACTCCTTCAATCTGCTGCCGGCCGCATGGGTCAACGCCATCGTCTCCCTGGACAATCTGCTGCTGGCCGCCGCGATGGGCGCGTTGGGCATCACCACCCATTTCTCCGCCATCCGTCAGGCCGGCGCCAAACCGATGCTGCTGGCGTCCATCCTGTTTGGCTGGTTGATCGTCGGCGGCGGCCTGATCAACTTCGGCGTCAGCCATCTGCTGCACTAAACGCCGCTCGCGCAAAATCAAAACCGCCCGGTTTGCGCCGGGCGGTTTTTTTCACTGAGCGGCCATCATGGTTTAGAACAAGCCACGGAAAGGGTTCCACCCCTTATAGCCTTTGACCTTCTTTTGGTAATACAGATAATTCACCGACATGCCAGCCAGCGCGCTAAAGCCGAAACCAAGCCCGCGGGTGATCGACTCAGGCACATCCAGCAAGACGAGGAACAGGTTGATCAGCAGCGCCACACCCAACAAGGACAGCATGTTCTTCCACAAGCCCAGCACCAGGTAATAGATTGGCCAGAAGAAAAAAGCGATGAAATTCATCTGCACCTTAAGGCGGTCGCCAAACGACAAGGCTTTGAACGCCTCCTTGTAACTGGCGCTATTTGGCGCGCCGTGCAGGTCGAAGAAGGCAAAGCGCATCTGCCATTTGTCACTGTAAGCGGTGTAAGCGGAAGGTTCTGACATGGCTTTTCCACATGTGGTTAATAATGACATTATTTTGCGACATGCCAAAGGATAGGACAATGAAATCGCGGTCGGAGCCCATCCCAAGCCAAAACAAAACCGCCCGGCTTACGCGCGGGCGGTGGCAGTGGCTTGTATTACGACCAGGCCTCAGCTCTGCTCCTGTTCAGCCTCCTTCCAACGCACTCCCTATCACTCCCATGCCTGCTCGCGTGACTGCCCCTGCATAACCTTCTGCTGGCTTTTAACCAAGGCCGTCGTGAACTGTCTCTTGAAGTTGTCCGCCGGGCGCCAGCCTTTGCCGTCCCGGACAAAGCTGAACTCGCCTTCCAATAACAAACGGCCCTTCTTGCCGATCATCGTCATGAATGGGTCGCGATACTGAACCATCAACTTGCAGTTCCAGACGCCGCCTGCGCCTTGCACGCAGTCGCTCAAGGGCAGTACTTCACCGAGCGCAAATTCCGGCTTCCCCAACGCACCCAGCGCACGGGTCAAAGGGTCGACACCTGGCCCACCCAGCTTGCGAAAATCGAGCACGCCTTGTTGCAGCGCCTGCCTCACGCCCAGCCGGCCCAAAGGCTTGCCCAACTCCGGCAACATACCATCCGCGTCCAACTGAGCATAACGTGTGCGCAGCACACGTTCATCGCTTCCCTTTACATGGATAGCGTCGTCTTTTCCCTGTACCTCGTAGGCGATGGGCGCGCGCTGCTGCTCATCCGCCACCAGAACCGCCACGCAGCCACGGGCGCGCTCCATCTTGATGTATCCCAGCTCCTTGACCTGCTCCAACTTGAGATTTCGCAGATTGATGGTTTCCGGCGCACTCGCGCTGAGCTTTGACGATATCTGGTGCAACTTCTCAGACATCAAAGAGGCCCGTATGCTTTTCTTCACCATGGACGCTTCGCATCTCGGCACCAGCGGTGGTGTCAGAAAGTACCAGCCGGCCACGCCGATCAGCGCCGCGCCGCCCAGCCCCCAAGCCAGCTTCCCGCGCCATGTCGTCGCCTTTTGTCGCTGGAGCAGCGCCAATTCCAGCTCCAGATCCTGGTTGTATTCATCCACCGCCTGCCTGCGCACCGCATTGGACGTGAAACCTTCGTCCGCATCCGCCTTGGCTTCGATTTCAATCATTTGCTCAAAGCTCAGCACTTCCTCCTCTTCCAACCAGTCCAGGCCTCCGCCCAAGGTGGAGAAGGGCTCCGCGTCCTGCTCGCGCAGTTTGTCGCGCGCGGCTTCGTAAATCGCCTGGTCAATCACTCCGCCCGCCAGCAGACGGTCAAGAATCGGGCTTGCAAACGTGGAATCGCTCATATCGTCCATCAACGGCGCGCATTTCGCATACGCAGCCGGGCTAGTGGAAAGGGCGCTCAGCATAACCCACGCCTAAAACTCAAGCCAATTTGGATTTAAAATCCACAAAAAAATGCCAAAAAAATAGAAACACAATTTCCACGGAGCGCGCCCGCGCATGCAATGAAAAACGCCCGGCCAAGCCGGGCGCTATCAAGTATGACTAACCGTTAGAACTCAGCACGGACACTTCTTCATGCTCTTGCCGCCATAGCGTTCATCCTGACAACGGCGGAAGAAAGCCTCGCGGCTCATCACCTCCGCCTTGGGATCGAAGCGGCGGCGGCTGGCGACGTAAGCGTCGTAATCCTTGACCCCCACCATCAGCCGGGCGGTTTTCGCCCATTGTTGCCATAGCTTGCCCATCACGCGCCCTCCTCCCGGAACATGGCCGGCACCTCCTTGGCGGTGGACCATTTCACCGCCAGGGACTTGCGCATCACGTTCAGCGCAAACGCCAGCATGGCGATCACCACCGCCATGAACAGCGCCGTCAAGGTGGCGTCCACATAGTCATTGAAGATGATCTGATGCATTTGCGCCATATTCTTGGCCGGCGCCAGCACCTCGCCCTTGGCCGCGGCGGCGGAGAATTTGTCCGCGTGGGCCAGGAAGCTGATCTTGGGACTGGCGTGGAACAGCTTCTGCCAGCCGGCGGTCAACGTCACCACCAGCAGCCACAAGGTGGGCACGGCGGTGACCCAGATGTAGCGGGTTTTCTGCATTTTGATCAGCACCGCGGTGGCCAGAATCAGCGCGATGCCGGCCAGCATCTGGTTGGCGATGCCGAACAGCGGCCACAAGGTGTTGATGCCGCCCAGCGGATCCACCACGCCCTGGTAGAGGAAGTAGCCCCAGCCGGTCACCGCCAGGCCGGTGGCGATCAAGTTGGCCGCCCAGGACTCCGTGTTGGCCATAGGCTTGACCACCAGGCCCAGCAGATCCTGGATCATGAAGCGCAGCACGCGGGTGCCGGCGTCGATGGTGGTGAGGATGAACAGGGCTTCGAACAGAATGGCGAAGTGATACCAGAAGGCCATCATCGCCGGCCCGCCTATCACATTGGACAGAATGTGCGCCATGCCCACCGCCAAGGTCGGCGCGCCGCCGGCGCGGGACAGGATGGTGCTCTCGCCCACGTCCTTGGCCATCTGGGTCAACATGTCCGGCGTGATGAGGAAGCCCCAGCTGGAAATCACCTGGGCGGCTTCTTCCGCGGTCTTGCCTATCACCGCCGCCGGGCTGTTCATCGCGAAGTACACGCCCGGATCCAGCACGCAGGCGGCGATCAACGCCATGATGGCGACGAAGCTTTCCATCAGCATGGAGCCGTAGCCTATCATGCGGGCGTGGGTTTCGTTCTCCAGCATCTTGGGCGTGGTGCCCGAAGCCACCAGCGCGTGGAAACCGGACACCGCGCCGCAGGCGATGGTGATGAACAGGAAGGGGAACAGATTGCCGGCGAACACCGGGCCGCTGCCGTCGATGAATTTGGTCACCGCAGGCATGTGCATATTGGGCGCCACGATCATGATGCCGATGGCCAGGCCGACAATGGTGCCGATTTTCAGGAAGGTGGACAGGTAGTCCCTCGGCGCCAGCAACAGCCATACCGGCAGCACCGAGGCGACGAAGCCGTAGCCGATCAGCGTCCAGGCCAGCGTGGTGCCGCTCAGGGTGAACAAGGGCGCCAGGGTTTCGTTCTTGGCGATGTCGCCGCCGTAAACAATGGCCAGCATCAGCAGGATGAAGCCGATGACGGAGATTTCGCCGATTTTGCCCGGCCGGATGTAGCGGGTGTAAACGCCCATGAACAGCGCGATCGGTATCGTGGCGGCAATGGTGAAGGTGCCCCACGGGCTGCCGGTCAGCGCCTTGACCACCACCAGCGCCAGCACCGCCAGCAGGATGACCATGATCATCAGGATGCCGATGGAGGCGATGACGCCGGGGATGGCGCCCAGTTCGGTGCGGATGATCTCGCCCAGCGATTTGCCGTCGCGGCGCACCGACAGGAACAGGATCAGGAAATCCTGCACCGCGCCGGCCAGCATCACGCCGACCAGAATCCACAGCGTGCCCGGCAGATAACCCATCTGCGCGGCCAGCACCGGTCCCACCAGCGGCCCGGCGCCGGCGATGGCGGCGAAGTGGTGGCCGAACAACACCCATTTATTGGTGGGCACGTAGTCCAGGCCGTCATTGTATTTTTCCGCCGGGGTCAGCCGGCGAGCGTCCAGTTCCAGCACTTTGTGGGCGATGAAGCGGCCGTAAAAGCGATAGGCGATGGAGTAGACAGACACCGCCGCCACGATCAGCCAGACCGCGTTGACCGGCTCGCCGCGATTGAGGGCCACCACGGCGAAGGCCGCCGCGCCCGCCAGGGCGACGGCCAGCCACACGGCCCATTCTCTTATCTGTTGCATATGGCAAGTTCCTATTCTCTTTATCCCGTTTTAATTTATCGGTCCCTGGCGGCAACGGCGGCCACGGCCGGCTTTTTGTGCCTGACCGATTCTGGATTGATAGCGCCGGAAAATCAAGCAGGCCAAATCATTTGTAAAAACTATCGATAGTTTATGACGAATAGCAGTCACGATAATGCTAAAGTCGCTGGCAAACCTCGCGTGCTAATATTTTGATTTGAACCACCGAAATCCCGTCGACGGACATGAACAGCGATACCCCCCATATTCTCATCGTCGAAGATGACGTGAGACTAGCCGAATTGATAGGCGCTTATCTGAGCAAGCACGGCTATCGCATCTCCCAGCACGGCCGCGGCGACACCGCGCCGGCCATCATCCTGGAAGAAAAGCCGGACCTGGTGATCCTGGACATCATGCTGCCGGGCAAGGAAGGCTTCGACGTCTGCCGTGAAATCCGCCCGCGCTATAACGGCCGGGTGCTGATCATGACGGCGCGCGACGAGGACGTGGACGAAATCCTGGGACTGGAACTGGGGGCCGACGACTACCTGGCCAAGCCGGTGGAGCCGCGCCGCTTGCTGGCGCGGGTGCGCGCGCTGCTGCGCCGCGGCGGGCCGGGGGCGCAGGCCGACGGCGAGGCCGGCGACGAAGACAGCTTCACCTTTGGCCAGTTCTGCATCAGCCAGGCCACGCGCGAAGCCACGCTGAACGGGGAGCTGATCGATCTGACCACCGCCGAATTCGACCTGCTGTGGCTGTTGTCCTCCCATGCCGGCCAGGTGCTGTCCCGCGACGACATCATGAGCGAACTGCGCGGCATCGGCTTCGACGGCTTGGACCGTTCCATCGACGCGCGCATTTCGCGGCTGCGCCGCAAGCTGGGCGACAATCCCGACGCGCCGGCCCGAATCAAGACCGTGCGCGGCAAAGGCTATCTGTTCTCACGCAGCGACTGGGAATAAGGCATGAGCACTCGTCGTTTGCGCGGCTGGCTCAAGCCGTCGCTGGGCACCCTGTTCGCCCGTTATTTCTTCGCCACCATGCTGGTGGAGCTGATCATCATCATCGGCTTCGGCTTCCTGGTCACCAAGCTGTACGAGAACAGCGACCGCGACGGCAAGCTGCAATTCATGAACGGCACCGTGAGCCTGATCCGCGAGCAGCTGGCTCAGACGCCGCATCGGGACTGGGACCGCAAGCTCGCCGACATCGCCCGCGCCTTCAGCTATCCGGTCAAACTGATCGCCCATCCTCCCGACGATTTCGAACCGGAAGGCCATGCCGCGCTGCAAGGCGGCCGCCCCTATCTGGATTTCGACAGCCAGTTGCTCTACGTGCCGCTGCCCCATGATCCGCATCTCTTGCTGCTGGGCCCGCTGGAAGCCCCAGCCAGCAACAGCAGCTGGATCAGCGAAGACATGGAAATCCTGCTGTTGTGGATTCTGCTGACCGGCTCCACGCTGGGCACCCTGATCTACTTCAGCCTGCGCCCGCTGTGGAAGGACTTGCTGGAAGTGCGCCGCAAGGCGGAGGTGTTCGCCGACGGCGACTTCAGCGCCCGCGCCCAACCGTCCAAAAGCCGGCTGCTGGCCCCCCTGTCCCTGGCCTTCAACAGCATGGCCGCGCGGCTGGAGCGGCAGATGGAAACCCGTCAGGCCTTGTCCCACGCCATCGCCCACGAGATCCGCACCCCGATCGCGCGGCTGCGCTTCGGTCTGACCATGCTGGAGGAAGAAGAGGACGAACAGGAATGGCGGCGCTACCGCGAAGGCATGGAGCGCGATATGCAGGAGTTGGAGGAGCTGTTCAACACCAGCATGGAGTTCGCCAAGCTCAACCGCAACGAAGTGCCGCTGCACTGGGAAACCGTGGACCTCTACGACTGGTTCGACGATCTGGTCGACCTGGTGACGCCGCTGAAACCGCCGGGCATCGCGCTGGAGCTGGACTGCGCGCTGGGCAACGGCGCGTTCGACCGCAAGCTGATGTATGTGGCCAGCCGCAACCTGCTGCTCAACGCCTTCAAATACGCCAACGCTCAGGTCCGGCTGACCGTGTGTCACAACGCTTCCGGCCAGCTGCTGATTCATGTCGACGACGACGGCTGCGGCATTCCCGAGGCTGAACGCGACAAGGTGTTCGAACCCTTCCTGCGGCTGGACCGCAGCCGCGACCGCGCCACCGGCGGCTATGGCCTGGGGCTGTCCTTCGTCAAGCTGATCACCGAACACCACGGCGGCCAGGCCAGCGTGAGCGCCAGTGAACTGGGCGGCGCGCGCTTTACTCTGCGCATCATGCAACCACAGCAATAAGCCCCGCTAAACCAACCCCTGATCCTGCGCTGCGCGGTTTAGTTAGCGGCTCTAAGAGCGGCTCAGCGCCCGCTTGCGATCCGCGGGGCCTCACGCGGCGAGCACGGCTTCAGAATACGCATCGACCGCTTCTCCGCTTCTTCCTTGTCTCGCTCTTGCCCGCGAGACTTTGAAGAGGCGGCCAAGAACGCCGGCGCCGGCGAAAAGTAAAGCCGCAGTTTGTTAAGCAATCTGAATGGGGTCACGCGCCGTCACAAAGCGGGGACAGGAAGCCAACAGACCCCAAGCCGCCGCGCCGGGATAATGCCAGCATCTCAACTTGGATTCGGGTATTTCCCATGGTTTCTTCACGACCGGCCGCCCTGCTGGTACACGGTCTGGGCGGCAGCGCATACGACCTTGGCGCGCTTGGACGCACGCTGGAGGAGGCGGACATCGTCACGCACACCCCGCTGTTGCCGGGACATGGCGGCGAGCCGGAAGATCTGCTGTCCGTCCGCTGGCAGGACTGGGTGGAAACCATACGCAAGGAATACCTGGAACTGAAGACACGCCACAAGGTGGTGCATCTGGCCGGCGTTTGCCTGGGCGGCCTGGTGGCGCTGGAAGTGGCGCGGCTGGAAAACCATCAGGACGGCCTCGCCTTGTACGCGCCGCCGTTGTTCCTGGACGGCTGGAGCCTGCCCAAGCTGACCTGGGCGCGCCACATCGTCTACCGCATTCCCGGCCTGGCCAAGAAGATGCGCGTGCCGGAAGTCGAACCCTTCGGCATCAAGAACGCCCGCATCCGCAAGGCCATCCAGCAGCGCTTCGAACGCGGCGAACGCTTCCACTACGCCTACATCCCGCTGGCCTGCATCCGCCAAGTGGATGGGCTGCGCCGCCAGCTGATGTCGCGGCTGGAAGAGATCACCTGCCCGACGCTGATCGTGCATGCCGACGAGGACGACATCACCAGCCCGCGCTCGGCCCGCTACCTGCAGCGCTATCTGGGCGGCAAGGTCGACTTCATGCCCTTGTCCAATAGCTACCACATGGTGATGGTGGACAATGAACGCGGCGAGGTGCTCAAGCGCAGCCTGAAGTTTTTCAACCAGCGCGCCCAAGCCCGGGCCGCCGCCGCTGAACACGCCGACTGGGCCGTCTTCGCCGCCGCCTGAACGCCGCGTCGCTGCCATCAGGGCAAGCCTCAGGCTTGCCTTTTTTCTTGCCTGCGCCAGCCGCGCCCGCCCCTTCTTCAACTAAAGTTGCAAGCAATCACAACTAAACATTGAATTTAACAGCTGCGCAAACTTCCCGGCCGCCCCGTCATCAACCGTCATCAAGCCAGAACACAGCGACAATGGAAGACGAGGACCGGCTGAAGCAAACTGTTTGCACGAGCCGGATCGGCCCCCAGCCGGTCTTGCAACGGTTCCGTTCTCTTCCCTTTGTGTGACTTTGCGTGCCCGCCGGCTTCGGCGGGCATCTTTTCTTTCAGCCACCCACCCTGTTTTGTTACAGACTGTTACACAAATCATTTACCTTCCACACAAAGAGCGCTTACAAGCTCAACAGACTGACTTGCTTCTTATTCGCACAATATTGTAGTTATCAACAAAGCAAACAGTCGCAAAAATGAAAAAACTAATCACCGCTTCCGTATTGAGCCTGGCAGCTCTGTCCGCGCATGCAGCCGATCCGGGCTTCTACGTCTTCGGCAACACTGGTTACAACTTCTCCAAGCCGGAGTCCGGCAACCGCAACATCGCCCTGAAAGACGCCAAGGCCGCCGGCACGGTATGGGAACTGGGCGCCGGTTACCGCTTCAACCAATACCTGGCTACCGAACTGTCCTACGCCGATTTCGGAAAATCCACGGCCAACGCCTCCGCCCTCGGCCTTGTTGGCAACGGCTCCGTCGCCAACAAGGCCGAGCGCATCGCCGTATTGGGCATTCTGCCGGTGACCCAGGATTTGGAAGTTTTCGGCAAGGCCAGCCTGAACAACGTGCACACCACGCTCAAGATCGACCACGTTGTCAACAAAACTTTCAACGACACCCGATTGGGTCTTGGTTTCGGCGCGCAGTATCAACTGCACAAAAACCTGTCCTTGCGTGGCGAATACGAATACATCGCCGGCGATGACTTCCAGATAGCGGGCCAAAGCGTGGTCAAGACGTCCGGCACCAGCGTGCTGAAGGCCGGCATCAGCTACCACTTCTAATCTCAGCCTTGCCACGCCCTTCCATCGCCAGCCGCGGCCCCTGTGTCCGCGGCTGGTTTTGCGTTTCAGGCCGCCGGCACCGCCATGCCGCGCCGCACCGCCGGCCGCTCGCCGACGCGTTGGAACCAATCGCTTACCCGCGGAAACGCCGCCAGATCCACCAGATGCCAATCATGGCGCGCCGCCCACGGATAGAGCGCGATATCGGCGACGCCGTACTCGCCGGCGACGTAATCCCGCCCGGCCAACTGCCGGTCCAGCACGCCGTACAGGCGCAAGGCTTCGTCGTGGTAGCGCTTCTGCGCATAGGGAAGGCTTTCCGGCGCATAGCGCAGGAAATGGTGAGCCTGCCCCAGCATGGGCCCGAAGCCGCCCATCTGGAACATCAGCCATTGCAGCGCCTCGTAGCGCGCCGCGCCCGCCGCCGGCAGCAGGCGGCCGTGCTTTTCCGCCAGGTATTGCAGAATGGCGCCGGACTCGAACATCGCCAGCGGCCGGCCATCCGGCCCCTCGCTGTCGACGATGGCCGGAATCTTGTTGTTGGGACTGATGGCCAGAAAGGACTCGGCGAACTGCTCGCCCTTGCCGATATCCACGGTGTGCACGGCGTATGACAGCTCCAGTTCTTCCAGCATGATGGAAATCTTGCGCCCATTGGGCGTGCCCCAGGTATACAGATCAATCACGATGCGCGTCTCCCATGTTCAAAGCCCGGGCGGCGCGCCTGCGCGCGCCGCCCCGTCTGCTACAATGCAGCCCATTTCAAGCCTTCAGGATACTGCGATGAGCCAGCCGCGCGTCAATGATGTCAAAGCCTTTCTCTTGGACCTGCAAGACCGCATTTGCGCGGCGCTGGAGCAGGCCGACGGCGGCGCTCAATTCGTCGAGGACGCCTGGCAGCGTCCGGGCGGCGGCGGCGGACGCAGCCGGGTCCTGACCAAGGGCGCGCTGTTCGAGCAGGCCGGCGTCAATTTCTCCCATGTCCACGGCGACGCGCTGCCCGCCTCCGCCACCGCCCACCGGCCGGAGCTGGCCGGCCGCGGCTTCCAGGCTATGGGCGTGTCGCTGGTGATCCATCCGGAAAACCCGCACATTCCCACCAGCCACGCCAATGTCCGCTTCTTCATCGCGGAAAAAGAAGGGGAAACGCCGGTATGGTGGTTCGGCGGCGGTTTCGACCTGACCCCGTTCTACCCGGTGGAGGCCGATGTGGTGCACTGGCACCGCGTGGCCCGCGATGTGTGCCGGCCCTTCGGCGAACAGGTCTACCCGGACTACAAGCGCTGGTGCGACGAGTATTTCTTCCTGAAGCACCGCCAAGAGGCGCGCGGCGTCGGCGGCCTGTTCTTCGACGATCTGAACGCCTGGGGCTTCGACTCCTGTTTCCGCTTCATGCAGGCGGTGGGCAAGGGCTTCACCGACGCCTACCTGCCCATCGTCGAGCGCCGCAGAGGCGATAGCTGGGGCCACCGCGAACGTCAGTTCCAGCTTTATCGCCGCGGCCGCTATGTTGAATTCAACCTGGTTTGGGACCGCGGCACCCTGTTCGGTCTGCAGTCCGGGGGACGCACCGAATCCATCCTGATGTCGATGCCGCCGCTGGCGCGCTGGGAGTACGATTATCAGCCGGAGCCGGGCAGCCCGGAAGCGGCGCTGACCGAGCGCTTTCTGGCCCCGCGCGACTGGCTGGCCTAAGCGCCGCGGCCAAGCCGGATGCCGCCGCTTTCTCCAGCCCGCACATGAGTTTAGCCAATCACAAGGGCGGCGAAATCGGGTATCCTTGCGCAGCTGTCCATAATAATCCAATGACTATCCGTTCCGCATGAATCAACCCCATTTTTCGGCCGGGCTCTCCGGCCCCGCCGCCCGTCCCTGGCTGGAGCCGGCGCTGTGGCTGCTGTTCGCCGTCGTCTGGTTCGGCTCCCTCGGCTACCGCGGGCTGATTCACGCCGACGAGGGCCGCTACGCCACGCTGTCGCTGTTCATGTTGCACAGCGGCGACTGGATCACGCCGCGGCTGAACGGCCTGCTGTATTTCGAAAAGCCGGCGCTGCAATATTGGATGGGCGCGCTGAGTTTCGCCGCCTTCGGCGTCAACGAGTTCGCCGCCCGCTTCTGGCCCGGCCTGACCGGCTTTCTGACGGTGGCGATGTGCGGCTTCACCGCGCGCCGGCTGTGGGGCGTCGACGCCGGCCGCTACGCGGCGCTGGCCGCCGGCAGCTGCGCCTGGATCGTGGCCAACAGTCATTTCCTGTCTCTGGACATGGGCGTCAGCTTTTTCCTGACCGTGGCGCTGTGCGGCTTCCTGCTGGCCCAGCGCGACGACGCCGGCCCGCGCGAAACGCGCCACTGGATGTGGCTGACCTGGGCGGCGATGGCCGCCGCCACGCTGAGCAAGGGCTTGATCGGCCTGCTGATCCCCGGCGCCACCCTGGTCTTGTACAGCCTGCTCAACTGGCAATGGGGCTTCTGGAAACGCATGCACTGGCTGAGCGGCCTGGCGCTGTTCCTGCTCCTGACCGCGCCCTGGTTCATCCTGGTGTCCCAGCGCAATCCCGACTTCGCGCATTTCTTCTTCATCCGCGAGCACCTGGAGCGCTTCCTCACCACCGAGCACAAGCGCACCGGCGCGCCGTGGTATTTCGTGCCCTATCTGCTGCTGGGCCTGCTGCCCTGGACCAGCCTGCTGCCGGCGCTGTGCCGCGACGGCTGGCGCGAGCCGGGCGCGCGGCTGCGCGCCGGCCGCCTGCTGCTGATCTGGTCGGTCTTCATCTTCGCCTTCTTCAGCAAGTCCAGTTCCAAGCTGCCGTCCTACATCCTGCCGCTGTTCCCGGCGCTGGCGCTGCTGCTGGCGCCCACGCTGCTGCGCATACCGGCCGCCGCGCTGAAGAAGCACCTGCTGCCGGCGCTGCTGCTGTGGCTGGCCGCGCTTGGTCTTTACCCCTTCGTCGACCGTTTCGCATCCGAGGACATCCCCCTCGACGTGCTGCACGGCTTCGCCCATTTCGTCGTCGCCGCCGCGCTGCTGTTCCTGGTCTGCGCCGTCGTCGCCTGGCGTTTGCTGGGCCGCGAGCGCAAACTGGCCGCGCTGTGCTGGCTGGCCTTCGGCAGCCTGCTCGCCGTCAGCGTCGCCGCCGCCGGCCACGACAGCTACGGCCGGCTGAAGGGCAGCAAGGAAATCGTGCGCCAGATTCAGCCCTATCTGGGGCAGGACACCCCGGTGTTCTCGGTGCGCTATTACGATCAGACCTTCCCCTTCTACCTGGGCCGCCCGGTCACCCTGGTGCAGTTCGTCGACGAGTTCGAGTTCGGCGAGGGTCAGGAGCCGCAGCGCTGGATGCCGCGGCTGGAACAATTCGTCGCCGCCTGGAAGGCCGCGCCGCGCGCGCTGGCGATGACCAACCCCGCCACCTATCAGGAACTGCAAGCCCAGGGCCTGCCGATGCGGGTGGTCTACCAAGATCCGCGCCGCCTCGTCGTGGCCAAGCCGTGAAACCGCCAACCTTTGGACCCCTTCTAATATGAAGTTGATCGAATTCGGCCTGATTCTGCTCGGCGTGCTGCTCAACGCCGCCGCCCAGCTATGCTTGAAGGCCGGCGTGCGCCAAATCGGCCACTTTGACTTTTCCGCCGCCAACGTGTTGCCGATAGGCTGGTCGCTGGCCACCAATCTGCCCATCGTCGGCGGCCTGTCCTGCTACGTGGTCAGCGTGGTGGTCTGGATCATGGCGCTGTCGCGGGTAGAGGTCAGCATCGCTTATCCCATGCTGTCCATCGGCTACGTGGTCAACGCGCTGCTGGCCTATTGGCTGTTCGGCGAGGCCTTGAGCGCGCAGAAACTGATCGGCATCGGCGTCATCATCATCGGCGTGGTGCTGGTGGCACGTAGTTAAGGCTTATTTTTGCCACGGAAACACACGGAATGACACGGAAAATAAAACGCCCGCTCAGCAGCCGACAAGATTCAATGGCGCAAAACGAATTTGAATGACTGTTTTTGTCCGTGCATCTCCGTGTGCTTCCGTGGCTAATTTTCAGGGTTTGAATATGGATTTTCTACCGTTTACCCGCCCGGACATCGACGAGGCCACCATCGCCGCCGTCGGCGAGGTGCTGCGCTCCGGCTGGATCACCACTGGTCCCAAGTCCCGCCAACTGGAAGCCGAGTTGTCCGCCCATGTCGGCGGCCGCCCGGTGCGGGTGGTGGCCTCCGCCACCGCCGCGCTGGAAATGGCCTTGCAGGTGGCCGGCGTCGGCCCCGGCGACGAGGTGATCACCTGCCCGCTGAGCTGGGTGGCCACCGCCAACGTCATTCTCAAGGTGGGCGCCAAGCCGGTGTTCGTCGACGCCGACCGCGCCAGCCGCAATATCGATCTGAACTTGGTGGAAGCAGCGATCACGCCGCGCACCCGCGCCATCATCCCGGTGGACCTGGCCGGCCTGCCGGTGGACCGCGACCGCCTGTACGACATCGCCAAGCGCCACCGTCTGCGCGTGGTGGAGGACGCCGCCCAGTCCATGGGCGCCAACTGGCGCGGCCGCCGCATCGGCAGCGACGGCGACCTGGTGTCCTTCAGCTTCCACGCCAACAAGAACATGACCAGCGGCGAAGGCGGCTGCCTGGTGCTGAACGACGAGAACGAGGCGCGCCTGTTCGAGAAGCTGCGGCTGCAGGGCGTGACCCGCCACGCCGACGGCGGCATGGACGTGGACGTGCTGGGCGGCAAGTCCAATATGACCGACATCGCCGCCGCCATCGGCCTGGGCCAACTGCCGCGGCTGGAAGGCTTCAACGCCCGCCGCCGCGAACTGGCCGCGCTGTATTTCCGCCATTTCGACCGCGAGCTGGGCTGCGAGCTGCCGCTGGAGGACATGGCCCAGAGCAACTGGCATATGTTCCAGCCGCTGCTGCCGCTGGATCGGATGAGCATGGACCGCGGCGAATTCATCGCCCGGATGAAAGACCTGGGCATAGGCGTGGGCGTGCACTACCCCGCCATGCATTTGTTCACCCTGTTCCGCGAGATGGGCTTCCAGCCGGGCGACTTCCCGGTGGCGGAAGACATCGGCCGCCGCACCGTCACCCTGCCGCTGTTCCCGGCCATGGCCGACGAGGACGTGGAACGCGTGTGCGCCGCCGTGAGCGGCGTGCTGAAGCCCGTGCTGAGCGTATAAAACATTATGAAAAGCGTAATCGATCTTTCCGTCGTCATCCCGGTATACAACGAGCAGGACGTGCTACCGGCGCTGTTCGACCGCCTCTACCCGGCGCTGGACGCGCTGGGCGTGCGTTATGAAGTCGTCTTCGTCAACGACGGCAGCCGCGACAAGAGCCCGGCCATGCTCGCCGCGCAGTTCGACCTGCGCCCGGACGTGACCCGGGTGGTGCTGTTCAACGGCAATTTCGGCCAGCATCGCGCCATCCTGGCCGGCTTCGAATACAGCCGCGGCGAGCGGGTGGTGACGCTGGACGCCGACCTGCAGAACCCGCCGGAGGACATCAAGCTGCTGCTGGCGGAAATGGACAAGGGACACGACTACGTCGGCTCCATCCGCCGCCAGCGCAACGACAGCCTGTGGCGCCATCTGGCCAGCCGCGCGATGAACCGCCTGCGCGAGAAGCTGACCCGCATCAAGATGACCGACCAGGGCTGCATGATGCGCGCCTACAGCCGCCGCATCATCGACACCATCAATCAGTGCAACGAACTGCACACCTTCATCCCGGCGCTGGCCTATCAGTTCGCGCAGAACCCGACCGAAGTCACCGTCGGCCATGAAGAGCGCTTCGCCGGCGAATCCAAGTATTCGCTGTACAGCCTGATCCGCCTGAACTTCGACCTGATGACCGGCTTCTCCATCGTGCCGCTGCAGCTGTTCTCGCTGCTGGGCATGCTGGTTTCCGCCGGCTCCGGCGTGCTGGTGGTCTATCTGGTGCTGCGCCGCCTCATCGTCGGACCGGAAGTGGGCGGCCTGTTCACCCTGTTCGCCATCGCCTTCCTGCTGATCGGCATCGCGCTGTTCGGCATCGGCCTGCTTGGCGAGTACATCGGCCGCATCTACCAGGAAGTGCGGGACAGGCCGCGCTATGTGATCGGCGCGGTGCTGGAGCAAAAGGACAAGCCATGAAAGCCGTGGTCTTCGCTTATCACAATGTCGGCGTGCGCTGCCTGAAGGCACTGATCGGCGGCGGCGTGGAAGTGGCGCTGGTGGTCACCCACCGCGACAATCCCAAGGAAAACATCTGGTTCGCCAGCGTGGAGCAAGTCGCCCGCGACTACGGCATTCCGGTGATCACCCCGGACGACCCGAACACGCCGGAAACGCTGGCCCAAGTGCAGGCCGCGCGGCCGGACTTCCTGTTCTCTTTTTATTACCGCCACATGCTGAAGGCCCCGCTGCTGGAATCCGCGGCGCGCGGCGCCTTCAATATGCACGGCTCGCTGCTGCCCAAATACCGCGGCCGGGTGCCGATCAACTGGGCCATCATCCACGGAGAAACCGAAACCGGCGCCAGCTTGCACGTGATGAACGTCAAACCGGACAACGGCCCCGTCGTCGACCAGATGGCGGTGCCCATTCTGCCGGACGACAACGCCGACGAAGTGTTCGCCAAGGTCACCGTGGCCGCGGAAATGGTGCTGGCCCGCAGCCTGCCGGCCCTGCTCGCCGGTCAGACCGAGTTCCGCCGGCAGGACTTGAGCCAGGGCGGCTATTTCGGCGGCCGCAAGCCGGAAGACGGCCGCATCGATCCGCGGGCCGGCGCCGCCCAGCTGCACAACTTCGTGCGCGCGCTGACCCACCCGTTCCCGGGCGCCTTCGCCGACACCGAAGACGGACGGCTGGTGATCTGGAAAACCCTGCGCGCCGGCGGCCATGGCCAGCAATTGCAAGCGGCCCGGCTACACTCAGAACACGGCGCGCTGTGGCTGGACGCCGTGGACGGCGGCCGCCTGAAGGTACTGTCCGCCACGCTGGACGGCGCGGCGCTGGATCCGGCGACGACACTGACGCTGACGCTGGCCTGAGGCGGCGGACTCACGGAATACACATGCAAATCACAGCTCCCTTCCGGGGGGCGATGAAGGAAATCTCAATGAAAAAAGTACTGATCCTCGGCGTCAACGGCTTCATCGGCCACCACCTGACCAAGCGCATCATCGAAACCACCGACTGGCACATCTACGGCATGGACATGCACGATGACCGCGTGGCCGAGTGGAAAGACCATCCGCGCTTCCACTTCTTCGAAGGCGACATCACCATCAACAAGGAGTGGATCGAGTACCACGTGAAGAAGTGCGACGTGGTGCTGCCGCTGGTGGCCATCGCCACCCCATCCACCTATGTGAACAATCCGCTGCGCGTGTTCGAGCTGGACTTCGAAGCCAACCTGCCCATCGTGCGCCAGTGCGTACAGTACAAGAAACACCTGGTGTTCCCGTCCACCTCGGAAGTCTACGGCATGTGCCATGACGAAGAGTTCGACCCGGAAAACTCCGAGCTGATCTGCGGCCCGATCAACAAGCCGCGCTGGATTTACTCCTGCTCCAAACAGCTGATGGACCGCGTGATCCACGCCTACGGCATGCAGGAAGGCCTGAACTACACCCTGTTCCGTCCGTTCAACTGGATCGGCGGCGGCCTGGACAACATCAACACGCCGAAGGAAGGCTCCAGCCGCGTGATCACCCAGTTCCTGGGCCACATCGTGCGCGGCGAGACCATCAAACTGGTGGACGGCGGCCATCAAAAGCGCGCCTTCACCTATGTGGACGACGGCATCAGCGCGCTGATGAAGATCATCGAAAACCAGGACGGCAAGGCTTCCGGTCAGATCTACAATATCGGCAACCCGGCCAACAACTACTCCATCCGCGAACTGTCCGCGATGATGCTGGACCTGGCCCGCGTCTACCCGGAATACCAGCTGAACGCCGACAAGGTGAAGATCGAGGAAACCACCTCCGGCGCTTACTACGGCAAAGGCTATCAGGACGTGCAGAACCGCGTGCCCAAGATCGCCAACACCATGGCGGACCTGGACTGGAAACCGAGCGTGACCATGGCCGACGCGCTGCGCGGCATCTACGACTACTACCGCGACCAAGTAGCCGCCAGCCGCGACCTGTCCGAGTAAGCGGCTCCCGGCGCCAGGCGAGATAGAAAGCCCGGCGCCGGTTTCAGAGATACCCCATGAAAAAACTCGCCCTTAAAATCGACGTCGACACCTGGCGCGGCACCCGCGACGGCGTGCCGCGGCTGATGCACATGCTGCAGCAGCATCACGCCAAGGCCACGTTTTTGTTCAGCCTGGGCCCGGACCATACCGGCCGCGCGATCAAGCGGGTGTTCCGTCCCGGCTTCCTGTCCAAGGTGTCGCGCACCTCGGTGGTGGAGCACTACGGCATCCGCACCCTGCTCTACGGCACCGTGCTGCCCGGCCCGGACATCGGCAAGCGCGAGGCGGAACTGATGCGCGAAGTGCGCGCGCAGGGCTTCGAGGTCGGCATTCACACCTGGGACCACATCAAGTGGCAGGATTACGTCGCCGGCAAGGACGCCGCCTGGACCCGCGCCGAAATGCGCAAGGCGGCCGAGCGCTTCGAACAGATCTTCGGCGAACCGGCGCGCACCCACGGCGCGGCCGGCTGGCAGATCAACGACGCGGCGCTGGCCTATGAGCGCGAACTGGGCATGCTTTACGCGTCCGACGGCCGCGGCAGCCACCCCTTCCAGCCGGTGGACGCCGCCGGCCAGCCCCTGGGCGTGCCGCAGCTGCCCACCACGCTGCCGACGCTGGACGAATTGATAGGCCTGGACGGCCTCACCGCCGACAACGTCCATCACCATATCCTGGCGCTGACCGAAGAAGCGCCGGCCACCGGCCATGTGTACACCCTGCACGCCGAGCTGGAAGGCCTGCGTCTGGGCTATACCTTCGAGCATCTGCTGGTGGGCTGGCAAGCCCAGGGCTATCAGCTGTGCAGCTGCATCGAGCTGTTCAGCAGCCTGGACGCGGCCGCGCTGCCCGCCGGTCGCGTGGTGATGGGAGAGATTCCCGGCCGCAGCGGCACGCTGGCGCTGCAAGCCTAAGAACCAGTGCTCTATCTTTTAGGGCTGAAACGATAGCCCACCCAGCCGCCGCCCGGTTTCATTTCCCGGCCGGCGGCGTCTGCGCGGCCAGTTGGTCCAGCATCGCGCGCAAAGCGTCCATGCGTTCGTCCAAGCCTTCCGCGCCGCCCTGCAACAGCATGCCCTCCAGTTCCCGCGCCAATTCCGCCAGCTCGCGCTGCTCCATGGTCAAGGCCGCGCCGGAGATCCGGTGCAGATGCTGGCTGGCCGTGGACCAGTGAGCGTGCTGGACCGCCCGCACCGCCTGGCGGTAATCGCGCTCGTTATGCTCGATGAACATCTGCCATAGACCGCTGACCTGGGGCGGAGATTCGACGGCCTCGGAGACCGGCGCCGCGTCCGGCAGCCACATGAGCAAGATATGCTGCAAATCCCTGAGCCTCAGGGGCTTGACCAGCACGCCGTTCATGCCGCTGTCCATGCACCGTTCCCGGTGCAGATCGTCATTGGCCGCGGAAATCGCCACGATGGGCAGCAAGGCGCCGCCCTCCTCGCGCTCCCATGCGCGGATGCGCCGCGTCGCCTCGTAACCGCTGATGTCCGGCAGGCTGCAGTCCATCAGGATCAAGCGCACCTCCGGGTGTTCCTTCAGGATGGACAAGCTGCTCATGCCGGTGCTGGCCACCGTGGCGCGGCAGCCCAATTGGCGCAGCTGCTCGCAAATCATCAGCTGATTGGCCGGATGGTCTTCCACCACCAGCACCAGCTGCCCCTGCCCCACCGCCTGCGGCGGGCCGGAGGCTTCTTCCTCCGCCGCCTCCTTGACCAGCGCCGGCCCCAAACGCACCGGCAGCTTGATGGTGAGAATGGTCCCGGACGCGCCGTCGCTGTCCAACGTGATGCGCCCCTGCATCAACTCCACCAAGCGCTTGCAGATGCTCAGCCCCAGCCCCGAACCGCCGAACTTGCGGGTGGCGACGGAATCCGCCTGCACGAAAGCGTCGAAAATATTCTTCTGCGCCGCCAGCGGCACGCCTATGCCGGTGTCTATCACCTGGCACACCAGCACGCCGCGCTTGCGGCTTGATTTTCCGCGGCGCAAGTCCGCCTTCAGCGTGACCGTGCCCTTGTCGGTGAACTTGATCGCGTTGGACATCAGATTGTGCAGCACCCGCTGCAAATGCGAAGCGTCCAGCCAGAAGGCGCGCTCCGGCAGTGCATGGACGTAGCGCAGCTCCAGTCCCTTCATCTTGGCCGCCAAGGCGTACAGCCTGACCTGGTCTTCCAGAATGGAGCCGACGTTGACGAAGGACGGGTCCAGGCTTTCCTGGCCCGCGTCCAGCCGCGAGGCGTTGAGAATATTATTGAGCAGTTGCAGCAGGCTGCTGGCCGCCAGATTGGATTGCAGCACCAGCTCCCGCTGTTTCTCGCCCAAGGACATGGTCTGCAGCAGTTCGCCGGCGGCGATGATGGCGTTCATCGGCGTGCGGATTTCATGACTGACCACCGCCAGAAACTCGCTCTTGGCCGCTTCGCCCGTCCTCGCCTTGCGCAGCAGCAAGGTAGTGGTGCGTATCACCAGCAGCAGGACGAAGAACAGCAGCACCAGCAGGGTGCCTTCGCCGGCGTAACTCCTGAACACGCTGGAGACGGACGGCCGCGGCGCCACTTGCTCCTCCCAGGCGGAGCGGGCGGCGTCGACGTCGTCGGCCGACATCGTGTCCAGGCTGCGCCGCAGGATGGCGTAGAGCAAGGGCTGGTGCTTGCTGACCCCCATTCGGTAAATGGCGTAATAGCCGGGCAGCGCGCCGGAGCTGCTCAGATCGGGGAAACGATAATTCAGCAGGAAGCGCGCATAGCTTTCCGGCACCAGGCCGATGTCCGCCCTCCGGTCCTGGATCGCCAGCAAGGCCTGAGTGGGCGTCTCCGCCGCCACCAGGTCCGGGTTGGCGTGATCGCCCAGCAACCAGGAGCGCGAGTTGTCGTTGAAGATGAAGGCGAGCTTGCGCCCGTGCAGATTGTCGTGGTCGAACACCACCGGGTAGTCGCGGCGCGTGATCGCCATCAAGGGCTGCGAGGAATACGGCTGGGTGAAGTAGTAATTCTTGTTCAGGTTCAGTTCGCCGATCGCGTCCTGATTGATGCTGGCCAGCATCATCGCCCGCCCATTGCCGCTGGCCTCGATCAGGGCCTGCGCCGAATGCACTTGCACGATATTGAAGCGCAAACCGCTTTTCTCGCTGACGTACTGCAGGAAAAAAGCCTCGACCCCCTTGTAATGGACGTTGCTGTTCTTGCGCTTGGCCGCCGGTTTGGACCTGAGCACGTACACGTCCACCACCGGATTCCGGCTGACCCAGGCCTCTTCCTCCCGGCTCAGCGGGATCTTGCTGCCCTGGTCGGCGCAAGCGGACAAAACGCCGCACAGGACGAGCAGGCCGCTCAAATGTTGAAATCGCACCGCTACTCCAATTTGGAGTTCAATAAAAACAACTCCCTGTCCGTATTGATGCCCAGTTTCTGGAAAGCCGCTTTTTTCTGAGTGCTGACCGTCTTGATGCTGCGCGAGAACTTCTCCGCGATCTGGCTGGTGCTCATGCCGTCCAGACAGCAGCGCACCACCTCGCGCTCCCGCGGCGACAAACGCGCATACGGGTCCAGCGTCCGCCCCTCCTCCAGCTTGATGTCGCCCGACAGCAAGAGATTCATCTCGCTCATCATCTTGACGGTCAGGTACACCCGCCCGGCATAAACGCTGTGGATGGCGCCCGCCAGCGCGTCCACCGGCTGCGACTTGCTGAAAAAACCCCTGGCGCCCGCGCGCAGCATCAGATTGACCGTTCCCACCAGGTCCACCGACGACAGCACCAGGACCTTGCACTCCGGATAACGGACATTGATGGACTGAATCAGGTTCAGCCCGTCCACCTCGTTGCTGCCCAGGGAGAAATCCATCAACAAGACATCCGGCAGCCGCTTGCGGAAAACCGCCAGCAACTGGGTGCTCTGCGCGAAACTGCCGACAATCTCGAACTCCGGGTATTGCTTGAGCTTGGCCTCCAGCCCCACCCTGACCACGTCATGGTCATCCAGAATCATCAGCGATATTCTTTTTCTCATGCCGTTCTCGTTAAAGTTGACCAATTCGCTTCCCGCCGCATCCCCTGTCCCGGCGGAACGCCTTGGGGCCGCGCCTAATCGCCCGCGCCGCGCGCGCTCCACTCCTCCGGCACCTGCCGCGCCAGCTCTATGTAGCGCGACGGCGCCATCGGGCGGTACAGGCCGAAGCCCTGGCCGGTCTCGCAGCCCATCTCCCGCAAGGCCTTGACGTGGCGCGTGCTCTCCACGCCCTCGGCCACCACCTGCAGATTCAACTCCTTGCCCAGCAGGATGGAGGAGCGGACGATTTCATAATGCCGCGAGCTCTCCAGCATCGAGGCGACGAATAATTGATCAAGCTTCAAGGACGAAAACGGCATGGCGGACAACATCTTCAGCGAGGAGATGCCTATGCCGTAATCGTCGCAGGCAATGTCGAAACCATTGGCGCGCAGCTGGTTCAGCGCCACCATCAAATCGAGTCCGATTTCCGGCTCCAGGTTTTCCGTCAGCTCGATCACCAGCAGCGAGCGTTCCAGCTTGGTCTTGTCCCAGCGCATGGTGATCTCGCGCACGAGATTGGGCGACGCCAGGGTGGCCGCCGACGCGTTGATGGAAATCGGCAAGCGCACGCCCTTCGCGTTCAGCGCCTGCTGGGTGGAGATCACCCCGCTGAGCACATGGAAGAACAGCAACAGATCCAGCCCCAGCTTGCTCACCACCGGCAGAAACACCGATGGCCGGATATTGCCCCGCGTCGGGTGCATGCAGCGCGCCAGCGCCTCGGCGCCGACCACCACCCCGTCGCTCAAGCGCACCTGCGGTTGCAGGTCTATCGAGATATTGCCTTTGGAGCACAAGGCCTCGATCACCTCCTGCTCGCTGAAAGGCCGGGTTCCCAAGCGCCCCGGCACGCCGTTGACTCTGGCCGCCTCGGCCATGGCCGCGCGCGCCAGTTCAACCTGGCGCAAAAACTGCGCGCATTCGCCGTCGTCCATGGTCGGATGCGCCGCCCAGACGTAGTTGAAGCCGGCCTCGCGCGCCAGCCTGACGTGCGACTCCTGCAACAGCTTGCCCGCGGCGCTGTGCCACAACAGCATGGGCGCGTCGGCCAGTTCGCCGCGACGCACGCCGGCATGCACCTTGGCGATCAATTCGGCGCCGCCGCCGTCCGGCATCTGAATATCGCACACCAGCAAATCCACCGGCTCGCGCAGCAATTGCTGTTCCGCCTCGCGAATATGGCCGCAATGGCGAATATTGCGAATGCCGGCCTGCGACAGCATGCGCTGAAGGCGCTCATTGTCCCGCGATGATCCGGACACCACCATGACATTAAGATTTTCCATGGATTCCCTACCATTTGGAATACCGACAGCTGAATATCCGCCACGCCCGCGTTGGCGCGCTGTCACGTTTCAACATCCCAAAAAGCATACGATTGATCAGCTTAATTTCCGGACTTGCTTTAGCTAATTCGATAATGACAATGTGGCGGCACATTGCCGGAAGGACGCGGCCAAGGTCAATGAATCTAAAAAAATCATTCAAGGCCGAAAACCCGGTCCGGCAAGCTTCTCCGCCCTCGCCCGGCAGCGGCGGGAAACCACGCTGCCGCTGCCCGCTTAATTGACATCGCCAAGCAAGAGCCGTCATTCAAGGAGCCGGCCATATCGGTTCAATTCACAGCGCGCAGCACACCCGCGCGTCCTATGGTCATCGTTCCGGAGACGCCTGCTCGGGTGTGGAATCAAACTGAATCACGCCGTTCTATTTAGGGCTTGTAGACGCCATGATAAGAAAATCCGCTGAAATCAAATATAGGATTTATCTTAAAAACAAATCCAATTGTCATTTTTGTTTTTTAAATATATTTACAATATAAAAACAGGAATCAATTAAACATTAAAAACCGGCATCATCACGAATGGAAAGCGTCAAACGCGCACGCGGACTCCAAGCGGCATGGTCAAACGCGGCCGGCAATGGATTGGGAAAGGGAAACAATAAGCGCCTGCGAGCAAGCGCGAGACCAGGCCTTATGGCGCAGCAAGCGGAATCACAAGGAGGGAATGGGCATGGCTAAGCTGAACTCGCCGTGCAAGGCTTTATCCGCGCAGCGGGCTTTGAACAGCTTAGCGCAGGACCAAGCGGCAACGCTCGCTGGCCTGAAATCTGGCGGACGGTTTCGCGCCGGACCTCTAGCCCGGCGCGGCAAGACTCCGCGGGCGGTCAGCCGCGCTTGTTCAGACGCAGGGTCAGGGTCAACTCGCCCTCGCCGTCGTTCTGCGACTGGATATTCTTCAAAGTGATGCCCGTGGGCAGCAGCACGCTGATGCCGTGGCCGACGCCGTACTTGGACAGGGTTTTTTCCAGCTGCCGCGCCATGCCCTTGGCCGGCAGCTTCGCCTCCTCGTCCAGCGCGAAGCCGTAGGATTCGGCGGCGGAGCCCATGGCCTGGTCCACCTGCTCGCGCGGCACGAACTTCTCGGCGGCGCTGGCCAGTTGGCGGGCCGACACGTCTTCCTCGCTGCTCACCAGATTGAGGAATTCATCCTTGAAGCGCGCCTGTTGCAGCGGGTCCTCTATCTCCTCCGACAGCTGCTCCACCACGCTGGCCATCATCTTGCTGCTGGACGCCTTGTCCGGCACCCGCATCGCTTTCAGGAAATCGTCCAGCCAGAACTTGGCCTCGCGGCTGAGCCGGTCCACCGCGTAGACCGTGGGGCCGTGCTCCAGGATCAGCGCGCCCTTGTCGATCAAGCGCGGATTGATGCCGGACGCGTGGCTGATGTCGAACACGTCGCCGGACTCCACCACGGTGAGGAAGTCGTCGCGGATTTCGGACTTGAACACCCCCAGCGCGCGCAGTTCGCGATCGCCGTCGTTGAGACCGGAAAACAGGATCACCAACAGGTCGCCGGCATTGATGTTGGGGTGCTGCGAACGTGCGTACAAATGCTTGGCGATACGCTGGGACACCGCCAGGAAATCCAGCTCGCCGCGGAAGAACTGCCGGGTGTAATGGTAGATTTCGTTCAGATTCAGGTCGGACTCATGGAAAAACTGATGCTGGCGCTTGTCCGACACAATGTTCTTCAGATAACCGCCCAGCAACAGCGAGGACACTTCCTCGTCCACGGAGCTGGCCCGCTCGGACAGGCGCGCGCCCTCGCCGCGCGCGGCATTGCCCACCCGGTGCACCACCAGCCGCTCCACCCTGCATTCGCCAATCGCCAACATTTCCGCGCTCCCGCCTAAAAATCGAATGCGCGATTATTGCCACTGCGCCCGGGCTTGGCAACCGCGAAAGCGGCCGGCTATTCCGGCAAGGCCAGCGGATCGTCGGTCAGGGAGTCCGCCAGAAAGTCCATCAGCAGCCGAACCTTGGGCGACAGCTGGCGGTTATGCGGCGTCAAAGCCCAGATGCCCTCTTCCGGCTCGCGGTAATCGGCCAGCACCTCGATCAGCTCGCCGCTGCTCAAATAGGCGGCGACATAGTAATCCGGCAATTGCGCCAGCCCCAGGCCCAGCCGCGCCGCGTGCGCCAGCGCGTGGCCGCTGTTGCAGCGCAGGCTGCCCTTGATCCGCACCTGCCGCCTGCGGCCGCCGTCCAGCAGATGCCAGTGTTCGCCGCTCAAAGACAGGCAGTTGTGGCGCTCCAGGTCCGCCGGCTCCAAGGGCGCGCCGCAGCGCTCCAGATAGGCCGGCGCCGCGCAGACATGATGCCGGCGCGAGGCCAGCCGCCGCGCCATCAGCGTGGAGTCGCTCAGATGGCCGATGCGGATCGCCAGGTCGTAACCGTCCTGCACCAGGTCCAGCACCTGGTTGGACAGGTTCAAGCTCGCCTCCAGCTGCGGATGGCGTTGCAGGAAACGGGTCAACAGCGGCGCGATATGGCTTTGGCCGTAAGCCAGCGGCGCGGTCAGCTTGAGCTTGCCCTGCGGCTGCGCCTGATGGCGCGAGATCGCCTGTTCCGCCTCCTCCAGCGAATCCAGCAGCTGCCGGCAGTGGCGCAGATACAACGCGCCGATCTCGGTCAGCGCCTGATGGCGGGTGGTCCGGTACAGCAATTTGGCGCCCAAGCGCTGCTCCAACTGCGTGACCTGGCGGCTGACCTGGGCGACGGAAATGCCCAGCGCCAGGGCCGCCTTGGTGAAACTGCCCTGTTCCGCCACGCTGACGAATTCGCAGATGCCTTCCCAACCCAGCATTATTCCACCTCGGAAAAAATCATTTACCAATTGCCACGATTATCTATTCAAACACGAGAAATACAATCAAAGTTTTGCCGTCGCCCGGCCTATGGCCCGCGGCGGCTATCCAACACCAAGGAGGGCTCATGAGCCAGGACATCATCAAGTGCAAGGCCGCCGTGGCCTGGGCCGCCGGCCAGCCGCTGAGCATAGAAGAAGTGGAAGTGCAGCCGCCGCGCGCCGGCGAGGTGCGGGTGAAAATGGTGGCCACCGGCGTCTGCCACACCGACGCCTTCACCCTGTCCGGCGAAGACCCGGAAGGCGTGTTCCCCTGCATCCTGGGCCATGAAGGCGGCGGCATCGTCGAATCCGTCGGCCCCGGCGTCAGCAGCGTGGCGGTGGGCGATCACGTGATCCCGCTGTACACCCCGGAATGCCGCGAGTGTAAATTCTGTCTGTCCGGCAAGACCAATCTGTGCCAGAAGATCCGCGCCACCCAGGGCAAGGGCCTGATGCCGGACGGCAGCACCCGCTTCTCCAAGGACGGCAAGCCCATCTACCACTATATGGGCACCTCCACCTTCGCCGAATACACGGTACTACCGGAAATCTCGCTGGCCAAGGTTAATCCGGCCGCGCCGCTGGAAGAGGTCTGCCTGCTGGGCTGCGGCGTCACCACCGGCATGGGCGCGGTGATCAACACCGCCAAGGTCAAGGCCGGCGACAGCGTGGCCATCTTCGGCCTGGGCGGCATCGGCCTGTCCGCCATCATCGGCGCGCGCATGGCCGGCGCCGGCCGCATCATCGGCATCGACATCAACGAGAGCAAGTTCGAACTGGCCAGAAAGCTGGGCGCCAGCGATTGCGTCAACCCCAACGATTTCGACAAGCCCATCCAGGACGTGATCGTGGACATGACCGACGGCGGCGTCGACTTCTCCTTCGAATGCATAGGCAACGTCAAGGTGATGCGCGCGGCGCTGGAGTGCTGCCACAAGGGCTGGGGCGAATCGGTGATCATAGGCGTGGCCGGCGCCGGGCAGGAAATCTCCACCCGCCCGTTCCAGCTGGTCACCGGCCGGGTATGGCGCGGCTCCGCCTTTGGCGGCGTGCGCGGCCGCAGCGAGCTGCCGGACTACGTGGAGCGTTATCTGAAGGGCGAATTCCGCCTGGACGACTTCATCACCCACACCATGCCGCTGGAGCGCGTCAACGAAGCCTTCGATCTGATGCACGAGGGCAAGAGCATCCGTTCCGTGATCCATTACTGAGCCGGAGAGCCGCGTGAACCTGGAAAACATCAGCGCCAACAAATCGTTTGGCGGCTGGCATCGGCAGTATCTGCATGATTCGACGACGCTGGGCTGCCGGATGCGCTTCGCCGTCTACTTGCCGCCGCAGGCCGGCGCCAACCGGCGCGTGCCGGTGCTGTACTGGCTGTCCGGCCTGACCTGCACCGACGAGAACTTCATGCAAAAGGCCGGCGCGCAGCGCGTGGCCGCGGAACTGGGAATGGCCATCGTCGCGCCGGACACCAGCCCGCGCGGCGCGGAGGCGGCGGACGACGAAGCTTTCGATCTGGGCCAGGGCGCCGGCTTCTACCTGAACGCCACCCAGGCGCCGTGGGACCGTCACTACCGGATGTACGACTACGTCAGCCGGGAACTGCCGGCGCTGATCGAGGCCAATTTCCCCGTCACCGGGCTGCGCGCGGTGGCCGGCCACTCCATGGGCGGCCACGGCGCGCTGATCTGCGCGCTGAAGCGGCCGCAGGACTATGTCTCGGCATCGGCGTTCAGCCCCATCTGCCACCCGGTCAACGCGCCCTGGGGGCAGAAGGCTTTCGCCGCCTATCTGGGCGAAGACCGCGCCGCCTGGGAAGCCTGGGACGCCAGCCTGCTGCTCAAGCACGCGCCGCGGCAGCTGCCCCTGCGCGTGGACATTGGTCTGGCCGACAGCTTTCTGGACGTACAATTGCAACCTGAGGCGCTGGAGAAGGCGGCGCGGGACTGCGGCTACCCGCTGGAACTGCACCGCCACGCCGAGTACGACCACAGCTATTACTTCGTCGCCAGCCTGATCGAGGAGCAGTTGCGCTTCCACGCGCGCCACCTCGGCTTGTGAGACGGCGGAACGCAAAAAAGCCAGGCAGAGCCTGGCTTTTTTGTTGAATCTGGTGGAGGGAGAAGGATTCGAACCTTCGAAGGCAGAGCCGTCAGATTTACAGTCTGATCCCTTTGACCGCTCGGGAACCCCTCCAGAGAGAGGCGGATAATATAGCTCCGCGGCGACGGCGTCAATCACCTGCGCGCAATCCCCTCCGCCGACGCGCCGTCTCCAGCCGCGGATTTGGCAAATCTGCGCGCGCGGACGCTCAAGCGCGCCAAGAAAGCGCGCCGTGCCATTGGCATGATCTCGCCATCGGGGACACGCCCCGACATACGGAGACAAGCCATGCAGACCCTTTCTCTCGCCGCCCTGTGCCTGAGCCTGGCCGCCGCCTTGCTGGCGCAGCCGGCGCTGGCCGCGCCCAAGCTGCAAAAAGCACCGCACCAGGCGCAAGCCCGGCCGAAACAAGCGCCGCCGCCGCGGCAATGGCAACAGCGTCCGCCAAGCGACGCTCAATCCCGCTACCAGTTGCCGGACGAGCGCACGGTGATCGGCAAGCCCAAAAGCAAGCTGATCCGACGCGCCGCCGTCGCGCAATGCCCGGATGTCGGCGCCATGGCCGGCTACAGCGGCGCGGCCTTGGCCAACTACCTGGCCGGCCTGCCCGACTACACCTGCACCTACGGCCTGTTCTCGCTGGACAGCAAGCTGGCCGCCACGCTTTACAGCGCGGCCAATCTCAACGCCGTCGCCGGCCGCTTCGCTCAGGAGGCCGCCGCCTACAACGCCGGCTCCATGGCCCTGGTCAACCTCACCCTCTATCTGCGCGCCGGCTACTACCTGGCCAGCGGCGGCGCCTTGCCGGCGCTGGACCCCAATCTGCTCGCCGTGCTGCGTCCCGGCATCAAGCAACTGGCCGACGGCAACGCGCTGTTCTCCGCCAACGCCCAGGCCTCCACCACCGCCGGCGAGGTGATGAAGCTGATCACCAATATGGCGGACGAGGCCTATTACCTGCCCAGCATGCGCGCCATCGTGCAGCGCTACACCAATAGCGCCAGCCAGCCCAACGCCGCCCAGTCCCTGCGCGAAACCACCGCCAACCAGGGCTTCACCGGCGCGCTGACCGTGTTCTTCTACGCCCACGGCCGCGCCAACGCCGCGCCGCTGCTGCAGAACGACGGCAGCTATTCGGCGGCGCTGATCCGCTTCGCCCTGGCCAACAAGAGCAGCCTGCTCGGCACCGAAAGCGCCTTCCAGCTGGGCGACGCCACCCGCGAAGGGCTGCGCTTCATGCAATACCCGGCGCTGAAGCCGGCGATCAAGCCGCAAGCCCAGGCCATACTGTCCGGCAGCAGCATGAGCGGCAACGACAATGAGCTGTGGCTGGCCGCCGCCGAAGCGGTCAAGTATTACGACGCCGCCAACTGCGCCGACTACGGCACCTGCAATTTCGAAACCCGGCTCGCCGACGCCATCCTGGTCAACCGCTACACCTGCAGCGCCAGCATCCGCATCCGCGCCCAGGAAATGAGCGCCGAGCAACTGCAGTCCTCCTGCGCGCTGCTGCAAAAAGAAGAGTCCTATTTCCATCAGATGCTGCAGACCCGCAAGCAGCCGGTGGCCAACGACAACAACAGCTCGCTGGAAGTGGTGGTGTTCGACGACTACAACAACTACGCCAAATACGCCTCCATCATCTACGGCATCAGCACCGACAACGGCGGCATGTATCTGGAAGGCGACCCGGCCGCGGCCGTCAACCAGGCCCGCTTCATCGCCCACGAAGCCTCCTGGCTGCGCCCCGCCTTCAAAGTCTGGAACCTGGAGCACGAATACATCCACTACCTGGACGGCCGCTTCGACATGTACGGCGACTTCGGCGCCAGCACCCGTCTGCCCACGGTCTGGTGGATTGAAGGGCTGGCCGAATACCTGTCGCTGGGCAACGGCAACCAGCCGGCCATCGACGCCGCCCGCAGCGGCAACTACACCTTGAGCCAGATCTTCGGCAACACCTACGACATGACGGACTACGTGACCCGCGCCTATCGCTGGGGTTATATGGCCACCCGCTTCATGATGGAGCGCCACAGCGGCGACGTGGACGGCTTCCTCGCCCGCTTCCGCAGCGGCGATTACAACGGCTACCGCAGCCAGATCCAGCTGATAGGCAGCCGCTACGACGCCGAGTTCGCCAGCTGGGCGCAAAGCGCCACCACCGCCGGCCAGCCGCCCTTGCCGTCCGAACCCGGCCTGCCGCCGTGCAAGGAGGCCTCGCCCAGCTATCTGGGCAAGAACTGCTCTATCGGCGGCCTTTCCGCCTCCGCGTCCGGCGCGGCTTACGCCACCATCCTGCTGCCGGCCGGCGCGCGCAACCTCAAGCTGTGGACCAGCGGCGGCAGCGGCGACGTCGATCTCTACGTGGCGCTGGACCGCTACCCGACGCCCGGCAATTACGACTACGCGTCCGCCGTCGCCGGCAATGAGGAAAGCGTGGCCATCGCCGCGCCGCAAACCGGCCGCTGGTACTACCTGACGCTGCAGGCGCGTCAGCCCTTCGCCAACGTCACGGTCAGCGCCAGCTACGACTAAGAGTCCGTTTACGATCTGCGGCGCGGGGCCTTACGCGGTGAGTACGGCTTTGAAATGCTCATGTGCCGTTTGCACATCCCGCTTTCTCGGCGGTTCTCGCCTTGCCCCGCCCTCGCTCGCGAGACCGTGAGCAGGCTCCCAAGCCGGTTCAAAGCCCGGCGCCCGCCTCGCCAAGCCAAGCCGCCGCGGCCCTTCCGCGGCGGACTTGCAAAATGGGTTGAATTAATGCATTTTGTTTTCAAACAATGCTTAATGAATGACATCAAGATTGGATAGCCCGGTCCGCCTCAGGCGGCCGGCTGTTTCCTTGGAGCGCAACACACCGTAAACCGCTTAAAAGGCCGCCCGCCATGTCCATGCCGCCGCAACGCCCCTACATCGTCAGCGATCTGAACGCCATGCAGGCGATGGCGGCCTTGTTCGATCAGTTGCCCGACGTGGTGTTCGCGGTCAAGGACCTGGACAGCCGCTACCTGGCCTTGAGCGAGGGCTGCGTCGGCCGTTGCGCGCTGCGCAACAAATGGCAGGCGGAAGGCAAGACCGCGCACGAACTGTTTCCCAGCGCCATGGCCAACCGCTACCGCAGCCAGGATTTGCAGGTGTTCTCTGAACGGCGGCCGGTGCGCAACCGGCTGGACCTCACCATCTACCACGACCGCGCGCCCGGCTGGTGCCTGACCAACAAGCAATCGCTGCACGACCCGGACGGCCGCCTGCTCGGACTCGTCTGCATCTCCAAAGACCTGACCGAACTGACCCGCGAAAAACTGCTGGACGAGCGCTTCGCCGCCTGCGTCGATCACATCCAGACCCATTTCGACCGCCCCTTGCACCTGGAGGAGCTGTGCGATCTGTCCGGCCTCAGCGTCGGCCAGATGGACCGCCGCATGAAGCGGGTGTTCCAGGCCAGCGTCGGCGAATTCATCCGCCGCACCCGGATGGAAGCCGCCTGCCACGCCATCCAGCACAGCGGCCGGCCGCTGGCCGACATCGCCGCCAGCTGCGGCTTTTCCGATCAAAGCGCGCTGACCCGGCTGTGCCGGCAAATGTTCGGCCTCAGTCCGCGCCAATTGCGGCTGCGGACGCCGCCCTCCGCGGCGACCATGGGCGCGGCCGCCTGGGCCGCCAGCCCCTGACCAGGCCGTCGCGCGACGGACTTCGCACGGGTTCCCGGAACGGGTTCACGGTCTCACGAGCTAAGGCGGGACAAGGCGAAAACCGCTGAAGGAGCGGAGTGCGTAAGCATTTCGAAGCCGGTTTCAACGCCCTTTATCTATTCATCCCGCCGACGCGCAGCAGACATCGAACGGCTTCTCAGGCCCCGCCCCGCCAGGCCGCCACCGTCGCCACGCTCTGCCAGGCCGCGCGCAGAATGCGCTCGCAGGCCGCAAACGGCGCCTTGCCGCCGTCCAGCATCCCGTACATGCCCTCGAACAAGCGCACCAGGAACTCCGCGGCGATGCCCACCTCGATATCCCGCGGCAGCTCGCCCTGGGCGATGGCGCGCCGCAGCTGGCGGCGCACATAGTGCATGGTGGCGCGGTCCATCAGTTCGCGGCGGCGCAGGATGCCGCGGTTCTCCCGGTTGCGCTCGCACTTGTGGTACAGAAACTCCGTCACCCGCTGCGCCGGCCCCGGTTCGTGGAACTGGCGCAGGTAATACATGCCCACCGCCACCAGGGTCTCGCCCGCCGACGCCCGCTCCGCCGGGAAACGCAGCGCATCCAGTTCAAACACGCGGTCCACCATGGCCCGGCACACTTCCATCTTGTTGTCGTAATGCCCGTAGACCGCGCCGCGCGACACCCCCGCCTCGTCGGCGATTTGCGCCATGGTGGCGTTGGCCACGCCCTGCCGCAGAAACACCCGCTCCGCGCCGTCCAGGATCGCGTCCCGGGTTTTTTGCGATTCTTCCTTGGTTTTCCTGGCCATATCCGCCTCTGAACTTTTCCCCAGATGCTACCTCAAAGGATTAATTAATCAAGCGTGATTGATTAATTAAACGGACGACACTCGGCGCGCTCAAGGCAAGGCGTGCCGGCCTGGCGTCCCTCGATCTTTTGAAACTCTTCTTAGGCACTACCCATGTCACACACAACAACAAACCACCGCGATCTGGACACGTTGCCAGTATCCAAACTGTTCTGGCAATACGCTATTCCCTCCCTTGCCGGCATGCTGGCCACCGGCCTTTACGTGGTCATAGACGGCATCTTCGTCGGCCACTTCGTCGGCAGCCACGGCCTGGCGGCCATCTCGCTGGCCTACCCGCTGGTGATGATGCAAGTGGGCCTGGGCGCCATGCTGAGCATGGGCGCGGCCACCCGCATCGCCATTTTGCAAGGCGGCGGCGACTATAATCGCGCGCGCTCCACCCTGCTGGCGGCGCTGGCGCTGCTGGCCCTGATCAGCCTGGCCATCCCGCTGCTGGGCCTTACTTATCTGGACACCCTGCTGCAATGGCTGCAAGCCGACAAGCAGCCTATCGTGATGGCGGAAGCGCGCAACTACCTGCAATGGATGCTGGGCGGCGCGCTGTTCACCATGGGCCAGATGGTGGCCATCTATCTGCTGCGCAACGACGGCCGCCCGCGACTGGCCACGCTGCTGATGGTGATAGGCTCGCTGCTGAACGTGGTGTTCAATTACCTGTTCGTCGGCGTGTTCAAGCTGGGCCTGGCCGGCTCGGCCCAGGCCACCTTGCTGTCCGAATCGGTGGTGATGCTGGGCGGCCTCGGCTATTTCTTCACCCGCCACGCGCGGCTGCGTCTGCGCTTGACGCACCTGCGGCTGGACTGGCGCTGCTGCGGCCCCGTCCTGGCGCTGGGCCTGTCCAGCCTGCTGATGGAGTTCAATCTGGCCTTGCTGATGTTCGCCCACAACTTCCAGCTGCTGCGCTGGGGCACGGACCTGAGCGTGGCCGCCTACGCCACCGCCGGCTACAGCGAGGCCTTGTTCACCCTGGTGGTGCACGGGCTGGCGGTGGGCCTGCAGCCGCTGCTCAGCCACTCCACCGGCGCCGGCCGGCCGGAACGCACCCGCGAAGCGCTGCGCTACGGTCTGCGCGTCACCCTGCTGCTGGGGTTCACCGCGCTGGCGGCGGTGCAGCTGTTCCCCACCCTGATCGTGCGCATGTACAACAGCGAAGACCTGGCGCTGATCGCCGCCGGCAGCCACGCGCTGCGCCTGCACTTGCTGGCCATGCCCTTCGACGGCCTGGTGATCATCGGCATTCTCGCGCTGCAGGCGATGGCGATGACGCGGGCGGCGCTGCTGCTGACCATAGGCAAGACCCTGTTGCTGCTGCCGGCCTTGTGGCTGTTGCCGCTGTGGCTGGCGCTGGACGGCGTCTGGCTGGCGATGCCGCTGGTCAATCTGCTGCTGGGCACGGCCGCCGCGCTGGCCTTGTGGAGCGCCTTGCGCCGGCTGAAACGCGAAGAGAAGCCGGCGACCGCAGCCTGATCGCCTCCGTTCTCAACCAATGGCCGGATTTCCGGCCATTTTTTTTAGACATTGGCGAACCGGTTCCAATTGCCATTGTCTATATCCTTCGCGCGCACGTCGCGCCTCCTTGCTCTTGCCCCCCGCTTCGGCCCCCGGCCGCGCCCCGCCGCGCTTAAAGCCTGCTCCACGTCTCAGACAAGGCGTTGAACAGCTTCTTAAGGCGTGTTTACGATCTCGCGAGCTAAGGCGGGACCAGACCTTGCGGCTGAGAAAGCGGAATGTACAGGGGTACACGAGCATTTCGAAGGCGCACTCGCCGTGTGACGTCTCACGACGCTCAGCAGAGCGTAAACAGGTTCTTAGGGGTCGCGGGATCCCGGGCCGATTCGTATAGTGATAGCACCCGTCTGTCGGCGCCCGCGCCGCGGCTTGACTCCAACCCGTCAATAACAAGGAAAACAATGTCTCTGACCACCATTCCCCGCTGGACCGTCGCCGCCCCGCTTGTCGCCTGGGCCGCAATCGTGGCAGCGCCCACCTTTGCCGCCTCCGCGCTGTTCACCGCCTTGCTGGCCGTCTTGCTGGCCGGCACCGTCTTCGCCGCCGTCCATCACGCAGAAGTGGTGGCGCACAAGGTGGGCGAACCGTTCGGCACGCTGATCCTGGCGCTGGCGGTGACGGTGATCGAAGTGGCGCTGATCGTCTCCTTCATGCTGGCCGGCGGCGAAAGCAAGCTGGCGCTGGCGCGCGACACCATTTTTTCCGCCATCATGATCACCTGCAACGGCATCGTCGGCATCTGCCTGCTGCTGGGCGGCCTGCGCCATCGCGAACAGAACTTCCAGCTCAGCGGCGCCAAGGTGGCGCTGACCGTGCTGGCCGCCATCTCCGTGCTGGCGCTGGTCTTGCCCAATTACGGCACCAGCGAGCCCGGCCCGCTGCTCTCCTCCTCGCAACTGGCCTTCACCGGCGTGGTGTCGCTGGTGCTGTACGGCGCCTTCGTCTTTGTGCAGACCATACGCCACCGCGACTACTTCCTGCTGGAAGGCAGCCGCAGCGAGGACGAGCACGCGCCGCCGCCGTCCGTCAAAGTCACGCTGACCAGCCTGGCGCTGCTGCTGGTCTGCCTGGTGGGCGTGGTCAGCCTGGCCAAGCTGCTGTCGCCGTCGATCGAAGGCTTCGTGGCCGCCGCCGGCGCGCCGGCCGCCGTGGTGGGCATCATCATCGCCGCCCTGGTGCTGCTGCCGGAAGGCCTGGCCGCCGCCAACGCCGCGCGCGCGGACCGGGTGCAGACCAGCCTCAACCTGGCGCTGGGCTCGGCGCTGGCCTCCATCGGCCTGACCATTCCCACCGTGGCGATGATCTTCGTGGCGATGGGCGAGCCGCTGATCCTGGGCCTGGAAAACAAGGAAACCATCTTCCTGGTGCTGACCCTGCTGGTCAGCTCGATGTCGCTGGCGGTGGGCCGCACCACCATTTTGCAGGGCATCGTCCACCTGGTGATCTTCGCGTCCTTCGTGTTCTTCGCCATCAGCCCCTGAGCGCCTGCTGTACGCAAAACAAAACCGCCAACCGTTACCGGCTGGCGGTTTTTTCATTGGCGGACCTGGTTTTCAGAGCGACATCGCTTCCAGCACCTTGGCGCTGTCCACAATCTGCACGAACTTGACAATCTTGCCGTCGCGAAGCGTGTAGATGTGGGCGAAAGAGGCGACGAAGCCCTTGCCGGTGGCGCGGTAAACGCCGTGGTAGAAGCCCTGGGCGATCACATGCTCGCCGGCGTCGTAGAAGCTGTCCACCGCCGCGCGGTAGCCTTCCCACTCGCGGCCCAGCCGCTCGTGCACGTTCTTGACGATGGACTCCGCTCCGACATAGGTGCCGGCGTAAGGGAAGCCGGCGGCTTCGGTCCATTCCGCGTCCGGCGCCAGCGCGGCCAAGAGATTGCGGCCATTGGCCTCGGAATCGCCTTCATAGGTGGCGCGGACGATGTCCACATTGCTCAGGTGGCCCTGGCCCGGGGTTTGATTAGCGTTCATGGTGTTCCATCCAAAAATCAGTTTGCTCATGCCCTTCCTTCATTGCGGCAACACACAGCTGTCCGGCCCGCAAGCCAGCGTCTCCGCCGCGGCCGGCGCCGCGCTGGACGCGGCCTGGCTCAGGCGGGCGCGCCAAGCGTCCGGCCGGCCCAGATAAGCGCCCAGGTCCAACACCGTCAGCCGGCCGTTTTCCTCCAGCGCCAGCGTGGGGAAGCCCTGGCCGCCCACTTGGGCCAACAGCCGGCGGCTTTCCTCGAAGTGGGCGTCGGTGGCCGAGCCTTCCAGGCGATGGTAAGCCGCGGCGAAAGCCTCCGCGTCCAGGCCGATATCGGCGGCCAGTTCAGCCAGCACCGGGAATTCCGCGATACGACGGCCTTCCACGAAGTGGGCGCGCTGGATGCGATGCAGCAGTGCCAGCCCGCCGCCGGCCGCTTCCTCCGCCGCCAGCACGGCGGTGGTGGGCGGCGCGGAATCCATCACCGCGCCGTGGTCCTTGAGCAGGCCGTCGAAATACGCTTCGCCGAAAGGCTGGCCGGAGACTTCCGCGATGCGGCGGTCGTGCGGCAGCACGAATTGGCGCCACTCAGGGCTGACCCGGCGGCGATTGGCGCCCACCATCATGCCGCCGCCGTGCAGCGCCACCGTCAGGCCCGGCACGCCGCGCGCGGCTTCCAGCAAGGGCGCGGCGCCGTAGCACCAGCCGCAGAGCGGATCGAAAATAGTGTGCAAAATAATGCCGGACATGGCGGTTTCCTTTCTTGCGCCGCCCGCGACGCGGGCGGCCATACATTCAAATCATCAGACGTAGAAAGCATCAAGGGCGGCAAACGAATCCTGAGGCAAGGCGCGCCGACGCCGGCAGTACATGGAGTACGGCAAGTCGGCGCCGCGCAGCATCAGGACTTTCGCTGGCTGCCCTCAGAGCCTTATTGCGGCCACTTCATCTCGCCCTTGAGCACCTTGGCGCTCAGTTCCAGATCCGCCACGCCGTCCAGCTTCGGATAACGCTGCTTCATCGCCGTCACCAGCTCGGCCGAGTTCTTGGCCTTGGGCAGTTCTGCTTCCAGCGTTTTCAGGTAGTCGCTGGTGAACTTCACCGAAGCCAGGGTATGCGGCGCGTTGTTCAGGAAATGACCGGGCACCACGACCTTGGGCTTCAGCGCCTGCAGGTTTTTCAGCGACTTCTGCCAGTCGGCGCGGTCTTTCGGGGTTTGGGTGTCCGCGGTCCAGACATGCATATTGCCGTAGGTCAGCACGCCGCCCATCGCGGTCTTGATCGACGGCGCCCAGATATAGGTGCGGTCCGGAGTCGGGCCTTTCAGACCCATGACCTGCAGTTTCTGGCCGTCCACTTTCAGGGTGTCGCCCTGGATGGGTTCCGGCACGATCACGGTCTTGGGCGCGTTGTCCTTCAGGATCGGGCCCCAGTAGGCCATCTTGCCGTCCTTGGAAGCCTTGATCGCTTCAATGGTGGCGGCGGTGGCCAGCACCTTGGCGTCCGGGAAAGCGGCCTTGATCACATCCAGGCCAAAGTAGAAGTCCGGGTCCGGATGGGAGATGAACACCGTGGTCAGCTTCTTGCCGCTGGCCTTGACCTTGGCCACCAGGGCCTCGGCGTCGTTGCGCTGGAACTGGGCGTCGATCAGCACGGCCTCGCTCTTGCCGGTGACCAATTCCGAGGACACCGGGAACAGGCTCTTGGCGCCGGGGTTGTAGACATCGACTTTCAAAGCGTCGGCTTGGGCGAAGGCGGCGGACATCAACAGGGCGCCTGCTACAAAGCTGCCGGAAATGCGGTGTTGGATCATGATGGTTTCCATTTGGTGAATTTGAGATCGGTCGGCTTGGTAGCAAGCCTGATGTGAATCATAGATTGCTATTTTCGAATCAAAAACCGGATAATAAGCAATGGTTGGTTGCATGAATCGAGCGAATCATGGATAGGATCACCGCGGCGCAAGTGTTTGTGACCATTACCGAACGCGGCAGCCTGGTGGCCGCGGCGGATACGCTGGACATGTCGCGGGCGATGATCACCCGCTATCTGGCGGAAATGGAGGAATGGGCCGGCACCCGGCTGCTGCACCGCACCACCCGGCGGCTGAGCCTGACTCCGGCCGGTGAGGAGACGCTGGCGCGTTGCCGGCAGATGTTGGAAATCGCCGGGCAGATGCCGGCGGCCAACAGCGCGGACCCCGGTCAGCCGCAGGGCCTGCTGCGCATCAGCTGCGCGCAGTCTCTGGCTCAGGACGCGCTGGCGGCGGCGGTGACCGAGTTTCTGCGCCGCTATCCGCAAACCGCCATCGATCTGCAGATCAGCAACCGCGCGGTCAATCTGGTGGAAGAAAGAATCGATCTGGCCATCCGCATCACCAATGCGCTGGACCCCAGTCTGATCGCCCGGCCGCTGGCCAGTTGCGCGTCGGTAATCTGCGCCTCTCCCGCCTATCTGGCCGCCCACGGCGCGCCCAAGCGGCTGGAGGATTTGTCTCTGCACAACTGTCTGACCTATTCCTATTTCGGCAAGAGCTTGTGGCGTTTCCAGCGTCACGGCGAGCAGTTGGCGGTGCCGGTCAGCGGCAATCTGAGCGCCAATGAGTCCATGGTCTTGTTGTCCGCCACCGCGGCCGGCGCGGGCATCGCCTTGCAGCCCTTGTATTCCGCCGCGCCGCTGATCGCCAGCGGTCAGCTGGTGGCCTTGTTGCCGGAGTACCAGCCGCAGGAGTTGGGCATTTACGGTATTTACGCTTCGCGCCGGCAGATGCCGGCCACCTTGCGGGCGATGCTGGATTTTCTGGTGGAGCGGTTCGCCAGCGATCCGGCCTGGCAGGCGCGTACCGCTGGCGGCTGAGTGGGGGACTGTGAACGCTTCGCTGAGCCGAATATGGCAGGTGCAGCGTTTTTTAATGATTAATCTGTTGAATCCGCTACGCGGATATTGATTTAGGTGCCGCTTTCCGCGCGGCGAACAGGGAGGGGGCGGGCCGCCGCCGGACGGCAAAACCGCCAAGGACCAAGCCGGCCAACAACCGCTGATCGTGCTATCGGCCCCAGCCGGCATCGCCAGCCTGAGCCAGCAAAGCCAGACCGTGGCCGCCGGCACCAATCTGGACCTGGTGGCGCAGCGGGACAGCAACCAAACCTCGGGCCGTCGCTGGATTCACAATGTAGGTCAGCACATCAGCCTGTTCGTCACCGGGGTCAAGGACCAGATCGCGCTGAAGCTGATTGCCGCCAAGGGCAAGGTACAGGTTCAAGCGCAGAGCGACAGCATCGAGGTGACAGCGGACAAGGATGTGACCGTCACCGCCTGCAAGGGCAAGGTGGAAATCGCCGCCGGCCAGGAAATCCTGCTCACCAGCGGCGGCGGCTATATCCGGCTCAAGGGCGGCAATATCGAAGTGCACTGCCCGGGCGAAGTCAGCGTCAAGGGCGCCAGCCACGCGCTCACCGGCCCGGCCAGCCTCAGCACGCCCACGCCTACCTTCAACAAGCCGGGCATGGGCAATCTGCAAGTGATTCACGATTTCGCCAACGGCTACTCCATGGACCAGGGCAAATTCGTGCTCACCGACGCGCTGGGCATCAAGCACAGCGGCGTGCTGGACGCCGCCGGCAAGGCCATGGTCAACGGCCTGCCCACCGGGCCGGCCCAAGTGCAATTCCTGGGCCGTCCGCACAAGAGCGAGGCGGACATCTTCCCCTTTGTGCCGCAGCCGGAAGCGGCGCTGCAAAAAATGGGCGCCGCGGTGCAGCAGCAGGCCATGAGCCAGCTGGGCAGCCTGGTAGGCAAGGCGCTGCCGCCCGGCGCCGCCGGCCTGGCGCAAAACCTGGCCCAGGCCAAAGGCGCCGTGGACCAGGCCAAAGCCATGGCCTCCCAAGCCCAGGCCGCGCTGCAACAAGCGCGCGACATCAAACAACTTGCCTCCGGCGCATCCCTCCCCGCCGCCGTCGGCATGATCAAGAATATCGTTTAAGAGCCCTCCTCCGACATGAGCACCGCAGCCCAAGCCAAACCCGTCGCCGTAATCAACGGCACGCCGCAAAACGCAGCCCAGGTCATCCAGCAAACCGGCAAGACCTTCGATCAATGGCTGCAAAGCATCAGCGACGGGCATCTGTCGGTGGACAGCCTCAAGACCATAGGCAGCGCGGTGCCCATTGTCGGCAACCTGATCTCGGTGGGCGACGTCATCGTCGACCTGATGGAGATGTCGGAAAAGAGCAAGAAAAAACAGGAAGTCGACGTCTTCGACTGGCTGTTTCTGGGCGTGGATCTGGTGGGCGTGGTGCCGGCCGCAGGCGGCCTGTTCAAAATGGGCGCGCGCCCCACGCTGAAGCTGTGCGCCAGCAGCGTGCGCCGCGCCGGCGGCGACTGGCTGAAAATGGAGCTGTCCGCCTCGCTGACCCAAAAAGTGGCCAATATGTTGCCGGCCGACTTCCGCAATATGCCGGACCAATGGGTCAAGCACGTAGACAGCAAAATGCAGAGCACGCTGGAAACCTGCGGCGGCAAGGGCAAGGTCATCATCTCGGACCTGGCCAATCTGCTGATCAGCCTGGGCTCCGGCAACTTCAGCGGCTACGTCAAACAACACGTGCCGCAAGCGCCGGTCAAATACCATCTGGAGAAAACCAATAAGCAAGGCTTCTGGGCATCGGTGGGCGCGGAACTGGACGCGCTGAACCGCGCCGCCGCCAGCGCCAAGAAAGAAGCCGCCGCCGGCATGACCGTGGCCGCGGCCAAAGGCATAGACATGGCGCTGAAAGGCAGCGCCGCCGCCCGCATGATGCTGAGCCTGGGCCGCACCCTGCTGGCCTGGGCCGGCCAGCTCACCGCCAAGCTGCTGTCCATGTACTCCAGCCACCTGAAGCCCTTGCTGAACAAATTGCTGGCAGCCTTCCTCAAGCACCTGCCCAAGAAGGCCGCCGCGGTGGCCAACAAAGTCACCAACAAGGCCAAGAAAGGCACCCAGCAGCTTTATCAGGAGGTCACCAGCCGCTTCAAGGGCAAGATCAAGCCGCCGCCCAAATGCGCCTGCGCCGCCTCGCCCAACAGCATCGGCTATGTGCTGGGCGAAGAATCGCTGCAACATACCGACTTCAGCCTGCCCGGCGTGCTGCCCATCATCTGGACCCGGCAATATCGCTCCAACTTCGACGGCAACGACGCCCGCGGCGACTTGGGCGCACGCTGGGGCGTGGCTTACGGCGCGCGCTTCGACATCGAAGGCGAAGCGCTGAAGCTCCACGACGACAGCTGCCGCACGCTGGACTACCCCTTGCTGCCGGTGGGCGAATCCCTGAAGGACGAGCTGGAAGGTTTCACCCTCAGCCGCCTATCCGACACCCTGATCTCCCAGACCTACGGCCACGATCTGGTGCAACTATACGAACGCCACGGCGACAGCTTCCGCCTGGCGCTGATCAAGGACCGCGCCGGCAACAGCATCGCGATGAACTTCCGCGACGGCCGGCTGATCCAGCTGCTCAGCAGCGCCGGCTACGTGGCGGACCTCAGCCACGACGCGCGCGGCCGCATTGTCCGCATCAGCCTGCAAAACCCGGAAACCGGCCTGCCGCTGCGCACGCTGGCGCAATACCAATACGACGACGCCGGCCCGCTGCCCGCGGACGCCGGCGACCTGCTGGCCGCCAGCGATGAAAACGGTCAAAGCTGGAGCTACCAGTACCAGCACCACCTGCTGACCCGCTACACCGACCGCACCGGCCGCGGCATCCATCTGGAGTGGGACGGCAAGCACCTGGACGCGCGCGCCGTGCGCGAATACGCCGACGACGGCAGCCAGGACATCCGCCTGGCCTGGGACGACAACATCGACCTCACCTACGTCACCGACGCCTACGGCCGCACCACCGAGTACTACTTCGACGACAAGGGCTACAACTACCGCATCATCTACCCGGACCACAAGGAAGAATGGTTCGACTACGACGCCCAGAAAAACCTGGTCAACCACATCTACCCGGACGGCTCGCAAGACAGCTTCTCCTACGACGACAAGAGCAATCTGGTATTGCACGAGCGCCGCGACGGCAGCGAAGTGGCCTTCGCCTACGACGCCCAGGACAATCTGGTGGAGATCACCGATCCGCTGGGCGAAAAATGGCTGCGCGCCTACGACGACAAGGGCCAGTTGATCGAGGAAACCGATCCGCTGGGCCACAAAACCAAATACGCCTACAACGAGCAGGGCCTGCCGGTGGCCATCACCGACGCCAAGGGCGGCAAGAAGCAGATTGCCTACCGCCCGGATGGCCTGCTGCAGAGCTATACCGACTGCTCCGGCAGCGCCACCCAGTGGCAGTACGACGAACGCGGCCGCTCGCAGCTGATCATCGACGCGATGGGCAGCGCCACCCGCTACCAATACGCGGCCAACGGCACGCTGCAAGCCATCGTCCAGCCGGACGGCCAGGCCACGCAATTGGAGCACGACGCCGAAGCGCGCCTGCTCAAACTCACCGACCCGCTGGGCCGCGCCACCCATTACGACTACGACAAAGCCGGCCGGCTGCAAACCCGCACCGACGCCAACGGCCACAGCCTGGCCTACAAATACGACAAGCTGGGCCGTCTGACCGCGCTGCGCAATGAAAACCACCGCCAGTATCTGTTCGAATACGACGCCGGCGACCAGTTGATTTCGGAAACCGGTTTTGACGGCAGCCCCACCCGCTATCACTACAACGCCGCCGGCCAGCTGGAAAAACAACAGGAAGGCGATGTCGCCACCCTCTACCGTTACGACGGCGCCGGCCGCCTGATCGAGCGCAGCGCGCCGGGCAGCCTGGAAAGCTTCGGCTACGACCCCGCCGGCCGGCTGTACCAGGCCAAGAACCGCTACGCCAGCCTGCGCTGGATTTACGACCCGGTGGGCAATGTCATAGAAGAACACCACGGCTACAGCGTGGCCGGCGTCAAGGAAACCTACCGCTGGCAGCATGAGCATGACCCGCTGGGCAACCGCGTCGCCAGCGTGCGCCCGGACGGCCGCCGCGTCGACATCCTCAGCTACGGCAGCGGCCACGTGCACGGCCTGCTGTTCGGCCAGCGCGACATCGTCAATCTGGAGCGCGACAAGCTGCACCGCGAAACCCAGCGCGTGCTGGGCAATGCGCTGCAACAGCACCAGAGCTACGACAAGGCCGGCCGCCTGACCAGTCAGCGGCTGATGGGCTCCACCCAGTGGAACCGCCAATACCAGTACGACGTCGCCGGCCAGCTCACCGGCATCGCGGACAGCCGCGCCGGCCAGCTCAACTACCGCTACGACCCGGTGGGCCGCCTGCTGGAAGCCGCCACTCCCAAGGGCGTGGAAAGCTTCCGTTTCGACCCGGCCGGCAACCTGCTGGACAACGCCCCGGCCGCCGACGGCCACCAGGACAACAGCCTGCTGGGCAACCTGCTCAGCCAATATGCCGGCCGCCATTACCGCTACGACAGCCGCGGCAACCTGGTGGAAAAACGCGTCAACGGCGCGCTCACCAAGCTGGAGTGGGACAGCCACAACCGCCTGTCCCGCCTGACCGCGCCGGACGGCCAGAACACCGACTACCACTACGACCCGCTGGGCCGCCGCATCGCCAAAACCCAGGCCGGCCAGACCACGCTTTACGGCTGGGACGGCGACGTGCTGGCCTTTGAAACCCGCGACGAACAAGCGGTGCATTATCTGTTTGAACCGGACAGCTTCGTGCCGCTGGCCCAAGTCCACACCGAAGCCGTGCGCGGCGTCAAAGTGCCGCGCTGGAGCCAGCACCGCCCCTATGACTCGGACCTGGACCCGCTGCGCAAACCCGCGCCGGAACCCAGCGAACCGACTGCGGTGTACTACTACCATACCGACCACCTGGGCACCCCGCAGGCGCTGACCGACGAACAAGGCGCGCTGGCGCTGGAAATGGACTACCAGGCCTGGGGGCAAGCGCGCGAAATCATCGCCGACGCCGCCAACAAGGCCGGCATCCGCAACCCCTTCCGTTTCCAGGGCCAGTACCAGGATGAAGAATCTGGGCTGCACTACAACCGTTATCGCTACTATGATCCGGAGATTGGGCGGTTTATTTCGAGGGATCCGATTGGGTTGATGGGGGATATAAATACCCACAGCTATGCCCCAAACCCAATAGAATGGATTGACCCATTTGGTTTGCGCCGTAGAGGGCCTGCTGTAGCAGAAGGAACTCTAGGTAGACACGGCGACCTGAAAAATGCGGCTGGCAGCACTCAGTCACACCATCTAAATCAAGATGCTGCTTATAGAGATGTAATCCCAACAAATGAAGGCTGTGCGATTGCATTGAAAGGCAATGCTTTCTGCGATTGCAAGTCCAGTCACTACCGAGCCCACCAGTCTCTTGAAAAATTTTGGGACCAATATAGAAAGGGGGGAGCAAAATATGGGCAAATTCCAACAAACCTAGAGTATAGCAAAGCCCTGCAAACCTCATTACGCTCAGCAGGCCTAGCAGATAAGCAAGTTAACGATGCCGTAAAATCCGCAGCAAAACAGCGTGTTGAATATGGACAGCTGGGGGGCATGCAGGTACCGAGAATCCCTGGAAGAATAAATCAGAGAAAGTGTTCATAATGAAAAAAGAAATACTTCAAACCCTATTTCAAACACTAGATACGATATCTTTTTTTGAGAGCTTCAACACAGAAGAAGCAGATATCAACATCGATGCGACCCTGTGCAAAGGAGTTGCCATTTTTGAAAAATCGATTCACTCAGAAGAGTGGGAGGACATTAGAGCAGAAGCCGCAGCACAACTAAGCACAATGCTCAACAAAAAATTCCAAAATCAGTATCAGGAATGGAATACAGTCGCTAAAGAAGCTCGTCAATATTTTAACGAAAAAATAGAACCAAAACTGAAGCCATTCGAAGACACACATGGATTAAAAAATCTCAATGACGATATCGGATATGACATCGTACACATCATCATTGAGGGATACTTCACAAAGCGTGTTGGCATAAAGAAAATGCTTTTTAGTCGTCTATTTGACATATACAAATCTGGGAAAATCCCTTGCGGGTACTCAAAGAGTCGTGAAGACGACTTTATTCGACCAACTGGAAAAATAATTTACCTTTAGGCCATTAATTAATGTCACCACCAAAAGTCTTTTCTTCGTAGACATGAAGAACACTTTTCCAGGCATTGAGCACACCATCAGTACGAGGCAAAATATAACCAGGGAACTAGCCTCATTAAAAAACGACACAGATGCACTTAACGCTACCGTTCACTTAGTAAGCAATATCACAGAATGGAAGTACTCCCGCGGCATACTCTATACTCCAGAACATTTCTTCAAAGAGCTCTTAGAAGAAAACCCGGGAAAACCGCTACAGAAGAAGTTCACATCGCCATTAGAAGCTAGAAAAAATGGCGTTGAAAGCGCAGGCTTCATCGATGACAGGCTTGTTCTAACAATAGACTCTGAGAAAGAAGACCCTGACTTTGTAAGGCTAACTGCAAACCTCGTATCATATAAAAACTCTGAAATCATTATTCGCCGAACGCATCATTATGATTTCACTGACAAGCCAGGCAAAAAGCCCGAGCTTGTTTCTCTGACAGCAATTAAAAAACTATCCAGTGATCTAGAAGTAAGCGTAGGCATATCAACACGGGGCGACTACGGTTTTAAGGCATTCTCCTTTAATGAAAAAAATTTAGTCGAGCATATTTACGTACTGGGATCCAGACATCAAAACCCTATCCGTTATGACTTACACTACACTGATGATAATCAAGTAGAAAGCATTACAACCAAGGGAAGGGATGGCGCCCCTGACATCATCACTTGGAAAAACAAGTACATTTAAAAGTTAACGCACCGACAAAATAGGCCAACAGCCATTTAAATAGATTTCGATTTGAAAAATTACATCAACGCATTTCTATGCTTGAGTGCTACCTAGCACCGAACACCCCATACGCGCGAACAGATGTTTTGTGCATGCTAGCATCGAGGAAAGTCCATGGCCAACATAGATGAGGTTTGGATTGATCACATCACCACCTTAATATTAAATTCCAGATCAAATACTGGCATCACAGACATAGAAATCAACCAAGCCATTAGCAGCACAAACCAGTTAATTACAAACTATAAAGGCAAAAAATATTTGCCGATGGCGATTGTAAATGTTCTTATTGACATGCAAGCCAGCCTGATAACAAGCGCGGACTGGCATAAAAATGAGAAAAAACAAACAGCAATGTCGGAGAGCATATACAAAACCGCCTTACACCTCTCCGATCTGGCAAGGGATATTACTATTTAAACTCAACAAACATCACAAATATCAATTACCCCCCAAAGAACCTATTCAATCCGTTGCCTTTTAAATTCACCAAAATAAGAAACAGAACATGAACAATTAAAAAACTCATGAAAATTATTGAAATAGCGCTTCCGTTTTGGCAAAACCCTCAATTCCACATCATTACTGTACATCAACGAGATATAGCTTACGCAATTTTTCGATGCTGGGATGATGATACCAAACCAGAGCTACACCACTCTGGATGCGTCAAATTTACCGACGTTATTGCAACACAAGTACATAGCAAAACCAAACCCTACCTCCCTGATGATTTTGAATATAGGTCATCCATATACGAAGCCATCGACTCTGACTGGGTCTCAGAACACATAAAATCCATCAAAGAATGGTCGCATGAGGATTTAGCAAAAGAAGACTACCATCATTACATTGTGAACAGTCACGACCATCAGCTATCCATTATTTGCAAAAACTTTACTGCTTATAAAACACCACTCATTTCAGAAATATCATTTTCGTTGCTCGGCTTTGATGCAGAATAAGCAATTGTGAAATATAAATTTAGCCCACCAACGAGTTTCCCGCCAATAACTTTGAAAGTTTCTTGCCACACGTAAATATTGATCAACATGATTTTTAAATTTCAATCGAAAAGCTTGTTAGTAGCAGGGATAAAAGCCTAATAGCCTGGTTCACACTGGGCTATGCACAGACATCAAAGTGCCACATTGAAGCCAGCGCCATCCCTACGACGCCGACCTAGACCAACCGTGCAAACCCGCGTCGGAACCCAGCGAACCGACGGCGGTGTACTCCTACCACACAGACCACCAGGGCACCCCGCAGGCGCTGACCGGCGAACAAGGCGCGCTGGCGCTGGAAATGGACTACCAGGCCTGGGGGCAAGCGAGGGAAATCATCACCGACGCCGCCAGAAAGACCGGCATCCGCTCCCCTTTCCAAGGCCAGTACCAAAAATCCTGGCGGCACTACAACCATCACCGCAACTATGACCCGGAGATTGGACGGGTTATTTCAAGGGGCCAACAGGGTTGGCCGTAACAGACTAAAGTGTGGCACAGTCAAGGCCACACAGTAAGCATCTGGGGAACAATTAAAATTAAGAGTGGATCTAAATTCAGGAAAACTAACTTGCGCATCACCTTCCATCCCCCAAAGGTCAAAACACGAAAGCAAAGCGATGAAAATATATAGTGTGTATACCACAGGGAAATGCGAAAACGCTCTGCTAGACCTGAAAGACCCCAACGGAGTCATTTTAGATCATTTTATGCTTGGAATAGAAAGTAATAATTTTAAAAATGGCCACCCATTAAATGTTACGGCCCAGTCTTTTTTCACCCCAGAAACCATAAAGAATTACGACTACTTTGAGCCCACAATGGCATTTCCAATTTTTTCAGACCATGCCATTAACAGTATTGGCGAAGTCATAAGCCCCCAAATGGAAATACACCCTTGCAGAATAAAAATAGGTGCACATACAATTGATGCCCATGCCGGAATAATACTAAACAGGAAAGCAGTTTTTGAGCGCGTTGACGATTATAAAATTCAAATCCAAAAAGATGCCAAAATCACTCAAGACGACCTCATCATAAGAGACATCAACAACCCACAGATTTTTTTCACAACAGAATCATTCAAAACAATCTGCCAAACCCATAAGTTAAATATTAAATTTCAAGAATTTTCTTTAATGAAGTAAATGCAACCATACGATCCATCTGACACTCAACACCAAATACAAGAGATAAAATGACACAATATCTACCCCTTGGCATTAGTTCAGAGGATCTGAATTTTCTGATCAAACATGGAGTAAAGCTCGACAAGCGAAAAAAGCAGCAGATGCTCCAAGCTTATAACTTTAAAGAAAGGCCATCGACGACCACTTTGATAGATTTTTTTGGAAAACTTGACATTTCACCAGCCCAAGATTATTTAGAGTTTTTGTCAAAATACAATGGAGGCAAGCCAGAGCCGAGCGCCATAAAAATAAAAACAAAAAGCATCTCCATACAGTACTTTTATGCGCATTCTACCCCATTAGCTTCTTGCACCCTTGATTATGCAATAACGATGTACAAAGGTCGTATCCCTCTTGGATACATTCCTATTGCTCATGACTCAGGTGGAAGCTTGCTTCTTTTAAGTTGCATCGGGAACAATAAAGGGGAAGTCTATTATTGGGATCACAACGATGAAGCCGACTGCTCGGCGGAGCCTTTTTTTGGTAATATGGCAAAGGTAGCCACAAGCTTTACGGATTTGGATCGTATGTTTCAGTAGCTTATAATAATGTTTAAATTTTGATGAAGTGAATAGACCCAGCTTCATTCCCAGAGTCACCAATACTTAACCAAACAAACAACTCACCACAACTTGAACGGTGACCTGCGAGCCTTCAAAGTCCGTGACAGACCGACGGGCCATCTGTTTGAACCGGATAGCTTCGTGCTGCCGGCCCAAGTCCACACCACAGCCGTGCGCGACGTCCTAGCGCAAAGCTGGAGCCAGTACCGCCCCTACAACTCCGGCCTGAAGTCACCATCGGCCCCCTCCGAACTGATAGCAGAGTACTACCACCACCACACCAACCACCTAGCCCTCCACGGGCATTGCCCGACGCGCAAGGACGCGAAGCTAGAAATGGACTACGAGGCCTGGAGTCAGGCACAGAGAATCGTAGCGGCGACATCAATCCGCTGGCGCAAAAGGCAAAATCGTCCTGCGGCCGCCTGATGCACAAAAACCGAATTAAACCCAAGCCGTAATAAGCCCAAAGCCCCATCCGGGGCTTTGGTCGTTTGGAAGGGTTAAGCCAGTTCCTGCATTTGCACCGTGGTCTGCTGCAAACGGCGGGCGAAAGGCTCCAGCAGGCAATACAGCTGCTCGCACTCCAGTGTGTCCAAGTTGGGTTGGTCCAGCATGGCCACCAGCGCGCTCAAGGCATGGCTGACCTGGCCGAGTTCCAGACAGATCAGTTGGGCGCTGTGATGGAAGCGCTCTTCGTATTCGTCAAGCTGCGGCAACAGCGGGTCAATCGGGTGTAGTGAGGGATTTTGCCGACGCAAGCTTTTCAGCTGGGACAGCAAAGTTGACAGCGATGGACTGTGGAGGGTTTGAGTGGCGCTAGTCATGGCAACTCCTTGATGAGCATTATGCCCGCCCTCCGACGCTAAGCGGAGGCGGCGGGAACATGGCAGGATTAGCGTTACCGGCATCAAGGACCCGGCGCGTGCAAGCACGCTCCCACCATGACCCGCCTGAGAGTAGACGCATCAATAGTGTGTCCGGACATGAGATGCCGCATGTGCGGCTGTCCGCCCTGATGTTCGGAACGCTAATTCCGGTGCTGATGCACAGCACGGCCGGATTATCACGTGCTTGGGGCCGGGAGGCAAGACGCCGTCGCCTTCTGCGGCATCCCCTTGGCCGATGCTGAATCTATGCGTGCCGTCAAAGTGCCTGTAGGAAGCAACATGAGACCAACCGTTCAGACTCCGGCCTACTGCACAAAGCCGCAACGGTGCACTACTATCGCTCCGGCCATCTGCTCACCCCGTAGGCGCAGAGCAGCTAAATCAGTCTACTAAGCGTACGACCATGAAAAACTACCATTCTGAGTATTGCTTCATAAGCTATAAAAGCACAAACAATCGCCCTATCCTTTCAGCAGACACTGAAACAGCAGCTCTTGCATACACCTCAGAAGCACTACCATTAAGTAGCCTGCCATTAAAATTCAACAATGGCGCGGCAAACAATAAAAACAAGCATTTATTTAATGAAGAGCCTCCAGAAATATTATTCCACGGCTCTGACATTGCCGTTAAGGCAGAAACATATAAGCAGCTTGCCCTCATTGAAATACCCAACCTTGTATTACAACCGGCAATTTACATAGACCATAATAATGTACACCATGACAGCTATTGGTTTTTGACCTTCACAAACAAACTGGACTGCTGGGACAGAAATAAATCTCTTTACGCCCCAGAACCCTTAACCGGCTTTGATGACATCCGTTATGAAGTGATTAGTTATCATCTCGACAAAGCCACTCTTGACTCAATACCGCTCGCAGAACGCAGACTCTTCAAAATGGGAGCGACGACTGAGGGCTGGCTACTTGTACACAGCAGCATTGCGGACTTCTTTCACAAGCCCGGAGTAGAGCTGGTTCCCGTTAAAGATTTTGGCGTAACTTTCTTTCCATAAATCATATACAACAGAGCATACCGTCACACCTTCAGAATATATTGCCAAAGCCCATAGCAAGCCTCCAACAATCAAAGGCATGCCCACTCAAAACGATCTACCCGCAGCTCCACTATGGCGACGACAACGCTGGCATCCTGGGCCTTTATCGTATCGGCTCATTAATCCCCTTGGATTTGACCAGTCCCCATCCGTCCCCTCCCCCATCTGTCACACCAGCATGAAGTCTGCTACGCTGCCTATCCATTTCGACTCTGCGTCCTGCAGGATTTCATCATGCTCAAGTTTGATGTTCTGATCATCGGCAGCGGTCTGGCCGGGATGACCTTAGCCTTGCACCTGGCGGAAAGCCGCAAGGTGGGCCTGATTACCAAGCGCGATTTGCTGGAAGGCAGTTCCACTTACGCCCAGGGCGGCATCGCTGCGGTGCTGGACACCGAGGATTCGGTGGAGGAACACATCCGCGATACGCTGATTGCCGGCGCAGGGCTGTGCAATGAGGAGACCACGCGCTTCATTGTCGAGCATTCCAAGGAAGCCATTGATTGGCTGATTGCGCTGGGCGTGCCCTTCACCAAGGATGAAACCCACCGCACCGGTTATCACCTGACCCGCGAGGGCGGCCACAGCCACCGCCGCATCATCCACGCCGCGGACGCCACCGGCGCGGCGGTGACCAGCACGCTGGGGCAGAAGATCAAGGCCCACCCCAATATCACGGAGCTGGAAGAGCATATCGCCATCGATCTGATCACCTCGCGCAAGCTGGGCCTGCCCGGCAACCGCGCCTATGGGGTGTACGCGCTGGACAAGCTGGCGGATCAGGTGGTGACCATCGCCGCCAAGCACACCATCCTGGCCTCCGGCGGCGCCGGCAAGGTTTACCTGTACACCACCAACCCGGACACCGCCACCGGCGACGGCATCGCCATGGGCTGGCGCGCCGGCTGCCGGGTGGGGAATATGGAATTCATGCAGTTCCACCCCACTTGCCTGTATCACCCGCACAGCAAGTCCTTCCTGATCACCGAGGCGGTACGCGGCGAGGGGGGCATCCTGAAGCTGCCGGACGGCACCCGCTTTATGCCGGAGCACGATCCGCGCGCCGAGCTGGCGCCGCGCGACGTGGTGGCGCGCGCCATCGACTTTGAGATGAAGAAGCACGGCCTGGATTGCGTCTACCTGGACATTTCCTACAAGCCTGCCCATTTCATCCGCGAGCATTTCCCCAATATCTACGCCCATTGCCTGGAGCTGGGCATAGACATCACCCAACAGCCCATCCCGGTGGTGCCGGCGGTGCATTTCACCTGCGGCGGCCTGGTTACGGACCTGACCGGCCACACCGATGTGGACGCGCTGTACGCGGTGGGCGAAGTGGCCTGCACCGGCCTGCACGGGGCCAACCGGCTGGCCAGCAACTCCTTGCTGGAATGTCTGGTGATAGGCAAGGCGGCGGCGGCGGACATCCTGGCCGCGCCGGAGATCAAGCTGCCCAAGATCCCGGACTGGGACGACAGCCAGGTGACGGACCCGGACGAGGAGGTGGTGATTTCCCACAACTGGGACGAGCTGCGCCGGGCGATGTGGGACTATGTGGGCATAGTGCGCACCAATAAGCGGCTGATGCGGGCGCAAAACCGCATCCGCCTGCTGTCCGAGGAGATCAACGAGTATTACCGCCATTTCCACGTCAGCAACGATCTGATCGAGCTGCGCAATCTGGTGCAGACTTCGGAGCTGATCGTGCGTTCGGCGCTGCTGCGCAAGGAGAGCCGCGGCCTGCACTACAGCCGCGACTATCCGGAGAAGCTGGAGCAGGCGCAGGAGACCATCCTGACGCCGGAGGCGCCGGCCGCCGGCGGCTGAGCGGCGGCGGCCCCCAAGACTTAGAACGTGTTTACGATCTCGCGAGCTAAGGCGAGACAAGGCGGAAACGAGCGAAAAAGCGGAATGTACACGTGGTACATGAGCATTTTGAGCTTGGTTTCAACGCCGTATCGCCGACGCGCAGCAGATCGTAAACAGGTTCTTACACGCCGCCCAAGTAATCCATCTTGCCCAGCGCCACGCCGTTGTGGCGCAGGATGGCGTAGGCGGCGGTGAGGTGGAAGTAGAAGTTGGGCAGCACAAAGCCCAGCAGATAGTTCTGTCCGCTGAAGCGGATTTCGTCGCCGCGCACTTTCAGCACCACTTCCCGCGTCTCGCTGCCGTCGATCTGCGCGGCGTTAAAACCCTGCAAAAACGCCACGGTCTTGGCGATGCGCTGTTGCAAATCGGCAAAGCTGGCTTCGTCGTCGGCGTAGCTGGGCACGTCGACGCCCGCCAGCCGCGCGGCGCAGCCTTTGGCGCTGTCGCTGGCGATCTGCACCTGGCGCGTCAGCGCGAACATGTCCGGCGCCAGCCGGGCGTTCAGCAGCACGTCCGGCGCGATGTTGCGCGCGGCGGCGTCGGCGGCGGCCTTGTCCAGGATGGCGGACAGATTGTTCAGGCCCCGGATCAGCGCCGGGACGGAGGCTTGGTACATGGAAACGGACATGGCGGGCTCCTGTCGGATGCGGGAAGGCGGGCGCGGCGGACATTCCGGCGCGCCGCCACAGCATAAGCCAATCCGCCGCCGGGAAACAGACGTGAGCCCGGCAGCGGCTTATTCAAAACGGCCCTTCACCGCCCCCGTCCGCCGCCTGCCCTCTCTGTCCCATGCGGAGGCAGGGCTCTCACTTGGCCAGCGGCAGGGTGAACCAGAACGCGCAGCCGCCGGCCACGGTGCTGTTGGCGCCGAATTCGCCGCGGTGGAATTCAACGATGGAGCGGCAGATGTTCAGGCCGATGCCCATGCCTTCCGGCTTGGTGGAGTAGAACGGGGTGAACAGATTGCTCTTCATCGCCTCGGACAGGCCGGGGCCGTTGTCCACCACTTCCACCCGCCAGAAGGCGGTGCCGATGGAGGTGCGCACTTTGACCCGCGGTCGCTTGGTCTGCGCTTCCTGCATCGCTTCAATGGCGTTTTTCATCAGATTGAGCAGCACTTGCTCGATCAGCACCGGGTCCATGTCCAGCAGGCAGCCTGCCGGGTCTTGTTCCACCTGCAGCTTGACCCCGGCTTTGACCGCCAGGCCTTCCGCCAGGCCGACGGCGCGCAGCACCACCGGCCCCGGTTCCACGCGCTGCAATTGGGGCTCGTGCTTTTTGACGAAGGCGCGGATGCTGCTGACGATCTGGGCCGCGCGCTTGGCCTGTCCGGCGATTTCCTGAATCGCTTCGCGCACGCCGGCCGGCAGTTCCAGTTCCGCCGGCAGCCGGCGGCTGACGCCGGCGGCGTAGGTGTTGATGGCGGTCAGCGGCTGGTTCAGTTCATGCGCTAGCGTGGAGGCCATTTCGCCCATGGCGATCAGGCGCGAGGTGTTTTGCAGCCGTTCCTGCTGCGCCAGTTCCCGCCCTTCGCGCGCCTTGTCTTCGCTGACGTCGGCCAGGATGGCCAGCCAGGCGGATTCGCCGTTCACCCAGTCTATGCGGCGGCGGTGCATCTGGAACCAGCTGCCGCCGCCGTCGGTGGTGAATTCCAGGCCGTACTCGTCTTGTTCCGGCTGTTCCTGCAGGCCGGGCAGCAGCACGCAGCAGGGGCCGTCCGGCTCCACCGTCAGCCATAGCCGGGCAAACGCCGGATTGGCGTACAGCAGCAGGCCGCCGCTTTCTTCCATCACGCAGACGCCGGCCACCAGGCCGTTGAGCACGGTGAGGAAGCGCTGATGGGAGGCGTTGAGCGCCAGCCGCTGCCGCTTGCGCTCGGTGATGTCGAACAGGGAGGCGATCCAGCCGCGCTGACTGCCGTCGGCTTCCACCAGCGGGGTGGCGTAGAGCCGCACTTCGATGAATTCGCCGTCCTTGCGCGCAAAGCGCAGTTCGAAGCCCTCTTCCGGCTGGCGGTTGTCGCGCACCGCGGCGATCGCCGCGGTCATGGCCGCGTGGTCGTCCTCCGGCCAGAACGGATGCGGCGGCGCCTGACCCACCAGTTCGTCCGCGCCGAAGCCCAGCATGTCGCAGAAGGCGCGGTTGACGCGCACAATGCGCCCTTCGTCCTCCAAAGCCACCAGGCCGCTTTTCATGCAGTCTTCTATCGCCTGGCGCAAGGACACTTCCTTGGCCAGCGCCTGTTCCGCGTGCGCGCGTTCGCGCACGTGGCGGCGGATGCGCCAGGCGGCGTACAAGAGCGCGCTGACCAGCAGCGCGATCAGGCCGGACAGCACCGGCAGGGTCAGCCCCAGGCCGGCGCGGTAGCTGGTCGCGTGCAGATAGAGGCCGTAGCCGGGCGGGTCGAAGCTGGTTTGATGCGAGAGGGTGCCGGGACGCTCCGCCGGATCGAACTTGCTGGCCAGGATTTTGCCGCTCAAATCCTGGATGCTGATGTAGTTCTTGGAGGCGATCCACCACGGCACCTGGTTGAACAACAGCAGGTCCATCTGGTAGGCCAGCCTCAGCCCGCCCAGGGGTTTGCCGTCGTGGACGATGGGCACGGCCAGATCGAAGCGGTATTTGCCGTCGCCGCCCTGATAGGGTTCGCCGTAACTGGGCCGCAGCAGGCGGTTGGCGCGCCACAGCGCGTCGAAGGTTTCTCCGGTCAGCACGCTGCCGTCGCGGCGGGTGCCGTGCTGGTCGCGCACCACCCTGCCGTCCACGTCCACCTGCTCGATGCTCAGCAGTTCCGGGTTGCCCCGCAGGTAAAACGCGGCTTGCCGGGCAAAGCGCTGGCTGTCGATATTGCCGTCCTCGATTTCCCGGCCCAGATTTTCAGCCCATTCCTGCTGCCCTTCCAGATACATGCGCAAGGACTGCTCCAGCCACAGCACTTCCTGGATCAGATTGTCTTGCTGCTCGTCGCGCCAGTCCCGGTAAACCAGGTAGAACAGGCTGCCCAGCGCCAACAGCAGGGCCAGCAACAGCGCGCCGGCGCTGAGCCAGAGCATGCCGGGGGAACGGCGCGACAATAAATTTTTTATCTGCATGGCATTCTAGGGAAAGCCCTAATGCGGAAGTCCCTAATAGTTGAAAGAAATAGGAAATCCTACTTTACACGGAACAAGCAGACTGTCCACAAGGACAGCGCATAAGGAAAAACCGCCCACGGCGCCGGCCAAATCGCTTTTGCCGGCCATAAAATGCCAAGGGATTGGTGGATTCCATACAACACTATACAAGTACGATGGAGATAGAGAATGAAACTGAAGACTGCCGCCGTGGCCCTCTGCGCCGCGTTCGCCTTGTCCGGCGTTGCCAACGCCGCCGGCGAGATCCTCATCAAATTCAGCCATGTGGTGTCTCCGGACACCCCCAAGGGCAAAGCCGCCGAATATTTCAAGAAACTGGCTGAGGAACGCACCAAGGGCAAGGTCAAGGTGCAAGTGTATCCCAACAGCCAGTTGTACAAGGACAAGGAAGAACTGGAGGCGCTGCAGCTGGGCGCGGTTCAGATGCTGGCGCCCAGCCTGGCCAAGTTCGGTCCGCTGGGGGTCAAGGAGTTCGAGGTCTTCGATCTGCCCTATCTGTTCGACAATTACGACCAGGTCAACAAGGTGATGCACGGCCCCATCGGCAAGCAGTTGCTGGGCAAGCTGGAGGGCAAGGGCATCAAGGGCCTGGCCTATTGGGACAACGGCTTCAAGAATTTCTCCGCCAACAAGCCCATCCGCACCCCGGCCGACCTCAAGGGCCTGAAGATCCGCATCCAGTCGTCCAAGGTGCTGGAAGAGGAAATGCGCACCCTGGGCGCGCTGCCGCAAGTGATGGCTTTCTCCGAGGTGTATCAGGCGCTGCAGACCGGCGTGGTGGATGGCACCGAGCTGGAAGCGTCCAATCTGTACACCAGCAAGGCCTATGAGGTGCAAAAACAGCTGACGCTGACCCAGCACGGCTTCCTCGGCTACGCCGTCATCGTCAACAAGAAGTTCTGGGACGGCCTGCCGGCCGACGTGCGCGCCCAGCTGGACAGCGCGATCCGCGATGCGTCCACCTACGCCAACGATATCGCGAAGAAGGAAAACGAACGCGCGCTGGCCGGCATCAAGGCTTCCGGCAAAACCCAGATCTACACCCCCACTCCGCAGGAACGCAGCGCCTTCAAAAAGGCGTTGGCGCCGGTCCACGCCAAGATGGCCGGCCGCATTGGCCAGGATCTGCTAAACCAGATCTATAAAGAAACCGGTTTCAATCCGGCCAAATAAAGCCAGCCCGGTTCAAGAGCATGCCCTCAAGCATGCTCTTGTTCCATGCGGAGACAGATATGTTGAAATTCCTCGATCACCTTGAGGAGTGGATGATCGCCTGCCTGATGGGGGCGGCCACCCTCATCACCTTTACCGCGGTGCTGCACCGCTACGGTTCGGGCATCGCCACTCTGCAACCGCTGCTCGCCCACATCAATATGTCCTGGGCGCAGGAGCTGACCATTTACCTCTTCGTCTGGATGGCCAAGTTCGGCGCCGCTTACGGCGTGCGCACCGGCATCCATGTCGGCGTGGATGTGCTGATCAACCGGCTCAGCGACAAACGACGCGGACGTTTCATCGTCTTCGGCCTGCTGGCCGGCGCGCTGTTCACCGGCACCGTCGCCGTCATGGGCGCGGATTTCGTCTGGGACATCGCCCACACCGATCAAACCTCGCCGGATCTGGAGGCGCCGATGTGGCTGGTCTACCTGGCCATTCCCTGTGGTTCTTCGCTGATGTGCTTCCGCTTCCTGCAAGTGGCCTGGAATTTCCTCAGGACCGGCTCGCTGCCCAAGCATGACCACGGCCATGTGGACGGCCTGGACGGCGACGAGCAGCTGGACAATATGCACCCCCACGATATGCATCACGGAGGCCGCCCATGAGCGCCTTGATCATTTTCGGCCTGTTGATGCTGCTGATGCTGACCGGCATGCCGATTTCCATCTCCCTGGGCCTGACGGTGCTGACCTTCCTGTTCACCATGACGGATGTGCCGGTCACCTCGGTGGCGCTGAAGCTGTTCACCGGCATCGAGAAGTTTGAAATCATGGCCATTCCCTTCTTCATCCTGGCCGGCAACTTCCTGATGCACGGCGGCGTGGCCAAACGGATGATCCGCTTCGCCACTACGCTGGTGGGCCACTGGTACGGCGGCCTGGGCCTGGCCGGCGTGGTGTCCTGCGCGCTGTTCGCCGCCATCACCGGCTCATCTGTCGCCACCGTGGTGGCGGTGGGTTCCATCATTCTGCCGGCCATGGTCAAGCAGGGCTATCCGCAGCGCTTCGGCGCCGGCGTGATCACCACTTCCGGCGCGCTGGGCATTCTGTTTCCGCCGTCGATCAATCTGGTGATGTACAGCATCGCCACCGCCGGCATGGATGTCACCGGCCCCAACGGCATGAGCGTCAGCACCGCCTCGGTGGGCCAGCTGTTCATGGCGGGCGTGCTGCCCGGCCTGTGCCTGTCCCTGCTGCTGGGCCTGACCACCTGGTTCCGCGCCAAGAAGTTCGACTACCCGCGCCTGCCCCGCGCCGGCTGGGGCGAGCGTTGGCAGGCTTTCCGCGACAGCGTCTGGGGCTTGTTGTTGATCGCGCTGGTGATAGGCGGCATTTACAGCGGCATCTTCACGCCCACCGAGGCGGCGGCGATGGCGGCGGTGTACGCCTTCGTGATCGCGGTCTTCGTCTACAAGGACATGGGGCTGAAGGATGTGCCCAAGGTCTTGCTGAACGCGGCGTCCATGAGTTCCATGCTGCTCTACATCATCACCAACGCGGTGCTGTTCTCCTTCCTGCTGGCGTCCGAGCAGATTCCGCAGGCGATGGCGGCCTGGATGACCGGCCAGGGCCTGGGCATCGTCGCCTTCTTGCTGCTGACCAATATCCTGCTGCTGGCGGCCGGCAACTTCATGGACCCGTCCGCCATCGTGCTGATCATGGCGCCCATCCTTTATCCGGTGGCGGTGAAACTGGGCGTCAATCCCATCCACTTTGGCATTCTGATCGCGGTGAACATGGAAGTGGGCATGTGCCACCCGCCGGTGGGATTGAACCTTTACGTGGCTTCCGGGATCACCAAGATGGGCATCACCGAACTGACGGTGGCGGTCTGGCCCTGGTTGCTGACCATGCTGGGCTTCCTGGTGGCCGTCACCTACATTCCGGAGATCTCGCTATGGCTGCCGCGCGCGCTGGGCATGGTGAATTAGCATCCGCCTGACAGGCGTGAAAACGCGATGGCATGCGCCATCGCGTTTTTTGTCCGACAAGGCGATAGCCCCGCCTGCCCTTAAGCCCGTATAATGTGTAGTTACTCTCTTACACCAACCAACCACCTAAAGATCAACCTCAGGAGTCCCAGAGAATGGACGAGCAATTGCGCCAGAGCGCACTGGAATACCACCAGTACCCCAACCCGGGCAAAATCCAGGTTGCCCCGACCAAGCCTCTCACCACCCAACGCGATCTCGCCCTGGCCTACTCCCCCGGAGTGGCGGCCGCCTGCGACGCCATCGTGGAAGATCCGCTGAACGCCTACAAATACACCGCGCGCGGCAATCTGGTGGCGGTGATCTCCAACGGCACCGCGGTGCTGGGCCTGGGCAATATCGGCGCGCTGGCCGGCAAGCCGGTGATGGAAGGCAAGGGCGTGCTGTTCAAGAAGTTCGCCGGCATCGATGTGTTCGACATCGAGGTCAACGAGCTGGATCCGGACAAGCTGGTGGACATCATCTGTTCGCTGGAACCCACTTTCGGCGGCATCAACCTGGAAGACATCAAGGCGCCCGAGTGCTTCTACATCGAGAAGAAGTGCCGCGAACGCATGAACATTCCGGTGTTCCATGACGACCAGCACGGCACCGCCATCGTGGCCGCCGCCGCGGTGCTCAACGGCCTGCGTCTGGTGGAGAAGGACATCGCACAAGTGCGCGTGGTGGCCTCCGGCGCCGGCGCCGCCGCCATCGCCTGCCTGGACCTGCTGGTGGCGCTGGGCGTGAACCGCGACAACATCACCGTCTGCGACTCCAAAGGCGTGATCTACGAAGGCCGCGACGAGAAACTGGACGACTCCAAGAAACGCTACGCGATCAAGGACAACGGCCAACGCAAGCTGGCCGACGCCATGGCCGGCGCCGACATCTTCATGGGCCTGTCCGGTCCCAAGCTGGTGTCCCAGGACATGGTCAAATCCATGGCCCGCTCGCCGCTGATCCTGGCCATGGCCAACCCGGAACCGGAAATCCTGCCGCCGCTGGTGAAGGAAGTGCGCCCGGACGCCATCATCGGCACCGGCCGTTCGGACTATCCGAACCAGGTCAACAACGTGCTGTGCTTCCCCTTCATCTTCCGCGGCGCGCTGGACGTGGGCGCCACCACCATCAATGAAGAGATGAAACTGGCCACGGTGCGCGCCATCGCCGACCTGGCGCTGGCCGAGCAAAACGACGTGGTGGCCACCGCCTACGGCGACCAGGAACTGTCCTTCGGCCCGGAATACGTGATTCCGAAACCGTTCGACCCGCGTCTGATCGTCAAGATCGCGCCCGCCGTGGCCAAGGCCGCGATGGATTCCGGCGTGGCCACTCGCCCGATCCAGGACTTCGACGCCTACGCCGATCAACTGGCCCAGTTCGTGTACAAGACCAATCTGTTCATGAAGCCGGTGTTCGCCCAGGCCAAGAAAGACCAGAAGCGCGTGGTGCTGACCGAGGGCGAAGACGAGCGCGTGCTGCACGCCACTCAGGAAATCGTCACCCAAGGCCTGGCCAAGCCCATCCTGATCGGCCGACCCAGCGTCATCGACATGCGCATCCAGAAGCTGGGCCTGAAACTGGTGGCCGGCAAGGACTTCGAGATCGTCAACAACGAATCCGATCCGCGCTTCGCCGAGTACTGGAAAGAGTACTATCAGCTGACCAAGCGCAAGGGCGTGTCCCAGGAGCAGGCTCGCCGTCGCGTGATCGGCAACACCACGCTGATCGGCGCGATGATGGTGCGCCGCGGCGACGCCGACGCGATGATCTGCGGCACCTACGGACCGTACCGCCAGCACTTCGACATCGTTGAAACCGTGCTCGGCTACAACAACCCGGAGCAAGTGGCCGGCGCGATGAACGCGCTGATCCTGCCCACCGGCAACATCTTCATCGCCGACACCTACGTCAACGCCGACCCGAGCGCCGAGCAACTGGCCAGCATCACCCGCATGGCCAGCGAATCGATCAAGCGCTTCGGCATTGCGCCCAAGGCCGCGCTGCTGTCCAACTCCAGCTTCGGCACGCTGAACAGCGCGTCGGCGCAGAAGATGCGCGCCGCCTTCGACCAGATCCGCTCGGCGCAGCCGGATCTGGAGATCGACGGCGAAATGCAGGGCGACGCCGCGTTGGTGGAAAGCATCCGCAACCAGGCCATGCCGGACAGCACGCTGAAAGGCTCGGCCAATCTGTTGATCATGCCGAATGTGGAAGCCGCCAACATCAGCTACAACCTGTTGCGCGTTTCCGCCTCCGACGGCGTGACCATCGGCCCCATCCTGATGGGCATGAGCAAGCCGGCTCACATCCTGACCCCGATCGCTTCGGTGCGCCGCATCGTCAACATGGTGGCCCTGGCCGCCGTGGACGCGCAGAACAGCAAGTAAGCGTTTGCCTGGCATTTAAGGCATATACTGAACGGGCAAGCACAGCTTGCCCGTTTTTTCTTCGCCAAGGGAGCCGCTCATGAGCAACGAATTCAACCCCAACGACCCCTTCTCCCTATTCCGCCAGTTCTGGCAAACCGCCACGCCGCCGGGCATGCAGCCCTTTCTGCCGCCGATGAGCGAGGAGGAGATCGAGCGCAAGCTGGCGGAATTGCGCGTGGTGGAAAGCTGGCTGACCATGAATATGGGCATGCTGAGCATGCAGATCAAAGCCCTGGAAATGCAGAAGTCCGCGCTGCACTCGATGCGGCCTAAAGACCCGCCGCACAATTGAAACCGCCCCCGCCCCGATGCGGCCGCGCTCAAGTTTGCTTGGCGCGCAAACAACGCTACACTCTACCGTCCGGCCGCGGATCTTCCTGGCAGAAGCCCGCGGTCGCCATGCCTCAAGGTGATGAACGGGACGGCTCGCCCTCCCCTTTCCCATAACAATTAACGACCACTTTTCCGCGGACTCCATGCGTTTCTCCACTCCTTACGCCGCGCAGCCCGCAGATTCCGGCCTGCCTTCCATCCCCGTCTGGCTGTTCTTGCTCATCGCCGTCGCCTGGCTGCTGCCCGGCCTGGTGGGTCATGAGCCCTGGAAGCCGGACGAAGCCTACACCTTCGGCCTGATCCGCCATATCGCTCAGACCGGCGACTGGATCGTGCCGACGCTGGCCGGCGAGCCCTTCATGGAAAAGCCGCCGCTGTTCTTCATCAGCGCCGCCTTCACCATGCAATTGTTCAGCGGCTGGCTCAGCGCGCCGGACGCCGCGCGGCTGGCCGCCGGCGGCTGGATGGCGCTGGCCCTGGCCGGCACCGCCGTCTCCGCCGGCGCCTTGTACGGCCGCCGCGCCGCCGCCTGGGGCGCCTTGCTGCTGCTGGGTTGCCTGGGCCTGCCGATGCGCGCCCATCAAATGATCACGGACACCGCCCTGCTGGCCGGCGTGGCCTGGGGTCTGGCCGGACTGGTGCTGCTGCGCCGGCGCGCCTTGCTCGGCGGCGCGCTGCTGGGCCTGGGCGGCGGCGTCGCCTTCCTGAGCAAGGGCCTGCTCGGCCCCGGCTGCCTGGGCCTGACCGCCTTGTTGCTGCCGCTGCACCCGGATTACCGCAACCGCCGTTACGCCGGCGGCCTGCTGCTGGCCGCGCTGATCGGCCTGCCGCTGACCGCGCTGTGGGGCTTGAGCCTGTACTTGCGCGACCCGGCCTTGTTCCAGCTGTGGTTCAAAGTGAACAACTTCGGCCGCTTCGACGGCAGCGCCCATCTGGGCCCCAAGGCGCCGCGCCTGTTCTACGGCCGCACCCTGCCCTGGTACGGCATCCCGGTCTTGCCGCTGGCCTTGTGGGGGCTGTGGCGCGGCCGCCGACAATGGACCCACGCCTGGCCGGCGGCGCCGGCGCTGCTCTGGCTGGTGACGCTGACCGTCTTGTCGCTGGCGGGCGACGCCCGCGAACTCTATGCGATGCCCTTGCTGCTGCCGCTGGCGCTGCTGGCCATCGCCGGTTTGCGCGCCGGCGAATCCCATCGCGGCTGGCGCGCGCTGTCCGGCTTCAGCCTATTTCTCTGCCTGGCGCTTGGCGCCTTCGTGCTCGCCGTCGCCTGGGTGCTTTCCACCGGCGAACCGGCACAATGGTCCCGTCACCTGCTACACCGCAAGTTCACCGATTGGCACCCGCAGTGGCATCCATGGACCTGGCTGGCCTTCGGCCTGATCGCCGGCGGCGCAGCCTGGCTATGGCGACGCTTTCCGGCCGATACCGCGCCCGGCTTCGCCTGGCGCTGGAGCCTGACCATCGTGCTGTTGTGGGGCGGCCTGGCCACGCTGTGGCTGCCGGCGCTGGATCACGGCATGCGCTACCGCGAAACCTTCGCCCCGCTGCGCCCTGTCCTGGCCGACATCGGCCGGCAAGGCGAATGCGTCGCCAGCGTCGGCCTGGGCGAACCCCAACGCGCGCTGCTGGACTACTACGCCGATTACCGCACGCTGCGGCTGGAAAGCACGTCGCAAGCCAAAGACTGCCGCTGGTTGCTGGTCCAGTCTCTTCACGACCAGCTGCCGGCCTTTCTCCGCGGTCTGACGCCGATGGCGAGCTTCCAGCGTCCGGGCGACCCGAAGGAACGCTTCCGCCTGTATCGGCTGGAACAACCTCTGGGCCAGCTGTTGGATACGGGAAAATAATTACAATGTATTTAATTTCAGACGAAATCGTCACAATTCGTCACAGTTTGCCCCATATTCATTAACAATCACAGCGCCGCGATAACGTAGCCTTAACCCTTTTTTTCTTGAGGTTATGGTATGTCGGCGCTGAACGCGGTGGATTTATTCTGGTCTCTGGCCAGCGGGCGCTTCTCCCGCAAGGACGGATTCGACGAAGGGAAGAATCGCTGCAAATTCGCGCTGCGCGGACTGCTGACCCTGCCCTGGACGCTGCGCTGGCTGGACAGCTGGGGCCAACCCGCGCTGCGCCGCCATCTGCAGGCCAATCCGCGGCTGGCCTGCAAGCTGCACCGCCCCTATCTGTACCGCGCTCTTGGCCCAAGCGGCAAGCTGGGGGCTCTGCGCGAACACTATCAGACGCTGGCGACGCGGGTGTCTCCCGCCGCCTACCGCAGCCTGCTCAGCGACGCCGGTCTGCCGCTGGCCGCGCTGCTCGGCAAAAACGAGGCCGCGATCACGGCGGTGCTGACGCACCGCCACAGCTTCGACAAAGAAGGCGAGCTGTCCTTGCAGATCTGCTCGGAGGAAGGGATCGCCATCGCCACGCTGACCTTCACCATCACCCGCCATCAAGGCGAAACCGCCATCATCATCGGCGGCCTGCAAGGCCCGCGCAAACCCCATGGCGCGGAAGCCGTGCACCAGCTCACCAAGCAAAGCCACGGCCTGTTTCCCAAGCGTTTGGCGGTTGAGGCCTTGGTCGCGCTGGCCCAGGAAATAGGCGCTAACCAGGTGCTGGCCGTCAGCAAATGGCAGCATATCTACAGCTCCTGGCGCTATCGCCGCCAGTTCTTCGCCGATTACGACAGCTTCTGGGACACCTTCGACGCCCAGCCCACCGCTTGCAAGCGCTTCTTCAGCCTGCCGCTGCAACTGCCGCGCAAGCCCCTGAGCGAGATCGCCAGCAAGAAACGCGCGGAATATCAGCGCCGCTACGCCTTACTGGACGAACTGGTCAGCCAGAGCCGCAGCGCCGTCACGCGCCGGGCCGCCGCAAACTGAAAGCCGTCTTCGCGCGGCTGAACTCGTCGCCGCCCAGCTTGCCCACCAAGTCCAGGGCCTTGCTCGCCACGCGGCCGTCCCGCCACGCCTCGTCCGCCACATGCACGTGGCGCACCTCGCCCAATACCAGATTGCCGGCGCCCGCGCCTTCGCCCAGCACCAGGCACTGGCTCAGCACGCATTCGAAACGCAGCGGCGCCTGTTCCACGCCCGGCGCCCTCACCTGCCGGCTGCGCGCCTTGCTCACGCCGGCCAGATCGAACTCGTCCACCTCCGGCGCATAAGAGCCGCAGCTGAGGTTCATCGCCTCCGCCAAGCGCTCCGGCACCACATTAACAACGAACTCGCCGGTGGCGCGGATATTGGCCAGGGTATCCTTCTCGCCGCCGCTGGCCGGCGTCAGAATGCTCAGCGCCAGCACCGGCGGCTTCACGCTGGCCACGGTGAAGAAGGAAAACGGCGCCAGATTGGCCACGCCCCGCAAGTCCTGAGTGCTGACCCAGGCGATGGGCCGGGGCTGCACGCTGCCCACCAGCAAAGGGTAGACCGCCTCCGGCGGCAAGCTCTTGATGTCGCAGTCCATGGGGATTCCTCCTAGATGCCATCATTCTAATGCTGCATAGCAGCAAAATACCAGCGCCGCCAATTGCGCCCGGCGATGGTGTCGCAACCGCTCGGCAGGTAAAATGACGCGATGAACTCACCTCGTTTTATCCATCTGCGCCTCCATTCGGAGTTCTCCATCACCGACGGCATCGTACGCCTGGATGACGCCATCAAGCGCGCCATCAAGGACAATATGCCCGCGGTGGGCATGTCCGATCTGATGAACATCTTCGGCATGGTCAAGTTCTACAAGGGCTGCCGGGACAAAGGCGTCAAGCCCATCGTGTCCTGCGATGTCTGGCTGGAAAACGAGGATGACCGCGACAAACCCTATCGCCTGATGCTGACGGTGAAGAACCGCCAGGGCTACGGGCGCTTGTGCGAACTGCTGGCCGACGCCTACACCCACAATCAGTACCGCGGCCGCGCCGAACTCAAGCGCGCCTGGCTGGAAAACGGCGACAACAGCGGCCTGATCTGCCTGTCCGGCGCCCACATGGGCGACGTGGGCCAGGCCCTGCTGATGGGCCAGCGCGACGAGGCGCGCCGCCGCGCCGAATATTGGGAGAGCTGCTTCCCGGACAGCTTCTACCTGGAGTTGCAGCGCCTGAACAACCCGCAGGTGGAGCACGCGCTGCAAGCCTCGCTGTGGCTGGCCGGCGAGACCGGCCTGCCGGTGGTGGCCACCCACCCCATCCAGTTCATGGACCCGGACGACTTCAAGGCCCACGAGGCCCGCGTCTGCATCGCCGAGGGCTTCACCCTGGGCGACAAGCGCCGGCCGCGCAGCTTCGAGGAAAACCAATACTTCCTGTCCACCGAGCAGATGCTGGAGCGCTTCGCCGACATCCCCGAAGCGCTGGAAAACTCGGTGGAAATCGCCCGCCGCTGCAATATCAGCGTGCAACTGGGCAAGAACTACCTGCCGCAATTCCCGACGCCGGACGGCATGACGCTGGACGACTACCTGGTGCATCTGTCCCAGGAAGGACTGGAAGAACGGCTGGCCAAGCTCTATCCCGATCCGGAAACGCGCGCCCAAGAGCGGCCGCGCTACGACGAGCGCTTGAAGATCGAGTGCGACACCATCATCCAGATGGGCTTCCCCGGCTACTTCCTGATCGTGGCGGACTTCATCAACTGGGCCAAGAACAACGGCTGCCCGGTGGGTCCCGGCCGCGGCTCCGGTGCCGGCTCGCTGGTGGCCTACAGCATCGGCATCACCGACATCGACCCGCTGGCCTACGCGCTGCTGTTCGAACGCTTCCTCAACCCCGAGCGGGTCTCCATGCCCGACTTCGACATCGACTTCTGCCAGGACAATCGCTACCGCGTGATCGAATACGTGCGCCAGAAATACGGCGCCGAAGCGGTGTCGCAGATCGCCACCTTCGGCACCATGGCGGCCAAGGCCGTGGTGCGCGACGTCGGCCGGGTGCTGGACCTGCCGTATATGTTCTGCGACGGCATCTCCAAACTGATTCCCGCCGCGCCCGGCAAGCAATACTCGCTGGACGACGCGGTGGAAATGGAGCCGGTGCTGCGCGAGCGGCTGGAAAACGAGGAGGAGCTGCGCGAGCTGTGGGAGTTGGCCAAGAAGCTGGAAGGCCTGACCCGCAACATCGGCATGCACGCCGGCGGCGTCTTGATCGCGCCGGGCAAGATCACCGACTTCTGCCCGATGTACCAGGCTAGCGGCGACGGCTCGGTGCCGGTGTCCATGCTGGACAAGGACGATGTGGAAAAAGTGGGCCTGGTGAAGTTCGACTTCCTCGGCCTGCGCAACCTGACGATTATCGAACTGGCGGTCGGCTACATCAAAGACCTGGACCCCAGCTTCGACACCGACCTCAATCTGCTCGAGTTCACCGACGCCGCTGCCTACAAAGTGCTGCAGCAGGCCAACACCACCGCCGTCTTCCAGCTTGAATCGGACGGCATGAAGCGGCTGCTGGAAAAACTGAAGCCCGACCGTTTCGAAGACATCATCGCTGTGCTGGCCCTGTACCGTCCGGGCCCGCTCGGCTCCGGCATGGTGGACGACTTCATCCTGCGCAAGGCCGGCAAGCAAGAGGTCGACTACTACCACCCGGACCTGCAGGCCTGCCTGGACCCGACCTACGGCGTGATCGTCTACCAGGAACAGGTGATGCAGATCTCGCAGATCATCGGCGGTTACACCCTGGGCGGCGCCGACATGCTGCGCCGGGCGATGGGCAAGAAAAAACCGGAGGAAATGGCCGAGCACCGCGGCAAGATCGCCCAGGGCGCGGCCACCAAGGGCTACGACCCCAAGCTCGCCGAAATGCTGTTCGACCTGATGGCCAAGTTCGCCGAGTACGGCTTCAACAAGTCGCACACCGCCGCCTACGCCGTGGTCTCCTATCAGACCGCCTGGCTCAAGGCCCACCACACCGCGGCCTTCATGGCGGCCACCATGTCCTCGGAATTGGACAACACCGACCAGCTCAAGGTGTTCTACGACGACAGTGTGGACGGCAAAAATGGCCTGATCTTCCTGCCGCCCGACGTCAACCAGAGCTACTACCGCTTCGTGCCGGTGGACCGCAAGCACATCCGCTACGCGCTGGGCGCGATCAAGGGCACCGGCGAAGCCGCCGTCGACCACATCGTCGCGATCCGCTCCGAGTCCGGGCCGTTCAAGGACTTGTTCGACTTCTGCAGCCGCACCGACAAGAAAATCGTCAACAAGCGCGTGATCGAAGCTCTGATCCGCGCCGGCGCCTTCGACAGCATAGAGCCCAACCGGGCCAAGCTGTTCGGCAACGTCGGGCTGGCGATGGACGCCGCCGAACAGGAGCACGCCAACGCCAATCAGGGCGGCTTGTTCGACATGTTCGGCGACGACGTCGCCCCCAGCGTGGAAATGGTCGAGATCAAGCCGTGGAGCGACGCGGTCAAGCTGGCGGAAGAAAAGCTGGCCATCGGCTTCTACCTGTCCGGCCACCCTTTCGCCGCCTACGCCAAGGAAATCCGCGGCTTCATCAAGACCCCGCTGTCCCGGCTCAGCCCGCGCAAGGAGCCCCAGTTGCTGGCCGGCTTCGTCACCGGCATCCGCGTCAAAGTGGGCAACCGCGGCAAAATGGCCTTCGTGCAGCTGGACGACGGCAGCACCAAATTGGAAGTCAGCCTGTTCGCGGAAAGCTTCGAAGCCAACCGCAGCCGCTTGAAAGACGACGTGGTGCTGGTGATAGAAGGCAAGGTCAGCGAGGACAACTTCTCCGGCGGCCTGCGCATCATCGCAGACAAAGTCTATGAGCTGGGCGAGGCGCGCAGCCGCTACGCGCGCAGCCTGTCGCTGAAACTGGCCGGCAAGGTGGACGTCAGCAAACTCAAGGCCCAGCTGCACCCGTTCCGCAGCGAAGACGCCGGCTGCCCGGTGCGCATCCATTACAACAACGGCGCGGCCAGCGGCGACCTGATGCTGCCCCCGCCCTGGGGCGTCCGGCTGGACGACGGGCTGTTGCTGGCGCTGCAGGACTGGTTGGGCAGCGACAAGGTCAAAGTGATGTGGTGAGCCGCCGCGCTCCCGCCAAGCCGCGCCCAGCGCGGCTTTTTTCTTGCCCCGCGCTTTGCAAGCGCCGGGCATTGCAGTAGGCTTGCCCGCTCAAACGCACCACAGAAGAGGATGTTTTCAGATGACGGCACGCCCGGCGCAACTCCAAGACGTCGCCCCGGTCTTCCAGATCGAGCAAGCGGTATTCGGCCACCACGTCTACCCGGACTTTTTCTTCCGCCAGGCCCACGACCTGTGGCCGGACCTGTTCTTCGTCGCGCCGGGCGCGCAAGACGGGGCACTGGGCGGCTACATCATCGGCGCGCCGGGCAGCGGGCAAGGCGAATTCTGGATCATGTCGCTGGCGGTCCACGAGCATTGCCGCGGACAAGGCGTAGGCAAGCAACTGCTGCAGGCCTTGCTGCAGGCGCTGCGGGCGCGCCAGGCCAGCCACGCGAAACTGACGGTTCACCCCGATAATCCCGCGGTCAGGCTGTACCAGCAGCTTGGCTTTGTCGTCGTCGAACATCAGCCTCATTACTTCGGCGACAACGATCCGCGCCTGGTCATGCGCGCGGATTTCTAGCCGTCCGGCCGCAACAAAGCCTCCCTTTGGGG
>NZ_QARX01000001.1:4187158-4598003 GCF_003052555.1 Chromobacterium sp. Panama
TCCGGCCGCGCTTGCCCGGCGCGGACAGCGCGGCTTCCGCCGCATGGCGGCCGCCGGCGCTCAGCCGCGCCGCGTTCCAGTGCGGCGGCAGCGGCGGCTGCCACAGCGCCCCGGCCGGCAGGCGGGAGCGGTCCCGCTCGCGCTCGTCGGCCTCGTCCTCGCCGTCGCGGTCCGGATCGGCGGCGTCCTGCCGCTGTCTTTGGGCTTCGCGGGCAAAGGCTTCGGCGGCGCCGTCGGCTTCGGCCGCCGGCCGGGCGTCCATGCTCGGCGCGGGAATAGGCGTCATCGCTTCCATATCGTCCTCTCTTCCTGCTCGGCCTCGTCCAGCCGCAAGCGCCGCATGCGTTCCTGACGGCGCTGCAGCTTGGCCCAGCGTTGATACTTGTCTTCCTTGCGCAGCCATTGCCGACGCAAGACCTGTTGTTCCTCGCGCCGGCCGGCCAGGCCCTGGCGCTGTTCTTCTAGCTGTCCGCTTTGCAGGTCCAGGTTCTGCAACTGGCGTCGCAGCACCGCCTGCTTGCGCTGCAGCGCGAACAGTTGGCCGCGGCTCATCGCCCCGGCCGGCCGTTGCGCCAGCAGCAATTGGCGCAGGCCCTGGCCCTGCGAGGCCAACGCCTCTTGCTCCGCCGCCAGCGCGCCGTCCTGGCGCGCCAGCTGAGCCAGCTCGGCCTCGCAACGCGATTGCGCCGCCTGACAACGGCGCAGCAGCGCGCCCAGCTTAGGCAACAAGCTCATGCAGGCTGCGCAGGGTGTCGGCGAAACCCGCGCCCTCGTCCACCGGTTGGCGCAGCCAGCGGCACAGCGCCTCGCGCGCGTTCATCGCCCGGTCGTTGTCGGGGTTCTCGCCGGGGCGGTATTCGCCCAGGTCGATGAAGACTTGCAACTCTTCCAGCCGCGCCATCAAGGCGCGCAGCGCCGAGGCCGCCTGCAGATGGCCGCCGTCGCAGACCTGCCCCGCCACGCGGCTGGCGCTCTTGAGCACGTCGATGGCCGGGTAATGGCCCTGACCGGCCAGCTTGCGGCTCAGATAGATGTGGCCGTCCAGGATGGAGCGGATCTCGTCCGCCATCGGGTCCGGCTCGTCGTCGCTCTCCAGCAGCACGGTGTAGAAGGCGGTAATACTGCCGCCGCGGGTGGCGCCGGGGCGCTCCAGCAGCCGCGGCAGGCTGTCGAACACCGAGGCCGGGTAGCCGCGCCGCGCCGGCGGTTCGCCGGCGGCCAGCGCCACGTCGCGCAGCGCGCGGGCATAGCGGGTCATGGAGTCGACGAAGAGCACCACTTTCTTGCCCTGGTCGCGGAAGTACTCGGCCACCGTGGTGGCCAGCAGCGCCGCGTTGCAGCGGTCCACCGAGGAGAAGTCCGAGGTGGCGAACACCAGCGCGCAGCGCTCGCGCTTGGGCGAGGCGCGCAGCGATTCGGCGAATTCGGTCACTTCGCGGCCGCGCTCGCCGATCAGGCCGATAACGAAGACGTCGGCGTCGCTCTGCTCGATCAGCATGTGCATCAGCACGGTCTTGCCGCAGCCGGCGGAGGCGAAGATGCCGACGCGCTGACCGACGCCGCAGGTCAGCAAGCCGTCGATGGCGCGCACGCCGGTGGCCAGCGGCTCGCGTATGCCCACGCGCCGCGAGTACGGCGGCGGATCCGCGTCGATGCCGCGCTCCTCGCCGCCGACGCCGGCCTCGGGCGCGAAGCGCTCGACGATGTGGCCGGTGGGGTCCAGCACCGCGCCCAGCGCCGACTCGCCTATCCAGGCCGCCAAGGCGCGGCCGGTGGGTTGCAGCACCGCCTCGCGCGACAGGCCGCGCGCGTTGCCGATCAGGCTGAGCACAGCGCGCGGGCCTTGAAAGCCCACCACCTGGGCGCGGGCCACCACCTCGCGGTCCTGCCAGCTGCGGCGGATGTCGCACAGCTCGCCTATCGCCACCTCGGGCAGCGCGGCTTCCAGAATGGGGCCGGACAGGCGTTGCGGATACGCCAGCCGGCGCAGCAGGCGCGGCGCTTTCATCGCAGCAGCGACTCGCTGAAGCGTTCCAGCGCGTCGAAGAAGCCGTTCAAGGCCTCGGAGAAGCGCTTGCCGTCGGCCAGATAATCCGGGTGGGCCATCGCCTTCAGCTCCAGATAGCCGTCGTTGGCGGCCAGTTGCAGCTGGCCGCCGCGGGCGAAGTGGCAGCCCTGCATCAGGTCCTGCAGCAATTGGCCGGCGCGCTGGGCCAGCACCGCCTCGTTGTGCTCGCCCAGCCGCGACCACAGCCACACCTCGCCGTCCTGGGCGCTGACGTGGATGCTGGGCAGATCGTGCAGATCCAGCGCAATGGTGGAATGGCTGTCCAGCTCGCCCAGCAGGGCGGGATCGCAGCCGCTCTCTTCCAAGGCGGAGCGGACCAGTTGGGCGATATCCATGGCGAACATAGGCGGAATCCTTTTTTAAATGGTTTTGATCACGTTCACCGACACGCTGTCGGCGATTTCGCCGAAGGACACCACTTCCAGGTCGCGGAAGCGGGTTTCGACCAGTTTCTTGATGAAGCGCCGCACGTCCACCGAGGCCAGCAGCACCAGGTCCTTGTGCGCGATGCCCATGCCGTCCAGACCGAGCGCGAACAGGTCCATCAGCTCGTCCGAAGCCGCCGGCTCCAGGTTGAGGAAGGCGCCGGCCGAGGTCTGGCGTATGCCCTTGCGCACCATGTCCTCCACCTCGGCGGACATCATCACCGCGCGCAGTTCGCCGCCGCTGGCGAACTTGTGGCAGATGTAGCGCGCCAGCGCGCCGCGCACATGCTCGACCAGATTGATCACGTCTTTCTCGCGCGGTGCCCACAGCGCCAGCGCCTCCATGATCAGCTTCATATTGCGCACCGAGATGCGCTCGGCCAGCAGCCGTTGCAGCACTTCGGCGATGCGCTGCACCGTGGCGTGGCGCAGCACTTCCTTGAGCAGGTCCGGGTATTTGGCCTCCAGCTGATCCAGCATGTGCTTGGTTTCCTGGACGCCGAAGTATTCGTTGACGTGGCGCGCCAGCAGCGCGGCCAGGCAGTGATAGAGCTCGTCCAGCGCCGGGCGCAGCTGGTAGCCCAGTTTGGCCAGCTTGTCGCCGTCGGCCGGGCGCACCCAGGCGCACTGGCTGGCGCCCTGGGCGCTGAACACCGGCTGCACCAGCGCGGCGGCCTCGTCCGAATAATTGATCACCCGCAGCAGATCGAAATGCAGTTCGAACTCGTCGGCGCGGATTTCGTTGATCAGCACCGCCACCCGGTTGTCCGGCAGGCCTTCGCCGTCGCGCAGCAGCATGTCCGGCAGCCTCACCCCGTAGTCGATGAAGAACTGGCTGCGCAAGCGCTCGGCCAGCTGCGCCTGCTCCAGCGCGGCGCGGCGCGCCTTGGGCACCAGCAGGATCAGCGGCACGGTTTCCGCCGCCACCTTGTCCAGATTGCCGATCAGGCCCAGGGAGCTGTCCTTGCCGCTCGCCGGCGCCCCGCCGGCCGCGGCCGCCGCCGGAGACTGGGCCGCGCCCGGCGCGCCTTTGCCGGCCATGCGGCGCTTGTAATAGAACAGGCCGCCCAGCGCCGCGGCCAGGATCAGGAACACGATCAGCGGGAAGCCGGGCAGCATGCCCACCGCCAAAGCCAGCACCGCGGTCACCACCAGCACGAACGGGTTGCCCAGCAACTGGCTCATGATGTTGCGGCCCATATTGTCGCTGTCGCCGTTGACGCGGGTGACGATGAAGCCGGCGCTGATGGCGATCAGCAGCGCGGGGATCTGCGCCACCAGGCCGTCGCCGATGGTGAGCATGGTGTAGGTGGACAGCGCGGTGGACAGGTCCATGCCGTGCTGAGTCATGCCCACGGCGATGCCGCCGATGAAGTTGACGAAGATGATGATGATGCCGGCGATGGCGTCGCCCTTGATGAACTTCATCGCGCCGTCGAAGGAGCCGTAAAGCTGGCTTTCGCGCTCCAGCACGCTGCGGCGTTCGCGCGCGCCGTCGGCGTCCACGATGCCGGCCTTGAGGTCGGCGTCGATGCTCATCTGCTTGCCGGGCATGCCGTCCAGCGAGAAGCGCGCCGCCACCTCGGCCACCCGCTCCGAGCCCTTGGTGATGACGATGAACTGCACCACGGTGACGATGGAGAACACCACGAAGCCCACCGCCAGGCTGTCGCCGATCACGAACTGGCCGAAGGTGTTGATGATCTCGCCCGCGTCCGCCTCGATCAGGATCAGGCGGCTGGTGCTGATGGACAGCGCCAGCCGGAACAGGGTGGTGATCAGCAGCACCGAGGGAAAGGTGGAAAAGCTGAGGATGCGGTCGATGTAGAAGGAGCCCATGAACACCAGCACGGCGATCACGATGTTGAGGCCGATCAGGAAGTCCACCAGATAGGTGGGCAGCGGGATGATCAGCATCGCGATGATCATCACCATCAACAGCAGGATCAGCAATTCCGGCCGCGAGCGCGCGCCGTTGAGCAGGGAATTAAACACCGTTAGTCATCCAAAGCGATTCGATATTGGCGACGGGCCGCGGCCCGCCGGGAAAAACAGCCAGGCAAGACGGGACGTGTCCCCCGCCTTGCCTGGCGGCTCTCGTTTACTCCGCGCCGCCCTCGGCCTCGCGCCGGCGTTCGGCCAGCTCGTGGCGATAAGCGATGGCGGCCAGATGGCGGAATTCCTCTTGCAAGGCGTCCAGCCAGCGTTCGTCGACGAACAACTGCGGCGGCAGCGCCTTGCAAGCCTGGTACAGCGCCTGCAGCAAGGTGGAATGCTCGCTGTGGCGGCTGAGCAAGGCGGTGTCGCCCACCGTCTCCGCCAACAGGCCGTCCAGCTGCTGCGGCTGTTGCAGCAACGACAGCAGGAACAACAACCAGTCCGCCTCGCTGGGATTGAAGGCGCATACCTGCGGATTGCCCAACATGCGGCCGACGAAGAGCGCGTCGGCGGAGCGCAGCAGCTTGAGCTGGCTCAGCCGGCCCAGAAGGTTGCCGAACTCCAGCCGCGAACAGCTGGCGTCCAGCGAATCGATGTCGGCCAGCAGCGCGCCTTCGATGAAATCCAACACCACCGCCCGGCGTTGGTAGCCGTAGCTGCCCACCCAGTCGGCGTAAATCTCCACTTCCGCCGTCTCGCTCTCCAGAAACTGGCGGTAGCTGGCGCGCAGCAGGCCGGGGCTCAGCGACAGCGCCTTGCCGAACAGCCTCGCCTTCAGCGCGCAATTGATGCCGGCCTTCAAAGGCTTGGCCTCGGCTTGCTCCTCCACCTGCTTGAGCAGGGCCTGCAGGCGTTTGCGCACCACCTCGTCCAGCTGACGGCGACGCAGCAGTTCGCGCAGCACCAGCACCAGATCGCTGTCGTCCGGGAACAAGGAACGCGCCTGGCGCAGCAAGTCCTCGGCGCTGATCCCGTGGGACTTGGCCACGTTCACGATCTGCTGCGCCTTGGGCTGGGCTTCCTCGTCCAGCACTCGTTCGAAACTGTCGGCCAGATGGCCCAGCTTCTTGTCGTAATCGCGGCGGTTGCGGAACTGGGTCAGCGCCGCCGACATTTCATCGGTGGACTGGACGAAGCGCTGCACCTCGGCCGCCGGGCTGGCGTCCTCCACCTGCTGCGCGTCCGCCTGCCGGGCCTCGCCCTGGCGCTGGGCGTCGCGCTGGGCGTCCAGCTTGCCCTGGTGCTTGGGCGAGCGGACGCCGAAGACCGGCGGCGGACGGCCGCTAATGTCCACGCGTCGCGCCCTTGGCCGCGCCCTCGGCGCGCTGTTCGCGGTCCAGATAATCCCGCACCCATTGCTGCAGCGGATCGCTGGAGATGCCGCCCTCCTTGGCCACCGCCGCCGACAGATCGCTGGCGTCCGGCGTCAGCGGGTCGTCGATCTCGCGCGGCTGAATCAGGAACACGCGCACGGTATTGCTCTGGTTCTGGCTGCGGTAGCGGAACAGGCCGCCCACCAGCGGCAAGCTGCCCAAGAACGGCACCTTGTTGTTCTGTTCGATATTGGCGTCGCGGGTGTAACCGCCTATCAGCAAGCTCTTCCCCTGCGGCACCCGCGCCACGGTGCTGATGCGGGTGCGGCCCACCTCGGGCAAGGCGTCCTGCGGGTCCTTGTCGTAATCCGGCGTCTTGGCCTCGCGGCCGTCCTCGATGTTCAGCGACATCTCGATCTGGCCGTCGGCGGAGAAGCGCGGCAGCACGCTGACCAGGGTGCCGTAGGTCACGTGTTGCAGGCTGGAATTGCGTTCGCCCACCAGCTTGGCGTAGAAGGTGCGGCTGTTGTCGAAGATGGCCGGCACGTTTTCCTGGGTCAGCACCACCGGGCGCGACACCACATTCGCCTTTTTCTTCTGCGACAAGGCCATCACTGAGGCGATGAAGCGGGTGCCGTCCAGGGTGCTGAGGGAGGAGGACTGGTTCAGCGTCACGCCCAGCTTGTTGCCCACGGTGGCGCTGCCACTCCAGTTGACGCCCAATTGATCCAGATCGCCCTTGTCCAGATCGATGATCCACAGCGACAGCTCCACATGGCGCTTGGCCACGTCCAGCGCCAGCGCCAGGTTTTCGATGAAGCGCACCTGTTCGGTGGTGCCCTTGATCAGCAGGCTGTTGGTGTCCGGATAGGCGATCACCTTGATGTCGCCGGCCGCCGCGCCCTGCTTCAGCGCGTCGGGCAGGCTGAGGCCGGCCTGGTAGGCCGGCGCCTTGAGCTCCCCGCCGGCGGGGAAGTCCGGCATCGCCGGAATGTCGCTGCCCCGCGCCGGCGGCCGCGCCGGATTGGCGGCGGTCTGCAAGGGCTTGTCCTCGCCCTGCAACAGCTTCTCTATCACCGTGGCCATGCCGGGGATGACGATTTTCTGGTCGCGCAACTCATAGCTGCGGTCGCTGACGAAGGTGTTGTTGAGCCGCACCACGCCGATCTTCTGCCGACCCAGCTCGATGCCGTCGCTCTGCTTGTCCATGAAGCCGGCGGCGTTGACCACCAGATCCACGAAGACCGGCGGCCCGGACACGTAGAAAGTGCCGCTGCGGTTGTCTCCGCGCAGCGGATAGCGCTTGTCGTAGAGGCCGGACTTGCGCAGGAAGTCGTTGAAGGCGGAGAGCGAGACATTGCGCAGCGACACCACCGCGTTGCGGGTTTCGCTGGCGTCGTAGACGTAGATGGCCTGGCCGTCGTGATACCAGATCAGGCCCAGCTGCTGGGTCATCTTGTCCAGCAGCGCCTGCGGATTGGCCAGGTCGAAATCGCCGCTGATCTGCTTGCGCGCCGCCTGCTTGCTGACGATCACCGGCTTTTTCAGCCGCGAGGAAATCGCGTCGAAGAAAGAACGCAGGCCCTCCTTCTTGGCGACGTAGCCGGCGGAGTCGGCGGCGCGCGCCGGTTCCGGCGCGGCGGCGGCCGGCAGGGCCGCGAGCAGCGTCGCGGCCAGCAGCGCGGCGGATAAAAAGCTTCGATTCATTTGGTGGCCAGTTGAATGATATTGGACAGACCGCGCGGCGACACGCCGATCAGTCCTTTGATTTCGTTGGAAAAATGCGACGACGAGGCGTAGCCGTGCTTGAGCGCCACCTGGGTCAGGTTTTCCCGTCCCTCCGCCACGTCCAGCAGCGAGCGAGCCATGCGCCAGTCGCGCAGCTCGGTCTTGGCCGCGTTGCCCAAGGCGTGGCGGCACAAGCGGCGGAAGTGGGAGTAGGACACGCCGTAGCGTTCGCCCAGCGCCTGCAGCTTGTCGCCGCAGGTGGACTGGGCCAGCAGGAAGCGCACCAGCCAATAGCTCTCGCTGCGGCGCAATAGCGACAGCAGCGCGGCGAAGGCCGGCGACGGCGTCAACACTTGGAGCAAGAACCAGTATTCGCAGCGCTTGCGGTCCTGCCAGGCGCTCAGATCGGCCAGCGGCAATTGCGCGCAACGCGCCTCGCCAGCCGGCGCGTCCGCGTCGCGGGCCTCGTCGGTCTTGGCTTCGTCGACAAAAGCCAGCAGCTTGCTCAAGGGCTCCAGCCGAACCGGCTGGAAGGCCAGCGCGCCGGCGGCCACGCTCACATCCACGCGGTCCAGCAGCAGCAGGCCCTGCCAATCCGCCGCCAGGGTCAGCGTTTCCGCGCCCTCTTCCCAGCTCAATTCCAGCCGCGCCTCTTCCCGGCGCGGCGGCAGCAGCCAGACGTCCTGGGCCGGCGCGCAGCGCTTGGCGGCGGCCTCCAAAGTCTCCAGCGGGAGCAACACATCGTTATCGGTCATCGGTCAAACGCCCTGCCGGGCTCGTGCTTGGACCGGGAAAGTGTCCCCCAGCGCCGCGGGCGAATCCTGATGCAAATCTGATGGGATCCCGAGTTTTCGCTCCAGCGCCCGCCAGATAGAAAGAACAGGCCCGCCGCGACGGCCCTCGCGCGGCGCAGGCCGCAGCGAGCGCGCAGGCGCGCCCCGCTTGAGCCGGGATCAGCGCCGCGATTATCCCTTTCCCCGCCGCGGGCAACTTTCAACTATCGACCATGGCGCCGGCTTTTCGCCATCCGTAAGAACGCTCAGCAAAACTACGCGGGCGCGGGCGCGCCGCCGCCGTGCTATAGGCAGAGATAGGCCCGACATGCCAAATAAATGATCGAACCAAAATCAAAAACCGCCGTGCTGCCGATGGAGAGAATGCGATGGCCCAGTTGACCCCAACCCTGCGCCGGGGAGCGGCGTTGCTCTTGCTGTTGAGCCTGGCCGGCTGCCGGGACGGCGAGCCCAAGCCCGGCACCGTGCTGGACGAAGCCAAGCAGGCCCAACGCACGGTGGAATCCTTCCCCGCCGCCGACGAGGACTACTTCAAGGACATGGACAGCGCGGTGGCGCTGGACGCCGCCGAAGTCAAAGGCCGCAACACCTGGCTGGTGTGGACCGGCGGCAACGACAGGCTGTGGGATAAGCTCGCCACCGTCAGCGTGGGCAATCTGGACCTGCTCAAGACCCTGTCCTCCCACCCCGGCCTCAAGTTCAGCCGCGACAACCGCTGGAACTATCTGGGCCTGGTCAACGAGCCCTGTTTCGACAAGGCGGGCGGCCCGGACGACAAGCGCTTCGGCCTGTGGCTGGACCAACGCCGCGCCGATTGCCCGAAAGACCCGTTCGAGAACGAGCAGAAATATCCGGGCGTGGCCATAGGCGCGCGCGGCAAGAACCTGCCCGCCGGCTCCTTCTACGGCTACGCCACCGGCGTGGTGGGCCTGCGCCTGTTCCCCAACCCGGCCTTCGACGAAGCCGCGGCCAAGAAATGGGACGCCAAGCGCTATTACGAAGACCCGACGTATTACAACGACAAGGACCTGATCCGCCCCTACCGCGTGGGCATGTCCTGTGCGTTCTGCCACGTCGGCCCCAATCCGGTGAAACCGCCGGCGGACCCGGAACATCCGAAGTGGGAAAACCTGAGCTCCAACGTCGGCGCCCAGTATTTCTGGGTGGACCGCATCTTCTCCTGGCAGGCCGACCCCAGCAGCTTCCCCTTCCAGCTGTTCCACACCTCGCGCCCCGGCGCGCTGGACACCTCGCTGATCTCCACCGACTCCATCAACAACCCGCGCACCATGAACGCGGTGTACGGCCTGGGGCCGCGGCTGGACATCGCCAAGCGCTGGGGCAAGGAAACCCTGGCCGGCGGCGGGCTCAACAACAAGCAGTTCAACGACTTCGTCAAAGACGGCCCGCTGACCCAGTTCTTCCAGCCGCCCAAGACCGTATGGACGCCGCGGGTGCTGAAAGACGGCTCGGACTCGGTGGGCGCGCTGGGCGCGCTGAACCGCGTGTATCTGAACATCGGCCTGTTCAGCGAGGAATGGCTGCTGCATTTCAACCCGCTGGTGGGCGGCAAGACCATCACCCCGATCCAGATCGCGGACGCGCGCAAGAACTCGGTGTACTGGCAATCCACCGAGCAGCAGACCGTGAACATGGCGCTGTTCTTCCTGAAGAGCACGGACCCGCACAAGCTGAAGGACGCCCCCGGCGGCGAGCAATACCTGAGCCGCGACGCCGCCCAACTCAGCCGCGGCAAGGTGGTGTTCGCGGAAAACTGCGCGCGCTGCCACTCCAGCAAGCTGCCGCCCAAAGTGCCGCCGCTCGACCCCACCGCCGGCTGCGCCGGCCCGGACTACCTGGGCTGCTTCAACAAATACTGGGACTGGACCAAGACCGAGGACTTCAAATCGCAGATGCGCCAGATCGTCCAGGCCGACGACTTCCTGAAGGACAACTACCTGTCCACCGAGCTGCGGGTGCCGGTAACCCTGCTGCAGACCAATGCCTGCAGCCCGCTGGCCACCAATGCACTCAAGGGCAATATCTGGGACAACTTCTCGTCCAAAACCTATAAAGACCTGCCCTCGGTCGGCGAGATCACCGTGCACAACCCCTTCACCGGCGCGCCCTCGCAATACAAGATGCCGGCCGGCGGCCGCGGCTACACCCGTCCCGCCTCCTTGATCAGCGTCTGGTCCACCGCGCCCTTCCTGCTCAACAACAGCCTGGGCAAATTCAACCCCAGCCCGTCGGTGGCCGCGCGCATGGAGTCCTTCAACGACTCCATCCAGAAACTGCTGTGGCCGGAAAAACGCGAGAAGGACACGATGCTGGGCGCCAAAATCCCCGGCCTGATAGACCGCACCACCGCCCGCAGCTATCTGCGCGTGCCCACCGGCTACCTGCCGGACGCGCTGCAAGAACTGCAAGGCCCGCTGCAACGCTATCTGCCCTGGCTGTTCGGCAAGGACGGCGTGGAACTGGGCCCGATTCCGGCCGGCACCCCGGTCAATCTGATCTCCAACCTGCAGGTGACGCTGGACAACCCCTCGCTGGGCGAACGGCTCAAGCACGACAAGAAGCTGCTGGACCTGCTGCTCAAGATCAAGCACGACCTCAAGGCGCTGCCGCCGGGCGCCAGCGACGAAGAGGCGCGCAAGGTGTTCGCCAACCTGGCGCAGCCGATGCTTGAGCTGAGCACCTGCCCGGACTTCGAGGTCAATCGCGGCCATTACTTCGGCACCGGCTACCAAAGCAAGGAACCCGGCCTCAGCGACAGCGACAAGTACGCGCTGATCGAATTCCTGAAAACCTTCTAAAGGCGCTCCATGGACGAATACGAATACATCGTGGTGGGTTCCGGCGCCGGCGGCGGCACGCTGGCGGCGCGGCTGGCCGAGGCCGGGCACCGGGTCATGCTGCTGGAGGCCGGCGGCGACCCGCGCGCGCTCAAGGGCGGCGACGCCTGGCAGCCCCAGGCGGAACGGCTGCCCGACGATTACGATGTGCCGGTGTTCCACGCGCTGGCCTCGGAAAACGAAGCAATGAAGCTGGACTACTTCGTCCGCCACTACGCCGACGACGCCCAGCAAAAGCGCGACCCCAAATACCGCGCGCAATGGAACGGCCAGAACGTGGACGGCGTGCTCTATCCGCGCGCCGGCGCGCTGGGCGGCTGCACCGCCCACAACGCCATGATCACCGTCTACCCGCACAACGCGGACTGGGACGGCATCGCCCAGCTCACCGGCGACCCCAGCTGGCGCGCGGACCACATGCGCGGCTATTTCGAACGGCTGGAGAACTGCCACCACCGCCCGCTCTACCGCTGGCTGGGCCTGCTCGGCGTCAACCCCACCCGCCACGGCTGGCGCGGCTGGCTGCAAACCGAGAAGGCGATCCCGGAATCCGCGCTGGGCGACGCCGGCCTGGTGGACACCCTGCTGGTGTCGGTGGACAAGGTCTTCCAGGAGGTGGACGTGCCGCACCGCAGCTGGCGCTGGCTGCTGCAAGGCCAGGCCGATCCCAACGACTGGCGGCTGGTGCGCGACAACGCCGTCGGCGTCTGCTACCCGCCGCTGGCCACCCGCAATCATCAACGCAACGGCAGCCGCGAACGGGTGCTGGACGCGGCGGCCCGCCACCCGGACCGGCTGCGCGTCGAGCTGGACGCGCTGGCCACCCGGGTGCTGTTCGACGAAGGGCAGCGCGCGGTCGGCGTGGAATACCTGAAGGGCGCCGGCCTTTACCGCGCCAGCGGCCGGGTCAGCGACGCCGCCGGCGAGCGCCGCGAAGTCCGCTGCAGCCGCGAAGTCATCCTGGCCGGCGGCGCCTTCAACAGCCCTCAGCTGCTGATGCTGTCCGGCATCGGTCCGGCCGCCCATTTGCAAGAGCACGGCATCGCGCCGCGGGTGGACCTGCCCGGCGTCGGCCAGAACCTGCAGGACCGCTACGAAGTGGGCGTGGTCAACCGGATGAACTTCAAGCACTGGGAAGTGCTGAAAGACGCGGAATTCGCGCCCGGCGACCCGCAATACAAGCAATGGGCGGAAGGCCGCAAGGGCGTTTACACCACCAATGGCGCGGTGCTGGCGGTGATCCGCCGCTCGGCGCAGGAACGGCCGCTGCCGGACCTGTTCTGCTTCGCGCTGCTGGGCCTGTTCAAAGGCTATTTCCCCGGCTACTCGCGCCTGTTCCCCGAACACCTGAACTACCTGACCTGGGCCATTCTCAAGGCGCACACCAATAACCGCGCCGGCACGGTGAAGCTGCGCTCCGCCGACCCGCGCGACCCGCCGGACATCAACTTCCACTACTTCGAGGAAGGCAGCGCCGGCGACGATCAGGATCTGGACTCGGTGGTGGAAGGCATCAAGTTCGTGCGCAGCCTGACCGCCGATCTGAAAAAGCAGAACCTGATCGCGGAGGAGGAACTGCCCGGCGAGGCGCTGCAAAGCGATGACGAACTGCGTCAGTTCGTCCGCGACAACGCCTGGGGCCACCATGCCTCCTGCAGCTGCGCGATCGGCGCGCGCGAAGCCGGCGGCGTGCTGGACAGCCGCTTCCGCGTCCACGGCGTCAGCGGCCTGCGCGTGGTGGACGCCTCGGTGTTTCCGCGCATTCCCGGCTTCTTCATCGTCTCCGCGGTCTACATGATCGCGGAGAAGGCGGCGGAGGCGATTTTGGAAGACGCCAAGCGCTCATAAGCGCTGCGGGATGGCGTCCAGGCGCGAACCGGCCTTGCCGAGTGGCCTTTAGGCGTGGAGAGGATAGGGAAGCAAACCCATATCATCTCCCCGCCCCACTCGCGCCGCCGCCTCGACCCATTCCGTCGGAAAGGACCCGATGAGCACCCCGACCCAGCCCTTCTCCCAAGTCCACGCCGACGAACGCGCCGGCCTCGCCGCCGCGCGGGCGGAAGAAGGCGTGGAACGTCCAGGCGGCGGCGAAGCGCCGCAAGCCGGCCTCGCCTTCTCCGGCGGCGGCATCCGCAGCGCCACCTTCAACCTGGGCGTGCTGCAGGCGCTGGCCAGCAGCCGCTGGCTGCGCGAGTTCGACTACCTGTCCACCGTGTCCGGCGGCGGCTACCTCGGCGGCTGGCTGTCCGCGCTCAAGCGCCGCGCCGGCAACGCCGGCATGGAACAGACGCTGCGCGACCATCAGGGCCGCCAGCCGGCCATCCAGTTCCTGCGCGACTACAGCAACTACCTGACGCCCAAGACCGGCCTGTTCAGCCTGGACACCCTGTCCGCCGTCATCACCTACTGGCGCAACTTCATCCTCAACCAGATCGTGCTGCAAAGCCTGCTGCTGGCGCTGCTGCTGGGCCCCCATTTCCTGGTGGGCCTGGCGCGCAGCCTCGCCGCCTGGCCCTACGCGGGCACCGCCGCGCTGGCCGTGGCCGCCGCCTCCGCCGTGCTGTCCGCCCTGCTGGCGCGCGCCACCACCCGCGACGGCAAAACAGCCGCCTCGCCCAATGCCCCGGCCTGCAGCATAGGGTTATTGCTGCTCTTCTGTTACGCGATGGCGGTGTTCACCCTCCAGCAACTGGAAAACCGCGCCGACTTCTGGCACCAGCTGCCGCTGTGGCGGGTGGCCCTGGTCTCCAGCCTAGCCTACGCCGGCTACTGGGCCTTGCTCGCGCGCGGCTTCAGCCAGCTGCGCGGCAACGGCTATCTGCGCAGCGTGCTGTGGGCGCTGCTGGCCGGCCTGGCCGGCGGCGGCAAGCTGTGGCTCTTGCTGCAGGCGCTGGATTACGGCCTGGGCATCCGCGCGCCGCTGGCCCAGGCCTGGTATGTGGTGGCCGGCGCCTTCGCCGTGCTGCCGCCGGTGTTCGCCCTCAGCGCCGCGCTGCACATCGGCCTGGTCAAACGCAGCTTCTCCGATCTGCAGCGCGAATGGTGGTCGCGCCTGGGCGGCCTGCTGCTGGCGCTGGATCTGGCGCTGGTGCTGCTGTTCCTCGTGGTGGCGCTGTCGCTGCCGCTGCTGGCGGTGACTGCCGACTGGCTGCGCGCGCTGACCCTGCCGGCCTGGCTGCTGACCACCTTGGCCGCGGTCTGGCAAGGCCAGTCCGCCAAAACCGGCTGCGGCCAGTCCGCCGGCTGGCGCGACCTGGTCGCCCGCATCGGGCCTTACGTCTTCGTCGCCGGCTTGCTGATCCTGCTCAGCGCCGGCCTCAGCTGGCTGCTGGCGGCGCTGGAGATCCACGCCGACGGCTGGCAGCTGCGCCAGCAGTTGTGCGGCTTTCAGCGCTGCGGCCTCAGCGATTGGACCGCGCTGCATTTCGCCGCCTCGGAACAACAGGGCATGGGCGGCGGGCTGTACGCGGCGCTGATCCTGGCCTTCGTCGGACTGGCCGTGTTCGCCTCCTCCCGCTTCGACATCAATCTGTTCTCGCTGCACAACTTCTACCGCAACCGGCTGACGCGCGGCTATCTGGGTGCCAGCGCGCCGCAACGGGCGGACACGGTCAACCGCTTCACCGGCTTCAACGCCGGCGACGACCTGCCGCTGGCCGAGCTGGCCGGCTCGCCTTCCGGCCCGCCGCAGCGGCCCTACCACCTGATCAACACCGCCCTCAATCTGGTGGCCGGCGACGACCTGGCCTGGCAGCAGCGCAAGGCCGCCTCCTTCACCTTCACCCCGCTGTACTGCGGCTACAAATTTCCCGACAGCGCGCCGGAAGTCATCGACGCCTTCGTGCCCACCCGCGCCTATATGCACGACGACGCCACCGGGGCCGAGCAGGGACCGATGCTAGGCTCGCTGATGGCGGTGTCCGGCGCCGCGGTCAGCCCCAACCAGGGTTATCACAGCTCTCCGGCGGTGACTTTTCTGCTGACGGTGTTCAATGTGCGGCTGGGCCGCTGGTGCCCCAATCCGGGCAAGCCCGGCGCCGCGCTGCAGGCGATGTCCCCGCCGCAGGGCTGGGTCTATCTGTTGAATGAATTGCTGGGCCGGACCAACGCCCGTTCGGACTTCGTCTATCTCAGCGACGGCGGCCACTTCGAAAACCTGGGCCTGTATGAATTGCTGCGGCGGGAATGCCGGCTGATCGTGATCAGCGACGCTGGTCAGGACGAACAAATGACTTTCGAGGACCTGGGCAACGCCATCCGCAAATGCCGGATAGACCTGGGCGCGGAAATCCACATCGACGTGGACGCCATCCGCCGCGATCCGGCCACCGGCCTCAGCCGGTCCGCCTTCGCCGTCGGCTACATCCGCTACGCCTCCGGCGCCAACGGCCACCTGCTCTATCTGAAACCCTGCCTGCAAGGCCAGGGCATGGAGCCGGTGGACGTGCTGCAATACCGCGCCGAACATCCCGCCTTCCCACACCAATCGACGCTCAACCAGTGGTTCGACGAATCCCAGTTCGAGAGTTACCGCAAGCTGGGGTTGTGCATAGGCGGGCAGGCGGTGCGCGAACTGGACCGCAACGGCGCGGGCTGGCTGGCGGCGGACGGCGGCGGCGCGTAAACGGAAGCAAGCCGGGCCTTCCCGAGCCGCCGGACAGCAGCGAGTTGGCGGGTATCGCCTGACGGCTCCACCCACCCTACCCAAACGCGGCTCCAACCGTAGGGTGGGAGGAGCGAAGCGATACCCACGCGGAAACAGATTCGACGCCATAGGCTCGCCGGACCGCCGCTTACGGCGCTTTCCACACGGTGCGTTGGCGTTTGACGGCAACAGAGGCCGGCATCGGCGCGCCCACCAGCGCCTGACGGGCGATGGCCATATTGCTGAAGCCCGCCTGCCGGTAACACAGCCGCGCGCAGGTGTCGCGGTTGGTCCACTCCCCGGACGCCCACATCGCCAGCAAGGCGGCGCGGGCTTGCGCGTGCTCGCCCCGCCATTTCTCCCAAAGGTAAAAACTCAGCAGCGCCTTCTTGATCTCCTGATTGATGGCGTGGGTGTTGGCCTGATAGTCCGGGTGGTCCGGGTGGTCCGGGTGGTCGTTCGCCAGCGCAATCGTCCCGATATGCGCTTCATAGACAATGATCAAGCGCGCTGCGAGCTTCAGCGCGTGGTTGTGCTGGGTCAGCAGCTTCATGAGAGCCAGGTTCTCCTGCCGTCCATCAGAGTAAGCCATTGACGTGCTCCAGGCCACGTTGCAAACGCTGCTGTATCGGCTCCAGCAAGGCCAAGGCTTCTTCGCTGCTGAACAGCAGCGGCTCGTCGCGGCGTTCCAGCAAGGTCACCAAGGCCAGCAGCCCGGTGTGGGCGGCGCGCATGTCCATCACCCCGCTCAGCAGGGCGGTGTCCAGTTCGATGTAGCAATGACTCAGTTGCTGGCCCAACTCGCCCAGCAGCGCCACATCGCCGACGGCGGCGGGCAAACACTGGGAACAAAGGTGCAACTGCTCCATCACCGGCACAGTGGCGGGCGTGGGGTGTTGGCCTGCGCAATGAGGACAGGCAGGCGGCGGCATGGCGGGGGGAAAGGTAGAGAAGGTCATCACGGTCTCCATGTCATCTTTGGAAACCTGCCCAGGCGAGGCTGGGACAGGCACATGACAAGGTTGCAAAACCGGCTCGTTTAACCAATAGACCGGCAGTCCATAGGACTCCCTGCCACGGCCCATCCCGAATGGGTACTGCGTGGCAGCAGACGTAGCAGTGCCAAAGGCGGACGGCTCGTCTGCGGTTAAACGATTTTGGGTTTGCAAGCCCTGCGCTGTGTGATTGAGCACGGCGCGGAACCAAGCCTAAACAGGCTGGCGGAGGGCGTCAAGGCGCAGGGGAATCCCGCCTTGGGACGGGAAGACCGCATGGATAATGTCCACGCCGGATTCTAGAGAAGACGCGCGTAGACCTCCGCCACCCTGGCCTGCCGGCTTTCTCTAGCCGTAAGGAAACAGGCTTAACGCAATTACTCCGCGGAATAGCCTCGCGTTGGCAGGTATCGCCTACGGCTTCACCCACCCAACGGAAGACATTCCCGCCGTGTTGCGCCTCACCACGCACAACGGATCGTAAGCAGGTTCTTAGGGCCTGTTCACGATCTCGCGAGCAAGAGCGAGACAAGGCAAAAACGAGCGAAAAAGCGGAATGTACACGTGGTACATGAGCATTTTGAGCTCGGTTTCAACGCCGTATCGCCGCAGCGCAGTAGATCGTGAACAGGTTCTTAGGCCATGTCCTTGGTCGCGCTCTGCTGCTGCTCCTCGGTTTCAAAATTGACGTAGCCGTCCGGGAATTTGAAATGGGACTCCATCGCCGCCCAGAAATCCTCGTTCTTAGGCTGATTAACATCCCAAATCCGCTCCGCCAGCGATTGCGGATCGTTGCGCATCCGCTCCGGCTCGTCCTCGGCCTGACGCAGCACCGCGTCCACCTGTCCGCGCAATGCGTTGGGGCCGGTGCCTTCGATCGTGCTTTTGTTCGGCCTGCTGAAATAACGGTCGCCGGCAAACTGGTTGCCGCGCATGCTCTGGTAATCGTTGCCGATCTTGTCGATGAAGTCCGCCAACATCTGGCTATTGGGATGGCTGGCCAGCAAGGCGTTGGCGAAATACGGCGTCGCGCTGCCGCTGGCCTCGCGTTTGCCCTCGGCCAGGCCCACCAGCATCAGGTCCGGGTGCGCGTGCAAGGCGCCGCTCAATTCCTGAGTGCACTCCAGATCGATGTCGGCGTACACCCCGCCGTAGTTGTTCAGAATCTCGTAACGCGCAATGTCGGAGGCCGCCGGGTAAGCGCCGTTGCGGCCGAGTATTTCGTGCTGGTAAGCGTCGTGGTTCTTCAACTGGATATCGCTGGGGTTGCTCAAGTCCCGAATGCGGATATTGCCGTAATCGGCGAATTGCTGCTGCAGCGCCTGCAGGGCGTCGACATCGCGCGGGCTGTCGCCGGCGCAGCGGTCCCAGGCTTTGACGGTCTGATCCAGCACCAGGCGGTCGGCTTGCAAGAATTTCTCATCGTTGCCGCGGGTCAATTGCTGGAACGATTGCAACGCCGCCGCCGCGTTTTCCGCCGTGACTTTGCCGCCGTTCGGCAGCAAGGCTTGCGCCCAGGCTTCGTTGCCCTTGGCGCCCAATTCTTTGTTCAATTCGCCCAAGGCCTGTTTCTGCGCGGCGCGGCCCAATTGATCGTCCGCGGGCTGCAAAATGGTTTTCAATTGGCTGAACAGGCCGCGCAATTGTTTTTCTTGCTGGTATTGCTTGGCGTCGGGGAATAAGGCGTTTACTTGTTCGCGGACTTCCTTATTGGCCGCGTAAGCGCCGAATTGTTTTGAATCCACCCACAAATTCACCATGCTATTCGGGTTTTTCGCCGACCACTCGCGCAGATATTTCTGCTGGCTGTCGCCAGGTTTGGAGCCGACCCAAACCATATGAATTTCCGACGGCACCGCCTTGAAATCGCCCTTATCATAAATTTGAGCAAAGCTTTTGCTCGCCTGAACCGATTCCACGCCGGTACTGGAGGAAGTAGTTTGAAGCGGACGGACTCCGACTGAATTCAGCATCATGTCTGCGACTCCTGAAAATTAAGAAAATAAAACAGTCGGAAGTATTTAAATCCAAGCCAAGATCAAGCACTTCCAAAAAGCGCTCACCTAAGCCGCGGGCGCCGAGCTGACATAAAAAAAACGGCGCGCCAAATTGGCGCGCCGCTTGCGTCTGAAACCGTCCCGGCTTCAGTGCCGGGCCTGGCGATAGGGCGCCAGCACCTCGGCCAGTTCCGCCCGGTCCTCATGCGGAGCCAGCACCGCCAGTTTCGACAGATCCATCTTGCCGTTCAGAAAATCCAGCAGCCGCTCCAGATCGTCCAGATCGCTCATATAGTGGCCGGAAGACAGCATCAGCGACCTGGCCTTGCCCTCGCGCAGCTCTATCATCGCCGCCGCCCGCACCGGCTTGCCGGCGCTGGCGCTGGTATGGTGCAGCCGCCCCAGCACCGCGTCGTGGACAAACAGCCTGTCGTCCCGGTCCAGCACCAAGATGGCGTAGCCGGGCATGCCCAGCTTGCCCTTGGAGCCGGCGGTGTCGATAGCCGTGCCGTCCGGCCGCCGCCATACGCCGTCGGCCACCTCCGCCAGATAGGGCTGGAGCGCAGCGGCCTCGCTCAGATAGCTGACTTGCGGCGCGTCGCCCAAGCGCGCCATCCGCGGCGGCTGGCCCGGCTTGGCCAGGTTGATTTCCAGCTGCGGGCGGGCATCCATCCAGGCGAAGAAGTTTTCCCTGGCGCTGTCCCCGCTGGCCACCCATTGCCGGTGCGCCGGCTGTGCGTACTCCCGGTAGCGATGGCGAGGGTCGCGCGCCTCGCGCAACTCTTCGTCCACCAGTCCGGTTTCGCCTTCTTTGGGCATCAGCGCGGCGACGAAACGGGCGATGTCGCGGAAGCGCTCCAAGGGCCGCGGCGCGGGCTCGCCCACGCTGTCGACGCCCTTGAAGGCTTGCGCCAGCCGGCTGGGCGCCGCCGTCGGCGTCGCTTCCGGTCGCGGCGGCGGCATGGCCGCGCCGCTAGCCGAGATTCTCATGCGCTTTGATCCTCTTCATCTTTAATCCACCGCCGCTAGCGCGCCAGCGGCAGTTCTTCCCAACCGGCGAAACTCTGCTTGTCCGCCTGCCATAAGGGAAGCTGGCGCTCCATCATCGCGTCCAGCTCCTTCAGCGCTGCGTCCCCGGCGGGCCTGGAGCCGCCGACAGCGTAAGCTTCCATCGCGGCGAAGAAATCCGCGCCGTCCGCGCCCTGGCGCCGCAGGTAGTAATCGGCCTCCCGCCGCACCGCCGAGCCCGGCTCGGCCAGCTTGCGGCACAGGGCTTCCAGCGCCGGGCGCTGCGCCTCTCTCATGGCCGGCCAACGCTCGCTCTCGTCCACCGCCTTCAGGTGCAGATAGTGCATCAGCGGCGCGCTCAGGCTGTTGTCGCCCCAACGCTCGCCCAGCACCGCGGTGGCGGAGGAGCCGGCGTTAAGGCCCAGTTCCAGCGACACCCCCGGCTGCAGCGGCACGCCGCCGGAGGCGGACACACCGAGGTTGCCGCTGGCGCTGACCCGGCTCAACTGAAGCCGGAAGCCGGCGGCCTCGGCCGGGAAATCGGCCTGGGTCTGGTATTGCGGCCGGTAAAAGCGCAGCAGCAGGGTCAGCGCGCCGCCGCCTTGCAACCCCACGGAACTTTGCAGGCCGGCCAGCGCCGCCGGCACTTCGGCGGCCAGGCCGTGCGGCGCCAGCTGCGCGCTCAACGCCTCGCGCAAGGCGTCCAGCGGCCAAGAACCGCTCAGATTGCCGGACAGGCTGATCCTCACGTCCTTGTAATCCCCGGCTCGCACCGGATTGTGATGCACCCGGGTGCGTTCGGTCAGCGAGGCTTCCGCTTTCAGGCCCAGCGGCCCCAGCGCGCCGCCCAGATCCAGCGCGACGCTGCGGTCGCGGATCTGCAGGCGCAGCACGTCATGGAAGCTGGTGCGCTTGGCCAGCGCCGCCGCGTCGTGACGGACGGGCGGCGCGTACAGCCGCGGCGCCAGCTCGTCCAGGCTCTGCAACAAGGCCTCGTCGCCCTTGCCCGCCGCGCACAGGGTCAGCGCGGCGTGGGCCAGCGCCATATTGGCCAGCGTTTCCTCGCGGCTTCCCGCGCGCCAAGCGGCCTGGATGGAGCGTTCCACCGCCGCGCCGCCCTGACGTTTGCCGATGCCGGCGTCCAATTGCTGGGCGACAGCGCAGAAATGTTCGAATTCGGCGCGCAGGCCGTCCGCGGCGTCGCGCAGCCGTTCCGGCGTCTGTTCGCGCAGCGCCGCCATGCTCTGCGCGCCGCTGAGCCAGCTCAGCGGATGATTGCGCGCGTCCGCGCCCATCAGCGCGGCGGCTTTTTGTTCGATGCCGGCCAGCCGCTGTTGCGCGATCGTCGCGTTGCGCGCCGCGCCCTGCTCCTGCCGCAGGCCTTGCCAGATCGGGGTCAGCGCGTCGGCCTGGATGTCGATGCGCTCCACCGCCGCGCCAACGCCGACGCCGATGCCCGCGGCTTCGGCGCGCGCCGAGGCGCTGCCCTTGACGCTGTCCACCGTGCTGGGCGGCAGATAGGGCGTCTGCGCGCCGGGCAGGGACGCGGCGCTGTCGCGCTGGCCCAGCCAGCCCAGCAATACGCCCAGCCGTTGTTGTTGATCCGCCGCCTGCTGTTGCAGTTGCTGGTACTGACGCAATTCATTGCCGTGGCTGGGGCGGAACAGGCGGATCAGCGCGCCCACCGCGGTGCGGGCGCTGAGGCCCAAAGTGTCTCGGCGCGAGCCGTGAGCCAGTTGGTCCGCCTTGAGTTTGACGAAGGCGGTGGCGCTGGCGTATTCGGTCGCCACGGTGCGTTGGCGGCGCCCCTCCACCGCGCCGGACAAGGAGGCGACGCCGACGCCGCCCTGAATCCCGGCGCGCGCGGACACCGCCTTGCCCTGGTTCTGGAACACGAAGCCTTCGTCGTCGTTGTCCATGCCGCGGCTCCAGGCCAGGCCCACGCTGAAGGTGGCCTTGGCGCCGGCGCCGGCCTCGCCCAGTCCCAGGCCGACCCCAACCGAAGCGCCGACATTGCGCTCCTGGCTGGCGCCCGGCTGATCAAAGCGCTGGAATTGCGGCAGCAGCTGCGCTTCCACCTCCGTCCGCGCCAACTGCGCCCAGGCCGCCTGGCCCAACAGGGCCAGCCGCTGGCCCAGTTCCGCCAGCGGGCTGCCCGGCGTCGCCGCGCGCGCCAGCGCTTCCATATCCAGCGACAGCCGCGCGCATTCTTTAATGTCCAGCGGCGTCTGCGCGTCGCCGGCCGCCAGCGTCTGCCGCAAGCTTTCCACGATGGCCACCGTCTTGGGCGCCACCGCGTGGCTGCGCGGCAGGATGTTCAGCGCCTGCACCCAGCGCGGCCAGCGCGAGCGTTCCGGCTCCGCCTGGCGATACGCTTCGCGTTTCATCGCCAGCAGGGTCTGGCCCAGGTCTTCGCGCCGCAAGCGCAGCTTGTCGTCGCTGAGGACCACCTGGCTGCCGCGCGCCGGCGGCGCGTCTTCCACGCGGCGTTCCGCCGCGCCGCGCGCGCCGCTCAAGGCGGCGGCCAGGCCCTGCGCCGGCCGCGGCGCCGAAGATTCCGATAAGCGGCGGAAGCCCTGCAACCGCACCGTACCCGCCCCGCTTGCAACTGTGTCCAACATGGATGCCTCCTCGCGCCGCATCGCGGCTCAAACGCCGGGCCGAGCCCGGAGCGCCTGCCTAGTTTTCGCCGTTGCCGGCTTTCAAGTTCGCGGCCAACGCCAAGGGCGACGGCCTTTCCGACTGCAGCTCCCGCCCCATCTCCGTCCAGCCCAGCAGCAGCCCCTGCAATTGCCCGCGCGCCTCGGGACTGACTGTCCCGTCTTTCACGCCCTGGGCCGCCAAGTCGCAATATTTAGCGCAGTCCCGAGCCAGCTCGGCTATCACGGCCTGCCAGGCGTCGGCCTGCTTGGACGCCGGCTTCTGTTCGACAGCCGGCGCCTGCGCCGTCATGCCGCCGCCGCGCAGCGCGGCCGCGAACGGGCTCTGCGCCGGCGTGGACGGCGCGCCTGGCTGCGGCTCGGACAGCGTCGCCAAACGGGGGGAATTGGCGGTCGGCTTCGACGAAACATTAAAAGACATTTCAAACGCTCCTGATTTGGCGGCGAGGCCAGAACGACGGTGATGAGGGGCCGCCGGCGCATGCTCGGCGACAGCGTCAAACTACCCCAACGCCGGTAACCGAACTTGCATAAATCGGCTGCGGCCTCGTCCGAACCTCCCCCCTCGTTTTTGAGAGTTTTCCCATTTGTAGCAAGCACTCCCTCATGTAGTATTCCTACATACATCAATTTATGCGAAGGAAATCAAAAACCTCCCTAACAACCCGATGACATAACAACAGGACAAACAAGACCATGTCATTCGCTGAACATTTTTTGCAAGCTGGCCCTCGTCGGCAAAAGTACCATCCACTCTCTCTGTTTTTATGACCGGATAAAGGCTTTGAGCGCCAGTTGACGACACTGGCAATTCCAGGCGACAGCGGGCGGGAAGCGGCGGACACACGCCGCGCGATGCGAATCCGCAGCCGGCCCCAAGAACCAGCGCAAATCACCCAACAGATCCACCGAACAAAAAACACGCCGACATGCCGCGATGCTACGGGGAATAGCACACAAGTCGCAGCATTGGTCGACTCGATCCGCATGGTCCGCCATGCGCTATTGCGCCGTGCGCGCAAGAGGAACTAGAAGATGGCGTTACATAAAGATGGCTTCATGAACAGGCAATTTGTTTTTGGCGACTTCGTCCTTCACTTCGACGGCATGCTGCTGCACCGCGAGCAGCAGATCAGCATTCCGCCCAAGGAACTGGCTGTGCTGACCACCCTGCTGGAAGCGGCGGGAGAGCTGGTCAGCAAGGACGCGCTGCTGGACCGCGTCTGGCCGGACGGCGAAGTCAACGAAGAGTCGCTGACCCGCTGTATCTACGCGCTGCGGCGCATCCTGCTGGAAACCAAGGATTGCCGTTATATCGACACGGTGTACGGCAAGGGCTATCGCTTCAGCCGCCCGGTGGCCATGGTGTCCAAACCCACGCCGCTGGCGGCGCAATGCTCGGTGGCCGTGCTGCCCTTCCGCACCCATCCGCAGCTGGACGCGGTCAGCCTGCACAACGCTCTGGTGCAATGCCTGTCGCGCTACTCGCCGTTCGGCCTGATCGTGCTGCCGGCCACCATCACCCAAAACTGCCGCGACGTCACCGACATCGTGGCGATGATCGATCAGCTGCGCCCGGACTACTACCTGGCCGGCCAGACCCTGCAGCAAGGCGGCGTCTGGAAGCTGCGGGTGGAATTGGTGCGCGCCGCCGGCCATCAGCTGATCCACCATGAAAGCATAGAGCTGAGCCCGGAACAGCCGATCACCGCGCTGCAAACCAGGCTGGCCAGCCTGTTGCCGCAACGCATTCCCGGCCTGCGCTGGAACCAGGGCCAGAACAACGAGCTGGGCTCGCTGGACATGGCCATCACCTATCTGAACGGCCGCCACGAACTGCAGCAACACACCCCGTCCAGCCTGCGCCGCGCGCTGATGCTGCTGCGCCAGTGCGTCAACGCCGGCCCCAGCCACGCGCTGCCTTACTGCAGCCTGGCCGAGTGCTATCTGACCCTGGCCCAGCTGGGCCTGTTCGACCAGGCCCAGGCGCTGATCCAGGCGCAACAGGCGGTAAACAAGGCGGTGGAACTGGACGCGGCCAACCCGCAGGCGCTGGGACTGCTGGCCTTGCTCAGCAGCATGCGCTCGGAGCAAGCGGTGGCCGAGGCGCTATTCGAGCAAGCGCGGCTGCTGGCGCCTGATGCCGTCGACATCCATTACTACCACGCCTGGCATTTATTCCTGTCCGGCAAGCTGGCCCAGGCGCAGCAGGCGCTGGACGCCTGCCTGGAACGCGACCCCTCGCGCATCTCCGCCAGCATTCTGAAGCTGTGGCTGACCTATTACGAACACCGCATCGACGACGCGGTGTCGCTGGGCAAGCGCCAGCTCTGCCAATACGGCCAGAACCACCCGGTGCTGCAAAGCGTGCTGGCGCTGCTGCTGGGGCTGCAAGGCCAGCACGCGCAAGCCGACGAGTTGGTGCAGGCGGTGCGCGACTCCGGCGAGGAAGCCGGCCTGCTCGCCCTCAATCACAGCTACGTGGACTATTGCCGTCGCGGCGACGCCGCGGTGCCCGCCTTGCGCGTTTTCCTCGCCAAGGTGGACAGCCGCCAGGTGCGCTCCAGCCTGCTGCCGCTGATCCTGGCCACGCAGGGCCCGGAGGCCGCGGTCCAGCATTGGCGCCAATTGCAGGCCGAAGGCTATCTGTGGATCAAGGCCTGGCGCCACGATCCGCGACTGAGCGAGCTGGCGGAACACGCTCAGCCCTGCCAGCCGGAGGCCGCGTGATCCGCGTCTGTCTGTTGTCCGCCCTCTTCTTGTGCGCCGGCGCGGCGCGGGCGGACTGCTGGGATCGCGCCGGCCGCATGTTCAATATCGCGCCGGACTTGCTCTACGCCATCGCCCAGCAGGAGTCCGGGCTCAAGCCGGACGCGGTGGGCCGCAACCGCGACGGCAGCCGGGACCTGGGCCTGATGCAGATCAACAGCACCCATCTGCCGCGGCTGCGCCAGCTGGGCGTCACCGAACCGCAGCTGATGGGCGACGCCTGTCTGTCCGTGGTCGTCGGCGCCTCCATCCTGGCCGAGATGATGAAACGTTACGGTTATTCCTGGGAGGCGGTGGGCGCTTACAACGCCGGCACCGCACCCAGCCGCCGCGCCTTGCGCATGCGTTACGCCGAGCAAGTATGGCGGCGCTACCAGAAACTGCGCCAAGCCGCCCCACCCCCAAGCAAGGAGCTCTCATGATTCGCTCGCTTCCCCCCGCCGCGCGCGCATTGCCCGCCGCGGCCCCGGTGGCCCTCCCCAGGGCCTGTCCATCCCCGGCCTGGACCGCCCAGTTGCGCGGCGTCAGCCAGGGCGCAGCGCCTCAGCCCGCGCCGCGCATGGCGCAGCCTAGCCGCTCGGTCGGCCAGTTGCGGCTGGCTTTCCAACAAACCACGCCCCAGGCTCGCGCGGAAACCTCGGCGCGGCCCACTGGCAAACTGCGACAGCCCACGCCCCAGGCAGACAGCGGCCCGGCCCACGCCGCGCCGACGTCCAAACGCGACCCGATGGCGCTGCTGCGCCAACGCATGACGCCTGAGGCGCTCAAGGATTTCGAGCAGAAACTGGCAGACACCGCCGGCAAGCGCGCCCCGGCCAAGACACCTCAAGCGCCGGCCGCCGTCGTGCAAGCCGCGCCGGCCGCGGTAGCCCCACCAGCAGCCCCGGTTCTGGCCGCCGCGCCGCAGCCAACGCAGCCCGGCCAGATTCCGCCGCCACCACCCCCGCCCCCTCCGCCGCCTCCGCCGCCCGTCAACGCGGCGGCCCCGGTGGCTGGCCCGGCGCGCGTCTGGAACAAGATCGCGGCGGCCAGCGCGGCCGATATTCAGCAACTGCGTGACGAACAAAGCCAAAAACTGCGCAAGGAACCTGGCTCGAAGCCCTCCGCCGCCTCCCCGGCGGGAGCGGAGCTCATCAACGAATTGAAAGAGCGACAGCAAAAAATGGCGGCGCGGGCCGCCAGCGCTCAGCAGCGGTAATTCCGCGACTCTCCCGATCCCCCTTTACATGGCGGCCGCCGCTTCCGCGGCACGCCGCCATGCTTTTTCCCTCCTCCCCGAATCTGATTCCCGTCCCGAGATTTCATCGGTTTTCCATCAGGAATCCATTCCAGCTTGTCCGTAAAGTAAATGTCAACATCGCAGAACCTTGCGCACTCACCGACAGACACCATGGCAGCTGAAGACATCACTCTCTCCGCGCCGGCGCCCATCGTGGTCCGCCTGCTAAACAGCCCGCTGCGCGGCTGCGAATTCCTTTTGCAACCGGGCAAGACCTTGTTTCTGGTCGGCCCGGCCGCCGCCCTGACCGAAGCCGGCCAGTTGCCGGAATTGCCGGCCGACGCGCTGTTCATTCCGCTGGAACAGGGAGGCGTCAATTTCGAAGTGCTGATCGACCGCGCCGAGCCCGACCGAGTGACGCTGCGCGAATTGCGCGACGCCGGCGTGGACGAGCGCCCGGCCGAATTCAACCGCCCGCTGCGCATCGGCGCGCTGGAACTGGCGCTGCGGCCGGAACACCTGTCCTGGTCGCCGGAGGTGCTGGGTCACGGCCAGGACGCGCCCCCGCCGGAACAGAAACCGGCGCGTCGCCACGCCGCCGCCGCGGTGGCGCTGGCGGTGATCGCCGCGCTATTGCTGGCCGGCGGCGGCTACTGGCTGTGGAACACCCCGCAACGCCAGGCCTCGGAATTGAACGCGCTGCTGGGACGAGACAGCCAGCGCTTCCAAGTGCTGCCCGGCCGCGACGGCGTGTTCTACGTCTCCGCCGCCAATGAGCGCGACAGCGCCTGGGCGCGGCAAGTGCTGGCGCGCGGCGACTACAACCGCCCGGCGCAGGTGCTCAGCCCTCAGCAGGAAAACGAACGGATGGGCCGCTGGCTGGCGGATAACTACCCGCACCTGCCCTATTACCGCTTGCAGCTGGACAACCCTCGCCGGCCGCAGCTGTGGGTCAGCCAACAGCGCGCCGCGCTGGGCGGGCCGGCCAGCCAGGCGCTGTCGCAGCGGCTGGCCGAGCAGATGCCCTACGCCGACGCGGTGGACATCGTGCCGGTGGACGACGCCGCCGCCGCGAGCCAGGCCGAAACCGGCCTGTCGCGCCAGGCGCTGCCCTTCACCCGCAGCGAGCAGCCCAACGGCGTCACCTTCGTGATCCAGGGCGCGCTGGACGATGGCGAGCTGCTGCGCGCGCGCCGCTTCGTCGACGACTACTACCGCCAGTGGGGCGGCCGCTACGTGCAATTCGCCATTGAATTGAAGGACGACTGGCTCAAGGGCAAGTCCTTCAAGTACGGCAACCAGGGTTACGTCAAGATGGCGACCGGCCACTGGTATTTTCCCAAACCCCTATAAACCGAAAGTAAGCCACCATGACAGACCCCAAGTGCATCCGTATCCAGGGTGATGGCTGGACCCTCAGCGAATTATCCAAAACGTTCGACACCGGCACCAGCACACTCCAAAAAGAACTGAGCAAAGCTCTAGGCAAGTTGAACAGCAACCCGTCTAACCCCCAGTTGCTGGCCGACTACCAAAGCAAGCTGTCCGAGTACAACCTGTACCGCAACGCGCAGTCCAACACCGTCAAAGTGTTCAAGGACATCGACGCGGCCATCATCCAGAACTTCCGCTAAACCCCGACGCCGGCCACGCGCCGGCGCTTCAGGAGTCCGCCCATGACCCCCATCGCCGCCCTCTCTCTGGATTCGCTGACCGCCCAGGTCAGCGACATCACCCTCTCCGAGCACAATCTCGTGTCGCTGGACGACCGCCTGATCCAGGCCTTCTCGCAAAACGCCGTCGGCGTAGGCATGGAGAAGGACGCCATTCTGCAACGGCTGGAACAGCCGGGCCTGTTGAGCAATCCGGCCGTGCTGATGGAGCTGCAGCAGCGCACCTCCAATTACAACCTGGAGGTGTCCATGATCAGCACCCTCACCCGCAAGACCGTGGGCGCGGTAGAAAGCCTGCTGCGCTCATGATCCGCCATGGTTTCAAAGCCGTATTGCTGGCCTTGCTGCTGACCGGCTGCCAGCAGAAGGACTTGCTCAAGGGCCTGGATCAGCAGCAGGCCAATGAAGTGATCGCCGTCTTGCAGCGCCACAATATCGAGGCCGACAAGACCGACCGCGGCAAGACCGGCTTCAGCATCGCCGTGGCGCAGCCGGACTTCGCCGCCGCCGTGGATTGGCTGAAGGCCTACAACCTGCCGTCGCGGCCGCGGGTGGAAGTGGCGCAGATGTTCCCTGCGGATTCGCTGGTGTCCTCGCCGCGCGCGGAAAAGGCGCGGCTGTACTCCGCCATCGAGCAGCGGCTGGAGCAGTCGCTGCAAACCATGGACGGCGTGCTGTCCGCGCGCGTGCACGTCAGCTACGACCTGGATTCCGGCGAAGGCGGCCGCGCCGCCAAACCCATCCACCTGTCCGCGCTGGCGGTGTACGACCGCGACGTGGACCCAGAGCAAATGGTCAACGACATCAAGCGTTTCCTGAAGAACAGCTTCGCCGACATCGATTACGACAATATCTCGGTGGTGCTGTCGCGGCGCAGTGAGGCGCAGCAGCAGGCGCCCACCGCGCCGGCGGAAGAGCGCGGCTCCGGCCTGAGCTGGCTGATGGCCGGCGTGGCGCTGATCGCCCTCCTGGGCGCGGCGGCGGCCTGGCTGTGGCAGCGCCGCGCGCCCAAACCCGTCGCCGAGCCGCCGGCCGCCGAGCCGCAGGCCGGACATGAGTAGCCGGCCCGCGGCCCGCTCGCCGGCGCTGCAAGCGCTGCTGTACGACCCGCTGGCCTATCTGCACCCGCGGCGCTTGGTTCTGCCGCCGGCGCTGACCGCCTCCGCCGCCGCGCGCGCGGCGGCCAATGAGCTGCTGATCTCCGCCTATCGGCTGGACAGCGACTGCGCCGACGCCCAGTTGGACCCGCTGGCGCGGCAATGGCTGCGCCACTGGCGGCGCTTGCCGCAAACAGCCTATTTGCTGGGTTGCCACGCGCTGCGCGCCGGCCTGGGCTGGCAGGCGGGCCTGCTGCGGCTGCCGGACTGGGCGCAGGACTTCGCCGCCGTGGCGCTGCCGCCGGACGCCGCCGCCGCGCAGCGGCCGGCGCTCAGCCACGGCGCGCTGCTGCTGACCGGCTACGGCCGCCTGCAGGCCTGGCGCGAGCGTCTGCCGCGCCCCTTGGCGCAACGCTTGCCGCTGCAGTTCCCGCCGGAGGCCGACGCCGCGCCGCCGCAGCCGCCCGCCGACGCCCTGATTCTGACCTTGGCCCTACAACATGCCCAGAGACATCCCCACATCCCGCCCTCCGACCGCCGCTGAAGGCGTGCTGGTGCGCCGCGGCCAGCTGCGCCGAGCCGAACGCGCCGATCAGCTGGAACGCGAGGCGCGGCAACAGGCGCAGCGCGTGCTGCGCGACGCCGAGCGCCAGGCCGAAGCCCTGCGCCGGCAAGCCTGCCAGGACGGCTATCAGCAAGGCATGCTCGCCGCGCTGGAACACGCGGCCGCCCATCTGGCCGCCGGCCAGGCCATGGCCTGGAACTGGCGCGAGCGGCTGGAGCAAGAGGCCCGCGCCATGCTGAGCGCCGCCGTGGACCATCCGGACACCCTGCTGCTGCTGCTGGACGAATGGCTGCGCGGCCTGGATCAGCCGGACGCCACCCTCTATCTGCAGCTGCCCAAGCGCGCCCGCGCGCTGCAGCCGCAGTTGATGACGCTGCTGACGGAAAACTGGCCCGGCGCCATCCAGATCGACTATCACGCCGACACGCGCTTCATGATGCGCTGCGCGGACCAGGCGGCGGAATTCTCGCCGGAACAATACGTGGAGCCGGCCAGCCGCCAGTTGCTGCAATGCCTGGAGCCCTTGCCTCAGGACTGCCGCCGTTTGTCGGAGCAGGCGCTGCGCGGCTTGATCGCGCAACTGGAACAAGACCTGGCGGCCTTGACCGCCGTAGACAGGAGCCCGGAATGATCCCCTCGCTGACCCCTTCCGCCATCGGCCGCGCCGCCGCGGCCGGCGACGACATCGTCCCGCTGCAGCAACGGCTGCTGGCCGCGGCGCCAAACGCCGACGACGCCGCGCCGCCGACGGACACGCCAAAGACCGACGACGCCAAGCCGGTGGAGCCGCCGCACAAATGGCCGGACTTCCAGTCCGACCCGGTAGCGGTGGCCTTCCTCGCGGCGCTGCACGGGCTGCCGCCGCCGGCGTCCGACTCGCAAGAAGACAAACAGCGCTACGCCGACGCCGTCGGCAAGCTGCTGCGCGACTTCAAAGACCCGGCCACCGGCGAACTGGCCTTCACCACCTTGAAGCAGAAGAACGACATGATCCAGCGCACGCTGGAACAGATCGACGAGAACTCGCCGCTGCACACCGCATTACTGACATCGCTGGTGAGCAATATGGGTATCGGAAGCATGATGACCCAATGGATGCAGGACGCCATCATGTCAGGCGGCGTGCCCAAGGAGATGGAGGACTGGTGATTCACACCGCGTCCCACAAGGCCCGCGCCGCCGCCGCGTGGTAGAAGGCGTCGCCGCTGCGCTGGAACTCGCGATGGCAGGCGTACACCAGCTTGATCACATGCTCGTTGCGCACGTTCAGCACGCGTTGCAGCAATAAGGGCCAGGCCGGCTGCGCGTCCGGCAGTTCCTCCGCCTCCAGCGCCGGCGCGCCGATGGACACATAGGCGACGCAAAAGGTCTGCCACAAAGCCGGGTACCAATCCTCCGCCGGCAAGCCGGGCAGATGCTCCAGCACGTCGCGCAGCGCCAGCGTCGCCGTCACCATGTGCAGCGCGGTGAAGTTGTCGGTCTGCCAGTACACCCGCAGCGCCGCCCGCGCCAGCGCGTCCAGCCAGTCCGCCGTTTTCGGCGCGCCGGGCAAGGCGGCGGCAAAACGCGGATCGGCCAGCACCGCGTCGAAGCGATCGTGTATCCAGTAATCCGGGCTGTTCCAGCCGCTCATCGCCCGCGACAAACTCGCCAGCCCGTCCTCCGCCGAATCCGCCGGCGCTTGCGCGTCCAGGCCGGCGGGCAGGCGCAGATAGCCGCTCAGATAATAGGCCAGCCCCGCCGCCGCTTCGCCGGCGTGGCCGGCGCGCAGGGCGAAGGCCAGCCGGATCAGCGGGTGGAAGGCGCCGCCGCCCGGCGAGAACGGCAGGCTGGCCAACACTTGCCGCGCGGTGTCCTCCACCCCGCGCGCCGCCACCCGCTCCTCCATCACCCGGAGCAGCGCCGGGAAGGCGTCCAGCCGCCCCAAGGCCGCGTCCCAGCGGCCCCAGCCGATATCGTATTCCACCGGCTCCGCCGGCTCGGCGCGCTCGCTCTCCCAGAAGTCGAAGAATGCCCGCAGCTGATGCGGCTCCGCCCCCATTTCCGCCAGCGCGGTCAGCGCCATCGGGCAATGGTTGGTGGTGTCGCTGTGCATCAGCGAAAACTCATGGTTGGCGTCCAACAAGGCATGCAGTTCAGTGTGACGGCTTGGCGCGTTCATGGCGTCCTCCTTGAAAAATCCATGCGCTTACGATAAAAGTTAAAGTCAACTTTAAGTCAAGCGAGTCCGCGCATGCCCGCAGCCCCCATGGCCAAACCCTCTCCCTGGCTCAGCATAGGCGAGCTGGCGAGCCGTTCCGGTGTCGCCGCCAGCGCCCTGCGCTACTACGAAACCCAGGGCCTGCTGCACAGCGCCCGCTCCGCCGGCGGCCAACGCCGCTACCCGCGCGACGCGCTGCGCCGCGTCGCCTTCATCCGCGCGGCCCAGATCGTCGGCATCAGCCTGGACGACATCCGCGGTTCGCTGGCCGCGCTGCCCAGCCAGCGCACGCCGACCCCGCGCGACTGGGAGGCCTTGTCCGCGGACTGGCTGCCGCGTTTGCAGCAGCGCATAGACGAACTGACCCGGCTGCGCGACCGGCTGGGCAACTGCATAGGCTGCGGCTGCCTGTCGCTGAGCCAGTGCGCGCTGTACAACCCCGGCGACTGCGCGGCCAGCCTGGGCGACGGACCGCGTTACCTGATAGGCGAACCGCCGGCGGAAGCGCCGGGCCAACAACCGGGCTGAACGCCTGTTCTAAAGTCTCGCGTGCAAGAGCGAGACAAGGCGAAAACGGGCGAAAAAGCGGAATGTACACGTGGTGCATGAGCATTTTGAGCTTGGTTTCAACGCCCATTTCTATCCATCCCGCCGACGCGCAGCAGATCGTAAACAGGTTCTGAGCGCTTCCTGAAAGCCGCGGTTGGAACGGCGCGGTGTAATAGCGCCCATTTCTACGCCACTGGAGCGCCACCATGCTATTGCCTCTCGGCTTTCCCTCCGTCCGGCCCAACGCCAGCCCCTCGCACGCCCCTGCCCAGGCCCCGGAGGCCCCCGTCGCCCAGACCGGCAGCCTCAAGGGCAAGCCGGTGCGCATAGACGACAGCGCCGAAAGCCGCGGCAAAGCCCATGCGGTCTTGAGCGAATGTCTGTCCGACGTGCGCCGCTTCTTCCAGCCGCTGAGCGGCCGGGTCGCCCGCTTCTTCGGCGCGATCCCGGACTGGGTGCGCAAGCTGACGGGCCAGGCCAAGCCGGCCGCGGCCAGCGCGCCGCAAACGCCCGTGTCTCCTCTCACCGCGTCGTTCGCCACCAATTTCTGCCGCCTGTGCGACACGTTCCAGGCCAGCCTGGCGGATAAGCGCAATATGGACGGCGCCTTCCGCGTGCCGGCATCGCACGAGAAATTGCAAAACGTGAAACAACAGATGGCGAATGGCGAGATTGCGCCGGACTCGCTCAGCCACATCGAGATTGCCGCGCTAATCAAGAACACCCTGAAACAATTGCCGCTGCCCAGCGATCAAGACCTGCGCGCGCTGCACGCCAGCGGCGCAGACGTCACCCGCCTGCACCGCGAGATGTTGTCGCAATTGCCGGAAGGGCCGCTCAAGCAGTGCGGAAGCGCGGCGATGCGCACCCTGGCCTTGAGCCATCGCCATGCCGATGCCGGCACCGGCAGCGCGTTTAGTAAAACCTCCATCGAGATTTCCGCGCCGCTGTGGCAGATGACCGAGCTCCAACTGGCCAAAACCATGCCGGCGATTGGCGGAGCGCTGCTGCAAAGCTGGCTGGATGAGCCATCCGCCCCGTCGGACCCGCAAGCCGCGCAGATACAGGAGCTGCGCGCCAAGCTGAACGCCGGACAGTAAGCACCATGCCGCCGGCCGCCGCGCGCGGCCGGCTTCTCTTCCCCCATCCAAAAAGAAAAACCATGCCCACGCCTTTCCAACACGCCGTCGCCGAACTGTGCCAATCCCTGTCGCTCACCCCGCCGGAACAGATGGACGACAGCCTCTTCACCCTGCAAGTGGGCGAACACGCGGTGCACCTGAGCGAGCAGCCCGCGCGTCAGTTGCTGATGTTCTGCTGCCTGTCTCCACAGCAGGCGCAAGCGGACGCGTCGCCGCTGCGGCAGAACCTGTTCAGCGACGATCCGCTCAAGCCGGTGATCGGCCAATCCGCGCACAGCCAGGACTGGGTGCTGTGGAACCGTCAGCCTCTGGCCCATTGCGACGCCGCCGCGCTGCAGCGGCAGTTGGAGCGCATCAGCGACTGCGCCGACCTGTACTGCAACGCCCCGGAACCGGCGACGCCGTCCTTCGCGCCGCAAGCGCTGCGCCAGCAGCACGCCCGGCTGCACTGCTGAACGGCGCGGCAAGACTAAAACGAAAACGGCCGGGGCCGCCGGTATACACCGGCAAAGCCCCGGCCGCGCACGCAAGCTGCGCGCGGCAACCGTCGCCTACAAGGCCACCACCGGGAAATCGATCTCGGTGCCGGCGATCAGATTGGCGTAATTGGTCAGCGTGTTCAGCGCCACCGCGGCGATCACTTCCACCAGCAGGACGTCGTCGACGCCGGCGGCGCGCGCCGCGGCCAGGTCCTGATCCGACAACACTCCGCGCTGGCTGACGATTTGCACGGTCAGCCGGGCGATCGCGTCGGTCTGCGCATCCGCGGCCTGGCCGGCCCGCGCCGACTGGATGTCCGCCTCGCTCAAACCCGCACCCTTGCTCATCAAGGTATGGGCGGACAGGCAGTACTGGCAGGCGTTGGCCTGAGCGGCCGCCAAGGCGATCACTTCGCGCTGGCGCGCGCTGAGCTTGCCCTTGGCCAGGGCTTCGGAGAAGCCCAGATAAGCGTTCAACACCGCCGGAGACTGGGCGAAGGTGGCGAACAGATTGGGCACCTTGCCCAGCTTGGCCTTGACGGCGTCCAGGGTGGCGCTCAGTTCCGGGCTGGCTTGATGGCGGTCTACGGTGGGGATGCGGGGCATGATGGGCTCCTGACTCTCGAGTTGAACGACGATGGGGACTGCACAGAAGTCATCTTGCAATACAATCAGAAGCCTATCGTCTCGAAAACTTTGCAGATCGTATCGAAATGGACCTGTTGACGCCCTTGCTGCAGCAAAGCGCCTTCTCCGCGCGCGTATTCCATCATGGCAATCTATGCCATCTGGCGGACTTCGACCCTGGCGCAATGGCCGGTCATCTGCATCTGCTCAAGGGCGGCCGCCTGCGCTGCACCTTGCGCGACGTCCTGGTGCTGGACACCGACCGCCCCTGCGCCTTGCTGTTTCCCCGCCCCAGCGCCCACATCCTGCTGCCGGAGGGCGAACGCGGCGCCGACTTGGTCTGCGCCAAGCTGGACCTGGGCTTCCAGACCGGCGGGCCGCTGGCGCTGGCGCTGCCGGAATGCCTGGTGCTGTATCTGGACGATACGCCCAGCCTGCTGCCCACGCTGCGGCTGCTGTTCGACGAGGCCTTCTCCGAGCGCTTCGCCCGCCAGGCGGCGCTGGACCGCTTGATGGAGTATTTCCTGATCCAGGCGATACGCGTGGTGATAGACGCCGGCCAGATCCACAGCGGCATCTTCGCCGCTATGTCCGACCCCAAGCTGGCGCGCGCCGTCAACGCCATCCATGCCAGCCCCGAGCGCGGCTGGACCGTGGAACTACTGGCGGAACAGGCCGGCATGTCGCGCGCGCGCTTCGCCGCCCGCTTCCGGCAACAAGTGGGCCTCGCCCCGCTGGATTATCTGACCGACTGGCGGCTGGCCGTCGTCCGTCATCAGCTGCGCCAGGGCCAGCCGATCAAACGCATCGCCGCGCAAGTGGGCTACGCCAGCCCCGCCGCGCTCAGCCGGGTGTTTGCCCAGAGGCTGGGGCTGCCGCCCAGCGATTGGCTGAAGCGGCAAGCGGCCTCCTGAGCGGCCCGCGCGTGGAACTTTGGAATCCGGCGCCCCATCTGACTTCAGACCGCGCGGTCCAAGGGATGCCGCGCTGAATCCATCAAGGGAAACATCATGAACACACCACGCCTCGCCGGCGCCGCGCTGCTCTGCGCCGGCCTATTCAGTCTGCCCGTCCACGCCGCCACGCTATGCACGCTGCTGGCCGACGCCAAGAGCGGCGACATCCTGCTGCGACAAGGCAGCTGCGAACAACGCTACACCCCGGCCTCCACGTTCAAGATTCCGCTCAGCGTGATGGGCTTCGATTCCGGCTTCCTCAAGAGCGAACACCAGCCGGCCTTGCCCTACCGGGACGGCTATGTGGACTGGGGCGGCGACAACTGGAAACAGCCCACCGATCCGGTGCGCTGGCTGAAGTATTCGGTGGTGTGGTATTCGCAGCAGATCGCCCAGTCGCTGGGCGAGGAGAAGCTAGGACGCTACGCTGACGCCTTCGGCTACGGCAACGCCGACTTTAGCGGCGACCCGGGCAAGCACAATGGACTGGAACGCGCCTGGATCGCCTCCTCGCTGCAGGTGTCGCCGCTGGAGCAACTGGCCTTCCTGCGCAAGCTGGTCAATCTTGAACTGCCGGTGTCCAAACACGCGCAGGAACTGACGATGAAGATCACCGAAACCAGCGCGGCGGCGGACGGCTGGCAGGCGCACGGCAAGACCGGCATGGCCTATCCGCGCAAGGCGGACGGCCAGTTCGACGAGGAACACCCGTACGGCTGGTACGTGGGCTGGGCCAATAAGGGCGAACGCTCGCTGGTCTTCGTGCGCCTGATCCAGGACGACAAGAAGGAACCGGGCACCGCCGGCGTGCGCTCGCGCGCGGCCTTCCTGGAGGAATTGCCGGCGCTCGCCGCAGCGTCCGCCCCCGCTCAATCCATCAGCCGCTGATACAGATAGACCAGCACCCGCGCCAACTCCTGCGCGGTCTGCTCCTGGCCGGCGTTGCCGCTATGGCCGCCGGCCTCGGTTTCCAGCAGCAGCGCGTCGTGGCCCAGCTCCCGCATCCGCGCCACCATCTTGCGCGCATGCGCCGGATGCACGCGGTCGTCCTTGGCGCTGGTGGTGAACAGGGCCAGCGGATAGGCCAGATCGCCGCGTAGCCGGTGGTAGGGCGAATACGCCTCCAGCGCCGGCCGCTGCGCCGGGTCCTCCGGATCGCCGTATTCGTCTATCCAGCTGGCGCCGGCCAGCAGCTCGGTGTAGCGCAGCATGTCCAGCAGCGGCACTTCGCACACCACCGCGCCGAATAATTCCGGCCGCTGCGTCATGCAGGCGCCCACCAGCAGGCCGCCGTTGCTGCCGCCCTCTATGCCCAGCTTGGCCGGCGCGGTCAGGCCGCGCGCCACCATGTCTTCCGCCACCGCGATGAAGTCGTCGAAGCCCACTTGGCGGTTCACGCCCTGCGCCGCCTGGTGCCAGCCGGGGCCGAACTCGCCGCCGCCGCGGATGCAGGCCAGCGCGAAGGCGCCGCTGCGTTGCAGCCAGTGCGGGCCGAAGTTCTCCACGTAGTAAGGCATCATCGGCACTTCGAAGCCGCCGTAGCCGTACAGCAAGGTGGGCGTGGCGCCATCCAGCGGCGCGTCGCGGCGGCGCACCACGAAATAGGGAATGCTTTCGCCGTCCGGCGCGCGCGCCTGCCATTGCTCGGCGACGAAGTCGGCCGGATCGAAAGCCTCCGGCTGACGACGCAGGCATTCCTGCTGGCCGCTGGCCACGTCCAGCCGGTACAGGCCGGTGGGGGTCAGGAAATCGCTGAAGCTGTAGCACAGGATATCGCTGTCCCAGGGCTGGTCGGCGAACTCGATCACCCCGCCGCTGGGCGTGGGCAGCGCGCGCTCGCGCCAGACGCCGTCGATCTTGTCGAAGGCCAGCAGCCGGCTCTTGACCTGGTCCAGCAGATTGACCACCACGCTGGCGCGGGTGGTCTCCACCGACTCCACCGCCAGCCGCGGCTGCGGCGCCACCAGCAATTGCGCGTCTATCCGTCCCTGCCGCAGCGGCTCCAGCGCCACCGCCAGCAAGGCGCCGGCCGGATAGCGGGCCCCGGCGGCGTCCCAATCCTCGGCCAGCTTGACGATCAGATCGCCGTGCAGATACGCCTCCAGCTCCGCCTTGGGCGGCAAGGGCAGCGCGTGGGTTTCCAGCGCTTCGTCGATCAGATGATAGGTCTTGCTGTAGAAGCTGTCCGAGCACTCGATCAGGTCCAGCGTCGCGCCGTCGGCGTCGAGGAAACGCCAGGCGGCCACCATCATCGCGTCTTCGCCGGCGGAGAACACCTGGCTCCAGGCATGCCGCCCTTCCTCGCCGCGCTCCACCAGCCACACTTCGCGCGGATAGCCGGAACGGGTCAGCGGCGCGCCCGGCCAGCCGGGGCAGGCCCAGGCGCTATCCGGATCGCGCCAGGCCACATGGCTCTTGCCTTCCGGAAAACTGAAACCGTCCGGCCGCCACGCGCCGGCGGCCAGATCGTATTCGCGCGCGATGCCGGCGTCGCCGCCGCCGGCGGTCAGGTGCACCATGGCTTGCAGCGGCGCCAGCGTGCAGTGGGACACCCCGTCCAGATACCAGTCCTCGCCGGCCTCGTCAGCCAGCGCGTCGATGTCCAGCACGGTCTGCCAGTCCTGCTCGGCGGCGCGGTAGGCCGCCAGCGTGCTGCGGCGGTAAATGCCGCGCGGATGGGCTTCGTCCTGGTGGAAGTTGTACAGCCAGCCCTCATGCTCGGCGCAGAACGGGATCTGGCGGGTATCGCGCAGGTGGGCGAGGATTTCGTCGCGGAGGCCGGCGAAACGCGGGTCGGCGTCCAGCCGCGCCTGGGCGCGCGCGTTCTGCTCGGCCACCCATTCGGCGGCGGCGGGATCGTCCAGGTTTTCCAGCCAGGCGTGGGGATCGAGGGCGTTATAGTCGGACATCGGCGTCATCACAATTGCGGATCAATGGCCGCGAGGTTAGCACCCCGCGCCGCCAACGCCAAATGCGCCATGCCCGCTGCGCCCGAAGTTCAGACCGCGCTGATCTCCACCCCCTCCTCCCGCAGCTGGCGGCAGGCGTGCTCGGGGTCCAGCAACGCTTCCCCCAGATAGACGCCGGCGGGCGGCGCGTCCGCCCCCAATAAATGCTCGATCTGCAAAACGGCGCCCAAGGCCGTCAGATGCGCTTGTCCCAAAGGGTCCGCCAGTTGCACGGTTTTTCCGCACGGCCTGCCGGCGGCGTCCTTGCCCTCGACGGCAATGCGGATGCGGTGAGCCGCGCCCGGCCCGGGGTTGTAGAGCAGCGCCTGCCGCGCGCTGTTGAACATCGGCCGCGACAGCAGCCGCCATACGCCGCTGCGCACCAGCACATGCAGCAAGGCGGTGGCTTTGCCGTCGTCGAAGCCGATGCGCGCATCCACCTGCGCGGCGCCGACGATGGCGGGCAGATTCGCTTGATCCGGGGTATCGAAACGGTAAACCCTGTGACGGCCGGCGGCGCCGAAGTCCGCGACGCGGCCATCGAGAAAACCGCCGCGCTTGACCCACTTCCCCCCTTCCATGGTGTGGAACGGTTCGGATAGGCGGTCCATGTATGCGGTCGAATTCGGCCCCGCCTGATCCGCCATCGCGAACAGGATGTCGATGCCGACGCGCTCGACCTCGGCGACGGCCCTCGCCGCGTCGCGCGCCGCCAGGCTGGCCGCGCCGGCCATCCAGGCCGATGACAAGACCACCGGCGCGCGGGGAGGCCCGTAGGCGGCCGTCGTCAGTAAGGCCTGCTTCAGCCGCTCCGTCCAGCGGGTGACGTCAAGGTAGGCGTGACCTTGGGCCAGGGCCAGCCGCAACAGCCGGTCATGCGCATCGTTGACCAAGCCCACGATGAGCGCACCCTTGTGAGCGTCCGGCAGCGCCGGCGCGTTCACGTCCATCGCCATCGCCTCGGCGCCATATCGCTGCGCCGCCGCCTGGGCCGCGTCGAGACGCCGGCCGGCGATGACGAGTTTGAGATCCGGCCTGCGCCGCGCCAGCAAGGACGCCACTTGCGCGCCCACCACGCCGCTGCCACCGACAAGAACAACGCTGGAAGAAGTCATGCGCCACCTCAGTTTTGGTCAATTGACCAATATTAAAACATGAACTTGGTCGTTTGAACAATTAAACTGACGCTTCAGCCATGCCGGACGATCACGAAGGAGGAAAGATGTCGGCCAAAGGAGAGGAAAGACGGGAAGCGATTCTGCGCGCGGCGATGCGGGTGCTGACCCGCGACGGCGGGCAGGGCTTCCGCATGCGCGCCATCGCGGCGGAAGCCGGGGTGGGCATCAGCCATGTCCAGTACTACTTCAAGAATATCGACGCGGTGATGGAAGGCGTCATGGTTCGTTACCTGGAAGACTGGGATGAACTGATGCTGGACGCGCCCGCCAGCCTGGCCGGCGCGCTGGACTTTGTGCTGGAGACCCAGCTTCAACACGGCGGCTGCGCCTTGCTCTGGGAGCTGTGGGCGCTGTCCAGCCGCAACGAGGCCGCCGATACGGCGCTCAAGACCTTCTACGCCGGCTATACCGACCGGGTTTGCGCGCTGCTGCGCCGCGAGGCTCAGACGGACGCGCCCGACAGCGTCGTCAGGGAGCGCGCGGCGCTCATCGTCGCCTTGATCGAAGGCCTCTCCATCCTGCGCGGCAACGGCCGGGAGCAAACGCTGGCGCCGCAAGCCCAGCGCCATGCCGTAGACGCCGCGCTGGCCTTGGCGGCCTTGCCGCTGCCGCCTGCCAAGACCTAATCCGCGCTCCGCGCGGCGGCCTTGAAACGGGCGATCACCGCCGGCGCGGTGCCGCGGTTGAAGGCGGCGTACAGCGCGCTGTCCAGCTGCGCCAGCTTCATGCCGCGTCGCACCAGCGACGCGTCCAGCCCCAGGGACTTGAGCTTGCTGCGCATGCCTATCTCGGTGGCGGGCAGCAGATCGCAGCGGCCGGACACCAGCTTTTTGACGTTGATGCTGGAGTCCGAGGTCGGGTCCAGTCTTGGAAAACCTTCTTCCTTCAGGTACTCCTGCCGGTAATCCCCCAGCACCACGCACACCGAATAGTGCTTGGCCGCCGCCAGCGTCGGCGCCTGGATGTCGCGTCGCGACGCCAGCTGATAAAAATACACGTCGGAATCCAGCAGCTTGACGGCGAAGTCCAGATGTTTAAGCCGCTCCCGGGTCTTGGCGATGGGAAAGATCGCCGCGCCCGGCCGAGTCTTGGCCTCCTCGTAGGCACGCGCCCACGGCACCGTTTCAATCCGCGACGGCGGCAGGCCGAGCTTGCCCAGGATCGCCAGGACCGGCGCCACCGCCAGCCCGCCGCTGATCCGGCCGTCCGGCCCCAGTTCCACATAGGGCGGATCGCCGCTGCTGAACAAGCGCACTTCGTCCAGAGCCCCCGCCGGGGCCCCGCCGCAGGCCAGCGCGGCGCAGCAGGCGCCCAGCCATTGTTTCATTCCGCCTCCCTTTTCCACGCCGCAGCTGCTTATTTATAGCCGCCGGGCCTCGGTTCAGTCGGACAGCACCCGTTGCAGCGTCTCCACCAGCCGGTCCAGGTCCTCGCGTCTCACCTGCCAATGGGTGACGATGCGCATCAGGCCGCCTTCGGGCGGATTGGCCTTGACCCCGGCCTGGCGCAGCGCGGCCATCAGTTCGGCCACGTCGATGTCGGCGGTGAAACGGAACCACACCATATTGATGTGCACGTCCTCCAGCCTCACCTCGACGCAGGGCAGCGCCGCCAGCCGCTCGGCCAGGTAGCGGGCGTTGGCGTGGTCGTCCTTGAGCCGGTCCACCATCTCGTTCAGCGCCACGATGCCGGGCGCGGCGATCACCCCGGCCTGGCGCATGCCGCCGCCCAGCAGCTTGCGGTTGCGGCGCGCGCGGGCGATGAAATCGGCGCTGCCGGCCAGAATGGAGCCCACCGGCGCGGCCAGGCCCTTGGACAGACAGAACATCACCGTGTCGGCGTATTGGGCGATCTCGCGCGCCTCGCAGCCCAGATGGGCGGCGGCGTTGAAGATGCGCGCGCCGTCCAGGTGCACCGGCACCTGGTGGCGGCGCGCCACTTCGGCGCTGGCGGCCATCGCCGCCAAGGGAATCACGCGGCCGTTGCAGTGCGCGTTCTCCAGACAGATCAAGCCGGTGCGCGGCCAGTGGATGTCCTCGCCGACGCGGATGCGCTGCTCTATCGCCTCCGGCGCCATCACCCCGTCCACGCCGGCGACGGCGCGCAACTGCACGCCGCCTATCACCGCCGCGCCGCCGGTTTCGTGCCAGACAATGTGGCAGCTCTCTTCCAGAATCACCTCGTCGCCGCGCTGGCAGTGGGTGAAGATGGCCAGTTGGTTGCCGAAATTGCCGGTGGGCACGAACAGTGCCGCCTCCTTGCCCAGCTTCTCCGCGGCCAGCTGTTCCAGCGCTTGCACCGTGGGATCGTCGCCGTAGACGTCGTCGCCCACCTCGGCGTTGAACATCGCCTCGCGCATCGCTGGCGTCGGCTGGGTCACGGTATCGCTGCGCACATCAATCCATTGCATGGTCAACTCCTTCTCTTAAGGGGAAATCTCGGGGTCTTGCCGCGGCAAGGTCAGATAGGCGGCCAAGGCCGCCGCCACGCAGCGCGTCAGTTCCGCCTCGTCCGGCGCGTCTTCCAGCGCCAGGCCGTGAATCAGGCTGTCCGCCATCCGCAGCAGGCGCGGCGCGCGCTCGGCGGGCAGGCCGCGAGCGGCCAGCCACTCGGCCACGCAGTCCAGCAGCGCCGCGTCCAAGGGATTGTCCGCCGGCGGCGGGTCGAACTGCGGCCACTCCCGCTCCAGCACCCGGTGCAGCCCGGGCGCGGCCAGATGTAGACGCAGGCAGGCGGACACCAGGCTCTCCAGCTGCGCCGGCCACGGCAGGCCGGCGCTCAGCCGCAAGGCCTCCCGCACCGTGGCCAGGGTTTCCTCGCCGTGGCGGCGGTGCAAGGCCGCCACCAGCGCCTGCTTATTGGGGAAGTACTGGTACAAGGAGCCGATGCCGACGCCGGCCAGCTCCGCCGCCTTGTTGGTGCTCAGCCCGGCGTAGCCGTCGCGCTCCAGAATGCGAGCCGCCGCCTCCAGAATGGCGGCCACCACATGGCGGGAGCGAGCTTGGCTGGGCTGTTTGCGGGCTTGCGGAATCATGGGCATGCGGCGGTCCGTAAGGGAGGAAGGCTTGCGCCGCGGTCATGGGGCCGACAGCAAAAAGACGGCGGCAAACGCTTAGCAAAACACGAGTTTTACCCGCTGACAAGGGCGGATACATTGAAAGCGTCGCCCATCCTCAATGAAAGCGGAACCATGAGCCAAAGCTACGCCTTCTTCGCGCTGCTGCGCGTCCACCCCAACTGGCTGCGCCTGAGCCGGCCGGAACGCCGCCGGTTCGAAGCGGAAACCCTGAAGCCGATCTACGCGCGCTATCCGGCGGTGCGCATGCGCTGGTTCGACGCCGAGGCCTTCACCGCCCGTTGCAGCGATATCGCGCTGTTCGAAACCGAATCGATCAAGGATTTCTATTATCTGATCGACGCGCTGCGCGACAGCCCGCTCCTCACCGAGCCCTATTTCGAATTCGTCGATATCCTGCCGGCGGTGGAGGACGGTTTCCGCGACTACGACGCGCAGTTGTCCACAGGCGGATCATAGGCCGCTTAGCCTGCCGGCCAATACAAACGGCGACCTTGCGGTCGCCGTGTCGCTGCTGCGGGAGGCCGGGTTATGCCCGGCGAGTCCGGCCCGAAACGGCCGGCGGGGATACTCTCAGATTGTCAGCAGTGGCTTAATGGATTCGATAAGATTGCTTGATCTCGCTTACGCGGCGCTCGGCCTGTTGAACGGTCAGCGGGCTCATGGCCATATGGGCGCCGCAATGGCAGCGCAACACGCTGTCGGGATGCAGGGACTTGAGATGATGGCGGATTTCATGGCCGCATTCCTCGCAGGCGACCACGACGGTGGCGTTGTAATGCTTGTCCAGATCAATATCGAATCTTTGCTGCTTCATGGGAATCTCCCTTGCTGTGACAAAGGCCGGCCAGCCAGAGGAAGAGCAGGAAGCCCTTCATGACAGACCTGAAGAGAAGGATAGCTCCGCCGGCGAAAGGTTCCCAGCAATCAGCCACTTAACTGTAGTTTTTTTGACCGCGGGCAAGCCTCGCGCCCACGGCCGCCGCACTGGTCAGCAAGCGGGGCTTGCAGTATCCTTCGCCGATTTGATTGTTGACGATTGCAGCCATGGACACCCACAACGCAGATCTGGAACGCCGCTTCGGCGGCATCGCCCGTCTCTACGGGCCGGAGGCGCTGGCCCGCTTTCAGGCCTCCCACGTTTGCGTGGTCGGCGTCGGCGGCGTCGGCTCCTGGGCGGTGGAAGCGCTGGCGCGCAGCGCCGTCGGCAAGCTGACCCTGATAGACCTGGACAATGTGGCCGAGTCCAACACCAACCGCCAGTTGCCAGCGCTGGACCCCAATTACGGCATGGCCAAGGTCAGCGCGCTGGCCGAACGCGTGCGCGCGATCAATCCGGCCTGCGAGGTGATCGAGATCGAAGACTTCGTCACCGAAGACAATCTGGAACAGCTGCTGGGCCGGGACTACGACTTCATCATCGACTGCATAGACAGCCTGCGCATCAAGACCGCGATGGCGGCCTGGTGCGCGCGCCGCCGCCAGCCCTTCATCGTGTCCGGCGGCGCCGGCGGCCAGACCGATCCCACGCTGATCCGGGTGGCGGACCTGGGCGAGGTCACTTACGACCCGCTGCTGTCCAAGCTGCGCTACAACCTGCGCCGTCACCACCAGTTCAGCCGCGAAGCCGGCAAGAAGCTGCACGTTCCCTGCGTGTTCTCCACCGAACAACTGATCTATCCGGACACGGAGCAGCAGGCTTGCGACGCCGCGGAGCCGCGCGGCCCGCAGGGTCTGTCCTGCGCCGGCTTCGGCGCGGCGATGACGGTGACCGCCAGCTTCGGCCTGGTGGCGGTGGCGCAAGCGCTGAAGCAGCTGGCCAAGCCGCCCAAGGTCAAGCGCGGCTAACGCGGCGTAAACCCGGGCAGAGAGCTCAAGACAATGACAATTCGATGGCCGCTTGCACTATGGGCCTGGCCCAGACGGGAGTGGCGGCCAAGGCGGCAAGATCGTCCACCCCTGGCGACACCATCCGGCCATTGACGGTTTCCAACACCAGCACCGGGTCCGGAATCTCCTGCCCCGGCGCCGCTTCAGCGCTATTGTCGAATACTTGCAGCCGGGCCAGTCTCGGCAATAAGCGGATCAGATTAAGACGCGAGCTGACCCAGCGCTCGTGAATCTTGTGCTCCGGGATGTCGTGGCCCCCATGGGCGACACGCAAGCCTACCCGCGCAATGTGTCGTTCCGGCGAGTCCAGGCCGCAAAACAACATCATGACATTGTGACTGCCCGCCGCTGCGGCGAGCATGTCCGCCATGGTCCGGCCTCCCAGCGTGGTTTCGAACGCAAAGTTGCGGCCCTCGCGGATGGCGGCCTCCAGCCGGGAGCGGCCGTATTCCCACGCCTGCCCATTGGCCTTGTCCGGGTCCAAACCCAGTTGTCTGACCAGTTCGCGCGCATAACTGTCCGGGTTGTACCAGGACAAGCCGTGCTCGGCCAGCAGGCTGCCGCCCACCGAGCTCTTGCCTGCGCCGTTCACGCCGGCAAGCACTAGGATGAAGGGACGCGCGGCGGCGGCGATCAAAACGCGTCGCCGGCCTTGGGCCGCGAGCCTAACTTGCCCTGGGCCTTGAACAGACTATCGACGTTTTGTGCCGTGCCCGCTTGTTGCAATTGGGCCAGCCGAGCATCGAAGCGCTGATTCAGCGCGTCCAACGCCGCTTGCTCGCGCTGCTTCAGCGCCTGAATGGCATCCTCCAGCCGCCGGTAGGTGGCGGCGTCCAGCAACACCATCTCCACGGTCGAATGGTTGGTAACAGCCACGCTGCCCTGTTGATGAACCAAGCGCACGACCTCCCCCCATTTGTTTTTGACCTGAGAGGCGTTTTGACGCGGCAAGGCGTCCAAGCTGGGCAATTCCGTAATCATCGCAGCCCCACCGGGAAAATAATGACAATAAGGCAATAATAGCCCCAATCTGAAAAAATGTCTTTTTTAGCCATTTTCACCGGCCATATGCGGCTAACACGCTCAAAGAAGCCGTTCGCGATCTGGCGAGCCAAGGCAAAACCAGGCGCTGCGGCGGAGCAAGCGCAGGATGCACACGCAACAAGTCGCACTCACCGTGCGACGGCTCGCGACGCGCGGCGCGTTTTGAACAGCGGCTGACGCAGCCATGAAAAAAGCACCGCCTAGGCGGTGCTTTTTCATGTGCGGGCGGATGCCGCTTACATGCTCTGGATCTGTTTTTCCAGTTTCACCGCGCGGTCGCCCGGCGCCGGGTGGCTGGACAGCAGGCTGCTGTCGTTGCCGTACAGATCGGCCAGCTTGCGCAGCGCGGCCGGACCGCCTTGAACGTTGTAGTTGTGACGCTTGAGGAAGCCCACCGAGTAGCCGTCGGCGTCGCTTTCCTGAGACTGGGAGAACTGCGCGTTCACCACGGCTTCGGCGAAGCCGCCGAGCTCGGATTCGGACAAGCTGCTGGCGACGCTGTTGCCGCTGCCGGCCGCGCCCTTGCGCGCCGCGGAAGTGGCGTAGGCCAGTTGCATGGCTTTCTTGGTGTGGCCCAGTTTCACATGGCCGATTTCATGACCGATGACGAAGCGCACTTCGTCGTCGTTCATCTTGTCCATCAGGCCGCTGTACACGCGTACGGTGCCGTCGGCCATGGCGAAGGCGTTGACTTCCTTGGTCAGATAAACCTTGAAGTTCAGCTTGGTGCCGTCTTCGCTGTCCAGGCCCTTAACCATCTTGGCCAGGCGCTTGGAATAGGCGTTGGAGGCCGGAGCCACCTTGTTTTTCTTGTCCATCACCACGCTGGATTCGGCGGCCATGGCTTTGACGTCGGCGTCGCTGAGGGTGGCGGACTTCACCAGGTCGGAGCCGGCGCTGATCATGGAGCCCAGATCGAAAGCGTGCACCGGGGCGGAAAGGCAAGCAGCAGCCAGAACGGTCAGAGCGAATTTTTTCATTGTGTCAGTCTCATTTAATTTACAAATTCAATTTACAAATAAAGCAGACGGATGCTATCCGCTTTGCCTCCTCTTGAAAAGCGATTGGCATAACTCCCACCCATTGCCGATTCACGCCCCCTCAGACCTTACCGCCGGCAAGCCCTTGCCAACGCAAAGGTTTTTCCGGAACCGCTCTAGACCGGCGGCGAAGCGGGCTGCGAATGGTTGTCGCGGCGACGCAACGCATCCGAACCATTGGCGGACGCGCCCCGCAGCGCCGGACACGCGTGATCTTGCAATTCCTCGACCGAGGCGCGGTTGGCGCCGATCAGGCTGGCGCGGCTGCTCAGCAGAATGAAGCCGTCGCGGCCGTCGGCCAGCCGCGTCGCCACCAGCGCCAGGCCGTAGCGGCCCATGTCCAGGCCGGCTTCCGGCTGTCCGGCCGCCAGCGCCTTGAACGGGTCCACCTCCGGGCCGCCGTCGGCCTTGGCCGCCACCGCGCGCGCCCAATAGGCGTGGCCCTGCAGTTCCACCGGCAACTCGCGCCACTCCTCGCTCAGGCTGTCCTTCAGGTCCTCCAGCTGCTGGCGCACGGTGGCGTCGGTGCAGGAGATGTGGATGTGCAACTGATTCTGGGTGCGTCCGTACTGGGAATTGACGGTCAGCGACAGCAGTTCGCGCGGAATCGGCCGGCCGTAGCGCTGCTCCAGAAAGCCGCGCGCGCGCCAGGCCGCCCCCCAGTAATCCGGCGCGCGCTCGCTCAGCAGCTCCGGGCTTTCGATGCCGCTGACGCGGGCGGTGGGAATCAGCAGGTATTGCAGCCAGCCGTTGCGGTCTTTCAGCACCGCGTAGCCGCCGGCCTCGCCGCTGCCCGGCTCCACCGCGGCGCAGGGCGCCGGCTGGCCGCTCGCCTGCTGATTGGGCAGGCATTGCCGGCTGACGATATTCCACAAGGCGTCGGAATCGGCCCACAACAACGCCGAGTACCCCAAGGCCAGCGCGGCCAACAGGCCGGTGGCGATTTTGAGCGTGGTTTTCATGTTTGGATTTTTGCTTGATGCCACTCCGCCACTATAGCGAAGGCCGGGCCCGGACATGAAAAAACCGCCCCTAGAGGCGGTTTGGCGCGGGACAGGGTCCGGCTCAGGCCAGCAGGCAGGAAGACTGACTCTGCTCGCTGACGCGGCGCAGCGGCGTGGCCTGCTGAGCGCAGCGCGTCTCCGCCTGCGGACAACGGGTGCGAAACACGCAGCCGGACGGCGGATTGATCGGGCTGGGCAGGTCGCCTTGCAGGATCTGGATCACCTTGTTCTTTTCCAGCTTCGGGTCCGGGATGGGAATCGCCGACAGCAAGGCGCGGGTGTACGGGTGCGAAGGCGCGTCGTACAAGGCGGACTTTTCCGCCAGCTCCATTTCGCGGCCCAGATACATCACCAGGATGCGGTCGGAGATGTGCTTGACCACAGCCAGATCGTGGGCAATGAAGATCAGCGCCAGCCCCATCTCACGCTGCAACTCCTTGAGCAGGTTGATGATCTGCGCCTGGATGGACACGTCCAGCGCCGACACCGGCTCGTCGCAGATGATGAGCTTGGGCTCCAGGATCAGCGCGCGGGCAATGCCGATGCGCTGGCACTGGCCGCCAGAGAACTCGTGCGGATAGCGGTTGATCATCTGCTCGCGCAGACCCACCTTGGCCATCATCGCCTTGACCCGGCGCATCACTTCCTCCGGACCCAGCTCCGGCTTGTGCACGCGCAGCGGCTCGCCGATGATGTGGGCCACCGTCATCCGCGGATTGAGCGAGGCCAGCGGATCCTGGAAGATCATCTGGATGTCCTTGCGCACCGCCAGCCAGTCCTTGTCGCTGCCCTTGCGCAAATCCTTGCCCATCCAGACGATTTCGCCGTCGGTGGCGGGAATCAGATTCAGGATGGCCCGGCTGAGCGTGGACTTGCCGCAGCCGGATTCGCCCACCACGCCCAGGGTTTCCCCGGCGTAGAGGTCAAAGCTGACGCCGTCCACCGCTTTCAGGGTTTTCTTGGGGCTCCACGGCCAACTGTCGTTGCCCTTGACCTGGAAGTGCACTTTGACGTCGCGCACCGAAAGAATGGCCTGTTTGGCTTGTTCAGACATGGGCCACCTCCTGGGCTGCTTGCGCCAGCTCGACGGCCGGCTTGTGACAGGCGCGGATCACCTGCGGATTGTGGCTGCTGGCCTGCAGCAGCGGCAGTTCGTCGGCGCAGCGCTCGGTGCTGTGCTGGCAACGTTCGGAGAACGGGCAGCCCTTGGGCATGTGCGCCATATTGGGCGGATTGCCGGGAATGCTGACCAGCTCGCTGCCGTCGTGGTCAAGCCGCGGCAGCGCGCCCAGCAGGCCGATGGTGTAAGGATGGCTGGGGTGGTAGAAGATGCTGTCGGCGTCGCCGTATTCCATCACCCGGCCGCCGTACATCACCATCACTTTTTCGCACAGGCCGGCCACCACGCCCAAGTCGTGGGTGATCATGATGATGGAGGTGCCGAAGTCCCGCTGCAGGTCTTTCAACAGGGTCAGGATCTGCGCCTGCACCGTCACGTCCAGCGCGGTGGTGGGTTCGTCGGCGATCAAGACCTCCGGCTCGCACAGCAGCGCCATCGCAATCATCACGCGCTGGCGCATGCCGCCGGAGAATTCATGCGGATACATGTCCACGCGGCGCGCCGCTTCCGGAATGCGCACCGCTTCCAACAGCTCGATCGCGCGCTTCTTGGCCGCGCGCCGGCTCATGCCCTTGTGCAGCTCCAGCACCTCGGTCATCTGCCGCTCCACCGTCAGGTAGGGGTTCAGCGAGGTCATCGGGTCCTGGAAGATCATGGACACGCGGTCGCCGCGGATGGCGTTCAGTTCCGGCGCGCCCATCTTCAGCAGGTCTTTGCCGTGGAACAGCACTTCGCCGCTGGTGGAGCCGTTGCGGGCCAGCAGGCCCATGATGGACAACACGGTCTGACTCTTGCCGGAGCCGGACTCGCCGACGATGCCCAGGGTCTGCCCCTTGTCCAGTTCGAAGCTGACGCCGTTGACGGCGTTGACCATGCCGTCGTTGGTCTGGAACTGGACCCCGAGATTGCTGACTTTCAAAATGCTCATAGTGGTTCTACCTCGGGCTCATCGATCTTTCGGGTCCAGCGCGTCGCGCAGGCCATCGCCGATATAGTTGGCGCAGTACAAGGTCAGCGACAACATGCCGGCGGGGAACAACAGCTGCCAGGGCTGGGTTTCCATGGTCTTGGTGCCGTCGCCGATCAACACCCCCCAGCTGGTCATCGGCTCTTGCACGCCCAGGCCCAGGAAGGACAACACGGATTCGGTCAGAATCACGCCCGGCACCGTTACCGTAGTGTAGATCACCACGATGCCCAGCAGATTGGGCACGATGTGGCGGGCGATGATGGTGGCGGTGGACACGCCGATGGCGCGCGCGGCCTCCACATACTCCTTGGACTTGATCGACAGCGTCTGGCCGCGCACCACGCGCGCCATGTCCATCCAGCCCAGGATGGTGATGGTCAGCACCACCAGATAGAACTCGCGGCCCAGCAGGGTCACCATCAGGATGGCGATCAGCAGATAGGGCACCGCGTACATCATGTCCACGATGCGCATCATCAAATTGTCTATCTTGCCGCCGAGGAAGCCGGCGCTGGCCCCCCAGAGCACGCCGATGATCACCGCGGCGACGGTGGCCAGCGCGCCCACCATCAGCGAGATGCGGCCGCCGATCAGGGTGCGCACCAGCAGGTCGCGGCCCAGGTCGTCGGTGCCGAACCAGTGCATGCCCTGCCAGGTGGGCGCCAGGCTGATGGCGTCCCAGTCGGTGTCGTCATAGGTATGGGGCAGGAACATCGGCCCGAAAATACAGGCCAGCACGATCAGCGACAGGATGATCAGGCTGACCACGGCCGCGCGGTTGCGGAAAAAGCGGATGCGGGCGTCGCGCCACGGGCTGCGTCCTTCTACGGCGGCGTCGTCCAGACGGGTCTCCAGCGCGATCGCCGCTTGCTTCTGTTTGCTTCTCAACATGGGAAATCCTTCGCGGTCACGCGCGTCAATAGCGAATCTTGGGATCGAGGAAGGCGTAAGCCAGGTCGACCAGCAGATTGAGCAGCACGGCAATCACCGTCACCAGCACCACCAGGCCCAGCACCAGCGTGTAGTCGCGGTTGGCCGCGCCGTTGACAATGAGCTTGCCCAGGCCGGGCAGGGAGAAGATGGACTCGGTGACCACGGCGGAGGTGATGGAGGAGATGGTCAGCGGCCCCAGCAGCGTCACCACCGGCATCAAGGCCGGCTTCAAGGCGTGGCGGACGATGATGGTGCGCATCGGCAGGCCCTTGGCGCGCGCGGTGCGGATGAAGTTGCTGCCCAGCACCTCGATCAGGCTGCCGCGCATCACCCGGCCTATGGTGGCCACGTTGATGAAGGTCAGCAGCGCCACCGGCAGGATCATGAAGCGCGGATCGAAATCGTTCCAGCCGCCGGACGGCAGCCATTGCAGGGTGACGGCGAAGATCAGCACCAGCACCGGGCCGATGATGAAGGACGGGAAAGCGCTGCCCATATTGCTGATCAGCATCACCAGGTAATCCACCGCGCTGTTCTGACGCAGCGCGGCGACAATGCCCAGCACCACGCCTATCACCAGCGAAATCAGGATGGCGCTGCCGCCTATCGCCGCCGACACCGGCAGCGCCTTGGCCACCAGATCGTTGACGCTCCAGTCCGAATAACGGAAGGAGGCGCCCAGATCGCCTTGCAGCAGGCTCTTCAGGTAATACAGGTATTGCTGCCACAGGGGCAGGTCGAGATGGTATTTGGCCTGCAGATTGGCCAATACCGCCTCGGAAACTTTGCGCTCCCCGTCAAAGGGGCCGCCAGGGGTCATGTGCAGCAGCAGATAACAGACGGTGATGACGGCCAACACGGTGGGGATCGTCAACAGCACGCGTCGTAAGATGTAGGACCACATTGCAAATTACTCCGACTCGCCGCGCCCGCCGCGCCGGCGCGATGCGCGGGCTGCGGACGGACCAACGGCGATTGACACCGACAGTCACGGGCGGGCGGCGCCGTCAGCGACGGCCGCCCGCTCAACACACCGGGGTTGCCCCCGTTTCCAGATCAGGGCCGAACGCGCGTCCGCCCGCGCGCCTCCGGTCCCCTGCGGGACGGGAGGCGTTCAGGCGTCGGCGCGAGGCCGGCGATCAATGCTGGATGATGTAGAGTTCCTTGCTGCGGTAGCGATCCACCGGGTTCTTCAGCGAGTAGCCGCCCACATACGGTTTCACCAGGCGCGGCAGCGTGTACTGCAGCACCGGGATCATCGGGTAGTCGTCCATCGCCAGCTTGGTGGCCTGAGTCAGCAATTGGGTGCGCTTGGCTTGATCGGTGCTTTCATTGCCCTGCTTGATCAACTCTTCCGCTTTCTTGTTGCAGTTGAAGTTGTCGTTCTGGGTATTGCCGCACTGGACCAGCGCCAGGAAGGTGGTGGCGTCGTTATAGTCGGCCAGCCAGCCGTTGCGCGCCACCTGGTAGTCGCCGTCGTGGCGTTTCTTCAGGAAGACCTTGAACTCCATGTTTTCCATGGAGGTGTTGAAGCCCAGCTTGCTCTTCCACTCGGAGGCCACGAAGATGGCCATCTTCTTGTGGTAGTCGCTGGTGTTGTAGGACAGCTTGAGCGTGGTGCCCGGCTTGACGCCGGCCTGGGCCAGCAGCTTCTTGGCCTCGTCCACGCGCTTGGCCATCGGCCATTGCGCCCAGTCGTAGCTGGTCGGCAGGCCGCCGTGCACGCCTTTGACCATCACGCTATAGGACGGCAGCTGGCCGTCGCCGGTGATTTTCTTGGCCATCAGGTCGCGGTCCACCACCATGGACAGCGCCTTGCGCACGCGCACGTCCTTCAGCAGCGGATCCTTGTTGTTCAGGCTGTAATAGCGCAGGCCCAGGATGGTGGAGGTTTTCAGATCCTTGGGCATGGCGCTCTTGAGCTTGTCGAAGCTACCCGGCGGGATCTCGTAAGTCATGTCGGTCTGACCAGACTGGTACAGCTTCTGGTCGGCGTTCTGATCTTCGATGGGCAGGAAGCTGACGCGGGTCAGCTGCACGCTCTTGGCGTTCCAGTACTGCGCGTTCTTCTCGATCACCACCTTGCTGTTGACTTGCCAGTCTTTCAGCACGAAGGGGCCGTTGCTGACCATCTTGCCCGGCTTGACCCAGTCCTTGCCGAACTTGTCGATCACCGCCTTGGGCGCCGGGCCCAGCTGGGCGTTGGACATCAGTTCCGGCAGGTAGGACACCGGGAAGGCGGTGTCCACTTGCACGGTGTATTTGTCCAGCGCCTTGACGCCGATGGCGGTCACCGGCTTCTTGCCAGCCACGATGGCCTCGCCGTTCAGGAAGAAGATGCCGAAGGTGCCGGCGTAGGGAGCGGCCAGCTTGGGATCCACCAGGCGGCGGATGCCGTAGACGAAGTCGTCGGCGGTGACGCCGCTGCCGTCGGACCATTTGGCGTTCTTGCGCAGCTTGAACACCCAGGTGGTGGGCGCGGTCTGTTTCCAGGACTCGGCCACGCCGGGCTGCAGCCTGCCTTCGTTGTCGGTGGCGGTCAGGCCTTCGAACAAGTCGTGGGTGATGATGTTGGCGGGCACGCCCTCCACCACCATGGGATCCAGCGATTCCGGTTCGGAGCCGTTGGAGCGCACCAGTTCCTGCTTGGCGGCCAGCTTGGTGCCCGGCGGCACAATGGCGGCCAGGGCCGCGCCGGAAGTCAGGGCCAGCGCCACGGCGGCCGTGATTGTCTGTAGCGATTTTTTATCAGCCATCTCGCCTACTCTCCTAAGTATTGCCGCTCCCGTCGACTATCGCGGGGCGATCAGAATCTTCACTCGATTGTATCCAGAGTGGTTGGCGGCCATTATGCGCTGAGGATTTTGAATACTTCAAGTGCTAAGCACGGCGCGACGGCGGGCGATTTAACGTTTTTGTCGCAAATTGACTATCCTTGCCCGCATTAGCTGTCACAGCTTGCTGATTTCACATTGTTTTTCCACCATTATTTCGTTTCTCATTCTAAAAATTAATGCCTCTCATACGCATTGCTCATGACATTGAAAATAAGCCTATACAATTACCCCGTTCAAATATTACAAAAAGCTTATTTTTAATTTGCCGGCTTTTCCCAAAATCATTAACGCTTTTGCGCTTGGCGAAAACGGAAGGGCTTGAGTAAGCTCGATCCGACGCATGCCGCGCGCCAGCCCCGCCCCCCGGCCCCACGCTCATGAGCCCAGGCCGCGCCGCCAACGCATCTTCCTGATCCGCAAGCCTTATTCGGCCCTATCATTCCAATATGCGGACAGAATCCGGCCCGGTTTTCCGGGCCGCGCGACCAGCGGCGGAGGGACGCCCTGGAAACGCGGCCCGCCGCCGGATGGATGTCCGCGGCAAGCGGCGACGCCGGCATGCGCCAGCAGGTATCGATGGGACGACGCCTGGCATCCACACGGCGGGCTAGGCGCCCGCCCCAAGAGCGAGAAGAAAAGATGAAGAAACGAGTCGTTGCAAGCGCTGCCGCGCTTGCTCTGGCTGCGGCCGGCCTGGCCGGCTGGTATGGCTCCAGGACGAGCGCCGCCGCGTCCAAAACCGCGGCGCGCCCGCCGATTGCCGTTGGCATCGCCAAAGTGGCGGCGGAGGATCTGCCGATAGAACTGAGCGCCACCGGCAATGTCACCGCCATTGAAAAGGTGGAGGTCAAGCCGCAAGTGTCCGGCGTGGTGGCCAAGGTCCACGTCAAGGAAGGCCAGAGCGTAAGCCCGGGCCAATTGCTGTTCACGCTGGACGCGGCGGCGGAAACCGCGCAGCTGAAAAAGGCTCAGGCGCAGACGCTCAGCGACCAGGCCCAGCTGAAAAACGCCGAACGCGACCTGGCGCGCAGCCGCGACCTGCTGGCGAAAAACTTCGTCTCGCAAAGCGTGGTGGACGCCAACCAGTCCAAGGCCGACGCGCTCAGCGCCACCGTGGCCGCGGACCGCGCCCAGGTGGAGGCGGCCCGCGTGGCGCTGGACTACAAAACGCTGCGAGCCTCCATCGGCGGACGCATCGGCGTGATCGGCGTCTATCCGGGCACCCTGGTACAGCCGGGCATGGCCGCGGCGATGCTGACCATCACCCGCATCCATCCGATCAACGCCACCTTCACCCTGCCCGAGCGCGAACTGGGCGCGGTGCGCGCCGCCGAGGCCGCCGGCAAGCTGCTGGTGCGCGCCACGCTGCCGGACAGCGGCGACAGCGTGGACGGCAAACTGGTCTTCATCGACAGCGCGGTGGACAGCGCCAACGGCACGCTGACGCTGAAAGCCGAGTTTTCCAATCCGGACGGCAAGCTGTGGCCGGGCCAATTCGTCACCGTCTCGCTTAACGCCGGCCGCTACCGGCAGGCCACCACCATTCCGGTGGCGGCGCTGCTGACCGGGCCGGAAGGCAAATTCAGCTACGCGGTGCAGGCCGACGGCAGCGTCAAGCGTGTGCCGGTGGAACTGCTGGCCATCCATAAGGAAAAAGCCGTCGTCAAAGGGCTGAGCGTAGGCGAGGCCGTGGTGTCCAACGGCGGCCTCAACCTGCGCCCCGGCGACAAGGTGCGCGCGGCCAAGGCCGGCCAGGCCAGCGGAGGCCAGTGATGCAAATCTCCGAGCTCTGCATCCGCCGTCCGGTGATGACGGTGCTGCTGTGCCTATCCCTGGTGGTGGCCGGCCTGATCGCCTATCAGAAACTGCCCATCGCCGCGCTGCCCAGCTTCGACACCCCCACCATCAACGTTTCCGCCAGCCTGCCCGGCGCCAGCCCGGACAGCATGGCCTCCTCGGTGGCCGCGCCGCTGGAAAAGCAGTTTTCCACCATTCCCGGCATCGCGGTGATCAGTTCGTCCAGCACCCTGGGCAGCACCTCGATCACGCTGGAGTTCGACAACGACCGCAATATCGATCTGGCGGCGGTGGACGTGCAGGCGGCGCTGCTGCGCGCGCAGCGTTCTCTGCCGACGGAAATGACCTCGACGCCGTCCTACCGCAAGGTCAACCCGGCGGATTCGCCGGTGCTGCTGCTGGCGCTCAATTCGCCGGCGATGTCGCTGTCCGACCTCAACGACTACGCCGAAAACTGGATATCGCCCAATATCTCCACCCTCAAGGGCGTGGCCCAGGTCAACATCTTCGGCCAGAAGCGCTACGCGGTGCGGATCAAGGCCGATCCGGGCAAGCTGGCCTCGCGCAATCTGACGCTGGACGACGTGGCCGCCAGCATCCGCGCCGCCAACGTCAACACCCCGGTGGGCACGCTGGAGGGCAAATCGCAGCTGATGACGGTGGAAGCCAACCGCCAGCTGCAAAACGCCGCCCAGTTCGCCAATCTGGTCATCGCCAGCCGCAACGGCCTGCCGGTGAGGCTGTCCGACGTGGCCGCGGTGGAAGACAGCGTGGAAAACCTCAAAAGCGGCAGCTGGGTCAACGGCGAGCGCTCCATCGTGCTGGCGGTGATGCGGCAGAGCGACGCCAACACCGTGGCGGTGGTGGACGCCATCCGCAAGGAACTGCCGCAATTGCAGGCGCAGTTGCCCGGCTCGGTGCGGCTGAACCTGCTGAACGACCGCTCGCAGTCCATCCGCGAAGCCATCCACGACGTCAAGCTGACCCTGCTGCTCACCATCGCGCTGGTGATCATGGTGATCTTCATGTTCCTGCAGCGCATGGCGGCCACGGTGATCCCGGCGCTGTCGCTGCCGATCTCGCTGATCGGCACCATAGGTCTGATGTACTGGCTGGGCTACAGCCTGGACAATATCTCGCTGCTGGGCATCACGCTGGCGGTGGGCCTGGTGGTGGACGACGCCATCGTGATGCTGGAAAACATCGTCCGCTACATCGAGGAAGGGCTGTCGCCGATGGAGGCGGCGCTGAGGGGCTCGCGCGAGATCGCCTTCACCATCGTGTCGATCTCCTTGTCGCTGGTGGCCATCTTCATTCCCATCTTCTTCATGCAGGGCGTGATCGGCCTGCTGTTCCATGAGTTCGCCGTGGTGGTGTCGCTGGCGGTACTGGTGTCGGCGGCGGTGTCGCTGACCCTGATCCCGCTGCTGTCCTCGCGCTTTCTCAGCGCCGACTCGATCGGACACCAGGCCCGGCGCGGCCGGCTGGCCGCCGCGCTGGAAGGCGGCTTCGACGCGGTGCTGGCCGGCTATCGCCGCACGCTGGACCTGGCGCTCAAGCATCGCCGCCTGACCCTGGCCGGCGCGCTGTCCACCTTCGTCCTGACCGCGCTGATGTTCAACGGCATTCCCAAGGGCTTCTTCCCCACCGAGGACACCGGCCAGATCATGGCCAGCACCGAGGCGGCGCAGGACATCTCCTACGAGGCCATGCTCAAGCTGCAGCAACGCGCCGCGGCCATCACCCAGGCCAATCCCAACGTCGCCTTCGCCACCTCCTCGCTGTCCGGCGGCAATACCGGCCGCATGTTCATCCAGCTCAAACCGCGCGGCGAGCGCGCCAAGCTGGACCCGACCATGGAAAGCCTGCGTCGCGACCTGCGCGCGGTGCCGGGGCTCAGCGTCTATCTGAACCCGACGCAGAACCTGCGCCTGGGCGGACGCCAGAGCAAGAGCCGCTACCAGTACACCTTGCAAGGCATTCAGGCAGAAAGCCTGAACACCTGGTCCGACAAGCTCTTGCAGCAGATGCAGGCCGATCCCATCTTCCGCGACGTCACCAGCGACTCCCAGCTCAAGGGCCTGCAAGCCAAGCTGAACATAGACCGCGACAAGGCCAATCTGCTGGGCGTGGACATCCAGAGCATACGCAGCGCGCTGTACAGCGCCTTCGGCGAACGGCAGATTTCCACCATCTACACCGCCAGCGACAACTATCAGGTCATCCTGCAGGCGGACGACCCGTTCAAGGTCAACGAGTTCGACTTCTCGCGGCTGCGCGTGCGCGCCGCCGACGGCCAGCTGGTGCCGCTGTCCAGCATCGCCTCGGTGGAGCGCACCGTCGGCCCGATCTCGGTCAACCACCAGGGCCAGTTGCAGGCGGTGACGCTGTCCTTCAACCTGGCGCCCGGCATCCCGCTGAGCCAGGCCGATCAACACCTGCGCCAGCTCAAGGACCGCATCTCGCTGCCGCCCTCCATCGCCACCAGCTATAGCGGCGACGCCGCCGCCTTCGAGGAAACCCAGGGCAGCCAGATCCTGTTGCTGGGCATCGCGGTGGCGGTGATCTACGTACTGCTGGGGGTGCTGTACGAAAGCTACATCCACCCGCTGACGATTCTGTCCGGCCTGCCCTCCGCCGCCATCGGCGCGCTGGGCACGCTGATGCTGTTCGGCCAGGAACTGACCGTGATCGCCAGCATCGGCATCCTGATGCTGATCGGCATCGTCAAGAAAAACGCCATCATGATGATCGATTTCGCGCTGGAGGCTCAGCGCAAACAGGGCATGTCGCCGGAACAGGCCATCCACGCCGCCTGTCTGCTGCGCTTCCGGCCCATCATGATGACCACGCTGGCGGCGCTGATGGGCGCGCTGCCCATCGCGCTGGGCCTGGGCGCCGGCGCCGAGTTGCGCCAGCCCTTGGGCCTGGCGGTGGTGGGCGGCCTGGTGTTCTCCCAGGTGGTCACGCTCTACATCACCCCGGTGCTCTATCTGTATTTCGACGCGCTGGCGCAACGCCACGCAGCCTGGCGGGAAAAACGGCGCGCGCTGCGCGCCTGACGCAACAAGGCCCGCGCCGGACTCCGGCGCGGGCCTTTGTATTTTCAGCAGCCTCAGCCCTGACGCAAACGCTTGAGCGCCTCCTCGGCGTCGCGCGGCGCGCGCTTGTCCGGGCAGGCCAGATCGCGCAGCGAACGGCGCAGCTTGTCGTCGCGCTCTATCTTGCGCCACACCGCCTTGTTGGAGCGGATCCAGTTTTTATCGATGCTGTTGCCAAAAGCGTAAGCGCGGTAGCTGCCCTCATTGCACAGCAGGCCCTCGAAACTCAGATTCTCGCCGCCGGCCGGGCTCTTCACCCGCACGATCATGCGCACCACGCCGTCCTCGCCCGCGCTCAGGGTCTTGGCGTCGACGAAATACTGGTTGACCTGCAGATTGTCGGTGCTGACCGCGATCCAGTCCGGCTGCGCCGGATACGGCGGCAACTGGTAATCGCCCTCCTGCCACGGCACCTCCGGCGCAAAATCTATATTCTTCTTGATCTTGTTGTCGGCCAGCGCCGGCTGCGCGGCGCAGAGGGCCAGCACGATGATGGCGGCAAAGGTCTTCAAATCACTACTCCTCGTCAACGCGCCGGGGCCGCGCTTGGCTGGCCCGGACGCAAAGTGAAACGGCGGCGGCCGGTTTCCCTGCCGGCCAGGCCCCAACTCAATTCCGAAAACTGCATATCGCCGCGCGCCGACACCGTCAGCAGCATGGACGCGCGGGTGCCGTAGTCGCGGCCCTTGATGAAGATGGGCGACAGCACCCGCTCCAGCGCGGAACCGATGCGGGTGTTCGGCAACTGTCCCGGCGGCGCCGGCGTGCCGTCGGACAGGGCGATGAAAGCCTGATCCTCGGTGGGCACGCGCTGAAACTCGCGCAAATACTCCGCCAGCCGCTCGCTCTTGAACCACGGCGTGTCCAGCGTGGCGTTGGACAAGGTGTGAATGCCCGGCGTCACCCGGGCGATCTGGCCGCCGCGGCTGTGGAAATGAAACAGGTCCGAGGTATAGCCGAACAGCAGGTTAAACGGCGCATAGCGGCCTTGCTCGGCGCGCAGCCAGTCCGCGAAGGCGAACGGGTCCTCGTCGCCGGCGACGAAGCGCTCCACCAGTTCGCCGCGCGAGCGCTCCGCCTTGACCGGATGGCCGTCGCGGATATTGGTCACCGCGGCGATGCGGCCGCGGCCGTCCACCATCAGCCAGCCGCCGCCGGACTCGGCGTCGCGGCCGCCCAGCGTATTCTGATATTGCGGCCACCAATCCAGCGGTTCGGTCGGACGCGCATAGTATTCGTCCCGGTTGGCCAGCAACACCAGCTGGCCCAGTCCGGGGGTCTTGTAGGCAAAAGCGATCACGCACATGATGAAGACCGATTTGAGGATGGCTTGGCGACTCGCGTAAACTTAGGGTTTAGGGAGCAGCCGCGGACAGTTCCGACCAGGCCTGTATTCCGCTCGATGTCCGCCTCGCGTCGGCGATGCGGCCTTGAACGGGTTCCAAGCGGCCGGGCTTCCCTCCATTGTAACTGATAAGGCTGAGGAAGCCGGACCATGAATTTCGACAAGACCATAGACCTCTCCGGCCTCAACTGCCCGCTGCCCATCCTGCGCGCCAAGAAGGCGCTGGCGGAAATGGACAGCGGCGCAGTGCTGGAGGTGATCGCCACCGATCCCGGCGCGCCCAAGGACTTCGAAGCCTTCTGCCGTCAGACCGGCAATGCGCTGTTGACCTCGGACACCACGGCGGAAGGCAAATTCCGCATGGTGCTGAAACGGAAATAATTTCGATGGCTCGGAACCTGTTTACCCGCTCGCCAGCAAAGGCGAGACCAGGCGAAAGCGGCTGAAGAAGCGGAATGCACATAGCGTACATGAGCATTCTGAAGAGACTTTCAACGCCGTATCGCCAACGCGCAGCAGCTTGTAAACAGGTTATTTTTGGCCGCCGCCTTTTTCACCGCTACCCGCAGGCAAGACCATGACGCAAACCCTGACCCTGATCCGCCCCGATGACTGGCATCTGCACGTGCGCGACGGCGCGGCGCTGGCCGCCGTATTGCCCGACACCTGTCGCCAGATGGGCCGCGCCATCATCATGCCCAATCTCAAGCCGCCGGTGACCACCGTGGACGCCGCCGCCGCCTACCGAGAGCGCATCCTGGCCGCGCGCCCGGCCGGCAGCCGCTTCGAGCCGCTGATGACGCTCTACCTGACCGACAACACCTCGCCGGCGGAAATCCGCAAGGCCAAGGCCAGCGGTTTCGTCCACGCGGTCAAGCTCTACCCGGCCGGCGCCACCACCAATTCCGATTTCGGCGTGTCCGACGTCAACAAGGCCATGCCGGCGCTGGAGGCCATGGCCGAGACCGGGCTGCCGCTGCTGGTGCACGGCGAAGTCACCGATCCGGCCATCGACGTGTTCGACCGCGAAGCGGTGTTCATCGAGCAAGTGTTCCAACCGCTGCTGGCCAAGCTGCCCGCGCTGCGCGTGGTGTTCGAGCACATCACCACCCGCGACGCCGCCGAATACGTGGCCGCCGCGCCGGACAACGTCGCCGCCACCATCACCGCCCACCACCTGCTGATGAACCGCAACGCGCTGTTCGTCGGCGGCATCCGCCCGCATCATTACTGCCTGCCGGTGCTCAAGCGCGAGCTGCACCGCCAGGCGCTGCTCAAGGCCGCCACCAGCGGCTCCGCCAAGTTCTTCCTCGGCACCGACAGCGCGCCGCACGCGCGCCACGCCAAGGAGAGCAGCTGCGGCTGCGCCGGCATGTACACCGCCAACGCCGCCATCGAGCTGTACGCGGAGGCCTTCGAGGCAGCCGGCGCGCTGGACCAGCTGGAAGCCTTCGCCAGCCTCAACGGCCCGGCCTTCTACCGCCTGCCGGTCAACGAGGAGCGCGTGACCCTGGCCAAGCAGGCGTGGACCGTGCCGGACACGCTGGCCTACGACGGCGACGCGCTGGTGCCGCTGCGCGCCGGCGAGAGCATTGCCTGGAAGCTGCTGGACTAAGAAGCTGTTTACGATCTGCTGCGCGTCGGCGATACGGCGTTGAAAACAGACTCTTAAAGAGCAATGGCGAACAACACCCGGTCCCAGCGCCGGTCTGTTGTCCGCCGCGCCGCCTCAATCGTCGCGGGTCAGCACTTCCAGCAGCTCGATCTCGAACAAGAGATTGGAATTGGGCTGGATGCGAGCGCCGATCTGGCGCTCGCCGTAGGCCAGATGCGCCGGCACGTACAGCCGGCGCTTGCCGCCCGCCTTCATGCCCATCAAGCCCTGATCCCAGCCCTTGATCACGCGGCCGGTGCCGATCACGCACTGGAACGGCCGTCCCTTCGCGTAGGACGAATCGAACTCGGTGCCGTCCTCCAGCCAGCCGGTGTACTGCGTGGTGATCAAGGCGCCCTTGACCACTTCCTTGCCCGTGCCCTCCACCAGATCGGTGATGTGCAGTTCATCGCTCATATGGCTTCCTCGCCTTCAATCTGCCGCGGATGATAGCGGACTCGTCCCGCCGCGGCGAGCCCGGCTCGCCGGCCGGCGCGGTAGTCGCGCGTAAAACTTTTTCTACAAATATATTAATCATTAAATGCAATTCAAATACTACAAGGACAAACTTTCCCATTTGACATACATCATGACAAATCAGTAGGATGCAAACACTTGAGAACGGCTGATCCCATACAAAATAGCCGTCGGAGAAATAGCAGGAGCCGTCAGGCCAACGCCCGGGAAAGTATTCCAAGCGTGGCCGGCAGGCCAGGAGAACCCCTATGTTGCTGGATTTGCCATGGCAGGACCTGAGCGCCATCTTTGCGGCGGTCACCATTGCTTACGTGATTTTCGGCGTGGCCGGTTTCGGCACCGCCCTGGTCGCCAGCCCGGTGCTGGCCATTTTCATCCCGGTGGCCAAGATCGTGCCGCTGCTGGCGCTGATGGATATGTTCGCCGCCTTCAGCAACATCCTGCGCGACGGCAGCCAGGCGGACCTGGGCGAACTGAAGCGGCTGATCCCGCTGATGGTGGCCGGCAGCCTGATCGGCGCCGCCATCCTGCTGAAAACCCGGCCTGACGCGCTGCTGCTGGCCTTGGGCGTGTTCGTGGTGGCCTACTCGCTGTATTCGCTCAGCGGCCTCAGCCCCAAGCGGCAATTCCAGCCCCGCGCGGCGGTGCCCTTCGGCCTGGTGGGCGGCGTGTTCAGCGCGCTGTTCGGCAGCGGCGGCTTCATCTACGCCATTTATCTGTCCGGCCGCATCGAGCAGAAAGAACATCTGCGCATCACCCAGACCACGCTGATCGGCCTGAGCACCCTGACCCGGGTGGTGCTGTTCGCGCTGGCCGGCGTTTATATGGACGCCTCCCTGCTGCTGCTGGCGCTGATCCTGGCGCCGGCCATGTTGTGCGGGGTGTTCGCCGGCCGACACATCACCCTGCGGCTGACCCGCGAACAATTCATCCGGGTGATCAATACCGTCGTCCTGTTTTCCGGCATCGTCCTGCTGGGCCGTTACTTCAGCCACTGAGCGGCCCCACTACTCAATACCCGCCGTAGCCATCCGCCGGCCGCAACCACGCGCGGCCGCGCCCATGGCGTCGATTCTCTCATCCCTGACGGGAGGGCGTCGTGTCGCCCGCAGTCCGGGAATGTGTTTGCTGCTCTTAAATGACGATGAGGAGTGCCAAGTGAATCATGCTGCATTGAACGAAATGATGACGCCGGAGGAGTACCTGGCCAGTCTCAACGATGGCCGCGAAGTTTACATCTACGGCCAGAAGGTGGCGGACGTCAGCCGGCACCCGGCTTTCCGCAACAGCGCTTACTCGATGTCGCGGCTGTACGAGGCGCTGCACCATCCGGACAGCCAGGAGCTGATGACCGACATCGATCCGGAAGGCTATCGCACCCACCGCTATTTCATGCCCAGCCGCTCCTGTGAGGACTTGCTCAAGGCCCGCGACGCCATCGCCCACTGGTCGCGGCTGACTTACGGCTTCATGGGCCGCACCCCGGACTACAAGGCCGGCTTCACCGCCACGCTGAAATCCGACCCCCATCTGTACGCGCCCTTCCACGACAACGCGCTGAACTGGTATCGCCAGAGCGCGCGCAAAGTGCTGTTCCTCAACCACGTGCTGGTGAACCCGCCTGCGGGCCGCGCCCGCGCCGCCTCGGAGATGCGCGATCTTTACCTGCACGTGGAGAGGGAAACCGACGCCGGCATCATCGTGCGCGGCGCCAAGATGGTGGCCACCAGCGCGGCCATCTCCAACGCCACCTTCGTCGCCCAGAACAGCGCCGCCCAATACCAGGCCGGCGGCGAGGAGGACTTCGCGCTGTGCTTCATCCTGCCGATGAACGCGCCCAATCTCAAGATCATCTGCCGCCGCTCTTACGAGGCCGCGGCGCTCAGTCCCTTCGACAACCCGCTGTCCAGCCGCTTCGACGAAAACGACTCGGTGCTGATCTTCGACGGCGTGTTCGTGCCCTGGGAAAACGTGCTGATCTACCGCGACATCGAGCGCGCGCGCAGCTTCTATTCCGCCTCCGGCTTCCTCAACCGCTATCCGCTGCAATCCGGCACCCGACTGGCGGTGAAGATGGATTTCATCTGCGGCCTGCTGGCCAAGGTGCTGGAATCCAACGGCAGCGACGGCTTCCGCGGCGTGCGCGCCCGGCTGGCCGACATCGTGGCGCTGCGCAATCTGATGTGGTCGCTGACCGAATCGCTGTGCCACAACCCGGAACCGCGCCGCGACGGCTCGGTGGTGCCGCGGCTGGAAGCCGCCGCCACGGTGCGCTATTTCGGCACCCAGATGATGTCCCAGCTCAAACCGGTGTTCAACACCATACTCGGCGGCTCGCCCATCATGCAGGTGTCCAGCTGGCTGGACCTGGCCAATCCGGAACTCAAGGACCTGATCGGCTGCTACTTCCAGGGCACCGATCAAGAGGCGGTGGACCGGCTCAAGCTGATCAAGCTGCTGTGGGACGCGCTGGGCAGCGAGTTCGGCGGACGCCACGAACTGTACGAGCACAACTACGCCGGCAACAACGAGCAGGTGCGGCTGGACATGCTGCGCCACTGCGAGAGCAGCGGCGTGCTGGAGCAATGCCGCGCGCTGGTGGACGACTGCATGGCCGACTACACGCCGGACGGCTGGGCGCGTCCGGGCTGGCAGTTCGACGGCGCTTGCCGCGACCGCGCGTGAACCGGACCGGAAAGGAGGCAAGCATGCTGTACGCAGGCAAATGGGACCGCGCCGGTCTGGACTACCAGGCCTTGAAGAACCAATGGCACGTGGTGGCGCGCGCCGACGAAGTCAGCGCAGAACGCCCCAAGGCGGTGCGGCTGCTGGGCGAGGAACTGGTGCTGTGGCGCGACGGCGCCGGCCAGATCCACGCCTGGAAAGATTATTGCGGCCACCGCGGCGCCAAGCTGTCGCTGGGCTGCGTCAAAAAGGGCGAGATCGAATGTCCGTACCACGGCTGGCGCTTTGACGCCGGCGGCCAGTGCACGCGGGTGCCCGCCCACCCGGACCAGGCCACGCCCTCGTCGGCGCGGCTGATCTTCCGCCACCACGCGGCCGAACGCTACGGCCTGATCTGGGCCAGCCTGGACGCGCCGCAGCGCCCGCTGCCGGTGTTCCCGGAATGGGAGGACGACAGCTTCCGCAAGGTCTTCGCCGGCCCCTATCGCTATATGGGCAACGCCTTGCGCTCGGTGGAAAACTTCCTCGACGCCTCGCACTTCCCCTTCGTCCACGCCAATCTCAACGGCGACCCGGACGCGCCGGAGCCCTTGCCGGACTACCAGGTGTTCAAGGACGAACACGGGCTGCGCACCTCGGAAATCTCGGTGTTCCAGCCCTACGGCGACCACCGCGGCATCCCGGTCACCGCGCGCTACACCTACTCGGTGTTCAACCCCACCACCGCCTACTTCGTCAAGAAGACCGGCGACACCGAGCGCTTCTGCACCTTCCTCAACGCCACCCCGGTAGACGAGGCCGAGTGCGTGATCTGGCTGATCGTCGCCATCAACTTCGGCGCCGACTTGAGCGAGGAAAAAATCCTCTATCGCCAGGACATGGTGTTCGAGCAGGACCGGCTGATCGTGGAATCGCAGCGCCCGGCGCGGCTGCCGCTGGACCTCCAGCAGGAAATGCATGTGCGCAGCGACCGCTTGGGCATCGAATACCGGCGCTGGATCAAGGAACTGGGTCAGCGCACCGACGCGCAGGACCACGCCGAGCCGCGCGCCGCGGCCTTGCTGAACTGACAGGGAGCAAACGATGGACGCCTTTGAACCCCGCCGCCTGCAACTGGCCGAGCGCGAATCCAACGCCCGCACCTACGCGCGCGGCATAGACCGCGTAATCAGCCGCGGCGAACTGGCCCGAGTCTACGACAGCGAGGGCCGCGAATACCTGGACTGCCTGGCCTGCGCCGGCGCGCTGCCGCTGGGCCACAACCACCCCTTCGTCCAACAGCGGGTGGCCGATTTTCTGCAATCCGGCCAGCTGCAGCAGGCGCTGGACATCGCCACCCCGGCCAAGCTCGCCTTCGTGGAACAGCTGTACCAGGCCCTGCCGGCCGCCTTCGCCGAACACGCCAAAGTGCAGTTCTGCGGCCCGTCCGGCTCCGACGCGGTGGAAGCCGCGCTCAAATTGTTCAAGACCGCCACCGGCCGTCGCCCGGTGCTGGCCTTCCAGGGCGCCTACCACGGCATGACCATGGGCGCGCTGGGCATGATGGGCAATCTGGGGCCGAAACAGGCGGTCAGCGGCTACCCGGCGGAAATCCAGTTCCTGCCGTTTCCCTACGCCTACCGCAGCCCCTTCGGCGCCGACGCCGCCGACACCGAACGTCTGTCGCTGGCCTATCTGGAAAACCTGCTGTCCGACCCGGAAAGCGGCGTAGGCAAGCCGGCCATGCTGCTGGTGGAACCCATCCAGGGCGAAGGCGGCTGCATTCCGGCCAGCGCGGAATGGCTGCGCGGCCTGCGCGAGATCACCGCGCGCCACGACGTGCCGCTGGTAATGGACGAGGTGCAGACCGGCTTCGGCCGCAGCGGCGACATGTTCGCCCATGAATGGGCCGGCATCGTGCCGGACGCCGTCATCCTGTCCAAGGCGGTGGGCGGCGGCTACCCGCTGGCCCTGGTGGCCTACCACCGGAAATACGACCGCTGGGCGCCCGGCGCTCACGCCGGCACCTTCCGCGGCAACCAGATCGCCCTGGTCAGCGGCGCGGCCACGCTGGAATACCTGCGCCGGCCCGGCGTGCTGGAGCAGGTGCGGGAAGTGGGCCAGCTGCTGCGCCGGCGCTTGCAGGCGCTGCAAACGCGCTTCTCCTGCATCGGCGAGGTGCGCGGCCGCGGCCTGATGCTGGGCGTGGAACTGATAGACCCCAACGGCGCGCCGGACGCGCTGGGCCACCCGCCGGCCAACGGCCTGCTGGCCAAGGCGCTGAAACGCGCCTGTCTGGAACACGGCCTGATCCTGGAGAGCGGCGGCCGCCACGGCGCGGTGATGCGGCTGCTGCCGCCGCTGATCATCAGCGCCGACGACGCGGAGGACATCGTCCGCCGTTTTGAAACCGCGCTGGCCAGCCTGTGGCCCGCCGCCCCGGCCGCCGCGCACGCCCCGGCCGCAATGGCATTCTGAACCCTGGAGCGACAGCATGACGCACACCGTACACGACATCATCGGCATCGGCTTCGGCCCCGCCAATATCGCGCTGGCCATCGCGCTGGAAGAACTGGCGCCGCAGCTGTCCGTGCGCTTCCTCGAGCGGCGGCCCTCCGCCGCCTGGCAGCCCGGCATGCTGCTGGAAGGCTCGGACATCCAGAACCACCCGCTGCGCGACCTGGTCACCCCGCGCAACCCGCGCAGCCGCTACACCTTCACCAACTTCCTGCACGAGCACAACCGGCTCTACGAGCACCTGAACCTGCCGCTGCACTACCCGCTGCGGCTGGAGTACGCGCAATACGTCAGCTGGGCCGCCGGCTGCTTCCAGCACCTGGTGGAATACCAGCGCGAAGTCATCGACATCCTGCCGGTCAGCGACAGCGACGGCGCGCTCAGCCATTACCGCGTGCTCTGCGCCGACGGCCGCGAATACCTGGCGCTCAGCGTGGTGCTGGCGCCGGGCCGCACCCCCAACATCCCGGAACCGTTCCAGCGCGCGCCGGACCCGCGCGTGGTCCACCTCAACCACTACCTGCCGGCGCTGGAACGGCTCAAGGCCAAGGGCGGCGGCCGGGTGGCGGTGATAGGCGGCAGCCAGAGCGCGGTGGAAATCCTGCTGCACGCCAGCGCCGAGCCGGCGCTGACGCGGGTAGTCGGCGTCACCCGCAACTTCGGCTACCGTCAGAAAGACACCAGCCCCTTCTCCGACGAGGTGTATTTCCCCGCCTTCGTCGACGCCTTCTTCGCCGCCAGCCCAGAACACAAGACCCGGCTGCGCCAGGAACTGGTGTTCACCAATTATTCGGCCGCCGACATCGACGTGCTCAACCAGCTCTACGTCAAGCAATACGCCAACCGGCTGCAGGACAAGGACAGCCTGGCCCTGCTCACCTGCATGGACACCGAGGCCTGCGAACCCGGCGCCGACGGCGTCACCCTGCGGCTGCGCCACTTCCTGGGCGGAGAAATCGTCAGCGAAACCGTGGACCTGGTGATCTTGGCCACCGGCTTCCTGGACCTGGGGCGCGGCCCCAAGCGCGAACCCTGGCCGCGCGTATTGGAAACGCTGGCGCCGCAGCTGTGCGCCGAGCGCGACACCGTGGACATCGCGCTGGACTACCGCGTGCGCCTGCAGGGCGAGGCCGACCGCGGCGCGCCGCTCTACCTGAACGGCCTGTGCGAATCCTCGCACGGCATGGGCGACGCCGGCTCCTTCAGCCTGCTGGCGCTGCGCTCGCAGGCCATCGTGCAATCGCTGACGGCGCGGCTGGAACAAGGATCGCGGCATGACGGCGCCCGCGCTTGAGGCCTTGCTGAGCGCCGCCAGCGGCTGGCAGGCGCGCGCGCCGCGGCTGCTGGCGGCCAAGGCCGACGCGCTGCCGGTCAGTTGCGAACTGGCGGTGATAGGCGCCGGCCTCACCGGGCTGTCGGCGGCGCTGGCCGCCGCCGAGGCCGGCTGCTCGGTGGTGGTGCTGGAGGCCGACGCCGTCGGCGGCGGCGCCACCGGCCGCAACTCCGGCTTCGTGGTGCCGGTGCCCGCGCGCTGCGGCCCGCCGGAACTGCGCGCCTGGCTGGGGCCGCAGGCCGACGGCTATCTGGCCGGCCTGAGCGAGGCCGCGGCCGAACTGCTGGCGCTGCCCGAAGCCAGCCCGGTGCGCAAAGGCTGGATGCAATTGTTCGCCGCCCCCGGCTCCGCGCCGGCCGCCGCCCTGGCCTGGCGCAGGCTGGGCGTGCGCGCCCGCGCGCTGGACGCCGAGCAGGCTCGGGCGCTGAGCGCCGCCGCCGGCTACCACGGCGGCCTGCTGTTCGAAGACGGCGGCCAGATCGACCCGCTGGCGCTGGCGCGCGGCCTGGCCGAACGCTGCCGCCGGCGCGGCGTGGTGCTGCTGGAGCGCTGCCCGGCCAAGCTGGTGGAAGCCAGCCCGCGCGACGGCATGCACGTGATCCGCACCCCGCGCGGCAGCCTGCGCGCCGGCCGCGTGCTGATGGCGGGCAACGCCTACAGCCGCGACGGCGTCGCCGAAGTCGCCCGCCACAGCGTGCCGCTGACGCTGGCGCTCGGACAGTTCGAACTGAGCCCGGAACAACAGGCGCGGGTGCTGCCCGCCGACATCCCCTTCTCCGACAACCGCCGCGACATGTGGTTTTTCCGCAAAATGCCGGAAGGCCAATTGCTGACCGGCCTGTTCGCGCTGCGCGCCGACGCCGAAGCGGAGCAATACGCCGCCGCCTTGCGCCAGCGCGTCCGCGCCGTCTTCGGGCTGGAGCTCGACGCCGCGCCGCGGCTATGGGCCGGTCAGGTCGGCCTCACCCCGTCCGGCCTGCCCAGCCTGCGCCGCGTCGGCGACGGCGTCCTGGCCTGGACCGGCTGCAACGGCCGCGGCCTGGCGCTGTCCTTCATGCTGGGCCGAACCCTGGCGCGCCAGCTGATAGGCGCCGGCCCGGCCCTCTTGCCCTTCAACTCGCGACCGCTGCGCGGCCGCGCGCTGCTAAAGTGGATGGCCGAAACGGCCATCGCCCACGACCGCCGCCGGCGCGCCCGGCTCGCGCAGATCGAAGCGCCTACGCAAAAGGACACCCTCCAGTGAGTTCATGCGCCTTCCATTACCAGGAATACTGCTGTAGCCGCCCCGAGCTGATAGACCGGATGATCGCCCGCTACCCGCTGGCGCTGATCAGCAGCGAACACCAGGGCCGGCTGTACGCCAGCCACATCCCGCTGTTCCGCGTCGCGGACCGCAGCCTGTTCGGCCACGTCGACCGCCGCAACCCCCAATTCCAGGGCCGCGGCCGCTTTCCCGCGCATCTGGTGTTCATGGGCCCGCAAAGCTATATCCCGCCGGAAGCCTACCGCAGCCGGCTGCTGCCCACCTGGAACTACGTCGCCGTGCATATGGACGTCGAAATCGAAGTGCTGGACGACCTGGAATCCGCCCGCCGCGCGCTGAGCGACACCTGCGAGCGGCTGCAGCCGCCGCAAGCGCCGTTCCAGTACGAGGCCGCCGATCCCCGGGTGATCGCCAACGCGCCGCACATCCTCGGCCTGCGCGTCCATGTGCTGCGCGAGGAAGGCCGCTTCAAGCTATCGCAGGATAAAAAACCGGAAGACCAGCAGGCGGCGCTGGACCATCTGCTGCGCCGCGACGAAGCCGGCGAGCGCGCGCTGCTCGACGCCTTGCTGCGCTTCGCCGAAACCGCGGAGCCGGCGCATGGCTGAACCCTCCGCCCTGAGCCGGCGCTTCATCGATCAGGGCGTCGTGCTGGACCCCGGCCAGCGCCGCGCCGCCGACGCGCTGGACGCGCTGCGCGTCCAGGCGCGGCCCGGCCCCGCCTGGCCGTTGCGCCGGCCGTCGCCGCAAACCGGCGCCTATCTATGGGGCGAGCCCGGCCGCGGCAAGACCATGCTGATGGACGGCCTGTTCGCCTTGTCCGCCGAGCCGGCGCAGCGCATTCATTACCACCAGTTCCTGCGCGATCTGCACCGCGGCCTGGCCCAGGCCGGCGGCGAACAAGCCAACTACCTGCCGGCGCTGGCGCGGCGCGTGGCCGCGCAAAGCCGTTTGTTCTGCCTGGACGAATTCCATCTGCACGACATCGCCGACGCCATCCTGATGGAGCGTTTTCTGACCGTTCTGCTGGAAGAGCGGGTGCGGGTGATCCTGACCTCCAACTACGCGCCGGAACAACTGCTGCCGGACCCGCAGCTGCACCGTTACGCGCTGCGGGTGATCGCGCTGATCCAGCGCCATATGCAAGTGCTGCACCTGGACGGCGAGCGCGACTACCGCTACCGCGAAGCCGCCGCCGGCGAACACTATCTGCACCCCTGCGGCGCGGACACGGAACAACACCTGCGCCGGCTGCTGCAAGAACAGGGCCGGACCGTCGGCCCCGCCGCCGCCGTCTCCCTGTCCGGCCGGCCGCTGCCCGCGCGGGCGCATAGCCCGGACTGCGTCTGGTTCGATTTCGAAACCCTCTGTCTGGGCCCGCGCTCGCATCTGGATTACCTGGAAATGTCGGAACGCTGGCACACCGTGGTCGTCTCCGACATCGTCCAGGCGCAGCTGAACAAGGCGGACGGCCTGCGCCGCTTCATCTGGCTGGTGGACGTGCTCTACGACCGCCGCCAGCGCCTGCTGCTGATCTCGGAACGCCCGATCGAAATCATGTTGCGCGAAATCACGCTGTCGGCGGACACCCACCGCACGCTGAGCCGGCTCGCCGAAATGCAATCCGCCTCCTTCGCCGCCGCCACCGCCATCGAAATGAGCCCCCTATGCCAATAGTCAGAATCGAAGACGCCGCCGCGCGCACGCCGGCCCAGCGCCAAGCCATCGTCCACTGCGTCTACGACGCGCTGCGCGCCGTGTTCGGCGTCAGCGACGAAGAGCTGCAAGCGCGCTATCAGCGCTACGCGCCGGAAGACCTGCTGCCGCCGGGCGGCGATCCGGACTACCTGCACATCGAAATCACCGTCTTCGCCGGCCGCAAGCCGGAAACCAAGAAAAAGCTCTACGCCAGGCTGGCCGCGGATCTGGCCGCGCTGCTGAACATCGCGCCCGCCTCGGTGCTGATCCTGCTGCGCGAAGAAGCCGCCGACAACTGGGGCATGCGCGGCGGCCAGGCCGCCAGCGAAATCGATTTCGGCTACGCCATCGCCGTCTGACGATGGGCCAAGACCAGCAGGCCCTGCGCCAAACCCTGGGCAGCTTCGCCACCGGCGTCGCCGTCGCCTCCGTCCTGGACCCCGAGCGCGGCCCGCTGGGGCTGACCATCAACGCCTTCAGCGCGCTGTCCCTGGAGCCGCCGCTGATCCTGTGGTGTCTGCGCCGGCAATCGCGCGCCGCCGCCAGCTTTCTCTCCGCCGATCGCTTCGGCATCCAGGTGCTGAGCCGGCAACAACTGGACCTGTGCCGACTGTTCGCCGGCCCCGATCTCGACGAGCGCAAGCGCGCCCAGTTCACGCTGCGGCGCCACGGCGCGCCGCTGATCGACGGCGCCGCCGCCTGGCTGGCCTGCCGCCGCAAAAGCCATTACGAAGAAGGCGACCACCTGATCTTCATCGGCGAGGTGCTGGAAACCCATCACGACCCCGCGCGCCAGCCGCTGGTCTACTGGCGCGGCCGCTACCATCAAACCCATCCCCTAGCCCCTCTGGAACCGCAAACATGACGCAAAACAGCAAACACGTCCTGCGCAGCCTGATAGCAAGCCGCTCCGGCCTGCTGGTGCCCGGCGCCTACAACGCCCTCAGCGCGCGCCTCGTCGAAGACCTCGGCTTCGGCGCCCTCTATCTGACCGGCGCCGGACTGACCAATATGCAGCTGGGTCTGCCCGATCTGGGCTTCGTCGGCCTGAAGGAAGTGGCGGACCAGACCGCCGCCATCCGCGACGCGGTGTCCATCCCCATCATCGTCGACGCCGACACCGGCTTCGGCAACGCGCTCAACGTGCGCCGCACCGTGCGCGTGCTGGAACGCGCCGGCGCCGACGCCATCCAGCTGGAAGACCAGGTCCTGCCCAAGAAATGCGGCCATTTCGCCGGCCAGAGCCTGATCAGCGCCGCCGAAATGTGCGGCAAGCTTCAGGCGGCGGCGGACGCGCGCCAGGATGAGAACCTGCTGATCATCGCCCGCACCGACGCCTGCGCGGTGGACGGCATAGACGCCGCCATCGAACGCGCCAGCCGCTACGCCGAGGCCGGCGCCGACGTGCTGTTCATCGAAGCGGTGCGCGAGCTGGACGACATCCGCCGGCTGCCGGCGCTGTTCGACCGCCCCTTGCTGATGAATATCGTCATCGGCGGCAAGACCCCGGCGCTCAGCGCCGCCGATCTGAAAGAATTGGGCTACGGTCTGGTGCTGTACGCCAACGCCGCGCTGCAAGGCGCGGTGCTCGGCATGCAGCGGGCGCTGGGCGCGCTGTCCCGCGACGGCATTCTGCAAGAAGACCCGCAACTGGTGGCCCCGTTCGCCGAACGTCAGCGCCTGGTCAACAAGCCGCTCTACGACGAACTGGACGCGCGCTACGGCGCGGCCGGGCGGGAGTGAGCGCGGCCGGGCCGCGACGAAGGGCGGGCGCCCAGCCCGCCCGTCTATTGGATTTCGTCCTTGATGAAATACAGCTCGTGGTCCGACTTCAGACCCAGCTTCTTGATCGCGGCCTGTTTCTGGCCGCTGATGGTCTTGATGCTCTTGGAAAACTTGTCCGCGATTTCGCTGACCGTCATGCCTTCCAGAAAACAGCGCAGCACCTCCAGCTCCCGCGGCGACAAGGCGGACAGGCGGACCACCCGGTCCATCGCGTCCGGCGCATGCGTGGAACTGTCGGCGGGCACGCTGTCCGCCTGCTGGGCCTGCGCCAATTCCAGCGCCATTTCCGCGGTCAGATACACGCGCCCGGACGCCGCCACCCGGACCGCCCGCACCAGTTCGTCCAGGTCCTGCTGTTTGCCGACGAAGCCGCGCGCGCCGGCCCTCAAAGCCAGGGACACCGTGGCCGTGTTGTAATAAGAGGACATGATCAGGATCACCACCTCGGGAAAACGCGCGCGGATGGCGCGGATCAGGTTCAAACCGTCCATGTCCTGAGGCTGCAGCGCGTAATCCAGCACCAGCACGTCCGGCCGCTCATGATTCAAGGCCGCCAGAAAAGAGCGGCTGTCGCCGAAGCTGCCCGCCAAGACGATATCGCCCTCCTGCGACAATCTAAAGCCCAAGCCCTGTCTGACCACCTCGTGGTCGTCCAATAACATCACTTTGATTTTTCTTTTCTTCATTCCTCCTCCATGGCGATAAAAATCACTTCAGCATCAATTCAAACTCCCGCTCTTTGAAAAGCACGTCCCAATATAGCATGCGCCGTCAGCGCGCCGCAGCCGGCCCCTCTCTCTTTCAAAACCCGCCGCAATATTTCAAGCGCCAACTTTGACCCATGATAAAACAAGGCAAAACAATAAGACGCCGGACACCAATATCATGCAATAAAATCAAGCAAAATAAATATTTCTCAAAAGATTAAAATACAAAAACATACTCTGCGCGCGCAAACGCGCTTGCGCGCCGGATTGATAAAAAATGCTAAATGCCCGGACAAATCGGCGTCAACAAGACCATTCTCAAAGCCGGGCGTTCGCTAAGCGCTTATTTCCCAGGTAAAATAAGCCGCATGCAATTAACCGCCTTCCAGAACGCCGCATCGCCAAAACGGCCGGACCGACTATAATGCCCAAGAAAACACAGCAAAGACGGCGGCCGCATGGCAAACAATACAGCTAAGCAATCTATTCTCCCCTTTGCCGCCCCGCCCCTGCGCCCGCTCCTTAATACCGCGTTTCACGCCCTGCTCTGGTCCGCGCTGTTTATTATCTGGCTGGGCGCGTCCAGCGCGGCCAGTCAGGCGGAGCCGCCGTCCTATACCGCGGAAGAAATCGCCTGGATCAAACAGCACCCCACCATCTACTATTCCATCGATCCCTACTGGCCGCTGGAATATATTGAAAACGGCAGCCACAAGGGGCTGAGCTGCGCCTACCTGAAAGCCATTGCCCAAAAGAGCGGCCTGCGGTTTCAATTAGTCGCCGCGGCGAACACCCAGGACATGATAGGCAAGTTGAAAAGCGGGCAGATCTATCTGGCCACCATGGGCGCGACGCAGCTGATTCCCAAGGAATATGGCATACCGCTGCTGAATAGCCAGCCTTACGCCTCCACCGCCACCATCATCATCACCAAGGCCGGCGCCGAAGGCTTGTTCAACCCGTCCCAACTGGAACGCAAGGCCGTCGCGGTCAAGGGCGGGGGCGGTTATGAGCAGTATCTGCGCGCGCACTACCCTTATCTGCAACTGGTGCTGATCAACGACCCGGTGGCGGCCTTGAAGGCCGTCGCCGACGGCAAGGTGTTCGCCGCCATCGGCGCGGAAATCGTGTTCCGCCCGGTGTTGCAGGGACGCTTCCCCAAAACCCTGCAAATCTCCGGCACCATGCCGGAAATGTTCACCGGCCTGAACATCAAGGTGGCGCAGCAATATCCGGAGCTGCGCTCCATCATCGACAAGTCCCTGCTCCAGCTCAGCCCGTCCGAGACCGACGAGATTTTTGACGATTGGGTCGCCGACATCGACTTCGGCAAACCGTCCATGCATCAGATCAGCCGCTACTACCTGCCGGAAATCCTGCTGGTGATCTGCGTGCTGTCGGTGATGGTCTTCCTGTTCACGCAGGCCCGCTGGGCCAAACGCCGGGCGGTGGCCAGCGAGGAGGCGAAGTCGAAATTCATCGCCATGATGAGCCACGAAATCAGAACGCCGATGAATGCGATACTCGCCGCCATCGAACTCCTGCAGCAAACCCGGCAAAGCAAGCAGCAGCAGGAGCTCGCCGCGCTGGCCGGCTCCTCCGCCCTCAATCTGCTGGAGCTGCTGGACGATGTGCTGGACACCGCCAAGCTGGAAGCGCGGCATCTGGCGCTGGAAACACTGCCCACCGATCTGCTGGAACTGGCCAGAGGGATCAGCGACAGCCAGCGCCTGAGCGCCAGCCGCAAAGGACTGGAACTGACCCTGGCCGCGGACGGGCTGGAAAACCGCCTGTTGATCCTGGACCCGTTGCGCATGCGTCAGATCATGACCAATCTGCTGTCCAACGCCATCAAATTCACCGATCGCGGCGAGGTGGCGCTCTTGATGCAATTCAATCTGCAAAGCGCCAAATCCGGGAAGCTTCTGGTCACGGTGCGCGACACCGGCGTCGGCATCGCCAAGGCGCAACAGGAAAAACTCTTCCGCGCCTACAGCCAGGCGGAACGCTCCACCAGCCGCCGCTACGGCGGCAGCGGCCTGGGCCTGAGCATCTGCAAGCAATTGATCGAGCTGATGGGCGGCAGCATTCTGCTGGAGAGCGCCGAGGGCAAGGGCACCGCCGTCAGCTTTGTCCTGCATGTCGATGTCGCCGAACCCTCCGCCGCCGACGCGCAGGCCCCCGTCTCCGGACCCGCGCCCGACGCCCTGCCGCCGCAGCGCCTGCTGGTGGTGGAAGACATGGAGGTGAATCAGCAGGCCATCCGCCGGCAGCTCGCGCAGCTGGGCTGCGACGCCGTCATCGCGGAAGACGGCCAGACCGCCTTGCGGCTGCTGCGGCAAGGCGAAGCCTTCGCGATGATCCTGATGGACTGCAATCTGCCCGGCATCGACGGCTACGAAACCGCCAGGCGCATCCGCCAGTTGGAGGCGGAACGGAATCTGACCTTCACCCCTGTCATCGCCATCTCCGCGATCACCGATCTGGCGCACAAGAACCGCTGCATCGCCAGCGGCATGGACGGCATGCTGTCCAAGCCGCTCAGCCTGCGGGATATCGAGGACATATTGCGTTTGTGGTTGACGACGGAAGGCGCCGCGCCGCCGCCGCTCGCCCTGCCCGCCTCGGCGCTGGACCTGGCCCGGCTGTACAGCCGCAGCGCGCGGCAGGACCTGCTCCAGTTCCGGCAAGCCGCCGCCGACCAGCTGCCGGACATCATGCTCCACCATGTGCACCGGCTCAAAGGCGGCGCGCTGACGGTGGGCGCGGAGCCCCTGGCGCGGCTGGCCGCCCGGATGGAGCACGCGCTGCGGACGGAAGGCGAGCGCCCGGAGGAGGAAGCGCTGCTGGCCTGGCATCGGGAGTTCGAGCAGGCCCTGGCGCAATGGCGGCGGCAAGAAGCGCCCGAGGACGACGCCTAAAGCCGTTCAAAGCCTCGCAAGCAAGGACGAGACAAGGCCTTGCGGCGGAAGAAGCGGAATGGCCGGACGGCGCATGGGCGTTTCGAAGCGGTTTTCAACGCCGTATCGCCGACGCGCGGCAGATCGTAAACAGGCTCTTAACCCTGCTCGCCCGCGCACTGATCCACCACCACCCGGATCTCGTCGCCCAGGCCCACCCGCACCAGCGAGCGCCCCGTCAGCGGCGCCAATCGCGCCGCGCTGCCGGGCGCCTGTATCTTGGTGCTGCCGGTTTTGCCGCCGCAGGCCTCGTCCTGCAGCAGCCAGAAGGCCGCGTTGCCGGTATTGCGCAAAACCCCGTGATCCAGATGGAAGTCCAGATAGGCCGCGCGCGGCCGGACAATCAACACGCTCCCCAGCGCCAGCGGATAATCCGCCCAAGCCCCGGCCCGGCGCGCGCCCTGCGCGCCGGCCGCCGCGTCCTCCACCACTTGCAAACGATAGTAGCGCTCCCGCCCCTCCATCGCCGCGCCGCGGTAACGCAGCTTGATCGCGCCGCTGGCGCCGGCCTTCAAGCTCAAACGCGCCGGCGCCGCGTCCACCGTGGCCGGTTCGGCGTCCTCGCCCGCGCCGGCCTCCAGGCCGGCCAAGGGCCGCAGAACGATGCGGTAGCTGTGCGGCTGCCGGGAATCGTTTTTCAACTCCACCCGCATCTCGCTCCGGTCGGCGTCCAACTCGATCACCGGGGCCATCTGCAAGGACCAGGCCGACATCGCCGGCAAGGCGCACAGCAGCGCCGGCAAGGCCTTTCGCATATTCATGAACATCTTCGTTTCCTTCCGCCGACGCGCGGGCCGAGACGGCCGCGCGCATCCGCCTGCTTATTGGGCGAGCTCCAGGCTCATGTCCACCCGCACCGCGCCCGAGCCCAGCGCGCGGCCATACCACGGCGCGCCCTCGGTGGTCAGCAGCGACACCGGATCGTCCAGCTGGAACCACAGGCTGAACGGCAGCTTTCGTTTCTCCAGCCCTTGGGCGGGATCGCTGCCCTCGTCCAGCCAGGCGCCGGCGCTCAAATCGTGGCTTACCGTACCGGAACAATTGTCCGGCTCGCGCCGGCCGCCGCCGTCGGCGTCGAAGGTGAGCCAGGCCGGGAACAGCACCCCTTGCCGCGCATCGCTTTGCAGCGCGAAACGGCACATGCCCTCCCGCTGGCTCGCGCCGTGCTTGCCGTCCAGCGACAAGCTCGCCTTGACCGCGCCCAGGCCGCGCTGACTCAGGTAGCGCCGCGTCGCGCCGCGCTCCGGCCCGCCCGCCGGCGGCAGATTGGCCATTTGCGCGCGGATCAGGTAATCCAGCCGAATCCGGCCGTCCGGCGCGCCCACCCAGCCGCTGCCGCGATTCGAACCCTCGCTGGCCGGCAATACCGAAACACTGGGCTTGGGCTGATAAATCCGCCCGATGGCGTATTTGGCGGCGGACGGTTCCGCCTCCGGCTTGTCTTCGCTCAAGGCCGCGCCCAGCTCAAGCGCGCGCGTGTTGCGGACGCCATCGTCAAAGCTTCGCGTCGGCACCTCCACCACCATGCTCTCGCTGCCCTGCGGCAGAGTCACTGCGCCCCAATCGCCGGTGTTCAGCGCGGCGGCCAGCACCTTGTCCCCGTCCTTCACCGTCACCCGGCCGCCCTCGTAGCCATCGTCCACGGCCTGGCCGTCCTGGGGCCGGGTCCGCAGCCACAAAGTCAGCGCCTGGGCCGCCGGCGCGTTCAAGCGCAGCCGGTAACGCAGCGGCGCGCCGGCCGCCACATCGCCGCTGGACACCAACGACTCCACCGCCCAGTTCGGCACAATGTAGAAATCCTTGTCCAAGGTCTTGTCCTCCTGCAGGCTGACCGCGATATGGTAGGCGTCGCGGCGGCCGCTGACCGATTTGGCCTTGATGCCCAGCCGAAGCATCCCCTTATTGCCCTTGGCGGGCTTGAAAGTGAATACGCAATCCTTGCCGCATTGCGGCTTGATCTCGGTCTCGTCGAAATGGAGCGTGGGGATGTCCAGCCCCCAGGGCACGCCCTTGCCCGCCACGGTAACGGTCAGATTGCGCTCTCCAAGGGAGACCCCGTCGGTGAAGATCCGGTATTCCAAATCCTCCCCAACCCAGCCCTCGGCCGGCCCCTCGATCGAGGCCAGACTCAGGTCTTCCTTAACGGCCTTCACCGAGGGATAGGACCAGCCGGAATAGTTGTACTCGCAAGACAGTCTAACAAGGCCTGGTGTTGCCCTATCCTGGGTGTGCAAGGAGAACTTCACCGGGAACGGATGTTGGCTGGGCAAAACTTCCAGTGTTTGACGGCCCTTCAAGGGCAAGTCGCCGATACGATCTCCATTCTTATCCTTGAGCTCGACAAAGTCGGGATCGCCAAACAAATCCTTGGCGGTGCCCAGATCGCACTCCAGCTTGTGGTCATTCGTCCACGCGCCAGGCCCCTTGGCGATATCGATGGCGAACTCGACGTTGGTCCCCACAGCGGTGTTGACCCTATCCGGGCTGACGCTAACGTTATTGATTCTCGCCGCGGGCTGCTCAAACCAGCGGAACCATGGCGGTTGAGCGACTCCCCGGCCGTTGAAGATCACCCCGACCTCCTTGGTCCCGGAACCCTTATCGATTGTGCACTCCTTCTTTTCATTCTTTTCAAAGCAGGCATGCTTAAAGTCGAAACTCAGCGCCTCGGTGCCTACCGGCAGTTTCAGCGTCTCGAGCAGTGAAATGTCTTTCTCGCCGAGAATCGCCGGCGAAAACGTCACATGCGCTTTTTTCTCCAATACCGAGTCGCTGACGCCGGCAAACCGGATCTCGTTCGGCCCGCCCGCCACCACCGACTCATTCAGCATCAGAGTGATGGAAGCCGGCACCGTTTTCATCATGCCCTCATGACTGGAGCCGAAGACGAAATCCACCTCGCCGCCCGCCGCCTCTGGCTTGGGCGCGTCTAGCGGCAAGACCAGAACATCGTCGCGCTCCCCGGAATAAAACACGGCCTCCATCCCCTGCGCCTGGCGGCCGCGCCCGGCCGGGGGCAGAAACAGCTCCACCGCCTTGGCGCCGGCGAACTCCGCCGCTTCCACGCTCTCGCCCAGCCGGCGCCAAGGCTGCGTCCCCACCCGGAAACGCGCCTTGGCCGAGATCTGCGGGCCGCGGACGCTGAAGCGGACGCCGCCGCCGCTCTGCGCCTGGGACTCGCCCGCGACCGAGCGCAGCGCGCAGACCCGTCCCGCCATCCCGTCCACCGTCTCCGGACGGCAAGCGGCCTGCGGCGGGCCCAGGCGCAACATCGCGCTTTTTTCCGCCTGCGCCCGCACCGTCACCGGCTGGCCGCCGCGCTCCGCCTCCAGCGTCAGCAACTGGCGGCCGCCCAGGGGCAGACGCAGCCATTCCGCAAAAGCGCGCTCATTGAACACCGGATGGATTTGCCCCGGCTGCCGCATGGCGCGGCCGACGCTGACCCGCCCTTGGCGGTCGGAGAAACCGGCGATCAAGGCCGCGGGCAGCGCCTGTCTGGCTTGCAGCTCGCCGCTTCGCCCGCTGGCCGTCTCCGCCTCCACATACCAGGTGGCGGCGCGCTGGCCCGCCCGCGGTCGTCGCGCGCCGTACAGGCTTTGCCCCGGCTCGGCTTGCAAGGTGGTGATGTAGTGTTGCTGGCTGGGTTCGTCCTCTATCGTCAGCAGCTTGAGCGCGCCGGCCTTGGCCTGCGGCGCCGGCAGATAGCCGTCCCTCAAGCTCAGCGCGAAGCGGTCCCCCTGGTGCTGGCGGCCGCTGGAATAGAAATAGGCCTCCACCAGCGAGGACAGCGCCTGCCCGCCCGCCGGCGCCGACGGCCCGCGCAGCAAGCCGGACGCAGCCGGCAGGAACAGCTCCAGCTCACGGGCGCCGCTCAATTCGGCAACGGCCGCGCTCTCGCCCAGCCGGCGCCACTCCCGGCCCGCGCGGAAGCGCCCTCCGGGCAAGGGGCGCTTGGCGCGGATCAAGAGGCGGATGTCGCCGCCCCCGCGGCTCTCCGCCGCCAGCCGCCGCAACACGCAGCGCTGGCCGGCCACGCCGTCCACCGTGTCCGGCCGGCAAGCCGGCCCCTCCGGCGCGGCCAGGGTCAGCCTGGCCTGCTGGCTGGCGTTCAATTGGTAGCTGACCGCCTCCCCGCCGCTGCGCAAGCCCTCCACCGTCAAGCGCTGTTGCCCGCCCAAGGGCTGGTGCAGCAGCGCGGCGAACGCGGCCTCGCTGAACACCGGATTGAGATAGGGCGCGGCGGCGCTGAGGCCGCCCCGCACCTGGCCCTGAGCGTCGGCAAAACCGGCGAAACCGCCGGCGGGGCTGGCGCGGCCCAGCTGCTGCAGCGCGAACAAGGGCGGTCTCGCGCCGGCCTCCAGATACCAGGCGGCGGCACGGCTGCCGTCTTGCGGATGGCGCTCGCCGTAAATGGCCTGGTCCCGGCTGCCGCTGACCGTGGTCACGTACTGACGGCCGCTGGACTGATCGTCGATCAACAACAGACCCAGCCGCGAATAGCGCCGCTGGACCGGCGGCTTGCCCCCGCCCATGGCGGGCAATTGCAGATTGAAGCGGTCGCCGCGGAACAAGCGCGAGCGCGAGTAAAAACCGGCCTCCACCAAGCTATCCAGCCGGATCTTGGGATGGGCGGTCATAAAGGCTTGCAACTGCTCCGCCGGCGGCGGCACAAAGAAGACCTCCACCGCCCTGGCGCGGGCGAAGGCGGCGATGGGCACGCTGTCGTTGATATGCCGCCATTCCCCGCCCACCCGGAAACGGGCCTTGGGCGTTGCCAGCATCTTGGCGCGCACCGTGAACATCAGATCGCCGCCGCTGCCGGCATTGCTTTGGCCGGCAATGGTCCGCAACACGCACAGCTTGCCGGCGACGCCGTCCACCGTTTCATTGCGGCAGCTATTGGCCGGCGCGGGATTGAGGATCAGATGGGCGCGTTTGCTGAGCTGGGTCACAAAGCGGCGTTCGCCGCCGCCGGCCAGGGTTTCCACGAAGGACAGCTCGCGCGACGCGCCCGGCGCCGCTTTGGCGATGGTGTCGAAAGCCAGTTCGCTCAACACCGGGTTGACCTGGCGGCCCTGCGCCGGCCTGAAGCCGTCGCCGCTCAGGCCCATGGCCGCGCCATGCGCGTCCGCCATGCCGCGGAAAGCCTGCAGCGGCTGCAACTGGCGGATCTCCCGCACCTGGGCGTCCGGCTGATGGGTATACCAGATGGCCACTTTCTTGGCGCCGCCGCGCGGCGTGCGCGCGCCGAAAACGGCCTGGGCCTGGCTGCCGGGCAGGATGCCGCCGCTGCTGCCCAGGGTGCTCAGATACTGAGTGCCGGCCAGCCGGTCTTCAATCAGGATCAAGTCCTGCTGGCTGCGCCACTCCTGCCGGCCCAAGGGTTCCGGCGGCTTGGCCGGCGCCGGAAGGGGCCGCACCGGGAGAAATCCCGCGCCGGGCGCGGCCTGCGAAACGCCGGCCGGCGTCGTTTGCGCCAGCCCCGCGCCGAGGCCGGCCATGAAGATCAGAGTTGAGATCCAGTATTTCATTTCAGTCCGTCTGTCCTGCTGGGATGGGGTGATGAGGGGATTGCGCACGCCGGCTCAGCCTTCGTCTTCGCGCAAGGGCGCGTAAATCCGGTCCGCGTCCCGGCCATAGACGATCTTGCCCAGCCAGGCCGTGGCGCCGGCGTCCTTCAAATCCAGATTGACCCGGAAGCGTTCCGCCGCGCCGGGTTCGACGCTGACCTCCGGATAACGCTGATCCACGTCGATGGCGAAGTTGCCCTGCTCGTCGGTCCGGGCCTGGCCGATATGGTTGCGCACCATGACATGCCGCAGCGGCGCGCCGTCGACGCCGGTCAGCTGACCGAACACCGTCACCATCCGTTTGATCTTGGGCGTCACCCGCACCACATTGCCCGGGTACAGCGTGTACTCATGGTCGGTGTCGGACACCTCGTAGCTGGCCTGCCCGCTTTCCGCGTCGCGCACATAGAAGTGATAAGTGTTGTAGGCCGGCGCCGCGATCCAATTGCGCCCCTGGCGCAAACTGTGGCTTTGCTCGTTCAGCACCGCCTCCAGCACGCCGTCCGGCGCTCCCGGCACATCGACGACGATGCCGGCCTCGTCCTGCCCGCCGCCGGCGGCGACCGCGCCGCCGCCCCAGGCCAGGCCGCCCTGCATATTGACGCTGGCGCTGCGGCTGTCCCGCTCCGCGTCCACCGACACATTGCCCTGGCCGTAGCGGCCGTTGAAGCCGACGTAAGCGCCGAAGCTGGAAGACTGGCCGCCTGCGCCTTCGCGGCTGATGCTGGCATTGGCGCCCACATCGTCGATCACGCTGTTTTCAAACGACTTGCTGGCCGACAGGTCCAGCGTGTCGCCGCCGTCTCGATGCGACATGCCCACGCTGAAATTGCCGTCCATGGCCAGGTTGAAAGTCAGCATCGCGTAATACTGCTGATCCACCGAGCCGCCGTTGAGATTGCGGCTGCTGCCGAGCTGCAACTGAGCGCCGCCCCATTTGCCGTTGTACATCTGCCGCGAATAATCGGCGCGCATATAGCGATAGCCGCTGCTCCGGTCCCGGTCGTAACTGAGGTTGATCGACCCGGCGTCCACGCCCCAGCCGTGCAAATTGAAATTGGCGCCCAGCGAATCGTAATCCCGGGCGTAGAAATTCAGACGCCGGCCCTTCGCGCCGCGCTCCCCGGTCAGCCACAGGCTGCCGATGCCGCGAGGCAGCGCCAGATTGAGCGTGCCCACCCGGCGCCGGGCGCCGTCGCTGGCCAACAGGTTTTGCACGCTGGCGCGCAGCGCGCTGGACAGCTGCCAAGAGGCGAAACCTTCCTGCACCGTGGTCTTGTCGTTTTGATACAGGGTCAGATTCCAGTCCACCTCATGCCACAGCGCCCCCACCGACACACCGAACAAGGGCCGGTAAGCCCCGCCCTCGTCCTCCGGCGCGCCCTGATCGCCGTAGCGGGCCATCGCCTCTCCGGCGCCGCCCCACAGCTGCCAGTTCAAGCCGTCGCGCAGGCTGGAGCCGCCCACCGGCTTGTTGATCCGGTACACGCGGCGGCTTTGCACCTGGCCGGCCACCAGTATCTCCACCTCCACGTCGTAGACGCCGGCCTGCAAGGCCGAGGTGTCCAGCCGGTGATTGCCCATGCCCAGCCTTTGCGTGCTCAACAAGCGGCCTTCGCGCTTGACGCGCACCTCCCCGGTGGCCGGCAGATAGACATCGATGGGATTCAAGGACTGGCCGGGGTCCAGCTTCAGAGTCTGGCTGACGTTGCCGTAGGAGAACCCGTACATCCGGCTGCCGTTCAAGGTGGACACATTGCCCAGGCTTTGCAGGTTCCAGCCGTCCACCATGCCCAGCGCCAGCCGTTTGCCGTCGATATCGCGCTCATACATGACGCGGTCCAGCGTTACGGACTGATCCGCCGCCGAATCGTCCAGATAGGCGGAGCCCATCACATTGACGTGGTCCACGCCCAAGGACGTGGTGTCGTCGAAAGTGAGATAGCCGGAAGAATGGCCGCGTCCCTGATTGCGCGAGCTATAGCCGTTGAACGCGTACTTGAGCACGCTGGACAGCCCGCCCGAGGACGGCGCCTGCAACACGGACTCCCGCAGATGCGCATCGTCGGCGGCGAAACCGGCCGGCTCCAGAAACAGATCCACCCGCATCGCCATCATGTCCAGCTGCAAGCGCTCGGCGTCGCCCAGACTCAAGGCCCCGCCCGGCGAAAACGTCCGCCCCGTCGCCTGCCGCAAAGCCTGGACCGCGGACGGGCTCAACACGCTCTTGTTGTTGGCCAGCAGCGGTTTGACCTTGTCCAGCCGCATCGAACCGTCGGCCTGCAGCCTCACCGTCAGCGTGGCCGACACCACGCCCTCGTCCGAGGCTTGCCGCGCCGAACGCGCCACCAGCGGCATGGACACGCCTTCGCGCAGCAGGTCCTTGATCTCCGCCGACAAGGCAAGCTTGTTTAACTGCACTTGCTGCGCCAAAGGCCGCCGCTCGGCATCCGCCGCCGCCAGCGCCGTCTCCGCCAACAGCAGCGCACTTAAAAAAGCCATCCCGTTTTTAAGAACGATATCCCGCGCACGCTTCATCTCGCCTCACCCACCGTCGTCGCCGTCATGCGTCGTCAAGCGGCGCATCTTTCTCCGCGTCCAAGAATTTTCCATCCCGCTGCAACATCACTTTGTCCTGGCCCTGGCTGCTGTCTATCGTCTTGAAATTCACCGCGTAGCCCGGCCCAATCCAATAGCGCTCCTTGCAGACCTCGCCCAGCCGCTTTTGCTTGCACGGCCCGTAGGCAATCGCCTGAAACGACACATTGCCCCGGTTTTCCAGATGGCCGCGCCGATAGGCGTAGTCAAAACGCGGCTGCTTGGGCAGCACCAGCAGATTGGTCCTGATGCCGGTCAAAAACTCGACATCGCCGCTTTTCTCGGAATCCGCGCCCTCGTCCGCCAAGCCCAGCAAGGCGTTCTTCCAGGTCACCTTGTAATAGCGCTCCCTGTCGTCCTTGGGGCCGCTGTAGATGAAGCGGACCGCCTGATCCTGCCCCGCCGCCAGCAACACCCGCGCCGGCGTGAATTGCAGGCTGGCGCCGTCCGTATTCAGCTCGCGCGCGCCCTCGTACGGAGAGTCCACCTGCGTCACGCTCACCGACAGCAAAGACGCCTGCTGCTCGGTGTTTCTGGCGTGGATCGTGACCGCCTCTTTATTGGACGGCATCGCCGCCGTCATATCGGAAACCTGAATCGCCCCGGCCCATGCCGGCAGCAGCAAACAGGCCAAAGCGTGAAATCTGAAGCACCCTGGCATAAGCTGAAACTCCTCAAAATAAAAAGGGAGCTAGGCTCCCTTTTTTGGCGCTACCCTTTGAAATCAGCGAACGGAGAATTGCGTATTCTCTTCTTCGGTTTTGACTGTTTTCTGCCAGGACGCGTCCAGGATCAAATCGAATTTGCCCACATATTGGCCATCGCTCAATTTAGACGCTTCGGTCACCATGACGCCGCTGGAATCCTTGCCGCCGGCAAACTCCGCTTTCAGCTGAGAAGTGCCTTTATTCTCTCCGGCGATGGAAGCCACTTTCGCGAATTCGCCAAACCCGGACAGACCGTCCAGATCCTTCGGTTCGGCCGACAGTTTCACCTGCTTGCCGGCATGGTCCGTCACGCTGAGGTCAAAATCCATTTCCCCGATGGACGCGGTATGGCTCAGCTGATGCTGGACCGAGGAGGCTTTCACCTTATAGCCGCTGATGGTGTATTCATCCGAATTCAGCATGCGGATATCGAAATCCAGGTTTTTGGATTCAATGGTTTTGGAAATCGGGCTGTACACGAAATGCACATTCGGCTTTTTAGCCGTGATTTCGATAGCGTGCGAGCTATCCTTATCCGCGGTCACATCCCATTCGGCGGAAGCGCGAGTGGAACCAGGAATGGGGTCGGCGGCATGGGCGCCGACGCTGAATACCGCAGCCAGCAATGCAGGCAGCACGACTTTATTCATCATTTCGCTTTCAATAGAGGTCTATAAAATAAAACCTGCAAATACGGCCTTAAGCTGTACTTGGCACGTCATTATCGAAAAGCCGACGATCAAACTCTATAAGAGCACTCTCAAAACACCCGGCGGACGAGAACGCGCGGATGCCATCCGCCCCTCTCGACTCAGAGCGAATGGACCCGCTGGCGCGCAAAACAAGGGGAAAAGCACGAAGAAAACCGGATGAAAGCGGAATGAAGATGGGATGAAAACGGAATGCGGAAGCGGGATAAAAGCCTGTCCAAGAGGGCACTCACAGCCAGTCCCGCAGGGCCGGCTGCGCCCTCCCCGGCTTAGCGCCTCTTCTTCCGCCCCAGCTTGCGCGGCAAGGCGTCCAACTCGTCCAGGCTCAGGTAGAGCTGCTGCACCGCCGCCACATGCCGCGGCAGATCAATCTGCGCCACACCCAGGCTCAACAACATCTCCAGATAATTGAAGAAGCTCTTGCACATGCTGCGGCGGTGGCTGTGGTCGCGGAAATCCATATCGCAAGCGATGCGGAACAACAGCCCGCGCGCGGCGTGCTGGCGGTTGAGTTTCAGCAGCTGCGCCAGATGGGCGGCGTATTGACGGCCCAAGGCGCTGGCCTCGAACGCATTCTCCGCCTCGGCCGGCTGCCAGTAATGCGGATAAGTGCGGCCTTTGACGCGACGGACAAAGGGCAGACTGAGGTCCTTGGCTTCGCTGCCGACAAAACGGTAACGCGAGCGCGGCCCTAGCGGCGGGAGTGGGGATGCGACGTCCTGACGGATGTCTTGAGTTTCAGCAGGGGACGAAGAGAGATCGATGCCAAGCACCGGACGGACAAGCTTTACCATTTGCAACCTCCTGAGCAGAAGGGCCATGCCGCAAAGCGGCAGGGCGGGCACATGACAAGAGTTGGTCTACCGGTGAATGCTTGCATAAGCCGGTGCGCCCATAAGGACGCCACTTGCCACGGCCCGCCCGAATAGGCAAAGCAATGGCAACGGATACGCCGTGGAAACAGCGCATCCGCAACAAGCATTCATAATCGGGAGACCAATCCCGAGCGCCGCGATTGCTGCGGCACGGGGGCTATTGTTGGGGAGGAGCGGGAGAGCGTCAAGCCGGCGGCACCCGGCAGCACAAGAAAGCCGCGCCTGGCGCGCCGCGCGCGGCGGAGGCAAGCCATCGCTTGGGCTAGGAATAGCGTTAAATCGGCTGTTCAGGCTGCTTCGCAAAATGCCGGCGCACCCACTGCTCGCACAACAGCCAAAGCTGCGGCGCGCCTTTTTGGATCACCGGGCCATAACGGGACAACACCTGCTCCAGCGAAACATCGTTCTGCGTCCAGGTCCCGCCGCCGGTAAAGACATTGATCAGCAAAGGCTGGAAACGATCCAAAGCCTTGGCGAAACAGGCGTCGGCGCTTTCCGCGCGCTCAAACTCGCGCCACAGCGCCAGCAGCTCAGCGCCCTGCTCCGCCGGCAGCAAGCCAAACAAACGCTCCGCCGCCCTCGCCTCCGCTTCCGCCTGCGCCCCAGGCACGGCCTGGCCGTGGATAGGGAAATCGCCGGCATCCACCTCCACCACATCGTGCAGCAGCAGCATCTTGATCACCCGCTCGGTGTTGACCGGACCGCTGGCGTAATCGCCCAGCAACAAGGCGTACATCGCCAGATGCCAGGAATGCTCGGCCGAGTTCTCCCGGCGGCTCTGGTCCAGCAACGGCGATTGCCGCAGCACCGACTTCAAGCGGTCTATCTCTCTCAGAAAATTCAGTTGCCGTTCCAAGGCCGATACTTGCATCGCTTATCCCGCATTCAGATCTGTTTCGCCACGGAGGAGGATTATAGCTGTGGTCCTCGTCTGACTCCTGTGTCGCCTATGCAATTATTGCTTAGCTCAACAATCTTGGATAACAGGTTGCCTGCCTAGAAACATTCCATTCCAATTGCACCTCAGTAGGTCCGCTCGGAATAGTGCCTGTGCAAGGCGTGTTGCTAGTTTGCCAAGACAGCGTTTGATGGTCTAAAAACCGGCGTACCTACATTCGACCCAACGAATGTCTACAATGACCGACGACATACCTCTGCTCCTGAAGGGAAGGCAGCAAGCCAACTTTCGCAGCCATAAGCCACTCACCGTGGCATCGGCAGCGATCAACTTTTAAGCTGCCTTATCTTCATACCCAGCTAGTACGGGGCAAACTAAACCGCCGTTCGCTCGTTGCGAACACTCATAATAGAAATGAGCCTCACTAGGGAGGCTCATCATAGCAGAGGCATAGCCCCCTAATTTTAGTTAGGGACGCATCTCTCTAATCGTTAGACATCAATAGTATGCGTCCAATGCGACACCCCGCTTCTCGACAGATAATCGACAAGATTTCGGTCTCCATAGAACTGGACTCTACCATTCACTTGATAGGCCAAAGCAGACTGGTCCACCTTGAGCCCTGCGTTCCTAGCGGCGATAGTCAGCTGGTATAGTAGGGTATTGTTGTCGCCGCTCGTAGATTTTGCATCAAATACGGCGAAATCGATCCATCCGCCAGATGTCGATCTCTCTCTCAAATGTGCAAGACTGACTTTCATTTACCTTTCCCCTTTGCTTGGGCAAGCGCGCTGCCAGCCGCAGACTTGGAGGCCGCACTAGTTCTGCCATCCCGAAGTACTTGAGAGGCGGCTGTTGCTGCAGAGGCCGAGGTCTGCTTACGAGGAGCCTTCGTTTGAGAAAGAGCGCTTCCAGCCGCAGTGCGGGAGTTATTACCTGTAGAAGTACTTTGCAGGGTTTTAGATGCTGCAGTGGCAGCTTTGTTGCCGGTCGTTTTGGTATTGCTCATGGGCAGAGCCCTCATCCAAGAATTACATCGTAGAGATGTGCCATCCTTCGCTACACCTTGCGAGAAAGCCTTAACCAGAGGTACGCTACAGGTCCCAACCAAAGCGTTCTGAAAGACTCGTCCCAAGGGCGCCCGAGGAACCACCAGAGGCCGACGTTAAGTCGGCCTTTGGTTTTGCACTTTGTCACACAGAAACAACACAACATATTGATTTAATTCCTGTGATCAATACAAATCCTAGCGCCTAGATACCCAGTTCGCAAGAAAGGCCAACATAGTTACCCACAATCTCCATACAATAGTGCCAAATATGGCCTATCTTGTGGATAAATGACTCCGGAACAAGAAAATCAGTACCTTAGGTTTGCCTCGCATGTCGAGTTACGTGTTTATCTCGCATCCAAGATTCGGCGAGCGCGGACACTTCGTAAAGAGTCCCAAGTAGCATTTGCCACAAGAGCTGGGATAGCTTTAAGAACCTATAAAAGACTAGAAACACATGGTCTCGGACATCTTGATACCTTTTTGAAGGCTCTGATTGCTCTAGATCGTGGCCAATATCTTCATCTCTTGTTTACACCCGACAATCCATTGCCAAAAGTTCAGTCTCTCCAAGACAAGCTGGAGTCGATTCGTCAGCGGCAAGGGTGAGGCCTGTTTTCAAATATTGAACAGGTATTACGGCTTACGTACCGGTCTGCTGATGGCTTCTTGTATCTCTTAACTGGATGCCCCAAGTCCAGTGAACGACAAGTTAAGGCTACTTTCCGGAACATGACGGGCAAGGCCTCGTGGAGTATGAAGTTCTGCTTTGACCGACGAGACCCCCTTAGCCCCTTACCCTTGCACACCATCAAACCAATCAATCTCAAACGAAAAGAGGCCCTTCCGGGCCTCTTCGTTTCACTCAACTAACAACAAGCAGATCAAGTCATCATCGTGACTGCCTTTATTCTTTCTGATCACTAGTGTAGGCGGTAAATAGAAGCGTTGGCGCCCAAAGCCTCAAAGCACTAACATACTGAAATTAAATACAATTTTTCACAAAACCAACGCTTCATACTTGTGAAAGAACCCCACCTTTCAGGCTTTTTCGCTCTTGGGAAATAAAAGCGTTGGTTTTGGCGTCTGCTGGCGCAAGGAAATCAGCCCCCGAGGTCACTAAGTTGGCATATCTTGATTGGCCACAGCACCGATGAAGAAAGAGAACCTGGGGCGGACTATCTGTTAACTACTGCACTCGTCAAACCGCACTCAAGGTACCACCTGGAGACTGGACAGCCCGCCTGCCTCACTAATCCTGCGGTCTCCAATTTGCATGCGTCGGTGTGGGACTCCAGCAAGAGGACATACGGACCCGGATGCTATAGGCCAATGCGGCCGAGCCCAGAAGCGCAGCTGTCTTTTTACGATTCTCGGGTGAGACGCTGCCAGGCGACCCGTCAGCTTTGCTCCGAGGTGTGGTCCAATGACTCCAGTATGGCTTCTCCCGCTCCTCCGTTATGTCTGGCCGGCCTGCAATGATTTCATCTGGGCTTGGGATATTGTCTTGCGTCGCCTTTGTTGGTGTATTGGCATCAAGCTCAGCAAGAAAATCATTCGGCTGCAACTTGTTTCCAGACAGCCCCCCATTGGTAGAAAGCAATTTTGCTAGTCGACCATACATGTCGCCAAAGTAACCGGCAATTTTATAGTCGTCTGTAACTTCAAACAGAAAGAACTCGGACTGGGGCTGTTCTGCTGTGCCTCTTGAGGTTAACGACAGCATATAAGGCGTCTCGCCTGTCGAGAAGATACACTCAAACGTCACCACGCCTTGCCGGCTTCGAAAGCGCTGGTGCTCAACAGCTTCTCCATGGGCATTCAATGTGTTGAGCATGCTCTCATGCAGAGCCTTAAGGTTTTTCATGAACATGGCCATCCCCTTTTACAAAGTGACAATACGGCTACCTAGTTCTGTATCGAAGCGCTCTGCAGGGTCATTTTACTCGCACAGAGAGTCTTTGGACTGTATTCCCGCGCGCCCCAATGCGCCCTCTGGCTTCAGTGGTTCCCCACCAAATCCCCATGTACGGGGATTTGGCTAATAAGTAGCATATTCTTGCTGGTTTTTACGAGGCCGAATGTCTTTGCGACGACCAGTGTCAGCTTTTTTCTTCACTAGCCGCGCGACAAACCAGCATCAGTTGTAGCACGCTCGGATTTCCCTTGGACAGCCGCTCAACCTCGGCTAAGTAACCAAAACGTTGATGCAGTGCCAGGGCAATGGCGCATGAACGGGAAAATCCACCTTCGCAATGCACAACTAATGAATGAACGTCACCAGGCAAGCCATTCACGAAGTCGAGGATTTGGGAGGCTTGAGAAGGCGTGAACGCATTTTGAGCTTTTTGCTGGGCTTTCTTGGAGAGCGAGGAACTCAGGAAGTCCACATCCGCGAAGCTCAGGCGGAGCAAGTACGCGAAGCCGTCAACCGCTGCAATCGGTCGCTCTGGCGCAGTGATGGAAATTATGGCTACCGCTGGCAATCGGGGCAATTTTTCCGCTTCAGGGCGAGATAACGCGAATACCTGACGCCTCCCATCCTTCGGTGGGTGGTACAGCTTATCGACTACCTCTTTGAGACGTCTCACAGTCCATTCCCCATTGCATATTTACGTGTGCTCAAAAGTACATGTCGTCTGACCGAATCATAGCGTGCTCTGGGAGGGGGGACCCCAAGATACGGGTACATATTTTCTAGGCCAAGCAGCGGACAATCCCGAGTAGCCCTTGGCATTCCCGAAGTGATATTCTAAATGGGTGGCTTGGTGAGTCGATATAATCTATTTGAGACAAGCCGCGTGCAGACTTTTGGGGGTCTTGCCGCCTGCAAGCTACCGCACTGACATCGACACATGTGGGGCTGGAGCAGACGGTGTCTGGCGACGCCATATAAGAAAATCTCGGGGGATGCATGATTGAACCGATTCACTCGTTGGCCTTTTCAATGCAGGCCAATCGCGGCGTGTATGCCGTGCTCTTCGGCTCTGGACTGTCACGGTCGGCCAGGATTCCGACAGGTTGGGAAATCACGCTAGACCTGGTACGACGCCTTGCGGCTGTGAGTGGTGAAGAGTGTGGAGCAGACCCCTCGGCGTGGTATCGCGACAAGTTCGATAAGGAGCCGGACTACTCCGAATTGCTCGACGCGCTGGCCAAGACCCCCGCAGAGCGGCAGCAACTGTTGCGGCAGTATTGGGAGCCGACCGAACAGGAGAAGGAAGAAGGGGCAAAGCAGCCCACGGCAGCCCATCGTGCCATCGCCGATTTGGTTGCCAAGGGCTTTGTGCGAGTCATTGTGACGACCAACTTCGACCGCCTGATGGAACTGGCGCTGCTCGATGTCGGGGTCACGCCTACGGTGCTCAGTAGCTCCGACCATGTTCACGGCGCAATGCCGCTCATCCATACGCAGTGCTGCGTATTTAAGGTACACGGCGACTATCTCGATACTCGCATCCGGAACACACCCGAAGAGTTAAGTGGCTATCCCGCCGAATTCGACACTTTGCTCGACCGTATCTTTGACGAGTTCGGCCTGATTGTTTGTGGTTGGTCTGCCGACTGGGATGAAGCGCTGCGGCGTGCCATCTTCCGCGCACCATCACGACGCTTTGCCACCTATTGGGCAGTTCGTGGGGAGCCGGGCGATGCTGCAAGACAGCTGATTGAGCACCGAGGTGCCCAGGTTGTCTCCATCACAGATGCCGATAGCTTCTTCAGCACGGTACATCGACAAGTGGAAGCTCTAGAAGAATTTGCGAGACCACACCCTTTGTCTACAGCTGCGGCCGTTACAGCCCTGAAACGGTACATGTCAGAGCCACGTTACCAGATTCAGCATGCCGACTTAGTTGAGGGCGAGGTCGAGCGTGTACTGTCTGAAATCGGAGTCGACAAATTCCCCGCCCAAGGCGGGCCGAATCCTGATGCGGCCCAGTTCAACCATCGAGTTAAAGCCTATGAAGCTGCGATGACCACGCTGGTGGCAATGGCTGTTGAGGCTGGACGATGGGCCGATGATGACCACCAAGAGGTCTGGGTACGAGCCCTTCAAAAGCTAGCGGCCGGGCGAGCACAGGGAGGAGGCCATACCCTGTGGCTGGAATTGGAACGTTTGCCGGCAACTCTGCTTCTCTTCGCCATTGGTGTGCCTGCGCTCGAATCGGCGCGGTACAGCTTTGTGCAGCGTTTGTTTTCGGCCACCGTTGTAAGAGAGCACAAGGAAAACAAGCTGACCGTACACCTGCTTCCTCCGGGATGTTTATTTAATAATGACGGAGCCAAGCTGCTGACGGGAAAGGAACGCTACTACGCCCCACTGAGTGAGTGGCTACGTGAGCAGTTGGCATCTCTCCTGGAACGACGCTTTTCAAGCGCGAAAGCATACGAGTTGGCCTTCGATAGGTTCGAACTCATGCTGGCCCTAGCATACGGCGTAAACACAAAGCCAAGCGAGTATTACGGTTACTGGGTACCGCCAGGGGCCTTTGGTTATAGACATGACAACCGAGCTCAAATCATTTCATCTCTTCGGTCACTCCTAGCCAAGGATGGTGACAATTCCCCTTTAGTCACAAGCAATTTGTTTGGTATCACAGCCGATGAGTGCGGCAAGCAGCTAGACGCATTAGAGGAATTTGTTCCGAAACTACAGTGGTGGGGATGAGCAGGACACTGTCTGTCTAGCCGGCTGCAACGTATTGAGGCAAGACCAGCCTTGGGCGACTGACCACTGCCGCTCATAACCATAAGTAAGGAGAGATGCATGTCGCTCGCAGTCGAAAATCCAGCCATCCAAGACGTCCTGGATTTACAGACCGGCCAGCATCATCCCGTCACGAAGGTTATTAGCTCGGATTACGCTGAGGTAATGAAACTTCGGATGGCATTGCGTACGCAGATTAATAAGCAGGAGCCGCTTTACGCTTGTTCTTTATGCGGTATCCCTGTGTACCTTGTGAGTTGCCCAGACAAACAACACTTCTTTTTCCGGCATGAACTTGAGGACGACCGATGCCCGGCGCGAACCCGGGGCGAGTTGTCCCAAGAGGACATCAACGCCAGAAAATACAACGGTGCCAAAGAAAGTGCCTTGCATCGCCGGATGAAGGATTGGGTCGTGCAATGCCTTTCCGCGGACCCCAGGTTCTCTCAGATTCGCAGTGAAGACACTTGGAAGGGCTCCTTGGGTCAGTGGCGGCGCCCGGATGTGCAGGCGATGTATGGCGATATTCCCGTCATCTTCGAGATTCAGCTTTCAACGACGTACCTGAATGTTATCGCCGAGCGGCGCCAGTTCTACCTGCAGGAAGGGGCTCTGCTGTTCTGGATATTCGCCCAGTTTGAGGATGATAACCGGCGTCTGACGCAAGACGATGTGTTTTTCAATAACAATCAAAATGCTTTTATTGTTAACCGAGAGACCGTCGCAACTTCCCTCAAACAGGCCGCGTTCCATCTTGAGTGCATCTGGGCGCAGCCAGCGTCGACCAACTTGTCCCGGCAGGTTGTTGCTTTTCACGACTTGACGCTCGACCTAGCGGGGCAACGTGCGTTCTATTTCGATTACGACAAGGCGCTGCAAACATGGCAGCAGCAAGAATCCGCTCCGGAAACCCTGCGCCGGAAAGCATTCGAAGCCTTCTGGCTTGACTATGCGGCCGACCGAGGCTCTGTCGACTACAAAACTTGGGGGGAGCTTCGGAAGCAGTTTAGCCAGAGCCCATACCACTTGCCGGAGTTCCCAAGTTATCTACCCCGTACAATATTGAATGCCTTGTATTCAGCAAAGCATGGCCACCCAGTGGGTTGGAATTACTCGACATTGGTCGAGGCTGCGCACTGGATTGCCAGTGCCCAAAAACCTGTGCTGCAAGTATTTCGGAGGGCGCTGCAAGTCTATAATCGCGCGGAGCAAATTAAAGCAGAAGACCCAACGGGAAAATGGAGGCAAAAAGTAAGAATGTACAAATCCGCCATTAGCCAAGGCGACTCATCTTACCTTCCGGATACGAGTCATCATGAACTTATCGATATGCTTTTTCCTGAATTAGACATCCTCGAACAGTCCTCAACGTTAAAATATTGATTCTCATCAATATTTGCCGGCAACCAGAACCATGCATTTAGGGCTGTCATCAAGGCAGATACTCCGTAACCTGTTCTTTTTGTCAGGCTTCATAAAAGATTATCAATCTCTTGAGCTAATGCATTGCTGGCCTAGGCATGGGAACTTAATATATTTAAGCAACCTAACGATAGCGTGTCTCGGCCATCACCCTCTCCGATGAGGGTGTTTTTTATTCTGCAACAGGATTTGTCGATGGACCTTAACCTCAACACCCTGCTCGCCAGTTTTGCATCTGCTTTCACTCAAGAGCATCGCCTACTGACCCTTTCATTGGGAGAGGGACAGATTGCCGCCGAGCAGATGCTGCCGCAAAGCCTGGAGGGCACGGAAGGCGTTTCGCAATCCTATCGCTATCTGTTGACTTGTTTATCCCCATCCGACGGCATCGAGCTAAAGGCATTGCTGGGGCAGGCAGCCCGTATTGGCATCAAAGATGCCAATGGTGCGGAGGTAATTCGCTGCGGCATTGTATCGAGTGCAGAACGCTTAGGTGCCGACGGCGGGTTCGCGCAATATCGGATTGCGGTGGAGGCTCCCTTTTCGCTTTTGCGCCATCGACGCACAGCGCGTGTGTTCCAAGATATGCCGGTTTCGGAGATTGTGCGGCAGATTATTTCGGAGCATCAAACCGCGAATCCGGTGTTTTCTCGTGTCCAGTCACTGGCATTCGAAACCGCCGAGCTGCCGGTTAGAAGCTACTGCGTGCAATACAAAGAGAGCGACTTCGATTTCATCGTACGGCTGTTGCACTCCGAGGGGTTGGCGTGGCGCTTTATGCACCTGGATGACGATGGCCCCAAGGTCAAGTTGGTAGTGTTCGATGACGCCCACAATTTGCCGCAAGCAGCTGTCGGCCGGGTGCGGTTCCATCGTGCCGACGCCTCAGAAAAAGAGGATGGCCTCACGGCCTGGGCATCGCAACGCCAGGTGATGTCAGGGCAAACGGCGCTGGCCAGTTTCGACTACAAACTGGTCGCCACGCTGCACGCTGCCCAGGACAGTGCGCAGCAGTCGGGACAGAGCGGGCAGGCGCTGCAGTCGACCCTGCAAAACTACGATGCGCCCGGCATCTACCTTGCCGGCGACGAGCAAAAACTGAACCACTACGCCAAATTGCGCCAGCAGGCGTTGGACCTGCAGTCCAAGCAATTCAGCGGCAGCGGTACCGTGCGCGGCCTGCTGCCTGGCGAATATTTCCGTCTGGACGACCACCCCGCGCACGATGCCGACGCGGCGGCGCAACGCGAATTTGTCGTCACGCAGCAAACCCTGCGTGCCAACAACAACTTGGGCGCCGACCTGACCCAACAGCTGAGACAGGCCGCCCCGCGCCTGGTGCTCGAGCCCACAGACAACGCGCCGCCGTTTCAGACCACCTTCCAAGCACAACGCCGCGGCATTCCACTGACGCCGCCATACGCGCATACCGAACATGCTGCGCACACGAGCCTTGGCCCGCAGACCGGGACCGTTGTGGGGCCAAAAGACTGCCGCGAGGTGTACACCGATGAATTCGGCCGTATCAAGGTACAGCTGCATTGGCAAAGAGCCGCAGAGCACCCCACCATCGGCGCCAATATGGATGAGCGCTCCTCCTGCTGGCTGCGCGTCGCCATGCCCTCGGCCGGCGCTGGTTTCGGTCACATGCATCTTCCGCGAGTTGGCCAAGAAGTCCTGGTCAACTTTATCGAAGGGAATATTGACCGTCCTGTCGTCACCGGTGTTTTGTATAACGGCAGCCATATGCCGCCTCAGTTCAGCGGTGCCGGCAGCCTGCCAGGCAACAAAACGCTGTCCGGCATCAAATCCAAGGAGCACGACGGCCAGGGCTACAACGAACTGCTATTCGACGACACGCCAAACCAAGTCCGGTCACGGTTAGCCAGCACACACGGCGCCACGCAACTCAATCAAGGCTATCTCACCACGCCACGACAAGACGGCAAAGCGAACCCCCGCGGTGAGGGCTTCGAGCTGCGCACCGACCAACACGGCGCTATCCGCGCCGCCAACGGCCTGCTCGTGACCACCGAGGCGCAGAACGGCGCCGGCGGCAAACAGCTGGCTCGCGAGCATGCTAGTAGCCAACTGCAGTCTGCGCTGGCGCTGAGCCAGGTGCTGGCGGAAACCGCCACCGCCCAGCAGGCCGACACCATGGAGACCGGCCCAGAGGAAATCGACGCCGACAACAGCAAGGGGCGTCAACGGCCCATAGGCCACCTGCAGCACCAGCTCGATGCGCTGCACGCCTGGGAAGCTGGGACCAGCACCGATTTAGACGGCAAGATGGCTACCGGCGACCAGGCCGGCCAACAACCGCTGCTGGTGCTGTCGGCGCCGGCCGGCCTGGCGAGCGTGTCCGAGCAGAGCCAGACCCTGGCTGCCGGCACCAACCTGGACCTGATTGCGCAGCGCGACCTCAACCAAACCTCCGGCCGGCGCTGGTTGGCCAATGTCGGCAAACACATCAGCCTGTTTGTCGCCGGTGTGGCGGACCAAGTGACCATGAAGCTGATTGCCGCCAAAGGCAAAGTCCAGGTACAGGCGCAAGAAGGCGAGATGGAGCTGACGGCCTCCAAAGATGTGGCTATCACTTCGACCAAAGGCCGCATCACCGTCACCGGCAAAGAAGAAATCTTGCTGACCTGCGGTGGCGCGTATATCCGGCTCAAAGGCGGCAACATCGAGCTGCACTGCCCGGGCAAAATCAGTATCAAGGGCAGCAGCCACGAGATGAGCGGACCTGCGAGCGTCTCGATGCCGATGCCGTTCCTGCCTAAAGGCTATCAGCGCAGCTATATCCTGCAAGACGAAAAAACTGGCGAGCCACTGGTCGGCAAAGCGTACCGGCTCAAATTGGCGAATGGCCGCACGCTGTCGGGTTACACCGACTGGCAGGGCAAGACGAGTGCCGCCTTCACGCCGAATGCCCAGCCGGTGGGGCTCGAGGCGCCCAAGCCTCCGGTCGAACAGGACTACACCCTGTACGGCTATGGCACTGGCCAAGCGGAGCGCGGGCTGCAGTTGAAAGACGACAACGGAGAAGACGCCTGATGGCCAAGTACCAACCAGCCGGGAGCACGATGACCATCGTGGAAGAGCGTCCCGAGTATGCCAAATTGCCCCATCCGGCCAACAAGCCCTACCTGACCGAGAAGGCCGACAAGGCGATTCTGGCCCCCAAGGCGGTAGAGGTGACCAGCAAGAAAACCGGCCGCCGCTATAACCTCAATATGCGGCAAATCACCATGTCTACGCTGATTCGCCTGGATGAGTATGGGCATGGCTTCAAATGGTTCTACAAAGCCGAGGTGAGCTTCGACATGAAGCGGAACCCCCCGATTCCCTTTCTCAGCTCTAGCTTGCGCGCGGAAGGGAGCAATCGACGGCATACCGTCAACCCGTTTCCCAAAGGGTTATCGAAAGGCTATTTGCGGCGCCCTGACCTGATTATTGTGAAGGATAAGGAAACGCGCTGGCCTGGCCGTGCAGCTGCGGACCATGATGGCGTACCGCATGGTGATAATTTGGCTCGAGTAGTGGAGATTAAATTTCCAGGCGACTATTTGGAATGGCGGCAAGAACAGGCCTACCAAGATATTTCTGGGGGACCAATTCGGTTCACCGTGCTGGATGTGCGTGACCGCCGCAAGGAAAAGGAATCGACGCAACCAGCTAAAGCGCCAGTATTTAGTTCGCAGTCACAAACCCAATCCAAGTCACAAAGCCAGCGCGTGCCGGCGCCTATCTATAGCCCAGTGCCTGTCTCAACCCCCGGCTACATCCAGGACTGGGGTACACAGTTACAACGCGAGCTGCATGAGATGTGGGCCGGTGCCAAGAAAGGCATGGAGGGCCTGGCGAAAGATACCCGCGACTGGCTGGCACAAGAGGCCGCTTGGCTGTTAGAGTCGGGCCGCTGGGTGCGCGACCAGGCCGGTCACGCCTGGACCTGGGTCAACGAGCAAGGCCGCGTGCTGGCGAGTTGGACCGAGGAGCAGTTGAAGGCGGCGTGGGCCAAGATTGAACGCTACTGCGACATCGCCTGGAGCGAGATTAGCCAGATTGAGTGGGGGCAGATTGTGCTCAATGTCAGCAAGGTGGTGGTCGGCATTGCACTGGTGGTGGCGGCCGCCGTGGTGATGGTACTTGCCCTGCCGGCTGAGCTGGTGGCCGGCTTCCTCGCCTGCGTGGGGATTCTCGGTGGTGCCACGATGGCGACCACGGCATAGATTAGGATTGAGAAATGGAACAAACATCGCTACCGCGGCAGCTGCAACGACTGCAGCAATACCAGGGTGATTTGACGGGGACCATGGGTACCGACGACACGGTGGTCATTCGTCCTGGCTTGATTGCTACCTTCTTCTACGAGGGTGGCAGTACGGTGGCCGTACGTCACAAAATCGTCGAGTGTTTCGATTACTTTTATGAGCTGTTTGGCGCCCAGTTGAAAGGCAAGTTTTTCTCAGGCGAAAAGTTTGGCCAAATGACGACGGCCATCTACCAACGGTGCCGGACGAAAGCCCTGGAGCTCGTCGACCCGGATGATGCGCTGGAGTGGCTCATTACCTCGGAAAAAACCAAGGACTACGCACCCAGCTACCAAATGGGGTGCCTGACCATTCAACGTGTACACGAGGAGTGGGGAAGAAAGTCTTTCCTGAAGTTCGCTTTACCCGCCGAGATACTCCTTTCTGCCAATGGCCGTGAGCAATATCAACGCCTGGTGGCGTTTATTGCCAACAAATTGAATCCGGTTCACGGCTACGGTGGTTTCTCATCGATTCTCCCCGCAGACTATCACCAGTACATGCCGTACGAGTACGAGCTAGCCCAGCGTTTCATCGGTCTGGACGTAGATACTCGGGCATTTGTGGCGGGGGCGTTTGAGTTACAACACCACATCAAGGGCGCCAACTGGCTAACTATCCTGGGTGATGGCTTCGTGCAGCAGTTGGGCGGAGAGGCGGCCATTCGTGCGCAACTCGCAGCCTGGCCTGAGATTACCTTTAGCACCTACGCCAGCGGCTTGATGATTCAGGCCGGCGAGTACCCCGACCTTGGCGCACCAGAGGATGGCGCCCCCATCCCCTATGTCGCGGTAAACCGTGCTGTGAAACCAGTGCGCACCACCGAGCCGGGCTCGCTGCACTACTACCTGCCGCAACAGAATGGCTTTGATGAAGCGGAATCCGGTAGCTGGTACGCGCGCTTCGACAACATCCCCCTACCCACCCCGGAGCCTACAGTGGAACACGCTGCACCAGGTGGGCGGTGTGAGGGTGGTCAACCGTGCCCACAGAGCGGCTTCTGGTGGACACCGGCCAAGAAAGGCGCCGAGCGCCATTTCGAACAAGGTGAAGTCATGCCTGATTTCCCGAGTTCAAAGTATGGTGACACGATTTGGTATTTGGACACTGTTTAAGACCATTATGGTGTCATGATGTCGCTGGTGCACCAGCACACTGCAGAATGTCAGGCCGATGCCGCGGTTAGGTTTGCTGCCCACGCTGCCATTCCTGCCAGGTCCAAATAACGACTAGTGTATGCCTTGCGTAGTAATGAAGCCGGTAGCGCCCAGTCCCATTTCTCTCGTTGAAGGTTATCTCTTTCTGAAAACAGGTCAGCCATGCACTCAGGCTGAATGCCTTGTTTCAGGGCTTGGATTATTTCTGCTATCTCTCGGGAGCTCTTCTGAACTTCGACAAAAGGGCCGGCTAGCATGGCTTCAAAGCCGTGATATCTCAGCAAACAAGCAATGGCCTCATTCACATCGTCTCCAAGCCAGGCCAAGACGACTACGCTACTGCCCAAGTCGAGGAACGCCGTCTCGTGCAGCCCAAGCCGATGATAGCTTTGTCGTGCCTCCATCAAAAACTGGGCCGCTGTTGGGTCAAGATAAGCCGGTGAGTCACCGGCCTCCAGCACCTCGCGCATGCGTTGCCTGACTTTGGAATGTGTGCGGCCTGCGCCTCCAGAAAATGCTGGAGCGACACCTCCACGGGCTTTTTCCACAACAACCATTTTCTCGTCTTCGAGCACCTCTTTTACTTTCCACGTCCGGCCACCGAACAGAATCCGCTGGCCCTCGGCCAACATCTGCGATACCGGTAAGGTTCCAAGCGTTCGGTTGCCGCAAACGATGCGGAATTCTTCTTCTGAAGCGAATGCGGCAAAAAAGCTGTAGTGATTAACGAATTTTTCACCAAGTTGGCCATGGAGGAGCAAACCAGATGACTCTTGAACCAATAGCTCTTTCTGCCCCATATGGCGAATTAGTGCGACAAACTCATCTTTACTAACGCCGGAGAAGGGGCAACCAGGAGCACAGAGGAACCCGTAGAGCTGACCAATGGTGGCGCCACCGTACTGCGCGATGATGGAGAGCACCTGCTGCACAAGCGTGGACAAGTGCATACCATGTACTACTGGTGGTTCAAACCAGCCCTCTATCAGCAGCGAAATCATCGCAATGGTCTGAACGGTATTTAAGCGCAAGTCCGTAGCCAATGAGGATTTTCCACCTAAAGCATTTTCTATGGTGTAGCCCCGCAGAATGGCAGGCTCACCTTTCCTTCGACCAGAGCGCCCCAAGCGCTGGCGTAGGCTGGCAACTGAAGGAGGAGGGCCAATTTGGGCCACACTCTTCACCGCGCCAATATCAATACCGAGCTCGAGCGTGTTCGTACATATAGCCGAGGCGGGGCGCTCCTTCTGTTTCAAAGCGGCTTCGGTCTCCAGGCGTAACTCTTTGGACAGACTACCGTGATGTGGCCAGAACTCGTTTGGCACCTGTTGTTCATCACAAAAGCGGTTGAGTAAATAGGTGTAGCGTTCGACCTCACGGCGTGAGTTCGGAAAAATGAGGTTGTTAGAGCCTCTCAAGTTTTTGAGGAGATGTGTAGCGATGGCCGCAGGCATCTTGGGTTCAGGGGGCTCTTCATCATCGTCATCCGCGGCCTTGGCGTCATCGACAAAGAAGGTCTTGCTCTGGACGACCAGGGGTTCTTCATAGCCTTTCAGAAGGATGCGCAGCTCCCCACCTTCTGATTTTGATACGACCATCGCTACGCCTGCTCTACCGCCGGGACGGAGAAACTCCGCGGCTAGATTCATATCCCCCAACGTTGCAGATAGCCCAATTCGCGGAGTTGTTCTCTTGATGGCGGTGTCAATCCGATGTAGCAGCGACTGTAGTTGTTTACCCCGTTCCGAGCCGATAAATGCATGCAGCTCATCAATCACGAAATAGGCCGCACGCTCGAACAGGGCTGCAACTGCCGTGCCTCGATTGCAGAGCTGCGCTTCCAGCGACTCCGGTGTAATGAGCAGCACCCCGTGCCGTTGAGATGTGAACTTGGCCTTGGTTGAGGCCGCAATATCACCATGCCAGGGCCACACCGGTATCTCTAACTGCTCGCAGAGGCGCTCTAGTCGACCGAATTGGTCGTTGATGAGCGCCTTCAATGGGCTGATGTAAACGATAAGAGCCGGGGTTTCTTGCTGCAGGAGATGGGTGAGTGCAGGCAAGAACGCCGCTTCAGTCTTACCTGCTGCAGTTGCCGCAGCCACGATGACATCTCGGTCAGCCCCTACGATGAGTGGGATGGCGGCTTCCTGAGCTTCTCGCAGCGCCTCCCACTGCTCTTGCCAGAGAAAGCGCTGGATGCGTTCATCCAGCAGGAAAAACGAGTTAGAGGTACGCGATGCCATCGCGCGGCTTACATTTTGAAGGATGCAAATTCGTCGTCATCCTCGCCCTCAACCGCCAAATCTGCGTTACCACCAGTGTCGGCGAGCACTTCGACGCCCCCCAGCAGCTCCTGCCATGCTGTGCCAGGGTTTTGCTCCAAGATAGCCAGCAGGTTGATGAAGGACGTAATGGTAGTTCGGGGCGTACGAAAGTAAGCATCGCCAATCCGTTTCGAGCAATGCTCCATGAAACTGAAGATACCTTGGTCTGGAACGAGGTATTTGCTCTCGTCACCCAATGCAAATACTCCCCGAATCTTCTGTAGTAGCACGTAGAAGTCTTCTGGCGTCAGGCTTGATAGTCGAACGACAGGACCGCTTAAGTCGACTAACTCCCCTGTTGCAAAGCTGTTCTGGGCGAGTCGGCTCTGCAAAGCCGGATAGCTATACAGCCCCCGTCTTGGGTCAAGGAGAAACTCAGGCGTGCCTCCAAGGATAAACCCAAGGCCTTCAGCGGAGCCTTGGAGCGAATCGTTCAGAATACGCAGAATCTGTTCGTAGTTGGAGTTGCGCGCCTGCGTATTTGCCAACTTGTAGAGGTTGACTAGCTCATCAAGGCTAACCAGGAGACCAGTGAACCCTGCCAATCTTACGAAGCGCGACAACAGCTTAAGCTGGTCGTAAATGGAGGCATCATCGACGATGCTACGTACCCCAAGTGCTTGCCTAGCATCCGTCTTGGTCGAGTATTCCCCACGCAACCAACGGATAGCATTGGCTTTGAGTTCTTCATTGCCCTCTTCGAAGCCTCGGCAGTAGGCCGCAATCACGTCAGCAAAATCGTAGCCATTAACCAATTCGGTGAGATGGTTGAGCCGCTCACGAATAATGGCCTCTGTGGCCAGGCCCTGCGTCTTGGCATCAGTCTTGGCCGTCGCGATGAACTTCTCGACGATACCAACCAGTGCGCCGCCTTCCGGCTTAGTACGCGTCGACAGATTGCGCATCAATTCAGCGTACAGCGAACGTGCTTGGCCCCCACTTGCATGTAGGCGGCGGTCAGGGTTCAGGTCAGCACTGGCCACCACCAGCTTTCGCTCCATAGCAACCGCACGCACTAAATTAAGAAAGAAGGTCTTGCCAGCACCATACTCTCCAATGACGACCCGGAATCCTGAACCGCCATCAGCAATCCGGTCAATATCATTAACCATTGTTTCGATTTCACGCGTACGGCCCACCTGGATGAGGTGCTGACCTGAACGTGGTACAACGCCGGCACGAAGAGATTGGAGAACAGAATCTCGGTCTTTCGGGCGAATGGTCGTAGTCATGCGTCAATCTTCTCCAGAACTTCAGCGTTAACCTCAATGGGGTCATCGCCTTCAGTGAAAGGGATATCATGGCTGTCGTAGGCGGCTTCATTAACCCGCTCAAGGGCGCCATCAAGCATCAGGTCCATGTCTGTGGCTACATCCTGCAGTTCGTCTCTTGTCCATTGGGGGCGAGAGATAAGTAGTCGGGCAAAGGCAGTATGCAACTCGTCAAGTCCCATCAGGCTTTGCGTGGAATGGGTCTCCAATACGGGGGCATCATCCGTGTTAGCTTGGTCCAAGTCTGTGTCAATATGGCCGATTCCTACTGGAACGTCTTCATTAAAAATATTGGCGAGGAGCGCGGAGACTTTAGCTGTATCACTTTGAAGTGCAGCGATGCGCGCAGGGTCTAGTGTAAAGCCTGATTTTTCAATTGTTTCTATCGCTATGGTTGTGGGAGAAGAGCCCGCAGCGACGGCATGCACATCACTGAATACCTTTTTGGGGTCAATCCCCAGTGCCTTATAAATTTTCTCCAGCATTTTCACTTCATCGGGAGTGACCTTGCCGTCCGTTTGGGCCACTGTCGCCATGAATGCGCCAAGGGTCTCTTTGGTTGCAACGTCTAGGGGCTCCAGCTTTTTCTTCAGTGCAGGGAGCGAGGCGGGAGTAATCACCAGCAGACGCAAGTGCGCCTTAAGCCGGCTGATGTGACTCGGGGTGAGATGGGTCCAGGACTCAATATGGTGCAGTAGGTTGTTCAACTCGTCCGCACTGAAATCTCCATCCGCGGCTGCGACAATAGAGGCTACTTGTAGTGTCAGCGCGGCGACTTGGTAAGCTGGAGTAGCGCGGGACGTTTCCTCTCCCGGTGGAATGGCAAAAAGTGCCAACTTGTCTTCTGGCTTAGGCAACCGAGCCCCGCTCAGGATGTCTGGCTCTATCCCAATAGACAGTGACTCCAGAGCTTTAGCCATCGCGATGGCTTTGTCTTTGGTTAACGTCGTTCTTGCATCCAGAGTGCTGAGTAGCTCCTGGAAAGAAAGGACTAGCATGCCATCACCAATTTTGGCTTTTAGTTCGTCCAGGGTCTGCTTCGACGCTTCGGGCCACAGCACAGGTGGTAACAGTAGTAGTCCTTCGAGCGCACTTTCGGTCTCAGGGTTTTTACCAAGGTATCGGCTGTAAGCATCCAGTTCTTGAGTGACTGATTCTGTGAGCTCTGTAAGCTGCTTGATTGGCTTTGTCAGCACAGTAACGTCAGGAGTGTCCCCAAAGGTAGCGGTAATGCCTTTATTGCTTAGCGCCATTGATGCCGGCCGATACATACATTTCAGCTTGGTTTTATTTCTAGGCAGGACCATTCCTTCGCCAAACAATTCGGCATAGCGCAGACCAAATAGTTGGTCAAACTGCTGGCTGCAACGTGTTGCTGGGGTACGAAGGCGAATTGCAGGAGAGTACATAACCCAGGAGCGAGCCAACGCGGCTGGAACAGGTGCGCCATCAACGGCTGCAGAGCCTAAGGCAAGCCGAATGTATAGGGGGACCTCATAGGATTGAGGGAGGTCGGGAATGGGGGCCCGGTACAGTGGGCTTGGCAAGTCTGCCAGAGAGAGCAGCTCGTATAAATTCCCTGCGTAGCTTCGAAATGACCCAGAACGATTACCGTAGATGCTGAGCAGGCGCCTCAGTTCGTTCGCTATTTGTGGAATTTCAGCTTTGGCTGCCGCACTCTCTTGTGCATCGTTTATCGCCCGGTATTCAAGGCCATAAAAGTAGAGAAAAACAAAACCAATATCGGCATCTGGGTCGCATTTCCCGGATGCAAGCCAATTGAGATAGGCCCGACGGGCCGTTGGTGTTGCCTCTGAATAGCTTGGCCAGTAGTCAAGTTGGCGTTCTTGGTAGTCGCCAGCTGCTGCTACTTTCTTAGCCGGGTCAATCCATGCCGGGTTTGATGTATTACGAGGAGGCGTTCCGACATAGAGCAGCCCACCTGGGATGTGAATACCTGCGATATCTACGGATTCTCCCATCGGAATCCAATGGATGCCGGTTAAACCTGCCGGGGGCGGCGGCAGTCGATGCTCGTTATTATCTGAGGTGGAGGTATTGGACCGTACTGAAACAAGATTATCAGCCTTGGGGTGGGTAACGCTGCTTGCCATAGTTGTATCTACAGTAGGCTGCCCTTGAGAAGACTTGGTTACAGCATTGTAGATGTACTTGATGACAACAACCGTTAGCAGAACAGCCACGCCATACCACACCCAAATCGGAATCATAGAAATCGCGGCAATGACAATCCCTATCACAACTACGACACCAAGCGCTACCGACTCGCCAGCCTTAGTGCTGCGCCTTTTTCCTACAAAGATGTTACTGGCCTTCCGACGCCTAGCCATGCAGTCCTCCTGGACCTTTAATATCTATATGTCCTGTAAGTGTGAACTACTAGATGACGAGTTGTCGATATGGTTTCGGGCTCTGTCGGTCGATTTGATTGGCCTAACTCTACATATCTTCGCTATCGGCGCATCGTCATAGTTACAACACCTAACCATTCTGCTTGTTCGCCTTCTTTGCTTCTTTCCTGGCTTCTCGCTCCATTTTGCGTCGCTCGGCACGGTTCGTTGGAGCGCTTGGGTCATACTCGTAGAACGGCGGTCCACCGAAGTTGAAAGGCATGGGAAACTCGGGAATTTTTTGCGCCAGGTACTGCATATCCTCGGCCGGTGTCTGCAATACATCCAACTCCACCATCGTGTCCGCCCACATGGCGGATTCTTCTGGCCCCATGTCTTCAGAAAGGTCGACATACAGAAAGTCTTGGGAGGCGGCTTCCTCGGAGAATGGCTCAGAGGCTATACATACCGCTTCGGTCACATGGTGAAAGCGTAGCTTGATGCCGTGGCAGTACGTGAACAGTAAAGCTGTGCGCATCTCTCGGTAAGTTTGGTAGTCCATATCCGACTGCTTCGGTACGGTCAGGAAAACATACGCGCGAGACATGTTGTCGCCACTCAGGGTCATGCGCGCAAACTTCTCGCCAGGCGTACTCTTCGAGAGCGCAAAGCGGAAATCATTTGCTAGCGCACGCCTGGCTAGTCGGGGCTCTGAGGCAAGAGCGCGTAGGATACGCTCGTGGTCAATGGTCTCCGGTGGTGCTTCAGGGAGTCCAATCGCGGTCCCTGCGCGAACGAAAGACGCTTGGTATTCAATGAGCGCATCCCACATATAGCTGTCTTGGTCAGCCAGGCGCTTGGCCGCTCGTTGGGGGCTTGAGCAGTAGTACCGCCAATGTCCCTCAGGGAGGATGACCGCATTACGTCCTTTCGGTACTTTGGGCAAGGTATGTCGGCCGTTCTCCATCGTGCACATATACGTCGCCAGCAATTCTTCTTCACCGGCAACGTGCATGAAGGCAATATTTGCACCCAAAAAACGTTCCTTGCAGACAAGGTAGTCGACAAGGTCCGGTACTGTATCCAGCTCCTCCAGGAGAGCACCAACCGTCACCTCATCAAGAACGTGAACGAAGCGGCGGCCTTTTAGTGGGAAACCGACTTCGAATGGCTGTTTGTAGTGAGCATCTTCCTCAAGCAGGTTGTTAAACATCACGCTGCCAGTGCTGCCACCACCAAAGTGCCGAGCTGTAGCCTCATGACCTCCGCGCGTGACAGCAATTAGGAAATAGCGGGCTACGGCTGGGTCAGGGAGAGCTACAGGCAACGGGGTCTGACATGATTTATCGACGAAGACGCGGTCCGGGAACCGCCGAAGGAAATTTTCGGCGCCGGCAAGCTGCTTTGCAGACTTCTCGATGGCCCGCTTGTACCAACGTGGCCAAGCTACCTTGATGTCTACGTTTGACTGAAATGCGCAGTGCTTGTCGGAGAACAGCAGCACGTCGGAGCCAAAGACCACCAGTAGGTCTACCAGCTCCTTGCCATCTCCCTTGCCGCCTGACCTTCCTTCATCGCTATAGACGTTTGGATAGCTCCACAAGCTCAGGAACGCTTTGCGAGCGAGCTGGGTCAGGGCGCGTTCCGAGTCGGTCGTACCCTGTGCCTCGGCTGCTTTCTCCCACGCGGTCTTGTTTCTCATTTAGTTCTACGTTTCCTAAATGCATATTTGGTTAAGCGGTCTAGCCAGTCTCAGCCACAAAACGATAAGCATTCATGCATGAAGAGCCGTCAGTACCCAGTACAGAAAAAATAGCCCAATCCCCCAGTACAGCCATTTACGAATTCTCCCCTTCTTGCCTGTGATTTGGGTGTGCCGGACATTCATGGGCATTCTGTGCTGAATGGAACCTGCTGACGGTCTCGATGGAGTTGATACCGGCGTACGCTGCACTCTTGGTTTTTGCTGTGGTTGCCCTGCCGCTGCACTTCTATGTGTAATGGGGCTCTGGGTGGCTTGCTGGCCTTTCAACTTGGCCAGTAGTTGTTGATTCGGGGATGGCAGTGGTTGCTGGATTTTCGGCCGAACTGATGAACTTACTGCCGAAGGAGCATTTCCCCGTAATTGCGAGAGCAATTCGCTGTTATTAACGGTATCTCCCCGTGATACCACTTTGGCATTGTTTGACCTGCCAAGGCGATAAAGCGCTTCTTCTCCGTCCAGCAACAGGATTTGGTTAGGGGCGGAAATGGTTATGCTGATATGTTCATACGGCTGACGAGCGCTCGGTTTGCTACGATAAATAGGGTCAACCAACCCTTTGGTGCTGACCCATCGCCCCTCCCAACTTTTTGTCGGCTTACTGGAGAATTTGCTAAGGGCGGTACTCCAAATAGTGAGTTTTACGCATTGGCCACGCCAGTCAGCAAAATTGATGAATACATAGGGTTTGCCGTGCCGCGTCCTACTCTCACTCACTTCAATAATTCGGCCTACGAGCTCCACCATTTGGCCTATATGCCGCTGAAGCAACATGTAGTCGCCGCCATCCAGAACAGGGTACTGGCTAAGATATGCTGCGCGTGCCCTGACCTGTGAACCCGCCCCCAGGGCGACTACAGTTCTGGGGGTGTACTGCCCGTTGATGAACTCTGCTAAGGATGGGACTTCGCTGTAGCCCCCTTGGCAAATAGCCGCAAAATTTTTAACGTCTCGTTCAAGGCCGGATAGCTTGAAAAGTTGTGTAAACGCCCCTGATGACGGTGGGTCAATGAAGTCGTTGGCTCGGAAAATTATCGAGTCAGATTCACACTGGGTGGCCACCCACAACTGAGGGTGACCCTGTAAGGCGCGCAGAGCCAAATCCAGCAGAATGAATGAAAAGCGGTCCAGTCGACTATCAAAATGCCGAGCATCCCGCTTTGGGTGTTGGAAATTGAGATGCCCCATTTCCGACGAACCTAGTGCCGCAACCTCCGGAACAAACATCCCATCATAGTCAATCAACTGTATGGTTCGACCATCTTTCGACACCATCAGGTTACCGGTCTGAATATCCCCGTGAGCAATCCCCTGCTGTTCCAGATATGTCGCCAGCGACCGCAGGGCCTGCTGCAAATTGGACAGCTTTTGACGGTCTTTGTGGTGGGCTTCAAGGAACTCGCCCAACGTTTCCCCGGAAGCCCAAGCCATTTTTACCAATGGGAAAACAGCGCCATCGACCCTAACGCCCTGTGATTGGTATTCGAAAGTTAAGAAATAAGGAGACGCTAGCGACCTCAACCGTTTCGCTATTGCGGTATAACGCTGCTCAAGTGCAGTGGACTCTTTATGAAAACACCGTACCGCATAACGGTTGCTCGATACGTCTACACGATAGGTGAGCGCAAAGCCCCCGCTGATAACCTCTGGCAGGCTGAGCATATTGGTCGGTATCGAGCCGGAGGCTAAGGACGCATCAATAAAGGCTGTCCTCGGCGATTGCAGTGCTACTTGGTATTGCTCAAGGCTGGGATAACGCATCAGGCTTAAACTTTCACTCCAAATGCCAATCTCACGAGAGTCGTATCATCGACTTTTATCTGTTTCGTCTCGCGAAGTGTCATTACCAGCTGTTTGAATTCCTCTTCTGAACCGATGGTGAGCAGTTGCTGTAATGTGGAATGGTCCTTTACCGACGCTTCTAGCAACCATTTCCCCAGGGCATCAGTCATCAGCAGGACCACTGAGTTGTTATGGAGGGACCAGGTCGTTGAGTGCTGGCTGTAGAACTGGCTGGCTGTTATAAATTCATTGGCGTCGCTACGTGTTGAGAGCAACGTCGGGTCTACATCGAACTGCTCAGCATGGCTGTAGGGAAAGGTTTTTAAGGCAGTGCCATTTTCGACCAGGACGGCCAGGCTATCGCCGACACAGAGGAGTTCCAGCTCCACCCGCTCGGGCTGGAACTCTGCCGCCAGCAAGGTAGCAAAGGCCCCTTGCTCAATACCTGATTGTTGAATCCACGATAGCTGGTCGAAGTCGTAGCTCGCACGGTATTCGCGGATAAGAGCTGTCACCCATTCATGGTTTACCACCGGAGACTGAAGAAAACGCGCCGTCAGCATGTTCGCCCAGATGCGCGAATCGTATGCTGTGGAGGCCCCATCAGAAACGGCAAACCTGCCTGCCGCCTCATCGATGGCCAGCGCATCTTCGTTCAGCTCTGGCTGTTCCAGCTCTTTGGGAACTGACGCATGGAACTCTACACGTAACATTGAATGCTCTACCGCATTTGCGACGGACGTGTGCCGATGTCAAAGAACTCGACAATCTCAGACGCCTCTGCATTAAACATGAACCCTCGGGATTCATGAGAGACGCTAAACCCTTTGCCTTGGGCATAGCTAACTAGATGCTGGGGCAATTGGCTGGACATTCTGAAGAGCAGCTTGGAGTACTGGTCGGGTAATCCACCCTCCGCAGCGGGGAAACGGATAGGGTTGCCCGCCTGCGCGCTCACATGCAGGTTCAGTAACAACACGTTACCGTCATTGGTCTGAAATTGACGCAAGGTGTCCGCGACTGCTTCTGGGTCGCCATCTGTGGATTCCCCATCGGTCACATGTAAAACCGTCGGAGGGTAGCTATCCGGATTCGCATCACACCAGGCAGCGAGTTCTTCGGCCGCTTGAGTCAACGCGGCGCACATGGGGGTGCCACCATCGGCCTGTGGCTCGAACCAGATAGGAAATTTGACTGTTTGCTCGATGAGGCCGCCCGCCCCGTCATCCATCTTCTTACGGCGCTCTTCTATACGTAACGGGTTGGCGCCGATACTGGAAATTGGATGCAAAATGCTACCACCCAGAGAGCCTTGAAAACCGTTACAGGCGCCCATGCCCCCGTAACCGATAACACCAATTTGGAAGTAGTCGCGAATCCCTTCTGGCTTCGAGCAACGAGTGATGAGGTTCATCAGCGTACGGTTGAGCACATCCGCAACGAATTGAGCTTTAGTTTTGTCGGAAGCAGCCATCAAGTCCCCCATGGAACCTGATTGGTCAACTAAGAACAGAAAAGCGGTCGGTGTACTGCGTTGGATGGAGGCTTGGTATGGCATGGCGGTCCCCTTTTGATAACGCATAATCATTACATTCCAAATTCATGCCCACAAGGCATAAAAATCAAATTTTCATGATATGGTGCGCGGAAAAGAGGGAAGATACGGATTCGAGGGAGCTCACTGTGCGAACGCCTGCATCTGCTCCTAGCTCTACTGTTCTTGAGAACATCAATGCCAGGCCGGTAAGCCTATTGTCATACAATTGGACAAAGCAGTTGCCGCAATCGGCTTCGATAAGGTTAATCTTTATTCTGTAGCTTACGCTTCTGCGATGCGCGCTGCCGTGGCTTGGCAGCTCGAGTTAGTGTGAGCGGATTGATAGTAGGCACTGGGGCAATGGTTTGCAGCCATGACTCCCGGCCCAGGGTGCGAAGTACCCTGAGCAAGGTATTGACTGATGAACCTTGTCCGCTCTCAAGGTTTCGCAGAGCACGAACGCTTATTCCCGCCCGCGCCGCCAAGGTCTGCTGGTCGATGTTCTTGTTCAGTCGAAGCCTTCTGAGCTTTTCGCCCAGCTCAGCTTCCATTTCTTCTGACGTTAGATTTGCAGCTGCCACAATTGCACTCGCTTGGTTTTTCCGAAGCGCCTTGATTGACCGATAACGTACCAAGCTATCAAACAGCCGCGCCCAGTGCATCGGCCTAACAATAAAACGAGTAGTATGGTTCGCACCACAACAGGCAAGATTTTGCCTATTAAACGGATTTAAGCTGTTTAAAGGCAGAATCTTGCCTGTAATGACGAATAGCCGTATTGCTTTAGACAGGACATGGAATACCACACCCGCCTGGGCAGATAGGTTGCTCCATGTCGGTGTTTTAGGAGTTAGCGCGCTCATCAAGCTTCGGAGCAACGATACGGGGAAACGACTTGTGCTGCGGTTAGATGGCGAAGGAATGATTCACCTCAAGCTCGCTCTTTGGCAAGACACCTCTGTCCGCCGGCGCACACGCGACGAACTATCCATCGGATGAGCTCTCCGCAGCCGTTTCCCATACGTACCAGCCCTTAGCCCATCATGACACTCGCCTGCAAGGATGCAGGCACCAAGGTATCGTGGTCGCGTCGCGGCCGGAGCCGGCGGGGGCGTATCTTATCCAAGGACTCCGCATCAGCAATCAGCAAGTCGTAAAAATCCTCGGCTCGCACATGTGAAGCGTTATCCGCTCGGATACGAAACAGTGGAATGCCAGCCAAGGAAAACAGCTCGTCTTTCAACTGGTCGCGTTCCACCACTTCCGCGGCATCGTGATAGGCCGAATCCAATTCGAACCCGACAACGGGGTCTTCCTCCTGGGTGCACAACAGCACATCGACTTGGGCAGCCCGTACATAGCTACGGTGACGCTCGGATAATCTACAGACCATTCCCTCTACCTCGATGAAATTTCGTAATGGCACGTTGGGGTAGGCTTGCAGATTGGGGAAGTACTGTCGTACCGCCTTGAGAAACTCCCGCTCTTGACGACTGGCGCAAACATTTTTCTTAAATGACATCATGTCACTAACATTCACCACACCGAGGGCGTACTCACTGTGCAGCACGATGCGCCGCATAGGAATGGTATCCGCGGACGCAGGCAGGCCAGAAGGAGCGGTGCGCTTTGAACGGCGGGGAGGCTCATCGGAATATGTCATCAAAGGAGTCGGCAAGGGTGTCCCTGCATCTTTGACCACTCGCCAAGCTGCTGGTAGTTGCTGGTTAATACCGACAAGAACTTCATTGTCCACAACGAGGAGCACGTTGCTACGAATAAGCTGCGCAAGGCGCACCAAACAAGGCGCGTCGATACGCCGACTTTGCAGCAGCTCAAGCAGAATCGTAGGCAAAATACGCTGTGTTATATCGCGGATATCGAGAGGACGAGCCTCGGTCCGCAACATGGCCTCAAAGCCATCGAGAAAGCCAGCCAGATTCCGTTCTTCCAGACACGCCCTCAATTCCTGAGCGATGACATTCATAGTGCGGCCTCCTCAGCAAAATCAATGTCCAAGAACAGGCTTTGCCCCAACGCAAAGGGAAATGCCTGAGGCAGGGTAGCCTGCAACACTTCAGTCCTGAACAGCCGAGGCACTATCCCTACGTACATCACCATGGAATGACTTTCGAGCGTCAGGCGAAACTCCTCTGCATCGCTGGCATACACCAGATAAGGCAAGGGGTCGTCTTGGGTAAGGAAAGTCCCTCCCGCCATTAGCTTTTGCAGCCGCATTCCCGTGCTGAGTTCATCAATCGCTTCGCGCACCTTTTCAAGAATCTCACTGCTCACGCCACGTGGAAGCCGATAGGTCACATGGTCGACCCGAAGCAGCAGCGTGCGCAATAGAACATCATCTTTTGCCAGAGCAAGCTCCGAACGGTTTGGCCGCGCAAACAAGACGTTCGGCTCCTGAAGCTGCAAGCGCTCAATGAGGCCCAATACAAACCCGACCGGTAGCTGGGAATCCATAGGCAATTGCTCGTCAACTTCTGCGCAGTAGCTTTCCCAAGTCAAGCCAGCCTGGTCCAATTCCCGGAGCAACCGGGGCACATCGATACGGTAGCATTCGCTCAGCCCGCCCAAGTCTTTCAGAAGCTTAGCCTTAACCTCAAGATGTGGTATGCCATGTAGAAAGAAGCGACTTGTGGCGTGATAACGTCGAAGCAAGGCGGCAGAGTTGGCCTCGTTAAATTCCTGAATAAGCAGACCCGGGCTGATGTCTTTCGGGCGAATCGTGGATAGTTGCCAAATATATCGGGCCTCGCCGATTATCCAAGCACCATCCTTTAACGTAATCGCCTGTACTCCCTGTTTTTTGGACGCTAGTTTCAACTGTGACCAGCAGGTCAGCTCATCTCCGCGGGCGATTTCATAGCCCGAATCCAACTCGTGGTCCACTTGAAGCAGGACAAGTTCTGAGTTCACCACATCGGCCATGGTCAGGTCTGTACTATTAGCGTGCGACAATCCTGACGACAAGCTCCGACACAATTGGAACACAGCAAGACCATCCAGTATGGCTTTCCCTGGTTCCTCTAGATGTCGGCGCAGCCTCTCCAGCGCACCAGAAGCGTCGGCCAGCCATTCACCATTACCGGTTAAGGTGGTTACCAACAGGAACGGCCAAGTCTGTTCAGAAGCATCTGGCTGCTTGACGTGAACATTAATCGCCATGTGACTGGCGGCAAAACTGAGGCTGAACACGCATGGACCCCGCTGGGCCACCCAATCTTCGCACCAGCTACAGAGTCTGATGGCCAAATCTTGCCAGCGAGCAAAATCTTCGGTTACATCCGCCATGACTACTGTCAATCTGAGCGTGTCATTAGGAACTTGCCGCCGGGCCGTATGCCAGTCTGAGAACCCCTGTAACCGAGAGGCTGCCTCCACTGCTGCTGTGTGCTTAATAGCAACGCCAAATTGCAACAGCTCTTGCTGGAGTCGTCTGGCGAGTTGCTTGGGCCCTTCCAGCGGACTCTGTGCAAGTTTGCGGACGACAATCTGTACGGTCGGCTCCGTCAAGCGGGGATGCTTAGGACCGAGATACGACCATAAAATTTTAGCTTGTTCCTGTTCGGAATTAGAGGCAGAGAAGCCAGGGGCGGCAGAGGTAGAGGAGAAAGCAGTCATGATGAACTCCATAACGGAAAGCTCTTCAGGACGGCACGCGTTATCCGGCTTTCCAAGAGTCATCAAGCCGAGAGAGAGGTATCGCAGGAATTTCGACTGGCTTTGCCGTGCCGGACAAGTCCGGTGCGTGCACTGACGGGCGCCAACTCGCCCACGGTTTGGCTCAACCGCTAACCTATACTAAGTGCATGAAAACCGTGCGTCAATACCTGCTGAGTATCAGCCATGAGGCATCAAGCAACAAACTGTAGTCTCTCGCATCTAATGCTCCCCGCCCGCACTGCCGGCTAACCATCGATGAACAAATCCTGTTCGTCATCAATCCAAACCAAGTCGTTATCGCGACCAATGGGCTTGGCGAAATCGCTCTCCTGTAAAGGTGCCTGATTGAACTCAGAAATAATGGATGTCACCTTCTGGCGTTCTAGGTGTCTCCGGGCCTGCTCTTTCGGTGTACCAACCGTCTCGACCACAGGAGCCGCCATTGCTGCGTTACGCTCAACATTGTCTATCTTGGCTTGTGTGACTTTCGAAACCACCGCGGCAGATGCCGCCCTCTCAGCACTAATGGCGGCATTCACGTGCTTGCGAGCGATGAATTTTGCTTCTGCAGACAGGTGTTTTCGGTAGTAATTTTGGTATTTTGTTAAAAAACCATACCCGTCCTCGAATATCTTCTTCGTCGATGCTGTAGCTTCAAGCAGCCCAAGTCCTTGACCTGTCAACTCCCATAACAAGACAAAGGGAGCATTTGGAATCTCGTAAGTTTGTATTTCACAAGAGGCCTTATTGTGCATTGCTTCAGAAGTACGCGCATAGAGCTGAAGTTCTGCCGAGGTATATTTTCTACCATCGATTGTAACAATTCCATTCGGAGCTTTCTGTTTTCGAGGAATACATAGTCTTCTAAAAATATCTTCTGGAGCCAAGTCCCACTGGGCATCACCACGCCTACGGTTTTTGTTGTAACGATATATCTCAGCAGGGCAAGCGGCAATGTTGTTCTTCATCATATCCGGCGTCAAAAGATGGCTTGCATCGGTCTCCAGATTACGCCTACTAATTGCCTTAAGCAGGGCTTGCATGAATTTCTCCAAGGAAACTGCTCCCTTCTTGGCGTTTTTTTGTCTTTTCCTATCCTCATCCTTATCGCCAGTTTTGAATGTAGAGCCAGACAAATTACTCAGCTCCTCTTGGAAGTACTTCATCACCTGCTCAGCGTGCCCTTTGGATGGAGGGCTACCCGGTGGAGCCATTTTTGCAGCCACTCGCAACCCATCAACAAGCGACGTTTGTGCCCTCAATGATACTCCGGGCCCCCGGTCAATAAATAAATCAGTGGCACATCCATAAACCATGCCGGCCAGATATGGCACACCCCACCGATGAAGCTCACGAGTCTTGGGCGTATATGCCGAAAAGACACAATTTAAATATGCATCACCATTTTCAGGACCAAAGCTCACATCCCAACCAACAATAGCCAGACTTGCCCGGTCAACAGCCAGCAGGACAGTAATTTTCCCTCTCCCGTCAATCCACATCTCTTTGCCACCAAAAAGAAGATAATTTTCTGCAAGGGTTCCATCCATATCCAAAATGGACAATTGGTCATGCACAATGTCTTGAGCGCTACCTCCTCTTCGACCTGCCTTAACTTCCCGACTTTCATCTCGCTCAGCCCTAAATTGCTTAAGAAATCTCCTGCCAATCCTCTTCATATTATCGTCTCCGGAAAAACTCCTGGGGTCGACTTGATATGTTACTAGGTTTCCATCCTTATCACGATTAAATGCCACACGACTAACAAGCCAACGCTGAAATATTTTAGGGAAATTATCATTACTATCCCATGCTTCTTTCCTTAAAAAGCTAGCGTATTTTGCAAGCTGTTGCTTGGTTAGGCGCTTTCTCTTGTGCCCTTTATTCCCAAATATTTTCTCGCTGTCAGTTCTCCTGCCAAGCAGCGTATGAGTTCCATCTGCATTTCGTAAATCTCGCCGAGAGACACCTGGAGCACCTTTTCTCCAATGATGGTCTATAAGTGCATTCTCATGCCCGCCATAAAACTTATGCATTTCAAACCACTGTCGCACTGCATCCTCACAAACACCGAATCGAGTTGCGGCATCTCCAACTGCTTTTGCATTAATTTTACAGTTCCAAAAAACAGAATCTCCCCAACATCTATCAATATACTCAACAACGCTTCTTCTCCGGTCCAACTCTGGACTACTTCCTGGAGGGATGCTGCATTGAGTCATTTGCTCTGGGATGCCAAACTCCGCCACACGTACAAGCGTTCCATTCGCAAGAGCATTATCTACAAAATTTCGCGCCCATTTCTTTCTATTTCTGACTTTTTTCGAGGGCGGATTCGGTATAAATATTTTACTCACTAGAGCATTGCCCTTGACAGCCTTTACCACCCCCAGTTCAACAACGCAGACACTCAATTCATTATAGGCAAGGACCCTAAATATTAGCTCCTTACCGCGCCCAACAATAAGCGATAGATTACTGTTGCGTATAATTACCGGTTTTTCTGCAGCATCCACAATTAAATCCCAGTCAAATTCAGCAACATGAAAATCTACAATTATCAGTCCCCAACCAAAACCAAGGGCTTATCAGGCAAAATTTCATGTTCATGGTCAAGTGTTAGATAGCCTAAGAAATTCGCAATCGCGAAAATCCGATAGCCTACATCCCTCCCCAATCCTAAACATCCTGCAGCGGCACTAATTCTCTGGTCGCATATTTCAAACCTAGTCTCATTCAACAATATGGTCGCCATATTTGATGCGACCTCCTGATATGTTGAAACATCATTCACCAGCTTCATATACTCAAAAAGACGTCTGTTATTAATATGTTCACGCATGGAAATTGAATGCTCAGTCATTATTTCGTGTGTACAACCCCACCAACGAAGCAATTCCACCTCACGTAGATGCCTTTTCTGTACAGATAGCTGCTTTAGCTTTTCATAAGGCTTCACTGAAACGGCGTGATAGTGAAACCCCGAGCCCCCTGGTATTTGCAAAGTAAGAAGAAAATCAATAGTTATCACGCCGCGTTTTGGCATACGCAAATTCATTTCTTTGTATTCCTGATACATGCCGCGTTCCCATTCTGGATATTGCGCACGCACCTCAACAACAAATGGATTCATCCCAAAATGATAGAGGCAGCGTTCTTCAAGTCCAGAATGGTTTGGTGTAAGCCCTCCACCTTTAAAGCCAAAGTAATTTCCAGCAATACCAATTTTGCTATCCTGTGCTTTTTTCCATGCTTCAAATTTCGGTGTTGATGGATGCCCACGCGGGTCATGTTTCGGCAATTCAGGAGGCCATGACAGAATCGGCTTACCAACCAAATCCGCCAAATAAAAACCTGTTGCATTTTCAGGTCGGGGAAAGCTCTCAACGTAGTCAAGCTTACCGGTACGGAGAATGCGTTTTGCATCATCCGGGGTGTAGGGCAGATGACTACAATCAGCAATTAACCTGCGTTTTGGGTATGCCATCGTGAGCATTTTTCCTGCTTCAGGTTGTTTCCTTCCACCCGCTTCTTCCACTCAGCAAAGGTTTCTGAGCAAGCAGCAAGTGACATTTGAATACCTTCGCTCGCAAGCACCAAGTTAGTAGCGGTTTCGCACGACACATTGGAGAGAAGATAAGCTTTAGTGATTCGCTGCATGGGCCTTTCTTTAAGAGATAACTCGTATCGTTTCTGTATATGCCTAGTAAGCTGCTCAATTTTTCGCACATTAATAAGCTCTTGAGTTACATAACACCGTTTTCTGGCCATTGACGGTAGAGTGCGGTCGTACCATGCCTTATCGATATTCAACAGATAACGGAGTGCAGCCTTGCTACCAGGTAGCGATTTTAATTCTGCTCTATAAATGGCTGGATTTTCATGCAGTAATTCAAGCAACCATTTTCTATATGTCAACCTAAGATTAGCCTGCTGCTCCCACGGAAGACCACCAACCCATTCAATGTATTGCTCTTTCGTTCGATGCCTATCCTTTCGGCGCTTGTCGGGAATTTTTTTATCCGACTCAGGATTAGAAAAACGAATACCAACCGTTTCTTGGCCTGCTCGTAGCACATCTGAGAAATTATCAAATCCGCCAAAAACCGCATGTATGACCGCAAGATTTTGAATGGGATTGCGAATAGGACCATAGTGACCCAAAGAACCTACCAGACGCTTCAAGGTATCCAAGCCGATACCTAGGAATGAGCGATAATCCGGTCCAATAGCTTGATATAGCGCTTCATTCAACCTGTTATGCAGACGCCGGCAGTTTCCAAAGTAATGGTGCAGAGCCTGTGTGACAGACTCCGAGGACACCACTGAAGAGCCCGTTCCTCGAAGAATTTGGTCGGCCATACTGGCGACCGATATGGCCATTTCTTGCGTTTTGTTATCTAGCCTCGCGACTACCCTTAAATGGCCGCCACATACACAGCGTCTCATCGGACGCCAGTTCGTCCGTACACGACGATGACCAGCTTCACAGGCCTCACAGAACGTGAGTAGCGGTCGTTTATGTACTGGGCACGCCAAAATTCCCGGCATCAAGGCAAGTCGGTGCCAGATGGCATAACCATTCTGGTGGATGTCGCGCTCCATGCACTCTGGGCACATAGTCATCCTTCCTCGGAAAGCACCATTCGTCATACCAACACGAGCGGCCACCCCCTTAATTGCGATTCCCTTGTGATGCTCACGTAATGCTTTTGAATCTTTTCCCGTCAAGAATTTTGCATAAAGCGGAAATCGAGTATGACCATCAATTAATTCGTCAACAGGTGGAAGTTTGGCCTGCAATTCCTCCCCAAGGTGGCCAAGCCCAGAGGGGAATACCCATCCTGGTCGTCTTGTAGAGTCCGCTACAGTGCTTGGCCGTATAAGGACCTTTCCTTGACTCCTCTCAAATGACTGACGCACAATAAATCCAGTCACGTCTTCTTCAGGCACCATGTGCATGGTGAACAACTGCGGATTTCTACGCACCACTGGCAATCCCCTAAATTGAAATAATCAATCTGTTTTTTTCTTTAATGCTTTACGAATGGTCTCTTCACGGAGGCCAGCTTTCTTTGCAATAGCACATGGTCTACCGACAAGCCCAGCAAGGCGCTTGAGACGCGCTCGAACAAAATCATCATGCTGCTCCTCGCGCTTTTCCACAAAACCATTATCCTCACACTTCTTCAAAGCATAGATAGGGACTCGTGTAAGTTCTTGGAAACGATAGCGGGACATGTTGATGCGCTTTTTATCTGGCGCAGTACAAACATCAGCTGCTTCAGCGAGCGCGCTATTTAAGTTGCAAAGTAATTTGCATGGCGGGCTTGCACGCACTCCATTATTAGGCAACTGGAAAGTAGGCTGATTGGCCACAAACCAGTCATGCGCATTTCTATATAAGCGCATCCATAATGTTGGATATTTCTTCCGTAAACTATTGCGAGGCATTTCAGGATTTGTCTGGATAGCATTCAGCCATTCCGCCTTATCAGACTCTATGCGAGCACTCAGCGCTTTCTCGCGAGGAAGCGGTACGTCTGTCAAAATTGCAAGTTGGCGGTACACGCTTGTTAGCGAAATTTGGAATTTTGCAGCAACTTCAGACGGTGACTTACCATCCACTAGCTCTTTCTTGACTAGGTTAGCAACAGATTCCTTCAAAGTTTTAGGACGCCAACTGACATTAATTTCATAACGTTTGCACAACACGTTGAGTAGCGAGGCACTAATTCCCATAGCCATTGCTGTTGCCTGCAGGGCCTTATGTTTAGCCAGCTCGGCAGCAACAGCTTCACGCAACGGCATTACCTTTGGACTTACCAATCTTCTGTGCGCTGCCTCAATGGGTATGGCTACCGTGGACTGGGCTGGACCGGTGTATGGCTGTTGCTCCGCAAACCAAGCAAATAACACACACCATTCTGGGTGGATACTTTTTTCATTACGCAATAGCGCACGTATCGCATTTTCAATATGCCGTTCCGACTGGCATAGAATTTTTAAACGCTCATCCGAAAATGCTCCATCAAAAAAAATCGAGAACTTCCGTGTAAAATCTATAAGGTGGAACCGATTGTTATCATCTATCCAACCTGATAATTTGAATAAATCAATAACACTATCTTTGTCGTATCTTGATAAATACACAGGCGTCTCCATGCAATATTCAATGCGTTTCCCGAGTTCCATAGTCATAACCACTTGATAACTATTTGGCTTTGACTGGCAGTGGGCATCAAAAAGTAGCAACTGTCTCTTGCTGGCACACAAAGGAACACCATGAATGGGGCAGACATTTACGAATGGCACACCCATGCGCCGATGGATGAATGAGAATCCAAACTCTCTTTTTTGCTGCTCTTCACATTCAGAACATTGCAGATAACTCTGTTCACTGACACCAAAAAGTAAAGGAAGTCGGCAGAGCCGAACCGGCCCTTTGTACATATCAATCAACCTAGCCCGCTGAGCAGAAAACTTCGCCTTGGGCAGGCCGCAGCAAATGAAGTTGAATTCGGTATGCTTATCGATGAGCGTATCGATATCGCCATAAAGATAGCCGAGCTCTTGATGGAATAAACCAAGGTAATTCGGCATTCCATCAAGACTGGGGCGTCTATTGAGAAGCTGGCGGCATGCCAGAGACAAGGAGTGCACGCCGCCATAACTCAGTATGCGAGTGAGGAAGGCGTTCACAATCTCTCCGTCAGGGAAGTGCGGCGCTACCAAAATGTTCCGATTCATGGCGGTCATATCCGACTCAAGATTGCTTCATCCAACCACTCGTGCACCTGAGGCTTTTCAAAAAGCGCCGCTGGAAGGTGGTCGAGATTCTTCAAGACAGCCAGCTTGCCTTTACCAGATACCACTTCTTGCGTCCTCGCGATGGCACTTCGGGCACCGGTATGCAGCTGTAACGCCCGCTCAAATATTTGCCTCACAGCGTCTTCGGTAAGGTGGCCTGGCTGCTGCATCTCAGGTGTCGTCACGAGCGTGACGTGCAGCGCCCGAAACCCCTGAACCAGCCAACCAAATCGGCCAAATGTCGCGCCATATACCCACTCAGGAAGCGCAGCCGGCATCTCACAATGTTCTGGAAGCACTCCCTCCTGCCACAACCAGGTAACCACTTGCCGCCAGACACCTCTGGCTTTCGGGACCACGCCATCTACCAACGGAGCAGGCTTGGGAATCGGGTCGAGATGCAGACCAGGGCCGTTGACCAGGTTAGAGGCCGTAGTTCCCATGAAGCTTGTGCAGTACATGAATGCGCTGGTGCCTGAGATGAGCACTGGGATGCCTGTGTGCTGTCGCAACTTAAGCAGGAATTGCAAGATGGCCGCTGTATGCCCATTGACGTTTGCAAAGCCACCACCATCGAGGACAACCAGGCCGACATTCAGCAGGGTGCAGATTGCAATTGCTACATTCTGGCCACGCCACCCCTCTATATCGGACAGTGCATTGATATCGGTGTCGTACCCTCCAATCACAGACAGTACGCGCTCACGCATATCCCTAAGCATCCCCTGGAGCGTTCCGCAGGTCGGGTAGGTTAGGTAGAGAACCGGTATCACCCACATACATCGCGGAGCAGGATGCTCTCCCTCGACCAAAAATGGCCTACCCAAGATTTCAACCAAGCGCCGCAAAGTCGCAGTTCGCCCCATTAATGAGGGTCCTGTCAGCCAGAATCCTGTGTCGGTGATAGAACTGAGACATACAGGTAGTGGTCGCAATCTCTCGCCATGCAGAACCTCCGCGGTTGCATGGAAATAACGCCGAAACTCCTCACAACCAAACTGCTTGGCGCGGTATACCTCGCGAGTCTTAGCCAGAACCTGCGAAGTAAACGTCAGTGTCTCCGCTAGCGGGAGATAGGCCCCGCTGAAACTGGAGAGGGCTTGGATTTTGGTCTCGGGGTCGGCCTTTCGCAGTTCTGCTGCATGAGGCACCGCCGGCCTCCGCATCTTGTTACGCAACTCCGTGGCCGGCAGTACTCGCATGATTTCGGCCATGCGGGGGCTCAATAGGTCGCTCACGGCAACTGAAGTGGAACTCAAGACAACTTCCCGCGGCATCACTTGCGGGGAACGGGAAGCCGTGGTGACCAGAGAGTTATGCATGGCGGCCACCTATCAAGGCAGGTTCAAACCATGACGCATACAAGCCGCACCGGGAACAACGATGAGGCAACGGGCAGTAGGCGTGGCCCCTGAGCGGGCAACTTACGATAAAAGAGTCTGGGCGGCGGGAGTATAGGCGGCCGCCATCCATGACGCGGATAGTCATTTCCATTGATTGCATCCATAGCTTCGCCCCCCTGCAGGCAAAAAATTGGCCGCAGGGGTTGACAGAGCACGCCATGCATGAAACCATCCCGTCTGAATTGGGAGTTTGGGCGGCTTCAGTTTGGCTTGCCACTAAAACAAACTCAGTGGAGGGATTTCTGGGGGCTACCAGAAACCCTCCATTTTCATTTGTGGTGCATAGGTTGTTGGTGCTGCTATCGAATTAGCGTTTACATGCTTGTGCTCCAGCCCACTGTGATTGAGAAATGGTGTAACGGCTCGCTTGACAAAATGCCAATTACCGGTATAACATGAGGCAATATCGGGGTTTTTGCGTTTTCGTATAAAACAAAAGAATCCGCATTCTACTGTGCACTCTCTCCCCAAAGCAAGGGCACGCGTTCGCACAGCAGTTCTGCACGTACGCACACAACCGGCCTGCTGCAATGCCCTCGCTTAACTCAGCTTGCAAACCGCCAAGCCATCACGCATAACGTCCTTTGCGCACTCCGCTTCGCCATCAGCTCCCTTCTTAACCCACATGCGAGCCATCGCACCAACCATTGGCAGAAACAGCCGACATTCCTACAATTGAGCTACACCAACGCTGATAGCAGGGTCCTTGCCCATTCCAAGCGGTGAGAGCTCTCCTATAAAAATGTAGGTATTTACAGCGTAAACGATAGACGTAAATTTCTAGAACACAAGGAAATTTGTGAGCGAAAAAATTGCTCCTTGGGCAAGCTTGGCTGCCCGCGTCGTTCGCGTTGCCCTCATGCGAAAAGATGTGGGCTATGCCGAGCTCGCTAGGCGGTTAGCAACTACATTTGGCATGCACGAAGACGAAAAAGCACTGGCGTCTCGTGTCGCGCTCGGAAGGGTACGCCTGGAGTTGTTCCTGCAGATTCTTCATGTGATTGATGCCGAGCCGCCTATGCTTTGGCGAACAGCATTTGATGTTGCAACCCCTTGGGACGAGCGTGCTAAAGCTGTCATTCTTAGCGAAATCCGTCAAATCCCACCGGTGAGCATCGATGAGCTTGCCGCTCGGCTCACCACGCTTGGCGCCAGCTTCACACAGAAGACCCTCGCTGCTCACGTAACGTCTGGAAATCTATTTCTACCCGACTTCCTACGATGCCTCGTTATCCTGCGCAGCAGAAGTTTGGACGCCTTTATTGAATATCGAGACTTGGTTTCAGCCGCAGCATCCACACCTGCAAGCGTCGACTAAACAAACCAAGCATCATTGCCATGCCCCCAGCTTCGTCACTCGCTCCTCGACGAAAAAGTACGTATTAACTTACATTTTTACAGCAAGCTACCACCCCCTGTAGAACCCATTCCCAACGTCAGTCAACAGCCCTTACCAGCTATACCCCCATCGCAGGCTGCAGACCACACATCATCCAAGATACCCAAGACGAAGGAGCTCAGATGGCCATCTCCCTGCACAACCGAAGGCGTGGGTTTTAAGCTATACGGATGCAGCCCACTGCATGTGCTGCGCATAGAATCCGCTTGTGAGTCATGCCGAAGACGTGAATGCCACCGTACTGAGTAGGCAACGCTACAACAGCAAGAGGAGGTTAGACGGTGGCACCCAGGACGAATTCTAAAAAGAATGGGGGGTGCTTCTTGTGCAATTCTGGCGGGAAATGTCGCGACAAATAAATACGTTGGGAAGCAATGCTGGCGTGGGTTTCCAGGCAACTGAGGCTACGAAAACCCACGCTTCTTCGAAACTAAAAACCAACGCTTCTATTTACCGCTTACACTAGTGATAGATTGCAATTATGCCTGCACCACACATCCCTTTAAATTCAATGTGTTACAAGAAAATGCAATACTGCTAATGTTTGCACTTTTCCATCAACACAAATAGCCACAATAGCAAATAGGTTTGCACTACGCAGACTTCAACTATGGAGCTATAGGGAAGACTTAAGGGGAGCAACCACTGCAAATTCACACAGCATACCCCTAACAATTTTCCCGTACGAGCTATCCTCTACGAAGTCATCTAGCTTCTAAAACGGTCTTGAACCGCCCTAGCTTTTCTCGCCCCTTTGCCGCAATGGAGGTTCTGCTTCTAACACTCAACCGGCGATTGTGGAACCATAACGACGCTTCGGGCTGTAGAACATCTTGATATGATCGAGTATGTCCCGGCGGACATATTCCTCGTCGAGAGATAATCTTCCCTCGAAACACTCCTGCATGGGCAACTAAACTAACTCTCCGCCACGGTATGCCATCGCAGTTCCCCCGCCTGCTCATTGAAAGCGGTACCAATCTCCCCACACTCTAGATTTTAGCACTGGGAAGATACGACTAATAAATTCAGTCAACCAAGCGGCTCAGTATTTCCATGCGTTTTTTGGCAAAATAAGCTTTCACCTCCTCATCCGGCACACTAGGAGCAGGATCATTTATGGCAGCTTGAACTGCTTGGCGTACATAAGTGTCATAGTCCGTGGCAGAGGACGTTTCCAAAAATTCGGTTGGTTCGGACTTGTGCATCGTTTATATCCTGCTGGTAGAGTTTTCGACAACTGAGCTGGGCTCCCAACGGGGGAAAACCAATTGAAGAAACCATTTGACCTACAGACCATTTATTTTTCAGTGCAAACTAATTGCATTGCCGCTAGGTCTAGAAAGTTTTACTCTCCCTCTTTCCCTGTTGACATAAGTGAGCTATCTGCTCCCAGTCTTTCCGCCCACATAATTACGGCCTGGTGGCTGATGACTTGACCAAGGTCGACATCCGCAAGTGCCTCTTGGGTAAGGTGTTCGAGTTCTTCTTCCCTCTCGATCCAAGCAGATAACGCCTGCGTCATGATCCAGTCACGGGAGCACCTCTTACGACCTGCCATGTAGTCGATTTTGTCTGCCATTGAGGCCGGAACATGAGCTGTAATTACTCTAGTTAGGTGGTCAGACATCATGCACTCCTTAACCAAGTCTGCCGCATCACGATATAGTATTGATTCATTCACAAATGTAGACCATTCCCCCGACCAAAAAACCACTCGTCAAACGGGGAAAGACATTGACGCCATGCCATTTGGAAATAAAACAACCCGGCAAGCAACTGGTAGCCTGTGACATTCACCCATATGATACACCACCGATTAGTTAGCAATTTTCTCACGTAGGGGTCGATAGTTTACCGATACGGCATGTCGGTCTAGAACTACAGGACGCTATATGGCCGCACATAATTATAGTCTTGTCGCCAGGGCTCGATCACTGCTCTGACCTGGACTAGGTTGGCTGATTCTGGCATTCCTTCAGCATTGATTGGAGCCTGCACCGAAGACCACTCGCAGCTGGCTGGGACGCTTCTTGCGGTGACGCAAACACAGTGCAACCCCTCTTCGTGGTACAGCCGCTCCACGCGCTTGTGGTTGATGGGCCAGCAGCAGCGAGCAAGCGCAGTGTGCCAAAGCACCGCCGTTGCTCAGGCTGTGCCGCAACACAGTATCCTGGTCAGGGTGTGACGGGAAGCATAACCTGGCCAAAACGGCCAGCTTGTACCACCCATTATGCGCCTATAGCTCCTCTACTATTCCTATCTAGACCGCTTTCCTTCTCTTCCATCCATTTGAAAATCAACGGTATTCGACGTTTCTTTCAGCTCCTCCCACCTACCCCCAGCCTCACAAGTAAATGCCCATACAGCCATAGAGAGAGTCTTACCGTGGTTCCCGATGATGACCATCAGGTAGCGCGAGCGTTGCTCCAGAAAAGACTTCAGATATGCCTGGGTCGTTTCCCGGTCCAGGCTAGAGGGAGTCGGAGATATTTCAGGGTGGGTGTGCCATAAGCCCACCGCGTGCCGTCCTTGGGTGAATTCATTATGGCGAGCCAAATCCGCAGCAGCCGTGTCTGGGTTCCAGCTGTGCCGACTACGGCGATCACCGGCATTGGGCCCCGCTGCTGACGTGATAATCAGGCCAGATGCATCGGGTGCAGCACTAAAAATCTCTCCTCCTGCCTCGTCCTGCCACAGCCTACGCTGGGCGTGGGCATACATATATTCAAGGACCAGCTCGGTGAACAGAACGTAACGCTTCGAATCGGGGTAAAAGAAAATCCGGATCACGGAAAAGCGCGCCTTAAAATGATTCCATCATGAGGCGTGGCGTTTTGCGCCCATGCTTTCAGCTCCAGACCCGGCCAGTGCTTGTCCAGATAGCGTTGGCCTCTTACCCAGCTCACAACTTGAGCCTCTGCCGTAGAGTCGCCCCCATCAATCAGGTCGAGGGCCTGTTCGGCAACGAGGGCCACTGCGTGCGCGGCGGCGGCGGCGGTATAGCTCTGGAAGCGGCTGCTGCAGCCAGGCTCCCGACGGATCACCTCCTTTGGCCACACGACTGCCTCAAGCTTGGTCAAATGATCATCATTGCCTTGTAGCCAGGGGGTGTCGGCCGGAAGAGTGCACACATGTGCAGCGGCAACATACGGCTCCATCCAGCCAATTAGCAAAGGACAGGGGTGTTGGCGGCGAGCTTGGTCGATACGCCTGCGCACATCGGGTTCACCGGTGAGGTCGAGGACAGCATCTACCCCCCCCAGGGAATGCTGGTTCAGCCAGGCCTCCGCTTTGTTTGTGATCGGTGTAACGATCGTGGCTGGGTAACCAGTATTGATTCGCTGGGCAAGAGCTACTGCTTTCGACTTGCCTATGGACTCCGCTCCCAACAGATGGCGGCCGATATTCGGTGGTTCGAGATCTTCGGTATCTACGGCGGTAATTAAGCCAATCCCGGCTTTAGCGAGATGATCGATCACGGGGCTACCCAGGGCGCCTACCCCTAAAACTAGGACGTGCACTCCTTGGCGAGCATTGACTTCAGGGTGCTGGTCACGGCCTACCGTCCAGGCCGGGTCAAGGCGTTCGGTATTGAGTGGCTGGGGAGTCAATCGGGACGGATAAGTCTTCGTGCACCAGCCATCGTCTACCACTGTGGCTGGCCCACTAGGGAGCAGGTAGGCATAAGCAAACTCGTTGTTGCGCAGCAGGACAATGCGATGCACCCGACGACCGCGGCGACTGATCGCATCACGGAGTTGATCATAGTCCCGCGGTTCAAGGCGCGCATAGAGGAGAACGTCCAGTTCAGACGCGGTACGTGGCCATGTTTGCGGGGTCAGTGCGTGAGAGATGGGAATATCCGCCACCAGTACGCCTAGGCGCTGGCTGGCTCCCGCCCCCAAAACACGGATCAAACGGTTGGTAATAGGCAACTGCTCATCGGACGCAATAACGATTCGTTCAGGGGTCAGTAGGGTCCCCCGGAGAAGTACCGGGTGCTCCGGACAAGGAGCGACCGTCCAGACAGCTCGTACTGGATCGTTTTTCGCCCGAGCCTTGGCCACTTCAATGGCCCAATAGTTGAGGGTTTCGAGGGCAAAATCTTCATCTAGCGCACCAGTGGTCCATGACCGCAGAAATGCATCATGATAGTTCAGCAACAGATGAAAAATCCGCTCTTCTGCCGACAGTCCACAGCCGGGTCCAGGATCCCCGTCAATGCATAGGGCACCGGCCCACTCAACGTGGGGAATGCGCAATATGGCGTCGGGGGATAAGTAGATCTTGGCCTGGGCATGAGTTGGGAAATCCTTCGGCAGCCGAAGTTCCGCCCAAGCGAATTCCCGCCCGGACGGAAGTGGCGACAGTTTTAGCCGATAGCTCGTTGCTCCATCGTCTCGGCTCAGCACCGGTGATAGCATGTCCGGGAAATGCTTATGGATGACGTCAAGATCCAGAGTCAACTAGTATCCTTCGTATTCAGGCAAGACCCCGCCCTGCAGGCGTCGCAGGAGGCGCGGCAACAACCTTAGATGACAAGCCAGAACCGCCAGAGGTGGGGGCGGGGATCCCAAATACTTCACGAACACGATTGGTAATCGCCTGCTTTTCGGTCTCTTCGAGGATGGCTTTCAGATCCGTATTGAGCACTCGGCACCATGCGGAGAATGACCGGTAACGTGCCCCGCCATCGGTATTCCACTTCTCAGCAAAGTTCTCACCCTCAACAGTAGGATTGTCCACCCGATACTGGCCATCCAGTTTCAATACAAGATGCGGCATGAGGGAGGTAAGGTCAGCGAGTAATTCCACCGGATGGACATAGGTGCGTCCAAGGTCGGCCAAGCCTTCATAACACCGGGTCAGCAGCGTTACGATGATGATAGAGATTGGCGCGAACTCATTAGTGAGTATGTTCCGGCGAACACACATATCACGGTGACGTTTGAAGAGGCGGATGGCGATACGCAGGGTGTCGGTAATCTCCACCTTCTGGTCGGGAACCTGGTCCACATGAGCAGCCGACTTGGCGAGAATCACGGAGTCCAGCACAACTTGGCGGATCAACTGGCGGCGGGCGGTATCATCAACCCACTTGGTCATCCCTGCAGGATTCGAGGTCTTCCACATCTCTGAAGGAGTGTCCACCACAGCCAAGGCAGTTGCACGGTATTGCTCTGCAACCCGATACTTTGGCGCCATTGCATCCAGGGTGTTTGGCGGGACATTGTCCAGAGGTACGGATGGAGTGAACTCTATATAGAACTTCTGTTTCGAACACGGAATGGTCCAGCAGCGCTTTTTTGCTTCAGCTTCCAGCTCCCGCAGCGCGTCTCCAACGGATTGGAAAAAGCCCACGGGGTCACGTGCGGTCACACGAGAAATATCCACCTGGCAAACAGCATCGATATCGAACTTTTCATTGCCGTTGGGTGAGCGGATTAAGGTTTGCGTACTGGCGGAGCCTTGCACGAGGATATTGATTGTATGGTCTGGCCATTTCAAATTGGCCACTAGATGTTGCGCTGCTTCTTCGTACGCATCCGCAGCCGCTTCGATTTCTTCCGGGCGCACCGTGATATGGTCGTTAGCCTCTTTCAAGGCACCTGCCCATGGGCTGTAGGTGAGAAGCAGGTCCGTCATAGCGGAGTCGAACCCAATACTTTTCCCCAAAATGGAATGCGAAAGAGACTCGGTTAAGCGAGTGGTTCGGGTTTGCTCGGCCTGATGTACCAAGCTGGCGCTTTTCGTGAGAATCATGGGGCGGGCTCTTACCTAAGGGAGATGGAGAAAGAACGTTCACCATCAGGAGCCGACACGCTGTGGCCTGTGATGGAGAATGCAGGAACAAATGAGTGCTCGCTGCCGGCACGGTCGTAGACAACATACTCGGGGTGATGTCCAGCCTGAAGCATCTGCCCGAAGCGGAAAACAGCGCTGGCAGGGCTAATGGCGATCAAGTGAACCTTCTGGACGCGCATCACATCCTGAACGTGGTCAATCACACGCCGGGCGACCCGCATAAACTGATCAAGATCAGTTGGGTGGGCGATGCAGTCGAAGCGTGGGTTTGCTGTCGTAACGCGCAACCAATGCATTCTTCCAGCAGCGACAGCCGTCTGCAGATCCGCCGGAATGGCCTGCTCGTTGATTGCAGCAGTCAATTCGACGGTAAGCAAGACCTCCTGTGCCCGCTCTGTCGGCAAAGTATTCACACTAAATGAGTCGGCCGGCTTGGCAATGGCTTGCGGGTTCCAAGCCCATGAGCGGCTTTCTTTGTTGTACTGAAAGACTTGGATAGCCTGGGCCTCGCCCATGATGCGCCCTGCCAAAACCATAGTAGGAATGTGATGGAGTGGGAAGACGGAGAGGCTTCCAGTGGCGGTCGCGCTATCGGAATTAAAGCTTGTGACCAAGTGCCGAATATGTGCTTCGTGCTCCCGAAGATAATTGGCCCAGAATCCTGTAGTATTTCGATCATCACGCTGACTTGTCCGGCGCACGTAATGGACAACTCTTGGGAGCATGGAGCGGCCGGTTGCCAAGATGGCTTCCACAAACTCCGCGTCATGGAAGTAAGTTGGAACGTACGCCAGGTTGGCGTGCAGCGTCACCGCTTGGCTGGCCGGGTATGACAGGGAATCCAGGTAGAGACGTACTTGCTCCCGGTGGGTTCTGCGCATCTCATAGAGGGTCGCGGCAGGGTATTCAGCCGATGCAAAAGAGTCGATTAGACGGTGATGGGCATCGCACATCAGCATGATGTTGTCCGGGTTGTTCGAAAGCCGGTGTGAGTCTGTCTGAGTGCCTCGCGGCCCATCTGGGTCGGATGCAATGATGTGGGCTAGATAGCCCACCCGGCTAGCCTTCGTCCAGAGGGGGATTTCCGTGAGATCCGCCCCGCATCCCTTGAACATGCATCGGCCGCCGGCGTCAGCCCAGACCTTCTGGGCGGTTTTGTCGTTGATCGGGGCCCCGCGGCCAGTTGTCCTGCCCAGGAGTCCATCCCTGACGGCGATGAGCGTGTCCAGATCACCTGCCGTTGCCAAGGGAGACCGCTCCCATGCCGGGTCGACTTCCCGTGCATCTTGCAACGACTGCAACGGTAGTTCGATGCGCATGAGCAGGCCTTTAGTAGCCAACTTCTTCAAACTCGACTTTGCCGAGGCTCCGGGATCGGCGGGATGAAGAGTGCGGCTCGGCTCGTCGAGATCGGCCACCTTACACAAGTAGCCTGCATGGAGGTATGCAACATGGTGGCCGGCAGTCCGGCAAGCATCCAGCCACGCAGCCAGGTCCTGCTCTGTCGTGGTGAAAGAGGATGAACTGGCGCCGGGGAGCGACGACACTTCGGGGGGCGGGTGCGACATTACTCTCCTTCTACCAATTAACTTGCGTCACCGGATCGGGATGTCATCTATTTTGGGGCGGCCATTCCCTTTTCAATGGGATGGTTAAAGGACGTCGACATTTTCCGTCGACAGCAATAACGATACGACTAGATGACAGATGGCATTATAATGCCATTGAGATAATCAGGACTTCTTGCCTTCCGCCGCCTAGCGGACCTTCTCCCGACTAACCGAGCGGTCTAGTCTAGAGATTTCCGGCTTCAAGGTGAGCAAGTCGGAACTCGCACGGGGTCTGGTCGCCCAGCGAACTGTGCGGCCTGAATTCGTTGTAATCCTGTCGCCAACGCTCGACCTTGTCACGCGCGTCACCCAACAACAGAAACCAATGCACATTCAAGCACTCATCGCGCAGGCTGCCATTAAACAACTCGATAAAGGAATTATCCATGGGTTTTCCTGGTCGCGAGAAGTCCAGCGTGACGCTTTGCTCATAGACCCATTGATCCAGCGCCAGAGAAATAAACTCACTGCCGCTGTCGAGCTGAATCCGCGGAGGTATTCCGCGCCAGGCTTGTACGTGCCGCATGGTCACGGCGACATCCTCTGATTGATCCGCCAACCCTCTCGCCGCAGCAGGACATGGATACGGCCTGCCCCATAGCGAATCCGCGTGGCGGCAATATCGCGAATTCGCTGCCGCTCCGCTCGATCGTCACGAGGGTGGGGACGATAAAAATACGTCGCTTGCCGCAACTGAATAACAGCTATGGCGCGACGTATACTGACGCGGTACGCACCGATCAGGAAGTTGGCCAGCTCGTGTTAGCTAACCGACTCCACCTCTTTTTGTGGAGGACTTCCTGCAGCATCAACTTATCCAGGCTCAGGTCAGCGACCATACGCCTGAGCCGGGCGTTTTCTTCTTCCAATTGCTTCAAGCGACGTAGCTCGCTGACGCCCAGGCCACCGTATTTCTTCTTTCCGTTGTAGAAGGTCACTTCGAAGACGCCCATCTTGCAACAGACTCGGCAACGGAGGAGCCGGACTCCGCCTGACGCAAGGTGAAGGTGATCTGCTCTTCGGTGAACTTCGAACCATCACTCCGTCAAAGCCATCTTAAATTTACTGACAAGGTCATAATAAACATTCCAGTAGTCTTCATTCCTAGTCCAGAGTCTAGTAGTAAATTTCAAACCGCTCTCTCGCGACTCTAGCAACCTCACAAACACATCTCGATACATCAATGTCCGTTGGTCACTCACCATAATAGCAGATAGCTTTTTCTTTACAGCATCCACATCTTCATAAGCAGGCACACTCAAAGTAATATCAACACGCCTTTCGGCTACTCTACTGCCATTCATCTTCAAACAAGTCCACCGTAATAAATTATAGCCACTATAGCGAACAGAAGGCCCTCAGCCAATCGGATAACATTTATTTTTCAAAACCAAGAAATAGGATTACACCCAAACCACATGCGTCTTACTCAAAAACAAAATGATCGGCTCACTGGTCATTTTTACTACGGAGGGGCCACCATGAAGCCCACCCTATAGGTTAAAAATAAAAACACGCGCCAATCCATAGCCTGATCGCACATTATTTAAACTCATCGCTAAGCATATCCATTTTCCCCGAAGAAATGCTATCACTCAATTCCGCTATGCATGCCCTATTTTTATTGAAAAAAATATTTGACTCCAAGCCATTCAAATCATTAGAGTCCAGCATCTTAGAACGTGTTTACGATCTCGCGAGCCAGGGCGTTACAAGGCGAAAACGGCTGAGAAAGCGGCTTTGGTCAAGTGGTACATGAGCATTTCGAAGCCGGTTTCAACACCGTATCGCCGACGCGTAGCAAATCGTAAACAGGCTCTTAGCGATCAGCTCATTATCATCACTATAGCCCGCTGTAATCAATTGGGCACTTGCACCAACATATAGGAACAAAGTTACTGTCATTCAAAAAGTGGCACTCTGTTTAAACTCCAAACGTTCCTGATTTATAGAATTTACTATCGCCACAAGCACATCAAGCCCAATCTCCCAACCATCACTTAAAAAAGCCACATAATTATCAGAAGGATTGACTTAACATCTATATATCATATCAAAATCAATCTCGCTTAGTGCGCCAATTTTCTGTACCCCCCTTTCAGAATGGATTAGTCCGCAGCATGCGCCTGTAAAACTGAGCTCCATAACAAGGAGGCAAGCACAATTTTATTCATTCTACATCTAGCTTTATATCACAAATAGTTTTCGCCCAACAGGCTGTACCTCCCCTCCTAAAAAAACAGATAGGATTAATCCTATTCTTACTTAAAACGAATAGGATAAATCCCAAAAATCGCTGCCTTATTCTTTAATATTTGACTTCACAAAATAAAGGTATACATTAAGAATCAAGCAACTCTTTGGCGGAGACCAACATGCCAAGATATTTATTAATCTTTACTCAAGGTATTTTACTGACGGCGGTATCGCTAGCCGTGCCTATTGAGCGCTTATTAAATGAAAAAGAAGTCAAATGGGCTCAGGCCCACCCTATCACTCAAGCCAATACCATCAGCACTCACCATCAGGACAGCATTGAGGCCGAGCTAACTGAGCTGATTCGTCAAAAAACAGGACTCTCACTTAAATTGAGCGAATTAACCCACCCCCTTGCCTCCCTTCCAAACAATCAGCTTCCTACCGTGATCATTGGTGCAGACTTAAGGGCCGAATCCGATAGCTTTATTCATACGCACTACGTTGCTACTTTTCCTTACAACCCCTTAGTCCGAGTCTTTGTTACAAGAAATACCCACGGGCTCATTCCAAGCATCCGCACAATCCCACTACAAAAAATGGGTCTTCTGAACAATAGCTACCTACCTCCCCATTATAAAAACACACTCAAAATAAAACGATTTTCAAATCAAAAGCAGCTACTGCAAGCTGTCACGAATGGCTCAATAGATGTTGCCTTGCTACTACGCGAAGACGCCATCTTTGAACTACCCAATTACCACACCCTCGTCATAGCAGGATATGAAGAAGAAACCAGTGCGCAAACACTATTGGTCCGTAAAGATAACCCAATTCTTTACTCCATCTTAAACAAGACCATCCAAAATTTTACCGCTCGCGAGCTATTCAACACCACGCTGCTTTGGCAAGAACACACAAATCAAAATATTCCCGAGCTCAAAAATATCTGGAAAGGTTATCACTGGACATTATTAGCCGCCATTGCCATTTTGTCTGTGATGACAATAGCACTAGTGTTCAGCCGAAAAGCCTACCAAGCTAAAAAAGAAAGCGATGAGGTAAAGAGTAAATTCCTCGCGATGATGAGCCATGAACTCAGAACCCCGCTGGGTGTGATCCTAACAGCCAACGAGTTACTACAAGACACCCACCTGAGCACCAATCAAAAAAAGCTTCTCCAACAAGCTCAAAGCGCCGGCAACAACCTCATGGAGCTTTTCAATAACGTATTAGATATTTCACGAATTGAAGCACATCAAATTGAATTAGAGGCACGCCCCACTTCCATTGCTTTACTGCTACAAGAATTGCATGACCAGTACCTCCCACTAGCTAATGAAAAAAAAATCTCCCTTTTATTAACTCTAAATCAAATCCCACCCGCCTTACTTATTGATGACATTCGCCTAAAGCAAGCAGTGAGAAATTTAATATCAAACGCCATTAAATTTACAGAACAAGGATTTATTGAAATAATGGCCGAAAGCAATTCCTGCACTTCTTTAATCAATCAAAAAAATCAGATTTGCATTCAAATCAGCGATAGCGGAATTGGCATTCCCGTCAATCGGCAAGCCGCCTTATTCCAGCCATTTGTTCAAGCTGACGCCTCTACAACACGTCGGTACGGGGGCTCTGGACTGGGACTCTCTATTTGCAAGGAGATAATCGAGTTGATGGGGGGAACAATTACATTGGTAAGCAAAGAAGGACAAGGCAGTCAATTTACGCTGAGTTTTCCCGCGACTATTTGTCAAGAACGCGTTGCTCCGCTGGTGGCGTCGGGCCCTAGAGCCGAGATTCCAGGTCATGCATTGATTTTGTTGGTGGAGGATCATATTGCCAATCAAGAAATGATTGCCACGCAAGTCCGGTCCTTGGGACTGCGATGCCAGATCGTTGGCGATGGCCTACAAGCACTTCACACATTAGCTCACGATGAAGAAATCGACCTCATCTTGATGGATTGCCACCTGCCTCTGATGGATGGCTATCAGGCGGCAGAAAGGATTAGGATTCAAGAACAACTTTTGGGTAAAAAGAGACGACCGATTATTGCGATATCGGCCAATACTGGTGATGCCCATCGCAAACATTGCCTTGAAAGCGGCATGGATGATGTTTTAAGCAAGCCACTACAGCTTGCTTCACTCCAAACGCTCCTATGGATGTGGTTGCCCTCCTTGTCCTCCCCACCCAAACAAGCATCACAACCCGTATCGGCACCGGAAGAGGCAAGCCTCTGGCAAGCCTTCATCAACTGTAATGAAGAGGATTACGATCAGGCCGCACAAGCCATCGCGCGGGGAGATTGGCAAACAGCGCATCATCATGTGCACCGCATTAAAGGCGCCTCACGCACCATGCAAACACAACAGATCGCAGCGGCGGCAGACGCATTGGAATCCGCTATAGGACAACAGGAGTCTGAGTGCGGGAACTTACTTCAGGCACTACGCCAAGCTTTGGACCATTTTACCCCTCCCCTCAGTTAAGCAAGAATACAAAGAGGTGGCTTGTTCGGCATGGCTTGTCGCTATCAGGGCAAGTTTGCAAAGGCATTAACCCGGCCATGCATTTCATATTTTATTCAGAAACTGCTCCCATAAGGCTGCCAATATACGCCTAGCGTCGGTAATTTTCTCTTCCGCCTCCCACCGGAGCCAGGTATCCACCACCCCATAGACTGCTAATGCCGCTCGCTCTCACGTCAGGAACTCGCTTACTCTGCTCTGGAGCCGGCTGATAACCATGGGTCAAGATCAAACCATCCTCCCTCTCTCCTTACACCTCTCAAACTCATGGCCAACCCCACTGATCCACGCCCCAAGCACTTCCAAGCAACAACACGAAAACCACAGCAGATACCGTAATGGAAAAGACCACCGCTTTTAAATAACGCCATAGACCTTGATACCATTTCTTGGTCTTCATCATACTTTCACCGTTTTAAACCAAAGCCACTCTACTCGCCCTTCTCCCATTGAGGACGCCAGCCGTTCTATTACCCGATATAAACAGTCAATCAACAACTGCGCATCACCTCTAGACAGCACGGCCGGGCCTCCATCACGCGCTTTAGCTACGGCAGCACGGCACTTACGCCTAGCGGCCTCCAACGCAATGGATACTAGTTCCTCCATCTTGCCCATTTGCTCATTTTTTAAAAACTCATCGGTCAAGCGCAACAACTTCGGCGCAATATACCCTCCTGACTCAGGAATAAGCCGTAGTTGATGAATAATGACATTTAATATCGCTGCCTTTTGGTTTTGAATAGACCTTTCACTTTTCATTATAAAATCACCTTTTATTGATACCTTCAAGCGTTGCTTGCAGTGCCTGCAGCACATCCAAGTAATTAGCCCTGCTGTCAAAGGTTCCCACCACGCAACGCTTCTGCTCGCTCTCCCAAAACTTTTCAATCGATTTTGACTTCAAGGCCAAAGCACGCAGGCGATGTTGCCTAGAATCCCAAACCAAGACTTTTTTCTCCAGAGTTTGCAGACGACTCATAATACTATCGACCAATTGGATACATTCATTTCTTGTGCACATGGATTTGGCTTTCGAAAAAATAGCCAAGCTACCCGGGGACCGGTAGGCTTGGCTGCAAACCTGCAACATCACCGCTCAGATATCAAGCTTCGATATTTTTTGCCCATCCAAAGAGGCACCGGCCATCAATCCCGCATTGTTCATCACAAAACCAAGCACTGGTTGGTGGATATTTCGTACATCCAAATGACCACTAGCGCCGGTCTTCATCATGGCAACAGACGCATCGGCTCCCACCTCCCATCCTTGGCTATCCCGAAACGTTCTTATTGCGTCGTCCGTCATAAACAATAGAACTTGAGCTTTGGACTGAACGCCAGCCTTCAAACCCACCGTGGCAGCCAGCACACTGTAATAGTCCTGCGGCACGCCCGAGACCCGCAGCACGCCTCTGCCATACTCACCGCCCACCATGACGCCCACGGCAAATACCTTTGGAAAGATCAACACACCCTTGGCTTTAGCGACTAGGATCTTGGCTTCCGGCGTGCGCTCATAGAGACCTTGCAATACTTTTTGAGCATCGGTGTTGATTTGAGCTTTCTCCTGGCGTGCGCTACTGACGGATTTCGCAGGGGCTTCAGCACATCCGACAACCACGCCGCCAAGCACCATCGTCATCGCCACAACACGCAACCACTGCCACCTAGGCCTTGCCGTTTTTGTTATCCTACTTTTCATGCGCTCCACTTAAGCCTTTTTTTGCACCCACCAAATGGCAAGTCTCGTTGAGGAACATTTTCCTGCATCACCACCAGCAAAACAATCAGACTATCCCTAAATGTCTCTCAGAAAAATAAGAAACAACCTAAATTTCAGGAAAATAAAAACCGGGAAACCCGGTTATTACATATCAATCAGCAAAAGCTGCTTATATGCTATCTCGTAACATAAATAGTTCTCGATCCGTTTTGATTCCCATCTTTACAAATGCTGTATGTTTTTGCGTGCTGATGGTCTTCACGCTACGAGCAAACTTCTCCGCAATCTCAGATACCGTCATCCCACTCAAATAACAGCGGATAACCTCTCGCTCCCTCGGTGACAGTTTTTCCACTAAGCTCTCAACCGGCACCTCACTTGAGCCTGACAACTCCTTCTGCTCACCCCTTCCCTGCTCCGTATCGGGCCAAAACGGATATCCATACGCCACGACTCGAATCGCTTTGACAATCTCCATCGAGGACGCTGATTTATTGATAAACCCATGAGCGCCCGCCCGCTGTAACACCAACTTTGCCGCCGGTACCTCAAAAGCGGAAATCACCAAGATGCGGCAATCCGGGAACCGGGCAGCAATGCTCTGGATCAACAGCAAACCATCCATTTCCCCCTTGCCAAGCGAGAAATCCAGCAACACCAACTCTGGCGCTTGTTCCCGCATCCCAGCCACCAAATCAACGGCTCGGCCAAAACTTCCCAAGACTTCCACATCGTCAAGGTGCTGGAGAAAGGAAAGCAAACCTGCTCTCACAACGTCATGGTCATCCAACACCATTAGCTTGATTTGACTCATACCACCCTCTCCGCATTTATTTTTGAGGACCTTTCAGGTCGGGTTGATTGCAGTAAGGCAAGCAGCTCCTCGCCATGCATGGGCTTGAACAGGCCATATCCCTGCCCTACCAGGCACCCCATGAATTGCAGCATGCTTTTTTGCTCCATGGTCTCAATCCCTTCCGCCACCACAGTCATCCCCAGCCGTCCCCCCAGCTGGATAGCGGACCTTACCAATTCGTAACACACCTCAGACCCTTGCATATTCTGGACAAAACTGCGGTCCAACTTGATCTCAGAAAAAGGGATATCAGCCAGCATCCTGAGCGTGGAAATACCAACGCCATAGTCGTCAATGGCCAAGCCAAAGCCTGCTGCACGCAAACGGTTAAGTGACACCATCAGCTCCACGCTCTGTTCGATGTTGACATTTTCAGCCAGCTCTACCGTCAGAAGCTTAGGCACCAGCCCCTGCTTGCGCCAATATTGCTCCAAGCGCAACGGCAAATCTGTTTGCGACAGCACCGCGGCGGATGCATTGACGGCAATGGGCAAACGCCTATCCGCCTGCAACAAACGTTGCTGCAACGCAGCCGCTTGCGCCACAACCTTGTCAAACAACACCCCTTCTAAACCCAACTCCGCCACTCTTGGCATCAAGCGCGAAGGCGACATCACGCCCACATCAGGCCTGACCCAACGTATCAAAGCCTCCGCCCCCAGCACCCTCCCATCTTGCAGGCTTAACTGCGGCTGATACCAAGCTTGGAACTCCTCCGTCTCCTGGATTGCATGCCGCAGCGTTGCTGAGTTAAGTAAATCCTCGCCAAGAGCGGGCGCCGCCGGCAACGCCCCCACCTTGTACACCACCGCCAAAGTGTCGCGCAGCACAGACTGACAATCTGCCATCACCAAAGGCTTGTGAACCACTTTGACACATTCGAAGCCGGCTTCTTGCGCCATACGCATATGTGAAAACAGCATGATGCTGTCCACTGAGCTTAGCCAGGCCAAAACGGGCAAGCTAGCCAAACGCCCATTCACAAAGGCCTCTCTCAACATCAATACCAACTCACTGCCACCGCCATCCGGCATCATGATGTCGCAAATAAGCAAGTCCACCCCCTCTTGACAACAGATCTCCGCCGCCGCCCTAGAGGTATCGCACAGCTGCGCCTTGTCAACTCCCGCTTTACTTAGCAGGCTCTTGACGTGGGCTCGCTCAATAGGATGATCGTCCACCACCAATACGTTTAGCTCGGACACATCCATTTTTGATATCCGCTTCATTGGTACTCGTCCCAACCTAGGATATTCCCACCTCATTCCGACGTTCGACCACGTTCCTTACGACACACGGCTCTGTCCTCTTTTTCCCTAGCCTGGATAATTTTTAAGGTATCGTCGGTAGCGGGTAGCTCATATCCCATATCGTCAAAGGCTTTGAAGGCTGACAAGCGGTAACTGAACAACTTGCCATCCACCGGCACTTCAAAAGGCAGCTTCTGACCCGGCATGACGTTGCCAAATGTCTGCAACTGATCACCTATTGATCGACAGCCTTTATCCCGCATAGACACCACCACATAGCCATGGTCCACCGGGCGATCTCCTTGGTTCTGGATCGTACCTTTGACGGCGAACTGGCCATTCGCTCCCACTCCCATATGAAACAATAAATGGGGCTTCGCCTCCGCCATTGCGTAGCCACAGGGCAGTCCCATTACACAGGCTAACAGTACCCCAATCGAACTACGCCTTATCCCTTGGCGTCTATTTTTAAAATCACTGTATTTCATATCAATCGCATCCCTAGTCATCAAATCCAAGCATTCGAACAAACAACGCAGCCCCATCAAATACCAACCTTCCAGTTCTACGTACCCGACTTAATTTGAAACCACTGCTGCCATTTACCAACTTGCCGGGCCACTTCTTCCATTTTTATTTCGATATCTAAAAAAGCACCATGGGAAATGGCCTTCACCTTCCACCCTGTCAGTAGCAAAGTCCGAATTGCAATTAGTTTCGACTGGGCTTCCCGTAAAATGACCGCCCCGCGACGACAGTCTTCTACATCTTGCCTATCCACTCCATTCGCCAGAGCCATTGCCTTTAAACATTCCGCCATCTCATGCATAATTTGCTCTCCAACCGTAATCCGAAACACTTTTGGCAAATGACCATGAAGGGCATAGTAGCATTGAAAAATAGTAGCCATATCCGAGAAAACCTTTGGATGCCGAAACTCAGACTTCAAAACACCTCCTCTGACGAATTAAACCGCCCTATACTGGCTCAAGAGCTACTCCATTGCGCTAGCCAAACTCACTCCAGCTTGCAGAAAAAGATAGCCCTACCCCTGCTTGCCTCTACTTGTTTAAGGCTTGCCGGAAAAATAGAATCCGGCACATGGAAACTAGGCCACTTCTACCGATTCGTCGTATTAGAACCTAAGCCCAGAGAAATCTTTGCACCGGCTTACCCAGACCGCCTAGTACAACATTGGCTGATTCGTCAAGTTAACACCGCCATCGACAAACAATTCATTGAAGATAGTTTTGCCAATCGAAAAGGCAAAGGGACTCACGCAGCGGTAAGCCGGCTGCAGCATTTTATGAGGCAGCCCAAGCACAGATATGCAGCAAGAATCGATATCCGTAGTTTCTATCCCTCCATTCACCGTCCAACCCTTCTTTCACTATGGAACCACGCACTACGTAAGGTCCAACTGTCTGAGCCAAGATTGAAATACGTGCACCAACTATCCAGCACCCTCATTCTGAATGACCCCACCTCTACCAATCCCATCCTCAGCGGCGACCGTCGCCTACTACAATCCATCCCCACCCATAAAACGCTCTATCACGGCAAACAGGATTGCGGCCTGCCCATCGGCTCCCTCAGCAGCCAGTTTTTCGCCAACGTTTATCTCAACCCGCTCGATCACTTCATCAAGCATCAACTCAAGGCCAAGGGCTATATCCGCTATGTGGACGATATGGTGCTGCTGGCCGATGACACCGCCACGCTGCGACACTGGATACAGCGCATTCAGGACTTCCTGCACAGCCAACTGCGGCTGCAACTGCATCCCAACAAGATCCATATCCAGAAAACCCGGCAAGGCCTGAATGTCCTGGGCTATGTCGTCTACCCGCACAAACTTCGCCTGCGCCGACGCAGCATTGCCTCCCTGCGGCGCTATCTAGCCTATTTCAACCATCTGCTGGCGCCGCATTCGCGGCAAAAAATCCTCGTGCCGTCCAAGGGACGCTGGCTGAGCTGGCACCAGGACGGCCTGCTCAAGCCCCCGATCGCGCCAAGCCTGGAATTGCTGCGCGCCATGCAAGCCACATTGAACAGCTACTACGGCCTAATGCAATCCGCCGACTGTCTATCGCTGAAGATCGAGATCCACCGCCGAGATTTCCTTCATCTGAACCGCTACTTCGCGCCAGCCGATCCAATGCATACTCACCTCATCCTACGGGCGGCATACCGGCGCTGAGTAAAAACCGGTGCCCCCTACAACCCCCTGTCCATATGGTAAAGAGACACATACAGGGCGGGGGGTTATTAACTGCGAGAAAGCCGGCCAGATCCGGTTTTGAAGCTAGCCGCCCCTCCCTCAGAGTGGAACCACGCTCTAGCGGACACACGCCACCCGGTTGACGTTGTTGTCGTTGTTCCAGTTGACGTTGCCGTTGTTCAGGTTGACGATATTGTGGTTGCCGTTGCTGTTCGGCGTGGACGACCAGTAGTTGTTGTTGCCGTTGCCGGTGTTGGCCGTGGGCCAACCAGCTCGCGCAATGCACAAGCGCCACTTTGCACCCTCTCTTGCCTGGGGCCCATCGGCATCGGCCAGATCGGCAGGTTTCCCCGCCTTTCCCTATGTAACCTGAGCATTGCTGCTCAGGGGAGAGTGCCAGCCTGATTCCCAGTGATCATTCACCAAGCCGCCGTAACAGCCTGGCCGCTAGATATCCGCCTGCGCGGACAGAATCAGGGGTTCGGTCTATCGTCTCCTTTCTGCGGATTGCCGCCTTCGCCCAATTTCAACAAGGCCTCCCGCCTCAATGCGTTCAAACAGGCCCACGCCTCCATCGGCGACAGACCCGTCGGGTCTAGCGCCGCAATCCGCTCCAACCAGCCAGCACTCGCCAGCGAGCCGTTGCCAGGCGGGAACCCCGCCACGGCTCCGGCCAACGCATGCGCAGCTTTCAATTGCAAACACCGCCACTCGTCAAACCCCACAACCCCCGCTTCGCTTCCTGGCAACCGCCAGCAAGCATTGGTCTCATCATAACTCTCTAGCGCTACACCCACCGCAGGCAACGAAGCGATCGGCAAACCGCAATACACCACGTCTTGCCCCAGCTTCTTGATCCGCCGCACCGATATCTTCAAAGGCCGCACTTGACGAACAAAACGCCAGGCACCCACTTCATACATCCTGGCAAACATCCCTTCACGAAACAGCACGATGCCCGCATCGTGCTGCTGCAGCGCTAAGCGTTCACTCCATTGCAAACCCATCATTCCTCCCAGAGGCCCGCCAGGCTCACGCCCGGCGGGAAAACAAAGAATCAAGAAACAAGTATCAAGCTCTAGCGGACACACGCCACCCGGGAGACGGAGTTGTCGTTGCCCCAGATGACGCCGCCGTTGTCCAGGTAGACGAGCATGTGGCCGCCGTCGCTGTACGGCGTCGACGACCAGTAGTTGACGATGCCGCCGCCGGTGTAGGCCGTGGGCCAACCATATTGGGTATTAATCGTATTGTTCGGATACTGCTTGTAAAGCGCTACCAAATCATACGAGCTAGGCAGCCTCATGCCGCTGGCCTTGCACATTTGATCCGCACCCGACCAATTCTTCCTCTTGCTGTCATCCTTTCCAGACATCAGGGCAAAGTCGCCAATGCCGGGCACATTCAAGATGGGCGCATCGGTCTCAATATCGGGCTTAACAGCGCTATCCATGGCCTGCGTGGCGGTATTGCCCACCTTACCCTTGCTGTTTTCCGCCCGCACAGACACCTCCATCACCCTGCCCACATCGGAGGATTGAATCTTGTAAGCCGGCACCTCGCCCGATTTTTCCACCACCTTACCCTTCTCCACCTTCTCGCTGGTTGAGTCTCTCTCACCCCAGGCGTAGCGGGAATTGTCTTCACCCAGGCTGCTATGGCTTTGATACTGGTACTTGGCGGTCAATGTTTGGCCAACTTTGGCATCGCCTATAATCTTCAGCTGGGCCACTTCCGGCGCCGCATTCGGATCAATCGGCTTGCCGTTGTCGCCACCCTCCGTTTCATTGCCTTCGCTGGCGGAGCTATCGGTCCTAACCGTCAGCTGGTTACCCACGATTGACTTGCCGTTCATCGCCTCGATGGTCAGTTCCAGCACTCGGCCGGCGTCTCCAATCTCGATCTCGTGCTCCGGCACTTTTCCGGACGTCTCCACCACAGACCACTTCGACTTGCGGGTAGATTTACCCAGCAAACTGTCCCAGGAATAGCGCGACCTATCCGTCGGCTCGCCGCCATTGGCGTCGAACTGGTAAGCACCCGTCAGGTCCTTGCCCACTTCCAACGTGCCTTTGACTTTGAGCGCCTTGACGATCGGCTTCGCAGACGGATCAATCGGCTTGCCTTTGTCGCCGCCGTCGGTCTCGTTGCCGCCGCCCTCGTTGCCTTCCATCGTGCCGTCGGTCGCCACCTTGGCGGTGTTACCAATCTGATTGGCGCCGTTCTTGGCCTGCACCGCCACTTCCAGCACCTTGCCGGCATCGCCAGCGTCGATCTTGTGCGCCGGCACTTCGCCCGACTTGGACACAGACTGGCCCTTGGCCGCATCGGCCAAGCCCTTCTCGCCCCAGGCAAAGGTGGACGCATCGCTACCCTCGCCGCCATTGGCGTCGAACTGGTAAGCACCCGTCAGGTCCTTGCCCACTTCCAACGTGCCTTTGACTTTGAGCGCCTTGACGATCGGCTTCGCAGACGGATCAATCGGCTTGCCTTTGTCGCCGCCGTCGGTATGGTTACCATCCTCGACCGCCATATCAGTGGAAACTTTAAGCGTGTTGCCCGTTTTGCCCGCACCGTTTCTTGCTTGAACCGCTAGCTCCAACACCTGCCCGGCATCAGTTGCCGCAATCTTATGTCCCGGCACTTCACCGGATTGGGCGACCGCATCTCCCGAACTCGGGTTAGTGCGACCCTTTGCGCCCCAGGCGTAAGTCGAAGCATCCACACGATGTCCGCCATTGTTCACAAACTGATAGCTGCCCTTCAGTTCTTTGCCCACTTCCAAAGAGCCTTGGATACTCAGATCCGCAATGCGAGGCGGTATGGCGGCAGCCACGCCCCCTTCCGACAGGTTCTTCGTATTGATGGTTTGCAGGTTGCCCGTAGCCAAACGGCTACGTCCCTGTACCGACAGTTCCAAGGTCTTGCCAACATCATCTTCAGTCAGTAGCCGCCCTGGTACCTCTCCGCTCTTTTCGATGGTCAAGCCTTCCATGGCCACTTGCGTAGCAGTATCGCTATAGCCATACAGATACCGAGACTGATCACCCTCAGCGCCATTCAGCTCATCATGGAATTGATAGACCGCGCTCAGCGTCTGCCCCACTTCCAACGGCACTTCGACCCACTTTAGTTGACTGATGCTGACGCCTTCCCTGCGTACTTGAACATGCCGCACCACATCGGCCGCCAATGCTTGCGCTGGGAGCAACGCCTGGAACACCATGGCGCCCAATAGCGATATACGCACAAACAGTGACTGCCCAACACCACGCCCTCGCGTGGTACGCCGACGTGACGGTACACGCGAGCTCAACTCCGATGTCACTACCCAGCCCGATTTCACATCAGACCACTTCACTTGAAAAATCTTGTTCATTTTTATGCTCTCCAACAATTACTGTTTGACGGTATCAAAGGTTACGAGCCACACGGCTTGGTTACCGTCACGCACATGAAGTGAGTACTGGTCCAGCGACTGCGGGTGGGGAAGAGCCGAAACATTTACAACTAGAACGTTTCCTTCCATTTTGTAGACGCTATCGGTGAAGCTTGCTTGGTTCCGCTGGCTATCGAAGACCTGGCCTTGCCCTTCACCAACAGGAATGCGCAGGTTGCCTTGAGCATCCACTACACCTCCAGGTGGCAGACTCGACTTCTCCACGATGGTCCGTTCCAGGCCTGTCGGATCGACTTTTGCCAGGAAAGTGGATGGCAATTGCGTCGGACGCGTCATCGCCGTCTTCAACAGTTCACTACTGTTTTGCTGCGGGCGCGGACGCAGACTAGAAGCCAAAGAAACACCCCCACTCGACTTTTTGTTACCCAGCAGAGCAAGAATGTCGAAGTTCACGCCAACCCCCCAACGACCAGAGGTTTTTTCAACACCATTCGCATTAAACGCCACCAGTGAGAAAGTTGGCCGCTGCCACTCCACATCGATGCGTCTTTCAGCCGCACCGGTCTTGGCGCCAAAAGCAAACTGGTTTTTTTCATCGGCGGCAAAAGTGAGCTTGAGGTCAAGGTAGGGTTTACGTGTTGTTTCCTGGCTACCATCGCTGAACGGGAAGCTCATTCGCTCCATACCGAAGGCGCCTTTAAGGACTAGGTTTTCTGCTGGTGCGTATTGCAACTCCAGCGCGCCACCCGCTAACGAGCCAGCAGAAATCAAGCGATGGTCCCGGGTTAACACCCAAGCATCACTGGTTTCGTCGACGTAGCTCAGAGTGTCGAATTGACTATGGTTCTTAGCCTTGGCTCCCCAAAGCGCCACCCCCATAGATTGCAGTCCAAGATCGGAGGCTCCGGGGTTGAACCAGCTAGCGCTGCCGTAATAACCAAACTGAGAAAGACGAGCAGTCTCGCGAGAACGATAAAAGTCGAAATCCTGCTTGCCAGTCATGTAGTTGACCGCACCTTGTAGGCGTAGGCCCGAGCTTCCCAGGTCCCCCACCGCATTCAGGACCACATCCGTGAGCTTGGATTCAGTGTGTAGACGGCCACCAATTGCCATATTTGGGTGCAACAGAACGCTACCCGCAGCGGTCACTCCCGGATTGGGGCCAAAGCCAAAGCCCAAAGACACCGCCGCATCGTCACTTTGACGATTCAAATCCAACGCGCTCTGACTGAGATTCAAGTTACCTTTATCGGTATTGAACGAGAGACTGGGATTACCCTCTCCAACGGACTTCGCGGTGCTGGCTAATGCTTGATCCACAACTCCATTCTTTTTTCCTGCGGCTTCCAGCAATGCTTTGTCACTTTCCCTGCTCGACTCGAAAGCGGTTTCGGCAAGCGATAGTGGCGCCACGCAACACAGCGCCAAGCCTAGCGCAACGGCGAGCTTGCCCTGGCGCCCCGCCGTGCGCGAGCTCTTGGAACAAACAGTAAGGGGTTGAATAATCATGAGAATCCTCGCGCAACCAGTCCGAAATCCGGAGTGAAAGTTAATGACGCTGAATTCTAAAAAGCAGGCTATCGACTGAGATATTGGCAAATCACCCAAAATCCCGATAAATAGGTAGGAGTTTTCTTAAAATCAAAATAATGACTGTTCATGGCTACGCGATTCGACATCCCCCGGTATTGGGTAGCACGTGACGTTGGAGTCCAACCCACCATGACATGGGGATTAATCATGAAGAAACGATTCACCGAAGAACAGATCGTCGGGTTTCTGCGAGAAGCAGAAACAGGCATGCCTGTTGCAGAGTTGGGTCGCAAGCACGCTTTCTCGGAAGCCCGCTATTTTCTCTAGCGCAGCAAGTTTGCCGGCATGAACGCAACGGACGCCAAGCGGCTCAAGAGCGGAAGCGGTGAACACTCGACTGAAGAAACTCCTGGCCGATTCGCTGCGAGAAAACGAAATTGCTAAAGAGGCTCTGCAAAAAAGTGGTGAGCGCACCATCACTACGTGATCTGGTGCGTCACCTAATGGATAAGGGCACTCTGTGAGCGCAGATCGCGGCCCCTCGCGGGGATGAGCCCAAGGGCATTCCGTTACCAACCGGTGACTGATCGCAATATTGCCTTGAAAACACAGATCATCGCGCTCGCGCAACGGCACCGACGCTACGGTGTCGGCATGATCTATTTGAAGCGGCGGCAGGCTGGCCTGGTAGTCAACCACAAGCGGGTGGATCGGCCCTATTCCGAGGCGGGTCTACAAATCACAAACGGAAGCGCAAGAAGATCCCGGTGGCGGATCGCCCCCGTAGGGGCGTCCACTGGCGGCCAATCAGGTCCGCTCGGTGGACTTCATATTCGACCGGACAGCAGAAGGTCGGGGCATATAAAGAGCCTGACCATCACCGATGATGCGACTCATGAGGAGATGGTCCTTGCTCTGGAGCGTGCGAGGAGCGGCATGCATCTGACGCGCATCCTCGACCAGTTGGCGCTGACTCGCAGGCACCCAAAAGCAATCCGAACGGATAAAGACAAGGTATTCTGCAGCCACGCCATGCTCGCCAGGGCGCATGCTCATGACGTACAGTTCTTCCTCATCAAGTCCGGCAAGCCCAATCAGAACGCCTATATCGAATCATTTAACGGACGCTTCCGTGATGAATGCCTTAACGAGCACTGGTTTACCAGCCTGCGCCATGCCCAGGTCGTCATAGAGGCTTGGTATAGGGAATACAATAACGAAAGGCCGAAGAAAGTACTGGGCGGTTTGATACCGGCAGCCTACGCCAAATTGCTCGCTGAAAAATTAGGTAAGTTAGCCCCGGACTCTAAAGCCCTTTGCTACTGAAAATGGGGAGACGTCGTACTGACTACAAACTGACGCGCGCCTTAACTTGACCTATGATCATAATCAGAAAAGTGGGGCGTACGCGCTATAATTGAAGCGTGCAATCCTCAAACAAACCCCACCCTTCGCTAACACGCCATTCGTATACAATATATTTTGAAATAAAATTAATAGGCATAAAAACAAGCAAGGCAGCATCACCATACCGGATATACGATGAGTTCACCATAAACTCGCCTTGAATCATCAGCAGGCCCCTAACGGGCTAGTGCTTTACGGTCCCCTACTATTATTCTTTCCATCGGGTTGACCTAAAAATTCCTGATACCTGTCTTCCCATTGTGCCGTTGGCAACCCTTACTGTCACGCCTTGCACGAAGTGGATACCTATCCAGCAAGATTGGATGCAAAAAGCTCAGTACCATGTATACATGGAGAATAGCAGCCCCTCTTTCAAATTTACTTTTAGAAGATGTTGTAAACAGCTATGACAAAATCCGTCACCAACTTTGCCAGTGAACACGGGAGAAGCGCCCAAGCTCTCACCATGTCAAAAGAAGGACTGGATTACGAGCATTGGCTAACCGTCAGAGATGTTCCTTCACTGGGACGTAAGACTCGCGCAGCCGGTCACACAGTCGACAGAGAGCATCATCTACTCTCGGATCTGGAAACAAACTTCTTCTTGATTGCCGACTTTGCTCCAAATGTTATCGATATCCGGACACAGTTTCCCTTGCTTCCCATTGAGCAGACAATACAAATTGCACAAGACATGGGGATCCGCCATCCCGCAGATCGCAAAACAGCTAAGTGGACAGTAATGACAACCGACTTTCTCCTGACACATCAAGACAGGAAAGGCTATCACCACTATCACGCCTACAGCATCAAGCCATCATCGCGTCTTACCGAGGAAAACAGGCGCCGCCGAACTCGCACACTTGAAAAACTCGAAATTGAAAGACGGCTCTGGCTTTCTCTCAATGTGCCATGGACATTAGTCACCGAGGAGGCATTCGATCCCATTATGATCACCAACTTGAAATGGCTGAGCTATGGGGCCCGCGACTTAACCCCTGAACTACTGTTTCAACTTCCTCGCTTCTTAAACTGTCTCGCGGGACTAAATCACCTTGAACTCTCTCTGACACAGTTGCTCGCGACCAGTGCAAACCAGCTTCATCTTGATGACCAAGGCTGCGCGCAGCAGCTGTTTTGCCATAGCGCATGGAGCCATCTCCTCTTAGTGAATTTACACCAACCAATAAGTCTCTCCCTGCCCAGTTCGTTCCGTTTCTCACCCTTGGCTCAACAGATCATCACAAATGGATACAGCCCTAGAAACCAACCGGAGTACAGACGTGAGTGACCTACTCCTGCAAAACAGCTTAATTGAACCGACCCCAGGCATCGACAATCTCCCCTTGCAAGGGCTGTATCGCATTTTATGGGTCGACGCATCCAATGACCTTCTGGTTGCCATTGCGATCCAGTCTCCCCTCAAGGCTCCTTGTGAGTTCCAACTAAGCGCATGGCAGCAGTTACTTGAGGGGCGATACATTCAGCCCACTGCACTGACCCTGCGCCCCTTTGCCTTACAAGACGATGACAGCCTACCAGAGCATTACCTGACCATCCGAGCCAAGTCTTGGGCAATTATTGAGCCACTCGTCTGCGATGCCATGCTCCCTTGGATCTACCACCCAAAACATAGAGGATCCGCTATTGCTCAACGAGCAAAGACATTAGCCATCCCCCCCAGTCAGCTCCGGCGCCTCCTTTATAAATACTGGGCTTACGGCAGCACGATCAATGCACTACTCCCCTGCTATGACTTGTGTGGTCCGCAGGGAAGCAAAGAGGAACGTCGCACAAAACCAACCATGGGCAAACGGGGTCGCCGCCCCGTCCGCGTCCTCTTTAATGATGAACCGGATCAAGTGGGAATTTCGGCAGCCTCTGTCCGCTCCCGCTTGATCGCGGGCATTACGGAGTTCCTCCAACCAGACAAAACCATCACCAAGGCCTACGAGGAAACAATCAAAAAACACTTTAACAAGGGCTATGAGCGGCATGGCAAGTTAAGCGTTCCAATCATGCCGGAGGCCCATGAAAAGCCATCCATATGGCAGTTTCGTTACTTAATCCAACAATTGGACTACAACCTGTCCTTAACGAAGAAGCAGATCGACACCTCGACCTGGAACCTGGCCTTTCGAGGTTCATACGGCTCATCTCGTAGTCACTTATTCGGCCCGTGTGCTCGATTCGAAGTCGACGCCACGATCATGGACATTTACCTAGTATCCACCCTCAATCGAGCCTGGATCATTGGCCGACCTGTCCTGTACGTCATCGTCGATGTCTTCTCCGCCATGGTCGTTGGCTTTCACTTGGGTTTAGAAGGTCCAAGCTGGGAAGGGGCGCGGTTGGCGCTTTTCAATGCCTTCAGCGATAAAGTTGAGTTCTGCAAATCTTATGGTGTAGAGATCACCCAGGAAGACTGGCCATGCCACCACCTCCCCCACAAGCTACTCAGCGATAACGGTGAAATGCGCAGCAAAGCCTCCGACACGCTGACAAAAACATTGAACATTGACGTGGAGAATGCAGCCGTTCGACGAGGTGACTGGAAACCAAATATCGAGCAGCAGTTCCACCTAATCAATGAGGGTACTATTCGGTTTCTACCCGGTGCACTCGTGCAACGGGAGCGGGAGGTACGCAAACGCGGAAACCCTCTGGATGCCTGTATAAACCTGCGCGAACTGACTTCAATCCTGATTCGGCGCTTTCTACAGTTCAACCATTCCAGATACAAAGCAGACCGCCTGCCTCCCGAGATGGTGGGCGAGGGTTTACTAGATGCGACACCATTAGCTGTCTGGAACTGGGGAATCGCAAACAAGACGGGCCGTGCTCGCAGGGAAGATCCTCAGATCATTTGGACTGCGCTGCTACCCAAAGCAATAGCTTCAATCAGGCCAAAAGGCCTCTACTTCGATGGACGTCACTACATCAATAATCGTCTTTGTCTGGAGGAGAGGTTCGCCCGAGCCCGCACCAGAGGGAAGTACGACATGATCGAGATTCGGTACCTGTCCTATGCTCCGAAGCAGATCTGGATTAAGAACAAAGAAAATCGCAGTTGGGAAGCCTGTTATCTGGTCGAACACGAACTGAGTTACGCACAAGCTCGACAGGAGGAGCTGTGGGATCAAATTCAGATTTTAAATTATGAGGCCGAGAAAAAGCAGAATGCTCAGAAGCAAATCAATTCTCGATTAGACGCCGAGTGCGATGACATCGTCCAAAAAGCTCAGGCCGCCACAAAAGAGGCTCGACAAGGTCTCAGCAAAGCGCGAATTGCTGCGTCGATCACCAGCCATCGTGCAATCGAAAAAGAAGCAGGTCGTGCCGAACGCCTACGCCAAGACGTCGAGTCCTATCGCACCACATCCCCTCTGCTCCAGAGGACTCAAACATCGCCCGCCCCAACTATGCCCGATCCACTTGAAGACATTTGGTAAATCAGATGAAGACCAAAGACCATTCGCCCACATACTTACGGCAAAGAATCCAGGAATACCAGGACAACCCACTGATTGAAGCTTTACCCCCTATCATGGGCCTCCGGGAGGCAGCACTGCACATGATGTACCGGCCACCCTTCGAACTTGGGGAAAAGTCCTTTTCCGTTGAAGAGCGCTGGCATCTGTTAGGGCGTTTGAAACACATTGTCGCGCCACGTCCCCATTTTTATCAGCTTGAACGTACGGTTTCCAGGCTCATACGAACAGGTTATGTTCTGCGTAACCCCTGTAAGCCCGAAACTTGGCAAGCCGTGTACAAAGCCCAGGAAAATATGCCTCCTCCCCTGTTACACCGTCACCTAACGGCAACCGACTCCGAAGCCGTGGTAGTAGGTCTCAGCGGTATGGGGAAAACCACAGCGATTGATGCGGTACTGCGCACTTACCCTCAGCAACTTATCCAACACCAACGTTGGCACAACAAGCCCCTACCCGTCAAGCAATTAGTTTGGCTGAAAATTACTTGCCCGAAGAATGGCTCAATTCTCGCTTTCTGCCGGGAATTCTCCCGTCAACTCGACCGCGCGCTGGGTACCAACGAATATGAAGAGATGTACTCGCGATCCCGCGTAACAACCGACGAAGCGGAGGCCATGATGCGGCAACATTCCGCAACGTATTTTCTGGGAGTTCTAGTCATTGATGAAATCCAGCGCTTGAGCACTGCGAAGTCAGGTGGAACTGAGCGCTTGCTGGACTTCATTCAGAACTTGCGCGACATGCTAAAAGTCCCAATTGTATTGGTCGGCACATATAAGGCTGTAAACCTATTCAAAAGTGAAATGAAAGATGCTCGACGAGCTTCGGAATCCGGTTTGATCGATTTCAGGCGCCCGATGTGCCGAGATGCCGAGTGGGATAAGCTGGTGGAGCGCATTTGGCATTATCAGTGGCTGCACACCTTCAGCCCACTCACAACCTCCATGCTTGACCGGTTGTTCGATCTGACCCAAGGCGTTACCGACTTCCTTGTGATCCTGTTCAAGTTAGCTCAGCAGCGGGCAATGGAGGATGGATCCGAGACGCTTAGCGAAATGGCTATTCAAACGACTTACGATGAGTCCTTAACTCTACTTCACCCCGCTATCAATGCGTTGCGGAAGAATACTATCGAGTCGCTGTTTGCTTTCGAGGATCTTCTCCCTCCCGATCGTTATCTAAAAGAATTGAAGGACACTCAAAATCTCAATATCGATTTTGTGGAAGGAGAATTAGATGACCTGTTTAAGAGCTCAATGCATGCCGCTTCTGCTTCTACACCTTCCCCTGCTAAGAAAAATAAAAGTCGCCACCGCCCACAACTGGATGATCCTAACGACCTGCGTCATGCTGCGACACAGCTCTCCCCCCTTGATTTTCTCCATGAGACTGGGCAGTTAAATACCGACTTACCTGGTTTGGGACAAGGCGTTCCTGACGAGTAAGTGATGCCCCCCATACTGACCGCACTCGGCCGCGAGGAATCTATTATGGGAATCGCGGCCCGCTACCACAGGCTCGCAGGTCTTCTCCGCTTTCAAGACACCCTCCAAGCCCTCTTTGGCACACGTCATGCCAAACCAGTCTGCTTGCTACCCAGTCATCTGCAAAGAATGGCATCAAGACTGGAATGCCAAGAATCCATCCAAGAATTGATCGAAGCTCACACTGCGTTACCCTACTTCAAACATTTTGTCGCACCAAACATCTACGCCAAGGTACTGACTGCTATGGCGGGACAGAATGTGGGAGGAAGCAAGCTTTCTCTGGGCCTTATCGCCAGCCGATTGGGGGGATCCAATCGCCTTGCCTTCTGCCCAGCCTGTGCCGAGCAAGACCTTGTCAGCCTTGGAGTGGCAACTTGGCACCGAGCTCCCCATTTACCTGGTGTCCTAATGTGTTCCCAACACCGACAGCCACTTATTATCCTCCCACCACAGACGTTACGCCGTCACCCGCATCGCCTCCCTTTACCAGAGGATCTCGGCGAACAATGTAGCCCTGCATTGTCAAGAGAAAGTTCTTCTCTAGCACAAGAACGACTAAACCAGGTTGCAGCAATGAGTACCGAGCTGCTGAGAGTATCAGGTTCAACTATCTACACTTCGCTCCGCTGGCGCTACGCGGCCTGGCTAATGCAAGTAAGGCTCGCCAAACAACCAACCTACATCGACCAAAGAGCCCTCACAAATGCCATAGAAGCTTACTGGCATCCCCTCCACGACATCCCTCCATTTGACCGCTTACTAAACGATCTTCAACAAAGAGAAGGGCATTGGCTAACAACCCTGTGCAGACACCCACGCGCCGCCCATCATCCGTTGAAACATCTACTTTTGATAGGATTTCTGGCGCCTGACATTGATACCTTCTTAGCCATCGATCCAGCTCCCCCACCTCGAAGCGGCAACACCAATACCACTAAACCCCCTTACCATGATGAACGGCTTACACGGCTCTCCTGCTTGCTTGAACAAGAACCGATGTCACTCCGACAAGCGGCTAAGTGCTTGGGTCTAAGCACGAATACCGTGATCATCCTTGCACAAAGGCTTCATATCTCGGTCAAAACACGGCCTAAGCAACTCAATACCAGTACATGCCGTCGACTTCAGACTGCGCTCGTTGAACCGCGGAGACTAATCGATATAGCCAAGGCTCATCACACCTCCCTATCTACCCTATACCGTCTGCTTGCAACGAGTCCGACAACCCAAGCACTCCGTCGGCAGAGCATCTTGGCAAGACGAAGACTCACCGAACGAACCTATTTACGATATCTTCGGCGTCGAAGCCGGACTACAACTTGGCAACAACTACGCCATCAGGCACCTGCAACCTGTGTCTGGCTCTCTCGTCATGACCAAGCTTGGCTAGGGCGCTTCAAATCCACACTGCCTCATGCAAAAAATTGTAGAAGACCAGTCGTAGATTGGCAGGCCCGTGACCGGGCAATGGTGGTCGCCCTTCAAAAAGCAACCCTGACTCTGCTATCGTTCCAAGGCAAACCTCTGCGAATTAGTCTCCCGGCTCTAGCAGAGTTGATCGAACACCCTGACTGGCTGAACAAACAATTGGATAAGCTCCCCCTCACCCAAATTTATTTGAAAGAGCATCTTGAGCCCGTGTCCACTTTCCAACAACGACGACTAAACTGGTTCCGTCAGCAATCCCAAAAGGAAATGGGGCACATGCCTCCGGACTGGTTACTCCGACGCCTGGCCGGACTCCCATGACTTGCGCTGGTATTTCCGTCCCAGCTGGGGAAATTGCCTGTCAGGACAAGGCCCAGCCCACTGTCGGGTGACCCCAAAATTCTCGAGAAACTCCACAACAACCCCTATCTCAAGTAAAGGCCAATGGGTTACTTCCGCAAAAAAGAGGCGAAGCTCTTTGAATCGTAGATTATCAAGGCCAGATGCTCTTGTGATGCGAGAAACCCCCTGTTCCGGTCGAAGAGAAAGCATTGCCCACACATAACGTCGGGCGTGGTAGTGCCAATCTGACTCAAGAGACTCTTCCAAAACTCTCCATGTCAAAGGGCAGACTTCAGCAGTTGGGTAGGGCCGCTTCCAACCCGCTTCGATCATGATCCGATTACGACTGACGCGCTCGGGCCGCTTATCGACAAGCTGATAAAGAGTAGAGGCAGCCACTCTGAACCGCCCAGCCCACTCTTGATCCTCCAGCCTAGTCAAAGAGCGCATTTGAGCTGGTTTGGCTACTGGTTTGCTACTTGCGGCACGGAGTAGTTCATCAAGGCGGTCAGGGAATCGTTTAATGAATCGCTTGGTCAACCCGTAATGCCGCTCCCAAAGCTTTTCCAGTGTGCATTTTGGTATTTGTCTTGCGACGGCAAGCATCTCCTCAAATAAATTACTTGATGTGTCTAGCGGCTGTTGAGAGTCAATTTCTTTTCTACGTTGTTCTATACAGTGCACTTCTGCCACCGCACGGGCTTTCTTGAAGTCTCGGAAGGAGCGAAAAAGGAAAAAAGCCAATGCCAAATGCCTAATCAATGGAACTTCCTTGATTGTCGAAAGGCTCTGCCAATGATAGCTTTTTGTGAAATCACCAAGGCTAAAGTCTTCGTCCAATTTGGCCAAAAATACCGGACCATAAAACGTATGAATCATTTCCTGGAACGCAAAGCGATCAAGCGATTTCTTCCACCCACCAGTCATTTCTACCGCACGTGATCTGTACATTTCCTTAAGCACATCCGCAGGAACTGGTGAAGCACCGGAACCGAGTAAGTCAGCACAGAAAGATGCATAGTTCAATTCTACTTTCTGGCGCCCCCGTACTCTCTCTGGCTCAAATGAAGACAGAGAGTGCCCACAAATTCCCTCACGCCATATTTCCAAGGGTAAGCTTCCATCCCGTGATAGTGGCTGCCTACAGTATGGGCAGCGTTCAATCAGCCAGGTTTTGTGTTTGGTGCAGATGTAAACCCCCGGGATTTGGTGGGACAAGTGAACATAAGGGGTACCATGCACCTGTTCGTCTTCGCTAATGCAAGCCAAGCAAACCCTGACGGCCCCAGCTCCTGAAAAAGCTCTCTTTGGCAATGACTGCTGCATCAAATACGCAGACCCTCCCATTTTCCCAAGAAACAAATTGAGCAACGGGAACAGCGTATTGTTCTGCAGGAGCCCTTCAAGCAAGAGATCTGTGTGACCTGGCATAACCTTAGCGAGCCGGTCTAAGTGCCTAGGAATCCAATGATTAAGTCTAATCTGCCTAGTATCGAACAACGCATTCAAAGTGTGATCTACCGTAGTGTTACCACTCTGTATATGGTAGCGGGCTACCATCGAGATGATCGCCTCATCTGTTAGGTATGGCATCACCAGACATGCTTCGGCATTGCTAGCGACTACTGGGGGATTTTCTGGAAGGGAATGAGTAATGCGTTTGAGACTCACAGGCAACCTTACTTCAACCAAAATCCTAAATCTCAGGACCAGTTAAACGGCAGTGCCCCCAAAATTACTTGGGGGCACTGATCTGAAGGAATAAGGCCTGTCGGACGGCCTTCGCTAACTTGTTGATTTTACAAACACCAAAATCTTAAGGAAACGAAGAAGCACTCTGTCGGACCGAGTGCTTTTAGTTCTGAGCAGAACCGTCCCGTAAATATAGTCTGTCGGAACCGGTGTGGATCAACTGACTAGCAGTGCCGGAATTCCTCATTGATCAACGCGCTCCCTAAGGAGCATTCCGTTCTAACTGATGCGTGGTCTCGAAATGTTGCAGACCCAACGACCTGAGCTCCTCGATCCACGCATCCGCCAGTGTCTCTGCATGCCCGCGGTCAAGGGCCGCTTCATGCATCAAGTGGTGCTCCATCCGCAAGGTGGTCGGGACGATGCCCTGGTCGTCCGTGTTGATGGTCACCGGCATCGGCATCGTGCGAAGGTCAAACTCGTTGAACTTACCGCCCTTAAGTAGATCTTTCGGATCAGGCGGATACCAGCGATAGACCGGATGGTCGCTGTGGGTCTCGATCTGACCTATGTAGACATTCGAACTCGGATTCGCCTCGATTGAAATGCCGGCTTGGGCGTAACGCTCGATGCACGCATCCTGCAACGCCAGCATGAACCGCAGGTCATGCACGTCGTCGTGATCATGCATCTGAAACGCCCGGTCAGGCCCGAGTGTCTCCAGATGGAGTTGCGCGCGGGAGGCATGCCCATGCCGCTGCTGGGTCAACCGCACCATGACGTTGCCCCCCTTCCCCTGCGGCCCGAGATCGCGCTCGGCTCTCGCCCGATGGACATACAGCCCCGCCGCGACGTCTACACTAGGCTTGCCTACTTGAGCAGAGATGACCTGGAGGTCGGGAGCGCCGATATCCAAGGTCGAGCCGCCAGTAGGTACGCTCTTGGGCTGCTCGAGTACCAGATACGAGCAGTTCCGGCGCAGCTTCCAAGCCTCATGCAACTCGGACAACGGTGGCAGGGAGGATTTCGACGACGCCGGACGCCACGAGACATGAGGAAGGAAGCGGGTGATCCTTGTCGCAAGTCGCGGCAGTACGCGTTCTGCCTCCGCGAGTTGCTTCGTTCGAGCCAATTCGCTGGCTTGGTGCCAGGCCCAGACGAGGTTATCCACATGCTCGTCGACTGGCAGGAGGACCTCACCGTGACGACGAAGCCACCCGTCCGGAGGAATGCCCAGGGCCAGCGCATGGCCTAACCGATCGCCCTCTTTCATTTCGCAGAACAGGACGGTTTCATCGATGTGCCTGAGACCGGACAAGGGATGCGCATAGTCCTCGCCGGCATGAATGCTGAAATGCGGTACCGTAGCGGGAACTGTCGACTCTTCCAACGGCTCTGTTACCACCTCTTGGTACCGCAGCCATCGCAACATCGGTGCAAAAACCTCAATCGGCCAACGAGTCTCGTCGCCCGCGACGTCGAGGCCGCGGACGAAACGTGCAGGGGTGAACTGACCGCCCAATGTGCTGCTCCCGCCTCGCAAGAGTGGTTCGAGGTCCCACTTGACCGAGGACCCCAGGACCCCCTTCAGCTTGCGAGCCTCTTCCCAAAGGCTCTTACGGCGGGCATGACGCGTCTTGCTTCCCGAGCGATTGAAGTGCAGGCAAAAGTGCCAATGATCGAGCGAAGATAGGTCCGCGTAGCTGACGTCACCGTCCGGGTGTAGCGACCGCAGCGACTCGATGCGCCCGTCGGCGACCTGCGCGAAGGCCGCGGTGAAGGCGGCCTCCAGGAAGCTCCCCGCAGAAATCTTGAGTTCAGCCCTGTCACCGAGCCGTGCGAACACACGACGGGCGGTCTCCTTCTGCGACATCCCTTTCCACGCCGCGTTCTCGCCCGCCATGAGCCGCATGACGGGACGAAAGTAGCTAGTCGTGAAGCGCCTCAGGCCGTTGCCATCCATGATCAACTGCCGCCGCAACGCCATGACATCGGTGATCAACAGCAGAACCGCCACGCGGATCGTTGCCGATGCCGCTTGCGCGCGATAGGTACGCCATAGAAGGACGAACAGCCAGGTCCAGGCGTACTGGAGGTCGCCTCGGCTCGCGGCGCCCGCCAGCTGCTTGAGCATCCAACGGGTGTTGATGACTTCGTCGCCGACGACGATGCCCCTGTCCTCCTCCCGCCAGTTCAGTGTCGAACTGCCAACCGCCGACTTCACATCATGCGGACAGGCGTGTATCAAGGCTTCCTCATGCCGCGTGAGCGTCGAAGGCTCGTCCGCGTTGACTGTCTTCCAGACCCCGATGAACGCCTCGAGCAGGCGGCGAATGCGCCTGAGTCGAATCACGTGCGGAGGTTCCGGCGGCGGATCTCGCTCGTCGAGGTCCGCCTTGCCCACATCCGCCTTAGCCTCCCCGGTCTCGCTACTCTCCTCGTCATCCTCATTCCTGACGGGAAAACCGTGGCTCAACACAAGCTGGGCGAGCACGAGGTCGTCCCCAGCAATGCCGTGGAGATGTGCGTGGTTCTCGGCGAACGGTTGAGTGAAGAATCGAGGGCCCACGAACAGCGTGGCCAGGCCCTCCACCGCCTCCTTCAACGTCGCGGGCGACTCGATTTGTGGGCTTCCTCGGTCATTGGCCAATTGCCACGCCACCAGTACTGTCGGATCGAGCTCCGAGATCAGCTCCGCATAGCGCTGCACATGCTTGTCCTTGAAGCACACCTGAGAGCCGCGCCACTCCATCACCTCGTCAAACGCCGCAGCGAGTGCCGGGATCTCCGTAGTCTCGAGAAAGCGAGGGGCGCACAGCTGCTGCGCCATCGTTTGAAGCTCGTTCAGGCGATGATACCGGGCGGTTCTTTGATCGATGTCCGCTTGAATGGCCGCCCGCAATGCCTTTCTCAAGGGCTCGAGGGACGGCTTCGAAGCCACGCCTTCAGGCTTTGTAGGCCGGGTCAGCCCAATCAGGTACTGACACAAGACGTCCGCGACCGGCTCGCCCCCCAACAGCGCGCCGAGCGCTCGCTCAGGAACAGCTCGCAGCAACATCAGCGCGTTCCGGCGGCGCGAAGCTCCAGTTCGGCGATCGCGCGTTCTAGAACCGTCAGCTCCGCAAGGCGCGGGAAACGGCGAGACAATTGGTTGAAGATGGATTTTCCATAGCGGGCCGGCGAGGACCCTTTGGGGGCACTCTGTTCCAAGGCCTTTACGATGGCAGCGACAGAGAGTCGTTTCCGATCCTTCGGAAATCCCAGCATTTTCAGGAAATGGGTCCTACCATCGACCGCATCCTCCTCAACGGTTGTGGGATCTTCTTCGCGCTCCTTCGCTAAGTCGAAGAAATCCTGCAGCAACCCACGCAAGGGATGCTCGCCCAGCGCCCAAGTGGTGGAAATCACCCGTTCGCCCCGGATAGATCCGTGCTCTTTCCTGAGTAAGGGCCTGATGTTTTGAGTGAACAGATCATTGCGCTGGAAGTCGCCGCGCCGATTCAGCAGATTGACATTGGACAACTCCAGCGGAAGATCGAAAAGTGGCCCTTTCTCGAAGCTCGCCACCGCAGCCCAGAACGAATTAAACGCCGAGAGGCCGGACGCCACGACATTGCTAAGCGCTTCCTTGCTCGGCTGTTCGTTGTACTGCAGCGGGCGGGTGAAGAGCGGCGCTTGGTTGAAAGTCTTGTTTAAGGCGCAATAGATCAGCCACGGCGACAGCGGCAGACGGTGGGCCTCGACTTCGCGTCGCCACTCATTGATTTTCTGGGCTAGTAAATCGATCGCGAGGTCTCGGTCCACCATGGTGTCATCCAGCTCGGCGTGACTGGAGCCTTCTTCCGACGGCTCCTCTCCCGCGGTATCCTCGTCGCCTTCAAGGTCGGAGGACTCTAGCTCGTCCACCGTGATGTGGGCTGCCTTCGTTGCCGCAACGGCGACTGCGCTATGAAAGGGCGCCGTTGTCAGGATGCGATCAATATCCTGAGCGGAGACATTCCTGACAAGACTGGTCACGACAAGCTCGAGAATACGTCCACTGCAGATCAGCGTCGCTCGCTTACTGGGACTGTAAAAGTTACGGTGCGTGATCAATTCGATCAGCACTCGGGGGGTTTCGCTGAAGCCGTCGTCTCCGATGTCCTTGGGATCGACCTGCCACCGATCCGGCACCACGGCTCGCCCGATCTCGGGAGTGGCGAATGGCAGAATAGATTCTTCCGCTAGCGTGTTCACCCAGGACTCCGGAAGACGACCGGTCAAGTCCGTCTTCCAGTTGAGTGCCGCGCGGGCTTCGATGTATCGGAGGTCGTGCTGACCGACCTGTTTCAGAGGAGCGAAAAGCGGGGTGTCGAGGACTGACCTGCTAGGAGCCTCGCGCCAGTGGCGCGCGGCCATCAGGACTAGACACACTGCACCACCACCGGGTTCGAACATGAAATGGTTGAACAATGCCGATTGCCACTGCGCCAGCGACAGCTTGCTTTCGGCGGTGGCAGGCTCTGGATGCGATTCGCCACGCCGAAGTGCCTGCGGTGTTTCACCGTGACGCCGATACACTATCCGGCGCATCAGGTCTGTCACGGGATGCGGGGCTGTCTCGTTGTGAAAAGCAAGCTCAAGCGCAGGAATTCCCGCTTGCACACGCGCCAACAGCTGGGACAGCGCTCGTACGGTCGGAATGGGAATCGGGAGCCGGCTGTTCTCATGGTCGTTCACGGCCCCCGCCAGCAGCGCCCTCAGCCAGGCCTCCAGGTCGGGCAGTGTCAGACGCGGGGGCGGGGCGCCGTCTCGCGGCGTGCCGAGCAGGATCCTGTCGTTCCGAAGGAATGTGCCCACCTCTGGCATCCGCAAACGTCGATGCAGAGGAAAGATCTTGCGTAGGTACTCCACTGCAAGGGAGACCGCTGTTGGTCTGGCTTCACTGTGAAAGCCCGCAACATCCTTCGTGAGGCGACGAAAAGCGTCCCGCCATGTCACTTCGTGATAAAGCCGCAGATCGCCGCAAACTATTGGCAGCAATACGGGACTCGCGAGATAGCGACGCACGACCTCTAGGTTCTCGAAGGCCCGATGGAGCGTCGTATCGACATCGTCGATCGGCAGCACTAGGAGACGCTTTTCCAACAAGTTTGCTGCCTTGGCGAAAAAGTCGTGGACGGCACTAGCCAGTTCCTGTGCCCCCATGAAGGAGCGGAGGCGGTCGAGACCAACCCCATCGCTCTGGGTTTCCTTGCCTGCCAACGCTGTCCCTAGATGCTGAAGGCTGTCGTACAGCGCTTGCCAGCGAACGGGATCCTTCTCTCGCCCGCGCTGGATCTCCTCGTCCCCCAGGACCGCCGCTACGACGACGTTCAGGAACAGGTCGTCGTCGTCCTCGAGCTGCGAGGGGTCGATGGGCTGCAGTATGTGCACTTGGTCGGCCACCCCTTCGAAACTGTCCCGCACGCTGGGCGCCCGCAGATACGCCTGCAGGTTCACAATGACAGTGGTCTTTCCGGTTCCACGCCCCCCGTCTAGAAAGACGGTGGTGTGGCCGCGCCCGCGAGCGAACTGCTGGAGTCCGTCAATCGGCTCCGGAGGTTCACCATCCACGGCGGGGGACTGTTGCTGCAGCGATTCCTGCAGCATCTCCGCGAGCCTTTCGTAGACGTCCCTGGGCAGCAATTGATCCACATGCAGGTGGCTCGCGCGCTCGCCCTGATTCAATGGATAGTAGATTGGCTCCTGGAGCAGATCTGATCTTGCCGGCATGAGTTCTCCCTCTGTATGCAGTTTTTTGATTGGGATCCTGACATTCTGCATCAGCTGATCGCGGTGATTCTCATGGCATGAACCTGACCACCTATCCAATCCAACACGACTTCACGAATCCTGAGCGACAACTTGGGTGAATGGCGCTTTCCAGTAGCTCAAAAGCAGCAGCTCAGAGTTGTTCCCCACGGCGGTCAACATCAGACACCTAGCGCTGCTAAAGAGGGAATAGCACTCGGCGGGGCTGAGTCCTTGCCGATTTATACTGTGGCAAAGCGACCTTTCATGATCATTGCGTCATGGTTGTCAGCAGGCAGTCTAGCACAGAGGCATCATCGACCGCTTCGGCCGAGAGGATGTGCAGAGTTTTTTGTATTACGCGTCCGTGTTGATATTTGAGGATGACAAAATGCAGATTGCTAGCTGTGTCTATTAAGATCAACTGATCAGGGCCAAGCGCCCGGTTATTTTCGGCAAAGGGGACTCCCACCATCAAGTTCCCAACGTGGAACACTGCCCTCGCTGGCCCCCCTCTCCAAACTTCATTCAGCCCACCAAAGACAAAAGCTTAGCCGCCAGCGGCCCCGCGTTGTGGATGCGCGCTTTGGCCCAGTTTCGCCACTCGTCCTCCTTGAGAAAATCTTGACGTTCGGCCCGAGCGGCCAAAGCAGCGCCTACGCTCTGGGCTGGGCAATGCATGATCATGTTCCTGATCGCCTGATCGGAATAACCAGCAGGACGGCGCAAGATAGCCTCAGCCTGGAAGCGATCCCATGCCCACAGGGCTTGCGCAGCAAAGATGCTGAGTTTCTGTGCTTCCAGAAACCGCGGGAACGATGCCGTACAATCGGCCCCGAACCGAACGAAGAAGCCCATCGGCAACCACTCGTTCGCTACGTCGTCTAACGAAATTTTGGCGAGCAATTCGCGCCGAATCTCCACCGGCAAGGACTCTGGATGCTCGATGAGAAAGTTGATCTGTTCGCGATTCAGCGGCTTGATGGCCTTCCCCGGGTCTTGCCTCAGTGTTGTAACCACTGCGCTGATTATCGGCGAAAATGCACTATCTGATGCGTCAGTGGTGAACCAAGCCGGGACTTTATACACATGGCGCAAGGGGGCTTTGGTGTATTCCTGGCGTACGAACTCGACCAACGATGGCCAGCATGACTCCGCTACCCGCAAATTTAAAGGCTGGCCGACTTCTTCCTTCGAGTTACGTTGGATCTCTAGCAACAGGCTATTCTCCAGCAACCCCATTCGAATGATTCCGTACCACCAGTCAGGCTCGATGGGCTGACGGTTCTTACAAGCAGCTAGCAACAGACCCATCCGTAGGAAAACCGCCGCTGGATAGTCCTGCATCCGCTCCCTCATCTTCTGCCAGAAGGACTCCGGTAGTCTGAGAAGGATTTGGATTGCCTGCATCTGACTGTCCCCGGGCACGAGGGAGGTGGTCTGGTGGACGACATCGCCTGGAACAGGAATAGGCTCGTTGGTCCATCCAGGAAACAGCCACCCCGCCAGACCTGCGGCATTGATGGGCTTCACCAGCGAATGCACACTCCAGGCCCAGCAGGCCGCGATCCAGTACAGCAGATCACCTTGGCTAGTGCCTGGGCGGCTCCAGGGCATCGGCGCGCGTGCATGCGGCTCAAGTTGTGTCGAGACGGCGTCCAGAAGTTTAGCCGCGCCTTCGCGTGCCGCCCGTGGAATGGGAGTCAAAGAGGATAAGCGGCGCCCGATGGCAAGAAACAGGGCAACAGCGGGAGCGGGTCGATCTGTGGTGTCCTTTTGGCTGAGCAGCTTTTGCATGACCTCGCATAGCGCTGGCATCTCCAGCGTGGCTAAAGCCGCATCAATGATCGGACGACGACTCTCGTCGTAACATGCCATTCGCCATTTCACATCATTGGCCTTGATGTGCTGGATCACGATGTCGCGGAGCATGATCAATTGTGTCGTCGGCCAACTCAAGGTTCCTTTTTTCTCCACAGGCAGTCGGTTTTTCCCCCGTGTACCGGGGTCCACACCCTTCATGGCTAGGCGGTCCACTGAATCAACAGCTTGCGGCCCATTCCAAGAGGACTCCCAGTTCAGCCAGCGGTCCTCAATACTCTGTTTGAGAGCTCGCTTCATGCCAGCGGGTAGCCGCTGGAGACTAAGCCCCCATGTCTTGGCATTGCGATCTACTGGGTCGGCTACGCCATCGGTTACCGGTGGGCGATGAAATTCGTTGCATAGAGCATATACATCCTGTGAAGACGTTAGAAGTCGGCCGCTAGGATCGATTTCCTCCAACAGTTGTCGTGCCGACTCAATCTCAAGATGAGTCTTGCGGTGAAACGCAGCCAGTCGTGCACCAATCCATTGCAGCAGGCGCTCGCGCCAGTCCGGATGACGAACCCAGCGCCAAGGCGCAAATCGGGGTGCATTCATCTCTGTTGATTGTGAGGCGGACACTGCCGGGTTGGGATACGGGGAAATAATGCACAATCCCCCATTCTGGCGTTTGCTCCCAAGCCAAGCGATTTCCCCGGGTGTCACAGGTTGGTCGACCAAGAGCATCAGCAAGGCCGGGGCATACAACCGGTCGCTTTTGAGCATTTGGTCGGCAACCAGTCGGGTGCAGCGGAGCACATCGACCGGAAATTTGTATTGCAATCTCGCCGCGACCAACTCGAACTCATACCCATCGTCGATTTGTAGCCAGGCGTTCTGTATTGGCGCAGATGGCCAAGAGCGTCTCTGCAGCCAAGCCTCGACTGTCGAACAGCCCTCATGCGGCGCGGGGTCACCCTCGAGCGGCAGGATATTCCCCAGCTCACATGGCATGTCGGTACGCCAATCCAACGGCGGAAGGGCATCGAACGTTTTAAATTCAAACAAATAGGCTGCCCGCGCTGGCTCCAGAGCTAGATCATCTTCACGTAAACCCAGCAAGGTCGTCAGGTGCTGAGTTTGAAGCGGCCTATTCTTCCACCACTGCAGGTTGCTGCGGCGATCGATGTTGCCGATCTGGATACCGAGCCTTCTGGCAGCCCAGTCCTTGAAATCGTTCTTGTACCTCGCCTTCAATGCCCTGGCGATCTCGTCATAGCTGTGAAACTTGTGCCAGTGTGGTGCGCTCGCGATTGGCCCGCTCATGGGAATCCTTCCTTCTTCTCAATGCTCCGGAACATTTTTTAGCACATGATCTTGTTCCTTGCCGAGGGCTCTTCTACTCTGCGGTGGCCGCATAGTTTTGCGGCGACGTTTCCGGACTACCCGGGACGGCTTTGTTCAAACGGCAGACCACTATCTGTCATTGCAACTCGATTAGGAGAGACCATGAACTTTTTCGCACCCTATGTACTTCCCGGCGGCAGGAGTGTGAGCGGCGCTTCGGCCATGACCGCACGAATGAAAGCCATGGGAGGTCCGGGACGCGTTTTGGAACGGATGTATCAGGCCGCTTACAACGATGGCTACCACGCCGGGTATCAGGATGGGTTTCAGGAGTGCCTAGATCACTGCCGCGAACAACAGCAGATGGCAAGTCGCTCCGCACCCAAGCTCCCCGCGAAGACCTAGCGTGATGCACGCAATGGGTGCAATGGGTGCAATGGGCGCAGCAACGCTGCGTGCCCTACAGAGTAGCGGCCATGCCTCAAACGGCTGCCTGCTGTGACCCATGTCTTCGTAATTGCACCCGCCGCCGTCGGGTTCGCTAGGCACAACAAAAAAGGGAGACGTCTTCATCGACGCCTCCCTTCCTCAACATAAGACGCTCCAATCTGTTGGCCAATGAATGGCCGCTGGGTTTTACCGTTGAGGTGCCCTGAGCCAATATCAGCATTTCCTGCTCGTATATGCCAGTACAGTGGTCAGGTGCCACAAACTACTACCGTGAGATCTAACAGCAGGAAAAAAGAACGTTTTGCGCACAGGCACTCATAGGGCAGGATTGCCTACAGGAGCCGGGGCAGTCCATTGAGATGGCGGTGCTGGCCACGAAAGGTGGTGCTGATTACCCCCTTGACATTGATGACCACCGCAACGGTGAGCGAGACCTACAAGATCGAGCCTGTGAGCTGTACATTGCGGACTTGAATTCAATAAATATGACAATATATTGGCTGTATTAAATGCACTTGGAAAAGCAATGGCTGATAAAGGGCGCGACGTGACTGACACAAAACAACGCCTTGCTACCGCTCAGTGGGTGTTTGAACGGCATCTCGCATGGATTGCTGCCGCCGAAGTCAAAGTGGGTGTGATAGTAACTATCAACATGGCACTACTTGGTGGTCTTGCTGCTGCTTTCACCACCTCAGACAGCACTACGCGTGTAGCTTGGACTTATTTATTCACACTTACGGCCGCAGGAGCCGCTGTAATCGGACTATGTTGCGCAGCCGTGGCTGTATTACCCCGCACCAACGGTCCCAAAGACTCATTACTTTTCTTCGGACCAATCGCAGCCCAGGGCTCTACCAGCTTTGGCGACAGGTTCCGCCAAGTAACAGATGAACAACTGCTGACAGACTGGACCGATCAGATTCATCGAAACGCAGAGATTGCACAAAAAAAGTACATATGGGTACGACGAAGCATGCTCTGGTCATTCTTCGCCGCAACTCTTTGGATTGTTGCAATCGGGTTGCTCGTCAAACTCTAAAGATAAGAATATGCCACTTAAAGAAGACTTAGAATCTGAGATCACACAGATACTAAAAGAGCAGTGGATGGTTGAGAAAACCAAGGGCGTTCCCGATCCCATTCAACTGCGACTATCAAATCACGCAAAGGACCTTGAAACTGCTACGGTTCTCTATGCAGATCTAGACGGTTCAACGAATATGGTAGACAACTACCAATGGTCATTCAGTGCGGAGATTTACAAAGCCTACCTTCGCTGTGCCGCACGAATCATTGCAGCCGAAGATGGCGTGGTAACTGCCTATGACGGCGATCGTATCATGGCTATTTTTACCAGCTCATCAAAGAACACATCCGCGGTGCGAGCAGCCATGAAAATCAACTACGCAGTTGAGCAGATCATTCAACCTGGGATTACCAAACAGTACCCCAACACTAACTTCAAACTGAGACACGTGATAGGGGTAGACACTAGTCAACTGCGAGCAGCTCGAATCGGAGTACGTGGATACAACGACCTTGTCTGGATCGGACGAGCAGCCAACTACGCAGCAAAGCTCACGAATCTATCCGACAAGCCACTCTGGATCACAAAAGCGGTATACGACTCCATGCATAAAGACGTCAAACAGTCTAGCGATGGAAGAGAGATGTGGGAGAAACGCTTTTGGACCCCAATGAACAATATGGAGATTTATTGCTCAGCTTGGAGGCGCAAATTCTGACACCCAATCCGACCATCTCATCACTGCCGTATAAAAGGTGGGGGAAATTTATTGGGTGCAGGCGGCTTTGGTATTATAGTGATAATAAGCTGAGTGTCGGACAAAGAGGTCGACGATACTCTTCTTTTAACGTTTCGCCGCATATCGCTGCATCTTATTTCTGATCCATTTGAATGAATAAACAAGTGGCGCAAAGTAAATACGAGGTCCATTCTTGGCAGCAATTAGAAATTCACGAAAAATTACGCACAATCAATCCCCTAACACATAGACATGAAACCGAACAATCAAGGCCAGACATTCAAGATTCATTCAATTAAAAAGGATATATCGAGCATTTATATTTAGACCTTACGACGAAAAAAATCATACTTCAATACCTCATTACCCCACGAGTAACCCGCCTCCACCCCAAGCTTGCAAACCAGTTTAACGACTTTTACTCTGCTGCAGTAATTCATTAGTTCAACCAAAACAGCCGGTCTAAGGTTGCGTAACATGACGGCAAGATTACGAACCTCTTCCATGGATTGTCCCTTTCCGACCTCACTCGCTAGCTCAAGAAGAGCCCGCTCGGGGCAGGAAACTAAAACATTCGGATTGCCGTAAGGCATTGGCTTTATCCGTGAGCTATAAGGAAAGTCTTCATTAAATATAGAAGTGGTTTGGTAGGAAAAAAGCATTACCTCTTCAACCCAAGGAGGAAATTTGTATTTTGTTTGTCCCCACAGCACGACCTTCTCTCGGAAAGGTATATTATGGCGAACGCCATACCAAGCCAGTGCTGTTTTCCCACCGACATGAAGCCCCTTGATCCGTCTACCTAGAAATGCAATCGTGCCGTCTCTTGTTGGCTTATCTCCTGTTAAAAGATAAGCTCCCGACGACAACCTATATATCCATCCTTCCTCGACGAGATGGGATGCTAAATGAACGCTAACACCAAGTTCGCTCAGCAATACAGAATCCAGAGGCTGGCCCCTTGGAGTCTCTCTCATCAAGTGCTGAACAATTCGGTTTATCATTGCCGTTCCCTTAGCCCACCAGCACAAATTTGATCATTACTACAATATCCAACAAAATTCTAAAATATTTTTAAAATACTACCTCAGATATATCATGTCTTCTTAGACAGAATGGAGTTCTGAAACTCTTGAGCAGCCGCAATAATCTCATCCGCAGATTTTGGTTTTTTTGTACGCATAGAAAAGACAGTACTAGTCTTATTAGATTTACCTGAATTCTGCTCAGCTTTTTTAGAACCAGCCAACTTGTCACAATTTTTACGTTCTTCCTCCGTCAGCGAAGAGTTCAATCCAGCCTCCCATACGCGTCGCTCACGTTCCTCCTGAAGATGCTCAGCGACAGCCTGCACTTTACTCTTTGGCAGTTCAAATGGACATATAAGATGAGAGTCTGCCTTTGAGAACTTAGCCATCGAGCCCACGATTGATATTTCATTAAGCTTCATCACATCGCATCGATTAATTGTAAATTCTAACGACTGGTAGGCGGTACAAACGTCTTCAATGGTAATCACCACTTTCCCATTTCCCCTAGAAATTTTATATGCAATAGCAATCAAATTATTTACCAACCTAGGCAACCCAGCGGAATAATTAAACATAGCCGCTCGATCCTGAACAGGGTCAACGAAAAAAAACCCACCAAGCACTCGTTTAATTTCATGAAGATATTTCACCCAATCTTCACCACGAGGATCCTCAGGCAATAACACAATTGGACTTGATAACAAACGCTGCTTATCTTCCTGCGGCCTTCTGGACAAGCGATGGCCTAAGCTATAGTTAGCGGAAAATACAAAAGGCACACCAATCGATCTGAATTTCAGCAAATATTTAGTAACTAGAGCATTCGCATGTTCACCAGCATTTAAATGTTGAAACTCATCAGCAATCAACAATCCAACTCCATCACGAAAAGCTCGATCATGACAACGCCGGATTAAGTTACGCGGTCGAGTATTCTCCTCACCGAGCCCTTGAACATACGGAGAAAGCAAGTCTGACAACGAAGCATCAGCTGATAATCTTACATACCAACATGATCGGACAGGGAAGGGGTCATGACCCTCACCAACATCAACTTCAAAGTCTGCTGGCAACACCTTTTGGAGTGCTTCTAAAAGGACGCTTTTTCCGACTCCGGCAAGGCCAGACAGGCAATAAGCAGACGGAAGCTTATCATCTTTATAAGTCGGGTTATATACATCACGAAGAAATGCTGATCTATTGCTATAGCGATCTTTTACGCAGCCAAATATATAATCAATAATCCACCTTATTATGCGTACGTTCTGATCAGTCGGAAGATAGATCTGCTTTAACCGACTTTCTATTTCAGCTACCGCCTCACCGACAGAAAGATCCACCAACCTCATCAAAGGCTCAGGGGCCACCTTGACTCTGCTTCGAATAGCATCATCATCCAGCAATGGAACAAAGCGATCAACCCAAGGATTCTGATTATTCATGACGCTTTCTTTTTAGGAGACAATATGGATTTTGCTTCATTGGCTTCGCGTTGCTGCAAGGCACCTCCCTTGCCGGGGCTTCCTTTCTTCTGACTACCAGAATGCCATTTCTTCCCGGTGAGCCTTTCAAATTCCAGGTATGCCTCTGCCTTTGTTGCAAGCTTATGAATACGAAACATAGGCTTCTGCTTATTTCTTTGCTCTTCCATAGTTTCAAGCTCAACCGAACTCATAAAAAGCTGCTCTTCTGAATCTCGAATTGGCAATTTAGCCGCCAACAGGATAATCTTTCCATCTATCTCAGCCCATAAATAGCGCAGACAACAGTCAAGCATATATCCATTACAGTCAGCGTTCTGCCCTCGTGAAACACGTTCAATCAAGCCCGTCTCGCGCAGAGACCTAGAGTCAAAACGTTGGGTGCGATAATATAAGCCGTCATGCTGCACCGTCAGCTTGATAGGCGTAAGATATGTTCGGACAGCATCTTGAATGGAAATTGGCAAGGCGCAAGTTCGCCCTCTCTGGTCCAAAAAATTCCAGACTCCAATTGGATTAGGAAATACATTATCCGCGATCATTTCAGGCGTCCGTCTATTATCTGCATCAGAACATGAATTATCCACAAGCACACGTTTAATTTCCCGACGAGCCATTTGAACAGGATTCAAATCACTGGCAATGTAGACTGGTTCACCTTCTGTTTTGGTATCACGCGGATGGGATGATTCGGAAGTAGCTTTACTCTGTCCACTATAAGAGGGGGGTAACCCTTTAATTGCAAACCGATATGGGCCATCAGGGATAATGTCCAGCTTAGCGCCAGGCCCCTTGTCCGTAATCAGGTGCGGAGATCTACCGTGATTGGGCCACTGTTCTTTTTTGATTTTCATTCCAAACAAGGAACAAAAAAATTCTTTAGGTACCGCCATGCAAAACAATGCCAAACGGTAAGCGATATGCGTTTCGCTACCAAAAGAGAATCCAATACCAAGCACCAATCCAGATACGTGGCAAACTATTCGAACCACAACCAGTGGTGGCAATACACTCCCCTCCAGAAAACCGCGAGGACGATCCTTACAATAGTAACCATCACTTTCTATAATCTCGAGCAAGTTACTCACTCTCTCGGAGAATCGTCCTTCTGAGGAGCCCTTGGTTCGTCGGACTCTAACTTCACCATAAATTTTTATATGGACCGCCTCCTTACCAATCTCTTTATAGAGATGATAAGTATACTGATCATATGTCGGGTAAGGCTTTCCTCCGTATATAAATCTCTTACCGCCATTCTGATCTACCGTGACCTTACATTTGAAAAATCGAACCATTGCCTCCGCATATATATCACCAATTTTCCTACCCAATATTGCAAGCTTCGCAAAGGAATCAATAATTAATTTCTTCATTTCTTGTGTAACACGAAACCCGGACTCCCCACCCGTCACAGAAGATTTTCTTCCCAGTTTCTTCGTATTTAGTTTTTCATCTCGATTCCATGTCTCTACTTTTTGTGGCAGTAGAACCTCAAGCTTTTCCCCAAAGGCAAGATAGGTAAAAAACCACAATCTTATTCTTGTTTCATTTTTCCTGTTTTTTGCTGCATGCTTATTGATCATTACACACGGATCTTCTGCGCTAAGGACAGCATCAACGTTTTCAATTAGCGCAGCGATAGCATCAAACCGATCGTTCACCACTTCACGATATGTTTTTTTGGCCTGATACTTTCGATTGCGTTCGATTGCAGTTAGGGAAAGCTCTTCATAGCTCTTTAGCCACGGAGGCATGGTGGCCTGATTTTCCTTCTCAACGATTAATTTTCCAACACAACCATCCTCAAAAAAACGGCGGTTTATCTCCACTAACTCTACAGCCGGCTTCCCCTCAGAAAATACCAACAAAAGTACTCGGTTTCGTTTTGAATCATTCTTTAGAAGCGAGTAAGTGATCCCCTTTTCCAAATGATGAAATCCATCCGGCGCCAGAAGCTGAGTCCCAATTTGCATACTCAGCCCTCGAACCAATTTTTATAGACATCGAGAATGTCGCACTCTTCTTCATGGAGGGGATGATTGGCAAGAATTGGACGAAAAAGATCGACTCGAAGCTGTCTCTTCCAAATAGCCTGATGCAATGCCACTCGAACCTCTTCAGGCCGGCATTTATATTTAGCGGCAAGCGGTGCAAATACACTGAATGGAGCGACTCGACAATTCACCATATCGTTGAAGTCGCAAACCAATTCCTGATATTGAGCAGGTTTTAACGAAACAAGCATTTCGCGTGAGTATCCACATAGAACGCGGAGATTTTCAGCCGCCTCCTCATCAATATCTGTCCATGTAACCCTGATAGTTCTAATGGATGCGTCCTTGTGATATTCCTCCTCCATTACATGCCTTTTCTCGGCTTTCGCTTCTTCTTCTTTTGCATACATGGGATTAAGAATCCTGCCAATCCCACGCTGCTTATATCCCAAAGCATCCTTTTTCACGGTCCAATTGACACAGTAAGGGATGTTGAAATCATCAAGCAAAAATAGTAAAAAGTCTCCTAAATAAGGAAAGGGTTGCCATTGCGTGATGAACGGATCTTTGCTGACTACGACCTCTACCATTGGATGCTTATTCAGCACACCAAGCCGTTCCATAACCTTCACTGTCCCTTGAACAGGTGGCAGCAGCATTCCGGTGGCGAACGGGTGAGTAGTTAGGGGGTGAGGAGATGGGAGCATCGACAGCATTTTTTGCTCATGCAAGTCGAATAGCCTCGGATTGTAGAGGGCAAGGAACGCTGCAAACATCTCGGGCTCGGACATGCAATGTATATCGCGCGCAAGCAAAGAGGAATAAACGGTTTCCGGACGGCTATCGCGAGGGGCCTCCTGCGCAGAAGCTTGAACAGCGGGCTGGTAATCCTTTCCCCATCGAGGGACACTTTGGCGTTCAAGTATTTTTTCTAGGCGTTGGGCCGTTAGCCCTTTGGAAGTTGCCATGCGGTATCCTGTAGCTGCCAAGGCGTGCGGACGTCTATGCCGCCACCCTGAGCATGTGGTTTCCTCGTTCAAGCACTTCATGAGGAAGAATCACAGGCAAATGGGCGTGCTGATTCCCAACCGGCCTTGACAGACTGGCTTTTTTGTCACAGGATAGGTATGTCAGATCCAATATGACATGCATATCCAAAAAGGCCATTTTCTTTGCAGAGAAAATGGCCTTTGTGCTTTCCTCGACCCAAACTTACCGATGTAACATCACATTCCCTACTCCTCGCGTATCTTAAAGTACCCGTTTAACGCATCCTATGAAGCGGTCTTGAGCTTGCTTGTCTTCTCCGCCTGCTTTAGCCCAAGGGCAATTGCAATACGGTGGGATGCGCCATGCCTCCCTTTTGTACGGCCATTTAGCACAGCATAGACATCCTCGCGGCGAAACCCATGTGCATGGGCCCATTCCGTTACGGTAACGCCCTCTTGTTCGAACTGGCTCCGTACATCTTCTAAGCTCAGCACATCATGTTTCATAGCCGCCAATCCAATCACATTCCTTACAATCCGATCAAACGATAGGGTAAATTTCACATATAGAAAAATAGTTTTTCCAAATAACATCAAATTTAACATTGAATAATACAAAAACCATCAATTTCAATACATGACACGTACAAATAAATATTTGACTCATTAAATATTATTGTTATTTTTACTATAAAAAATACTCATTTTCCTCTTCCAATTATCTTTGTATTAATGAACAATATTTAGCAGCCCCTTAATGCATCAAATGTCCGATGTACGATGAGCCACGATACCTATCTTCAACTCCCCACATTGGGAACCAACGCTGTCACCAGTTGGCTGCCTGACGAGACGCTGTTTAGCCTATGCAGTCGGTACCATGTGATTGTGGGTAATGTGCTAGCGCGCACGACATGCAGCGTGCTCTTCGGACACCCTCAGCGCGGTGCTCAGCACGATCTACCAAGCCGACTTGATGAATTTGTTAAGCGGACAGAAGGCTGTTTCGGTGATGTGCAACAGATCATTACTCAACACACATTGTTACCGTTTTACCTGCCATGGAAATCCCTTCAGCAACAGGCTGACACCGTTGCCACCTGCCGAGGAGAAGGCCTGGGATCATTGAAGTACCGGCTAGGTCTGCTTACCTCTCGATTTGGTGCCAACCATCCGTTGAAAGCATGTCCACAATGCATGCGGGAAGATGTGCAATACCATGATGTTTCGTACTGGCACAGAATTCACCAACTGCCTGGGATGTGGGTATGCCCTGTACATAGAGAGTGGCTGTTGGTATCCAATGTCAAATCAACTGGGGTCGGTCGCTTTCTGTGGTTCCTCCCAACAACTGCAATTTTAAGTCCGCCCAGTCCTACGAACCGAATGGACACCTCTGCTGCGACCGTGACTGCGCTGGGAACCCTCTCCATGGAGGCGACGAATCTTCCTCTGCACAGTACGATACACCCCATCTATTTGAGGCAGGCGTACCTGGAACGCTTAGAGGCATTGGATTTACGAGTGGGGAATCGGCTAAAATTGGAAACGGCCTCCCACGCATTTCTCGAATCATTGTTTCCCTTACGGTGTATTCCTGAATTGGAAGCGCTACCTTCCTCATTGACAGAAGCAGAATCACAATTAGGTCGGTTACTCCGCAGATCAGACTCTTTAGCTCACCCCTTGCGGCATTTGGCCATCATTATGTGGCTTTTCAAGTCATGGGAGGATTTCTGGACTACTTACCAGAAGCTCAATTACAAAGACGTGAGGGATGACTGCAGTTCGACCATATCAATCTTCCCGCCAGAAAAACGTAGCGATTTGATTGGTCGTCGAAAATCATTTATTGATCTTATTCAATCGGGTAAATCCATTCATTCTGCGGCGAAAGATTTTGGCATTGACACGAATACTGCAATGGCTTGGGCCGCCAAGGAAAATATAACAATCAAACGACGCCCCAAAAAAATTAATCCTGAAATTAGAGAAAAATTAATCAACGAATTACGTCAGGGCTGTGCAAAGAAAATTTTAGCAGATAGGTATGACCTCTCCATCCAAACCATCACTACAACCCTGCGAACTGAACCTGGCCTTCAGCAAGAATGGCACGCAGCTCGAGAGAGAAATGCTAGAAACGAAAAGCGCAGGCTTCTTGAAGCAGTTCGAATAGCCAACCCTAGTTTTGGCATCAAAGCCATAAGACTACTGGAGCCTGGTGCATATGCATGGCTTTACCGCAATGATCGAGCTTGGCTTATTCAATTCACCTCTTCATTACCCCCATTAAGCTTGGGAAATAATAGCAAAGTAGATTGGGATCGACGTGATCACGAGTTGGCATTACTAGTCAAGAATGTGGCCATTATGCTAGTTGAACAAATCCCAAATCGACGCTTGACTCTGCAATTAATTTACCAGCACGCACCGTCACTCCGACCGAAACTCAGCAAGCTCGAGCGCCTTCCTTTGACACACCGCATGCTAAATGAGGTTTTATCATGCAAATTTCTAGCTTCAACAGACAACCTTCCACTTTAATATTAAATATTCCCATACCTAGAAGAGTATCGCTTGGTTTTCATTACTAAGTGCCTCTGCCCGCCTTGACATACCTATTTAAAATATGAAATTTTTGACTGCTGCCCCCTTGCCTGATGAATTCATTGCGGGGCACATTGGGCGGCTACGACTTATAAATGGCTTGGATACCTCTGCACAGCTTTTTCGCGCTTTGGATCATTTTAATCGAGGAGGCATAAAAGATGGAAGTCCAGACCCTATTTACAAACTAATCTCGGATTTCATTGGCTTTGACTCAGCCGAATATGTTCGACAGCATTCAATGCTTCCGTTTAATCGAGTCGCAGCACAGAACCAGCAAGAAACTTGCTCCTTTGCCAAGGTGGCAAGTGCACAGCAGCGATCAGCATTAGTCCACGAACGAGGCGGTGCTTACTACTGTGTCAACTGCGTTGACATTGATCGCGTTCCATATTGGCGAAGGGTTCACCAACTTCCTGGCATGTACGTTTGCCCAGATCATGGAAACGCCCTTTCCTATGTAACTGACAAAGCAGCTTTTGAATATTCGCCTTGCCGATGGATCGGGAATAGCCATCAAGTATCGCATGATCTTGAGGCCCTTCATGCGCATCCTGTCGTGGCTCGCTACACGAAGATAGCCTTAAGATTCCTTGCAGATGGAAAAAGAACATGTAGATTCACCGCTTCCTGTGCGCTTGGTAACTCAATGAGAAAAGTTGGTTTAAGAATTGGTATAGTAGGTGTACGACCGACGCTCAGTGATTATATAAAACAACACTTGCCAATTACTTGGCTTTGTCAAATTTGGCCTGAACTAGCTGTAAAATCTGCTGGCAGTCAATTCGTCCCGATTGATGGTGCTTGCCGCTCTCAGGTAAGCCATGGCGTTACATATGCTGTTGCGCTTGCAGCGCTCTTCGATGATTCCAAACATGGGCTTTCTGAATTTTTCCGGCCATTAAGTGAGCAAGTAAAAGAAAAGTGGAAGCCCCCCCTTACTACTGGACAACGTTTGAGGCGTGAAATTCTTCCCATATATTTAAAAAACAACGGTAGCCTACCGATGATCGCCAAGGAAATGGATATAAATTACGATGCTCTTTTGAGGAGAACCAGAAGAGCTGGCTTGCCGCGTTTGTTTTACACCGAAGAAAGCCATCGCCGAGAAATTTTGGATTTTTTGGCCACAGCTTCTATTGAGGACATTGATACATGGGCTACAAAATACGAAAAGCAATAATTTCAAAACGACTTCAATTTGATAGAGACATACACTGATTCAAATATTTTAAATATTAAGTAGCACAGCTGTATTGACAAGGTAAGCGCTTACACCGAGCACGTGTTCACCGTAAGCGAGTAAGCGGATTACCGGAGTAGTACAACTGTCGCAATAATTTGAGCGCGGCTCGCCCGAATAAACTGCTGTCTTTGATTGACGATCTAACTTTAGTAGCAGGGATGAAGAGCCTCACCTAGCAAGCATTGGAGGCTGCAAGCCAGCCCGCACGATGGGCATGAGCATCGTACAAGGCATGATGCCAAGACTGACCAGTCGCCGCATGGTACGCAGCCACGGCGCGATCAAATGTAGGATTAACTTGGAACTGTCTCAGGTCGAGCCAGCCTGCGAGGTTCTCTGGCCAAAGCCCGTCTAGGACATCATCAAGTAAGTCACGGTCATGTTGTGAATCGCACGCTAACACCACCTCCTGTGGCAGCGAATCGAACCACTGACGCAACCGTCCGGGCAATTCAGCCTTGGACACACTCGCCCCATCTACCCGCCCAAGTTGCGACCATACGGCAGCCTGTACAAACGCATTGCACTTCAAGCGGTCGAAGTCCTGCACCTCTAGATAGAGCTCATGTTGGCCATCCTCACTGACCATGCCGATGCTAATCAGCTCACAATCGATGAAGTCGGTAAACTCAGTATCCAAGAAGACCAACATGCGTCCTTCCTCTCAAAAAATGTCTCCACTTCCAGTTGACTGACTGGTTTAGGCGGGAAACTCTTGACAATTTTTAGCTGACCCGCTGTAATCATTACTGCGAGCTGCCGCGCAATGCAGCCTTTACCTGCGCACTATCAAAAGTGCCCTGTTTCGCTTGAAATTCACGTGAAACAGTCGATTGTAGCCTAGGAATTTTCCACTCCAGCGATATTTGTACCTTTGAATTTAGGTATGAATAGTATAAAGCAGCATAGGCTATATGGACCACGCTGGTGAATCCTTTTTCAATAGGAGATCACCAATGAAGCCTCGCGTGAAAATTTCCATCCGCCTCTGGTGGATTCGCGTACAAATCAATTTCTAACGATCTAAGACAAAAAGCAGCGGAATCGCTGCTTTTTGTCTTTTCACGTCCACCGTCTACATTCTCAACTCGGCCGAACACTGGACTCAAGTAAAGGACAACCATTTTTCATTGCCTTAAGTTCCATTATTTTCTTAGATCAAGAATTTAAATTTAAAAAATATTTCTACATCCCAAGCTCAAAACCACGCTCCCTCTCTCGCCCCTTTTCCCTTTGATGTGATTTAGCAATTCCAAGTTTCTCCCGATAGTAATCTGAAATTGTAGAGAGAAGATGGTTTTTAGACAATTTCTGACTATATTCAGGCCCATCCGCCATAGCAGTAACAATGTAAAGCGGCTTCATTTCAGATACTTCTTCAAGGTAAGCTTTTAGAGCACCTATGTCAGCAAACGATCCAACATTACGGTATTTACCAGTACACATAACAAGAAACTCAGGCAAGCGTACCCCAATAGCAGATAGATCTGCAGAATACTTTCCATCAGTCCATGAAAGCTTGCTGACCGGCACCGAAGGCACATAAGGAAGTTCTTTGGCATATTGCATATACAGCCCGAACGCTCCCCTTATCGGGTCATGAACCCTCGAAAGGGCCTCAACCTGTAAGCCATTTTTATTCTCCTGGTCGAATCTGAGATTAAATCCAGAATCAGATCTTTTTGCTTGAATCCAAAATACTCTTGCCAACCCATCTGAAATCAAGGGACTCCCAGCAACAATTAGGAGGATATCAGCACCAACAGCAGCCTCCTTCATTGCAGGCTCACATTGCTCAAATATGGCGTTATAGGCAATTTGCAGCCCCCCTCCACCATCCAAAAACGATGATGCCGTTTTTGCCTGTTGGCTTAACTCATCGAGAAAAGCTCTAGAAACACCATCTTCATTCTTTGCTCCTGATGTGGCCTCTACAGCCGCATCCGATGCATGAGCCATGCACCAATATAGCAGCCATTGCGCTGGTGAAGAAAACTTTCTTGGATCACCAAGATCAGAAAATCTTGCACCGCCGCCTAGAAAACTCTCCAAATTAATTAAAGTGTTTTTCTGAAAATTGACAGGAGTCTCAATAGGAAACTCCACCAATCTCATGGAACACCAGTCCAGTTGCTTTCTCATTAATTTTCCGCGGCCTACTTGTTGCTCATATTTATCCTCAACTCGCAACAAAGCAAGTCGTGCCTCTTTGAGCTGGCTATCTAAGTTTGCAGAAGATATCTTGAGTCGCTGCAAAATCTCGGATAGTTGAGAAATTTTTTGATTAGCAGCTAATAGCTCCTCCTCGCGAGCCAGCCCAAAAAAAGACAAAACTGAGTCATAAAAAGGCAACGCCATATCCTCCAGCGATAAAAGTATAGAACCTATACTTAAGCTTTAATTCCCCGCATACTTATTTGATAAGCCAAAAATGATGTTTTAGATTCATTCCTCAAACATTTGGCCCTAGTCGGCGGATATGATCACGCAACTTGTCACATGCTGGCGCCAGCAGCGCTGAAGCGTCTTTCCCAGCCTCAAACCGGTATGGCACCGTCGTCACACCGGCGAGATCGCTCGGCAGCTTAACGTCAACATCGCGCGGTTCCATCAATATGGCTCGCTCCCTGCCCAGGCGCCCGACGAACATACCGAGTTCAAATACCACATTGTCTCGTGGTGCCGGCCACTGCTTACCACGCGATCTAGTCACATCATCTTCGTGGGCAATTGCAATTGCAAAATCCGACTCATTAACAGCCTCTTCCAAGCTTGCCAGAGCATATCCTGCAATGCGGAAGACCCCATCAGTCCACACCGTCACGAGGAATGGATCATGCTCGAACGCGGCCTGTACTTTGCGAGCGATCGGCAAGCCTTCCACGGATGAAATAATGAACACACGAATCTTCTCGCGTGCCGCACCTATGAGATTATTACGTTGCAGCAATCGCTTCGACAGCTCTTTAGCGAGAGTCATGTAGATCTCTGGGTAGCGCTGTCCAAGTTCAGCTAGATCAGCTTCGCTAATTTTTGCCACAACGGTTACATTGTCTGCTATGACCGTTGCCGAACGCGGTTGAGTTGGCTCGATGACAGCCATCTCCCCAACATGGTCACCCGCGTGGCGAGTGGCCACCACCTTGCCGTTCACACATATGGACACAGTGCCGGCGAGAATAAAATATACATCATTATCATATTCCCCCTGCTCGATTAGCCTGTCACCGGCCTGATACTCAATTAGTGCAATGCGGCCATCTATCTCATTTGCTAATTCGGTATTACCACTGATCATTCTCAATCTTTTGAGTGAATCCAGCCGAATTCGCTTTCCAGCATCCCCCTCAAACCGCTTTAACATTTCCATCCCTCAAACTATTTGATAAATTTCTCAAGCACGTTTAATGCTTTCTTTAAACATGCACGACCACTTCTCCCAAACACCTTCCCATGCTTCTGCTGTTTTTCCCAATAACTAGCAGAATCAGTGATGTTACCAGTCTCTGTACTTGACAGACCAATACGCAGTGGAGATTGGCAGCGCCTGAAGGCATATGCACTTGCTTCGATAATTGATTTTGGCATTTTCACTACAAGAAGAACTAAGAACTGGGCATTTTGATCCCGTTCTTCAATGAGCTTCTGCATTTGAGAAAAATCAGTTTGGCTCGGTAGGGCAGGAAAACTTGGATGAGAATGCCATTCACCTAAGTAGTTAAATCTTTGGTAGTCATGTCCTGTACGCTCAAAGAATTGCCTCATGAATTGGTGATGCTTTGGAGAGCTACGCCGAAAGTGGGAAAAGGAGCCATCCCGCTGCACCGATAAATCGAGGACAAGAAAACGGCCATCGCCAAGATCTTGGCCAGCAAGTATCCCACCAATCTCCTTCGAGCCAGCTCGCCTTAGCTCTCGCCTTAATTTGTTCACGCACCGCTTATTTAGCACGACCTCGATCATGACATTATTCTCATATATTGGCGGGCAATCTTGCCGAACTCTCCTACAGGGAGCGGTAACGATGAGGAGGTATTTGAAGACCCGCCTGTAAATGGGATGGGAAATGTCGCAAATGGCTCGGTGAAAATCCATTCAGCTCTCAGCCCAATCATGTAAGCCGAGTAGGGGTAACTGGATGAGTCGGGTTTGACCAGAAGATCAATGGCAAACTTCGCCAAATGAGAAGCGATGACGGAAACATCCGCATCATCTGCAATCATTGGCGGTTGACCTTCCTTTCCGGCCCCATAATCTATTTCTGCCGCTGCCGGGGGCTCAGGAAACTCAGGATTGGCACACCAATTACTAATTTCTGTACGAGCTGCAAACGGCCCAGGGTCAACTCTTGGACGGCTACGGGCGATGTACCCCCCATATCCGCCCGCAAACACGGAACCCCAGACCATTGGGATGCCATAGTTCTCCGCAGCCGCCGCGGCATAGTTGAAACCATCGGCACTACCGCTAGCATCAACAATAAGGTCACAGGTGCCCAAGTTAGAAAGAGCAGATAGCAGCAGCTTCGTTGAGGTTTGCCCACCTAACTTCATGCGCAATACTTGAACATCAATACCTGGAGCGATCAGCTCTAACCGTTTTTTTATTGCTTCGGCTTTATGCGCACCGACTGAATTCCAATCCAAATCATGCCTTACCAAGTTACCATCAGTCAGTAAGTCATCATCAATGACCAGAAATTTCCGAGCCCCAGCACGCGCAATGCTCGCGGCAACCTTACTCCCCATGGAGCCAGCGCCGATCAGTCCAATACGTTTTGAAGCAAGGACCGCATTTGATGGAGATAGCCGTGCCGCATACTCCTGCTTAAGTATCCCGACCTTCGAAATGGTGTCTTTTTTGGCATCCAGGTAATGACAATAGACTTCCTCAGGAAGAGCGAGAAACAGCACCATATCTTCCGTCAACGGCTCAACTGAGAACTGCGACCATAGTTCGGTAGCAGTGAGTGCATCAGGCCGTTTTGCAAGGCTCGCATTGGCATCGTCAGTGGCAAGGGGAAACGCATAACCATTAGTAAAGGCACGCCCCCTAAATGAAGCGGGGACACTAGGGTCCGCCCACTCTGTTCCATCGGCCAGCATAAGGGTGGCCGGAGTATAAATCATTGCATTCTCGCTGAAGGAGATAGCAAGGCGACATCGACATCCTGCAGGCTGCTCCATCAGCTTATTCAGGAAGGCAGGCATAACTACCAAACGCCGGAATTGCCAGAGCATTTGCTGCCCTTCGCTCAACACATGAGCGCTAGGTGCGGTCCGCCGATGCCCCTTCTCATCGGAGGCGCACTCGGTCAACAGCAGCGAACGTGCACTACGGACCATGTCAGCGCCAGTGCAGAGGGGGCTCCAATTGTCTGAACGGATCTGCAAGCACAGTTCGCCTCCGACACCCCATTGATGCCCCGACCAAAGCTCTCCTTCTCTGCGAGGTACTATCTGTGGAGGTGCCCAGGGAAATACATGCGGATAGGAGAGCCAAGCTTCGTATACTTTTTCGCCCACGCGAAAATCGAGCTTAACTCGTAACGTGCCGCTCTCCCGTTCGACCTGCCACTCGGCCTGGTCTATCCAGCCCGCGGAACTCAATACCTTAAGAGCCGCCATCTCGGCATCAAGTCTCTCAAGGTTACTGACGAACCACATCAGGCAAAGCCCGGCGGAATTTTAGACGGAGATGCTGCTTGCGAGGGGAAACTAAACCCTGCGGTAGCGGTGCTTGCCACAGCGGTCGCAACGGTAGCAGGGCGGAGCAAATTGCCCTCTGTACGTGCGGTCGATGCCTTTGTCTTTTTCTCCAGACTGAGGGTGGCTTCATCATAGTCAAAACCCGACCTGATTCTTTCCTCACCAAACAGCTCTTTGAAAGCATCCGGGGCTGACTTGTTAAGTTCCGGCCCGATAGCAGTTTCAGATCCATCGCAACGAAGCTGCTCGTCTTCAGAGCTAAGGACCGACCTGCTAATACAGCAGCGGATCATCTCTCCTTTAATGCCAAGCCTTGTTACAGCCAAAAATCCATGCTCCAGGCCGATTGCCAATCCAAGATTCCCGGCATCGACGCCTTCTTCCGCAAGGGTCTCCATGGCCAACTCGAAACTGCTGCGCATGGCCGCCGCACAGAGCATGGCGTTCTTCGCAGTCTCATCGTCATCTGTTGTATGCGCGGTTCCCTCAACCAGGATTCCGTGTACACAATCACCGATAAAACGGATCTTGAGACCTGCAAAGTCGTTATACAGAACCGAGTCGAGCTCCGCTCTCAGCACATGAAGTGTCCTGACGACATCCTTCGCCGATTCGTCATCTTCAATACGTTCAGCAACGTACTTTGTAAAGCCATCAATATCCGCGTAAATGGAGGTAGCCTCCTGGCGACGAGAGTTCTTGGGTGACAGCAAGTCGAGATCAAGGCTACCGAAAGGTGGGGTATGGCGAGTGAAATCGAAAGAGCCGATCGGATTCTTGTCCAAATCACCCTCCCAGTCCGCAATCACATCATCTACTGTGATTCCGAGGTTAGCCTTGTCCTGCGACTCTTCCACCTGCTTGTCAGAAAGCTTGGTAGCTTTCTCATCCTTGACGGATGCCCACTCCACAGTACTGCGCGCAGAGTTGGTCATGTAGATTCCGGTAGCGGTCCCACCACCAGAAAGCTTCGCTGCCAGATTCGCGGGTTCACCCAAGAACAACGGCTCCCTACTACCACGTCGGCCATTCGTAACTGCCAAGGCTTTTCCAGAGTCAATGCCCACACGTACTTGCGCGGCAGGCAAAGGATCATCGCTATCTTCACCTGTGCGCGCCAAAACATCACAGATCAGTTTTGCAGTAGCTACAGCCTTATGGATACGAGCGACTTCATCTCCATAGGGTTTGGCGAAGACCGCATGCAAGCGCTGATTGTGGAAATCAACCTGGATGGCTTCGACATCAAGAAGAATATTGCGTACCGCCCGGTAGTGCAGGTTCAAAAAGCGCAAGGTTCGCCGGTGAGCTCGCACTCCACCGGAGTCCAGCATTTCATCGATATTCAGAATGTCGATGTAGAGATGAACGCCATCCACCCGGTAAGCTGTCCCAGTTGGAAGCCCCGTCAGGTCGGTTTCACGCGCGTATTCTTTGATAGTGACTTCCTCAACCTCAGCCATCCGAGTGTCGATGCGCCGCTCAGCTTCATTCCTGTCCCATTTCCGACTTGCCATTTCACCCCCTCTGGTAGCGCACCGCTACAGCCAAACACAGATATCCAATCGTTCTAGCACCGAGCCATTTATACAATATATACACCAAAGTTAACAAAATACAACCATATATTGTGCCAACAACAGCATGATGACCTGGTGAATATGTAAGTTACATATAGGCAACGCAACTGAAATCAAGCTTTTGATTGGTCACGTCTCTGAAATGGGCGTGTCCAGATTTCTTTGTAAACTGGCCATTACAAATTGCATCTCTGATCTGAGTCACAGTCGACGTTTTACCGCCACTCTCACTGGCCCGACTTCACCTCAGCACAAGTAGCAGGTAGGTAGATAGCCTAATGTTGGCTTGGCCGACGCAACTGACGTTGCGTCAGCCAGGTCGGCAGCTGTTCGACCTGAGCTGGACGTACGCTCGGTTAAATGTCCTATGTCATGTCGGCAGCTGACATTGATTACGGTAAATAAGTCTGAAATGAAACTGTCTTCAGTGGAGAAGGACAGCAGTCACCTTCCTGCTGTCACTCAACTTCGTTCGAGCACATCGGCAGCATCTGGGTTGCACTATCGTCCCCCTAAAAGCTGACTGACCACATCCGCCGTAACTCGAAGTAATACTAAAATTCCACTTGTATTAATGCCGTTGCCATCTATGTTTTTGGAATGTATGTGTTACATGTGCATGTGGGATGTCGGTGAGGAGCACTGATAGGCGGAAACAGGCATGTGAGGTTTCAACCGTTGACCTACCGGCGTGCGAGGCATGTTAGTACAGTTGTGTCCGTCAGTTGCGGGCATGAGTTTTCTGAGAGGTGGCTGAGATGGAACTGATTCTTGTCCGGCACGCGCAAAATGTGCTGCCTGAAGCACAAAAGTCAATCGACGAACAGTTTATTGCAGATACTGAGCTGACCTCTACAGGCCAAACGCAAGCTCAGCAGCTTGCAGCCAAGCTAAAGACTTTGCGGCCCACCCGGGCAACGACGCTGATATCGAGCCCTGCTAAGCGGTGTGTGCTCACTGCCGAGGAAGTGGGGCATGCACTCGGATTGAAGGTGTCGTTGGAGCCGAGAATCGGCGATAGGCGCCACGGAAGTCAGCGCTTCGAAAATCTGGACCATTATCGTCAATGGCAGCTCGATGCATGGCGCGCTCCTGCTGAGGCCCAGCATGGGTCTGAATCATTATTGTCACAGCGTCGCCGTGTTCGGTCGTGGCTCGTCGCCGCCCAAGGTCTTGGACTTGACCGCATGATCGTAGTAACCCATGGTTCCGTAATAGAGCAGGTTACAGGGGTTCTGCTGGGTATTCCAACCCGTCGCATGGCCATGAACTTCCTGCAATGTGATCACGCACATTTTCACAGATGGGACTTGCGTGGGTCGGAAAGAGCCATCCTCATGGAGGCGAACGTATCGCCCACAGTACTCGTCACTCCTAGCAAGAAGGACACGCACGCTGCAATTTCTAGCCGGCTCGCTGCGGAGAGTGACGCCAGCGCGTTCGTTGTCGATAAGTATTACGTTCGATAGATGCGCGCTCAACCGGCATTGCGCTTGGAGTACATCGGGCATAACGCTTGGTACGTATCCGTCGGCGAGCATGGCCTGTTGATTGATCCGCTGCTGTTGCCGACTTTCGGCAACAGTGCGGTGCAGCCATTTCAGGTGCACCCCCACGCCCCGGTAGTCACCCCTGAACACTTGCTTTGCACTCACGTGCTGCTCACCCACGAGCACTCAGATCATGTGCATCTTGGATCTTTGAGGCTTCTGCCGCCCTGCTCAAACGTCTATGTCGGTCCAGTATTTCCAGCATACTTGGAACGGGCGGTAAGAGAGCTCGGGCACATCGTACATCGCTGCGACTATCTAATTCGCTTTGATATCAATGGCATCTCCATTTGCCTTTATCCGTGTGATCCAGCGACCGCATTTTGGGAACAACGGGTATCCCAGCCACTGCTGTCGGCCTCGCCTGATCTCTCTGATGGGATCTTCATGTCGGTCGACGCGCTCGTTTCAATAGAGTACCTGGAAGAGCTAGAACGAAATCTGGTGCCACCTCCCAGTGCTATTGCTATCTCCAATAACGCCTACATAATGCCGCCTGGCCACTTTGGGCCTCTGGACAGCATAGGAACCATTGCGGGCCCTAGTGGCATCGCAGGTCTCGATTTGCTATTCGAGTTGACTACTTTACCTTCTCCCATTGATCAAATTAGGCCTAAGGTCATCGTTGGCGGGGGCGGAATACGCCGGTTTGACGAAACGCTGCATTGGCCTTTCTGTGACCAGCAAGAACTGTCCCGCCTTGGGCACCTGCTGGCCCCTCAATTGGCGTATGAGGCGCCTTGGCCTGGCGACCTAGTCTGGGTGCAAGATGGCGACGTACACGTTCACGTACGAAAGAAAGAGACACAACCGGATCCAACACTTTCATTCGCACAAGCCCGGCCTCCCTTGTTTGAAGCTGTGGTAACCCAACAGTTGTCCGGCCGCTCGCAAAGTGATTGTGAGGCATTGGTACAGGGCGAGTTGCCGAGGCTGGAGATAGCGTTAGGAATGTCACTGCTGTCAGAGTATTGGTGGCAGGCTGAACATGAGACCGATTACGTCACGATATTGGCGATGTTGCGTGACGCTGATGATGCAGTTCCCCTCGTCTACGCATTGAAAGGAATCGAAGGTCGCTTTAATCGCATCGAAGCGACTGAGCTGAATGGATTGGTGCGGCAGGCCCCCTTTGGACTCATCTGCCATCTACAGGACTTCGCTGCGATGATCGCAGGAGATGTAGAAATTTGGGATATTGCAGGGAAAGGGATCAAGTGCTGGCATCCGCCGCGCCACACCCTCACCAATTTGGCATCGTTCCTCTATGCCTACTTTGGGGAGCAGGTGCGGCCTGAGCTTGCGACCAATTGCCTTGCCAGGATGCAATGACGATGGAGCTTCGTTCCCTAGGGCATCAGAGTTGGTTGGTAACTTCTGATCACGCTTCGATATTGGTGGATCCAGTCCTCTTCGGCACATTTGGGGCTTCCTCGCTGATGCATGCGGAAGTAGATGGGCCGCAGCTTTGGACAGAATGGAATCGGTCCATCAATGCTGTGTTTCTGACTTGCCACCATACCGACCACTTCGACCTTCCCAGCCTTGCCCACTTGGCACGGAGTGTGTCCCCCCCGACCGTCTACCTTCATAGCTGGCAGCCAGCCGTGGTTCGGAGAGTCTTGGAAGCCATAGGTCTCCAGACATGCACTGTGCGCATCGGCGAGCCAATTCGTATCGGGGATTTCAGCTTTCAGTTCTTACGCCGCTACAGAGGCGAACATCGATGGGAACGGGCGTCCGCAAGTCTTTGGGTGCGGCACGAGATGGGAAGCGTTTTCTTGCAGGCTGAAGGACACCCATCGACAATCGCAGATGTGCCTGGGAGGATAGACGCTGCGGTGCTCACCAACAATTCACAATTAATGGACGGCCGACGCGCGGGGTTCTTCAGCAATATACGAAAGACCGAAGATCCTCGTGCACCACTTGCGTCTTACTACAGTTCCCTGGTGGACTTGAATGCGTTGGAAGTACCTGTGCCCTCTGTCATTTTTACCGGGACCGACTTCGCATTTCGCGCGCACGGTGTTTCGAGTCGAATTGAATTCGATGCAGTGCATTCGGATGGAGCTCAACGAGCGTTACGTGCCCTCTCTAACGGAGTAGACGTTCACCTCGCGTGGGCGGGTATAGGGTGGCAGCTTAGCCACGGCCGAATGACGTCGATGATGCAGCAAGAGTTCAATCCACATGGCGGGACAGGGCGCACTGTATGTGCATATAAGCCAGTGAAGGAGCCCGACGTTTTGGGGCTGCTACAACAACTTCAAGTTCCACTGTTATTGGCACCGCTCGGACGAATGCTCGTGAACTGCCATCGTTTTGGGGGGCATCCTCTCGGACCTCATCGCCTCCTGCTTCGTTTAATCGACCGTCAGCACATCACGAATCTAACTTTCAACGTGAATTCTGGTTGCTTTGAGCCCGCCGGAGACGAGGTTAGAACTCAATTGTTCCCTTTTCTTTTGGAGGCGCCAACGGAGTACTTAGCCGCCTTGCTCAATGACCAGATTGGCGTCTGGGAGTTCAGCCACCATCCTGCAGTGCGGCAGACCTATGTGGGGCAGCCGACTGATAGCCCGCTGTCGTTCTTAGCATCCTACTTATGTCCCACGCTCCATCCCGATCATTTTGAGCGATTGCACTTCGCACAGCTCTCGCGGCTAATTGATCAATTTTATTGATCTGCGGATCCTAATTGGTCGACGGTGCCTAAGTTCGCCCCGGCTGAGCTATTGTGTGGATTTAACCCCACCATTTAACAGGACACTATCCGACTCGTGGGCTGATATCTCCATTAGGCAGCGAACTTCCTCGACGTCGGCAAACAGAAACACACCGCTCGTTTGTCTGAGCCGACGCTGACAGCTGCAATGGCCGAGATCCGGACAAGGTCGGGATCGACTGGCCTGATTTGCCTGTGTTCGCATCTCTCCAGACGCTGTTCGCCTGTGAATAGATCGAACTGATTGTGATCCCCATGCCTAATGACACGCATTCCCTCTACACGTGATGGGCTGTGGTTGCGTGGGTGTCGTGACCGTATCTTGATTGCCCCAGCACGCAGACCATGCATTGCTTGTCTCGGTACTTACCGAGCAGCTTGACAAGGACCCCACTGCATTGGAATTGGATTGACTAACCGTGTTCAGTACCGATGCTGGGGTGTGTGCAGGGGGGTAAAGCTGACGTCCACTCTGGTAGAGGAGGTGCCCGCTAGTGCAGACTATGTTGACGCCTCGGTTACGTGAAGCTCCACATAAGGCTGAAAAGCACTCACCCTACATGAGCTCACCTCCGGCGCCTCGGCACGCCCGTCAGCCGAAAAAGTAGAAGGGGCCAACGGCCCCTTTGCTTTGCTCAGACTCCGACGAACTTTATTTGGATTCGACAGACTTTACTTGGCGTAGTCAGAGACCCCGAAGGGCCTCTTCTTGTTCATGAAATCAGCAAAAAGTCCTCTATGCCATTGGCATTGCTGATGTTATTGTTCCCAATCATCTCTCCGACAGACACTATTCCGTCCCGACAGACCTTATTCCTTCATATCAGCACTGCGCTACTAACGGTGGGCCTTTCATACGGCAGGAGGCAACAAGTAGTGCAGACATATTTGCAATAGTGCAAACACTTTTACAACAGTGCAAACATATTTGCAATTACTCAACTAGTCAATGCCTGGCGCAAACCTCACTCCACCGTCACGCTCTTGGCCAGATTGCGCGGCTTGTCGACATCGGTGCCGCGCGCCAGCGCCACGTGGTAGGCCAGCATCTGCACCGGGATGGCGTGCACCACCGGGCTGAGCACGCCGACATGGCGCGGGGTGCGGATCACGTGCACGCCGTCGGATTCGCTGAAATGGCTGTCCAGGTCCGCGAACACAAACAGCTCGCCGCCGCGCGCGCGCACTTCCTGCATATTGGATTTCACCTTTTCCAGCAGCGCGTCGTTGGGGGCGATCACCACCACCGGCATATCCTCGTCCACCAGCGCCAGCGGGCCGTGCTTGAGCTCGCCGGCCGGGTAAGCTTCGGCGTGGATGTAGGAGATTTCCTTCAGCTTGAGCGCGCCTTCCAGCGCGATGGGGAAATGCAGGCCGCGGCCCAGGAACAGCGCATTGTCCTTGGCGGCGAACTTGTCGGCCCAAGCCTTGATCTGCGGTTCCAGGTTCAGCGCGTGCTGCACGCTGCCCGGCAGGTGGCGCAGTTCGTCCAGGTAGCGCGCCTCGTCGGCCGCGCTGACCTTGCCGCGCATCTTGCCCAGGGTCACCGCCAGCGCGAACAGGCCCACCAATTGGGTGGTGAAGGCCTTGGTGGAAGCCACGCCGATCTCGGCGCCGGCGCGGGTGAAGAACACCAGTTCGCTGGCGCGCGGAATCGCGGATTCGCGCACATTGCAGATAGACAGTGCGTAGCGGTGGCCCAGTTCCTTGGCGTATTTCAGCGCTTCCATGGTGTCCAGCGTCTCGCCGGATTGGGAGATGGTGGTCACCAGGTAATTGGGGTTGGCCCAGGCGCTGCGGTAGCGGTATTCGCTGGCGATTTCCACATCGCACTGCACGCCGGCGATGGTTTCGATCCAGTATTTGGCGGTCAGGCCGGCGTAGTAGCTGGTGCCGCAGGCCAGGATCTTGACGCCTTCCAGCTGCGGCAGCACTTCGCCGGCGCGCTCGCCGAACAGCTCAGGATTGAAGCCGTAGTCCTGCACCGCGTCTATGGTGTCGGACAGCGCCTTCGGCTGTTCGTGGATTTCCTTCTGCATGAAGTGGCTGTACGGGCCCAGTTCCAGCGAGGCCAGCGACACGTCGGACACGTGCACCGGGCGCTGCGCCGGCTGGTCGTCCTTGTCCAGCAGTTCCACGCCGTCGCGGGTCAGCCTGCCGATATCGCCCTCTTCCAGGAAGATCACGCGGCGGGTGGCGGATACGATGGCGGAGACGTCGGAGGCGATGAAGTTCTCGCCGTCGCCCAGGCCCACCAGCAGCGGGCAGCCCATGCGCGCGCACACCAGTTCGTCCGGGCGGTCCACCGCGATCACGCCGATGGCGTAAGCGCCAGTCAGCTCGCGGCTGGCGCGCTTGACCGCGTCGAACAGGCTGTCGCCGGCCTGGTAGTAGTGATGCACCAGGTGAGCGATGACTTCGGTGTCGGTCTGGGATTCGAAGGCGTAGCCCAGGCCTTTCAGGCGTTCGCGCTGCTCTTCGTGGTTTTCGATGATGCCGTTGTGCACCACGGCGATCTTGCCGAAGGATACGTGCGGGTGGGCGTTGGGTTCGGTGACGCCGCCATGGGTGGCCCAGCGGGTGTGGCCGATGCCCACCTGACCTTGCAGGCTTTCTTCCGCCGCGGCGTTTTCCATCTCCGCGACACGGCCGACGCGGCGCACGCGACGGATGGCGTCGCCGGCCAAGACCGCCACGCCGGCGGAGTCGTAGCCGCGGTATTCCAGCCGCTTCAGGCCGTCCACCAATACCGGAACCACATTACGCGCCGCGATGGCGCCGACAATGCCGCACATTACTTTCTCCTTGGACTATCAGCGGGCGAGGACGCGCAGATCAGCGCAATGCCCTTCGCCTGAATTTGGGTTCTGGCCTCCTCCGACAAGGCGTCGTCGGTCACCAGGGTATGAATGCGCTCCCACGGCAATTCCAGATTGGGGATGCGCCGGCCTATCTTTTCCGACTCCACCATCACGATGACTTCGCGCGCCACTTCGGCCATTACGCGCGACAAGCCCACCAGTTCATTGAAGGTGGTGGTGCCGCGCTCCAGGTCGATGCCGTCCGCGCCGATGAACAGCTGATCAAAATCATAGGAACGCAGCACCTGTTCCGCCACCTGGCCCTGAAAGGATTCGGAATGCGGGTCCCAGGTGCCGCCGGTCATCAGCAGCGTGGGTTCGTTCTCCAGTTCGCGCAGCGCGCCGGCCACGTTCAGGGAGTTGGCCATCACCACCAGGCCGCGCTTATTGCCCAGCAGCGGAATCATCGCGCTGGTGGTGGTGCCGCTGTCTATGATCACGCGGTTGTGGTCGCGCAGCCGCTCGGCGGCGGCGCGGGCGATGGCGATCTTTCGTTTTGAAACCTGCTCCGCGTCTTCCTCGACCACCATCTCCGACGGTAAGGACACCGCGCCGCCGTAGCGGCGCAGCAGCAGGCCGCCGGTTTCCAGCAGGGCCAGGTCTTTGCGTATGGTCACTTCGGAGGTGGAGAAGCGCTTGGTCAGCTCGTCCACGCTGACCTCGCCGCGTTCCTGCACCAGGGCGGCGATGGCGTGACGGCGTTGCTGAGTGTTTCGCTTGGTCATTTTATGTTTCGTTTCGAAAGTTTCGCGATCATAGCAGCGCCGCTTCGGCTTTGACAAGCGCCGGCCGCGGAAGCGTCGCGCCGCGGCAAGGGGTTGTCGCAAGAATGCCCCATGAAAAACGGCGCCCATCCTCCAAATCAGGAGAATGGGCGCCGCTTAGCCGGGAAATGGAGTCAGTCGGTCTTTTTCTGCGGCCGCTTCCAGCCCGGCACCGTGACCTGGCGCGCGCGCGCCACCGTCAGTTCGCCGGCCGGCGCGGTCCGGCTGATCACCGAGCCGGCGCCTATGGTGCTGTAAGATTCCAGCGTCACCGGCGCCACCATCAGGGTGCCGGAGCCGACGAAGACGTTGTCGCCGATCACGGTCTTGAACTTGTTGATGCCGTCGTAATTGCAGGTCACCGAGCCGGCGCCCACATTCACCTTGCCGCCGATCTCGGCGTCGCCGATATAGCTCAGGTGGTTGACCTTGGAGCCTTCGCCGATCACGCTTTTCTTCACTTCGACGAAGTTGCCGATATGCACGTGGCCGGCCAGTTTCGCGCCGGGGCGCAGCCGGGCGTAAGGCCCGATCCGGCATCCCTCGCCCACCACCGCGTCTTCCAGATGCGAGAACGGCGCGATCTTGGTGCCGGCGGCCACTTTGACGTTTTTCAGCACGCAGTGCGCGCCGATGTCCACTTGTTCGCCCAGCTCCACCACGCCTTCGAACACGCAGCCCACGTCTATGCTCACGTCCATGCCGTGGCTAAGTTCGCCGCGGATGTCGATGCGCGCCGGGTCCGCCAGCGTGACGCCGGCTTCCAGCAAGGCTTGCGCCTGGTTGCGCTGCAAGATGCGCTCCAGCTCGGCCAGCTGCACCTTGTTGTTGACGCCGGCGGCTTCCCAGCTGGCGTCCACGCTGGCGCTGTCCACGCTCACGCCGTCCGCCACCGCCAGGGCCAGCACGTCGGTCAGATAGTATTCGCCCTGGGCGTTGCCGTTATTGAGCGCGGCAAGCCAGCCGGCCAGCCGCGCATTGGGCAGGGCCATCATGCCGGTATTGATTTCACGGATCGCCAGTTGCGCCGGCGTACAGTCCTTGTGCTCGACGATGGCTTGGAGCTTGCCGTCCGCGCCGCGCACCATGCGGCCGTAGCCGCTGGCGTCGTCCAGCACGTCGGTCAGCACCGCCATGCCGGCGCCGGCGGCGCCGGACAAGCGATGCAGCGTGTCCGCCTTGGTCAGCGGCACGTCGCCGTACAACACCATGGTCTTGCCGTCCTTCGGCAGGTGCGGCAGGGCCATCTTCAGCGCGTGGCCGGTGCCCAGCTGCTCGGCCTGCTCGGCCCAGATCAGGTCCGCGTCCGGGATGGCCGCCCGCACCTGTTCGCCGCCGTGGCCGTACACCACGATCAGACGCGCAGGCTTCAAGGCGCGCGCGGTGCGGATCACCCGCGCCAGCATCGGCTCGCCGCCTATGGGGTGCAATACCTTGGGTTTGGAGGAGTACATGCGCTTGCCCTTGCCGGCAGCGAGAATGACGATGCTGAGACTGTCCATGGTTTTTTCACGACTCGAAAACGGAAAAAGGCTGCCACTTGCGTGGCAGCCTACTATACACGATTACATCTCTTATCAGTGGGCGCGCTTCTTGAGGAAATCCAGCGCCTTCAACTCCGCGATGGCCACTGCCAGAGCAGCGTGCGCCTTCGCGGTGGAGAGGTCGTCGGTGGCGCGCTTGAGAGAATCCTCCGCAGCGCGTTTTGCCTCATTGGCGCGGGCCTCGTCGAGATCCTCGCCGCGAATCGCCGTATCGGCCAGCACGGTGATCAGGCTGGGCTGCACTTCCATCATGCCGCCAGACACTGCCACCAGTACTTCTTCGCTGCTGCCCGGCACTTTCAGACGCAGCACGCCGGGCTTGATACGGGTCAGGAGCGGCACGTGTTGGGGATACACACCGATCTCGCCTTCGGTAGCCGGCGCAACCACGAACTCAGCTTCGCCGGAGAAGATCATTTGCTCGGTGCTGACCACTTCCACACGCATCTTGGACATCAGCCCTCTCCTTAGTTAAGGGTCTTGGCTTTCTCGGCAGCTTCTTCAATGGAGCCAACCATGTAGAACGCTTGTTCCGGCAGATGGTCGTACTCGCCAGCGAGAATGGCCTTGAAACCCTTGATGGTTTCGCGCAGCGGCACGTATTTGCCCGGCGAGCCGGTAAATACTTCAGCCACGTGGAACGGCTGGGACAGGAAGCGCTGGATCTTACGGGCGCGAGCCACGACCAGTTTGTCTTCCTCGGACAGTTCGTCCATACCCAGAATCGCGATGATGTCGCGCAGTTCCTTGTAACGCTGCAGCGTGGACTGCACGCCACGGGCTACCGTGTAGTGCTCGTCGCCCACCACCAGCGGATCCAGCTGACGCGAGGTGGAGTCGAGCGGATCCACCGCCGGGTAGATACCCAGCGAAGCGATGTCGCGCGACAGAACCACGGTGGCGTCCAAGTGGGCGAAGGTGGTCGCCGGGGACGGGTCGGTCAAGTCATCCGCAGGCACGTATACGGCCTGGATGGAGGTGATCGAGCCATCGCGGGTCGAGGTAATGCGCTCTTGCAGACGGCCCATTTCTTCCGCCAGCGTCGGCTGATAGCCCACGGCGGAAGGCATACGGCCCAGCAGCGCGGATACTTCAGTACCGGCCAGGGTGTAGCGATAGATGTTGTCCACGAAGAACAGCACGTCGCGGCCTTTGCCGCTTTCGTCTTTCTCGTCGCGGAAGTGCTCGGCCATGGTCAGACCGGTCAGGGCCACGCGCAGACGGTTGCCCGGCGGCTCGTTCATCTGGCCGTACACCATCGCCACTTTGTCCAGTACGTTGGAGTCCTTCATCTCGTGATAGAAGTCGTTACCTTCACGAGTGCGCTCACCAACGCCGGCAAACACGGACAAACCGGAGTGTGCCTTGGCGATGTTGTTGATCAGTTCCATCATGTTCACGGTCTTGCCCACGCCGGCGCCGCCGAACAGGCCCACTTTGCCGCCTTTGGCGAACGGGCACAGCAGGTCGATCACCTTGATGCCGGTTTCCAGCAGGTCGGTGGCGGGGGACAGTTCGTCGAACTTCGGAGCGGGCTGGTGGATGGCGCGGCGAACATCGGTCGCTACCGCGCCGGCTTCGTCCACCGGGTTGCCCAAGACATCCATGATGCGGCCCAGGGTGGCGCTGCCCACCGGCACCGAGATCGGTGCGCCGGTGTTGACTACGCTCATGCCACGCTTCAGGCCGTCAGAGCTGCCCATGGCGATGGTGCGCGCTACGCCGTCGCCCAGCTGCTGCTGGACTTCGAGCGTCAGGTCGGCATCAACCAGCTTCAGGGCATCATAAACCTTTGGCATGGCGTCGCGCGGAAACTCCACGTCGATCACCGCGCCAATGATTTGTACGATTTTACCTTGGCTCATTATCGGTTCCTAAACATTAAACTTTTTCAGTCTGCGACGGCTTACACCGCTGCGGCGCCTGCCACGATTTCAGACAATTCGGTAGTGATCGCCGCCTGACGAGCCTTGTTGTACACAAGTCGCAGTTGCTTGATCGTGTTACCGGCGTTGTCCGTGGCGGATTTCATCGCCACCATGCGGGCAGCTTGCTCGGAGGCCATGTTCTCGGCCATCGCCTCGAACACAACCGACTCGATATAGCGTTTGACCAGGAACTCCATCACGGCAAGGGCGCTCGGCTCGTACAGGTAATCCCACGAGTGCGAGTGCTCCACCACCATGTGTTCCGAGGTCAACGGCAGCAGCTGTTCAGTCGCCGGCTCCTGCTTCATCGTGTTGATGAAACGGGAGTAAACGATGTAGAGCGCGTCCAGTTCGCCTTCGGCGTACTGCTTGAACAGCACCGTAAGCGGGCCAATCAGTTTTTCCATCTTCGGCACATCGCCGAGCTGGGTTGCGCTGGCCACAACGTTGAGGCGCGCGCGCTGGCATGCCGCCAGGCCTTTCTGGCCCAGGCAGCAGACATCCACTTCGATGCCCTGGTCCTGCAGATCCTTGACTTGGGCGAAGAAGCGCTTGAGCGTGTTCACGTTCAAGCCGCCGCACAGGCCCTTGTCGGAGGTCATCAGGATGATGCCGGCGCGTTTGACTACGTCGCGGCTTTGCAACAGCGGGTGCTCAAGATCCGTGTTCGCCTGAGCAAGGTGCGCCATGACTGTGCGCACCTTCTCGGCGTAAGGACGGGCAGCGCGCATACGCTCTTGCGTTTTGCGCATCTTGGAGGTCGCCACCATTTGCATTGCGCGAGTGATCTTCTGCGTGTTTTGCACGCTTCGGATCTTGGTGAGAATCTCTTTGCCGACTGCCATTCCTGAACCTTTCCTAGTAACTGTTTGCGTTAACCGAAAAGACTCAGTTGTAGCTGAAGCCAGCCTTGAACGATTCCATCGCCTTGGCCAGGATTTTCTCGTTGTCGCCGGACAGATCGCCGGAAGCGTTCACCGCGGCCAACACGTCGTGGTGGTTCGCGCGCACATAGGCGAGGAACGCCGCTTCGAAAGCCAGGGCTTTCTTCACCGGAACGTCTTCGTAGCTGCCCTTGTTCACAGCCCACAGGGTCAACGCCATTTCGGCGGTGGCCAGCGGCAGGAACTGCTTCTGCTTCATCAGCTCGGTCACGACTTCGCCGTGTTGCAGTTGCTTGCGGGTAGCCTCGTCCAGATCGGAAGCGAACTGCGAGAACGCAGCCAATTCACGGTACTGGGCCAGGGCCAGACGGATACCGCCGCCCAGCTTCTTGATCACCTTGGTCTGCGCGGCGCCGCCAACGCGGGATACCGAGATACCGGCGTTGATGGCCGGGCGGATGCCTGCGTTGAAGAGGTCGGTTTCCAGGAAGATCTGACCGTCGGTGATCGAGATCACGTTGGTCGGCACGAAGGCGGAAACGTCGCCGGCCTGGGTTTCGATGATAGGCAGCGCGGTCAGGGAACCGGTCTTGCCTTTCACTTCGCCGTTGGTCAGCTTGGCCACTTCGTCTTCATTGATGCGGGAAGCGCGTTCCAGCAGACGGGAGTGCAGATAGAACACGTCGCCGGGGTAGGCTTCGCGGCCCGGCGGACGGCGCAGCAGCAGCGAAATCTGACGGTAGGCGACAGCCTGCTTGGACAGGTCGTCGTACACGATCAGCGCGTCTTCGCCGATGTCGCGGAAGTATTCGCCCATCGCGCAGCCGGAGTACGGGGCGATGAACTGCAGCGCGGCGGCTTCGGAAGCGGTCGCGGCCACCACGATGGTGTGGCCCAGCGCGCCGTGTTCTTCCAGCTTGCGCACCACGTTGGCGATGGAGGAGGCCTTTTGGCCAATCGCCACGTAGATGCACACTACGCCGGTGCCTTTTTGGTTGATGATCGCATCCAGCGCCACCGCGGTCTTGCCGGTCTGGCGGTCGCCGATGATCAGCTCGCGCTGACCGCGGCCAACCGGAACCATCGAGTCGATGGCCTTCAGGCCGGTCTGCATCGGCTGGGATACCGATTGACGCGCAATCACGCCCGGCGCGATCTTTTCGATCGGGCTGGACAGCTTGGCGTTAACCGGGCCCTTGCCGTCGATCGGCTGACCCAGGGCGTTGACCACGCGGCCAACCAGTTCCGGACCTACCGGAACTTCCAGAATGCGACCGGTACAAGTAACTTCGTCGCCTTCCGAGATGTGCTCGTACTCGCCCAGAACCACGGCGCCGACAGAGTCGCGCTCCAGGTTCATCGCGAGGCCGAAGGTGTTGCCCGGGAATTCGAGCATTTCACCCTGCATCACGTCTGCCAGGCCATGGATACGAACGATGCCGTCGGTCACGGAAATCACGGTACCTTTGGTACGGGTTTCTGCGCCTTCGGCCAGGTTCTGAATCTTCGCCTTGATCAGATCGCTGATTTCAGAGGGGTTCAACTGCATGATCTCTCCTAATTCTTGAGGCTTACTGCCATGGCTTGCAGTTTGCCGCGCACGGAAGCGTCGATGACATCGTCGCCTACCAACACACGAACCCCGCCGATCAGGTCAGGGTTGTCACGCACATCAATCCGTACGGATTTGCCGTACTTCTTGGAAAGCGTGTCGGTCAGTTCGGCTTGCTGTGCATCGTTCATTGCAAACGCCGTTTCCACCACGGCATCCACAACGCCTTCCGCTTGCGCCTTGAACACTTCAAACTGTTCGGCGATTTGCGGCAGCAGCGTCAAACGGTTGTTCTCGATCAGCGCGGCCAGAAAACGTTTTACGTCTTCGTTGCCGCGCGCGCCCAGAACATCCAGCATCAGTGCCTCAAGCTCTTGTGCGGTATGTTTCGGATTGGTGATGACGGCTTCCAAATCCGGGTTCTTCACCATGGCAGCCAGCCACGACAGCGATTCCGACCATTGCTGGGTGGCGTGCTGCTCGGTGGCGAGGCTGTATACCGCTTCGGCATAGGGCCTAGCTACGGTAATGAGTTCTGCCATGAGTTAATTAAAACTCCGCTTTGATGGAGGCAAGCAGATCAGCGTGCTTGGCCGAGTCGATCTCTTTGCGCAGGATCTTCTCTGCGCCCGCAACCGCCAGGTCGGCCACTTGCGCGCGCAGGGTTTCCTTGGCGCGCAGGACTTCCTGATCGATCTCAGACTTGGCGTCGGCCACAATGCGCGCGCCTTCAACGCGTGCGACATCCTTGGCTTCGTCCACGATCTGGCTGGCGCGCTTTTCAGCGGCCATCACGATTTCGGTCGCTTGCTGTTTGGCCTTGCGGAGTTCGTCCGCAACGCGCTTTTCAGCGGCTTCCAGATCTTGCTTGCCACGCTCGCCGGCGGCCAGGCCGTCTGCGATGCGCTTGGCGCGCTCATCCATCATGTTGGTAAGCGGAGGCCAAACAAACTTCATGGTGAACCATACCAGGATGGCGAACGTGATCGCCTGGCCCAGTAGTGTTACGTTGAATTCCACGCTTGTTTTCCTCCAGTAGTATTACTGCAACAACCAATTCCGCTTAAAAATTAAGCGCCGGCTTTCAGAGCGGCCAGAGCGGCGGACAGGAACGGGTTATTGAAGGTGTACAGCATGGCGATACCAACACCGATCATGGAGATGGCGTCAAGCAGACCGGCCAGAATGAACAGTTTGGTTTGCAGAACCGGGATCATTTCCGGTTGACGGGCGGAGGACTCGAGGAATTTGCCACCCAGGATGGCAAAACCCAGAGCAGTACCGATGGCGCCCAGGCCAATGATCAGGGCAGCGGCCAGTACGGTCATGGACTGGATCTGAGAAACGAGTGCTTCCATTGTGTATCTCCTAAGACTTAATCAAGGATGGTTGGTAAAAAAGCTAAAAAAACAAAGGTAAAACAAAGAAACCGGTATTAGTGCGCTTCCACCGCCAGGCTCAGGTACACGATGGTCAGCATCATGAACACGAAGGCCTGCAGGGTGATGATCAGGATATGGAAGATCGCCCACGGCGCGCCCAGCAGCCATTGCAGGCCCCAAGGCAGCAGCGCGATCAGGATGAAGATCATTTCGCCGGCGTACATATTGCCGAACAAACGCAGGGACAGCGAAATCGGCTTGGCCAGCAGTTCCACCATCTGCAACAGGAAGTTGGCCGGAGCCAGCAGGATCTTGCCCACGGTGCCTTCCGCGTGGAAAGGCGCGGTGAACAGTTCTTTGGTGTAACCGCCCACGCCCTTGGCGCTGATGGAGAAGCCGATGATGCAGAACATCACGGACAAGGACATCGCGAAGGTGGCGTTCACGTCGGCGGACGGCACGACGCGGAAGTAAACATGATGCGGCTCGGCGCCGAAGAAGGTGTAACCCACCCACTGGGCCAGCGTCGGCAGCAGATCCACCGGCAGCAGGTCCATGAAGTTCATCAGGAAGATCCAGCAGAAAATGGTCAGCGCCAGCGGAGCGATCACCTTGCTCTGGCCGTGGAATACGTCGCGCACCTGCTTGTCCACCATCTCCACGATGCTTTCCACAAACAGCTGCAGCCGGCCCGGATTCTCCAGCTTGGCCTTGCGCGCCACGACGGCGAACACGCCGGCGAAGATGAAGGCGAGAACCAGCGAAATGGAGAAGGTATCAAGGTGCAGGCTCCAGAAGCCGGCGGAAGGATCCGAATTCCAGAAGGTGAGGTGGTGCTTGATGTAGTCAGTTGCGTTGCTTGCCATCGCTCATTTTCTCAATTTTTGATTAAAAGCCCGAACCAGTAGCCGGATACGGCGGCAAAAAATCCGCCAAAAAGACCGACTATCGATAAATCCTTGAAAAATACCAAAGTCGCACCAAATATCAGGATGGTGAGGACGTATTTGACGGCCTCTGCCCTGAAATGCGCTTTCATCAGTTCCGCGGGAGCGACATGGCGCTTGGCGTAGGCGATTCTGGCGTACACCAGAGCCGGCACCAAGGCCGACAATCCGCCAAGCAAGACAGAAACCGGAACGGCCAGGTTTCCTCCCCCTGCAACCATTCCGATCAGCAGCGCTACCCCCACCAGGGTGCACTGCAGGCGCAGTATACGCTTAACTTCTGGATTAACCATGTTTACCCAGCAAAAAAACCGCCGAATTATAGGCTTCACGCTTGATTTGCGTCAACTTGCCTGTCATTGACATGCTGCGTTGCAACAGTCTCATTTGCTTGAAGTTTTCTGCAGCTTTTCCAGCAAGCCTTCCAGCTCGTCCAGCGTTGCATATTCTATGACCAGCCTGCCGTTGCCGCGGTTTGCGTGACGGATGCTGACGCGCGCGCCTATGCGCTCCGACACCTGTTCCGCCAGCCGGTTCACGTCCGGGTCTGTCTGTTTTTGCTGCGGTGCAACTGTGGTTTTTTCCACAGCTTTCTGCTGTACCCTGCGCTCCACCTCGCGCACGGACAGGCCTTTCTCGCCCACCTCCTGCGCCAGACCCAGCTGCTCAACCACCGGCAGCGCCAGCAAGGCGCGCGCATGGCCCATCTCCAGCCGCCCCTGATGCAGCATGGTCTGCACCGGCTCCGGCAGCGCCAGCAGACGCAATAGATTGCTGACCGCGCTGCGCGAACGGCCCACCGCGTCGGCGGCGGCCTCGTGGGTCAGGCCGAATTCGTCGATCAGGCGCTTGAGGCCCTGGGCCTCCTCGATGGGGTCCAGTTCCTGGCGCTGAATGTTTTCGATCAGCGCCATCGCCAGCGCCGCTTCGTCCGGCACGCTCTTGATCACTGCGGGCACTTCGGACAAGCCGGCCTTGCGCGAGGCGCGCCAGCGCCGCTCGCCGGCGATCAGTTCGTAATCGCCAAAGCCGATTTCGCGCACCACCAGCGGCTGAATCACGCCCTGGGAGCGAATGGACGCGGCCAGTTCGTCCAGCGCGCCCTCGTCCATGAAGCTGCGCGGCTGGTATTTGCCGGGACGGATGCTGTCGATGGGAAGGGAAGTCAATCTGTCGTCCACTGTCTCGGCAGTGGACAGGAGCGCGTCCAGGCCGCGCCCCAATCCTTTTAATTTGGCCATATCGCTTAGACGGAGGGGGTTGTGGTTGCGGGCTCTAGCCTGTCCGCCAGCTCTTGCGCCAGCGCAAGATAGGCTTGCGCGCCGCGCGAGGCGCGATCGTAGACCAGGCCAGGCAAGCCGTGGCTGGGCGCTTCCGCCAGCCGCACATTGCGCGGGATCACGGTGTCGAACACCTTGGCGCCGAAATGGCGGGCCAGTTGCTCGGAGACCTGCTGCGACAAATTATTGCGCGCGTCGAACATGGTGCGCAGCAGGCCCATGATCTCGATCTTGGGATTCACCGCTACCCGCACCTTGCGCAAGGTCGCCACCAGGTCGGACAGGCCTTCCAGCGCGTAGTATTCGCACACCATCGGGATCAGCACGCTGTGCGCCGCCACCAGCCCGTTCAGGGTCAGCAGGTTCAGCGAGGGCGGGCAGTCTATCAGCACGTAGTCGTACTGCTCCTCCACCGCCTGCAGCGCGTTCTTCAGCCGCGCTTCGCGCGCCAGCTCGTTGACCAGCTCCAGCTCCGCGCCGCCCAGATCGCGGTTGGCGGGCAGCACGTCGTAACCGCCCTCCTTCGCCGGCTGGCGCGCGTCTTCGATCGAAGCCTCGCCCAGCAGCACGTCGTAGCCGGACAGTTTCAGGGATTGCTTGGCGATGCCGCTACCCATGGTGGCATTGCCCTGCGGGTCGAGATCGACAATCAGCACGCGCCGGCCCAAGTCGGCCAGGCCCGCCGCCAGATTCACCACAGTCGTGGTCTTGCCGACCCCGCCCTTCTGGTTGGCGACCGCGATCACCCTTGAATTCATTGCGCACCCACCCCTTCCAGGCGCATTCTCACCAGGTGCCGTTCGGCATCCAGGCCCGGCACTGTCACCGGCAATACTTCGGAAACCACCGTACCCTGCGGCAACAAGGCGATTTCCTCGTAAGGATAGACACCCTTCATTGCTACATATTGACCGTGATCCGCCAGCAGGTGGCGGGTCAGCTTGACGAACTCGGCCAGCTCGGAAAACGCCCGGCTGGTGATGCGGTCGAACTTCTGTTCCGGCTGGTAGGCCTCCACCCGCTCGGTCATCACCTGCACATTGGGCAGGCCCAGTTCCACCACCACCTGACGCAGGAAGGTGGTTTTCTTATGGTTGGAATCCAGCAACACCACTTGCAGATCCGGGCGGGCGATCGCCGCCGGGATGCCGGGCATGCCGCCGCCGGAGCCGACGTCCAGCAGGCGGCTGCCGCCGTCCAGATGCGGCACCAGACTCAGGCTGTCCAGCAGATGGTAGCTGACCATGCGCTTTTCCTCGCGCACCGCGGTCAGGTTATAGGTCTGGTTCCATTTGGCCAGCAGCGCCAGATAGCGGTCCAGCAAGTCGATTTGCGCGTCGCTCAGTTCCAGTTTCAGCTGCGACAGGCCTTGTTGTAGTTCTGCGTTATGTGTCATGCGGTTTTCGTTGCGTCGGCAAAGCCGCGTTTCAGGTGGACCATCAAAAGAGCAACCGCCGCCGGGGTAATGCCCTGGATGCGCGAAGCCTGCCCCAGGGTTTCCGGGCGTTGCTGGTTCAGTTTCTGCTGCACTTCCTTGGACAGGCCCTTGACCAGACCGTAGTCGATGTCGGCCGGCAGGCGCACGTCTTCAAGGTTGTCGCGGCGCGCCAGTTCTTCGTTCTGGCGGTTGATATAGCCTTGGTATTTGACCTGAATTTCCACCTGCTCGGCAACCGCCTCGTCCGCCACCGCGCCGCCGGCCTCCGGCAGCGTCATCAAATCGGCGTAGGCGACATTGGGCCGCTTCAGCAAATCGTACAGGCTGTATTCGCGCTCTATCGCCTTGCCCAGCAACGCTTGCAGCGCGGCGGCGTCGCTCAGCCGCGCCGGATGCAGCCAGGTGGCCTTCAGGCGGGCCTTCTCCGCCTCCACCGCGTCGCGCTTGCGGCAGAAGCTGTCCCATTGGGCATCGCCGATCAGGCCGTGTTGGCGGGCAATCTCGGTCAGGCGCAGGTCGGCGTTGTCTTCGCGCAACTGCAGGCGGAATTCGGCGCGGCTGGTGAACATGCGGTAAGGCTCGGCCACGCCCTTGGTGATCAGATCGTCCACCAATACGCCCAGATAGGCTTCGTCGCGGCGCGGACACCAGCTAGCCTGATCCCGGGCGAACAGGGCGGCGTTCATGCCGGCCAGCAGGCCCTGGGCGGCGGCTTCTTCATAGCCGGTGGTGCCGTTGATCTGGCCGGCGAAGAACAGACCCTGGATCGCCTTGGTCTCCAGCGAGGCCTTCAGGCCGCGCGGGTCGAAGTAATCGTATTCGATCGCGTAGCCGGGCCGCAGGATGTGGGCGTTCTCCATGCCGCGGATCGAACGCACCGCCGCCAGCTGGATGTCGAAGGGCAGGCTGGTGGAAATCCCGTTGGGGTAGAACTCGTGCGTGGTCAGGCCTTCCGGCTCCAGAAAGACCTGGTGGCTGTCCTTGTCGGCGAAGCGGTTGATCTTGTCTTCGATGGACGGGCAGTAACGCGGGCCGACGCCTTCTATCACCCCGGTGAACATCGGGCTGCGGTCGAAGCCGGAGCGGATGATCTCGTGGGTGCATTCATTGGTGTGGGTGATCCAGCACGGCAGTTGCTTGGGGTGCAGCGCGCGGTTGCCGCGGTAGGAGAACACCGGCTCCGGCGTGTCGCCCGGCTGCTCTTCCATCACAGAGAAGTCGACGCTGCGGCCGTCGATGCGCGGCGGCGTGCCGGTTTTCAGCCGTCCCACCGGCAGGGCCAGTTCGCGCAAGCGCGCGCCCAGCGTGGACGCGGCCTGATCGCCGGCGCGGCCGCCGGTGTAGTTCTCCATGCCGACGTGGATCTTGCCGGACAGGAAGGTGCCGGCGGTCAACACCACGGTCTTGGCGCGGAAGGTGATGCCGATGGCGGTGATGGCGCCGGCGACGCGGTCGCCCTCTATCAGCAGATCGTCCACCGGCTGCTGGAACAGCGTCAGATTGGGCTGGTTCTCCAGCATCTCGCGGATCGCCGCCTTGTACAGGATGCGGTCGGCCTGCGCGCGGGTGGCGCGCACCGCCGGGCCCTTGGAGGCGTTGAGGGTGCGGAACTGGATGCCGCCAATGTCGGTGGCCAGCGCCATCGCGCCGCCCAGGGCATCCACTTCCTTGACCAGATGGCCCTTGCCGATGCCGCCGATCGACGGATTGCACGACATCTGACCCAAGGTCTCGATGTTGTGCGTCAAAAGAAGGGTGTCGCAGCCCATGCGCGCGGCCGCCAGCGCGGCCTCGGTGCCGGCATGGCCGCCGCCCACCACTATCACGTCGAAGTTTGTCGGATAAATCATGGCTTTGTCGGAAAGAGCAAATCGAACGGAAAAACGGCCTATTCTACGCCAAATCCTGAACCAGCGTAAGTCGTTGATTTCAATAAATCCAGCCGGTAACGACGACGTCAAGCGCCGGTCACCCGATAGTCATATTAAAGACATCGCCGCGTCAAACAAGCTGCCTAGCATGGGCCTCACCACAAAAGGGAGCAAAACATGCTGCTAAATGAACAGCTTGCCGTGAGCGCCAAACCGCGCCTAAGCGTGCGCGTGGCCAGTGAAGCGCGGGATATCCGCCGCGCGCAGAAGCTGCGCTTCGATGTGTTCGCCGGGGAAATGGGCGCGGAGCTCGGCTCCCGCGACCTGGGCATCGATTGCGACGAATACGACGAGTTGTGCGATCACCTGATCGTGGAAGACGCCGCCAGCGGCCTGGTGGTGGGCACTTACCGCATGCTGTCCCCGGCCATGGCGCGCCGCGCGCCCAGCCTGTATTCCGAACACGAATTCGATCTGACCCGGCTGGCCCACCTGCGCGCCGGCCTGATCGAAGTGGGCCGCTCCTGCGTGCACCGAGACTTCCGCTCCGGCGCGGTGATCGCCCTGCTCTGGTCCGGCCTCGCCGATTACGTGCAACAGCACGGCGGCCAATACCTGGCCGGCTGCGCCAGCGTGTCGCTGAGCGACGGCGGCCACCAGGCGGTCAGCCTCTACCGCCAACTGGAGGCCAAGCATCTGTCGCCGCCGGAATGGCGGGTGTTCCCCCACCTGCCGCTGCCGCTGGACCGGGTCCGCGACGACGCCCCCTCCGCGCCGCTGCCGGCGCTGATCAAGGGCTATCTGCGCGCCGGCGCCTATATCTGCGGCGAACCGGCCTGGGACCCGGACTTCAACTGCGCGGATTTCTTCATGCTGCTGCCCATGGGCCGGCTGAGCAGCCGCTACAACAAGCACTTCGTCGGCTAGCCGCCGCAGATCGCGCCCCTGGCCGGATGCTACAATCCGGCCATGAGCTACACCTTCGACACCGTGGGCGTGATCCGCTCGCCCTACCGCGAAAAATTCGGCATCCCGCGCCAGCCCTCGCTGGTCAACGCCGCCCGCATCACGCTGGAGCTGCTGCCGCCCTACGACCACCCCGACATGGTGCGCGGGCTGGACGCGTTTTCCCACGTCTGGATCAGCTTCGTGTTCCATCAAACCGCCGAGCGCGGCTGGCAGCCGCTGGTGCGGCCGCCGCGCTTGGGCGGCAACGCCAAGGTCGGCGTGTTCGCCAGCCGCGCCACCCATCGCCCCAATCCGCTGGGTCTGTCTCTGGTGCGGCTGCTGCGCGTGGACACCCAGCCCAAGGTGGTGCTGACGCTGGAGGGCGCCGATCTGCTGGACGGCACCCCGGTGCTGGACATCAAGCCCTATATTCCCTTTGTCGAAGCCCGGCCGGAAGCCCGCGGCGGCTTTGTCGACGGCCCGCCGCCGCAATTGAGCGTGGGCTGGGACCCCGCCGCGCGCGCGCAGCTGGCCGCCGAAGCCGACCTGCCGGGCGATTTCGCCGCGCTGGTGGAACAGGTGCTGGCCCAGGACCCGCGCCCGGCCTATCAAGACGACCCGCAGCGGGTCTACGGCGTGGCGCTGCACCACTGGAATGTGCGTTTCCGCGTGGAAAAAAACCATGCGCAAGTCATTGAAATTCAGCCGTTGACCCCGAACTAATCTTTTGCGCCCCAGTCATACCGGGGCGATACCAACCACTCAGGAAAAAAGCAAATATGACCACCCGCGCGAAGACGATCATGCTCGCCTTCACCATGGTTTCCATGTTGGCCGCTCCGTTCGCGGAAGCGGCCCGCCTAGGTAAAGGCAAGAGCGCCGGCATGCAGCGCTCGGCCCCCACCCGTTCTTACCAACAACAAGCGCCGGCGCGCCCGGTTGCGCCGCCCGCGCAAGCGCCCGCTCCGGTTCAAGCTCAACCCAAGTCCGGCCCGGGCATCGGCACCGCCGTAGCCGCAGGCGCCGCGGGCGCGGCCGCCGGCTATATGCTGGGCTCCGCCATGAGCGACAAAGGCGGCCAGCAACAAGCGCCGGCCGCGGCCAACGGCAACGCCGATCCGGCGCTGGCGGCGCAAGCCCAAGGTCAGCAGCCGCAGAAGAGCGGCGGCATGCCCTGGGGCACGCTGGCCCTGCTGGGCCTGGTGCTGGCAGGCGGCTACATGTTCTTCCGCCGCAAGGCCGGCGCGGCGCGTCCGGCCATGGCTGCGCCGCAAGCAGCGGGCATGCCGCAGAATATGGGCGGCTATCAAGAACCGGCCCGTTTCGACTCCATCCCGAAAATCGGCTCCGGCCTGGGCGGCGCGCAAGCCGGCTTTGGCGGCGGCGCGATCAGCGAGGCGCCCGCGCGCCTGCCGGACGGCACCGAGACCCCGCACTTCCTGCGTCAGGCCAAGGCCACCTTCTTGCACCTGCAAAACCTGAACAGCACGGAAAGCCTGGAAGAAGTGCGCAAGTACATGACGCCGGACCTGTTCAACGCGCTGCGCGAAGACATCGCCGCCAATACCGAAGTGGCCGATTTCCCGCAACTGGACTGCCAGCTGTCCGAAGCCAGCATGGAAGGCGGCCGCTACATCGCCAGCGTGCGCTTCTCCGGCACGGTCAGCGAGGCCGTGGGCGCGTCGGCGGAGCCGTTCTCCGAATACTGGCACTACATCAAGGACGACAGCACCAACGGCAAGTGGTTGGTGGCGGGCATCCAACAGTAGCAAGCTTCTTAACATCTTTATCCAAACGGGCCGCATGGCCCGTTTTTTATTTTTAATGGCGATGCACTAAACTGGAATGCCGATTGCTTCAGGCAAAAAAACAATACCGGCCGTAGAGTCCGCGCCACGGAGGGCAGCTATTCCATGAAAGAATTCGAGCATGCCGGCTTGAAACTCGGCAGTCACTTCCAGCCTATCTACAGTCTGGCGCATCGCCGCACGATAGGCATGGAAGCTTTGCTGCGCGCCAGACAGGACACGTCCCCGCTGACGCCGGCGGAGGCTTTTTATTCCGTCGTCTCGCCCGAACGCCGCCACCAGCTGGATCTGGCGGTGAGCGAAGCCCATGCCGTCCGTTTCAGCCAGATGCAAAGCGATCATCCCTGCTGGCTGTTTCTCAATATCGACGCCGCGTCTTTGTCACGGCCGGAACGCGCGATGGCGCTGGCCAACGGCATCAAGGCCGCCGGGCTGGACCCCAGCCAGGTGGTGCTGGAAGTGCTGGAACATGTGCTGGAAGTGGACGAGGCCTTGATCGAAGGCGTCAATGTGCTGAAAAGCAGCGGCTTCCTGATCGCCATCGACGACTTCGGCGTCGGCCATTCCAATCTGGACCGCGTCTGCCAGCTGGAGCCGGACCTGGTCAAATTCGACCGCCACCTGCTGCGCGCCGCCGTCCACCAGCCGCGCACCCGCAATCTGCTGGCCAAGCTGGTGCGGCTGATGCACGAAATTGGTGCCTTGGTGGTGGAGGAAGGGATAGAAACCGATCAGGACGTGCTGATCGCGCTGGAATCGGGCTGCGATTTGGTGCAAGGCTATTTCGTCGCCCACCCCAGCGACCAGCCGGATCAGGACCACGTCATCACGCCGCGCATCGACGAACGCTGGGACGAGCTGATGGCGCGCGAGCTGCTCAAGCGCAAACTGACGCGACGCCAGATCGAGCTGGCGCGGCAATCCTTCGTGCAAAGCGCCATCTCGCTGATGCAAGGCACGCCGTTCGATCTGGCCGCCAAGCCCATGCTGGCTCTGCCCGACGTGGTGCGTTGCTTCCTGCTGGACAGCGCCGGACGCCAGATCGGCCGCAACCTGAACAGCCGCCAGCCGCGGGCCGCCGCCAATCCCAAGTTCGCGCCGCTGGTGGACACCACCGGCGCGGTCTGGTCGCGGCGCAGCTACTTTCAACACGCGGTGGATCAGCCCGGCGTGCTGTATATGAGCGAGCCTTATCTGTCCATGACCGACACCCGCTCCTGCGTCACCATCTCGATGGCGATAGAAATCGACGAGATCATGCACGTGCTGTGCGCCGACGTGCTGATTCCCCAGCACTGACGCCAGCCGCGCGCCAGGATCAGCGAAACTTCAGGATGTCCTCAGCCGCGGGCTGCGGCGTGTAGGCGGCCTTCAAGGATTCGTCCTCCTCGCCGGCCTCCGGCGCAGCGCCCGGCTTGGGCGACATCTTGATCCGGGCCACTTCCGCCTTCATCGCGGCGCTGGCGCTGGATTGCAGCAATTCGCCGCGCAGTTTGGCCAGCGCCGTTTCCGCCGCCTGGCCGTCGGCGGCGCTCAGGCGCAACTCGTTCTGAGACCGCAACAACAGGCTTTTCGCCTCGGACAGCTCCCGCTCCAGTTCGCCGACCCGGACCTCGGCCTTGTCCATGCGCTCCCGAAACGCCTCCGCCTGCGGCTGCGCCACCGCCAGGTCCTGCGCCTGCTGCGCGGTCAAGGCCAGGGAGGCCGACAACTGGCGGCGCGTGGCGTCCAGCTCCGCCGCCTGGCGTTCGAAAGCGCCGGCGAGTTCGGCGCGCAGATGATCCAGTTCGGCCCGCTCGCGCTCCCAGGCCGCCTGGGCGGCGCTCAGGCTGTCATTGGCCAGCGCCTTGGCCTGGGTCCAGATCGCCTCCAGCGCGGCCAGCCCCGCCTGGCTGACGCCTTCCGGCACCTCGCCGTCCAGGGCCGCCGCCGTCGCCGGCTGCACCCGTCGCCAGTCTTTCAGCACTACGCTGGCGGCGTCCATGTCCACCCCCGCCAGCTGGCGGACCTGGTCGACGGCAGGGTGCCGCTGGCGGCCGGACTTCTCGTATAGTTCCGTCGCCGCCGCGATGATGCGCTCCCGCGCCTCCGCCGATATCTTGCCCGCCTGGTTCATAAAGCCGCGTCCTCGCCCATCTTTGCCAACTGCGTTGCCGGTACCGCCCGGCCAAAACCGGGCGTCAGAAATTGCGCCGAAACGCGAGGTTTCGGCAGCAAGGCAGATTGCAGCAGAAGCGCCGGCGAGCGGACATAGGATTTTTCCTAAAAAACCCAGGAATTCTCCGCCGCCCCGCCGCCGAACAATGAAAAAGCCCGGCCTAAGCCGGGCTTGTGATCGCGGGACATCCGCCTTACTGCGCGATGTCGTTGATGTATTCGAACAAGGTCACCACTTTCTGCACGCCGGAGGTCTCGCTGACCACCTTGGCCGCCGCCGCGCCTTCCGCCTGGGTCACCATGCCCAGCATGTAGACCACGCCGCGCTCGGTCACCACTTTGACGTTGTTCGGGTTATAGCCCTTGCCGTCCAGCAGACGGGTGCGCACCTTGCTGGTCACCCAGGTGTCGCTGCTGCGCTCGGAGAAGCCGGACGCCGGCGCCACCACGGTGTAGTTGAACACGCGGCGCACATTGGGGATGCCGCGCGCGGTCAGCTCCGCCTGCTGGCGCGCCTGCTCGCTGGGCACTTCGCCGGTCAGCAACACCGCGCGGTTGAAGCTGGTGGTGTTGACGTGGGCGGACGGCAACAGCTTGCCGATCTGGTCGGCGGCTTTCAATTCTATGCCCTGGTCGTCCACATAGGCGCCGCTGGTGCGGCGATCCGTGGCCACCAAGGCGCCGCCGGCCGCGCCCGCCGCCACTACGCCGAAACAACCGCTCAGAGCGCTGCTGAAGCCAGCAGCCAGCAATACCGCGAATACGCGACGCTTCATCATTCACCTCCCAACAACATGTAATCGATGGTGTCGCACAGGGCGTGGACCATCAGGGTGTGCACTTCCTGAATCCGGCAGCGACGCAGCGCCGGCACAATCAGCTGTATGTCTTCCGGCGACAGGATTTCGGCCACCTTGCCGCCGTCCATGCCGGTCAGGGCGATCACGCTCATGCCGCGCTCATGCGCCGCGTAGATGGCCTCGATCACATTGGCGGCGTTGCCGGACGCGGAAATCGCCAGCAGCAGGTCGTTGGTGTGGCCCAAGGCCCTGACCTGTTTGGAAAACACCATGTCGAAATCGTAATCGTTGCCGATCGCGCTCAAGACCGAGCTGTCGGTGGCCAATGAAATCGCCGCCAGGCCCGGACGCTCCTTCTCGAAACGCCCGACCATTTCCGCGGCGAAGTTCTGCGCGTCCGCCGCCGAACCGCCGTTGCCGCAGGTCAAAATCTTGCCTTCGTTCATCAGGCAAGCCACCATCTGTTCCGCCGCCGCGGCTATCGCCGGCGACAACAACTCCATCGCCTCTTGCTTGACGGCGATGCTTTCCAGGAAATGCCCGCTGACGCGGTCAATCAAATCCATGGGACATCCTTATCTTTTAGGGTCGGTCGACCCATCGCACTACATGAAAATATTCTGCAACCACTGTGGCTCCGCCTCGCCCACGGTCAATACCGCGTCAAAACGGCATGGCGCGTCTATTCCCTTTTGGGACAGATAGACCTCGGCGGCCAGCATGAGTTTCCTTTGCTTGGCCGCCCCTATGCTGGCGGCCGCGCCGCCAAAGGCCGCGCTGGCGCGATGGCGCACCTCGATAAACACCCAGTAGCGCCCATCGCGCATGATCAGATCGATTTCGCCGCCGCGGCAGGACCAGTTGCGCTCCACCAGCGTCAGGCCCCGCCTCAGCAGCCAGGCCAGCGCCTTGTCCTCGGCAAGCCGGCCTTGAAGATTCACTACGGCTGCTCCACGCTCAGCACCGCCATCGGCAGCTGGCGCTCGAACAGGCGGTCGCGCCCCAGCCTCAAATCGCCGGTGACGCCGTCCAGCCTCAGGCCCAGCGGCTGCCGCGCGCCCGCCAGCAGCACCGCCAGCCGCCAGGCGTCCACGCCCAGCGCGTACAGGCGCTCGGTCTGCATCGTCAACGCCGCCGCCGGCCGCGGATAGCGTTTCACCGCCGGATGCTCCGGCATCAGGAACCAGGGCATGTCTATCACCCTCACCCCGGCCAGCGCCACCGCGCTGCCGCGGCCGTTGAGCTGGGAGGTGCCGTACACCGGCAGTTCCGGCGCCAGCGCGGCCTTGACGATGCCGGCCTCGTGCGCGTCCAGCGCCATGAACACGGCGTCGGCGCCGGCCGCCGCCTGCAGAATCGCCGGCAGGCTGTCCGGCTTGGCTTCCAGCGCCATCGGGGATTTGCCGCGGCTCAGGCTTCGCCATTCGTCGATGAAGGCCTGGCGCAGCCGCTGCGACAGGCTGTCCGCGCCGAACAGCAGCAAGGGGTTGGCGCGGCCGTCTTCGTACATCAGGCGCGCCACCTGGCGCGCCTCGCCCTCGACGATCAGCGACAGCGAGAACAGCTTGGGATTGGCCGGCACTTCGCGGCCTATCGAGTTCAAAGCCAGCGTAGGCACCGTGACCGCGGGCGCCACCGCGGCGATGGCCCCGCGCGACAGCGGGCCGATCACCACATTGACCCCGCTGGCCAAGGCCTGTTTGTAGCCGGCCACGGCGGTGTCCTCGGACGCCTCGATGGGCACCAGCTCGGCGTTCTGATCCACGCGCGCCGCCGCCTCCACGCCGCTGCGCACCACCGCGGCGGCCTCGCCCAGGGTGGCGGAGCCGGTGGGCAGCAGCAGGCCGACGCGCAGGCGGCCGCCGGCCGGCTGCGGTTTCGCCGCCGTCGCGCTGGCGTCCCGCGGCGCGGTCGCCGGCGCGGCCGGTTTCGGCGCCTGCTGGCCCAACAACTTGAGCGGCGCGGTATTGCTTTGGATGATATAGTCCGGGGTTTGCGCCATTGTCGGCGTCAACCAAGTCATCAAGACGCCAACCAACAGCGGAGTCAGTCTTTGCATACTTCGTTCGCTCATCTGCTTGAATCAGCCAGGGAAAGTTTCTGTCGCGGCACATTATATGTGGTGGCCACGCCCATTGGAAATCTGGCCGACATCAGCGCCCGCGCCTTGGCCGCTTTCAGCGCCGCCGACGTGGTCTGCGCCGAGGACACCCGCGTGACCGGACAGCTGCTGTCCGCCTACGGCATTCACGCCAAACGCCTGGTCAGCCTGCGCGAGCACAATGAGCGCGGCATGGCGGAACAAGTGGTGCGCTGGCTGTCCGAAGACCAGATCGTGGTGCAGGTGTCCGACGCCGGCACGCCGGCGGTGTCCGATCCCGGCGCGCGGCTGGCGGAGGCGGTGCGCGCCGCCGGCCTGCCGGTGCGGCCGGTGCCCGGCTCCAGCGCGGTGATCGCCGCCTTGTCCGCCAGCGGCCTGACCGCGCCGTCCTTCCTGTTCCACGGCTTCTTGCCGCCCAAGAGCGGCGAGCGCCGCAAGACGCTGCGCCAATGGCTGTCCGCGCCGCATCTGACCGTGTGCTACGAGGCGCCGCACCGCATCGTCGACACCCTGCGCGACATCGTCGCGGAGCTGGGCGCGGAGCGCCGGCTGCTGCTGGCGCGCGAGTTGACCAAGACTTTCGAAACCTTCCGCAATCTGCCGGCCCAGGACATGCTGGAGTGGGTGGAGTCCGACTCCAATCAGCAGCGCGGCGAGATCGTGCTGATTCTGGACGCCGCGCCGGCGCGCGAGGACGCCGACGACGCGGTGCCGGAAGACACCGTGCGCGTGCTCAAGCTGCTGACGGCGGAACTGCCCACCAAGCAGGCGGCGTCGCTGACCGCGCAGATCTGCGACGGCAACCGCAAACAGCTCTACGACTTGGCGCTTAAATTGAAGCAGGAGTGAACTGCGGCCAAGCGCCGGGGAAAAAAGGATTTACAAAGCGATTTGCTATCGCTATTATTCTCCTTCTCGGAATGCCGAAGACGCCCGGATGGCGAAATTGGTAGACGCAGGGGATTCAAAATCCCCCGCCGCAAGGTGTGTCGGTTCGAGTCCGACTCTGGGCACCAGCGATTTTGGCAGGCCGAAACATCAAAAACCCCGCACAGCGCGAGCTCTGCGGGTTTTTTGTTGTCTCAAGCAGCCGTTCTTATTCCGGCAGGCGCACCGCCGACAGTTTCCAGCCCAACCAGCCGTCGCGCTTGAACACCAGACCCAGCGACTGTTCGGCTTTGTCTTTCTGCTTGACCGTCACCACGAAACGATCGATGTCTTCATAGCCCATGGCCGTGTCGACGCCGGCGCGCGGCTCGGTCGACGCTGCGCCGCCTCCGCCGGCCGCCGGCTCATCCGCGCCGCCTTGCGGCAGGCCCGGCTTGGGCTTGATCCCTCGCATCATCAAAGCCAGGCTTTCCGGCGTCACCATGGCGTCCACCACCGGGGCGACCACCGCGTCGGCAATGGCCGCGCCCATCGCCGCCAGCGGGTTCTTGTCCTTGGATTGGTTCAGGTCCAGCACCGATTTGGGCACGACGGACTCTTTCAGGCTGTTGCGCAAGGCCGGGTAGTCCACATAGCCGGACAGTTTGGCCGCGTCGCGCGCGTCCAAGGCCTGCTGCATGCCCCGCACCGCCAAATACGGCGTCGCGTAGAACCACGCCCCCAGGGCCACGACCGCCGCGCCCAGCGTCAACTTCATTTTCATGCTCATGTTTATCCCCCTGAATCAAGCGGCCGCCTCATGCGGCTCATAAAGTCTACAGACCGTCGACCGTCGCGCAGATTCCCGCCGGCCGCGGCAAAAAACGCGCGGCCGGCGGCTCAGAGCCTGTTCAACGTCGCGCGAGCCAGAGCGAGACAAGGCGAAAACGAGCGAAAAAGCGGAATGTACGAGGGGTACATGAGCATTTTGAGCTTGTACTCGCCGTGCAACGCTCCACGAAACGCAGCTGACTCTGAACAGGTTCTCAGAAGCGCGCTTCCATCCCCATCCGTATGGTCCGCCCCGGTATCGGCATGCTGATCACGGAACCGGTGTCCACCGCATAGCGGTTGGTCAGGTTGTCCACATTGAAATTCAGATTGACCTGCTTGTTCAGCCGGTACTCGATGAACAGGTCCACCAGCCGCTCGGACGCCAGTTCCAGCACCGGCTGCGCGCCGGTGCCTTTCAGCCACCCGGCCGGATTGGTCTTGCCGGCATGGTATTTCAGGCGGCCGCCCACGGTCAGGTCGCCGTTTAGCCAATGCTTGCCGGCGGAAATCACGTACACGCTCTTGGGCGGGATGCGGGTCGGAATCAGGCTCCAGGCGAAGCCGTTCTGATTGCACACCGCGGCGTCGCGCCGGCTCGCCTGGTTCACCGAGCACACTTCCGGGTCCAGGTAGCGCGTGGCGGCGGCCTCCACGAAGAAGGACGGGCTGTGGTAGTCCACGCCGAACTCGAAGCCGCGCAGCTCCACCTTGTCGTAGTTGAGGAAGGTTAGATTGCCCTGCCACGACGGCATGCCCGGCGTCCGGTCCAGCCAGGCGCTGGAAATATAATCCGCCACCTTGTTGTTGAAATAAGCGGCCTTGAAACCGATGCGTTCCTGATCGCGGAACACATCCTGGAAGCTCGCCTTCAAGCCCAGTTCCAGGTTCAGCGAACGTTCCGGCCGCAAGGGGTTGTACGGGTTGTAGCTGAACACCTCGGAGGAGGTGGTGGTTTCATACAGGCTGGGAGTGCGATAGGCGCGGCCGCCCTTGGCGTAGACATCCAGCCACTTGGCCAGATGCACGTCGACCTGGCCGGTCAAATCCAGCTTGGGCGCGTAATCCGCTTCCAGATTGGTCGCATAGTCGCGCGTGGTCGAACCATGCAGATTCGCGCCCAGGGAGAAGCTGGCCCAGCGATAGGACAGCACGGCGTTGCCGAACAGGCTGCGCTCGTTGCGCACGCCGTTGCGCGAGGCCACCAGCGTCCGCGGCTGCTCGGTGTAGCGGCTGGTGGGCTGGGTGCGCTCCTGCTGGAAGGCCAGGCCGTAGCTCAGGCTCAAGGGCAGCGCCTCCAGTTCCGAGCGGTTGAGCAAATTGAAGCCATGACGCTTGTTGTTGTAGGCATGCATGTACTGATCGCCGTAGGACGCGCCGGGACGGCCGGCCCACAAGCCGTTGTGCTGGTCCAGATCCGCCTCGGTGGCCCACAGGCCCAGGTTCAGGTCGATCAGCTTGTTGTCGCTGGGCGTATAGCTGTAGTTGGCGCTGTAGGCGTGCACGACGGCGCTGCCCAGCGCCCATTGCGGCATGGACTCCACGCCCGGCGGCAGTTCCTGGAAGTTCTTGTCGTTGGAGTTCTTGTACCAGTAGGCGGCCAGCAGTTCGCCGGCCTGCTGGCGGTGGCGGCGGAAGATCAGCTTCAGTCGCTGCGCGTCGTTCAGCGCGAAGCCCAGCTTGGCCAGCAGCGAATCGCTTTCGTAACTGGTGTTCACCACTTCCTGGCCGCGCGACACCACCGCCTCCGGGTAGCCGTCGAAACCGTGGCTGCCGGCGAAGTAATTGCCGGTGCGCCGCTTGCTGTAGGCCAGCAAGGCGTCCAGGCAGGGCTGCCGATAGGCCAGCGCCAGCGTGGCCGAGCCGTTGTTGAAGGTGCGCGGGCTGAGGCCGTTGTTGAGCTGGTAATACACCTGGTCGCGCTCATCGTCCGGCACCCGGGGCGTCTTGTTGTTGTTGTACACGCTGCCCTTCAGCAGCACGCCGAAATCCTTGCCGGGGCGCAGCACGTCCTCGACGCCCAAGGTGCGCATCTGCACCAGGCCTCCGATCGCGCCGCTGGAGAAGGCGCCGTTGCTGGCGCCCTCCTCCACGCTGACCTTGCTGATCAGGTCCGAATCGATATAGGTGCGGTCGCTGGTGCCCTGGTAGCCGCGGGCGGTGTGGGTGGATTGCAGGCTGCCGTCTATCAAGACCGGCACCCGGCCTTCGCCTTGCAGGCCGCGGATGCCCAGATCGATGGCGCCGGCTTCGTTGCGGATATTGTTGACCTGCACGCTGGGCAGGCCGGAGAAGATGTCGGCGTTGCCGGTGCCGCGCGCGCGGCGCAATTGCTCCGCGTCCAGCACCTCGCCATGCGAGAGCGCGGCTTTGCGCTCGGCGTTGACGTGGACGGTTTCCATTTGCGGCGCGGGTTCGGCGGCCAGCAGGGTTTGCGGATGGGCTGCCGACAATAACAGGCAGGCGGAAAGGCTCCGGTATTTCATGGCGTGGGTGGGGTGGGGTTCAGGAGCGCCGAAGTTAATGCTAATGATTCTCATTAACAACGGTAATTATACCAAGCCCCTCTCCGCGCCGGCCCCACCCGGCACGCGGCTATTTACCGTCCAGCGGCACTTGCCAGCGCTGATCCTTGAGCGTGCGCATCACAATATAGGAGCAGATGTCGCGCATGCCGGGAATGCGGTTCAGCCGCTCCACGATGAAGCCGCTGAAGGCGGCCAGATTGCGGCAACGGACATGCAGCACGTAGTTGCTGGGACCGGCGACGATGTAGGCGGCGGCGATTTCCTCAAACTGCCGGATGCGCTCCATGAAGTCTTCATGCCAGTCTTCGCGCGCCCGATCCAGCGTCACGTGGACGATGGCCTCCAGCTCGTAGCCGAGCAGGGCCGGGTCCAGTTGGGCGTGATAGCCGCGGATCAGTCCCTGGCTTTCCAGCGCGCGCACCCGCCGCAGACAGGCGGACGGAGACAGGGCCACCTGGTCGGCCAGATCCTGATTGCTGAGCCTGGCGTTGTGCTGCAATGCGGAAAGAATCCGGCAATCTATCGCGTCAAGCTGCATTTGCAATTTCCCATCGTTATCTGTCTGCTCCGCTGCAGTTCCTGCGAAAAGCATGCCATTAGCAAGACCAACTTGCAATTTCTGGCGGATGCCTTGGTGCTAGCATGATTCCAGGCTTCTTACCGCTCAGGAACCGTTCCATGTTGCTCGATATCAGCCCCCCGCTGCGCGCCGGCCTGCCGGTCTGGCCCGGCGACACCGCCTTCGACGCCAGCCCCGCCTGGCAGCTGGACGCTCACTGTCCGGTCAATGTGGCGCGGCTGACGCTGTCGCCTCACAGCGGCGCGCACGCCGACGCGCCGGCTCACTTCCAGGCCGCCGGCCAGGGCATAGGCCAGGTGGCGCTGGACGCCTATCTGGGGCCGTGCCGGCTGATCCATTGCCTGTCCCCCGGCCCGCTGATCCGGCTGGAGCAGATCCGCGCGCGGCTTGAGGCCCGGCCCGGCCCGCTGCCCCCGCGGCTGCTGATCCGCAGTTACGCGCGCTATCCGCTGGAGGCCTGGGACGCGGACTTCCCCGGCGTGGAGGCCGCCGCCATCGACTGGCTTGGCGGCCAGGGCGTGCGGCTGATAGGCGTGGACACCGCCTCGCTGGACCCGATGGACAGCAAGACCATGGACGCCCATCACGCCACCGCCCGCCAGCGCATGGCCATCCTGGAACAGCTGCTGCTGGATCACGCGCCGGAGGGCGATTACGAGTTGATCGCGCTGCCGCTGAAGTTGATGAACCTGGACGCCAGCCCGGTGCGCGCCGTGCTGCGGCCCTTGCCCGTTTCCACCCCTCTCGTGTAGGACCCGCCATGAAACACACTCGCGAAGCTTGTCTCATCGCCGATCAGCAAGACCCGCTGGCCGGCTTCCGCCAGCGGTTCGATCTGCCGGCCAACACTTTCTATCTGGACGGCAACTCACTGGGCGTGCTGCCCAAGGGCGCGCTGGAGCGCAGCCGGCAGGTGATCACCGGCGAATGGGGCCATGATCTGATCCGCAGCTGGAACACCGCCGGCTGGTTCGACATGCCGACGCGTCTGGGCGACAAGCTGGCGCCGCTCTTGGGCGCCGGCCCCGGCGAAACCGTGGTCACCGACACCACCTCGCTGAATCTGTTCAAGGCGCTGGCGGCGGCCCTGCGCATCCAGCGGCAAGCGCATCCGCAACGCAAGGTGATCCTGTCCGAGCGCGACAACTTCCCCACCGATCTCTACATGATCCAGGGCATGATCGAATTCCTGCAGCAGGGCTATGAATTGCGTCTGATCGACGAGGCGCTGCCACTGGAACAGGCGCTGGACGAGGACGTGGCGGTGCTGCTGCTGTCCCACGTCAATTACCGCACCGGTTATTTGTACGATATGGCCGCGGTCACCCGCAGCGCCCATCAGCGCGGCGCGCTGGCGATCTGGGACCTGGCGCACTCGGCCGGCGCGCTGCAAGTGGACCTGAACGGCGCGGACGCCGATTTCGCCGTGGGCTGCACCTACAAATACCTGAACGGCGGACCGGGCTCGCCCGCCTTCATCTGGGTGGCCCCGCGCCATCAGAACGCTTTCTGGCAGCCCTTGTCCGGCTGGTGGGGCCACGCCAAGCCCTTCGAGATGGCGGCCGACTACGCGCCGGCCCAGGGCATACGCCGCTTCCTGTGCGGCACCCAGCCCATCGTGTCGCTGGCCTTGGTGGAATGCGGTCTGGACGTGGCGCGCCAGGTGGATGCCCAGCAGCTGCGCGCCAAATCGCTGGCGCTGACCGATCTCTTCATCGAGCTGGTGGAACAGCGCTGCGGCGGCCACCCGCTGACCCTAATCACCCCGCGCGAGCACGCGCGCCGCGGCAGCCACGTCAGCTTCCGCCATCCGCAAGGCTTCGCGGTGATGCAGGCCTTGATCGCCAACGGCGTCATCGGCGATTACCGCGAGCCGGAAGTGCTGCGCTTCGGCATCACTCCGCTCTACCTGAGCCATGCCGACATCTGGGACTCGGTGGAAATCCTGCGCGAGATTCTGGACAGCGGCAGCTGGGATAAACCGGAGTTCCACCGCCGCGGCGCGGTGACCTGAGCCCAGAACGGCGCGACGGCCCCTGCCGCCTCGCCTCCACAGAGCCGCCGCCCGCGATAGCTACGCGGCCGGCGGCTCTACAGCGCAAGGGACGTCAGATCCCGCCAGACCGCGCTGCATAGACAGAGGAGAACATCATGAGCAGTTTCCAGGACATCAAGGATAGGGAACAGGGCCTGCAGCGCCGGCTCAGCGCCGGGCAGATGAGCATGATCGCCATCGGCGGCGCCATCGGCACCGGTCTGTTCCTAGGCAGCAAGTTCGCCATCGGCTTCGCCGGCCCCAGCGTGGTGCTCAGTTACGCCATAGGCGGCCTGATCACCCTGTTGCTGATGGGCTGCCTGGCGGAGATGACGGTGGCGCACGCCACTTCCGGCTCCTTCGGCGCCTACGCCGAGCACTACGTCAGCCCGCTGGCCGGCTTCCTGGTGCGCTACAGCTATTGGGCCTGCGTGGTGCTGGCGGTGGGCACCGAAATCACCGCCGTGGCCGAATACATGCGCTACTGGTTTCCCGACACCCCGCCCTGGATCTGGATTCTGCTGTTCTCCAGCGCGCTGATCGGCGTCAACGCCACCAGCGTCAAGGCCTTCGGCACGGTGGAGTACTGGTTCTCCACCATCAAGATCTTCGCCATCGTCGCCTTCATCCTGATGGGCTGCTATGTGGTGTGGGGCAGCGGCAACCCCGCTTACGGCGCGCGCAACTTCAGCGCCGACGGCGGCTTCTTCCCCAACGGGGTCTGGGGCATGTGGGTGGCGGTGGTGATCTCCATCTTCAGTTATCTGAGCGTGGAGATGATCGCGGTGGCCGCCGGCGAGGCGGAAAACCCGGAACAGGCTGTGCGCCAGGCGTTCCGCGCCACCATCGCGCGGCTGGTGGTGTTCTATCTGCTGTCCTTGAGCCTGATCATCGCCATCGTGCCCTGGGGCCGGATCGGCGCCGGCAACAGCCCCTTCGTCACCGTGATGCAGGTGCTGAACATCCCCTACGCCGCCGGCATTCTCAACTTCGTGGTGGTGGTGGCCGCGCTGTCGGCGATGAACAGCCAGCTCTACATCACCACCCGCATGATGTTCAGCCTGTCCCGCGCCGGCGACGCACCGATCGGGCTGGGCAAGCTGAACCAGCGCGGCATCCCGGTCAACGCGCTCCTGCTGTCCACCAGCGGCATCGCGCTGGCGGCGGTGCTGTACGTCTTGTTTCCGCAACAGGCGTTCACGCTGATGATCGCGCTGTCGATGTTCGGCGCGCTGTTCACCTGGCTGATGATTTTCTACACCCATCTGCGTTTCCGCCGCCATCACGATCAGGCCGGCGGCCTGGATCTGCCGTTCAAGATGCGCCTGTTTCCCTACACCACGCTGGCCGGCCTGGTGTTGATGCTGGCGATCATGATCACCACCGCCTTCACCGAGGTGTTCCGGCTGACCCTGGTCTTCGGCCTGCCCTTCCTGCTGCTGCTGGTCGTGCTATTCCACACCGTGCGCAAGCCGCGGCCCAAGCCGGCGGCGCAACAGGGCTAGACCGTCATACGAGGGCCCGCCCGAGAGCCGCTTCAGGATCCGCCGCGCTTCGCGCGATACGGGCTTGAAGCGGTTCTGACACCGCGATCGGATTCGGCATAGAATATTCGGCTCGCACCCAATCCGGATAATCCGCCCCCGCCATGTCACGCCCGTCCGCTCTCGCCCCCGGCGCCAGCCTGTCCGCGCTGCTGCGCGACTTCGTCCTCCGTCATTGGCCTTACTATCTGCGCGCGGCGCTGATGCTGGCCGCCGTGGCGGTGCTCACCGTGCTGATTCCGCGCCAGATCGGAGAAATCGTCGACCTGCTGGCCAAGGGCCAGCTCGGCGCCCCGCAACTCATGCGCGAGCTGGGCTGGCTGCTGCTCTTCGGCGTGGTGATCTATCTGCTGCGCGCCGGCTGGCGGCTGCAGCTCTTCGCCGCCGCCTACCAACTGGGCGTGGAATTGCGCACCCGGCTGTATCAGCGGCTGAGCCGCCAGGGGCCGGGCTTCTACCATCACCAGCGCACCGGCGATCTGATGGCGCGCGCCACCAACGATATCGACGCGGTGGAAATGGCCGCCGGCGAGGCGATGCTGGCCGGCTTCGACGGCAGCCTGACCCTGGTGATGGTGCTGGCGATGATGACCTTGGGCATAGACTGGCGGCTGGCCGCCGCCGCACTGCTGCCCTTCCCGCTGATGGCCTTCGCCTTCTGGCGCATCACCCGCCGCGTGCACCAGGCCTGGGCCGGCTCGCTGCAAAGCTTCAGCCGGCTCAACGACCACGTGCAGGAAACGCTGAGCGGAGTGCGCACGCTGCGCACCCTGGGCCTGGAGGAACGCAATAGCCGCGAGCTGGCCGGCCTGGCCGCCTCCGCCGCCGACAACAGCCTGGAGGCGCAACGCTGGGAGGCGGCGTTCGAACCGGTGGTGGGGCTGACCCTGAGCACCGCGGCGGCGGCCACGCTGGGCATCGGCGGCTATCTGGTGTGGCAGCAACAGCTGACCATAGGCGCGCTGACCAGCTTCAGCATGTATCTGGGCCAGCTGATCTGGCCGATGTTCGCCGCCGGCTGGGTGCTGTCGCTGCTGGAACGCGGCCGCGCCGGCTGGAACCGGCTGGAGCCGGTGCTGAGCGCGCCCGAGTCCGTGGACGACAGCGGCGTCAACGCCACGGAGCCGGCCGGCGAACTGCGCTGGCGCGACCTGAACTTCACTTATCCGGGGCAAAGCGCGCCGGCCTTGCGCGCGATCGATCTGCGCCTGGGCCGCGGCCAGACCCTGGGCATCGTCGGCCCCACCGGCAGCGGCAAATCCACGCTGCTGCGCCTGCTGCTGCGCCAGTACCCGCTGCCGGCCGGCAGCGTCAGCTGGAACGGCGTGCCGCTGGAGGAATACAAGATGGACGCCTTGCGCGCGGCGATCAGCTGGGTGCCGCAGGAGTCCTTTCTGTTCTCCGCCTCGGTGGCCGACAATATCGCGCTGACGCGCCCGGACGCCGCCGAACGCGAGATCGAACGCGTGGCGCGGCTGGCGGCGGTGCACGAGGACATCCTGCGCCTGGCCCAGGGCTACGCCACCCCGGTGGGCGAAAAAGGCGTGGCCTTGTCCGGCGGCCAGCGCCAACGGCTGGCCATCGCCCGCGCCTTGCTGGCGGACGCGCCGCTGCTGCTGCTGGACGACGCCTTGTCCGCGGTGGACACCCAGACCGAAACCCAGATTCTGCAACATCTGCGCGAAGCGCGCCGCGGCCGCAGCGTGATCATCGCCAGCCACCGGCTGTCCGCGGTGGCGGACGCCGACCACATCGTCGTGCTGCAGCACGGCGGCATCGCCGAAGCCGGCAGCCACGAGGCGCTGCTGCAATTGAACGGCTGGTACGCCAGCCAGTGGCGCTATCAACAACTGGAGGCCAGCCTGGATGAAATCTGATCAATCCGCGATCAACCGCAGCCGGGCAGTGGCCCTGCTGCGTCACTCCGCCGCGCCGGAAAAGCGCCATGTGCTGTGGGGCACGCTGTGGCTGATCGCCGCCGCGCTGATGGAGGCGCTGTCGCCGCTGCTGGGCAAGGTGTTCATCGACCGCTATCTGCTGCCGCGCGCGCCGCAATGGCTGGAAATGGGCCTGCTGCTGCTCGCCTGTCTGATGGCCGGCTACGCCGCGTCCAGCCTGCGCTATCTGCAGCTGGTGCGCCTGTCCGGCGTGGCGATGCGCTCGGTGCAGAGACTTCGCGAACAGGTTTACCGCCACGTGATCCGGCTGCCGATGGCCTTTTTCGACAAGGCGATCACCGGCCAACTGGTCAGCCGCGTCACCAACGACACCGAATCGGTGAAGGCCTTGTACGTGCAGGTGCTGTTCGTGATGCTGGACAGCAGCATCGTGGTCATCGGGGTGATGGCGGCGATGGCCTGGCTGGACTGGCGGCTGATGCTGCTGGCGGCGCTGCTGCTGCCGGCGATGCTGGCCATCGTCTGGCTCTACCAGCGCTGGAGCGCGCCGTCGGTGACGCGCGCCCGCGCGCTGCGCAGCGACATCAACGCCCAGATGGCCGAATCCATCTCCGGCATGAGCGTGTTGCAGGCCGCCAACGCCACCGGCCGCTTCGCCGCGCGTTTCGATCAGGCCAACCACAATTACTACCGGGCGCGGATCGCGGAGTTGAGCGCCAACGCCTGGCTACTGCGTCCGGCGCTGGACCTGCTGAAAGTGCTGTTGCTGGCCGGGGTGATCTACAGCTTCAGCCAGCGGCCGCTGGGCGCGCTGCAGATCGGCGTGCTCTACGCCTTCATCAGCTATATCGGCCGCATGGTGGATCCGCTGATCCAGATCACCATGCAGTTCAGCCAGCTGCAGCAGGCGGTGGTGGCGGCGGCGCGGGTGGACGCGCTGCTGCAGGAGCCGGCGGCGGCGGCCGGCCACGGCCAGGGCCGCATCGAGCGGGGCGCGGTCAGCTTCCGCCGGGTGAGCTTCGGCTATCAGCCTGAGCGGCCGGTATTGCCCGATCTTTCGCTGGAGATTCCGGCCGGCGGCTTCATCGGCATCGTCGGCCACACCGGCAGCGGCAAATCCACGCTGCTGTCGCTGCTGCTGCGCTTCTACGCGCCGCAAGGCGGCGAGATCTTGATCGACGAGCAGCCGCTGGCCGCCTTCGACGACGCCGCCTTCCGCGACGGCGTCGGCCTGGTGCCGCAGGAGCCCTTTCTGCTGGCCGCCAGCGCGCGCGACAATATCGCCATGGGCCGGCCGTTGACGCAGCAGCAGATCGAGGACGCCGCGCGCGCGGCCGGCGCGCACGATCTGATCCTGGCCCTGGAGCAGGGCTACGACACCGATATGGGCGAGAGCGGCTCGCGGCTGTCCAGCGGCCAGAAGCAGCTGATCGCCATCGCCCGCGCGCTGGCGGGCAAGCCGCGCATCCTGCTGCTGGACGAGGCCACCTCCCACATCGACAGCGAAACCGAACAACTGGTGCAAGGAGCGCTGGAACAGCTGCGCGGCCAGATCACCCTGATCTCCATCGCCCACCGGCTGTCCACCATCCGCGACGCCGACCGCATCATCGTGCTCAACCACGGCCAGATCGCCGAAACCGGCAATCACGAGGCCTTGATGACCGAGGGCGGCATCTACCAACGGCTATACTTGCTGCAGCAATTGCAGCCGGAAGCCGGCTGAGCGAACGACGAATCCGCCATGCACCGTTTCCCCGCCCTGCCCGCGCCCGGCGCGCTGATCGACACCCACTGCCATCTGGACGCGCCGGAATTGGCGCCGATGCTGTCCGCCGTGCTGGAGCGCGCGCGCGCCGCCGGCGTCGGCCAGATCCTGGTGCCGGCGGTGCGCGCCGACACCTTCGACGCGGCCGCCGCCATGCGCCGCGATCACGGCTGCTGGATAGGCTTCGGCCTGCATCCCATCTATCTGGAACGGCATCTGGACGAGCATCTGGAGCAGCTGGAGCGCGCGCTGCGCGAACAGCGGCCGGAGGCGGTGGGAGAGATAGGCCTGGACTTCTATCTGCCGGAGCTGGATCCGGCGCGGCAGGAGGCCTTGTTCGTCGAACAGCTGAAGCTGGCGCGCAAATACGCGCTGCCGGTGGTGCTGCACGTGCGCCGATCAGTGGACCGCGTGCTCAAGCATCTGCGCGAGCAGCGCGTCGAGCGGGGCATCGCCCACGCCTTCAACGGCAGCCCGCAGCAAGCGGACGCGATGCTGCGCCAGGGCATGAAGCTGGGCTTCGGCGGCGCGATGACCTACTCCGGCTCCCAGCGCATCCGCCGGCTGGCGGCCACGCTGCCGCTGTCCGGCCTGGTGCTGGAAACCGACGCGCCGGACATCCGCCCCGAGTTCGCCCAGGACCGGCCCAACGAGCCGGCCCATCTGGCCGCCTTCAGCGCGCAGCTGGCCGAGCTGCGCGGCCTGCCGGAGACGGCGCTGCGCCAGGCCTTGTACCGCAATAGCCTGGAGGCGCTGGGCATCGCCGGCTGAGATGAAGCCCCTTCCCTCAGGTGCGGAAGCGCCTGAGATTGGAGTCCAAATCCACCGACAACTGCTGCAGTTCCTGCGATAGCTGGCTGGCCTGGCCGGAGGCCTTGGCGGTGCTCTCGTTCATCTGCGCCATCTGCTCCACATTGCCCGCCACCAGCTGGCTGGCGTGGCTTTGCTCCTTGATCGCGTTGGCGATGTCGGTGATGCGTTCCACCGAGTGCTGGGACAGCTGATGGATTTCACGCAGCGACTCGGCCACGCTGGAGGTGCTGCTGACGCCGCTCTCGATGCGGGCGTTGGCCTGCTGCATGCTCTGGTAGGCGCGCTGGGTATCGGTCTGCACCCCTTCGATATGGGTGGAAATCTCGGTGGTGGCCTGGCTGGTGCGCTCGGCCAGCTTGCGCACCTCGTCCGCCACCACCGCGAAACCGCGGCCCATCTCCCCGGCCCGCGCCGCCTCGATCGCCGCGTTCAGCGCCAAGAGATTGGTCTGCTCGGCGATATCGCGGATCACCCGCACGATGTCGCCGATATCGCTGGAACGCTGATTGAGCTGCCCCATCACCGTGGAGGTTTCGGTAATGCCGCTGGCGATCAGCTGGATCTCGCTGGCGGCTTTTTCCGCCAGGCCGTTGCCGCGATCCGCCTGCGCCATGGTCTGGCGCGCCTGGCCCTCCACGTCGCGGGTATTGTCCGCCACCAGATTGATGCTGACCGACATCTGCTCGATCGCCGCCGCGCCGCTGGCGGCGGATTCCGCCTGATTGGCCGCGGCGCCGGACACCTGGGAGCTGACGTCCGCCATCTGGCCCGAGGCGCTGGCCAGTTGCGTGGCGTGGCCCTGGGCTTCCTGCACCAGCCGGCGCACGGTGCCGACCAGCGAGGCCAGCGATTCGCCGACGCTGCCCAGCTCATTGCGGCCGAAGTCCGGCAGTTCCAGGTTCAGATCGCAGGTTTGCGCCAGTTGCTGCGCGGAATCCCGCATCTGCAGCAAGGGCACGCGGATGGAGCGGATGATGTACCAGGACACCACCAGGCTGGCCAGCAGGCCGACCGCCACCGTGGCCAGCAACTGGCTGCGCACCGCGTCCGCGGAGGCGTCGATCTGGCCGCGCAGCCCCGCCACCGCGTCGGAAGCGCCCTTGGCCAGTTTGGCCGAGACCTCTTCCATCTGGTGGATGCTGCCCTTGTACTGGCCAAACGCCTTGTTGGCGTCGCTGGTGCTGGCCAGTTCCTGCTTGTCCACCTTGGCGCCCACCGTCTTGAAGCCGTCGGCGTAGCTGTTGAGCAGTCCGTCCAGCGTCGTCAGCTGCTGGGCGGCGTCGCCGTTCAGCGGATGGGTGCCGGCGCTCTTGATCGCCGCGTGCGCGCCGTCCAGCGTCTTGCTCCATTTCCCGCTGTACTCGCTCCGCTTGGCGGCGTCGCCCAGATTGATGAAATAGTCCTTCTCGAAACGCCGCAGATTGCCCATATGCTGCTGCAACTCCACCACGTCGCGGTAAAAGGCCAGTTCATGAGTGCTGACATCCTCCACCCGGCTGGAAATGCTGCCCAACCCCATGAAGGCCAGCAAGCTGGTCACCGCCAGCGCCACCAGCAACAAGGCGAAACCCAGGGTGATCCGGGCCGCAATCGTCATATTCCGCATTTACACACTCCCCAACCAAACTATGTTTTTTTTGGATTCCCGCCGATTCAAGTCCGCGGTTTCGCCGCGATGGTAAACCAAGCCGTTCACGGTTTTCACCGCATGACTCCGGCAAGTTTCACACTCTGCGCCCGGCATGCGCGGCGGACGCAAAAAAAGCCGTCAGCATGAGCTGACGGCTTCCTTTTGGCTGCGCGCGAGGTCTACTGCGGCTGACGCGACAACTTGAAGGTTCTGGCAAAGCCCAATACACAGACGAAGAATAGTCCGCTTAAGAAGATTTCGCCCCATGCAAGTTGTTGCGACAGGCCGCGATCCGCCCAACCGCGCATCACGCCCTCGGTGAAATAAGCCAGGATGAACATGCTGGCCCATTGATAGGTGTACAGGCGCTGGGCCAGGATGCCGCGCAGCGGCAGCAGCAGCACCGCCGCCTTGAGCGCCAGCAGCGAGCCGCCCGGACGCAGCGGCGCCAGCCACAGCTCCCAGGCCAGGCACAGCAGGATCAGGGCGATCAGCGACGCCGACGCGCCGTAATGCCAGGCGTTTCGATTCATGAACCATCCTCCAGCAAAGGGCGCTCCTTCTTGCGGCCCAGGAACACCGCCAACAGAATGCCCGCCTCGTACAACAGCCACAGCGGCACCGCCAGCAGGGTTTGCGACAGCACGTCCGGCGGCGTGACGACGGCGGCCACCACGAAGGCGCCGACGATCACGTAAGGCCGGCCCTGGCGCAGTTTTTCCACCGACACCACGCCCATGCGCACCAGCAGGATCACCACCACCGGCACCTCGAAGGTGACGCCGAAGGCCATGAACATGCCGAGCACGAAGGACAGGTATTTATCGATGTCGGTCATCATGCTGACCCCGACCGGCGTCACCGCCGACATGAAGCCGAACACCACGGGGAAGACCAGGAAGTAGGCGAAAGCCATGCCGGTGAGGAACAGCAACAGGCTGGCCACCACCAGGGGCAGCACCAGCCGTTTCTCATGGTGGTAGAGCCCGGGCGCGACAAAGGCCCAGATCTGGTACAGGGTATTGGGCAGCGAGATCAGGAAGGCCACCAGCATGGTCACCTTGACCGGTACGAAGAACGGCGCGGTGACGTCGGTGGCGATCATGTTCGCCCCCTTAGGCAACGCGTCCAGCAGCGGCTTGGCCAGCAGATGGTAGATGTCCCCGGACCAATGGAACAGGCCGAGAAACACCAGCGCGACGCCGAGCAGCGCCCGTACCAGACGGGTGCGCAACTCGATCAGATGCGCGAGCAAGGGTTGTTCATTCATGCGCGGGATGTCCAATGGATTCAGGAACGGCCGGAGCGGGCGCCAGTCCCGCCCGGCCGGGTGCGGCCAAGCTCAACGCGGCGATGGCGGATCGGCCGGCTGGGGAGCCGGCGCCGCCGGCGGCAAGTCGTCGAACAGGTCCAGCTGGTTCTCGTCCTTGACCGGCGCCGCCTCGGCCTGCGCCTCGACGTCGGCCGGAAGCGGGTCCAGCAGATCCGGCTGCAGGCCGCCGTGGATGAGATTGGCCGCCTCTTCCACCGGCGCGCGCGCCTCGTCCGCCAGGGAACGCAGTTCGGCGCTGTTCTGCTCCATCGCCTCGCGCACGCCCCGCACTTCGGAGTCGAGCTGGCCTTTGAACGACTGCGCCGCGTCCTCGATGTCCTGCCGCAATTCGTTCAGGCCGGTCAGATTGGCCTGCTGCTGGATGTCGGACTTCACCGTGGCCACGAAACGCTGGGCGCGGCCCACCAGCGCGCCCAGGGTGCGCGCCACCGTGGGCAGGCGCTCCGGCCCCAAGACCACCAGGGCCACCACGCCTATCAACAGGATTTCGCCAAAGCTGATTTCAAACACGCTTGAGCCGCGCCTTATTTCTTGTCGGCGTCGCCGTCGATGATGCGGCCGGTTTCAGCCGGCTTGTCCTTGGCGGCCTTGTCGTTCTCGCCGTTCATGCCTTCCTTGAAGCCTTTGACCGCGCCGCCCAGATCTTCACCGATATTGCGCAGTTTCTTGGTGCCGAACACCAGCACCACGATCAGCAATACCACCAGCCAGTGCCAGATGCTGAAAGAACCCATGATTCACTTCCTTATCAAATCGAATTAGTACGCGGAGGCCGCCCGGCCTCCCGCTTCGGGCCCGCGGGCCGATCAGTTATTCTTGTGGCCGAACACATGCACGTGCAGGTGGAACACTTCCTGCCCGCCGCCGCGGCCGGTGTTGATGCCGGTCTTGAAGCCGCCCTCCAGGCCCTGCTCGCGCGCCAGCTTGGGCGCCAGGGTCAGCATCTTGCCCAGCACCGCCTCGTGCTCGGGGCCGCAATGGGCCAGCGAATCCACGTGCAGCTTGGGAATCAGCATGAAATGCACGGGAGCGATCGGACGGATGTCGTGGAAGGCCAGCACATCGTCGTCTTCGTAGATTTTATTGGCCGGAATCTGCCCGGCCACGATTTTGCAGAAGATGCAGTCTGTCATTATTGTCGGCTCTCGCTCAATCTTAAGGGGTGGGGGCGCGGGAGGCCTTTTCATCCAGGCCGGAAATACCCTCGCGCCGCTTCAACTCCATCAGCACGTCCTCGGGCCGCAGGCCATGATAGGTCAGCAACACCATGCTGTGGAACCACAGGTCGGCCACTTCGCGCACCAGATGCAGCTTGTCCTTGTCCTTGGAGGCCATCAGCGTTTCCGCCGCCTCCTCCGCCACTTTCTTCAGAATGGCGTCCTCGCCCTTGTGAAACAGGGACGCCACATAGGAAGACTGGGAACTGGCCTCGCGCCGCGCTTCCAGCGTGTCCGCGATGGTTTTCAGCACATCCTGGCTCATGTCGCTATTCCTTTACGCCGCAACCCCGGCAAGTATATGTCGTTCCGATGGCAAAACGATAACAATCGCCTTGCCGGCTGCCATTCTAACGGCCAGCCGCCGCAAGGCGTTGACCGCGCGCAAGTCAGGCCTTGCCGTAGATGGCGCCCGGGTCCTTCAAGACCGCGTCCACCACTTCCCAATCTTGCCGCGCCGGATCGAAGCGGCGGTAGAAGCAGCTTTCGCGGCCGGTATGGCAGGCGATGCCGCCGGCCTGCTCGATCTGCATCACCACCACGTCGCCGTCGCAGTCCAGCCGCAACTCCTTGACGCTTTGCAGGTGGCCGGAATCCTCGCCCTTCTTCCACAGCTTGCCGCGCGAGCGGCTCCAGTAATGGGCGACGCCGGTTTCGGCGGTCAGGGCCAGGCTGTCGCGATTCATCCACGCCACCATCAGCACCCGGCCGCTGGCGGCGTCCTGGGCGATGGCGGCGACCAGGCCCTTGTCGTCCCATTTGACTTCATCCAACCAATTCATGGCTCACCTTTAGAAGGCCGCGCGCCTTGGCTATGAGTGGCGGCGCAGCAAATGATTCAGCGCGGCGCCCGCTTCGCCTCAAATTAAGACGCCGGCAAGAGTGTCGATCGGAAAGCGCTCACAGCCGCACTTCGATGCCGGCGTCCCGCATCGCCTGCTTGGCCTCCGCCACCGTGTGCTCGCCGAAATGGAAAATACTGGCGGCCAGCACCGCGTCGGCCTTGCCCAGTTTGACCCCGTCCACCAGGTGCTGCAGCGTGCCCACGCCGCCGGAGGCGATCACCGGAATGTCCACCGCTTCCGACACCGCGCGCGTCAGCTCCAGATTGAAGCCTATCTTGGTGCCGTCGCGGTCCATACTGGTCAGCAGGATTTCGCCCGCCCCCAGTTGCTGCATCTGACGCGCCCACGCCACCGCGTCGATGCCGGTGCGCGTGCGGCCGCCGTGGGTGAACACCTCCCAGCGGTCGTTCTCCGGCGTCACCGCCTTGGCGTCCACCGCCACGACGACGCACTGGCTGCCGAAGCGATCGGCCGCCTCGCTCACCAGCTGCGGCCGGGTCACCGCCGCGGTATTGATGCTGACCTTGTCCGCGCCGGCGCTGAGCAGGCGGCGGATGTCCGCCACTTCCCGCACGCCGCCGCCCACGGTCAGCGGAATGAACACCTGCTCCGCCACCGATTCGATCACGTGCAGAATGATGTCGCGCTGGTCCGAGCTGGCGGTGATATCGAGAAAGGTCAGTTCGTCCGCGCCCTGCTCGTTATAGCGGCGGGCGATTTCCACCGGGTCGCCGGCGTCGCGCAGACCCAGGAAGTTGACGCCTTTGACGACGCGACCGGCGGTCACGTCCAGACAGGGGATGATGCGTTTGGCAAGCATATGGGGTCCGGCAAACGGCCAACCGGCCCGAACAGTGCGTACGGGCCGGCATGGCTTGATAAGTCGAGAACAGGCTCTCAGTCCGACAATTCGTCGGCCAGCGTCTGCGCGGCGGCGAAATCGATGCCGCCCTCGTAAATCGCGCGGCCGGTGATCGCGCCTTCGACGCCCTCGTCCTTCACCGCGCACAAGGCGCGGATGTCGTCGAGATTGCTCAGGCCGCCGGAGGCGATCACCGGGATGGTCAGCGCCTGCGCCAGCTTGACGGTGGCGTCGATGTTGACGCCGTTCATCATGCCGTCGCGGCCGATGTCGGTGTAGATCACCGAATTGACGCCGTAGTCCTGGAAGCGTTTGGCCAGATCGATCACCTTGTGGTTGGTGACCTTGGCCCAGCCGTCTATCGCCACCATGCCGTCCTTGGCGTCCAGGCCGACGATGACCTGGCCGGGGAAGGCGTCGCAGGCATCGTGCAGGAAGCCCGGGGTCTTGACCGCGGCGGTGCCGATGATCACGTAGGCCAGGCCCATGTCCAGGTACTTCTCTATGGTGTCCAGATCACGGATGCCGCCGCCCAATTGCACGGGGATTTCATTGCCGACTTCGCCCAGAATATCGCGGATCACCGCCAGATTCTTGGGCTTGCCGGCGAAGGCGCCGTTGAGGTCGACCAGATGCAGGCGGCGAGCGCCCTGATCGCGCCAATGGGCGGCGACTTGCACGGGGTCGTCGGAGAAAACGGTGGCATCGTCCATCACGCCCTGTTTCAGGCGTACGCATTGACCGTCTTTCAGGTCTATCGCGGGTATGAGCAGCATGGTGCTAAATCAAACGTGAGTTAAACACTGCCATCCCAGGCCAGGAAGTTCTTCATCATCTGAAGGCCGGCCCGGTGGCTCTTTTCGGTGTGGAACTGGCTTGCGAAAATGTTCTCACGACCGACAATACAGGAAAACCGCTCAGGGTATTCACTTTCCGCCAACGTCAGGCCCGCATCGGCCGGCGCAAAGTGGTAACTATGCACAAAATAGAAACGCTCGCCGTCGGCGATGCCGGCGAACAAGGGATGGACCCGCGTCTGGAACACCTGGTTCCAGCCCATGTGCGGCACTTTCAAACGCTCGCCCTCGGCGTCGCGCAGCCCGGCGGCAAAACGCGCCACCTTGCCGGGGAACAGGCCCAGGCCTTGAGTCGGCCCCTCCTCGCTTTCCTCGAACAATAGCTGCGCGCCGACGCAGATGCCAAAAAACGGCTTGTTCTTGGTGCTTTCCCTTATCGCCTCGGCCAGCCCGTGCTGGTTCAGCTCGCGCATGCAGTCCGGCATCGCGCCCTGCCCGGGGAAGATCACCTTGTCCGCCTTGAGCACGGCTTCCGGCTCGCTGGTGAGGAAGATGTCCGCGCCGATGTCGTTGACGGCCTGCGCCGACTTGAGCACCGAATGCAGATTGCCCATGCCGTAATCCACTACTGCAACTTTAATCGCCATCCTGCAAGCTCGCTTCGGGGTGTGGCGGCGCTCCGGCCAAATGCGGCCGGAGCCCTGAAAAAACGGCGCGGCCGACTTATGCGGTCAGCGTGCCCTTGGTGGACGGCGTCTGTCCGGCCATGCGCTCGTCCGCCTCACAGGCCATGCGCAAGGCGCGACCGAAGGCCTTGAAGATGGTCTCGGCCTGATGATGGCTGTTGACGCCGCGCAGATTGTCTATGTGCAGCGTGACCATGCTGTGATTGACGAAGCCGTGGAAGAACTCGGAAAACAGGTCGACGTCGAACTGGCCGATGCTGGCGCGGGTGTATTCGACCTGGTATACCAGGCCCGGACGGCCGGACAGGTCGATCACCACCCGGCTCAGCGCCTCGTCCAGCGGCACATAGGCGTGGCCGTAGCGGCGGATACCCTTCTTGTCGCCTATCGCCTTGGCGAAGGCCTGGCCCAGGGTGATGCCGATGTCTTCCACCGTGTGGTGGGCGTCGATATGCAGATCGCCGTGGGCGACCACGTCCAGATCGATCAGGCCGTGGCGGGCGATCTGGTCCATCATGTGGTCGAGAAAGGGCACGCCGGTTTCAAAGCGGCCTACGCCGGCGCCGTCCAGATTCAGGCTGACGGTGATCTGGGTTTCCAGGGTATTGCGGGTAACGGTTGCGGTTCTCATGGCTCAGGCGAAGTAAGCGTCCAGGGCCGCCAACATGGCGTCGTTTTCCTGCGGCGCGCCCACAGTCAGGCGCAGGCATCGCTCCAGCAAGGGGTGGCTGCCGTGCAGTTGCTTGATCAGGATGCCGCTGGCCTTGAAATGCTGGTACAAGGCCAGCGCGTCCGGCACCCGGATGGTGATGAAATTGGCTTCCGACGGGAAGGCTTCGATGGCGGCGTGGCGCGCCAGCCCGGCGGCCAGCCGGCCGCGTTCCTCGCACAGTTCCGCGGCCTGGCGGTTGAACACCTCGATATGGCGCAGCGAGAAGCGCGCGGCGGCCTGGGTCAGCACATTGACGTTGTACGGCGGGCGCACCTTGTCCAGTTCCCGGATCCAGTCGGCGGGGCCGGCGGCGTAACCCAGGCGGATGCCGGCCAGGCCCAGCTTGGACAGCGTGCGCATCACGATCAGATTGTCGCGCAGGCCGGCCAGGTTCATGAAGCTGTCGCTGGCGAAAGCCTGATAGGCCTCGTCCACCACCACAAGGCCGGGCGCGGCCTCGCAGATCGCTTCCACCTCGGCGCGGGCGAAGCGCGGGCCGGTCGGGTTGTTGGGGTAGGACACGAACACCACCGCCGGCTGATGCTCGGCGATGGCCGCCAGCGTCGCCGGCAGGTCCAGGCTGAAATCGGAACGCAGCGGCACGCCGACATAGTCCAGGCCGGAGAACAGCGCGTTCATCTTGTACATCACGAAGGACGGCTCCAGCGCCAGCAACTTGGCGCCGGGACGGGCCAGCGCCTGCGCCACCAGGGTGATCAGCTCGTCGGAGCCGTTGCCCAGCAGCACTTCGGCCGGCTCCGGGATGGAAAACGCCTGCTTCAGCTGGGCTTTCAGCGTGCCGCCGGACGGGTCCGGATAACGGTTGACGGCGACGTCGGCCAGCGTCCGCGCCAGTTCCTGGCGCAGCTCGGCCGGCAGCGGCCACGGATTCTCCATGGCGTCCAGCTTGATGTAGCCGTCGGCGGAGGCTACCGGGTAGGCGCTGATGGCGGCGATCTCATCGCGCACCAGCTGTCGGACGGACTTTTTCATGACTTCGCAATCGGCCTGGCGGCCAACAAAAGCCCCGCGGGCGGAGCCGTATTATCGGAAAAGACGAAAAGCTATAGTAGCGTGTTCATTCGCTTTCAGCTACTCGACCCAATTCGCCCGTTCCCGCAGCCGCGCCGGCAGCTCTATGCGGTCTCGCGCCAGGCCTTCGCGGCTGAAAACATAGCGGCCTTCCGACGGCGTCACCGGGAACAGGCTGGCCACCGGCTTGCCGTGGAACAACACTTGCTCGGCCAGCTTGGCCGCCTCGCGGCCCTGCTCGTAGCCGGACAGCACCAGGCCGCCGGCGGCCTTGTCCTTGCCCACGGCGAAATCCCAGAACGCGAACAGCGGCAGCTTGGCGTGGGCGGCGGTCCAACGCAGCACTTCATCGCCGGGCACCACCTTGCCGCCGGCGTCGCGCAGGGTGAAGTAAAGGCCGATCCAGATCGCCTGATAGCGGCCGGCGGCGCCCAGCACCCGCCGCTGCCAGTCCGCATAGGAGCCGGTCAAGGCCAGGTCGACGTGGATATTGGCCAGCAGCATGGTGTCGCGGCCGACGAAGGTCTCGTCGCGGATGATGCGCGAGGTGAGATCGTCGTCGAACAGCACCAGCGCGCTGCGCAGGCCTTTGACGGTTTTGCCCAATTCGAAGACGCTGCGCAGAATCAACGGCCGCTCCAGCACGCCGCTGACGCCCGACGCCGCGCCCGGGAAGTAATTGCGCGGATTGTTGTTGATGCCCAGATAGATCACCGGGACGCCCCGCTGGGCCAGCTTGCTGCCCACTCTTTGCAAGGCGGCGTCGTCGCCGACGATGACGAGCTCAGGTTTTATTTTCGCCGCCATCGCCAGTGCTTCGTCGGCGCGCGCCTGATGCTGGGCCGGCGGCAGACGCTTGGTGTCCATCGCGTAATAGCTCAGCTGCGCACGCTTGCCCAGGCGCTCCTGCAGGGCGCGGCGGTAATCCTGATCCCAGGGGTAGTCGCTGTGATAGCTCTCCACCACCAGCACCCGCGGTTGCGCCCCTGCCGCCGCGGACAAGAAAAAGGCCAGACAGAGTCCGGCCATGATGCGTTTCAGCCCAGCCATCGCCTTCTCCGGTTACCTATCCAGATTAAGCGATGAAGCGGCGTTTCGCCTCCAGCGGCGCTAGGCATCCAGCCTCAGCTCCGCCGCGCGCGCATGCGCGCTCAGGCCTTCGCCGTGGGCCAGCAGGCTGGCGACCTGGCCCAGCGTCTGCGCGCCGGCCTGGGACACCCGGATCAGGCTGCTGCGCTTCTGGAAGTCGTACACGCCCAGCGGGCTGGCGAAACGCGCGGTGCGGCTGGTGGGCAGCACGTGGTTGGGGCCGGCGCAGTAATCGCCCAGGCTCTCCGAAGTGAAACGGCCCATGAAGATGGCGCCGGCGTGACGGATCAACGGCAACAGCTCGTCCGGATGGGCCACCGACAGTTCCAGATGCTCGGGCGCGATGTAGTTGGCGATCTCACAGGCTTGCGCCAGATCGCCGACCTGGATCAGCGCGCCGCGATTGCCGAGGCTGGCCTCGATGATGGCGCGGCGCGGCATCTGCGGCAGCAGTCTGGCGATGCTGGCCTCGACCTGGGCGATATAGTCCGCCGACGGGCACAGCAGGATGGCCTGGGCGATTTCATCGTGCTCGGCCTGGCTGAACAAATCCATGGCCACCCAGTCCGGCGGGGTGTCGCCGTCGCAGATCACCAGGATTTCGGACGGGCCGGCCACCATGTCGATGCCCACCACGCCGAAGACCCGGCGCTTGGCCGCGGCGACGTAGGCGTTGCCCGGGCCGGTGATCTTGTCGACCTGGGGCACGGTCTCGGTGCCGTAGGCCAAGGCCGCCACCGCCTGGGCGCCGCCGCAAGTGAACACTTTGTCCACGCCGGCGATGTAGGCGGCGGCCAGCACCAGATCGTTGCGCTCGCCGTCCGGCGTCGGCACCACCATGATGATTTCGCCGACGCCGGCCACCTTGGCCGGCATCGCGTTCATCAACACCGAGCTGGGATAGGCGGCCTTGCCGCCCGGCACGTAGATGCCGACGCGGTCCAGCGGCGTCACCTGCTGGCCCAGCAAGGTGCCGTCCTCGTCCTGATAACTCCAGGAATGCGCCAGTTGCTTCTCGTGATAGCGGCGCACCCGTTCCGCGGCGGTGCTCAGCGCGTGGCGCACCGGATCGCTCAGCCGGTGGAAGGCGGCTTCCAGTTGCTCGCGCGACAGCGTCAGATCGGCCATCGAGACCGCGCGCATGCGGTCGAAGCGGTTGGTGTAGTCGATCACCGCGGCGTCGCCGCGCGCCTTGACGTCGTCGCAGATGGCGGCGACGGCGGCGTCGACGGCCGGGTCCTGCGCGGTTTCAAAGGCCAGCAGCGCCTGCAGGCGGGCGGTGAAATCGGCTTGGGAAGAGGACAGTTTCAGCATGGAGCGGACCTCAGGCCGGCACGGCGCCGGCGAATGCGTCCAGCACCGGCTGGATCACGTCGTGTTTGAGCTTGAGCGCGGCCTGGTTGACCACCAGCCGCGAACTGATGTCGACGATGTGTTCGACCGCGACCAGATCGTTGGCGCGCAGCGTGCCGCCGGTGGAGACCAGGTCCACGATGGCGTCGGCCAGGCCGACCAGCGGCGCCAGCTCCATCGAACCGTAGAGCTTGATGATGTCCACATGCACGCCCTTGCGGGCGAAATGCTCGCGCGCGATCTGCGGATACTTGGTGGCGATCTTCAGGCGCGCGCCGCGGCGCACCGCGGCCTCGTAGTCGAAGCCGTTCTGCACCGCCACCATCATATTGCATTTGGCGATATTGAGATCCAGCGGCTGGTACAGGCCGGCGCCGCCGTGCTCGATCAGCACGTCGCGGCCGGCGATGCCCAGATCGGCGGCGCCGTACTGGACATAGGTCGGCACGTCGGACGCGCGCACGATCACCAGCCGCACGCCCGGATGGTTGGTGCCGATGATCAGTTTGCGCGAGGCTTCCGGGTCCTCCGCCGGCAAAATGCCGGCGGCGGCCAGCAGGGGCAGGGTCTCTTCAAAGATGCGCCCTTTGGACAGGGCAATAGTCAGCTTCATGATGTCTTGCGGCAAGGATGACGAAATCGAGGTTAAGGCGAAGCGGCGCGCGGATTCAGCCGACCAGCGCGCGGCGTTCGCGCTCCAGCAGGCCGACGTAGCGCTGAATCAGCGTCTCCATCGCCGGCGTCAGCCCCAGATAGGAGCAACCGATGCGCACAGCCTCGTTGCCGTTGCGCAGCTTGGCGGCCAGCCGGTGACGGACTTCCAGCCCGATATGCAGCCCGCCCAGCGGTTTCAGGTCCAGCGTGCAGCGCTGGTATTGCTGGCCGATGTCGAAGCCGGGCGTGGCCGGCTGCGGCAGCCACATGCTGACGCCGCCCAGGCTGACGTCGAACAAGGCCAGGTCGATGGGCTTGTGCGGGTAATCGGCCACATGGCACATCACCGGGCTGGCCGCCGGGGTCTGGATGCGGAAGAATTCGCGGCGCTGCAGCTTGATCACCTGCTCGGGCAAATCCGCCTGGAAGGCGGGCTGGCCCTCCCAGTCTATCCGGCGCACCTGGCCGGTGACGAACTGGGTCTTGACGCCCTCCGGCGAGCAGACGAAGACATTGCGCTCGCTGGCCAGCAGATGTTCATTGGTCTCCGGGTCCGCGCCCCAGTCGAACACCAGCGTGCCCGCCTTATGGTCCACCTCCAGGAAACGAGTCAGGATGAAGGTTTTTCCCTTATTGGAAAACACCGTCACCATGTGGCCATTCTTGGCGATGCCGGCCAGATGATGGGCGATCTCCACCGACGTGGACAGCGTGTATTTGGCGAGGTCCAACGATGGCTGCGAGCCGGATGTTGCGCCAGCGTTATGGTCGTTGCTCACTTTGATCCGACTTTCATGTCTGCGTCAGTTTCCGATACGCCAAGTTTAGCGTAACAACTGGCCAATATCATGAGCCAAGCTCGCCGACGGCGTGCCATAGACCTCAAACACTCGCAAACGGCCCTGTTTATCCAACAGATAGGAGCCGGCGCTGTGGTCCACGCTATAGCCGCCACCCGGCTGGCTCACCCGCTGGGCGACGACCTTGTATTGATTCTTGATCTGCTCGACCTCGCCAGCCGTGCCGGTCAGACCGACGAAGCTTCGATTGAAATGCGGCACATAGCCGGCCAGCACCTGCGGCGTGTCGCGTTCCGGGTCTATGCTGACGAACAGCACCTGCACCTGGCTGGCCTGCTCGCCCAGCTGCTTCACCGCCGCAGCGTATTCCAGCATGGTGGTGGGGCAGACGTCCGGGCAATGGGTGTAGCCGAAGAACAGCGCCACCACCTTGCCCTGGTATTGGGACAGGCTGCGGCGCTGGCCTTGGTGGTCGGTCAGCGTGAAATCGCCGCCTATCGACGCGCCGGCGACGTCGGTGCCTTTCAAATCCAGCTTGGGTTCATTCGGCGAGCACGCGGCCAGCCACAACGGCAGCAGCAGCCAGCCGGCGAGTTTTATCAATTTGCGCATCAGGAAACGGGTATCAGCCAGTAATGGTCTATCAGCAGGGCCGCGAACAGCCAGGTCAGATACCAGATCGACCAGGCGAAGGCGCGGCGGGCCAGAGCGTCAGCATACTGGCGATGCAGGCGCACGGCAAGGAAGAGCAACCGCGCGTCCAGCGCCAGCGCCGCCAGCAGATAGAGCCAGCCGGCCGCGCCCATCGCCACCGGCAACAGGGTGATGGCCGACAACAGCAGCGAGTACAGCAAGATGGACAGCGTGGTGAAACGCTGGCCGTGAGTCACCGGCAGCATGGGCAGCCCGGCGCGGGCGTAATCGTCGCGGCGGTACAGCGCCAGCGCCCAGAAATGCGGCGGCGTCCAGGCGTAGATGATCAGGAACAGCACCAGCGCGAACGCGTGCACCTCCCCGGTCATCGCCGCCCAGCCCAGCACCGGCGGCATCGCGCCGCTGGCGCCGCCGATCACGATGTTCTGCGGCGTATTGGGCTTGAGCAGCAGGGTGTAGACGATGGCGTAGCCGACGAAGGTGGCCAGCGTCAGCCAGGCGGTCAAGGCGTTGACCAGGCCGGCCAGCAAGGCCATGCCGATGCCGCCGGCGGTCAGCGCGATGATCAGGGTCTCGGCCGCGCCGGCCTCGCCGCGGGCGGTGGCGCGCCAGGCGGTGCGGCGCATATTGGCGTCCACCGTGCGCTCCACCAGGCAATTGATCATCGCCGCCGCGCCGGCCACCAGCGCGATGCCGGCGGTGGCCGGCAACAGGCGCGCCGGATCCGGCCAGCCCGGCCCCGCCAGAAACATGCCGATCACCGCGCAGAATACGATCAGCCCCACTACCCGGGGCTTGGCCAGTTGCATCAAGGCGACCGCGTGCTGGCGCGCCTGCTGAAGCTCCGCTGCGTTCATGTTTTTCCCCCTCAGGATGCGGCGCTCAAACCCATTCGCGATGGTTTTTGGAAAGACGAGGCAAAGGCCCGACCGGCCGCGCCTGCGCGGCGCGCGCCGGCCTCAGCCGCAGCGCCAGCAGGCTGCTGATCAGCAGCAGACAGGCGGCGCCGGCGTTATGCAGCACCGCCACCGGCAAGGGCAGCGCCAGCAACACATTGGCGACGCCCAGCCCGATCTGCAGCGACAGCGCCGCCAGCAAGCAACACAGGTGGCCGCGCAGCGCCGGCAGCCGCCAGCCGGCGCGCGCCGCGCTCAGGCACAAGACGGTCACCAGGGCGGCGCCCAGCCGGTGCAGCCAATGCACCGCCACCAGATTGCCCACCGCCAGCGGGCTGCCGTCCGGCGCCTCGCCCAAGGCGCGGAACAGATGGAAAGCGTGTTCGAAGCGCATCTGCGGCCACCATTCGCCATTGCAGGCGGGAAAGCCCTGACAGGCCAGCGCGGCGTAGTTGGTGGACACCCAGCCGCCCAGGGCCAATTGCAAAGCCACCGCCAGCGCCAGAGCGCGCGCCAGCCAGCTCAACGACGCCGGCGCGTCCACCGGAGCGAGCCGCGGCGACAGCGCCAGCCAGGCCAGCAGCAGCAGCACCGACACGCCCCCGATAAGGTGCAGGGTGACGATGGCCGGCTTGAGCAGCAAGGTCACCGTCCACATGCCCAGCAAGCCCTGGAGCAGCACCACCGCCAACAGCGTCCCGGCGACGCGGCGGTGGCGTTTCCGCCGCCACGCCTGCCAGCCGATGGCGACGATCAGCGCGCCGAGCGCGCCGGCCAGATAGCGATGGCTCATTTCCTTCCAGGCCTTGCCCAGGCTGACCGGGCCGTCCGGGCTCTGGGCTTGCTGTTGCTGAATGCGTTCCGCGGCGTGATGCGGGGAGATCTGGCCGTAACAGCCCGGCCAGTCCGGACAGCCCAGCCCGGCGTCGGACAGGCGCACATAAGCGCCGAAAGGCACGACCACGCATGCCAGGATGAATGCCAGCCAGATCAGTCGCCTCATGCTGCTCTCCCCTTGTCGAGCGGCCAAGAAACTGCGGATGTCGCGGGCCGCGCGGGCGCCGCGGCTTAACAAGCTCAACCGATGCCGTTATTGGTTTTCAGCACGCGGCCTATTTCCTGGATCACTTTCTTGGGATCGGCGGCGTCGGGATAGAACAAGACCTGGTTGCCCAAGGGGTCCACCAGGTAGTAGCCGCCGCCGTCGACGTCCGTCTGCGCGGTTTGCACGATGTGGGTGGCGTCCACCTCCTCGTGCGCGGCGCTCTCCTGCCAGCCCAGCCGGGTCAGACGGCCGGCGGCCTCGCCCTGCGCGCGCTGAATCTGGCGCATCGCGAAAAAGCGCTGCTGGCAACGTGTCTGGCAGCCCGGTTCTATCCTGGCCGCCAACACCCATTTGCCGCGCGGCCATCCTTGCGCGCCGGTCAGCGCGAACGGCCGCGTCGGCAACAATTGGCCGTAGCTCTTGCCGCCCTGCGGCGGCATCAGCCGGTAAGCCGCCCAAGAGGCGAGCACCGGCGCCAGGCAGATGGCAGCCATCAGCAGCAGCTTGAGCCGGCCGCGGCGCCGGGACGGCTCGGGGGACGCTTCATCGACGCGGCTCATGGGAACGTCTCCTCAGCGAATGCAAGGACAGCAGCAATAACAGGCCCAGCAGCAGCCACTGCGCCGCATAGGCGTAATGGCGCTCCGGCATGAATTCCGGCAGCACCGGCCAATGCCGCAGCGGGTCCGGCGAGTGCTCCAGCACCACCACGCCCTGATGCCAATGGCCGGGGTAGCGCTGGCGCAGCGCGGCCATGTCGATGGCGTCGACGCGGCCCTCCACGCCGGCCACCGCGCCGGGCAGCACGAAGTGGCGCGGCAGCGGCATCCAGTGTCCGCGCAAGGTCAGCGTTTTCGGATCGACGGCGGGCGGCGTCACGCCGTCGGCCAGCCAGCCCAGGTCCAACAGGGCCATCGCGCCGTCTTCCAGCCGCCAGGGTTGCAGCATGCGCCGGCCCTTGACCTCGCCCAGATAGCTGTTTTCCAACAGCAAGGCCGGGCCGGCCGGCTGCGCGCCGGGCAGCGCCACCCGGCTGAATTCCGGCTGCGGGCGGGCCTCGCGATAAATCAGGCTGACCGGCGGCACGCCGATGGCGCTGGTCAGCGAGCGCAATAATTCGGCCTTTTCCTGCGCGCGCTGCCATTGCCAGGCCGCCAAAAAGAAAGGCAGCACCGCCATGGCCAATAAACACAGCCAAACCAGCCGTTTGCCGCTAGACTTCAAAGCTGTAGATCGACGGCCCAATCGACCGGGGGATTCCGCAATGAAACTTGTCATTCTGTTCTTGCTCGCCTGCATCGTGCTTGCCCTGTTCTGGGGCCTGACCGGCCTGCTGAAGTCCGATCAAGGCTCTCAACGTCTGGTTCGCTCCCTCACTTTGCGCATCGGCCTGTCCATCGGCCTGTTCCTGCTCTTGCTGCTGGGCGCGCTGTTCGGCTGGTGGCGCCCTCATCAAGCTTAGCCGAGCCGACCGCCCTCGTCCCGGCGCGGCCCCTGGCCTTTGGTCCGGCCGCGCGGTTCACAGCCAGTAGACGAAGACGAACAGCAACAGCCACACCACGTCGACGAAGTGCCAGTACCAGGCCGCCGCCTCGAAGGCGAAATGATGCTGGCCGTCGAAATGCCCGCGCATCACCCTCAGCCACACCACCGCCAGAATGATGGTGCCCAAGAGCACGTGCAGGCCGTGAAAACCGGTCAGCATGAAGAAAGTCATGCCGTAAGCGCCGGAGGCCAGGCTCAGATTCAACTCGCTCATCGCGTGGCCGTATTCGTACATCTGCAGGCAGAGGAACAAGCTGCCCAGCAACACGGTCAACAGCAGCCCCAGCTTCAATTGCGCGCGCCGGCCTTGCAGCAGCGCCCAATGCGCCCAGGTCACCATCGCGCCGGAACTCAGCAGGATCAGGGTATTCAGCGTCGGCAGGCCCCAGGCCCCCATCGCCTGATAGGGCTTGGTGATGCCCGGCCCGGTCAGCAGCGGCCAGGACGGCTCGAAATCCGGGTACAAGATTTTGTAGTCCATCTCGCCCAAGGTCGGCACCGACACCACCCGCACCCAGTACAAGGCGCCGAAGAAGGCGCCGAAGAACATCACCTCGGAGAAGATGAACCAGCCCATGCCCCAGCGGAAGGACATGTCTTCCTTGCCCTGGTAGTCGCCGTGCCGGCTTTCGCGGATCACGTCGCCGAACCAGCCGAACAACATATAGATCAGTATCAGCGCGCCCACGCCCAGCGACAGCTTGCCCAGCGGCTGGCCGTTGACGGCGAAAGCCGCGCCCAAGCCCAGGCAGAACAGCGCCACCGCGCCCACCGCCGGCCAGCGCGATGGCTGCGGCACAAAGTAATGCGTCTGTTCCCGCTCGTTCGCTGTCGTCATTGCGTTCTCCCTGCACACCGATTAGGACGTGGCCAGCCGCACCACCAATAGCAACACGCCGATAAAAGTCGCCGCCAGCAGCAGCGCGGTCAGTATCAGCTGCAGCGGCGAGAGCTTGCTGTCCTCGCGCGCGTCCGCCTTGCGGCGCACGCCGAAAAAGGCGGACAACACCGCCAAAACGCCTTGCCATGCCCTCATGAGCCCGCTCCCGCATTGCCCGGCACGTCAAACACGGTATAGGCCAGCGTGATGCTGTCTATTGAGGCCGGCAAGCGCTTGTCGACGACGAACACCACCGGAAAGCGTCTGGTTTCGCCGGGCGCGAAGGCCTGCTGGCGGAAGCAGAAGCACTCCAGCTTCTTGACGTACTCGCCGGCGGCGGCGGGCAGATAGCGCGGAATCGCCTGCCCCACCACCCGCTGACCGCTGGCGTTGGTGATTTCGTACTCCACTTGCACAAACTGGCCGGGCTTCACCTTGAGCCGGGTCTGCAAGGGCCGCACCTGCCACGGCAGGCCGGCCTGCACCGTGGCGTCGAAAGTCATGTCCACCTCGTGCGCCGCCGCGCCGCCGTTTGTCGCCGTGTCGTCCAGGCTGTCCGCCTTGACCACGTCGTTGAGGCCGGTGACTTCGCACACCACCTTGTACAGCGGGATCAGCCCCCAGGCGAAAACGAACATCAGCAAGGCCACCACCGCCAGTTTCTTCATCAGCTGGCGGTTGCTGCGGCCCTGCTTGGCGGCGGCGTCCATCGCATCGTCCTCAGTGGTGCTCGCCGCCGGTGCTGGACACCACCACGCCGTTTTCAATCACCTCCAGCTGCGGCGCTTCGGCGAAGCTGTGGTAGGGCGCCGGGGTGGGAATCGCCCACTCCAGCGTATTGGCGCCCTCCCACGGATGCTGCGGCGCGGGCTTGCCGTGGCGCAGCGAGCGCAGGATGTTGTAGAGGAAGATCAACTGCCCCAGGCCGAACATGAAGGCGCCGATGCTGGCCAGCTGGTTGAATTCGGTGAATTGCAGCGCGTAGTCGGGAATCCGCCGCGGCATGCCGGCGAGGCCGAGGAAGTGCATGGGGAAGAAGGTGACGTTGAACCACAGCAAGGACCACCAGAAATGCAGCTTGCCCAGGCCCTCGTGGTACATCTTGCCCGTCATCTTGGGAAACCAGTAATAGATGGCGGAGAACAGGCTGAACAGCGCCCCGGCCACCAGCACGTAATGGAAATGGGCGACCACGTAGTAGCTGGCGTGCAGCTGGATGTCCACCGCCGCCACGCTGAGGGTGACGCCGGACAGGCCGCCTATGGTGAACAGCAGGATGAAGCCGATGGCGAACAGCATGGGCGTTTCAAACGTCATGCTGCCCTCCCACATGGTGGCCACCCAGTTGAACACTTTGACCCCGGTGGGCACCGCGATCAGCATGGTCGCGTACATGAAGAACAGCTGGGCGGTGGCCGGCATGCCGGTGGCGAACATATGGTGCGCCCACACCATGAAGGACAGGATGCCGATGCTGGAGGTGGCGTAAACCATGGAGGCGTAGCCGAACAAGGGCTTGCGGGCGAAGGTGGGAATCACCTGGCTGACGATGCCGAAGGCCGGCAGCGCCATGATGTAGACCTCGGGATGGCCGAAGAACCAGAACACGTGCTGATACAGGATGGGGTCGCCGCCGCCGGCGGCGTTGAAGAAATGGGTGCCGAAGTGACGGTCGGTCAACACCATGGTGACCACGCCGGCCAGGACCGGCATCACCGCGATGATCAGGTAGGCGGTGATCAGCGAGGCCCAGGCGAACATCGGCATCTTCATCATGGTCATGCCCGGCGCGCGCAGATTGAGGATGGTGACGATGATGTTGATCGACCCCATGATGGAGCTGACGCCCATGATGTGGATGGCGAAGATGGTCATGTCCATGCCCATGCCCATCTGGGTGGACAAGGGCGCGTACAGCGTCCAGCCGGCCGCCGCCGCGCCGCCGGGCACGATGAAGGACAGCAGGAGCAGCAGCGCCGCCGGCGGCAGCAGCCAGAAGCTCCAGTTGTTCATCCGGGCGAAAGCCATGTCCGGCGCGCCTATCATCAGCGGCAGCATCCAGTTGGCCAGGCCGGTGAAGGCCGGCATGATGGCGCCGAACACCATGATCAGGCCGTGCAGGGTGGTGAACTGGTTGAACAGCTCCGGCTGAAAGAACTGCAGGCCGGGCTGGAACAGTTCGGCACGGATGCACAGCGCCATCACCCCGCCGGACAGGAACATGATGAAGGAGAACCACAGATACATCGAACCGATGTCCTTGTGGTTGGTGGCCGCCAGCCAGCGCATGATGCCGCGCGGGCGCTCGTGATGCCCCGGCGCGTGCCCGGCATGGCCGGCGTCATCGACAATTGCCATATCGCTCTCCTTGCATGGGTTCGCCGCCGCTCCCGGCCTCAGCCGGTGGCGCCGCGGGCCGCCTTGATCTCTTTGGGCTGCACCAATTCGCCGGTGTGGTTGCCCCAGGCGTTGCGCTCATAGGTGATCACCGCGGCGATATCGGTATCGGACAGCTGCTTGCCCCAGGCTTGCATCGCCGGGTTTTTCTGACTGCCGAACAAGACGATGTGGATGTGCGCCGGCTTGTCGGCGGTGGCTATCTTGGAACCGTCCAGCGCCGGGAAGGCGCCGGGCAGGCCCTTGCCGTTGGCCTGATGACAGGCGACGCAGTTCTGGGCGTAGACCTTTTCGCCGCGGGCTTTCAGATCGGCCAGCGTCCACACCTTGTTGGGATCGTCCGCCGCCGCGGCCATTTGCTTTTTCTTGGCTTCCAGCCACTTGGCGTAGTCGTCCGGCGTCTTGGCCTCCACCACGATGGGCATGTAGCCGTGGTCCTTGCCGCACAACTCGGAGCACTGGCCGCGATAGGTGCCGGGCTTGTCTATGCGAAACCAGCTGTCGCGCAAAAAGCCGGGAACCGCGTCCTGCTTGACGCCCAGCTGCGGCACCCACCAGGAGTGGATCACGTCGTTGGCGGTCAGCAGCAGCCGTACTTTCTTGCCGGTGGGCACCACCAGCGGCTCGTCCACCTCCAGCAGGTAATTGACCGGTTTGGCCGCGGCGTTGGCGATGGCCTCGCGCGGCGTGGACAAATGGCTCATGAAGCCGAAATTATCGTCCAGGTAGTCGTAACGCCACTTCCATTGATAGCCGGTGACCTTGACCGTCATGTCCTCGCCACGCGTGCTCTTCTGCGACAACACCGCCTTGGTGGCCGGCCAGGCCATGCCGATCAGGATCAGCAGCGGAATCACCGTCCAGATGATTTCCACCGTGGTGTTTTCATGGAAGTGCTTGGCCTGATGGCCGGCGGCTTTGCGGTGGCGGACGATGGCGTACATCATCACCAGGAACACCAGCGCGAAGATGACGCAGGTGATCACCAGCAGCATGGTGTGCAGGTCGTATTGCTGGCGGGCAATGGGAGTGACGGGGGCTTGCAGATTCAACTCGGCCGCTGACGCGCAGGATATCGGCAGCCAACAGCAAAGGACGCGCATACAGGACATGGAGCCCCCCTAGAAATCCTCAACTGACATGAAATGGTGCTGACTGGTCCGGTCTATTCCCATGACCGGTTAATGGCATGCTAGAAAAAAAGGTCAAGGAAAACAAGAAAATGTCTTGCGGCAACGCAATAAAATATTACGGATGGGAATCGCGGCGCGCGCCGTTCCGCGCCCGGCGGCTCAGTTGGATTCGCCGGCCAGGTGCGGCACTTCCAGCAATAGCGGCGCCGGCATGTGTCTTTGCAGGGTTTCCAGGTTCTGCTCGTAGGCCTGTTGCTGCGGCACCACTCGATTGGCCACCCAGCCGGCCAGCGGCAGGCCGGCGTCCAGCACCGCGCGCGCGGTCAGCAAGGCGTGGTTGATGCAGCCCAGCCGCATGCCCACCACCAGAATCACCGGCAGTTGCAAGGCCTTGGCCATATCGGCCATGAACAGCCGGTCGGACAGCGGGGCCATCCAGCCGCCCGCCGCTTCCACCACCACCACGTCGGCGCAGGCGGCCAATTGCTGGTAATGGTCGACGATCACGTCCAGCCGGATGTCCACGCCGGCCTCGCTCGCGGCGATATGCGGCGACACCGGCGGCAGGAATCGATAGGGGTTCATCAGTTCCAGATCGGACTGGCCGGTGGCGGCGGTCAGCCGCGCCACGTCGTCGTTCCACCAGCTGCCGTCGGCCAGCAGTTCGCAGCCGGAAGCCACCGGCTTCATCGCCAGCACGCGCTTGCCTTCGGCCTGCCATTGGCGGATCAATTGCACGGCGACGTGGGTCTTGCCGATTTCGGTATCGGTGCCGGTGATGAAGAAGGCTGCGGACATGGGCGCTTTCCGTAATGGGGAAGGAGAGAGCTGGCAGTCTAGCGCCGGCCCGTCCGCGCGTAAAACGCAAAAACCCCGGCTCCGCCGCGCAACGACGCCGACCTCATGGGTCGGCTGTCCGCCGCGCGGCCTTGTGAGCCGGGGCAAAAAGGGTCGGCCTTGTGGGCCTGATGGACTTCACACTCGATAAAGTGAACTCCCTGGGCCGGACGGTCTAACGCTGACTGCGCGCCGACAAGGACGGGATGGAAAACCTTGTCGACGACGCGCCGCGCTGGCCGCCTCGGCCGGAAAACCTCATACCAGCGCTTGTGCGTTCAGCTTTTGCTCCTGGTTCATCAATTTGTTCAAGGCCGACAAATAGGCCTTGGCCGAGGACACGATGATGTCGGTGTCCGCGCCCAGGCCGCTGACGATGCGGCCGTCTCGCGCCAGGCGCACCGTCACTTCGCCTTGGGATTCGGTGCCCTTGGTGATGGCGTTCACCGAGTACAGTTCCAGTTCCGCGCCGCTGGCGGCCACGCTTTCAATCGCCTTGAAGGCGGCGTCCACCGGACCGGAGCCGCTGGATTGGGCGCGGCGCTCTTCGCCGTGCGCCAGGAAGACGATGGAGGCCACCGGCGCTTCGCCGGTTTCGGTGGCGATCTTCAAGGACACCAGTTTGTAATCCTCTTCGCGGACGGTGCTGAACTCGTCCGACACCAGCGCGTGCAGGTCCTCGTCGAAAATCTCGCGCTTGCGGTCCGCCAGCTCCTTGAAACGGGCGAAGGCGGCGTTCAGCGCTTCTTCGCTGTCCAGCACGATGCCCAGCTCGATCAGCTTGGTCTTGAAGGCGTTGCGGCCGGACAATTTGCCCAGGGTCAGGCGGTTGGTGCTCCAGCCCACCGATTCGGCGGACATGATCTCGTAGGTTTCGCGGTGCTTGAGCACGCCGTCCTGATGGATGCCGGACTCGTGGGCGAAGGCGTTGGCGCCGACGATGGCCTTGTTGGGCTGCACCGGATAGCCGGTCACCGTGGACACCAGCTTGGAGGCCGGCACGATCTGGGTGGCGTCGATGCCGGTTTCCAGCGCGAACACGTCCTTGCGGGTGCGCACCGCCATCACCACTTCCTCCAGGCTGGCGTTGCCGGCACGCTCGCCCAGGCCGTTGATGGTGCATTCCACCTGGCGCGCGCCGCCCAGCACCGCGGCCAGGCTGTTGGCCACCGCCATGCCCAGGTCGTTGTGACAGTGGGCGGACCAGACCACTTTGTCGCCGCCCGGCGTCTTGGCGATCAATTCGCGGAAGAAAGCCTCGGTGATGAAGGGCACCGCGTAACCGACGGTGTCCGGCACGTTCAGCGTGGTGGCGCCGGCCTTGATCACTTCGCCGAAAATGCGCGCCAGGAAGTTGATGTCCGAGCGCAGCGCGTCTTCGGCGGAGAACTCCACGTCGTCGGTGTACTCGCGGGCGATTTTCACCGCCGCCACCGCCGCCGCCACCACTTCGTCCGGGCTCATGCGCAGCTTCTTCTCCATATGGATGGGGCTGGTGGCGATGAAAGTATGGATGCGGCCGCGCGCCGCCGGCTTGATCGCTTCGCCCGCGGCGCGGACGTCGCGCTCATTGGCGCGGGCCAGACTACAGACGGTGGAGTCCTTGATCACCTCGGCGATGGCGCGGATGGCGTCGGCGTCGCCCGGGCTCGCCGCGGCGAAACCGGCTTCGATGATGTCCACGCCCAGACGCTCCAGCTGGCGGGCAATCCGGATCTTTTCTTCCTTGGTCATCGATGCGCCCGGCGATTGCTCGCCGTCGCGCAAGGTGGTGTCGAATATATAAAGACGATTGCCCATCTGGCTGTTTCTCCCTGGTCCCTGCATTGCAATTTCCGCGCCTGTCCCGACGCCGATCAGATAATCGTTGAAATCGAAGCGTTTACCCTGGCTGGCCGCCATCACCGCCAGCTTGTTGAGCTGGGCCAATGGCAGGCTGCCGCGTTCTCTCCATTTGTATATCGCCGCCCGAGTCACCGGCTCATCGGCGAACAAGCGATTCAGATCCTCAGCCAGCTGTCCCGGCCCGCCGAAGTCCGCAATCAAGCGTTCAATGTCCAATTGCATCATGTGCTCCCGCAGCAAATTTTGATCCAGCCTACCGGCAAGCAAGACATAAAGTCAAATCTGCATGCTGAAAACTGTGATTAAAACGTTACACCTGATGTCCAAGCCAAAAATATCGGACATTGTGTCTATTTTTGCCTGGCAATTGCCTAAGCTTTAAGCAAAGCGCAAGCGATCAGACGCCGGCAGATCGGTTATACTCTTGGGTTTAGTCAGATTGATCGAGGACAAACCAGTGTCCGAACGCCTGTTCGTGCTGTTGCAACATCTGATGCCCAAGCTGGCCATGACCCGGTTGGCGGGCCGCATCGCCAACTGGGAAGGCGGCAGCCTGACGCAATGGATCATCCGCCGCTTCATCGCCCGCTATCAGGTGGACATGAATGAAGCCGCCGCCAGCGATTCCTCCGCCTACGCCAGCTTCAACGCCTTCTTCACCCGCGCCCTGCGCGCCGACGCGCGCCCGCTCTCGAGCGAACGGCTGGCGTGCCCGGTGGACGGCGCCATCAGCCAGTTCGGCCGTATCGAGCAGGGGCAGATTTTCCAGGCCAAGGGCCGCAGCTACTCCGCCCAGGCGCTGCTGGCCGGCGACGCCGAATCCGCGCGCCGTTTCGACGACGGCCATTTCGCCACCATCTACCTGAGCCCGCGCGACTACCATCGCATCCACATGCCTTGCGACGGCCGCCTGCTGCGGATGAGCTATGTTCCGGGCGAGCTGTATTCGGTGAACCCGGCCACCGCCCGCGGCGTGGACCGCTTGTTCGCGCGCAATGAACGCGTGGTCTGCCTGTTCGAGGGACAGGACGGACGGCCCTTCGCGCTGGTGCTGGTGGGCGCCACCATCGTCGGCAGCATGGCCACCGTCTGGCACGGCGTGGTCAATCCGCCGCGGCCGGGCCAGATCCGGCACTGGGACTACCGCGACCAGGACATCCGTCTGGCCAAGGGCGAGGAGATGGGCCGCTTCTTGCTGGGCTCCACCGTGGTCTTGCTGTTCCCGCAAGGCCCGCTGAGCTTCAACCCCGCCTGGCAAGCCGCCGGCGCGGTGCGCATGGGCGAGGCGATGGCCGACTGAAGGCTCTCGCTCCAAACGCAACGGCGCCCAGGGCGCCGTTTTTCATGGGCCGGCCTTGCGTCCGCGCCGTCCAAACGCAAAAAAGCCGGGAAATCTCCCGGCTTTGCTTAATGCGGCAGCCCGCGGACTCAGTTCTTGGACTGGTCCACCAGCTTGTTCTTGGCGATCCACGGCATCATCGCGCGCAGCTCGGCGCCCACTTTCTCGATCGGGTGATCGGCGGTCAGACGACGACGCGCGGTCATGCTCGGATAGTTGGTCTTGCCTTCCAGGATGAACATCTTCGCGTATTCGCCGGACTGGATGCGGTACAGCGCCTTCTTCATCGCGTCCTTGGTGGCGGAGGTCACCACTTCCGGGCCGGTCACGTACTCGCCGTACTCCGCGTTGTTGGAGATCGAGTAGTTCATATTGGCGATGCCGCCTTCGTACATCAGGTCGACGATCAGCTTCAACTCGTGCAGACACTCGAAGTAAGCCATTTCCGGCGCGTAGCCGGCTTCCACCAGGGTTTCGAAGCCGGCCTTGACCAGCTCCACCGCGCCGCCGCACAGCACGGCCTGCTCGCCGAACAGATCGGTCTCGGTTTCCTCGCGGAAATTGGTCTCGATCACGCCGCCCTTGGTGCCGCCGTTGGCCGCCGCGTAGGACAGCGCCACGTCGCGCGCCTTGCCGGACTTGTCCTGATAGACCGCGATCAGGGTCGGCACGCCGCCGCCCTTCAGGTATTCGGAGCGCACGGTGTGGCCCGGGCCTTTCGGCGCCACCATGATCACGTCGACGTCGGCCGGCGGCACGATCTGGTTGTAATGGATGTTGAAGCCGTGGGCGAAGGCCAGCGCCGCGCCCTTCTTCAGATTGGGCGCGATGTCCTTGCCGTAGACGTCCGGCTGCGATTCGTCCGGCAGCAGAATCATCACCACGTCGGCCTTCTTCACCGCCTCGGCCACTTCCTTGACCTTGTGGCCGGCCGCTTCCGCCTTCTTCCAGGAAGCGCCGTCCTTGCGCAGGCCCACCACGACGTCCACGCCGGAGTCTTTCAGGTTCTGCGCATGGGCGTGGCCCTGGGAACCGTAGCCGATGATGGCGACTTTCTTGCCCTTGATGATGGAGAGGTCAGCGTCTTTGTCGTAGAAAACTTTCATTTGCAATCCTTGATTTCGTTTGTTTAGGCGGCCCGGCCCTTGGCCGGCGCCCGCCTGCTTCAGATTTTCAGAACCCGCTCACCCCGACCAATGCCGGATGCGCCGGTACGGACCGTTTCCAGGATCACTGTGCGGTCCACCGCCTCGATGAAGGCGCCGAGCTTTTCGCTCGTACCGGTCAGCTCGATGGTGTAAGTCTTTTCCGTCACGTCGATGATGCGTCCGCGGAAGATGTCGGCCATGCGCTTCATCTCCTCGCGGTCCTTGCCAGTGGCGCGGACCTTGATCAGCATCAGCTCGCGCTCGATGTGCTCGGATTCATTGAGGTCTATCACCTTGACCACCTCGATCAGCTTGTTGAGCTGCTTGGTGATCTGCTCGATGACTTCGTCGGAACCGTGAGTGACGATAGTCATGCGCGACAGCGTCGGGTCCTCGGTCGTGGACACTGTCAGCGAATCGATGTTGTAGGCACGGGCCGAAAACAGGCCCACCACGCGGGACAATGCGCCCGCTTCGTTTTCCAGAAGAATGGATAGGATATGTCGCATACCGGCTGGCCTCAACACATATTGCCGTAGTCACGGTTGTTCTCGAAGGGCACGTTCTGCACCTCGCTCATGTGCTCGGGCAGGTCCATCTGGTCCAGGCCCTTGCCGTTTTGCACCATCGGGAACACGTTCTCGGACTGGTCGGTACGGAAATCCAGGAACACCAGCCGCTCCTTCAGCTTCTGGCTGAACGCCTCCTTCAATACCGGCTCCACGTCGGCGGGGTCTTCCACCTTGAAGCCGATATGGCCGTAAGCCTCGGCGATTTTGACGAAGTCCGGCAAGGCGTCCATATAGGATTCGGAATAGCGCGTGCCGTAGAAGAACTGCTGCCACTGACGCACCATGCCCAGGTAGCGGTTGTTCAAGGCCAGCACCTTCACCGGGGTGTGGTACTGCTTGCAGGTGGACAGTTCCTGGATGTTCATCTGGATCGAGCCCTCGCCGGTGATGCAGGCGACGGTGGCGTCCGGATTGGCCAGTTGCGCGCCCATTGCCGCCGGCAGGCCGAAGCCCATGGTGCCGAGTCCGCCGGAGTTCAGCCACTGCTTGGGATTGTCGAACTTGTAGTACTGCGCCGCCCACATCTGGTGCTGGCCCACGTCGGATGTGACGATGGCCTTGCCGCCGGTGATTTCGTACAGCTTCTCCACCACGTACTGAGGCTTGATCAGCTCGGTGGACGGGGTGTACAGCAAACAGTTGTGGCCGCGCCATTCCTCAATCTGCTTCCACCAGCCGGCCAGGGCTTGAGCGTCCGGCTTCTGGCCGGATTGCTTCAGCAGGTCCAGCATGTCTTTCAGCACATGCTTGACGTCGCCGACGATGGGGATGTCCGCCTTCACCCGCTTGGAGATGGAGGACGGATCCACGTCGATGTGGATGATCTTCTTCGGCTGGCTGAGGAAGTGCGAGGGCACGCTGATCACGCGGTCGTCGAAACGCGCGCCTATGGCCACCAGCACATCGCAGTACTGCATCGCCATATTGGCTTCATAAGTGCCGTGCATGCCCAGCATGCCGAGGAACTGCGGATCGGAACCCGGATAGGCGCCCAGGCCCATCAGGGTGTTGGTACACGGCAAGCCCAGCGATTTGACCAGCTCGGTCACTTCGCCGGCGGCATTGCCCTGCACCGCGCCGCCGCCCACGTAAATAAAGGGGCGCTTGGCTTCCAACAGCAGGTTCACCGCTTTCTTGATCTGCCCCGGGTGGCCGCGGGTAGCCGGCACGTAGGAGCGGATATGCACGCTTTCCGGGTATTGGAATTCCGTGCGCTGCTGGGTGATGTCCTTGGGGATGTCAACCACCACCGGACCGGGACGACCGGTCTTGGCGATGTAGAACGCCTTTTTGATGGTGGCGGCTATTTCATTGACGTCCTTGACCAGGAAGTTGTGCTTCACGCACGGGCGGGTGATGCCCACCATGTCCACTTCCTGGAAGGCGTCCAGGCCGATGGCCGGAGACGGCACCTGGCCGGACAGCACCACCATGGGGATGGAGTCCATATAGGCGGTGGCAATGCCGGTCACGGCATTGGTCGCGCCGGGGCCGGAGGTGACCAGGGCCACGCCCACCTTGTCGCTGGAACGGGAGTAGGCATCGGCGGCATGCACCGCCGCCTGCTCATGCCTGACCAGCACATGTTTGAATTTGTCCTGCCGGAAAATGGCATCGTAGATTTCCAGCACCGCGCCGCCGGGGTAGCCGAAAACAAATTCGACACCTTCTTCCTGCAGGCAGCGGACAACCGCTTCCGCGCCCGATATCTGCATATCGCCTCTTGTCTTTGCGTTAGTTTCATCCCGTATCGGACGACCTTAGCGTATTGCTTTGAAACCGGTCAAGTGCTTTTGTGCAGGTGCAATATGCGTCTAAGCCTCGGTAAATTCAGGAAAAAAATCAGGCTTGGCCGAATCGGCGGCGCTCTGCTACCATCTTCTGTTGGCATCAACTCAAACTCTCATCCGATGGCTAGCCGCGAGGAAATGGCCGACTTCCTGGAGTCGGCGGAGAAACGCGCTTTCAAGCAGGCGTGGTATGCGGTCCAGAACGAAGACAGCGCATTGGATATCGTGCAGGACTCGATGATGAAACTGGCGGATCGCTATCCGCACGCCCCGGCGGCGGAACTGCCGCTGATCTTCCAGCGCATCCTGCAAAACACCATCCGCGATTTCTACCGCCGCAGCAAGGCGCGCCGTTTCGTCAGCACGCTGCTGTCTTCGCTGATCCCCGCCCGCGAGGAGGAGGACGGCCCGGACCCGCTGGAAGTGCTGGACGTGGCCGCGGACGAGGCGCACAGCAACCCCGAGCTGTGGTGCGCGCGCAAGGAAACCGCCGTGTTGATCGAGGCCTCGCTGCAGTTGCTGCCCGCCCGTCAACGCGAGGCCTTTTTGCTGCGTTATTGGGAGGGTCTGGATGTCGCCGCCACCGCGCGCGTGATGGGCTGCTCGGAAGGCAGCGTGAAAACGCATTGCTCGCGCGCCAATCACACGCTGGCCGCCATCCTCGCGCAAAAGGGAGTGACGCTATGAAACCTTCCAATCCCCTGCCCGGCCATGTGTCCCGCGTGCTGGATCACGCCAGCGACGATCTCGACCCCGCGCTGGAACGCAAGCTGCGCCAGGCGCGCGAACGCGCGCTGAGCCGCTTCGACGCCCATTCCCCCGGCGCCGCGCCCCCGCGCGAGCGGCTGGGCCTGTGGGCTCAACGCCATGTGTTGTCGCTCCGCCGCGGCGGCCTGGCCTTGGGCTTCGCGCTGTTGACCGGCGCCGGCATGATGCTGGCCGAAGACCTGCTGCTGGAGGAAGAAGCGGTGGACGCCGCGCTGCTGGCGCAGGATCTGCCCTTCGAAGCCTTGCTGGAACCGCATTTCAGCCGAGGCCTGCATGAATAGCGGCCGCCGCCTGCTGCTTGCCCTGTGCCTGAGCGGGCTGCTGACGCCGGCGGCCAAGGCCAGCCCGCCGGCCAACCCCAGCTGGGCGCAGTTGAGCGCGGAACAGCAACAGGTGCTGGCGCCGCTGGCCACGGAATGGGACCGCTACGCGCCGTATAAAAAGCAGAATCTGCTGGCCATCGTGCCGTCCTTCCAACAGCTGCCGGAGGCCCAGCGCCAGCGCGTGCAACAGAAGCTGAAAGCCTGGTCCGAGCTGAGCCAGCAGCAGCGCGACGAAATCCGCGCCAACTGGAAAGCCTTGCAGCAGATGCCGCCCGAACAACGCCGGCAGGCCATCCAGCGCCTGCAACAACAACACAAGACCCAAGATGCCTCCCGCTGACACCCCCGCCCTGACTCCTCCGACACTGAAACGCAGCCTGGCCAGCCTGTTCTACGAATTGCTGCTGGTCGCCGCGCTCTTGCTCACCGTCACCGCGGCGCTGACGCCGTTGCAAACGCTGATCGGCCAGGGGCCGCTGTTCAAGGCCCTGCTGAAAGGCGTGCTCGCCGTCGCGCTGTTCGGCTACTTCGGCTATTGCTGGGTGCGCAGCGGCCAGACCGTGGCGATGAAGACCTGGCGCATCAAGCTGGTCAACGCCCGCGGCGGCGGCATTGTCTGGAAGCAGGCGGCGGCGCGCTACCTGATCGGCCTGACCTTGTTCGTCGGCATGCCGGCGGTGTCCTACCTCGGCTGGGCCAATGCCTACGGCCACCAGCCGCAGGCGCTGTGGCTGGCGCTGAGCTGGTGCTTGGTGCCCTTCCTGGCCAAGTTCTACGACCGCGACAAACTCTTCCTGCACGACAGACTGGCCGGCACCCGGCAGATCGTGCTGCCCAAGCCGCCGCATCCGGGCAAGAAGCGGCGCGGCGAGCCCACGCCGGGCTGACTAAGCCCGCGCCAGCAAAGGCTCCGTCTCGGCGAACTCCGCCAGAACGTCCAGCAAGACCCGCACCCGCGCCGGCGGATAACGCCGTTGCGGCCATACCGCGTACACCGGCTGCGCCGGCATTTCCCAGCCGGCCAAGACCTGCCGCAAGCCGCCTTCCGCCAACTGACGGTGGCACAGGCTATGCGGACAGACGGCAATGCCGACGCCGGCCTCGGCCAAGCGGCGCGGCAGCAGCATATCGTTGACCCGCAGCCGCGGCGGCGGCAACTCCCATTCCGCGCCGTCGTCCCGGCGCCGCAAATGCCAGCGCTCGAACGGCTCCGCCACCAGCAAGGCGTGACGCGCCAGCGCCTCCGGCGTCCGCGGCTCGCCTTGCGCCGCCAGATAGGCCGGCGCGGCCACCAGCAAAGTGCGCACCCAGCCCAGCCGCCTTTGGTTCAAGCTGGAGTCCGGCTGCTCCCCTACCCGCAAGGCCAGGTCCGCCATGCCGCTGAGCAGGTCGTCGATGGCGTTGTTCAGATGCAGCTCCAAGCGCAAGTCAGGATAGTCTCTGAGCATCCGCCGCCACACCGGCACCAGGACGTCGTTGCCCAGGCTCAGCGGCGACAGCACCCGCAGCACGCCCTTGACCTGGTGCAGCGAATCGGCCAGCGATGCGGCGGTCTGGCTCAGCGATTGCAGCAAGGGCCGGCATTGCTCGTAGTACTGCCCGCCTTCCGCCGTCAGCTCCATCCGCCGCGCGCTGCGGTGCAGCAGGCGACAGCCCAACTCCCGCTCCAGCGCCTGCAAGCGCCGCGACAGGGTGGCGGTGGGCACGCCCAGCCGCCGAGCGGCGGCATTCAGGCTGCCGGCGTCGACAATGCTCACGAATAACTGCAGATCATCCAGCATGATTTCATTTTTGGAATTTGAATTCGATATTTTAAGTCTATTTACATAAATGATTTTTGCCTAGACTGCCCTTGCAGCTCGCCGCTGCGACTCTCTCTCTTGAAAGGAATTGCCATGTCTCTGCGCCTGCCCTACACCCAACTGTCCCCCGCCGCCTACCAAGGGCTGGCCAGCGTCAAAGCCAGCCTACAGCACAGCAGCCTGGGCCTGCCCTTGATCGAGCTGGTTTACCTGCGCGTATCCCAGATCAACGGCTGCGCCTTCTGCCTGAAAATGCACGCGTCGGCCCTGCGCGCCCGGGGGGAAAGCAATGAACGCATCGATTCTCTGGCCGGCTGGCGCGTCAGCGAGTTGTACAGCGCCCGCGAACGCGCGGCGCTGGAATGGGCGGAATCGCTGACCGACATCGCCGTCACCCAGGCGCCGGACCAGCACTATCTGCCCTTGCAGGAACACTTCAGCCCGGAAGAAGTGGCGGACCTGAGCTTCGCCATCGCCCTGATGAACGCCTTCAACCGGCTGGCGGTCAGCATGCGTCAGTAAGCGCGCTTCCCGCTGGTGCGGGTGATGACTGAAGACTATTCTTTCACGTGAAGATAAACTAACTTCAAGCCGTGCTAATCTCTGCGCCCGGTAGTCATCCAGTTGTCACCCACACATCAGGAACCGTCAGTGATGCAACAAGCACCAGACCAGATTGACCGTATCGTGGCCCTGTGGCGCGAGGTTCGCCCGGACTTGGACCCGTCCTCCACCGAAGTGGTCGGCCGCATTGTGCGAATGGAGTACTTCGTCACCCGCCGCGTACTGCACGATTTGGCGCGCCACAATCTGAATGTCGGCGAATTCGACGTGTTGGCCGCGCTGCGCCGCGGCGGCGAGCCGTTCCAGCTGTCCCCCAATCAACTGCAAGGCATGGTGCTGATTTCCTCCGGCGCGCTGACCAACCGCATCAATCGTCTGGAAGAAGCCGGCCTGGTGACCCGCTCGCCGGACCCGGGCGACCGCCGCGGCGTGATCGTGACGCTGACGCCCAAGGGCTTCGAGGTGATCGAGGACGCCGTCGGCAACCATCTGTCGGCCGAGGCCGAGTTGATCGAGATGCTGGACGCGGAAGAACGCGCCACGCTGGCGCGCTTGCTGAAAAAGATGCTGCAAACCCAGGAAGATTGAAATGCGCGCGCCCTCCTGTAGCCTGCCGCGCTGAGCGGACAAAAAACCGGCCTGGATTCCAGAGCCGGTTTTTTTTGCATCCGCGCTTCAGCGCAGCAGCGGCGGCGCGGCGCCCGCCGCCGCCGTTTTCACCGGCAGCGGCGCCACCCAGTGCCAGCGGCCTTTCCAGGCCCCCATCACCAGATTGGGATACTCGGCGCGGCCCAGGCTGCCGTTGTAGCGGCCCAGCGCGCGGAACAGATTGCCGCGCTCGATATCCAGGTAGTAACGCAGAATGGTGCAGCCGTAGCGCAGATTGGTGGTGAGATCGAACAGATTGTGCTGCGCATTGCCTATGCTGCGCACCCAGAACGGCATCACCTGCATCAGCCCGCGCGCGCCGGCGCCGGAGATCGCGTACTTGTTGAAGCCGCTTTCCACTTGAATCAGGCCCAGCACCAGCTGCGGGTCCAGGCCGGCGCGGGTGGCCTCGTAATGGATGGCGGTGAGCAGACGCTCGCGCGTCCATTTATCCGGAATCCGCTTGGCCAGCCGGCTGGACATCTCTCCAAGCCAGGCGTCGGCCTCGCGCTGGTCGTCGAACACCAGCCGCGGCGCATTGGCGTCCGACACCGAACGGCGCATGGTGGAAGCGACGTTGGCGGCCAGCGCCTCTTCCTTCTGCGCGCCGGCCCACGCCGGCATCGCTGCCAGCGCGGCCAACAATACGACGATGCCGGATCGGATCATAAGACGGTCACAGCCCCAGTTTGGCTAGCACTTGTTCCAGCATAGCATCGGCGGCCAGCGCGCTGGCCTCCGCGTCGCGACGGTGCTGGTACTCGACCTTGCCTTCCTTCAGGCCGCGGTCGCCGATGGTGACGCGATGCGGCGCGCCGATCAGTTCCCAATCGGCGAACATCGCGCCCGGGCGCTCGCCGCGGTCGTCCAGGATCACGTCCACGCCCTTGGCCAGCAGGCCTTGGTACAAGGCGTCGGCGGCGGCCTTCACCTCGGCGGAACGGTCATAGCCCACCGGGCAGATCACCAGGGCGAACGGCGCGATGGCGTCCGGCCAGATCATGCCCTTGTCGTCGAAGTTCTGCTCGATCGCCGCGCCCAGAATGCGGGTGACGCCGATGCCGTAGCAGCCCATCTCGAACGGCTTGGGCTTGCCGTCCTCGTCCAGGAAGGTGGCGTTCATCGCTTCCGAGTACTTGGTGCCCAGATAGAACACATGGCCCACTTCAATGCCGCGCTGGATCGCCAGCTCGCCCTTGCCGTCCGGCGAGGCGTCGCCGGCCACCACATTGCGGATGTCCATCACTTCCGGCTCCGCGCAATCGCGGCCGAAGTTGACGCCGGTGTAGTGCTGATCGTCCTCGTTGGCGCCGGTAATCATGTCGGCCATCTTGGCGACGGTGCGGTCGGCGATGACGCGGCCCTTGAAGCCCACCGGGCCCAGCGAGCCGGGATTGGCGCCGAAGGCAGCCTTGATCGCGGCCGGCGAGGCGAAAGTCAGCGGCTTCTTGATGCCGGCGATCTTCTCCGCCTTGACTTCGTTCAGCTCGTGGTCGCCGCGCACCAGCAACAGCACCGGCTGATCTTCGTCGCCGTCCACCACCACCGCCTTGACGGTCTGCTTGACGTCCACGTTCAGGAAGCCCACCAGATCAGCGATGGTCTTGACCTTGGGCGTGTGCGCCTTGGCCATGGCCGCGCCGGCGGCCGCGCGTTCGCCGGCCGGGGCCACGGCTTCGGCCAGTTCGATGTTGGCGGCGTAGTCGGAACCCGGGCAGTAGACGATGGCGTCCTCGCCGGTGTCGGCGATCACCTGGAATTCATGCGAGCGGTCGCCGCCGATCGCGCCAGTGTCTGCGGCGACGGCGCGGTAGCTCAGGCCCAGGCGGTCGAAGATGCGGCAGTAGGCGGCGTACATATTGTCGTAGCTGACGCCGGCGGCGTCGGCGCTGCGGTCGAAGGAGTAGGCGTCCTTCATGGTGAACTCGCGGCCGCGCATCACGCCGAAGCGCGGACGGCGCTCGTCGCGGAACTTGGTCTGGATCTGGAAGAAGTTCTTCGGCAGCGCGCGGTAGCTGCGCAGCTCGTTGCGGGCGATGTCGGTGATCAGCTCCTCGGCGGTGGGCTGCAAGGCGAAATCGCGCTCATGGCGGTCCTTGAAGCGCAGCAACTCCTCGCCCATCTTGTCCCAGCGGCCGGTTTCCTGCCACAGGCCGGCCGGTTGCACCACCGGCAGGCTGACTTCGATTGCGCCGGCGCGATTCATCTCTTCGCGCACGATGTTTTCCACCTTGCGCACGCTGCGCAGGCCCATCGGCATCCAGGAGTAAATGCCGGCGGCCACTTTGCGGATGAAGCCGGCGCGCATCATCAGTTTCTGGCTGGCGATGTCGGCGTCGGCGGGGGCTTCCTTCAGGGTGGAAATGAAAAACTGCGATGCGCGCATGATGCGTCCTTGGCAATACGGTGTAATTGAGGGCTTGATTGTAGCGTTTGCCGCGCCTCGCGGCCAAGCCTTGCGCCGGCATCGCCGATTTGCGCTATAAAGATGCGTGTCCCGCCCCCCGCCGGCTACCCCAGATGCGGCCGCCGCGCAAGCAGACAGCCCGGACTCTGTCGTTTTACGAGAACACATCTCGGCTCTTGCGCGGCCTTTGCTTGGCTTACCCAGACCTCTGGAGTAATCTGCGCGCTCAAGAACCACCGATATTGCTGTGCAGCAATATACGGTGACGAACAATTCCATTGGATGCTTATGCAGGATCACAACAAACAGGCCATGGCTGGCCTGACCCTGGCCGCTTTGGGCGTGGTATACGGCGACATCGGCACCAGCCCGCTGTATACCCTGCGCGAATGCTTCACCGGCCAGGGCATCCCCACCACCCCGGAAAACATCTTCGGCATCTTGTCGCTGATCTTCTGGTCGCTGATTTTCGTGGTTTCCATCAAGTACGTGGCCTTCGTGCTGCGCGCCGACAACCGCGGCGAAGGCGGCATCATGGCGCTGATGGCGCTGGCCCGTCATTACACCACTCACGCCGCGCGCTGGAAGATCGTGCTGCTGGGCTTGTTCGGCGCGGCGCTGTTCTACGGCGACGCCATCATCACCCCGGCGGTGTCGGTCTTGTCCGCCGCCGAGGGCATGGAGCTGATTTCGCCGGCGATGGAAAGCTATGTGCTGCCGATGGCCATCGGCGTGCTGACCGGCCTGTTCCTGCTGCAACGCTTCGGCACCGCCAGCGTCGGCCTGCTGTTCGGCCCCATCATGCTGGTCTGGTTCTCCGTGCTGGGTCTGCTCGGCTTGCACCAGATCGTGCAAGCGCCGCAAGTGCTGCAGGCGCTCAATCCCTACCACGCGCTGCACTTCATCGGCCACAACGGCTGGGGCTCCTTCCTGACCCTGGGCTCGGTGGTGCTGGCGCTGACCGGCGCCGAGGCGCTGTACGCCGACATGGGCCATTTCGGCAGCTCGCCGATCCGCCGCGCCTGGTTCAGCCTGGTGCTGCCCGGCCTGGCGCTGAATTATTTCGGCCAGGGCGCGCTGCTGATGCAAAACCCGGCGGCGATCAAGAATCCCTTCTTCCTGCTGGCGCCGGACTGGGCGCTGCTGCCGCTGATCGTGATGGCGACGCTGGCCACGGTGATCGCGTCGCAGGCGGTGATTTCCGGCGCCTACTCGCTGACCCGCCAGGCCATCCAGCTGGGTTACTGCCCGCGGCTGGAAGTGCAGCACACCTCGGAAAAAGAGATCGGCCAGATCTATATGCCCTTCATCAACTGGGCGTTGCTGATCGCGGTGATGGTGGTGGTGCTGACCTTCAAGACTTCGTCCAGCCTGGCCGCCGCCTACGGCATCGCCGTCACCGGCACCATGCTGATCACCACCTGCCTGTTCTTCGTGGTGGCCCGGGTCAACTGGCGCTGGCCGCTGCCGCTGGCGCTGGGCGTCACCCTGATGTTCGCCACCATAGACCTGGGCTTCTTCAGCGCCAACATCCATAAAGTGGCCGACGGCGGCTGGCTGCCGCTGGTGCTGGGCATGGTGATCTTCACCCTGATGAGCACCTGGAAGCAGGGCCGCGAGCTGCTGTTCACCCGCCTGCGCGACCAGGCGCTGCCGCTGGACAGCTTCATCGAGAACCTGGAAGCCTATCCGCCGACGCGGGTGCAAGGCACCGCGGTGTTCCTGACCAGCACCTTGCACGGCGTGCCGCACGCGCTGCTGCACAATCTCAAGCACAACAAGGTGCTGCACGAGCGGGTGGTGTTGATGACGGTGCGCACCGAAGACGTGCCCTATGTGGCGGAAGAGGACAGACTGGAGATCGTGCAGATGTCGGCTTCGTTCTGGCGCGTGGTGGCCCGCTACGGCTTCAAGGAAGACCCGAACGTGCTGCAGGTGCTGGAAGACTGCACCGCCCAGGGCCTGGCTTTCGAGCTGATGGACACGTCCTTCTTCCTGTCGCGGGAAACCATCGTGTCCACCGAGCGTCCGGGCATGTCGCGCCTGCGCGAGAAGCTGTTCGTGTGGATGAGCAAGAACGCGATGCGCGCCACCGACTTCTTCCAGGTGCCGACCAACCGGGTGGTGGAGCTGGGCGCGCAAGTCGAGCTGTAAGCCTTCCCGCCCCGCTCCCAAGCCGGACCGGCCCTGCCTGTCCGGCTTTTTCGCGCCTGACTCTAGCGTTGCAGGCCGCTGTCCGCCTCCGCCCGCGCCCAATCGAAGAACGGGCCGGGATCGGTCTTGCGCCCCGGCGCGATGTGCTCGTGGCCGATAACGGCGCTAAGCGGCAGCTTGCTCCGCAACGCCCGCGCCAGCGCTTGCAGCGTCCGGTATTGCGCCTCGCTGAACGGCTCGAAATCGCAGCCTTCCAACTCCACGCCGATGGAAAAATCGTTGCAGCGCTCACGCCCCCGCCAGCTGGACACGCCGGCATGCCAGGCGCGCCGCGTCACCGGCACGAACTGCTGCAGCTCGCCGGACCGACGAATGAAGAAATGGGACGACACCCGCAGATGCTGGATTTCGGCGTAGAACGGATGCTCGTCAGGATTCAGCCGGTTCTGGAACAGCTGTTCCACGCCCAAGCCGCCGTAGCGATACGGCGGCAGGCTGATGTTGTGGATCACCAGCAGTTCCGGCGCCATGCCCTCGCCGCGTTCATCGTGATTGGGCGAGGGCAGCCGGCACGCGCCGTCCAGCCAGCCGTCTTCCAATAATTGCAAAGCAGGCGGCGGGGCCGGCTGATAATTCAAACGCCACAACATCAAGCCGTCCGGCGTGGACCAGCGCTGCTCGGCGACGAAACCGGCCTTGCGGTACAAAGACAACGCGGCGATATTGACCTCGGCGGTGTCCACGCTGACCTCGCCCTCGCCCACCAGCGCCCGGTTCAGCAGGCGATAGCCCCAGCCGGCGCGCAGCTGTTGCGGATCCACCACCACTCTTTCGATATGCAGACCGCCGTCCTCGCGGCGCGAGGCCACCAGCAGGCCGCGCAGGCTCTCGCCCTCGAACGCGCCCCAGACCGCGTCGGCGCAGGCCCGCGCCGCGGCCAGATCGGCCCACAACACGGGCAGGTGCGGATAGGACAGCCACTCCGCCTCCAGGCGGTGGGCGGCCAATTGCAGATCCAAGGCGCGCGCGGCCAGCGCGGCGTCCCTCAAATCCAGGCTTTTCACTTCAAACGGGGCTTGCATTCACTCTCCCTGCGCGCGTAATCGATGCAACAATCCGGTAACTGGAACAGTCCAATATCGCACTTGTTTTCTGAGGCCCTACGCGGTATCAAGAACAACCGGGGCGGACAAGCCTTCATCCTGCATTCTACCGCTCCCGCCCGGCGGAAGGCTCGCCTTGCTTGAGCCGAATCATGGCCGCGGCCCGTTCCATGCCGCAGAATGCAGGCCGTCACCCATCACAGGAGAACGCCCATGCTGACGCTGGACTCTCTGAGCAACGCCGCCGCGCCCAGCTTCGAACAGCCGCTGGAAATGCTGCAAGCCTGTCACGACAAGATTCGCCGCTTCTGCGAGCAATTGGATCAGCTGCCCGCCTACATCGAGCAACACGGCGTCAACGAGGCCGCCCGCAATACGATAGACGGCGTGGTCCGCTACTTCGACCTGGCCGGCCCCGCCCATCACAGCGACGAGGAGGACGAGCTGTTCCCGCTGATTCTGGCGCGGGTGCCCACCGCCGCCTCCCGGCTGGAGCAACTGAGCGCCGAACACGGTTATCTGCATTCCTGCTGGAACGCGATCCGCGACGATCTGCTGGCGCTGCGCGACGGCAAGATCCACCGCATCAGCCGCAACGAGTTGGAGGAGTTCGCCCGCCAGTACCGCGAACACGCCGCAGCCGAGGAAAGCTGGCTGTTCCCCACCGCCGCCTCCGCCATCAGCGCCGAGGAAATGAGCGCCGCCGGGCAGCGCATGGCGGCGCGCCGGACGCAGCAGGCCGCCTGAACGACGCCTGCTCCAGGCCGCACGCGCAAAAAAGGCTGACCGCGACGGTCAGCCTTTTTATCTTGCCGCTCTCTCAGCGCCTGTTGACGTTCTCAGGCGGTCAGCTTCAGCAACTGCTCGAACGCGTCTTCGAACAGCTTCAAGCCGTCCTGCTGCAGCTTCTCGCCGGCGGCGGCCAGATCCACGCCGGACGCCCCCACCGCGTGCAACAGGGTTTGCGCGTCGTCCATGCCTTCCGGCAGCGTCAACGCGGCCTGGCCGTGATCGCGGAAGGCCGCCAGCGTGCCGTCCGGCACGGTGTTGACGGTTTCGTCGCCGATCAGGCTTTCCACGTAGAGCACGTCGGAGTAAGCGGCGTTCTTGGTGCCGGTCGACGCCCACAGCAGATATTGCGGACGCGCGCCGGCGGCTTTCAGCGCGGCGAACTCGGCGCCGTGGAAACGTTCGCGGTAGCGGGCGTAAGCGGCCTTGGACAGCGCGATAGCCACCTTGCCCTGATGGGCCGCGCCCACTTGCGGATCCAGCAGGCTGTCGACGCGGGACAGGAAGAAGCTGGCCACCGCCTTGATCCCGGACACATCCTTGCCGTCGGCGCGACGGGCGGACAGGCCGGCGATGTAGGCGTCCCACACCGCTTCCACTTGCGGCAGCGAGAACAGCAGGGTGATGTTGACGTTGACGCCTTCGCGGGTCAGCGCCTGAAACGCGCGGATGCCGGCGGCGGTGGCCGGAATCTTGATCATGGCGTTGGGGCGGGCGATTTCCGCCCACAGGCGGCGCGCCGCGGCCAAGGTGCCGGCCTCGTCGTTGGACAGCTCCGGCGACACTTCCAGGCTGACATAGCCGTCGTTGCCCTGGCTGGCGTCGTACTGGCCGCGCAGCAGATCGCAGGCGGCCTGGATGTCCGGCACCACCAGCGCTTCGTAACGCGCCTCGGCCGACAGGCCAGCGTCCGCTTTCAGGCGGGCCAGGTCGGCCTGGTAGCTGGCGTCGCCGCTGATCGCCTTGTAGAAGATCGCCGGATTGGAGGTCACGCCGGCAATGCCGTCGTCGGCCAGCAGACGCGCCAGTTCGCCGGAGGCGATCAGTTCGCGGGACAGATTGTCCAGCCAGATGCGCTGGCCGAAGGGGCGGATGGATTGCAGTCGATTCATGGTGGAACGATCCAGAATAAAGTCGGGACAGGCCCGGCGTCGCCGAGCCGGTCGGTGGCTACCACGCCATAGAGCCTGTTCAGAGTCTCGCGCACAAGGGCGAGACAAGACGAAAACAGCCGAGGAAGCGGAATGCACATACGGTACATGAGCATTTCGAAGCGGGTTTCTAACGCCGTATCGCCGAAGCGCAGCAGACTTTGAACAGGTTCTAAAATCGGCGGGCTAAAACAGACATCCTAACCCGCTTGGAGCGGCGCGCCAAGAGCGCCGACCCAAGCTTGCAAGAATACGCCGCATGCGGCCCCGCGGCGCGGCGCTCAGGCCGCTTGCGAGCCGCTGCGGCGGTCGCGCGGGAACACCGCGGAGAACACGCTGCCCTTGTCTGGCTCGCTTCTGATCTCCAGCCGGGCATGATGACGCGCCAGCACGTGCTTGACGATGGCGAGCCCCAGGCCGGTGCCGCCGCTGCCGCGCGAACGGCCGCGGTCCACCCGGTAGAAACGCTCGGTCAGGCGCGGGATATGCTCGCGCGGGATGCCGATGCCGGTGTCGCTGACAGAGAAGCGCAGCTGCTCGCCCTCCTCCTTCCAGCTCAGCGTGATGCAGCCGCCCTCCGGCGTGTAGCGCACCGCGTTGGACACCAGGTTGCCGAAGGCCGAGTGCAGCTCCTGCTGGCTGCCCCACAGCCAGGCGTCGCTGTGCCGGTCCAGTTTGACCTGATGGCGGCCGTGGGACAGGCCCTCGGCCTCCACCATCAGCGTGTCCAGCATGTCCTGCATGTCCACCCGCTCCGACACCGTCGCCTTGGGGCTGTTCTCCAGCTTGGACAGGGTCAACAGGTCCTCGACCAGGCTTTGCATGCGCCGCGACTGCTCCATCATCATCGGCAGAAACTGGCGGAAGGTGGCGTCGTCCACCTGCGGCATGTCTCCCAGCGTCTCCAGAAAGCCGCCCACCACGGTCAGCGGCGTGCGCAGCTCGTGCGAGACGTTGGCGACGAAATCCTTGTGCACGGTCTGCACCCGCTCCAACTGGGTGATGTCGCGGGTCAGCAGCAGCTTGCGGGTGGAATCGAAGGGCACCATCTGCAGCGAGATCACCAGTTCGCGCGGCTGCACGAAGTTGAGCACCAGCGGCTGGCTGAAGCGCGCCTCGTTCATATAGGCGTGAAAGGCCGGCTGGCGGATCAGGTTGAGGATCTGGTTGCCGACATCGCGCTTGCGGTCCAGACCCAGATGCTCCACCGCCATCGGGTTGATCCATTCGATGCGGTCGTGCTCGTCCAGCACCACCACCCCGTCCGGCATCGCCTCGCCGGCGTTGATGAAACGCTCCAGCGCGTGGGTGAGCTTTTTCTGGCTCTGGCTCTGGGTGCGGGTGGTGCGGTACAGCGTCATGAAGATGGTGTGCCAGACGCCGAAACCGTCAGGCACCCGCTCCGGAGTCGGCCGTTGCAGCCAACGCAACAGCAGCGCCACATGGTAGAGATTGAAGGCCAGCCAGCCGCCCAGGCAGATGGCCACCGCGATCAGTCCGTCTTCCGCCGACGAGCCCAGCCAGAAGCCGAGGCCGATGACGGCGGTCGCCAGCAGCGAGGCCAGCGTGCGTTTCAGAAATTCAGGCATCAGGCCTCACTGCTGGGTGGAAAAGCGATAACCGGTGCCGCGCACGGTCTGGATCAGCGTGTCGTGCCCGGTGCCCTCCAGCGCGCTGCGCAGCCGGCGGATATGCACGTCCACGGTGCGCTCTTCCACGAACACATGGTCGCCCCACACCTGGTCCAGCAGTTGGGAGCGCGAATGCACGCGCTCGGGGTGGGTCATGAAAAAGTGCAGCAGGCGGAATTCGGTGGGGCCCAGATCGATGACGCCGCCGTTGCCGGTGACGCGGTGGGTGACCGGGTCCAGCCGCAGGCCTTGCACATCCACCGCGTCGTCGGTCATCTGCGGCGCGCGGCGGCGCAACACCGCCTTGATGCGCGCCAGCAGCTCGCGCGGCGAGAAGGGCTTGGTGATGTAGTCGTCGGCGCCGGTTTCCAGGCCGGTGATCTTGTCCTGCTCGTCCGAGCGCGCGGTCAGCATGATGATGGGCACGTGGCGGGTGCGCTCGTCGGCGCGCAGGCGCTTGGCGATGTCCACGCCGCTGGCGCCCGGCAGCATCCAGTCCAGCAGCACCAGGTCAGGCAGCGCGTTGCGCACCAGCGTCAGCGCCGCTTCGGCGGTGCTGGCCCGCAGCACATGGTGGCCGGCCTGCGCCAGGTTGAAGGCAATCAGCTCCTGGATTGCCGGTTCGTCTTCAACAAGCAAGATATTGGCTGGCATGGTTGATCCATTCCCGTTTGAGTGTGTGGCAAGGATAAAAACGGGTGATTACAAAAATATGACATTTCGTCAAACTTTCCCACTTTGGCGCAGATTATTTTAACGCGCCAGCCGTAGACGCCTCAGCAAGCCAAAAAAAAACGGGCCTGTTGCTGTGAACAGGCCCGGAATGGTCGTCGTCAATACAGATTTGATCTGACTAGAGACCAGGGACAAAGAGATCACCAGGACAGTTTCAAATGAGAGCGTTTTGGGACAATTCTCATCCGCAACGGATCTGGACAGGCGGGCCGCGGGACAGTGCGGCCAACCCTGATACGGCCAGCATTTTACGTAGCAAACAGGCGTTTTGATCAGATGGTTGATTGGATTTTCAGCCATTAAGCCTTTTTTTATAAGTTTGTTTCGTCATATTTCCTTACAATCGAAGAATGGATAAATTTGATAGAAAAATCATCGCCGCCCTGCACGAAAACGCCCGAATCAGCTTCGCGGAACTGGCCCGGCGGGTGAATCTGTCACCGCCGGCGGTGGCGGACCGGGTGAGCAAATTGGAGCGCGGAGGCGTGATCACCGGCTACCGCGCCACCATCGATCCCAACAAGGTGGGCATGCCCATCTGCTGCATGATAGAGCTGACGGTCAAGCATCTGGAGTACTTCGCGGTGATAGAGGAAATCCGCACCATGCCGGAGATCATCGAATGCATGTCGGTGACCGGCACCAGCGGACTGATGATGAAAGTGGTGGTGGACAATATGCCCACGCTGCAGGCCTTGATCGCGCGGCTGATGCAGTTTGGCGACACCAAGACCTCGATCGTGATCGAGGTGCCGGTGCCGCCGCGGCTGCCGGATCTGCAGCAGGATGAATAAACCGGCGCCGTCCCAAGCGCCCGCTCCTGACGCCGCGCCATGAAAAACGGACAGGCAAGCCTGTCCGTTTCTTGAGCCGGAATCCCGCTGGGCGCTTACTTGGCGGCCTGCCAGGCCACTGCGGTATCGATCATGCGGTTGGAGAAGCCCCATTCATTGTCGTACCAGGCCAGCACTTTGACTTCGCGGCCGCCGATGACGCGGGTCAGCGTGGCGTCGAAGGTGCTGGACGCCGGGTTGTGCAGGAAGTCGCAGGACACCAGCGGCAGGGTGTTGACGCCCAGCACGCCCTTGAGCGGGCCTTTGGCGGCGTCGCTGATCAGCTGGTTCACTTCTTCCTTGCTGGTATCGCGGCCGGCGGTGAAGGTCAGGTCTACCAGCGAGACATTGCTGACCGGCACGCGCACGGCGAAGCCGTCCAGCTTGCCCTTCAGCTGCGGCAGCACCAGGCCCACCGCGGCGGCGGCGCCGGTCTTGGTCGGGATCATGGACACGGCGGCGGAACGGGCGCGGCGCAGGTCTTTGTGATCGGTGTCCAGCAGCACTTGGTCGTTGGTGTAAGCGTGCACCGTGGTCATCAGGCCGCGCTCGATGCCGATGGTGTCGATCAGCGGCTGCACCATGGGGGCCAGACAGTTGGTGGTGCAGGAGGCGTTGGAGACGATGGTCATCGCGCTGCTCAGCTGCTGGTGGTTGACGCCGTAAACCACGGTGGCGTCCACGCCTTCGCCGCCCGGAGCGGAGATCAGCACTTTCTTGGCGCCGGCCTGCAGATGCGCGCCGGCTTTTTCGCGGGTGGTGAACAAGCCGGTGCATTCCATCACCACGTCCACGTTCAATTCTTTCCACGGCAGCTCGGCCGGGTTGCGGATGGCCAGCAGTTTGATCTTCTTGCCGTTGACCACCAGGTGATCGCCGTCCAGCGCCACGGAAGCGGCGAACGGACCGTGCACGCTGTCGTAACGGGTCAGGTGTTCATGCAGCTCCGGCGAGGCCAGATCGTTGATGGCGACAATCTCGATGTCCTGATCGGCATAGCGCTCTTGCCATGCACGCACAATCATGCGGCCGATGCGGCCGTAACCATTGATAGCAACTCGCAACGTCATGATGCATCCTCCAAGTTGAAATGGCGCAAGGTCATCTTCCCGTGCCCTGCGCCACCACTGTCCGCCTGATTCCGCTTGTAATCAACTCGCTACATAAGTAGTGGGCGAATTACCAACATCGGCAGTGCGGAAATTGCGCCCAAGCTTGCCGTGCGTCAAATTCCGCCGGGCGACGCCCGGTTCTCAAGGCCTGTCCGAGGCCCCGCGACGCACGGCGCATGGAAGCGACGCTCAGCCTTGCAATGCGGCGGCGTAATCGCCCGCGTCGCTATTCAATACTATATGCAATAGCGTGCCGGAGAAGGCGGTGACGCCGCTGGCGCCCAGTTGTTGCAGGGCGGCCTGGTCCACCAGCTCCGCGTTGGCCACTTCCACCCGCAGCCGGCTGCCGGCCACGGCTTCCACCTTGAGCACATTGGCCGCGCCGCCCAGCGCCGCCAGCCAGCGTTCGCGGTCTATGCCGACCACCTCGCCCAGGGCCTGCGCCGGCGCGGCCGCTTGGACGGCCGCCTCGGCGTCCGGGTTGCCCAGCGCGACGCGGATTTCGTCGGCGATCAGGTCCGCCTCCGGTCCCAGCACCACTTGCACGCTGCCGGCGGCCGGCTTGATCAGGCCGCGCGAACCCAGCGCCTTGAGCGCGGCTTCGCTCACCTTGTCGTTGCTGGCCACTTGCAGACGCAGACGGGTGGTGCAGGCGTCCACGGACTTCAGGTTGGCGGCGCCGCCCAGCGCGGCGATGAAGGCGCGCGCGCGGTCGCTGCCGGCGGCCACCGCCGCCACGGCCACCATCGCGTCTTCGCGGCCCGGGGTTTTCAGGTCGAACTTCTTGATGAAGAACACGAACAGCACGTAGTAGAGCGCGAAGTAGCCGATGCCCACCGGGATCAGCAACAGCGGCTTGGTGGACAGGCCGAAGTTCAGCAAGTAGTCGAACAGGCCGGCGGAGAAGCCGAAGCCCAACTTGATGTTGAGCGCGTGCATCAGGGCCATGGCCAGGCCGGTCAGCACCGCGTGGATGGCGTACAACGCCGGAGCCAGGAACATGAAGGCGAATTCCACTGGTTCGGTGACGCCGGTCAGCATCGCGGTCAGCGCCATCGAGAACAGCAGGCCGCCGACGGCTTGCTTGTTCTCAGGCTTGGCGGTGCGGTACATCGCCAGGCAGGCGGCCGGCAGGCCGAACATCATCACCGGGAAGAAGCCGGACATGAACATGCCGGCCGTCTTGTCGCCGGCGAAGAAGCGGGTCAGATCGCCATGCACCACCTTGCCGGCGGCGGAGGCGAAATCGCCCACCTGGAACCAGACAATGGTGTTGAGGATGTGGTGCAGGCCGGTGACGATGAGCACGCGGTTGAGCACGCCGTAGGCGAAGACGCCGATCTCGCCGGCGCCGATCAACCAGCGGCCGACGCTGTCGATGCCGGTCTGCACCGGCATCCAGACATAGCCCAGCACCGCGCCCAACAAGAGCATGGAGAAGCCGGTGACGATGGGCACGAAGCGCTTGCCGCCGAAGAAGGCCAGGTAGCTGGGCAGCTTGATGTCCTTGTAGCGGTTGTACAGCGCCCCGGCCACCAGGCCGGACAGGATGCCGGACAGCACCCCCATATTGATTTTCTCGTCTATCACCTTGAGCACCGCGGTGATCACCAGATAACCAATGGCGCCGGCCAGGCCGGAGGTGCCGTTGTTGTCCTTGGCGAAGCCCACCGCCACGCCGATGGCGAAGATCAGGGCCAGGTTGCCGAAGATGGCGTCGCCGGCCTGGGCCATCATCTTGATGTTGAGCAGGTCTGGCTGGCCCAGGCGCAGCAGCAAGCCCGCCACGGGCAGAACGGCGATCGGCAGCATCAGGGCGCGGCCCAGCTGCTGAATGCCAGCGAATTTATTGTCAGAGGTACTCACGTCTCGTCTCCCAGTGTATGGACGCCGATGGGGGCATGGCGCTCCAGGCTGCTACCTTCTTGTGTGTCTGTACCGCTCGCTGCCGCGTGTCCCCGCGGCATGCGATGACCTCAAAACCACTTCATAAAAGCCCCGCGCGCGCCTGCGCGCCGGGCCGATTCAATCTTCCGGCCACCATTCGGCGGCCTGCGCGCGCACCGCGGCGGCGGAATCCAGCGTCAGCAATTGCTCGGCGCGCTTGCGGCAAGCCTGCTGGTCCAGCGTCCTCACCTTGGCCTTGATCTCCGGCACCAGGCCGGGGCTGACCGATAGTTCGGCGACGCCGAGGCCGACCAGCACCGGCGCGGCCAGCGGGTCCGAGGCCAGGGCGCCGCATACGCCCACCCATTTGCCGTGCTGGCTGGCGCCGGCCACCGTGCGTTCGATCAGCCTCAGCAGCGCCGGGTGCATCGCGTCCAGGCTGGCGGCCAGCGAGGCGTTGCAACGATCCATCGCCAGCGTGTATTGCGTCAGGTCGTTGGTGCCGATGGACAGGAAGTCGGCCTCGGCGGCCAGTTGGTCCGCCAGCAGCGCGGCGGAGGGCACTTCCACCATCACGCCCAGCTGCGGCCGCTCGCTCAGCCCCGCTTCCTCGGCCAGCGCGTCGATGCGCTGGCGCAAGCGCCGCAGTTCGCCGACATCGGCGATCATCGGCACCAGGATGCGCAGCAAGGACAAGGGCCGCAGCATCAGCAGCGCGCGCAGTTGCTCGTCCAGCATCTCCGGATGGGCGAAGCCGGTGCGGATGCCGCGCAGGCCCAGCGCCGGATTCGGCTCCGGCGGCAGGGTCAGATAGGGCACTTCCTTGTCGCCGCCCACGTCCAGCGTGCGGATGATGGCGACGCGGCCCTGCAATTCGTCCAGCACCGCCTGATAGGCGTTGGCCTGTTCGTAGCGATCCGGCGCGTCCTGACGGTCGATGAACAGAAACTCGGTGCGCAGCAGGCCGACGCTGTCGGCGCCGTGGCGCACCGCTTCGCGCGCGTCCTCTTCATTGGCGATATTGGCGGCCACCTCGACGCGCACGCCGTCCAGCGTCACCGCGGCGCCGTCGGCGTCCGCGCGCATATCGGCGCGGCGGCTCTCGCGCTCCGCCATCGCCTGCCGGGCGGCGGCCAACAGGGCCGCGTCCGGCGCCGGATGACAGCCGCCTTGGCTCGCATCCAGCAAGACTTCGCTGCCGGCGTCCAGCCGCAACACCTGAGGCCCGCAAGCCACCAGGGCCGGAATGCCCAGCGCGCGCGCCAGGATGGCCACGTGGCCGGTGGCGCCGCCGGCGGCGGACAGGATGCCGGCCACCCGCTCGCGCGGCAGCCGGGTCAGTTCGGAAGGCGCCAGGTCTTCGGCCACCAGAATGGAGGCCGGATACAGTTCGGGCTCGCTTTGGGCGTCGCCCAACAGGGCTTTCAGCACTTGGCGTTCAATGTCTTTGAGATCCGCCACCCGTTCGGCCAGCAAGGGGCTGCCCAGGCCGGACAGCACGCGGCATTGCGCGCGCACCGCCTGGCGGAAGGCGTGGCCGGCGCTGTGGCCGGCGGCGATGTCCCGTTCCGCCGCGTCCCGCAATTCCGGATCGTCCACCAGCGCCAGATGGGCGGCGAAGATGTCGCTTTGCGAGGTCTGGCCGCGGCGCAAGGCTGTGTCGATGGCGGCGGCGATGCCGGCGCTCACCTCGGCCAGCGCCCGGCGCAATTGCTCGCGCTCGCTGTCGGCGTTGACCGCGAACTCCGCCACCTGCGGCTCGAAGGCGTCGAGACGCACCACCTGGCCGATGGCCAGGCCCGGCGCCGCGCACACGCCGCCTATCCAGCCGGCCGGCAACGAGCGCGCCGGCGCGCTCGCCAAGGGCGCGGGCGCGCCGTGGCCGGATTCGGTGCGGGTCTGCAGCGCGGCGATCACCGCCGCGGCCGCGGCGGCCGCGTCCTCGCCCTGCGCCAGCACCGCCACATCGTCGTCCTCGGCCACGCCCAAGCCCATCAGGGCCACCACGCTGCGAGCGTTGGCCGCCTGGCCTTTGAACTCCACCCGCACGCTGGCGCGATATTGACGCGCCGTGTTCTGCACCAGCGCCGCCGGCCGCGCGTGCAGGCCGCCGGCGTGGCGCACCGTGGCCTGACCGCGGCTTTCCGCGCCCTCGGCGCTGGGGGCCTCGTCGGCCGCCGCGCCGCCGGACAGCGTCAGAAACACGCTGCGGCCCGCCTGCTGCCAGCCCTCGCCCCGACTTTCCAGCGCATAAGCCTCGCCATTGGCGATCACCACCATGGTCAGCAGCGACGGCGCGCGCCGCGCCACCGCGTCCAGATCCACCTCGATCAGGGGCTGGCCCTGACGCACCGCGTCGCCGGCTTTGACCAGCGGCTTGAAGCCCTCGCCCTCCAGCTTGACGGTGTCGATGCCGATGTGGATCAGCACTTCCGCGCCGTTGGCGGCTCGCAGCGTCAAGGCGTGGCCGGTGCGCGCCAATTGCGCCACCTCGCCGTCACAGGGCGCCAGCAGGGTGCCGGACAGCGGCTCGATCGCCAGGCCGTCGCCCATCATCAAGCCGGCGAAGACCGGATCGGGCGCGCGGCTCAGCGGCACGGACGGCCCGTCAAACGGGGCCAGGAGTTCGAGCGTAGCGGACATGGGGGGCGTCTCCATTCTTACTGACTGATGTGTCTCCGCGGCCGACGCGGCTTCCGCTGGACGCCGTTCGCGGCGCGCCCCGTTCGTGTAGACGGTCGGGGCGCGGTTTCAAGCAGGACCGGACTCAGCGCGTGCAGGTCACTTTGGACAAGTGGCGCGGCAGATCCGGGTTCAGGCCGCGCGCCTCGGACAAGCGCGCCGCCATCAGGTAGAAGCTCTGGATCGCCAGCAGCGGATCCAGCGCCTCGTCGTCGGCCAGCGCCAGGGTCAGGTCGCGGCTGGCGATATTTTCCGGCGCCGCCAGCAGCACCTTGGCGCCGCGGCCGCGCATCTCCTCGGCCAGATCGATCAGGCCCTGTTGCTCCGGCCCGCGCGGCGCGAAGATCAGCAGCGGATAGCCGTCGTCGATCAAGGCCATCGGCCCGTGCTTGATCTCGGCGCCGGAGAAGGCCTCGGCCTGGATCGCGCAGGTTTCCTTGAATTTGAGCGCGGCTTCCAGCGCCACGGCGAAGCCCAGACCGCGGCCCACCACCATGATGCGTTCGGCGTCGCGCAAGACGTCCACCGCCGCCGTCCAGTCCTGGCGCGTGGCTTCGGTCAGGCGCTGCGGCAGATTGGCCAACGCGGCCAGCAGCGCGTCGTCCGCCTGCCAGTGAGCGACCAGGCGCGCCACCGCGGACAGCGAGGTGATGTAGCTCTTGGTGGCGGCCACGCTTTTTTCGTCGCCGGCGCACAGAGGCACCACCCATTCGCAGGCGGCGGCCAGCGGCGATTGATGCTTGTTGACCAGCGCCGCGGTGCGCGCGCCGGCGGCGCCCAGCGCCTTCATGGTGTCGATCAGGTCCGGGCTTTGACCGGACTGGGACAGGGCCACCACCAGCTGGCCCTTCACCGCCAGCGGCGCGCGGTGCAGGGTCACCAGCGACATCGGCAAGGACACCACCGGCACGCCCAGCCGCTGCATCGCCAGATAGGCGAAGTAGTTGGCGGCGTGATCGGAACTGCCGCGGGCCACGGTCAGCGCCAGGCTGGGGCGTTCCACCGCCAGCGCGCGTCCCAGCGCGGCCAGCGCTTCATCGGCGTACATGTGTTGCGCGGCCACCGCCTCGGCGGCGTACAGCGCTTCTTCAAGCATCAACGAGGCCAATCTGTTCTCCCTCTACATAGACTTGCTGCAAATTCAAATCCGCGTCCATCGTCACGATGTCGGCCCAGGCGCCGACGGCGAGCCGGCCGCGATCGGCCACGCCCAGGTAGTCTGCGGGATAGAGCGACAGCCGGTGCGAGGCGTCCGCCAGCGGCAGGCCGATGGACACCAGGTTGCGCAGCGCCTGGTCCATGGTCAGCGTGCTGCCGGCCAGGGTGCCGTCGGCCAGACGCACGCCGCCCATGCACTTGGTCACCGAGTGCGAACCCAGCTTGTATTCGCCGTCCGGCATGCCGGCGGCGGCGGTGGAATCGGTCACGCAGTAGAGGCGCGGAATCGAGCGCAGGGCGGCCCGGATCGCGCCCGGATGGACGTGGAGCAGATCCGGAATCAATTCGGCGTATTCGGCGTGCGCCAGCGCCGCGCCCACCATGCCGGGCTCGCGGTGGTGCAAGCCGCTCATCGCGTTGAACAGATGGGTGAAGCCGGACGCGCCTTGCTCCAGCGCCCGCACCCCGTCCTCGTAACTGCCCAGGGTGTGGCCCAGCTGCACCTTGACGCCCTGCTCCGCCAACTGGCGGATGATGTCCATATGACCGGCGATTTCCGGCGCCAGCGTGATCAGCGACACCGGCGCCAGCGAGCGGTACCAGTCCACCTGCTCCATCACCGCGCGGCAGGCGTCGTCGGGCTGGGCGCCCAGCTTGCCGGGATTGATGTAGGGGCCTTCCAGATGCACGCCCAGGATGCGGGCGCCGCCGGGCTGGCGTTCGCGACAGGAGGAACCGAGCGCGCGCAACACCTGCTCGATGTCGATCGGCGGCGCGGTCATGGTGGTGGCCAGCAAGGATGTGGTGCCGAAGCGGGCGTGCAGCCTGGCCACGCTCTCGGCGGCGCGGCCGCCCTCCATGATGTCGACGCCGCCGCCGCCGTGGACGTGCAGGTCGATGAAGCCCGGCAGCAAATAACGCTCCACCGCTCGGCCGGAGGCCAAGCGCGCGTCTATGGCCTCGATGCGGCCGTCGGCAGCCAGTTTCAATTCGCCGTCCATCCAGCCGGCCTCGGTCAGGATGCGTCCTTGCAGCACTCGGTTTTGGGTCATCGTCTCAGTTCGGCAACAAAATCGTAGTAGTCGTTACGGCAATAGGTATCGGTCAATTCAATCGCGATGTTCTCGGCGTTGAAGCCGATGCGGGTAATCAGCAACATCGCTTCGCCGGGGCGGATGCCGGCCAGCGTGGCGATGTCGCCTGAGGCGTTCACCGCGCGGATGTGCTGCAGCGCGCGCACCACCGAATGGCCGCTGGCGTCCAGATGGGCATACAGCGAGGTGCCCACTTGCTGCGGCTCCGGCAGATACGCCACCGGCAGCGTCGTCATCTCGATCGCCATCACCACTCCGTCGGCCAGCCGCTGGCGCTTCAGCCGCGACACCTGCGAAGTGGGCGATAGCCCCAGCTTGATCACTTCTTCATTGCTGGGCGCGAACACGCCGCGCTCCAGCCACACCGACGACGGCACGAAGCCGCGCTGGCGCAATTGTTCGGTAAAGCCGGTCAGCCGCGACAAGGGCTGCTCCAGCCTCGGCGTGATGAAGGTGCCCGAGCCCTGGCGCCGGCGAATCAGGCCCTGCTCCAGCAGCACATCCATCGCCTTGCGCGCCGTCACGCGCGAAATGCCCAGTTCTTCGGAAAACGTGCGCTCCGACGGCAGCGCCTCGTCCGCCTGCCACCAGCCGGCGTTGATGGCGTCGGCCAATTTCCGCGACAACTGCAGATACAGCGGCGTGGTCAGGGTTTCATCCGGTTTCAATGCAAGCCAGCGATTTTCCATGGTTGTCTGCAAGTGGTCTGAAAACCCCAGTGTATAACCTGGCTCCCCGGCTGGCATCTTCCGCGCTGACGCGAGTCGATTCCGGCCTTCCGGCTTACCGCGAACGTTAATACCACATTAATACCACGTCAATACCATTTTATTTGCGCACATCATTGTCCGCTTGCTGCATGGCAGCAAAACGACAAACAGATGATTTGGCAGGGGAAATTGCGGGAGCAATGCGTATTGACCTGCGGGACAGGTCAGGGAATGAGCGTTTTTTGCAAGAATCAAGCAGATACAAGACCACACAGTAAGTATGGCAATAGTACCTTTCGCCAAACTTACATTAAAAATAGTCGTCTCATTTTAAATCATATAGCATTCATATGATGATTGGACTGCTCGGCAAATTGCTGGGCGCTTGCATACCACTCGTAGCTCAAAGGAGTCAGAATGAAACCACAACTGCGCCTTCCCGCCGCCCTCGCCCTGGCCTGCCTCAGCGCGCCGCTCTGGGCCCACGGCACCATGGAAGTGCCGATCAACCGCACCTACAACTGCTTCAAAGAGGGCGCGGAATCGCCGAAATCCGCCGCATGCCAGGAAGCCCGCCGCGTGGGCGGCACCCAGGCCATGTACGACTGGAACGGCATCAACCAGAACCCGCAAGGCGACAACCACGCGGCGGTGGTGCCGGACGGCAAGCTCTGCGCCGGCGGCCAGGACAAGTTCAAGGGCTTCAATCTGGGACGCACCGACTGGCCGAAAACCAAGCTGGTGCCGGACGCCAACGGCAACTACGAGTTCGTCTACCACGCCACCGCGCCGCACTCGACCAAATACTTCAAGTTCTACGTCACCAAGAACGGCTGGGATCAGACCAAGCCGCTGAAGTGGTCCGACCTGGATCCGCAGCCCTTCCACACCGTGACCGGCAACCCGCCGCTGGACGCCAACAAGCGCTACCACATGGTGGCCAAGCTGCCGGCCGGCAAGAGCGGCCCGCATATCATCTTCAACGTCTGGAAGCGCGCAGATAGCGAGGAAGCGTTCTACTCGTGCTCCGACGTGGTATTCGGCGACGGCACCAATCCGCCGGAACCGCCGCCGGTGACCAATCCGTGGAAGGAAATCGGCAAGGTGACCGCTTATGAAAACCTGCCGAACAACAGCACCGCCACCCTGCGCGTGTTCGACGCCAGCGGCCGCGACGCCGAAACCATCCCGGTCAAGCTGGACGCCGTCAGCGGCCAGATGGCGAACTGGCCGTACGAGCTGGGCGTGAAAGTGAACGCGACCTCCAAAGCGATCCGCATCGGCGTGATGAATCAGAAGCAACGCACGGTGAGCATCACCCCGGAACGCAGCGCCACCGCCAACCGCGTGTACCTGAACGACAGCTACAAGGGCTACACCTATCAGATCGACCTGAAAAAGGGCGACGGCGGCATCACGCCGCCGCCGGTGGGCGACACCTGGAAGGAAGGCCTGTCCTACACCGCCGGCCAGATCGTCAGCTATCAGGGCAAGAAGTACCGTTGCCTGCAGCCGCACACCGCCTGGGCCGGCGCGGGCTGGACTCCGTCCACCCAACCCGCCTTGTGGGCTCCGGCCTGACCGTCCCCTTGTCAGCGCGCGGGCTGAACGCCTGACGTGTTGACTCGCCGGCCTTCCCCGTCCCGGAAGGCCGGTCTCTCCCACACTCCTCCTGCCGCAGGCCCATTCCTTGGATGGCCACCGCGCCATGCCCGCGACGCAGGCAGGACGGCGGCCGCGCGTCGCCTGCCGGGATTCGCAAGAAAGCCGATTCCGATGGAAACCCCAACCCAGACCTATCCGCCCATCGCCGCCTGGCTGCACTGGATTTGCGCAGTCGTGATCCTGTGGGCGATGATCAGCGGCTTCGCGCTCGCCTCCGGCGCGCTGCCGCCGGCCGTCGCCGCGGCGATTCCGCCGTTCAACGTTGCGCTGACCACCTTGTTGATGCCGGTCTTCCTGCTGCGCGTTGTTTACCGCGCCAGCTTCCGCATGCCGCCGCTGGCCGGCATTCCGCCCGCCAAGCACCGGCTGGCGCGCCGCGCCCACGCGCTGCTCTATCTGCTGGGCTGTCTATCGCTGGCCAGCGGCTGGCTGATGATGGAGCGGCCGGTCGACGTGTTCGGCTTGCTCACGCTGCCGCCCAGCCTGGAAGCCGGCGCGGCCACGCGCGCGCTGGCCAAGCTGCACTTCGCCAGCAATGTGCTGCTGGCTCTGCTATTGACCGCCCACATCGGCGCGGTGATTCAACACCAGCGCCAAGGCCGGCGCCTGCTGCGGCGCATGTCGCTGCTGACGGGCTAACGCCACCAGCTGATCAAGACCACCGCCGCCACGATCACGCTCATCGCCAGCATCTCGTGCAGGCCGATATGCTCGCCGAGGAAGACCACGCCCAGCAAAACCGCGATCACCGGGTTGACGTAGGCGTAGCTGGTGGCGGCGGCCGGAGACACCGTCTTCAGCAAGTGCAGATAGGCGCTATAAGCGATGATGGAGCCGAACACCGCCAGGTAAAACAAGGCCAGCCAGCTGGACAGCGTCGGCATCGCCTGCAGCTTCTCGCCATAGGCCTGGCTGGCCAGCAACAAGGCTGCGCCGCCGAAGATCATCATCCAGGCGCTGCCCATCGGTCCCTTGGGCTGAGCCAGATGGCGGCTCCAGGCCGAGCCCAGCCCCCAACCGGCGGAGGCCAGCAGCAGCAGCGCGGCGCCGCTGGGGCTGGCCTTCAGATTGGCTCCCATATTCAACAGCACCATGCCGCAAACGCCCAGACCGATGCCGGCCCATTCCACCTTGCGCGCCTTTTGACCGAACATGCGCGCGAACAACAGGGTGAACAGCGGCACGGTGGCGATCACCAAGGCGGCCACGCCTGAGGACACGTCTTTCTCCGCCACCGTGACCAAGCCGTTGCCCACCGCCGGCATCAGCACGCCGAGCAAGGCGGCGCCGCCCAGCTCCCGCGCGTTCGGCATCGGGTATTTGCGCAAGCATAGGTAGGCCAGCATCAGCCAGCCAGCCAAGGAAAAGCGCAGGCCGGCCATCATCATCGGCGGCCAGGACTCGATGCCTATGCGTATGCCCATATAGGTGGAGCCCCAGATCACGTACAGGGCGAAGAAAGCGGCTAAGGTCAGCGGGGGAATGCGCGAAAACGGCATGGTGCGGCTCGGGAAAGTGGAACCGGATACCATGCCGTATGGGAATGTCCGTGGCAAGTCCAATTTTGCCGCGGACGGGCCAGGCTTAACGCGTGGCCAAGCGCTGCAAGATGTTGGAGAACTCTTCCATATAACTGTCGAAGCGGGTGGCCAAGCGGTCGACGTCGGTGGCGAAGCGGTTGTAGGCCACCACCGCCGGAATCGCGGCGAACAGGCCGATGGCGGTGGCCACCAGCGCCTCGGCGATGCCCGGCGCCACCGTGGACAAGGTGGCCTGGCCGGCGTTGCCGAGGCCGATGAAGGCATGCATGATGCCCCACACCGTGCCGAACAGGCCGATGTAAGGACTGACCGAACCGACGGTGGCGAGGAAGGAGGTATGGCTGTCCAGGGCGTCCAGCTCGCGCTGCGCCGCCGCCTTCATCGCCCGGCGCGAGCCGGCCATGATGTCGGACAGCTCGGTGCCGTTGCGGCCGCGCAGCTTCAGGAACTCGGCGAAACCGGACTGGAAAATGCGCTCCATGCCCACGGTGTCGCTACGGCGGCTGGCGTCCTCGTACAAGCGGTTCAGGTCCGCGCCGCTCCAGAAATTACGCTCGAACTCATCGCTATTGCGCCGCGCCGCGCGCAGCACGGCGATCTTGTTGAAGATCAGGGCCCAGGACAGCACCGACATCAAGGCCAGGCCGGCCATCACCAATTGCACCATCAGGCTGGCGTCCAGGATCAGGCTCAGGAAGGAAATCTGTTGCACGGCAACTCCTCTTGTAATCGCCAGGCTCAGCGCAACACGCGGCCTGTTTCCAAATCAATGATGGTGGACGGTTTGCGCCGCTTGCCGATGCGGCCCGGCAGGGTCAGCACCCGCTGGCGGAAAGCCTCGCGGCAGGCCCGCGCGGTTTTCAGCGATTGCTGGCCGGCGCGGTTGGCCGAGGTGGACACCAGCGCCGTGCCCAGGCTGCGGCACAAGGCCGCCGCCTCGCCATGCGCTGTCACGCGCACGGCGATCTTGTCGTGTTTGCCGCGCAAGGCCGGCGGCACCCGGCTCGAGGCCGGCAGCAAAAAAGTATATGGACCGGGCCAGTAGCGCGCCAGTTCCGCGTATTGGGCGGCGCTCAACGGACGGATCAGATGACGGATCTGGGAGACGTCGGCCGCGATCACGATCAGCCCCTTGTGATTGGGCCTGGCCTTGATCGCCAGAATTTTGCGGATGGCGCGCACATCCAGCGGATTGCAGCCCAGGCCGTAGCAGGACTCGGTGGAATAGGCGATGACCTCGCCTTGCTTCAAGGCGGCGCGGGCCTGCTGTTGCAGGGCGCGGCCGGGCAGACGGGGCACGGGCCGCACCTGGCCTGGCGTGAACTTCATGATGGACGGCGATGCGAAAGTAAAGCCGCATTGTACCGCTGTCCACGACGGCGACCTAGCGCTTCGACGCCGCGTCGTCAACATCCTCCGGCGCCGGCCGCCAGGCGTAGCAGCGAAGCGGCGGTCTGTCGCTGCGAAATTGCTTCAACCAATACGCCAGCCGGCGCCAGCAGCGGCGCTCATGACGCAGGAAATGCGCGATCCCGCGCCATCGGCCTCCGGCTTCCGGCTCTGCCGGCGATGCGATACGACTCACGATGAACTCTCCTCGACATCAGGCTCGGTCTCCGGCCTATAAGCAGGCCGGCCTTCGCCATTCACCTCCAATCTAGGAGAAGCCGCATCAAGTCAATGTCGAATTTCCGATGCCAACTGTAAAAATGCCATAAATTTGCCCCTTTCCTTCACCGCCCCGCTCCGATATTTTTAAGCATTTGGAACCTAGCCAAGCTGTCGATATTATTCATTGAACCCATAAAATATTTTTGTCATCCTCTTGCAGCCGTACCATCCCGCGGCCGCAATGAGCCAGTTTTCTGATTCAAGCTATTGAAAGAACAATATGAGCATTTTGGTCACTGGCGGCGCCGGCTTCATCGGCGGCAATTTCGTGCTGGACTGGCTGGCGCAGAGCGATGAGCGCATCATCAATCTCGACGCGCTGACCTACGCCGGCAATCTCGACACCCTGAAAACCCTGGGACAGGACCCGCGCCATGTCTTCGTGCGCGGCGACATCGGCGACCGCGCGCTGCTCGACGCCCTGCTGGCCGAACACCAGCCGCGCGCGGTGCTCAATTTCGCCGCGGAAAGCCATGTCGACCGCTCCATCCACGGACCCGGCGACTTCATCCAGACCAATGTGGTGGGCACCTTCAATCTGCTGGAGAGCGTGCGCGGCTACTGGACAGGGCTGGCGGACGCGGACCGCGCCGCCTTCCGCCTGCTGCACGTCTCCACCGACGAAGTCTACGGCACGCTGGGACCCGACGACGCGCCCTTCTCCGAGCGCCACCGCTATGAGCCCAACAGCCCCTACTCGGCGTCCAAGGCCGCGTCCGACCACCTGGTGCGCGCCTGGCACCACACTTACGGCCTGCCGGTGCTGACCACCAATTGCAGCAACAACTACGGCCCCTATCACTTCCCGGAGAAGCTGATTCCGCTGGTGATCCTCAACGCCCTGGCCGGCAAGCCCCTGCCCATCTACGGCGACGGCAGCCAGGTGCGCGACTGGCTCTACGTCAAAGACCATTGCAGCGCCATCCGCCGCGTGCTGGAAGCCGGCGTGCCCGGCGAAACCTATAATGTCGGCGGCTGGAACGAGAAGACCAATCTGGACGTGGTCAAAGCGATCTGCGCGCTGCTGGACGAGTTGGCGCCTCAAGCCGACCCGGCGCGCCGCTACTCCGAACAGATCGCCTTCGTCGCCGACCGCCCCGGCCACGACCGCCGCTACGCGATAGACGCGCGCAAGCTGGAGCGCGAATTGGGCTGGAAACCGCAGGAAACCTTCGACAGCGGCATCCGCAAAACCGTGGCCTGGTATCTGCAACATCAGGATTGGGTCGCCAACGTCAGCAGCGGCGCTTATCGCGACTGGGTGAACCAGCACTATGGCTGAGCGCTCACCCACCATTCTGCTGACCGGGATCAACGGCCAGCTCGGCCATCGGTTGCGGACCGCGCTGACGTCGCTGGGCGAGGTCGTCGCGCTCAGCCGGGCCGAACTGGACCTGAGCCGGGCAGACAGCATCCGCCAGGCGCTGGAACGCCACCAGCCCGACATCATCGTCAATCCCGCCGCCTACACCGCGGTGGACCGCGCCGAGAGCGAGGCGGAACAGGCGCATGCGGTCAACGCCGCCGCGCCGGCGCTGCTGGCGCAATGGGCGGCTCAGCACCAGGCGCTCTTGCTGCACTACTCCACCGACTACGTATTCGACGGCGCCGGCGAACAGCCCTGGCGCGAGGACGACCCGGCCCGGCCGCGCTCGGTCTACGGCCAAAGCAAATGGGCGGGCGAGGAGGCGGTGCGCGCCGCCGCGCCGCGGCACTTGATTCTGCGCACCAGCTGGGTGTTCGGCAACCATGGCGGCAACTTTTTGAAGACCATTCTGCGCCTGGCGCAGGAACGCGACAGCCTGAAGGTGGTGGCGGATCAGATCGGCTCGCCCACCTCCACCGCCTTGATCGCCGACGTCACCGTGGCCCTGCTGCGCGACTATCTGCGCGACCCGGCCGGCTTCGCCTACGGCAGCTATCACCTGACGGCGCAGGGCGAAACCAGCTGGCACGGCTACGCCCGCTTCCTGGTGGCCGAGGCCGGCAGACTGGGCTATGCGCTGCGGCTGTCGCCGGCCGACATCGAGCCGATCACCACCGCCGACTATCCATTGCCGGCGCCCCGTCCCGCCAACTCCCGGCTGGATTGCGCCAAGCTGCGGCAGACCTTCGGCCTTGCGCTGCCGCCCTGGGAAAGCGGCGTCAAACAAGTGCTGGCCGAACTTAGCGCCCAGCCGCAACAGAAAGACACTCAATGACTCAGGCACGCAAAGGCATCATCCTGGCCGGCGGCTCCGGCACCCGGCTGTACCCGGCCACCATTTCCGTCAGCAAACAATTGCTGCCCATCTACGACAAACCGATGATCTACTATCCGCTGACCACGCTGATGCTGGCCGGCATCCGCGAGATCCTGATCATCTCCACCCCGCAGGACACGCCCCGTTTCGAACAACTGCTGGGCGACGGCAGCCAATGGGGGCTGCGGCTGCAATACGCGGTGCAGCCCAGTCCGGACGGCCTGGCCCAGGCCTTCATCATCGGCGAGGACTTCCTGGCCGGCGCGCCGTCGGCGCTGGTGCTGGGCGACAACATTTATTACGGCCACGACTTTTCCGCCTTGCTGCAAGACGCCAACGCCAAGCGCAGCGGCGCCAGCGTGTTCGCCTACCGCGTCAACGACCCGGAGCGCTACGGCGTGGTGGCCTTCGACGCCGACGGCAAGGCGCTGTCCATCGAGGAAAAACCAGCGCAGCCCAAGTCCAATTACGCGGTGACCGGCCTGTACTTCTACGACGAGCAGGTGGTGGACATCGCCAAGGCGATCAAGCCCTCGCCGCGCGGCGAGCTGGAGATCACCGACGTCAACAACGTCTATTTGCAGCAGGGCCAGCTCTCGGTGCAGACCATGGGCCGCGGCTACGCCTGGCTGGACACCGGCACCCATGAAACCATGCTGGAAGCCAGCCAGTTCATCGCCACCATAGAAAGCCGTCAGGGCCTGAAAGTGGCCTGCCCGGAGGAAGTGGCCTACCGTTCCGGCTGGATAGGCGACGAGCAGGTGCGCCTACTGGCCAAACCGCTGCAGAAGACCGGCTACGGCCGCTATCTGCTGGCAATGCTGGATCAGCCGGTCTATTGATCTTGACGAGCGACACATGAACATCATCGACACCAGCATTCCCGACGTCAAAATCATCGAACCCGCCGTATTCGGCGACGAACGCGGCTTCTTTTTCGAAAGCTTCAATCAACAGCGTTTCGAAGCCGCCGTCGGCTGCGCCGCGCCCTTCGTCCAGGACAATCACAGCCGCTCGGCCAAGGGCGTGCTGCGCGGCCTGCACTATCAACTGGCGCCTCACGCCCAGGGCAAGCTGGTGCGGGTGATCGCCGGCGAAGTCTTCGACGTCGCCGTCGACATCCGCCCCGGCTCCGCCAGTTTCGGCCAGTGGGTGGGCACCTACCTGTCCGCCGCCAATAAACGTCAGCTCTGGGTGCCGCCCGGTTTCGCTCACGGCTTCCTCACCCTGTCGGACAGCACCGAGTTCCTGTACAAGACCACCGACTATTGGTTCAAGGAGCTGGAGCGTTCCATCGCCTGGAACGATCCGGAGCTGGCCATTGCCTGGCCGCTGGACGGCGAGCCGCAACTGTCGGCCAAGGACGGCGCCGCGCCCAGCCTGCGCCAGGCCGAACTGGGCTGAGCCGGATCCAAGCCCGGAAATGAAAACAGCGCCGCTTGCGGCGCTGTTTCTCTATCAAGCGGCAAGACGCTAATGTTTGCGGCCGATAGCGCGCGCGCCGATGTCGCGGCGCATCTGCTTGCCGGCGAACTGAATCTGGTCGGCCAGCACGTAAGCCTTGCCCTGCGCCATCTTGACGCTGTCGCCCAGACCCACCGCGCACAACACGCGGCCACCGTTGCTGCGCAGCTGCTTGTCCGCGTCCAGGCTGACGCCGGCGTGGAACACCATGCCGTCCTCGCTCTCCGGCGGCAAGCCGCTGATCAGATCGCCCTTGCGCGGCGCTTCCGGATAGCCTTCGGCCGCCAGCACCACGCCCAAGGCCACGCGCCGGTCCCATTCCGCCTCCACCTGGTTCAGGCGGCCGTTGACGCCGGCTTCCAACAACACGGTGAAGTCCGACTTCAGACGCGCCATGATGGGCTGGGTTTCCGGATCGCCGAAGCGGCAGTTGAACTCGATGGTGTAAGGATTGCCCTGCGCGTCTATCATCAGCCCGGCGTAGAGGAAGCCGGTATAGCTGTGGCCGTCCTTCTTCATGCCCAGCACCGTGGGTAGGATGATTTCGCGCATCACCCGGTTGTGCACCGCCGGCGTCACCACCGGCGCCGGGCTGTAGGCGCCCATGCCGCCGGTGTTCGGGCCCTGATCCTGATCCAGCAAGCGCTTGTGGTCCTGGCTGGTGGCCATCGGCAACACGTGGTCGCCGTCCACCATCACGATGAAGCTGGCCTCCTCGCCCTGCAGGAAGTCCTCGATCACCACGCGCGCGCCGGCGCTGCCCATCTTGTTGCCCACCAGCATATCGTCGATGGCGGCGTGCGCCTCGTCCAGCGTCAGCGCCACCACCACGCCCTTGCCGGCGGCCAGGCCGTCGGCCTTGATCACGATGGGCGCGCCCTTGGCGTCGACATAGGCATGAGCGGCGGCGGCGTCGCTAAAGGTTTCGTACGCGGCGGTGGGAATGCCGTGGCGCTTCATGAAGGCCTTGGCGAAATCCTTGGAGCTTTCCAGCTGCGCGCAATACTGGGTGGGGCCGAAGATTCGCAGTCCTTCCGCGCGGAAGGCGTCGACCACGCCGGCCGCCAGTGGCGCTTCCGGGCCCACCACCGTCAGTTCGATCTTCTCTTGCTTGGCGAAAGCCACCCACTCCGCCACGCTGCCGAGCTCGACGTTGGTCAGATTGGGGTCCAGCGCGGTGCCGGCGTTGCCGGGCGCGACGAAGACCTTGGATACCCGGCGCGACTTGGCGATGCGCCAGGCCAGCGCGTGCTCGCGTCCGCCGGAGCCGATAACCAGTACTTTCATGTTCGATGCTCCACTCGTTTTTACGGCGCGTCGCAACGCGCCGGATTCTTCACTCAGCCCAACTGCCAACGCAGCCAGGCGAACAAGACATTGCCGTTATTGTGCCCGCCCGGGATATAAGTGGCCTGCAAGGCCAGGCGGCGGTATTCCACCGACACCAGCGGCAGCGCCGCCGGCAAGGGCGCGTAGCTGTAGTCCGAGCGCGCGGTGACGCCGGCGGTGAAGCCCGCGCCCAAGCGCCAGCCGTCCAATGGGCGCCATATTTTCTGGAAGGCGTAGCCGACGAAGGGCTCGACATCCTTGTGCGAGTCCAGGAAGGCCATCGCGTACACCGCGTGCCAGTCGCCGTCGGCGTCGTAGCGATAACGTCCCGCGCCCAAGCCCCACGGCCGTTCGTTGAATTGCCGGATCTTCTCTCTATCGTAGAAGGCGCGGTTGTGCCACGTCACCGCCGGCACGTACAACTCGTACTGGTCGGAACGCCAGGTCGCTTCGATATTGGCGCGGCCGCGTTGCCAGAAACCTTGCGGCTCGGCGGCCGTCTCTTCGGCCTGCGCCGCCAGGCTGGCGGACGCCAACAAGCCGGCGCCCAGCCAACAAACAATTGCTCTCATCGGAAAAACAACAAATCCATGTAAAGAAGCCGGCATGCCGGCCTCCTCCGGTTAATCGGAACCGCTCAGTGGCGGAAGTGACGCACCCCGGTCAGCACCATCGCGATGCCGTGCTCGTCGGCGGCGGCGAACACTTCTTCGTCGCGCATCGAACCGCCCGGCTGAATGATGGCCTTGATCCCCTGCTCGGCGATCACGTCGATGCCGTCGCGGAAGGGGAAGAAGGCGTCGGACGACGCCACCGCGCCCTGCAGGCTCAAGCCGGCGTCGGCCGCCTTGCGCGCGGCGATGCGGGTGGAATCGACGCGGCTCATCTGGCCGGCGCCGATACCGGCAGTCTGACCATTTTTACAGAAAACAATTGCATTCGACTTCACATATTTGGCCACGCGCCAGGCGAACAGCAGATCGGACAGCTCCTGCGGCGTCGGTTGACGCTGGGTCACCACGCGCAATTCGTCCAGGCCCACATTGCGGATGTCCGGCGTCTGCACCAGCACGCCGCCGCCGACGCGCTTCAGTTCGAAGCGGTTGGCGCCGATCTCCAGCGGGATTTCCAGCACGCGCACATTCTTCTTGGCGGCGATCACGGCCTTGGCTTCCTCGGTGAAAGCCGGCGCGATCAACACTTCCAGGAACTGGCCGGTCACCGCTTCCACCGTGGCGGCGTCCACCGGGCGGTTGAAGGCGATGATGCCGCCGAAGGCGCTGGTGGTGTCGGTGGCGAAAGCCAGCCGGTAGGCGCTCAAGGTGTCGCCCGCCACCGCCACGCCGCAGGGGTTGGCGTGCTTGACGATGACGCAGGCGGTGTCGTCGAAGGTCTTCACCGCTTCCCAGGCGGCGTCGGCGTCGGCGATGTTGTTATAGGACAGTTCCTTGCCCTGCAGCTGACGGTAATTGGCGATGGAGCCGGCGGCCGGGTCCAGATCGCGATAGAAGGCGGCCGCCTGATGCGGGTTCTCGCCGTAACGCATGTCCTGCACTTTGACGAACTGGGCGTTGAGGCGCTTGGGGAAGGCCACGCGTTCCGGCTTGCCCGCCAGCGCGCCGTCGGCCAGGCTGGTCAGGTAGTTGGAAATCGCGCCGTCGTAGGCCGCGGTGTGGGTGAAGGCCTTCTTGGCCAATTCGAAGCGGGTGGCCTTGGACAGCGCGCCGCCGTTGGCGCGCATCTCCTCCGCCAGCGCCGCGTAATCGGCCGCGTCGGTGACGATGGCCACGTGCGCCCAGTTCTTGGCGGCGGAACGCACCATGGTCGGGCCGCCGATGTCGATGTTCTCGATCGCGTCTTCCAGTTCGCAGTCCGGATTGGCGATGGTGGCTTCGAACGGGTAGAGATTGACGCAAACCAGATCGATGTTGCCGATCTCATGCTCGGCCATCTTGGCCACATGCTCCGGCAGATCGCGGCGGCCCAGGATGCCGCCGTGCACTTTCGGATGCAGGGTCTTGACCCGGCCGTCCAGCATTTCCGGAAAGCCGGTGTAGTCGGACACCTCGGTCACCGGCACGCCGGCGTCGGCCAGCAGCTTGGCGGTGCCGCCTGTGGACAGGATGTGCACCCCTTGGGAAGCCAGGGCCTGGGCGAATTCCAGAATGCCGCTCTTGTCGGAGACGCTGATCAGCGCGCGTTCGATTTTGCTCATGGTTCTCTACCGCGTTAACTAAAAAGGAACACAAAAAAAACCGGCCACCCTATTCGGTATGGCCGGTTTGTCTTCATATCAAATCATAAGACTTCATCTTTTTACGCAGGGTGTTGCGGTTCAATCCCAGCAACTCCGCCGCCCGGGTCTGATTGCCCTGGGTGTGTATCAGCACCACCTCGAGCAATGGCTTTTCCACGCAAGCCAACACCATGTCGTAGATGGCGGAGGGGTTCTCGCCATCCAGGTCCCTGAAATACTGTTCCATCGCCAGCCGCACCGACTGCGAGATATGGTCATTGTTCTGCATGGTTATTATTCTGTCCAAGTCTGATTGGAATTAGCCATCCACCACCGTCTCCGAGTCGTGGTCCAACGCTTCCCCAGCGCCATCCAAATACACCAGCCGTTCAGAGTCCCCGGCCAAACGGTCGAAATAGGCCGCCACGGCCAAGCGCTGCTCCGCCGTGGACTCGAGTTGGTACATCTGCTGGCGGAACGCGTTGCCGCCCTGCAGTCCCTTGGTGTACCAGGCGATGTGCTTGCGGGCGATGCGGCAGCCCGAATATTCGCCGTAAAACTGGTATAGCTCATCCAGATGCCCCAGCAAGAGCTGGCGGATCTCGCTCACTTCCGGCGGCGGCAGGCATTCGCCGCTCTCCAGAAAATGCTGGATTTCGCGGAAAATCCACGGCCTGCCCTGGGCCGCCCGTCCTATCATGATGGCATCGGCGCCGGTATGTTCCAGCACCCACTGTGCTTTCTGCGGGGTATCGATGTCGCCGTTGGCGATCAGCGGAATCCGGATCTGCCGCTTCACCTCGCGTATCGTGTCGTACTCGGCCGCGCCGCGATACATGTCCTCGCGAGTGCGGCCGTGCAAGGCCAGCGCGGCGATGCCGCAATCCTCGGCCAGCTTGGCCACCCGCAGCGCGTTGCGGTGTTCCGGGCTCCAGCCGGTGCGCGTCTTCAGCGTCACCGGCACGTCCACCGCCTTGACCACCGCCTCCAGGATGCGTCCCACCAGCGCCTCGTCGCGCAGCAAGGCCGAACCGGCGGCCACATTGCACACCTTCTTGGCCGGACAGCCCATATTGATGTCGATGATCTGCGCGCCGCGCTCCACGTTGAGCCGCGCCGCCTCGGCCATCTGCGCCGGATCGGAGCCGGCGATCTGCACCGAGATCGGCTCCACCTCGCCGGCGTGGTCGGCGCGACGCAAGGTCTTGGCCGTGGTCCACAGCGCCTTGTTGGAGGTGATCATTTCCGATACCGCCATGCCGGCGCCCAATTGCTTGCACAGCATGCGGAACGGTCTATCCGTCACCCCGGCCATGGGCGCCACGATCAGCCGGTTTTTCAATGTGTACGAACCAATGCGCATGCTTGCGAAACTCTGGGATAGCTGACTGAAGGGCCGGTATTGTAAAGCTTTTTCCCAGGAACGTGGATTTTTTTTGCTTATTTTTTGAGCAAACCCCATAGCGTCAAGCCATGGGGTCGCGGGGATGAGGTGGAAGTTGGCCGATAAGCCGGGTCTTGTCGTTGGACAGTCATTCCTCTAGGCCTGCCGTTACCGACAGGCTCAAGCGACCTACCCGGGGATATACGCGAGCAACGTCAATTCCCCCTATTTGGTCTTGCTCCGGATGGGGTTTTGCCTGCCGTCCGTGTTACCACGTCCGCGGTGCGCTCTTACCGCAGAATAGGGCACCACACCCTATCTGTCCGACCGGGCTCTCGCCCGGCCAGTACACCTTTTCACCCTTGCCTGATCCGTCTCGCCGCTTGCGCGGCGAAATCAAGAGTCCACGTCCTTGCGGACGCTTCCTCCGGCCATCGGCGGTTCAGCTCTCTGCGCCACTTTCCATCGCCTCACGACGCCCGGCCGTTAACCGGCATTCTACCCTGCGGAGCCCGGACTTTCCTCCCCGTCCGTTCTTGCGAACGAACGCAGCGACTGCCTGGCCAACTTCCGGCCGCCATTCTACCCGATTCCGCCCCGGCCGGCCCGACATTTTGCCATGACAAACGCGATAATCCCTTATACTGGCGGGTCCATCGAGCGATAACGACAAAAACATGGAGTTGAATCAGGCCAAGCTGTCCCGTCTGCAATTGTTTGGCACGCTCGCCATTGTGTTCATGCTGGCGCTGACCTTGTCCAGCTACTTCCTGCTGAGCAGCTGGAACGATTTCCAGGCCCGCCAGCACACCATACGCCAGGACGCTTACGCGCGCGCGCGCGACTACCTGCGCTCCTACGCCGACCACGCCGCGCAAACCCTGTCCGCGCTGCGCGAACGCACCAACGACACCCTGAAGCAAAGGCTGCGCGAACAGGTGGACCAGGCCTGGAACCTCGCCGACGCCATCTGGCGCCAGGAACGCCTGCGCCGCCCGCCGCATCAGGTGCAGCGGCTGATCGCGGAGGCGCTGCGGCCGCTGCGCTACTTCGACGGCCGCGGCTATTTCTTCATCGACGGCCTGGACGGCCGCTGCGTGCTGCTGCCCACCGCGCCGCAGTTGGAGGGCGGCTCGCTGCTGGCCAACCGCGACGATCAGGGCCGCTACATCATGCGCACGCTGATCGAATCGGTGGACAACCCGCAACAGCGCGGCTTCAGCTCCTACCGCTGGTACCAGCCGGGCCGCGGCGAGATGAGCGAGAAAGTCGCCTACGCCCGCCGCTTCGGCCCCTACAACTGGCTGATAGGCAGCGGCGAATACCTCAACAATGTCGAAACCGACATGCAGAAGCAAGGCCTGGAGATGCTGGCGCGCATGCGCTTCGGCCACGACAGCGGCGACTTCATGATCATAGACCGCCACGGCGTGATCCTGCTGGACCCGTCCAATCCGGCGATGAACGGCAAGCACTACTCCGCCCTGCCCGGCGCCGACCGCGGCCGCATCGCCGAACTGATCCGCCGCGGCAAGCAAGGCGGCTTCATGGAATACCTGATCAGCAGCCTGGACGCGCCGCAAGGCGAACGCTATCTGTCCTACGCGCGCCAGCTGCCCGGCTGGGACTGGACCCTGGTCACCAGCCTGCGCGTGCAGTCCATAGAAGACAGCAGCCAGCGAGCGCGCCAGGAACTGGAGCGCAGTCTGCGCGAACGCATCGTCGCCACCCTGCTGCTGACCCTGGCCGCCCTCTTGGTCGCCGCCGCCTTCTGCTGGTTCTTCCTGCGCTGGCTCAACGCGCTGGTGCAGCGCTACCGCCAGGACTTGCAGCAAAGCCACCTCTCGCTGGAACAGCGCTCGCGCGATCTGCGCCTCAGCCATTTCATGGTGGACAACGCCACCGATCTGATCGCGCTGCGCAACGCCGCCGGCGACATCGTCTACTGCAACCAGGCGGCGCGCCAACGGCTGGATTGCGGTTGCGACGCCGCGACGCTGACCCGCGCGCTGTTCCGCCCGGCCGCGGACGCCCTGCCCCACACCTTCGACGCCCGGCTGCAGTGCTGCGGCGAGGAGCAATGGCTGGAAGTCACCGTCAGTCCGCTCAACTACCAGGGCGAAGACTATCTGTGCGCCACCGGCCGGGACATCACCGCGCGCCGCCAGACCGACCGCCAGCTGCGCCTGGCCGCCAAGGTGTTCGAATCCAGCAACGAGGCCATCCTGGTCACCGACCCGGACAACCGCATCCTGGCGGTCAACCGCGCCTTCTGCGCGATCACCGGCTACGAGGAGGCCGAGGCGCTGGGCCAGACTCCCGCCCTGCTCGCCTCCGGCCGTCACGAACCGGCCTTCTTCGAAAACATGTGGCAGCAGCTGACCCAGCGCGGCCAGTGGTCCGGCGAGATCTGGAACCGTCGCAAGAACGGCGACATCTTCCCGGAATGGCTGAACATCAGCGTGCTGCAGAACGAACAGGGCGAGATCAGCCACTATGTGGCGCTGTTTACCGACATCTCCGAACGCAAGGAGCAGGAAGCGCGGGTGCAGCACCTGGCCGAATACGACGCGCTGACCGATCTGCCCAACCGCGTGCTGATCAACGACCGGCTGCAGCAGGCCATCCGTCAGGCCGAGTTGCGCCAGGGCCAGCTGGCGGTGCTCTTCGTCGATCTGGACCACTTCAAGAACATCAACGACACCCTGGGCCACGGCCTGGGCGACGAATTGCTGAAACAGGCGGCCGGCCGCCTAAGCGCCGCCGTGGGCGCGCTGGACACCGTCGGCCGCACCGGCGGCGACGAGTTCGTGCTGATCCTGCCGTCCATCGACCAGCCCGGCGAGGCCGCGCAAGTGGCCGAACGCGTGCTGGCAGCGATGCAGCGGCCCTTCGACATCGGCGCCCATCAACTCAACGTCAGCTGCAGCATAGGCATCAGCCTGATGCCGGACGACGGCCGCGATCTGCAGAACCTGCTGATGAACGCCGATCTCGCCATGTACCACGCCAAGGCGCACGGCCGCAGCACCTTCCGCTTCTACACCCGGGAAATGAACGTGGAAGTGGCCGAAAGGCTGCATCTGGAAACCCGGCTGCGCCGCGCCATCGAACACGGCGAGCTCTACCTGGTTTATCAGCCGCAATTCAATATGAGCGGCGAACGCCTGCTGGGCTGCGAGGCGCTGGTGCGCTGGCGCGATCCGGAACACGGCCTGATCATGCCTTCGCGCTTCATCCCCATCGCCGAGGACACCGGCCTGGTGGTGCCGCTGGGGCGCTGGGTGCTGGGCGAAGCCTGCCGCCAGGCGGCGCAATGGTACGACAGCGGCCTGCGCCCGGTGCGTATGGCGGTCAATGTCTCGGCGCGGCAGCTGACGCGGCCGGACTTCGTCGACGATGTGCGCGACGCGCTGCAAAGCAGCGGCCTGCCAGGCTACTGCCTGGAGATCGAAGTCACCGAAAGCACGCTGATGGAGGACGCGGACTTCGCCGCGCGCCAGCTGGCGGTGATCAAGGCGATGGGGGTGCGGCTGTCCATCGACGACTTCGGCACCGGTTATTCCAGCCTGGCCTATCTGAAACGCTTCGCGCCGGACACCATCAAGATAGACCGCTCCTTCATCATCGACCTGCCGCAGGACGAGGAAAACGCCGCCATCGTCTCCGCCATCGTCCACCTGGCCAACGCGCTGGGCATGGATACCCTGGCCGAGGGCGTCGAGCATCCGCAGCAGCAGGACTACCTGGGCAAGCTCGGCTGCTCAGCGATGCAGGGTTATCTGCTGGGCGCGCCGCTGTCCGCGGAGGCGATGGAGCAAAGAATGGACGCGCTGCGGCAACGGCTGTCCGTCTGAATCCGGCCCGGCATCGCCGGGCCGGCAAGCTCAGTCCAGCGGCCGGTTCGCCGTCTCAGGCACCATCGCCAGCCCTATCATCGACACCAGGATGCACAACACCGCGTACAGCGCCGGCGCGTTGGGATCGCCGGTCAGCCGGATCAGGCCGGCGGCGAAGAACTGGGCGAAGCCGCCGAAAATCATCACGCCCACGCAGTAGACGATGGACATGCCGCTGGCGCGGATGCGGCGCGGAAACAACTCCGGCAGCACCGCGATGCTCGGCACCGCGGTCAACACCAGCGGCACCGTCAGCAGCACCACGACCAAGAGCAGCGTCGGCAGGCCGGGCGCGGCGTTCAACAGCATGAAGCCCGGATACAGCAAGAGCAGCAAGACCAAGCGCGGCCACAGAATGGAACGGCGACGGCCGACGCGGTCGCTCCAGCGTCCGGCCGCCACCGACAGCAGCACTTGCAACAGAGCCGCGGTCGACGCCGCCCAGATCGCCACCGCCAGCGGCATGCCCAGCACCGTCACCGCGTGATTGGCCAGATAGTGGGCGATGATAAAGTTGGGCCCGGTGCCGCCTATGGTCAGCAATACCCCGGCCAATATCTGCCGCCCGTGCCGGCGCAGCAAGGGCCCGGCCGGTTCCGTCGTCGCCTGCGGCGCCACCGCCGAGGCCGCGGTCTCGTCCAGCTGGCTGCGGATATACTCGCCCACCGGAATCGCCAGCACCCCGATGGCGAACACCAGCCGCCAGCCCCAGGCCTCCATCGCCGCCGCCGGCAACAGCGCGCTCAGCAAGCTCACCGTCAGCGTGCCGGCCAACACCCCCAGGCCCTGGCTGAACAGCTGCCAGCTGCAATAGTAGCCGCGCGACTTGTCGTCGGCGTACTCCATCAACATCGAGGTGGCCGCCCCCACCTGGCCGCCGACGGCGAAGCCCTGCACCAGCCGTCCCAGCACCACCAGCGCCGGACCGAGCAGGCCGGCCTGGGCGTAGGTGGGCGCCACCACGAACAGCATGGAGCCTATCGCCATCAGCCACAGGCTCAGCCGCAGCGCCGGCTTGCGTCCCTTCCGGTCCGCGTACAGGCCGATGACGATGCCGCCTATCGGCCGGCTGATGAAGCCGGTGCCGAACACCGCGAAGGACAGCATCAGCTGCAGCAGCGGCTCGTCGCTGAACGGAAAGAACAAGCGCCCCATCAAGGTGGCCAGCGCGCTGTAGACGATGAAGTCGTAGAACTCCAGCGCATTGCCCACGGTGATGGCGGTGATCGCGCGCCGGCTGGGCGCGGCCGGCCGCCCCGCCAACAACTGGGCGGCCGTCATTGCCCGCCTCCGGCCGCGCCGCCCAGATAGCGCTCCACCAGCTTGACCCAGTAGCTGGCGCCCACCGGCAAGGCCTGGTCGTTGAAGTCGTAGCCGGGGTTGTGCACCATGCAGCCGCCCTCGCCGTCGCCATTGCCTATGATCAGATAACAGCCCGGCACCCGCTCCAGCCAGAAGGCGAAATCCTCGCTGCCGGTCAGCGGCGGCATCTCCGCCACCACCCCGCCCTCGCCCAGCCAGTCCACGGCCACCTGCCGCGCCAGCGCGGTGGCCGCCGCGTCGTTGACCAGCACCGGATAACCGTCCTGGTAATCCACCTCGGCGCGCGCGCCGAAGCCGGCGGCCTGGGCCGCGGCCAGCGTCTCGATGCGTTGGCGCAGCAAGGCGCGCACCTGCGGCCGCAAAGCGCGTATGCTCAGCCGCATTTCCGCGCTCTCCGGAATCACATTGGGGGCCTCCCCGGCCAGGATGGCCCCCACCGTCACCACCGCCATGTCCAGCGGCGACACATTGCGCGCCACCACGCTTTGCAGCGCCATCACCAGCGACGCGGCCACCACCACCGGGTCCACCGCCTTGTCCGGCACCGCTCCGTGGCCGCCGGTGGCGCGGATGCGGATCACCGCGGTGTCGGCGGAAGCCATGAAGGGGCCGGGCCGGAAGCCCAGCTGGCCCACCGGGAAACCCGGCATATTGTGCATGGCGAAAATGGCGTCGCAGGGAAAGAGCCGGAACAGGCCGTCGTCCAGCATGCGCTTGGCGCCGCCCTTGCCCTCTTCCGCCGGCTGGAAAATCAGATGCACGGTGCCGCTGAAGCTGTCGCGCCGCGCCAGCTCGCAAGCCGCCGCCAACAGCATCGCGGTATGGCCGTCGTGGCCGCAGGCGTGCATTTTTCCCTCCACGCGGCTGGCCCACGGCAGGCCGGTGGTTTCCTGGATGGGCAGCGCGTCCATATCGGCGCGCAGGCCTATGCTCGGCCCCGCGCCGCGGCGCAGGGTGCCGACCACGCCGGTCACGCCCAGTCCTTCGTGGATCTCGTAGCCCCAGTCGCGCAGGCAGCGGATCACATGGCGGCGGGTCTCCACCTCCTCGAAGCCCAGTTCGGGGTGGGCGTGGATATCGTGGCGCAGCGCGATCATCGCCGGGGCGATATCGCGGATGCCGGGCAGAATGGGGGCGTTCATGGCGTCGTCTCCTTGGTGTCTATCACGCTCTTGTCGCACACTGTCGTGGCGACGACGGACGCGGCGCCGCGACTGCGATCCCAGACTAGCGGCAATAGTTAATAGGTGAATAGCCGCAGAACGGTGATCGAGAACACTTCTGGTTGTCGGTTTGGAGAAGAGATGAAACTGCAGCAACTGCAAGCGCTGATCGCGCTGGCCGACGGCGGCGGCATTCGCGCCGCCGCGCGCATGTTGGACCTGTCGCAGGCGGCGGTCAGCAAAACGCTGCGCGAACTGGAGGAAGAACAGCGGCTGCCCCTGCTGCAACGGCACGCCAGCGGCGCGCGGCTGACCGAGGCCGGCCGGGCCTTGCTGATCCACGCGCGCCAGGTGGCGATGCAGCTGGAGCGCGCTCATGACGAATTAGAGGCGCTGCGCGGCCAGCGCGACGCCAGGCTGTGCATAGGCGTCACCCCCTGGCTGGTGCCCACGCTATTGCCCGAGGTGGTGTTGCGCTTTCGCCAACGGCTGCCGGCGATCCGGCTGGAATTGTTCGAAGGCCTGCTGGCGGTGGCGCTGCCGCGGCTGCGCGACGGCCAGATGGATTTCGCCATCAGCCCGCTGTTCGACCCGCTGGCTCAGGAATTCCATTGCCAGCCGCTGTTCAGCCACGGCGGCCGGGTGTTCGCCCGCAACGGCCATCCGGCGCTGCGCGCGCAGTCCTTGTCCGAGCTGCTGGAACAGGATTGGGTGGTCAATTACAGCCCCTCCAGCTATCGCCACGTGCTGGACCGGCTATTCACCCGCCACGGCCTGCTTATCGCGCCGGAACGGCTGATCTGCGCGCAGTCGATGGCGCTGCTGGCCGGCCTGGTCCAGGCCGGCATGCTCAGCTACGGGCCGGAGCCCTTGCTGCTGTGCCCGGAATTCGCCGGCAAGACCCAGGCCTTGTCGCTGCGGGAAGACATGGAGGATATCGTCATCGGCGTAATCAGCCTGCAGGGGCAGGCCCACGGCTACGCCGCCCGCTGCTTCATCGACTGCCTGCGGCAGACGCTGCGCCAGCGCATGCGCTCGGCCCGGCCGGAGGACCGGGCCCTGGCGCGGATGCTGACGCTGCGGTTTTAGAGGCCGTTCAAAGCCTGCGCGCTTCGGCGACGCCGCGTCGCGCTCAATCGAAGCGCAAGGTGTAGCGCGACTCCACCGAGGCGTCGGTGCCGGCCCGCAACACCACCGACCAGCCCCTGCTCAGCTGATACGCCAGCTTCACCGCCTGGTTCGCGCTGGTCACGCCGTATTCGTAGCCCAGATACAGTTCGCGGGTCAGCTGGCGGCCCACCGTCACCACCTGCTCCGCCGGGCTCACCGTGCCGTTGGCCAAGGTCTTTTCCTTGCGGCTGGACACGCCCAGATCGTCGAACAGGCCGATCTGATCGTTGAGCGAGCCGGCCAGCATCATGCCGGCGGAGGCCGCCAGATCGTTGTCGTCGCGCTCGCCGCTGGCCGCCCGGCCCAAGACCAGCCAGGCCAGCTTGTCCTTTTCCGACATCGGCTCGTCGGCGATCAACCGCACTTTGGGCACCGACACCGAACCGCTGACTTCCACCCCGGCGCCCACCGGCGACAGCCGGCGCTTGGCGCGCACATTGAGCAGGGGGTTGTCCAAGGGGCCGTTGAAGGTGATGGCGCCGTACTCGATGTCCAGATCCTGGCCATAGGCCTTGTAACGCCCTTTGACCACCCGCACCTGGCCCTTGGCGCCCGGCGCTTCGCCCGGATTGGCGCTGACGCGCACCGAGCCGGTCAGATCCACGTTCAGGCCCTGGCCGGAGAAGCGGAAGTGCTCGCCCAGGTCCAGATCCAGCGCCACCGTCAGCGGCATGCTGGCGAAGGCCGACGGCTCCGGCCCCGGCCGGCCCTTGACCATCACATCGTCGCCCAGGCTGGGCGCGCCGAACTTGGGCAGGCCGATACGGCCCTGGTCGGCGCGGATATGGCCGGTCAGCGACAATTTGCCGGCCACCATCGCCAGCTCCGTGCGGCCGGACACCACCAGGCGGCGATTGGGCCGGTCGAACACGCCGAACTTGCGCAATTCCACCGCCACCCGCGCGTCCGGGGTGTCGCCGCTGAGATCCAGCGCGCCGCTGGCCGCCACCTCGCCTTCGCCGCCGGCGAAGCGCAAACGGTCCAGCACCAGCTTGCGGCCGTCCAGCCGCGCCAGCAGGCTGCCGTCGCCCAGGCGGATGCCGGTGCGGCGGTCGGCCAGCAATAATTTGTCGCCGCGTATCGTCCCTTGGGCCATAGGCTGGCTCAAGGCGCCGGTCAAAGCCAGATTGGCGCTGATCTGGCCGCCCAGCTCCAAAGAAGGGCCGGCGAAGCTGGCCAGCGTCGCCAGCGAAGGCACGCTGGCGCTGACCGTGGCGTTGAGCGGGGTCTTGGCGTCGATGGCGCCGCCGTTCCACGGCACCGAACCCTTGCCTTGCGCTTGGGCGTAGCGGCTGTCCAGATTCAGGTCGAACAGCGCGCGCCCGCCGTCCAGCGTCAGGGTGACGGCGGCGGTCTTCAGACCCAAGGCCACGTCCTTGCCCTTGTCGCCCGGCAGCTGCACGTCGCCGCCGGCGCGACGCAGCGTGAACTGGCCCTTGGCGTTGGCCGCCAGATTCAGGTTCCAGTCGGAATCGAAGCTCAGATCCTGCTTCACCGGCAGGCTGAGCAAGGGCCCCAGCTCCGCCAGCCGCAAGCCGCGCGCGGAGCCGCGGGTGCTGAGCGCGCCGTTGGCGCCGCGGTTGAGTTCGGCCAGGGTGATGCTGCCGCCCAGGGCCGACAGCCGGGCGTTGCCCACCTTGATCTGCTCGCCCAGCTCCAGCGCCACCGGCGCCAGCAGGCTAAGGCCGGGACGGCCGCTCAACTCCAGCTTGCTCAGGGTGCCGGCCCAGGGCCCGGCCTCGCCGCGCAGGCCGCCGCTGGCCGCCAATTGCAGCGCGTAAGGGTGGTCGGCCAGGCGGAAACGGCCGTCCAGTTGCAGGCCGTGGCGCGCGCGCGTGCCGTTGGCGCTGGCGCGCAGCTGCTCGGCGCGGAAACCGCCGGCTTGCAGCGCGGCCACGTCCAGCCTGAGTTGGAACGGGCTGTTCTGGTCGGCCTTGACGTTGCCGCTGAATTGCATGCTCTGCACGGCGATATTGCCCGGCAGCTTCAGTCGGTCGGCTTGCAGATTGGCGCTGATCAACGGCGCCTTGGGCGTGCCCGCCAACTCGCCCTGGCCCTTGACCACGCCGGAGAAACCGGGACCGATCAGGCCGAGATTGGGCGCGTCGATCAAGAGTTTGAGCTTGTCGCCGGCGGCGCCGTAAGCGCCGTTGGCCTGCAGCCGGTTCTGCGCCAGCTTCAGATCGGCGCTGAGCGACTTCAAGCGTTCGCCCTGCAGCTGCAGATCGGCCCCGCCGCTGAGCGGCGCGCCGGACAGCTTGCTGGGCGCGAATTGCAGCTTGGCCGCCACGCTCAGCGGGCTGGCCAGCTGGCCCTTGGCCTGCAAGCTGGCGTTGAGGTCGCCGCTGGGCAGGCCCGGCTTGAGTTTGGACGGGTCGGCGCGATTGAGCTTGCCGTTGAAATCGAACAGCTGCTTGCCGTCCAGGCCCAGTTGACCGGCCAGCGCCAGGGTGCCGACGCCGGCGGTCAACTCCGCCTGCCGGATCAGCAGCGCCGGATGCGGCGCCGTCGCGAAACCGACATCGGCCTTGGCTTGCAGGGTTTTGCCCTTGAGTTGGGCGAGGATGTTCGGCCCGCTCAAGGGGCCGTCCAGCGTTACCCGGCCGTCCAGGCTGTCGTCCGGCGCGTCCGCGTGCAATTGCCTCAGGCCCAGCTTGGAGACATCCAGCGCCAGCTTGAGCCTATCCGGCCGCAGCTGGCCGGCCAGGCCGATTTCGCCGCCGGCGATCCGGGCGTGGGTATTGAACAGCTCCAGCGCCTTGTCGTCGGCGCGGAACTCGCCGGCCAGCAAGGACAGCGGCAGCCGCTGCTCGGACAAGGGGCCGGCCAGCTCATTGAGCAGAGTCAAGCCGCCCTTGACGCGCTGGCCGGCGTCCGGCTCGGCGAACACCGCCAGGCTGAGCTTGGCGCGCGGCCATTCCGGCAGGATGGCCTGCGGATTGATGCCGGCCATGCGCGCGTCCAGCCGGGTGAAACTGTTGAAGGGATTGCTGGCGAAGGGCAGCAGGCCGCCCTTGACGTCGGCCACCAGGTCTTTGCCGGACAACTCGCCGTCAAAGCTCAGGTGCAGCAGATCGCCGCCCAGCGCCAGCCGCGCCTGATAGGGAATCTTGTCCAGCTCGCCGTCGGCGCTGAGCTTGCCCTGCAGCGCGAAGGGCTTGGCGTCGGCCAATTGCAGCGCCGCCGCGGCCTCGCCCCAGGGCGAGCCCAGGCGCTTGAGCTTGAGATCGTGGCGCCGGCCGTCGTAAACGTAGCCGGCTTCCAGGCCGTAGAGCCGCAGCTTGGCCGGTTCCAGCGTCACGCTGGCCACGCTCAGCCGGTCCAGGCGGACGCCCAGGGGCAAGGCCAGCGATTCCGGCGCGCCGCTGGGCGGGGCGGCCGGCGTCGGCTTGACCGCCACCTTGACGTGGCCCACCGCCAATTGCCTCACCCACAATTGGCGCTGCCACAAGGCGCTCGGCCGCCAGTCCAGCTGCACGGACTCGATGTCCACGTCGCTGCCGGCGCTGCGCACGCGCACCTCGCTCAGTTTGAAGCCGTCCCACAGCGTGCCTTCGGCTTGCTTGACGCTGACGGCGTTGCCGCTGAGGCCGCCCAGCGACTGCATCAGCCAGGCGAAGCCGGCGCGGCTGCCGGTCAGCCAGGCGCTGGCGGCCAGCAAGAGCGCGATCAGCAACAAAGGCAGCCACAGCAGCCAGCGCCAGCGGCGGCGCTTGGGCTTGGCCGGCGGCGGCGGCGCGGAGTCGGGAGTTTGGGGAGTGTCGGTTTCGCTCATGAATGCATTCGGGTCAGAAAGCCAGGCCCAGGCTGAGGTTCCAGCGGATCTTGCCGTCGCGCTCCGCCTTGGCGAAGTCGAAGGCCAGCGGAGCCACCGGGCTCATCCAGCGCACGCCGACGCCGTTGGCGCGCTCCACTTGGAAGCCTTTCCAGCTCTGGCTGGCGTTGCCGGCGTCGGTGAACAGCGCCAGATACCAGTCCGGCTTGATCGGGATTTGGTACTCCAGGCTGCCGGTGGCCACCACGCGGCCGCCCAGCACCGAGCCGTTGGGGCCCGGCAGGCCCAGGCTCTGGTAATCGTAGCCGCGCACGCTGTTGGCGCCGCCGGCGCGGAACAGGATGGAGGACGGCACCGCGTCCTTGTCGTTGGCCCACACCTGGCCCAGTTCCAGCCGGCCGACGAAGGTGCCGTACTTGGGAAACGGCGACCAGTATCCGATGGTGCGGGCGTAGCCGCGCACATAGGAGGTGGAGGACAGGGCGCTGCCTACGGTGCCGGAGAGCTGGAAGTCCAGCAAAACGCCGGAGCGCGGCCGCATCAAATCGTCCACCGCGCGCTGGGTCCAGCCGTAGACCAGCTGCAAGGCGCGGGTGTCCTTATTGGACACGCCGCCGGCCTCTTCGCTTTCCAGCAGGTATTGCAGGCCGAGACGGGCCTCGATATTGCCGCGGGTGCGGGTGCGCCAGCCGCCCACGTCGCTGCTGCGGGTTTTCAGGCCCTGCACGTCGTCGGTCTTGAAAGCGCTGGTGATGGAATGGGAATAGCCGTCGGACTGGCGCGGAAAGCCCAGGCCCAGCGACAGCGATTGCTGGTTTTTCTTCCAGTTGGTCACCAAGGAGCCGGTGTAGCCGCGGCGGAAAATATTGTAATGGTCGTAGCCGACGCGCAGGCCGGGGCCGTCGCCGGAGTCGTAGATCAAACCCAGCTCCAGCTTCTGGCGCGGCATCTCGGTGACGTCCACCTCCACCGGCACCCGATGGGTGTCCGGGTCGATATGGGCCATGTCGGGGCTGACCACCACATTGGAGAAATGCGGCGCCTGCTCCAGCGCCGACTGGTAATCGAAGATCTTCTGCAGCCGGTAGGCGGTGCCGGGGGAGAAGTCGGCCAGACCGGTGGCGATCTTCTCCGGATAACGCTTCATGCCTTTGACGGTGATCTCGCCGAACAGAATCACCGGCCCGCTGTCGATGTCCACCAGCAATTGCGCGCGACGGGTGGCCGGATCGATTTCCGCCGCGCTCTTGCTGATCTGCGCCTTGGGGAAGCGATCGGCGGTGATGAGCCGCATCACCGCGCGCTTGCTGCCGTCCCAATCGGACTGCCGGTAAGGCGCGCCCATGGGCAGCGACCAGGCCTCCAGCACCGCGGCGAAGCGTTGCTGGAAGTCGCCTTCGTCGCGTATCGGCCCGTTGAGGCGGATGACCACGTCGTCTATCAGCGTGGGCTCGCCGGGCTTGACCTCGACCACGTACTGCCGGGCGCTTTCTTCGCGCACATTGACGCGCGCGTCGAAATAACCCTCGGTCTCCAGCAGCTTGCGCGCGTCCTCCGGGGTGCTGCGCACCAACTCGGTCAACAGCGTCTCGTCCATTTCTTCTTCCAGACGGCTGGTGACCAATTCCAGATTGTCTTGCAGCAAGCCGGCCAGGCCGGAAGGCGCGTCGACGCGCACGCTGTAATCGAGCTTGGCCCAGACGGGCGTCGCCGACAGCAATAAGATCAATGAAATAAGCAGGCGGGAGCTTGGCATGGTCCGATTCGTTTGGTGTCGAGGCCATGGTAACGAAACTTGCGGCGGCTGGCGAGAAGCGGCGGGGCGGCTTCAAAATCGCGGGAACAGACCGGCGTTTTCTTAAACCAAAAGCTTAATTTATATTCAACCGTAATTCAGATTCACACGCGACAGCCATACGTTTTCCTCATGGCGGCCGCTCACGCGCGCCGATTACGGGCGCAGGGCGGTGTGACAGGCGAAATCGGCAATAGTTTTGCCGCCCCGTCATTTAAGACGATGCGCATAAAAAAGGGCGGACCCGAAAGTCCGCCCCTCATCCTTACCGCGCCGCGCTTACTTCTTGCGCTGCGGCGGCAAATCGGTGCAAGTGCCGTGCGCCACTTCCGCCGCCATGCCGATGGACTCGCCCATGGTCGGGTGCGGGTGAATGGTCTTGCCGATGTCGGTGGCGTCGCAGCCCATTTCGATGGCCAGGCAGACTTCGCCTATCATGTCGCCCGCGTGCGGGCCGACAATGCCGCCGCCGATGATCTGGTGGCTTTCGGCGTCGAAGATCAGCTTGGTGAAGCCTTCGTCGCGGCCGTTGGCGATGGCGCGGCCGGAGGCGGCCCACGGGAACACGCCCTTCTCGATCTTCAGACCCTGCTTCTTGGCCTCGTCCTCGGTGACGCCGACCCAAGCCACTTCCGGATCGGTGTAAGCCACGCCCGGAATCACGCGCGCGTCGAAGTAGGACTTCTGGCCGGCGCAGTTTTCCGCCGCCACATGGCCTTCATGCACGCCCTTGTGCGCCAGCATCGGCTGGCCGACGATGTCGCCGATGGCGAAGATGTGCGGCACATTGGTGCGCTGCTGCTTGTCCACCGGGATGAAGCCGCGGTCGGTCACCGCGATGCCGGCGTTCTCGGCGCCCAGCAGCTTGCCGTTGGGCGCGCGGCCGGTGGCGTACAACACCAGGTCGTAGCGCTGCGGCTCTTTCGGCGCTTGATCGCCCTCGAAAGTCACCCACACGCCGTCGTCCTTAGGCTCCACGGCCACGGTCTTGGTGTTGAGCATGATGTTGTCGAAACGGTGGGCATTCCACTTCTGCCACACTTTGACCAGGTCGCGGTCCGCGCCCTGCATCAGGCCGTCCATCATTTCCACCACGTCCAGGCGCGCGCCCAGCGTGGAGTAGACGGTGCCCATTTCCAGGCCGATGATGCCGCCGCCGATGATCAGCATGCGGTTGGCCACGCCCTTCAGCTCCAGCGCGCCGGTGGAATCCACCACGCGCGGATCGTCCGGGATGAAGGGCAGCTTCACCACGCGGGAACCGGCGGCGATGATGGCGTTCTTGAATTTGACGATCTTCTTCTCGCCGCTCTCTTCGCGTCCCTTGCCGGTAGTGGCGGACACTTCGATATGATGCGGATCGATGAAATGGCCGTTGCCGCGCACGACTTCCACCTTGCGCGCCTTGGCCATGCCGGCGAGGCCGCCGGTCAGCTTGGCGATTACTTTTTCCTTGTAACCGCGCAGCATGTCGATGTCCACTTCCGGCTTGCCGAACTTGATGCCGTTGGCGGCCAGATGGCTGACTTCGTCGATCACCGCCGCATTGTGCAGCAGCGCCTTGGACGGGATGCAGCCCACGTTCAGGCAGACGCCGCCCAGGGTGGCGTAGCGCTCGACGATGACCACTTTCAGGCCCAGGTCGGCCGCGCGGAAGGCGGCGGAATAACCGCCGGGACCGCCGCCCAACACCATCACGTCGCACTCGATGTCGGCGCCGCCGCTATGGCTGGCGGCCACCGGAGCGGCTTGCGGCGCGAAACCCGCCTGGGTGGTGGCGGACGCGACGCCGGTGGTTTCCACCGGTTTGGGCGCGGCCGGAGCCGCGGCGGCGCCGGCGGCTTCAACGATCACGATCACATCGCCTTCGGACACTTTGCCGCCGACGGCGATCTTGACTTCTTTTACCACGCCGGCGGTTTCCGCCGGCACTTCCATCGTGGCCTTGTCGGTTTCCAGCGTGATCAGGCTGGCTTCTTTCTCGATCACGTCGCCCGGCTTGACGAAGACTTCGATCACGTCCACGTTGTTGTGGCCGCCGATGTCCGGGACTTTCAGTTCAATCAGATTGCTCATGGTTTTCCATCCGCAACGTAAGGCGGAAGCCCGGGGGCCCCCGCCGCTATTCAGCAGAGTCGTTCGCTTGGGCGGCGCGCTCCGGCCAGGCCGGGGCGTCCGCCCGGCTGGCGATTACAGAATCAGGCGGCGCACATCGGACAGCAGTTTGCCCAGATGCACGGTGAAGCGCGCGGCGGCGGCGCCGTCGATCACGCGGTGATCGAAGGACAGCGACAGCGGGCACATCAGGCGCGGCGCGAATTCCTTGCCGTTCCACACCGGCTTGATCTGCGATTTGCAGACGCCGAGGATGGCCACTTCCGGCGCGTTGACGATGGGCGTGAAGCTGGTGCCGCCAATGCCGCCCAGGCTGGAGATGGTGAAGGTGGCGCCCTGCATGTCGGTGGGCTTGAGCTTGCCTTCGCGCGCCAGCTTGGACAGATCGGTCAGTTCCTGGGCGATCTGGCGCAGGCCCTTCTTGTCCGCGTCCTTGATCACCGGCACCACCAGGCCGTTAGGCGTGTCGGCGGCGAAGCCGATGTGGTAGTACTGCTTCAGCACCAGATTGTCGCCGTCCAGCGAGCTGTTGAAGTTCGGGAAAGCTTTCAGCGCCTCGGCGGCGGCCTTGATGATGAAGGCCAGCGGGCTGATCTTCAGGCCGGACTTTTCCCATTCCTTGCCCACGGTCTTGCGGAAGTCTTCCAGCTCGGTGATGTCGCACTCGTCGTTGAAGGTTACGTGCGGGATCATCACCCAGTTGCGCGACAGATTGGCGCCGGAAATCTTCTGGATGCGGGACAGCGGCTTGGTTTCGATCGGGCCGAACTTGGCGAAATCGACTTTCGGCCACGGCAGCAGATCCAGACCGCCGCCGGAGGAGGCCGCGGCGGCCGGGGCCAGCGCCGCCGGGTTCTGCATCACGCCCTTGACGAAGGCTTTGACGTCTTCTTCGGTAATGCGGCCCTTGCGGCCGTTGCCCTTGACCTTGCCCAGGTCCACGCCCAGTTCGCGCGCCAGACGGCGCACCGACGGACCGGCGTGGGCTTTGGAGAAGGAGGCTTCGTCGATGGCGGCGGCGGCCTTGGCAGGAGCGGCGGCGGGCGCGGCGGCCACCGGGGCCGGAGCAGCCGAGGCGGCGGCAGGAGCCGGGGCGGCGACAGCTGCGGCTGCCGGAGCGGCGGCGGCGGCAACGGCGCCTTCGACCACCACGATCAGATCGCCTTCGCAGACCTTGTCGCCCACTTTCACTTTGACTTCCACCACGCGGCCGGCGGCGGAGGCCGGCACTTCCATGGTGGCCTTGTCGGTTTCCAGCGTGATCAGGCTGTCGTCGACGGCGATCTCATCGCCGACCTTGACGGTCACTTCGATCACGTCGACGCCGTTATGGCCGCCGATGTCCGGCACGCGGATTTCGCTGCGGCCGGAAGCCGCCGGCGCGGCAGGCGCGGCGGCGGGAGCGGCTGCAACCGGAGCCGGAGCCGCGGCCGGGGCGGCGGCGGCCGGGGCCGGCGCGGACGCTGCGGCGCCCACTTCCAGGATGGCGATCACGTCGCCTTCGGAGATCTTGCCGCCGACGACGGCTTTGACTTCCTTGATCACGCCCGCGGTTTCCGCCGGCACTTCCATGGTGGCCTTGTCGGTTTCCAGCGTGATCAGGGAATCGTCCACGGACACGGTCTGGCCCGGGACGATGAATACTTCGATGATGTCTACATTGCTGTGACCGCCGATGTCGGGCACTTTCAATTCGATCAGATTGCTCATGAGCTTTCCATTCGTAAGGCGGAAGCCCCTGTCGGGGCTTGCCGCCGGATATCCGCTACAGATTCGCTTGCCATGCAAAGGCGGAAGACCCCGGCCTGAACCGGGGCTTCCGCTCTGCGATTACACCTTCCAGCTAGGCAGCTTGTCGGTCTTGATGCCGTACTTGGCGATCGCCTCGGCCACCTTGGACGCTTCGATCTTGCCGTCGCGCGCCAGTGCGGACAAGGCCGCCAGCGCCACGTGGTAGCGATCCACCTCGAAGAAGGAACGCAGGTTGGCGCGGCTGTCGGAACGGCCGAAGCCGTCGGTGCCCAGCACCACGTAACGGCCCGGAACGTATTCGCGGATCTGGTCGGCGTAGTTGCGGATGTAGTCGGTCGCGGCCACCACCGGACCCTGACGGCCGGACAACTGCTGGGCCACGTAGGAGGCCCGCGCTTCGGCGGTCGGGTTCAGCAGGTTGTGACGCTCGGCTTCCATGCCGTCGCGGCGCAGCTGGTTGAAGGAGGTCACGCTCCAGATATCGGCGCCGATGCCGAAGTCGGCCTTCAGCAGATCGGCCGCGGCCATCACTTCGCGCAGAATGGTGCCGGAGCCCATCAGCTGCACTTTCACCTGGGCGTCGCCGCCGTCCTGCAGCAGATACATGCCTTTCAGGATGCCCTCTTCCGCGCCCGCCGGCATGGCCGGGTGAACGTAGTTTTCGTTCATCAGGGTCAGGTAGTAGAAGACGTCTTCCTGCTCCGCGTACATGCGGCGCAGACCGTCCTGCACGATCACCGCCAGTTCGTAAGCGAAGGTCGGGTCGTAGCTGATGCAGTTCGGGATCAGGCCGGCCTGGATGTGGCTGTGGCCGTCTTCGTGCTGCAGGCCTTCGCCGTTCAGCGTGGTGCGGCCGGCGGTGCCGCCCAGCAGGAAGCCGCGGGCGCGCATGTCGCCGGCGGCCCAGGCCAGGTCGCCGATGCGCTGGAAGCCGAACATCGAGTAGTAGATGTAGAACGGAATCATCTGCTGGCTGCTGTTGGCGTAGCTGGTCGCCGCGGCGATCCAGTCGGCCATCGCGCCCGGCTCGTTGATGCCTTCCTGCAGGATCTGGCCGTCCTTGGATTCCTTGTAGAACATCAGCTGGTCATGATCCTGCGGCACGTAGTTCTGACCCTGGGTGGACCAGATGCCGTACTGGCGGAACATGCCTTCCATGCCGAAGGTGCGGGACTCGTCCGGCACGATGGGCACTACGCGCTGACCGATGTTCTTGTCCTTCATGATGGTGCCCAGCATGCGGACGAAGGCCATGGTGGTGGAGAACTCGCGGTCGCCGGACGCTTGCAGCTGCGCGTCGAACACGGACAGTTCCGGCGTTTGCAGCGCGGTGGTCACCGGCTTGCGGGCCGGCAGATAGCCGCCCAGCGCGGCGCGGCGTTCGCGCATGTACTTCATTTCCGGGCTGTCTTCGGCCGGCAGGTAGTACGGCACGTTCGCCAGGTCCTCGTCGGACACCGGAATGCCGAAGCGGTCGCGGAATTTGCGCAGCGAATCCAGATCCATTTTCTTGGCCTGGTGCGCGATGTTCTTGGCTTCGCCGGACGCGCCCATGCCGTAACCCTTGATGGTCTTGGCCAGGATCACGGTCGGACGGCCGTTGGCGCTGTTGGACGCCTCGTGGTAGGCGGCGTACACCTTGTGCGGGTCATGGCCGCCGCGGTTCAGCGCCCAGATCTCGTCGTCGGACATATTGGCGACCATTTCGCGCAGCTCCGGGTACTTGCCGAAGAAGTGTTCGCGAACGTAAGCGCCGTCCTTGGATTTGAAGGTCTGATAGTCGCCGTCCACGCACTCGTCCATGCGCTTCTTCAGCAGGCCCTTGCTGTCCATCGCCAGCAGCGGGTCCCAACGCGAGCCCCAGATCACTTTCAGCACGTTCCAGCCGGAACCGCGGAAGTCGCCTTCCAGTTCCTGAATGATCTTGCCGTTGCCGCGCACCGGGCCGTCCAGACGCTGCAGGTTGCAGTTGACCACGAAGATCAGGTTGTCCAGGCCTTCGCGGGCGGCCATGGAGATGGCGCCCAGGGATTCCGGCTCGTCCATCTCGCCGTCGCCGCAGAAACACCAGACTTTGCGGCCGTGGGTCTTGGCCAGACCGCGGCTTTCCAGGTACTTGAGGAAGCGGGCTTGGTAGATGGCCATCAAGGGGCCCAGGCCCATCGACACGGTCGGGAACTGCCAGAAGTCCTTCATCAGCCACGGGTGCGGGTAGGAGGACAGGCCGTTGCCGTCCACTTCCTGGCGGAAGCTGTCCAGCTGCTCGGCGGACAGGCGGCCTTCCATGAAGGCGCGTGCGTACACGCCCGGGGAAATGTGGCCTTGGAAGTAGATCAGATCGCCGTCTTGCTCATCGTTCTGGGCGCGCCAGAAGTGGTTGAAGCCCACGTCGTACAGGGTGGCGGAGGATTGGAAGGAGGCGATGTGGCCGCCCAGCTCCAGATCCTTCTTGCCGGCGCGCAGCACCAAAGCGGCGGCGTTCCAGCGGTTGATCGAGCGGATGCGATGCTCCATCTCGTGGTTGCCCGGCGACTTCATTTCTTTGCCGAGCGGAATGCTGTTCTGGTATGCGGTGGTGGCGTCAAACGGCAGATGGGCGCCGCGGCGGCGGGTGCGCTCGACCAGTTTCTCCAACAGGTAATGCGCGCGTTCCGGGCCTTCGGCATCCAGCACCGACTCCAGCGCTTCAGTCCATTCCTGGGTTTCCAACGGATCGATATCGTCAGGGAAAGTTGCAGCCATCTCTGGTCCTCACAGCAAGGTGGATCGGGGGCCGTATGTAGCACTGCGCGGCCCCGCGTTATTGCAATCGGCTCGAATTCGAACCTATTTATTAGCTTCAGATTATAAACGAACGCAATCGCAAATAAAAATGTTCATTTGCGAAAAGAGCGCCGTATCTTGAGCAAGTGTACGTCTTCCGGCTTTCACAAAGGAATAGGTCAAGCGTACTAACGCTTGTTTCGGGGCGGAAAACAGCGGTTATTGCGCCGCACCATGTTGTTTTTTTGCGATTTACTGTCGCAAATTGAAACATTCGTTTCAGTTGCGCGCTTACTTCTTTCTCTCGTCCCGGACGAGCCGGTCCAGTTCGCGGATGCGCGCTTCGATTGAGGAGCGCAGGTAGAAATCGTCGCCCTTGGCCTTGCCGGCCAGTTGAAACTGCTCCATCGCCGGCTGGTAGCGCTGTTCATGATAGAAGGCGTTGCCCAAGGCCGCGTGGTAACGCAGCGGGTCGCGGTCGGCGTACAAGCTGGCCTGGCGCCGATACAGCCCCGGATTGTCCGGATGGCGGCTCAGCTGGGTCTTGATCAGGGCCAGCGCGCCCTGGCTGTCGCCGCTGGCGATGGCGACGTCGATGTCCAGCAACTGCAGCGACAGGCTCTGCGGAAAACGGGCCAGCCCGGCGCGCGCCGCGTTGCGGGCGGCCGGCCAGTCCTTGCGTTCGCGCTCTATCGCCACGTCCAGGCCCCGCAGCATCGGGTGGTCCGGCAGCTTGGTCCGCGCCTTGGCCAGCGCCTGGCGCGCGCCGGCGATATCGCGCTGACGCAGCTTGACCTGGGCCAGACCATACCACTGCGCGCCCTCGTTCAGGTACAGGCCGCGGTCCAGCGCCGCCTCGTAATAGCGCTCCCCTTCGTCCGGCGTCAGCGTCGCGGCGCGTAGTTTCTCTCGCACCAGCAGGTAGTCGACGCTGTCGGCGCGCATCTTCACCGGGTAGTCCAGCGCTCGGTTTTCCGCTTCGCTGATGCGCTCCAGCGTCACCGGGTGGGTGCGCAGGAAGGCCAGCGCCGCGTTGTCGCTGTAACGCTCGTTCAGCTGCAGCCGCTGAAAGAAAGCCGGCATGCTGCGCACGTCGAAGCCGGCCTGGCTCATGTATTGCATGCCGACGCGGTCGGCTTCGCGTTCGAAATCGCGCGAAAACGCCAGTTGGTTGGAAATCGACAGCCCCATGCCGGCGGACACCACGCCCATCGCGCCCTGGCCGCTGCCGGCCTTGGCCGCCAGCGCGGCGGCGATGATGGTGCCCAACAACAGCAAGGGGCTGGTGGCGCTGCTGGCCGCCTTCATCCGCGCGATGTGGCGCTGGGCGACGTGGGCGGTTTCATGCCCCAGCACCGAGGCGAGCTCGCCTTCGCTCTGGGTCGCCAGCAGCAGTCCGATATTGATGCCGATATAGCCGCCGGGCATGGCGAAGGCGTTGATGCCGCTGTCGTTGACGCAGAAATAGGTGAAACCGACGCCGGGCAGCTTGACGCCGCTGGAGAGCCGGCCGCCGATATCGTTGAGGTAATCGTTGACCTCCTGATCGTCGACGATGTCTCCCGCCTCCAGCATGGCGCGCCAGGCCTGGCGGCCGATGCGGTTTTCATCCGCCAGCGTCAGCGAGGCGTCCGACACCTCGCCCAGATCGGGCAAATCGGCATAGCTGACGGACGGGTGCAACAAGCTCAGCGCCAGCACGCCGGCCAGCAGGGTCTGTTTGGTCATCCGGCTATGATAGCCAGGTTCGCCCACAAGTTGCATGAGGCGGCGCAACATCAACTGTCAAAGAGTATGAGCTTCCCCGCCGTCCCGCCGCGGCGCGGTCAGCGCCTCCCACGCCGCTTGCGCGCTCAAGTGCACGCGGCCGTTGAAACCGGCCAGCAGGCCGCCGCCCTCCATCCGCTGCGCCACCGGCCCCTTGATCTCGGCCAGGTGCAGCGTCACGCCGCGCGCCGCCAGCTCCGCGTCCAACCGCGCCAGCATCAGCAAGGCGCTGGTATCCACGCGATTGACCGCGCTCATGATCAGCACCAATCGCGTGGTTCCGGCCTGGGCGGCCAGCCGGCGCAGCGTCTCGCCGCGCACTTGGCGGGCGTTGCCGAAGAACAGGCTTTCGTCCACGCGCAGAAACAGCGCGCCGGGCAGGCGCTCCACCGCGAAACGCAGCCGATTGCGGAAATGATGACTGCCCGGCAGCCGGCCCAGTTCGGCGATATGCGGCCGGCTGCTGCGCCACAACATGGCCGCCAACGACATCAGCACGCCGGCGACGATGCCGGAGTCCACCCCCAGCCACAGCACCAGAACAAAGGTCAGCCCGAACGCCGCCGCATCGGCGCGATCGACGCGCCAGGCCAGGCGCAGGCTGTCGAAACGTATCATGGCGCTGACCGAGGCGATGATCATCGCCGCCAATACCGACAGCGGCAGCAAGGCCAGCGCCGCGGCGGCGAAGCCGGCCAGCAGCATGAGGCCCAGGGCGGCGATCACCGAGGCCAGTTGAGTCTGGGCCCCGGCCTCGGCGTTGACCATGGAGCGGGTCAGCCCGCCGGTGACCGGGAAGCCGCCGGACAGGCCGGCGCCGATATTGCACAGGCCCAGCGCCAACAGCTCCCGGTCCGGATCTACCTCGTCGCCGCGGCGCTGCGCCAGCGCCTGAGCCACCGCCAGGCTCTGCACGTAATTGATCAGCGCGATGAAAAAAGCCGGCAGCGCCAGCTGCGACCACTGCTCCAGGCTCAGCCCCGGCCAGGTCGGTGCCGGCAGGCCCGGCGGGATCTCGCCCACCACCGGTAAGGCGGAGCGCAAATCCAGGCCGGCCACCAGCCCCATGCCAAGCAGCACCGCCAATAGCGGCGCCAGCCGCAGCCATAATTGCCGCGCCGGCGCGCTCAGGCCGCAGCGGCGCAGCAGCGGTTCGCCCAGCCAACGCGCCAGCAGCAGCAAGGCCAAGGCCGGAGCGCCGAGCAAGAGCGCGGCGGAATTGAACCCTTCGGCCGCTCGCCACAGCCCGGCCAGCAGCTGCGGCAAGGACGCGCCGCCGGCCTGCACGCCCAGCAAGGGCCCCAGCTGCGACAACACGATCAGCAAGGCCGACGCCGAAGTGAAGGCCGCCAGCACCGGCTCGGACAAGAGATCGGCGACGAAGCCCAGCCTCAGCAGGCCCAGCGCCGCCAGCATCGCGCCGGACAACAGCGCCAGGCCGATGGCCAGCGCCAGATAATCTCCCGAACCCGGCTCGGCCAGCCGCGACAGCGTGGCCGCCACCAATAAGGAAGTCATCGCCATCGGCCCCACCGACTGCGCGTGGCTGCGGCCGGCCAGCGCGTAAATCAGCAAGGGCGCGATGCTGGCGTACAAACCCGCCTGCGCCGGCAAGCCGGCCACCAGCGCGTAAGCCAGCCCTTGCGGCGCCAGCAACAGGGTCACCACCAGGCCCGCGCCCAGATCGCCCGGCAAGTAAGCGCGCCGGTAGCCGCGCAGCCAGGCAGGCAACCAAAGCCTCATCCGCGCCGCTCCCATCGTCCGGCCAGCCACAGGCCGGCCGCCATCGCCGGCAAAAACCAAGCGCTCTGCGGCGACAACATGCCGCCCAGCAACAAGGCCGGCCCCGGACAGATGCCGGCCAGGCCCCAGCCAATGCCGAACAACAGGCTGCCGCCTATCAGCCGGCGCGTCAGCGGCGTCTTGGCCGGCCAAGACGCCGGCTCGCCCAAGAACGCGCGCGGGCGGCGCTCGGCCAGACGGAAAGCCGGCCAGGCCGCGACGACGGCGCCGGCCATCACCAACGCCAGGCTGGGGTCCCAGGCGCCGCCCAGATCCAGAAAGGCCAGCACCTTGGCCGGATTGGCCATGCCGGACAGCAACAGCCCCAGGCCGAACAACAGGCCCGCGCCCGCCATCGACAATAAGCGCTTCCACTCCGCCGCCATCTTCACGCCCCCCAATGTCTGAACACGGCCACCGCCACGAAGCCGGCGAACATAAAGGCCGCCGTCGCCGCCAAGGAGCGCGGCGACATGCGCGCCAGCCCGCAAACGCCGTGGCCGCTGGTGCAGCCGGAGCCCAGGCCCGCACCGAGGCCCACCAGCAAGCCGGCGGCCAGCAAGCGCAAGCCGCCGGCCTCGATCTTGACGACGGGCAATTCGCCCGCCGCCAGCCACCACAGCGCCGGCGCGGCCGTCAGGCCCAGAAGAAAGGCCAAGCGCGCGCGCCAGTCCGCCCGCCGTCCCAGCAGGCCGGCCACCATGCCGCTGATGCCGGCGACGCGGCCGTGCGACAGAGCCAGCCAGCCCGCCGCCGCGCCTATCAACACCCCGCCCGACAGGGCGGACCACGGCGTGAACGCCGCCCAATCCACGGCCATCACGCCGCCCCTGCCGGCTGGTCGGCGCAGAACAGCGCGTGCAAGGCGTTCAGCAAGGCCAGGGCGTCGGCGCTGGCCACGCTGTAATACACCCATTTGCCTTCGCGCCGCGTCGCCACCAGGCCCTCATTGCGCAATACGCCCAACTGCTGCGACAAGGAGGGCTGACGGATGCCGGTCAGACACTCCAGCTCCGACACCGATTTCTCGCCGTCCACCAGCTGGCACAGCAGCAGCAGCCTGTCCTCGTTGGCCAGGCCCTTCAACAATAAGGCGGCGCGGCCGGCATTGGCGCGCAGCATGTTCAAATTCATATTTCGTTCTCCCGCCGCCGCGATCCGGCGTCGCAAACATTATGTTTTATAATATAATGTAAATCAACTAACTGTTACCGCCGCGCCACACTGTCCGCCCGTCGCCACATGGCCTATCAGTCACCATCGCGCCGGGAAAAACTGTTGTAGACTCAAGGCCATGAACCTATTTCCAGCCGCGGCGCCGGCCCGGCCCAGCACCGCCATGGCCTCCACCCTCCTCCCGCCCGCCCCCAGGCAACTGGTGCACGAGCGCGGCATTCCCGCCTTCGGCGTGTACCAGGGCATCATCGAGCGGCTGGACTGGCGCGCGCTGAAAACCACGCCTTACCAAAGACTGACGCGCCGGCTGCATCACAAGCGCTGGCAATACGCGGCCATCGCCCATCCGGCCTTTTTCATCGGCGTCGCCATCGTCGACGTCGGCTGGACCGGCACCGCCTTCGCCTATCTGTTCGACCGCAAGAGCGGCGAAGTCATCGCCGCCGCCAGCGCCAACGGCCTGCCCGGCCTGTCCACGCGAATCGAAGACCGCGCCTTCGGCGACGCCGCCTTCCAGGCCGGCCGCTGCCGGCTGAGCTTCCGCCGCGACGGCGAGCGGCTGGAACTGGCGGTGGACTCGCCGCAGTTGAAACTGGCCGCGCACATTCAATTGACGGACATGCCGCCGGTGCTGGCGGTGATCGCGCCGGCCAACTGGCTGGCCCACTCCACCCATAAAAGCGGCGGCCTCAGGATCAGCGGCTTCGCCGACTGCCAGGACCGGCGCTACTCGCTGGACGGCGCGGTGGCGGCGCTCGACTATTCCAACGGCCTGCTGGCGCGGGAAACCCGCTGGCGCTGGGCCAGCGCGCATTCACTGGAACTGGGCTTCAATCTGCAGCAAGGCTATATGGGCGACACCGAGAACGCCGCCTGGCTGCGCGGCAAACTGATCCGGCTGGGGCCGGTGCGCTTCGACTACCAGCCGGAGGATCCGCTGCTGGGCTGGCGCATGCAGAGCGACAACGGCTTGCTGGACCTGAGCTTCGCCCCTGAGGGGGCGCGCCGCGAAGACAAGAATCTGCTGATCGCCGCCAGCCGCTATGTGCAGCCTATCGGCCGCTTCAACGGCCAGATCCGCGACCCGGACGACGGCGCCGTCCATGTGGTCGACGACTTGCTCGGCGTGACCGAGGACCATCTGTCGCGTTGGTGAGCGTAGCCCGCTCGATGCGGCGCGCCAGCGCCCATTCGCCGCCATTGTCTGGAGTTCATCGAAATTCCCTGCTGTAGTCAGGGAAATCCCTGGTTTGCGAAAACACAAGACCGGCCGGAACAACAGTGGTAGGATGCGCCCGCAACCGAGTATTTTCTCTAAACGACCCAATGCAGCGTCAGAGCCTGTCCATGATCCTTTTGCGTCTCCGCGCCAGAACGCTCATGAACAGACTCTCAGTAGGAGATTGCCATCATGGATAGATTAAGCGCTCTGCTCGAACACAACCGCCACTTCGTGGAAAACCGCGAATACGAGCAGTTCAAGACCGACAAATTCCCCGGCAAAGGCCTGGCCGTCCTGGCCTGTATGGACGCCCGGCTGGTGGAACTGCTGCCCAAGGCCATGGGCCTGAAGAACGGCGACGCCAAGCTGATCAAGAACGCCGGCGCGCTGATCACCCACCCGTGGGGTTCGGTGATGCGCAGCCTGATCATGGCCGTATACGAACTGCGCGCCGACGAGATCTGCGTGGTCGCTCACCGCGACTGCGGCATGCGCGCGGTCGATCCGCAGCGCGTGCTGGACCATGCGATGGAACGCGGCGTGTCGGAAGACACCATCGCCACGCTGCGCGCGGCCGGCATCGACCTGGACGGCTGGCTGAAGGGCTTCGACAACGTGTCCGACAGCGTGCGCCACACCGTGCACACCATCCGCAACCATCCGCTGATGCCCAAGGACGTTCCGGTGCACGGCATGGTGATCCATCCGTCCACCGGCCGGCTGGAAGTCATCGTCGACGGCTACCAGAACGACGACGCTCCGGAGTAAGCCGGTGCGTCTGGGCCTGTTCGGCGGCACCTTCGACCCCATCCACAACGCCCACCTGCGCATGGCCGACGCCTTCGCCGCGGAGCTGGCGCTGGACGAGGTCAGGCTGATTCCGGCCGGCCGGCCCTATCATCGCAGCCACGGCCCGTACGCCGCGCCGGCCCAGCGCCTCGCCATGGCGGAGCTGGCGGCGGCGGATCATCCGCGGCTGACGGTGGACGAGCGCGAAGTGCGCCGCCCCGGCGCGGCCTACACCATAGACACCCTGGAAGAACTGCGCGCCGAGCTGGGCCCCGCCGCCGAATTGTGGTTTTTGATCGGCGGCGACTCGCTAGCCGCGCTGCACACCTGGAAGCGCTGGGACGAACTGTTGCGTTTCGCCAACCTGGCCGTAGCCTTGCGCCCCGGCTTCGATCCCGCCTCGCTGCCCGCGCCGGTGCGGCCCTTGTGGCGCGCCCGGCAAGTCTCTGATTTTTCAAATCGAACCGCATCCGGTACAATCCGCCCCTTGGCCTTGCCGCCGGTGGACATCGCGGCCACCGACATCCGCCAGCGCCTGGCGCGCGGCGACGCGGTGGACGATGTGCTGCCGCCCGCGGTGCTGGCCTATATCCGCCAACACCGGCTATACCAGACAGTGTAGCCGCCGTGTCCGGCCACTTTCCGCCAGGCCGTCAGCAGACGGCCGGCAGCGATTCACTTTAAAAGCAATACGGCGGGTCTGCCGGCCGCTTGCGCGCGCCGGCCCGCCCGCCATTTTGCGGCCGCTTTGCGCCGGCTCTGGCCGACGCGGACCCCGCATAGGAAAAGGACATTATGGAAGTGCAAGACATTGCCAAGCTGGCGATCGAAGCCCTGGAAGACGTCAAGGGCAAGGACATCATCGAACTGGACACCAGCAAGCTGACCTCGCTGTTCCAGTGCATGATCGTGGCCACCGGCGACTCCAACCGCCAGGTCAAGGCGCTGGCCAACAGCGTGCACGTGAAGCTGAAGGAAGCCGGCGTGGACATCGTCGGCAGCGAAGGCCACGAAAGCGGCGAATGGGTGCTGGTGGACGCCGGCGACGTGGTGGTGCACGTGATGCTGCCCGCGGTGCGCGACTACTACGACATCGAAGCGCTGTGGGGCGGTCAGAAGCCCAGCTTCCTGCCGGCCGGCGGCCGTCCGTGGTCGGCGACCTGATCCGGCTGCGCTAAGCCGCCATCAAGAACGGGGACGCAAGTCCCCGTTTGCGTTTTACTTCCTGGCTCACACACGATGAAAATCACTATTCTCGCCGTCGGCACCAAGATGCCGCGCTGGGTCGACGAAGCCTACGGCGATTACGCCAAGCGCTTTGGCCGCGACATCACGCTGGAACTGAAGGAAATCAAGCCGGAGAAACGCGGCGGCGGCGTCACCGCCGAAAAAGGCATCGCCGCCGAACACGAGCGGCTGCTCGCCGCCCTTCCGTCGCGCGCGCGGCTGGTGGTGATGGACGAGCGCGGCAAGAACTGGACCTCGGTGCGGCTGGCCGAAGGCCTGAAGGAATGGATGGCCGGCGGCGACGATGTGGCCTTCATCATCGGCGGCGCCGACGGCCTGGCCGCGGAATTGAAACAACGCGCCGACGTGCTGCTGCAACTGTCCGCGATGACGCTGCCGCACGGCATGGTCCGGGTGATGTTGGCCGAGCAGATCTACCGCGCCTATTCCATTCTCAACAACCACCCCTACCATCGCGAATAGACGGACGCTGGCGGATCAAGCCGGCGGCGAGGCCTGGGCCGCCAAGGGCGGCGGCAAGGGCGGCGGCGCCAATCCGGCCCATTCCACCGTGACGGAATCCTCGCGCAGCGGCAGCGCCGAGCCCTCGGCGCGCGCCAGGCTGTCCAACCAATTTTCATTGCCTGAAAAAATCATGGCAGCTTCCTCCAGCCCTCATATTGCAAACGCCGCTCCACCGCGGTGGCGGATCGGCGGCAGGCCACCACCGGAATGCCCAGCGCGTGGGCGCTGTCCCGGTAATTGCGCATCACATTGTGTCCCAGGAAATCGGTGAGCAGGATCAACAGATCCGGCTTGCCCGGCAGCGGCGCCTTGCGCTGATGCGCGACGTTGCGCCCGCAGATGTGGCGGGAAATCCGGATATCGTAGCTTTGCAGAACCGCCGGAATATTCCCCAAGCTGTCCGCGCCTATCAGCAGAGCGTTCATCAGCCACCTCCTTCTCGCGCGGCGCGGCACGCCGCCTTGACATGTCCTCACTCTAAGCCGATGTAATGGCGCAGTAAAGATATATAAAATTAGTTTTTTATTTCCAATAAATATATAAATGCCGCAGCGGTCCCATCGCGTCATCCTCAGCGACGACGACTCGGCAAACCTTTGAAATCTCAAGGTAAAACAAGACGCCGCCCCCGCCGCCGCGGCTGGTGTCATCTCGCGCCCCTCCCCCCGTCCTTGCCAGCAAAACTATCGACAGAAAAACCGAAACCCGCTACGCTGCGCGCCCTCGGCCTATCCGCCCAACCTATTGATCTGTATATACAAATGAACGCAGTTCTTCTGGCCGTCATCGTCATGCTCGGGCTGGCGCTCTTGCGCACCCACGTCGTCATCAGCCTGCTGCTCGGCGCCTTGATCGGCGGCCTTAGCGGCGGCCTGTCCCTGTCCCGCACGCTGGAAGCCTTCAACAACGGCATCACCGGCGGCGCCGCGGTGGCCTTGTCCTACGCCCTGCTGGGCGCCTTCGCGCTGGCCATCGCCAAATCCGGCCTGCCCCACGCGATGGCGGATCTGGCGATCAAGCGGCTGGAACGAGGCGGCGCGCAAGGCAAACTGAAATGGGCCTTGATCCTGTTGCTGGCCCTGGTCAGCGTCGCCAGTCAGAACCTGGTTCCCATCCACATCGCCTTCATCCCGCTGCTGGTGCCGCCGCTGCTCTATGTGATGGCGCGGCTGCACCTGGACCGCCGCCTGGTCGCCTGCGTGATCACCTTCGGCCTGGTCACGCCCTATATGGTGTTCCCGGTGGGCTTCGGCGATATCTTTCTGAAGCAGATCCTGCTCGGCAACATCGCCAAATCCGGCATGGACGTGCGCGGCGTCAATGTGATGCACGCGATGGCGATACCGGCGCTGGGCATGCTGGCCGGCCTGCTGTGGGCGGTGCTGGTCAGCTACCGCAAACCGCGCCAGTACGCGCTGGGCAAGATAGAAAACGCCGAACGCACCCGCGCCAAGGTCAGCCGCAAATCGCTGGCCACCGCGCTGCTGGCGATCACGCTGGCCTTCGCGGTGCAGCTGTATACCGATTCGATGATCATGGGCGCGCTGGCGGGCTTTCTGCTCTTCCTCGCCACCGGCGTGGTGAAATGGAAAGACGCGGACGGTTTGTTCAACGAGGGAATGAAGATGATGGCGATGATAGGCTTCACCATGATCACCGCCCAGGGCTTCGCCGAGGTACTGAAAGCCACCGGCCAGGTGGGCGCGCTGGTGACCGCCAGCGCCGGCCTGTTCGCCGGCAATCAGGGCGTGGCCGCCTTCGCCATGCTGCTGGTGGGCCTGGTGGTGACCCTGGGCATAGGCTCGTCCTTTTCCACCGTGCCCATCCTGACCGCCATCTACGTGCCGCTGTGCATGCACCTGGGCTTCTCGCCGCTGGCCACCGTCGCCATCATCGGCACCGCCGGCGCGCTGGGAGACGCCGGCTCGCCGGCTTCTGACTCCACGCTGGGCCCGACTTCGGGTCTGAACGTGGACGGCCAGCACGACCATATCCGCGACACCGTGCTGCCCACCTTCCTGCACTACAACCTGCCTGTGCTGGCGGCCGGCTGGATCGCGGCCATGGTGTTGTAGAATGGCCGGCATGGATGATCAAATCGATGCCCGCCTGGCCGAAATGGAAGTGAAGCTCGCCTTCCAGGACGAACTATTGGACGCGCTGAACGCCACCGTGGCGCGCCAGCAAAAAGACATGGAGTTGCTGCAACAGCAGATGCGTCTGCTCTACCAGCAATTCCGTCAGGCCCAGCCGGACGACGCCGCGTCCGGCCTCAGCCTGCGCGACGAGGTTCCGCCGCATTATTGAGCTGGCGGCGGCTTAGAAGCGGTTCAACGTCTCGCGAGCTAAGGCGAGACCAGGCGAAAACCGCTGAGAAAGCGGAATGCGCACGTGGCGCATAAGTATTTCGAAGCGGTTTCAACACCCTGTATCTCATTATCCCGCCGATGCGCAGCAGGCTTGGAACAGGCGCTAGCGGTGGCCCTTGCGACGCGACACCGTCGCCTCGATATTCTTGCGGCCGATCAGCGGCGCCGGTTCCGGCATGTCCGGCGCGGCGTCGCCCAACCATTTGTACATCACCAGACAGTCCACCAGACCCAGCCGCGCGTGACGATAGGCGCGCGGCAAACGCCCCACCTGCTCGTAGCCCAGCTTGCGCCACAAGGCCACCGCCACCTCATTGCTGGCCACCACGGAATTGAACTGCATCGCCAGAAAACCGCTGTCGCGCGCCAATTGCTGCGAATGCTCGCACATCAGCCGCGCCACGCCCTTGCCGCGCGCCGCCTCGGCCACCATATAGCCGCAGTTGCAGACATGGCCGCCCGGGCCGGCGGCGTTGGGCTTGAGAAAATACGAGCCCAGCAGCGCGCCGTCCTCCTCCGCCACCAGCGTGTGCAAAGGCAGCCGCAACCACAGCTCGCGCGCCTGCCCCCGCGTCATCTCCGGATCGAAGGCGTAGGTTTCCCTGGCCGCCACCACTGCGTGGAACACCGGCCAGAAACGATCGAAATCGTCGTCGTTCATCGGTCTGATCGTAATCATGCTGCCTCCTGTTTCAATTGCGCCGTCCCCGGCTTTCTGGTCATACGTCCGGACAACAGGCTGGCGCTGGCGATCAAGGCGCCGCCCGCCCATTCGCGCGGCGTCATCGCCTCGCCGGCCAGCAAATAGGCCGACGCCGCCGCGAACAACAACTCCATCAGCATCAACGTCATCGTCTGCGTCGCCGGCAGAATGGAAACCCCGTGCTGCGATATCACGCTGGTGCACAGCAAGGTGACGCCCAGGATGCCCAGCACCAGCCAGCTTTGCGGCGGTATCTGCAAAATGCCGCCCAGCTGCCCGGCCAGCGCCAGCTTGATCGCGCCGATGGACGCCACGCCGAACCAGATCGACGCCGATTTGACCGGCACCGGAATGGACTGGGCGCCGCGGCTGATCACATTGCCCAGCGCGAAGGCCATGCCGCCGGACAAGGCCAGCCATTCGTAGCGATGGCTGAGCGGCAGCTCCCCGGCGAACAGGCCGGGACGATAGATGAAGATGAAGCAGCCGAGCAGCGACAGGGCCACCACCAGCCAGCCGCTGCGGGTCAGGCGCTCCTTCAGGATCAGCCGCGACAGGAACACCGTCCACAGCGGCGACAGGTAGAACAGCAGCAAGACCCGCATCACTTGTCCCTCGGACACGGCCCAGGTATAGCTGTAGTTGCACCAGCCGAACACCGCGGTCAGCACCAGCAACACCGGCTGCAGCCGGAATTGGCGGCGGTAGACGTCGAAAAAGATGATCACGCCCAGGGTGATGGCCACCAGATAGACCACCAGCGAGGTCATCGCCACGCTGACTCCGCTTTGATTGAGGCTGCGGAAGGGATACCACATCAGCCCCCACACCAGCGCGGTGGTCAGAATGCCGGTGGTGGCCAGAAACTTTTGTTTTACAGGTGTCATTGCTGTTCTTAAGATGTTCGCTGTTCGTTTGCTTGCGCCCGCTTTCCTGGAGATACCCGTGAACCCTCGCCTGGCCCAATTGCAGCCCTATCCGTTTCAACGCCTGCGCGCCCTGCTCGCCGGCACGACGCCACCCGCGGACAAGGCGCACATCAACCTGTCGATAGGCGAACCCAAGCACCCGACGCCGGCGCTGGTGGAACAGGCGCTGATAGCCAATCTGGGCGGCTTGTCGCAATACCCGGCCACGCTGGGCAGCGAAGCGCTGCGCCAGGCCTGCGCCGCCTGGATGCGGCGGCGTTATGATCTGAACCTGGATGCGCAAAGCGAGATACTGCCGGTCAACGGCAGCCGTGAAGCCTTGTTTGCTTTTGTGCAGACGGTGATCGACGCAAGCGCGGAGCCTGCGCCGGTAGTGATATCCCCGAATCCTTTTTACCAGATTTACGAAGGCGCGGCACTGTTGGCCGGCGCCGAGCCCCACTATGTCAACTGCCTGGCCGAACAGCGCTTCCAGCCGGACTGGAGCCAGGTGCCGGAGTCGGTGTGGGCACGCACCCAGCTGGTGATCGTGTGCAGCCCCGGCAACCCCACCGGCGCGGTGATGTCGCTGGCCGATTGGGAAACCCTGTTTCAGCTGTCCGACCGCTACGGCTTCGTCATCGCCAGCGACGAGTGCTATTCCGAAATCCACTTCGGCCGGCCGCCGCTGGGCGGGCTGGAGGCGGCGAGCAAGCTGGGACGCGGCTTTGAGCGGCTGCTGATGTTCACCAGCCTGTCCAAGCGCTCCAACGTGCCCGGCATGCGCTCGGGCTTCGTCGCCGGCGACGCGGCGCTCCTGGCGAAATTCCTGCTCTACCGCACCTACCACGGCAGCGCGATGAGCCTGACGATACAGGCGGCCAGCGTGGCGGCCTGGAACGACGAGGATCACGTCGAGTCCAACCGGGCGCAATACATCGCCAAGTTCGACGCGGTCACCCCGCGGCTGGCGATGGGGCTGGAAGTGCGCCGCCCGGACGCCGGTTTCTACCTGTGGGCCAAGGTGCCGGACGGGAATGATGTAGACTTCGCCAAGGCGCTGTTCGCCGAAGAACACGTCACCGTGCTGCCCGGCAGCTACCTGGCGCGCGAGGCCCACGGCGTCAATCCCGGCGCCGGCTATGTCCGCGTCGCGCTGGTGGCCACGCTGGAGGAATGCGTGGCCGGCGTCGAGCGCATCGTCGCCTTCGCCGAGCGCCGGCAACGCCAGACCCCCTGAATCCACGCGGCCCGCCTCCGGCGCGGCCGCTTGAAAGCGAATTGAATGACGACTTCCATCCACATTGCCAAAGGACTGAACACCATGCATCCGATCCAGACCCTGATCGAAGAAGCGTTTGAGAAGCGCGCCGAGATCACGCCCGCCACCGTCTCCACCGAACTGAAGGCCGCCATCGGCCAGGTGATCGCCGAGCTGGACGCCGGCCGCCTGCGCGTGGCGGAAAAACAGGGCGCCGACTGGGTGGTGAACCAGTGGGTGAAGAAGGCGGTGCTGCTGTCTTTCCGCATCCGCGACAATGAAATCTCCGACGACGGCGTCAACCGCTACTTCGACAAGGTCGACACCAAGTTCGCCGACTGGAACCCGGCCCGCTTCCAGAAAGCCGGTTTCCGCGTGGTGCCGGGCGCGGTGGCGCGCAAGGGTAGCTTCATCGCCAAGAACACCGTGCTGATGCCGTCCTACGTCAATATCGGCGCCTACGTCGACGAAGGCGCGATGGTGGACACCTGGGCCACCGTAGGCTCCTGCGCCCAGATCGGCAAGAACGTTCACCTGTCCGGCGGCGTCGGCATCGGCGGCGTGCTGGAACCGCTGCAGGCCAACCCCACCATCATCGAAGACAACTGCTTCATCGGCGCGCGTTCGGAAATCGTCGAAGGCGTGATCGTAGGCGAAGGCTCGGTGATCTCCATGGGCGTCTACATCGGCCAATCCACCAAGATCTACGACCGCGAAACCGGCGAAGTCAGCTACGGCCGCGTGCCGCCGGGCTCGGTGGTGGTGTCCGGCAACCTGCCCAGCAAGGACGGCAGCCACAGCCTTTACTGCGCGGTGATCGTCAAGAAAGTGGACGCTCAGACTCGCAGCAAGACCAGCATCAACGAGCTGCTGCGCGGCGTGTAAGGCCCCGCCGTCCGCCGGCTCGGGCGGACGGTCGGCTCGCCCGCCGTCCGCCTTTTCTCCCCTCCGTCGTCGCCTCTCGGCGTCTCCGGCCGCACTGCAATGCAGCATATTTGCATCGCGAATGCTGTTGAAATTTGGCTAGTCCACGACAAGTCTATAAAATCTCCAGTTCGAAAAGAGTCGGCAAAAAAGCGGCCGCTCTCCAAGCACCGCTCAGCCCAGGCCGCGAAGCGCCGCCAGCCAAGGCGCAGCGCAACGCCAGGGCTTGGGCGACGGGCTTCAAGAGCCGCTTTGCCTGAACGGCCCGCCATCGCACCGCTCCGGGTCCGCCGTTTCAACCGAAGCCGTCCGCGGCTTCACGCATGCTATCTGGAAAACTTGTGTCTTCTGACAATTTCATCGAGTTCAGAAACGTCAGCTTCGCCTATGGCGAACGGCCCATTCTGAAAAACCTCAACCTCGCGATTCCGCGCGGCAAGCTGGTGGCCGTCATGGGCGGCAGCGGCAGCGGCAAGACCACGCTGCTGCGGCTGATCTCGGGCCAGAACCGGCCGCAAAGCGGCGAGGTGCTGGTGGACGGCAAAAGCGTCGCCAAAATGAGCGCCGCCGAACTTTATCAACACCGCCGCCGCATGGGCATGTTGTTCCAGTTCGGCGCGCTGTTCACCGATCTGTCGGTGTTCGACAACGTCGCCTTCCCCATTCGCGAGCACACCAAGCTGCCGGACAGCATGATTCGCGACCTGGTGACCATGAAGCTGGAAGCGGTCGGCCTGCGCGGCACCCAGCAGCTGATGCCGGCCGAACTGTCCGGCGGCATGGCGCGCCGGGTGGCGCTGGCGCGCGCCATCGCGCTGGACCCGCAGCTGATGCTGTACGACGAACCCTTCACCGGCCTGGACCCGATCTCGCTGGGCGTGATCGCCCACCTGATCAAGAAGCTCAACCACGCGCTGGGCACCACCGCGGTGATGGTCACCCACGACGTGCACAAATCGCTGGAGATCGTGGACCACGTGCTCTTCGTCGCAGGCGGCGAAATCGTCGCCCAGGGCACGCCGGACCAGGTGCGCAATTCGGATTCGCCATGGGTGCACCAATTCATCTGGGGCGAGGCCGACGGCCCGGTGCATTACGCCTATCCGGCGGAGCGCTCGCTCGCCGACGACCTGGGACTCAACGGAGGCCGCCATGCTTGACCTGATCGCCGCGCCCTTGCGCAGACTAGGCCATCTCGCCATCAACGCCGTCTGGCGGCTGGGCTTCGCCTGCCGCTTTCTGGTGGCCATCCTGCGGGGCAGCGGCCAAAGCCTGCTGCGGCCGCAACTGACCATACGCGAGGTCTACTTCGCCGGCGTGATGTCCTTGATCATCATCCTGGTGTCCGGCCTCTTCGTCGGCATGGTGCTGGGCCTGCAGGGCTACAGCACCCTCGCCAAATTCGGCTCCTCCGACGCGCTGGGCGCGGTGGTGGCGCTGGCCCTGCTGCGCGAATTGGGCCCGGTGCTGGCCGCGCTCTTGTTCGCCAGCCGCGCCGGCAGTGCGATGACGGCCGAAATCGGCCTGATGAAAACCACGGAGCAACTGGACGCGATGAGCGTGATGGCGGTCGATCCGATCGCCCGCGTCGTGGCGCCGCGCTTCTGGGCCGGCGTGATCTCCATGCCCATCCTGGCCGCGCTGTTCAACGTGGTCGGCATCTTCGGCGGCTACCTGGTGGGCGTGGTGATGATAGGCCTGGACGTCGGCACCTTCTGGTCGCAGATGCAGGCCAACGTCGATCTGCATTTCGATGTGGTCAACGGACTGATCAAGAGCCTGTGCTTCGGCGTCGCCGTCACCCTGATCGCCGTGTTCGAAGGCTATGACGCCACTCCGACGGCCAGCGGCGTGTCCGCCGCCACCACCCGGACCGTGGTCACCTCCGCATTGGTCATCCTGGCGCTGGATTTCATCCTGACCGCCTTCATGTTCTAGGAAAAACCCGAATGAAACGCTCTACTATTGACTTGTGGGTAGGCATTTTCGTGGCGCTGGGCATTGCCGCCGTCACCTTTCTGTCGCTGAAAGTGGCCAATCTGGTCCCGCAAAGCGCCAACCAGACCTATGTGCTCTACGCCGACTTCGACAACGTCGGCGGCCTGAAGGTCAAAGCGCCGGTCAAGGAAGCCGGCGTGGTGATCGGACGCGTGGCCGACATCCGGCTCAACCCGAAAACTTATCGCGCCCGCGTGACTCTGAATATTGACAAGACTTATCAGATCAGCGACGACGCCAGCGCGTCCATCCTAACCGCCGGCCTGCTGGGCGAACAATATATCGGCATGCTGCAAGGCGGCTCGGAAACCAATCTGGCCCCGGGCGGCACCATCACCATCACCTCCTCGGCCATGGTGCTGGAACAATTGATCGGCAAGTTCATAACGGGCTTTACCGATAGCAACAAGAGCGCTGACAAATAGCGCGGCACAAAGACGGGGTACCCCGCAACACACTGCCGGCCGGCGCGCTGCCCGCGCCGCCGGCTCACTCGCAATCGATTGGAAAAAAGATGAAAAAACTGCTCGCATTCTGCTGTCTGCTGTTCGGCCTGTCCGCCGCGGCCCAAGCCGCCGGCGACACCCCCACCGACGTGATCAAGGACGCTTCCCGCCAGGTGCTGGAAGTGCTGAAACAGGACAACGGCAAGAACACCAAGCAAATCCGCCTGCAGGCGGAAGCGGTGGCGGTGCCGATGTTCGACTTCCCGCGCATGACCGCGCTGGCCGTGGGCCTGGGCTGGCGTCAGGCCAGCGCCGAACAGCGCGCGCAACTGACCCAACAATTCCAGACCCTGCTGGTGCGCACCTATTCCGCGACCATGACCCGCTTCAAGACCGCCCAGGTCGACGTCAAGCCCAACCCGCTGATGAGCAACGGCGACCGCGACGCCACCGTGAAAACCACGGTGACCCTGCCGGGCAACGCCAACCCGGTGGCGGTGGACTATTCGCTGAACAAGGGCGCGCAAGGCTGGAAGATCTATAACGTTAGCGTGGAAGGCGCCAGCCTGGTCACCGTCTATCGCAACTCCTTCAACGAAGAAGTGCGCAAAAGCGGCGTGGACGGCCTGATCAAGTTGCTGCAGAACAAGAACGCGGCGCCGGCCGCCGCCGCGCCCGCCAAGGGCAACGCCTGATGCTGGAACGCACCGCCCCCGGCCAGGCCCGGCTCAGCGGCCAACTGAACATGGACAGCTGCGGCCCCTTCGCCGCGCCGCTGGCCAAGCTCGCCGGCGAAGCGCCCTTGCGCCTGGATCTGTCCGGCGTGACCGGCGCCGACTCGGCCGCGCTGGCCCTGCTGCTCGGCGCGCGCCGCGCCGCCGACGCCGCCGGCCACGCCCTGTCGCTGGAAAACTGGCCGAGCGGGCTCAGCGCCTTGCTGGACCTTTACTCGCTGGCGGAGCTGCTGTCCGCCCCGGCGGCGGATTGATATGCGGAGAGGATTTATGTCGTCCCTGAAACCCGCGCTGACCGGCCTGGCGCTCTCGCTGCTGCTGGCCGGCTGCGCCAGCAACCCGACGGTGCCTTACGACCGCTTCGAGCCCTATAACCGCGCCATGTACCAAGTCAACGACACCGCCGACCGCTACGTGATCAAGCCGGTGGCCGAGGGCTACAAGGCCGTCACGCCGTCGCCGGTGCGCACCGGCGTCAGCAATTTCTTCGACAATCTCAAAGACGTCTACAGCGCGCTGTCCAACGCCTTGCGCGCCGAGCCGGAAAAAGCGCTGAACGACGTGATGCGAGTGGCGATGAACACCGGCTTCGGCCTGTTCGGCCTGATCGACATCGCCAGCCAGGCCGGCCTGAAGAACAACAAGACCACGCTGGGCGACACCTTCGCCGCCTGGGGCTGGCACGACAGCAACTATCTGGTGCTGCCCTTCTTCGGCCCCTCCACCGTGCGCGACGGCGCCGGCCTGACCGCCTCGCTGGCCGGCCCGGGCCCGGAAAAAATGTTCTACGACACCACCTGGCAGGCGGTGGGCTTCTACGGCCTGTACGGCGTGAACACCCGCGCCCGCTACCTGGGCGTGGAAGCCATGCTCAGCACCGCGGCGCTGGATCCGTACAGCTACACCCGCGACGCCTATATGCAGTTGCGCGCGCAGCAGCTGGGCCTGCCCAACCCCACCCAGCCGGCGGACACCTTCAGCCTGGATGAACTGGTCGACTCGCCCGCCGCGACGGCGCCCGGCGACAAGACAGCGGCCTCCGCCGCGCAGTAAAGCCACTCTCTCCGCCGCCGGCCACTGGCCGGCGGCCTTCCTTTTTACTTATCAACAGGAAACGCCATGAGCAATCTGCCAGCCTGTCCGCAATGCAAATCCGAATACACCTATCAGGATGGCGCGATGTATGTCTGCCCGGAGTGCGCGCACGAATGGAACGAGCAGGCCGCGCCGTCCGAAGAAGCCCGCGTGATCAAGGACGCCAACGGCAATGTGCTGCAGGACGGCGACAGCGTCACCGTGATCAAGGATCTGAAAGTCAAAGGCTCCTCCCTGGTGGTGAAAGTGGGCACCAAGGTGAAGAACATCCGCCTGGTCGACGGCGACCACGACATCGATTGCAAGATCGACGGCATCGGCGCGATGAGCCTGAAGTCCGAATTCGTCAAGAAAGCGTAAATTCCGCGCTTCAAAACAAAACGCCACGGCCTGAGCCGTGGCGTTTTTCATTGCAAAAGCAAGCTTATCGCTTAGAGCCTGTTTACGATCTCGCGAGCTAGAGCGAGACCAGGCGTTGCGGCTGAGAAAGCGGAATGTACATTCGGTACATGAGCATTTCGAAGACGGTTTCAACGCCGTATCGCCGACGCGCAGCAGCTCGTAAACAGACTCTTAACTGATCCGTTCGATCAGCGCGCCCACCGCGCCCAGCTTCTTCTCGATATGCTCGTAGCCGCGGTCCAGGTGATAGATGCGATCGACGATGGTCTCGCCCTCGGCCACCAGGCCGGCGATCACCAGGCTGGCCGACGCGCGCAGATCGGTGGCCATCACCGTGGCGCCGGACAGCTTCTCCACGCCCTTGATGATGGCGGTGTTGCCTTCCACTTCGATATTGGCGCCCATGCGGTTCAGCTCGGGAACGTGCATGAAGCGGTTTTCGAAAATGGTTTCAGTCACCACGCCGGCGCCCTCGGCCACGCAGTTCAGCGTCATCAGCTGGGCCTGCATGTCGGTGGGGAAAGCCGGGTAAGGCAAGGTGCGGAAGTTCACCGCCTGCGGACGGCGCTTCATGTCCAGCGAGATCCAGTCGTCGCCGCACTCCACCACCGCGCCGGTTTCGGCCAGCTTGTCCAGCACCGCTTCCATGCTCTTGGGCGCGGCGTTGCGCAGCACGATGTGGCCGCGCGTCATCGCGCCGGCCACCAGGAAGGTGCCCGCCTCGATGCGGTCCGGCATCACCGCGTAATCGGCGCCGTGCAGACGCTCCACGCCCTCGATCACCAGCCGGTCCGTGCCGATGCCGCTGATCTTGGCGCCCATGGCCACCAGACAGTTGGCCAGATCGGTCACTTCCGGTTCGCGCGCGGCGTTTTCCAGCACGGTGGTGCCCTCGGCCAGCGTCGCCGCCATCAACAGGTTCTCGGTGCCGCCCACGGTCACCATGTCCATGATGATGCGCGCGCCGCGCAGGCGGCGGGCCTTGGCCTTGACGTAGCCGTGCTCGATGCTGACCTCGGCGCCCATCGCCACCAGGCCCTTGATGTGCTGATCCACCGGCCGGCTGCCGATGGCGCAGCCGCCCGGCAGGGACACCGTGGCCTCGCCGAAGCGCGCCAGCGTCGGGCCCAGCACCAGGATGGACGCGCGCATGGTCTTCACCAGATCGTACGGCGCCACCAGGCTGTCCAGATGGCCGGCGGTGATTTCCATCTCGTGCACATTGTCCGTCATCACCCGCACCCCCATGCCTTGCAGCAGCTTCTGGGTGGTGGCGATGTCGCGCAACATCGGCACATTGGTGAAGCGCATGGTGTCGCCGGTCAACAGACTGGCGCACAGAATGGGCAGGGCGGCGTTCTTGGCGCCGGAAACGCGGATCTCGCCGTTGATCGGACCGTTGCCGATGATTTTCAATTTATCCATGACGGATCAGCCTTGCAGTTTTTGCCATTCGTCCGGCGTGGCGGCCTTGACGATGGACAGAGCGTGAATTTCATTGCTGGCCAGGCGGGTGGCGATCACCTCCTTGACCAGGCGGTGGCGGTCGATCAGGCGCTTGCCCTCGAAAGCCGCCGACACGATGGTGGCGTAGAAGTGGTGGCCGTCGCCTTCCACTTCCAGATGGGTACAGGCCAGGCCGGCCTCGATGTACTGTTTGACTTGTTGCGGAGTAATCATGAGAAATCCCGTGGATGCGCTCAATGGCGCAGTTTATAGCCAGATTTGATCAGCCAGAGCGTCAGGCCCGACAAGACGGCGAAGCTGCCGCCCACCACCCCGGCCGACAGCCAGGGGCTGACGTCGGCCTGGCCGAAGAAGCCGTAGCGGAAGCCGTCTATCATGTAGAACACCGGGTTGAGATGAGACGCGGCGTACCAGAACGGCGGCAGGCTGTTGATCGAATAGAACACGCCTGACAGGAAAGTCAGCGGCATGATCAGAAAGTTCTGGAAGGCGGCCAGTTGATCGAACTTTTCCGCCCAGATGCCGGCCAGGATGCCCAGCGCGCCCAGCACGCCGCAGCCCAGCACGGCAAAGGTCAGCGCCCACAGCGGCTGAGCCGGCAGCGGCAGGCCGAACCAGCCGGTGATCAGCAAAACCCCGGCGCCGACGGCCAGGCCGCGCACGACGGAGGCCAGCAGATAGGCGCCGAAGAATTCCAGCGCGGTCAACGGCGGCAGCAGCAGGAACACGATGTTGCCGGTGATCTTGGACTGGATCAGGCTGCTGGAACTGTTGGCGAAGGCGTTCTGCGCCATCGACATCATCGCCAGACCCGGAATCAGGAAGGCGGTGTAGCTGATGCCCGGATAGGCCTCGACATGGCGCGACAACACATGGGCGAAGATCAGTTGATACATCAACGCGGTCAACACCGGCGCGGCCACGGTCTGGAACGCCACCTTCCAGAAGCGCACCAACTCTTTCTTGAACAGGGTCATGAAGCCGGTCATGGCTGCGGCCCTCCATTCATCATCTTGACGAACACGCTTTCCAGATCCGTCTCCACCACGTTCAGTTCACGCACTTCCACCGCCGCTTCGCGCAGCGCGGTCAGCACCGCTTCCAGCTGGCCCAGGTGCTCCAGCTGCAACACCACGCGGCGGTCCTCGTCGCGCAGCTTCAAAGGCAGCAAGGCCGCCGGCAAATCGCCGGACAGCAGCAAGGCCACTTCGCGGCGCGCGCTGTGCGCCAGCAGCTTGTCCTTGTTCTCCAGCGCCACCAGCCGGCCCTTCTTCAGCATGGCGATGCGCGAGCACAAGGCCTCGGCCTCCTCCAGATAATGAGTGGTCAGCACAATGGTGTGGCCGGCGCGGTTCAGTTCCTGCACGAACACCCACAGGCTCTGGCGCAGCTCCACGTCCACGCCGGCGGTGGGCTCATCCAACACGATGACCGGCGGGCGGTGCACCAGCGCCTGGGCCACCATCACCCGGCGCTTCATGCCGCCGGACAGGGCGCGCATATTGCTGTGCGCCTTGTCCGCCAGGCCCAGCTTGAACAGCAACTCGTCGATCCAGTCGTCGTTGCGGCCCAGGCCGAAGTAGCCGGACTGGAAGCGCAGCGTTTCGCGCACCGACAGAAAGGGATCGAACACCAGTTCCTGCGGCACCACGCCCAGCGCCTTGCGCGCGGCGCGGAAATCGCCGACCACGTCGTGGCCCATGATGCGGATGCTGCCGCTGTCCGGCCGCGACAAACCTGCCATCGCGGAAATCAGCGTGGTCTTGCCGGCCCCGTTGGGGCCGAGCAGGGCGAAGAATTCGCCGGGGGCAACGGTAAAGCCGACCTGGTCCAGCGCCTGCAGCTGGCCATAGCGCTTGCTCACCGCCTGAATTTCAATAGCCTGGGGCATGAGAGAGGTAACACCGACAACGCCGCGCGGCTAAAGCCGCCAACGGCGCTAATGGTTTGACAAAAAAGGTCAATTATAGCGCTGGGCTACGCTTGAGGGGGAGAGTTCTTCCATCACTTCCGGCAGGAATATTCCACGGTAGACATATTGCAACAGTTGCGTGGCATTCTCGCCCAGATTGGTCTGGCTGCCGTCCGCCAGCCAGCGGTTGATCAGACCGTGATGCATGGACTGCAACACCTCGGCCACCGTCTCCGGCGTCACGTAGGGCAAGGTCTGGCCGGCATCCACCGCCATCTGCACCACCAGGGTCAATTGCTCGCGGGTTTCTTGCATATGCGCAACACACTCGTCGTGAATGGGAGCCAGTTCGCCGACATGCTCGCTACGCATAAACAGAATGAGTAATATACGACGAACCTGTTGGTTCTCCCCAATCATGGTCAGCAGCCGGTGGCTATGGTTCCACAAGGCCAGAGCCGGACTCGAGTGTGCCGTTCTCAACAATTGCTCGCAGATGTCATCAAACTGCCCGCCCATCCTGTCCAGCATCGCCCGGTACAAGTCCAGCTTGTTCTGGAAATGCCAATACACCGCGCCGCGCGTCAATCCCGCCGCGCTGGCGATGTCTGCCAGTGTCGTTTTAGAGACACCCTTCTCGCTAAAAAGCTGCTCCGCCGTATCCAGCAGCAGATGCCGCGTTTGTTCGGCTTCTTCCCGGGTTTTGCGTGCCATGTTGAACGTATCGCTGATCAAAGGGGTCTGTCGGAAGCCCGCACCATAACACAATGCGTCGCTGGAAGCATTTTACATACGTACACGCATGTATGTAAAATGTCGCGACTCAAGATCGATCAATTCCCACTATCAAAGAAAAATTGCAGTACCTTTTACTTATAACACTCATACCCCCACATTCCTGAGGACATCCCATGAAGATGCAAGGAAACACCTTCGCCCAGAAAGGCGGGCACTGGCTGTTGCTCACCGCTCTGGCCGCCAGCCTGATGGCCTGCGGTCAAAAAAACGACCAGCACGCCGGCGCCATGCCGCCGGTGCCGGTAGGCGTGATTGAAATCACCCCTAGCGATGTGCCGGTCTCCTTCGAATTCGTCGGCCAGGCGGCAGGCTCGCGAGAAGTGGAAGTACGCGCCCGTGTGGGCGGCATTCTGCTCAAGCGCGCCTATACCGAAGGCAAGCCGGTCAAACAGGGCGACTTGTTGTTCCAGATCGATCCGGAGCCGTTGAAGGCGACGCTGGACCAGGCCCAGGGCAATCTGCAAGTGCAACAGGCTCAGCTGGTGCGCACCAAGCAGGACTTCGACCGCATCAGCCCGCTGTTCAAAGAGAACGCGGTCAGCCAGAAAGACCGCGACGACGCGGTCAGCGCTTATGAAGCCGCCAAGGCTTCCGTCGCCGCCGCCCAGGCCCAGGTGCAGCAGGCCAAGATCAATCTTGGCTACGCCCGCGTCACCGCGCCGATTTCCGGCATGACCAGCCAGGAAACCCGTTCCGAAGGCAGCCTGGTGTCCACCAGCGCCGACGGCAGCCTGCTGACCAAGGTGTCCCAGCTGGACCCGGTCTACGTCAATTTCAGCATGTCCGACAGCGACATGATGAATCTGCGCAAGATGCAGGACTCCGGCCAATTGAAGCTGGCCTCCAACGGCCACTTCAACGTGCAGCTGAAGCTGACCGACGGCTCCACCTACGGCAAGAGCGGCCGGCTGAACTTCACCGACAGCCTGGTGGACGCCAGCACCGGCACCATCCGTTCGCGGGCCACCTTCGCCAACCCGGACGGCAGCATTCTGCCCGGCCAGTTCGTGCGCGTGATCCTGCAAGGCGCCCAACGCAGCAACGCCATCGCCGTGCCGCAGCGCGCGGTGCTGACCTCGCAGCAGGGCAAGATGGTCTGGGTCGTCGGCGCCGACAACAAGGTGCAGCCGCGTCCCATCACCGTGTCCCAGGACGTGGGTCTGAACGTGTTGGTGGAAAGCGGCCTGAAAGCCGGCGACAAAGTGGTGGTGGACAACATCATCAAGCTGCGCCCGGGCGCCGATGTGAAGCCGCATCCGTTCAAGGCCGACGCCAGCGCGCCCGCCGCCGCGCCCAAACAATAAGGCAAAGGGGTAACCATTCATGTTTTCCGCCTTTTTCATCAGGCGGCCCATCTTCGCCAGCGTGATCTCCATCGTGATCACGCTGGCCGGCTTGGCCGCCCTCAAGGCATTGCCCATTGAGCAGTACCCGGAAATCGTGCCGCCGATGATCTCGGTGAGCGCGAGCTACCCGGGCGCCTCCGCCGAGGTGATCGCCAACACCGTCGCTTCGCCGCTGGAACAGGCGATCAACGGCGTGGACGACATGCTCTATGTGCAGTCCACCAGCTCCTCCAGCGGCAAGCTGTCGTTGAGCGTGACCTTCAAGATCGGCACCGACGCCGACCAGGCCACCATCAACGTCAACAACCGCGTGCAGTCGGTGTTGTCGCAGCTGCCGGAAGAAGTGCGCCGGCAGGGCGTCAACGTGACCAAGAAATCCTCGGCCTTCCTGCAGGTGATTTCGCTGTTCTCGCCGGACAAGACCTACGACACCCTGTTCATCAGCAACTACGCGCTGTTGAACGTGGTGGACGAGCTCAAGCGGGTGCCGGGCGTGGGCGACGTGATCAACTTCGCCGGCCAGGACTACTCGATGCGCGTCTGGCTGAAGCCCGATCGCCTGGCCCAGCTCAAGCTGACGCCCAGCGACGTGGCCGCCGCCATCCGCGAGCAGAACGCTCAGTTCGCCGCCGGCAAGGTGGGCGCGGAGCCGGTCAAAGGCAAGCAGGACTTCACCTACACCGTGACCACCCAGGGCCGCCTGTCCGAACCGGAAGAGTTCGAGAACATCATCGTGCGCTCCAACCCGGACGGCTCCGCCGTGCGGCTGAAGGACGTGGCACGCGTGGAACTGGGCGCCTTGTCCTATGACTTCACCGGCACGCACAACGGCCGGCCCACCATCCCGATCGGCATCTTCCTGGCGCCCGGCGCCAACCAGCTGGCCACCGCGCAAGCCGTGGAACAGACGATGCAGAAACTGGCGGTGAGCTTCCCCAAAGGCCTGAACTACGCCATCCCTTACGACACCACCAAGTTCGTGGAAGTGTCGATCAAAGAGGTGTACTCCACGCTGGCCGAAGCCATGGTGCTGGTATTCCTGGTGGTGTTCCTGTTCCTGCAGAACTGGCGCGCAACCCTGATTCCCTGCCTGGCGGTGCCCGTCTCCATCATCGGCACCTTCGCCGGCATGTACGCCTTCGGCTTCACCATCAACACCCTGACGCTGTTCGGCCTGGTGCTGGCCATCGGCATCGTGGTGGACGACGCCATCGTGGTGCTGGAAAACGTCGAACGCCTGATGACCCAGGAAAAGCTGTCGCCGCTGCAAGCCAGCTTCAAGGCGATGGATGAAGTGTCCGGCGCGCTGGTGGCCATCGTGCTGGTGCTGTGCTCGGTGTTCATCCCGGTGGCCTTCCTCGGCGGCATCGCCGGCCAGATGTACAAGCAGTTCGCCATCACCATCGCGGTGTCGGTGTCGATTTCCGGCCTGGTGGCCCTGACCCTGACCCCGGCGCTGTGCGCGCTGCTGTTGAAGGAAGGCCATCAGCATCCGGCCCGCTTCTTCGTCTGGTTCAACAACTGGTTCGATCGCCTGACCCAGGGTTATTCCCGCGGCGTGGTGTTCCTGATCAAGCGCAGCGCGGTGGGCATCCTGCTGTTCGCCGGCCTGATCGCCATCTGCGTTGGCCTGTTCCGCATCATCCCGTCCAGCCTGGCGCCGGACGAGGACCAGGGCTACATCATCGCCGCCGCCTTCCTGCCGGACGGCGCGTCGATGCAGCGTACCTCGGCCACCATGACCAAACTGGACGCGATGACCAGCAAGAACCCGGCGGTCCAGGACGTGATGAGCTTCGCCGGCTTCGACATCCTGACCGGCGGCAACAAGACCAACGCCGGCGTGTCCTTCATCACCCTGAAACCGTGGGATGAGCGCAAAACGCCCAACCTGTCGTCTCAGGCCGTGGTGGGCGACACCTTCGCCAAGGGCATGATGGGCATCACCGACGGCATCGTGCTGGCCTTCAACCCGCCGCCGATCTCCGGCATGTCCAACACCGGCGGTTTCGAGGCCTATGTACAAAGCCGCGGCGGCGCCAGCTCCGTGGAACTGGGCGAAGTCACCAAGAAACTGGTGGCCGCGGCCGCCAAACGCCCGGAACTGAAAGGGGTGCAAACCACCTTCTCCGCCAGCGTGCCGCAGATCTACGTCAAGCTGGATCGGGCCAAGGCCAAGTCTCTGGGCGTGCCGGTCAACACCGTGTTCGACACCATGCAGAGCACCTTCGGCGCGCTGTACGTCAACGACTTCAACAAGTTCGGCCGCACCTTCCGCGTGCAGCTGCAATCGGAGGCGGATTTCCGCACCCGGGTTGAAGACCTGCGCAACATCTATGTGCGTTCGCAGGACGGCAATATGATCCCGCTAACGGCGCTGGTGACCATCAAGCACACCACCGGTCCGGAAAGCCTGGAGCGTTTCAACATCTTCCCGGCGGCCAAGCTGGTGGGCGGTCCCGCGCCCGGCTTCAGCTCCGGCGAGGCGTTGAACGTGCTGGAAGCCGTGGCCAAGGACACCTTGCCCGACGGCTACACCCTGGCGTGGACCGGTTCCGCCTTCCAGGAGAAATCCACCAGCGGTTCTTCCGCCGTGGTGTTCGGCTTCGGCATGATTATGGTGTTCCTGATCCTGGCGGCGCAGTACGAACGCTGGAGCCTGCCTATCAGCGTGCTGATGGCGGTGCCTTTCGCCATGTTCGGCGCGCTGATGGCCAACTGGATGCGCGGGCTCGCCAACGACGTCTACTTCCAGGTGGCCTTGGTGACGCTGATCGGCCTATCGGCCAAGAACGCGATCCTGATCGTGGAATTCGCCGTCCAACAAATGGAAGAAGAAGGCCTCAGCGTGGTCGAAGCCGCCATCGAGGCCGCCAAACTGCGCTTCCGCCCCATCGTGATGACTTCGCTGGCCTTCGTGCTGGGTTGCATGCCCTTGGCCATCTCCAGCGGCGCCGGCTCCGCCAGCCGCCACTCGATCGGCACCGGCGTGGTGGGCGGCATGTTGGCCGCCACCTTCATCGCCACCTTCTTCATCCCGATGTTCTTCATGCTCATCATGAAGTTCAGCAAACCGAAACAGCCTCAGCCCGCGGCCGAGGCAGGAGACAAGGCCGATGCTTAAACGCGCCCTGATTCCCTCATTGGTGGCGCTGGCGCTGACCGCTTGCGCGGTCGGCCCCGACTACAGCCGCCCCAAACTGGAGCTGCCGGACAGCGCCCAAGCCCAGAACCCGGCCATCGCCCTGGACTGGTGGAAGCAGTTCAACGATCCGGTGCTGGATCAGTTGATCGTCCAAGCCCTGGAACACAACCAGGACCTGGCCGCCGCCTCCGCCCGCGTCGACGAAGCCGCCGCCCAGGCCGGCATCGCCCGCGCCCAGCTGCTGCCGGCGCTGAACGCCAACGCCGGCTACCAACGCGGCCGCGCTTCCAGCGCGACAAGCACGCCGGGCGCGCCGCTGGTCAGCGACGTGCGCAACGCCAATCTGACCGCGTCCTGGGAACTGGACCTGTGGGGCAAGCTGCGCCGCGGCAATGAAGCGGCCCGCGCCGACTTTGCCGCCAGCCGCTTCGCCCGCGACAGCTCGAAGGGTGCTGAGGTCCATGGGGCGGTCCTTCGAACTATCCAAAATCAAAACACCCCCAAACCAGCCTTATGCAAAGCCCCCATGGCGACGGGCTTCGACCTGGTCTGCGGATGGGGGCCTTGAGGCGTAATGAGGGTGGAGATGACAAAATTTGAGTCAAAACATTTTAGATAACCGGCACTTAGCAGACAATCCTAGAAAATTGCCATTTTCACAAACCTGTCCAAAAGGACAGGTTTAAACTCTTATCAATCCCCATGAGCGGCTTAAACCTTGTTTGCCGATATCAAAAAGTCCAAACAAGAAAAGTTATGGCTTGGTAAGAAAAGGTAAGAAACGCTCAAAGTCAGGCTAAAGACCTGAATTGAATGTGTTTTTATCATGCCGTCTCCACTCAAGGCCCAGGCCAAGCACCTGCGCGCCGCAACCACTGGAGACCACCATGAAACAAAAACACAGCCTGCTGGCCCTGGCGGCCGTCTTTGCCGCCGCGCTTCCGCTGGCGTCTCAGGCCGCCGTCACCCAAAAGGGCAGCATCCATTTCACCGGCAGCGTCACCGCCCCCACCTGCACAATAGATAATGGTACCGGCGCAACCAGAAGCGGCACGGCCATCGCGCCCGTTCTCGCAGTCAGCATGTCCCCTATCACCATGGACAAAATCGTCGATCTGGGTAAAGCGCCACTGGAGAAACAGGCTTTTCAGATCAAGATTCAATGCAGCGGCGCGAGCAATGTCGAAGCCAAATTCACGGCACTCCCTGGATCGAGGCTTGCGAGCAACGCTACAGCCTTAGCCAATACCGCAAGCAGTGGGGCTAAAGGCGTGGGCATCGCCGTCTATAAAGGCGGCACTCCGCTGGACCTGAGCACAGGAGTCTTTCGAACCAAAGCGGCTCTCAATACCTCGGAAACCATTGATCTTGACGCCGTCTATGTCACCACCAGCGCTTTGCGCGCCAGCATGAGCGCAGGCACTGTCACCGCCGCCCTCCCCTTCGAACTGAGCTACGACTAAGCCCTCACCTCCTCCACCCACAGCGGCGGGTTTCCCGCCGTTGTCTATTTTCAGGGCCTCCATCATGAAAACCCTGCTGCAAGCCGCCGGCTTGGCGGCCTGGCTGGCCATGCCCCACGCCAACGCCGGCATCAGTCTCAACGGCACCCGCGTCATTTTCGACGGCGCGCATCTGGAAGCCGCCGTCACCGTGCGCAACCACGGCGCGGACATCCTGGTGCAGTCCTGGCTGGAAGCGCTGGACGGCGACAAGGTCGAACTGCCCTTCGCCATCACCCCGCCGCTGACGCGGCTGCCGGCCGGGCAGGAGCAATTGCTGCGCATCCTCTACGCCGGCGCCGGCGCGGCCGATCAACGGGAAACCGCCTTCTGGCTCAATGTGCAGGAAATCCCGCAAGCCGCCGGGCAAGGCAATGTGCTGCAACTGGCGGTGCGCCAGCGCGTCAAGGTGTTCTACCGCCCGCCGGGCCTGGACGGCGACGCGCTGCAAGCGCCGGAACGCCTGCGTTGGCGGCTGCGGCGCGAGCGCGGCAGCAGCTGGCTGCAAGCGGACAACCCCAGCCGCTACCACGTGACCGTGACCGGCCTGAGCCTGCTGTCCGGCGGAAAATCCAAGGAGATCAGCCGCGCCCGGATGCTGGCGCCCGGCGCCGGCGAGCAATGGCCGCTGCCCGCCGACGCCGCAAGCGACGCGCGCTTGCGCTACCAGATCATCAACGACTTTGGCGCCAGCCAGGCTTTTGAAGTCCGGCTGCAAGGCGCCGCGCCCGCCCAGCCGCGCCGGCTGGAGCCCTGAGCCGGCCGCCGGACCGCAAGGCGATGAGAAGCAAGTCGCTGACGTCCCCTGCCCGCCGCAGCGCCGCGATCCCGCTGGCCTGCGCCTGCGGGCTGATCGCCTGCGCGCAGGCGCTGGCGGCGGACGCGTCCGTCTTCAACACCCGCTTTCTGAAGCTGGACGGACAGGCGGCGGACCTCAAAGCGGTGCTGAGCGCCGGCAACGACATCCTGCCCGGCCGCTATCGCGTGGACATCCTGCTCAACCGCCAGCTGGCCGACCGCCGCGACATCCTGTTCCGCCAGGAACGGGACGGCAAAGTGCGCCCCTGCCTGGACGCCGCGCTGCTGCGCAAGCTGGGCGTCAAACTGCCGCCGTCCGGCCCCGGCGACGAGGCCTGCGTGGACCTGCCCCAACGCCTGGAACACGCGCAAGCGCGCTACGACTCCACCCGGCTGCAACTTGAGCTTTCCGTGCCGCAAGCCCATCTGCTGCGCCGCGCGGACGGCTATGTCGACCCCTCGCTGTGGGACGCCGGCGTCAACGCCGCTTACGCCAATTATCAGTTCAGCGGCCAATACCGCCGGGGCCAGCACGGCCGCGCCAGCCGCCAATGGTATCTCGGCCTGCAAAACGGGCTCAATCTGGGCGACTGGCGCTTGCGCAACGACGCCACCCTCAACGGGAATACCGGCCAAGCGACAGAAATACGCAGTAACCGCACCCTGCTGCAGCGCGACATCACCACGCTGCGCAGCCAGCTGGCGCTGGGCGAGCAATACACCGACGCCATGCTGTTCGACAGCTCGCGCATCCGCGGCGCGCAACTGAGCCAGGACGAGGCCATGTTGCCGGACAGCGAGCGCGGCTACCGTCCGGTGATCCGCGGCCAGGCGCGGAGCCAGGCCACGGTGGAAGTGCGTCAGAACGGCTATGTGCTACACCGCGCCGACGTGCCGCCCGGCCCCTTCGAGTTCAGCGACATCGCCCCCTCCGGCTCCAACGGCGAACTGGAAATCACGGTGACCGAAGCCGACGGCAGCCGCCGCGTCAGCCATCAAGCCTTCTCCAGCCTGCCGCTGATGCAAGCCCAAGGCCGCTGGAAATACCACGCCGCGCTGGGCCAGTACCAGGGCGGCGAAGCGGCCCGTCCCGCGCTGGCCGCCGGCGCGCTGGTTTACGGCCTCAGCGACGACAGCACCGTGGCCGCCGGCTTCCAGCTCTCGCCGCGCTTCCAGGCCGTCAAGCTGGGCCTGGGCGCCAACACCCCGCTGGGCGCGCTGTCGCTGGACCTGAGCCAATCCCTCAGCCGCGCCCAAGGCGGCCGCAGCCAGGGGCAAAGCCTGCGCCTGCTGTACCACAAGGCCCTGCCCCACACCCAGACCCAGCTCACCCTGGCCGCTTACCGCTACTCCACCGCCGGCTATCGCAGCTTCAACGATCATGCGGCGGACCTGGCCCAGCGCGCCAACCAACACCGCGCGCGCGCCCGGATGGACCTCAGCGCCCAACAGACGCTGGGCCGGGAAGGCCGCCGCGGCAGCCTTTATCTCAGCCTCAGCCGACAGAATGATTGGGGCCGGCCCGGCGCCAGCCACAGCCTCAACCTGGCTTACAGCCACCGTTGGAAACAATTCCATTACCACCTCAGCCTCAGCCGGAGCCGCGACGGCCGCGGCCAAGGCGACAGCCAGATCACGCTGGGCTTCAGCCTGCCGCTGGACAGCGGGCGACACGCCCCCCAGCTCAGCGCCCAGCTTGGCCGCGACGCCCTGCACACCAGCCTCAGCGGCCAATTGGGCGAGGCCGACAGCTACACCGTCTCCGTGGGCCGCGACAGCCAGGGCGACACCAGCCTGAACGCCAGCGGCGTCCATCAGGGCGATGTCGCGCAGCTGAGCGCCACCTACAGCGCCGCCCGCGGCCATCAGTCCGCCAGCCTGGGCGCCAACGGCGCCATCGTCGTCCACGGCGGCGGCGTCAACCTCAGCCGCGCCGTCGGCGACACTTTCGCCCTGCTGCAAGTGGACGGCGCCCCCGGTCTGAACGGCAACGGCTACAGCGTGCGCGCCGACGCCCAGCCTTATCGCGCCAACAGCCTGAGCCTGGACAGCCTCAAACTGGGTGCGGGGCTGGAACTGGAGGACGGCGTCAAGCAAGTGGTGCCGCGCCGCGGCGCGGTGGTGAAGGCCGTGTTCAAGGCGTGCAGCGGCCGGCGCGTTCAATTCAGCCTGCGCCGCCGCGACGGCAGCGCGGCGCCGTTTGGCGCCAGCGTGGAGGACGACGCCGGCCAACCCTTGGGCATCGTGGACCCGCAAGGCCGGACGCTGCTCTTGCTCACGCAGCCGCAAGGCCTGCTGGCCGTGAAATGGAGCGACGGCAGCTGCAACGCCCGCTACCGGCTGCCGCCCGCCAAGCCGGGGCGTCATTACCTACGGCTAGAGTTGCCCTGCCTCTAAGAGCCTGTTCAATGTCTGCTACGCGTCGGCGATCCGGCGTTGAAAACCGCTTCGAAATGCTCATGTACCACGCGTACATTCCGCTTTCTCAGCTGTTTTCGCCTTGCCTCGCCTTAGCTCGCGAGACTTTGAACAGGCTCGAAGAACTTCTCTTAAACAAAGAAAAGGATACCCAAATGCACACGCCGCCTACCCGCCGCCCGCTGCTGGCCTGCCTCGTCTTGCTATTGACGCTGGGAAGCTGCAGCCGCCCAAGCCACGCCGATTGCAAAGTGGTTTCATCAACCATCACTCCAGCGCTTCCCGATCCCTTGGTAATTCCATACCTGGCGCCCGCCGGGCACCTGATCGCCAAGCAGGTGCTGAAAACCACGGTCAAATGCGACAAGCGCAGCGCCAACGGCCAACACAACTGGTACGCCTTTTTGTCCTATGGCAACACCGACAACGGCGGCTCATCGCTTAGTAGCGTCAGAAAAACCCAAACTTCCGGCATCGGCATTCGCTGGATAAACAGCAATACCCACTCCGGAAAATCTCAGACCTTCAGCACCACAAGTCTGAACAATGGCCGTACCAATCTACGCGGCATGCCCTTGAACGATACCGTCACCATTACCGACACGATCGAACTGCTCACAACCGGCCCGGTGACATCTGGGCGGCTCAATCCGGAAAGCCATGCCGTCAACTACAAGAACAAGAAAGGCGGCGATCACGGACAGCCGCTCTACACCTACTCCTTCAATCAGCCCGCCATCAGGGTGATAGGCTGCTCGTTCAAAAACGCCGGCCAAACCGTCCGCCTGCCCGACGCCAGCACCCGAGACTTCGCCGGCGCCGGCCGCACCGGCGATAAGCCGTTCAACATCGATCTGGACTGCGCGCCCGGCACCAGCGTCAGCGCCAAATTGAGCGACGCCAACGCGCCCGGCGCCGCCGGCACGCTGCTGAGCATTGCCGGCGGGCCTGGCAGCGCCCAGGGCATTGGGCTGGAGCTGCAGCGCCAGGGCGAAACCGGCGCCTATACGCTGGGCACCGAGTTCACCAGCCTGGCGGCCAGGCAACAGCACGCGCTGCCCATGGTGGTGCGCTACGCCGCCAGCGGCCCCGCCATCCGCCCCGGCCTGGTCAATGCCGCCGCCACCGTGGAGCTGAGCTTTAATTGAGTCCCCGACAATGCAATAAGGCCAGCGGCGCCACCCTGCCCTGCTGGCTGCTACCCGAACGGTTCACCCTCACCCAGCTGCAACGCACTTAGGAGCAGATTTTTGGCGAAACCGTGTCCCGCGGCGCTTTCCGCTCCCGCTTGGGCATCCGCGATGGCGATACGCCCCGCGCCGCGTCTCGCGAAGCGCGGCAGACTTTGAACAGGTTCCAAGGCCGGCCCGGCTGTCGTCTTGACGCTCCCTCCTTCCCCACTCAGGCTGCCATGCGCCGCGCCCGACAGCGCGGCCATGAGCCTGCCCGCGTCCTCCGCGCCGCGCAGGCGTTTCTTAGAGCAGATCTTTGTGGAGCTCATAATGAATATATTTAATTTGCACCGGCGGCATCCCCGTTTTGTCACTGTCGGGGAGGAGCGGCCATGAACGCCCAAGCCACCCCGGTCCTGCTGCAACTGCAAGACCTGTTGCAAGAGCTGCGCGCCAACGCCCAGGGTCGGCCGGAACTGGAGGCCTTGTGCCACAAGCTGGACCGCCGCTATCTGGAGGTGGACGAGGGCCTGACCCGCAGCGTGCTGCGTTTTCACTCCGCCACCCAAAGCCTGCAAGCGCTGATGTCCTTGCTGCTGAGCTGCCCGGACACCAAGACGCTGAACGGCGAGCAGATCGCGGCGCTGCTGGAGCCGGTGCGGCAGGAGTTGCAAGCCGCCCATAAGCTGATTTGCAAGGTGATGTAAACGCGACAACGCCGCGGCGGAAGCCGCGGCGTCGGTCAAACGCCCCGCATGGCCGGCAGGGCAAGGCTCAGAGTCCGCGAAGCGGATGCTCAGAACGACACGGTGCCGGACAGCAGGAAGGTGCGCGGCGCGCCCAAGCCGCCGGACAAGCCGCTGCCGTCGCCGCCGCTCCACGAACCCACCCAGTAAGCGCGGTTGGCGACGTTTTGCACCGAGGCGCGCAAGGTGATTTCCTTGGCGGCCAGCTTGGTGGTGTAACGGGCGCCCAGGTCAAACGTGGTGTAGGACGGCAAGGACAGCTGGTTGTTGTCGCGGACGAAGCGCTCGCCCACGTACTGGGCGTTGCCGGTGGCGGTCAGGCCCGGCAGGGCGGCGATATCGTATTCCACGCCCAGCTTGGCCATCACCTTGGGCACGCCGGAGGCCTGCTTGCCCAGGTGCGCCGGGTCCAGCGCCTTGGTCAGCTCGGCCCTGGTGTAGGACGCGCCGCCCATCAGACGCAGACCGCGGCTGGCCTCGCCCCAGAAGCTCCACTCCAGGCCGCGGTTGCGCTGTTCGCCGTACACGCCGAACACATTGCTGTCCGGGCTGGTGTAAGCGCTGGGCCGGGCGATCTGGAACAGGCTCAGGCTATGGGTGAGGCCGCCCCAATCCAGCTTGGCGCCCAGTTCGTACTGCTCGGTCTGATACGGCTGCAGGCTTTCGCCGGCGTTCTTGGCCGTGTCCGGCGCCACGCCGCCCTGATTCAGGCCCTGGATGTAGTTGCCGTAAACCGAGAGCTGGTCCGAAAGCTTGACCAGCAAGGCGGTGGCCGGGGACCAACGGCTTTGGTCGTAGTTGGAGGTTTGCGCGCCGGCGGCGTCGTAGTTGCTGCTCTGCACGTTCTGACGCCGCGTGCCCACCGTCCACTGCACCTTGCCGTCCATGAAGGACAGCGTATCCGCCAGGGCGATGCTGCCCAGCTTGTCCTGAACGCTCCTGCCCATATACCGGAACGCCGGCATGGACCCGAAGGACGGCGCATAGTAATTGGTGTTGAAGGTGGGACCCATTCCATCCCGGTAGCTGCGCTCCGAGGTGAAGCGCGTGGCCGCCAGCGACCACTTATGCTGAATCTTGCCGGTGTCGAAATGACCGCGCACGCCGGCCTCGCCGGATTTCTGCGTGCCCTCGTTCATCAGGCGGAACGCGCTCACGCTGAGGTCGCCGGCGTTATTGAGCAAGCGGTCGCGCGTGATGGTGGCGTCGAAGTCCGCCTTACGATGGCCATACGCGCCGTACAAGGTCAGCGCCTCGCTCAGCTCGTATTCGCCGCGCAACAAGGCCACCTGGGTGGTGTTGGTATTGGTGGCCCAATCCGGCGCAAACTGGTAATCGCCTTTCTTGGGCGTGGGCACTTGGGTCACGCCGGGGGCGATGGAGAAGATGCCGAAGTAATTGATGCCGTCCATCTTCTCGCGCTGCCGGTAGAGGTCCAGCGAGACGCGGGCGCGCTCGCCGCGCCAGTCCAGGCCCAGCGAGGCCAGGTTCATGCCCTGTTTCTGCTTGTCCACCGCGGTGTCGCCGTTACGGTAAACGCCGTTGAAGCGCACGCCCCACTGCTGCCTGTCGCCAAAGCGCCGGCCCGCATCCACGTGCACGCCGGGCATATTGTCGGATTCATAAGTCGCGGTGACCGAGGTCAGCGGCGTGTTGCCCGCGCGCTTGGGCACGATGTTGACGCTGCCGCCCAGGCTGCCTTCCGGCGGCATGCCGTTGAGCAGGGTGGACGGCCCTTTCAGCACTTCCACCCGCGCCGCCATCTCGGTGGAGCCGCGCAGATTGGGCGCCATGCCGATCAGGCCGTTGAAGGTGATGTCGTTGGCCGAGGTGGGGAAGCCGCGGATATTGAATTTCTCGAGGATGGTGCCCTTGCTGGCCACGTGAACCGAGGGATCGGCGGCGCCGATCAGCGCGCCTATCTCGCGCGCCTGCTGGTTGGCCACATAGTCCTCGGTGTAGCTGATGGTGCTGAACGGCGTGTCCATCACGTCCAGATTGCCCAGCACGCCCACCCGGCTATCGGTGGCCAGCTGGCCGCCGGCGTAGACGCGGCGGCCTTGCACCACCACCGGCGCCAGCCGTTCCGGCGCGCCGTTGCTGGCCTGGGCCGGCGCATTGTCCGCCGCCAGCGCCGCCGGCGCCAAGCTCAGGCCGGCGCCGCCAAAGCCCACCATCAGGGCCAGATGGGTGGCGGCGCGCAGCGTATTCAGGGGGAAGGCGGATTGCGGCGCGAGTCGGCGTGTAGTTGATATGGGGGAGGCCGACCGTTTCTGACTCAACATCCAGATTCCTTTCTACGTGAGGAGATTGTTTCACTTCACTATGTATTCCGAAGCAAAGTGCGAAACCCTCAAATAGAAATGAAAATCATTTTTGATAGCATATCGTCAAGTCAACTCGCGCCCGGCTTAGCGCTTGTTCAACGTCACGCGAGCAAGAGCGAAAACCGTTGAGAACCTGTTAACGATCTGCTGCGCGTCGGCGATACGGCGTTGAAAACGCCCTCAAAATGCTCATGTACCACTCGTACATTCCGCTTTTTCGGTCGTTTTCGCCTTGTCTCGCCTTAGCTCGCGAGATCGTAAACACGTTCTGAGAAAGCGGAATGTGCAAGGGGTAGGAGCATTTTGAACGCGCGCCTCACGACGCGCAGCAAATCATGAAAGCTGGTTTCAAGAGCTACCTTGGTGAACATAGAGACCGCTGGTGGGTATCGCCTACGGCTCCTCCCACCCTACACAGGCTTGCTCGTCATCAGTAGGGTGGGAGGAGCGCAGCGATACCCACGCGGAAATCTCTTGAAGAGCCGGGACACATCGGCTGCGCGGTTTTCCGCGTACCGCGCTGGATTTCAAAACACGGCAGCAAAGATCATAAACCGGCTTTCAGCCGCGATAGCCCTTGATCACCTCATCCCCAATCCGGTTCAGGCAGCTCAGGCTGGCGGTGCACAGATACCAGGTTTCGGCGTCGGCGAAGATCACCTTGCCATTGCGCCAGGCCTTGGTCTGCCGCAGCAGCGGGTTGTCCAGGGTTTTCAGATTCAAGGCCGGCCGCCGCTCCATCACCGCGGTGCGGTCTATCACGTACAAGATGTCCGGGTCCGCCTGCTGGATGAACTCATTGGAGATGGGCTGGCCGTGCAGACCGCTATTGGTCTCATTGCTGGCCGGCTTCACGCCCAGGGTGTCGAAGATGTAGCCATAGCGCGAGCGCACGCCGTAGGAGGTGAAAGCGCCGTTGTTGTGCAGCACGATCAAAGCCTTCTCCGGGCGGCCGGCGGTCACCTCGCGCACCTGCTTGATCTTGGCGTCGATCTCGCCGGCTTTCTCGCGCGCCAGCGCTTCCTTGCCCAAAATCCGGCCCAGGGTCAGCAAATGCTCCTTGGCCGTGTCTAGGGTATGGCCGGGGCGGTTGTTGAGGTCGATGTCGTAATGCAGCGTCGGCGCGATGCGGCTCAGCTCCGGATAGCTTTGCGCCTGCAGCGGGGAGATCAGGATCAGGTCCGGCTTGAGCGCGTGCAGCCGTTCCAGATTGGGCTGGATGGTGGTGCCCACGTCCATCACCTTGGGGTCCTGCTCGTACTTCTTCAGGAAGCCGGCCACATAGTCCTTGGAGATGCCCGCCACCGGCGCGCCCAGTTGGTCCAGCGCGTCCAGCTCGCTCATATCGAAGGCCACCACCCGCTCCGGCCGCTTCTTGATCTGGGTGGTGCCCAGCTCATGCTTGACGGTGACCGGGGCGTAGGCGGCCTGGGCCGCCGGCGCGGCGGCGGCCGCTTCCGGCGCGGCCTGTCGGGCGTCGCAGCCCAGCAAGCCGCCGGCCACGGCCAGCGCCAGCAGGGCCGCGCGCGCGCGCGGCGTCTTATGAATGCTCATACGGTTTCTCCAGTGGGTGAGGGATTGAAGTAATTGCAGACGAAGCCGCGCTCGCTGGGCAGGATGTCCACGGCCAGGCCGTAGAGATCGCGCAGCCGCGCCTGGGTGACCACCTCGGCCACCGGGCCACAGCCATGCACCGCGCCCGCCTTCATCGCGACGATGTGGTCCGAGTAATTGGCGGCGAAGTTGATGTCGTGCACCACCAGGATCACGGTGCGGCCTTGTTCCTCGCTCAGCCGGCGTATGGCCTGCATGATGCGCACCGCGTGCTTCATGTCCAGGTTGTTAAGCGGCTCGTCCAACAGCAGGTAGTCGGACTGCTGGGCGATGCTCATCGCCAGAAAAGCCATCTGCCGCTGGCCGCCGCTGAGCTCGTCCAGATAGCGGGCGCGCAGCGGCTGCAAGCCCAGGAAGGCCAGCGCCTCGTCCACCGCGCGGCGGTCGTCCCGGCTCAGCAGGCCCTGGCTGTAAGGGAAGCGGCCGAAACCCACCAGTTCCTCCACCGTCAGGCGCAGGCCGATATTGGGATGCTGACGCAAGGTGGCCACGCGCTTGGCGTAGCTGCGCAGCGGAATCCGCTCTATCTCCTCGCCGTCCATCAGAATGCGGCCGGCGCTGGGCTTCAGCAGCCGGGCGATGGACATCAGCAGCGTGCTCTTGCCGGCGCCGTTGGGGCCGATCAGCGAGGTGACTTGCCGGGAGGGAAAATTGAGATTGACGTCGCGCAGCACTTGTTTGTCGCCGTAGGCTTTGTAGACGCGCTCAAGCGTGATCATGCATGTCCTCTGCTGCGCACCATCAGCGCCAGGAAATAGGCGCCGCACACCAGGTTGACCAGAATGCTGACGGTGGTTTTGTAATTGAACAGCTGCTCCACCAGGAGTTGGGCAGCAATGAAGATGGCGATGGCGACGGCGCAGGCCAGCGGCAGCGTGACCCGGTGCCGGAAGGTGCGCGCCAGCGCGTAAGTGATGTTGGCGACGAAGACGCCCATGAAGGCGGTGGGCCCCACCAGGCTGGTGGACACCGCCGCCAGCACCGCGATCAGCGCCAACTGCATGCGCACATTGCCGGGGTAATCCACGCCCAGGGAAATGGCCTGCTCGCGCCCCAGCAGCAGCACGTCCAGCACCGCCAGCCGCCGGCGCACCAGCCAGGCCGCGGCCGCGGTCAGCAGCGCGGCGAACAGCAAGGCCCCGGGCTGGACCCGGTTGAAGGAGGCGTAGCTGAAGCCCTGCAGGATGGCGAACTCGCCGGGGCTGGTCTTGAGCTGGATGAACTGGGTGAAAGTGCCCAGCACCATGGTCAGCACCAGGCCGCTCAGCAGCAGCAGGTAGAGATCGTTGCGCTCCTTGCGGAACAGCGCGCGGTGCAAGGCCCAGGAATAGGCCAGCATCACCGCGATGGACAGCAACGCATTGCCGTGGCGGCCCAGCAACGCCAGGCTTTGCGCGCCCAGCAGCAATACCAGCAGCGCCTGCAGCAATAGGTAGATCGCCTCGTAACCCATAATGGCCGGGGTCAGGATGCGGTTGCCGGTCAGCGTCTGGAAGGTGAGCGCGGACACGGCGATGCAGACGCCGGCCACCCCCATCGCCGCCAGGCGGATCAGGCGGTTGGGAATCACGTAATCGAAATCCAGGCCGGAGCCCAGCAGCAGGAACGCCAGCGCCAGCGCCGCCGCCAGCGCCCAGACGCCGCGGCGGATCAGGGCGTCCCTCATTTGTGCTTCCATAGAATCATCATCAGGAACAGGACGCCGCCCACGCTGCCCGCGGTCAGGCCGATGGGCACTTCAAACGGGTAGATCAGCAGGCGGCCGATGATGTCGCAGACCAACATCAACAAGGCGCCGCAGGCGGCGACGATGGGCAGCGTGCGCTGCAGGTTCTCGCCCCAGCGCAGCGCCACCAGATTGGGAATGACCAGGCCGACAAAGGGAATGGCGCCCACGGTGATGACGGTGGCGGCCACCGTCACCGCCACCAACACCAGGCCCAGCGCCGCGGTGGCCGCGTAGCTCAGGCCCAGGCTGGCCGCCATCTCCTCGCCCATACCCAGCACGGTGAAGCGGTGGGCGTAGCAATAGGCGAGCGCGACGATGGGCAGGATCAGGTAGACGATCTCGTAATTGCCTTCGACGATCTTGGAAAAATCGCCCAGCAGCCAGCCCTGCATGCTTTGCAGGATGTTGTGGCGGTAGGCGTAGAATTCGGCCACCGCGCTGAGCACGCTGCCGTACATCAGCCCTATCACCGGCACCAGCACGGTGTTCTTGAACTGGATGCGGCGGATGATGGCGATGAAGACCAGACTGGAGGCGAAACAGAAAGCCAGCGCGAACAGCATCCGCCCCAGGTTGCCGGCCTCCGGGACCAGGCTCAGCCCCACCAGAATGCCCAGCTTGGCCGCGTCCAGCCCGCCGGAGGTGGCCGGCTCCACAAAACGGTTGCGCACGATCTGCTGCAGGATCACCCCGCACACCGACAGCCCCACCCCCACCAGCAGCAGCGCCGCCAAGCGCGGCAGCCGGCTGGCGGTGAGGGTCAGCCAGCTGTCGTCGGACAGGGCCAGCGGCCCGGTCCAGGCCATCTGTTTGGCCCCCACCATCAAGGACAAGCCGCTGCAGGCCAAGAGCAGCAGCGGCAAGGCGAGTCGTTTCAAGACAGGGCCTCTGCGGCCGGCGCCGCGGTGATGCGCCAGCCTTTTGCGCTTCTGCGCTGCTCCAGGAAGTGGGCGTAAAGGCCGGCGCGCGCGCTCAGCTCGGCATGGCTGCCTTGCTCGCGCACCTTGCCGTCCTCCAACACCACGATCTGGTCCGCCATCTCCACCGTGGACAGCTGGTGGGCGATGACGATCAGGGTGCGCTTGCCGCGCAGCCGGGCCAGCGCCTCGGCGATGGCGGCCTGGTTCTCGGTGTCCAGCGCCGCCGTGGCCTCGTCCACCAGCAGGATGGGCGCGTCCTTGATCAGCGCCCTCGCAATGGAAATGCGCTGGCGTTCGCCGCCGGACAAGCGCGCGCCGCCCTCGCCCACCGGCGTGTCCAGGCCCTGCGGCAGGCGCTCGATGATTTCCTCCACGCCGGCCAGCCTGGCCGCCGCCAGCACTTCGGCGTCGCTGGCGTCCGGCTTGCCGATGCGGATGTTGTCGCCGATGCTGCCCTGGAACAGATAAGCGTCCTGGAAGATCTGGCTGATCTGGCCGGCCAGCCGTTCGCTGGACAGATCGCGGACATCCACGCCGCCCACTTTCACCTCGCCCTGATCCACGTCGAAGAAGCGGGCGATCAGGCGCAACACCGTGGTTTTGCCGGAACCGGACGCGCCCACCAGCGCCGTCATGCTGCCCGGCGCTATGCGCAGGCTGAGCTCGCTCAGCACTTGCACCTGTTCCGGCCCGTAGCGGAAGCCCACCCGGTTCAACTCCACCGAGGCGTCCGCCGGTTCGCCGGAACGGACCGGCTCGGCCATGGGCTCCACCTCGAACAGCTTGGCCACCGCCTGCAGCTGGCCGCGCGCGCCGCGCAGCACCTCGCTATAGCCGGCCACGTCCAGCAGCGGGTCGATGAAGCGGCTCATCAGCATCAGCGCCACCAGCGCCGGAATCACCGTGGCCGGGGTCAGGCCCAGGCCGGCATGGTCGCTCAGCCACAGCGCGGCCACCAGCAGCAGCGCGGCGAAACTGGCCTGCACCGCCCAGACGTTGAGCACCGAGGACAAGGCCGACAGCCGGATCAGGCGCCGGCCGGAGCGCTGCTGCTGGGCGATGGCCTGCTCCAGGAAACGCGTGCCGCCGCTTTCGCCGTTGAAGGCGCGCAGCACCGATTGCGCCTGCGCGAACTCCACCATGCGCTGGCTGCTCTGGCCGGCGTGCTGCTGATAGGCCTGGTCCGCGCGCTGGCTCAGCCGCGCGGTCAGCCCAAACACCAGCAGCAGGCAAGGCAGGCTGGCCAGCCCCACCCAGCCCATCAGCGGATTGACGGCGAACAGCGCGCCCAGCACCACCACCGGCGTCACCACGCCGACAAACAACGGGGTGAACACATGGGCCGGCAGCTGGGCCATTTCCATCATGCCCTGAGTGGCGATGTGATTGAGCCGGGCGGTGTTGCCGGCGCTGAACCAGCCCACCGGCAGGCCGCCGACATGCTCGGCCAAACGGTGGCGTCCGCCTTGCAGCACGGCGATGCCGACCGCGATGCCGGCTTTCTCCACCTTGCGCCGCAAGCCCCAGCACAGCGCCACGCCCAGCGCCTGCGCCGCCAGCCACGCGCCGGCCGCGCGCGCCTCGCCGGCCAGCAGATGGCTGAGCACCGGTGCCAGCATCACGATGGTCACGCCGCACAGCAGGCTGTAGGTCAGCGCCAGCCACGCGTAACGGCGCAATTTGGCCGCGTCCTCCCCCAGCAGCCGAATAAAAGTCTTCAACATTGCGGCACCAATCCTTCCTGTTCTGCTTCTCCGGCCTTGCCGTAATGACCCTGCGCCCACAGCCGCGCGTAGCAGCCGCCCTGTTCCAGCAACTCATGGTGCCGGCCGCGCTCGATCAGCCGGCCCTTGTCCACCACCAGGATCTGGTCCGCCTGCATCACCGTGTCCAGCCGGTGGGCGATCACCACCAGGGTGCGGCCGCGGGCGAAGGCGGACAGCGCCTGCTGCAGCTTGACCTCGTTTTCCGCGTCGGCGGCCGCCGTCGCCTCGTCCAGCACCAGCACCGGCGGGTCCAGCAACACCGCGCGGGCGATGCTCAGCCGCTGGGCCTCGCCGCCGGAGAACTGCACGTCCTCGCCGATCACCGCGTCATAGCCGCGCGGCAGCTCGAGAATGCGATCATGGATATTGGCCATGCGCGCGGCTTCCTCGATTTCCGCCTGGCTGGCGGAAGGCCGGCCCAGCGCGATGTTGTCGCGCACGCTGGCGTGGATCAGCCTCACGTCCTGCAGCACAAAACCGATACGCCGATACAGCTCCGCGCTGTCCAGCTGCCGCAGATCCACGCCGCCCAGGGTGATGCGCCCGGCGCTGGGGTCGAAGAAGCGCAGCAGCAGCCGCGCCAGCGTGGACTTGCCGGCGCCGGAGGGGCCGACGATGGCGGTCACCGTGCCCGGGGCCAGCGTGAAGTCGATGTCGGACAGCACCGGCTCCTGCTCGGAATAGCCGTAGCTCAGCCCTTCCACGCGGATTTCGGCGTCGGCCGGCCGCGCCGCGCCGGCGGCGGTTTCCAGCACCGGCGTCTGCAGCAGCGCGTGCACGCGCTGGGCCGCGCCGGTGGCGTGGTTCAAATCATGAGTGATGTAGCTCAGCATCAAGAGCGGCGAACTCAGGCCCGGCGCCACCAGAGCGAAGGGCAGCACGTCCACCGGGGCGATCCAGCCCAGGCCCACCATCAGCGCGCCGAAAGCCAGCACCACGCCCAGCACCGACACCGGCGCGATGATGGCGTTGGCGTTGGCCATCGCGCTGACCAGCGGCCGGGTGAAATCGGTGAAGGCGCTGGCGAAGGCGTCTATCGCCGCGCGGTAGCTGCCGTGCGCCTTGTGCTGCGCGCCGAAGGCCTTGACCACCGGAATGCCGTTGACGAACTCCACCACCGCGTTGTTGATGCGCGCCATGCCGGCGCCAAAGCTCTCCATATTGGCCGCGCTGGCCTTGTGCGCCCGCGCGAAGAACAGGAAGAACAGCGGAAACGGCAGCAGCGAGGCGATGGCCATGCGCCAGTCCATCGCGAACAGATAGACGATGGACGCCAGCACCGCGCCCGCGCTGCGCCCCAGCGTGGTGTAGAAATGGGCCGTCAGGCTGTGCAGGGTGCCGATATCGTCGTGCATCGCCTGCTTGACCTCGCCCGAGGCGCGGCTGGTGAACCAGCCCAGCGGCACCTTGGCCAGCCGGCGGGTGATGGCCAGACGCAGCAGGCCGGTGATGCGGTTGTCCGCCAGATGGGCCACCACGTCGCCGGCCAGGATCAGCGTCATGCCGGCGAACAGGCAAAGCAGGCTCAGGCCCACCACCCGCCACAAGACATCGCCGCCCAAGGCGGCCGCGCCCTGGCCCAGCGCCAGCTGCGCGATATGAGCGACGCCGGCCAGCGGCGCCAGGCTCAGCATGGACCCCAAACCCGCCAGCAAGCCGGCGGCGATCAGCCGGCCGCGTATCGGCGCCAACACGCGGGCGATAGGCCCGGCCGCGGCCGCCTCTCCCAAAACCTCTTCCTCAACACTCATGACAACTCCTCTACGACACGAATTAATGAATGCGGCTTGCACGCGCCCTGCCCCAGGCCGGCCTCCACGCTGCGGCGGCAAGCCTGCAGGCCGAGCGCGACGTATTTCTCCACCGACGACACCGACACCTGCAGCTCCGCGGCGATATCGCCGTAGCTCATGCCGTTGAGCCGGGACAAGAGCAGGGCCTGGCGCACCTTGAACGATTTGCCCATCAGCGCCAGGTCCACGCCCTTGATCTCCTCCTTCAGCAACGCGCGCGCCTCTTCCGACTGCGCGCGCGGCTCCGGCTGCAAGGCCTGGCTTTCCAGATAACGGGCCTCCAGCCGGCGGCGGCGCAGCAGATCGATCACCTTGCCTTTGGCGATCTGCGCCAAATGGCAGCGCGATTCGTCCGCCGGCGGAAGCCGGCCTTTCTGGATGAGGTGCAGGTAAATGTCGTGAGCCAGCTCCGTCGCATCGTTCGGATTGCCCAACTTGCGCTGCAACAAGCCGCACAGCCAGCCGTGGTGATCCAGGTACAAGCTCCGCAATTGCGACTGAAAAGTGATCGGGCCATTGTCCACGCCCCTCTCCTTTTCACTTGTATTTGCAAATGATAATCATTTTTATTATTATCACCGACATTGTCAATACGTCATACAAGACGTAATCAACCAATGTCCTTTGCATGAATTATGCCGAAAAGCCAGTTTACGGCCGCCGGGCATGACGCATAAGCGCCCCCTCAGCCCGATGGGGCCATGACTGACACGGCCGGAATCCCGCGCCTGCCATGCCGTAGACATCTCATCGCAAGAACCCGCCGCACGCATTCCCAGGGCCGTCATCCCCCGACGACGCGTCCTGTTGACTGGCGACCGTCAAAGGCCTCCCGTCGCCGCCCGCAACGATTATTGGCTGTTGAATTTCAGAAGGAGACCACTCTTGTCGCACCCCCACCCCGACATCCCGTCGCAGCGCCTGCCCCTGAGCCTTCACGAAGAACAATGCTGGCTATTGCAGCAGCAACACCCGGAACGCCTGAACCGCCTTGTCGACGCCTGGCGGCTGGACGAGCAAACGGACCTCGCCCTGCTGACCCTGGCGCTGCAACAGCTGATCCAGGCCCGGCCGGACCTGAACGCCCGTTACCAGTTCAGCGACGACGGCGATCTGCGCAAATCCCATGTGGACGGCTGGCACCCTTGCATCGCCTTCCCGCGCATGAGCGAAGCCCAGCTGGCCGAGCGCCTGCTCGCGCTGCGCGCGGCGCCCTGGGACGCGGAGACGCAGCCGCCGTTCCAGGCCCTGATCGTCCACACCGAACACAGCGCCGTGCTGGCGCTGAGCCTGCACCCCATCCTGGAGCCGGCCCAGCCCTTCAAGGCCTTGGCGGACGCGCTGGCCCGGGGCTATCGGCAACTGGACGCCGCCCGCCGCCCGCTGACGCTGACGCCGCTGCCCTTGCAGGCCGGCGAGACCGGCTACCGCCCGCCGGCGGCCGCCCAGCCCGCCGCCGACGGCCAGGACGCGATCGCCGCCGTCATCCTGAGCGAACTGCGCGCCGTGCTGGCCGAGCCCGGCATGACGCCGGACGACAACTTCTTCGATTTCGGCGGCCATTCGCTGCTGGCCACCCGCATCATCGGCACGCTGCAAAGCAAGCACGGCATCCAGATCCGCTTCAACGACTTCTTTGAAGCGCCCACCGCCGCCGCGCTGGCCGCGCGCGCCACCGTCAGCGAACAACGCCGTCAGGCCGCGCCGTCCGCCGAAGTGCGGCAAGCGCCGCTGGCGCTGGCGCAAGCCTCGCTGTGGCGCGCCTACGCCGCCTACGACTTCGGCACCATCTTCAACCTGCCCTTCGCGCTGGACTTCCTCGATCCGGTGGACGAAAACCTGTTCCGCCTGGCCTTCACGGACTTGCTGGAACGCCACGCCAGCCTGCGCGCCACCTTCCATCAAGAAGACGGTGCCGCGCTGCAGCGCATCGTGCCGCTGACGGAAATCGGCGGCTACAAGTGGTTCTGGAGCAGCGCGGAGAGCGAGGGGCTGACGCTGGCGGACGAAGCCGCCCACCGCTTCGACCTGAGCCGGGAACTGCCGCTGCGGATACGCTTCTTGCGCCACCCGGCCACCGGCCGCCAGACCCTGTCCTTCCTGGTGCATCACATGGCGATCGACGAATGGTCGCTCAATGTGATGATGGACGAGCTGGCGCTGGCCTACCGCGCCCGCGCCGCCGGCAAGGCGCCGCAATGGGCCGCCCCGGCGCCCTCCTTCCACGCCTTCGCGCTGGAACAACAAAGCCAGGGCGTCAACCCGCGCCACATGGACTACTGGACCGCCATGCTGCGCGGCGCCACGCCGGGCCTGCGCCTGCCGGACCCGGCCGCGCCGGCCGCCGCGCCCGACCAAGCCGCCGGCTTCAAGGCCAAATGGCTGGAGTTCAAGCCCGAGCCGGGCACGCAGGAAGCGATCACCGCCTTCGCCAAGCGTCATGACTCCTCGCTGTTCAGCGTGGTCTACACCGCCATCGCGCTGGCCCTGCATAAGCTGGGCGATCTGCCGGAAATCGTGATCGGCACCTCGTCCTCCGGCCGCACCGACGCGGCGTATTTCGACACCGTCGGCTACTTCACCACCATGGTGGCGCACCGGGTGCGCTTCGACCGCGGGCAATCGCTGGGCAGCCTGCTCAAGGACGTGACCCTGACCATCAACGACACCATGGCCTACGCCGACATTCCGCTGGAACTGGTGCAAGATGCGCTGGGCATGACGCCGGCGGACGGCCTGCTGTTCGACGTCTACGTCCAGGTCCACGCCAACAACGCGCTCAACGGCGCGCTGCCGGCCCCGGACGGCGGCGAGATCCGCTACCGCCAGATCGACCCGGACAAGAGCGAATCCATGTTCGGCCTGCAGTTCGAGATCATGGAAGACGCGCACGACGGCTCGCTGCGCCTGGTCATCACCTACCGCGCGGAGCGCTACTCCGCCGCCCAGCTAGAGGCCATCTGCGCCACGCTGCACCGCTTGTTCGCGCTGTTGAGCGCGGGCGACGCCAGCGAGCGGAGGCTGGAAGAGCTGCTGGGCTAAGCCGCCGCTCACGGTCCGCTGCGCGTCGGTGATACGGCGCGCAAAACCTTGACGCCCCCGCCCTCAAACGAGAGCGGGGGCGTCAATTCCATTCGGCTTCAGAGCCTATTCGCAATCTATTTCACCTTAGCTTGGCCCCAAGAAACCCCGCGTCCGATGCGCCCCAGGCCCAGTCCGCGCGGGTATCGCTGCGCTCCACCCACCCTACAGCGACGAGCAACCTTCGTAGGGTGGGTGGAGCCGCAGGCGATACCCACCAACAGCTCAGCCTATTCGCAATCTTTGTTCCGTGTTTTGAAATTCCGCTAGCACACAGGCAACCCCGCACCCGATGCGCCCGGGCCCCGATCCGCGTGGGTATCGCTGCGCTCCACCCACCCTACAGCGACAAGCAGCCTTCGTAGGGTGGGTGGAGCCGCAGGCGATACCCACCAACAGCGCAGCCTGTCCACAATCTTTGTTCCGTGTTTTGAAACGACGCTAGCGCTCAGACAACCGCGTACCCGACGCGCCCCGGCCCCAGTCCGCGTGGGTATCGCTGCGCTCCACCCACCCTACAGCGACGAGCAACCTTCGTAGGGTGGGTGGAGCCGCAGGCGATACCCACCAACAGCTCAGCCTGTTCACAATCTTTGTTCCGTGTTTTGAAATTCCGCTAGCGCACAGGCAACTCCGCACCCGATGCGCCCCGGCCCCGGTCCGCGTGGGTATCGCTACGCTCCACCCACCCTACAGCGACAAGCAGCCTTCGTAGGGTGGGTGGAGCCGCAGGCGATACCCACCAACAGCGCAGCCTGTTCACAATCTTTGTTCAGTGTTTTGAAATTCCGCTAGCACACAGGCAACCCCGCACCCGATGCGCCCCGGCCCCGATCCGCGTGGGTGGAGCCACAGGCGATACCCACCAACAGCTCAGTCTGTTCACAATTTTTGTTCAGTGTTTTGAAATTCCGCTAACCCACAGGCAACCGCGTACCCGACGCGCCCCAGGCCCAGTCCGCGTGGGTATCGCTGCGCTCCACCCACCCTACCGCGACAAGCAGCCTTTGTAGGGTGGGTGGAGCCGCAGGCGATACCCACCAACAGCGCAGCCTGTTCACAATCTTTGTTCCGTGTTTTGAAACGACTCTAGCGCTCAGGCAACCCCGTACCCGACGCGCCCCGGCCCCGATCCGCGTGGGTATCGCTGCGCCCCCCCTACCGCGACAAGCAGCCTTCGTAGGGTGGGTGGAGCCGAAGGCGATACCCACCGGCCGGTTTAGAACCTAGCCCTGCGGCAGCCCATAATGCTGGAACGCCGAACGCTGCGGCAGGCGATAACGCGGCTGACCCAGCAACTGATTGATGATGGCCGCGTTGCGGATCGGGCCTATGCCCAGGTCCGGCGAGCCCACCCCGTGCTGGAAAATCTCCGCGTTCTGCACAAACACCCGGCCCGGCCCCTGATCGCGGCGGCGGGCGGTGAAATCCTCCTCCACGATGCAATCGCCCTGCGCGTCCACCTCCAGCACCGTCTCCTTCAAGCGCTCAAACCACTGCGGCCAGGCGTGGGCGTAACCGGTGGCCGCGACGATGGCGTCCGTCTCCAGCTGGCAACGCTGGCCCAGCTGCCGGTGATGGCAAGTCATGCGCAGCGCGCCGTCCGCGCCCTGCTCCTCCAGCGCCTCCACATCGCAATTGGAATACAGCTTCAGGCCCGGCTCGCGGCCGCCTATCGAACGCTCGTAGAGCAGATCGAAGATATCGCCGATGGTGGAGAAGCTGATGCCCTTGTACAGCAGGCCCTGGCCGGCCACCACCTCGCGGCGCTTCTCGCGCGGGATGCTGTGGAAGTACTGCATATAAGCCGGGGTGAAACACTCCTGCCCCAGCTTGGAAAACTCCATCGGGTGAAAGCCCGGCGCGCGCGTGATCCACTGTATGGACGCCCCGGCCGCCGCCTGCTCCGGGCTCAGCTCACGGAACAGCGCCAGCACGCACTCCGCCGCGCTCTGGCCGGAGCCGATCACGGTGACGCGCCGGCATTGCGACAGCGCTTGTTGATTGGGAATGAACTGGGCGGAATGAATCACCCGCGGGTGACGGCTGGCGCGCGCCCACGCCGGCAGCCACGGCGAAGTGCCCACGCCCACCACCAGATCGCGGCCGGCGTAGCGGCGCATCCCGCCCGACGCCGACTCGCTGTCCACCACGAAACGCCCCGCGTCCGCGTCGTAAGCCACGTCCCGCACCTCCTCGCCAAAGCGGCAGGCCGGCAGCTGCTGCGCGGCCCAGCGGCAGTAATCGTCGTATTCGATACGCGGCACCAGGGTGTTGTCGTAGTAGTAGAACTGGTAAAGGCGGTCATGCTGGTGCAGATAGTTCAGATAGCTGAGCGGATGCGTGGGGTCCGCCAGCGTGACCAGATCGGCCAGGAACGGCACTTGCAGCGTGGTGCCCGGCAACAGCAAACCCTCATGCCAGCGAAACGCCGGCTTGCGCTCCAGAAACACCCCTTTGATATCCGAGTGACGCGACAACAAAGCCGCCAAGCCCAGATTGAACGGCCCGATGCCGACGCCGGCAACATCTACGTTCGCCATTTCCATATGCGAAAAACTCCCAAGGTTCTATCAAAGGTTCTATCGATTGTCCCCAGGGCGGGATCGCCGCCCCGGGGTAAAAGTGTTTAGAACTTGTCCACGATCTTTTGCACTACCAAGTCCAACGGGACTCAGCTTGCTCGGCGCGAAGAAAACCACGTGCCCGACGCGCCCCAACTCCCTTCAAGCCTGCCGTCGGGTGGCAGGCCCGAGGTTTTAAGCGGCTGCTTGTTCGAGCACCGCGACGTTAGCGCGGTGCGAGTTCAGCCGCGCCTCGGGCCTGACGGGATCCGGCGGGAAGCCGCAGGCCAGGCTTGCAGGGCGGCCTTTGGGGTGAAGGGGAATTTGGCCGAGCAAATTCCCCTTCCTGCCCGCCGGGCAGCCCCGGCAATGCAAACCATCATCCGCGCAGCGGATTCAATGCCTTGGCATTGCCTGCCCTTAAAAAATCGTGAACAAGCCCTTAAGGCTGACCAGCCACCAGCAAACGCTCCACATCCGCCACATTGCGGCAACGCAGCAACTGCCCGGGCGACAGCTCGACGGCGAAGCTTTCCCGCAGGCGCGCCGCAATGGCTTTCAGATGCTGGGGCAGCAAGCCCATGCTGCTGAAATCCAGCAGCTCGTCGGCCAGCTCCTGGTAAGAACGCCCCAACACGCCCAGGTAAATATCCAGCACCGGACGCCGGTGCCGCGTCGCCGCGACCGGAGCCTCGACAACGGCGGGCGCCGCCACGCGCTCCGGGGCCGGGGCATGGGCCGGCGCCTGCAACAAGGCGCGCGCGCCGCGGCGGTCCGGCTTGCCGTTTTGCGACAAGGGCAGTTGCGCCACTTGTAAGAAACGCGTGGGCACATGGGATTGCGGCAGGACGCGGCGCGCATGCTCGCGCAGATCCGCCGCGCTCGCCTCCGCGCCGGGCTTGGCCACGTAGAGCGCGCCGATGCCCAACTCCCCCTGCCGTTCATCGCCCACATCCACCACCAGCACATGGGCCAGCGCCGGATGCTTGATCAGCTCCATCTCGATGTCCGGCAGCGACACCCGCACCCCGCGCACCTTGATGTAGCCGTTGACCCGGCTGTCGAACATCATCACCCCGTCCGGCCGGTAACGGCCGCAGTCGCTGGTGCGGAAGGCGCGCGCCTGCTGGCCGGCCTCGTCGCGCACCGTGACGAAGTCGTGCTGGGTCAGCTCCCCGTTTTCCAGATAGCCCAGCGCCAGATTGACGCCGGCGGTGTGAATGCGTCCGGCCACGCCGGCCGGGCAATGCTCGCCGCGTTCGTTCAGCAGCCAATAGCGGTTGCCGGGCAGCGGCCGGCCATAGGGCACCTTGGCGCTATCCTCCGCGACGATGTCGTGCCAGATGCTCCAGATCGTGGTTTCCGTCGGCCCGCCCAAGGACAGCAGCCGCGCCGCCGGCAAGGCGGCGCGCAAGTCCGCGATGATGGACGGCTTGATGTAATCCCCGCCCTGGGCCACCAGCCGCAGGCTGTGCAGCCCGCCGTCGCGCCGGCAAGACAGCAACATCTCCAGCATGGCCGGCACCGTGCACCACAGCGTGACCCCGTGCTCGTCCACCAGCTGGTTCCAGCGCACCGCGTCCTTCTCCTCGCCCGCCTCCGGCAACACCAGCGTGGCGCCGGCGCTCAGGCTGCCCAGCACGTCGAACACCGACATATCGTGGTGCAGCGGCGTCACCGACATACATACGTCGCGCTGCGTCACCTGCCAATGCTCCAGCGTGGCGCCGATGACATTGGCCGTGGCCCGGTTGCACAACACCACGCACTTGGGCTTGCCGGTGGTGCCCGAGGTGTACAGGTAATACGCCGGCGTCTCGCTCAGGGACAGCGCCTGCCAGCCGCCGCGCACGGCCAGCGGCGCGGCCTCGGCCAGCAGTTGCTCCGGCGTGGCCCGCGCATGCTCCGTCGGCAGCGGCTGGGCCGCAACCACCAGGTTTGGCCGGCAGTTGTCCAGCAAATAACGCAGCCGCTCCTCCGGGGACGCCGCGTCTATCGGCACCCACACCACGCCGCTGAAGGCGCACGCCAGGGTGACGATGGTGTGTTCCGGGCTGCGCGGCAGGCACACCGCCACCACCTGGCCGGCGCTGATGCCGCGCGCCTTCAGCGCCGCCATCGCTCGGGACACCGCCTCGCCCAGCTCGCCGTAGCGTATCCGCCGCTGACCGCTGATCAGCGCCACCCGGGCGTTGTCCGGGTCGAAGATATGGGCGGCGATGCGGCCGAGGAAATTCTCGCGCCGCGCCTCGGCTTCCACGCTGTTCAGCCGGTAATGGCCGTAATCCAGCACCCAGCCGGCCGGAGCCTCGAACACGCCGCTGTCCGTCACCTGCTCGATGGCCCGCTCCAGCGCGCTCAGCACCGCGCTCACCAGCGCCGGTTCCAGCGCGTCGCGGGCGTAATCGATGTCAAACACCAGCGCGCCGTCCGCCCGCGCGGAAAAGCGCAGATCCATCGCCACCTGCGGCGTCTGGGTCAGCCCGCCGATCTGGCGCATGGCGCCGTCCGCCGCCGTCGGCCACGACAAGCCATTGGTCACCACCACCGGCAGCGCCGGGCCGGGGCCATGGCTTTCAAACAACATCCGCGCCAGGTCCACGCCGGAGAAGGCCAGGTGCTGCAAGCCCTCCATCACGTCCGCCTGCAAGCGGCGGCCGCGCTCGGCCAGGCTGTCCAGCCCTGCCGGCCACGTGACCGCGATAAAGCTGGAACGGTTGGAGAAACCGCCGGACGGCAGCGGCGCCACCGGCACCGCCACGCACAAGCCGCCCTCGTCCAGCCAGTGCGACAACACCTCCAACACCAGCGCCATCACCGTGGTGTTCTTGAAAAAGCGCTGCCCATTGCCCAGCTTGCCCAGCCGCTCGAAACGCTCCGCGCTCACCGTCAGGCTTTGCCGCTCATAGCGCGCCACGCCCAATTGATCCAAGGGCTTGCGCCAAGGCAGCCGCGGCGCGCCGCCGCAATCGGCCAGCTTGTTTTTCCAATACAGCGCATCCGCCTTGCGGGCTTCAGCGGACGCCTCGGCCGCCGCGGCGGCGGCCGGTCTGCTCGGCTCCGCCACGCCCTGGAACAGCTCCAGCATCAGCGCGGCGATGGAACGGCCGTCAACAATCAAGGCATCAAAACGCGCAAACACCGTCAAGCTGTCGTCCGGCAGCAGGAACAGCGTCAGCTCCCAAGGCGCGTGCTCCAGATCAAACAGCGCGTGGGCGTAATCCTCGCGCGCCGCCGCCACCCGCTCCAGGGCCGCCGCCGGCGACAAGGCGCGCAAATCCACCTCCCGCAGATTCACCCGCGGCTGCGCGCGGACCCGCTGCCGCAAGCGCGCAACGTCTATCACCGTGCGCAGGCAATCGTGACGCCGCGCCATCTCGCCCAGCCGGGCGCGCAGCAGCGCCGGGTCCATCGTCCCGTGGTATTCGCGGAACTCCTGCATCGCCACCCCGCCCAGCGGCAGCTGCGCGGTGCGGCCCAACAGGTAAGCCTGCTGCAACACCGACAGCGGCGTTTCCGCCTCCGGCTGCGCCAGCGGGCGCTCCAGCGCGGCCGGGTCCGCCGCCACGGCGGTGGCCAGGGCCACGAAATCGTTGAACAGCTGCGTGATCCAGTCTTGCGGCAAGGCGTCCAGGCGGATGTCCCAATTGATCAACACCCCGCCGTCCGCGCTGACGATCTGCGCGTCCAGCGCCACCTGCGGCCCCTGCGAAATCACCCAGTTCATCGCGCCGAAGGCGCGCCGCACCCGCTCCGAGAACAGCTCCCCGCCCGGCATGTCCAGCGCCGCGGTGAACACCACCGGCGCGATCTGCGGCGAACGGTGATGGCGGGACAGATCCCGCATCAGGTTCACGCCCGGATAAGCGCAATGGCCGGCGCGCTCCAGTAACTGCGCGGCCAAGTTTCGGCACAGCGCGCCCAAAGTCGGCGCCGCGTCCAAATCCACATCCAGCAACACCAGATTGGCGAACTCCCCGATGATGCGCTCCGCGCCCTCCAGCAGCGGCGGCCGCCAGAACACCGGCACATTCAGCCGGAAGCGCCTGTCCCCGGTGGCCGCGCCCAAAGCCTGGGCGAACACGCCCAACATCAGGCCGGACAGCGTCAGCCGTTGCGCCTTGGCCAGCCGCCGCAAAGCCTGGCGCTGCTCCGGCGCCAGCCAGGCGCACAAGCGCTGGCTGGACGCCGCGCCCGCCGGTCCCTCCCGGCGCGGCAAGGACGGCGCCGGCGCGATATCGGCCAACTGCGCGCGCCACCAATCGCGGTCCCGCTCCCGGGCCGCCTTGAGCCAGGGCTCGTCCCGCGCCCGGTCGCACCACTCAAAGAAGGACGGCGTGGGCGGCGTCTCCGCGTCCGGGGATTCGTAAAACAGCGCCAAATCCTCCATCAGCACGCGGAAGCTGGACGGGTCCACGGCGATCATGTCCGCGTCCACATGCAGCCGGCTATCGCCCGCGCCAAACAGGCTGATGGAAAAACGAACGGCTTGACCGGTTGCCAGGTCAAGCCGCTGATGAGTCCACTGCTGGCGCTTGGCTTCCAGGCGCTGCGCCAGCGCCTCGCCCTCCAAGGCGGTGAAATCCTCCACCTCCAGATGGGGCGCTTTGTCCGCCGCCGCCAGCGCCTGCATGCCGTCCGCCGTTACGCAGACGCGCAGCATGGCGTGCTCGCGGCCCAACCGAGCCAGCGCGGCCACCAAACGCGGCAGCTCAATGGCCTGGCCGTCGAACTCCGCATACAAATGCGCAGAGACGCCACCCAGATCGGAATGATCGCCCCGGCCCATCCAGCAGGCCGCCTGCATTGAAGTCAGCTCTCTCATTGCGCACCCATGAAAATTGACAAATGGATTTCTTGCATTTCTTCCATCTCCATATGGCATCTCTAAATGCGAATGATTATAATTTACATTTTTAGCGTGATGCAATGATCCAGGTGAAATCGTCATGACGAATGAAAAAACAATCAGCACCACCCCGCCGCAAGCCGGCGGCGCGCCTCAAGCAAAAGCCGCCAACCCGCGCCAATGGCTGCATGGCCGGCTGCGGCAGCTGCTGGCGGAAGACGGGGAACTGAACCCCACGGAAAACCTGATGTATTACGGCCTGGATTCCCTGCGCCTGATGACGCTGGCCGCGGAGCTCAACGCCCGCGGCATCCCCGTGCGCACGGAAGAATTGAGCCGCTCCCCCACGCTGGCGGATTGGGAAGCGCTGCTGGACGCGCGGCAAGCGGACGCTTGAAGCATGGCCGAGGCCGGCGCGCAGAACCGGCCCTTGGAACCGGTTTACGACCTGCCGCGCGTCGTGAGACGCCCCACGGTGAGTACGGCTTCGAAATGCTCATGCACCACGAGTGCATGCCGCTTCCTCAGCCGCAACGCCTTGTCTCGCCCTTGCTCGCCAGAGCGTAAACACGCACTAAAAACCACTAACAAAACCCTAAAACAGACAAAACCGGGCGCCAACCCACGCCCAGCCAACAAGGAAGAACACCAGCAATACCCACCCACCAAGAACCCATTCACGATCTTGCAAGCCGACAAGACAAGGCGAGAACAGCCGAGAAAGCGGAATGCGCGCAGAGTGCGTGAGCATTTCGAAAGCGTTCTCAACGCCCTGTCTAAACTATCCCGTCGCCGCGCAGCGGATCGTGAACAGGTTCTGAGAAACCACGGAGTCACCCATGTCGCTGTCCCAACTTGACCAAAACCGTATCGAATCTTTTTGGCAGTACTGCTTGCAACACCAATATTTCAATCTCGCTTATCCAGAGTCAGCCGACTTCGACTACGCCCCCTTGCACCGCTTCCTGCGCTTCTCCATCAACAACTGCGGCGACTGGAACGAAAGCAGCAACTACCTGCTGAATTCCTTCGACTTCGAACGCGAAGTCATGCACTTCTTCGCCGAACTGTTCCACATCCCCTTTGACCAAAGCTGGGGCTACGTGACCAACGGCGGCACCGAAGGCAATATGTTCGGCTGCTACCTCGCCCGCGAACTGTTCCCGGACGCCACCCTGTACTACTCCAAGGACAGCCACTACTCCGTGGCCAAGATCATCAAGCTGCTGCGCATCAAATCCCGCGCGGTGGATTCCCTGCCCAGCGGCGAAATCGACTACGACGATCTGGTGGCCAAAATCCAGCAAGACCAGGAACGCCACCCCATCGTCTTCGTCAACGTCGGCACCACCATGAAAGGCGCCGTGGACGACATCGGCGTCATCCAGCACAAGCTGGCTGAGGCCGGCATCCCGCGGCGGGATTACTACCTGCACGCGGACGCCGCGCTCAGCGGCATGATCCTGCCCTTTGTCGACAGCCCGCAGCCTTACTCCTTCGCCGACGGCATCGACTCCATCAGCGTGTCCGGCCACAAGATGATAGGTTCGCCCATGCCGTGCGGCATCGTGCTGGCCAAACGCAGCAATGTGTCGCGCATCTCCGTGGAAATCGACTACATCTCCGCCAACGACCAAACCATCAGCGGCTCCCGCAACGGCCACACCCCCATGATGTTGTGGGCGGCCATCAAGAGCCGGCCGCTGGCGGAATGGCGCCGCAAAGTGCGCCATTGCCTGGACATGGCCCAATACGCGATAGACCGTTTCCAGTCCGCCGGCATCCAGGCTTGGCGCTGCAAGAACTCCATCACCGTGGTGTTCCCCAGCCCGTCTGAACCGGTGTGCAACAAACACGGCCTGGCCAGATCCGGCGGCGCGGCCCACCTGATCACCACGCCCCACCACCACGACAGCCAGCGGCTGGACCGCCTGATTGACGACATCATCCAGGACCTGGGCGCCGTCCCGGCCCAGGCCGGCGCCGCCATGAACGCGGCTTAGAGCCTATTGACGATCTGCTGCGCGTCGTAAGACGTGACACGGTGGCACCGCTCCGAAATGCTCATGTACCGGAGCTACATTCCGCTTTCTTAGCCGCAACGCCCTGTCTCGCTCTAGCTCGCAAGATCGTAAACACCTTCTTAGAACCGGCGTATGACCGCCGCGCCGCGGCGCTGCAATGCCAAAAGCCGCCCGTAAAGGGCGGCTTTCTGCTGTAATCCCCACCCCGGCCCGCCGCCGCCTTGACGCTGGGCCTTGCCCCCCTTACTCTGCCCATGCGCTGCGCCAAATAACGCAGCCATGGGCTGGGAGGCCCGTTTTGGTATCCCGTAGCAAATCGCCTGGCCGCGATTCGTTATGTGCCGTTGCGTCTGCCACCACCGGGCGGGCGCATGGCATTGAGCCCTCCGGGGCTGCCGTTGGATATCCGGTCCTCCCACTTTGTCATGTGCCTGCCCACGCCTTCCGTGCGTGCCGCGCAGGCTTCCTTAAGCAAATGTTTGTGGAGGCCATAGTGAATATATTGAATATCTACCGTCAGCCCCACCGCCGTATCACCCCGGTCATCATGGAGGGACGGATATGAACGCCCCGGCCGTCAAACGGGAACAGTCCTTGCTGCAGAACATGCACGAGCAGATCAAACTGCTGCGTCTCGCCACTGCCGACCAGGACACCCTCTACGCACTCGCCCAAAACCTGGAGAAGTACTACCTCCTCGCCGATGAAGGCCTGATCCGGGGCATTGTCCATATCCACTCCGCCAACCAAAGCCTGCACGCAATCATGACACTGCTGTTGGCCTGCCCAGAGGACAAGCAAATTCATTGCGAACAGATCGCCGCCCTGCTGGAACCTATCCGCCAGGAACTGCTGACCGGCTTCACGCAGATATCCGAGGTGATGTAGATGTGAAAACGCCGCAGCGGGCGCTGCGGCGTTGCCGACTATGCTGTTACAGCCAAAACCATCAATCAAATAACGATTCTTGCCGTTGCGCCAGTTCCGGGCATGCCTGATCCAACAACTGGTCCAGAGTCAGTCCGGAAGGCTCGGCCAGCTTCTTCCTGGAAATCGTTTTACCTTTGACGGCGCTGAGCTCAACGCCGGCATGCTCGGCCAACAATTGCCGATCCGCCAGATTGCCCGTCACGATGTAGTAATACCGAGCGGCAAACGACCACCACTCCTGCTCAATAATCTCCGGCTCCAGCCGGTATACCAAGCCGCTTGGCGACGCGACAATCGCCGCCAAACGGTCCGCGCTGACCGCCACCAAGGCCGTGATCTTGCTGCCGTCGGACTCGCCCTCCACCTCCCCGGCAACGCCATCCTGCAAGGGCAAACCCGCGCTCCGCATTCTCGCCAGCAAGCGAGCCGGGTCCGCAACAAGCTCTTTTGTCTCCCAGGTGACATCCTGATTATTCAAATCCACTCGTGCATTCATTTACTGTCTTTCGCATTTTTCGTATTAATACTGCGCCTACAAGCTAAGCCTAATGATCACCGCTACTCGCGCTGCCGATACCAGACAGTGTGCTGCCATAACTTGATCTAGGGAAGCCCGGCCTCGCCGCTCAAGCACCGGCCGGCGCGGGAGAGGGTGGGCTGAGCACCGGCGTCGCATCGTCAAAACGCGCATACCACGCCAAGGTATTGGCCTTGGTAAAGCCCTCCGCATCGTCCATGCAGGTATGCAGTTGATCCGGATGAGGCACCCGCACCCGCTTGAGCACCCGGTTCACCGCCACATAGGCCGGCGGATGGCCGTCTTCCTGAGCGCCGACATCCGGCAACACGCCCGCCTGAATCATCAATCTGCCGTTATCGGTTTCCTGCACGCTGACATCGGGCAACTGAAGCTGCTGCTTGAGCACGGCCATGCCGCCCAGCTGCTCAATATAACGAGGGCCCAGCAACGTCAGCCAGTTGACGCCTTTGATGCCATCCTCTAAAGCCGCCTTATCCAGGTAAGAAGCAGAGTCCACCATCAAGCCGCTATAACGCTGTGCCATCTGGAACTCATAAGGCTGGAATTGGTGATAGTCATAGGGAAGATTGCAGGCCAGACCCGCATAGCCCTGGTCCACATCCAAGGTTTCGCACAGATAACGCACCCAGTCCTTGAACTGTTGCTCGCCATCCGGCTCTTCCAGCAACTGCCATGGCAATGTGATTTTCAGATAGGACAACCACTCGGAGTCATGATCAATATTGCAGGTCATCGCCTTGATGGCGTACTCAGCGGGCAACTCACCATTTTTTTCGCTTTGCAGAATCCAGAAAAACATGGCCCCATCGTCTACTAATCCGGACAGTTTTTCTTTAGCTTTCGTGATACTGGCTTTGCGCAGAGAGGTGAACCCTCTTCCACTAAAGTCATGAAACTGCCCTTTTAGGTGCGGGCCGAACTGTTCGACAAAACGGTCGAAGCAACCTAATACCTTGTAACCCATATCCCGCTGCCCGCCATTGCGAAAGTACACGGTGCACATCAGCCCCAACCGGACCAGCACCTGGCCTTCAGGGGTTACCCCTTCAATGAAGTCCACTTGCTTGGCAATACGGGCATAGGCTTGCTTGTGCGAGGGTGCTTGGGCATCTCTCATCATTTGGTCTGATGGAATCGGGCTGGCCTGCCCAGCTTTACGCCACAACTCACCGGCCGGCGCGGAAGGAGACAGGCTTGCCACCGGCGTCGCATCGTCAAAACGCGCATACCACGCCAAGGTATTGGCCTTGGTGAAACCCTCCGCATCGTCCATGCAGCTATGCAACTGATCGGGGTTTGGCACGCGGATCGATTTGAGTACCCGGTTCACCGCCACATAGGCCGGCGGATGGCCGTCTTCCTGAGCGCCGACATCCGGCAACACGCCAGCTTGAACCATCAATCTGCCGTTATCGGTTTCCTGCACGCTGACATCGGGTAACTGAAGTTGCTGCTTAAGTGCGGCCATACCCCCCAGCTGCTCGATATAGCGAGGACCCAGCAACGTCAGCCAGTTGACGCCTTTGATATGCTCGGAAAGGTTACCCCCATCAATCAGCGCAAACGAATCGACCATCAACCCGCTATAACGCTGCGCCATCTGGAACTCGTAAGGCTGAAATTGATGATAGTCATAGGGTAGGTTGCAGGCGAGGCCCGCATAACCATGCTCCACATCCAAGTTTTCACACAGATAGCACGCCCAATCCTTGAACCGCTGCTCCCCGTCCTCATCCTCGAGCAATTGCCAAGGCAACATGATCTTGACGCAAGACATCGCACCATAGGAGTCACTTTCCGCATTGGAAGTCAACGCTGAAATCGAATAGCTTGCAGCTACCTCAGCTGTTTTTTCACTTTGCAGAATCCAGGAAAACATAGCTCCCTTATCCACCAGTTCGCGGAGCTTCTCCTTGGCCTTCACGATGCTGTCTTTGCGGAGGCTGGTAAAACTACGACCACTTAGGCTATGAAACTGTCCTTGCAGATACTCGCCAAACTGCTCGACAAAACGGTCGAAACAGCCCAAGACTTTGTAACCGACATCCCGCTGCCCGCCATTACGGAAATACACGGTGCAAATCAAACCCAGTTTAACCAGCGCCTCGCCTTCCGGGCTTACGCCATCAATGTAATCCGCCTGATTGAGAATACAGCCATAGGCGTTCAAATATCTTAGTTGCTGCTCATTTATATTTTCATCCACTACGCCACCACCAAATCGCGTTAGATATTTGTTATGTAGCGTCATAACAGTGGAAATAAGCAACGAGTTAGACCCAACCCCCCTGATATAAAAGCTTACATTACGCTCTTTATTAGAGTAGGCCCATTCCATTCCTACTTTCTCCCATCCCAGCGGGCCTTGCCTGTCCTTGAAGAGCGCCAATAATTTTTTTACAGGCATGTCAACAAAACAAATCGTCTGCGTTCCAGTAGCAGTAAAGCTGTCATCGTCCAGGCTCAACAACTGCTTAAGATGAGCTTGTAGCTGCGCCACTGTTTCTATCTGGACATCTCCCACAATACGATCTCCAATCGTTGGATTAGCGCTTACCCAAAGCCCCCGCCAGCATGGCCACCAGCACGCCCCACATCTCTGCACTCATCTTGCGTCGGGGGCCGGTTCTCGATACCAGATCGTGCTGCCATAACTGGATCCAGGGAAATCCGGCATGAGGTCCCCTTTCTTAAAGTGTTGATGCGAGCTGTCTTTCGCCGGTGTCCACCAGATCCCGCTTTCCGGGCAAGGCAGCCCGGCTTCGCAGCGCAAACCACCGGCTGGCGCCTGCGGCGGCACGCTGGCCGCCGGTATCGCATCGTCAAATCGCGCATACCACGCCAAGGTATTGGCCTTGGTGAAGCCCTCCGCATCGTCCATGCAGGTATGAAGTTGATCCGGATGAGGCACCCGCACCCGCTTGAGCACCCGGTTCACCGCCACATAGGCCGGCGGATGGCCATCTTCCGGTGCGCCGACATCCGGCAACACGCCCGCCTGAACCATCAATCTGCCGTTATCGGTTTCCTGCACGCTGACATCGGGTAACTGAAGTTGCTGCTTGAGTGCGGCCATACCTCCCAGCTGCTCGATATAGCGAGGACCCAGCAGCGTCAGCCAGTTGACGCCTTTGATGCCATCTCTCAACTCAGTCAGGTCCATGTGGGGGGCGGAATCCACCATCAGTCCGCTATAACGCTGCGCCATCTGGAATTCATAAGGCTGAAACTGATGGCGATCATAGGGAAGCGTGCAAGCGAGCCCGGCATAACCATGGTCAATATCCAGCGTCTCGCACAAATAACGCACCCAGTCCTTGAACCGCTGCTCCCCATCAGGGGTTTCCAGCAACGGCCATGGCAGCACGATTTTGACGTAAGACAACACACCATAAGGATCGCTTTCGGGATGTGCTGTCATTGCTTGGATGGAGTATTCAGCAGCCCGCTCCCCATTTTTTTCACTTTGCAATGTCCAAGAAAACGTCATCCCGTCATCTATCAGCTCTCGAAGGTTCTCCTTGGCCTTCGCAATGCTGTCTTTGCGCAGACTGGTAAACCTACGTCCACTCAAGCTATGAAACTGTCCTTGCAGGTGCTCGCCAAACTGCTCAGTAAAACGGTCGAAGCAGCCGAGCACCTTGTAGCCGATGTCCCGCTGCCCGCCTTTACGGAAGTACACGGTGCAAATCAGCCCCAGCCGGACCAACACCACCCCCTCTGGAGTCACCCCTTCAATAAAATCCACTTGCTTGGCAATGCGCGCATAAGCCTGCATGCGTTGATATTCTTGTGCACTCATCTTTGCTTCATCCATCCTGCCATCAAGAAGCGGCGGCCATGGCGCCACCGCCCAACATGACTGCAACCGCGGCCCAGGCGGCCGCCCCCATTTCCACCAGCGCGGCCAATGCCGCCACTAACCAACCACCCAATACGAACACCACCACCACCCCGGCGATAACCACCGCGACGGCAAGCAAACCCTTGCCAATGTCCAACAACACTTGAGTCCAGTCTATCTGGCGCAAGGTTTCCAGGGTCAGATCGGTCACGCGCTGAATCTCCGCCCAGGCCGCGCGTAATTGCGCACTGGTCCAACTGGCAATACGCTGCCCCTGCTCATTGACGAAGTGCCAGGTATCGTTGGCCTTGTCTTGCAGCCAGTGGCCGGCGGTGAACAACCAGGGCGCATGCTGCTTCAGCTCCGCCTGCACCTTGGCCGAAAGCTGGCCAACGGCCTGACGTAAGTTTTTGGCCAATGCCTTGCCGTCTTCCGCCAAGCTATGCACCAACTGCTTGGCGTCATCCAGCCACTCTTCATAAAAGGCGGGATCAGGCAAAGGCTTGGGGCCATACACCGGCACCCGCCGGTTCTCGCCGCGCGGTATGCCATCCGCCCTGGGCGCGAACACGGGCGCCGGCTTCTTCACCGGCTCGGTCTGCCTCCGCTTTTCACCTGGCGGGATCACATGCAGTAGCGTAAAGCGGTCCGCCCCTCCGGCGATTTGCTTGTAGGTTTTTTCCTGCTCCATGTCTAAAGAGTCGCGCGGAAACTTAATCTCGACTACTCGGTGCAGATTATCACCATGCGGAATACCATCATGATCCGCCGTCGCTCTTCCTGGCCAACGTACAGCCTTGTTTTTCACGATGATCAGGTCAGGACGCCGCAACAATCCCTTGCGCATGCCTTTCGGAAACGGCGTCAGCGAATGGCGGCGGTTAGGGTCTTTTCCTGCCGAACTACTCAAGAAAGGTGTGGGCACACCCGTTGGCTCGATAGGCATATCAAAGCTAACTTCGGCCTTGTAGTACCACAGGTATTCATACCGCATCTCATCAGCGCGGATTTCTGCGCTCATCACCGCTTGCCGCGCATGGATGGTGAAGTTCTTTCCCAGCTTGCTGACCCCAATGCGCACATCGGGCACTCTAACCGCGGCCTCGGCCTTGGGTTGCAGATAGAGCTTGTTTTTCTCAGAGGGCAGCTTGGCATACTGCTGATCTTCTTCCAGCCGCGTAAGGCCGTTACCGACTATTTGGGTAGAGGTCATGAGGTTTATCCTTGCGGGGCGTCATTGCGCATCTCGAGTTCCAACTCGTGCTGGCCGCCGCCGGCCAGGTGCAATGTCTCGGTTTTGGCCGGCGCGGGCTCCAATACCTGCAACTTCATGCCTTCCGGCTGCCGGCTCATGGCGGTCAGCGTCCAGCCATCCTTATCGCTATACCCGCTGAGAGTACGGCCGCCGGCCTGCTGAATGGAGTAAGCCCGGCCAACCAGCGGCGCGCCGGTTTTCTGGTCCTGCAACTGGAAACGGCCACTGTAGACTTGGCCGAAGGTGGGCATTCTGTAGTTCAGGCTGGCCGGCCCGCTCAATACATGGCTGCTGCCCTTGATGCTGACCGTGCCCGGGCAGTGCACTTCGATGTCCCCGCCTTTGAGGCGGATATAGCCGCCGCCGCTGGTCAGCAGAATCTCGTCCTTGGCCGCAATGGTGATGCGTTCCTTGCAGGAGGTGATGGTGACGTCCTTGTCCGCCGTCAGCTCAATGCTGTCGCTTTGCGCCTGTAGCTGAATCTTGCCCTTGGCGGCTATCCACTTCATCGCCACCTGATCCGCCACGCCGGCCACGAACAGGCTGATGTGCTTGCCGACGTTATGAATCCAGCGCCGGCCGCTGCTTTGATTGGCGTCGCGCTGCGCCACCAGATTGAGATGGGTTTCCGCGGCCAGGGTCTGGCTTTGCCCAGACAGGCTGGCAATGCCGGCCGGCGCGGACAACACCAGCAAGGCTTGCTGGCCGGCCTGTTCCTTGGCGGTTTTGCTGTCTGGATCGGTATTGCTGCCGGCCTCCCAGGCCTCCAGCGCCTGCAACTGGTGCAGCACATGGCCTTGTTCCCGTTTGCCGCTGCTGGCGTTGTCATCGCCAATGCCGTCCGGCCCGGTTTCCATGGTGTCGGCCTGCTGCGTGGTGGCGGTTTCGGCCAGCGCCTGGCTCAAGGCCACCGCCGCTTGTAGCTGGCTGCCGGCCTGCTCCCGCGCCAGCTGCTTGCCCGCACCGCCGCCTTGCGCCTCAGTGGACAGCAGCAGGCCGTGGGCGGCGCGGATGGCGCCATGCTGGTCCGTCCGCAGCTCAAAACCGTCGCCGCGCGGCTGGGCCTGGCCGTTGCTGCGCGGATGGGTGAGGAAGCCTTGGTTGAGCTGGGTCTTGCCCGCCTCGCTGGACAGCTTGGCACGCACCTCTCCGGGGGTGTCGTCGAACAGCAGCTCGTTATAGCCGCCGCCCTGGTGCTCTTTGGATTTGATGCCGGACAGCGTCTTATTGGCCGGCAGACTGCCGGCGCCGCTGAAGTCCGGCGCGGGATGGCTGCCGTTGTAGACCACGGCCTTGACCACCGGGCGATCAATATCGCCTTCGATAAAGTCCACCAGCACTTCCTGACCGATGCGCGGCAGGAACTGATGGCCCCAGCCGGCGCCGGCGGACGGCATCGCCACCCGCACCCAGCAGGAGGATTTGTCGTCCATGCCCGCGCCAATGCCGGGATGCTCTTCCGGGCGCTGCCAATGGAACTGAATCTTGATGCGGCCGTGCTCGTCGGTATGCACTTCTCCGGGGCTCTCCGCCCCGGCATCGCCGCTGGCCGGCCCCACCACGGTGGCGGTTTGCACACCCAGGCTGGTGGGCTTGGCGTGAGCGGTGCCGGCATAAGCCGGCGTCAGCGGAATGCCGCGGCGCTGGGCCTGGATGGCGGCGCTGAACGGCGCGGCGTCGGCCTCCGCGCCCAAGTGCTGCGCCAGATCCCGCGGCAGATTGTTGCGTGCCTGGAAACGCTGGCCGGTGACAACAAACTGGCGTTTCTCCTCCGCGTCGTCCTCATGTGCAGGGTGGTCGTCCAGGCGGAACCACTCACCCGGCAACAGACCGCGCACCGCGCCGCTGCCGCTGAAGGTCTTGGCCTGCAAATCGTTGGCCTGTTGCCGCAGCACGGCATAGCGGCCCAGTTGCTCCTCGTCCCCGGCGTAATACAGGCCCGGCGCATCGTAATGGCCCAGGCTGCTTTGCAAGGCCTGACCAAACTGGCCCTGCTCCACCCGGCTGGCTTCCCGGCCTTGCTGGGTGAGCACCGGCTTGTAATCGTAACTGGCCAATGCGCTGGCGCCGGGCACAATCTGACGTGCGGCTTCCCAGCCCGTCAGCCCGTCCTCTTCCTCGGTGGCGTCGCTGCGGTGGAAGCGCACCCGCTGCAGCGGAGAGGCCGGCAAGGCGTGGGCATCGTCAAAGATGGCAAGCTCCACCCGCGGCCCGTCCTCCTCCAGATGGCGGAAACGCCAGGCGTAACCCTCTTCATGCAACAGGCGGACGATGAAATCGTAATCGCTCTCACGGTATTGCAGCGCATAACTGCGCGGCGCCGCCGGCTTGAGTTGCAAGGCCAGCGTTTGCACGCGGGCGAAGATAGGGTTGGCTTGCTGATGTTCGCTGAGGACCTGTTTGACGATGTCCGGCACGGACAGGTCTTGGAATACCCGGGAGGTCCTGCGGTGGCGCAGCAAGGCAAACGGCGCTTCCACGGTCAGCTGGTAACGAGCAAAGCCGCCATCCGACCCCGCCAAACTGGCCTGGCTGACCACGCCGCAACGGATCGCCTCTCCCCCCTCCGCGCCCTGGATGCCAATGCGGGCCGGCTGACCCAACAGCGACTTCAGCGGGATATTGCCATCCGGCGACAGGCAGGTCAGCGTATAGCGATAAGGCTGGGAAACCCCCTCCTCGCCCTCCAGGCTGAGCGGCGGCAGCTGCTCGGCGGCAAATTGCCCCTCTCCAAGCTGCAAGGTCAACATCCGGTTGTCTTGGCCAAAGGCGGAAGCAAAGCTGGCCAACAGTGCATTCAGGTCCATCGGCATTCCAAACGAAAACACCGCCAAGCGGCGTTATGACATTGAAAATAAGCCTGAAATTTTATGAAGTTAGGAAGACAGTCACAAGCCGGCGTGGTCCGGGAATGTGTTCTCTTGGACTAAAGGACAGGTTAGGGGGAGGGGCTATAAAGTTTGGTCCGGTGCCTTCAATGTCTGCCAGACTTCGTTTTTGGAGAGCGGCTCCAAGGTCAATGCACGGTCCAGGTCTAGGCTGAACCTAACAGCGGATACACACGATGCTAAGGCGATTGGTATCTCAGGTGCAGGTAATGCAGCCGCCGAGTAAAAACGTAGCGAGTTGGCTGCCGATGTTCTCAGATAGCGATGGTCTGCAGCTCCTTCTGCGTCGCCACCGACAGACTCTGCTACTAGTCGCCATAGCTTGGCACGATTGGCGGCGGTCAGTCTCACCTGAATGATGGAGGCTAGGTCGAAAACAGACTCCCCTGCATCGCTTTGCTCTGTAATGATGCTTGCTACGAACACAGGCAAAGAAGTGCTACGCAGTTGAGTCAGCGCAAAGTCGTGTTGGCGATTGTGCCGGGCAGTAGTTTTGACTTCTACACAGGCGTTCGGAAAAGAAAAATCGAATGTTTGGTCGGGCGAAACATGCCATCCCGACATTAAGGTCTCTTGGCAAGAGGATGCTGCAATGATGAAAAGTTCGCCCCAGAGACCGAGCACCGACTTCCGAGTAGGAGCAGAGAACGCACGAAATAACTCCACTGCATCGTCAAAGAAGCAGTCAGCTTCGCCGGGAGGCAACTCGGCGGAAAGGCTACCAGTCGCTCCAGCTAAAGCATGCACAAACAAAAGATGCAAATCTGGAGTGCCAGGGTCGCAAGTGGCGCGGCAGAAAGTAGCAGAGACCGGAACCGCGGCTGCACCCTTGGCGGTATCAAGCACAGAGCAATCGACGTCAAATTCAACCTGCATATGGCGTAAGCCGAGTGGAATACGCGGCACCTTACGTCTTCTTGAGCGCAACAGTAGGACCGGCTCACCTGCCAACCCCTTGGCCAAGAAATGAGTGCCCGCCCCAGGCAAACGGAGGGCGGTCATTGTGCCGACTCCATCATGCTGTCCCAGCGCATCGAATTGTTCCCAAAGAGAAGTTGCAGTCATGCTGCGCGCTCCGGCTCGAGCAGAACTCGCCGTTTCATTGTGTCAGGGATGTGTAGAGCAAACCAAGGCACATCGAGGCTGTCATCTTCAGGCGAAACTGGCGATTTTGGAAAGCTAAACTTACGCAAGTGCAACGTAATGCGTTCCTCTGAGCGCAGGTCTCGGTCACCACAATAACGAAGCCGCCCCCGGTCATCAGTGTTGGGACTCTTACCCATGAAGACCTGCTTAATGGAGCCTTTAGCTGTCAGGGAGCGGTTCTGTGATTGCAAGTCCCCGATGAGGAATACATCACATTTTGTTTCAGGCGTCGCTGTCAGCAATCTACCCAATGCAACGAGGAGAGCAGTTCGCTCCGCTGCATCTCGCACATCATCCAGACGGATTACTTCTAGCAGGCACGAGTAAGCCTCCGACAAGGGTACGGCTTCAAAGAGTTTGTTAGGTGGAGAATCTGCCCGCTTGTCCAAGTAACGGTCCGGGTCCACGTCCTGTGCTTCAATTTCATCAAAGTAGGCGCGGAGATAAGATACGAAGGCAGTAAAACATCTGCGGTTAGCAGTAACTGCATCTTTGTTGGCATAGGCCGCTTTCGGATGCAGCCACTCAGACATCACTACCTCATCAAGTTGGATGCCCATGATGTTACGACGGGTCGGCTGCAAGCCGTTTGCAAGCATAAACTTACGGTGCCAATCCTTCAGCGGCTGACCACGGGTTGAGTCGAGTTCAGTACGAATGAAGTTTTCATGCTCGACGTAAGCCTCAAATGCCCTCTTCACATCATCCCTAACATACACACGACAGAACCCCAAGTAGCCACGCTTGTAACCGTAAAACCGCGCGCGTTGTTGCAGGTTGTCAGCGTTGCCAACACCCAGTGGGCGCGGCATATAGGTCACTGTCAAGCCTTTGACCGTGTAGCCACGGTCCAGCTTTTGCCCGCCTACCAATATCCAGTATTCGTTGTCGCCCCAGCGTATGGGGTCCGCACCCTTCCCGGTGGAGTTCACCTCCCGAACCATCACAGTAGCTAAGACCTCATCCATCATCTCGAACAGGTCCTTCAGTGATGGCAAAGCACTACCAACGGTCCTCTGCAGATCCTGGTGTGCGGTCTTGAAGTCCTCTTGCAAGAGTTCACGCAATTCGTCATTACACAACTGCTCTTTCCAAGCGAGCAGAGGAGCCTTTATCCATGAGAGATACTGTGTATGCGGTGCGGTCTGCTGCGAAGGGTGTACCATCATTGAGCGGTTGGAATTTGCGCCAGACAGAGCATGAGCACACGCGCCAAGTAGAAATACGCGTAGTGCTACTAACAGGGTTGGCGGCGTCATCGGATAGGTGGCCGCCACAGCAGTAGCCTCGACCGCAGGGATTTCGCGCGCATAGTGTGAGTGGCGCGCAAAGAGTACGCTGCCTCCGACGTATGCAGCACCGGGTGTAAGGGTTTCTGCGAAATCCGGCGAGAGGGCATCTAGGAGGGAGATGAGTAGAGGGGCCTGTGGTGTTGCTGTGTACTGGATATATGTGTGATGTGGGAGCACAGCCTTTAGATTAGTGACTTCACGGTAATTGGCACTGACTCGGTTCTGCCTCGTTTTCAGGTTCTTAGCGGTAAAATTGTTAAGACTCGCTTGGTCTGCCTCATCGTCAATAACGAGGCAAGGTACACCTTCTAAGTTGAGCGACTTGTGTCCGAGGCATTCGACGAGGCTGGCAAGACGCTGATGCTGCTTAAGCACTGTGATTAGGATGGTTTTCTTTTTCCGAGATGGTACTGCTGAGGACTTCCAGCGGGATACCATGAGCTTGAGCGCATCGAAGTCACTTGTTCCAGTGGCAGGATTGGCAATATGCACCCACGGCTGTCCCGGATTGTCGCCGGCAAGGCCAAGGTCCTGGACTAACCGCTCCTCTGACTGGCTTTTCAGTGTATCAATCGTGCCTGCAATGAGGACAACAATGCCATAACCATTGTCACGGGCGAGGGCGGTGAGGGTAGTGAAAGAAAGGGTTTTCCCGCTCTGCACATAGCCAACTACTAGCCCCGTGGCATCACCCTGGGGCTCGCTAGGTGGGACACAACGCCCCAGTATCCGGTGTGCCTCGAAGGCTACCGTATGAAGCTCGTCAGCCTTAGCTTCACCTGCGGCTTCCTTTCGTCGTAGGAAATCCGCAGTGGCCTCGCCCTGCTTCGGTTGCCAACGCAGGTCGGGCTTAATTCCACTTAGTTCTTCTATGGTGATGGTCATTGAAGGTTACCTGATAGGGAATCGCGTAAGAGACGATTGATGTAATGCAGCGGCAAGCGTGGGTCTGCACCACTGTGCTTCATCTTTGTCAGTGCCACGGCAATAGCCGTCGCAAAACGGAGCATAAGTTCAGTGTTCTCATTGCCCGGTCCGACGAACTGTTCAACAAAAGGATGAGCTAAGGAAACATCCACGGTGAGTCGATGTTCCTCAAGGTCATCGAACAGCTGGGAAACAGTCTCATTGCTAAAGCGCAGCCATTCGCTCACTTCAGGGTTCAGCATCATGCGCAAGGTGATTTGCCAGCGTTTATCATCCACTAGAATTTCTACAGAACGCTGCGATACAGGTTCGAAACCGCCTTGCTCCGGAACCTGCGGAATAAATTCCAGTTCAGAGGCGTCACTTAGAACCGGACCGGCAGATTGCTTCAGGTCGTTGGTCACAACCTCTGTCGCTTTTTGAGCCGCCGGTTTTGCTGAGGCTCGGGTCTGTCGTGTGCGGTGCTGCTCGGCTTGTCGGAGTAGATTCAGCGGCTCTTCCTCCAGGATAGCTCGAAGGCGCTCGAGTACTTCATGCTCGAGTTCGTTCCACTTGACACCATCCTTTGTGTGAGTGACATCGAAGCCATCTACCTGCAATTCACCGAACAACCGCTGGTATCGGTAACTATTAGTGTTGCCGAAAATTTCTTGTGGGCGGAAAGTCTCGTCGTCACTACCAATTATTAACCGGTCTCTTCGGAAAATAGCGAAGCCGGCATGCGTTGTAGAACCTTCAGCGCGTAGAGCAGCAAAGCCGCTAATTGTGCGGCCAGCACCGAAGTCCAGATGTAGATTTTTTTTCCACTCAACAGACGGCAAATGAGGATTGTTACCAGGCGGGGCATCAAGTATAGCAACCTCAGCGAACTCTAAGGTTCGCCCATCAGCATCCCAAATGAGTTCGACATCCTCACGCCGCAGGAACATGCGGTAAATGCTGGTCAAGTGGTCCTTCAGCTTCTTCTGGGTCCGGGCTGACGGGAAGCGTGGACCAAGTTGTTCCAGCGTAATGATTGTGTAGTGAGAAGCAGGGGCCGCTGGAACCTCTTCCACAAGAATGGCCTCAGTCTTGTGGCTAACAATGTCACTGATATTAAAGCGCACGATTCGCTCAACCGGCTCACCGAGAGCTTTGGTTCGGACCTGCCATAAATCGGTGAACCAACACGCAGCGGCCTTCATGCCCATACCGAACTCTGACAAGCCAGAATTATCCGGCGGTGCCTCAGCGGGTCGGAAAGCTCGAGGGAAATCTGCTAGCGATATACCAGCAGCGTTATCGCAAATTTCGATTCGCCCCGCGGTCGCGTCGAGTCCAATGTGGATACGTAACTTGAAGTCTGCTCCGCCTAACTCCCTCAACGCGTCCTCATTGGCAAGGTAGCTTTGAATACTGTTGTCGATAAATTCTGCGACAGCGAACCACGCCTTGTAATTTAGGTGTTTCAGCACCGAAAGCATGCTTACTTCCGGGCGAATGTTAATGCTTGGAACCTCCTGTAGTAATGTGTCCATAGCTACACTGCTTCTGGGGAGGGGGCGCATTCAGTGATAATCAGTTCTTCCAAGCAACAGACAGACTGGAAGAGCAGCGCCCGAGCAACCTTCTCAACAACCCTGGCATTAACCGCATTTCCGAGGGCTGCGAAGGCCCTCCCCTGAGGTTCGGGTAAATGCCTAAGGGCTCCCAGGCTCTGGAGATTTGCGCACTCACGCGGTGTCATGTACCGTCCCTGCCACCCTATGATAGGTACTTGCGTGTCGGTCATTGCCACTAAACTGGGCGATGTAGTGCGACGCTTGACGCGGACACCAGATGCGCGAAACTGGATAACATACTTCCAAAGGTCCCGCTCACCGCCTTGTACGTTCCACTCAAATTTTTGATGAGACGAGATAAAGGATTTGACAGAGGGCAGCCATGGGTCAATCCAGTGCCGGTTGTCTTCGTAAAACTTACGATTAGCTCGAATGAAATCCTTCTTCCATTTCGGGAACTGTAGTTGGGCTGTGCGAGCATGGCTTGGTAGCGCTTTCCATTGCTCGTCCAGCGGCAGTTCTTTAAGTGGCTTGCCATGTGTTCCCAAATAGACACCCAAGGCTTCTGCACCGCCGCGAGTTCTCTCGGCATACGGGGTGGTATCCTCAAACGGATATGTAGCCCCGAATTCCATGGACCAGATGGGAAACGACGGTAGGTGGACTTCAGGTGGAGATAGTTCCAAAAACTGGTTCCATACTTCCAAACATAGGCGCGTCTGTTTGGACAAAGGTTTCGCATCGTCCGGTGAATCCAGCAGCACATCGGTGATGTCAGTTGGGTTCGATTCCCGTTCTGGCCAGGCAAATCCCTCTAGTGAGCCAAGTCTGCCTATGATATAGGCCCGTTCACGTATCTGAGGGATACCAAAATGATGCGGGGAGAACTGCCTCTCAGTCACACAATAGCCTAAGGCTTCAAGGTCCTGCTTGATACGCTCGTAGGTTTTACCCTCGTCATGCTTAAGAAGATTGGGTACGTTTTCGAGGATGAAATGGCGTGGACGTTTCTCCTGAAGTATCGCGACCACATCAAAAAATAGTGTTCCTTGGCGGGAACAATTGAAGCCAGCCTGGTCCCCAGCCTTTGAGAAGGCTTGGCATGGAAAACCTGCGCACAGAACATCATGGTCTGGTACTTCCGAGGGAACTACGGTCCGAATATCTCCGGCAGGCCTTAACCCGAAGTTCTCTTCATAGACAGTTTGTAAGTGTGGCTGTATCTCGGCAGCGAAGACGCACTTGCCCCCGAGCGCCTCGAGCGCTACGTGGAAACCACCTAGACCTGCAAATAGGTCAATGAATTTGAACTTTGTCATCGAAACGTATTAAAAACTTGTTTCCGTGTAACCTAAGGCTCGTTGCAAGGCGAACATGACTCGCCCATAGGTAGCCTAGCTAATATGCATAGTTCTTGGAAGAGTCGAAGGGACTTTGATGTAATAAATCCGTGCTATTCATATAAAAAGACCCATAAATTCCCCAATTTATGGGCCTTTTTTTCTCAGCTTATGCGTCTATCTACAAACAAACCTACACATCAATATTCCGCGCAATCAAGGCATTGCCCTCGATGAAGTTCCGGCGCGGTTCCACTTCGTCGCCCATCAGGGTGGTGAACACGTCGTCCGCGCTCATCACGTCTTCAATGCGCACCTTCAGCAGGCGGCGCACGGTGGGGTCCATCGTGGTTTCCCACAGCTGTTCCGGGTTCATCTCGCCCAGGCCTTTATAGCGCTGGATGTTCATGCCCTTCTTCACTTCCGCCAGCAGCCAGTCCAGCGCTTCGCCAAACTCCGCCACCGGTTTCACGGTTTCGCCGCGTTTGACGTGGGCGCCTTCGCGCAGCAGGCCGCTGAGCATGTCGCCGGTTTTCTTCATTTCCGCGTAGTCGCCGGATTCCAGGAAGTCCTGGTCCATCACCGTCACCATCACGTTGCCGTGCAGTTTGCGGATGATTTTGATCAGGTGGCCGTCGTTCTTTTCATCGCGCAGCAGTTCCAGTTCGATGGCTTCCGCCGGCAGCAGCTCGCTCAGTTTGGCCAGCGCGGCGTCCGCTTCTTGCTGGCTGCTGAGAGACAGCGGGCCGGTCTTGAGCATGGCTTCCAGCACCAGCGGATCAATCACGCGGCTTTCGCGTTCAATCACGGAGCGGGTCAGCAGGAACTGACGGGCAATCTCGCCCAGGGTGTCGCCGGACAGCGCGGCGGCGCCTTCCGCCGGGATCAGCTCGGCTTTTTCCAGCGCCAGTTGCAGCAGGAACTGGTTGAGCTCGGAGTCGTCCTTGAGGTAGCGCTCTTGCTTGCCCACTTTGGCCTTGTACAGCGGCGGCTGGGCGATGTAGATGTGGCCGCGCTCCACCAGTTCGCTCATTTGGCGGTAGAAGAAGGTGAGCAGCAGGGTGCGGATGTGGGCGCCGTCCACGTCGGCATCGGTCATGATGATGATGCGGTGGTAGCGCAGCTTGTCCGGGTTGTACTCGTCCTTGCCAATGCCGCAGCCCATGGCGGTGATCAGGGTGGCCACTTCCTGGCTTTGCAGCATTTTGTCGAAGCGGGCGCGTTCCACGTTCAGGATCTTGCCCTTCAGCGGCAGGATGGCCTGGAATTTGCGGTCGCGGCCTTGTTTGGCGGAGCCGCCGGCGGAGTCGCCCTCCACCAGGTACAGTTCGCACTGGGTGGGGTCTTTTTCCTGGCAGTCCGCCAGTTTGCCGGGCAGGCCCAGGCCGTCCATGATGCCTTTACGACGGGTGATTTCGCGGGCCTTGCGCGCGGCTTCACGGGCGCGGGCGGCTTCCACGATCTTGCCGCAGATGATCTTGGCGTCGTTGGGGTGTTCCAGCAGATAGGTTTTCAGCGCTTCGCTGATCACTTCATTGACCACCGGGCCAATTTCGCTGGAGACCAGTTTGTCCTTGGTCTGGCTGGAGAACTTGGGGTCCGGCAGTTTGACGGACAGCACGCAGGTCAGGCCTTCGCGCATGTCGTCGCCGGTGGTGTCCACCTTGGCCTTTTTGGCCACTTCGCTCTCTTCAATGTACTGGTTCAGCGTGCGGGTCATCACCTGGCGCAGCGCGGTCATATGGGTGCCGCCGTCGCGCTGGGGGATGTTGTTGGTGAAGCACTGGACGCTTTCCTGGTAGGAGTCGTTCCACTGCATCGCCACTTCCACGGTCATGCCGTCTTTTTCGCCCAGGCCGTAAAACACCTTGGGGTGCAGCACGTTCTTGTTGCGGTTCATGTATTCCACGAAGCCCGCCACGCCGCCGGAGAAGGCGAAGCTTTCTTCCTTGCCGCTGCGCTTGTCTATCAGGTTGATGCCCACGCCCTGGTTCAGGAAGGACAGCTCGCGGATGCGCTTGGCCAGGATGTCGAAGTGGAACTCCACCAGGCCGAAGGTTTCTTCGCTGGCGCGGAAGGTCACTTCCGTGCCGCGGTGGTTGGTGTGGCCGGTCACGGTGAGCGGGGCCACGGCGTCGCCGCGGCGGAATTCCATTTCATGGACTTTGCCGTCGCGCCAGATTTTCAGACGCAGCCAGTCGGACAGCGCATTCACAACGGAGACGCCCACGCCGTGCAGGCCGCCGGAGATCTTGTAGCTGTTGCTGTCGAATTTGCCGCCGGCGTGCAGGATGGTCATGATCACTTCCGCCGCCGATCGCCCCTCTTCCGGGTGGATGTCGGTGGGGATGCCCCGGCCGTTGTCTTCCACGGTGATGGAGTTGTCGGGGTTGATGATGACCTTGATGGTGTCGGCATGGCCGGCCAGCGCTTCGTCAATGGCGTTGTCCAGCACTTCAAACACCATGTGGTGCAAGCCGGTGCCGTCCGAGGTGTCGCCAATATACATGCCGGGGCGTTTGCGTACCGCATCCAATCCTTTGAGGACTTTGATGCTATCCGCGCCGTATTCCTGTTCGCTCATCTGCTGCTTTCTGTATGGAGAGGGGCCGGGCGGGCCGGGAGTGACTCCTGGCGCCGCGCGGCCGGCCTCTGCCGGTCAATCTGAAAATCCGTTTGCCGGGGCGGGGCGGGGCCTCCGCCGCCGGCGGGCTGCCGGGTGGCGGCCGGCGTCAAATCCGCATGGGCATGACGATGTATTTGAAGTTGCTGACGTCCGGTATGGTCACCAGGGTGCTGCGGTTGGAATCGCCAAAGGCCAGTTGCAGGGTGTCCGCCGGCAGGTTGGTCAGCACGTCCATCAGGTAGTTGATGTTGAAGCCGATTTCCAGCTCGCCGCCCTGGTAGGCGATTTCCAGTTCTTCTTCCGCTTCTTCCTGCTCGCTGTTGGTGCAGAGAATGGACATGGAGCCGGGCTTGAGCACCAGGCGCACGCCGCGGAATTTCTCGTTGGCCAGAATGGCGGCGCGCTGCAAGGCGTGCAGGAATTCCAGACGTTCAATCAAGAAGATCTTGTCGTTGTCCAGCGGGATGACGCGGTTGTAGTCCGGGAACTTGCCGTCCACCACTTTGCTGATGATGACGGTGGAGCCGAAGCTGAAGCGCACCTGGTTGGCCAGCACTTCGATATTGATCGGGTCGTCGATGTCCTGCAGCAGCTTGTACAGTTCGATGATGGTCTTGCGCGGCAGGATCACTTCGGACTTGGGCAGGTTGGCTTCCACGTCCGCGCTGGCAAAGGCCAGACGGTGGCCGTCGGTGGCCACCAGGCGCACTTGGTTGCCGTCGGTCTGCATCAACAGGCCGTTCAGGTAGTAGCGAATGTCCTGCACCGCCATCGCGTATTGCACCTGGGAGATCAGGCGCTTGAGTTCGCGCTGGCTCAGACTGAAGCTGGAGTCGCTGGCACTGCCCACGGACAAGAGCGGGAAGTCGTCGGCCGGCAGGGTTTGCAGGTTGAAGCGGCTCTTGCCGGCTTTCAGGGTCAGGCGGCCGCCGTCCAGTTGTTCCAGGGTCACGGTGGCGTTGCCCGGGATGGCGCGCAGGATGTCCTGCAGCTTTTTGGCGGAGGTGGTCAGGCGGAAGTCTTCGCCCGGCAATTCGTCGCTGCTGGCGGTGGTGATCTGGATTTCCAGGTCCGTGGCCAGGAAGCCCACTTGTCCGCCCTTTTTCTCTATCAGCACATTGGACAGGATGGGCAGGGTGTGACGACGCTCGACAATGCCGGTGACTGCCAGCAGTGGCTTGAGCAGGGCATCGCGTTCGGCTTGCAGGATCAGCATGGGGCGGGCTCCCGTTGGGTGTTTGTGAGTCGGTTCAAGTTAGGCTTCATGGTCTTAGTTACGCAGCATGGCCAGCAGCGTGTCGTAATCGTGAGCGATATCGGCGTCGTTGCCGCGCATTTCGGCAATGGTCTTGCACGCGTGCAGCACGGTGGTGTGGTCGCGGCCGCCAAAGGCGTCGCCGATATTGGGCAGGGACAGCTGGGTCAGTTCCTTGGCCAGCGCCATCGCCACCTGGCGCGGCCGGGCGATGTCGCGGCTGCGCTTTTTGCTGTGCATGTCGGACAGCTTGATCTTGTAGTACTCGGCCACGGTTTTCTGGATGGCGTCCACGGTCACCTGGCGGTTGCCGGCGGCCAGGATGTCCTTGAGCGCTTCCTTGACCAGTTCCAGCGAGATGTTCTGATTGGTGAAGCGGGCGTAAGCCACCACGCGTTTGAGCGCGCCTTCCAGTTCGCGCACGTTGGAGCGCACGTTCTGGGCAATGAAGAAGGCCACGTTGTGGTCCAGCTTGATGCTGTCGGCCTCGGCCTTTTTCATCAGAATGGCCACGCGCATTTCCAGCTCCGGCGGCTGGATTTCCACGGTCAGGCCCCAGGAGAAGCGGGAGATCAGCCGCTCTTCCATGCCTTCTATCTGCTTGGGGTAGCTGTCGCAGGTCATGATCACCTGCTTGCCGCCCTCGATCAGCGCGTTGAAGGCGTAGAAGAATTCCTCCTGGGTGCGGTTCTTGCCGGCGAAGAACTGAATATCGTCGATCAGCAGCAGGTCCAGCGAGTGGTAGTAACGCTTGAATTCGTCAAAGGCCTTGTGCTGGTAGGCGCGCATGATGTCGGCTACATAGCGTTCGGCGTGGATGTAGCGGATCTTGGCTTGCGGGTTCTTTTGGAACACGTGGTTGCCGATGGCCTGGATCAAGTGGGTCTTACCCAGGCCCACGCCGCCGTAAACAAACAGCGGGTTGTAGGCTTGGTCACCCGGGTTTTCCGCAATCTGCATGGCCGCGGCGCGCGCCAGCTGGTTGCCCTTACCGGTCACCAGGGTGTCGAAGGTGAACGAGGGGTTGAGCCGGGTGCTTTCGTGGCTGCCGCCAATGGCTTTGACCGCGGCCTGCTTGGCCTGGGACGGCGCGCTGGGCGTCGGCACGCTGGGCGCGGGCTTGGCTTTGGCCGGCATCACCGCGGGCGCGGCGGCCGGACGGCCGGCGGGCGCGCCCAGGCGCAGTTCCACCAGGCATTCCCCCACCAGCTCCACCGCCAGTTCTTCAATGCGCGCCAGGAAGCGGTCCTTGATGAACTGCATGATAAAGCGGTTGGGCGCAAACAGCGCGATGCCCTCTTCCGTGGTTTCGGCCGATAGCGGCTTGATCCAGGTATTGAACTGTTGCGAAGACAGTTCGGCCTCCAGGCGGGCCAGGCAGCCAGGCCAAAATTGATCCAGTTCGGTCATTACATATACGCAAGTAAAAGCGAAAAACCCGCTGTCGGCTTTAAGGCCAAGCGGCGGGAGAAGCCGCCGCGCCCCGCGCTTGGGGCGGACGACGTGTGTTCGGCATGATTCAAGGGCCGCGTTCCGCGCATCGCCGGGCCGCAAGGCGGGCCAGGCATGGACGGGGCGGCCCCCGAGAACCGCTGGCAAAATTCCTGGATCCGGCACGCGCCGCGCTTGCGCGGGCGCGCGTTGCTCCAGTGGGTGGGGCTGAATTTTGGCAGTGCTTCTCTGGGTTGGCGTTCCGCCCCGGCGCGCGTTCAATAATTGCGCAGCGGACTCGGAACGGTAAGCCTTGGCATTCTAACGGTTTTTCTCAAAGTTATCCACAGGTGTCTAGAAAATTCCTCATTGACAAACCGGCGTTTATCCTGTCAAATCACGTGTTTATTTCCGTTTCGAAACAGGAATTCCAATCATGAAGCGTACTTACCAGCCCTCCAATACCCGTCGTAAACGCACCCACGGCTTTCTGGTCCGCATGAAGACCCGCGGCGGCCGCGCAGTGATCGCAGCCCGTCGTTCCAAAGGCCGCAAGCGTCTGGCCGTATAAGCCTTTGTCGGCTTACCGCTTTCGCCGTGCGCACCGGCTATTAAAAACGGATGAGTTCTCATCCGTTTTTAGTTTGCGGATGTCGCGCAGCAACGCCACGTTCCAGGTATCGGCCCGGCCCAATGAATTGGGGCACGCGCGGCTGGGCCTGGTGGTGGGCCGCAAGGTCCACAAGCGGGCCGTGCGCCGCAATTACATCAAGCGCACGGTGCGCGAGTGGTTCCGCCTGAACCGGCAAACGCTGCCGGACATGGACTTCGTGGTCCGCGCCAAGGTGCCTTTTACGCGCGCCGAGCGAACTGAAGTGATCACGGCTTTGTCTTCTCTGTTTGCTAAACTGGCACGATGTCGCGCCTCTTCATCCTCCTGATCCGTTTTTACCAGCTGGCTATCAGCCCGTGGCTGGCACCGCGTTGCCGCTTCCAGCCCACCTGTTCCAGCTACGCGATCGAGGCCATGAAAAAGCACGGCGCACTCAAGGGCGGCTGGCTGGCCGCCAGACGCATCGGACGTTGCCACCCCTGGGGCGGCAGCGGCTACGACCCAGTTCCCTGAACTTAAATCCGGTATCGAGAGATGGATTCCAAGCGCCTCATAATCTTCATCATGCTGTCCCTGGGCATCCTGCTAGGTTGGCAGGAGTTTTTCGCGCCCAAGCCGACGCCGCAGCAGGTGGCCGCGCAAAAACAGGCCGCCACGCAGCAGCAGGCCGCCAACAGCGCGTCCCACAACGCCCAGCCGGTGGATTCCAACAAGCTGACTTCCGGCCAGCGCATCACGGTGAACACCGATGTGCTGAAAGCGGAAATCGACACCGTGGGCGGCGATCTGCGCCAGCTGACGCTGTTGAAGCACGATTCCGCCGTGGACAGCAAAAAGCCGCTTGATCTGCTGACGGACCGGAACGGCCGCGTCTATGTGGCGCAAACCGGCCTGGTGGCCGCCAGCAACCCGGCGCTGCCCACCCACAAAACCGTGTTCACCGCGGAAAAAACCAGCTACGAGCTCTCCGGCGACAAGCTGGAAGTGAAGCTGACCGCGCCGGAAGCCAACGGCGTGAAGGTAAGCAAGATCTACACCTTCACCAAGGGCAGCTACAAGATTGGCGTGCGTTACGACATCGCCAACGGCGGCGCCGCCCCGCTGGCCGCCACCGCTTACTACCGCCTGCTGCGCGACAGCCAAACGCCGGAAGGCGAAGGCCGCCTGGCCCACACCTTCACCGGCCCGGCGGTGTACACCTCGGAAAACAAATTCCAGAAGGTGAGCTTCGACGATCTGGCCAAGGGCAAGGGCGATTACGCCAAGACCGGCAGCGACGGCTGGGTGGCGATGATCCAGCACTACTTCATGTCCGCGTGGATCTTGAAGCCGCTGGACGGCGCCAGCGTGTGCAAGGACGACAAGTCCTGCCGCTTTGAGCTGAAGCAGAGCAACGGCCTGAACTCCGCCGCCGCGCTGGTGGATTACGCCACCATCGCCCCGGGCCAGAGCCTGAGCGTGTCCGTGCCGCTGTTCGCCGGCCCGGAAGAGTACGACGTAATCAGCAAGCTGGCCGACGGCATGGAATACGCCAAGGACTTTGGCATCTTCCACATCTTCGCCTCCCCGCTGTTCTGGCTGCTGACCAAGCTGCACCTGCTGGTGCAGAACTGGGGCTGGGCCATTGTGCTGCTGACCCTGACCGTCAAGGCCATCTTCTACCCGCTGACCGCCGCGTCCTACCGCTCCATGGCCAAGATGAAGGCGCTGGCGCCGCGTCTTGAGCGCATGAAGGAGCAGTACGGCGACGACCGCATGAAGTTCCAGCAAGCGGTGATGGAGATGTACAAGTCCGAGAAGGTGAATCCGCTGGGCGGCTGCCTGCCCATGCTGATCCAGATCCCGGTGTTCATCGGCCTGTACTGGGCGCTGCTGGCTTCGGTTGAGCTGCGCCAGGCGCCGTGGATTCTGTGGTACACCGACTTGGCCCGCCCGGACCCGTACTATGTGCTGCCGGTGATCATGGCGGCCACCATGTTCCTGCAGACCTTCCTGAACCCGCCGCCGGCGGACCCGATGCAGGCCAAGATGATGAAGATCATGCCGGTGGCCTTCTCGGTGATGTTCTTCTTCTTCCCGTCCGGCCTGGTGCTGTACTACGTGGTCAACAACATCTTGTCGATGGCCCAGCAGTGGCAGATCAACAAGAGCATAGAGAAGAAAAGCAAGGCCGCGCTGCAATCCTGATTGCCCCGCGCGCTCTGAACCCCAAACCCGGCCGCATGGCCGGGTTTTTTGCTGGATAATTGAAGCGTACTCGCCACGACGCCCCGCCGCGCGGGGGCCGCGGCCCAGATTCCAAGGAATGCCCATGAGCCTTAGCTACACCCCCGCCACCATCTGCGCCATCGCCACCGCACCCGGCCGCGGCGGCGTCGGCGTGATCCGCGTGTCCGGCAAGGATTTGCTGCCCTTCGCCGCCGCCGTCAGCGGCGGCAAAACGCCCAAGCCGCGCTATGCGCTGTACACCGACTTCGTCGACGCCCACGGCCAGCCGCTGGACAACGGCCTGCTGCTCTACTTCCCCGGCCCCAACAGCTTCACCGGCGAGGACGTGATCGAGCTGCAAGGCCACGGCGGGCCGGTGGTGCTGAAAATGCTGCTGGCGCGCTGCGTGGAGCTGGGCGCGCGGCTGGCGGAACCGGGCGAATTCACCAAGCGCGCCTTCCTCAACGACAAGCTGGACCTGGCCCAGGCGGAAAGCGTGGCGGACTTGATCGACGCCAGCAGCGAAACCGCGGCCAAGAGCGCGCTCAAATCGCTGAAGGGCGCCTTCTCCAAGGAAATCCACGTGCTGGTGGACGAGCTGATCACCCTGCGCATGCTGGTGGAGGCGACGCTGGACTTCCCGGAGGAGGAGATCGACTTCCTCAAACAGGCGGACGCGCTGGGCAAGCTTGAACGGCTGCGCGGCCGGCTGGTGCAGGTGCAGGCCACCGCCAAGCAGGGCGCCATCTTGCGCGAGGGCATGCACGTGGTGCTGGTGGGCCAGCCCAATGTCGGCAAATCCAGCCTGATGAACGCGCTGGCCGGCGACGACATCGCCATCGTGACCGACATCGCCGGCACCACCCGCGACACCGTGCGCGAGGAGATCGTCATCGACGGCGTGCCGGTGCACATCATCGACACCGCCGGCCTGCGCGACACCGACGACGTGGTGGAGAAGATAGGCATAGAACGCACCTGGCAGGCGGTGGAGCGCGCAGACCTGGCCCTGGTGCTGGCGGACAGCCGCGACGGCCTCACCGGCGAGGTGCAGGCCATCCTGCAACGGCTGCCGGCGGCGCTGCCGCGCGTGCACGTGTTCAACAAGGTGGACCTGTCCGGCGAAGCGCCGGGCCTGGCCGATGAAGACGGCCACCCGCTGGTGCGCCTGTCCGCGCGCACCCACGCCGGCGTGGAGCTGCTCAAGGCCAAGCTGCTGGAGATGATAGGCTACAGCGGCGGCGGCGAAGGCGTGTTCCTGGCGCGCCAGCGCCACCTGGACGCCATCCGCCGCGCCGCCGAGCACCTGGAACTGGCCCACGCGGACTGGGAACAAGTGGAAATCTTCGCCGAGGAATTGCGCATGGCGCAAAACGCGCTGTCCGAGATCACCGGCGAATTCAGCGCCGACGATCTGCTGGGCGTGATCTTCAGCCGCTTCTGCATCGGCAAATAACTGGATGTCCAACGACATCCACTAACATCCAAAAAACCTCTCATAACCCCTGCTATTACTACGTTTTTTCGTCCAGTGGCATCCAGCAACATCCATAGACAGCCAATGGTTTTAGGTACACACTTAGGCACACACTCGACAGTGTAGGTTTTTATGTGTACCTATACCAACGGCTTTTCCTATCCTCAAGATCAATCTACAAGCACAAGGTCATATCAATTTGGTACACAAGTTTCAACACCTATTTACGTGTACCATAAACGATAAATTCTTTATATTTCAATGATTTGCAATGCATTTGATTTTAAGTTTTATACAGAATCAACTCCGTTTTCACGGGGGTTTCTTGCTAAATTTCGCGCATAAATATTGAAACCTACATAGAGCATGGCTTATAGCCACTATCGTGTACCTTTGGTTTCGACCGTGTACCAAAGAGGAGACTATGCCAAGAGCTGCCAAACTACTGACCGATGCCCATATCAATTCATTGAAGCCAAAAGATGCTCGCTACCGGATCACGGACTCGGGTGGCTTGCTGCTGGAAGTGATGCCTAGCGGCACCAAGGTCTGGCGCTATCGTTATCAATTGCACGGGGTTCGGCAGCCGACTTTGACTATTGGGCCTTACCCAGAAATCAGCCTGAAATCTGCACGCAAACAGCGGGATGCGTGGGCAGAGCTAGTCGCTCATGGAGAATCACCTAAGCGTGCAGTCCAAGCGGCCAAAGTAGAACGGCTCAATACGGTTGCGGCCTTCGCCGACAATTGGTTAAAGGAGCAGCTAGAGGGAAAATCAGGCAGCTATCAGAAGACGATGCGCCGGATCATGGACAAGGACGTATTACCTTGGTTAGGGGGCATGCCGCTGGCGGAAGTGAAGCCGTCTGATGTTCTGGAACTTTGCGACAGGATCAAGGCTCGCGGAGCTCCAAAGATGGCCCTTGTTACGCGCAATGCACTTAAGCGCATGTACGACTATGCGATAGCCCGGCAACTAGCGGAAACCAACCCTGCCGCAGCTCTGGTGGCCCGCTTTATCGCAGTGGAAGAAAGCCGAGACCGGGTGCTGTCAGGCGAGGAAATCGGCCAAGTACTACGGGCCGTGTACCAATCAGACGTCCGCCGATCTCTACGCCTGGCACTACACTTGTTAGCAATCACTATGGTTAGAAAGAGCGAGCTGATTCAAGCGACTTGGTCTGAGTTTGATTTGGATGTTGGGATATGGGACATCCCCGCTGAGCGTATGAAGAAAAATAAGCCCCATCGGGTGTACCTATCCCGACAGGCATTGGAAATGCTGCAAGAGCTGAAGATGCTGGCCGGGCGCTCCGCTTATCTGCTCCCCAGCAGCCGCAGCAGTGAAGACAAGCCAATTGGCCGCAGCACGCTGAATCAAGCAGTGAATTCGCTATCGCTGGATGTGCAGCACTTTGTCTTGCATGACTTCCGTCGCACGGCATCCACTCATTTGCATGAGATGGGCCATTCGTCTGACGCCATTGAAATGGCGCTGGCACACAAGATCGTCGGAATCAAAGGCGTGTATAACCGCGCGGAGTATGCCGAGCAACGCAAAGCCATCATGCAAGCCTGGTCGGACTTTGTGCAGACGCAGATAGATGCTGCTAAGGCAACACGCCTCTAAAGTGGAGTGAGGCCAAGCTGGAGACTGGTTTGGCAGTTTGATTGCATATAGTATGAGGCAAATTTTCGACTTGTGTTGCCAATGTCATTGCGCTATTGGTAAAGTCAAGTGGGCCAGAAAACATTGTAGAGATCGTAGTACAACGATCTACGAATTTGCTTGCTTTCCTCGGCTGTTCCAGCCTAAGTTGCAGCATCCCTTTCAACCAACGTAATGCAATGTTGCTTGTCGATTGATTTTTTTTATGTCCGTCAATGCGCTATTTGTGAAATGTAGTAACGTATGTTGTCAGTTTGTCTTATGGAAATTAAATGGCACAGGCACATGTTAATTCTGACATTCTCAGCTGGGCTCGGAATAGGGCTCGGTTAAGCACGTCTGTGCTAGCCGAAAAGCTTCATGTCAAAGAAGAAAAACTACAGAGGTGGGAAGCTGGGGAAGAGAAACCAACATTTCGTCAAGCACAAGATTTTGCGCATCATACCCACATCCCATTTGGGTATTTGTTTTTAAACACCCCCCCTGCTGATGAGCTACCAATACCAGATCTCAGAACTATTGGTAGTCATGGCCCATTAGAGATAAGCCTTGATTTAAGAGATACTGTACGAGAAGTTTTACGCCGCCAACTTTGGTATCGAGAATATCAAATTGATCAAGGAAGAGACCCTATTACTGTAGTAGGCTCTGTCTCTCCGAATATGTCTGTAATGAGCATTGTTGAAAATATGCGCAGCCATTTAGGGGTGGGGCGATGGCCTGATAGGGGTAGGTGGGATACATATTTTAATGATCTGCTACGTAGAATAGAAGCCTTAGGCATTTTAGTGATGCGTAGCAGTATGGTTGGAAGTAATACTAGACGTATTCTTAGTGTTAAAGAATTCAGAGGATTTGCCATTGCAGATGGCTATGCGCCTGTTGTATTTATAAATACGTCTGATTGTCCAGAGGCTCGTCTTTTTACACTATTGCATGAGTTGACACATATCTGGCTTGGTGAGTCTGGTGTTTCTGATGGGGAGTACGGCAGTCATAGGAAAGTAGAAAAGATTTGCAATGCGGTTGCTGCTGAATTTTTAGTTCCGGAAGATGAGTTCAAGCAGCGATGGAACAGTTCTGAAGAGTGGCGTTGGAATGTCGGGGCATTGGCGAGCCATTTTCATGTCAGTCAATGGGTTTCTGCACGCCGAGCTATGGATCTTGGATATATTGATTTTGAAGAATACCAGGCATTTATTAGCCAACGTCTTGCTGATTACAAAGCTATAGAACGAGATGGAGCTCCAAGATACAGCCTTTTACAAACGCTGAAAGTTAGCAAGAGACTGGCAATGGCAGTTACTAGTGAAGCATTAAGCGGCAGAATCTTACTTAGAGATGCTGGGCAATTGATCGGCATTAAACCACACAAACTTGCTGAATATGCACGTCAGGAGTTAGGGATTTGAATTATTTATTGGATTCGAATGCTTACATTCAGGCAAAAAATTTTTATTATCGGATGAGTATTTGTCCCGGCTTCTGGGGTTGGCTTGATTTTCATTTTGAGAATGGCCGGGTTGGTAGTATTGATATGGTTTATGATGAGCTTGCTCATGCTGGTGATGACTTGTCTAATTGGGTAAAGCAGAGAAAAGCTGTTTTTATGGCTGTTGATGATGAAGCTACACAATCAAATTTTGGAGAGATAGCCCAATTTATCGTTGAGCATAAAACGATGAGAGAGCCACATGTTAGTAGTTTTCTTTCAGTTGCCGATCCATGGTTAATCGCGAAGGCTAAAACCATAGGAGCAACTTTAGTTACCCAGGAAGCTCTAGTACCAGATAATAGTACCAAAGTTAAGATTCCAAATATTTGTAGAGAGTTTGGGGTTAGCTACTGCAATACTTTTGATCTGTTAGAGACCCTGAAGGCACAGTTGGTCTTCCCTGGCTAAATTACGACAATTAGCTGTGGAGTTCTTGATTAGACTGGCTTCAATTGTCTTGCTAAAGATCAATAATCATAAGGGGTAAATAGAGGGTTTTCATTGTGGCGAATGCAGGTCTCGCAAAAATGCAAATTCTTCTCGCTTTTTTTCTTAAACATTTTTTATGTTTCCCTATTAATGCCCGCCGACGTGCAATGATTTTAAGTGAGTGGTTTTGTCAGAATGACCTCCTGGGCAATGTAGCACCATTGCATCTTCTTGTTCTGTCCCCCTCCCCAGCGCGCGCTATCGAAGCCCCGCCTCGCCCCCGCACTTCATGGGCCGCTAATCATGCAGCTGCATGAACCCGTGCCAGGCCCTTGCCGTATGGCCTGGCGCGCCCTTGTCCCCCCGCCCGGATTCATGCGTTTTCATGCACGCTATGCATGCAGTCGCCCTGTTCGCTGACTGTCCCCGCGTCGCGTTTTCCTGCTGTCCCCCGTTTCCTTGCCGCTGAGTCCGTCCTAGCCCGTCCACCGCTGTCCAATGCCGTTCCATGGCGGGCCATTTTGCGCCCGCGTTCCTGTTTTCCCGCCCGCCGTCAATAGCAAAATCCGCGTTTTTTTGGCATTTCAAATTTTTTTGTTGTGTGGGAGCGCGGCACAACCCAACCCCAAAACCCCCTTTGTAATTTCCGCAATACTGCGTTCGCTGATCGGCGTATCCGATGCCATCCACTGATATCCACCTCCACCAACAAGGACGCTTCATGACCGCTGTTGCCGCTTCGCCCTCCTCTCAACCGCTGCGCTTTCTGCGCTTGCCGGAAGTCATCGCCACGTGCGGCCTGTCCCGCTCGTCGGTGTACGACGCCATCAAGCAGGGCCGTTTCCCGGCACCGGTGCCGCTGGGCGGCAAGAGCGTGGCCTGGCTGTCCTCTGAAATCGAGAGCTGGATGGCGGCACGCATCGCGGCCCGCCGCGCCTAACCCCGCAACTTCCCGGACTCAGACCATGCATATCCAGAACCCCACCACCCAAACCCGCCTCGCCGCCGCCGTGGCCGAGCTGGCCGAACGCCAGACCGCTTTTGAACACGCGCTCGACGCCTGGCAGCAGTTGACCAGCCAGACCACGCGCCGCGAGCACACCGCCACCGCGCTGCGCATGGAGGCCGAGCAGGCACGCAAGGATTGCCGTCAGGCGATGCGCTCGACCTTGGGCGTCCCCACCAAGGTGGTGCGCGAGCTGAAGCACAAGGAGATGGCCAACCTGGAATTGGCCGAGGAAACGCTGAAGATCGCCGAGGAAGAGAAGATTCAAGCCGAGATCCAGCATGAAGCGCTTTTCGAGCAGCGCAAGGCGCTGGCCGAGGCGCGCGACACGCTGCAGCGCCAGTACTGGGACGCGGTGCTCGACGACCACCTGCCCCAATGGGGCGAACAACTGCCGGTGCTGACGCTGTTGCTGACCCAAGCGCCGCCGGCCTGCATCGAGCGCGTGTTCGGCAGTGCCGACTGGCACCGCGAAGAAGAGCAAGTCCAGGCCGTGCTCAAGCCCGGCGCGCTGCAGCAGACGCTGTGCAGCGCTTCGCCGGCGACCTCAGACGACCTGCTCGCCCGCTTGAACCAGCCGCTGCCGCCGCTGGCCACCCCGCCGCTACAGCAACACAACGTGATTGCCCGACAGCGATACCAAGCCCAGCGCGACGCGCAGTACCAAGCCCTGATCAACCGCTAACCGAGACGAGACATGCAGAACCCCACCCGCCACGCGCTGAACCAGTTCATCGACCACTACTACCACGAGTTGGACCAGTACCACGCCCAGGACAGCCTGTACGCGACCCCCACGCCCCAAGCGGCGCAAGCCCGCCTCAACGCGCTGAAGGCCCGTAGCCGGCTGCTGTCCGCGATCAACCTGCTCGGCGTCTCCGATATCCGGGGAAAGGCCAAGCACTTCGATATCGCCGGCACCTTGGCCGCCACCGTCGACACCCAGCGCCATGAACGCCAGCCGGCCGGCAAGACCTGGCGGCCGGCGCAATACCACTGCCAGCAAACCAACTTCGACGCCGCCTTCAGTTACGACACGCTGGACGCCTGGTGGAGCGAAACCCAGACGCCGGCCGGCTTTGAAGCCCGCGCGCGACAAGCGCTGGAGCGCCGCATCCTGCTGGACCGCATCATGATCGGCTTCCACGGTCTGCAGCGCGCGCCGGACTCGAACCGGGCCAGCCACCCGCTGTTGGAAGACGTCAATATCGGCTGGCTGCAGCAGATCCGCGAGCAAGCGCCGCAACACTGGATCGAGGGCGCCCGCATCGGCGAGAGCGAACGCTTCCGCTCGCTGCATCGCCTGGTGCGCTATGCGCTCAAGCAGCGGCTGGCCCCGGCGTGGCGCGATGATCCCGGCCTGGTGGTGCTGGTGGGCGCGGACTTGCTGCCGGATGCGGTCTGCGACGCCAACCCGCAAGCCGAGGGCGACGACCTGGTGTTTCACAAACAGCGCCTAGGCGGGCTGCAGGCGGCGACGGCCGCCTTCTTCCCCGGCGACAGCATCTTGATTACCCGGCTGGACAACCTGTCGCTGTACTTCAATCCACACGCCAGCCGCTACCACTACCACGAAGAGCCGTCGCTGAATCGGGTGGAGTTCTACCAATCCAGCCACGACGCCTACGTCGTCGAAAACCTCGCCGCTTGCGTGCTGATTGACGCCGTTGAAATCGTCGACTGAAGGAGAGTGCAATATGGCCTTCCCTTGCCCCTTATGCGGCGCGGTGTCGCGGGTGCGGACCAGCCGCATGCTCAGCGCCGCGACCAAGGAGAATTACTACAACTGCAGCAACGATGACTGCTGCCACCAGTTCAAGACGCTGGAAGGCGAGCCGCTGACCCTGGCCCAGCCCATTCACGGCGGCGCGCGAATTCCGCCGGAGCGGCTGCGCACCTTGCCGGGCCTGTCGCCCTCGCCTCGGCAAGCGCTGATCGTGACGCCCGGCCGCTTGCGTCATCGCGTCCTGGGCTAAGCGCCATGGCTCGCCGGCCGGCGGGCCATGTATTTCCCCTGAAATCGACCTTAAATAGTGTCGGCTGAAATGAATTTAATTCACTTATTTAATATTGATTGGCGACTTTATTAATATGCCTGCTAAAAACCGGCCCCATTCCCGATGATCCCGCTCCACGCTTTAGAAATATAACCCCCAATGAAATGCGCGAACCTGATTGCCCACCCCCGCAAGCGAATTGACAAGCCCGCTCAATTGCTGCACCATCTTTACGTCGCATTCAAAACAGCGACCGGGTTTAGCAGCCCGACACACATTGGCGGACACCCGCCACCATGGCGGCTTTTTTACGTCCGTACACCGCTATCGGTGCGCCCATTTTTCAATGGCGGGTCGTGGCGGGGATACCTTCGGGTATGCCGGTTCCAATGTGCCGGTCTGCTAACCCTGTCACGTGCCTGCCTCCCCCGTTTAGCAGCGGACGGCAGCCCCAACTACACATTGGAGGCCACCATGCCTAAGCTTTCCCGCGTCTTATCTCGCTTATTCCCCGCGTCCGTTATCCCTGTTTCCGTCTTGCCCAACGAGGCCGAAGCCCGTGCGCTCGCCGCCTTGCTGGTCGCCCAGGGTCAACGCGCCTTGATTCATCGCACCGCCGCCGGTTTCGCCGTGGAGGTGCTGGCATGAACGCCCTGATCCTGTCCGCCGTCCATCACCAGCTGGCCCAGCTGCAGCAGCTGGCCGACACCCCCGAACATGCCGAACTGCGCGAGCCGCTGAGCCAACTGGCCAGCCTGTGCCGCCGCATCGAACACACCGTCAGCGCCGGCGTCTCGCGCCTGACGCGCACCGGCGACGGCCTGCAAGGGCTGGTCGAGTTGCTGGACCACGCCGAGAACCAGCCGCTGCCGGCGCAACGTCTGGCCGGGCTGCTGGCGCCGCTGCAGCAACAAGTCATCGACGCCAGCGCCGATATCGGCCAACTGCTCTAAGGACACCCCATGACCGCACGAATCCCTCTCCCGCGTACCGGGCGAGACGCCCCCGGCTTGTCTGGCGGTGCCCCGACCGCCCTTGGCCAATGGTTCGACCAACTCAAGGAACAGATCGACTTGCACGACCTGGCGGCCCGGCTGGGCCTGAAGCGTCAGGGCAAGGGCAACTATCACAGCCCGCACCACCCGGACAGCCAAGCGTCGCTGTCGATCTTCGCCGACGGCCGCGGCTGGAAGGACTGGAGCAGCGACGCCAGCGGCAGTTGCATCGACTTGCTGCGCTACTGCCAACCGGAACTCGACACGCCGTTGGCGGCCGCGCGGCTGCTGGGCGACTGGTACGGCCTGCCGCAACCCAAACCCGCGATGAAGGACAAGGCCGCGCCGGTGCGCAAGTCCACCCTCGACTACATTGGCGAGCGCTGCCTGGCCCAAGCCGATGCGGCCATCGCCTATCTCACCGGCCGGGGCATTGAGGAAGCGGTAATCCGTCGCGCCCTGCGCTGCAAAACGCTGGGCTGGAACGATTGGCACAGCGCCAAGATTGCCGCCGGCGAAGTCGGCCACGGCGGCGCGGCCGTCGCCTTCCTGGTGCGCAGCGGCGGCCGGCTGGCGGCGGTGGATCTGCGCTATGTCGATCCGGCCTTGAACGGCGGCGTGAAGACCCAGTGCCAAGGCGCGCGCGAGGGCCACGGCTGGTGCAGCGACCCGCAACGGCTGCAGCGCGCGCGGCTGGTCTACTTGGTGGAAAGCCCGATCAATGCGCTGTCGGTGGAGAGTTGCACCCCGCCGGACGTGGCGGCGCTGGCGCTACGCGGTGTCGGCAATGTCGACAGCCTCGATTGGACGGTGTTGCGCGGCAAAGCGGTGCGGGTGGCGCTGGACCATAGCGACCCGGTGAACCCGGCCAGCGGCGTGCGGCCGGGGCTGGCGGCAGCCTGGCGCTTGTCGGAGAAGCTGACGGCGGCCGACATCGGCCATTTGCTGGTGGACATGCAGGACTGGGACGAAGGCGAAGACCTCAACGACGTGTTGCGCCAGCACGGCGCCGACGTGCTGCGCGGCCGGCTGCGCAAGCTGGAGGCGTGGCTGTTGCCCGGTATGCCCGGCGGCGGCGAACGACTGGAGGGCACGCGACGGGTGCAACTGCCGGGCCATGACTGGGCGGTGTACTGGCGTTTCCGGGTGAAGGAAGACTTCACCCAATATGTCGACGAGTTCAAGACCGACGACGACGGCAACCGTTCCGAGACACTGGGCGACCTGTGTTCCTTCCGCGTGGCCAGCCTGTCGCGGCTGCGCATCCAAAGCCATCTGGCCACCATCAGCGGCGCGGCCGACCATCAGCCGGAAACCGTGTTCGGTGTCAGCGCCCAGCTGGCGCGGCATGGGGTGACGCTGCAGCGCGAAGTGGCCACCGACGACAAGCTGTACAACCTGGAATGGTGGAAAAGCCGCTTCGGCGCGATCTGGAAGCCGGCGCAGTTCCAGCGCCTGGTCAATCTGATGGAGCGGGCCGCCGACCTGGGCGCGCGCGACGTGGTCAACTTCGTCGGCCTGGCATGGAAGGCCGGCGCGCTGACGGCGCAGGAGGGGCAGGACTGCTATTTCGTCGAGCCGCAGAAGCAATGCCTGTACTACAACCTGACCTTCCCGCGCGGCACGACGCAGCAGGCGCGCACCGTGATCCAAGCCTATCAGGACACCTTCCGCGACAATGCGGCCGCCATCCCTCTGGTGTGGGCCCTGGGCGCGCACCTCAAAACCCTGCTCGGCTTCTATCCGCACTTCCAGATGCAGGCCGAGAAGGGCTCGGGTAAGTCCAAGCTGCTGGAGAGTCTGCAAACCACCTTGGCGTTTCAGGTGCTGTCCGGGCAGATGCTCAAAACCGACCACCGCCGGCGGGCGTCAGTCTCCTTCACCTCGCAGCCGGTGGGCTGGGATGAGTTCTCCAAGCTGCCGAAAACGGTGCTGTCCGACATCGACGCGCTACTGCAGTCGACCTATCGTTTCGAGTTCACCCGCGTCGGGGCCAGCCTGACGCCGTACCTGATGTGCGCGCCGGTGCTGTTGGCCGGCGAGGAAGTCGACGTGCAGAGCCTGCAGTCCAAGCTGTGCCGCAGCAGCCTGTCGGTGGCGCGGCAAGGCGCGCTGATTCCGCATGATCTGCCGGCCTTCCCGCTGTGGGCCTGGCTGCAGTTTCTGGCCGACGTCGAGCCGGCCCGGCTGCGCGACCTGCACCGCCATTACCTGGGACTGTGCGAACGCCACAGCCGCGCCCCCACCGGCGACGCCACCGCGCGGCGGATGATGGAAAACTACGCCGCCCTGCTGTGTAGCTGGGCTTTGCTGTGCGAGTTCGCCGACCTCGACCCGCAGCAAGGCGGCTTCATCGAAGACCTGATGGCGGAAATGAACAGCCATATCGTCGACACCGACGGCAGCCGCCTGCCCTGGGTATGGATCATGGAAATCCTGCTGTCCGAGCTGGAAGCCCGGCGCTTTGACTACCCGCACTGCTGGGACCGGGTCAAACTCCCGGACGGCCGCAGCGAGATGGCACTGTTCCTGCGGCCGAATCACGTGATGGACCATCTCTCCACCGCGCCGCATCTGCGCGCCAAGTTCGACGCGTTGCCGGTGAAGACTGGCCGCATCTTCAAGCACCAGCTGCTGCAAAGCCCGGTGGTGCTGGCCGACGGCGTCGAGAAGACCATCCACGGCCGCCGCCAGGGCCACCTGACCGCGATCAGCCTGCCGCAACTGGAAAAGCTCGGCCTCTACGCCGCGCCGGACGTTCAGCCCTAACCCTACCCGCCCCCCCCTCGACAGCCCGCCTAGTGTGGGCTGTCACGCATTCCCCCCGCTCAAACTGCAAAATTGCGGAGCCTTTTACACACCAAATATGACATTGACAACACAAGACCAGCAAAAACGGCCGGAAATCGCCGGTTTCCACGCCATTGGGTAGGGGAGTATGTAAAAAAATTCCGTGGATTGACCCCGCTTCACGACCTAAGTCATTGATTGTTGAGAACAACCCATCCACGGTTTGCCCTCCAAAATCCACGGTTTCCCCTCAAACTTCCACGGTTTGCCCCAATTCTTCCACATCGGGGTTTTACCCTTTTACGGCCTCTAAGTATTTCTTCTTATTTAAAAAACAAAGAGATAGAGATAAAAAGCCATGAAAAAGGAAGACAAGGGCCATCCACGGTTTCGGAGCGCTGCTTAAAAATTAATCCACGGGTTTGCCTGCAGAAGTCGTGGAAATGGTGGATTCGCCCTTCCCTTCATGGCATTGATTTTATTGAAGTTTATGCGGAATCCACGGAATCGGGGGGTGAGGCCGTGGACAAACCGTGGATGAAAAGCCGTTACAGGACAACAACTTAGGGTTCAATCCACGGTTTCGGGGGGATTTTAGGTGTGTGTGTCTGGCTGAAACGCGACAAAGACAGGGTTATGCAAGAGTCTCTAGAGAAGCTGAGGCGATTCAATTTATCCAGCTCATTAAAGTGATTTTTCTTGATCGTGGCAGTAACTATGGTTTACAGTGCTTATGACTATTGAATATATTACTACATATGTGTGAGCTTGATGTTGCCAGGGACCTCCTTGGTGAAAAAATAGCCAGTTACTTGGCAAATAAGCACCGTGGCGGCCAAAATGGTCGCAAGGGTACTGTCTTCGAAGATTGGTATGCTGCCTATCATCTTGCAAAGCAAATCTACTTGCACATCGTCGAGGGCAATGCTGAGTCTGTGTGCTTCGAAGGACAATGCGTTGCATTCGTTGATGACTTAGCGGTCTACCGTGTGGAGAGCACTGAGTTCTACCAATTGAAGAATGCAGGCGCGCTTAGTTGGCTTTCGGGTGATCACCCTTTGTCTGAAGATTTCAGAATGCAGGTGATTCTTTCGAAAGCGGTCAATCAGCCCGACCCTGTTACGATGCTGGTTTGTTCGGATGATGCCGTCGCGGAACAGATGGAAGGGAGCGTTCCCGATTCAATCGAGGCACATACTCAAGTTGAGCATTTTCCATATGATGCCAGCGAGTCAACTTATGCTGCCCTTACGTGCAATTCTTTGCTTAGGGATGCGATAGCTCGAATATCCAGGCATGATGGTGTTGAGGCCACCGTGTCAAACATTGGCAACACGTTTGACATTTTGCTCGGAGCCTGGCGCTCCTTGGGCGTTGGTCGGCACTCTATTGAGTCTGTCATCAATAGTTGCATGGAGAGCCAGCCAGCAGCTTTCAGGTTGGCTGTTTCTGACGAGGAAATTCGTGCGAGGCTGCCGGTCGAATTTGCTGATGTGCTGGATAGTGTGCCTGGTCTAAGCTATGGTATAGTTCGAGGTTATTTTGTCTGGTCCTACAGCACTGCTAGCGGTCGGAAGCTCAGTAGTGGAAGCCCTCGGTACTCCTGTTGTGACAGGGAGTTCGAACACTTCTGTGACAGAGTGCTCGAGAGGCGGCCTTCGACTATTGACGAGCTTGAGGAGCTACTATGAATGACAGGAACCTAAGTCCATTTGCGGTTAGCCATTATGAAGTTCAGCGTGGGTTGGATGAGCTGTTCTCCGCTCCTGTTGATGGGTATAGAGCGGCAATGGCGGGTCTTGGTAGCAACTTGGCAAGGTACATAGCTGAGACTCATGCCGCCCTGCTTCGAGAGGTTGATCGTGACATCTTTGTTGCTTGCACAGTTGAGGATGCCGATTTCTTGGCTAAGGGCATCATTGAAGGACTGGCCTCCAGGATGTCGGATGAAGCTAGCCTGAAGTTGGCCTGCTTTTGGAATGAGAGAGCTAAAGAGTCTGGGTATTCTGTCGCGCCTATCCAAAAACAGTACCTTGAGCCAACCTCACACAGCAAGGTCACGGTCATCATCGTTAAGTCTGTTATTTCCGGGGCGTGTGTCGTCAAGACCAATCTTATGCAAATGATCGAGGCGGTTAATCCTGATAGCATTCTGGTGGTTGCACCAGTGATGCACAAAGATAGCCGTTACCGTCTCAAACATGAATTCCCTGAGTCGATCTCAAGTAAGTTTGAGTTTTTATATTTTGCTGAGGATGCTGGCAAAGGGGACGATGGAGAAGTTCTCCCAGGAGTGGGAGGCAATGTCTATGACTTGCTCGGACTGGGTGGGTCGGAGGGGAAAAACAAGTACCTCCCAGAGATGGTCAAGTCACGTCGACGTCGACTTTCTGAACAAGATTATTGCCCTGTATAGATAAAAGCCCGCTAAGTCGCGGGCTTTTTGGTTTTTCACTGGGCGACAATCACCGTTAGCCACCTCCTCCAAGCTACCGAACATTGCCACGCGTCTATGATACTTGCTTGAGCTGTTTGAGCATGAGCGTTGCACAGTTCCGTAGCAACAAAGAGGCACACGGTTGCCATCGCTTACTTAGGATCACTCAACCCAGGCCACAGGCAGGAAATTATTTTAGGTACACGATTAGGTACACAAAGAAAATATTGATAAACAAAAATCCAGTAAGCACAGGGCCTGCCGGTTACCTGGCAACATTCTGCATCGTAAGCTCTCCCCTACCGCGCCGCCGCTAGGCCGCCAGCGTCACCCCGGGGTGGAAGGCTATCGTCGGCAACACCTCGTCCAGCACCTGCAAAAAGGTGAAGGCGGCCGGCGACAGCGGCACGCCGCGCCGGGTGAACACGTGCACGTCCCGCTGTAGCTCGGCCGACTCAAACAAGCGGTAGGGCAGATCCCGCGCCGACGGATGGGAGGCCGCCAGCGCAGACAACACGCAAGCGCCCACCCCGGCGCGGATCAGGCAGAACTGCATGTCCAGATTGGTGACGGTGATCTTGCTGGCCACCTGCTGCCAGAGCTCGGGATGGCTGCGCTCCAGCGCGGACATGATGCTGGTGTCGCTTTCGTCCTGCAGCAAGGGCCATTGCCGCAGGGATTGACAGTTGAGCGGCCCCGCCGGCGGCTCGAAGCCCGGCGGAAACATCAGCCCCAGCCGGGCGGACAGCAGCTGGCGCTTGTCCAGCTTGTCCCCGGCCGCGCCCACATAAGAGCCGATGCCGATGTCCACCTCGCCCGATTCGATGCGGCGCACCACGCCGCCGCTGGTGTCGTCCAGCAGACGCACATGGATGCACGGGTAATCTCTTCTCAGCCGTTTGAGCACCTCCGGCAGCACGCTGGACGCAAAAGCCATGCCGCTGGCCACGTAGACGCTGCCGCTGCTGCCGGCGGATTTTTCGCGCAGATCGGACAGCAGCAGTTCAAAGTCGTTCAGCAGCCGGCGGGCCACCGGCAGGAAGGCGTTGCCCTGCGTGGTGAGCGCCACTTTGCGGGTGGTGCGCTCAAACAGCGTCAGCCCGATCTCCTGCTCCAGCTCGCGTATGGTCTTGGTCAGCGTGGATTGCGTCAGAAACAGCTGGCGGGCCGCGGCGGTGAAGCTTTCGGCTTCGGCAACGGCCGAAAAGGCGCGCAGGTGGCGAAGGGAGATATTCATGACGAAGTGGAATTGATTGGCTTTATTAATTCATTTTACACCAATAACTTTCAACGCTTGCGCGTTTGAAGTTCACGCCCTTCATCATGGAACGGCCATCCCGGCTTTGCCGATAAAACTCAAGCGCAAGCCGCTGACGCCGGGCTTTGGCCGCCATCGAATCCCCCAGATCGTCACCCACCGCAGGCCTCAGAACCTGTTCAAAGTCCGCTGCGCTTCAGCGGGATGGTTGAACCGCTTCTAAGGCCCCGCCCCTGTAGACGGCGTCAGGGTCCGGTATCGGCGCGCCCACCAGCGCCAGGCGGGCGGTAGTTACGTTGCGGAAGCCCGCCAAGAGATAACATTGCCGCGCGCAGAGATCGCGGCTGCTCCACTTCCCGGACGCCCACATCGCCAATAAGGCGGCGCGGGCCGGCTCGTGCTCGCCCTGCCATCGGCTCCAATAATAAAAGTCCGCCAACGCCCGCTTGATCTGCCGCTGAACGGCCGCGGTGTTGTCCGGATGGAGCGGGTTGCTGTCCTTCAGCGCAATCACCCCCAGGCGCATCTCGTAATCGACGATTAAACGCGCCGCGCCTTTGAGCGCCTCATTGTGTTGGATCAGCAGCTTCATCATGGCCATGCCCTCCCTGTCCAAGCCTCACAGCACGCCGTTGACGTGCTCCAGACCGCGTTGCAAACGCTGCTGTATCGG
>NZ_QARX01000001.1:4598103-4622453 GCF_003052555.1 Chromobacterium sp. Panama
GGTCAGCGTGTCGTTGCCGGTACCGCCTTCCAACACATTGTTCCAACCTTGGTATACCGCTGTCAGTTGGTCATTGCCCGCACCGCCGCGCAAGGTGTCACCCTCAACGCGCCAGCCGCCGCCGCTGCCACCGATGATCACATCATCACCGTCTCCTCCTTCCAGCAGGTCGGCGCCATCACCACCGTACAGCGAGTCCTTACCGGCGCCGCCGCGCAGGGTGTCGTTCCCCCCTTCGCCGAACAGGCCGTCGTCACCCGCCCCGCCTTCCAGCAGGTCGTTGCCGTTGCCGCCGTACAGCGAATCGTTGCCGCCGTTGCCCAGCATCCAGTCATCGACATTGCCGCCGCGCAGCGTGTCGCCCAACTCGGAACCCACCAGCGGCACGCCCTGCTTCATCAACTGATCGGCCGTCCACTTCACGCCGGAAGCGAAGGTGATCTGCTCGATCCAGTACACCCGATCGGCAAACCAGTCCTTCACCGTCACGCTGTCCTGGCCGTTGACGTGGCGGAACACCATATCGTTGTCGCCGCCTTCCAGCAGGTCGGCGCCGTTGCCGCCGTTCAGCGTGTCGTTGCCTGCACCGCCGCGCAGCGTGTCGTTGCCTTCTTCGCCGAACAGGCCATCGTCACCCGCCCCGCCTTCCAGCAGATCGTTGCCGGCCCCGCCGTACAGGGTGTCGTTGCCGGCGCCGCCGAACAGGCTGTCGTTGCCTTCATTGCCGAACAACTGGTCATCCCCGGCCAGGCCGAAGATCACGTCATTGCCCTTGGCCCCCTTCAGCGTATCCGCGCCGTCGGTGCCGTTCAGGGTCACGGCCGCCAGGCTGATCAGTTCGAGCAGACTCCAGCTGCCGTCGTTGGCGAACACGATGCTGCCGGACCATGAGCTCTGAACCGACATGCCGGCCTGGATGGTGATGCTGTCCACGCCGTTGCTATGCCGCAGCACCACATCGTCGCCAATGCGCACCACGGTGATGTCGGTCACCGAAATCCCCACGCCGAAGCGGATCTCCTCGTAGCTGCTCCAAGCGAGGTTGACGCCCTTTTCGCCATAGCGAATGGTGTCCTGGCCGTCGCCCAGATTGAAGATATAGACATTGCGCCCGGCGCCGCCTTCCAGCACGTCGTTGCCTGCGCCGCCCTTCAAGGTGTCGTTGCCGCCGCGGCCAATCAGGGTGTCGTTGCCGGCGCCGCCGTCCAGCAGGCTGCCGCCCGCGCCGCCGATCAACACATCATTGCCGGCGGTGCCGATATAGATACCGCTGGCCCACTGATTGATCTGCACTGAGGTCCAGCTGCTGCCGTCGGCGAACACCACGCCGCCCACCCAGTTGCTCTGGCTGAGGAACCAGCCCTGGATCAGCACCGAATCCACGCCGTTGACGTGTTGCAGCAACACGTCGTCGCCCACGCGCACCACGGTGATGTCGGTCACCGAGATGCCGGCGCCAAAGCGGATTTCGCTCTGGTGGCTGACGCTGACGTTCAAGGAGTTGTTGATCACCACGTCGCGGCCGTCGCCCAGATTGAAGACGTAGATGTCTTGGCTGCCGCCGCCCTTGAGGGTGTCGTTGCCCTTGCCGCCTTCCAGGATGGACACGCCGCCGCCTGCGCTGATCAACACATCGTTGCCGGCGCCGCCTTTCAGGGTGTCGTTGCCGCCGCCGCCGATCAGCACGTCGTCGCCGTCGCCGCCGTCCAGCAGGTCATGGCCCTTGCCGCCCTTGAGGATGTCGTTGCCGCTGGTGCCGATGAAAATGCCCGCGGCGAACTGATTGATCTGCACGGCGGTCCAGCTGCTGCCGTCGGCGAACACCACGCTGCCCACCTGGGACAGCTGGCTGCTGAACCAGCCCTGGATGCGCACCGAGTCGCTGCCGTTAACGTGTTGCAGCACGATGTCGTCGCCTACGCGCACCACGGTGATGTCAGTCACCGAAATCCCCGCGCCAAAGCGGATTTCGCTGCTCACGCCCACCGACACGTTCAGCGAATTGTTGATGATCACATCGCTGCCGTCGCCCAGATTGAACACATAGATATTGTGCTCGCTGCCGCCTTGCAGGGTGTCGTTGCCCTTGCCGCCTTCCAGGATGGCCGTGCCGCCGCCGCTGCTGATCAGCACGTCGTTGCCGGCGCCGCCCTTCAGGGTGTCGTTGCCGCCGCCGCCGATCAGCGTATCGTCGCCGTCGCCGCCGTCCAGCAGATCGCCGCCCTTGCCGCCGGTCAGCACGTCCTTGCCGCTGGTGCCGCCCGCGGCCACCACCATGGTCAAGAGCTCGGCCGCGCTCCATTTGGAGCCGTCGGCGAACAAGACCACGCCGGCCCAGCCGGTCTTATCGACCAGGCCGTTCTTGACGCGGATGCTGTCCTGGCCGTTGACATGCTGCAGCAGCAGGTCGTTGCCGGCGCGCAGCACGCGGATGTCCTTGGCGCTGATGCCGGCCTTGAAGCGGATTTCGTCGTTGGCGCTCAAGGCGGCGATCTTGCCGATCTGGGCACCGTAGTTGATCAGGTCGCGGCCGTCGCCTACGCCGAAGACGAAGGTTTCACGGCCCTTGTTGCCGATCAGCACATCGTCGCCGGCCCCGCCTTCCATCGTGGTGTGGCCGCTGACGCCGCCTTGCAGCTGGTCGTCGCCGGCGCCGCCGCGCAAGGTGTCCTCGCCGCCGTTGCCGATCAAGGTGTCGTTGCCGGCGCCGCCGTCCAACAGATCGGACTGGCCGGAGCCCAGCAGCAGATCGTCGTCGTCGCCGCCGGTCTGCACTTCCAGCAGTTTCTGCGCCAGTTCCGCGCCCAGCCAGACGCTGCCGTCGGCGAACACGATCTGGCCATGCCAGCCATGCTCAAGACTGAAGCCCGCCTGGATGGTGATGGAGTCGCGGCCGTTGGCGTGGATCAGCACGATGTCGTCGCCCTGGCGCTCCACCCGGATGTCGTCCACCGAGATGCCGACGCCAAAGACAATGCGGTCCTGCAAGGTCACGCTGACGTCCACACCGTGCGCGGCGATCACGTCCGCGCCGTCGCCCAGGCCAAACTGGTAAATCTCCGCGCCGGCGCCGCCCACCAGGGTGTCGTTGCCCGCGCCGCCGATCAGCACGCTAACGCCCGCGCCGCCGCTGACCAGCACATCATTGCCCAGGCCGCCGATCAAGGTATCGTTGCCGCCGCCGCCGATCAGCGAATCATCGCCTGCGCCGCCGTCCAGCAGATCGCTGCCTTCCCAGCCGATCAAGGTATCGTTGCCGCTGCCGCCCAGCTGGGTCAGCTTGATATCGGCCTGGGTCCAGACCACGCCTTCGGCGAACACGATGCGCTCGATACGGCTGGACGCGCTGGCGAAATAGCCTTCCACCACCAGGCGGTCGCTGCCGTTGACGTGGATCAGCACCAGGTTGTCGCCCTGGCGGCTGACGCTGACGTCCTTGACCAGGATGTCGGCGCCAAAACGGATTTCGTCTTTCACCGACACGTCCACGCCGCCGGCGTCGCGAATCACGTCCACGCCGTCGCCCAGGTTGAACAGGTAAACATCGGCGCCGGCGCCGCCGATCAGCAGATCGTTGCCGCGACCGCCGTGCAGCACATTGTTGCCGCTGCCGCCGTCCAGGGTGTCGTCGCCGTCGCCACCCAGCAAGGTGTCGTTGCCGTCTTCGCCAAACAACTTGTCATTGCCGGCGCCGCCGTCCAACAGATCGTCGCCGCCGCGGCCGTTCAGCACGTCATTGCCGCCCAGGCCGATCAGATGATCCTTGCCCAGCCAACCGTTGAGGATTTCCTTGCGCTCGCTGCCGGTCTGCACGATCACGCGCTGCGCCAGATCGTTAATGCCCCATTCGCCGCCGTCGGCGAATACGATGCGCTCGATCCAGAAGCTCTTGTCGGCGAACCAGCCCTTGATGGTGACCGCGTCGTCGCCGTTGCGGTGGGACAGCAGCAAATCGTCGCCCACATGCTCCAGCTGGATATCTTCCGGGCGGATGCCCGGGCCGAAGCGCAACTCGTCGCGGTAGGCCGGATCGCTGTCCGCCGCGTCGCGCTTGTCCTGGGCGTTGTCGGTGATGGTGTCGAAACCGTCGCCCAGATTGAACAGATAGATGTCCTTGTCCGCGCCGCCGATCAGGGTGTCGTTGCCCTCGCCGCCGGCCAACACATTGTTGCCGCTGCCGGCATTGAGCAAATCGTCGCCGGCGCCGCCTTCCAGCGTGTCGTTGCCTGCATAGCCGTTGAGCACGTCGTCGCCGGCGCCGCCCTGCAGCAGATCATTGCCGTCATAGCCGTTCAAGGTGTCGTTGCCGGCACCACCCTTGAGCACATCGTCCTGCGGGCCGCCTTCCAGCACGCCGCCCAGGTCGCTGCCCGTTACGCTTGTCGTCATAACTTGTTTCCTTATCAATATTTGTTTGTGTCATCACGCACTACGATTTACTGCTTGGTACTGCTCTTGCCGGTTCCACCGCCTAAGAGCCTGTTCAAAGTCTGCTGCGCTTCGGCGATACGGCGTTGAAACCCCCTTCGAAATACTCGTGTACCACTTGTACATTCCGCTTTCTCAGTGGTTTTCGCCTTGTCTCGCCCTTGCTCGCGAGACTTTGAATAGGCTCTAAGCCGCCTTCACTCCGCCGGCAAACCCAACAACCGTCGATAGCCCGCCAGCCCCGCCTCCACGCTGTAACGCGCCGCCGTCTCCCGCGCCGCACGCCGCAGCCCGCCGCCGTCCGTCTCCAAGGCCGCCCCCACCTTCTCCGCCAACGCCGCCGCGTCGAAGAAGTCGGTCAGCTCGCCGTTCTCCCCGTCCCGGATCACTTCCCGCACCGGCGCGGTGTCCGACGCCACGATGCGGCAGCCGCTGGCCATTGCTTCCAGCAGGCTCCACGACAGCACGAAGGGATAGGTCAGGTAGACATGGACCGCCGACACTTGCAGCACCTTTCGGTAAACCTCGTATGGCACTTTGCCCAGGAAGTGCACCCGCTCCGGGTCCACCGGCTTGTCCCGCAGCAATTTTTCGCGCCAGTTGGCCGCGTCGCGCGGCGCGCTGCCGTAGCTGACGCCGTCGCCGCCGACGATGACGATCTGGCTGTCCGGCCGTTGCCGCAGCAGCGCCGGCAGCGCGCGCATGAAGCTGTGGAAGCCGCGATAGGGTTCGAGGTTGCGCGCCACATAGCTGACGATGGGCTGGCCGGCACGCAGCGTCCGGCCGTTGGGCAGGGCCAGCGTCGCCGTCGGGTCCGGGCCCAGTTGGCCGCAGCGGATGCCTTCGTGCTGGATCTGCACACTCGGCCGGTAGGCCGCCGGGTGCAGGCTGTGTTGCCAGTGGGTGGGGGTGACGCTTTGATCGGCGTGTTCCAGATTGAGCAGGTGCAGCGCGTTGCGCGCCCGCAGCCGCGCCGCGCCGTCCAGACTGAGCGGGAATTCCGGGTCGAAGTCGGCGTCGGCCCCTTGGCCGTGGTAGTAGTACTCGCTGTAGTGGATCAGCCGCGCCGCCGGGAACAGGTCTTTGAGGAACAGGGTTTCGCCCCAGCCGGGGTGGGCCAGGATGACGTCCGGCCGGTAGCCGCGCTGTTGCAGCGGCTGCAAGGCGCGCAGCACCGCCTGGCCGTGCAGCACCGCGTCTTCGTAGCTGTGCAGATAGGGGTGGGTGTGCCGGTGCGGGCCGCGGTGCGGCCGGTAGCGCAGCAGTTTGACGCCGGCCAGGCCGGGCGCGCTGTCGCGCCCCACCGCCAGCAGCTCGATGTCCGGCCGCCCGGTCAGGTGTTCAGCGATGTGGCGCAGCTGGCCGGGGAAGTTTTGGTGGATCAGCAGCAGTTTCATCTCAACGCTCGCGCAGGCCTTCGCCAACATGCTGTTGCAGCGGACTCAGGAAGTAGTCGATCACCCGCCGACGCCCGGTCTTGATTTCCGCGCTCACCGTCATGCCGGCGCTGAGCCGCACCCGCGCGCCGTCTATGCTCAGGTGGTCTTGCTTCAGCCGGATCCGCGCCAGGAACACCAAGCCCTTCTTCTCGTCTTGCATCGCGTCGTGGCTGACGCTGTCCACCACGCCGTCCAGGTAGCCGTAGCGGGTGTAGGGGAAGCTTTCCACTTTGACGGTGGCCGCCTGCCCCGGCCGCACAAAGCCGATGTCTTTGTTTTCGATCTGCGCTTCGATTTCCAGGGTTTCGTCCCGCGGCACCACCGCCAGCAGCGGCTGCGCTTCGGTGACCACGCCGCCCACGGTGTGGATGGCCAGTTGCTGTACGCTGCCGGCCACCGGCGCGGTCAGCCGGGTCAGCGCCTGCCGTTGGCCGGTCTTTTTCTGGTCTTCGCCGTATTGGCGCATTTGTTCACGCGCTTCGCGCAGTTTGTCGAGGGCCTCGCTGCGGAAGTTGGCTTGCAGCGCTTTGCGCTCTTGTTCTTGCCCGGCGATGGCGGCGTCGAGTTCTTGCAGCCGGCTTTGCTGGCTGGCCAGGTCGCCGGCCTGTTCGATGCGCGCTTGTTGTTTGTCGAGATAGGCGTGCTTGGAGATGAAGTTCTTGGCCAGCAGGTCTTGGTAATCGTGTTCGCGCGCGGCGGCGATGCGGCCGGTGGCTTGCAGTTTGCTCACTTGCTGGCGGGTGGTGGCGTGTTCGGCCTGGCGTTGGCGCAGGGTGGCGTTCAACGCTTCGAGCTTGGCCTGGTAGCCGCGCCATTGGCCCAGCGCCAGGCTTTCTTCGGCCAGTCTCTGGCTGTCGGCGACGCCGGGGGTGGCCGGCAGCTGCGGCAGCCGGCCGCTGTCCAGCGCGTTCAGCAGCGCCTGGTAGCGCGCGGCGGCCAGCGCGGCGGCGGCGTGGGCGTCGTCGGCCTTTTGTTTGTCGGCGCTGGCGCCGGTGGCGTCCAGTTCGATCAGCACTTGGCCGGCCTTGACTTGCTGGCCGTCGCGCACGTGGATGGCTTTGACCACGCTGGGTTCCAGCGGCTGCAGGATTTTGGTGCGGCCGCCGCTGACGGTCTTGCCGCCGGCGACGGCGACGATGTCGAGCTGGCCCAGCGCGGACCACAGCAGCGCGATGAGGAACAGCGCGCCGATCAGGCGCATGCTCCACATCGGCAGCGGGGACAGCGGGCTGTCGGTCAGTTCCAGGTGGGCGGGCAGGAAGGCCAGTTCGTCTTCGCGCCGCGGCTGGGGGTCCAGTTGGCGGCGGATGGCCCAGTGCGCGGCAAAGGCCTGCCGGTAGCGCCGCGCGAAGTCGCGCAGCGCGTGCAGTTGGTGCTTCATGTACGGGTTTATCCTTGTTGCAGGCTGTGCAGGCGGGCGTAGTAGCCGTCGGGCTGGCGGAGCAGGTCTTCGTGGCGGCCGCTTTCGACGATGCGGCCTTGGTCCATGGCGATGATGCGGCTGGCGCCGCGCACGGTGCTCAAGCGGTGGGCGATGATGAGCACGGTGCGCCCCTGACAGATGGCGCGCATGTTTTGCATGATCGCGCGTTCGGATTCGTAGTCCAGCGCGCTGGTGGCTTCGTCCAGGATCAGGATGCGCGGATTGCTGATCAGCGCGCGGGCGATGGCGATGCGCTGGCGCTGGCCGCCGGACAGGCTGGCGCCGTGTTCGCCCACCATGGTGTCGTAGCCTTCGGCCTGTTCCATGATGAAGTCGTGGGCGCCGGCCAGTTTGGCCGCCTGGATCACGTGGTCCAGCGCCAGCCCGGGTTCGGCCAGCGCGATGTTGTCGCGGATGCTTTGGTTGAATAGCAGGTTTTCTTGCAGCACCACGCCGATCTGCCGCCGCAGCCAGGCCGGGTCCGCCAGCGCCAGGTCGTTGCCGTCCACCAGCACGCGCCCGGACTCCGGCACGTACAGCCGTTGCACCAGCTTGGTCAGCGTGCTTTTGCCGGAGCCGGAACGGCCGACGATGCCGATGACTTCGCCGGCCCGGATGTCCAGGCTCAGGCCGCGCAGGATTTCCGGGCCGTCCGGCCGGTAGCGGAACACCACCTGGTCGAACTGGATGCGGCCCTGGATCGCCGGCAGCGCCGCGCGGCTGGCCGGCAGTTCGCTGCGGGTGTTGAGGATGTCGCCCAGCCGTTCCACCGAAATGCCAATCTGCTGGAAGTCTTGCCACAGCTGCGCCAGCCGCACCACCGGCGCCGCCACCTGGCCGGCCAGCATATTGAAGGCGATCAGCTGGCCGACGGACAGCTCGCCGGCGATCACCAGCCGCGCGCCCAGCCACAGGGTGGCGACGGTGACCAGTTTCTGGATCAGTTGCACGCCGTTCTGGCCGATATTGGCCAGCCGGGTGACGCGGAAGCCGGCGGCCACGTAGGCGGCCAGTTGGTTGTCCCAGCGCCGGGTCATGTGCGGTTCCACCGCCATCGCCTTGATGGTGCCGATGCCGCCCACCGCTTCCACCAGGAAGGATTGGTTGTCGGCGCCGCGCGCGAACTTCTCGTCCAGACGCCGCCGCAGCAGCGGGGTCAGCCCGGCCGACCACAGCGCGTAGCACGGCAGCGACACCAGCACGATCAGGGTCAGCCAGCCGCTGTAGTACCACATCACCGCCAGGAACACGAAGGAGAACAGCAGGTCCAGCACCGTGGTCAGCGCCTGGCCGGTGAGGAAGTTGCGGATGTTGTCCAGCTCGCGCACCCGCGCCACGGTGTCCCCCACCCGCCGCGCTTCGTAGTAGGCCAGCGGCAGCGCCAGCAGGTGGCGGAACAGACGCGCGCCCAGTTCCACGTCGATGCGGCTGGTGGTGTGGGCGAACACGTGGCTGCGCAGCGCCGACAGCGCCACATTGAACAGCGACAGGATCAACAGCCCGACGGCGATCACGTCCAGGGTGTTGAAGGCGCGGTTGACCAGCACCTTGTCCATCACCACCTGGAAGAACAGCGGCGTCACCAGCGCGAACAGCTGCAACACCAGCGACACCGCCAGCACTTCCAGCAAGAGCTTGCGGTATTTGACGATGGCCGGCACGAACCAGGTGAAGTCGAACTTGGCCAAGGCCCCCGCCGCCGACGCGCGCGAGGCCATCAGCAGCAGCCGGCCGGCGTAGCGCGCCGTCAGCTCCGCCTGGCTCAGCACTTGCGGCCGGCCGTGCTTGAGGTCGTGGATCAGCACTTTGTCGCCGTCGCAGCGGGCGATGATGAAGTGTTCGCCGTCCGGCCGCAGCGCCAGCGCCGGCAAGGCGGTCAGGCTGAGGCGGTCCGGGCTTTGTTTGACGATGCGGGCTTTAAGGTCCAGACCTTTGGCGGCCAGCAGCAGGTCGGTTTCGCTGAAGGGTTCGGCCTGGCGGCCGTATTGGTGGGTGAGTTGCGCCGGGTCGGCGGCTACGCCGTGGAACTGGGCCAGCAGGACCAGGCCCAGCAAGCCCAAATCGCTGATGTTTGCGGAGGAGGCAGAACCGTCCGTATCCGTTTGAGCAAGCATAATGACCGATTGTATTTAATGATTGGGGGCACGATATGCCACACCATTACCCAATACAAGTAACACATTCACATTTTATTATGTGATTATTTAGCGCAACCAATAAGTGTTTGTTTGAAATAAAGCTTTTATTGATCTGCAATATTCTAAGTAAAACTACGCATTGACCGTGCAGCGCCCCAAATTGGCCGTCGTTTGCCCTCATGCCGGATGTCATGCGAGCAAGGATTCCCCAAGCCGTCTAGATTGGTACAATAAGCGTCCCGTGACGCCCGCCCGCGGCGGCCGTCCGCCCGTTCACGAGCCCAGCGCCTGATGACCACCGCAAACAGGCCCCCAGAACACCCCAGCATAGGCAGCAGATGACCAGTCCGAACCAGGCCGCCAACCCGGCCCCCACCGCCGAAGAACCGGTGCTCCGCGCTCCGGAAAACGAAAACACCCTGGCCACGCTGGCCATTCCGCTGGGCGAGACCATTCTGACACTGACCGCCAACGGCACGCCCATTTACGGCATCTTGCAGCGCAGCCGGGCCATGACCGAGCAATCCGACTTCTTCCGGCTGCAGTTTCGCGGCTACGCCCGCGCCGACGGCCACCGCTGGCAGTTGTTCGAGGGCGAGGACAGCCATTTCCAAGCCGCCCACAACTGCGCCTGGGTGCGCGTGGACCGGCCCAGCCGCACCGTCACCTTCGGCCCCAAAAGCGGCGTGCAGGCCAGCCCCGGCTTTGTCGGCACCGGACTGGACGCTTTTCTGTTCGCCAGCGTCATCGCCTGGGCCAAGGGCATTTGTCCGGACCACGCCATCAGCCCCGGCATGATCGCCATGAGCCAGACCTCGTCGGAAGAAGAGCGGCTGCAACGCAACGCCTTTTACGCCAGTCAGGGCTTTGAATTTGAATGGCAGGACGCCAACCAGCGTTCCGCGCTGTACTTCAAGGACAAGGTCAACAAGCTGCTGGGGGTATGGAATAAGGAACTGATCACCGAGGTGGGCGGCGAGGCGATGCTGCAATCGCTGGCGCGGCAGGACGAAACCCGCGCCGAGCTGGAACAGCGACTGGAAAAACTGGAAAGCGTGCACGACAACCTGAAACGGGCGCTGCAAAAAGAACGCACCACCGCCCAGATCCTGACCGGGGTGCTGATCCTGTTCGCGATCTGCGGACTGTGGGCGGTGATCTAGCGCCACGCTCCCATGAAAAGCAGGCAATGAAGCAGAACCCTAATAATGTTTACCATGCCCTCAAACTCGCTGCCCTCGCCGCCTTCACGGCACTTGCCTGGATCTGGCCGGCAGCTGCCGCTCAGCCCGCCGATGTTGACCTAGCCGGCAATAGCATCAAGACCTTGATGCTGAAGTCGACGCCGGAGCCGGCGGAATCAAAGCAAGGCTGCACCACGGATCGCCAGCTGTGTATTGAGCTAGTGGCGCAAACCAAGGAAGCTCCGCCCATTCTCAGGATCCAGCCCGCCGCTGGCCAGGGGCCTGACGCACAACTGGAATTGCGCAACTTGCAGACCGACGCGCTATGGGACAATCGCCGCAGCCTGACTTTATGGCCTTACGCGCTGCGGCTTGCCGCCACCGATCAAGGCGTGATGGTGGGCGTCAGAGAGGACGTCAGCACCATGTATTCCGGCGGAGGCGGTTCTTTCAGCACGCTGCGCCTGCTACAGATTTACCCCAAGGGCTCGGGATTTGAGATGCGCGAGGTGCTGGCGCTGCCGCTGTCCAGCTCCTTGATGATACGCGCGTGCTTTTCGGAACGGGATTTCGCCGACAGACGCGGCGCCTGCCATGACGAATACAGTTTTTCTTCCAGCATCAAGCTGGACAGAAGCGTCGCGGCCGGCTTCCCGCGCTTGATCTACCGCACCCGCGCCACCAGCTTTCCCGGCCCGGTCTCCCGCAGCCGGGACTCGCTGGGCAAGCGTCTGAGAAAAAAAGACATCGCCACCGCGGTGGACCAGGCCTGCACCTTCCAGCGCCTGCTGACGCGGCAGCCGGATAGCGGCGTCTATGCGCCGGACAAACCGATGCCGGCCTGCGAAGAATATCTTGAGCCTTAAGCCCGCCCCAGGACAAAACCCGGTCAGAACCCTCGCCGCTCAGGCCGCGGGCGCGCCGCCCAACACCTTGTAAACATCCGCCAGGTTTTTCAATTGCTCCTGACGCAGCCGGATCAGCGCGGACTCGCTGCCGCGCCGCGCCTTGGCCGCGTCCAGCCAGGTTTGCACGTCAACCGCCCCGGCGCGGTAGCGGCTTTCCGCCAGTTGTTCGCTGCGCCGGTTCAAGGCCAGCGCGTCGGCTTGCAAGCGAGCGGAGCCTTGCAGCCGCTGGCGCGCGCCCAGCGCGTTGTCCACCTCTTGATAAGCGCTGTACAAGGTCTTGCGGAAACTGACGGTTTCCAGCTCGTAATCGGCCTGACTGCTCTTCAATTGCAGGCCTTGCTTGCGCCACTCCAGAAAGGGCAAGGACAGGGACGCGCCCAGCGTCAGCAGCGGGTTTTGCACCAGGCTGCTCAGCGCGCCGCTGCTGGAGCCCAGCGAACCGGTCAGTTTCAGCACCGGGAAGAAGGCCGCGCGCTCCTGGTCCACCTTGGCCAGCTTGCCGCGCAAGCGCGCTTCCGCGGCCATCAGGTCCGGCCGCCGCTCCAACAGGCTGCTGGGCAGGCCGGCGTTTATCGCCGGCAAGGCGGGCTCCAGCGGCAGCGCGGCGATAGCCGGCAGCGCCGCGCCGGACGGGTGGTCCAGCAATAGCGCCAAAGCGTTTTCCTTTTGCCCGCGCTCCTCGGCCAGCCCCAATAAGTCCGCCTGTTGACTCAGCACCGCGCTGCGCGCCTGGGTGACGTCCTGTTCGCTCGTCGCGCCGGCGCGCCATTTGGCTTCCGCCAGCGCCTGGATGCGGCGCAGGTCCGCCAGATCCGCCTGCCCCAGCGTCTGCCGCGCCTTCAGCGCGGCGATGTCCCAGTACAGGTCGGCGGCGGCGCTGTCCGACAACAGGCGGGCCGCGGCTTCGTCATAGGCGCTGGCGCGGAACTCCTGATCCGCCGCGCGCAAGCGCGCGTCCACCCGCCCCCATAGGTCCAGCTCGTAACTGGTGTTCAAGCTGCCGCCGCTGCTGCGGCTCCAGGCCGAGGACTCTCCCAGCGTGCGCTTGGTCCCGGCATTGATGTCGCCGCTCAAGGAGGGCAAGGCGTCGCTGCGCTCCAAACCTGCCGCGAGCTGGGCCTTGCGCAGCTTGAGCAGGGCGATGCTCAGATCCGGGTTGCGGCTGCGCGCCTGCTCCAGCACCGCCAGCAAGCCGGCGTCGTCAAAGCCTTGCCACCAGCGCTCGCGGCTCATGTCCGCCTGGGCGTGGGACGGGGCGCCGCGCCATTGCGCCGGCACATCCAGCGCCTGGCGCTGATACGCCGTGCTCTGGCAGCCGGCCAGCAAGAGGGCCAGGCCCAAAACAGTGAGATTGGATTTCCAAAGCGTCAAACACTTACTCCCGCGCCAAGGCGTCAATCGGATTCAAACGCGCCGCGCTGCGCGCCGGCAGATAGCCGAACACCACGCCGATGGCGGTGGAACACGCCACCGCCAGGAGGATGGCCTTCAGCGACAGGGCCATTTTCCACTTGCTGACCAAGAGCGCAAACACAAAGCTGATGCCGTAGGACAGGCCGATGCCGATGGCCCCGCCCACCAGGCAGACCAGCACCGCCTCGGTCAGAAATTGCTGCAAGACGTCGGACTGGCGCGCGCCCACCGCCATGCGGATGCCGATTTCACGGGTGCGCTCGGTCACCGACACCAGCATGATGTTCATCACGCCGATGCCGCCCACCACCAGCGAAATCACCGCGATCAGGGTCAGCAACAGGGCCAGGGTGCGACTGGTGTTTTCCACCGTTTTCAGCACCTCGTCCATATTGAAGGTGAAGAAGTCCTTGCCGCCATGGCGCAAGGTCAGCAGCTGGCTGATCCCCTTCTCGGCCAGCGCGGTGGGCTGGCCTTCCTGGATGCGCACCACCATGTAGTCGAAATAAGCCTGGCCGAACAGCCGGCTGCCGGCGGTGCTGTAGGGCATCCACATTTGCAGCGATTTGCCGCCGCCGTTGTCCTTGGTTTCCACCACGCCGATCACGGTGGCCGGCACGCTGCCCACCAGCACCACTTGGCCGATGGCGTCCGCGTCGGCGAACAGTTTGCGGCGGGCGTTGTTGTCTATCACCACCACCTGGCGCTGCATGCGGACGTCGTCGCGGCTGAAACCCAGGCCGGCAACCACTTTCAAGCCGCGCACGCGCAAATACGTGCTGTCCACGCCGGACACCGAGGCGTTGACGTCGACATTGCGGTAGCGGATGCGCAGGCTGTTGCTGGTGACCGGCGACACGCTGTCCACATAGGGTTCCTCGGCCAGCGCGGCCAGATCGCCGGGCAAGAAGGTACGCACGCCGTCGGCCTTGTCGTCGCCCCAGTCCTTGCCGCGGTACACGGTGATGGTGTTGGTGCCGATGGAGCGGATGTCGTTCAGCACGTAATTGCGCGCGCCCTCGCCCACCGCGATGATGGACACCACCGAGGTGATGCCGATGATGATGCCCAGCATGGTGAGCACGGTGCGCAGCCGGTTGGCCAGCATGGCGAGCATGGCCATCTTGAAGGCTTCGCTCATGCGTTCGCGCCAGGCCGGGCCGGGCTTGGGCCGGCGCGGCTCGCGCGCGTCCGCCGCCGGACGCGGCGCGTCGGCGGCGCTGTCGCGCAGGATCTCGCCGTCGCGGATTTCGATGATGCGTTCGGTCTGCGCGGCGATGGACGGGTCGTGGGTGACGATGATGATGGTGTGACCGGCGGCGTGCAGTTCCTTGAGGATGGCCATCACCTCTTCGCCGCTGTGGCTGTCCAGCGCGCCGGTGGGTTCGTCGGCCAGGATGATGTCGCCGCCGTTCATCAGCGCCCGGGCGATGGACACGCGCTGCTGCTGGCCGCCGGACAGCTGGCCCGGGCGGTAGTCTTCCTTGCCGGCCAGGCCCAGCCGCGCCAGCAGCTGGCGCGCGCGTTCGCGCCGCGCTTCCTGGCTCATGCCGGCGTACACCGCCGGCATCGCCACATTGTCGATGGCGCTCAGATGCGGCAATAGGTGGTAGCGCTGAAAGATGAAACCGAAATGCTCGCGCCGCAGCGTGGCCAGTTGGTCCTTGTCCAGCGCGCCCACGTCGCGCCCGCCCACCTGGTAGTGGCCGGCCGAGGGCTGATCCAGGCAGCCCAGGATGTTCATCAGCGTGGACTTGCCGGAACCGGAGGCGCCGATGATGGCCACCATCTCGCCGGCGCGGATGTCCAGGCTGACCTCCTTGAGCACCGCCACTTCTTCATCGCCGGACGGAAACCGGCGCCACACTCCGGACAGCGTCAGGCTGGCTCCGCTCATGCGCTCACCATCACGCTGCCGCTGGGTTCTTCTTCCTTGCCGCCGGCTTCGCTGGTCACCACTTTCTCGCCGGCTTTCAAACCATCCAGGATCTGCACACGGGTGGCGGTCTTCAGGCCGATGCGCACTTGGCGCTCATGCAGCTGGCCGTCCTTGCCCTGCACCTTGACGCTGTGGCGTCCATCCTTGCCGGCCGCACCCAGCGCGCTCAGCGGAATGTTCAAGGCCTGCTTGGACTCCGCCAGCACGATGCTGATCTGCGCGGTCATGTCCACGCGCAGCTTGCCGTCCATGTTCTTCACATCGAACAGCGCCTTGTAGAAGTTGGCGTTGTTGATTTTTTCCGGCGTCGGCAAGATGGCGCGCAGCTTGCCGCGGATGGGCCGGTCCGGCGCCCCCAATACGGTGAAATACACCGGCAGCCCGGCCTTGACGCGAATCACGTCGGCCTCGGCCACCTGGGCGTGCACCGTCATCGTGCTCAGGTCCGCCAGTTTCAGGATCACCGGCACCGTCTGGCTGGCGATCACGGTCTGACCCTGCTGGGTGACGATTTCGATCACCTCGCCGTCCATCGGCGCGGTGATGCGGGTATAGCCCAGCGTGGTGCGGTTCTTGTCGATCTGGAAACGGTTCTGGCGAATCTGCGCTTGCAAGTCGTCCAGCTCCGCCGTCTGGCTCTGATAGGCGGTTTCCGCCGCCAGCAGGTCTTTTTGCGAGGTGGAGCCCTCGCTCATCATCTGCTTCTGGCGCGCCAGCTCGCGCTCGGCCTGGCGCAGCGTGGCCTGCTTGCTACGCAGCTGAGCCACGCGCGACTCCAGTTGCGCCTCGGAAACCTTCAAATCGTTGAGGCTGTTTTCCGGATCGATCTCGGCCAAGAGCTCGCCCTTGCCGACTCGGTCGCCGGCCGCCACCTTCAGGATTTTCAACTGGCCGCTGGCCTGGGCGCCCACGTCCACTTGCCGCAGCGGCTTCAGCACGCCGCTGGCCAGCACCACGTCCTCCAGATCGGCGCGGGTCACCTCCGCGGTCAGCACCTGCGGCGCCGGCTTGGGCGCCAGCCACAGCCAAAGCCCCCAGGTGGCCAGCGCCAGGACGGCCAGCAGAGCAATGCCGTTGCGCCACGGCCGCCGGCCAAGATTGACGCGGCGGCGTCCTTGCAAGGAGCCGATCAAATACAGGGGGAGCAAAAGCTTACGAATCCAACGCTTCCAAAATGTCATGTGGCGAGAAACCAAAGCGGAAATGAGGAAAACATCTTAGGACCGCGGGCAACGGGCATTGGTTGCACCCCGCGTCGACAATACGCGTTTGACATTCAGCGCGCCAAGGCGGTCCGCCGGCTATAAGGGCGGTGTCAGCCCGCGCGCCAAATAGCTTTCCCGCAGATGGCGGCGCAGGCATTCCGGGCACAGGCAATCGCCGTGGCCATAGGGCAAGGGCAGCACCTGCGGCAGCTCCGCGCACCAACAAGCGCCGTTGTCGCCGCCCTCTCCGCAACGGAAGGCCGCGCCGCAACGCTCGCAGCGCTTGTCTTTGACCTTGGGCCGCAAGCCGATCAGCCGCTGCCACACCGCGCGCTTTTGTTCGTCGTCGAAGCCGGACCAGCCGGCGATCTCGTCCAAGGTGCGCAGGCAGCCCAGGCAATAGGCGCCGCCCTCGTCGAGACGGCAGAGGCCGACGCAGGGCGAGGCGGGCGCGGGATACGCCTTTGTCATCAAAAATCCATCTTATGTCGCGAAATCAGTCCGCTATTTTAGCGCAAAGCCGCCGCCTACACGCCGCCGGGCTTGACGCTGATCGGCGTATGCACCAAAAATGGGCTGCCGCCTTATTCCTGAGGCGAATATTCAAATAGATTAAAGCTAAATAGACAAAGAGAAATCAGGAGAAATTCATGAAAACGCATCTTAGCCTCATCGCCTGCGCCGCGCTGGCCCTGACCGCCTGCGGCAAATCCGAACAAAGCGCCGGCAGCGCGCCGGCCGAAGCCGGCGCGGTCGTGGTGAAAATCGGCTCCGCCAACCCGCTGACCGGGCCTTTCGCCCACTGGGGCCGCGACGCGGACAACGGCGTCAAGCTGGCGGTGGCGGAAGCCAATGCCGAAAAGCTGACTCTGGACGGCAAGCCCGTCACTTTCGAAGTGGTGTCCGAGGACGACCAGGCCGATCCCAAAACCGCCGCCCAGGTGGCGCAACGCCTGGTGGACGGCAAGGTGGCCGGCATCATCGGCCATCTCACTTCCGGCGCGGCCATTCCCGCTTCGCGGATTTACTCTCAGGCCGGCATTCCGATGATCGCCGCCTCGGTGACCAGCCCCAGCTTCACCCAGCAGGGCTTCAAGAACACCTTCCGCATCATCGCCAACGACCGCCAGCAAGGCGAGGCGCTGGCCAAGTACGCGATCGAAACGCTGAAGGCCGGCCGCATCGCCATCGTCGACGACCGCACCACTTACGGCCAGGGCCTGGCCGACGATTTCGCCAAGGCGGTGGAAGCGGCCGGCGGCAAGGTGGTCAAGCGCGAGTTCACCAGCAATAGCGCCACGGATTTCATGGCCATCCTCACCTCGATCAAGGGGGCGAAGCCGGACCTGCTGTTCTACGGCGGCATGGACGCCCAGGCGGCGCCGATGGTCAAGCAGATGAACAAGCTGGGCCTGAAGGCCGCCTTCATGGGCGCGGACGGCATCAATACGCCCGAGTTCTCCAAACTGGGCGGCGACAGCGCGGAAAGCAGCTACGCCTCCAGCGCGGGCGCGCAAAAAGACAAGATGCCGGGCTTCGCGGACTTCAACGGCAAGTACAAGCAGCAATTCAACGCCGACATCCAGGCCTACGCGCCCTACACCTATGACGCCGCGCGGGTGATGATCGCCGCGATGAAGCGCGCCGGCTCCTCCGATCCGGCCAAATACCTGGGCGAACTGCCCAAGACCGACTTCAAAGGCGTGACCGGCGAGATCCGCTTTGACGACAAGGGCGACATCCAGCACGGCACCGTGTCGCTGTATCAATTGCGCAAAGGACAGTGGGTCGGCCTGTAAACACCGACATTCCCGCCTCGTCCCCACACCCCGGCCTATGCCGGGGTTTTTGTTTTTTGCGGTGGCGCTCCAAAAAAATATGGCGCCATATTAAATAAATGGCTATAACTATTTATTCACAAACTAACATAAGGAGAGGATATGGGACTACTCGTTTCCCTATTGGCCGGCGGCCTGATCGGCTGGCTCGCCGGCAAGGTCATGGGCGTCAGCGAAGGCGTGATCGCCAACATCATCATCGGCATCATTGGTTCGGCCTTGGGCCATTGGCTGTTTGGCCGACTGCTGGGCATCTCTTCCGCCTCGGCCGCCGGTTCCTTCTCCCTGCCCGGCCTGGCTTTCGGCATTGCCGGCGCCGCCATCCTGATTTTCCTGCTGAAGAAGATCGGCCTCTTGCGTTGATCGGGCAAAGAAAAAGGCGACGCTGAACGCGTCGCCTTGTCGCCTGCTGCCGAACCGGCTTATTTGGCTGCGGAAGCGTCCTTGGACGCGGCGGCGCCGCCCACGGTTTCCAGCACTTTCCACTCGCCGTTCACCACTTTGTAGACGGTGATGCCACCGTCTTTCAGATCGCCCTTGGCGTCGTAGGTCCAGCTGCCGGAGGTCACGCCGGAGTGGGTGATCTTGGCCAGCACCGGCAGGTAGGCTTTGGGATCGGTGGAGTTGGCGTCTTTCATCGCCTGGATCAGCGCGCGGGTGGCGTCGTAGCCGTACGGCGAATAGGTGGCCACGTCCATCTTGAAGCGCGCCTTGTAGCGGCTCTCGTAGTCCTTGCCCTTGGGCATTTGATCCAGCGGCAGGCCGGCCAGCGAGGCGATGGTGCCGTCGGCTTCCTTGCCCGCCAGTTGCAGGAAGGTCGGGGTCTTGGTCATCTCGCCGGAAATCAGCGGAGCGGTCAGGCCCAGGCGTTTCATCTGCTTGGCCATCGGCGCGGATTGCGCGTCGGCGCCGCCGTAGAACACCACGTCCGGCGCGGCGGCCTTGATCGAGGTGAGGATGGCGGCGAAGTCGGTGGCCTTGTCATTGGTGAATTCGCGCTTGACCACATTGCCGCCGGCGGCCTTGGCGGCCTTCTCGAACTCGTCGGCCAGGCCCTGACCGTAAGCGGTGCGGTCGTCCACGATCACCACTTTCTTGGCGCCCAGTTTTTCCACCACGAACTTGCCCATCACCGAGCCTTGCTGGGTGTCGGAAGTCATCGAGCGGAAGGTATTCTTGAAGCCCTGCGCGGTGAAGGCCGGCGAGGTGGCCATGGCGATCATCGGAATGCCGGCGTCGGAATAGATCTTGGAGGCCGGGATGGAGGTGCCGGAGTTGAAGTGGCCGATGATGCCGTTCACTTTCTCGTCGACGAATTTCTGCGCCAGCTGAGTGGCGGTTTTCGGGTCGGCCTGGTCGTCCTGGGCTTCCAGTTCGAAGCTCACCGGCTTGCCGCCGATGGTGGGCTTCTCGGCGTTGGCGTCTTCAATCGCCAGGGTCACGCCGTTTTTGTATTCTTCGCCGTAGTGGGCTTGCGGACCGGTCAGGGGGGCCGCGAAGCCGATCTTGACCACGCCGCCCGCGGCGGCTTCCGCGCCGGCGGAGGCGCCGGCTGCCGGCGCGCCCTCTTCTTTTTTGCCGCATGCGGACAAGGCGACAGCGGCGGCCACGGCCAGGGAAAGAGTCGTCAGTTTGTTTGCTTGCATCATGTTTCCTCTATTTCTCCAGAGATCCCCATCCGTCACGTGTCGGGATTGGGGGTTTGCGGAACCTGTCTAATGTTGTTATGTACATCCCGCCTTCCCCAAGCAGGGGCGAGCGCGGCGGCTGGCGGCATTATTTCAAGGCCGCCAGCTTGTGGCAAGTGGCTTGTTGGACAAGCCCGCCGCCACCCCATGCGCGCCGGCGCATGGGAAAACCGATTTGATCCGCGGAGTTGTAAGACGAACAGGCCGCCGTCTCCGGGGCCCGCCCCGCCTTTAATCGCCTATGCTCATCAGGCTGGCGTTGCCGCCCGCCGCGGTAGTATTCACGCTGAGCGCGCGTTCCACCACCAGGCGGTGCAGATTGTAATGGCCTTGCGCGTCGGCTCGCAGCAGCGGCACCAAGGCGCCGTCGCGCGCGGCCAGCGTACGCTGGGCGGCTTCGGCCTCGGCTTCGGAGCCAGAGAACAGCACGGCGCCGACATCCGCCGCCAACACATCGGCGTCCAGCTCCACCAGGGCGCCCAGCTTGGCGGCCAGGCCTCGGCCCGCCTCATTGGCCGGCAACACCGCGCGGTTGCCGGTGGCGAAGGCTGCCGCCAGCTGCTCCGCCAGCGCTTGCGCATTGCCCGCCTGGCAGCCCACCTTGCCGCGCGGCGCGAACTGCAGCGAGTTCCGCTCGCCGGTGGGACCCGGCAGGTTCACCAGGCAAGACAAGGCGCTGTCCTTGCGCGCCGCGGCGATGGCCGGCTCCAAGGCCAGGCCCAGGCCGCCCGCGGCGGCCGCCAAGGCGTCCAGCGCCGGCAGGGACAGCGGCAGGGTCTCCGCCGCCAGTTTCGGCTCCCAGGCCGCGCGGCTCAGCCGGTACAGATAGAAGGGGCCGCCGGCCTTGGGGCCGGTGCCGGACTTGCCTTCGCCGCCGAAGGGCTGCACGCCCACCACCGCGCCGACGATGTTGCGGTTGACGTAGACGTTGCCGACCTTGATCTGGCCGACGATATTGTCGATGGTCTCGTCGATGCGGCTGTGGATGCCGTGAGTCAGACCGTAGCCGGTGGCGTTGATCTCGGCCACCACCTTGTCCAGCTCATTGGCCTCGAAGCGCAGCACATGAAGCACCGGACCGAAGACTTCGCGCTTCAGCTGCTTGAGATCGGCGATCTCAAACAAGGTGGGCGCCACGAAGGTGCCCTTGGCGCAGTCCTCGCCCAGTTTGACCTGATGAGTGGCGCGCGCGCTCGCCTTCATCTTTTCGATATGAGCCAACAGGCCGGCCTGGGCTTCGGCGTCGATCACCGGGCCGACGTCGATGTCCAGCTTGGCCGGATCGCCCACTTTCAATTCATCCATCGCGCCCTTGATCATGGCGATGACTTTGTCGGCGATGTCGTTCTGCAGATAGAGCACGCGCAACGCGGAGCAGCGCTGGCCGGCGGAGTCGAAGGCCGAGCTGAGCACATCGGTGACCACCTGCTCCGGCAGCGCCGAACTGTCCACGATCATCGCGTTCTGGCCGCCGGTTTCGGCCACCAGCACCGGGTCGCCGCCGCGCTTGGCCAGCGTGCGGTTGATGATTTGCGCCACCTCGGTGGAGCCGGTGAAGATCACGCCCTGGACGCGCGGGTCCGCGGTCAGCGCCGCGCCCACCACTTCGCCGCGGCCCGGCAGCAATTGCAGCGCCGCGCGCGGCACGCCGGCCTCGTGCAACAAGCGCACCGCGTGCGCGGCGATCAGGCTGGTCTGCTCCGCCGGCTTGGCCAGCACCGCGTTACCGGCCGCCAGCGAGGCCGCCACCTCGCCGATGAAGATGGCCAGCGGGAAGTTCCACGGGCTGATGCACACCACCGGGCCCAATGGGCGATGGCTGGCGTTGTCGAATTCGTCTTCGATCTGCGCCGCGTAGTAGCGGCAGAAGTCCACCGCCTCGCGCACCTCGGCGATCGCGTTGGCCAGCGTCTTGCCGGCCTCGCGCACCGCCAGGCCCATCAGCGCCGGCATCTGGTCTTCCATCAGGTCGGCCATCCGTTGCAGGCAGGCGGCGCGTTCGGCCACCGGCGTGGCGGCCCAATCGGCGGCGCCTTGCTGCGCCAGCTCCAGCGCGCGGTTCACGTCCGCCGCGCTCGCCTCGATCACGCGGCCCACCAGATCGTCGTGATCCGCCGGATTGCGCACCTGCTGCACTTCGCCGTCGGTGACGTCGCCGTCGCCCAACATCGGGAAAGCGCCCCACGGCTGTTTCTCGGACGCTTGCAGGCCCAGTTGCAGCGTGGCCAGCACATGCTCGCTGGACAGGTCCAGACCCTTGGAGTTTTTGCGCTGCTGGCCGTACAGCTCCAGCGGCGCCGGAATCTTCTTGTGCGGCTGGCCGCCATGGCGCGCGGCCTCGGCCACCGGATCCGCCACCAGTTCGTCTATGGACACCGCCTCGTCCACGATGCGGTTGACGAAGGAGCTGTTGGCGCCGTTTTCCAGCAGACGGCGCACCAGATAGGCCAGCAGGGTTTCATGCGAACCCACCGGGGCGTAGATGCGGCAAGCCTTGCCCAGCTTGTCCTTGCCCACCACCTGGTCGTACAGGGTCTCGCCCATGCCGTGCAGGCACTGGAATTCGTAATCCTTGCCGGAGGCCAGATTGAACACCGCGGCCAGGCTGTAGGCGTTGTGGGTGGCGAACTGCGGATAGATCGCGTCCTGCGCGGACAACAGCTTCTTGGCGCAGGCGAGATAAGCCACATCGGTGTAAACCTTGCGGGTGTAAACCGGATAACCCGGCAAGCCGTCCACCTGGGCGCGCTTGATCTCCGCGTCCCAGTAAGCGCCCTTGACCAGGCGCACCATGAAGCGGTGCTTGCTGCGACGCGCCAGATCGATCAGGAAATCGATTACATAGGGACAGCGCTTCTGGTAAGCCTGCACCACAATGCCTATGCCCTCGAAGCCGTCCAGATCCGGATCGTTGGCCAGCGCCTCCACCAGATCCATGGAGATTTCCAGGCGATCCGCTTCTTCGGCGTCGATGTTCAGGCCGATATCGTACTGTTTGGCCAGCAGGAACAAGCCTTTCAGGCGCGGCAGCAGCTCGGCCATCATCCGTTCGTGCTTGATGCGGCTGTAGCGCGGATGGATGGCCGACAGCTTCACCGAAATGCCCGGGCCTTCGTAAATGCCGCGGCCGGCGGACGCTTTGCCGATGGCGTGAATGGCGGTCACATAGTCTTGCAGATAGCGCTGCGCGTCGGCCTCGGTCATCGCCGCCTCGCCCAGCATGTCGTAGCTGAAGCGATAGCCGCGCGCCTCGCGTTCGCGGCCGTTGGCCAGCGCTTCCTCAATGGTCTCGCCGGTGACGAACTGCTTGCCCAGCATGCGCATCGCCATGTCCACGCCTTTGCGGATCAGCGGCTCGCCGCCTTTGGCGATCAAACGGGTCATCGCCGCCGACAAGCCATTCGCGCTGTGCGAAGCCACCAGCTTGCCGGTGACCAACAAGCCCCAGGCCGCGGCGTTGACGAACAAGGAAGCGCTATTGCCCAGGTGGGCCTTCCAGTCGCCGCGCGAAATCTTGTCGCGGATCAGCTTGTCCGCGGTTTCGCGGTCCGGAATGCGCAGCAGCGCTTCGGCCAGACACATCAAGGCGATGCCCTCGGCGCTGTCCAGAGAAAACTCATGCATCAAGGCATCCACCCCGCTGGACTTGGTGCGCTCGCGGCGCACCTCCGCCACCAGGCGCCGCGCCAGGTCCTGAACCGCCGTGACTTCGCCGTCGCTCATCGCAGCCTGCGGCAACAGCGCCTGCACGCACTCGCGCTCATCGCGACGATAGGCAGAGGTAATGGCGTCCCGCAGCGCCGACTGGCCATGGGCAAATGCGTCGAATTGCATGAATCATCTCCGTGTAGTTTGCAGCCCCGAGCTATCTCTTTTCATTAGCGCCCGGAAAATTTGTCTATTGTATACAAATACAAATAGATTGCTGGACAATATGAAGGAAACTTTTCAGTCCATAATTTCAGCCCAAACAAACCCAACTCGTACAAGCAGTTAGCCGGCGCCAGCCGGGCTCAAGACCCGCCTCACTGTTGCATGCCAACAACTTAGAGCGCCCCGCTCCGCCCCCGTCCGCGCATGCCAAGGCCGGCGCAACGTGCCACAATGCCGTCCTGACTCTCTTCATCATAGGCAAACCCTCATGCAAACCGTGCTGATCACCCTGAACGCCAGCCCCTACGGGGACGAACGCGCGCTCTCCGCGCTGCGCCTGACGCTGACCCTGGCTCAACAGGCCGAGCGCTGCCGGGTGCAGCTGTTCCTGCTGTCCGACGCCGTTGTCGCCGCATTGAAAAATCAGAAGACCGCGCAAGCGCCGACCCTGGGCGAGATGCTGACCGAAGCGTTGGAATTGGGCGTGACGGCGCGCGTCTGCCGCACTTGCGCCGACGCGCGGGGAATCGATGAAAGCCTGCTGCTGCCGGGCGTCAAGATCGGCACCATGCCGGAACTGGCTGAATGGACGCTGAGCGCGGACAAAACACTCAGCTTTTGAGTCCGCAAATGCATAAAGCCCAGCTCGTTTGAGCTGGGCTTTGCAATGGGGCGTCTGGCGGTGTCCTACTTTCACATGGCGAATGCCACACTATCATCGGCGCTAAGGCGTTTCACGGTCCTGTTCGGGATGGGAAGGCGTGGGACCGCCCCGCTATTGTCGCCAGGCATAAACTGTGTCGCTTCTTTCGAGAAGCGAAACGCCAAGTCTTGGACTTGGCGTTATCGTATTGGGCGTCTGGCGGTGTCCTAC
>NZ_QARX01000001.1:4622553-4677994 GCF_003052555.1 Chromobacterium sp. Panama
GATACCCACCAAACCCCGCCGGGGATTAGCCTCGCCGCCTTGCCTTGCGCGTCACGCTTAAGGAGTGTGTGGAACGACGGCTACCGCAAACACGAGCCGGAATGAAAACGCGCGTCCTAACCTTCAGGACGCGCCGCCTTGCCAACAGACGCCGCCGAGCATGGGTTCCGCCCAAAAAGGCGGACGGACGCCCTCCTCCGTTGTTTTGGCCATTTCCACCCAGGCGTCTTGCTTGCTCCACTCGTACAAGACGCCGGGCTGGATCAGATGCAGGTAGACGCGCTCGAAGGCGGACGACTCCAACAGATGATGGGTGGCGGCGGTCAGCGCCGCTTCCTGGATAAAGGCGGGAAACAGGGTGGTGGCGGCCACGCCGCCGAACTGCGGGATATTGGCTGCCAGCAGCAGGCTCAATTCATAGCCGGGCTTGGCCGCGTAGCGCTTCACGCACTTGGCTTGGATACGGTATTTGATCGCGGCGATGGGCGCGTTGGGCACGCTGATCGCCGCATCCTCGCCCTGCTGCGCCTGGCGCACTTCGCGGGCGCGCAGACAGCCCTTGCCGCCGCCGAACAAGTGCTCGTCCGCATGCACTTCCGTCACTTCGAAAGCGATCCGCCGGCCGTCGCTGAGGGTGGCGCCCACATCCGGCAGCGGCGGCGGCCAGGACTGCCGGTCCACTGCGTGCAAACCCTTGCGCTGCAATAAACGCAGCACCAGTTCCAGCTCTTTTTGCGCTTTTGAAGCCATCGGCCTCCCCCAGCCTGCGTCCGCTGGCGTTGCGGCGCGGCTGCGGCCGACAACGCCGGGGCGCGGTTATTTTGGCTATCGCTCAACCCAACCCGGCACAAGATATTTCTTTTTAGCACAAAAAATAAGCTATTCAGATTGGATTTAAAGTTTGATAAGCGATAGCGCTGCGCCGGGGGGGCTTCAGTACTGGGAATCCCCTTCTCCAGGCAGCACCACGAACTCGCCGTTCAGGCCGCCCACCGCTTCGCCGTCGCACTCCAGCGCCACGGCAAGCCGCAAGCGCCCCATGCGTCCGCGCCGCAAAGCCCGCTCCAGCTTGTCCCAGTCGGCGGCGTCCGGAGCGGCGGCGCGGGCGAGGAAGTCGGCGACGATGGGCTTGTCGTAGCGCATGTCGTTGCCGTGAATGATGACGCGGCCGGCCAGGCCGCGCTCGCGCAAGCGCATGAACACCAGGCACCAGGCGGCGAGGATGGCCACCGCCGAGGCGCTGCCGCCGAACACAGTGGCGCGGTGGTTGATATTGGGCGCCAGCGGCGCGCTCAGGATCACCCGTTCGCCGCTGGCCTCGGTCACGCGGACCGCCATCGCGGCGGACAGCGGGATGTGTTGATGGAGGTAGTCTTCAAGCGCCTGTGGACTCATGTTGCTCTCCCGATTCGGCACGCCCGGCTTTGGCGCCGCCACCCTCATTCTGCCCCAAGAGGTGGCGCTGGAAAAACCACAGGCTATGGCCCAGTTGCAGCACCTGGTTTTCCCGTTTGGCCGCGCCGTGGCCTTCGTCCGGGAACAGGATCAGGCCGCCGTCCACGCCCTTGCCGGCCATCGCGCGGTACATTTGCAGCGCCTCGCCCACCGGCACCCGCGGGTCGCTGACGCCCTGGATGATCAGCAGCGGATCGCGCAGCTTGTCGATGTGATTGATGGGCGACAATTGCTCCAGCGCGGCGCGGTCGCGCTCCAGGTCGCCGTATTCGGCGGCGCGCAGCGCGCGGCGGTAGGGCGCGGTGTTTTGCAGGAAGCTGACCAGGTTGGCGATGCCGACATTGGACACGCCGGCGTCGTAGGCGCCGGCGAAGATGGTCATCGCCGCCAGCGTGGAATAGCCGCCGTAGCTGCCGCCCATCACGCCGATCTTGGGCGCCACGCCGTCCGCGCCCCACTGGCTGCGGATGTAGCGCGCGGCGTCTTCGATATCGGACAGCACTTGCAGCCGGCGCGGACCGTTGTCGCTGTCCAGCCAGCTCTTGCCGTAGCCGACGGAGCCGCGCACATTGGGCTGCACATAAATGAAGCCGGCGTCGACGAATAACTGGGCCTGCGGCAAGAAGCCGGCCCGGCTCTGGCTCTCCGGCCCGCCGTGAAAGTGGACCACCACCGGGCAGGGCGTGGCCGCGCAGCGCGTCGGCCGGCGCACGAACATCGGAATCGGCGTGCCGTCGCGCGCCGGGTAGCTTTCCAGGCTGACCTTGGCGAAGCCCCGGGTATCCAGTTCCGGCGCGGACGGCAACAGCCACTGGCTGAGTTTGCCGCGCTTGCTGTCCCAAACATGGCTGCTGGCCGGCGCGGTGTCGGTTTCCACGCTGAAGTTGACGTAGCGGCCGTCGCGGCTGAGGTTGACGACGTTGACCTGGGCCGCGCCGGGGAAGACCGGCAGCTTCAGCGCGCGATAGCCGCGGCGGCCATCCAGCGCCAAGGCCTTGCCGTAACCATCCTGGCTCAGCGTGTAGTAGACGCGGCCCCGCTCATGGTCGATGTTGAGGTTTTCCACGTCGCCGCGCGCTTCCGGCGTCAGCGCCTGGAAGACGCCGGCGCTCCACAGATAAAGACGGTGGTATTCGCCGAACTTATTGCTGCGCACCAGGTATTCGCCGTCGCGCAGGCCGAAGTCCATCCGATAGTCGACGGCCTCGCCCTGGCCCAGCAGCGGCTGCAAGGCTTTGCCGTCCGGCGTCCATAAATAGAATTCCGCGCTGGCGTTGCTCAGCGTCTTTTGCAGCAATAGACGGCCGTCGTCGCGGTGATCGGCGATGCTCCAGGCCCCGCGATCGCCGAACAGACGCTCGCGGCGGCCGTCGGCCAGCCGATAGCGATACAGGGTGTAGCTGTCGGCCCGCTCGTCGTTGCTGCGGTAGTACAGCCATTGGCCGTCCTTGCTGAGAAACTGGAACTGGGTCTGCACGCCGGGCTTGTGCTGGACTTCGCGCAGCGCGCCGCCGGCGGCGGCTTGCAGATAGAGGCCGGGATTTTCCTCGCCCTTGCGGTCGCGGCTGAGCACCAGCCAGCGCCCGTCCGGACTGACGTCCTGGATCAGGGTGGCGTCTTCGCCGCCGGTAAGCTGCACCGGAAAGCGTTGCGGACCGTCCAGCCTCCAGACCTGCGGCACGCCGGTGACGCGCCAGCTGAAATACAAGGCCTTGCCGTCCGGGGACAGCACGCCGGCGCCGGGCGCGCGCAGGTCCAGCATATTCTGCACTTTGCGGCTCAGCTCCGCCGGCAAGGGCGCGGCGCGGTAGCGCGCCACCTCCTCCGCGCTGACGCTGGCGGCGCCAAGGCCGCTGTAGCCGCCGGCGGCACAGTCATGAGTGGACAACATCATCAACGCTGCGGTGGATAAGGCACGGACCATCATGACGACTCCTGAACCATTGGGCGGGCGACCAGTATAGCGGCCATGACAAAGCCATCGCAATTTGCATTATTCTCATGCCGACTCTGCGACACTTTGTCGCATGCTAGGGGGATGAGCAGGCGCTAAACTGATGCGGCTAATCCTCATTCGCATTTGTCGCCGCCAATGGCCGACACGCGCGCTAACCCTGATCCGCAAAGAGCTACGATGAAAAAGATCGCCCTGCTGGCCTTGCTGGCCGCTTCCGGCTCCGCCCTCGCCCACGTCACCCTGGAAATGCCCACCGCCGCCAGCGGCGGCTATTACAAGGGCGTGCTGAAAATCGGCCATGGCTGCAACGGCAGCCCCACCACCGCCATCAGCGTGGAAATGCCGGAGGGCGTGCGTCTGGCGCAGCCGATGCCGAAAGCCGGCTGGGAGGTGGAGGTGAGCAAGAGCGCGGTCAAGCCTTTCGACAATTACGGCCGCAAGGTGAGCGAGGATGTGAGCCGCATCACCTGGAAGGGCGGCAAGCTGCCGTCCAATTTCTACGATGAGTTCGTATTCCAGGCCAAGATCGCCGCCCAGCCGGGCAAGCTCTACTTCAAGGTGAAACAGCTGTGCGAACAGGGCGAAACCAATTGGGCGGACATTCCGGCCCCCGGCCAGGACGCCCATGACTTGAAAAGCCCGGCGGCGGAGCTGACGGTGACCGCCGGCGCGGCCGGTCATCATCATTAAGAATCTATTTACGATCTGCTGCGCGTCGTGGAACGTGGCTCGGTGAGTGCACCTTGGAAACGCTCATGTGCCTTATGTACATTCCGCTTCCTCAGCTGTTTTCGCCTTGTCTCGCCTTAGCGCGCGAGATCGTAAACACGTTCTCGGAACGGACTCCTTGCGCCGGCCTGATCCCGCTTGCAAGCGGGCCGGCCAAAGGCATGAAAAACGCCGGCGGCGAGTCTCTCGCGGCCGGCGTTGTTGCATGGATGGGAGGGATCAGCGGAATAAGCCTTTGAGCAGATCCGCGCCCTGGGACAGCAAATCATCGCCCTGCGGCAGCTGGCCGTTGGGGGTCAGCTTGTCCACCAGACCGGGCAGATGTTCGGCCACCAATTGCGACACTTGCCCCTGGTCCAGGCCCACTTTTTCCGCGATGCCGGCGAGTTGATCGCCGCCCAGTACTTGCTGGATCTGCTCGGCGGACACCGGCAGATTCCCGCCCTGCCCCACCCACGACGACACCAGCTCGCCCAGACCGCCTTGCTGGAACTGTTCCAGCAGTCCGGACAAGCCGCCTTGTTGTTGCAACAAGCTTTGCAGGGCTTCGCCGGCGCCGCCTTCCGCGCCGCCGGACAGCAAACCGCTCAAGGTATCGAATAAAGCCATGGTGCTCTCCTGTTTGCCGCGCACGGGGCGCGAATCTTGGTGAATGTCCCGCTGGCTCAAGCGGCCAGCAGGCCCGCCAGCCCGCGCATGGTCTGCCAGGGGTCGCCGACTTCCACGCCCTTGATCTGACGGTCTATGCGCGCGCATTCGTCCAGCGCGGTCATCAGCTTGCGCGGGCCGATGCGGCGCAAGGCCGGTTCGGCCAGACGCTGCTTGTCGCCCCACAAACGCAGTTCGCGCGCCATGTCGCGCGCGTTGCGCCCATCCTTCAGGCCCTGGCGCAGACGCAGCAACATGCGCACGTCTTCGGTCAGCGACCACAACACCAGCACCGGCGCCTCGCCTTCGGCCATCAGGCCGTCCAGCATGCGCAGCACCCGCGGCACGTCGCCGGCCAGCCAGGATTCGGACAGATGGAACACGTCGAAGCGGGCCACATTGGCCACCGCGGCGCGCAGTTGCTCCAGCGTCAGTTCGCCGGCCGGATACAGCAAGGCCAGCTTGTCCACTTCCTGGCGCGCGGCCAGCAGATTGCCCTCCACGCGATCAACGAAGAAGGCCAGCGCCTCGCCGCCCAGCACCTGGCCCTGGGCCTTGAGCCGGCGCGTGATCCAGCCGGGCAGCTCGGCGCGCCCCACCAGGCGGGCCTCCGCCGTCACCGCCAGCTTTTCCAGCGCCTGGAACCATTTGGACTGCTGCTGCGCGCGCTCCAGCTTGGGCAGGGTGATCAAGGTCACCGTGTCCTGCGGCGGCTGCGCCGCCAGCTGCTGCAGCGCTTCCGCGCCTTCGGTGCCGGGTTTGCCGTTGGGAATGCGGATTTCCAGCAGCTTGCGCTCGGCGAACAGCGAGACGCTGCTCATCGCGTCGCGCAATTGCGACCAATCGAAACCGGCCTCCACCGTCAGCACTTCTCGCTCCTGATAGCCTTGCTCGCGCGCCGCCTGGCGCAGCGCGTCGGCGGCTTCCAGCGCCAGCAGCGCTTCCTCGCCGTGGATCAGGTAAAGCGGCGCCAGGCCCTTGCCCAGCGCCGCGATCAGCGCGTCAGGGCTTAGGCTGGGCATCGGCGGGCTTCAGGCTTTGCGGGCCGGTCAGCGGCGCGGCGGCCGGCTTTTTCAGATAGGCCAGCCGGCGCACGATCTGCTCGGCCGCGTCGCGGCGGGCGTCGGCCCAGATCAACGCTTCTTCCTGCTCCTTGCCGAGGATGGCGCTGTCGGAGTAGTTCATGCTGCGGCGCACGACCACCGTCATGTCCGGCTCCACCGGCACGCCGAACAGCACGGTGCGCACCACGGCGGTGTAAGTCAGCTGGTACTCGTTGATCTTGCCGCCCACGTTCAGGGTCAGGATGTCCTTGGACTGATTTTCGCTGAGGATGGTCACCACCGCCTCGGCCTGCTTGGGATTGCCCAGCACTTGCAGACGCGGGTCGCGCGCCAGCACGGTGCGCACGTCGCCGGCCACCGCGGTGTTGCCGCCGTCGAAATACATCGAGGCGAACGGCAGCGGCTTCATCGGGCCGCCCAGGCCGCGCAGGTGGAAGCCGCAGGCGCTCAGCGTAAGGGCCAGCAGCGCCAGCCACAGCCATTGCAGGGAAAGTCTCATTCGCGATTCCTTATCGGGAAACAATGCTTGCCTGGCCCGGCCCGGGGCGCGATCCGCGACCCGGAGCCTAAGCCACGCCGGTTTACACCACGATGTTGACCAGGCGGCCCGGCACCACGATGATTTTCTTGGCCGGTTTGCCTTCCATGAACTTCTGCACGTTTTCATGCGCCAGCGCCGCCGCCTCGATCGCGTCCTTGGCCGCGTCGGCGGCCACGGTGACGCTGCCGCGCAGCTTGCCGCCCACTTGCACCATCAGTTCGATCTCGCTCTTGATCAGCGCGCTCTCGTCCACTTTCGGCCAAGCTTGTTGCAGCAATTCGCTGCCCGGACGCAAGGCGTTCCACAACGCGTCGCAGATATGCGGCACGATGGGGGACAGCAACAGGGTCACGGCTTCCAGCGTTTCCTGCGCCACGGCGCGGCCGGCGTCGCCGGAGGTGTCGGTCTTGTCGTAGGTGTTCAGCAGTTCCATCACCGCGGCGATGGCGGTGTTGAATTGCTGGCGGCGGCCGTAGTCGTCGGCCACTTTCTGGATGGTGGCGTGCAGCTTGAAGCGCAGGTCTTTCAGGCCGGCGCTCAGTTCGCCGCCGCTGTAAGCCGGCGCCAGGCCGGTTGCGACATGCTCGTTCGCCGCCTTCCACAAGCGCTTGAGGAAGCGGAACGCGCCTTCCACGCCGGCGTCCGACCATTCCAGGCTCTGCTCCGGCGGCGCGGCGAACATCATGAACAGGCGGGCGGTGTCCGCGCCGTAGTTTTCAATGAATTCCTGCGGGTCCACGCCGTTGTTCTTGGACTTGGACATTTTCTCGATGCCGCCCACCACGACCGGCAGGCCGTCCACGCGATGCTTGGCGGCCACGATCTTGCCCTTGGCGTCGCGCTCCAGCACCACGTCCTGCGGCGCGATCCAGTCGGTGGCGCCGTTGGGCAGTTCGCGATAGAAGGTTTCGCACACCACCATGCCCTGGGTCAGCAGGCTCTTGAACGGCTCGTCGCTGGACACCAGGCCCTCGTCGCGCATCAGCTTGTGGAAGAAGCGCGCGTACAGCAGGTGCAGGATGGCGTGTTCGATGCCGCCCACGTACTGGTCCACTTGCAGCCAGTAGTCGGCCGCCTTCTTGTCCACCATCGCGGTGTCGCACTTGGGCGAGGCGTAGCGCGCGTAGTACCAGCTGGACTCGACGAAGGTGTCCATGGTGTCGGTTTCGCGCTTGGCCGCGCCGCCGCATTTCGGGCAGCTGGTTTCGTAGAATTCCGGCATCTTGGCCAGCGGGGAGCCGGCGCCGTCCGGAATCACGTTCTCCGGCAGCGTCACCGGCAGGTCTTTTTCCGGCACCGGCACGTCGCCGCAGCTCTGGCAGTGGATGATGGGGATAGGGCAGCCCCAGTAGCGCTGGCGGGAAATGCCCCAGTCGCGCAGGCGGTATTGGGTTTTCTTCTGGCCGGAGGCCTTGGCTTCCAGATCGCCGACGATGGCGTCGAAGGCGGCGGCGAAGTTCAGGCCGTCGTATTTGCCGCTGCCCACGGTGCGGATGCTGTCGTCCTTGGCGGCGTACCAGTCCTGCCAGGCGGCGGCGTCGAAGTTGTCTTCGCCGCTGGCCGGCGCGTAGACCTGCTGGATCGGCAAGCGGTATTTGTTGGCGAACTCGAAATCGCGCTCGTCATGCGCCGGCACCGCCATCACCGCGCCTTCGCCGTAGCCCCACAGCACGTAGTTGGCCACCCATACCGGCAGCTTGGCGCCGGTCAGCGGATGAACGACGAACAGGCCGGTGTCCATGCCCTTCTTTTCCATCTTGGCCACGTCGGCCTCGGCCACGGAGCCGGCCTTGCATTCGGCGATGAAGGCTTGCAGCTCGGCGTTGCCGGCCGCGGCCTGGCTGGCCAGCGGGTGTTCGGCGGCCACCGCCACATAGGTGGCGCCCATCAGGGTGTCGGGACGGGTGGTGTAGACCTTGAGCTGGCCGGCGTGGCCGATGCTGGCTTCGTCGTAGGCGAAGGCCACGTCGGAGCCGAAGCTCTTGCCTATCCAGTTGCGCTGCATGGTCTTGACCTGTTCCGGCCAGCCGTCCAGCTTGTCCAGATCCGCCAGCAGCTGCTCGGCGTAGTCGGTGATGCGGAAGTAGTACATCGGGATTTCGCGCTTTTCCACCAGCGCGCCGGAACGCCAGCCGCGGCCGTCCACCACTTGCTCGTTGGCCAGCACGGTCTGATCCACCGGATCCCAGTTGACCACGCCGTTTTTCTTGTAGATCACGCCTTTTTCAAACAAACGGGTGAACAGCCACTGTTCCCAGCGGTAGTAGTCCGGCTTGCAGGTGGCCAGCTCGCGTTCCCAGTCCAGCGCAAAACCCAGGCTGTCCAGCTGCTGCTTCATGTATTCGATGTTGGCGTAGGTCCAGGCCGCCGGCGCGCCGCCGTTTTTCATCGCGGCGTTCTCGGCCGGCAGGCCGAAGGCGTCCCAGCCCATGGGCTGCAGCACGTTGAAGCCTTGCAGACGCTTGAAGCGGGCCAGCACGTCGGTGATGGTGTAGTTGCGCACATGGCCCATGTGCAGCTTGCCGGACGGATAGGGGAACATCGACAGCGCGTAGTATTTGGGACGCGACGCGTCTTCCACGGCTTTGAAAGCGGCAGTCTTCTGCCATTTCTGCTGGGCGGCGGCTTCCACCGCGCGCGGGCTGTATTGTTCTTGCATGGCGATCTTTATCTGGACTCTGAAATACAAAAGGCGGGCTGCCCGGAGGCGCCAGTGATGCGCTCCGCTCCGGATAGCCCGTCCGCAAAAAGGTTGCCCCCATTATAACGGCGTCTTCGCTTCCGCGATAAGACCCCAAAAAAACAAATGCTTGGCCGGCTCCTTGACCCGTCGCCGTCAAGGGCAGGGCTTGACGCCCCAGCCTTTGCGGCCGCGCCAGCAGGAGAAATCCTCCTTCACCGAGCGTATGGTCCAGACATTGCCTTCGCGGGAGAGCTGGAAGCGCTGGCGCATGCCCTTGACGCTGTCGTCCATCAGGCCTTCGCGCAGCAGCGCGATGCTGGCCTTGTCGAAGGCTTCCGGCGGGCTGGTCTGGATCACTTTCAGGCTGCGGTATTCGAACTGGCCGTCTTCGCCCAGCCGGTTCTTGGCGAAGCGCAACACCACTTCCAGCGGCAGTTCGCCGGGCTGGCCGGCAAAGGGGAAGCGCGTCTCGTCGCTATAGGCGGAGGCGGCGGCGGGCATTCCGGCCAGTAAGGCCGCGGCGCAGAGAACGATGGTTTTCAATTGCCAGTCTTTCCTTGTCGAAAACCAGATTCGACCGGCCTACGCGCCAAATAGTTGCGCGGGCTTAGAAGCGATTCAAAGTCTGCCGCGCTTCGGCGATACCGCGTTGAAAACGCTTTCAGGATGCTCATGCGCCACCTGTGCATTCCGCTTCTTCAAGCGTTTTCGCCTTGTCTCGCCCTTGCTCACGAGACTTTGAACAGGCTCTTAGACCCGGCCGGCCAGATGGGCGTCGCGGAAACGCTCCAGTTGCCGCAGCAGCGCCTCGAGTATGCCCGGCTCCCACACAGAGTGGCCGGCGGCTTCCACCAGTTCGTAGTGGGCCTGCGGCCAGGCCTGGGCCAGCCTCAGCGCGGTGGAGGGCGGGCAGACCACGTCGTAACGGCCTTGCACGATGGCGGCGGGAATATGGCGGATGCGCGCCAGCCCGTCCAGCAGCGCGCCTTCCGGCAAAAACACGCGGTTGACGAAGTAATGGGCCTCCAGCCGCGCCAGCGACAAGGCCACGTATTCGCTGCCGGCGCGCTCGGCGGCGTCGGCATTGGGGCGCAGCGCGACGCAAGCGCCCTCGTAACGCCCCCAGGCGCGGCAGGCCGGCAGGTGCACCGCCGGGTCCGGATCGGTCAGCCGCCGGTAATAGGCGGCCAGCAAGTCGCCGCGCTCCGCCTCCGGGATGGGCGCGACAAAGCGTTGCCACTCCTCGGGAAAGAACTGACCCATGCCGTGCAGAAACCAGTCGATCTCGCGGCGCTCGCCCAGGAAAATGCCGCGCAGAATCAGGCCGCTGACGCGCTCCGGATGCGCCTGGGCGTAAGCCAGCGCCAGCGTGCTGCCCCAGGAGCCGCCGAACACCAGCCAGCGCTCTATGCCCAGTTGCTCGCGCAGCCGCTCGATGTCCGCCACCAGATGGGCGGTGCTGTTGTCGCGCAGCTCGCCGCGCGGCGAGGAGCGGCCGCTGCCGCGCTGATCGAACAGCACCGCGCGGTAAAAACCGGGGTCGAACAACTGGCGGCAGGCCGGCACGCAGCCGTCTCCGGGTCCGCCGTGCAGATAGAGGACCGGATACCCCTGCGGCTGGCCGCACTGCTCCCAGTACATGGAATGCAAGCCGTCCAGCGGCAGCATGCCGCTGGCAAACGGTTCTATCGGCGGATACAGCATGGCTTCTCCATCAAAAGTCGGTTTCTTAGAGCCTGTTCAAAGTCTCGCGAGCCAGAGCGAGACAAGGCGAAAATTAGCGAAAAAGCGGAATGTCCGAGGGGTACTGAGCATTTTGAGCTGGTTTTTAACGCCGTATCGCCAAAGCACAGCAGACTATGAACAGGTTCTTAGCCGCGCAGCAGGCTATACAACATCTCACTGGCCATCGTCGCCATCAAGGCGGCGAACACCTGCTTCAAACGGGCCACCGGCAGCTTGTGCGCGGCGCGCGCGCCCAGCGGCGCCATCAGCACCGTCATCAGCATCAGCGCCAGCATCGCCGGCAGGTAGATAAAACCCAAGGCGCCTGCCGGCAAGCCGGCAACGCTCCAGCCGCTGTAGAGATAGCCGACGGCGCCGGACACGGCGATGGGCCAGCCCAAGGCCGCGCTGGTGGCGATGGCGGTGTGCACCGGCACATTGCACCAGCTCATATAAGGCACGCTCATCGAACCCCCGCCTATGCCCACCCAGCTGGAGATCATGCCTATCGCACCGCCGGCGCCCCACTGCCCAGCCTGGCCCGGCATTCCGCGGCTGGCTTGCGGCTTGAGATTGAAGAACATCTGCACGGCGACCAGGTAGGCATAGCCGACGAAGAACCATTTCAACGCCAGCCCGGAAATCGCGCCGGCGATCAGGCTGCCCAGCAAGGTGCCGACCACCATCGCCGGCGCCATCGCCCGCACAATGCGCCAGTCCACCGCGCCCTTTTTATGATGAGCGCGCACGCTGGACAGGCTGGTGAACACCATTACCGCCAGCGAGGTGCCCACCGCCAGATGCTGAGCATGGTCGCCGCCCAAATGCGCGGCGGACAAGACCCCCAACACCACGGGCACGATGACCAGGCCGCCGCCGACGCCGAGCAGGCCGGCCAGAAAGCCGGCCACCGCGCCGCAGGCCAGCAGCGCCAAAATCAGCGGCACGCTCAGCATGCCAGCAGCTGTTCAGTGATATAGCGCCATTCGTCCTCGCTCAGCGGGGTGATGGACAGCCGGTTGCCGCGCTTGAGCACCGTCATCTCCGCCAGCGGCGGGTGTCGGCGCAGCTCGGCCGGGGACAGCAGCCGGGTCTTGCGCAGGAAACGTACGTCCACCGCCAGCCAGCGCGGCGCGTCGGGAGAGGACTTGGGGTCGTAGTAAAGGCTTTCCGGGTCGAACTGGCTGGAGTCCGGATGCGCGGAGGCGGCGATTTCCGCCAGGCCGGCCACGCCCGGCTCCGGGCAGGACGAGTGCCAGAACAGCAGCCGGTCCCCCTCTTGCATGCCGTCGCGCATGAAGTTGCGCGCCTGGTAATTACGCACGCCGGTCCACTCGAACAAGCGTTCGGGCTCGGCGGCGAGATCGTCGATCGAGGTATCGTCCGGTTCGGACTTCATCAGCCAGTATCGCATGGGCAATGTCTGTTAATCAGTCAGGGAAAGGGTTAACGCTTGCTCAATCTTACTGGAAAGATTGCGGCTTAGGCTGTCTTCACCGCCCCGAAAGGGGGTTCTGAAGCGATATGGAAAGGGAAGACCATGAAAACGCATGAAAAACAGCTGGTGATGGGCCTGTTGCTGAGCGGCGCCTTGAGCGCCTGCGTGGTGGTGCCGCCCCGGGCGGCGCCGGTAGTCGTCAAACCCGCGCCGGTGGTGGTGCGCCCGGCGCCCGTCGTGGTGACGCCCGTCTACGGCTATTCCGGCGACTACGGCCGCCGCCCCTGGCGCTAAGCCGCGCGCAGATACAGCCAGCCGCCCAGCAAGGCCAGATTCAGCGCCGCGCCGCACCAGAACAGCAGCCGAAACGGCTGCTTGACGGTTTTGTGGCGAAACAGCCGGCGCGCCATCAGGCCGCCGGGCCAGCCGCATAGCACACCCAGCCACAGCAGCCGGGCTTCCGGCGTGCGCGGCCCGCCGCGCTCCGCCGCCCGCTTGTCGCGCCAGTACAGAATGAAGCACAGCAGGCTCAGGCTCAGATACAGCCACGCCACCGCCCACTCCAGCCGCCCCAGTAGGGCCAAGGCCGGCAAAACGGCCAGGAAGACGATGGCTATCGGCATAGGGGGCTCAAAGGCAGCCGGCGCAAACCGGATTCGGTCAGCAAATAATCCAGCCGGACATCCCAGGGCTCGCGCGGCACGCGCTCGACGCGCTGGCAATCGTAGGCCACGCCCACCAGCAAGGGCCTGCCGAACAAGCGCGCGCGCTGGCGGAAGGCCAGCGTGGTGTCGTAGAAGCCGCCGCCCTGCCCCATGCGATAGCCCTCGTCGTCGATGGCCAGCAGCGGCACAAACAACACGTCCAGCCGTTCGGCGCGCAGCGCCGGACCATCGTATTCGGCGATCCGGTAGCGCGGATGCAGATACCAGCGGTCAGCCGCGCCCAGACGGCTGAACCACAGCCGGCGGCCGCGCCGCGGAATCTGCGGCAGATAGACTTCCGCGCCGCGCCACAGCGCTGCGCTCATCAGGATTTCCAGATCCAGCTCCGAACCGGCGGCCAGATAAGCGCCCACGCGCTTGCCTCGCTTGAGCAGCCGCGAGGCGTGACGCGCGATCGCCCGCATCGCCTGCAAACGGTAAGAAGCGCTCAGAGCCTGACGCGCGCGGCGAATTTTCCTGCGCAATGCGGGCTTGTCGACGGGAAACGGATCGGAAACAAGAGAGGGGGCGGTCATGGCAGAGGGGGGAGCCCCCGCGAGTGTCGTTCGGGCAAAATTCGCTTGTACCCTGTTTCCAGGGAGGGCCGCCTGCCAGTCATTTCGGGCGCATCCTCAAGAGGACGCGGCACGCCCATGACTCACGCTGGCAGCCTGAAGCGAACGCATTGGTACAAAGGAATTGTGTGCCTTCACAAACACCGCAGGGGGTACTGACCTTGGTGTTCGCCAGCTGGCTGCGGTTTAAAACAGCGCTTGCTGGCTTTCGCGGAGCGCCTGGTCGGCTGCTTCGCTCATACTGCGTATTTTACGCTGAAACGCCGCCATCTCCAAGCCCTCTCCCACTTTTGTCTTCAACAAATCGTGGGCGATGTTCAAGGCGGCCATGATGGCGATCTTGTCGGCGTCCATCACCTTGCCGTGCTGCTGGATCATTTCGATCTTGCCGGCCAGCAGACGCACCGCCTCTTGCAGCGTTTCCTTTTCTTCCGCCGGGGTGCCGATGGTGAAGGAACGTCCCAGCAGTTCGATTTCAACCTGAGCCACGTCGCTCATTCCGCATCCTCCGACGCCTTGGGCAGGCGCTCGACCAGAGCCGCCACCCGCGCGCGGGTTTCGTTCACTCTGAAGTTCAGCTCCGCATTGTCGCGCAGCGCTTCGGACAGCGCTTCGGCAAAACGGCCGTTTTGTGTTTCAAGTTCGCGAATGCGCGCCACCAACGCCGTCACCCGCGACTCGAGATATTCCAGTTCCTTGTCCATGGCGGCGAGGATAGCCGGCGCTCACTTGGCCGTCAAACCCAGCCGCTGCCGCGCTGTGTCCAGCGCGAGACACAGGGCCGCCGCGCCGTCCACCAGCCGCGGGCCGGGCACGACCATGGCGTCGCCCGGCAAGGCGAACAAGGCGTCTTTGGCCACCGCCGGCAGCGTTTGCCAACGACGCCACATCCGCAGGCTGGCCTCGTCGCCGGCCAGAATGGCCTGCGGACGCGCGGCCACCACGGTGGCGGCGGACACTTGCGGCGCCGGCTGCCGGACATCGCCAAACACGTTGACGCCGCCGCACAAGCTGATCAGCGGCCCCATGAAGCTTTGATCGCTGACGGTGAAAATGGGCGTTTGGCTGACTTGATAGAACACCCGCACCGGCGCGCGCGAGCCGTAACGCCGGCGCAACTCGGCCAGGCGCTGGCGATAACTCGCGGCCGCCTTGCCGGCGGCGACGTCCACGCCCGCCAGCCGCCCCAAGGCCAGCATTTCCTTGGCCACGTCGTCCGGCTGCAAAGGGTGACTCAGATAGACGGGAATGCCCAGGCTGCGCAAGCGCTCCAGTTCGCGCGGCGCGCCGCCGTCGCGCCAGGCCACCACCAGATCCGGCCGCTGCCGCATCACCGCCTCCAGGCTGAAGCCGGTGAAGCTGCCCACCCGCGGCAAACGCTTGGCGGCGTCCGGATGGTCGCTATGTTCCACCGTGGCCACCAACTTGTCTCCGGCGCCCACCGCGTACAGCATTTCCGTGGCGTGCGGCACCAGGGTCAGAATCCTTTGCGCCGGCTGCGCCAGCGTGATGGTCTGGCCGCCGCCGTCCTGGGCGCTGACCGCCGCCAAAGCCGGCAGCGCGCCCAGCAGCAAGGCCAGAACCGGCAACCGTCTCATATCTCGCCTTTCAACACCAGCGGCAAGCCGCAGGCCACCAGCGTCACCCGCTGGCAGACCGCCGCCACCGCTTGATTCACCCGCCCCAGCTCGTCGACGAAGCATCGGGTCTGGGCATTGGCCGACACCACGCCCCAGCCGATTTCATTGCTGACCAGCAGCACCTCGCCTCGGGCCTGTTCCAATGCCGCCAGCAGCGCGGCGCGTTCCTGTTCGAAACCGGCGGTGTCGAAACCGCCGTCCTCGTTGAAAAAGCGCATCAGCCACATGCCCAGGCAGTCGACCAAGAGCAGGCCGCCCGCCGCGTCGCGACGCAGCAGCTCGGCGGCCAAGCCGCGGCCGGCCTCCGCTTGCGACCACGCCGCCGGACGCCGTCGACGATGGTGTTCGACGCGAGCGGCGAACTCGGCGTCGCCGCCGCGCAGCTCGGCCGTCGCCAGATAGCAGACCGGGCCCGGGTGGGCCAAGGCCAGGGTTTCGGCGTAGCGGCTCTTGCCGCTGCGCGCGCCGCCGGTGATCAGGTGGGGCATGGGAATTCCTTACTGACTGAAACGAACCCCAAGGAAAACACCCAGTCCGCCGGTGTTGTACCCATAAGCGGTTTCATATTCACGATTGAACAGATTGTCCGCTCGAGCCGTGGCAGTCCAATTTTTGGCAAAACGATAATTGGCAAAAATATTGGTCACGCCGTAACCATGCAGCGCTTTGGCCTCCGAATTAGCCGCATCTCCCGCTCTGCGCGACGCGACTTGCTGCTCCGCTCCCAGCGTCCATTTTTCCCACTGCTTGGCGGCGGATACGCTGGCACTCTGGCGCGGCCGGTTTGCCAACCAATTGCCTGTCTTATCGTCTCGCGCATCCATCAGCGTCAAGTTACCTTGCCAGTCGATACTGAGCCATTGGGCCCCCGCCTCCAATGACAGCCCCCGGATCGTTGCGCGATCCACATTGCTCGGGCGCCATGAATTGAAATCCGTGGGGTCGGCTTGCGCCCACTGAATCAACTGCTCCACTTTGTTCTGGAATAGGGTCAAGCTAGCCGAACGGCCATCTTTTCGGTATTGCAGGGCCAGTTCTGTATTCTTTGAACTCTCCGGCTTTAGATTGGGGTTGCCGCTGTCCGGATAGTACAGATCGTTAAAGGACGGTGCTTTATACCCTGTGCCATAACCTACACGCGCAAGCCAACCATCGGCGAAACGATAGCCATAACCGGCTTTACCGGTCATCTTCCCCCCAAATTGATCATCATGATCGTTTCGAAGGCTAGCTTGCAGAAGATGCTTGCCCAACTCCAACTGGTAGCTCACGAATCCGGCATTGGTGGTGCGGGTGTTTTTGGTATAGATACCATCGCTAGCGATTTTCTGGTCCAAATGGGAAGCGCCCAAAATAAATACGCCAACCTTGGTATTCAAGTCGTTCTGCCATTGCCATTCGTTCTGCGTTGTCTGAAAAAAGCTGGCACGCCGATCGAAATTGCCGTTCTTGAACATCTCTGACTTGTCTTGACTGCGGGCAAAACGCAGAGTGCTTGTCCAGACATCATTGAAACGATTTTTTGATTCAACGCTCTGCCCAGTCAGGCGCGACTTGTAGCTATCCTGCCCCTTCCACGCACTGCTAGAGTCAATGTCCGCCTCAGCAAAGGTCTGGAATAGACGCACAGTCAAGTCATGGCCCGGCAACAAGGTCTGCGTCAGGCTAGCGGCATAGCTATCATTGCGATACCCATCATTGTCCGGGTTGTAGTAATCCGTGTTTCGTGAATTCGTCGCCGAAAAACCATCGGACTGAGCGTGCGACAGCTGCAGGCTATAAGCGGTATTTCCCGACTTCCCCGCTACGCCGGCGCTTAGCTTGCCGGTGCCTCGGCTGCCAAACTCCACCCCCGCGTTCCATCGCGGCTCGCCCTCGCCTTTGCGAGTGAAGATCTGAATCACCCCGCCGATGGCGTCTGCGCCGTATAAACTGGACGCAGGCCCGCGCAGAATTTCAATGCGCTCGATCTGGGCCAATGGAATATTCTGAATCGTCGTGGTACCGAGCGTGGCGGAATAAATTCGCACGCCGTCCACCAGCACTACCGTATGACTATCCTTGTTGCCGCGGATATAGATGCTGCTGGCGCTGCCTGGGCCGCCATTGCTGGCGATAAAAACAGCCGCTTGACGCGACAACACTTGTTGCAGGGTTTGCGCCCCGCTTTCTTCGATTTCCTCGCGCGTGATCACGGTCGCATCGGCTAGCGTGCGCGACAGCGGTTGCGCCACACGGCCCGCCGTCACCACTACCGGATCCCCGGCGAACTCGGGCACATTGGCGGCATAGGCCTGGCCGGCGCAGGCCAGCGAGACCAGCAAGGCGCATTGTTGGGGTTTGAACATGAAACACACTCCACATGGAATCTGGCCGCCTGGGCGGCATGGTTAGGAAGAGTGCGAAGAAGGCATGATAAAGGGGGACGCCGCGGCAGGACGCCGGGCCGTCTGTCGGATCGCCTCCCCGCGATACTCCAGTGCGGCCGCCTTCCGGGCGGCCATTGGGCGGGCGCGAGTGTGGTTTCCATGATCGCGCATGCCAGCAGGCCGGTCTCCGGGCTCGGCCTTGCGGCGATGCGCCTTCCCATCCGATGGACAGTGGCCGTTGCATCGCCTGGGCGTTGAGGTTCAACGTCTCGCGCGTCGAGCGCGACTCGGTTGAACAGCTTCACACGCCAGGCCTTACCGTTGCGGGGGCAGCGCCGGTCTTGCACCGGCTTCCCGTTTCATCCGCGTCGCTTGAACCGCGGACACCTGCTAGGTTCCGGATTATACCGGAGAGCATCCCGACGGGATGGCGCCAAAAGAAATATGTTTAGTTAGGATCAAATCGTCCACCGGCTGCGGGTTGCCCCGGTGGCGGGCTATCGCTTAAAGTCGCCGCTGAATCACTCTCTCATCCAGGCTGGAGTTGGCCATCTCATGACATTCATCGATACCTTTCGCTCACCCGATTTCGCCGCCTACCAGGCCGCCCGCGCCCGCCAGGCCACACTCACCAAGCCGGCGGGCAGCCTGGGCAGGTTGGAAGAGCTGGCCTGCCGCTTCGCCGCCTGGCAGGGCAAGGTCTGCCCGGACGCGCTGCGGCCGGCGATCACGGTGTTCGCCGGCGATCACGGCGTGACGGCGGAAGGCGTGTCCGCCTATCCCTCGGTGGTGACCGGCGAAATGGTGCGCAATTTCGCCAATGGCGGCGCGGCCATCTGCGTGTTGGCGCAAAGCCTGGACGCCAGGCTGGAGGTGGTGGACGCCGGCGTGCTCAGCGACGTCTCCGCGCTGCCCATCGTCCACGCCAAAGTGCGGGCCGGCACCGGCAATCTGGCCAGGGAGGCCGCAATGACGCCGGCGCAGGCGGAGGCCGCGCTGGAAGTGGGCCGCCTGGCCGCGCGCCGCGCGCTGGACGGCGGCGCCAATTTGCTGATCGCCGGCGACATGGGCATCGGCAACACCACCGCGTCCGCCGCGCTGATCTGCCGGCTGGCGGACTTGCCGCCGGAGCGCATCGTCGGCCGCGGCACCGGCCTGGACGAGGCCGGCCTGGACACCAAGCGCCAAGTGGTACGCACCGCGCTGGCCCGCGTCGCCGGGCGCGATTTGTCCGCGCTGGACATCCTGGCCGAGCTGGGCGGCCTGGAAATCGCCGCCATGGCCGGCTTCTATCTGGAAAGCGCCGCGCAAGGCGCGCCGGCGCTGGTGGACGGCTTCATTTCCAGCGCCGCCGCGCTCTGCGCGCTGGCGCTGGAGCCGCGCGCGGGAGATTGGCTGCTGGCCAGCCACCGCTCGGAAGAAACCGGCCACCTGCTGGCGCTGCACGCGCTGAAGCTGGAGCCGGTGCTGGACCTGGGCATGCATCTGGGCGAGGGGTCGGGCGCCGCCTTGTGCGTGCCCTTGCTGCAAATGGCCATCCGCCTGCACAACGAGATGGCCACCTTCGCCGAGGCGGGCATCACCGGAAAAGCGGAATGAACCCCTATACCCTGACCCTGTTGCGTCACGGCGAAATCGATCATGAGGGCCGCTTGATCGGCAGTTGCGATCTGCCGCTGAACGCCACCGGACACATTCAGATGGCGCAAAGCTGGCAGCGCATTTGCGCGCTGGCGCCGGTCACCGCGATGGCTAGCTCGCCCTTGCAGCGTTGCCGCGAGTTCGCGGTCCAGCACGCTCTGCACGGCTCGCTGACGCTGAAAGTGGACCCGCGCTTCGCGGAAATGGACTTTGGCGACTGGGACGGCATGGACGTGCAGGTGCTGGCGCAGCGCTATCCGGACTGGCGCGCCAAACTGGCGGCCGGGGAGCTGACGCCGCCGGGCGGCGAAGCTTACGATGGCTTCCGCACCCGAGTGCTGGCCGGCCTGTCCGAGTGGATGACCACGGCCAGCGGCAGCCACCGCGTGCTGGTCACCCACGGCGGCGTCATCACCACCTTGCTGGCGGAGTTGCTGGGCGCCGATTTTGCGGTGGCCAAGCTGATGACGGTGCAGCGCGGCGGCTTTGCCCAATTATCCATCCTGGACGGGCACCCGGCCTATTTGATGCGGCTGGAAGCACCGTGCGCGGACTGATTCTGGCGCTGCAGTTCCTGACCCGCCTGCCCACGCCGCAGCTGCGCGAGTTCAAGCCCGAGTGGTTGGCCGACAGCGCGCGCTGGTTCGCCGCGGTGGGCTTGATCATCGGCGCGCTATTGCTGGCGGCGCTGACCCTGGGCCGCCTGAGCGATCCTTGGCTGGCGGCGCTGCTGGCGCTCTTGATGTGGACCTGGGTCACCGGCGGCCTGCATCTGGACGGCTTGGGCGATCTCGCCGACGCGCTGGGCGCCGCCCACCGTTCGCGCGAACGTTTCTTCGAGGTGCTGAAAGATCCTCACGTCGGCAGCTTCGGCGCGCTGGCGCTGATCCTGGCCGTCGTCGCCAAGCTGATCTTGCTGATGTTGCTGGCCAAACAGCCTGCGCCGCCTTGGGGCCTGCTGCTGATCCCCGCCTGGTGCCGCTGTTTCGCGGTGTACTGGTCGGCCAGCCTGCCGGCGATCGCGCCTGGCAGCGGCGAGCGCTTCGCCTGGCGGCGGCACGGCCCCAGCCTGGCGGTCAACGCGGCGCTGCTGGCGGCGCTGTCGGCCTGGCTGGCCCCGGCATTGCTGCTGGCGCCTTTGGCGGCGCTGGCCTGGCGGCGCTTCCTGCTGCGCAAGCTGGGCGGCATGACCGGGGACTGCCTGGGCGCGGGCATTGAGCTGTGCGAAATCGGCCTCTTGCTGCTTTTGGCGGTCCGCTGGCCGGCGCTCTAGTAGCGCTGCAACGATACCGCCATCTCCCCGTCATCCCGCGGTGATGCCGAGCGCGGATACTGGCGGCGTCGTCATCGCACGGAGCCGCCATGGCCCATCTGGAGATCAGCTGCGAGCGCGGCCGGCTGGACCGCGACATGATTCAGCGCTTCCTGTCTCAAACCCACTGGGCGCAAGGCCTGACGCCGGAGCAGCTGGACAAGGCCATAGCGCACTCGCTGGTGTTCGGCGCCTACCGCGGACAACGGCAACTGGGCTTTGCCCGCATCGTCACCGACTACGCCAGCTTCGCCTATTTGTCCGATGTGTTCGTGCTGGCCGAGGTCCGTCGCCTCGGCGTCGGCCGCGCCTTGATGGAGGCGGCGCTGGCCCACCCCGAGCTGCAGCAGCTGCGGCGCTTTCTGCTGGTGTCCCGCGACGCGCGCCCGTTCTACCGCCGGCTGGGCTTTGCCGAACTGCGCGACGGCGAACGCTATATGGAGCTGCGGCGCGGGCCGGCGGCACAGCCGGCGCGAGCCTGGTCCTGGTTCCGCGCAAATAAAAACGCCGCTTGATGAGAGCGGCGTTCTTGCATGCGTCAACGGTTCAAAGCGTGCCGGCCAGCTTCTTATTGCGCATCAGGCACAGCATGTCACAGGCCAGATGCGCGGCGGCGAGGGCGGTCACCTCGCTATTGTCGTACGCGGGCGCCACTTCCACCACGTCCATGCCGACGATGTTCAGATCGCCCAGATTGCGGACGATCTTCAAAGCCTGAGCGCTGCTGAGGCCGCCCGGCACCGGAGTGCCGGTGCCCGGCGCGAAGGCCGGGTCCAGACAGTCGATGTCGAAGGTCAGGTAGACCGGGCTGTCGCCGATCACTTCCTTGATGCGCGCGATGGTGGCGTCCACGCCGTTGTCGTGCACCCAGGGCGCGTTCAGCACATTCATGCCCATGAAGTCGTCGTTCCAGGTGCGGATGCCCACTTGCACCGACTTCTTCGGATCGATCAGGCCATCCTTCACCGCCTTGTAGAACATGGTGCCGTGGTTCAGGCTGTCCGGCTCGTCGTCCGGCCAGGTGTCGCAGTGCGCGTCGAAATGCAGCAGCGCCAGCGGCTTGCCGTATTTCTCCGCGTGCGCGATCAGCAGCGGGTAGGTGATGAAATGGTCGCCGCCGAAGGTCAGCATCTTGGCGCCGGAGGCCAGGATGGTGCGCGCGTGCTCGATGATGGAGGGCTTAATGGTCAGCGGATTATGCGCGTCGAACCAGCAATCGCCGTAGTCGATCACGGCCAGATCGTCGAAGGGGTTGAAGCCCCAGGGGAAGGGGCTCAACTCGGCCAGCTGCACGCTGGCAGCGCGGATCGCCTGCGGACCCAGCCGCGCGCCGGAGCGGAAGGTGGTGGACAGGTCCAGCGGAATGCCGGACACCACCACGTCGGCGCCGGTCAGATCTCGGCTATAGTTGCGGCGCATGAAGGACAGCACGCCGGCATAGGTGTTTTCAATGGAAGAGCCGTACAGGCCCTGACGGCGGATCGCGCCGTCGCCATAAATGGTTTCGCTCATGAATACTCTCCGCGAGAGAGTACGCCGGGCTCAGGCGTCCCGACGATTACCGTCCATCTTGCACAGCCGACGGCTTGAGGCTGCCGCCCCCCTTGGGGCGGAACCCCGAAGTTTGCCGCGATGCGCGCGGACGCACAAGAGCCAATCGAATCAATGGCTTTCCAGCTGGATGCGCCACAGCCGGAAACGTAGTCTCACATCGTACCAGACCGGGCGCAGCCCCAGCAGGAACAAGAGCAGCGCCAGCGGCAGGGTGAAGCTGTATCCCATATGCTTGAAGCCCAGCGCGCCCACCACGCCCCCGCCGAAAAACGACAGCAGGATCAGCAGATAGGTGCGCAGCTTGACGCGGTTGGCGCGCACGTCCTTGACCTTGGGCATGCTTTCCCGGCCGTAGTAGCTGAGCTTGGCCAGCTCGATGCCGATGTCGGTGGCGATGCCGGTCATGTGGGTGCTGCGCAACAGGCCGCCGGACAGCTTGGTGACGATGGTGTTGTGCATGCCCATGATGAAGCAGAGCAGCATCACGGTCAGCGGGGTGAAAAAACCCTTGTGCAAGGACAGCGCGGCCCCCAGCAGGCCAAACAGCAGCAGCAGGCCGGCCTCTTCCATCATGGACACGCCGTAACCACCGCGCAGACGCTGCCGGCGCGCCCACAGAATCAGCCAGGAACTGTGCATGGCGCCGGCGATGAAGCACAGCAGCATCACCAGCAAGGACAGGCCCAGCGTCACCTCGCCCAGCGCGAACTCGTCGGCCATGCCGGACACGATGCCGGACATGTGCGAGGTGTAGCGGTGCACGGCGAGAAAGCCGCCGGCGTTGAGCGCGCCGGCGATGAAGGCCATGGACCACCCCAAATGCCGCAAGGTGCGGTCATTGAAACGGCCCCGGTCCAACAGCCGGGTGATGTTGCTTCGTCTGGACATATCCTGCTGACAGAATGAACAACGGCGGCCAGAGGCCGCCGTCATCGGAGAAATGAAGACCTGCGCCTGCGCCCGCTTGGGGCGATGCTTGATAGTGCATCGCCGCGCCGGCGCTGGCAAGCGGTCAGATCAAGACTATCCGTCTCATCCGCAGGATTTCAGGCCGATCCCCGGCGTCAGCCGCTTTTGCAGCCCCTTGAGCTTGTCGGCCTGCTGCGCGTCCAGCGTCTTGAAGCTGAGCGTGGTCTTGCTCGCCTTCTGCCCCTTCTGCTGCACCAGCGCCTTGTCGTAGCCGGCCGCCTTCAGCCGCGCGGCCAGACCCTTGGCCGCGTCTTCCTTGCCGAACAGGCCCAGCGACAGATGGCCTTTGAAGTCGTCGTTCTTGACGATGTAGTTGTCAAAGCCCTTGCCCTTCAGTTCCGACGACAGCGTCGACGTCTCCGCCTGGGTGGCCAGCGGCGGGTAGTAGACCCAGAAGCGCCCGCCTCCAGCGGTTTCTTCCTTGCTGACCTCGCTCAGCTGGCCGGCCTTGAGCTTGAGCTGCGGCACGCCGCCCTTGACCCTGGCCAGCAGCTTGTCGTCCAGCGGCCCCCATTGCAGGCAGGCCGCGGCGGCTTCCGCCGGCTTAGCCGTTTCGGCCTTGGGCTCCGGCTTGGCGGTCTCCGTTTTGGCGACCTCCGCCTTGGCGGCCGCTGTTTTCGGCGCGGACGCTTCTTGGGCCTTAAGCTTGGCCGCGGCCGGCTTGTCCGCTTTGGGCGCGGAAGATTCGCGCAGCGGCTCCGCCGCCGGGGCGGACGCGGCCGGCGCGGAGGCGTTCGGCTTCCAATTGGCCGGCAGCAGCTTGACCAGTTCCGGGCTCACTTCCTGCGCCCGCACGTCTGCCGGCGGACGCTGTTTGAACGAGCCATACATCGCCACCAGCAAATTCAGCACCACGACCAAGGCTAGAAACCACTTCATTTTTCGTCGGCCACTCTTAATAAGCCCAATAACACCAGATTATCCACGATCTCGACCGGCCCGGCGAGCCAAGGCGCCAAGCGCGCCGCGTCGCCGCCGGTCAACAGCACCCGCACCGGAGCGCGTCCGGTATGCGCCTGCAATTGCCGACGCTGCGTTTCCACCGCGCCGGTCAGCGCGTACACCGCGCCGCTGGCCAAGGCGTCTTCCGTGCCTTGCGGGAACGGCGCCACCACGCCGGCGGAACGGTCCAGATTGGCGGTGTTGCGCGCCAGGCTGCTCAACATCAGCTTCAGCCCGGGCACGATCAGCCCGCCCAGATAATCACCCTCGGCCGTCAAGGCCTCCACGGTCAGCGCGGTGCCGGCGCAGGCCACGATCACATCGTCCCGGTGCAGTTGCCGCGCGGCCAGCACCGCCAGCCAGCGGTCGGCCCCCTGCTCGGCCGGGTTGCGGTAGGCGTTGCGCACATCGCCGAAACCGGCTTCCGCCCGCACCCATCGCAAGGGACAGGGCGTTGCCGCCTCCAAGGCTTGCGCCGCCTCCGCCCGCGCCACCGACGCGCCCCAGGCGGCCGTGATCGGCCATTGTCGCCAGACTTCAGCCAGGCTGGCGATGTCGCCGTGCTCCACCGCGCCCTGCACCAGCCAGTCACGGCCATCATGCACCGCCCATTTGACCCGGCTATTACCGGCGTCGATCAACAACTTCATGCCAGTTTCCTCAAACTGACCTCGCCGGCGTGATACGTCTTCACGCCGTCGGCGGTGTCCACCAGCAGCGCGCCGCTCTCGGCCACGCCGCGCGCCACGCCCTGCACCGGCTCGCCATGGGAAAAACTCAGGCAGACCGGCGCGTCCTGATGCGCGGACAAGCTCATCCACTCCTGCCGCAAGGGCACGAAGCCATGACGGTCGAAATCGCTCAGCACCCGGTGCAGTTCGTTCAGCAACTCCGCCAGCAACGTGCTGCGCGCCAGCTTGACGCCCGCCTCGGCCAAACAGGCCACCGGCTGATCCACTTCGCCCGGTTCGCCCACATTCATGCCGATGCCGATCACCACCGCGGTCGGGCCCAGCGCGTCGCCGGACAGTTCTATCAGGATGCCGGCCAACTTGCGCTCGTTCAACAACACATCGTTCGGCCACTTCAAGGCCACCGGCGCGCCCAGCCGCCGCAGCGTCCGCGCCAAGGCCACCCCTACCGCCAGGGACAGGCCGGCCAATTGGGACAGGCCGCGGTCGAAGCGCCACAGCAGGGAGAACGTCAGACCCGAGCCCAGCCGCGCCTGCCAGCGCCGCCCCAAGCGCCCGCGGCCGGCGGTTTGCAGCTCCGTCGCCAACACCAGGCCGTGCAGGCCGCCGCTGGCAGCGCGCGCCAGCAGCTGGGAATTGGTGGAGTCGGTGCGCTCCGCCACCGCCAGCGTGAAGGTATCCGCCGCCGCCTCGCTCAGTCCGTCGCGAATGGCCGACACGTCCAGCCATTCAAACGGCGCTTCCAAGCGATAGCCCTGCCCGCGCACGCTGAATACGGTGACGCCCAGGTCTTGCTGGATGGCGTGCACCGCCTGCCAGACCAGGGTGCGGGAACAGCCCAGTTCGCCGGCGATGTCTTCGCCGGAATGGAAACGGCCGTCGGCGAGACGGCGCAGCACCGCGAAAGCGTGTTCGCTCACCGGCCGGCCTCGCTGGCCCGAATTTTATTCAAGGTGGAGGTGGTGGAGGTGTCGAACAGGAAGGGAATGGAGTGCACCTGGCCGCCGCGCGCCAGCGTCTCGGCGCTGCCGACGATCTTGTCCGGCGTCCAGTCGCCGCCCTTGACCAGCACATCGGGACGCACCTGCTCTATCAGCTGCGCCGGGGTGTCTTCGTCGAAACAGATCACCAGGCTGACGCTTTCCAAGGCGGCCAATACCGCCGCGCGGTTGTCCTGATGATTGATGGGCCGGTCGTCGCCCTTGCCCAGACGGCGCACCGAGGCGTCGGTGTTCAAACCCAGCACCAGGCTGGCGCCCAAGGCGCGCGCCTGCGCGAGATAGGTCACATGCCCGCGGTGCAGGATATCGAAGCAGCCATTGGTGAAGACGATGGGGCGCGGCAAGGCCGCCAGCTTGTCCGCCAGCTGTTCCTGAGTGCAGACTTTATTTTCGAACAAAGGTGTCGGGTAGGACATCGGCTTCCTTCAAACTCGGCAATCGTCCATGGGCGGCCACGCCCCCATGGACATCAAGTTGCGAAGGATACCACAGCCCCCCACCGCTGCCGCTAGCCAAGCCGCGGACTCCGGTCCGCGGCTGTCTCGTTTCGCCCTCAGCGCCAGCAATTGCTGACGGTGCCGCTGGCAGCGCTCTTGCTGCCCAGGCTATTGAGGCTCAGCGTGCCGCAGCTCTCTCCCACTTGCCCGCCGGCCGGGGCCGCCTGCAAGGTATAGCCCTGGCCGTTGGCCAATGTGGCGGAGGCGCTCAGATCGCCCATGGTGATGGTGTAGCGGTTGTCCTGGCTGCTAATGCTGGAGGAGGCGTAGCTCAGCGCGGTCAGCGAGGAGGCATAAGCATTATTCAGCGTGAAGTATTTTTCCTGCGCCTGGGCGATGGCTTGCAGCTCGGTCTGCACTTCGGCCCGATAGGTGCGTTGCACGTAGTTGGTGTACGACGGCAAGGCGATGCTGACCAAAATACCGATAATGGCCACTACGACAATCAGCTCTATCAAGGTGAAGCCGCGATGTGTCCGCCGCGCCGCTTTGCTGCGATATCCCATTCCCCATCCTCAGTTATTGGTCAGTTCGCGCCAGGTGACGCGCTTCCAGCTGCGCCCCAAGTTCCAGCCCGTGATCGAGGTGCTGCCCGTGGTGCTGCTGGACAGCGAGTAGACCTTGCCGCTCAGGACAAAATCGGTGGTGCCCAACGAGCCGCCCATCTGCTTGCCGATGATGGGCTTGTAGTTGCCGGAGGAGTCCGTCGTCTGCGCCACGGTGTCCGCCAGCTTGGGCTTGATCCCGGCGCCGCCGTTATCGTACTGCACCCGCAGAATATAGGCGGCGTCCTTGGGCGTGCAAATATCGCTGGTATCCGAAGAAGGGATATAGGTCTGATATTCCAGCGTCTTCGAATAATAGTTCAGCATCCCCACCACCCGCTCGCCGCTGATGTTCAAATCCTCGTACCAGCCCAACTTGCCGGCGGTGGAACTGATCGAGCCGTACTGCGTCGAGCAGCTCTGGTTCGCCGTCGCGCTGGCCAGCGTGTAGTCTTTCCAGCTGATCGAGGTATTGGTGGCCTGCCGGTAAGTGGTGCCGCTGATTACATTGGTGGATAGGGTTTGTTGCAACAACAGGCGGCGATCGCAAACCGGCGCGCCCCAGTCCCAAATGCCGTACACGCTGTGGCTGTTGGATTCCGGCGTGCAGCTACTGGTCTTGTCGCAGCTTTCTATGTATTTGCCGGTGCCGAACATCACAATCCGGTTGCTATTGCTCGCCGAGGTGACGCCGTTGCTGACTGGCATGGGCGCGGTCACCGGCGCCAGCACGATGGGCTGGGCCACGCCGCTGCTGTCTTTGGCGCTGAACAAGGGCACGCGGTTCAAGGCCACTTTCCAATTGGACGGCGTGCCGGAGCTGAGGTCGAACTTCCACATATTGCCCTTCAGATCCCCGGCGTAGACCACGTCTATCGTGCCGTTGCCGTCCAGATCCACCGGCTCGATGGTGGACAGGCCGTTGGGCGACACCGCGGTGCCGGACAAGGTGGACAGCTTGTAGTAATTGCTGTTCAGGACCCAGCTGACGCTGGAATCCAGCGACAGAATCAGCAGGGCGGCGTCACCGTTGGTGCTGTTGTAGCCATTGTGGCTGACCACATACCACTTGTTGTCATTGAGTTTGATGATCTGCGGCGCGCCGAACACATAGCCCATGTCCAGATCGTTGGTGGCGTTGAACTCCCATTTGGCGATGGAGGCGGCGCTGCTTTCGCTGAAGGCGTCCGGATTGGTGATATCCAGCAGATACAAGCCCTTACCGCCCGCGCCCAGGCCGCCGGCCAGATAGCTGCCCCAGGTGCTGCCAATCTGGGCGTCGACGGCAACCGGGGTCGAGTCGACATAGAAGTTATGGGTATAGGAGTTGCTGGCCAGCAGGTTCAGGTTGCCGAACACCGGCGAGGGGATGTAGGCCAGCAGTTCTGCGCCGGTGGTAGCCTGAAAGCCATGCAGCATGCCGTCGTTGGCGCCCACGTACACCATGGAGGAACGGCTGCCCTTGCTCGTCACGAAGGACTGGTAGCTGGTGCTGCTGTAGTTCGGATCGCTGGAGCCGTTCGCCGGTGCCGGGATGTAAGCCGGCGAGGAGTTGACGATGTCTCCCAGCTTGGTGGCAGGCCGCGGCCGGAACTGCGTGCTGCCGTAGCCCTCGTTCGCCGGGCTGCCGCGCAGATAAGTCAGCCGGCTTTGCGTCACTGAGCTGAGCTCGGACGAGGAAGCCCGCAGAGCCTGCTGCTGCACGGTGTTCAGGCTGGACCACTGGAAGGCTTGCCCGCCGCCGATGCCGCCGCTGGAAGTGATGATCTGGCGGCCGGTGTCGCTGTTCACCTTCAGCTTGGCGTTCCACAAGGGATTGCTCAGGGACAAGCTGGTGCCGCTGACCAGAATCTTGCGGGCGCTCAAGTCCCCGGACCAGTCCGCGCTGTTGACCGAGGCTTCGTAGTAATAAGTATCGCCGCTGATCGTGGACTTGCTGCCCACCCCGGCCGAACCTGACCCGTTCTGATTGCTGATGTTCTGGAAGGCCTGATCCAGCTGGGCGTTCAGTTTGGACGGGTTGCTGACCAGCGAGTAATTGTCGGGGTTGCCGTCGCCGTCCGCGTCCCATTGCCAGACATTGTTCGGGTCAAAGGAGTTGGGGCTGCTGGGATTGGTCTTGTTGTCGGTGAAACCGCCGTACTTGGCCATATACCACAACGGGCTCTCGAACAGCGTAGTCGAGCCCTTGGTCGGATCCAGCGTGAAGGTGGCGGTAAAGGTCAAGGGCAGCACACGGCAAGAGCCGCTGCTGAGGCCGTAATTCAGCGGGTTATAGCCTGACTGCCCGCTGCTGGTGCCTATGCACTGAGTAGCGCTGCTTGACTCGTTCTCGCGCACCACCAGGTAGGCGCCGGCCTTGTTCTCGGTGGAGGCCCCGGCCAAGGGTTGCACGCCGGAGATGATGAAACCCAGATGGTTTGCGTAGCCGCTGGCCGCATAGGTGGAGTTGACCGTCACCTGCACCTGATTGCTGCCCACCTTGCTGATCTGATAAGTCGCGATAGCATCCAGGTCGTAGTCGCTGCCGAACTCGCTATCGTCGAAGTTCACCTGAAAGGAATAGGAACTGCCGTCGCTGGCCGCGCTGGTCAGGAAGAAGTTGGTAATGGTCAAGGTATTGCTTGCGCCAATCACCACCTTGCCGAAAGGCACCAGCGTCACCGAACCGCCGGTCAAGGGCACGGTGATCTTGGGCAGGGGCGAAGAGAGCCCCACCGCGAAAGTGCGCACCGGCGCCAAGGTGGCGCCGCTGGGCGGACTGGTCGGCGTCACCAGGATGTTGGTACGCGCATAATAAGCGGCCATCGCCGCGTAAAAGCTGCCCTGCCGCGTCGGCTCCTCCGGCGACAAGCCGCGGACATCGAAGTTGGAGGCGGGTTTGCTGGTCGGCAAACCGTCGGCGGTGCCGCCGGACACCTCGCCTATCATCACGTTCTTACTACCGCTGCCAAACTGGTAGCCCCACAAGGTGTTGCCCAGCTGGCTGACGTTCATCCCGCTCAAATCGTTGCTGTAGGAGAAGCCCCAGGGCGAGCCCGGCATCTGACTGTCGTAAGAGGTCAAAGCCTCGCTGATCACGGTGACAAAGGGCTTGGTGCACCAGGCCCTGCCGTTATAGGGGTTGGTCCAGCTGGTGATCTTGGGCAGGCCCAAAGTACTGGTATCGATCGAGGTGGTGCCGGTGATGAATTTGGGCCCGCTCTTGCCCGCCAGATAACGCAGGCCCTCGTAATACATGGTGGCCACCGGGTTGCCCCAGTTGCCGCTGCCGCTGGTGGAAGTGTCGTAGCTGGAGCTGGGCTTATTGATCCTGAGGCGGTCGATCGTATCGACCGTACCCCCAGCCTTAAAAGTACCGTCGCTGTTCAATTCGTCGCCGAATTTGCCGATGGCGTCGCGCAGCACCCCGCCCAACTGCGGCGAGTCATACGAGCCGGTCAACAAGCCAAACTCCATATTGCTGCTGATGCCGTATTTATGCAGCAGACCGGTGGGCAGGTAATTGCTGCCATACTGATTGCAGTTGCTCTCCAGCAAGCCCCCCACGCACACCCGCACTTGCATGGTCAAGGCGGTGAAGTTCTGAGACAGCTTGCCGTTGCTCTCGGTGCTGACCCAGTCCGTCATCACGTTCTTGGTGGGATCCATCGCCGCGATCCGCAGCACCGGCGTACCCGGATAGCTGCCGCTATCCATGTTCACCATGACGATGTTGCGGCCCGCCGACAGCATGCTGGCGATGGTGCTTGTGGAAGTGCCGGCGCCGTTTTCATACTTGGACACGCCTAGCGTGGTATCGACGTAGGAGGCCAAGGACACCGTGGGGCTGGTGGAAATGACGCTGCCGAAAGACTTGCCCCAGACATGGGCGTCCAGCGGGATGTTGGAGCGGATCAGCGTCGCGGGCGAAGCGCTGGCCCGCTTGCCGCCATACAGCGATTTGCGCAGCACGTCGATGCGCGACATGGTGACGTAGTTGAGGAAGTCCCCGCTCCAGTGCGAGCCGTCGCAGGTTTTGTCGCTGGTCGTCGCATAGGGAATGAAAGCGCTGCTGGACGAGCTATAGGTGTAACACTTGAAGGAGTCGAAATAGCCGTAATAGTCGATGGACTTGGGCTTGTAGCCGATATCCGGCATCCCGACACCGTCCAGATCCGTATAGTCGTTGTAAGCTGCGACAAACAGATTATGGCTCTTGCCCATCACCAGCAGATTGATCGGGTTCACTTGCAAAGTGTTTTGCAATAAGGGTTGGGTCGGAATGGTCAACGCCCAGGCCAGGCTTCCCTGGGTCAGGGCCAAGATCAGACTCAAGCAACCTTGCATCAAGATGCGCGCCATCTTCCGTCTCCTTACTGCTCCACCCAGACGACGGATTCCAATTGCGTCTGAGTTGTGTTCAACAGGGTCTTGCGGCCGCCGTAGCCCGTCGCCCGCAACAGGTAATAATCTCGTCCCCCGCTGGTGCTGACATAGCTGATGGTATAGGTGGCGGACGCGGCCGAATTGGACACGGCGACAGTGCCGCTCGCCGTGGTGCCGCTTGCCGGCAGATTGTCGGCCGTGGCGATATAAGTCTCGGCCTGACGCATCGCCACTTCCGCCGCCATGAAGGCGATGGCCCGCTCGCGATTGTTGCCGCCCAGTTTTTCTTCCATCAGCGCCGAACGCACCGCCCCGAAACCGAGCATCGCCAGCACGGTCAGGAAGATCAGAGCCACCAGTAATGAAAACCCCTGCTGTTGCGCCTTGGCCGTCATGACAGATTGTTCCGCAAGAAGATGGAGGTCCGGAAGGTTCGCGCCAGCTTGCCGTTATTGGACACCCCGGCCGCCGGATAGGCGCTGCCATTGCAGTCGGTCACGGAGTAGCCGCTGGGCGCGGTGTACTGAGTGTCCGACTCCACCAGGATGCAAACCCTCACCACATGCACTTTGGTCCAGTCTGCAACCGACGTCGCCGCGACATAACTCTCCGGAATATTATCCGGCGTCGTGCTGCTATCCACCCCATACGTCAGCACCAATTGCTTCACCCCGCTCAACACCGTGCTGGTGCTGCCCGCCGAGGCGCAGGTCATCACATCGCTGGCTGTGCGGGCAATTGCGAAACTATAAGCCGTCGACGCGCTGGCCACCGGACTGCCCTGGCAATCTATGATCTGATTATCGTTATTTCCGTAAAAGCGGTAGTTCAAAGTGCCGCTCGCCTCCAGCAACACCGTGCCCGCGCTCGTAAATGTCGTGCCGCTGGCGGGGAAATTGACGGCCAAGCCATTGGCCAGCTTGGTGGTGTCCACATAGCCGGCCTGACGCACTTGCTCCGATATCCAGCGGAGGGCGAAACGGCCTTTCTCCTGCACCTCGGCCTGCGCCGCCTGGCTGCGAAACACGGTCTTGTTGGAATAGAACACCTGGCCGACCAGCAGCACCACCATCAAGCCCAGTGTCAACGCCACCATCAGCTCGATCAAGGTCATGCCGCCTTCACGGCGGCTGCGCATCGCCAAGGTTTTCATCGGAATCGGTACTCGAAGGTCTGGGTTTGCATGGGAGTGGTGCCGCTCGCCGCTTTTTCCTGCCAGCTGACGCTGACCGAAACCTGACAAGCCGTACCCGTACCCGCCCCTGCCAGGCTGTAGCTACACGCGCTCAAGGTAGCCGCGGAACTGCCATCCGCCTTTTTCAGCAGAACCTGCACCGAGCCCGAACCCAGCAAACTATTGGCCGTGGATGAAAAGTAAGAAGTGTCTGTCGTCGCCATGGTCTGCGTGGCGGAACTGTTGGCGGTACAATCCGACGTCGCCACCCCGGAGGCGTAGCACCCCAGCGCGCCATTCAAGTCCATCTGATTGCTGGCGGTATTCAGGGCGTAAACCTGATCGCCGGTCGCCGCCCTCACCCGCTCGGCCGCCTCCACCGCCAGTTCCGAAGCCAGGCTGCGCATATAAGCGTCGTGCGAATCGCGGATGGATTTCAGCTGCATGCCGGCCATGGCCAACATGCCCAGGGCCACCACCAGCACTGAGATCAGCACCTCCAGCAAGGAGAACCCGGCCTCCGCTCTTATCCGTGCGCGCATATCAATTCCCGCTTATCAAGCCGTACGGCGCCACCTGCACCGTGCTGCTGGCCGTTGTGGTCTGGCTTTGAAACAGTATCTGCAGCGTGGTGGTCAGACGCGTGCCGCTGGCCGTCGCCCCCCTCGCCTCGCCGCTGGGCGCAAAACGAAAACCGGCCACCGTGCTCGAAGCGACAGCGGCGCCGCCAGGGTTATGCACCGACAGGATTTCGCTACTGGAAGGCGCGCCGCTGCCGTCGAGATCGGCGAAAACCAGCCAGCCCACCGACCAATTGCTGGCCGCATTGGAACAACTGCTACCATCGGTCGACGCGCACACGCCCACCGGCACGCCGCGGCGAATCGCTTCGGCGCGGGCATTGGTCATGTCCGCCACCAAGGCGCGCGACAACGCCTGGTAACGATTGGTGTCGATGAATTGGTTGAACGCCGGCACCGCCAATGCCAGGCCAATCCCCACCACCGCAATGGTCACCAATAGCTCAACCATGGTGAAACCACCCAACGTCGTTCGCCGGCCCATTCCATTCCCATTGCTTAAGCTGTTTTTTCAGGATTGTATAGAGAAGCGAACGCAGGCAAGCCTGGCTGGACAAGCGGCAACTAAATCAAGACAGAAGGGAAGACAAGGAGCAGAAACGGGAAAGGGATCGTCCGCCAGACGGCGATGCAATGCATAAAGCCCAGCTCGTCGCTGCGTTTCGTTTCCGTCGCTGCGTTGTCTGCTGAGGAGGTGAAATATACGTTACAGCCCTCGCTCCGTCAACACCTATTTTGAAAAAAGACGGAGATTTCGCAAGCAGCGCCGGCAAGCTTTTGATTTGTAAAGAAGCTGCCATTCCGGGCCGGAACCATTTCTCTCCAATGCTCCGACAAGCCCTCGCGGAGGAAACGCCCAGGATGCGAAAAAGCCCCGATTGACGGGGCTTTTTCTGGGCAGGAGGCCGGCATTCCGGCAAACGGAGCGGCCCAAACGGCTAAAACGCCTTGCTCAGCTGCGGTAGTCCGCATTGATCTTCACATAGTCATAAGAGAAGTCGCAGGTCCAAACCGTGGCTTCCGCCGCGCCGCGCCCCAGGTTTACCCGCACCAGGATTTCCGGCTGGGCCATCACGCGCTGGCCGTCTTCTTCTTTATATAGAGGATTGCGTCCGCCGTTGACGGCGACCAGCACCTCGTCCAGATACAGCTCCAGGCGATCGACGTCCAGGTCCTGCACCCCGGCGTAGCCGATGGCGCACAGCAGGCGCCCCAGGTTTGGGTCGGAAGCGAAGAAAGCGGTTTTCACCAGCGGGGAACGCGCGATGGCGTAAGCGACGTCCTTGCACTCTTCGAAGGAGCGGCCGCCCTCAACTTTGACGGTGATGAACTTGGTGGCGCCCTCGCCGTCGCGGACGATGGCCTGAGCCAGCGCCGTGGCGACTTGAATCAACTCCGCCTTCAGCGCCTGATAAGCCGCCAGCTGCGGCGAATCGATCAACGGAGCGCCGCTTTGGCCGGTGGAGATCAGAATAAAGCTGTCGTTGGTGGAGGTGTCGCCGTCCACCGAGATGCAATTGAAGGAAACATCGGCCACTTCCTTCACCAGTTGACGCAGCACCGGACGCGTCACGGCGGCGTCGGTGGCGATGAAGCCCAGCATGGTGGCCATATTGGGATGAATCATGCCGGCGCCCTTGGAGATGCCGGTGATGTTGACCGGATGACCGTCCAGCGTCAGGCGGGCGCTGACCGCCTTGGGCGCGGTGTCCGTGGTCATGATGGCGCGGGCGGCGTCGGCCCAGTCCGCGCCTTGCCGATGCGGCAGCGCCGCGGTGATCTTGTCCACCGGCAGCGGTTCCAGGATGACGCCGGTGGAAAAGGGTAGGATCTGTTCCGGCTGGCAGCCCAGTTCGTCGGCCAGCGTGCGGCAGACTTGCAGCGCGTCGCTGCGCCCTTGTTCGCCGGTGCCGGCGTTGGCGTTGCCGGTGTTGACGACCAGCGCGCGGATCTGCACGCCGGCGTCCAGATGCTTTTTGCAGATTTGCACCGGCGCGGCGCAGAAGCGGTTTTGGGTGAATACGCCGGCAACGGTGTTGCCCTTGTCCAGACGGATGACCAGCACGTCGTTGCGGTCGGCTTTCTTGATGCCGGCGGCGGCAACGCTCAGTTCCACGCCGGGAATGGGGAAGAGATGTTCGCCGCTGACGGGCTTGAGGTTTACTGCCATCTATCGCTCCAGATCAATCAATATTATTCGCATCGATTGTAGCGGATTTGATCCGCCGGACCGGAAACAAAAACGGCGGCCGGATCAACCCGCTTCGGCCGCCGCCGCGCTCAGCAGTTCAAGCAGCGCTTCGCCATAGCGCGCCAGCTTGAGTTCGCCCAGTCCATACACCTTGGCCAGACCGGCGCGGGAGCTGGGATGCTTTTCCACCAGGTCGCGCAGGGTGCGGTCGGAGAACACCGCGTAGGCCGGCACATTGTGTTCGTCCGCCATTTGCCGGCGCCAGCCGCGCAGCGCCTGCCACAGCCGCTCTTCGCGCTCGGTGCGCAGCCAGCGATCGGCGCTGGCGCTGCTGCGCGTCGCCTTGTCGTCGGCCAGCGGCCGCAGATAGACTTTTTCCTGGCCTTTGAGCACGGCCCGGCATTCGTCGCTCAACACCAGCGACTGACCGCGGGCGACGTCGACATGCAGCAGCTTGCGCGCCACCAGTTGGCGGATGATGGAGCGCCAAACGCGTTGGTTGTAGTCGCGGCCGATGCCGAAGGTGGACAGCTTGTCATGGCCGTAATGACCGACGCTTTGATTGGCGCGGCCCAGCAGCACGTCGATCACGTGGCCGGCGGAGAAGCGCTGCTCCACCCGGTAGATGCAGGACAGCAGCTTTTGCACCGCCACGGTGGCGTCGAAGGTGATGGGCGGATGCAGACAGTTGTCGCAATGGCCGCAAGGCCGGCTCTGTTCGCTGAAATGCGCCAGGATGTGCTGGCGGCGGCAGGAGGCGGCTTCGCAGAAGGCCAGCATGGCTTCGAGCTTGCCCAGTTCCACCTGCTTTTGCAGCTCGGCCATTTCCCCACCTTCTATCATTTGCCGCAGTTGCACCACGTCGTTGAGCCCGTAGCACAGCCAGCTGGCGGCGGGCAGGCCGTCGCGGCCGGCGCGGCCGGATTCCTGATAAAAGTTTTCCGGGCTCTTGGGCATGTCGATATGAGCGACGAAGCGCACGTCCGGCTTGTCTATGCCCATGCCGAAGGCGACGGTGGCGACCATGACCACGCCTTCGTCGCGCAGGAATTCGCGCTGGTTCGCCTCGCGTTGCTGATGGCTGAGGCCGGCGTGGTAGGGCAAGGCGTGGATGCCGTTGTCGCACAGCCATTGCGCGGTGTCTTCCACGCGCTTGCGCGACAGGCAGTAAACGATGCCGGCGCTGCCCGGGTATTCGTTGCGGATGAAGTCGAGCAGCTGCTTTTTGGCGTTGTGCTTTTCCACCACTTGGTAGAACAGATTGGGCCGGTCGAAACTGGACAGGAAGACGCGCGCGTCCTGCAGCTTCAGGTAATGGATGATGTCGGCGCGGGTCTGTTCGTCGGCGGTGGCGGTCAGGGCGATACGCGGCACTTGCGGGAAGCGCTCGGCCAGAAAGCCCAATTGCTGGTATTCCGGGCGGAAATCGTGCCCCCAGTGGCTGACGCAATGCGCTTCGTCGATGGCGAACAGGCTGATGTTCAGCTGCGACACGAACTCTTGGAAACGCGGGGTCAGCAGGCGCTCCGGCGCCACGTACAAAAGATCCAGCGAGCCGGCGCGCGCCTGGCGCGCGATGTCGCGCGCCTCGTCCAGCGGGGTGGCGGAATTGAGACAGGCGGCGGCCACGCCCTGCTCCACCAGGGTGGCGACCTGGTCCTGCATCAGCGCGATCAGCGGCGACACCACAATGGCGACGCCCGGCCGCATCAACGCGGGGATCTGAAAGCAGAGGCTCTTGCCGCCGCCGGTGGGCATCAGCACCAGCGCGTGGCCGCCCTGGGCGACGTGATCGACAATCTCCCCTTGCTGCCCGCGGAATTCGGGATAGCCGAAGATATTATTGAGTAGGGAGAGCGCGTCCTGCATAAGCCGTCTTCTTGCGAGAAGGGGCCTATTGTACGGCAAGTGGCCGGCAGCGTCCCGTCCCGGGAGCCACGGGCAAAAAAAGGGCCGCTGGAGTGCAGCGGCCATAAAGTTGGATGGAGACAATGTGAAACGAAGAGGAAAAATGCTCTCGCACTACCATGGACCTGTGGGACACTCGCGAAGTTCCTTTTTTTCCATTTATTTTTGGCGTTTTTTCGCAAAAAAATACTTATATGGCATTGCGGATTTTTTGCGGCGCCGCACTGTCGAAGGCAGCCCGCCACCCGTCTCTAGCCACCGCCGTGCAAGCCGTTCCGCGCGCCGGCGCTTGGAGCCTTCCCCCGGCTGTGCGACACTGACCGACGATTTCTTGGAGGCATTAATGCGTAATATTTGGCCCGTCCTGCTGGCGGCCGCAGTGATCGGCGGCTGCGCCAGCGCCCCCAGCAAAGCACCCAGCCCATCGACCGTCGGCAAGCCCGCTCAGTCCGGGGCCAGTCCGGCCAACGCCGATTGGCAAAACCTGGGGGTTTCCCCCAACGGCAACATCCTGAACGAGCTGGACAAGCTGTCTGTCCGCAAGCAGGGCCAGGTGGCCAGCTTTCGCGACCGCAAGACCATCTTCAATCTGAAGAAGGAAAACTTCCTGTCCACGCCGCGTCACAAGGTGTCGATCAATACTTGGCAGATAGACTGTTCGCAGCGCACTTTCCGCCTGCTGGACATGGTGCTGTTCGATGAGAACGGCCGCCAGATCGCCAGCTTCACCTATAATGACGCTCAGATAAAACCTATGCCGGTAGTGCAGAATTCGGCCAGCTATCAACAGATGCTGCTGGTATGCAAGGGCGAACCCGGGTTCTGAGCCCGTTTCGCCCAGCCCGCTCGCTCGCGGCCGCGTCCCGCGGCGCGCCAAAACGCGAGCGGGCGTTTTTTGCGTAGCGGCCCCGCCGCCCAACCGGCCCCATGCCTGGAGCGCCCATGCAAGCGATTCGACGAGTGGTCTTCAATCAAAAAGGGGGGGTGGGCAAGTCCACCATTACCGTCAATCTGGCCGCCGTCGCCGCCAAACAGGGCAAACGGGTGCTGTTGGTGGACCTGGATCCGCAGGGCAACGCCAGCCATTATCTGATGGGTTCCGCCGCCCGGGACGACGCGCCGTCGCTGGCCGGCCTGTTCGAGCAGATGCTGAGCATTTCCATGTTCAGCAAGGAACCGGCGGACTTTGTCCGCGCCACGCCACTGACCGGGCTCAGTCTGCTGGCTTCGCACCCGGACCTTGCCGAGCTGATGGGCAAGCTGGAGGCGCGCTACAAGATGTTCAAACTCAAGGAAGCGCTGGACAGCTTGAGCGGCCGGTTCGACGAGATCTGGATCGACACTCCGCCGGCCTTGAACTTCTTCACCCGCTCGGCGCTGATCGCCGCTGACCGCTGCCTGATTCCCTTCGACTGCGATGCCTTTTCCCGCCAGGCCCTCTATAACCTGAAAGTGAACACCGAGGAAATCCGCGCCGACCACAATCCCGAGTTGTTCATCGAAGGCATCGTGGTCAACCAGTTCCAGGCGCGGGCCAGTTTGCCGGTGCGCCTGGTGGAGGAGCTCAAGCAAGAAGGCCTGCCGGTGTTGTCCTCTCCGCTGTCTTCATCCGTGAAAATCCGGGAGTCACACGATGCGGCGCTTCCCATGGTGTACCTGGACCCGCGCCACAAACTGTCTCGCGAGTTCGAAGCGCTTTACCAGGAGCTGGCGCGGGATGGACGGCCGGCCTAGCGTCCCTCTCCCGCCGTCCGCCGGCTCGCGCGGAGGCGGCTCCCCTTGAATCGCCTGAGCTCGCTGCTGGTCAGCGGCCTGCTGAGCGTCGGCCTGCTGTCCGCCGAATACTGGCTGATGATCAACGATGAACGCGCCGAGCTCATCGACCGCCAGCATTACTGGGGCGAATTGAGCGCCGAGTTGCTGCGGGTGCGGATGCAGGCGATGCTGGATCACTCCGCCGTACTGGCGCAGAGTCTGGCCAACAGCCCTCAGCCGCGTTCGCTGGCCGTGCTCGCGCGCAGCACCATACGCGACGATACGCCGTTCGGCGGTCTGGGCATCATCGAATACGTGCGCCCGGAACAGCGCGAGGCGTTCGAGAGCCGCATCGCCAACAGCATACGCGTATTGCAGGACCGCCATCTGGCGCCCAGCCCGCGCCGCCCGCTGTACTATCCGGTGTCCGGCTACCTGCCGGACGACAGCAACGCCTTGCCGCAAGGTCTGGACCTGGGGGGCGTAGGCAACGCCCGCCGCAAGATGGACCTGGCGCGCCACAGCACCCAGCCGGTGCTGATGCCGACCACGCTGCCCGGCAGCAACGGCAGCCGTCTGGACATCGTCGTGCGGCTGAACGACGACAACACCCTGCTGCTGCTCAATCTGCGCAAGGACAAGCTGATCCAGGACAGCCAGCGCGAGCCCGGCACCGCCAGCCCGCTGCGCCATGTCCGCATCGTCGCCTGGACCCAGGAACAACCCGACGCGCCGCTGCTGGACTCCCAGCCCACCCGGCCGCTGCCGTCCACGCCGCCTTTGTACACCATTCGCCACAATCTGGGCGGCAACGAGATCTTGTTCGGCGCCTATCCGCAAGGCGTGGCCAATCCCGGCATGCGGCTGACCCACTGGGCGATCCTGGCCACCACGGCCGGTTTTTTGCTGGCGATGTTCTGGTTCCAGCAACAGCAGGCCCAATCCCGGCGCCGGATGCAGGATCAGCTCAAGCGCAGCCAGCAGCAATTGGAAATGAACACGCGCACGCTGCGCGAGCAGATCAACGACAGAGTGATGTCCGAGCAGGCGCTGGCGCAGAGCGAGGCGCGCCAGCGCGCCATTCTGCAAGCCAGTTCCGACGCCATCATCCTGATCGACCACCAGGGCCTGGTCTTGCAGATCAACCCGGCGGCGGTGCGGCTGATCGGCCAGTCGGCGGACATGGTGCGGCAACTGCCGATAGGCAAGCTGCTGGACGAGCTGTACGACCGCAATCCGGCGCGCAGCTTCGAACACATCGCCCAGGAGCACGAGGGCCGGCCGTTCGAGGCCAGCTTGCGCCGCAGCGACGAGCATATGCTGCCGGTGGAGCTGTCGCTCAGCCGGGTCACCTTGCCGGACGACTGGTTCTACGTGGTGGTGTGCCGCGACATCTCCATCCGCAAGGAGCAGGAAGCGGCGCTGATCGAACTGAAAAACAGCCTGGCCGAGCAGGTGGAAGTGCAAAGCCGCCAGTTGTCCGCGCTGCTGGACGCCAGCCCGATGGCGATGGCCTACATCGTGGACCGCAATCTGCTCCAGGTGAACCGCGCCTTTCTCGATCTGTTCGAGCAGCGCGAGGAAGTCGTCCTCGGCCACAGCACCCTGCCCTTCTTTGAATCGCCTGAGCAATGGGAGCGCACCGGCAAGGCGCTGTACAGCCTGCTCAACGACGGCAAGGTGGTGCAAACCGAGCAAAGGCTGCGCACCGGCACCGGCAAGCTGTTCTGGTGCCGGCTGTACGGCAAGGCCATCAACCCCTCGGTGCCCAAGCTCGGCACCATCTGGCTGTATCAGGACTTTTCCGCCCAGCGCGCGCTGGAGGAAACCCTGCGCCACGCCAAGGTGCTGGCCGAGGAAAACAGCCGCGCCAAGACGGAGTTCCTGGCCAATATGTCCCACGAGCTGCGCACGCCGCTGCACGCCATCCTGGGCTTCACCGAAATGGGCCAGGCCCGCTCGCGCGGGCAGCACGACGACAAGATGGCGCAATACTTCAGCCGCATCCAGAGCAGCGGCAACCGGCTGCTGACCCTGCTCAACGATTTGCTCGACCTGGCCAAGATGGAAGTGGGGCGCATGGAATACACCATAAGCCGCAACAATCTGTGCCAATGCCTGCACGACATCTGCGACGAAATGACGCCGCTGGCCGCGCTCAACGACATCCGCATCTATCTGAACTGCTCGTCGGAGCAACTGCACGCCGACATCGACCCCTTCCGCATCGGCCAAGTGATGCGCAACCTGCTGTCCAACGCCATCAAGTTCAGCCCGCACGGCGGCGAGATCTACGTCAACGCCGGCCTGCGCCAGGACGCCGACGGCGAGAACATCCTCGTCACCGTGGAAGACACCGGCCCCGGCGTGCCGGAGTCCGAACTGGAAAGCATTTTCGACAAATTCATCCAGAGCAGCAGCACCAAGACCGGCGCAGGCGGCACCGGCCTGGGGCTGGCCATTTGCCGCGAGATCATCTCCGCCCACCATGGCCGCATCTTCGCCAGCAATTTGCCGACACGCGGCGCGCTGTTCACCTTCATCATTCCGCGCACCGGGCAGGCCGGCGCCACGGAGGACCCCAACCATGCCCCACAAACTACTGCTCGTTGACGACGAACCCTTCAATCTGGAGCTGATGGCCGAGCTGCTGCAGGACGCCGGCCACGAAGTGGTCCAGGCCGAGGACGGAGAGACCGCGCTGGACATCCTGCAACGAGAAGGCGAAACCTTCTCCACCGTGCTGCTGGACAAGATGATGCCCGGCATCAGCGGCTTCGACGTGCTCAAGCGCATCAAGAGCGAGCCGCGGCTGGAGTTTTTGCCGGTCATCATGCAAACCGCCATGGGCGCGGCCTCCAGCGTGCAGGAAGGGCTGGCGGCCGGCGCCTTCTACTATCTGACCAAGCCGTTTTCCCGCGACATGCTGCTGGCCATCGTCGAGGCGGCGATAGGCCACTGGGACCGCTACGCCCACTTCCGCGAACTGGCCAATCTTCACGTCGACGCCCTGCGCCACCTGAACAAGGCCACCTTCAGCTGCCGCAGCCACAAGGAAGCCCAGACCGTCACCGCCCTGCTGGCCAAAACCTGCGCCCATCCGGAGCGGGTGGCCACCGGCCTGTTCGAGCTGCTGGTCAACGCCATCGAGCACGGCAATCTGGACATCAGCTTCGACGAGAAAAGCCACTATATGGCCGAAGGCCAGTGGGAGGCCGAGCTGGCCCGCCGCATGCAGGACCCGGTGCTGGGACAGCGCCAGATCAGTGTGGACTTCAGCCGCGAACCGGAACAGATGCGCTTCACCATCAGCGATATGGGCGCGGGCTTCGACTGGGAGCACTACCAAAACGCCGAGCCCGCCTCGCTGATGTCCAGTCATGGGCGCGGCATCCTGATCGCGCGCAAGCTGTCCTTCGACGGCCTGCACTACCAGGGCCGGGGCAATATCGTGGTCGCCCACGTCAACAGCGGAGAATAAGACGCGGTTCAAGGCCGCGCTGAGGCGGAGCGGCCGCGGCGTTCGCGCCCGAGCCGGCCCGCCCGGGCTCACGGCGGCTCGCCGCAATCGCCGCGCTCGCGCCAGTAACGGCGCTGACTGTCGCGCCAACAGCTCCACTCCACCCCTTCGCCGAACTCCAACGTCAAGGCGCCGTCCAGATCCGTGCGCAGCACAGCGGCGCCGGCCTCCTCCGCCCGCCTCAGCACGGACGGATGCGGATGGCGATAGCGGTTCAGATAGCCGGCGCTGATCAACACCACCTCCGGCCGCGCCGCCGCCAGCCAGGCCGCCCCGGTGGCGGTGCGGCTGCCATGATGGCCGGCGGCCAGCACCGTGCTGCGCAAGCGCAGGTCCGGCCGGCCCGCCAGCGCCCGCTCCGCCGCCTCAGGCGCATCGCCGCTCAAGAGCAGCGCATGGCTCGCGCCCGCCACCCGCAAGATGCAGCTGCGCGCATTGGCGTCCTTGGCCGGAACGCTTTCCGACGGCCCCAGCACGTCAAAACGCACCCCGTCCCACGCCCAGCTCTGTCCCGGACGACAGCCTTCGCCGCTCAAGCCCAACTCGGACAAGGATTCCGGCTGCCCCGCCCATACCCGGCCCGGCGGCATGGCGGCGGCCAGCTCCGCCGCCGCGCCGTCGTGATCGCTGTGGCGATGCGACAGCATCAGGCCGTCCAGCCTCCTCACCCCCAGGCCGCGCAGCTGCGGCAACACCACTCTCTCGGCCCCGCCTGGGCCGGTGTCGAACAACAGGGCGCGACTCCGGGTCTGCACCAGCACCGATAGACCCTGACCCACGTCCAGCATGGTGGCGCGGAACGCGCCCTCAGCCGGCGGCGGGGGCCGGTAGAGCAACATCGGCAGCAGCATCAAGGCCGCCAGTCCCCGGCCGGGCACGCCGCGCGGCGCGATCAGCCACGCCGAGCCCAGCAAGGCCAGCAAGAACAACGGCAAGGGCGTTCCGGCCAAGGGCAGGACCGGCGCTTGCGCCAGCCTCTCCACGCCCCAGTAAAAGCCGCGCGCCAGCCAGGCCGCCCCATGCAGCGGCCACTCCAGCGGCAGCAAGACGGCGGCCAGGGCCAGCGGCGTCAGCAGCAGCGACACATAGGGAATACCCAGCGCGTTGGCCAGCGGCGACACCAGCGGAATGCCGCCGAACCACCAGACCAGCGGCGCCAGCGTGCACACGCCCGCCGCCCACTGCCCGGCCAAGGCGGCCCGCCACTTGCCCGGCGCGCGGCGTCTGGCGATGGCGCTGGCCATCAAGGCCGCCACCAGGCCGAAGGACAGCCAGACCCCGGGCGCCAGCACGCAGAAAGGATCGATCAGCAACACCACCGCCAGGGCCAGCCACCAAATGCGGAAAGGCGACAGGCCGCGCCGCAGGCATAAGGCGGCCAGCCCCACGCCCAGCATGAACAAGGTGCGTTGGGTCGGCACCGAAAAACCGGCGAGCAAGGCATAGGCCGCCGCCGTCAAAAAAGCCCCGCCGGCGATCAGCAAACGCGGCGGAAGACCGAAGGCCGGCAGCCTGCGCGCCAGCCAGGCCAGCGCCGCCGCGGCCAGGCCCGCCAGCATGGTGATGTGCAGGCCGGAGATCGAGATCAGATGCGTCAGGCCGGTGGCGGCGAACAGCCGCCAATCCTCCCGCGCCACGCCTTGCTGCGCGCCCACCGTCAACGCGGCGATCAGCGCCGCTTCGCGCGACTCGCCCAGCACCCGCTCGATGCGCGCCACCAGGGCGGCGCGCGCGCGGTCCACCCAGGCCAGCGGCGCGCGCCCGTCCTCCAAGCGACGCTCGCCCGCGCCCAGCGAGCCACTGGCCAGCACGCCTTCCGACCATTGCCATTGCTCGACGTCGAAACCGAAGGGATTGGCCGGCCCGCGGCTGCGCTTGAAACGGGCCTCGGCCCGCCAGCGGCTGCCCGTCGGCCACTCCCGCCGGCGAAAATCCGTCAGCCTCACCGTTTGCGGCAAGTCCACGCCCGGCGTCAGCGTGCGCTCCACCTCCATGGTCAGGCGCGTCCCGTACTCGCCGGGCTGCGGCAGGCCCCGCACCTCGCCGACGAAGACGATGGGCCGTTGCTGCCAATCGGCCGGCAATTGCTGCGCCATTCGGCTGTCGGCGCGCCAGGCGGCGTAGCCCAGCCCCAGCAGAAAAGCCGGCGCCAGGGCCGCCCAAGGCCGAGCGCGCGACGGCAGACAGGCGGCCAGCGCCGCCGCGCCCGCCGCCAGGCCCAGGCAAGCCGTCGCGGCGGGCAAGGCCGGCAAGACGGCGCACGCGGCGATGCCGCACAACACAGCGATCAAGACAGGCATGCCGGCATCTTAGGCGGCGATGCCGCGGCACCGCAATCTATTAAATACATTCACTAAAGCGCAGCGAATAGACCATGCCGATCGTATTTTTTATGATCTCTGAACGCACCCATAGCAGATGAAATGGTAAAAAATAACAAGTACAAATGCGTATTGCATTAACGAAGCGCTGGACTACACCTAGGACAAGCGCTTTCGAAACCCCCGGCCGCCGCGACGCCTCGCCAGGTCCAGGCGGCGCCCAAGCGCGGCAGCCTGCCTCTCTTTCACATGACTTTCCATCTGGCAGCCGCCAGACGGTTCACTCGCAGGAGGAATACATGGACGCATACATGGGCACCATCACGGTCTACGGCTTCAATTACGCGCCGCAAGACTGGGCGCTGTGCCAGGGCCAGACCTATCAGGTATCGCAGTACGAAGCCTTGTACTCGCTGCTGGGCACGCTCTACGGCGGCACCGCGTCTCAAAACTTCAAGCTGCCCAACCTGACCGGCCGCATGGCCATCGGCACCGGCCCCGCGCAGCCCGCCTATAATCTGCCGGCCTACAACCCCGGACAGTTCGGCGGCACCCAGAACGTGGCGCTCAGCGTGGCCAACCTGCCGGCGCACTCCCATACCGCCACTTCCATGGCGGTGACCTTCCACGCCGCCGGCACGCCGACGCCGGCCACCCCGGCCAGCGCGCCCAGCTCCAGCAACCCCTATCTGGGCGCTTCCGGCGCTGGCACCGGCCTCGCCACCATCTGGTCCACCGCGCTGAACAACCCCGTGTCGGTGCAAGGCCTGTCCGCCACCGGCAATACCGATCTGACCGGCGGCAACGCTCCGGTCAGCGTGCTCAACCCCTTCCTGGCGCTGAATTTCTGTATCGCTATCAACGGTCTGTATCCGGTTCGTCCATAATCACAATACGCGGCCTACCGCCGCTTCCGGCCGCCTCTCCGCCGCAGGGGCGGCGGCCGTTGCCTTCAGGGGACATCGCCATGCTCGCCACCGTTCAAGCCGAAGACTTCATGCATCTGCTCGGCAAGCACTGCATCTTCCGCAACCCGCAACATCCCGATATCGCGCTGCAAGTGCAGGCCGTCAAGCTGCGGCCGCAGGCGCAATCGCCGCATCAGACCGCGCGGCGCACCCCCTTCGTGGTGGAATTGGCCGCCGAGGGCGCCACCGAGCTGGCGGACGCGGTGGGTCAGCTGGAACTGCCCGCCACCGAGCACAGCGACGCCATCCGGCTGGATCTGGTGTGGATAGGGCGGGTGATTCCCGCCGGACGCGATCCGGCGCTGGCCTACTTCCAGCTGCCGTTCAATTGAGCCGGCCCGCCGACAGCCCGTGGGCGGCCGGCGGACGGATAAAAAGGACGAAGACTCCGGCCGGGCGGCGCGCCCGGCGAAATATTACAAACCCGCCCGCGCCTCGCCCTGCGGCGAATGGCGCTCAGGCCGCCACACCAGCTTGTCCGCCATGTCGCCGGCCTCTTCCAGCACAAATCCCAATTGGTGATAAAGCCGGCGCGCCTGCACATTGCTGTGCCACACCACCACCGCCAGCGGCGCGCGCACTTGCCAGGCCGCCTGCTGCAAGCCCATCAGCACCTCCTTGCCGTAACCCAGGCCGCGCGCTTCCGGCACCATGGCCAGAAAGATGATGCGCACCTCGTTATGGCCGAAGTCCACCATCACCACGCCGACGTTGGCCCCGGTTTTCTCGATGACGAAGTGCATCGCGTCCGGGTAGTTGTCGCCTGCGCCGCGTTGCAGCACCTGGTATTGCTGCTCCTGCACGGTGCGGATCAGTTCCTCCTCGCCGTCTATCAATTGCAGGTCCGGGCGGGCGCTGCGGTAGAGGCCGGCAATGAAGGCCTCGTCGTGATGTCGCGCCGGGCGTAGATGCAGGCCTTCGGCCAGCGAGGACGTGTTCAAGAATGAGGACATGGCGAACGGCTCCTTTCCAAAACCTGTTATGGGGCGCGCCGGCGGCGCGCCCGTTTCGTTCTACGCGCATGCGCGCGCAAGGTCTTGCGAATCAGGCGAAACCCGGTCTTAAGGCCTGTTCAGTCTACGCCGAAGGCATGAGCTTTCCAGGCGTCTCCAGACCGCTTGCTATCCGCCCCCAGCGGATCGCGAACAGCGTCTACAATCCGGCCTCTCGACGGAACACCGCCAACAACTGACGCCACCCGCGTTCCAGCAAGCTGTAGCGCTCCCCCCGCAAGCGCGCCACGCCGGCCAGCTCCCGCAGCGGCGCCGCGCCTCGCTCGCAACGCTCCAGCCGCACGCGGAAAGTGGCGGCCAAGGGCACCAGGCCGCGGTCGCGCTGTTCGGTGGGAATGGGGCCGCCGTAGGTGGAGGCCAACAAGGCCTGATCCAGCAGCGGCAGATTAAGCCGGTCGATCTGGCCCAGCCGGCATTCCACGCTCCAGAACTCCCCGCCGTCGGCGACGAAGCGGGCGACATGGCCGGGCTTGAGTCCGCTCAGCGCGGCCTCGTCGACAAAGGCTTCGCCCTTGACCCCGTCCGGCCCCACCACGTCCAGCAGATGCTCGCCCTCGGCCAGCGCGGTGCCGGCGCGCAGCGCGTCGCTGAGGTCCACCACGCGGCCGGCGAACGGCGCGGCGAGCGTGAGCCTGGCCATCTGCTGACGCAAGGCGGCCACCTGTTCCTGCGCCACCTGCCATTGCTTGCGCAAGGCCGGTCCGCGCTGTTGCAGCTCCAGATCGAACGGTTGCTGCGCGGTCTGCCAGGCCAGGTCGCGCTCGCGGGCGTCCGCCAGCGCCAGCTGCGCCTCCAGCATCGGCGAGCTGAGCCTGGCCATGATCTGCCCCGCCTTGACCAGCTGGCCGTCGCGCACCAGGACTTCCGCCACCTCGCCCGTCGCCGGCGCGTACAAGCCCTGCGACTGCAAAGCGCCCAACACCGCCGGGCTGGCCACTTCGCGCTGCCACGGCAGAATCAGCGCCAAACTCAGGATCAGCAGCGCCGCGGCGCTGCGGCGGGTTTCGCGGCCCCAGCGCAGATCCGCGCGGCGCTGCCACCACACCATCAGTTCGCCGACCACGGGGCGGGCGATGAACCAGCCCAGCTCCACCGCCAGCAATAGAATGCCCAGGGCCTTGAAGAACAGGTGGTAGACCAGGAAGGCGATGGAGAGAAACAGCACCAGCCGATACAGCCAGGTGGCCCAGGCGAACAGGATCAGCCCGCGCCGCCGCGCGTCCGGGAAATGTTCCGGCACCGGATCGTCCAGGCCCAGCAGCGTTTTGCGCAGCCGCCAGCGCGCCAGCGCGAAGACGCGATTGTGCAGATTGGGCAGGCCCAGGTAGTCCGCCAGCAGGAAATAGCCGTCAAAGCGCATGAAGGGGCTGGCATTGATCGCCAGCGTCGCCAGCCAGGTGGTGGTGGCCAGCAGAAAAACCCCGGCGCGCAGCGGCCCGTCCGGCAAAAAACTCCACAACAAGGTGGCCCAGGCGGCCAGCACCAGTTCCGCCAGCATGCCGGCACCGCCGATCAGCAGCCGCTGGCGGCGCGAATCCAGCTTCCAGGCGTCGTTGGTGTCGGTGTAGAGCACCGGCATCATCACCAGAAAGGCCACCCCCATCGCCGGCACCCGGCAACCGAAATGGCGCGCGGTCAGCGCATGGCCCATCTCGTGCAGGATTTTGGCCAGACTCAGCGACAGGCCGATGCCGATGGCGGCGCTGACGCCGCCGTAAGCGGAGAAGGTGTGGGTGAACTCGTCCCAGCGCCGCGACACCAGCGCCAGCGCCAGCAGCAGCACCGCGCCCATCGCCAGCCAGAAGCGCGGATGGAACAGCCAGCCGGTCCACGGCAGCAGGCGATTGAGCAGGGCTTCCGGCCGCAGCAGCGGCACCCGGAAAAACAGATAGTTTTTCAACAGCCACATCGCGCGGCTGGGCCGGTTGGCCTCGCGCAGCTGCCACAGCCAGCCGTTCTGCTCGGCGCTGGCGGCCTGCAGCAGTTGATGGCGGGACAGGAAGAGCAGCACGGCCTCGATATCCTCGGCGCCCAACTGCAGCGTGGTTTCGGCGTTGACGGCTTGCAGCACCGCTTCGGCCGTGCCCAGCGGCCAGCGCGACAGGATTTCGAAACTGGCCCAGCCCAGTTGATAGAAGCGGTAGGCGCAGGGGTCGTGCAGGGTCCAGCTGGGCGCGCCGTCGGCCAGCGCCGGGCCGGGATGCAGCGTCAGTTCCTGACGCAGCGCGGGCAAGGCGGGGGATCTCATGCTCACCACCCCAGCCATTGCCGCGCGGCGGTCAGCGGCCGGCGCAGCGCGTAGTAGATCAGCGGCACCCAGTCGCCGTAGACGCGGGCGGTGCCCATCTGCCCCAGCCGCGGCTTATCGCCGCCGACGAAGCGGGCTTGCAGCCGATAGGCGAGCAGGCCGCCCTCCACCGCTTCCGCCTTGTAGGCGACGCGGAGGATTTCCGCGTCGTAGGACTCGGTGGGCGAAGCGTTGGGATAAAGGGTGATCTTGCCGCCGGGCGCCACGTCTATGGCTTCCGCCGCCGGCAGCCAGGCGGCCAGTTCCACGTGGGCGGGGTCGGCCAGCGTCATCACTTTCTCACCCACCGTCACCGCCTTGCCCTGCCAGTCGTTGCGGTCGGAAAACACTACCACGCCGGCGCTGGGCGCGGTGACGTGCAGCCTTTGCAGCTCCAGTCCGGTGTACTCGGCCGCGATGCTTTTCTCTTCCAGCTTGGCGCGGTCCTGCGCCATGGCCAGCTTGCCCTTGTCGTCGGTGACTGCCAGCTGGGCGCTGGCGCGGAAGCTTTCCTGCGCGGCGTCGCGCTCGCGCGCGGCCATGGCGAACTGGCCGGCCAGCGAGGTGGCGTCCAGATCGAACAAGGGATCGCCGGCCTTGACGCGCTGATTGGGCTGCACCTGGATGCGGTCTATCACCCCGCTGAGCGGCGCGCGCAGCAGCACCGGATTTTGCGGCGCCACTTCGCCGCGCGCCAGCACGCTGAGGCGTATCGGCATGCAGGCCAGCAACAGCGCGGCGATGAGCAGCCGCCGCTGCTTGCGGCCGGGCCGCAGCCATTGCCCCGCCAGTTCCCGCCAGTTGCGCCGGGGCGCGAAGCGCAGCAGCGCGTGGCCGTAACCGTGGGCCAGCTCTTCCGCCAGCTTGCGCTCGTAATCGCTCCACGGCAGTTCCCGCGCCAGCAGCCAGGCGCCCTGCTCGCCCAGGCGCAGCCACAGCGCGTGGGCCGGCAGCCAGGACGACCAGTCCTCGGCCAGCGCCGCGGGCAGGTCGCCGGCCTCGAGCAAGCGGCTGTCCTGCCCGACTTCCGGCCCGCCGGACTCCGCCAGATGGCGGAACAGGCGGGACAGCCACTGCATATAGGGCGCGGTGGGGTCCAGCTCGGCCAGGCCGGACAGCGCCGTCACGTGGCGATGCAGGCCCTCGCGCCAGACCGCCGACTGGCGGTAGGGCAGCAGTTGCTGGCTTTCGTTGACGATGATGAAACCCAGCTGCTCGGCGCTGACCGCGTCGCGTCCGCGATGCAGCAGCTGCAGCAGGCCGGCCAGTTCCCGGCTTCTATCGGCGTGCCCCATGCACGGCCTACTTGAAGCTGGCCCAGCCGCTCATCCCCGGCAGCAGGCTGGCGCCGTTGCCCTCGATGACGCCCACCGCGAGGATGGACTGGCTGACCGGATCGATCTGCGCGCCCAGGCGTTCTATCCTGGCCGGGAAACTGGCGCCCAGTTCGTCCACCGCCACGGTGAACTTGCTGCCGGGCTTGAGTTTGGCCAGCCATTTGGACGGCACCAGCATGCGCAGCTCCAGCGAGCCGGAATCGACGATGTCCAGCACCGGATTGCCGGGGCTGACGTATTGATGGACGGCGGCGATGCGGCGCGCCACGCGGCCGTTGAACGGCGCGCTGATCACGCATTTGCCGACTATGGTCTGCATATAGCTGGCGTCGGCGGCCGCTTCCTTGGCCTTGCCCTGGGCCTGGGCCACGTCCAGCGCGCCGGCGGAATTGAGCTTGGCCAATTGGTTGTTGACCTTGAGCAGCTGGCTGGCGGCCTCCAGCGAAGCCTGGGATTTGCGCAGCTGGGCGCGATAGCTGCCGCAGTCGAACTGCACCAGCGCCTGCCCCTTGCTGAAGCTGGCGCCCTCAGGCACCGGCAAGGCCGCGATCTTGGCCGCCACTTCGCCGGACAGGGTGACGGCGTTGCGCGCCATCAGCTGCACGCGGATGCGGCCGTCGCTGGCGTTGGTCACCGGCGCCGCCGGCGGCTTGGGCTTGGCCGGCGGCGTGGCCGCCTGGGCGCAGGCGGCCGCCAGCAGGCAGGCCGCGGTCCTCAGAACCGTCAACTTCATGGCTTGCTCCCCGCCACCTGCCCCTGCCAACGCGTTTCCGCGCCCTTGAAGGCGGCGGCCAAAGCCGGCAGATCATAGCTGGCGGTGCTTTCCGGCAACGGGTCCATCCCCAGGCTGGAACCCATCTGGCCGTAGGCGTTTTGCAGATCGCCGTAGCTCTGGTACAGCCGCAGCGTGGAGAACACCGCGTTGGCGTCGGCCAGGATCGCCGGCAGGCGGCCTTGCACGCCGCTGTCGGTGGCGTTGCGGTTCTGCACGTAGATGCGCTGTTCCACGTCGTTGAGTTCTTGTTCCAGCCCGAACTGGCGCGAGCGGCCTTTGAGATCGAGGTAGGCCACGTGCACCTGGGTCAGCACCGCCATGTTCAGCGCCATGCGCTGGGTCTTGGCCACTTGCAGCTGGGCGTCGGCGGCCTTGGTGATCGGCCCGGCGCTGAACAGATTGAGCAGGTTCCAGCTGATGCGCAGGCCGGCGTCGCTCCAGGAGTTGTTGACCAGGAATTTATTGCTGTCGTAGTTCTGTCCGATGCTGAATTCCAGGCCCGGCAGCAGCTTGGCGATGGCCTTGCGGGTTTCGGTGACGCCGATGCGTTCGTTGTAGCGCGCCTCGTTCAGCTCCGGCCGGTTCAGCAAGGCCATTTCTTCCATCTGCTCCAGCTTCAGGCCCAGCGTCGGGGTGGGCAGCCCTGCGGGCACCGCCACCTTGAAATCGGTGCCGGGCGGCACGTTCATGATGGCGGCCAGCTTGGGCTTGGCCTGGGCCAGCGCGTTGCGGATCATGCCCATCTGGCGGATCACGTCCAGCAGTTGGCGACGGTAGTTCAGCGCCTCCAGCGGCGCGCGCAGTTTCTGCTTCTCCACCTGCCGCGCGTCTTCCAGCGCGCGGTTGGTTTCCGCCAGCAGCGCGTCGATGCGGCCTTCCAGCTGCTGCGCGCCCACCGCCTGCCACCAGGCTTCGCGCACTTGCTGCATCAGCTGCTGCGCCACTTTGCGCTTGCGCTGTTGCAGGATCAGCATGCGGTCGGACTGCTGTTGGGCGGTGTAATAGCTGACGCCGAAGTCCAGCACGTTCCAGCTCAGATTAAGGTCGGCGGTATGGCTGCGCTTCTCCGAGGAGATAGACGGCACCAACGATTGTTCGCCGGTGGCCACGTTCTGGGACGAGGACGCGTTGTCTTTGTTGCGGGCGGTGTAGCCGGCCGCCAGCGCCAGCTTGGGCAGCATGTCCAGGCTGGACAAGTCCAGTTGGCGCTGCGCCATCGCCTCTTCCATCAGCTTGACCCGGTAATCCAGGTTGTACTTCAGCGCGCGCGCCATCGCCTCTTGCAAGGTCACCGGCCCGGTCAAGGGCTCCTGGCTGCCGAACATGGCCTGGCGGTCCGCCGCCAGCGTGGCCTGGCGGTCGCTCAAGCTCATCGGCGCGGGCGTGACCGCGCAGCCGGTCAAGGCCAGCGCCGTCAGCGCGGCCAGCGTTGAATAAACGCCACGGCCGGCCCCTCCCCCCTGTGTTGCTTTCTTCATATCGTCCCCTGTGCGGTTTGTTGGTTTAGTGGCTCGCCGGCTAGGACCTTGCGGTCAAACCGCGTCCTCCGCCTGCAGCCATCCGGCGATCTGTTGATCGAAGGCGGGCTTGCCGTGCTGGCGGAACTGCTCGTGCAGGGCCGGCTTGCCGGCCGCCGCTGCTTTTTCCGTCGCCGCGGCCGCCTGCTCGCCCGCGCCGGTTTTCAACTGCATATGGGTGACGCCGCGGTGGCCGTTCTGGTCGCTGACCGTCACTTCCAGAGACAAGGAACGGTTCCAGCCCGCCGGCGGCGTGCCGCTGAAACGACCGGTCTGGGGATCGAACTTCAGCCAGGCCGGCAGCGGCTGGCCATTGCTCTGCCGCACCTGGATGTTCAGCACCGCGTCCGGATTGCGGGTGATCACGGTGCCGGGCGGCAGGCTGAAGTTGAAACCCTGTCCGGCCACCAGCGGCCGCACGCCCAGATCCGGCATCACTTGCAACGGGGCGCCGGAGGTGCCGCCCAGATTGGAAACAAAGGGCAGGCCGGCGTTGCCGCGGCCAAACGGCTCGCTGGGCGTCGGCGCGAAGCGGTCCTGGCCGAAGGCAAGCTGGATGGGGTTGCTCGTCTGCGGCCCCGCCGGGCCCTGCGGCGTCGGCGCGGCGCCCGGCCCGTTGCCGTTGCCCGCGCCGCTCACCGCGGCCAGCACGATATTGGGCGTGATGGGCGCGATATTGATGACCGGCGCCGCATTGGGCGGCAGCGGCGCGTCCGCCGGCGGCACAGGCTGGATCGGCGGGGGCGTCTCTGTCCTTGCACTGCGCAACTGGTAAGCCGGCGCCACCGTTTGCTGCTGGGTCACATTGCCGGCCAGGTCCGCCGCCGCGCCGGATTTGAGCGCCAGCGCCACCGAGCCCACGCCGCTGACCCCGGTCAATTGCACCACGTAGTGGCTGTCGCTGATGCGGACGATATTGCCGATGCCGGCGCTGGCGCTGCCGCTGGTGATCACGCTCAGATCGCCGGCGCTCAGGCCGACGATGGGTTTGTTCAACACTAGGTCGTAACGCAGGCTGCCGGCGACGCCGGAGGCCGGGTCCAAGCGGGTGAAGGACTGCGGCGCCGGCGCGGTGGTGTCCACGACAACGGTGAACGAGGCCGACTGCGCGCTGATGTTGCCGGCCGCGTCGGTGGCCGTGGCGCGCACGCTGTGGCTGCCGTCCGCCAGCGCCTGGCTCAGATTGAACAGCCAGACGCCGCCGCCGTCGGCGGTGGCGGTGCCCACCTGCACGCCGTCGATGAACACGGCCACCTTGCTGCCCGCCTCGGCCAGACCGGTGACGCTGGGGCGGTTGACGTTGGTGATGCCGTCACTGTGGCTGGAGCCGCTGTCGGTGGCCAGGCTCAGACCGGTATTGGCCGGGCTGTCCGGCGCCACGGTGTCCACCGTGATGATGTAGGCCGTCGATTGGCCGCTGGCGTTGCCGGCCAGATCAGTGGAGGTGGTGCGGATGCTGTGATTGCCGTCCGCCAAGGCGCTGCCAAGGCTGTAGCTCCACGCGCCGCTGCCGTCCGCCGTCGCCGTGCCCACCGCCGTGCCGTCCACGTACACCGTGACCGTGCTATTGGCTTCCGCCGTGCCGGTGACCGTGGGCCGGTTGTTGCCGGTGATGCCGTCGCCGTGATTGCTGCCGGTGTCCGTCCCCGTGCTCAAAGCCACGCCGGACGGCGCCGCGGGCGCGCTATTGTCTATCACCACGTTGAAGGCGCTGGATTGGCCGCTGCTGACGCCGCCGCTGCTGACCACGGCGGTGATGGCGTGCGCGCCGGAACTCAGGCTGGAGACAAAGCTGTAACTCCAGGCCCCGCTGCCGTCCGCGACCGTGCTGTCGATAGGCACCCCGTCCACATAGATGATGACAAGGCTGTTGGCGATCCCGGTGCCCGTCACCGTGGGCGTGGCGTTGCTGGTGACGCCGTCGCTATGGCTGCTGCCGGTGTCGGTGCCGCTGGTCAGGCCGGAGACGCTGGGCGGCATCAGCTGCAAGGCTATGTTGCGGGTGACCGCCGCGCTGTTCTTGGTCCCGTCGTTGACGGTGAAGCTGACGGTGCGGGTGGCGGTATTGGGCGAGCCGGCGGTGTCGATGTAAGTGACCGCGCGCAGCGCCGCCTGCCATTGCGCCAAGGTGGCCGTGGCGCCGCTGGACGTCAGCGTCAGCACCCCGGTGCCGGCGTTGTAACTGGCCGTGATATTGCCCATGGTGCTGCCGTTGTTGGTGAAGGCCAGCACGTCCTCGCCGCTTTGGAAGTTGCCGCTAATCGCCACCGTGGCGCTGGCCAGGGTGGTGTTGTCCAGATCCGACACGGTCAGGCCGCCGTCCACCGGCGTGGCGGCGCCGCCCACCACATAGGCCCCGGCGCTGCCGGTGGTGGTGGCGACAGGCGTTTGATCCGTGGCCGCCACAGTGACGGAACGCGTCGTCGCCGCGCTGTCCTTGCTGCCGTCGTTGACGCTGAAACTGATGGTGCGGGTGGCGGTATTGGGCGTCACCGCGGTGTCGGTGTAGGTGACCGCGCGCAAGGCCGCCTGCCATTGCGCCAGCGTGGCCGTGGCGCCGCTGGACGTCAGCGTCAGCACCCCGGTGCCGGTGTTGTAGCTGGCGCTGATGTTGCCGAAGGTGACGCTATTGGTGTTGCTGAAGGCCAGCACGTCCTGGCCGCTCTGGAAGTTGCCGCTAATCGCCACCGTGGCGCTGGCCAGCGTGGTGTTGTCCAGATCGCTGACCGTGATGCCGGAGTCCACCGCCACCGGCGTGGACGTGGTGTTGTCCCCCGCGGTGAAGGCCGCGCTGCCGCCGCTGGCGGTGGCGATAGGGGTTTGGTCCGTCGCCGCCACAGTCACGCCGCGGGTCACCGCGCCGCTGTTCTTGCTGCCGTCGTTGATCTGGAAGCTGACGGTGCGGGTGGCGGTATTGGGCGTCACCGCGGTGTCGGTGTAGGTGACCGCGCGCAGCGCCGCCTGCCATTGCGCCAAGGTCGCCGTGGCGCCGCTGGACGTCAGCGTCAGCACCCCGGTGCCGCTGTTGTAGCTGGCGGTGATATT
>NZ_QARX01000001.1:4678002-4686960 GCF_003052555.1 Chromobacterium sp. Panama
CACGTCCTGGCCGCTCTGGAAATTGCCGCTGATCGACACCGTGGCGCTGGCCAAGGTGCTGTTGTCCAGATCGCTGACCGTGAGGCCGGGATCCACCGCCACCGGCGTGGACGCGGTGTTGTCGCCGGCGGTGAAGACCGCGCTGCCGCCGCTGGCGGTGGCGATAGGCGTTTGATCCGTGGCCGTCACCGTCACCGAGCGCGTGGCCACGCCGCTGCTGGCGCTGCCGTCGTTGACCTGGAAGCTGACGGTGCGGGTGGCGGAATTAGGCGTCACCGCCGTATCGGTGTAAGTGACCGCGCGCAAGGCCGCCTGCCATTGCGCCAAGGTGGCGCTGCCGCCGCTGGAGCTCAGCGTCAGCACCCCGGTGCCGGCGTTGTAGCTGGCGGTGATATTGCCCATGGTGCTGCCGTCGTTGGTGAAGGCCAGCACGTCCTGCCCGCTCTGGAAATTGCCGCTGATGGACACCGTGGCGCTGGCCAGCGTGGGGCCGGCGTTATTGCTCACCGTGATGCCGGAATCCACCGCCACCGGGGTGGACGCGGTGTTGTCGCCGGCGGTGAAGGCCGCGCTGCCGCCGCTGGTGGTCACCACCGGCACCACCGCCACGCTGACGGTAGACGCCACGGCCAGCGTGGTGGTGTCCACGCCGCCGTTGCTGGTGCCGCCGTTGTCCTTGACGCTGGTCAGCGTCACCACCCGGTTGCCGATGGAGGGGCTGCCGTTGCTATCGCGATAGGTGATGCCGTTGATCACGCTGGCCGCGGTGCTGCCGGAAACGCCGCTGCTGCTGATGGACACCGTGGCGGTGCCGCCGGACACCGAGACGGTGACGCTCAGGCCGTTGCCGCTGGTGGTAACCGAGTTGCCGTTGGTCAACGCCACATTGCTGCCGTCTATGGACAGGATTTCGCTGCTGCCGTCTTGCAGGCCGGACACGGTCAGCGTCAGCAGGATCACGCTCTGGCTGGATTCGACGGCGCTGACGCTGGCGCCGCTGAACACCGTCACCGCGGAGCCGCCCATCGTAAAGGTGGGATTGGAGGCGGTGGCGCTGCCGGTGGGCGCGTCGTTCACCGCGGCCACCGCCACCGTCACATTGCTGGAGCCGGTGCCGCCGCGGCCGTCGTTGACGCTGACGTTGATGGTGCGGGTGGCGGTGTTGGGATCGTTGCTGCTGTTGTTGTAAGTCAGCGCCGCCAGCAGGGTGGCCACCCGCGACGGAGTGGCGTTGCTGTTGAAGGTGACGATCAGATCATGGCCGCCCACGCCGTCGCCGTTGCTGGCGATCACGCCTATGCTCACGCCGCCCACCGTCACCACGCTGCCCACGCTGGTGCCGCTGGACAGGGACACCGAGCCGCTGGTGTCGACGCCCAGCACATCCTGGCCGCTCTGGCCGTTGGCGGAGATGTGCACGGTCAGATTGCCGCTGTTGAAGTTGGGGGTGTCGCTGTCCGTCACCGTGACCGCGGTGCCCACGTCCAGTTTCACCGCGCCGCCTTTCTCGGTGAAAGTGGGGTTGTCGCCGTTGAGGTTGCCTATCACCGGCGCGGAATCCGCCGCCACCGTCACCGTCTTGGTCACCGCGCTGCTGTTGATCGCGCCGTCGTTGATGGCGAAGCTGATGGTGCGGTTGCCGGTATTGGGCGACAGCGAGCTGTCGGAATAAGTCACCGCGCGCAAGGCCGCCTGCCATTGAGCCAGCGTGGCCGTGGCGCCGCTGGACGTCAGCGTCAGCACCCCGGTGCCGCTGTTGTAGCTGGCGGTGATATTGCCCATGGTGCTGCCGTTGTTGGTGAAGGCCAGCACGTCCTGGCCGCTCTGGAAGTTGCCGCTGATGGACACCGTGGCGCTGGCCTGGGTGCTGCTGTCGGAGTCGGACAGGGTGATGCCGCTGTCCACCGTCACCGCGGTGCCGGTGCCGCTGCTGTAGGCGCTGGAGCCGCCGCTGGCGGTCAGCGTCGGCGCAAAGCCGAAATTGATGGCGTTGATGGCGCCTATGCCTATCATGCCCGTCACATTATGGCCGCTGGCCGCCAACACCCGGAAGGAATCGATGCCCTGGAAGGCGCTGTTGCCGGACACGTTGAAAGTCACCAGCCCGCCGCTGCCTTGCAGCGCGTCGCCCACGTTCAGCGTCAACGTCGCCCCGCTGACCGCCGCTCCGTTGATATAACCGACCAATTGCAGATTGCCGCCGGCGCTACTGGAATCGTAGCCGTTCAGCACCACGCCGATGGAGTTCAAGGTAAAACAGCTGTTGTCGTTGGACTTGACACCCAGATAGGAGATGGGGATGTTCCCGTCGCTGACGCCATCAACTGTTACAGTGGCCACCGAACCGGCCTTTTCAACACTGATTAACTGAGAGCCGTTTTGGTTGGCACCCAGTTGCATTGTGAAATCCCAACCTTGGACATCGCTGGCGTTCACCACGCTGCCGGATGGGTTATAGGTGTTGCCGAGCGATGCGGTGAAATCAGTGGTGCCGGTTACCGGCCGCGCCAGCAAGGCGTCATAGCTGAAATGCAAGGCATCCACGTCGATATGGCCGCTATTGCGCTCCAGCGTCCAGTCTCCGCCCAGGCGCGCCGCGCCGGTGGCGTCGGTGGACGCGGCCACGTCGGCCTGAGTGTAGCGGGACAGCGCGCTGACGAAGGCCGCGCCGCTGCTGCCGGCGGCGATGTCGCAGCCGTAGAGCAGGATGTCGCCGTCGGCGCGCAAGGATTGGCCTATGGTTTTCAGGTCCGCCTGGCGGCTGTCCAGCTTGGCCGTGGTCAGTTCCATGTTGCCCAGCATCAAATCCCCGCTCTGGCCGTGGGAAATGATGTGGATGGCGGCGTAGCCATGGTGGGTCTTGGCCCACTCGGCGATCTGGCTCAGGCCGTCCTTGCCGGCGTTGAGCACCACCACCTCCATGCCGGCCGGCATTTGCGCCAGCAGGCTTTGGTAATTGGCGACATTGGATTCGACGAACACCACCTGCTTGGGCGGCGCGGTCGGCGCCAGCGCCGCGGCAAGCTTCTCCGCCAGACGCTCCACCGCGGCCGACCGCGGCGCTTCCGTCGGCGCCGGGCGTTCCGCCGGAAGCGGCGCGTCCGCATGCGCCGAGGCGGCGGCGGCCGTGGCGGCCGCCGCGCCGTCGAACATCAACCTGGGCTCCAGAGCCTGCAACAGCAGGCGCGAGCGCTTGAGAGCCGGTGTCTTCTTGTCACTGCCTTGCGATTGCCCCGCTGATTTCCACCACCCCATCACGCTCTCCCGGATTATTTCGGCTTAAGCGGCTGTTCAACATCTTGCGAGCAAGAGCGAGACAAGGCGAAGACGGCAGAGAAGGCGGAATGTACATACGGTACATAGGCCTTTCTTAAGACGTATCCGCCCGCTGACGCTTCACCAAGCGCAACAAGCATTGAACAGGCGCCAAGACCCAGATCGAACCACGCTTGCGACTACATCCCAAAAGCTGCTTAGCGGATTAGAACCTGTATCAAAGCAAAAATAAATGACAATTAAATAAATTCGAATCAGAACAACAGCGACACCGTAACAAACCGGGCAGCCGGCAAGCTGACAAAAGCTGTCAAGCGCGACCAAGAAGCCCCCTCTTTAAAAAATAGTTGTTCCTCACGCGAAGTAAGCTAAGTGCAAATACGTAGCACACATGATATTTGTTCAACATATTCAAAATCCCCCGGCTTGCCCTCGCCCGTCTCATCCCGTATCGTTCGTCCGCCGTCCGCCCATCCAAGGATTTTTCCATGCCCGCCACCCCGCTGTACTGCGCCCGTCCCGACCGCCTGGACGCCGCCCGCCTGTTGAGCCAGCGCTTCGCTCTGCCGCTGCTGGAACAACGGCCGGAGCAGGGCTATTGGCTGGAATTGGGCGAACAAAGGCTGGAACTGCTGACCACCGGCAAGCACGGCGCGGTGTATGCGGAATTCGTCGAGGGCGCGGCCAAGCATCGGCGCGAACAGGGCGGCGGCCGCGGCCAACCGGTGGCCAAGGCCATCGGCCTGAAAGGCGCCAAGGAACTGCCCTATGTGGTGGACGCCACCGCCGGCCTGGGCCGCGACAGCTTCGTGCTGGCCGGCCTGGGCTGCCGCGTCACCCTGGTGGAGCGCTCGCCGGTGGCCGCCGCGCTGCTGGCCGACGCGCTGGAACGCGCCGCCGGCCACCCGGACACCGCCGACATCGCCGCGCGCATGCATCTGGTGCACGCCAGCTCCATCGCCTGGCTGGCCGCGCTAAGCGAGGCCGAACGCCCGGACGTGGTGTTCGTCGATCCGATGTTCCCGGACACCGACAAGAAAAGCGCCGCCGCCAAGAAGGACATGCAGGCCTTCCAGCAGGTGATAGGCGACGATCAGGACAGCGCCGCGCTGCTGCAAGCCGCCATCGCCGCGGCCAAGAACCGCGTGGTGGTGAAACGGCCGCGGCTGGGCGCGGCCATCGAGGGCGTGAAGCCGTCCGCGGTGCTGGACGGCAAATCCACCCGTTTTGATCTTTACGTGATCAAGGCCTTGCATCCAATTCAGGGCTGACGCCATCGGGCGCTTGCGCCCGCTCGTTCATCCCATAATCCCGCAGCACCGCCGCCACCCGCAGCCGGTAATCGGCGAACAAGGCCTCCCGGCCCTGCCGCTGCGCCGCGCGGTGCGGCTCCAGCCGCCGCCAGGCCGCCACCGACGCCTCGTCGCGCCAGAACGACAGCGACAACATCCTCTCCGGCCGATTCAGGCTGACGAAGCGCTCGATCGACAGGAAACCGTCCGCCTCCGCCAGCTCCCGCCCCAGGCGTTCCGCCCAAGCCAGATAACCGTCCCGGCCGCCTTCGGCCAGCTCCACCTCGAAAATCACCGCAATCATTCCGTTCTCCCTTTCTCGCCATAAAGGCGCACCCGCGCGTTGGGCAGCCGGCGAAAACGCGCCGCCGCCGTCAAGTCTTGCCAATCCGGCCGCGCCGCCGCCAATGCCGCCAGGCCGCCGCGCGCGATCTCCAGCGCCAGCGCCCGGCCCGGGCAGGCATGCCGGCCGGCGCCGAACATCAAGGCCTCGCCCGGCCCGGCCGGGTCCAAAGCCGCCGCCGCCAACACAACCAATACCGAAGCGCCGGCCGGCACGGTCTGGCCGCCATAGGACCAATCCCGCGCGACGAAACGGCGGGTGTTGTGCAAGACCGGGTCCTGCACAGCCAGCCCGTCCCACTCCGCCGCCGCGCCCGCCGCCAGCGGCCGGCCCTGGGCCTGATGCCAGACAGCGGCGGCGAACAGGCCGGCGCCGGCGTCCAGGCTCTGGAACAGCAGGCCGATCACATTCGCCGTCAGCGTCGCCTCATCCGGCGCCAATTCATTCTTCAGCTCAGCCAGCATGCCGCCGGCCTGCGGCAGCGCCTCCGCCACTCTCGCCTGCAAAGCCGTCAAGGCCTGCTCTCCGCGCGCCAGCGCCTCTACATCGGCATCCGCCGCCAACGCTTGCGACACCGCCGCCACTTCCACGACCAAGGCCGGCGCGTCCGCCGCCGGCAGACCCAACAAGCCGGCCAGCGTCAGCACCGGCAAGCCCTGCGCCATCCGGTCCAGCACCTCGCCGTTCAAAGGCTCGCGCATCAGCCAGTCCCGCGCCAGGCTTTCGGCCAAGCGCCCTGCTTCCGCGCCCGCCGCCGTCGCCAAGGCCCGGCTCAAGGCCGCCTTCAGCGCCGGATGGCGCGGCGCCTCGCTCATCCGCGCCCACAGACAGAACGTGCGCGCCAAGCCGCCATCGCCCAACTGCGGCGGCGCCGCCTGATCCAGCGGCCGCACCCGACACTCCGGCGCGGCCAACACCGCCTGCGCCGCCGCGTGGCCGGCCGCCACCCACACGCCCAGGCCGGCGTCAAAATACAGCGGCCGCCGCTGCGCCAGATCCCGGTAATAGGGATAGGGATGGGCGTGAGTCACCGCCGCCAGCGGGTCCAAAGGCCAGGCGCTCATACCGCCTCCGCCAGGTAAAGCCGCCCCGTCAGTTCCACGCAGCGGGCACGCGAACTAGCCGCCCGCTCATGCGGCGCAAACGGCGCCGCCACCCCATCCAGCGCCGTCACCGCCCACGCCAGGCGCTCGCGCCGGGCCGGGTCCAGAGCGGGCCGGCGTTGCCGCTCGGTCAGCGCGTCGATCAAGGACACCAGCGCCTCCTTCTGCGCAATCTCCCCCGGCAAGCCGGCGCGGGTGCACACCCCGTAACTGCCGGCCAGGAAATCCCGCCACGCCGCCTCTAGGTCCGGCTCCGCCTCGGCTGACGGCAATTCCAGCGCCGCCAGCCCGGCGCGCCACTGCCGGCCGAAACAGGCGCGCAGGCGCTCCGGATCGCCGTCCAAGGCCAGCGCCTGGCCCAGCCAGCACAACATGCCCTGCGGATACCAGGCCGACTCCGCGCTCAGCGCCGCCGCGCCCATGCAGGACGCCGCCTCCCCGCTCAGCGTCAGCCGGTAGGACGGCCACGGCGCCGCGCCGGCCCGCTGCCAGCCGCGCAGGGTGTCCAGGCTCACGCCGCTGCGCGCCAGCAAGGCCGGCTCGCTCAGAAAATGGCTATGCAGATAACCCAGCAAATCCTCCACTCCCGCTCTCCTTGTTCAAGCTTGACGATGGGTTTATCGTAGCCGGCGGCATCCGCCAAAGTTTCAGCCGAGGATGAACCATGCTTGCAGCCCCGCACGACCGTATACCCGACATCAGCCGCCTGGCCAGCCTGCTGGCCGACCCCGGCCGCGCGCTGATGCTGCTGCTGTTGCAAGACGGCCGCCTCTACCCGGCCAGCGATCTGGCCCAGGCCGCCGGCCTGTCGCCGCAAGCGGCCAGCAACCATCTGGCCAAGCTGCTGCACGGCCAGGCGGTGCGGGTGGAACAGCGCGGCCGCCACCGCTATTACGGCCTGGCCAGCCCGGCCATCGCCCACGCGCTGGAAGCGCTGTCCGCCGCCGCCGGCGAAAACCGGAGCGCGGTGCGTCCCAAGGGCAATGCCGACATCCGCCTGGCGCGCAGCTGCTACGACCACCTCGCCGGCCGGCTGGGCATTGCCGTCGCCGACTTCCTGCAACAGCAGCAACTGCTGCAACGGCGCGAGGAGCGCGAGTTCGCGGTGACGCCGGCCGGCGCGGACTGGCTGGCGGCGCGGCTGGACATTCAACTGGCCGGCATCGCCCGCCCGCGCCGGCCCTTGGCGCGCGCCTGCCTGGACTGGAGCGAGCGCCGCGACCACATCGCCGGCAGCCTGGGCGCGGCCTTGTGCCAGGCCTTTTTACAGCGTGGCCTGACCGAGCGCCGCAGCGACAGCCGCGCCTTGCGGATCACGCCGGCCGGTTACGCCTTCTTGAAGCAGGAATGTGGAGTGGGCAGCGAGCAGTTGCGAGGGGATTAAAGCGGTTTGCGCGAGGGGGTGCGGCGGATGAGTCCTTGGGCAGTGTCGGCGGAGGGTACCCTCCCACCCAAGCAAACCATCCGCCGTAGGGCGGAGCGCGGCGATACCCACGCGGAAACGCGATGGGACCGATGCTTGGGTCTTGGCGGCGGGCTTTGGTGGGTATCGCCTTTCAGCTCCACCCACCCTACAAATACCCCCGACCAAACCATCCGCCGTAGGGTGGGCGGAGCGCGGCGATACCCACGCGGAAACGCGATGGGATCGATGCTTGGGTCTTGGCGGCAGGGTTTGGTGGGTATCGCCTATCGGCTCCTCCCACCCTACAAATACCCCCGACCAAACCCCCTGCCGTAGGGTGGGTGGAGTGCAGCGATACCCACGCGGAAACGCGATGGAATCGATGCTTGGGTCTTGGCGGCGGGCTTTGGTGGGTATCGCCTACGGCTCCACCCACCTTACAAATACCCCCGACCAAACCTCCTGCCGTAGGGTGGGTGGAGCGTAGCGATACCCACGCGGAAACGTGATGGAATCGATGCTTGGATCTTGGCGGCGGGGTTTGGTGGGTATTGCCTGCGGCTCCACCCACCCTACAAGACCCTCCGCCGTAGGGTGGGTGGAGCGCAGCGATACCCACCGCAAGACGCTTAGCGGTTTCGCAGGCGGATGCGGCGGAAGCGCGCTTCCAGGCTGAAGCGCTGTCCCAGCGCCAGGTAGATCTGGTGCTGGCTGTCTACATGGCGGTAGACCCGGACCCGGTCGGCGCCCAGCAGCATCATGATTTCCAGATAGTTGAAAAAGCCCATCCACTGGCCGCGTCCGGCGCGGTCGTCAAAATCGATGTCGCGCGCCACGCGGCTGAGCAGGCCTTTACCGACGTATTCACGATTGTCCTTCAGCCATTGCAACAGGTGAGCCGCGCATTCGCGGCCGTAGGCGTGGTCGGCGAGGAGGTCCTTGCTGGGCGTGGGCATTTGCCAGTAATGCCGATAGGTGCGGCCGGGGCAGAAACGAACAAAGGGAAGCAGGGCTTCCTGCTGTTCCAGCGAGTGCAGTTTGTAGCGGCGGCGACGGGGGAAGTTTTGAGCGTGATGCATGGTGTTTCTCCTGCTGTGACACAAGATAAACCACCTGCCGGGTGAGGCTGAGGTATTGGCAGGCGCGTGGCAGGATTGGCGTACCGGACACTGTTAACCCGGTGAGTGCATAGCACTCTCCCACCATGCGCCTGCCGAATGGCACGACCATGGAAAAGCAGCTTGCGCAGGGGTCTGCGCAAGCAAGTTAACAGTGATTACGGGACGCCAATCCCGTGTGCCGCGTGTGGGCGGCAACGTGGGGATTGTTGCCGAGGGGGCGGTTGGGGTCAAGGTAGGGTGGTTGGTTTGCTTGAGCGTGGCTTACTAGTTGAGTGATCTGGTTTTGAATCCGCTGCGCGGATGATGGTTTTCATTGCCGGGGCTGCCCGGCAGGCAGGAAGGGGAACAACTCGGCCAAATTCCCTATCACTGAGCGAATCAAAGATTCGCACGTAGACACCCCAAAGGCCGCCCTGCA
>NZ_QARX01000001.1:4687060-4688056 GCF_003052555.1 Chromobacterium sp. Panama
TTCGCCCGCGACAGCTCGAAGCTGGCGATCGCCGCGCAAACCGCGCAGACCTATTTCCAGCTGCGCGCCTACGACGCCCAGCTGGACATCGCCAAGCGCACGCTGCAAAGCCGCGAGGAATCGCTGAAGCTGCAGACCAAGCGCTTCAAGGGCGGCTTGATCTCGGAGCTGGACCAGCAGCAGGCCGAGGCCGAGGCGGCCTCCGCCCGCGCCAAGGTGCCGCAGATCGCCAGCGCGCTGGAGCAGACCGAAAGCGCGCTGGGCGTGCTGCTCGGCCACTCGCCCAAGCAACTGGTGGCCGGCGGCATCCAGCGCGGCCAAAGCCTGGACGCGCTGTCCGCCCCGCCGGAAGTGCCGGCCGGCCTGTCCTCCAGCCTGCTGGAGCGTCGGCCGGACATTGCCGCCAGCGAGCAGCAGCTGGTCGCCGCCAACGCCCGCATCGGCGTGGCGCGCGCGGCCTACTTCCCCAGCATCAGCCTGAGCGGGGCGCTGGGTTCGCAAAGCCTGTCGCTGGATACCCTGTTCACCGGCCCGACGCGGACCTGGAGCTTTGTCGGCAATCTGGCGGCTCCGGTGTTCAACTTCGGCCAGACCGGTTACGCGGTGGACGCGGCCAGCGCGCGGCAGAAGCAGGCGCTGGCGCAGTATCAGAAGACGGTGCAAAGCGCGTTCAAGGACGCGCTGGACGCACTGTCCGGCTACGGCGCGGCGCGGGAGATCCAGGCGGCGCAGACCACGCAGTTCCAGGCCTTGAACAAATCGCTGCGCCTGGCCAATCTGCGTTACGACAACGGCTACGCCAGCTATCTGGACGTGCTGGACGCGCAACGCAACAGCTTCCAGGCGGAGGGCGTCTGGCGGTGTCCTACTTTCACATGGCGAATGCCACACTATCATCGGCGCTAAGGCGTTTCACGGTCCTGTTCGGGATGGGAAGGCGTGGGACCACCTCGCTATGGCCACCAGACATAAACTGGTACAAACTTGAAGAAGCCT
>NZ_QARX01000001.1:4688139-4691245 GCF_003052555.1 Chromobacterium sp. Panama
GTTTCCCAAGCCACTCAAATGATAGGATCAAGCCTCACGAGCAATTAGTATCGGTTAGCTTAACGCCTCACAGCGCTTCCACACCCGACCTATCAACGTCCTGGTCTCGAACGACTCTTCAGGAGGGTCAAGCCCTCAGGGAAGTCTCATCTTCAGGCGAGTTTCCCGCTTAGATGCTTTCAGCGGTTATCTCTTCCGCACTTAGCTACCCGGCAATGCGACTGGCGTCACAACCGGTACACCAGAGGTGCGTCCACTCCGGTCCTCTCGTACTAGGAGCAGCCCCCGTCAAACTTCCAACGCCCACTGCAGATAGGGACCAAACTGTCTCACGACGTTTTGAACCCAGCTCACGTACCACTTTAAATGGCGAACAGCCATACCCTTGGGACCGGCTACAGCCCCAGGATGTGATGAGCCGACATCGAGGTGCCAAACACCGCCGTCGATGTGAACTCTTGGGCGGTATCAGCCTGTTATCCCCGGAGTACCTTTTATCCGTTGAGCGATGGCCCTTCCATTCAGAACCACCGGATCACTATGTCCTGCTTTCGCACCTGCTCGACTTGTCGGTCTCGCAGTTAAGCTACCTTTTGCCATTGCACTATCAGCACGATTTCCGACCGTACCTAGGTAACCTTCGAACTCCTCCGTTACACTTTGGGAGGAGACCGCCCCAGTCAAACTGCCTACCATGCACTGTCCCCAATCCGGATCACGGACCAAGGTTAGAACCTCAAACACACCAGGGTGGTATTTCAAGGACGGCTCCATGAGAACTAGCGTTCCCACTTCATAGCCTCCCACCTATCCTACACAAGTCTGTTCAAAGTCCAATGCAAAGCTACAGTAAAGGTTCACGGGGTCTTTCCGTCTAGCAGCGGGGAGATTGCATCTTCACAAACACTTCAACTTCGCTGAGTCTCAGGAGGAGACAGTGTGGCCATCGTTACGCCATTCGTGCGGGTCGGAACTTACCCGACAAGGAATTTCGCTACCTTAGGACCGTTATAGTTACGGCCGCCGTTTACTGGGGCTTCGATCAAGAGCTTGCACCCCATCACTTAACCTTCCAGCACCGGGCAGGCGTCACACCGTATACGTCCACTTTCGTGTTGGCACAGTGCTGTGTTTTTGTTAAACAGTCGCAGCCACCGATTCTCTGCGACCTCTCAAAGCTCCTCCCGCAGGGGATTCACTCTAAGAGGCATACCTTCTCCCGAAGTTACGGTATCAATTTGCCGAGTTCCTTCTCCTGAGTTCTCTCAAGCGCCTTAGAATTCTCATCCTGCCCACCTGTGTCGGTTTGCGGTACGGTTCTTATGCAGCTGAAGCTTAGTGGCTTTTCCTGGAAGCGTGGTATCAGTCACTTCAGGTCCGTAGACCCTCGTCATCACGTCTCGGCCTTAAGGGGCGGCGGATTTGCCTACCTCCCCAGCCTACCGGCTTAAACAGACTATTCCAACAGTCTGATGACCTAACCTTCTCCGTCCCCACATCGCACTGCATAAAAGTACGGGAATTTTAACCCGTTTCCCATCGACTACGCTTTTCAGCCTCGCCTTAGGGGCCGACTCACCCTACGCCGATGAACGTTGCGTAGGAAACCTTGGGCTTTCGGCGAGCGGGCTTTTCACCCGCTTTATCGCTACTCATGTCAGCATTCGCACTTCTGATATCTCCAGCATCCCTTACGAGACACCTTCACAGACCTACAGAACGCTCCCCTACCATCTGCACTTACGTGCAAATCCGCAGCTTCGGTTATCAGTTTGAGCCCCGTTACATCTTCCGCGCAGGACGACTCGACCAGTGAGCTATTACGCTTTCTTTAAATGATGGCTGCTTCTAAGCCAACATCCTGGCTGTCTATGCCTTCCCACCTCGTTTACCACTTAACTGATCATTTGGGACCTTAGCTGGCGGTCTGGGTTGTTTCCCTCTTGACGATGGACGTTAGCACCCACCGTCTGTCTCCCATGCTCGCACTTTCCGGTATTCAGAGTTTGCCATGGTTTGGTAAATCGCAATGACCCCCTAGCCATAACAGTGCTTTACCCCCGGAAGTGATACATGAGGCACTACCTAAATAGTTTTCGGGGAGAACCAGCTATCTCCGAGTTTGTTTAGCCTTTCACCCCTATCCACAGCTCATCCCCTAGTTTTGCAACACTAGTGGGTTCGGACCTCCAGTGCGTGTTACCGCACCTTCATCCTGGCCATGGATAGATCACTCGGTTTCGGGTCTACGCCCAGCAACTAAAGCGCCCTATTCGGACTCGGTTTCCCTACGCCTCCCCTATTCGGTTAAGCTCGCTACTGAACGTAAGTCGCTGACCCATTATACAAAAGGTACGCAGTCACGGAACAAGTCCGCTCCCACTGTTTGTATGCATCCGGTTTCAGGTTCTATTTCACTCCCCTCCCGGGGTTCTTTTCGCCTTTCCCTCACGGTACTGGTTCACTATCGGTCGATCATGAGTATTTAGCCTTGGAGGATGGTCCCCCCATCTTCAGACAGGATTTCTCGTGTCCCGCCCTACTTATCGTACGCCTAGTCCTTGGAATGCGTTTTCGTGTACGGGGCTATCACCCACTATGGCGGTCCTTTCCATGAACCTTCCACTAACACAATCCATAACACGTACAGGCTCTTCCGCGTTCGCTCGCCACTACTAACGGAATCTCGGTTGATTTCTTTTCCTGCAGCTACTTAGATGTTTCAGTTCGCTGCGTTCGCCTCCTCAGACCTATGGATTCAGTCTGGGATCTCCTTGCGGAGGGGTTTCCCCATTCGGACATCGTGGGATCAAAGCTCTATTGCCAGCTCCCCCACGCTTTTCGCAGGCTTACACGTCCTTCTTCGCCTATGATCGCCAAGGCATCCACCAGATGCACTTAGTCGCTTGACCCTATCATTTCAGTAACCTGGATCACCAAAACAACAAGTGTGTTTGTGCGACGACTACACCGCCCCTTTTGATATGGCGACGTAGCCTAGATACAATCAAATACCCAAGATGACGATCCGTCCGCGTAAAGAGTTAACTCTACGCTTCCTTCTCGCCGTCTTTATATATTCGGCTTCTTCAGTTTGTTAAAGATC
>NZ_QARX01000001.1:4693097-4953840 GCF_003052555.1 Chromobacterium sp. Panama
CGCGAATGCGCGGCTCACCTGTTGCAATGGCTGAAGGACAACCGGGAATACGTCGGCAAAGGCCTGCTCAGCCGCGTGGCGCGCGACATCGATTTTGACGACCGCGACGGACGCGGCCAGTGGATGGGTTTCTTCAACTATCTGGAAATCATGATGCTGCTGGGGGCCGACCGGGTCCGGGGCCGACCGGGTCCGGGTTTACCGCCATGTCGATAGCCAACACCAGATCTACCTGGCGCTGGGACAGCGCTTCAGCCTGGAAGCGCGCTTCCGCCGCATCCGCCTGCGAAACCGCTAAGCGCCTTGCGGCGGGTACCGCTGCGCTCCACCCACCCTACGGCGGATGGTTTGTCGGGGTATTTGTAGGGTGGGTGGAGCCGCTAGGCGATACCCACCAAACCCCGCCGCCAAGATCCAAGCATCGGTCCCATCGCGTTTCCGCGTCGGCATCGCCGCGCTCCGCCCACCCTAGGGCAGGAGGTTTGTCGGACGGATGGCGCCTTCAGAAACGGGCTGTTGAAACCAAGGCCTCCGCCTGTTCAAGCGCCGCAGGCCAGGCGTACTTGCTCCAGCAATGCGTCCGCCCGCGCCCAGTCGCTGTAGCGGCTCGGGCGCGCCGCGGCCTCGTAATCCCGCATGGCCTCATCGATATAGTCTTGCAGGCCCGGCGTGGCCGGGCCGTACTCCGGCGCGCCGCCGGCGGTTTTCAAGGCCAGCAGGCCGGCCAGCTCATCGCGCAGCCGGACATCGTCCAAAGTCCCAGCGACCAATTCCGCCAGCGCCAGCGGCGGCATGCCGCGCCGCGTCTTCACCCATTGCGCCGCCAGCAAGGGCCGCAGCACGTACAGGTATTTTTTCAGTCGCAATTGTTGTTCGAGCTTGCGGCCGCGGTAGTTCTTGCGCGCCACGGACAGATAATGCCAATAGGCCGCCTCGCCGGCGAAGTGCTCCGGCCCCAGATCCCGCAAGACCCGGCAGGCCGCCGGGTGCTGGCGGTAGACCTGCGGCGAGGCCAGCCACTCCAGCAGCGCGGCGTTGCCGCCCAGGCTCAGCCGCAGCGCCTTGCGCAGCTCCCAGCCGCTGATGTCCAGCCCGTCGGCCAGCGGCAGTTCGATCACGTCGCGCCGGTCGCCGGTCTCGTACCACGCTTCCGGATGCAGGTAGACGAAGCGCACATCGTAATCGCTGTCCGGCGCGGCGTAGCCCCAGCAGCGGCTGCCGCCTTCGGCCGCGTAAAGGATGCGCACGCCGTGGCTCGCCTCCACTTGTTCCAAGCGCGCCAGCACCAGCCGCCGCGCGGCCTCCGCCGGGCGCTCGGCATGGTCCGGGCGGGTGCATGCTTCCATCGACATGCTTCGATTCTCCCTGTCTCGCCGCGGCGCGCCGGAAGATGGCGCACCGTCCCGCCGATTGCAAAATTTCCCTTTACCCCATTTAAGCTATTTAATACAAATGGCGGCATGCCGTTGGAAACCGATGCCGCCGGCGGGCCCACACCATAATAACCGGGCCGGGAACCGGCGTCCGCTCGCAACGGCTTTTGGGGAAGAACACATATGAAGCGATGGGGACAACCATGATCACCACCATCAAGGGCAAGATTCTGGCCAGTTCCGGCCTGCTGATCCTGATCGGTTTTTGCGTGCTGGCCGGCGTCAATATCTACGCCAGTTATCAGAGCGCGGAGAAGGCGGTGCTGGACAACGCCAAGCTGTTGGCCGAAAGCGAGGCCGGCCAGGTGCAACGCTTGCTGGGCAAGACTTACGATTCGGCCCAGGTGGTGGCCGAGTCCGCGGTGGCGGTGAAGCACAATCTGCCGCCCAACGCCCGCCAGCTGATATCCGACATCGTCAAAGGCCAGTTGCCCAATAATCCGGACGCGGTCGGCTATTGGGCGATCTGGGAACCCAACGCGCTGGACGGCCGCGACGCGGAGCTGGCCGGCAAGGAGCACAACGACAAGACCGGCCGCAGCGGCGTGTACTGGTATCGCAAGAGCGGCAAGATCGACGTGGTGTGGGGCGGCGAGGGCGTGGACGACAGCGCCTACTACACCGAGCCGCGCAAAACCGGCAAGCCGATGCTGACCGAGCCTTACGTCGATCCCGACATCAAGATCCTGATGGGCACCATTTCCTTTCCCCTGTCGAGCAACGGCAAGGTCTTGGGCGTGGCCGGCTGCGATATCGCGCTCGGTCATTTGCAGGAGCTGGCCGCCAAGGTCAAGCCTTATCAGAGCGGCTTCATGAGTTTGTATTCCAATAGCGGCGTGCAGCTGGCCGGCCGCGATCCGGCGCTCAACGGCAAGGCGGACGCCGGTCTGCCGGCGGCGGCCAAGACGGCGATCAAGGGCGGCCAGCCGGCGGAGTACGACAGCGACGACGGCTTCCGCCACTTCATCATGCCCATCACCGTGGGCGAGGCCGGCATGCCGTGGGCGGTGCGCATTTCCATCCCTTTGAGCGAGGCATTCGCGCCGGTGCGCGCGGCTAGCTGGCAGTCGGCCTTGATCAGCCTGGGCATTCTGGCGCTGATCCTGTTGCTGCTGGGCGCCACGCTCAGCCAGTTGCTGCGCCCGCTGGGCCGGCTGCAATCGGCGATGAGCGAGCTAGCCTCCGGCAGCGGCGATCTGACCCGGGCGTTGCCCATCGCCAGCCGCGACGAGATCGGCCTGGCCGCCGGCGCCTTTAATACCTTCACCGGCTCGCTGCGCACGATGATGCTGGACGTGCGCCGCCACGCCGGCGATGTGCTGGGTTCGGTGCGCCAGTTGTCCGGCGACGTGGATCAGATCCGCGGCAGCTCGGCGCGCCAGTCCGAGGCCGCCAACGCCACCGCCGCCAGCGTGGAGCAGTTGTCGGTCAGCGTCAGCCACATCGCGGAATCGGCGCGAGTGGCGGAGCAGCGCGCGCGCGAGGCCGATACGCTGTCCAGCGAGGCTTCGGCCAATGTCGACGCCACCGTGCGCGAGATCGGCCGCATTTCGCAGACGGTGCGCGAGCTGGCCGAGGTGCTGAGCGGCATGCAGCAGCGCTCGGACCAGATCAGCGGCATCGTGTCGGTGATCCGCGACATCGCCGACCAGACCAATCTCTTGGCGCTGAACGCGGCGATCGAGGCAGCGCGCGCCGGCGAGATGGGCCGCGGCTTCGCGGTGGTGGCGGACGAAGTGCGCAAGCTGGCCGAGCGCACCGCTCAGGCCACGCTGGAAATCTCCGGCGTGATCCAGACCATGCAGCAGGACACCACCAAGGCCTCCGACAGCATGGACGGCGCGCTGCGCCAGGTGGACCAGGGGGTGAAGCTGGCCGAGGAATCGGCGCAATCGATCCAGCAGATCAGCGGCCACGCCCAGCAAGTGGTGGAATCCGTGGGCGACATCGCCGCCTCCACCTCCGAACAGTCCAGCGCCAGCCAGGAAATCGCCCGCCACATCGAAAACATTCACGGCATGTTGCTGCAAACCGACGAATCCATCAGCCAGGCGCAGCAGGCCACCACTTTGTTGGCGCGCCTGGGCGAGGAGCTGGATTCGCTGATTGGAAAATTCAAGCTGTAGCCGCGGCTTGGTCGGATTTTTTGATCGACTCTTGCGGTTTTTTGCGCTTTTTTCGCGCCGGCCCGGCCCGTATAGTCCGTTCATGGCCGGCCGCCCTCCGCGGCCGGCGTCATCAATCAAGGCCGGCGCGCCGGCAGGAGAACGCAAGATGGACAAATGGATCGCATTGCTTGCCCGCGTGCTGTTGGCTCAGGTCTTCATCCTGGCCGGGATAGGCAAACTCGGCGCCGGCTACGCCGCCACCCAGGGTTATATGGCCGCGATGGGCGTGCCCGGCTTCTTGCTGCCGCTGGTGATCGCTTTGGAAATCGGCGGCGGTCTGGCCCTAGCACTGGGCGTGCAAGCGCGCTGGGTGGCCTTGCTGCTGGCCGGTTTCTCGGTCGCCTCGGCGCTGCTCTTCCACTGGGAACCGGGCAATAGCCAGCAAATGATCCAGCTGACCAAGAACCTGGCCATGGCCGGCGGCCTGCTGATGGTGTTCGCCCACGGCGCGGGCAAGCTGTCCTGGGACGGCCGCAAGGACTGAAAGCCGGCTCAAAATGCGCTGCGCGTCGGCGGGAGAGTGAGGCAGGAGCGTTGAACAGGCTCTGAGGCGGCTTAGAACCTGTTTACGATCTGCTGCGCGTCGTGAAACGTGGCTCGGTGAGTGCAACTTCGAAATACTCATGTACCGTGTGTACACTCCGCTTTCTCAGCTGTTTTTGCCTTGTCTCACCTTAGCTCGCGAGATCGTAAACACATTCTTAGGCTCTGCACCGGCCCGGGCCGCGACGGCCCGCCCTCCTCTTGCCCGCCGACTCGTGCCACAATGCCGCATTGCATTGAATCGAGCGCGCCATGTCCCTGCATTTCCACGTGATTCCGGTCACGCCGTTTGCCCAGAACTGTTCCATCCTGTGGTGCGACGCCAGCGGCCGCGCCGCGGTGGTGGACGCCGGCGGCGATATCGAACGCATCGCCGACTGGACCGCCCGCCAGAACCTGACGGTGGAAAAACTGCTGCTGACCCACGGCCATATCGACCACGCCGGCGGCGCCGCGCGCCTGGCCGAGCAACTGGGCGTCAAGATCGAAGGCCCCCAGCGCGCGGAAAGCTTCTGGCTGGACCAGTTGCCGCAGCAAGGCCATATGTTCGGCTTTCCGCGCAGCGAGGCGCTGACGCCGGACCGCTGGCTGGAGGAAGGCGACGCTGTCAGCGTGGGCGAGGAAAGCCTGAACGTGATCCATTGCCCCGGCCACACCCCCGGCCATGTGGTGTTTCACAGCCCAAGCGCGCGGCTGCTGATCGCCGGCGACGTGCTGTTCCAGGGCTCGATCGGCCGCACCGACTTTCCAATGGGCAATCACCAGCAACTGATCGACGCCATCCAGCAAAAGCTGTTCCTGCTGCCGGACGACACCACGGTGGTGCCGGGCCACGGCCCTTTGACCACCTTGGGCGAGGAAAAGCGCAGCAACCCCTATGTGGCCAACCCTCGCTACCGCTGAGCCGCGATGCCTCCCGAATTTGAACGCAAGGTGATCGCGCTGCTGCTGGCGCTGCCGCCGGGCCGGGTCACCACTTACGGCGCCTTGGCGGAACAGGCCGGCTATCCGCGCCATTCGCGCCACGTCGGCCGTTTGCTCAGCCATTTGCCGGAAGGCCTCAGCGTGCCCTGGTTTCGGGTGCTGGGCGCCGGAGGGCGCATCTCGCGGCCGGGCAGCGAGCAGGCCGACTGGCAGCGCTTGCTGCTGGAAGAGGACGGGGTGGAATTGAGCACGGCCGGCAAGGTGGATTTAAGGCGTTACGGCTGGCCGGACGCGCATTTTTGTAGCAAAAAACTGTAGTTCCACAACATTTAATGTTTCATGCCAAATATCTATAGCTCAAAATACATCGCATTTACATAAAATGACAAAAATGCGACAGGCGCATTGTAAATACTTTGCAAACGAATATTTCTGAGCTAGTCTGCGCCCGCGCCGACAGGTCTGTCCGCGCGCACTACACGCTACACGCACAATATTCTGGTGAAACAATGAAAACTCGCAATCTGCTGCTGGCCCTGGCTCTGGTGGGCGGCTGTACCCTGGCGCAAGCCGGTGATTACTCCTTCGGCAATGTCAGCTTCAACCAGCTGAACTGGTCGCCGAGCACCTTGGATCGCACGCAAGCCGGCCCGTTCGGCGCCAAGCGCAACTTCCAATACCTGGAAGCCGAAGGCGGCATCGGCCGTTCCTGGGGCGATGTTTACGGCTTCTTCGATCTGGAGAACTGGAACCGCAACGACAAGGAAATGCCGGCAGGCGATCGTCGCTACACCACCAAGGTAGTTGCGCGTTTCAACCTGGCTGAAGTCGGCGGCGTGCCGGTCAAGCTGTACACCCACGTATACGATACCCGCGGCCACAATTTCTTTGACCAGAACCGCGTAGTGGGCCTGGGTACCGACCTGAGCTTCGGCAAAGTCTGGTTCAAGCCTTTCCTCGGCTTCCACCAGGAACTGAGATATGGCGTTGGCGCCAATATGAACGGCTATATGGCCGGTTATGTCGCCGGTTTCGACTTCACCGCCTTCGGCCAGCCGTTCTCGGTGACCCAGTGGCACGAAACCGAATTCGACCGCGCCAAGGAATACACCACCCTGGCCACCCCGAACGGCGTAAGCGAACGCCGCACCGGCCAGAACGGCGCCATCGGCCTGTGGTGGACCCCGGTCAAATCCATGACCGCCGGTCTGCAGTACCGCTACGCCGTCAACAAGCTGGGCGTGGCCGGCAACGAAAACGCCGTCATCTACTCGCTGAAATACAACTTCTAAGCCCTATCGGCCTGGAAATGAAAGCCACCCTTCGCGGTGGCTTTTTTCATATTGGCCTTCTCCCGCGGCAAGCTTGGCCTCAAGGCCGATTGACACCTTACTTACTAGTAAGTATCTTCAACGCCAACACCGGCAAGCCCAAGCAATCAAACACTTGCCCGCCGCGCTGGCGCCGGACGGCGGCCGCGGCCACAATGATCTGCGCGAGAAATCTACACGAGGACGAAAACATGACGGCATACCCGCACCTGTTGGCCCCGCTGGACCTGGGCTTCACCACGCTGAAAAACCGCGTGCTGATGGGCTCGATGCACACCGGCCTGGAAGAAGCCCCGCAAGGCTTTGAGAAAATGGCGGCCTTTTACGCCGAGCGCGCCCGTGGCGGCGTGGGCTTGATCGTCACCGGCGGCGTCGGCCCCAATCCGGAGGGCTGTGTCGCCGAAGGCGCGTCCATGCTGGCCGACGAGGCCGAAGTGCCGCACCACAAGCTGGTCACCGACGCGGTGCACGCCGCCGGCGGCAAGATCGCGCTGCAAATCCTGCACTCCGGCCGCTACAGCTTCCAGGAAAAATGTGTGTCCGCCTCGCCGCTGATCGCGCCGATCAACTTCTACAAGCCGCGCGAGCTGTCCGACGCCGACGTCTGGCAAACCATCGCCGACTTCGCCCGCTGCGCGCGGCTGGCGCAGCAGGCCGGCTACGACGGCGTGGAGGTGATGGGCTCGGAAGGCTATCTGATCAACCAGTTCATCGCCCGCGCCACCAATAAGCGCAGCGACGACTGGGGCGGAAGCTTTGAAAACCGCATCCGCTTCGCCATTGAAACCGTGAAAGCGGTGCGCGCCGCGGTGGGCAGCGATTTCATCATCATCTACCGGCTGTCCATGCTGGACCTGGTGCAGGACGGCAGTTCCTGGGACGAGGTCGCGCATCTGGCCGGAGAGATCGAGAAGGCCGGCGCCACGCTGATCAATACCGGCATAGGCTGGCACGAGGCGCGGGTGCCCACCATCGCCACCATGGTGCCGCGCGGCGGCTTCGCCTGGGTTACCAAGAAGCTGATGGGCAAGGTGAAGATTCCGCTGATCACCACCAACCGCATCAACACCCCGGAAGTGGCCGAAGAAATCCTGGCCGGCGGCTGCGCCGACATGGTATCCATGGCGCGCCCCTTCCTGGCCGATCCGGACTTCGTCAACAAGGCCGCCGCCGGCCGCGGCGACGAGATCAACACCTGTATCGGCTGCAACCAAGCCTGTCTGGACCACATCTTCCAGGGCAAGCTGACCAGCTGCCTGGTCAATCCGCGCGCCTGCCGCGAGACCGAACTGAACTACGAAAAAACCGCCCAGGCGAAGAAGCTGGCCGTGGTCGGCGCCGGCCCGGCCGGCCTGGCCTTCGCCACGGTGGCGGCGGAGCGCGGCCATCAAGTGACCTTGTTCGACGCCGCGGCGGAAATCGGCGGCCAGTTCAACGTGGCCAAGCGCATTCCCGGCAAGGAGGAGTTCTACGAAACCCTGCGCTACTTCAAGCGCAAGCTGGAACAAACCGGGGTGGAGCAGCGGCTGAACACTCGAGTGGCCGCGGCGGACCTGGCCGGCTTCGACGAAGTGGTGCTGGCCACCGGCATCGCGCCGCGCACGCCGGAGATTCCCGGCGTGGACCATCCCAAGGTGCTCAACTACCTGGACGTGCTCAAGCACGGCAAGGCGGTTGGCAAGCGCGTCGCCATCATCGGCGCCGGCGGCATCGGCTTCGACACCGCGGAATTCCTGACCCACGAAGGCCGGTCCAGCTCGCTGGACACCGCCGCCTTCATGCGCGAATGGGGCGTGGACATGGCGGTGGAGCATCCGGGCGGCCTCAGCCCGCAAGGCCCGCAGCCGCACCCCAGCCCGCGCGAGGTCTACCTCTTGCAGCGCAAAACCAGCAAGGTGGGCGAAAGCCTGGGCAAGACCACGGGCTGGATTCACCGCGCCAGCCTGCAGATGAAGCGGGTGCGCATGCTGTCCGGCGTCAGCTACGACAAGATAGACGACGCCGGCCTGCACATCACGGTCAAAGGCGAGGCTCAGCTGCTGCCGGTGGACAATGTGATCATCTGCGCCGGCCAGGATCCGCTGCGCGAGCTGCAGGCGCCCCTGCAGGCCGCCGGCAAGAGCGTGCATTTGATCGGCGGCGCCGACGTAGCGGCCGAACTGGACGCCAAACGGGCTATCGATCAAGGCTCGCGCCTGGCCGCCCGCATCTGATTTCCGCCCGCCCTCTCGCCGGCCGGCCATGCCGTAAAGACATGGCCGCCGGACTGTCCTAAGCAGGCTCTCAGAACGTGTTTACGATCTCGCGAGCTAAGGCGGAACAAGGCGAAAACGGTTGAGAAAGCGGAGTGTACAGACGGTACATGAGCATTTCGAAACCATTTTCAACGCCGTATCGCCGACGCGCAGCAGATCGTAAACGGGCTCTCAGGCCCGGCTCCGCCGGGCCTGTACGCTGCCCCCGCCGTCCCCGCCCGCGCTTCTCCGCGCAAAACACCGTCCTTTAGTACAGATCAGCCCTGATAAAACGTTTTAGCTCTTGTTTGGCGTTCATTAATTTGTCATCGTTGCGGCCATCGAATTAATTCATATATATGACCATATGACCGACATGCGTCAGGCGGACCTCCGCCTGCCTCTGTACCAGCAAGTGCGCGACGCTTTGGCGCGCGACATCGCCAACCGGGTATGGAAGCCCGGCGAAGCGATTCCCACCGAGGCGGAGCTGGTGGGACGCTTCCACACCTCCATCGGCACCATCCGCAAGGCGGTGGATCAATTGGTGGCCGACGAGATGGTGGAACGCCGCCAAGGCAAGGGCACCTTCATCAAACCGGCCAACTTCCAATCCTCGCTGCTGCGCTTTTTCCGCTTTCACGACGCGGCGGGCAATTACCGCATCCCGGAAGCGAAAATCCTGCACCGCGAACAATTGACGCCGCCGCCGGCCATCGCCGACAGCCTGCAGCTATCGCCGGGCGCACAGGCCATCCACCTGACCCGCTTGCGCTATCTGGACCGCGAGCCCTTGCTGGCCGAGTCCATCTGGCTGCCGGCGACGCGTTTCCAGGCGCTGCTGGCCATCCCGCTACCCAGTTTCGGCGACCTGCTCTATCCGCTGTACGAGGATTGCTGTCATCAGGTGGTGGCCTCCGCGCGTGAAATCCTGACCGCGGAAGCCATCGCCTCGCCGCACGCGGAACTGCTGCAACTCGCGCCCGGCACCCCGGCCATCGTGCTGGAGCGGCTGGCCAAGGCCTATGACGGCAGCCCGCTGGAATGGCGCAGCGTGCGCGGCCGCGCCGATAAATTCCGCTATCAGGCGGACATCCGCTGATTCCGCGCCGCCCGCGCCGTGGCAGCGGCGCGCGGCGACGCATCGACAACAAGCAAGAACCATAAAGGGCAGCATCATGTTGCATTGGTATAAGCAGGTTTCGCCGGGCGAACGCAAGACCTTCTGGGGCTGTTTCGGCGGCTGGGCGCTGGACGCGCTGGACGTGCAGATGTTCAGCCTGGCCATCCCGGCGCTGATCGCCGCCTTCAGCCTGAGCAAGGCGGAAGCCGGGATGATAGGCAGCGTGACCCTGGTGGCCTCGGCGCTGGGCGGCTGGATCATGGGCGCGGTGTCGGACCGCGTCGGCCGGGTGCTGGCGCTGCAAATCACCATCGTCTGGTTCTCGCTGTTCACCCTGCTGTCCGGCTTCGCCCAAAGCTATGAGCAATTGCTGGTGTTCAAGGCGCTACAAGGCTTCGGCTTCGGCGGCGAGTGGGCCGCCGGCGCGGTCCTGATGGCGGAGATCATCCGGCCGGAACACCGCGGCAAGGCGATGGCCTCGGTGCAAAGCGCCTGGGCGGTGGGCTGGGGCGCGTCGGTGCTGCTGTACTCGGCGATCTTCCTGCTGTTCCCGGCGGAAATCGCCTGGCGCGTGATGTTCGGCATCGGCATCCTGCCGGCCTTCTTCATCATCTATATCCGCCGCCACATTCCGGAACCGCCGCGCCGCGAGCGCCAGGCCGCGCCCGCGGTGCCGCTGCTGGACATCTTCAAACCCGACGTGCTGCGCATGACCCTGATCGGCTCCTTGATCGGCGTCGGCGCGCACGGCGGCTACGCCGCGCTGATGACCTGGCTGCCGATGTTCCTCAAGACCGAGCGCCACTTGTCCATTCTCGGCACCAGCGGCTATCTGGCGGTGATCATCGTCGCCTTCTGGTGCGGCTGCATGGCCAGCGCCTACCTGCTGGACCGCATCGGTCGCCGTCTCAACCTGCTGCTGTTCTCCGTCTGTTGCGTGGCCACGGTGCTGATCTACGTGTTCGCGCCGCTGAGCAATCCGCTGATGCTGTTCCTGGGCTTTCCGCTGGGCTTCTTCGCCGCCGGCATTCCCTCCAGCCTGGGCGCGCTGTTCAACGAGCTCTACCCCAGCGGCATGCGCGGCGCCGGCGTGGGCTTCTGCTACAACTTCGGCCGCATCCTGTCCGCCGGCTTTCCCTTGCTGGTCGGCTATCTGAGCGACAGCTGGACCCTGGGCGCCTCCATCGGCGTCAGCGCCGCGATGGCTTACGCCATCGTCGCGCTGGCCGTGTTCTGCCTGCCGGAAACCAAGGGCAAGCCGCTGAACGACACGCTGCCGGACCCGCGCGGACCGGAAGCCCGCGACGCCCGCGCCTCGGCCTGAACGGCGGACGCGCCATTTCATTGAAATTGTGAGGTCACCATGGCATTAGACGAAATCGCCAACCAGATCACCGATGACGAGTTCGCCCTGGACACCATCCAGGGCGAGCGGGTCATCATCACCTCGCCCATCATCCTGGGCACGGCCGGCAGCGAATGGGAGGGCTCGCCGATTTTCCGGCGCGACTACCTGCTCGCCCTCTTGTCCCACAGCATCCGGCATAAAGTGCTGGACGCCGCCGACATCGATGCGGCGCTGGACCTGGGTGCCGTGCGCGGCGGCGCCTGTCAGGCCTGCGGCTGAACCCAGCGCCGATGATAGACGGGCACGCCCACATCTTTCTGCGTCAGCTGATAGGCACCGCCCCGCTGCGCTACAAGCCGTACCGGGACGCCCCCTTGCAAGCCTATTTGGCTCAGCTGGATCAGTTCGGCATCGCCGGCGGCGTCCTGGTGCAGCCCAGCTTTCTGGGTACGGACAACCGCTATTTATTGCAGGGGCTGCGCGAGAGCGAGGGGCGGCTGCGCGGCATCGCGGTGATCGCCCCGGACTGTCCGCTGCCGGCCATGCGCGCGATGGACGACGCCGGCGTCGTCGGCCTGCGGCTGAATTTGATCGGCCGGCCGTTGCCGGATCTGCATTCGCCGGCGTGGCGGCGCTGTCTGGCGCATGCCGCCAGCCTGGACTGGCAAGTGGAGGTGCACCGCGCGGCGCAGGATTGGCCGGTCTTGCTGCCGCCGCTGCTGGACACCGGAGTCAAGGTGGTCATCGACCACTTCGGCCGGCCGCATCCCGCTTTGGGGGTGGACGATCCCGGCTTCCGCCGCATGCTGGACGCCGGCGCGGCCAGCGGCCGCGTCTGGGTCAAGATTTCCGCAGCCTATCGCAACGGCCTGGCCGGCCGCGGCGAGGACATCGCCCGCGCCGCGCTGCCGCTGCTGGACAGCGCGCTGGGGCCGGGGCGGCTGCTATGGGGCAGCGATTGGCCGCATACTCAATTCGGCTCCATCCGCTACGCCCGCACGCTGGAGCTGTTGGAACAGTGGCTGCCGGACGCGGAACGCCGCCGACGCATCACTCACGATACGCCCGCCCGGCTGTTCCGCTTCGACGCGGCTACAGAAAGTGGCGATCCTCCGCCAGATGACTGGCCGGACAGCTGAACATCAACACCAGCGGCGCGGCGCCGGTATTACTGAGTTGATGCTGGGTATTGGCCGGCACCACGAAGGAGCTCCGCTCCGCCACCTCATGGGCGCGCGCCGCCCCGGTGGCCACATCCACCAGCCTCATCTCGCCTCGGCCGCTGACGATATGGTAGTGCTCGTCGCCATGACGATGATAATGACCGTTGATGGCCACCCCGGGGGCGATTTCGGTTAAATACGTGCTGAAGCCGGCGTCGCCGGCCAATTTCAAAATCTTGATGCCCACGCTCTTGTCGTAAACGCCGTTTTCAAGTTCCAACTGCCAATCAATCACCTTCATGATATTCCTAACAAACCGTAATAACGGACAAAACAAACATTAAAAGCGAGCTATTATTTCAAACCTGCGCGCCTTATGCGCCTTCTCCGTGCGCCTTAATCCTTTAGTACAGTTAATCAAGGCCAAACGGCCATTCGCATTGACACTATCGGAACAAAAAATCTATAAGTGCCCAGCTTAGAGACTGTTCAAAGCTTAGCGAACAAGAGCGAGACACGGCGTTGCGGCCTTAGGAACGCGCGCGCATACGGCGCGCCGCGTTTCAAAACCGGTTTCAACGCCATTCCAAGCATCTCGCCAACGCTCAGCAACCATTGGACGGCGGCCGACGCGACAGCGAGGCCAAGACAGCGCACCCCGACATGACCAACCTCCGCACCAGGCACACATTATGGACTATCAGCTCGTCTCCCCTGAACGCTTCACCGAAGAGCAAAGCGAATTCGTGGCTCAGTTCCGCCAATCCGTCACCCAGATCTCCGGCCAGACCGACATGATCGTCGGCGCCAAAGACGCCAACTCCCGTCATCTGGCGTCCAGCGACGCCTACGCCAGAATCGTGGCGCTCAAGCGCGGAGACGACGTGGTGGACCGTCTGGACAAGGAAATGCCCTGCGAAGGCACCGCCCAGTTCGCCGATTGCTATGTGCAGGAAGACTTGGCGCTGATGCAAACCTGCGATCCGACACGCAAGGTCTCCATCCTCAACGTGCATGAATACGGAGACGGCCTCAAGGCGCGGGTGTTCTCCAAGCATCTGCTCAAGCACGAGGCGACGCGCTCCATCCTGGGCACCATCTATTACGCGCATGAAATCGAGATCGCCAACTTCATCAACCTGATGCCCAATTACATTTTGGAATTCGGCGCCGGCTGCAGCATAGAACAGGTGCAGGGCGAATTGAAACTGCTTGACGTGGAATTGACGGAATACGAACAGGAAGTCTGCTTCCTGATGCTGCTGAATTGGGACTTCAAGCAAATCGCCGACTTCATGAACAAATATCGGCCCAAGCCCAAAACCCGGGTGGCGGATTCTATTATCAAGAGCAAAAACTATATCTGCGAAAAACTGGGCCTGCCCTCGCAACGACGCGCCGAATTATGCGATGCGCTGATTGCCGCCGGCATGCACCGCAAAATGCCGACCTCGCTTTTTAGCCGGCTGATCGGTTCCAAACAGCTGTGATATCCAACTGGGTATTCTCCATTTTTCTGGAGTTACCCCATAAGCATAAAAACGCTATGCTCTGAGCCTGGAGCGGTACACCGCGCGGCCGGACTGCCATCCCATGCCGATATCGCCGGCCCATCACGCGGCGAAGCCGGGCGGCCGACGCATCTCGCCGGTTCGCGCCTCAAGCGCGACGCCGCGACGCACTATCGGGATGCCGGCCGCTCGACAATAAAAAAACTTGAAACGCCGCCAAATCCAGCCCTTGCGCAACGCCAAGCGCCTCCCGCCTGCGCGCCGCCTCAGGCGGGCATCGCAAGGCGACGCCAGGACGGCGAAGCGGCGGCCATTTCAAGATCAACGCGGGCCAAAGAGAAACCATGATGCGACAGGAGTCAGCAATGAGCATACGCGCCTTGAATTATGGCAAGCATTCTGCAAGATCCTTATCGGGAATCGCCAGAAACGTGGAGGCCTTCGCGCTGGACACGATAGACGGCGAACGCGTGATCATCACCCTGCCCGCCATCCAGGGCGAGCAAGGCAGCGAATGGGAAGGATCGTTGATTTTCCGTCACGACTACCTGTTGGAGCTGCTGGCCTACAGCGTGGAACACGGCATCATCAAGCCCGGCGAGGTCAGCAAGGCCTTGATCGACGGCAGTTCGCGGCCCAGCCAGGTCTAAGACCGCGAACAGACGCCAAACCCGAACCCAAGCATCCTCCAACCGCCGCGCCATGCGCGGCGGTTTTGCTTTCAGCGGCCGCCCCGGCGGCATATCGCCGCCAGTTCCCCGGCCGCGGCGGCCGGGTCCGCCGCGCCGAACACGCCGCCTATCACCGCGATCGCGTCCGCGCCGGCCGCCAGCGCCTGTCCGGCGTTGCCGGCATGAATGCCGCCTATCGCCACCAGGGGCGCACCCAAGCTGCGCGCCTCGGAAAACAGACCCAGCCCCGCGCGCGCCGCGTCCGGCTTGGTGCCGGACGGAAACACCGCGCCGAAGGCGAGGTAGCTGGCGCCGGCCTCCGCCGCCCGGCGCGCCCGCTCCAGGCTGTCGTAGCAAGACGCTCCTATCAGCGCGCCGGCGCCCAGCCGCCGCCGCGCCGCGCTCAGGGCGGCGTCGTCGCGGCCCAGATGCACGCCGTCGGCCCCGACGCGCGCCGCCAGCTCCACATCGTCGTTGACGATGAAGACCACACCCTTGCGCCGGCACAGCTCGGCCAGCGCCTGCGCCTGCTCCAGACGCAAAACCGCGTCCTCGCTCTTGTTGCGGTATTGCAGGATGTCGATGTGCGGCGCCGCCGCCTGCGCCAGGCTCAGCAGCCGCGCGCTGTCCTCGGTGTCCGGCGTGATCGCATACAGCCCCTTAAGCCTGTCCGGCATCGTCGTCCTCGTCGTCGCCGCGCGCCCAGAACATCCGATCCGGCAGGAACTGGCCCATGCCGGGGCGGAAGCCGTTGATCAGGGATTGATAGGTATACTCCTGCGCCTCCCGCACCGCTTCCGGCAACAGCAGGCCGGTGGCCAGCATGCCGGCGATGGCCGAGGCCAGCGTGCAGCCGGAGCCGTGGTAGCTGCCCGGCAGACGCTCCCAGGCGTCGGAGCGCACCAGGCCGCCGGGACCGTACAGCTGGTTGACCACTTCCTTGGTGTTTTCGTGGGTGCCGGTGATCAGCAGGTGCGGGCAGCCCAGCGCCAGGATGCGCTGCGCGCACTGCTCCAGCGTCAGATCCTCGTCCTCGTCGGCGTCGTTGCTGGCGATGCGCCGCGCTTCTATGCTGTTGGGCGTCAGGATGGACACCTGCGGAATCAGCATGTCGCGCATCGCGGCGATCAGGTCCTCGTCGGCCAACTCGTGGCCGCCGCCGCTGGCCAGCACCGGATCCAGCACCACCGGGATGTCCGGGTAGTCCGCGATCAGCTGCGCCACCACCGCCACGTTCTCCACGCTGCCCAACATGCCGATCTTGAAAGCGGTGACCGGAATGTCTTCCATCAGAAAACGCGCCTGGTCATTGACCCAGTCCGCGTCCAGCACCATAAAGTCATTGATGCCAACGGTATCCTGCACCGTAATCGCGGTGATCACCGACAAAGGATGGCATCCCAGGCTGGCCAGCGTCAGAATGTCGGCCTGGATGCCGGCGCCGCCGGAAGGGTCCGAGCCCGCCAGGGTAAGGACCACGGGAGGAGTGGGCTGAGTGGTCAAGACGGAAACCTCTTCGTTCTGTATATGGGCGGAGCGGCCGGCGGGCGCATTGTCAGTGTCGCGGACCACTCTTAGAATAACTGTTTTACTCGATCACAAGGTGATGCGATGCGTACTTGGATGTGTCTGATCTGCGGCTTTATCTACGACGAGGAAGCCGGCCGTCCGGAGGATGGTATCCCGCCGGGCACCAAGTGGGAAGACATTCCGCCCAACTGGACTTGCCCGGATTGCGACGCGCGCAAAGACGATTTCGAAATGGTGGAAATCTGAGCCGGCGCCGCCCGCGTCCGCCGCGATTTCCCGCCGCGCCGCAGCTCGCCGTTCAGGCGGCGTCCGGCGCTCAAGAGGCCATACCGCAATGAAAAGTTTCTGGAGCAAAACCCTGGCCGGCCTGCTGGCCGCCGCCGCCCTCGCCGGCTGTGCCCAGGTCAACACCACCCAGGGCGGCGCCGTCGGCGTCAACCGCGGTCAAACCATGCTGCTGTCCAGCCAGGAAGTGGAGCAGATGTCGGCCAAATCCTATGCCCAGCAGCTGGGCAAGGCGCGCGCCGGCGGCCAGCTCAACGCCGACGCGGCGATGACGGCGCGGGTGCGCAAGATCTCCCAGCGCCTGATTGCCCAGGCGCCGGTATTCCGCCCCGACGCAGCCAAATGGCGTTGGGAAGTCAATGTGATGCGCAATGACGAACCCAACGCCTACGCGATGGCCGGCGGCAAGATCATGGTCTACTCCGGCCTGATCACCAAGCTCAAGCTGAGCGACGCCGAACTGGCGGCCGTCATCGGCCATGAAATCTCGCACGCATTGCGCGAGCACTCGCGCGAAAGCATGAGCCAGGCCTACGCGCAGCAAGTGGGTCTGTCGCTGGTGGGCGCGGTGGCCGGCCTCAGGCAGAACCAGCTGGACATGGCGGCGATGGCCGCCGACGTGGCCTTGTCCAAGCCCAACAGCCGCACCATGGAATCCGAGGCCGACATCATGGGCCTGGAACTGATGGCGCGCGCCGGCTACGACCCCAACGCCGCGGTCAACGTCTGGAACAAAATGCAGGCGGCCGGCAATGGCGGCGGCGTGGAATTCCTGTCCACCCACCCGTCCGGCCCCACCCGCATCCACGACCTGCAGCAGCGCATCCCGCAAGTGATGCCGCTGTACCAGGCCGCGAAGAAAGGCTGAACATGCCCTTGCGCAAAGAGGATATGGACGCGCTGCTGGCCCAGGCCCGCGCCTTGCCGGGCGCCCAGTTCGACATCAAGTGGGAAACCCGGCGCGTGCTCAGCCTGGAAAGCAAGATGTTCGCCCTGTTCAACGACGACACGGTGATGTACAAGGTGGCCGACGACGATTTTCTCGTCCTCAGCGGCCTGCCCGGGGTGCGGCCGGCGCCGTATCTGGCGCGGGCGCGCTGGATAGAAGTGTCGTCTCTGGAGGCGCTGAGCCTGGAGCAGTTGCACGACGGCCTCGCCGACGCGCGGCGCCTGGTGCTGGCCAAGCTGCCCAAGGCGGTCAGACAACGCTACGAGGCCAGCGCATGAGCGCAGCCGGGCCCATCGCCGCGGTGCTGATTCACGTCGCCGATTGGCGCGCCGGACTCGCCTGGTATCAACGGGCTTTTCCAGCGGCGCAAGCCGTAGACCTGCCCGATTTCGACTTCGCCTGCCTGGAATGGCAGGGCGTCCGGCTGGAAATCGTGCGGGCCGACGCCAAGGTGGGCTCCGGCGCGGCCGGCAGCGTCGTCTATTGGCGCAGCGGCGACCTGGACGCCGACATCCATCGGCTGACCGGCCTGGGCGCCGCCTTGTATCGCGGCCCGCTGGCGATAGAAGCGCAACAGGGCATCTGCCAATTGCGGGACCCATGGGGCAATTGCATCGGTTTGCGCGGCCCATGGACGCCCGCCACAAGGACAAGGACACCGTGAGCTACCTTTACCTGAAAGCCTTCCACATTTTCTTCGTGGTGTCCTGGTTCGCCGGGCTGTTCTACCTGCCGCGCCTCTATGTCAATCTGGCGCTGGCGGAACAGGACGCCGAATACCAGCGCCTGCTGCTGATGGCGCGCAAGCTCTACCGCTTCATGACCCCGCTGGCCGCGCTGGCGCTGGCCACCGGTCTTGGCCTGTGGCTGGGCTTCGGCATCGGCGGCGGCTGGCTGCACGCCAAGCTGACCCTGGTGCTGCTCTTGGTCGGCTACCACGGCTGTTGCGGCAAGCTCTACCGCGACTTCGCCGCCAAAACCAACCGCCGCAGCCATACCTGGTTCCGCGTGTTCAACGAACTGCCGGTGCTGGTATTGCTGGCGGTGGTGATTCTGGTGGTGGTCAAACCGTTCTGAGGAGATGGATCGCATGCGCAAATGGATTGCATTGTGGCTGGGCTGCCTGCCCGCCTGGGCCGCCACCCCGCTGCCGCCCAAACCGGCGCTGCCGCCGGAAGTGGTGGCCACGCTGCGCCGCGACGGCGCGGAGCTGCTGCGGCTGCCGATGTGCGTGGACGCCAAGGGCGCTTTTTCCGGCCAGCGGGAGGTCGGCGACGCCCTGCTCAGCATCGGCGGCACCGTCTCCGTGGCGCGCGCCCAGCACAAGCCCTTGCTGAACGCCAACGCCAGCTGGAGCGACCAGGACGGCAAACGCGTGGTCAGCGCCCAGACCCTGATCGGCGCTCAGCCTGAATTGGTGGGGAGCTGGCCGCAACGCGCCACGCCTTACGGCCAGAGCAGCGGCGTAGTCTCTCAGCAAAGCAGCCTGTCGCTGTATCTGCAGATCTCGCCGCGGGCGGAAGCCTGCGGTAAACCCAAGGGCGAACAGATCGCCCATTAGAACCTGTTCAATGTCCGCTGCGCTGCGGCGATACAGCGTTGAACTGGCTGGAGTAGGTATAAAATGGCAGTGGAAATCGAACGCCGCTTCATCGTCGTAGGCGACGCCTGGCGCGGCCTGGCCCCAGGCGTGCAATACCGCCAGGGTTATCTGTCGGTGGAAAAGGAACGCACCGTGCGCGTGCGCGTGGTCGGAGATCAGGCCTGGCTGACGTTGAAAAGCAATATCAGCAACGTCAGCCGCCACGAGTTCGAATACCCGGTGCCGCTGGCCGACGCGCAAACCATCATGGGAGCGATGTGCCCGATGGTGGTGGACAAGCTGCGCCACCGCATCGAGCACGGCGGCTTCATCTGGGAAGTGGACGAATTTTTCGGCGACAACGCCGGCCTGGTCTTGGCCGAAATCGAGCTGCCGGATGAAAGCACCCCTTTCGACCAGCCTGCCTGGATAGGCGAGGAAGTCACCGAGGACGGCCGCTACACCAACGCCTATCTGTCCAAGAACCCCTATAGCCGCTGGTAGTCTTGCCGGCCTGACGCCATGGATTAGCGATGGTTCGGATCAAGGCTATGCGAATGGGTTGCCATATTGCAGAACGTAATCATGGTAGCCCATTTTAAATAACTTATGCTCCATCTCTATTCCCGCCGAATCACCCGCGTGCAAAGATTTTAATACGCTTTCCGAAAACTCCATGGCCGCGGTTCCATTCGCTGTGATCAGGTTTCTATCCCGCACCGTTTGCGCTGCGATAAAGCCTGCGTGATGGCGATATTCCGGATATTCCGCCCACAAATGCTGAGCATTGCCCGTATGGCGATAATCATTCAACAAGCCATTCCGCGCCAAAAAATCCACCGCGCCGCAAATTGCCGCCACGACAACCCCTGTTGCCAAGCAAGCGGCAACCCTCTCCCTCAACTCAGAGCTATCCAGGCCCCAGGCGTTGCCGCCGACTAAAACCAACAGCGCGGTATCGCCGGGAATATCCATCAGCGCGTAGTCAACAACCGTTGTAAAACCGCCCATGGATTTGCACACGCCCCGCTCCAAGGAGGCCGTGGCCACCGACCACTGTTTGCTCATCGCCAGCCGGCTGGACAGAAAAGCGCTTTCCCACTCGGCGTACTCATCCAATAAGAAAAATACGGCTTTTTTCATGACGCGTTCTCTATCGAAAATGACATGGTCAAAAGCATATATCACTCATAGCCCACCCACGCCAGCCTCGGTTAAAATAGCGGCCAATGGCGGGTCCAGCGCCCGCGCCCAATCCGAACACACCCGCGGCCGCGGCCGCCCGACAAGGAAACGCACATGTCCCGCAATCTGGAACTGTTTGAACGTGGCAAGAAATCCATCCCCGGCGGCGTCAACTCGCCGGTGCGCGCCTTCGGCCAGGTCGGCGGCACGCCGCGCTTCGTCAAGCGCGCCGAAGGCGCCTACTTCTGGGACGCCGACGACAAACAGTATCTGGACTATGTAGGCTCCTGGGGTCCGGCCATCGTCGGCCACGCCCATCCGGACGTGGTGCGCGCGGTGCAGGAAGCGGCCGTCGGCGGCCTGTCCTTCGGCGCACCCACCGAGGGCGAAGTGCTGATCGCCGAGGAAATCCGCAAGCTGCTGCCCTCGGTCGAGCAAGTGCGCCTGGTCTCCTCCGGCACCGAGGCCACCATGTCGGCGATCCGCCTGGCGCGCGGCTTCACCGGCCGCGACCTCATCGTCAAATTCGAAGGCTGCTACCACGGCCACTCCGACAGCCTGCTGGTCAAGGCCGGCTCCGGCCTGCTCACCTTCGGCAACCCGTCCTCCGGCGGCGTGCCGGCCGACTGCACCAAGCACACCCTGGTGCTGCAGTACAACGACGTCGAACAGCTGGACAAGACCTTCCGCGAGATCGGCGGCCAGATCGCCTGCGTGATCCTGGAGCCGATCGCCGGCAATATGAATTTGATCCAGCCCTCGGCCGAGTTCGTCCAGGCGCTGCGCAGCCTGACCGAACAACACGGCGCGGTGCTGATCTACGACGAAGTGATGACCGGTTTCCGCGTGGCGCTGAACTGCGCCCAGGGCCTGCACGGCGTCAAGCCGGACCTGACCACGCTGGGCAAGGTGGTGGGCGGCGGCATGCCGCTGGCGGCCTTTGGCGGCCGCGCCGACATCATGGCCTGCATCGCGCCGCTGGGCAACGTCTACCAGGCCGGCACCCTGTCCGGCAATCCGCTGTCGGTGGCCGCCGGCCTCGCCACCCTCAAGCTGATCCAGCAGCCGGGCTTCCACGCAGAGCTGGGCCGCCGCACCGCGCGTCTGGCCCAGGGCCTGGCCGACGCCGCGCGCGCGGCCGGCGTGACCATGAGCAGCGACAGCGTGGGCGGCATGTTCGGCTTCTACTTCAGCGAGCACGCGCCCAAGTCCTACGCCGAAGCCACCCGCTGCGACATCGAACGCTTTAAGCGCTTCTTCCACGCGATGCTGGACGAAGGCGTCTACCTGGCGCCGTCCGCCTACGAAGCCGGCTTCGTCTCCAGCGCCCACAGCGACGACATCATCGAGCAGACCCTGGCCGCCGCAGCCCGCGCGCTGAGCCGCGTCTAAGCCTGAACGCCGCCGCCTCCGCGCGGCGGCGCCTTCCCGCATGCACACTCCCCCCACCCGCCTGGCCTGGCGGCTGCGCGTCGAAGCCTCCGGCGTCGAACTGCAGCCCTGCGAGCAAACGCGAGGCCCCGACGGCTACGGCCGCGGCCGGCGCCTGCCGCTCACCAGACTGCTGGCGGAACAGGACGGCCTGGACTGGCTCGGCGGCCAGGACCGGCTGATCCTGCGCGCGCTGGCCGCCTTGCAGGCCGACATCGCCGCCGACGGCCACGCGGCGCTGGACGCGCTGGCCGCGCTGCCGCTGCTGGTCGGCCACCCGGCGCTGTACTGGGCCGACGCGCCGGAACAGCCGCTGCGGGTGGAGGCCGGCCAAGTGGCGCTGGAACTGGAGCGCCAGGGCGAACAGATCTCCCTGCGGCTGAGCCCGCCCGGCATCGCCGCCTGCGCCGGCGTGCTGTGGCGCAAGCTGGCGCCGGACCGTCTCGCGGTCTACCGGCTGGACGAGGAGGTGCGCCAGATCGCCGCCCTGCTCGGCCACAGCCTGAGCCTGCCCTGGCACGCCCGCAAGAAAGTGCTGGACGCCATCCGCGACATCGCGCCGGAGCTGCCCTTGCACGACGTCAGCGCCAGCTTCGACGACAGCCTGCCCAGCCAACCGGCCGACGTCACCTTGCGCGCGCTGCTGCGGCTGGACGAGGCCGGCCTGCGCCTGCAGCTGAAAGTGCGCCCGCACCCGGCCAGCGCGCTGTACGCGCCCGGCCACGGCGCGCCCGGCCTGGTGGTGAGCACGGACGGCGTCGCGCTGCAGCTCAAGCGCGACCTTCCCGCCGAGCGCGCCCGCCAGCGCCAGGTCCACGCCGCCTGCCCGACGCTGGCCGCCGCGCGCCGCGACGGCGACGAATGGGTGCTGGACGGCCAGCAGGCGGCCTTGGACCTGCTGGCCGAACTGCAGACGCTGGACGCGGACACCCTGCAATGCGAATGGCCGTCCGGCCAGCGCCAGCGCATCCGCGCCGGCGTCGGCCTGCCGCAGCTGAAACTGAGCGCCAAGCGCAAGGGCGGCTGGCTGGAAGTGGACGGCGAACTGGGGCTGGACGACGGCAACATCCTGGCGCTGCGCCATCTGCTGGAAGCGCTGGCCGGCCAGTCCGGCCGCTACCTGCGCCTGTCCGACGGCGATTGGCTGGCGCTGTCCGACTCCCTCGCCGCCCGGCTGCGCCAACTGACGCTGCTGGCCGACCACGCCGCGCCCGGCGGCCTGCGCCTGAGCCCGCTGGCCGCGCCGCGACTGGGCGAACTGGCGGCCGAGGCCGGCGCTTTCGACGGCGACGCGGGCTGGAATGAACAATGGCGGCGGCTGCAATCGCTGCAAAGCTTCGAACCCGAAATACCGGACACCCTGCGCGCCACGCTGCGGCCTTACCAGCAGCAAGGCTACAACTGGCTGGCGCGGCTGGCCCACTGGGGCGCCGGCGCCTGCCTGGCCGACGATATGGGCCTGGGCAAGACGGTGCAGACGCTGGCGCTCCTGCTCAGCCGCGCCACGCTCGGCCCGCAGCTGGTGGTGGCGCCCACCTCGGTGGCGCTGAACTGGCTGGCCGAGGCCGCCCGCTTCGCGCCCAGCCTGCGGCTGCGGCCCTACCAGCAACAACGACGGCTGGACAGCGCCGGCCCCGGCGATCTGGTGGTGGCCAGCTACGGCCTGCTGCAACGCGACGCCGACACCTTCGCCGAGGTGCGCTGGGCCAGCGTGGTGCTGGACGAGGCGCAGGCGATCAAGAACGCAGCCAGCCAGCGCGCCCAGGCCGCCCACGCGCTCTACGCCGATTTCCGCCTGGCCGCCAGCGGCACCCCGGTGGAAAACCATTTGGGCGAATTGTGGAGCCTGTTCCGCTTCGTCGCGCCCGGCCTGCTGGGCAACGAGGACAAATTCCAGCAGCGCTTCGCCCAGCCCATCGCCGACGGCGACGAAGACGCCCGCGACGCGCTGAAGGCGCTGATCCGCCCCTATCTGCTGCGCCGCACCAAGCAACAGGTGCTGACCGAGTTGCCGCCGCGCACCGACATCACCCGCGCCGTCCCGCTGAGCGAGGCGGAAATGGAAGTCTACGAGGCGATGCGTCAGCAGGCGCTGGACAAGCTGGGCCAGCCGGGCGAGGCCGAGGGCGGCGCGATGCAAGTGCTGGCCGAACTGACCCGGCTGCGCCGCTTCTGCTGCCACCCCACGCTGACCCAGCCGGACAGCGCCTTGCCCTCCGCCAAGCAGGCGTTGTTCCGCGAACTGATGCTGGAACTGCTGGACAACGGCCACAAGGCGCTGGTGTTCAGCCAGTTCGTCGATCACCTCGCCATCGTCCGCCGCTGGATGGACGAGCAAGGCATACGCTACCAATACCTGGACGGCGCGGTGCCCGGCCCGCAACGCAAGGCGCGCATGGACGCCTTCCAGGCCGGCGACGGCGAGGTGTTCCTGATCAGCCTGAAAGCCGGCGGCACCGGCCTCAACCTGACCGCCGCCGACTACGTGATCCACCTCGACCCCTGGTGGAACCCGGCGGTGGAAGACCAGGCCAGCGACCGCGCCTACCGCATGGGCCAGCAGCGGCCGGTGACGGTGTACCGGCTGGTGGCCCAGCACACCATAGAAGAAAAGATCGTGGCGCTGCACGCCAGCAAGCGCGAGCTGGCCGACAGCCTGCTGGACGGCGGCGATCTCAGCGCGCGGCTGGACGGCGCGGCGCTGTTGGCACTATTGCGCCAAAGCTGAGCATTGCCCTTTCGTCATAAAATGGGCAAGCTGGCGTCATTTCCTTGATTCCGGATTATCCATGCTCAAAGCCATCCTGCTGTCCAGCCTGCTGCTGTCCGCGCTGCCCGCCTGGGCCGGCCTGTCCCAGACCGACACCGCCTCCGAGAAAATCTCCGTCGGCACCCTGTCCATCGTCGCCGCGCCGGCGATCAGCGTGGCCGGCAGCGCCCAGGGCAAGGGCGAATCGCTGCTGGCCCCGGTGCTGGCGGTGACCGGCAGCGCCTATGTGATCACCGGCCTGGCCCAGGGCGCCGGCGACACCGTCAAGATGTCGCTGGATGCGGTGCAAGGCGGCGCCAAGCTGGTGGTGGAGTTGTCCGGCAAGGCGCTGAAAGCCACCGGCGCCGCGGTCGGCGCCGCGGTCGGCGCCTCGGTGCAAGTCACCGCGGTGGCCAGCGGCACCATGCTGGTCACCTCCGGCAAAGTGCTGGCCTTCATCCCCAACAAGCTGGGCGAGGCCCTGCTGGAGCACAACCGTGTCCCGTCCTGACGCTCTGCCCGCCCGCCTCGCCGGCCTTGGCCTGGCGCTCTGCCTGCTGCTGCCGCACACCGCCCAGGCCGGCCGCAGCTGCGAGGAACAAACCATCACCCCGGCCACCTTCGGCAAGGCGATGGCCGCCGCCGAACAGCTGCGGCAAAAGCTGGACGCCAGCGGCGGCGACGTCGCGGTGATCGGCCGCGTCGGCCAGGACCTGTCGCGCTTCAAGCTGCGCTACACCCATGTCGGCATCGCCTACCGCCAGCCGGAAGGCCGCTGGCGCGTCGCCCACCTGCTCAACGACTGCGGCAGCGCCAGCTCCGACCTGTGGTACGAGGGCCTGGGCAATTTCTTCCTCGACGATATGCATTCCTTCGAATCGGTGGCGCTGCTGCCGCCGCCGGCGCTGGCCGCCCGCCTGCGCGAACGGTTGCAGGCGCCGCCGCGGCTGCGCGAACTGCACACCCCGCAATACAGCCTGCTGGCCTATCCCTTCGCCACCCGCTACGAAAACTCCAACACCTGGGTGCTGGAAACGCTGGCGGCCTCGGCCAGCCAGGAAGCGCGCATCGCCAACCGCGAACAGGCGCAAATGTGGCTGAAGCTCAACGGCTACGCGCCGTCGGAACTCAAACTGGGGCCGCTGACGCGGCTGGGCGGCCGCATGTTCAAGGCCAATGTCGCCTTCGACGACCACCCCAACGAGATGCGCTACGCCGACCGCATCCAGACCGTGACCGTGGATTCGGTGATGAACTTCCTGCAGGCCCGCAAGGAGGGCTGGCAAGTGTTGGACATCCCCGCGCCTTGACTTGGCCTAGAGCCTGTTCACGATCTTTTATGAGTACCTCGAGATGCTGCGTAGATACGTAGGAGACTTCGTATTCGACGCGCCCCGGCGCCCTTCAAGCCTGCCGTCGGGGGGCGGGCCCGCGGTTTTAGCTCCGCAGCAACTTCGCTTCGCGGGTTTTAAGCAGCGGCTTGTTCGAGCACCGCGACCTTAGCGCCCCATCACTGAGAATCTTTGATTCGCTCAGCTATGGGGCGGTTGGGCCGCGCAAGTCTCCCTTTCCGTTTGATTCCCTCGCGACGCTTCGCTCGGTCAGGGCGGAACCGGCCCCAAATCATCATTTAGGCCATTAGCCCGATCTGAAATGATCAAAAACGAGCTCCAGCAGCAAAACCGGCCTACATAGCGCGGCGACGGGCCTGTGCCGCCGCCGCGCCTGGCCTCAACCGCTGTTGCGCAGGCCGGCCGAAGTGCCGTTGATGGTCAGATGGATCGCGTACAAAGCCTCGGCGTCGTCCGGCTGACGGCGCAGCCGGCTCAGCAACTCGGCCTGCAGCAGGCCCAGCGCGTCCAGATACGGCAAGCGCGTTTCCAGGCTGCGGTGCAACGTCGGGTTCTTCTCCAACAGCGCGCTTTGGCCGGTGACGGCGTAGAAAGCGTCCAGCGTGGCCTGCCACTCGGCCTGGATGCGGCCGAACAGCGCCTCGGCCAGCGCGCGGTCCTCCACCAGACCGGCGAAGCGGCGGGCGATGCCCAGATCCGCCTTGGCCAGCACCTGCTCCATATTGGACAACACCACCTGGAAGAACGGCGAACTGCGATACAGGCTTTGCAGGCGCGCGCGGCCGGCTTCGCCGTGGCGCTCGATGAAGGCGCGCACCGCCGAACCGACGCCGAACCAGCCGGGCAGCATCACCCGCGATTGCGACCAGGAGAACACCCAGGGAATGGCGCGCAGGTCCTTGATCGAAGCCAGGCTCTTGCGCGAGGCCGGCCGGCTGCCGATATTGAGCTTGGCGATGGCGTTGATCGGCGTCGCCTCCAGGAAGTACTGCATGAAGCCCGGCGCTTCCACCAGCTCGCGATAGGCGCGGTAGGCGGCGTCCGACAACTCGTCGAACACCGTCTCGTCTGTCTCGCAGCTGGCGCAGCCGCTGAGGCTGGCTTCCAGCGTCGCCGCCACCAGGGCTTCCAGGTTGCGGCCGCCGATGGCCGGGTCCGAATACTTGGACGCGATCACCTCGCCCTGCTCGGTGATGCGGATGCGGCCGGCCACGCTGCCGGCCGGCTGCGCCATGATGGCTTCGAACGACGGACCGCCGCCGCGGCCCACCGAGCCGCCGCGGCCGTGGAACAGCCGCAGCTTGACCCGGCCGTCGGCGAAACAGCGCACCAGCCGCTTTTCCGCCTGGTAGAGCTGCCATTGGCTGGTCAGATAACCGCCGTCCTTATTACTGTCGGAATAGCCCAGCATCACTTCCTGCATGCGGCCGCGGCTGTCCAGCAGTTGCTGGTACCACGGCAGCGCGAACAGCGCCGTCATCACCTGAGCGCTGCGGTCCAGATCGGCGATGGTTTCGAACAGGGGCACCAGGTTGACGCTGGCGCGCGGCTGCCCGTCCACCAGCCGGATCATGCCGGCCTCCTTCAGCAGCAGCGCCAGCGCCAGGATGTCGCTGACCTGGGCGCAATTGGAAATAATGCTCTGACCGATGGCGTCCACGCCGAACTGGCGTTGGATCAAGGCCGCCTCGCGGAAGATGGCAAGTTCCTTCTCCGCTTCGGCGCTGTAGTCCAGATAGGGCGAATACAGCAGCCGCGGCGTGGCCAGCTCGCGCAGCAACACCCGGGTCCGCGCCGCCTCGTCCAGCGCCGCGAACTCCTCCAGCCCGGCGCGGGCGAACAGCTCGCCCACCACCGCCTCGTGGCTGCCGGCGAACTGGCGCAGGTCCAGCGGCATCAGGAAGAAGCCGAACACGTCCACCGCGCGGATCAGTTCCGCCAGCCGGCCGTCGGCCAGCGTCGCGCTGCCGTGTTCGCGCAGCGAGGCGTCCAGCACCGCGAGATCGGCCTGGAATTCAGCCTGGTCGGCATAGGGCCGGCCCGCCGGCCAGCGGCCGCTCAGGCTCACACCCAGCCGCAGGCCGGTGGCCAGCACCCGCGCCTCCATCGCCGCCAGCGCGCGCCGGTACGGCTCCTCGCGGCGGCTCTCCTCCTGGTCCGGCGTCAACGCCGCCAAACCCACCAAGGCCGGGCTGACGCCGACCAGGCGCTGCGACAGCGACAGCTCGCGGTACAAGGCCGCCAGCTCATACAGATAATGTTCGAAGGCCACTTGCGCCTGGCGCGTCACCGCGTGGCGCAACACCGCGGCGTCGACATTGGGGTTGCCGTCGCGGTCGCCGCCTATCCAGCTGCCGACGCGGATGAAGGACGGCAGCGGCGTCGTCTGGCCCCAGGTGGCCTCGATCTGCCGGTCCAGGCGCTGATACAGCGCCGGCAAGGCCTGAAAGAAGGTCAGCGGGTGGTAGGCAACGCCGTTTTCGATCTCGTCCTTGACCGCCAGCTTGAAGTGGCGGATTTCCGAGGTCTGCCACAGCGCGACGATCACGCGCTTGAGCTTGGCCTCCAGTTCCTCTTCTTCTTCCGGCGTCAGGTCCGCCGCCGCCAGCTTGCCCAGGAAACGGCGCACCGCGCGGTGGCCGTCCAGCACGCTCTGGCGCTGCACCTCGGTGGGGTGGGCGGTGAGGATGGCGCCGACATAGGCGTCGCGCAGGGTGTCGGCCAGCATGGCGATGCTGACGCCGTCCGCCTTCAGCTTGCCCAGCGCGCGCGACAGGCTGCCCTGCTGCGGCGCGGAACCGGCCTGGCGGTGAGCGCGGCGGCGGCGCACATGGTGCAGGTCCTCGGCGATATTGAACAGCTGGGCGTACAGGCCGCAGGCGCGCACCAGCGCCATCGCCGCCGCCGGGCTCAATTCCGCCGCCAAGGGCTGGCTGCGTTCCTCCGCGCCGCGGCCGGCGATGGCGCGCACCTCGGCGTAGACCTCGGGGCCGGCCTGTTCGCTCAACACTTCGGCCAGCGCGCGGTCCAGGCGCGCCAGATCGGCGCGCAGCGGCAAGTCCTTGTCTAAATCGCTCATTCGGTATTCCTTGATGGTGACGGGCGGCCGCGGCCGTGGCCGCCCCTAGTTTTGAATCGGCTCAAGTCAGCGCGGTCGCTGACTTCAGACGATTCGTTTCGCATGCAAAACATCATAAGCAGGCTTGCCGCTGTAGTGGCAACACTACTGTCATTTAAGCCGTTAGATATTGACCTGACTGCGCATTGCGCAACATCAAGCTTTACGCCCCCGCCTGGACGATGCCGCGGCGCTGCGCGTCGGGCCGGCGTGCTAGAATGCCCGCCATCCAAGCACATAGCCCAATCGGAAACCGGTTTTCATGGACAAAATCGTCATCGCCAGCCGCGAGAGCCGGCTGGCCATGTGGCAGGCCGAACATATCCAGGCCCGGCTGCAAGCGCTCTACCCCCACCTCAGCGTGGACATCCTGGGCATGACCACCCAGGGCGACCAGATTCTGGACAAGACCCTGTCCAAGATCGGCGGCAAAGGCCTGTTCGTCAAAGAGCTGGAAGTGGCGCTGGCCGAAGGCCGCGCCGACCTGGCCGTGCATTCGATCAAGGACGTGCCGATGGTGCTGCCGGAAGGCTTCGCGCTGGCCGCCATCTGCGAGCGCGAAGACCCGCGCGACGCGCTGGTGTCCTCCCGCTGCGCGGACTTGTCGGAGCTGCCGGACGGCGCGGTGGTGGGCACCTCCAGCCTGCGCCGCGAATCGCAGATCCGCGCCCGCTATCCGCGGCTGGTGGTCAAGCCGCTGCGCGGCAATGTGCAAACCCGGCTGCGCAAGCTGGACGACGGCGAATACGACGCCATCATCCTGGCCGCCGCCGGCCTCAAGCGCCTAGGCCTGTCCGAGCGCATCCGCAAGGAGCTGCCGCCGTCGGAAAGCCTGCCGGCCGCCGGCCAAGGCGCGCTGGGCATCGAAATCCGCGCCGACCGCGCCGACCTGATGCGACTGCTCGCGCCGCTGAACCACGCCGCCACCCACGCCTGTGTCAGCGCCGAGCGCGCGCTGGCGCGCGAGCTGGGCGGCAGCTGCCAGGTGCCGCTGGGCGCCTTCGCCACCCTCAGCGAAGACACGCTGACGCTGGGCGGCTTCGTCGCCAGCCCGGACGGCTCGGTGATGCTGACCGCCAGCGCCAGCGCCCCGGCCGATTACGCCGACGCGCTGGGCCGCGCCGTGGCCAAGAAGCTGCTGGACGACGGCGCCGGCCCGCTGATCGAAGCGGTGCTGGCCGACCCGCGCTGAGACGGCGATGCCGCGCGTCCTGGTCGCCCGCCCGCTGGCGCAAAGCGCCGAGCTGCTGCGCCTGCTCGCCGCCGCCGGCTTCGACGCCGGCCATCTGCCGCTGATGGAGATCGCTCCGCAGCCGGACGCGCTGGCGGCGCTGCCGCAACAAGCGGCGGCGGCGGACTGCCTGGTCTTCGTCAGCCCCAGCGCCATAGATCAGGCCTGGCCGGCGCTGCGAACGCTGGACCTCGCCGCCAAGCGGCTGGTCTGCGTCGGCCGCGCCAGCGCCGCCAAGCTGGCCGCGCTCAGCGGCCGGACGGCGCTGCACCCCGCCGAGGGCAGCGACAGCGAAGCCTTGCTGGCCCTGCCCGAATTGGCCGATATGCGCGGACAGCGCGTGCTGATCGTGCGCGGCGTCGGCGGCCGGCCGCTGCTGGCGCAAAGCCTGGCCGCGCGCGGCGCGGCGGTGGAGTTCGCCGAAATCTACCGCCGGCTGGACGGCGCGCCGGACTGGGCGGCCTTCGACCTCGCGCCGCCGGACGCGGTAATCGTCACTTCCGGCGAAATCGTAGAGCAATTGTTCCGTCTCGCTGGCCCCAGTCGAATCAGGACGTTACAATGCCTGCTATATTGCGTGCCGCATCCGCGCGTGGCCGACCGGCTCGCCGCGCAAGGCGCGACGCGCATCATGACAACCCGGGCCGAAGACAGCGCGCTGGTCGCCGGCCTTAAAAAATGGTTCTGTCGTCACCCATGAGCGAATCCCAGATCACCGAAACCGCCAAACCCGAGTCCAAGAAATCGCTGAGTCCGGCCTTGCTGATCGCCATCGCCGCGCTGGGCGTGTCCGGCTGGCAGTACTTCAGCACCCAGCAGGAACTGACCGCCGCCCGCCAGGAACTGGCGCGCCGGCTGGCCGAAGGCAGCGGATCCGCCAAGGAGCTGCGCGCGATGACCGAGCAGGCGATCAGCGCCAACCGCGCCACCGAAGGCCGGCTGGCGCTGATGGAGGCCCGCGTCAACGAATCCGCCGGCCAATACGCGACGCTGAACGGCATGTACCAGGAACTGACCAAGAACCGCACCGACTGGCTGCTGTCCGAAGTCGAGCACACCCTGGCCATCGCCAGCCAGCAACTGCAGCTGGCCGGCAATGTGCCGGCCGCCGTGTCCGCGCTGGAAATGGTGGACGCGCGCCTGGCCAAGTTCGACCGCCCGCAGCTGATCGGCGTGAAAAAGGCGGTGGCCACCGACCTGGAAAAACTCAAGGCCCTGCCCTATCTGGACAGCGTCGGCCTCACCGTCAAGCTGGACCGGCTGATGCTGTCCGCCGACAGCCTGCCGCTGGCGGTGGACGCCCACCGCCTGGCCAGCCAGAAACCGCAGGCCAAGGCCGCGACGCCGGCCAGCGCGCCGCTGTGGGAACGCTTGGTGGCCGACGTCAGCAAGAGCCTGGGCGAGCTGATCCATATCCGCCGCATGGACAAGCCCGAAGCGCTGCTGCTGTCGCCGGAGCAAGCCTTCTTCCTGCGGGAAAACCTGAAAATGCGCCTGCTGGACGCGCGCCTGGCGCTGATCCAGCGCGACGGCAAGACCTTCGCCGCCGACATCGTGGCCGCGCGCAGCTATGTGCAGCGCTACTTCGACCGCGACGCTCCGGCCGTCACCCAATGGCTGGGCACGCTGGGCGAACTGGAAGGCGCGCCGCTGGACGTGGCGCTGCCGGACATGAACGCCAGCCTCAAATCGGTGCGCGACGCCCAAGGCGCGGCAGGAGAATAAACCGTGAAATTCGCCTTGTGGATTACCGGGCTGTTTGCCCTCGCGGTGCTGGTCGGCCTGGCCGCCACCCTGAACACCGGCTACGCCATCCTGTTCCTGCCGCCTTACCGGATGGAAGTGTCCTTCAACCTGCTGATCGTGTCGGTGGTGGCGCTGATCTTCGTGGTGCACCTGGTGCTGCGCATGGTGGCGGTGGCCGCCAATCTGCCGGCGGAAGTGCGCCGCTTCCAGCGCCAGAAAAAGCTGAAAGCCTCCCGCCACGCGCTGCGCGAAGCCGGCATTTCCTACTTTGAAGGCCGTTTCCAGAAAGCCGAGCGCGAGGCCAGCAAATCGCTGGACGACGAATACTCGCCGGAAAACAAGGCGCTGGCGCTCTTGATCGCCGCCCGTTCCGCCGGCGCCGCCGGCGATCTGGACAAGCGGGACGGCTATCTGGCGCAACTGGACGCCATGCCGCCGCGGCTGCAGCTGGCGCGCCATATGCTGGACGCGGAACTGAAGCTGGAAGCCAAGGACCCGCTGGGCGCCTTGGCCGCCATCGAACGCGCGCGCGCGCTGTCGCCCAATCTGACCAACGCCTTGCGGCTGGAATTGAAGGTGCGCCTGTTGCAGAAGCAGCCGGAGGCGGTGCTGGCGCTGACCGAGAAACTGCTCAAGGCCGACGCGCTGGAGCCGGAACAGGCGCGGCGCTACCGCTTGGCCGCCTACCAGCAACAGCTGGTGACGCTGCTGGGCGGTCAGGAAATCCGCGACTGGCTGCGCCGCATTCCGGAAGCCGAACGCAGCAACCCGCAGCTGATGGACCAGGTGGTGGCGCGGCTGATCGTGCTGCAGGACTACGACTACGCCGCCACCTTGCTGGCCGGCGCGCTGGCCAACGACGACCACGACACCCCGGAGCTGTCTCGCGAACTGGGCAAGCTGGCCGAGCACCTGAGCGAGGACAAGCGCCTGGAACTGCTGAAAACCGCGGAAAACTGGCTGAAGAAGCGGCCGCGCGACCACTGGCTGCTGATGGCCTTGGGCCGTCTGGCCCTGTGCCAGCAGCTGTGGGGCAAGGCGCAGAGCTATCTGGAAGCCAGCGCCTCGATCTCGCCGACGCTGTGCGCCCACGCCGAGCTGGCGCGGCTGTTCGAAGCCACCGGCAAGGAAGAGCTGGCGGCTCAGCATTACAACAAGAGCCTGGAGCTGGCGCTGAAACAGGGCTGCTGATCCCGGGGACTCCATACGAAAAAGGACATGCTCGCGCATGTCCTTTTTTATTTGCCCTGATTGTTATCGGCTCAACTCGACAACAGCAGCACCCCCCAGGCCAAGGCCAGATAGCGCGCCGCCTTGCCCAGGGTCAGCCACAGAATGCTGGACCACCAGGGCAGGCGCAGCCAGCCGGCGGCCAAGGGGATGGCGTCGCCGATCACCGGCAGCCAGGACAGGGCCAGCACCGCCGGGCCGAAACGCTGAAACCAGCCGGCCAGCCGCGGCGGCAGCTCCTTGCGCGGCGCCAGCCGCCCCAGCCACAGACTGGTGACGCTGCCGGCGGTATTGGCCACCGTGGCCACCAGCAAGGCCGGCCACAGCCACTCCGGCCATTTGTACAGAAAGGCGGACAGCGCCAGTTCGGAATTGCCGGGCAGGATGGTGGACGAGGTGAAGGCCGACACCGCCAGCCCGCCCAGGCCCAGCCAAACCAAATGACTCATTCATCAAACCCGATGGTTTCGCCGCAGGCGGCGGCGATGGCGGCGCTGAGCGTGGAGAAGAACTCCGAACCGTCGCGCGCGGCGATCCAGCGGCCGTCGCGGAAGGCGAAGTGGTAGCCGCCGCTCTTGGCCGCGATCCACAGCTCCTGATTGGCGGTGTGGCGGTTGACGATGATCTTGGCGCCGTCGCTGAACTCGATGTCCAGCACATTGCCGGACACCAGGTAGTCGGCGTCCAGATCATTGTCGTCGATGGCGGCTTCGATGCGCGCGAAGATGGCGTCGGTGTGCCGCAGAAATTCGGTTTCGTTCATTGCGCTTTCCCGTTGAATGACGGCCTGGACGCCGTCTTGGCGCGGCTCAGGCCTTGATCGCCGGGCGCATCGGAATCACACGACGCGCCGCAGCTTTGCTAGTATCCAGATTTTGCCACATTGGAACTCATTCGTATGCGCACCTTGCTGGCTTGTGCAAGCCTGACCCTGTTCCTGGCCGCCTGCGGCTTCAAAGGCCCCTTGTATCTGCCCGCCCCCGCCGCCAAGCCGGCCGCCGCCGCGCCGGCCGTCAAACCCGCGGCCAAGGCCGACGCCTCCGCTCCGCGCGCCGCGGCCGAACCCGCCGCTCCCGCCGTCCGCTGACGGTTCCCGCCGCGCTTTGGGCCCGGCGCGGCGGCCGCGAAATGCCGAAGACATATTGATATTCCCACGCGGTTTCCTGCGCTTCAGTCATATCCTTTACACTCAAAGGCTGTATCTGCAGATAAAGGAGCCGCCGATGTCCCACTTCGCCCGTCATCTGGAACATCACACCATCGTCAACCCCTTTCCCGGCATCGCCAAGCTGGAAGCGGCCTTGGGTCACCGCATCGGCGCGCGCATCGGCTCCAATGAAAGCATGGCCAAGCCGGCCTCGCCGCTGACGGCGGAATTCGGCGAGATGATGACGGAGCTGGCCCGGCTCTACCCGGACCCCTACGCGCACGGGCTGCGCCAGCGCGCAGCCGCCCACAACCGCGTGGACCCGAGCCAGGTGCTGTTCGACACCGGCGCCGACAGCCTGATCCTGCTGGCGCTGCGCCTGGCCTGTAATGTCGGCGACGCGGTGGTGTGCACCGCCGGCACCTATCCCACTTTCCGCTATTTCGCCGAAGGCGTGGGGGCGCGCATCCTGGAAGTGCCCTACCAGCAGCAAGGCGACCGGCTGCAAGCCGATCTGCCGCGGCTGGCGGAGGTGGCGCGCGCCGAGCGCGCCGCCGTGCTCTATCTCGCCAACCCGGACAATCCCAGCGGCCATTACTGGGGCGCGGACGATATCCTGGCGCTGCGCGAAATGCTGCCCTCGTCCACGCTGTTGATTCTGGACGAGGCCTACGTCGATTTCTGCGTGGACGCGCAGGACGCGCCGCCGCAAGGCGCGCTGCCCAACACGCTGCGGCTGCGCACCTTGTCCAAAGCCTATGCGCTGGCCGGCCTGCGAGTGGGCTACGCCGTCGGCCCGCAGCACATCGTCGCCAAGGCGGACCAGATACGGCCTCAATTCGCGCTGTCCAGCTTCGCCCAGCTGGCGGCTCAAATCGTGTTGGACGATCCGGACTACTCGCGCCAGCTGATCGCCGCCACCATCCATCTGCGCGACAAGCTGTCCGACGCCTTGCGCGCGCGCGATCTGGTGGTGATGCCCTCGCACACCAACTTCGTCTGCATCGCCTATCGCGACGCCGCCAGCAGCGAGGCCATTCACCGCCAACTGCTGTCCGACGGCATCGCCGTGCACCGGCCGCCGCATCCGGCGGTGCGCCATCTGCTGCGCGTCACCGCGCAGCCGCAGGCGCTGTCGGCCAAGGTGATGGCGGCGCTGGCGGAAGGTTAAGAAGCGGCTCAACATCCGCTGCGCTTCGTGATACGAGGCGCGGCGAGCACCGCTTCGTGAACGCCCACGCGCTACGCGTGCGTTTCGCTTCCTCAGCGGTTTTCGCCTTGTCTCGCGCTGGCTCGCAAGACTTTGAACCGCTCTTCCGCCCCATAAAAAACGCCCTGGACCGGCTAGCGGCCCAGGGCGCGGTCTTTTCCCCGCCGTCCTCACTCCGAGGTGCTGGGATTCCAGTAAGCCTGGCTGATGAAAGGCTGGGCCACCAGCTTGGCGGCGATCTCCTCCAGCTCCTCCCACTCCACCGAGGTGGACAGCAAGGTGGCGGTCATCTCCACCTCGTCGTCGCCGAAGGGCTCCACGTCCAGATCCCCCACCGGGTATTTGGACTCCTCCAGCAGATCGCTGAGCAAGGCCATCGCGTGCTTCTGGCCGGAACGGCTGGAAATCACGCACAGCTGGTAAGTGACTTCGCTGGTTTCGTCGTCGATCGGCTTGCGGTTGATGGAGTTCACCACCGGACGCAGCAAGGTGTTGCTGGCCAAGACGAACAGCGTGATCAGAAAGGCCTGCGGAATCTGACCGGCGCCGGCGCTGGCGCCGACCGCGGCCGAGCCCCACAAGGTGGCGGCGGTGTTCAAACCGCGCACGTTCAGGCCTTCCTTCATGATGGTGCCGGCGCCCAGAAAGCCGACGCCGGACACCACATAGGACGCCACCCGCGCCGCGCCGCCGGTGCCGTCCAGCTGCAAGGCCATGTCGACGAAGGCCGCCGCGCCCACCGCCACCAGGGTATTGGTTCGCAAGCCGGCGGTACGCTGACGGAACTGCCGCTCATAGCCAATGGCCGAGCCCAGGATGAAAGCCGTCAACAGGCTGAGCAAGGTTTGCAGCAGACCAGACCCGTTGAAGCCCAGAAACTGCAGTAAGGTTTCCACTTCTTATTCCTCCTGCGGTCGATTGAAAAAACAGCGCTCCCGTCGCGCCGGGAAACAGTCAGGCAGTTTGCCACATCCGCGTCACCGGGTCGTGTCCGACCAGGCGATTGCTGCGCGGCGAAGCACACGTGACGCCGGCCCAAGCAGGAAAATTGACGACGGCGGATGCCTGCTGACAGTACGCTGTCAGCAGGGGGGCCGCACACTGTCCTCCAGGCCGCAACGCCGCCTCCGTCCCGCCCGGAAGCGGCGCCGGGATGTCCCCGGCCGGATCTCGATAAAACCTGTTCAAGGAGTGTGCCATGTCCCCCGTTCTACACTGGTTTGAAATTCCCGTGCTCCAATTCGAGCGCGCCGTCGCCTTCTATCAACAGGCGCTGCGGGTGGAGCTGCAAGAAGAGAGCTTCGACAATAATCGCATGGCCCTGTTTCCCCAAACCGGCGACAGTTGCGGCGGCGCGCTGCTCAGCTGCCCGCAAGCCCGCCCCCATGTCGACGGCGTGCGCGTCTATCTGGACGGCGGCGCCGATCTCGACGCCACGCTGGAACGGATCAAGAGCGCCGGCGGCATCGTGGTGCAGCCCAAGACCGCGCTGCCGGAGAACTGGGGCCAGATCGCGCTGTTTTCCGATCCGGACGGCAATCTGATCGGCCTGCACAGCGCCGCATGAGCCGGCGCTACTGGATAGGCGTGGCCAGCCGCGATCATGTTCGGCGCGGTCTGGCCGGCGGCTTCGCCCAGCTCTGCCACGGCAAAGCCGCGCCGCTCAGGCGGATGGCGGCCGGCGACGGCCTGATCTATTACTCGCCGGTGCTGAGCCTGGAGGGGCGCGAGCCCTGCCAGCGCTTCACCGCCGTCGGCCTGGCGGCGGACGCCCGGGTCTATCCCTTCCGGGTCAGCGCCGATTTCGAACCCTACCGGCGCGACATCGCCTTCTGGCCGGCGGAGGACGCCGACATCCGGCCGCTGCTCGGTCAATTGGCCTTTATCGCGGATCCGGCGCGCTGGGGCTACGCTTTCCGCTTCGGCCACCTGGAAATCGGCCGCGCCGATTTCCTGTTGATCGCGCGCGCAATGCGGGCGACACTGCCGCCATCCATGCTGCGGGAATCCGATTGAATGCGCCGAGCCGACCGACTGGTCCAAATCCTCTTGCTGCTGCGCGGCCGCCGCCGCACCACCGCCCGGCAATTGGCCGAATGGCTGGAGGTGACGCCGCGCACCGTCTACCGCGATATGGCGGACCTGATGGCCAGCGGCGCGCCGGTCAACGGCGAGGCCGGCGAGGGGTATTGGCTGGAAGCTGGCTTCACGCCGCCGGCGGTGGCGTTTTCCGCGCGCGAACTGGCGGCGCTGGAAGTGGGCGCCCGCATGCTGGCCGCCTGGGCCGACCGCGACACCGCGGCGGCGGCGCAATCGGCGCTGGGCCGCATCCACGCGGTGCTGGGCTCGTCCGGCCTGCCGCCGGAACCGCTGTACGCGCCGACGTCGGGCAATTACCCGCGCGAGCGCTTGGCGCCGCTGCGCGACGCCATCGTCTCCCGCCAGCCGCTATGGGTGGACTACCGCGACGAAAGCGGCCGCGGCAGCCAGCGCGCCTTGATGCCGCTGGCGCTGTTCTTCTGGGGCGACCGCTGGCTGCTGGCCGCCTGGTGCGGACTGCGCCTGGACTACCGCAGCTTCCGCGTGGACCGGCTGCAAAGCTGGCGCGCCACGGACTTGAGCTGTCCGCCCGGCGTCAGCCTGGCCGGCTATCTGAGCCATGTGGACGCCGGCGGCCAGGCGCTGGCCTGGCTGGAACAACACCAGCGCCAACCCTGGCATCAGGAATAAGACCCGCTAACAAAACCCCTGATCCCGCGTTGCGCCTCCTTGTCGTACTACGGGTACTGCCTGCGTCGGCGCGCCTTGGCTCAGGTTCTCTGCGAGGTGTTGTTAGCGGCTCTAAGCGCCGCGTCGCCGGCTCAAGGCAGCAGGATGATGGAGCCGCTGGTCTTGCGTCCTTCCAGATCGCGGTGCGCCTGCGCCGCCTCGGCCAGAGGATAGCGATGCGAAGGCGCCACCTTGATCCTGCCGTCCGCCACCCGTTCGAACAGCGCCTGGGCCGAAGCCTCCAGCTCCGCGCGGCTGGCGATGTAATCGGCCAGCTTGGGCCGGGTAAAGAACAGAGAGCCGCGGCTGGTCAACTCCAGCGGCGCGAACGGCGGCACCGCGCCGGAGGCGTTGCCGAAGCTGACCAGCATGCCGCGCGGGCTCAGGCTGGCCAGCGAGATCTGGAAAGTGTCCTTGCCCACCGAATCGTAAACCACCGGCACGCCCTGGCCGCCGGTGATCTCGCTCACCCTGGCCACTACGTCTTCGCGGCTGTAATTGATCACATGCTGGCAGCCCAGACCGCGCACGATGTCGGCCTTGGCGTCGGAGCCGACGGTCCCGATCACCGTCGCGCCCAGCGCCGTCAGCCACTGCACCGCGATCTGGCCGACGCCGCCGGCGGCGGCGTGCCACAGCACGGTCTGCCCCGGCCGCACCGGGTAGCTGCGCTGCACCAGATACTCCACGGTCATGCCCTGCAACATCATGCAGGCGGCGGATTCGTCGCTGATGCCGTCGGGAATCTTCACCAGCACCGCCGCCGGCAACAGCCGCTCGCTGCTGTAAGCGCCCAGCGGGCCGCCGGCGTATGCGACGCGGTCGCCCACCGCCAGGCCAGACACCTCCGGCCCCAGCGCCTCCACCACCCCCGCCGCTTCCTGGCCCAGGCCGGACGGCAGCGGCAGCGGATACAGGCCGCTGCGCTGATAGGTGTCGATGAAGTTGACGCCGATGGCGGTGTGACGCACCCGTACCTGGCCCGGTCCCGGCGCGGCCAGCGTCTGGCTCTGCAGGCCCAGCACTTCCGGCCCGCCGGTATGGGAGAAAACGATGGCTTGAGTCATGGCGGCCTCCTCGGCGCAAAAAATCCAGTGTGCGGCAGCGCCCTCCCCCGGACAAGACACTGTCGCAGAACAGACTGTTTCGATGCTCAGGCCAATAATTGCCCGCGCCCCCAGGCCAGCGCCTCCGGCAAGATGCGCGGCCAGGCTTCAAGCCTGTGGTCGTCGCCGTTGAACACCGTCTGACGGCAGTCCAGATACAGCGCGGCCGCTTCGCGCCAGTCCAGCACCTCGTCGCGGCTGCCCAACAGCAGCCAGTAACGGCGCGCGGACGGCTGCGCCACGCGCTGCGCCAGCAAGGCCCGCATATCGGCGTCGCTCAGGGTATAGACCACGCCGGTATAGGGATTGGTTTGTTCGCCGATGAAGCGCGCCAGGTCGTCGTAAGGCCGCACCGCCGGGTTGATCAGCACCGCCGGGCGTTGATGACGCTCGGCCAGAAACGTGGCGTAATACCCGCCGAGGGAGCTGCCGATCAACAAGGTGTCGGCCGGCAAGGAGGCCACCAGGGCGGACGCCTGCTCAATCGCCTCGGCCGGATGCGGCGACAGCTGCGGACAATGCAGGGTCGCATCGAAAGCGTTCTGTTGCAGATAAGCGGCGGTTTCGTTCGCCTTCAGCGATTGCGGACCGGAGTTGAAGCCGTGCAGGTAAACAATATGCATGCGGATGGGAACAAATGGAAAAGAAAGAGTTCATTCTAAATGGCCATCGTCCCAAGAAAAACCCTGGCAGCCGCGGCTGGCAACCGTCCTTTCGACGGGCTTGCCAATACATTCGCATGAATGATACAAAAACGCGGAAAAAATAATAAAACCGACGATTTATGCCATTGAGCGCGGTTTACAAAGATAACAGGAGAACATTAATGCTTGCCACCCTGCCGGACAACGCCCTCGTCGCCGACGCCACCACCACCAAGCCTTACTCCGTCGCCAGCCTGATCATGGCTTGCGGCTTTCTGCACCACAGCGCGCAGGCCTTTCTCGACGACGTGCGCGCCGATCAGGCGCTGATCCGTTCCGGCTTCTGCCCCCGTCACCATGTGCATGTGGACCGCGACGGCCAGGCCACGGTGGACGGCTTCGTCCACGAGCAAGTGGGTTTGTTGCTGCAACACAACGCCTCCCTGCATTTCGCCCTGCATGAGATGCTGATGCAGTTTGGCCCGGACGCCTGCAACGACACCCTGGCCGGCATCATCGTGCGCGGCCTGCGCGGGGTTCAGGACTGGCAGGCCGCCTGCCAGTGCCTGGCGGCGATGCGCCGCGGGCCGGCCCGCGCCTGAAAGCCCGGCTAGGGTTTCGAGGCCTATTTGGCCCTCTTGGCCAGATCCAGCGCCTTGAGCCTGGCGCCGACGTCGCCCTGAGCCGCCGCCTTGGCATACCAGCGTATCGCCGCCGGCAGATCCCGCTCCACGCCGTCGCCGTGCTCGTACATGCTGGCGATCAGATATTGCGCGCCCATATCGCCCTGCTGCGCGGCTTTTTCGTACCAGTACGCGGCCAGCCGGTAGTCCTTGGCCGCGCCGCGGCCCAAGAAGTACTGGGTGCCCAGATCCAGCTCCGCCGGCAGATAATCCTGCCGCGCGGCCAACTGGAACCAGCGCGTCGCCTCGGTCTGCGATTTGGCCACTTGCTGGCCGCTTTCATACAGCGCGCCCAAGGCGTGCTGCGCCTGCGGCAGACCCGCGTCGGCAGCGCGGCGCAGCCAGCGCTCGCCCTGCGCCCGGTCCGGCGCGCCGCCTTCGCCGCGCCAATGCATCATCGCCAGGTCGAAAGCCGCCACCCGGTCGCCCGCCTGGGCCGCTTGCTCGAACTGCCGGCGCGCGGCGGCGAAATCGCCGCGCTGATAGCTGGCCCAGCCCGCCACGTCCGCGGCCAGGGACGCCAGCGCCCACGCCGCCCATATCCCGCCTGCCCACGCCTTCATCGCGCCTCTCCTCATCGGGCCCGTACTACCAAAGCTTAGAAGCTGTTCAAAGCCCGCTGAAGCGCCAATGCGCTACTGACGCATTCCGCTTTCTCAGCGGCGTTCGCCCTGTCTCGCTCTCGCTCGCGAAACTTTGAACAGACTCTTAGTCGGCGGCGGCCGGGAAATCTGTCGGCGGCGGCTCGCCGCCCAGCTTCCGGTCGATGAACTCCAGGAAGGCGCGCACCTAGGCCGGCACGTGCTTGCGCTCGGGAAACACCGCGTACACCGCGTGCAGCGGCAAGGGATAGCGCTCCAGCAGAGGCAGCAGCCGGCCGGTAGCCCGGCGCAATGCTTGCTATGCTGAAAGTCCATCCCGCGCGACTAAACCACCATGGCTCCACCCCTAGGCCCTCATCCCGAGCGACAGCTGTACCGCGACGCGGACGGCCGATATTGCGCGCGTCTGGGCGGCTGTCAGCTCAGCAGCGTGTTCCAGCCCTTGTTCTACCGCAGCGGCGGCGTGTTCGGCTACGAGGCGCTGCTGCGCGTACGGACGCAGGACGGCCAGACGCCGTCCCCCGACTCTTTTTTGTCCGGCCTGCCGCCGGAGCTGGCGCTGGAGGCCGATCAGCTGGCGCGGCTGATCCACATCCGCAATTTCGCGCAAAGCGGCCAATCCGGCTGCCTGTGCCTGAACCTGCTGGCCCAGACCGCGGTGGTGGACAACCACGGCCGCAATCACCTTCCCCTGCTGCAAGGCCTGCTGGACTCGCTGGAACTGGACAGCGGAGGCGTGATTTTCGAACTGCCGGAATACGAGGTGGAACACCACGGCCAACCGCTGATCAACAGCCTGCGTCTGACCGCCGAGGCCGGCTTCGGCCTGTCTGTGGACGATTTCGGCGCGGTGGCCGCTCGCCACGGCAAGGTCAAGTCGCTGTGCCCGGACCTGATCAAGATAGACCGCAGCCTGCTGCTGGACTATATGTCCGGCGAACGCCACCGGCTGCCGGTGCTGCTGGAGCTGGGCTGGCAGATAGGCTGCCGCATGGCGGTGGAAGGCATAGAAACCCGCGAGCAACACCAGGCGATGCAGGAACTGGGGGTCGAGCTCTACCAGGGCTTCTACCTGGGCAAGCCGGCCGAACTGCCGGTGACCTGCCAGCTGTGACCGGCGCGGTCCAGCCACAGGCTGAGCAAGGCCAGCGCGGCCAACGCCGCGCCCAGCCATACCGGCGCGCGCAGGCTCCAGCCGGCGTCCAACAAGGCGCCCCCGCCCCAGGAACCCAGCATCAGACCCAGATTGACCACCGACATGTGCAGGCTGTTCACCATAGGCCCGCTGCCGCCGGCGCGCACCACCCGCGCCACCATCGCCGGATTCATCGGCAGGCCGGCCAGGCCCAATAGCAGCACGCACGCCGCCGTCGCCGCCTGCCATTGCGCCAGCAAGGCCAACGCCACCAAGGCAGCCAGCAAGACCAGCAGACCGCCGCGCAGCACGGTGCGGGTGTGGCTGTCCGCCAGGCGGCCGCTGAACAGATTGCCGAGCACCGTCGCCAGCCCGTAAGCGGCGAACAACCAGGGCAGCGTCGAAGCGGCGAAGCCGCTGACCCGGGTGAACAAGGGCACCAGATAAGTGAAGGCGGCGAACACCGCGCCTATGATCAGGCCGCTGCTCAGATAAGCCGCCCATAGGCTGGGTCGCGCCAGCCGGCGGCCCTCCTCGCCCAGACTCAAGGTCTGCGGACGGACGCCGGACGGCGTCAGCGCGGCGATGCCCGCCGCGGCCAACGCCACCATGCCCGCCACCAGCCAAAAGCTCACACGCCAGCCCCAGCTCTGATCCACCCAGGCCGCCAGCGGCAGACCGGCCACCGAAGCCAGCATCAGGCCGTTGAGCACCAGCGCGGCGGCGCGCGCCACCCGGTGTTCGCCCACCAGTTCCGCCGCCAAGGCCAGGGCCACGCCGAAGAAAGCCGATTGCGCCACGCCGCAGATCAGCCGCGACCACAACATCTGCCGGTAATCGCCGGCCAGCGCGCCCAAAGCCTGCCCGGCCAGGAACAACAGCAACAGCCCGATCAAGCTGTGCTTGCGCCGCGCCGAACGCAGCAGCCAAGTCAGCGCCGGCCCGCCCAGAACCACGCTGGCGGCGAAGGCCGACACCAGATTGCCCACCGCCGGCAAGCCGACGCCCAGAGCCGCCGCCAACGACGGCATCATCCCCGCCACCATGAATTCCGACGTCGCCATCGCAAAAATGCATAAGCCCAACAGATACACCGTCGCCGGCATCGCCGACTCGCCGCTCTTGCCTGTCATCCCGCTTCTCCCGTATCGCACATGAACGAGGGCTTATGCTAGATTCCTTGGCGATACGGAAAAATAGTCTTCAATTCCATACATAACGGAACTGTATTCCGTAATTTCGAGGCAAACCATGGAAAAAATGAGCGGCATCGAGCTGTTCGCCCATATCGCCCAGCAAGGCAGCCTGGTGGCCGCCGGACGGCAACTGGGCATTTCCGCCTCCGCCGCCGGCAAAGGCCTGGCGCGGCTGGAGGCGCGCTTGGGCGCGCGTCTGGTTCAACGCAGCACCCGGCGGCTGACCTTGACCCCGGCCGGCGAGCAATACCTGCAACGTTGCCTGCGCATTCTGGACGAAGTGGAAACGGCGGAGCGCGAGTTGCAACAAGAGCAGGCCGCGCCGCGCGGCCGGCTGAAGGTGGGCCTGCCGCACGAATGCGGCGTGCTGGCCCCGCTGCTGGCCGCCTTCATGCAAGACTATCCAGAGATCGAATTGGATCTGGACTACAGCGACCGTCTGGTGGACGTGATAGGCGAAGGCTTCGATGTGGTGATTCGCGGCGGCGAACCGGGAGACTCGCGCTTGAGCGCGCGGCGGCTGGGCGCTTACCGCATGCGGCTGGTGGCCGCGCCGGCCTACTTCGCCCGCTGCGGCGAGCCGGCGTCGCCGATGGATCTGACGAAGCACCGCTGCCTGCATTACCGCTATCCGCGCAGCGGCAAACTGGCGCCGTGGCCGCTGGCCGGCCAGGATGAAGACGCACCGGCGCTGCCGGTCCATGCCTGCGCCAATACCGGCGACGCGCTGATCCAGCTGGCGGAGCAAGGCGCCGGCATCGCCTGCCTGCCGGACTTCACCGTGTGCCGCCAACTGGCGGACGGACGGCTGCGGGCGCTGCCGGAAGCCTGGGCCGAGCGCAGCGGCGTCCTCTATCTGCTATGGCCCGGTTCGCCCTATCCGCCGCCACGGCTGCGCGCCTTCATCGACTTCTTCGCCAAACGCGGCTTCCCCGGCGGCTGAACCCCGCCGGACTCTGGCTCAGGGCGCCGACACCAGCCGGTCCGCCATCGCCTTGATCGCCCGCATCTGCACCCCGTTCTTCCAGGCGAAATTCACGCCGGTATAGCCGAACCAGTCCCAGCAGCCGTTCGGGTTGCCCGGCGGCATCGCCGTGGTCTGCGGATACAACACGATGATGCGATTGCTGTCCGCCCATTCGTTGTAGCCGGCATGGCCGTAGAAAGCGTCGCCGACCGCGCCCGCGTACTGGCGGCAACCATGCAGCGCCACATGCACCTTGCAGGATTCGCCCTCGGCGCAGGCGCGCGGCACATAGACATAGCCCTCGTCGGCCAGGCTGCTGCCCGGCGGCGCGTACGGCTTCTGGTTGAAAGCGGACACCTGGCTGCTCAATTGGCCGGCGCGCGGCTGCAAGGGGCCGTAGATTTGCGTCAGGATAGCGCCGGCCTGGTCGTAGCCTTCGCCCTTCCAGTCGCAATGGTTGACGTAAGGCGACTTGGTCTCGCCGCAGTCATTGCCGTAAGCCGGCGTGATCTGGGCATGGCCGGCCGGCAGGCTGCGCAGGTAGTCGATGCTCGCCGCCGGCACCCCCAGCTTGCGGAAATAACGCTCGGCGCTGTCCACCACCGCCGTCTTGACGGTATTGTCCTGGCTGCCGCTGAACAGATAGACGCGGCGCTTGGCCAGGTTGGACAAGGGATCGATCTGTCCCGCCAGCGCGAACTGCTGCGTCGCCAGCACCAGGCCGCCCACCGCCGGCGGCGGACCGCTCATGCAGGCCGGCGCGCCCGCCAGCATGCCCTTGGAACAATAGTAAGGCCCACCCGCCACCACGCCGACGCCTCGCACCGAGGCGGAAAACGCCACCTGATACTGCACCGCCATGAAGGCGCCGGACGACAGACCGGACACCGATGACTGCCGCGCGTCGCCGCGATACGCCGGCAGCGGCTCCGCCGCCGCCATCTGCGCCAGCGTCAACGCCAGCGCCCCAGCCCACCACCAAGCAGGTTTCAACATAAGCCCTCCTTAAAGAACCCGTTCCCTGTCCGCCCCGCGTCGTCAAACGCGACACGGCGAGCGCGGCTTTGAAACGCCCATGAGCCACGAGCGTTCCGCGTGCTCGGCTGCGTCGCCTTCGCTCGCGAGACTTTGAACAGACTGCGGTATCGCGCGAGGATCGCGCTCCCGCCTGGATTATGGCGTCCCCAGCCGGCAAAAATCACCCCAATGTCATGAATCGTCGGCAAATCGGTCAGTTCCCGCCCCGCCCCCAACCCCTCTCTCGGCCGCCGGAGCTGTTCCGCGTCGCTGGTATTCCGTACTATTCCAGTTTCATCAATGACAAGAAGAACGGCATGCCCCCGCTCCCCGCGCCCCGTACCGCCGGCCTGCGCGTCTCGCTGTTGCTCGGCCTGACGCTGACGCTCGCCGCCTGCAAACCCCAGCCGCCTCCGCCCGCCGCCGAGCCGGCCGACACCGCCAGCGCGCCGTCCGTCGCCGGCCAAGTGCGACGCCTGAGCGCCGTGCCGGCCGGCGTCGAGCTGCGCGGCAAGCTGACCGCCGCCTACGGCTGGACGGACAGCGCCGGCGAGCACGTGCTGGTGCTGGCGGAGCGACAGGAAGCGCGCGGCGCCGACGGCGCGCAGAGCGCGACGCTCTACGCCGCGCAATACACGCTGGGCCAGGATAGGCCGCGACGGCAGTGGATGCTCAGCGACGGCGTGACGCGCTGCGAGTTCGACGCCAGCGCGACCTTCGATCTGGCCTCCATTGCTTTTCCGGACCTCAACCGCGACGGCGCGCTGGAAACGGTGGTCGGCTATCGCAGCGCTTGCGCCAGCGACGTCAGCCCCAACGACTACAAGCTGATTCTTCACGCCGGCAAAGCCAAATACGGCCTGCGCGGCCTGGATCGCCAGGGCGTGCGCTGGCTGGACCCGGACAGCGGCCACCTGACCGGCCTGCCGCTGCCCGAGGACTGCAGCCCGCAGGGCCAGCGGGCACTGCAGGCCAAGGGCTGGGAGAAAGACTTCGAACCGCCCTATCTGCCCGGCTGTTACACCGACGAAAACGACTTCGCCGCGGCGCCGCCGGCTTTTGCCCGCCACATGCGCCAGCAGTGGTTCGCGCTGATGCGGCATCAGGAAGACAACTGGCTCAAGCAACAACAGGAATGAGCGCGCGGCTTGCCCTAAGCTCGCCGCCAACTATTGCCAAAACCCCGTGTTCCTGCGGGATTCGCTCGGCTGCTCCGGGGGAATGACGCTACACTATGCTTAATGCAATCGTCTCCGGAGAGCCGTTTTGAGCCTGCCCGCCTATCTTCATCAACCATCCATCCAACGCATTCTGGTGCTAATTCCATCGTCATACCTGTTTTATTTGAATCAGGGAGTGGCCCTGCGTCAGGCTTTCCTCAAGGCCGGCGTGGACTGCGTGCTGATGGTCGACGGCATGAGCGATGATTCGATGCGAGCGCTGCTGGCCGGCTACCAACCGCAAGCGGTGCTGTCGATCAATCACGCCAAGCCCCCCGCGATGGAAGGCTTCAAGCACATCCTCCATCTGCGCTGGATACAAGACAACCAGTTCGGTCAGGAAGATTTCCGTCAGCAAGGCCAACATGCGGTCAGCGATATCTGCTACCTCGCCACCACGCGTTTGCAAAACACGCTGACCGTGGAATCCCGCCGTTTCACAGGCACTTTACGCTTTGCGGCCACGCTGGCTCATACCGAAGCGGCAGGTCGAGCCGACGCCGTGTTCTCCTTGGTGGGGTACATCCCACAGACACAGCTGTTGAACGCCGTATTCCAGGTCAATGCCCAGCATCAGTTCACTGGCTGGGACTATCTAAACTTTCTGGAACAAGTCCAACAGGATTCGCTGGACACCTCGCTGGAACTGCTGGATCAAGTGGTTGAGGTGTTCCTCAACCTTCAGGGCGCAGCGCCGCAGCAAATGCAGCCCAATGCGCTGAAGTTGTTTCGCGAAGAATATTTCCGTGCGTTCAACCGCTCGCGCTTGATGCGCAAAGTACTGGCGCTGGGACATGGCTGCCGGATCTACGGTACGCCGGAATGGGAGTCCTGGCCCGAGTTCGCGCCACATTTCCACGGGCTACTAGCCACCCCGCAGGAAAACGACGCCATGTTCCGTTCCACAGCGATCAACCTGCACAATGGCGGCACGCTGTCGCATCCGCGCGTTTTTGAATGCATGGCGGCGCTGGGCGGCCCCATCATGGCCAACCGCACCCCTGTTGAACCGGAGTTGGGTTTCGAGCCGGGCGTCCACTTCGTCGAATACGACCTCTCCGACTTCGATGATGCGGCGCGCGCCTTGCTGGACGACCCCGAGCGCCGCCAGGCCATCAGCCTGGCCGCCCATCAACACGTCAGCCGCCATCACACCTGGGATCATCGCGTGCAACAGATTCTGACGGATATCCTGCGATGAAACCCTGGGTTCTGCTGGTCGGCACCAGCTTCAGCGCCGCCCCTCTGCTGTTCGCGCTGCGACGAAGGGGTTTTCGCGTCGCCGTATGCGGCGCTCAGTCCTCGGACCCTTGCGTCGCTTACGCCGACGCTTATCATCCGCTGGACTACTCAGACCGCGAGACCTTGCTGCACCTTATCCAGCAGCAGGGCTATCGATACGTCTGCCCCAGTTGCAACGACTATGCTTACCTTTCCGCCAGTTACGCGGCTCATCGGCTCGGCCTGCCCGGCTACGACACCCCCGCAGCCACTGCGATCATCCATAACAAGGCCCGATTCCGCGCCCATGCCGAAGCCATCGGCCTGAGTTCGCCACGGGCGCGCGCGGCCGATGACCCTGCGGCTGTCCGACAGTTGCGGCTACCGCTGCTGGTCAAGCCGACCGACAGCTTCAGCGGCCGCGGCATGCAGCGGGTTGAACAATACGCTGAGCTGGCGGCGGCTCTGGATCAGGCCAAACTCGAATCGCGCGACGGCGAGGCGGTGGTGGAAGAATTCATCAACGGCAGCCTGCACAGCCATTCGGCCTTCTTGGCCGGCGGCGAAATCGCTCACGACGCCTTTGTCGACGAGTTTTGCCAGACCTACCCTTATCAAGTGGACTGTTCCAATTCACCGTCACGCTTGTCTGAGACGGTGAAAACCAGGGTGCGCGACGAAGTGCTGCGGCTGGCCGCATCGCTATGCCTGGCAGACGGTTTGATCCACACCCAATTCATCAACGGGCCTGACCGGCCCTACCTGATAGAATCCATGCGCCGTTGCCCCGGCGATCTGTTCTACCACTTGGTGGAATTCTCAACCGGCGGGCGTTATCTGGACAGCTATGTCGCGCCCTTCATCGGCCAAGCCCTGCCCAGCTACACGCCCGCCCCGCTAAGCTACTGGGCGCGGCATACGGTCAGCTTCGCCACCGAGACCGTGTTTTTCTCGCTCTCGCCCAAACTGCCCCAGGCGCTGGATATTCGCGTCTTTCCTCTGGCGGAAAGCGCAAGCGCTGTCCGGCCGGCGCCTTACGGCAAAGCCGCCATTGTCTTTGCCCGCCTGTCGGATCAGGAGGCGCTGTTCGACATTGCCCCGCGACTGGCCAGCTTCTTCCCGGCCCACACACTGGAGCGCGACCATGAATGAACCCCTGATCCTTAATCCCGCAGAAACGGCACGCAAGCTGAAGATCGGCTTCATAGGTGGCGGCATCAACTCCGCGGTGGGCCGCGCCCATTTCTGCGCGACGCAGTTGGACGGTACCTACGATCTGGCCGCCGGCTGCTTCAGCCGAAACCCGAAGACGAATCAGGACAGCGCAGCGTATTACGGCGTGGCCGCAGACCGCGTCTACACCCATGCCGACGAGTTGCTCGCCGCCGAAGCGCAGCGGCTAGACGCGCTGGTCATCCTCACCCCCACCTCGGACCATCTACAACCCTTGCTTGCCGCGCTGAAAGTCGGTTTGCCGGTAATTTGCGAGAAGGCGATGGTTGCCGACACCAAAGACGCCGCCATCGTTAGCCAAGCCGAACAACAGTCCAACGGCTTCCTGGCCATGACTTACAACTACACCGGCTACCCCTGTGTGCGGGAGCTGAGGCAATGGATCGAGTCCGGCCGGCTGGGGCGTTTGCGTCATTTGAGCGCGGACATGCCACAAGAAGGCTTCCTGCGGAGAGACCGACACGGCAATCCGATGCAGCCTCAAGCCTGGCGGCTGCGCGACGGAGACATCCCCACCGTCTATCTGGATCTGGGCACCCATCTGCACCAGATCGTCCATTACCTCACCCGCCTGCAGCCCTTGAGCGTTGGCGCCTTCCACGCCAGCTATGGCCACTTTCCCGGCGTGGTGGACTACGTCAACGCCTCGGTCGAATACCCCGACGGCGTGCACGGCAGCTTCACTTTCGGTAAATCCATGCTCGGGCAACGCAACGGCCTGCGTATCCGCCTTTACGGCGAGCAGGCCAGCGCGGAATGGGCACAAGCTGCTCCGGAAATCCTCAAGCTTTGCCACAACGACGGTCGTATTGAAATCATCGATCGCGGAGGTGATATGAACATCGCCTCTCAAATACGCTATACCCGTTTCAAAAGCGGACACCCGGCAGGCTATATCGAAGCTTTCGCCAATCTGTACCAGGATATTGGGCAATGCATCCTGGACTATCGGACACAAGGCGACTGGCGCTCCGACGAGGTCTTCGGCTCGGTGCTGGCCGGCCAAGGACTGCGTTTCCTGCAAACCATGTCCGATGCGGCTGTCTCCGGCCAACGTCTGCCGCTGAGCCTGGACTGAAGCGGAGACTCCCGTGCTGCTCACCATTGTTATCCCAGCCTATAATGCCGCCACCACGCTGGAGCGCGCGCTCGACCGCGCGCTGCGCCAGGCCGCCGACACCGAATTCATCGTCGTCGACGACTGCTCCGACGACGACACCCTGGCATTGGCGCGAACGCTGGCTTCCCGCCACCCCAATCTCCGTGTGTTGCGCACCGAGGGCAACAGCGGCCCCGGCACCGCCCGCAACCTAGGCATCGCAGCGGCGCAAGGCCAATGGATAGGATTTCTGGACGCCGACGATGAATTCGCCGACGGCGCACTGCCTCTGTTGACAAAATATTTGCGCCGACCGAATCAAGGCGCTTGCGACATGCTCGCCTTCAACTGGCGTTACGCGTCGGAGCCGCTGCGCAAGCCGCCGCAACCGGGCGAAGGGCGCGAGGATTTCGACGCGCTGGGCCATGAAGACCTGGACGCCCGTCTGAGGGCCTATTTGGCCAATCACATCGATCCCTCGGTGATCTACCATCTCTATCGCCGTGACTTCCTGCAGGCGGCGGCTATCCGCTTCCACAGCGGCTACCACGAAGACGTGGATTTTTCCTTCCACGCCTGCCTGAGCGCGCGCCGCATAGACACGCTGGATCGAGTGATCTATCTGAAGTGGAATCAGGCTGGCTCCATCGTCAATACCCTGGGCCTCCGGCATATCGACGGTTATTTCGATGCGATCGAGCGCATCCATGCACTGCTCGCCGGCCATGGTCTTCTCCCCGGCCTCCGGCCCGCCTTTGTCGACTTCGCCATCAATGTGCTGTCCTCCCGCCTGGCGCGCATCCATCGCGACAACGTGGCCAAGGCCGCCGAGCCCCTCGATTTGCTGCTCCGCCTGCATCGGCGAGCTCTGGCGCTATTTGACCTCATCGGCGTCGCCCCGTCCTCAGCCCGCCCCCTGGGGCAGCTGGAAACACGCTACTACAAAATGTTCGCCGCCTTCCTGCAACACATGCCGGCGGTCAACGCAAACGGTGACGCCTCGGCCCTGATGGCGTCCCTGTCCGACTTGGCCAGCAAGTCCTGGAGTTGCTTCGACCTACACCACGCCCTGTTTCTGGCTCCCGACGAAATCCGCACCTGTTGCAAGCGCTACTTCCACCGCGGACAAATGAAGGGTGACGTCGTGCTGCTGCACGGCCAGGAAGGCCAGGACTTCCGCTTCTCCTACCAAGACATCCTGCGGGAGAAAAGCCGGCTACATCGCGACATCAACCGCAACGGGGCCTCTCAGTGCGAGGGTTGCCCCTTCCTGAGCTTTGCCGACTGGGGCGCACCTTTGCAGCAAGGTATCAAATATCTGTCGCTGGAATATCACTCGGTCTGCAATATGCGCTGCACTTATTGCAGCCCAACTTATTTCGGCGGCCGGAAAGCGGCTTACGATGTCGCCCACACGGTGACGTCTCTAGGCGACAATCAAGCACTGGCCAACTGCGAATATCTGGTCTGGGGCGGTGGCGAGCCAACGCTGGACAAACTATTCACCCCGCTGACCCGGCAGTTGGCCGCCTACGCGCCGCAGGTCAAGCAACGCATCATCACCAACGCCACCAAATACCTGCCGGAGCTGGCCCGCCTGCTAGCGGACGATCAGGCCTTCATCGTCACCAGCCTGGATGCCGGCACCGAGGAAACCTTTCAAGAAATCCGCAAATTTTCCGGCATGGAGCGGGTATTGGAACACCTGCGCCGCTATGTGCAGGCCTCGCCGGCCAACACCATCGTCAAATACATCGCGCTGGACAACAATATGGCGAACGCCGAACTGGATGCCTTTGTTCGGCAAGTTCAGAACTGGAGCCTGTTGCCGGCCAATTTCCAACTCAGCTGCGATTTTCGCTCTGAACAGCTGAGTCTGGACGAGACCTACGCCATCGCGGCCTTATACAGCCGCCTGCAAGACCTGGGCGCCGGCTTCGTCTTTTTGGACGACCTCATCTGGCAACGGCTGCCGCCAATGACGCCTGAACGACGCGAAGTGCTGCGCGCCCGGCTCGGCCCGGCGCTGGCGGAAGCGGAGCGCTATCCCCGCATCGCAATCTGGGGCACCGGCGCGCAAGCGCGGATCATGATGGCGAAATCCGGTTTTCTTAAAGATACGGAAGTAGCCTGCTTTATCGATCCCCGCCCCCATCTGGCCGGCACCGAATTTCTGGGACGGCCGATTTACCCGCCGGAATGGTTGACAAGCCAGTCTTTGCCGGTTGTGATAGCCGCGGTGCAGAGCGCGCCCTTCATTCACCAGTCGCTGCTGGCGATGAAGATTGCGCCCGAGCGTCTCGTTCGTCGGCTTGCCTTGTGAACTGAAGAGCACGCTCCATGCGTTCGACACCCCCAAATACAACGCCACCCACAGCGCCCGCAACAGCCGGCGACACGGCGGCCTGTTCAACCGACTGACCTTCTAAGGACCTTAACCATGCCCTTAGCCGACTGCAAAATCATCCAATTACCCAAAATTTCCGATCCGCGCGGCAACCTCACCTTTGTCGAAGGAGGCAACCACATCCCCTTCGACATCAAGCGTTTTTACTACCTGTACGACGTGCCGGGCGGATCCGAACGCGGCGCGCACGCCCATCGCGGCCTGCATCAATTCATCGTGGCAATGTCCGGCAGCTTCGACGTGGTGCTCAATGACGGCAAACAGGCCAAACGCTTCCATCTGGCCCGCTCCTACTACGGCCTGTATGTCTGCCCGATGATCTGGCGCGCGCTGGACAACTTTTCCTCCGGCGCGGTGTGTGCGGTGCTGGCTTCGTCGGTGTACATGGAAAGCGACTACATCCGGGACTACCCGCAATTTCTCGAAGAGGCGCTCACATGAGCCGTGTTCCATTTCTGGATCTGAGCGCCGCCTATCATGAGCTGCGCGATGAACTTGAGGACGCGCTGTTGCGCGCGGCGCGATCCGGCTTCTACATTGGCGGGGAAGAGGTCGCATTATTTGAACGGGCCTTCGCCGCCCACTCCGGCAGCGCACACTGCATAGGCGTCGGCAACGGCCTAGATGCTCTACGCCTGAGCTTGCTGGCGCTGGAGGCCGGCCCCGGGGATGAGGTCATCGTTCCCAGCAACACCTTCATCGCCACCTGGCTGGCGGTCAGCCAGTGCGGCGCAACCTTGGTGCCGGTGGAACCGAATCCAGACAGCCACTTGATCACCGCAGACGGCATCGCCGCTGCCCTGACGCCGCGCACCAAGGTCATCCTTCCGGTGCATCTGTATGGCCAACCGGCGGAGATGGGGCCCATCATGGACCTGGCGCGCCGACATGGAGTCAAGGTGGTCGCCGACGCCGCCCAAGCGCATGGTGCACGCTACCGCGGCCAAGCCATCGGCGGCTTAGCCGACCTCTCTACCTGGAGTTTCTATCCCAGCAAGAATTTGGGCGCGCTGGGCGATGGCGGCGCCGTCACCACCAACGATCCAATCCTGGCTGAGCGAGTCAGAATGCTGGGAAATTACGGATCGCGCGAGAAATACCTGTTTGAACTGCCCGGCATGAACAGCCGGCTGGACCCGCTGCAAGCCGCGGTGCTCCGCGTTAAGCTGACGTATCTGGAGGAATGGAACGCGCGCCGCCAACGCATTGCCCAACGCTATATCGATGAACTATCCAATGGCGAGTGGCGGCTTCCAAATACGGCGGCGGACGCGGATCCAGTCTGGCATTTATTCGTCCTGCGCCATCCCCAACGCGACGTTTTGCAACGGCAACTGCGCACCCAAGGCGTGGAAACCCTGATTCACTATCCGTTGCCGCCGCACCGCCAGCAGGCCTACCGCGGCGCTTGGCCTGCCGACGCCTTCCCCGTCGCCAACCAGTTGTCGGCAGAGGTACTGAGCCTGCCGATAGGGCCGCAACTCAGCGACGATCACGTTAGCCACGTCATCCGTTGCCTGCCCGGCTGATGTACAACATGATAATAATTCTTGTTTGCAATAAAATCGGAGCCACCACCCGCGTCTATCCTAAGGATTTTCATGGCTTCCGATTTTTCCCGCCCGCGCCGCGCCGCGCTGCGCTTATGGCTGAGCGCCGGCCTGGCTCTGGCCTTGAGCGCCTGCGGCGCGCCTGAGCAAAGCGCCGACGCCTCCGTCGCCGCCGCCGGCCAGTGGCCGCGCACCTTGAGCACGCCCAAGGGTCCGTTGACGCTGGAGCGGCCGCCGCTGCGCATCGTGTCCACCAGCGTGACCCTGACCGGCACCCTGCTCGCCATCAACGCCCCCGTGGTGGCCAGCGGCGGCAGCGCCGCCAATTCCAAAGTCACCGACGGCCAGGGCTTCTTCACCCAATGGGGGGCCGTGGCCAAGCAACGGGGCGTGCAGCCGCTTTACCAGGGCGAGCCCAATGCCGAAGCCATCATCGCCGCCCAGCCGGACCTGATCGTGATGGCCGGCACCGGCGGCGACTCCGCGCTGAAGCTGTACGAGCAATTAAGCCAGATGGCGCCGACTCTGGTGGTCAATTACGACGACAAGAGCTGGCAGGAGCTGGCGACGCTGCTGGGACGCGCCAGCGGCCGCGAGGCCGACGCCCAGGCGGTGATCGCCCGTTTCGACGCCGAAGTGGCGCAGTTGAAAAGCAAGCTGAAACTGCCGCCGCAGCCCACCGCCGCCATGGTGTACGGCGAGGACGGCTCCGGGGCCAATCTTTGGACGCCGGAATCGGCCCAAGGCAAGCTGCTGCAAGCGCTGGGCTTTACGCTCGCCACCGCGCCGGACAGCGTCAAGGGCAACACCAGCCAGGGCGTGCGCCGCGACATCGTGCAACTGTCCGGCGAGAAATTCGCCGAAGGGCTGCGCGGCAACAGCATCCTGCTGTTCAACGCCGACGCGCCCAGCGTGCCCAAGGTGCTGGCCAATCCCTTCCTTGCCGGCAACGCCGCGGTGCGCGGCAAACAGGTCTACGCCGCCGGCTTCGACACCTTCCGCCTGGATTACTACAGCTCGCGCAATCTGCTGGCGCGGCTGGCGCGGCAATTCCAATAGCCGGCAGCGGCCGGCTTCCTTCCCGACAGGCTCGCGCCCGACACGGCGCGGGCCTGTTTTCACATTGATCGCGGCCATCCGGCGCCGCCTTCTCCATGAGCCGCCTTCCCATGACGGAGCCGTGTAATTTTTTTAAGTAAATAAACAATGTTACTCATTAAATAAATTACATTAATGGCAATCGATGGAAAAGTATCGATAGCAAAGCCTATTTAGCCCCCCATCTGAAATCACGGCCAAATCAGGAGGCTCCCACCACAAGCGCCGCTTGTCAGGCGCAAAAAAGCCCCGGGCGCGGACGCGCCTCGGGGCACTTCAATGCATTCCATGCCGCGATCAACTTGATGAGCGGCCATGCCGGCGCGCGGCGCCGCGCCGCGCGACAAAAAAAGGCCGCCTTGAAAGGCGGCCTGTTCGGCATGCGGCGCTTATTGCCGCCAAGCGGGATGATTCACGACCAACCCAGGCTGGCCAGCTCCTCCGCGCTCAGATGCCGCCATTCGCCCTGCGGCAGCTCGCCCAGCGCCACGCTGCCCAGGCTGATGCGGTGCAGCTGTTCCACCCGGTTGCTGGCCGCCGCCACCATGCGTTTGACCTGGTGATACTTGCCCTGGGTGATGGTCAGCAGAATCACATGGCTGTCCAGCCGCTCTATGCTGTCGGCGGCGAACTCCGCGCCTTCGTCGTTCAGATAAACCCCGCTTTGCAGCTTGGCGATGAACTCCTCGCTGGCCGCGTGTTTCAGCGTCACCTGGTAGCACTTGGGCACCAGCTTCTTGGGCGAGCTGAGCGCGTGCACGAACTGGCCGTCGTTGGTCAGCAGGATCAGGCCGGTGGTGTCCACGTCCAGCCGGCCCACGGCGGTGATGCCCAGATTGCCGAACTGATAAGGCAGCAGCCGATAAATGCCGGGATTGTGCTGCGGCTTGTGCGAGGTTTCGTAATTGGGGGGCTTGTGGAACAGCAAGTAGAGCGGCCCGGTCACCACGTCCCAGGGCTTGTCGTCCACCACCAGTTGCCGGATATCGGCCAGTTCCACCTGCTGACGGTAGTTGTCGACGATCTCGCCATTGAGTTCGACCAGGCCGTAGTCGATCAGCTGCCGGCATTCCTTGCGGCCGCCAAAGCCTTGTTGTTGCAGTAGTCGGTAAAGTTCCATCAGCGGATGGTAGCACACCGCCCCCGACGCGCCAGGCCGCCAAGCCGGAGCGTCAGGACACCAGCGGACGCATGGGATCCGCCACGCACACCCGGTCGCGCCCTTCCTTCTTGGCGCGGTACAAGGCCGCGTCGGCGGCGGCCACCACGCTGCCGGCGTCGGTGCCGTGCAGCGGGCACAGCGCCAGCCCCACCGACAAGGTGACGCGGATATCGTGCCCGCCGGCCACGATGGGCAGAACGCGCACATCGTGGCACAGCTGGCGCGCCTTGGCGTAGGCGTCGTTCAGCGACGCGCCGGGCAGCAGGATGAAGAACTCTTCGCCGCCGTAGCGGCACACGATGTCTCCGCTGCGGAAGGCGTCGCTCAGATGCGCCGCCAGCGCCGTCAGCACCGCGTCGCCGCAAGGGTGGCCATACCGGTCGTTGATCTGCTTGAAATGATCGGCGTCGACCATCAACACCGCCACGTCCCTGTGCACCGCCAGCATATGGCTGAGGATGCGCGGCAGAATATCGTCCAGATGACGGCGGTTGAACAGGCCGGTCAGCGGATCGCGCAATGCTTGCTCACGCAAGCCCTGCTGCAGCAGTTCTATTTCATTCAGATTCTGGCGCAGCGCCTGATTGGCCTGCAGCAAATCCTGCTCCAGCTGTTTGCGCTCGCTGATGTCGTTGACGCCGTTGATCACAAACCAGCCGTCGTCGGCCCTCACCACGGAACAGGAGATCAGCGCCCAGAACTCCCGGCCGTCGGCGGCGCGCAGCCGCACTTCGCGGTCGCGCACGCAACCGCCTACGCGCAGCAGCGCGGACACGCGCTCGCGCTCGGTTGGATCCACGTAGAAGTCCTGCACCCGCAGCGGCCGCCCGGGCGCCAGACGTTCGCGGAACAACTCCTCGGCGCGGGCATTGGCGTAGATCAGTTCGCCGCCCTGCAAACGGTTCATCGCCAAGGGGAAGGGCGCGGCGTCGGCCATCAGGCGCAAACGCGCCTCGCTGTCCGCCAGTTCGCGGGTGCGGGCGCGGACCTTGCCCTCCAATTGGCGATTGACGCCGCGCAGCCTGGCCTCGGTGCGTCGCAGATCCACCGCCAGCGCGCCGAACACCAGCAAGGTGGTGGTCTGGATCAGCATCAGCATGCTGAGAGTCAGCAATGCCTGCTCGCCGTGCCCGAAAGCGCCGTGGCCGGACACGCCGCCGGCCAGAGCCAGCAGCAAAATCCCCAGCGACAGGCCATGGGCCAGCCGCAAGCGCTGGCGAAACGCGAACCACAGCAGAGGCAGGCTGAAGCAATAAGGCAGGGCGGCATAGCGTCCGGTGCTGTCGTCTATGCCCAGCATGGCCAGGCCGGCGACCAGCAAGGTCAGCCAGGCGGTCAAACCGTCCAGCGAGCCGAGGCCGCCGTGGCCTTCGCCTGTCACCGCGCGCCTCAACAGCAGCAGACAGGGCGTCAGGCTGAAAATGCCGGCCAGGTCCGCCAACCACCAGGCGATGAAGTGACGCCCCAGCGGCAATAAGAGTTGCGGCTGGCCATGCAGCAGGGCCGCCGTGCCGCCCATGGCGGCGACGGCCGCGGCCAGCGCCGCGCCGGCAATGAAGGCCTGGACATAGGACAGGCTGTGCAAGGGCAGGCGCCGGCCGCAGCGGTAGCGCACCAGCAAGGCGCCCAACAAGCTGCCCACCGTATTGGCGCCGGCGATCAACAAGGCGTCCGCCAGCGGCAACTGGCGCGACAAGAGGCTAAACAGCAAAGATCCCGCCGCCAGCCCCATGCCGTAGCGCTGGCCGCCGCGCAAGGCGACCGCCATCGCCAGGCCGGCCGGAAACCAGGCCGGCGTCAGCCAGGTTTCCGCATTCATGAAGCCGGCCATCAATAGCCGCGCCAAGCCCCAATAGGCCGCGGCCACGCTCAGCTGCCGCCATGCGGCCGCCCAAAAGCCCGCGGCGGCATCCCTCCATCGCTGCATGCTTGTCTCCACCCTCCCTCAGCGCACAGCCGCGACGGCCGGCGAATGGGGGAAACCATCCGTCCCCCGCGCGCCGGCTTGAGCGCGACCGGTGTTCCGGGCCGTCCCCGGAACGGGGAGCAAGGCGGGAAACGCCGCTTTTTAGTCAATATAGATATATCGGACAAATTCCGCCGTCATTCCTTGGCTTTCTTGACTGCCACGCACGCAGGGGGCGGGCGGGCTATCTTGCTGATTCACATCGCGATTGAATAAATGATAGCTATCATCTAAAACGGAATCACCGCTTCGTCATTGCGTTGCGCCACCCTCTAGCCGAACAGGAAGGTCAACGATGCGCTACAGCTCAACTCACAAGACCGAAACCCGTCAACGGATCCTGACCATGGCCTCGCTGCGTTTTCGAGCCGAAGGCGTGGCCAATGTCGGCATCGCCAATCTGATGGCCGATTTGGGACTGACCCACGGCGGTTTCTACGCCCACTTCCACAGCAAGGACGATCTGGTGGCGCAATCCTGTCGCCAGGCGCTGCTGGACATGAACGAGATTTGGCAGGCCCAACTGGAGCAGGCGCCCAACGGCGCCGGGCTGAAACGGCTGGCCAAGGATTATCTGAGCGCGGCGCACCGCGACTTTCCTGACTCCGGCTGCGCCGCCGCCGCGCTGGCCGGGGAGCTGGCCCGCCACGACAAAGCCACGCGCCAGGCGTTTTCCGAAGGCTTGCAGGCGCTGCTGCACACGCTGCGCCAGGCGCAACAATGCGACACGGCGGCCGGCTCGCGGCCGGCGCTGGCGCCCGAAGCCTGCCTGGCCCTGATGGTGGGCGCCTTGCTGCTGTCCCGCGCCATCTCGGACGAGACGCTGTCCGACCGACTGCTGAAAACCGCGGCGGCGGCGCTGGCCCTGCAAGCCCGGGCGTAGAACCCGTTCAAAACCTCGCGGACAAGCGCGAGACAAGACCTTGCGGCGGAAGAAACGGAAGGAGCGCGCGGCGCGTGAGCATGCTGAGGCCTAGCCGCCGCGCGAGATCTCGCGCAGCGCAGCAGGTAGGAAACGGCCTCTTTAGACGATGTCGAGGTGGTCTATGCCTTCCAGCGGGTCCCTGGACTTGGAGCCTTCGCTGTAAAGCTTGATCTTCAACCGCAGATCGTTGATGGAGTCGGCGTTGCGCAGAGCGTCCTCGTAGCTGATCAGATCCGCCTCGTACAGCTCGAACAAGGACTGGTCGAAGGTCTGCATGCCGGTCTCGCGCGAGCGGCCCATCACTTCCTTCAGGCCGGCGATTTCTCCCTTGAAGATCATGTCGGACACCAGCGGGCTGTTGAGCAGGATTTCCACCGCCGCCACCCGGCCGCGGCCGCTTTTGATCGGCACCAGCCGCTGGGAAATGATGGAACGCATATTCAGCGACAAATCCATCAAGACCTGTTGATGACGCTCCTCGGGGAAGAAGTTGAGGATGCGGTCCAGCGCCTGGTTGGCGTTGTTGGCGTGCAGCGTGGCCAGGCACAGGTGGCCGGTTTCGGCGAACTGCAAGCCGTAGCCCATGGTTTCGCGGTCGCGGATCTCGCCCATCAGGATCACGTCCGGCGCCTGGCGCAGGGTGTTCTTCAAGGCGATGTCCCAATCATCGGTGTCCACGCCCACCTCGCGCTGGGTGATGATGGACTTCTTGTGCTGGTGCACGTATTCGATCGGATCTTCGATGGTGATGATGTGGTCGTGGTTGTGGCTGTTGCGCCAGTCCACCAGCGCGGCCAGCGAGGTGGATTTGCCCGAGCCGGTGCCGCCGACGAAGATCACCAGCCCGCGCTTGATCAGCGCGATGTCGCGCAAGACCAGCGGCAGGTTGAGCTGGTCGAAGGTGGGGATTTCGGTGTTGATCTTGCGCAACACCATGCCGGCGTGGCCCTGCTGCACATAGGCGCTGACGCGGAAGCGCCCCAGGCCCGGCGGATTGATCGCGAAGTTGGCCTCCTTCTTGGTTTCGAACTCCTCGGTCTGCCGGTCGTTCATCACCGCGCGCACCAATTCCTTGGTGTGCTGGGCGGACAGGGGCTGCGGCGCCACCGGTGTGATCTTGCCGTCTATCTTCATCGCCGGCGGGAAATCGGCGGCGATGAAGACATCGGAGGCGTTCTTGCCGGTGGCGTGCTTCAGCAGATCCAGTATGAACTTGGAAGCCTGGTCTTTTTCCATGATGAGGTCCCGCGGGTCGCCGTTTCTAGTGTAGCGCAGCGCCCGCTCAGAATTGATCCTTGTTGGCGGCCTTTTGTCTGGCGTCCGCCGGCGACACCATATTGCGCCGCACCAGCTCCTGTAGACACTGGTCCAGCGTCTGCATGCCGTGCTGCTGACCGGTCTGGATCATGGAGTTGATCTGGGCGATCTTGTTTTCGCGGATCAGGTTGCGGATCGCCGGGGTGCCCAGCATGATTTCATGCGCGGCCACCCGTCCGCTGCCGTCCTTGGTCTTGAGCAGGGTCTGGGCGATCACCGCGCGCACCGATTCGGACAGCATCGAACGCACCATCTCCTTTTCCCCGGCCGGGAACACGTCGACGATACGGTCTATGGTCTTGGCGGCGGAGCTGGTGTGCAGGGTGCCGAACACCAGGTGGCCGGTTTCCGCCGCGGTCAGCGCCAGGCGTATGGTTTCCAGATCGCGCAATTCGCCCACCAGGATCACGTCCGGGTCTTCGCGCAGGGCGGACTTCAGCGCATTGGCGAAGCTGTGGGTCTGCAAGCCCAGCTCGCGCTGGTTGATCAGGCACTTCTTGCTGTCGTGGACGAACTCGATCGGATCCTCCACGGTCAGGATATGGGAGAAGTGGTTGTCGTTGATGAAATCAATCATCGCCGCCAGCGTGGTGGACTTGCCTGAGCCGGTGGGGCCGGTCACCAGCACCAGCCCGCGCGGAAAGGCGGCGATTTCCTGGAAGATCTTGGGCGCGCCCAGCTGCTCCAGCGACAGCACCTTGGACGGAATCACCCGGAACACCGCCCCCATGCCGCGGTTCTGCACGAAGGAGTTGACGCGGAAGCGGGCGATGCCGGGCAGGTCGAAGGAAAAGTCGCACTCGAAGGTGTCTTCGAAGATTTTGCGCTGGTAATCGTTCATGATGTCGTACACCATGTCGTGCACGTCATGGTGGTCCATCGGCGGCAGGTTGATGCGGCGGATGTCGCCGTTCACCCGGATCATCGGCGGCAGCCCGGCGGACAGGTGCAGGTCGGACGCCTTGTTCTTGACCGTAAAGGCCAAGAGCTCCGAAATTTCCATAATATAATCTCCACGATGACTGCGCCGCCGCCATGGTTTCAGCCGCCAGGCGACCACTTGAAAAATAATGAAGAACCGCCCGCGTCGGCGACGCGCCCGAACGAGACCCCGGCATTTCCGGCTCTGGCGCTGATTGTAAGCTCAACTCAGCCATTTGGGATATCGCCGTCACCCCATATTATTAATGATGCGCGGCCATGATTCTTTGTAGAAACCCCAAACCCGGGCAACAAGCCTCACCGCCCGCAGCAAACCATTTCTCGACGCCATGACAGACTCCATCTCCCAACCCTTGCAGCAAGTCCGCCAACGCCTGGCGGACGCGGAACACGCCGCCGGCCGTCCGGCGGGATCGGTGCGCTTGCTGGCCGTCAGCAAAACCTTCCCCGCCGCGGACATCGAGCAAGCCTATCTTGCCGGCCAGCGCGCCTTTGGTGAAAACTACGTGCAGGAATTGCAGCAGAAGGCCGAGGCGCTGGCCGGCCTGGAGATCGAATGGCACTTCATCGGCCCGATGCAATCCAATAAAACCCGAGCGGTGGCGGAATTGGCGCACTGGGCCCACTCGGTGGAGCGGCTGAAAATCGCGGAACGGCTGTCGGCGCAACGTCCGGCGGCGCTGCCGCCGCTGAACGTGTGCATTCAGGTGAACGTGTCCGGCGAGGCCAGCAAGAGCGGCTGCGCGCCGGAGCAGGCGCTGGAACTGGCGCGCGCGGTGGCGGCCTTGCCGCGTCTGACCCTGCGCGGCCTGATGTGCATCCCGGAACCCACGGAGGACACGGCGCGGCTGGCGTCTCAGTTCGCCCAGCTGCGCAGGCTGCGCGAACACCTGATCGCCGAAGGGCTGGCGCTGGACACGCTGTCCATGGGCATGTCCTCCGACATGGCCGTCGCCGTCGCCGAAGGCGCCACCCTGGTGCGGGTGGGCACGGCCATTTTCGGCGCGCGCCATTATCATTGAATGACATCGGCTTGAAACGATAGCGGTTTCAGGCCGGTTTATAAGGAAAAAGCATGCGGATTACCTTCATAGGCGGCGGCAATATGGCCAACGCCATCATCGCCGGCCTGATCAAGCAGGCGGCGCATCGCATCCACGTGGTGGACCCGGACGCCGGCAAAGTGGAACGGCTGCGCCAGGAATACGACGTCAGCGGCGGCGCGGCGCTGCCGGACGCCTTCGGCATCGGCGACATCGTGGTGCTGGCGGTCAAGCCGCAGCATCTGCGCGACTTGTGCCTGGAGCTTGAGCCCAGGCTCAACGGCGCGCTGGTGATCTCCATCGCCGCCGGCATCCGCCTGGACGCGCTATGCCGCTGGCTGGGCAGCAAGCGCGTGGTGCGGGTGATGCCCAACACCCCGGCGATGATAGGCAAGGGCGTGTCCGGCCTGTTCGCCTCGGTGGGCGTCAGCGAAGACGACCGCCAGGACGCCAACACCGTGATGCAGGCGGCCGGCATCACCGTCTGGCTGCAAAACGAACAACGCATCGACGACGTCACCGCCGTGTCCGGCAGCGGCCCGGCCTATGTGTTCTATTTCATCGAAAGCATGATAGAAGCCGCCCAGCAAACCGGCTTTTCCGAAGCGGAAGCGCGCCGGCTGGTGCTGGCCACCTTCGAAGGCGCGGTGGAACTGGCCAAGCAAAGCCCGCTGTCCGTGGCCGCCTTGCGCACCAATGTGATGTCCAAGGGCGGCACCACCGAACGCGCCATCGCCCGCTTTGAGGCGGAAGGCGTCAAGCAGGCCATCATCGCCGGCACGCTGGACTGCCGCGACCGCTCCATCGAAATGGGCCAACAACTCAGCCAGGACTAAGCCACATCATGTTCTTCGACACTTTGCGCTTTCTGATCCACACCCTTTGCGGCCTGTTCGTGCTGGTGCTGCTGCTGCGCTTCTATCTGCAAGTGGCGCGCGCCCCGTTCAAACACCCGCTGTGCCAGTTCGTGATGGCCGCCACCAATTTCGCGGTGCTGCCGCTGCGCAAGCTGGTGCCGGCGATGCGCGGCTACGACAGCGCCACCATGTTGCTGGCCTGGCTGGTGGCGCTGCTGTCCAATGTGCTGGTCACCTTGCTCAGCTCGGTGCCGGAAGTCTTCACCTTTCCGCAGGTCTGGGTGGCGCTGTCGCTGCTGTCGCTGCTGGAAGTGTTCAAGCAATCGCTGACCCTGTTGATGGGCAGCGTCATCGTTCAGGCCGTGCTCAGCTGGGTCAGCCCCTACAACCCGCTGATGCCGGTGCTGGACGCGCTGACCCGGCCCTTCCTGCGCCCGTTCCGCAAGGCCAATATCGGCGGCGTGGACCTGTCGCCGCTGGTGCTGCTCCTGATCATCCAGGTGATCCTGATGCTGCCGGTGCGCATGCTGGAAGCAAGCTTCTTGACCCAACTCAAGGTAGTACTGTAGCAATTCAGGTTATTTGTCATATTTTTTCGCGGCCGCGCTTTGCGGCCGCTCGTTTGGCAACCGATTTGCATCACCACACCAGGAGACTTCCAATGAAAAAAGCCTTGCTCGCCGCCGCCCTGTTGAGCGCCGCCGCCGCTCCCGCCTTCGCCAATATGCAGCTGGCGCAAAAATACAGCTGTACCGCCTGTCACGCGGTGGACAAGAAGATCGTCGGCCCGGCCTATAAGGACGTGGCCAAGAAATACGCCAGCCAGAAAGGCGCGGAAGCCATGCTGATGGCCAAGATCAAGAACGGCGGCTCCGGCGTGTGGGGCCCGGTGCCGATGACCCCGCATCCGAACATCCCGGACGCGGACCTGCGCGCGCTGGCCAAGTGGGTGCTGTCGCTGAAATAAGCCATCCCGACGCTAGAAACCCGGCACGCCGCACGGCGCGCCGGCTCCCGGAAAAAGGCGGCGCATTGCCGCCTTTGAACTGTCCGGGACATTTTATGTCTTAGCCTGTTGCGCCAATACCCTTTTAACGATGCCTCAGGCTTGTTACCGGAGTGAAACAACGCTATACCGATTGTCAGCAGCAGGGAGTTAATATCACCTAAGCGCCTAAGACAGTTGCAGAAATAGCGGGGCGCCGGTAATCTTCTCCGCCTGTTGCCAACTCTATGCTGGAAGCACCTATTATGGCCAAACTAACCGAACAGGATATCCTCAACTGGACCGGCGACGATTACATGAACGCCGACCATCTTGAGTTTTTCAAAGACCGGTTGTTGCAGATGCAGCAGGAGTTGCTCTCTAACGCAAATGCGACCGCCAATCACCTGCAAGAGCAGGAAGCCACGCCGGATCCCGCTGACCGCGCCACGCTGGAAGAGGAATACGCGCTGGAACTGCGCACCCGCGACCGCGAGCGCAAGCTGCTGCAAAAGATCCAGGCCTCGCTGCGCCAGATCGAAGACGGTTCTTACGGCTTCTGCGAAGACACCGGCGAACCGATCGGCCTGCGCCGCCTGATGGCCCGCCCCACCGCCACGCTGTCGGTGGAAGCCCAGGAACGCCGCGAACGCATGAAGCGTCAGTACGCCGACTGACCGTTCCGGCTCTCGCCCGCAAAACGCCCTGGCCGCATCCGGGGCGTTTTTCATGTCCGCCTGTCCCTCGTCCAAGAAAAACAAGCAGATAAATCGGGAGCCGATAGCTTATCCCTAACGATCATCTAGTATGAATTTAGGGCATTAAAGCAGGCCGGCCGCTTGTCTAGCGTCGTGGAATCCGGTTATCTTGCTGCTATGCAAAAACTGAAATAGCAAGGAAGCCGCCTTTATGCAACGCCAGACCGACGACGTCAGAATCCGCGAAATCAAGGAATTGCTGCCGCCCATCGCCCACCTGTACGAACTGCCGATCACCGAGGCCGCCTCCGAGGTGATTTACGCCGCCCGCCGCGACATCTCCGCGCTCTTGCGCGGCGAGGACGACCGCCTGCTGGTGGTGATCGGCCCCTGCTCCATCCACGACACCGAAGCCGCCATCGAATACGCCAAGAAACTGGCGCCGCTGCGCGAGAAGCTGGCGGAAGAACTGGTGGTGGTGATGCGCGTCTACTTTGAAAAACCGCGCACCACCGTCGGCTGGAAAGGCCTGATCAACGATCCGCTGCTGAATGAATCCTTCGACATCAACAGCGGCCTGCGCATCGCGCGCCGCCTGCTGCTGACCCTGAACGACATGGGCATGCCGGCGGCCACCGAATTCCTGGACATGATCACGCCGCAGTACTTCGCCGACCTGATCAGCTGGGGCGCCATCGGCGCGCGCACCACCGAAAGCCAGGTGCACCGCGAACTGGCCTCCGGCCTGTCCTGCCCGGTGGGCTTCAAGAACGGCACCGACGGCAATCTGAAGATCGCCGTGGACGCCATCCGCTCCTCCAGCGTGCCCCACCATTTCCTGTCGGTGACCAAGACCGGCCACTCCGCCATCGTCTCCACCGGCGGCAACCCGGATTGCCACGTGATCCTGCGCGGCGGCAAGGAACCCAATTACTCCGCCGAGCACGTGAGCGCCGCGGCGGCGGAACTGGTCTCCGTGGGCCTGCCGCAAAAGCTGATGGTGGATTTCAGCCACGCCAACAGCCGCAAGGACTACCGCCGCCAGATGGAAGTGGCCGACGACATCGCCGGCCAGCTGGCCGCCGGCAACGCCAATATCTTCGGCGTGATGGTGGAGAGCCACTTGGTGGAGGGCCGCCAGGACCTGAAGCCGGGTTGCGAGCTGACCTACGGCCAGAGCGTCACCGACGCCTGCATCGGCTGGGACGACACTGAAAAACTGCTGACCACGCTGGCAAACGCGGTGAAGGCGCGCCGCGCGCGCCAAGACTGAGCCAACGCCCTCTGGCTGACTCGCGGCGGAGCATGCGCTCCGCCGTTTTCATTGGCTCAGCTGCTCGCCGGCCAAGCGCCCCAGCGTGCGGATCGCCCGCGCCAGCTCCGGCGACCACGGCTGTCCAAAGTTCAGCCGCAGACAGTGACCGAAGCGCGGCTCGGCGGAAAACACCAGGCCCGGCGCAAAACTGATGGATTCGGCCAGCGCCCGCTCCAGCAGGCGACCGGCGTCCAGCCCTTCCGGACACTCCACCCACAGCAGCAGCCCGCCCTGCGGCCGCCGCAGCCGCGTGCCCTTGGGAAAGGCCGCCAGCACCGCGTCCGCCAGTTGGCCCATCTGCCGCGCCAATTGCCGCCGCAGCTGGGCGGCGAAACGCGCGTAATCGCCGTCCGCCAGCATATCCGCCAGCACCGCCTGATACAGCGCCGAGCTCACCAGGCTGCTGCTATTGCTCAAGCGCGCCAGCGCCGCGTGATGGCGGCCGCCGGACAGCCAGCCCAGGCGGAACGAGGGTGCGAAGCTCTTGGTGAAGGACGAGCAGTAAATCACCTCGCCGCGGCGGTCCCAGGCTTTCAGCGGCGTCGGATGCTGCTCGCCGAAGTAAAGCTCGCCGAACACATCATCCTCGATGATGGTCAGGCCGTGACGGTAAGCCAGCTGCAACAAGCGCTTTTTGGCTTCGTCCGGCATCAAGGCGCCGGTGGGGTTCTGGAAATTGGTCACCGTCACCAGGCAGCGCGGCGCCGGTCCGTGGCGCAAGGCGAACTCCAACGCTTCCAGCGACAGGCCGGCGTCCGGCGTGCACGGGATTTCCAGCGCCTTCAAGCCCAGCGTCTCCAGCGTCTGTAGCAGGCCGAAGTACACCGGCGTCTCCACCGCCACGGTATCGCCGGGACGGGTCAGCAAACGCAGCGACAGGCTGATCGCCTCGGTGATGCCGTGGGTGAACAGGATGGCGTCCGGCTCCAGCGCCAACTGCCACTGCGCCGCCAGCTCGCACACCAGCCGGTTCAGCCGTGCCTGTTCGTCACGCGGCAGATAGGCGCCGATCAACTCCGGCCGGCCGCTCAAGGCCTGCTGCAGCCGGCGCGCCAGCGCCGCCGCCGGATACATGCCGCAATGCGCCTCCGCCATGTGCAGCTGGACGCCGATGTCCAGTCTGGACCATTCGATCAATTGCGACATGCGGCTGTCCACCCGCACCAGAGTCGCCGCCGACGGCACCTCGCTGGCGGCGGCGCTCGCCCATTGCGCGCGGCTGGGCAAGGCGGCGAAAAAGCCAGCGCGCGGCCGGGCGCTGACGCGCTGCTGACGCTCCAGGTGGCGATAGGCCGCCAGCGCGGTCAACACATTGACGCCGTGTTCGGCGGCCAGCCGCCGCACCGAGGGCAGCCGGCTGCCGGGCGGGTAGGCGCCGCTATCCAGCCGCTGCGCGATTTCGGCGGCAATACGCAGATACAGGGAATCAGTCATCGCTGTTATATAGAACAGATTAGGCGCAGCATAAACTGTTTGCGCCGGCTGTGGGAGGGCGCGGGCTGACGTCTGCGTTAGGCTGAGGCGACTTCTCATTGCAAGAAAGCGCATCATGCAGTCCTCCTTCTGGCGCGACCTGTCGCCCTCCGCCGCGCTGGCCGCGGTGCTGGCCCTCTTGGTCGGCTACTCCGGCCCCTTCCTCATCATCGTCCACGCCGCCCAATCCGCCGGCCTGTCTCCGGCCCAGCTCGGCTCCTGGATCTGGGCGGTGTCCATCGGCTCCGGCGTGGCCGGCCTATGGCTGTCCTGGCGCTGGAAAGCGCCGGTGATCACCGCCTGGAGCACGCCGGGCGCGGCCTTGCTGCTGGCCGCCCTGCCCGGCGTGCCCTACGGCGAGGCGGTGGGCGCCTTCCTGGCCGCCGCCGCCATCGTCACCCTGCTGGGGGTCAGCGGCTTGTTCGACCGGCTGATGAAGGTGTTCCCCGCCGCGCTGGCCGCGGCGATGCTGGCCGGCATTCTATTCCGCTTCGTCGCCGAACTGGCCAGCGCCGCCAGCCACGATCCGTTGCTGGTGGTCAGCATGGCCGCGCTGTTCTTCATCGGCCGCCGCTTCTTCCCGCGCTACGCGCTGCCGGCCGCCATCCTGCTCGGCCTGCTGCTGGCGGCGGCGCAAGGCCTGTTCCAGCCGTTGCCGGTCCACGGCGGCGGAAATGGTCCACTGTTCACCGCGCCGCAATGGTCATGGAGCGCCTTCTTCAACCTGGCGCTGCCGCTGGCCTTGGTGGCGCTGACCGGCCAGTTCCTGCCCGGCATGGCGGTGCTGGCCTCCTCCGGCTACCGCATTCCGGCGCGCTCGCCGGTGTCGCTGCTAGGCGCGGTGTCCATGCTGACCGCCCCCTTCGGCGGCCACGGCGTGGTGTTGGCGGCGATCACCGCCGCCATCTGCACCGGCCCGGAAACCCATCCCGACCCCAAGCGCCGCTACGTGGCCGGCGTGATCTGCGGCCTGCTCTACCTGGCGCTGGGCGTGGCCGGCGGCGCGCTGGCCAGCCTGATCCTGACCCTGCCCAAGGCACTGGTGGCCACCGCCGCCGGACTGGCGCTATTCGGCACCCTGGCCTCATCGCTGAGCGCGGCGCTAAGCGATGAAAGCCGCCGCGAGGCGGCGCTGATCACCTTCGTGGTGGCCGCCTCCGGCGTCAGCATCGCCGGCCTGGGCGCGCCGCTGTGGGCCTTGCTGGCCGGCGGCGCGGTGGCCTTGATCCTGCGGCCGGCCAAGGTCGGAACCGCCAGCGCCAGCGCCGACGCCGCGCGCCAACGCGGCTGAACCGGCACTGGCCGCGCGGCGGCCAGCATGATAAGTTAAAGGACTGGATACAATATTCCGCACGGCAAGCACCGGGCGGACCCTTCCCACTCCCGAGGAAACCATGTTCGCTGCCACCGTATACGCGCAACGCCGCGCCCGCCTGCAAGCGGCCGGCCTGTCCGGCCTGTTGCTGTTTGTCGGCAATGTCGATTCGCCGATGAACTATCACGACAACACCCTGCCCTTCGTGCAGGACTCCAGCTTCCGTTATTTCTTCGGCCTGAACGAACCGGGCCTGGCCGGCCTCATCGACGCCGACAGCGGCGAAGCGACGCTGTTCGGCAACGATCCGGACGTGGCCGACATCGTCTGGACCGGCCCGCTGCCCAGCCTGGCCGAACGCGCCGCGCTGGCCGGCCTGACACACAGCCGCGGCTACGCCGAACTGGCCTCCGCGCTGAGCGCCGCGCGCGCCGCCGGCCGCGCCGTCCATTACCTGGCGCCGTACCGCGGCGAGACCCTGATTGAAATGGGCCGCTTGCTGGACGTTCATCCGGCCAAGGTCAAGGACGGCTTCTCCGCGCCGCTGACCCATGCCGTGGTGGCGCTACGCGAAATCAAGGGCGACGAAGAAATCGCCGAAATGGAAGCGGCGCTGGCGGTGACCCGCGACATGCACGTCGCCGCGATGCGCCACGCCAAACCCGGCGTGATGGAATACGAGGTGGTGGGCGAGATGGAAGGCATCATGCGCCGCCGCGACTGGCAGCTGGCCTATCCGTCCATCTTCTCCCGCCGCGGCGAAGTGCTGCACAACCATCACCACGACAACCGCCTGGAAAGCGGCGACCTGGCGCTGAACGACACCGGCTGTACCTCCGGCGGCGGCTACGCCAGCGACATCACCCGCACCTTCCCGGTGGGCGGCAAGTTCAGCCCGCGCCAGCGCGAACTGTACAATATCGTGCTGGACATGCAGCTGGCCGCCATCGAGGCGATGAAGCCGGGCGTGCGCTATCTGGACGTGCACAAGCTGTCCGCGCGGCTGATGGTGGAAAGAATGAGCGCGCTGGGCTTCTTCCAGGGCGACGCCGACGCCATCGTTGAATCCGGCGCCTACGCCATCGCCTTCCCGCACGGCCTTGGCCATCAGATCGGCATGGACGTGCACGATATGGAAGGCCTGGGCGAAGACCTGGTGGGTTACGGCGAGGACACCGAGCGCAGCCCGCTGTTCGGCCTGGGCTACCTGCGTCTGGGCAAGCCGCTGAAACAAGGCATGGTAGTGACGGTGGAGCCCGGCATGTACTTCATCCCGGCGCTGATCGAAGCCTGGGCCGCCGAAGGCCGCCACAGCCAGTACATCGACTACGACAAATTCCGCGAATACCAGGACTTCGGCGGCATCCGCATCGAAGACAATGTGCTGGTCACCGCCGACGGCAGCCGCGTGCTGGGCGCGCCGATTCCCAAGACGGTGGAAGAAGTCGAAGCCGCGATGGCCGGTTGAAACCCGCCGCTCCCGCCTTCCAGCCGCCCATGGGCGGCTTTTTCACGCCCGGTCGCCTGCGCTCGCCCCCGCGTCGCATTCTGACCAGCCCCCGCCGCGGGCCGATGCTAGTGTCGGTCTTTCCTTGCGTCAGCATCGGGAGACCCCTACATGGCTGCATTACCGGAAACCGGGGCGGCAGACCGCCTCAACCGCGCAGTGTTCCTCGGTTCGTCCAGCTGCATTCTGGCGCTGGCGCTGTGGGCGATGCTGGACGCCGACGCCGCCGCCCGCGTCATGGCCCAGGTGCTGGGCTGGATCACCGAAGGCTTTGGCTGGTACTACTTCCTGGCCGCCACGCTCTATGTCTTGTTCGTCCTGGTCATCGCCTGTTCCCGCTTTGGCAGCATCAAGCTGGGACCGGCCCATTCGCGGCCGGAATACAGCCTGTTCACCTGGGGCGCGATGCTGTTCGCCGCCGGCATCGGCATCGACCTGATGTTTTTCTCGGTGGCCGAACCGGTCACCCACCTGCTGGCCCCGCCCGAGGGCGCGCCCGGCACCCACGCCGCCGCGCGCCAGGCCATGTCCTGGACCCTGTTCCACTACGGCATCACCGGTTGGTCGATGTACGCGTTGATGGGCATGGCCTTGGGCTATTTCAGCTATCGCCATCAATTGCCGCTCAGCATCCGCTCGGCCCTCTATCCCATCTTCGGCCGCCGCATCCACGGCGCGCTCGGCCACGGCGTCGACATCGCCGCCGTGCTCGGCACCATCTTCGGCATCGCCACCTCGCTGGGCATAGGCGTGGTGCAGCTCAACTACGGCCTGCGTTTCATGTTCGACATTCCGGAAGGGGTGCTGCCGCAAGCCTTGTTGATCCTGCTGTCGGTGGCGATGGCCACCCTGTCCGTGGTCTCCGGCGTGGACAAGGGCATCCGCCGGCTATCCGAGCTGAACGTACTGCTGGCCATCCTGCTGATTCTGTTCGTGCTGTTCAGCGGCAATACCGTGTTCCTGCTCAACGGCTTGGTGCTGAATGTGGGCGACTACCTGAACGGCTTCGCCGGCATGACCCTGAACACCTTCGCCTTCCAGCGCCCGGTGGACTGGCTGAACGCCTGGACCCTGTTCTTCTGGGCCTGGTGGGTGGCCTGGGCGCCCTTCGTCGGCCTGTTCCTGGCGCGCATCTCGCGCGGCCGCACCCTGCGCCAATTCATCATCGGCACCCTGGTCATCCCCTTCGTGTTCACCTTGATCTGGATTTCCATCTTCGGCAACAGCGCGCTGGACCTGGTGCTGGCCGGCAACCAGAGCTTCGGCAAGACCGCGATGGAAACGCCGGAACGGGCGTTCTATTCGCTGCTGGCGCAATACCCGTGGACCGGTTTCAGCGCCCTGCTCGCCACCGTCACCGGTCTGCTGTTCTACGTCACCTCGGCCGACTCCGGCGCGCTGGTGCTGGGCAACTTCACCTCCATCCTCAAGGACCCGGCCAGCGACGCGCCCAAGTGGCTGCGCATTTTCTGGTCGCTGGCCATCGGCATCCTGACGCTGTCCATGCTGATGGTGGGCGGCGTGCCCACGCTGCAGAACGCCACCATCATCATGGGCTTGCCCTTCTCTTTCGTGATGTTCTTCATCATGGCCGGCTTGTACAAAGCGCTGCGGCGCGAAGGCATGCGCGAAGACAGCCGCCAGGCCAGCCTGGCCGGCTCGCTGTCCGGCCGCACCTACGCCCACTCCGATCCGCGGCTGAACTGGCAGCAACGGCTGAGCCGGGCGATGAGCTATCCGGACGCGGACCAGACCCGGACCATGCTGGAACACAGCTGTCTCCCCGCCTTGCGCGAGGTTTGCGCCGCGCTGCGCCAGCGCGGCGCCAAGGCGCGGCTGGAACAGGAAACAGACCCGCAGACCGGCCTGCCGCGGCTGGGCCTGCTCATCGCCGGCGACGCCGCCTTCCGCTACCGCATCCAGGCCGCCATGGCGGCCACGCCCTCCTTCGCCATCCGCGCCGCGCCCGGCCATTACTGCCGATTGGAAGTGCACTTGCAGGACGGCAGCCAGGGCTACAGCCTGTGGGGCTACCACAAGGAACAGATCATCGCCGACATCCTGGACCAGTACGAACGGCATCTGCACTACCTCCACCTCAGCCGGCAAGCGCAGTCCGCCGCCTCATAGACCTCCGCGCCGCCGGGCTGGACGCCGCCGTCGCGGCGTCGCACCATGCGCTATTCAATCCGGCATGATGGGAAGCGCGATGGAAACCGTGGAATGCGTGGTGATAGGCGCCGGCGTGATCGGCCTGGCCGTGGCGCGGCAGCTGGCGATGGCCGGCCGCGAAGTCCTCATCGTGGAAGCGGAAAGCGCCATCGGCCAGCATGCGTCCAGCCGCAACAGCGAAGTGATCCACGCCGGGCTCTACTATCCGCCCGGCAGCCTGAAAGCGCGGCTCTGCGTGGCCGGCCGCCAGCGGCTGTACGACTACTGCGCCCAGCGCGCGATTGCCCACCGGCGCTGCGGCAAGCTCGTCGTCGCCGCAAACGAGGCCGAACTGCCGCGGCTGCAAGCCTTGCAACAGCGCGCCGCCGCCAACGGCGTCGATGATCTGCGCTGGCTGGATGCGGAACAGCTTCAGGCGCTGGAGCCGGCCTTGCAGGCCCGCGCCGCGCTGTTGTCGCCGTCCACCGGCATAATAGACAGCCACGGCCTGATGCTGGCCCTGCTGGCCGACGCCGAGGCCCACGGCGCGACGTTGGCCTTGAACTCCCCGCTGCAAGACGGCCGCGTGAGCGGCGACGGTTTGGAGCTGAACATCGCCGGCATGCGGCTACGCGCAGGGCTGACGGTCAACGCCGCCGGCGCGTGGGCGCCGCGGGCGGCGGCCAGCATTGCCGGCGTTCCACGTGAAACCATTCCCACGCCCTATTACGCGCGCGGCGTCTATTTCGCGCTGCAAGGCCGCTCGCCGTTCCAGCGCCTGATCTACCCGCTGCCCGAGGCCGGCGGCCTGGGCACGCATCTGACGCTGGACCTGGCCGGCCAGGCGCGCTTCGGCCCGGACCTGGAATGGGTGGACGCCATCGACTACCAAGTGGACCCGGCGCGCGCGGAGCGCTTCTACGCCGGCGTCCGCCGCTGGTGGCCGACGCTGCCGGAACAGACGCTGGCGCCGGCCTACGCCGGCATCCGCCCCAAGATCGCCGGACCCGGCGCGCCGGACGCGGACTTTCTGATCCAGGGCCCGGCGCAGCACGGCGTGCCCGGCCTGCTCCAACTCTACGGCATCGAATCCCCCGGCCTCACCGCCAGCCTGGCGCTGGCCGAATACGCGGCGGCGACGCTGACGGCATAGCGCCGGGACGAGTTGTCCGCTTACAATCGAACCGTCCCAACCCGCCGCCTCGCAGTCTATGCTCATTCTGAATCAACGCCAGCAGGAATTGCTGGCCATGGTCAAACGCGACAGCTACGTCAGCGTGGAAAAGCTGGCCGAACATTTTTCCGTCACCCGGCAGACCATACGCCGCGACATCGCGCTGCTGGCCGAGCATCAGTTGCTGCAACGCTATCACGGCGGCGCCAGCGTGCTGTCCAGCGTGGAGAACGTCGCCTACCAGGCGCGGCAGGTGCTGTGCATAGACGAAAAGCGCCGCATCGCCGAATGCCTGGCCCGCCACATCCCGGACAACGCTTCGCTGTTCATCAATCTGGGCACCACCACCGAGGAAGTGGCCAAGGCGCTGCACCAGCACCGCGGCCTGCGGGTGATCACCAATAATCTGCACGTGGCGGACACCATGTGCGACTACCCGGACTGCGAAGTCATCGTGCTGGGCGGCATGCTGCGCAAACGCGACCGCGGCATCACCGGCGAGGCCACGGTGCAGCTGATCCGCCAGTTCCGCGTCGATTACGGCATCATCGGCATTTCCAGCATCGAGCTGGACGGCACGCTGCGCGATTACGACTACCGCGAGGTGCGCAGCGCCGAGGCCATCATCCAGCAATCCCGCCATGTCTTCCTGGCCGCCGACCACAGCAAGTTCGACCGCCCGGCGCTGGTGGAGCTGGGCCATCTGTCGCAGATCGACGCGCTGTTCACCGACCAGCCGCCGCCGCCCGCCGTCGTCGAGCTGATGCGGGAGGCGGATACCCAGTTGTATGTGGCAGACTGAGCCGGCCTCGGAGCCCGCTCAAGGTCCGTCCGCCTTGCGCCGCGTCTCAGGGCTGCTGCCGCGTCGCCGCCAGCACGATCTCGCGAATGCACACATTCTGCGGCTGCTGATAGGCGTAGACGATGGCGCTGGCCACGTCTTCCGCCGCCAACACGCCGCCCATCTCCTGTTTCCAGGCTTCGTAACCGGCCTTGATCGCCTCGCTGCTGGTATGCGACAGCAACTCGGTGTCCACCGCGCCCGGCGCTATCGTCACCACCCGCACGCCGTGGTCCGCCACTTCCTCGCGCAGATTCTCAGACATCGCGTGCACCGCGAACTTGGTGCCGCAATAGGCCACATGGTTGGGAAAGGTCTTGCGCCCGGCCACCGAGCTGATATTGATCACCGTGCCGCGCTTGCGCTCCACCATGCCGCCCAGCACCGCGTGGATGCCGTTGAGCAGGCCGTGCACATTGACGTCGAACATGGTTTTCCACTCCTCCGGCGCCTGCTCGGCCATCTGTCCCAGCAACATCACGCCGGCGTTGTTGACGATGGCGTCCACCGGCCCGAAGCGGCCCTCCGCCTCCGCCACCGCGGCGGCCAGCTGGGCGCGGTCGGTCACGTCCACCGCGCGGCACAAGGTATTGGGCAAGGCCAGCGCTTCCAGCCGCTCCACCCGACGCGCCAATAGCAAGAGCGGATGGCCTTGTTGCGACAACAAACGGGCGGTGGCGGCGCCGATGCCGGAGCTGGCGCCGGTGATGACAATGAGAGCCTTACTCATGGAACTTCTCCTTTAGCAATAAAAATAACTGATATCAAATCCTTGAGCAGCACTATAATTCGCTGACGATTCCACGAAAAATCGTTTATTCCACTTGCTGCCATCGGTTTAATTTATGGATATCCGCTCACTCAAAGCCTTCATCGCCGTATTCGAAGAGCGCAACATCACCCAGGCCTCGGCGCGTCTCTACCTGAGCCAGCCTGCGCTGTCCGCCACCATCCGGCAACTGGAAGAACAGCTGGGGGCCGCGCTGTTCCAGCGTCAGCCGCGCGGGGTGGAAGTGACCGACGCCGCCCGGCTGTTATACCCGGCGGCGCGGCGGCTGGTGGAAGAAGCCGACAGCCTGACACAGCTGTTTCGCGGCCGGCAGGACTGCCTGCCGCTGACGCTGGGTGTGGCGGCGGACCTGGGCCAGGCCGACGTGGCGCGCGTGTTGGCGGCGGCCTACCGCGCGGTGGACGGCTTGCTGCTGGAACTGGCTGCGGGCTGCGCCGGCGACGCGCGGCTGGACGAGGAGGCCAATCGTTGCGAGGACGAGCTGTTCCTGCCGCTGTGGGAAGAGGATTATGTGCTGGCGATGCGCGCCGACGCGCCGCTGGCGGGACAGCCGCTGCTGCGGCCGGGACAACTGCTGGGCCAGGACCTGATCGCCTGCCCGGACCATCCGTCGCACCAGCGCTTCGCCAGCCTGTTGGGCGAGGCGGCGCGGGAACTGGCGGTGGCGGCGCGCTGCGCCACCCTGCAACAGGCGGCGACGCTGGCCGCGGCCGGCGCCGGCGTCGCCTTCGTCCCGCAGGGGCTGGCCCTGGACCAACCCGGCCTGTGGAGCTGCCGGCTGGATCAGGCGGCGCTCAGTCGCCGCATCGGCCTGTGCTACGCGCCGGACGCTTTGGCCAAGCCGGCGCTGGCCCGTTTGAAACAAGGCCTGGCCGGCGGCTGAGGACCTGTTTTAACAGCGGCTGACAAAACTCAGTTTTACGGCAGAGGCAAGACGCGCCGACGTAGGCAGTGCCTTGAGTACGGCAAGCCGGCGCAGCACGGCATCAGCGGTTTTGTCAGCCGCGCTTGGTCTTAGAACCTGTTCAAAGTCTCGCGAGCTAAGGCGAGACGAGGCGAAAACGGCTGAAGAAGCGGAATGTACGTGTGGTACATGAGCATTCTGAATGCCGTTTTCAACGCCGTATCGCCGACGCGCAGCAGGCTTTGAACAGGTTTTTAGAACCTGTTTACGATCTCGCGAGCTAGAGCGAGACAAGGCGAAAACAGCTGAGAAAGCGGAATGTACACGTGGTACATGAGCATTTCGAAGCTGTACTCACCGTGTCACATTTCACAACGCGCAGCAGATCGTAAACAGGTTCTTACTGCACCGCGGCGAAAGCCTTGGCCACATAAGACGCATTGGCGCGGGTCAAGCCGGCCACGCACATGCGGCCGGTGCCCACCAGATAGACACCGAAACGCTCGCGCAAGGCATCCACCTGGGCCTGGCTGAAGCCGGTGTAGCTGAACATGCCGCGCTGATGGACCAGATAGGCGAAGTCCTGCTCCGGCAGCGCCTGCTTCAGCACCTCCACCAGAATGCCGCGCATCTCCAGGATGCGGCCGCGCATCTCGTTCACCTCGGACACCCACAGCGCTTTCAGCTCGGCGTCGCCCAGCACGGTGGCGATCAGACGCGCGCCGGTGGTGGGCGGGTTGGAGTAGTTGCGGCGCACCGTGGCCTTGAGCTGGCCCAACACCAGCTCCGCCTCGGCCTGGCTCGGGCATACCACCGACAGGCCACCGCAGCGCTCGCCGTACAGCGAGAAGATCTTGGAGAAGGAGTTGCTGACCAGGAAGGACACGCCGGCGTCGGCCATCGCGCGGATGGCGTAGGCGTCCTCATCCAAGCCGGCGCCGAAACCCTGGTAAGCGATGTCCATGAAGGGAATCAGCTGCTTGCGCTTGGCCAGCGCCACCACCTGATCCCACTGCGCATTGTCCAGATCCGAGCCGGTGGGGTTGTGGCAACACGGATGCAGCAGCAGGATGCTGCCGGCAGGCAGGGTTTCCAGCGTGTCCAGCATCGCCGCGAAGTCCACGCCGCGGGTTTGCGGATCGAAATAGGGGTAGCGATTGACCGCGACGCCGGCGCCTTCGAAGATGGCCACGTGGTTGTCCCAGGTCGGATCGCTGACCCACACCTGGGCGTCGGGGAAATAACGCTTGAGGAAGTCCGCGCCCACTTTCAGCGCGCCGGAGCCGCCCAGGGTCTGGATGGTGGCGACGCGGCCGGCGGCCAGCGCCGGGTGTCCCTCGCCGAACAACAGCTCCTGCACCGCCTTGCGGTAGGCCGGCAGGCCGTCCATCGGCAGATAAGTGCAAGGCTGGGCCGGCTGGGCCGCCAGCTTGGCCTCAGCCTGCTGCACCGCGTTCAGGCGCGGAATGCGGCCCTGCTCGTCGTAATACAGGCCGATGCTGAGGTTGACCTTGTCGCCGCGCGCATCCTTGCCGAAGGCGTCGACCAGCGACAGGATGGGATCGCCGGCGTAGGCGTCGACGTGCTGAAACATGTGTTTCTCCTTGAGTAGTGTGGTATCGCCTCGTGCAGCCGTTTAGAACGGCTAACAAACCCCTGATGCTGCGTTGCGCCGACTTGCCGTACTCAACGGCGCGCCATGCCTCAGGCGTGAAACCCATATTTGTTAGCCGCTCTTAGAACGTGTTTACGATCTCGCGAGCTCAGGCGAGACCAGGCGAAAACCGCTGAAAAAGCGGAATGTACGAGTGGTACATGAGCATTTCGAGACGGTACTCACCATGCCACGTCTCACGACGCGCAGCAGATCGTAAACAGCTTCTTACGCCGCCCTCTGACGGGGCGGTAAAGATAGAGTATTGTGCCAGACGGACTCAGGACCCGGACGCCAGATCGTCGCGCTTCAGCGCCAGCATCATCGCCGCGATCCACGGCAGGATCAGCCAGCCGCCCAGCACATTCAGCGCCGCCACCAACTTCAGCCGCGGGCTGCCCACCAAGGCGGCGGTCAAGGTCGGCACCAGGTAAGCGCCGCCCAAGGCCAGCGCATTACCCAGATACATCGCCCATTGCTGCCACTGCGGCTCACCGCTGTAAGCGCCGTAAGCCCACAAGGCCAGCGCCGCCGCCAGCACCGTGAAGAACAGCTTGCGCGCCATCGTCAAAATCTTCATATCTTCCTAATCCGTTCTCGCCGCGACGGCGCCATCAGCCGCCGCCACAATGAAATGCCAAGCTTAATCAGGCTTGCGCCAATATGGCAAAAGCAATTGCATAAATCAGACAGTTTGCGCCACATTTTTACCAAACAGCGCAAGATTGATATGCATCAGGCAAGCATGGGATTCCCATTTCAACTAATGCGAACCATCTGCCTACAATCCACTTGCCCTCACCGCCAAACCGCCGCACGCTTAGCGCGCGGCCACCATGAGCCGTCTCGCACCGCGACTGACTGCTCAGAACCTGTTTACGATCTGCTGCGCGTTGTGAGACGTCACACGGTGAGTACCGCTTCGAAATGCTCATGTACCGTTTGTACACTGCGCTTTCTCAGCCGTTTTCGCCTTGTCTCGCCTTAGCTCGCTAGATCGTAAACACGCTCTCAGAGAAGAGGAATGCATCATGACGCCGCGCCCTACCCTGCTTGCCCTGGCCACCGCCCTTGCGCTGGCCGCCCCGCTCGCCGACGCCTGCTCATCGCTGATCGTCGGCAAACAGGCCTCCGCCGATGGCTCCATCATCATCGCCCGCAACGAAGATTATTACATCAATAACTGGAACAAGCGCCTGGTGCTGCATCCGGCGCGCGCGGCGGCCAAGGATGAGACGCTGAGCTTCAAGAACGGCCTGAAAGTGCCGGCTCCGGCACAGTTCTACCGCTACAGCGGACTGATGGACTGGAACGGCGACAACGCCGGCGGCGACGGGCTGTATGAGGAACGCGGCGTCAACGAATTCAATGTGGCGGTGTCCGCCACCAATAGCGCGGAAATCAACGCCCGCGCCAAGAAAGCGGACCCGCTGCTGGACAGCGGCGTGGTGGAGGCGGTGATCCCCTCGCTGATTCTGCCGCAGGCCAAGACCGCGCGCGAAGGGGTGGAACTGCTGGGCCGCTATATCAACCAATACGGCGCCGGCGAAGGCAACGGCGTGCTGATCGCCGATCCGGACGAAGCCTGGTATATGGAAATCGGCTCCGGCCACCACTGGCTGGCCTATCGCGTGCCGCAGGACAGCTATTTGATGGTGGCCAACGGCCTGCGCCTGCACGATATCGACCTTTCCGACCGCGCCAACGTTGTGTCCAGCCCCGGCCTGGCCGAGTTCACCGCCAAACACCAGCTGCTGGCCAAGATGGACGCCAAGCGCTTCAACTTCGCCCAGGCCTTCGGCGTCGTCGGCGACAAATACAATGTGGACCGCGAATGGCTGGGCCAGCATCTGCTGAACCCGGCGCTGCGCCAGGCCACGCGGCAGGCGCAATACCCGCTGACGCTGAAGCCGGAGCACAAGATCGCGGTGGCCGACGTGGCCAAGGTGCTGCGCGCCACCTTCCACGGCACCGCGCTGGCCAAGCTGAAGGACGCGGACCGGCCGATGGGCGTGGACCGCACCATAGAAACCCACATCATCCAGCTGCGCGCCGGCCTGCCCAAGGAATTGGCGGCGCTGACCTGGCAATCCTTCGGCAGCCCGGCCGGCGCGGTGCTGGTGCCGATGTACGAGAACGCGATGAAGGACATCCCCGCGCCGCTGCGCACCGGCGCGGCCAATTACGAGAGCGGCTCCGCCTACTGGGCCTTCCGCGCCAACGCCACGCTGGCCCAGACCAAGCCGGACAAATATCTGCCGGTGCTGGCGCAATGGCAGGCGCGGCTGGAGCGGCAGTTCCAAAGCCAGCAGCCGGCAGTGGACGCCATGCTGACCAGTCTCTACGCCAGTCAGCCGCAAACCGCGGTCGGCTTTGCCGGCCAGTGGAGCGGCGGCAATATGCTGAGCGCGGTGCAATCGGCGCGCGACGTGCACGCCGGCCTGCTGACCGACCTGACCAAGGCCAGCGAGAAGAAATACAGCCCGGAGGAGCTGGAAAAAATCAAAAACCTATAAGAACGTGTTTACGATCTCGCGAGCTAAGGCGAAACAAGGCGGAAACGAGCGAAACAGCGGAATATACAGGTGGTACATGAGCATTTTGAGCGGGTCCTCACCGTGCAACGCTTCACGCCACGCAGCAGATCGTAAACAGGTTCTAAGCGGCTAGCAGCCAGGAGCGGCGCCGGCAAGCCCGGCCGCTCCCGCCAGTTCGGGCGTGTTATCTTTGATGGCATCCCCATCGCCCGGCTGGCTGCGCCATGACCCTCCACATCGACACCGATCCCGCGCGGCTGGACCGCGAACGCGTCTACCGCTACCTGTCGGAGCAATCCTACTGGGCGCGCCAACTGCCGCGCGACATCTTCGAGCGCTCGCTCGACCATTCGCTGTGCTTCGGCGCCTACGCCGCCGACGGCGAGCAGATAGGCTTCGCCCGCGTGATCACCGACTACGCCACCTTCGCCTATCTGGCCGACGTGTTCGTGGTCGAAGCCTGGCGCGGCCAAGGCGTGTCCAAGCAATTGATGGCGGCAATCGATAGCCATCCCGGCCTGCAGAACCTGCGCCGCATGCTGCTGGCCACCGCCGACGCTCACGGCCTGTACGCGCAGTTCGGCTTCAGCCCGCTGTCCCGGCCGGAATGGATGATGGAAAAAAGGGACGCCGACATCTACCAGCGGCTGGCCGCGAATCCCGGAAGCGCGGCATGAGCGTGCGCAAACAGTTCTGGGTCGATCCCTACCAGACCGAGCTGCACACCACGGTGGCGCACGTGGACGGCTCGCGGGTCTGGCTGGATGCCACCCTCTTCTACGCCTTCTCCGGCGGCCAGGAAAGCGACAGCGGCAACATAGCCGGCCGTCCGGTGCTGCGCGCGGAAAAACAGGGCCTGGACATCGCCTATACCCTGGCGGACGACCATGGCCTTGGCGCCGGCGACGCGGTGACGGTGGCGATAGACTGGCCGCGCCGCTACCGGCTGATGCGGCTGCACTTCGCCGCGGAGCTGGTGCTGGAAACCATTTGCCGCGAGCTGCCCGACGCGGAAAAGATAGGCGCCCACATCGCGGAGGACAAGGCGCGCATCGATTTTGCGCTGGCCCGGCCCATCACCCCGCTGCTACCCGCCATCGCCGCCAAGGTGCAGGCGCTGATAGACGCCGATCTCGCCATCGTCAGCGCCTATTCCGACGAAGCAAACCAGCGCCGCTACTGGGAACTGCCCGGCCTCTACCGCGTACCCTGCGGCGGCACCCATTTGCGCCGCAGCGGCGAAGTGGGCGAACTGAAGCTCAAACGCAAAAACGTGGGCCAGGGCAAGGAAAGAGTGGAGATCACGCTGGCGCGGCCATAAGAGCCTGTTCAATGTCTGCTGCGCTACGTGAGTCGTGGCGCGGTGAGTACACCTTCGAAATGCTCATGTAGCACGTGTACATTCCGCTTTCTCAGCCGTTTTCGCCTTGTCTCGCTCTTGCCCGCGAGACTTTGAACAGGCTTTAAGAAAAACCCGCGCGGGCATGCCCGGCGCGGGTGGTTTCACGTGGAACAGCAATCTGCAAACGCTCAGGCAGGCTGCTTCGGCCAGTCCGTCTCGGCCAACTGCGGCCACGCGGCCTGCTGCGGCAAGCGCGACAGCTCAACGCAGTAACGCTTCCACGCCGTCAACAAGCCTTGTTCCTGCGTCGTCGCCAAGCCCAGCTCCTGCGCGTCCTCCAAAGGCCGGCGCTGAGCATAAGCAATCGCCAAACGCTGCTGCAACTCCTGCTGCGCCTGCGCCGCCAGCGCCGCGCGCTGCGCATCGGCGTCCACTTTCCAGGCTTTCTTGTTCCACACCGCGAAAGGCGGCGGTTCCAACTCGGTGGCCTGCAAGCTGTCCGGCGTGTCGCCGATTTGCGCCGTCACCGGCTGCGCGCTGGCCTTGCTCCACAGCTTGAGCGCACGAAAATCCACCACCAGCAGCCAGCCGCCGTCGCGGTAGACCGCCGCTTGCTTGTCCCCTGCCTGCGGCGGTTGCTGCTCGGTGGCATTGGCCGGAATCAACCAAGTTTCCTCAACATCCAGCGGCGATAGATCCGCCGTAGTGGTGCCCAGATACTCGCCGGATTCCGGATGGTAGGCGTAGACGGTTTTCTGTTTGCGTTCTTGCATGGCGGTTTCCTTAGTATTTGATGCAGGCGAGAAGGGCTACGTTGCGGGGACGGGTTTCAACGCCAATGCCACTGTTTGCGCCCGTTACGAGTGTCATTTGATCAGATGACAACATCTCTCTGCCGTATGCCCAGGCGCCACCGCCCGAGCCAGGAGTAAGCGCCAATGCACCTCCATCGTTTGGGCGTATGATTGTGTGGACATGAGGCCCGACAGTCCCGGCCTGCGCACTCCCCAGCGCACGGCCCGGATCAACACGGCGCCCATCATCCCACCCTCGCACAAACTCCCCACGCAAATCAGGCAGATTGAACGTCGTCGAGCCATCTCCGGCACCATAAGAGGTTCCAATCACGGCAAACAAACCGGGGTAAGTGCTGCGGCTGACCGGAGAACCATCGCATTTCAGCCAGCCTGGCGGCGTGTAAGGCATCGCGAAATGCCCTACCAGGCCCGGCGCGCCGGACATGGTCAGCAAATTGGTGATAGGGCCGTCCTCGCACTGGGTCAGGTCCACGTAAAAACCACGAGACTTGACGCCATCGTTGTTGAACACGCGGAACTGGTTGCCCCAGACATCGATATTCACGTCGCTGAGCTTGCTGTCGCTTTGCGGCGCTTGCAATTGCAGCTGGCCGCCTTCCTTGCCGCCCTCGGCCAGGAAACGAGAATTGGGCTGAAAATCCACCCGCCCATTCATCTTGCCGCCGCTCAACGGCAAGGCGTCGGTGATGCCGTAGCCGGCTAGCGTGGTCGGCTTGCTATTGCCGCCCCAGGTCAGCTTCTTCAGCGCCTGCAACAACTGGTCCTTGCGTGCCGGATCAGCGCTCTGGCCGCTGTCGCGTATCACCGTCAACAGCTCGTCCTGGCTGGACTGGGCCGCGGACTGGACATTGTTCAACCACTCCGAGGTCACCACCGTGCCCAATTCGCCGGTGTAAGGGTTGCCGTCGTGGAACAGGCCGTCCGGGCTGTTGATCGGCTTCATGGTGTTTTGCATCGCGCTCTCGCTCCATTTACAGGGTTGGCCCGCTGGCCGGGCTGGCGGCTTGGGGCGGACTCCGGGCCGGTAGGGTGGTCCGTAAACCACCCGCTGACCTGCTTCGCTAGTGAATCAATACCGTCATTTTGCCGTTTAGCGACGCGCGTCAGCAGTGGACGGATGTCAGTAGTTTGGAGCACAGCTACAAAGCAAAACGACGGCCGAAGCCGCCGTTTTCCAAGCACACAAACTCAATGTTTAGACAGGCGCCGCAGGCCAGTCCGCCTTGCCCAGCTGCGGCCACGCGGCCTGCTGCGGCAGCCGCGACAGCTCAACGCAGTAACGCTTCCACGCCGTCAGCAGACCTTGTTCCTGCGTCGTCGCCAGCCCCAGCTCCTGCGCGTCCTCCAAAGGCCGGCGCTGAGCATAAGCCGCTGCCAAGCGCTGCTGCAGCTCCTGCTGCGCCTGCGCCGTCAACGCCGCACGCTGCGCGTCGGTGTCCACTTTCCAGGCTTTCTTGTTCCACACCGCGAAAGGCGGTGGTTCCAACTCGGTGGCCTGCAAGCTGTCCGGCGTGTCGCCGATTTGCGCCGTCACCGGCTGCGCGCTGGCCTTGCTCCACAGCTTGAGCGCACGAAAATCCACCACCAGCAGCCAGCCGCCGTCGCGGTAGACCGCTGCTTGCCTGTCCCCCGCCTGCGGTGGTTGCTGCTCGGTGGCATTGGCCGGAATCAACCAAGTTTCCTCAACATCCAGCGGCGACAAGTCCGCCATGGTGGTGCCCAAATACTCGCCGGTTTTCGGATGGTAGGCGTAGACGGTTTTCTGTGTGCGTTCTTGCATGGCGGTCTCCTTAGTATTTGATGCAGGCGAGCAGGGCTACGTTGCGGGGGCGGGTTTCAGATCCTCCCGTCACACCGGTTACGTCAACTCTACCGGCATATTTAGTCGGGCTATACCCAGTGAAATGGGTCCCTTGAATTAAGTCACCTTGGCCTGCTTCATTCACCAAAAAGCCCATCCCATTCCATTCCAGACTAGGGTGTCTATGGGCTTCTACACTACCTAATTGCGCCCCCCCAAATGAGCGCCCGCCATCAACACCACGTTCATCGCTCCACCCTCGTAAGAATTGGCCATTTAAGTTCGGCAAATAGAACTTGCCGGAATTGGTTTCCGTTCTATATACCGCAGGAGCACTAGGCGGCGAGAATGCCGATGCGTAAAGATTTTTTTTGCTGACTTTCCAGTCCTGGTAATAGCCGGAAGAAGAACCGGATAGTCCGGGAGCGCAGCCGTCCACGCCAAACAATAGGGTGTTATCCGCGATGAACACCCGCCGCGTGCTGGATAAGCTCCAGGTCAAAACGCCATCAACATATAGGCGATAACTTTGTCCGTCATAGCAAAAAGCGATGTGATACCAACGCGCAGTGGAAAATATGCCTGGAGTCCCAGCGGAAGCCTCTACAATAAACCCAGATTCAACACCAGCCAGCCATATTACCGGGGCCTTGCTCGCCTTATCAAAGCCAAGCGTTATTTCCCCCCAGGTCTTGGATTGATTCATGGAGGTAATCCATGCCACCTGATAACCGTTGCTATTGCCGGTGCCGGTGAAATTTGGGAAATGCCATCCTTCAATGGTGAACTCATTGGGATTAAATGCCTCCGCCAACGGCATGCTGGCGTAGCCGCCGTTTTCCATTGTCTTCAGGCTTTGCGCCCCAAACTTGGCCTGCTCTGTCGACATCCCTGCCCCGCCAAACGTTGATACCGCAGACCCCCAGGCGCAATCCGCCAACTTCTCAGCCTCGTCCAGACGCAACATTGCTTGCACCTCGCCCTTGATTGGGGCGAAACGATGCCCAATGGCATTGAAAAGCTCTGGATAAGTACTCTGTAAAACCTGGGTACCGTTGGCCCGCAACCAGCCCTCGGGCGCTACCGGCATGGCAAAGTACGCAACCTCCCCCGCCGGCGCCGCAGCTCTAACTTGACTCGTGGTCGCGCCATCGGTAATCCCGTAACCCGCCAAGGTAGTCGGCTTGCTATTACCGCCCCAGGCCAGTTTCTTCACCGCCTGCAGTAATTGATCCTTGCGGTTGGCGTCCAATGCCTGGCCGCTGTCCTTGATCAAGGCAATCAACTCGTCCTGCGTGGCGGCTGTCGCCTGCTGCAAGCTGTTCAGCCAATCAGCGCTGACAATAGTGCCCAGCTCGCCGGTAGTGGGGTTGCCGTCATGAAACAGGCCGTCCGGACTGTTGATCGGCTTCAAGGTGTTTTGCATCGCGCTCTCGCTCCTTAGTGAGTCTGCCTATGAGCCGGGCCGGCGACATAGGCAGGGGCGCGGACCACTTCAGCCGTCGTCAGACCGCCAGTTGACCCGCTTCGCTAGTGAATTAATGCCCTCATTGTGCCGGGGAGCGACGCGCGTCAGCAGCGGACGGATGTCAGTGGCGAGCAGGCAAAAAAATGGCAACCCCGCAGGATTGCCATACTTGAAAACCAATGATGTTTACGGCGCGATCGGCGCTTTGTGTACGTAACCGCCATGCATACCGGACAGCGCTGCAGGCAAGGCCAGTTGGAAGACCGAGTTATTCTCAGCGTAAATATGGCAATGACTGTAACCCCCTCCCCAGTCTGCGACACCCGCCATATGAACCCAACCATCACTAGGAGTAAGGCGTTTATTCATCATTTTCTTGCCGTTACGATACTCGCCATAATCAAAGTAAATAGAACCACTAGTGCAACGTAACCAACTCATAAATGTGACAGGTCCTTCAGTTACCGCAGCATACGCCAAAGCTATCGCCATATTCTTACCATCACGTACTTGTGGTGCGGCGGTCAACGCCCCACAGTTTAATTCCGCAATATGAAACTCATAACCATAGCGTTTGTTTCCCCGTTCCATCGCATTCAACAAATCCACCACCGGTTGCGCCAGTTTCGAACCGGTGCCTTCATATGTACTGTTATCGTGCATGAACCGCCCCACTGAACTTGTACTCTGACTATATGAAACCGAAAACAAAGTCGTAGCAAACGGCACCGCCATCTGATTACTCCGAGCCTGTACCGTTCCCTCAGGGGTAAACGGATCAAAAAAACGCCCGCCGTCCGCCAACAGATTCCGCCGCGGCAGCATGCCCACAGTGATGCCATCCTGAATGCCGTAGCCCGCCAGGGTGCTGGCCTTGTCGGCCTTGACCGCCACCTCCGCCTTGGTGGCGCCGTCGCTGATGCCGTAGCCCGCCAATGTGGTCGGCTTGCTGTCCCCGCCCCAAGCCATTTTTTTCACCGCCTGCAGCAGCTGGTCCTTGCGGCTGGCGTCCAGCGTTTGACCGCTGTCCTTGATCAGGGAGATCAGCTCCTCCTGAGCCGAGCGCGTAGCCAGTTGCAGGTTGTTCAACCAGTCGGCGCTGACGATGGTGCCCAGTTCGCCGGTGGTGGGGTTGCCGTCGTGAAACAGAGTGTCCGGCGTGTTGATGGGCTTGAGTGCTTCTTGCATGGAATCGTCTCCCGCGGATAAGAAAAGGCGAAAAGAAAAATCGGCCGGAGGCCGATGACAGCTGTCGCTGCTGAAATGACTGGGAACGATTTTGCGGGAAACGCGCGCAGGGCGGCAGGCGACGGGTGTCAGTGCCATAGCCGCAAAAAAAGCCGCATCCGGAAAGGATGCGGCTGGCGTGCGCTTGGCCGACTTAACTGAAGCTGAGCACGCTGTTGGCATTGCCCGCCACGCCGCTGGTGGCCGGCGAATACACCGTCGGGCAACCGGTCGATGCGGCCTTGGTGTCGTAGGCCTCCAAATAACTGGTGCTGTAGGTCTCAAACCCCACCTGGCAGTTCTTTGCCCAACCGCCATTAATTACCATGGTCGTTCCGCAAAGCGCTCGGAACCCATTGTTGCAGTTTTCCGCAATGGCCATCGGCGCGTAAATCACCCCAGCCCAAACCGCTTGGAAACCCGTATCGCAATTGAGCGCCTTGCCGCGCCGCCCCTGCGGCAAAGACGGCACCGGTCCGGAACCATGATTCCATGTCACAGCGCCAGAATGCGCCTCGAAGCCGACCCCCGATTGCTCCACCACGCTGCCATCGCACCAGAGATAGGCGTTGCGGGCGGAGGCAAAACCAGTTCGCACCCCGGTAATACGCCCCTCGGTTACCCAAGCTCGGCTGGTATCCGCGCATATTATCCCTTGCGGATTGGTACTGCGGTCGTTGATATCCAGGCGCAATGGCACCTTGGTCAGATAGTTCTTGCCCTCGCCGACAATGTTCAAGTTGTGCAGCTCGCAGTGGGAGCCGCCGCCGACAGCGGCGCCCCACTCTTTAACCTTGTTGACCCTCAGCTTGCTGTTGCTGAAGCGGGAGTTTTGCTCCACTTGCAGGCCGCTGCTCGCGCCCTCCAGGATCAAAGAGCTTTCCGCGCCCCAAACCCAGGAGCCTTCGCCGATATGCAGGCAACGATGGGTCCAGTTGTTTTCGGTGGCTTCGCCGATCAAGTGAAAACCGGAAAATTCGACGCCGCGGGCATTGGAGAACACCACGCCGTGGCTGACCTTGTTGGCGTCGGCGATGAAGCGGATCTGACAAGCCGAGGGGTTGGCGATATTGCCGCGGATACGGATGCGGCTGGCGAAGGGCTGGTTGCCCAAGCCAATGCCGGTCGATGTGTATTGACCATCGTCCACCTTGATCAGCACGTCGGTCTTCAGGGTTTTGCCGTTGAGGCTGTTCCAGGCGCTGGCGATGTCGGCGAACTCGCGGCCGGGGCCCACTTGCAGCTCCTTGTAGCCGTTTATCCCCCAATCGTCGGTCTTCATCGCATCGGTGATGCCGTAGCCGGCCAGCGTGGTCGGCTTGCTGGGACCGCCCCAGGCGATCTGCTTCACCGCCTGCAGCAACTGGTCTTTGCGCGCCGGGTCCGCGTTCTGGCCGCTGCTTTTGACCACGGTCAACAGCTCCTCCTGGCTGGCGATGACCGCGGACTGGACGTTGTTCAGCCAGTCAGCGCCGACAATGGTGCCCAGCTCGCCGCTGCTGGGGTTGCCGTCGTGAAACAGGGTGTCCGGCGTGGGAACCGGCTTGATGACATCTTTCATCAGTCTCTCCAAAAAAACAGTGAATGAATCAGGATAGGGACGGGGTTTGCTGGGATTGGCTGCCTAGGCGCGCCCAAACCTCCTGCTGCGTATCGAAGACCGAAGACGCCGGAACCGGCGCGGTGTCGGCCGCAAGGTCTTTGTTTTGATCGGGGTTTGCCGTGGATTGGGGGTCTTGCATGGAGCGCTCCTGAAGGAAGGGAAAGAGCACAGGCTCCCGCCCGCCGGGGCGGGGCTGTGAGGGGAAGGGAGAAAGGACGGGAAGGTCCGCGCTCGGCGCGGTTTAAGGCTGGTAGGCGAAGTAGACGTAGGTGTGGGCCGGCTTCAGATCCTTGAACAGATCTTCCAGTCGCGGATCGCCGAAGGTGGTCAGGCGTTCTCCGGCCAGCGACTGGCCGGCGCGGAAGAAGTACGGGCGGGTCTTGGCGCCGAACACGGTGACTTGCCACACCCAGGGGATGTCCGCCGTCCACAGCTGCTGGCCGGCGCGGTTGATGCCGGCGCGGAAAGGCTGCGGCTCGCTGATGGCGATGCGGTAGCCCATGCCCGACGCCAGCCGGGTGAAGTAAGGAATGGACAGGCCGCCGGTTTCCGCCAGCTTGGCCAACACCGCCTGCTGGCGCTGCTGGTAGGGCGCGTCCGTCGGCGGGGTCAGACCGCAGACGCGCTCCCAATCCGGCAACAGGCCTTCGGCCAGCAGCGGCGTGGTGGCGCCCACCAGCTGCCGGGCGCCGTTCTGCACCCGGTCCAGTGCCGCGCCTTCGCTGCCCAGCTCGGCTTGCAGCCGCGGTCCGTCCGAACTGTAGCTGACCGGCGGCAGCAAGCGCGTCAGCAGTTCGCTATGCGGGGTTTGCGGACTCATTGCATCCCCCTCACCGTGAGTTTGCCCAGGCGCAGCCATTCCACCGTTTTCTCATTCACCGTCGGCGCGACATTGTCGGCGGGCGACAGCAATTGGCGGTCCACCACGCCGGGCAGGTCGGAGATCAAGGCTTCCAGCCGGCTCTTGTACAGCTTGCTGCCGGGGGCCAGGCTGGAGAAATGGGCGGCCAGCACCTGACGCAGCGGCTCGGTGACGGCTTGCACCGTGGTGCCGTCCACCGTCAGCGCCACCTCGATATCCACCGGACGCGGCGTGGGCGCCAGCACCAGGCAGTTCTTGGCGGTGACCGGACGCAGGTCCTCGATATGGGCTTGCACCGCGGCCAGGGTGTCGGCCGAGGGCAGGCTGTCCTGGGCGGTGATCACCACGTCCACGGTGCCGAGGCCGCGGCGCAACGGGTAGACGTAGGCGGCGGACACGCCCGGCACTTCCAGCGCCCAGCGTCGGTAATCATGGCGGTTGCCGCCGGCCGGCGGGCGACGGATCAGCTCCAGCAGCCGCGCCAACAAGGCGGCGTCGTCCTCTTCGTCCACGCCGCCGTCCATGCTCGCGAAGCTGACGCGGCTGGCCAGGCCGCTGGGCGCGGCCATCAGTTCCGCCACCGTGCCGGCCGGCACATTGCCGGCCAGGCCGGGCAGATCGGCGGCCACCGCCGCGCGGGCCTGGCCGTCCACATCCAGCTGGCCGCCGGCCTGGGTGGTGTAGAGCTGTTCGCCCAAGCGCACTTTCAGACCGGCGGCGAAGCCGGCGCCGGGATTGCCGCTCAGTTGCAACAGGCCTTTGGCCGCCACCGGCGGCTTGCGGCTGAGGCCGCGCACCCGGGCGTGCTGTTCCAGATAGTCGCGGTCGGCGCTGTCCGGGAAGATCTGGCGGGCGATCCAGCTTTGATGCTGGTACAAGCCTTCCACCGCGCTGGCGACCGAGCTGGCGCGCACGTAAAAGTCGCTGTCGGGACCGACGTCGGCGTCGGCGCGCAGGTTTTGCAAATCGCGCAGCAGCGCGCCGCGTATGGTTTCAAAATCCGGGGTGGACAAAGGCATCAGGCTATCCTCACATGGTGTTGGAAATGTCGGGTCTGGCCGCCGGCCTCTTCCACTTCGACCAGCAGCAGCAAACGGCCGCTGCCGGGGCGTTGCGCCTCTACGCCGACGCGGCGGGCGCGGCCGTCGCGCAACAAGGGTTGCAAGGCTTGTTCGGCGTATTGGCAGGCCAGCAGGTCGATCTGGTTGCTGTCCTTGCTGCGAGACAATAGATGCAGGCGGGAGCCGAGTTCGGGATCGGCCCACCAGCCGCCCAGCGGGGTCATCAGCCTCAGGTAGACGGCATTGGCCAGGGTGTCGGTGGTGCCGCCGGCGTAATCGCCGGTGATGGGGTCCAATAGAGGGTCCATGGCGTTATTTTCCGGGTTTGCAGGGGTTGGGGATAAGGGACGCGGGTCAGTGCCGGCGAACATTCAAACAAGCGATATCAAGAGCACGCTTGGTGAAAATCGTGTTTTACAACGGTGGACTGGTCGTACCGTGCACGCCGTTATGTTGGTGGCCCACCAGGCTCTTGCCGCCGGCCACCACGTCGCCGCTGACGGTGACGCCGCCCTGAATGGCCATGCCGCCATTGCCTTTGATCTGACCTTGCGCCACCAGCTGCGCGCTGGTGCTGAGCGTGGGCGTGGTAAAGCTGGCCTGCTCGCTGGCGTTGACCTGCCAGTTCTTGCAGCGCAGGCTGAAGGTGTCGCACTCCACCTCGATCAAGCGGCCGCGTTTAAGCACGATCTTGCTGCCTTCGTCGCTGTACAGCGCCACTTCGCCGGGTTTGAGCTGCTTCAACCGGTAGTTGCCGTGCTCGGTGGCGATCACCACGCCGTGGCTGCTGCGCCCGCCCAAGGGCAGCACCACCGCCATGCTGCCCGGCGGCGGATTGGCGCTGTAGCCGTAATGCTGGAACAGCTCGGCGTCCTGCAATTGCTCGCCGGCCAAGGCATCGGCCTGCACGGTTTGCACGTCGCCGGCGCTGTCCACACGGGTCAGCACCGCGCGAAAGCCCTGCCGCACATTGCTGAAGGCGCGGCGAATTCTCTGGTCTACATCATTCCACATCGTTTCAACCTTTCTTTGTCTCAGCGTTTGCGCATGACCGGCAGCCAGCGGCCGTCCTCTTTCAACGTCAACCGGGTAGTGCTGCCCTGCCCACGCCCGCCGCTGAAGGTGCGCGCCATCAGGAAATAAGTGCCGCCCTTGATGCCGTGCGGCTCGCTTTCCACCTGGATGCGCTGGCCGGGGGTCCACAGTTCGCCGGCGCTGTTGCGATGTCCGGCCACGGTGGCGCTGAGGGTGTAGCCGGCCAGCCGCGCGTCGGCCAGCATCTTGTCCGCGCGCGCCGCCAGTTCCGCCGGGTTGGCGGCGTCCGGCTCCACCACGATGCGCGGTTTGTGATAACGAACATCCGGGTCCGCGGACTGGTGCTTGAGATCGTGTCTGCCCGGAGTCAAGGCTTGACGATGGCCCTGGCCTAGCAGGGTCAGCTGCGAGTAGCGCGGCGCGTGGGAACGGGTTTCCGTCAGGCTGAGCACATTGTTGCCCTTGCCGTCGCGGCGCAGGATCAGCTTGGCCTTGGCCGGCGCGCTGTAGTCCGGTCCGCCCACCACCAGGGTGCCGTCCGGATCGAACCAGGCGGCCAGGCCGTTGGCTGCGGCGGCGCGGGTGAGCACGTCCCAGGCGCTGTTGCCCGGGTCTACGCTGATTTTCTCGATCTGGCCCTTGGCCTTGCCATCCACGCGCACCCGGCTGACGCCCAGCGGCTTGATCACGTTCTCCAGCACGTCGCTCAGCGTCATGCCCTTGCCGGTGAGCAACGGCGCGCTGCAGTCCAGCAACATACCGGCCAGATCCCGGCCCGACAGCGTCAGCTGGTGGCTGCCGGCGCCTATGCTGTGACTGATGTCGTCCACCCGCCCCTGCAGCACCACGTCCGCGCCCACCAGCACCTTGACCTCGGCGCCCGGCTCCACCGCCGGCGGCACCTCGCCGCCGGGCAGGCCCAGCGACACCTGCCAGGCGTCGGCGGCCACGGTCAGATCGGAGTCGATGCTGTACTGGGTCCAGTAACGATGGGCCTTGCCGGCGATCTCCAGGCTGACTTCGTTCTTGGCCGAGGCGCTTTTAGCGGGCGTAACCATGGATCAGCTCTCCTGCTTGCAGATGGTTGGGATGCGCCAGCTGCGGATTCAGGCGCAGCAGTTCGGCGGCGCGGCCGCTGTCGCCGTACCACAGATGGGCCAACTGACGCAGATTGGCGGCGGATTCCACCTTGCGGGTAATCAAGGGCGGCTTGGCGGCCACCAGGCCGGCGGCGCTGCGCTGCACCTGCAGGCCCAGATCGCGCAGGCTTTCAATCACCTGGCGCGCGTCCTCTCCCGGCAGCGCCTTGCGCCATTGCTCTATGGTCTGCTGCAAGGTGGCGCGCACGTCGCCGGCCACTTGCTCCAGCGCCGGCGGCGTCAATGTCGGCTGCGCGGCTTCCGAACGGAACAGATCGGCGGCGGCGTTCGCCATCGAGGTGGACACGGTCAGCTTGAGCAAGGCGTCGATGCGGATCTCGTCCTCGGTCCAGACCTCCAGCGCCTTGCCGGCCTGGCTCAAGCTGTCCGACGCGCGGCCGATTTTCTTGGACACGCCGTTGAGCCTGTCCTTCATCGCGTTCCAATCGGCCAGAGTGGCCTGCGGCAGCTTCGCTTCCGCCTCCCACTTCAGGCCCGGCCAGATTTCCAGCTTGACGCCAAAACGCCAGTTGGCGACCTCGTCCACCAAGGACGTCACCTGGCCGATGAAGGCTTGCGGATAGGCCAGCAAGTCCACCACCTGGGCAATGCCTTGCTGCGCCATGCCGGCAAGCTGCCGCACGGTATCGCTCAAGCGCACGCGCAGCGCGCCCAGCCGGGTCAGCGCGGTATTGGCGTTTTGCAGCAGGCCCTGAGCCTTGGCGAAGGCCTCGCCGCCCAGACTGCGCGCCTTAGCCGCCAAAGCGCTGATGGCCTCCACCTGCTGCAAGGGCTGCTGGCTGGCGAAAAAGGGATTGCCCGGCGTGGCCTCCACCCAGTTCGCTTCCACGGTGCAGGAATCCGGCGCGTCGGCCTCGTGACTGATCTGGTAATCCAGCAATTGCGCCTTGGGCATGCTGCCGAATACCGGGTGGATCAACTCGCCCGGACCGGCCTGGTCCAGCGCGGCGACGAAGTCGCGCAGCCGCTGCTGATAATCGCGGCCCCAGAAGAAGACGCTGAGCGAAACCTTGCGCGCCTTGCGGCCCAGGTCTTCTACGTCGGCGCCGTCCAGATAGGGATATTCGTGCATCGCCTGGTCGCGCTGGGCGCTGTCCACGCTGCGCAGGCATTCGAAACGCACCCCGCGGAAACTGGCGTCCACCAGCGCGCCGGCGGCGGAACCGGCAAACAGACTGAGATTGAACATCAGCTTCTCCTTTGTTGTTGGCTATTGGCGGCGTTGACGGCGGCGACGATATTGCCGTTTTGGACGTCGACGGTGACTTGGATGGGTTGGGACAGCACGCTGCTGAGCTGGGACAGGGTGGCTTGCAAGGCGGATAAGATAGCTTGCAGTTGTGCAGCATCTGCTCCCCCTGTGTTTGTACTGGCAACTTCTCTTCCCTCGGGTAGCAGGATCCCACCAGCCGGTACGGGAGCTGCCTTAGACTTAGCGGCCTCTTTTACCTTGGCCTGTTCAGCTTTTTGTTTAGCCGCTTCTTGCGCCTTGGCTTGCTCAGCTTTTTGCTTGGCTGCTTCTTGCGCCTTGGCTTGCTCCGCTTTTTGCTTGGCCGCTTCTTGTGCCTTGATTTGCTCAGCTTTTTGCTTGGCCGCTTCATGCGCCTTGGCTTGCTCAGCTTTTTGCTTGGCCGCCTCTTGTGCCTTGGCTTGCTCAGCTTTTTGCTTGGCCGCTTCTTGCGCCTTGGCCTGATCAGCTTTTTGCTTGGCCGCTTCTTGCGCCTTGATTTGCTCAGCTTTTTGCTTGATTGCCTCTTGCTCTTTATTTACTTTCTCAGCATCGCTCTTAGGCCTCGTAGCTGCCAGCTTTAGCAATGCTTCTTTTTCTTGCTTAGCTCGATTAAGCGTGCCTTTTCTAACATCTGAACTTGAGTTCCTAAACAGGCTCTCATTTTTTTCAGCTTTATAGTCCTGTACCGCAGATATTATCTGCGCGTCCGACATTTTACTTACGTCCTGCCCTTTAAGAGCATTCTTAAAAATCGATGTAGTATTATTTCTAAACTGTGTTGCGGTTGACCACACCATATCCTGGACTGCACGACCTCGCCCAGAGACATCAACCCCTTGCTTTTTCAAACGATCCAACTGTTTTTCATAATACTTATCTTTAATAAAGCTGTACTGCGCCGCATAAAAATCGGAATCTGACGCAGCGATTTCCTTCCACTTCTTATTAAATCCACTTGTAGCAGGTTCAAGCCCAGAAAACACTTGACCATATTTAGTTTTCTTCAAGAACTCCTGTACTGCTCCTTCTTTAGAAGAAAGTTGATACGCTCCGTAGGAAACACCCCCTTTATCACCTTTCCCTGTGGATATAGTACCAGCACCTCCTTTATTTGACTCAAACCTCTTTGAGGTTTGCCCTAACGTCCAGCTTTCGATCTCATTTTCTCCACTTCCTTTAATTTTATTCTGATTTCTTTTTGATTCTTGCTTTTTTATTTCTGCTGAGCTTGAAATTATTTTTCCAGAAACAATATCATCAATATATTTTCTAAAAGTTATCTCATCTGTTTCTACGTGGGAATGTATCCCGTAAGTTTTCCTTCCATTTTTCCCAGTTCCATACTGCTGCCCAAGACCCTGCCCATACTCAACACGCCCACCATTTCCAAAAGTTAACGTCCCTGGCTTTATATGGTGTAGCTTTGCTGTTAGCTTACCACCATCTGTCTTTGGTTTATCATACACAGCAACTGTTCCATAATTTTTATCATAATAAGCATACCCAGCTACTGGGGAAGGAACATTAACATTTGAATTGCCATTTTCTGACAAAATAAAATCTTTTTTGACATGCAATTGTCCATTAGACTTTGCAATCTCCTCTAATTTCCCATGCAGTGTTTCATACTGCCGACCCTTCTCCTTTCCTTTAGATGGGTGATGTTTTTCTATATCATCGTATTTTTTGATAGGCTCAATACGATTTCCAACACTTTCCACAATGGTGAATTTAGACATTTATTCCCCTAAACAATTATTCTGCCAAGCGAACCATTCAAAAGTACCAAGCGGCATAGTGATAATTTCCCATCAATTCACACCTCGACGGCACCAAGATTTATTCGTCCAAAAGCATCAGCCGACAATTCGGTACAAAATAAGGAAGAGCCATGCTAATTCGACATCAGCGAGGCCCTTCCTTAGGCCGAGTCAATGAAGTGAAGCCTTAGCTAATTACTCCTGAACTTTCCGCAGCGACAGCAGCTTGATATCGCGGCGCGCTTCGCTTTCCACGCCGTATTTCTCGCCCACTTCCAGCGTGAAGCAGTCCAGGTAGCTGGTGCGCTTGCCGCCCGGCGCCACCGGGAATTCGGTGAGCTTGGCGCCTTCGATCGCTTCCCAGTCCAGCTCGCCGGACAGCGGGATGGAGACGGTGACGGACAGCTCGTATTCCGAGATGCCGCGCGCGAAGCCGCGGGCGCGGCCGCTGCTGTTCATGGTTTTCACCAGCTTGCGGCCGGTCTTGCTGCTGACGTTCAGATCGATGACGTCGATTTCCTGGCCGTTGACTTCCAGTACGATCGAACCTGCGTATTCTTTCAAAGCCATGTGAATGTCCTTTTCGGTTTCATGTGGGCGGCCCGGCCGGTTTGACGGCGGGCCGCCGGATCAAGCGTTAACGGGGGAAAACTAGGTCCGCCCGGGTAAGCGCGCAGGGGCAAGACGGCGCGCCGCGGCACCCCGCGTGTTTACCCAGCGCCGCTTAGAACCTGTTTACGATCTGCTGCGCGTCGGCGATACGGCGTTGAAACCCGCTTCGAAATGCTCATGTACCACGCGTACATTCCGCTTTCTCAGCCGTTTTCGCCTTGTCTCGCCTTAGCTCGCGAGACCGTAAACACGTTCTTACAGCAGCAGATCGATGCGGCCGGCGAACACGTGCAGGCCGTTGACCACGTCCACCGGGATCTTGGCGTCCAGACGGTTCACGTCTTGCGCATCGCGCTCAACAATCAGGCCGTCCTTGTTGGCCTCCACCGCCTCGATGATTTCCAGCTCTTCCAGCTTGTAGAGCACGTCCAGCAGCTCGGAGCGGACCTTGGACGGGGTGCGATCGGACAGTTTTTCGCGCGGGAAGCGCAGCGCCACGCGCTCGCGGCAGGCGCGGCGCACGTAGTCCAGAGTGCGGATGGTGGTCAGATCCAGCAGCGACACGTCATCCACGCCCTGCGCGTCCTTGGTGTAGGTGCTGATGGAGCGCACGATCTGCACGCGTTCGCCCGGGCCCACTTCCAGCGGGGTCACGCCGTTGTAGAGGGCGTTTTCCTGCTCGGTGCGGCTGGTGCGGGCGGCCAGTTCCACCACGTCCAGGCCTTTGAGCTCCAGGGTGTTGAGCGGACGGGCCGGATCTTCCTCGCTGGCGATCACCGCGGCGTAAGCGGCGGCCAGTTCGCCCGGCAGCTTGGCGGAGCCGCGATACCAGGCGGCGCTGACGCGGCCGCTGGCCAGTTTGGAGGCGACGGCGCTGACTTCCGACAGCGTGCCGACGGCGCCGACCACGCCGATGGCGCCGCGTTGCTCCATCGGACCGGACACGAAGTCCAGATGGGTGCGCAGCGCGGTGAAGGCGGTGTCGTTGTTGAAGGGGTTGACCACGATGTGGTGGCCGCCGCTGACCACGGCCGCCAGCGCCGGAGCGATGTCCGGATCGGCGGCGCCGCCCTTCATCGCGCCCACGGTGATGCCGAGGCCGGCGATCTGTTCCTGCGCTTTCAAGGCGACGGCGTTGCCGGCCGCGCCTTTGTGGCGAGCGGTCAGGGTCAGCACTTCCTTGGCGGCGGAGGCGGTCACCGGCAGATCCGCCAGCTTGTCGACGGCAGCCTTGGCGGCGGCGGCGATCTTGGCGGCGTCGTCGCCTGCGGCCACGGCCACGTCGACGCGGCGGCCGCCGATGAACAGGCTGGCCACGCCGGCGCCGGTGGCCGGGCCGGTGAAGGTGAAGGTGCCGACGGCGGCGGCAGCGCTGTCCGCGTCGTCAACCGCGATCACGCTGAGTTGCAGATAGGGGTTGGCGTTGATGGCGGCGCGGGCCAGCAGATGGGCGTAGGAGCCGCGGCCGAAAGCCTGAGCGGCCTGCTCGTCGCTGAACACGTCCAGCGCGGCCAGAGCCGGCTGAGCGGAGTCGGCGAAACGCTGGCCGATCACCAGCACGCGCTGCGGATTGCCCGGCAGGGTGCGCACCGCCAGCTTGGTGTTGAACTCGAAGTATTTGCCCGGCTTGCGGATGGACGCCGGAATCTGGTCGAAGCTGATGTTGGGGCTGGCCATAAAGTATGGGCTCCTGATTGATGCGGTTGGGGGAAAGTCGCCGCGCCGGACAGCGCGGCGGGATACTGCGAAAAATCAAACGGCGGGCGGCTTGGGCTGCAGCACGACATCCTGGGCCTTGACGGCCGTTTTGCCGTCCAGGCTGTAGTCCAGCCGGGTGCTGCGCCATTCGGCGGCGGGGCCTTCCAGCCTGCCGCCGAAGCGGGCGAACAGCTGGTCCGGATCCGTCTCGCCTTGCGGCGACGGCCAGTGGCCGTTGTCCAGCGCCTCGTCCAGCCAGTGGGTGGCGAAATCGCAAGCCACCAGGCTCCAGGGCTCGCCGTCCCGCTGCGCCTGAGCCAGCGGTCGCACTTGCTCGGGAATCAGCGGCGACACCGCCAGGCCGAAATCCTGGGCCGCCAGCAAGCGACGCACCGCGTAAACCAGCTGCCAGACGCCGGCGCCGGCGTAGCCGCGATCCGCCTGCAGGCGGTCGCCGACGATGACGGTGAAGCGGGCCTGCGCCTTGTAGCGCTGGCGTTGGCTGGCCGAAGGCTGGCAGGCGATAACGCCGCCGGCCACGGTCCACAACGCCGGCAAGCGCGCCAGCGCCTGCGGATTCAGACCCGGGCTGCCCGCCGCCGGCGTCAGCCGGCTTTGGTAACGGCCTTGCGCCAGATCCAGCCCGCAGAGGCCGGTTTCGTCCAGATCGGCCGCCACTTCGCGCACCATGCGGCCCAGGCCTTGGCGCAGGCGGTCGGCGATGGCGTCTTGCAGTTGGATCAGCTGGGACATGATTTCCTCAATGATTCAGCGGTTTATCGATACGGCTATTGTCTCGCGCCCGCGGTTTTGGGCTTAGCTGAGCGATGTCAGTGGGGCTTGCGGCCGCGGGCGCGGCCGAGGTGGATCAGGCCTTGATGCAGGCCAGCAGGGCGAGGTTGCGAGGACGGATGGATCGGAGCGATTGGGCGTCGCCCACCGCTTGGCCACTAGGAGTGAGCTTGTGAACTTGAACGGATGAGGAAGTCGCCGGCTCATACCCCAACTCAAGCAAGTTATTGCTCTTTCGATCGATGACTCCAACCGCCAGAGCAACATCGTCGTCCACTAGTGCTTGCGTCGATGCTTGCGCCGAACCTAATACCCGACCTGCATCAACCTTACGTCCATCGTCCCAACCACGGATGAATTCGCCCCGCAGATCGGGCAATTGAAACAGCTCGGTGTTTTCCGGACGGGACGAGCCGGTTTGTTCACCCGGCGGAGTGAACTCGGCCTGGTAGCGGCACTTCTTGGAAATCATCCAATCCTGGAAGTAGCCGCCGGCGGAGTCGGCGTAAATCGGGTCGTGGCCATCCACCGAGAACACAATGGTGTTGTCCGGAATATTGACTTTCAGCTCAGTCTTCAGGCTCCACGCCAGCTTGCCGTCGACAAACAGGCGATAGGTCGCGCCGTCGTAACACAACGCGATGTGATACCAGCGGGCCTCAGGAAACGCATTGGCCTGGCCCTGTACGCCTTCGCAGATAAAACCGGAACCGGGACCGGCCAACCAAACCATCGGCGCCTTGGTCTGCGAATGGATGCCGAGACCGATCTCGCCCCAGGGCGCCGAAGCGTTCATGCCGAAAATCCAGTTGGGATGACCGGTGAACATCGGGTAATGCCAGCCTTCAATCGTGAACGCGTCCGGGTTGAACTTGCTTTGCACGGTGAAGCGGGCGTAATGGCCCTTGGCCTTGGTCTGCAAACTGGTTTTGCCGAATTTGCTTTGCTCGGAGCTCAGGTTCGCGGTGCCCACCAGCACCGCCTCTTTGCCGCTGATCAGATCGATCAATTTGTTGCGATCGTCAAACTTGAGCAGCGCCTGGATGTCCGTGTCCATTTCCTTGTTGGCGAACATATCGCCAATAGCCTGGTACAAAGAGGCATATTGCTGTTTGGACACCAGCGAGCCATCCGCCTTGATCCAGCCCGCCGGCGCTTCCTTGCGGGCGAAATACTGGATGGCGCCGCTCGGAACCGAAGCGCCCGAGTTTGCGCCGTCGTCGCAGCAGCACTGATTCATTTCGATACGTACGGGATTGGTTTCCGCTTGCCCCAGGACATTGACCTGGAATTGCGGCTTGATGCAGACAGTCGTGTTCGACACCTGGCTCTCCTTCTCTGGGTTGATTGAATACGAGGCAGAATCGGCGTCGCGCCTTGGATGCTGTTACCGATCCGCAGCGCGTGGGCGGGGGGAGGAAAATAACTTGGAACCGGTGTAGAAATGCACGCGCGGCATTTACGCCAAAGCTGTTTGCGCGCTCAGTGGATTAAGCGCTTGAGGAACTCGCCCAGCAGCGTCACCGCCAGCGCGGACACCGCGCCGGACAAGGCGCCGCTGCGCGCGGCCTGGACTTCGACGTCGCGCAGGCGGCTGTCCAGCTCTTCCAGTTTTTTGTCTTGTTTGGCGAGGTGGGCCACGATCATGTCCAGCTTGCCTTCTATGCGGCCCAGGGCCATCAGATTGTCATGTTCCACGTGAAACCCGCCTTTCAGCCTTCGGCCAGTTGTTGGCAAATCACGCAGCGGGTGCAGCTGGGCATGATCGCCCGTCGCGCGGACGGAATGGGGTCGCCGCAATCCTCGCAGTGGCTGTAGCCTGTCTGGTCGAACTGCTGGTAATGGCGGGCAATCGCTTGCTCGCGGAACTCGGTTTCCAGCTCGCTGGCCCGATCGAAAAAGTCGCTCATGGTTGTGGTCCTTCGGAAGTAAACAGCCCGCCGAGCGCCGTCAGCCTTTGTTCCAGCTGCTGGCACCAGGCGCCGTAATCGGCGGCGTGAGCCAGGAGGTCTGCTGCCGGTAGCCCGGCGCCGGCGGAGGCGGCTTGATGGGGATTTGCAATAGATACGGGGTCGGTTGCGGGCACTGCGGCGGCGGCGTAGCCGAGGACTTGCCGGTAGAGGCGCAGGCTGTCAGGGCCAAGGCCGCCATAGCGGCCGCCATCCTGTTGCACGACATATTCGATCCTTTGTTTCTGGTCTCGCAGCCGCTGCTGCAGATCCTGTTGCTGACTCAACAAGCGCGCCTCCTGCCTGCCCAGCAGTTCGCGCAGACGTTGCTGCTGCTGCAAGGCCGCCTGCAGTTGCAATTGGGCGCGCTCCGCTTCCGCGGCCTGGCGGCCTTGATCCGCCGCCCGCTGTTCGGCCAAGCGCGCGCGCCAGTTCTCCGCGCCGTGACGCAGCCCCAGCGGGTAGGCTAGGCCCGCCGCCAGCAAGGGCGGCAGCAGCCAGCCCCCCAATTTCAGCCATGCGAAGCCCGGCCCCATCAGCGCCCGCCTCGATCGCGCCAGGCGGCGATCAGCCGCAAGCCGGCGGAGTAGCCGCCGACGATGCCGAGATAAATCAGCCAGATATCCGCACCCAGGGTGCCGCGCAGCCCTTCCACCACGAACAAGAGCGTGGCCGCCGCGCAGGCGATGTTCGCCCACAGCCGGGAATGGCTCAGCCGGCGGCCGCCGGGCCGGGTCAGCAAGTCGGACAGACGCATCATTTTTTCTCCTTGTCGAGGTCGGTCGGATTCAACTCAAAGTGGGGAAACTCGCGGAATGGCGCGTCCGGTCGGCCATACCAATTCAGGCCTAGCGCGGCGCCGATCTCGCCCATCAGCTGCCAGTGCGGATGGTGGGCGTCCCAGACCGGCTTGCCGCCAATCAGCGGCACCACGTCGAAGGCCCGCGCGGCCGGACTGCCGTGCAACATGGCGTTGTGCGCGGACTGGCCCGCGCGGGCGTTGGTGACCTTGAGACCGGGCCGGCTGCGGCCCTGCGCGTACAAGGCGTCCTGTTCCGCACCGGAGCGCCAGGTGCAGGTGATCAAAGCCTCCACGCCGGCGTCGCGGCAGCGCCGCACAAAGGCCTCGGCCAGGGGTTGCAACTGCGGATGCAGGTCGGAAATAGCTCTGCTGGCCATGAAAACTCCTTGTTGTTGGCGAAACGTGGCTCATCGGCCGGCCGCAAGCCGGCCGCCTTGCGCGGCGCGCGCGCTGCCCTGCCAGGCAGAGGCGGAACCGGCTGAAAACAAACAGGAGAAATCGGAAGAGAGGAGAAGCGGAGTACAGCCTTAATGCAGATCTTGACTGGGCGTTTTCAGCACGCGCCACACCATGCGGTCGCTCAGTTGGAAGCGGATGGCCAGCACGCTGACCGCCTCGTTGGCGCCCAGGCCTTGGTCCAGCAGCTGATCGAAGTCGCTCAACAGCTGCTGATTGCGCGCCAGACGCAAGGCTTGGCTGCAACGCGGCACGTACAGGATGTCGCCGCCAAAATGATGGGTCAGACTGGCGGCGGCGTCCTCCCCTATCACCTCCACCAACGCGGCGAAGCGCAGCTGGCCCGCCTTGCTTTGGTTTTTGGAGATGGGCAAGGTGGTGCCGCCCAGCGCCTGCACCAGTTGCAAGGTGCGCGGCAGCCCGATCAGCTCAGCCACCAGGCGCATGGTTTCGGGCAGGGCCGGGGCAATATTGGCTACGGTCATCGCGGAAATCTCCTTGTGAGCACGGAACAAAGACGATAAGTTCTAAATAAGTTATAATTAATCAAGGCCATGTACGCCGTTCGCATTTAGAACTCGTGTTCTAAACGCTGTCAAGCCCATGAATTCTATTGAAATCGGCCTCGATAGCATCTTCTTCTACGGGGGGATGGCTGGGGGCATATTTGTTTTGAACTTTACCCAGGTGTATGAGTGCTATTTTAGTTCAAAACATAAAACTGATCAATTAGTACGATGTCACTACCTGTCCTTTTGTACAGGGCATTTGACCGGGCCGGGGCGCCGGCCTCGCACGCCAAATGGAGTTCTATATGGAAAAAAACTTGGAACAGAGTGACTTCAAACAGCGGCTGGAGTCGTTGATAGGCGCGGAGAAGCCCTACGCCTGGGCCACTCGCATTGGAATCAACAAAGGCTCGTTCACCAATATGTGGTATCACGGCGGCGTGCCGCGCGCGGCCACCGCCAGCAAGATTGCGGAGGCCAGCGGTTGCAGGCTGGAATGGCTATTGCACGGCAGCGGCCCGCAGTACGACGCGGCGCCGCCGGTAGGCGCCTCGATTAGACTAGAACGCGATTCGGACTGTTTTGTACCCGACAACGTCCATGATGAGTTCTGTTTCATCCCGCGCTATAACCTGAAGGCTTCGGCCGGCTTTGGTTCCAATGCCAGCGAAGAGGCGCCGATGTTCTATATGGCCTTCCGCAAATACTGGATCAAGAACCATCTGAACGCCTCCGCCCGGGACTTGGCGGTGATCAGCGTCAAGGGCGACAGCATGAGCGGCGTGCTGGAGGATCGCGACACCATCCTGGTCAACACCGCCGAGCATTCCCCCGGCGAGGGGCTGTACGTGATCCGCATGGGCGAGGACATCTTCGTCAAACAGTTGCAGCGTTTGCCCGGCGGCGCGGTGCAGGTGCGCAGCGCCAATCCCTTGTACGAGACCTTCACCGTGGACCTGCAACGCAATACCGGCGAGTTCGAGGTCATCGGCCGCGTGGTCTGGTTTGGCCGCCAGATCGGCTGACCCGGACCCGACGCGGGTGTAAACTGCTGTTTTGCCGCACCGCATGAAACGAGACACCACCATGATTCAACACATCGAAGCCAGCCTGAGCGAGGCGCAAACCGCCTTGGCCAATCTGCTGGCCAACCCGGAAGCGCTGGCCAGCATCGACGCAGCGGCGCAAACCCTGATCGCCAGCTTGACGGCCGGCGGACGCGTCTTTTCCTGCGGCAACGGCGGTTCGATGTGCGACGCCATGCATTTCGCCGAGGAACTGACCGGCCGCTATCGCAAGAACCGCCGCGGCATGGCCGCGGTCGCCATTTCCGACCCCAGCCACATGACTTGCGTGGCCAACGACTACGGCTACGAGTTCGTGTTTTCGCGCTATCTGGAAAGCCACGCCCGCGCCGGCGACGTGCTGATCGGCATCAGCACCAGCGGCAACAGCCAGACCATCGTCAACGCCGCGGAGGTGGCCCGCGACATGGGCGTCAAGGTCATCATCCTCACCGGCCGCGCCGGCACGCGGCTGGAGCCGCTGGCCGACGTCTACGTCAACACGCCCGGCGGTCAGTTCGCGGACCGGGTGCAGGAACTGCACATCAAGGTGCTGCACATCCTGATTGAATTGGTGGAACGCCACTTCTGCCCGGAAAACTATTGAGTTCCCCTTTCGTCACGCTTGCCATTGTGCGGAAGACGCGCGCCGCGCCCTATGCGACGCCTGTCAGTACAACGGCATGACGGCGCCGCGTAAAAAACCGCCGCCCGGTCAACCCGGCGGCGGTTTTGCTTTCCGGCTGCGCGGCGCTAGCGGTTGAGGAAGGCGCCGATGCGCTGATACACCGCGCGGCATGCCTCGGGCACGATGGCCTCCAGATTGAGAAAGGCGTGCACCATGCCGTCCAGGTGCATGTGCTCCGCCTCCACCTCCGCCGCGCGCAGCTTGTCCGCGTAAAGAAACGCCTCGTCGCGCAGCGGATCGAAACCGGCCGACACCAGCAGGGTCGGCGGCAGTTTGCGGCTGAAGCCGCCATGCAGCGGCGAAGCCTGCAGCCGGTTCTCGGCATGCTGGAAGTAATTGTCGAAATACCAGGCCACCCGCGCCTTGGTCAGCAAATAGCCTTCGCCGTTCTCGTCCACCGAGGGCTGGCTCAAAGTGTAGTCGACGCTGGGATAGATCAGCACCTGACGCTTGATCCGCAAGGAGGCGTCGTACTGGCCCAGGCCGCTGAGGCTGGAGGTCAGCGCGCCGCCGGCGGAATCTCCGGCCAGCGACAGCTGACGCACATAGGGCAGCTGGCGCGCGTCCAGCGCCTGCCACAAACCCTTGGCCACGACGGCGGCGTCCTGCAGGCCCGCCGGATACGGGCTTTCCGGCGCCAGCCGGTAGTCGGCGGCCACCACCACGTGCTGGCTGGCGGCGGCCAGGCGCCGGCAGATCGGGTCGTAAACGCTGACGCTGCCCACCATGTGTCCGCCGCCGTGGAAAAACGCCAGCACCGGCAGCGCGCGCTTCGGGTCCGGGTGGTAGATGCGCACCGGCACGGTGAAGTCGCGGCCCGACACCAGATCGTCGTTGACCCAGGCGATGTCCGGCCCCGGCGTCACCATCTGCCGGGTCAGATTGGCCAGCGCTTCGCGCGCGCCGATCGACGTCGCCTTATAGCCTTTGGCCACCAGTTCGGCCAGTTCGCGGTTGTATTCCTCCAGCCAGACGGCCAGAGCGGGATCGAGCTGATGCATGCGAGCTCCTATCGGCCCAGCGTGAAGGACGGCGCTCGGGCGCAAGCGGGAAGAGGGGAAGCCGGACGCGAAACGCGCTGGCAGGCTATTCCGTCTACGGATTTAGCCAGCTTATACCATTGGTATTACAGCGCAAGCCCGCCGCGCGCGCCTGGCATGCCCGCCCCCTTAGAACCTGTTCAAAGCCTGCTGCGCGTCGTGGACGCGTTACACGGAGAGTACACCTTCGAAATGCTCATGCAGCACGAGCACATTCCGCTTCCTCGGCTGTTTTCGCCTGGTCTCGCCCTTGCTCGCGAGATTTTGAACAGGCTCTCTTAGGCGCTCAACCAAACAGCCGTTCCAGCAGGCTGGGTTTGCGCGTTTGCAACAACTGCTCGGCGCCCAAGAGCAAATCGTCTATCAGCCCCGGGTCGGCGCGCGGTTGCCGCGCCTGCGCCGGATTGGAACGGCCGGACGGCGCCAGCTCCAGGTTCGGCCCGCGCCGCGTCAGCCTATAGCCGCCGGCGCAGCTGGGACAGAAAATTTCCTCGCCGTCGGCCGTGCCGCGCGGCACGGCGATGATGGGGCCGCAGCCCTGGCAGCTTTGCAAGGGAATGCCCGGTTCGCTGTGGCCGATGATGTGATCGAAACGGCCGGCCTCGCCCAGCTGGATGAAGCGCTCTCCCAGTTCGCGGTCGAACTGGCTGCCCAGATTCTCCCGGATGATGGCCAAGGCGCGCTCCTTGGGCATGCCCTGCCGGTACGGCCGGGTGCTGGTCATCGCGTCGAAGGCGTCGGCGATGCCGACGATGCGCGCCGCCAGCGGTATCTCCTTGTCCCTCAGCCCCTGCGGATAGCCGCGGCCGTCCGGCGTTTCGTGATGGCGCAGCACCGCGTCCAGCGCCAGTTCCGCCAAGGGATGATCGCTCAACAAATCCGCGCCCACCTGCGGATGGGTCTTGATCACCTCGTATTCGGCGTCGCTGAGCTTGTCCGGTTTGTTCAGCACCGCGTCCGGCACGCCCACCTTGCCCAGATCGTGCAGGAAGCCGCCCAGCGCGATGCGTTCCACCTCGGACTGCGGCAGGCCCAGATGATCGGCCAAGGCGTAGCACAGCCGCGACACCCGCCATAAATGCCCGCCGGTGTAAGCGTCGCGCGCCTCCACCATCATCGCCATCGTATACAGCGTTTTCAGCAGCTCCCGCGCTTGTCGCATCTCTATCCCCGCATGCCGATGAGGCCCGGCCGCGAGAGCGATATCTGCAAGCGCTCCGGCGGCGACTCAGGCCGAATGATTTCAATATGGCATATCAATGCGGCTTTGCTGCGCTGGCAGCAATACGACAGTCAAACGCCCGGAAATAGAGCAATCATTCCATTTGCATGAAATTTTCATTTTTCTTGGCTAGCCTAGGCGGCACGCGGATTGCGCGCCGCCCGCGGCGCCGGTCCATGCGTTTTCGCCGTCGCCTGACGGCGTTCCACACGAGGAGACAACAATGAAATCGCTGCTATTGCTGGGCCTTGCCCTGGGCCCCTTGGCCCATGCCGCCGCCGCCGAACCGATTCAACCCGATCCGCGCTACAGCCATGTGCTGTCCTCGTCCGGCCCGCTCAGCCGCGAACAGCTGCTGAAGACGGCTCCGCCGGCGCCGATGAGCCGCGCCGCGCGCGGCGACGCCAATATCGAGCTGATGTCGGTGCCCGGCCCGGCCACCTACACCTATTTGCGCTGCTATTACCGCACCGGCAGCGACGCCGCCAAGCCCACCACCGACTACGTGTGGGGGCTGGACCCCAGCAGCGGCGATTACTACCGCTTGAACGGCTACTGGTGGTCCAGCAGCGCGCTGGACTGGAAAAACATGTATTACACCGACGTGGCGCAGAGCACGCTGCAATCGGTCTGCCGCAACACTTTGCAGAAAAAAGGCATTAAGCAGAACCCGGCGATGGTGTTCGCCGCCGACAACCAGCTGTCCTTCAACTACACCGTGTGGACCAACGGCAAGGCCGGCCAGGGCGCCGCCGTCAACAAGATCGTCGCCTTCGGCGACAGCCTGTCCGACAACCAGAACGTCTACAACGCCTCGATGTGGACGCTGCCCAACCGCAACAGCTGGTTCCTAGGCCACTTCAGCAATGGCCAGGTGTGGGTGGAATACCTGGCCGGCCGCCTGCAGCTGCCGGTGTACAACTGGGCGATAGGCGGCGCCGGCGTGGACACGCAAAAACTGGTGATTCCCGGCGTGCAGCAGCAGGTGCAGTCGTGGAAGGATTACATGAAGCAGGCCCGCGACTACGATCCGGCCACCACCTTGTTCACCATGCTGATCGGCGGCAACGATTTCGTGAACTACAACAACTCGGTGGACAAGGTGATAGGCGGCCAGAGCCAGGCGCTGACCAACCTGATCGACGCCGGCGCGCGCAACATCCTGGTGCTCAATCTGCCCGACGTGTCGCGGGCGCCGGTGTTCCAGTTCAAATCCGGCGCGGCCCAGGTGGCCGTCCAGGTGCGCGACTACAACCAGCGTCTGAACGCCCTGGCCGACCAGCTGCGCCTCAAGTACGGCAGCGGCCTGAATCTGCGCGTGTTCGACAGCTACGCGCTGTTCAACAAGGTGCTGAACAACCCCTCCGCCTACCAGTTCAACAACACCACCCAGTCCTGCCTCAACATCAACGCAGACTCCAGCACCAACTATCTGAGTTCGCAGAGCCCGCGCGCCAACTGCGTCCATCCTGACAGCTTCGTGTTCTGGGACACCCTGCACCCCACCACCCGCACGCATAAAGTGCTGGCGGACGAGGTGTACGCCTTCCTGAACGGCTCCGCCGCCCTGGCCCGCCGCTGAGCCGCCGCGCGTTCTCCAACAGGCCGCCGCAGGCGGCCTGAGCCCGCGCGGAGAGGACGAGGCCCGGCTTTGCCGGGCCTTTGGGCGACTCGCGGATGCGCTTGGCCCGCCCCTGGCCTATTGTTTTGCAAAGGGTTTTCCCGACGCGCATTTGAGCGCGGCTGCGGCAAAGCATACAATGAAGGATTTTCCGGCGCGCCCGCCTCCGCGCAGCGAGCCGGCCCGGAACCGCAAGCGAAGGCCCCCGATGTCCTCCCTGACCCCATTGCTGCACAGCGCCGAAGCGGCGCGCGCAGAACTGATCGCCCGGCTGCAAGCCGAAGACACCAATTGTTACCGCCTGTTTCACGGCAGCGTGGAAGGCATGCCCGGCCTGACCGTGGACCGCTACGGCGAGCAGCTGCTGGCGCAAAGCTTTCACCAGCCGCTGAGCGACGACGAGCTGGCGGAGATCCGCGCCCATTACCAGGCCAGCCACCCCGGCCTGCCGCTGATGTACAACGACCGCAGCGCCGGCAATTCGCGCATCGGCAACGCGCTGAGCCTGGAACAGCAGGCCGAGGCCGAAGCCGACCACACCATTCGCGAGCTGGGCGTCAACTACCACTACCGCGCGCGCCACAAGGGCCAGGACCCGTGGCTGTTCCTGGACCTGCGCGCCGCGCGCCGTCATGTGATGCAGCTGGCGGCCGGCAAGAGCGTGCTCAATCTGTTCGCCTACACTTGCGGCGTCGGCGTGGCCGCGGCCAAGGCCGGCGCCAGCTTCGTGATGAACGTCGACTTCGCCGAATCCAGCCTCAGCATCGGCCGCGCCAACGCCAAGCTCAATCTGCTGGCCACCCGCCCGCGCTGCGTACAGAGCGATGTGTTCGCCGCCCTCCGCCAGCTGTCCGGCATCGGCCAGCCGGAACGCGTGCGCGGCAAGAAAATGCCGCCCTTCCCCAAACTGGAAGCGCGCCAGTTCGACCTGGTGTTCCTGGACCCGCCGCGCTACTCCAAGAGCCCCTTCGGCGTGGTGGACCTGATCAACGACTACCAGGCGCTGTTCAAGCCGGCGCTGCTGGCCACCGCGCCCGGCGGCACGCTGATCTGCTGCAACAACGTCGCGCAAGTGGACGGCGACGCCTGGCTGGAAGCGCTCCAGCGCAGCGCGGCCAAGGCCGGCCGCGAAGTGCGCGCGGCGGAATGGATAAGCCCGGACGCGGACTTCCCCAGCCCGGACGGCAAACATCCCTTGAAGATTGTCGCGCTCAGCGTCTGATCTGTGCTCTTGACGGCTTGAGGCTACGCCCCAGTTGCCGCGACCAGATCCAATCTGGCTAAACGCCCGCCTTGCGCGGGCGCTTTTGCATGAAAAACCACACCGTTTGAACCATATGGCATTTTTACGGATGATTTAAAATTACCGTTTATTTTCACCTGTAAATACTTAAAGATCCCGGTACGGCATCACGCCGCTACAGCCGCGCTAGACGGCATACAACAGACAGCTTGACTCAAATCACGTATCGGGAAAGTCTCTATGAAACCTCAACTGCTACGCGGCCTGCTGGCCGCGGCCGGCCTGTTCGCCGCCAGCCAGGTTCACGCCCAGCTGGACCCGCAACTGGACTATCTGTCCCCGGGCGGCCCGCTCAGCGAAGCCCAGGTCAAGGCCGCGGCGGCCAAACCGGCCGTGGCGATGGGAGCCGCCACCTACACCTATCTGCGCTGCTATTACCGGCTGGACATGAGCCCCGGCAAGCCGCAAACCAATTACCACTGGGCGCTGGACCCCAGCAGCGGCGATTACTACCGCGTCAACGGCTACTGGTGGTCCGGCAGCATCATCGCGCTGAAGAATATGTTCTACAGCGACGTGGCCCAGGACACCCTGGCCGCCGTCTGCCAGAAGACGCTCGCGGCCAAGGGCCTCAACCGCCCGGTGGCGCTGTACGCCGCCGCCAACAACCAGATGTCCTACAACCACACCATCTGGAGCCAGGACAACGCCAGCCAGCCGGCCGGCGTCAACAAGCTGATCGTGTTCGGCGACAGCCTGTCCGACACTCAGAACATGTACGGCGCCTCGCAATGGCGGCTGCCCAACGCCAAGAGCTGGTTCATCGGCCGCTTCAGCAACGACCGGGTCTGGGTGGAATATCTGGCCGAGCAGCTGAAGCTGCCGATCTACAACTGGGCGATAGGCGGCTCCGCCGGCGATCAGCACCTGGTGGTGCCGGGCTTGCTGCAGCAGGTGGAATCATGGTCGCAATACATGCAGAAAGCCGCCAATTACCGGCCGGAAAACACCCTGTTCACCATGCTGATAGGCGGCAACGACTTGCTCAACTACGGTCGCACCGTGGACCAGGTGATAAGCGATCAGGGCAAGGCGCTGGAACGCATCATCGCCGCCGGCGCGCGTCACATCGTGGTGCTTAACCTGCCCAATCTGGCCCGCACCCCTGCGGCCCAGGCCAGCGGCAAGGCCGCCGCGCTGGCGCCGCAAGTGCGCGACTACAACGCCAAGCTGGCGCTGCTGATCACGCAATTGCAGCAGAAGTACGGCAGCACGCTGAAGCTGAATCTGTTCGACAGCAACACCTTGTTCGACGACCTGCTCGACCATCCGGCCAAGTACCAGGTCAGCAACGCCACCCAGTCCTGCCTGGACATCGCCGGCAACGCCAGCCTGCCCTATATCTGGGAGCAGAAGCCGCGCGCGGAATGCGGCAATCCGGACGCCTTCGTGTTCTGGGACGTGCTGCACCCCACCACCCACACGCATAAGCTGTTGGGCGGCTATGTCGCCAACTTCGTCAAGGCCGCGGATCCGGCGGTCTCCGCCGCGGCGGCGCTGAAGGCGCGCCGCTAAGCGCTGACCCCAAGCCGCCGCCATGGCGCGGCGGCTTGGGGTAAGATGCCGGTTTCAGCCGGACTTTCCGCCATGAGCCAGACACCGCAAACCGCCCTCAGACCCTGCCCCAAATGCGGCGCGCCCGCCTTGCTGGTCAAGGCCGGCTCCCGCCGCTTCTGGGTGCAATGCAGCCGCTATCCGGACAACGGCAATTGCAGCGCCATCGGCGCCCAGACCGACAACAAGAAAGAAGCCGTCGCCAACTGGAACGCCGGCCGCTGAGCGCGCACCATGAATCTCTCGCCCTATCTGCTGACGCCGCTGCTGCTGGTGTTGTCCAATGTGTTCATGACCTTCGCCTGGTACGCCCACCTGAAGGACATGTCTTCCAAGCCCTGGTGGCTGGCCGCGCTGGCCAGCTGGGGTATCGCCTTGTTCGAGTATTTGCTGCAGGTGCCGGCCAACCGCGTCGGCTACGGCGCGATGACGCTGTCGCAGCTGAAGATCATTCAGGAAGTGATATCGCTGTCGGTATTCATACCGTTCGCGGTGTTCTACATGAACCAGCCCTTCCGCTGGGACTATGTCTGGGCCGGGCTGTGTCTGGTGGGCGCAGTCTACTTCATGTTCCGCGGCTGAAGCCGGCTACTGGTTGGCGCGCACCCAGCGATGCCATTGGGAGAACAACTCCGGATTGAGCGCGGCGATGGCGGAACGCTTCCAGATCACATCGCTCCAGTAATCGTCGCTGTTGAGGCTGGCGATCTGGCCGCCGGCTTCTTCCAGGATCACCGCGCCGGCGGCGTAATCCCACAGCCGCTGGCCGCCATGAAGATAAAGATCGTAGCGGCCGGCCGCCAGATAACACCAATCCAGCGTGCTGGAACCCAGATTGCGCAGGCTGCCGCAGGGGCAGGTGCTGCCGATGCGCGCGGCCAGCTTGCCGGAGCGCAGGTATTTGACCTCCACGCTGGCGATGGCGTCGCACATGGTGTTGACCACGGTTTTCAGGGGCAGGCGCTGACCGTTCAGATAAGCGCCCTCGCCGCGGCTGGCGTAGAACATTTCCTGGGACACGGGGTTGTAGATCACGCCCAGCCGGCTCTTGCCGCCCACCATCAGGCCGACTGAGATGGCGAAATACGGCAGGCCGTTGACGAAGTTGGTGGTGCCGTCTATCGGGTCCACCACCCACAAACCGTCCTGATTTTCCGCCCACAGCCGGTCCTGCTCGGCCAATTCCATCTCCTCGCCCAACACCGGGTGCGGCAGGATGCGGGGCAAGGCGGCCTGCAAAGCCTGCTGGCAAGCCATATCGGCCTCGGTGAACAGCGTGCCGTCGTCCTTGCGGCTTTTGCCCACTCGCAAAAAGCGCGGCATCACCTCGTCGCGCGCCACTTCCCTGAGCACCTGCATCACCTGTTCCAGCACCTGCATTCGTTTTCCCCCAAGGCCGCTGCAATCTATTTGCTGCAATCGCAGCAAACAAAGCAAAATACCGGTATCAACAGCGACTTTCAATACGTCATGCCCAGGTTTTACATTGACGCCGACCTCAGCGTCGGCCAAACGCTGGCCCTGCCGGACACCGTGGTGCGCCATGTCCAGGTGTTGCGGCTAGGCGCCGGCGACGCCGTCACCCTGTTCAACGGCCGCGGCGGCGAGTACGCCGCCACGCTGGACGCGGTGATGAAGCGCGATGCGCATTGCCTCATCGAAGGCTTCGACGACGTTTCACGTGAAACGCCGATCTGGCTGGGCCTGGCCCAAGCCATTTCCGGCGGCGACAAAATGGAGTTCACCCTGCAAAAAGGCGTGGAAATGGGTATATCCGCGTTCCAGCCCATCGCCGCGGAGCGCTCCATCGTCAAGTTGTCCGGCGAGCGCGCCGACAAGCGCGTGGCCCGCTGGCAGGAGATCGTGATTTCCGCCTGCGAACAAAGCGGCCGCAACGCCATTCCTCAAGTATTGCCCATCCTGTCGCTGGAGCAATGGCTGAAACAGGCTCCGGACGCCGACGCGCGGCTGATTCTGTCTCCGGCCGGCACCCGGTGCCTGGCCGACATCGCCACCGCGCCGGCGCGCGCCTGGCTGATGGCCGGCCCGGAAGGCGGTTACTCCGCGCGCGAAGAAGCCGCGGCGCTAAGCGCCGGCTGGACGCCGCTGAAACTGGGTCCGCGCATCCTGCGCACCGAAACCGCGGCGCTGGCCGCGGTGGCGGCGATACAGACCGTGTGGGGGGATTACCGCTAGCCCGAGCGGCGCGGGGCGCTCTGCCCCGCTATAGGAAACGCAGCGGATCTATCTTCCACTTGTCCGGCGACTCATGTTTGACGATGCGGTCGCCGCCGCCGAAACCCATGCCGCGCGACAGGTCCACCAGCTCCGGGGGGATGTAGACATTGCTCTTGGTGCTGAAAAACACCTTCACCTTGGGCGAGATCAGATTGCTCTCGTTCTGCTCCACCACCACGCCCAGCCGGCCGCTCTCCAGCCGCACCAGGGTGCCGATAGGATAAATGCCTATGCTGCGCATAAAGGCCTGCACCAGCTGCGGATTGAAGTGGAACTTCGACCACTCGTAGATCTTGCGCAAGGCGTCGGTGGGCGCCATGCCCTTGTGATAGCAGCGGTCCGAGGTCAGCGCGTCGTAGACGTCGACGATGGCCGCCATCTGCCCCAGTTGTGAAATCTCCTCGCCCTTGAGCCCGGCCGGATAGCCGCTGCCGTCGTGGCGCTCATGGTGCTGGGCCGCCACCAGCACCGCGGTTTCGGAAATGCCGGTGGTTTGCAGCAGGATCTGCTTGCTCTCCACCACATGGCACTTCATCACCGAGAACTCCTGCTCGGTCAATTTGCCCGGCTTGTTGAGGATGCGGTCCGGAATCTTCATCTTGCCGATATCGTGCAGCATGCCGCCGATGCCGGCGTGATGAATCACCTCCTTGCTCATCCCCATCGCGTTGCAGAAACTGACCATCAAGGCGCCGACGCTGACCGAATGCTGGAAGGTGTAATTGTCCTTGTCCTTGATCCGGCACAGCGACAGCAGCGCGCCGCCGTTGCGCAGGATGGACGAGGTCATCTTGCTCACCGAGGGCTCCACCATCTCCAGCTCCACCTGCTTGCCCAGGCGCACGTCCTTGAGAATGCCCTGGATGATCTGGTTGGCTTCGCTGTGGATCAGCTGGGCGCGGCCGAACTCGGCGCCGGCCTCCACCTGCCGCTCCAAAATGGTTTCGCTGCTGCCGAACTCGCGGATCTGCTCCTCCAGCAGCTTCTTCACCTCGGTGGCGGTCGGCGCGGAAGGCAGATCCAAGCCCTTGCGCGTGTCGATGTACACCTCGTGAATGCCGGAGTCGGCGATCTTGTGGATCTCTTCCTCGTGCTTGATCAAAAAACGCTTAAGCAAAAAGGGGTGCGACATCCAATCACAGTTCAGATCGTGGATGTACATGCCCACCTTGAGATCGGCCACTTCTATGCACTTGATCATTCTGTGCTCTTTATCCCGCCGCGCGCCTGAGCCGCCGGCCGCGCGCATGCGTCTCCGCCATCCTGTCACCCAGACCCCGCCGGCCAATGTCGCCGGCGAAAATGGACCGGCCCGCCCCTTGCCGCCCGGGCGCGCCTTCTTTCAGCATCAACTCCACTATCGGCATTTGCAAGGTATTCCATTAGCCCGTCGGTCAGGCAAGCGGCTTCGCATGACGTGCGAATTCACCGTCAAACTCGCGCAAAGCCTGCTAGATAACGCAGCGCGCCGCCGCTTGTCACGCGGCTGTAAATATTGCCGCCGCGTCCGCTGTGGCGCGCTCCCCACGTTCGGCCGCTCCGCGGCCCGCTTTTAGCGCGTCGGCATGGACCGGTGCGTGGCTCTGGCTTTAATGTCTATAAATAAGGGCAAGACGCCGGGCTTCGCCTCCGCTCGCGCGCGGCCGCGGCAGACCGCCATAGAACAAGCTTCGCAAGGTATTGGGGAAAGAAGAATGGAACAGCAGAAATGGGGCCGCCTGAGCACCCGCATCATTCTGGTGGCCGCGGCCGCCATCGCCGTCGGCTTCGCCGTCATGATCGGCCTGATCGCCTGGCAGAGCTATAGCTCGGCAGTGGACCAGGGCTACAAGCTGGCCTCGGAACAGGCCAGCAGCTACGCCAAGGACGCGGAAAGCGACTTCGCCCGCAACTTCACCCTGCCGCGCCATCTGGCCGACGCGGTGCAGGGCATACAGCGCGTCGCGCACCCGGACCGCAAGCACACCGACAACACCATCCAGCAGATGCTGGACAACGCGCCGCAATCCGTGGGCCTGTGGATGCTGTGGGAGCCCAACGCCTTCGACGGCAACGACAACGGCTTCCGCCTGGACTGGCCGCGCCACGACCCCACCGGCCGCTACCAGCCCTATGTCACCAAGAACGACAAGGGCAAGGCGCAGATGGACGTGATGATGTCGGCGGACCGGGTCAAGGAATTCCCCAAGTTCAAGGAGCATCCGGAAAGCTATCAGCCGGACTACGAAAAACCGGGCTGGGGCGATTTCTACTACGTGCCCAAGCAACGCGGCCGCGACACCATCACCGAGCCCTACCCCTACGAGGTGCAGAACCGCAAGATCCTGGAAAGCTCGCTGGCCGTGGTGATCAAGGACGCCGCCGGCAAGATGCTGGGCGTGTCCGCCACCGACATCGCGCTGGACGATCTGCAAAAAAAATTCGGCCAGATCCGGCTGTATGAAACCGGCTACGTCAGCATGCTGTCAGAAGGCGGCCTCTACGTGGTGAACCCGGAAGCCGGCCTGCTGGGCAAACCCGCGCCGAAGGACAGCCCGCTGACGCCCTATCTGGCCAAGATCAAGCAAGGCGAGGACTTCGTCTACGAGGCCGGCGGCTTCACCCACTTCTTCCACCCGGTCAAAGTGGCCAATACCGGCCAGTTCTGGACGCTGGGCGTCAGCATTCCCACCGCCGCCATCACCGCCGACGCGCGCAGGCAAAGCCTGACCGCGGTGCTGATCGGCGCGGTGGCGCTGGCGCTGATCCTGCTGGTGCTGGCCGGCGTGGTGCGCGCGCTGACCCGGCCGCTGAACCATCTGGCCGCCACCATGGAACAGCTGGCGTCCGGCAAGGGCGATCTGACCATACGCATCCCGATCCGCAACCGCGACGAAATCGGCCGCACCGCCGACGCCTTCAACCGCTTCATCGCCAGCCTGCGCGACATGTTCGTGGAGGTGCGCGAACAAAGCCTGGCGGTCACCGCGGCGGCGGTGTCCCTGCAGGAGTCCGCGCGCCAAGTGGAAAGCGCCTCCGCCTCGCAATCGGACGCCGCCAGCGCCACCGCCGCCGGCGTGGAGGAAGTCACCGTCAGCGTGCAGCACATCGCCAACACCGCCCAACTGGCGGAGAGCACCGCGCGGGAAACCGGCAGCCTGACCGAGCAGAGCGTCGCCACCGTCAACCAGGTCACCGCCGAAATCCGCCGCATGACCGACAATATGCACGCGCTGGCGGAACGGGTGAACGGCCTGGGCGCGCGTTCGGCCGAGGTCAGCACCATCGTCAACGTGATCAAGGACATCGCGGACCAGACCAATCTCTTGGCGCTGAACGCGGCGATCGAAGCGGCGCGCGCCGGGGAAATGGGCCGCGGCTTCGCCGTGGTGGCGGACGAGGTGCGCAATCTGGCCGGCCGCACCGCCGAGGCCACGGTGGAGATCAGCCGCATCGTCAACGCCATCGGCCAGGAAACCCGCGACGCGGTCAGCGATGTGCAAAAGAGCAGCCAGCTGGTGGGTAATAGCGTGGCCATCGCCGAAGACGCCAATCAGGCGATGCAGACCGTGCTGGACCGCAGCCACGGCCTGGTGGGCAGCATCGTCGACATCGCCTCCTCCACCCGCGAGCAATCCGCCGCCAGCCTGGAGATCGCCCAGAACGTGGAGCGCATCAGCAGCATGGCGCAGAGCAATAGCGACGTGGTGCGCCAGGTGGCCGCCTCGGTCGGCCATCTGCGCGAATTGTCGGCGCGGCTGGAGGCGCTGGTGGGCGATTTCCGCACTTGAACCGCCGGACCGCGAAAGGACAACCCTGATGACGGCAATCGACTGGTGGCCGTTTGTCGCCGCCTCGCTGCTGCTGGTGGTGACGCCGGGCGCCGGCACCCTGTCCATCCTCGGCGCGCTGAGCGGCGGCGGGCTGCGCGCGGGTTACGCGGCCCAGGCCGGTTTGCTGGCCGGCGATCTGATCCTGATCGCGCTGGCCGGCGGCGGCGTGGCGGCGCTGCTGGCCGCCCACCCCGGCTGGTTCGAACTGCTGCGCTACGCCGGCGCGCTGTACCTGGCCTGGCTGGGCGCAAGGCTGCTGTTCCGCCGCAACGGCGGAGCCGCGGCCGTGACCGCACCGGCGCAACACAGCCCCGGCGCCTGCTTCCGCCGCTCGCTGTTGATCACCCTGGCCAACCCCAAGGCCATCCTGTTCTTCATGGCCTTCTTCCCGCAATTCCTGGACGCCGGCCGCGCCGGCCCGGCCGGCTTCGCACAGCTGGCCGCGGTGTTCTGCCTGATCAATATGCTCTACCTGGCGCTGCTGGTGTGGCTGGCCGGCCATCTGCGCCGCCGCGCGTTCGCCCCCGGCGGCCGCCTGCTGCTCAAGCGCTTGCTGGGCGTCTGTTTTCTCAGCCTGGGGATCAAATACGCGCTGCGCTGAGAACCTGTTCACAGTCTGCTGCGCGTCGGCAGAATGGATGGAAAATAGCGTTGAAACCGGCTTCGAAATGCTCATCTGCCACGAGTACATTCCGCTTTCTCAGCCGCAAGGCCTTGTCTCGCTCTAGCTCGCGAGACTTTGAACAGGCTCTGGGCTCCAGCTTGCCCGCGCGCGGAAGTGTCCCTTTTCTGCCATCAATTTCGATAAATGCGACACGGGTCTTACCGTCGATCCGGAATTGGGATTACAATCCCGCAATTTTGTTCGGACCACAGGCAATGAACCACGCAACGACGCTTCCCGCACGACGCACCGCCCGCCACGGCGGCGATCTGGCGTTGGCGCGAGGCCTTGCCGTTCCCGGACCCCGACGCAGTAATAAAACAAGCTCCTGATGCCAGGGGCTTTTTTTTTACCCGCGACTCATAAAGCCAATATTGAAAGGACGCGACCATGGCCAACCCCCTCTACCGCAAACACATCATTTCCATACCGGACTTCAGCCGCGAGGAACTGGAGCTGGTGGTGGCCACGGCAGCCCGCCTGAAACAACAGCCGCGCAACGACCTGCTGAAGGATAAGCTGGTGGGCAGCTGTTTCTTCGAACCGTCCACCCGCACCCGGCTGTCCTTCGAGACCGCGGTGCAACGGCTGGGCGGCAGCGTCATCGGCTTCGCCGACGGCGGCAACACCAGCGCCAAAAAGGGCGAAACCCTGGCGGATTCGATCAAGATCATCGCGTCCTACACCGACGCGGTGGTGATGCGCCATCCCAAGGAAGGCGCGGCGCGGCTGGCCAGCGAATTCTCCGACGTGCCCATCATCAACGGCGGCGACGGCTCCAACCAGCACCCGACCCAAACCCTGCTGGACCTGTTCACCATCCGCGAAACCCAGGGCACGCTGGAAAACCTCACCGTCGCCTTCGTCGGCGACCTCAAATACGGCCGCACCGTGCATTCGTTGACCCAGGCGCTGTCGCTGTTCGGCGCGCGCTTCTACTTCGTGTCGCCGGAGCAGTTGGCGATGCCGGACTACATCTGCGAAGAGCTGGACGAAAAAGGCATTCAGTACACCGTGGTCGGCAGCCTGGACGACGTGATCCCGCAAGTGGACGTGCTGTACATGACCCGGGTGCAGCGCGAGCGCTTCGACGAGGCCGAGTTCAAGAAAATCCAGGGCAAGTTCGTGCTGCGCGCCGACATGCTGCACAGCGCCCGCACCAATATGAAGATTCTGCACCCGCTGCCGCGCGTCGACGAGATCGAAACCAGCGTGGACGCCACGCCGCACGCTTATTACTTCGAACAGGCCAAGAACGGGGTCTACGCGCGCCAGGCGCTGCTGTCGCTGGTGTTGAACGAGACCGTCTGATTCAGGAAAAGGAAACCATCATGCAATACACCCGCACCGTAGAAGCGCTGAAGCAAGGCACCGTCATCGACCACATCCCGGCCGGCCAGGGCCTGATCATCCTGCGCCTGTTCAAGCTCAGCGAAACCGGCGAGCGCGTCACCGTGGGCCTGAACCTGTCCAGCCGCCACATGGGCGCCAAGGACATCATCAAGGTGGAGAACATCGCGCTATCGGAGGAGCAGGCCAACGAGCTGGCGCTGTTCGCGCCGCAGGCCACCGTCAACGTGATCGACAATTTCGAAGTGGTGAAGAAACACAAGCTGGCGCTGCCGGACACTATCGAAGGCATCTTCTCCTGCCCCAACTCCAATTGCGTCTCGCACAATGAGCCGGTGACCAGCTTTTTCTACGTCAAACCCCAGGCGCGCGACACAAAAATGAAATGCAAGTATTGCGAAAAGGTGTTCAGTAGGGATATCGTTGCAGAGGTGCGCTAAGTCGTACAAGGGTGAATAGAGAAATATCAAGAAAACACTGCGTTCGACAGTGGTAAAAAGCACGAGCAAGCGCCGCAGTCATCTGCGGCGCTTCTCATTTCAGGCTCAGGACGCCGCCGGGCCCTCGCTGGCGCCGTCGATGAAGCGCTGCAAGAACACCAGGTCCAGCCAGCGGCCGAACTTGAATCCCACCTGCGGCAGCATGCCCACCTGCTGGAAACCCAATTTTTCATGGAAGCGGATAGAACCCGCGTTGGCGGCGTCCACCGCGCCCACCATGGTGTGTTTGCCCAGCGCCTTGGCGCGCGGGAACAGCGCTTGCACCAAGGCGGTGCCTATGCCCTTGCCGCGCGCGTCGGCGGACAGATGCACGCTGTGTTCCACGGTGAAGCGGTAGCCCGGCTTGACGCGGAAATCGCCAAAGCTGGAAAAGCCCAGGATCTTGCCGTTTTCCTCGGCCAACAGCACCGGATAACCGGCGGCGGTGCGGTCCTGGAACCAGACGGCGAACTCGCCGGCGGACAGCGGATCGTCGTTGTAGATGGCGGTGGTGGTGGCGATGACCTCGTTGTAGATATCGAGTATCGCCGCCAGGTCTTCCAGCGTGGCGTCGCGGATAATCATGTTCTGTCCCTTGCTGATGTGGCTTGTTTTTTGGATCGCGGGCACGGACGCCGACGCGGATCCTTAGAACCTATTTACGATCTGCTACGCGTCGGCGATACCGCGTTGAAACCAACTTCGAAATGCTCATGTACCACCTGTACATTCCGCTTTCTCAGCTGTTTTCGCCTTGTCTCGCCTTAGCTTGCGAGATCGTAAACACGTTCTTTAGGAATGCAAACAGTGTACCAGCAGCCGGTTCAGCCGGCAGCAGCCGGCTTTTTGCGCGGGCTGCGCTTCTTGCGCACCGGCGTCTCCGGCGTCGGCTCCGCCGCGGGCGGCGTTATCACGGGCGCCGCGAGCACGGATTCCCCGTCCTGTTTGAGCCGGATCTCGCAATGCAGTTTGGAGCCGTTTCGGCTTTCCTGCACCGTCAGGAAGTCCAGCTTTTTCACCATCTGCGACAGCCGGGAATGACCGTAAACCCGCGGGTCGAACGAGGGGTCGTTCTTGGCCAGATAAGTGCCCACCACCGACAGCTCGGCCCAGCCGCTGTCGCGCGACACCGCCTCGATCGCATTGGTGAACATGTCCTGCAGCGGATGGCGCTCCTTCTCCGGCTGCGGTTTGGCGCGGCTGCGCGCGCTGCGCGTCTTGGGTTTGTCGGCCACGCTCTTGGCCGCCGCCGGCTCCGGCCGCAGAATCTCGGTGAACACGAATTTGTCGCAGGCGGCGATGAAGGGCCGCGGCGTCTTGGACTGTTCGCCCAGGCCGATCACCATCAGCCCGGATTCGCGCAGCCGGGTGGCCAGCCGAGTGAAATCGCTGTCGGAGGACACCAGGCAGAAGCCGTCGAAATTGCCGGTGTAGAGCAGATCCATCGCGTCTATGATCAGCGCGGAGTCGGTGGAATTCTTGCCCTTGGTGTAGGCGAACTGCTGGATCGGCGAAATCGCGTACTGGTGCAGCACTTCCTTCCAGCCCTTCAGCTGGCTGGTGGTCCAGTCGCCGTAGGCGCGCTTGACCACGGCGGTGCCGTATTTGGCCACCTCGGCCAGCAACTCGGCGATCAGCGCCGACTGCGCGTTGTCCGCATCGATCAATACCGCCAGTTTGCGGTTTTCCATGCTTGCTTTCCCTTAGGCAACCGAGCCATGCTAAAACCGGCCGTCGCGGCTGTCAAAACCGGCGGCCGGACGCGGCGATGAACCGCGGCTACGGCGGCGCGGCGCGCAGCGTCTGCTCCACAATGGCGGCAATCCGCCCCTCGCGCTTCATCTGCTCCAAGACGGCGTTCAGCTGCCGGATGAAATCGTCCAGATAGGGAAAACGCTGCTGGCCGTGCTTGGTGAAACCGACATAGGCCTGCTCGCCGTTCAGGCTGGCCGCCGCCACCAGTTCGCCGCGCTGCTCCGGGCTGATTGCGCCGCGCCGCTGCAAGCGCTCCAGCACGTAGAGAATGGACAGTTTGTCGTTCAAATAACAGTCGGTGCGGCCATTGATCAGCTTCAGCAGATTGCCCTGGGTGTCCGGCGCCTCGTCCAGCTGGATGTCGCCACGCTGCACCGCCAGCCAGAACGCCTTGCCGCCGGGACGGAAACCGGCGTTGTTGCCAAAGCGCAGGCCCACAAAGTCCGCCGGCCAGTGCGGACGCGGCGCGCGCATGATCTCCGCCCGGCAATACACCGCCAGCTGCTCCTGCCAGAACGGCGCCGAATATCCCATGTAGTCGCGCTCCGGCCGGTAATACGGCGGCGACAGCGCCGGCGCGCGGCCGGCTTCCAGCTCGGACAGGCCGCGCTTCCACGGCACCGGCCGCAGATCGATGCGATAGTCGCTCAAACGCTGCGAAACCGCGCGCAGCACCTCGTTGTAAACGCCCTCCGCCCGGCCGTCCTTCTCGTAGGAATACGGCGGATAGCCGTTGTCGACCAAGACCACCACCTGGCGCGGCGGCGCGGCGGCGGCGCCCGCCGCCAGTCCGGCCAGCAACCATAACAACAAGCCCGATCTGATCATTTGAATGACATAATACGTGTCGATAAACACGTTATAGCCGCTGCGCCGTCCAGGCGTTGGCACGAGTCTTGCAGCGTCGCAGGCATCGTCCACTCCCGCCGCGAGGCCCGCCATGAAACTGTTTTCGCGCCAAACGCCCGCCGCCGCCAGCGAGGTGGTGATGTTCAATTATCGCCGGCCGGTGCGCGCGCGCCAGGTGGCGCTGGGCGGCGGCGGCCGCCTGTGGCTGGTCGAGGCGCTGGACCCGACCCACAATGTCTGGGTATGGCAGGAAGAATCCAGCCAAGCGGAGGCCGCGGTGGACACCGCGCGCCGGCTCAGCCTGATGCTGAACTGAACCGGAATGGTGCGCCGCGGCACCAAGCTGGCGCGCGGACAAGCAAAAAGCCGCCCTTGGGCGGCTTGGATCGCGCTACGCGTCTTCGCTTATTTCTTGGCGACGCTCTTGCCGAAGCTTTCCGCGGCGGCGCGCATCTTGGGCAGCAGCACCGGCTCGGCGGCCTTCAGCGTATCGCCGGCGATGGTGTTGATGATCTGCGGCTGCTGCTTCAGCAGCTTCTGACCGGCGGCGGTCTTGTAGAACACGTTGATCTGCTTGAGTTCGTCGGCGCTGAACTGAGCGCTGTAGGCCTTGGCCACGGTCTGTTCGAACTGCTGCTTGGCCGCGCTGGAACCGAAGTAATCGCTGGCCAGCTTGTGCACGTTCTCGCCGTAGGTCTTGAAGCCTTCCTGCGCTTTTTTCTGCTGGGCTTCGCTCAGCTTGATCTTGTTCTTGACGAAGTATTCCTGCAGCAGCGGCATGGCGCTGGCGGTGGTGCGCTGCGCCAGCTCCGGCAGCATATTGTTCAGGTTCAGCGTGGCGGACAACTCTTTGACGGCGGCATCCTGGGCGGCGTCGGCGTGCGCCAGCAGCGGCAAAGTCAGCGCCAGGGCGGCCAGGCCGGCTTTGAGCGGGCGTGATGCGAACATGTGGAATCCTTTGGCTTGAGTTGGAAACAGCTGGCGTCGGCCAGGCCGACGCGGAAACACCGGCAGTGTGACACCGCCGCCGCCGCAGGTCAAAAAAGACCGGGAGCCGTCTCCTAGCGCGCCGCCGCGGGCGCCGGCGGCAGCTGACTCTGCCAACCCTGATAGGCGCCGATATTGGCGCGGGTGATCAGCTGCACCGGCACCATCACCGTGCGCGGCTTGGCTTTGGGATTGTCCAGCAATTGACGGCCCAGCTTCACCGCCTCCACGCCGATGGCGTACGGGGCCTGGCTGGAGGACGCCACGATCTGGCTATCTCCGCGCAGCGCCTTCTCGATGTCCGGCGAACCGTCCACGCCGGCTATCATCACCTCCTTGCGCCCCGCCTCTCTCACCGCCTGCTCCGCCCCCAGCGCCTGGCGGTCGTTGCTGGCGAACACGCCGTTGATCTCCGGGTAGCGCCGCAGATGCCGCTCCATCAGCCGCTTGCCGCCCCAGCTGGACGCCAAACCGCTCTCCTGATGGCTGAGCAGCCGGATCTTGGGGAAAGCGGCCAGACTGCGGCGACAGCCGGCCACCCGGTCCCAGACCGAAGACACCGGCGGACCGCTCTGAATCACCAGCGCGCCGCGGCCGCGCATCCGCTCCGCCAGATAACGGCAAGCCAGCGCGCCGGCCTGGACATTGTCCGATTTGACCGTGCCGTCGGCGCCGGGCGCGTCCACGTCCACCGCCACCACCCGCACCCCGGCCTGATGCGCCAGCCGCACCAGCGGCGCCACCGCCTTGCTGTCCGCGGCCACCAGCAGGATCAGCTCCACCTGCTGGCGCAGCAGCTGCCGCACTTGTTCCTCCTGACGCTCCAGGCTGAAATTGGCGGACAGAGTGGTGACTTGCGCATTGGGATTGACCGCGCGCGCCTCGTTCAGCGCGCCGCGCGCGACGATCTGGTAGAAAGGGTTGTCCAGCGCTCCCACGGAGATGCCGATGCGGCTCAAGGGCGCGGCGTAAACGGCTCCGGCCAGGGACAGCCAGCAACAGGCAAGGAATCGGCTCGATCTCATGGCCACCCAGGATGGTTAGATGCGTGTCACCCCAGTTTAGATCACGCCGACCCCGCTACGAAACCGGACTCGGCGCCGCCGAGCCAGGGCGAGGCAAGGCCTTGCGGCCGAAGCCGCGGATAGGCGAGCCCGCTATCGCCCGTCGCAAGGCGGCAGACAGTCAACCGCTTCTCAAGCCGCCTGGTTCAAGCTGGCCCTCACCCTTTGCGCCAGCAAATCCAGCTGCAGCCAGCCCTCCTCCCACTGCCCGTGGCCGGACTCCACATTGATGTGGCCGGCCTGGCGCAGCCAGGCGATGGGCGCGCGCCAGTAACCGGCCAGCCGCGCCGCGCGCGGGGTCTTGCAGAAGGGATCGTTGCTGCTCGCCACCATTCTGGCGGGAAACGGCAGGGCTTGGCGCGGCGTCGGCGCAAAGCCCATCAGCTCGCGCGGCACGAAGGGCCGCTCCACGTCCGCCGGCGCCACCAGCAAGGCGCCGGCGATCCGCCGCGGATGGCGCTGGGCGTAATGCGCCACCGCCACGCAACCCAGGCTGTGGGCGATGACGATGACCGGCTTGCGCGTCCGGTCCAGCGCCTGATCCAAACCCCGCAGCCAGTCGTCCAGCTGCGGCGCGTCCCAATCGCCCACCTCCACCCGCGCGGCGTTCAAGCGGCGTTGCCAATGGCTTTGCCAGTGCCGCGGGCCGGAGTTGCGCCAGCCGGGCTGAATGATCAAGTCGAAATCCGCCAGCGAAGGTTCCATCGCTCAGCTCCTCAAAGGGGGAACTCGCACTGTAGAATGACTTTGATATTCTTGGAAATGATATTGAACGAGAAACTTATTCCCGATTCCTCTAAAAGATTGCGCCATTACATAGACTTATTTGGAATTTAAAGATAAAAAACAATCACTTCTGGCGCTAAAACATTTCTGATTAGATGCATTCATCGCTTGCCTCCTCAGGACACCGCCATGCCACGTCATACCTTCCGCCACGCCCTGCTGTCTCTCGCCCTGTTCGGCGCCGCCGCGCCGCTGCTGGCCGCCGAGCTGCTCAACGTTTCTTACGACCCCACCCGCGAGCTGTATCAGGACGTCAACAAGGCTTTCGCCGAGCAATGGAAGAAACAGGGCGGCGACGTCGCCATCAAGCAATCGCACGGCGGCTCCGGCAAGCAATCGCTGGCCATCCAGCACGGCCTGGAAGCCGATGTGGCCACGCTGGCGCTGGCCTACGACATCGACGTGCTGGCGGACCAGGGCCTGCTGCCCAAGAACTGGCAAAGCCGGCTGCCGGACAATAGCTCGCCCTACACCTCCACCATCGTGTTCCTGGTGCGCAAGGGCAACCCCAAGGGCATCCGCGACTGGGGCGATCTGATCAAGCCCGGCATCCAGGTGATCACGCCCAATCCCAAAACCTCCGGCGGCGCGCGCTGGAATTATCTGGCGGCCTGGGGCTACGCGCTGAAGCAGCCCGGCGGCAACGAGGCCAAGGCCCGCGCCTATGTCGGCGAACTGTACAAGCATGTGCCGGTGCTGGACACCGGCGCGCGCGGCGCGACGCTGACCTTCGCCCAGCGCGGCTTGGGCGACGTGTTGCTGGCCTGGGAAAACGAGGCGGTGCTGGCGGTGAAGGAACTGGGTCCGGACAAATTCGACATCGTCACCCCTTCGCTGTCCATCCTGGCCGAACCGCCGGTGGCGGTGGTGGACAAGGTGGCCGACAAGAAAGGCAATCGCAAGCTGGCCGAAGCCTATCTGAAGTTCCTGTACACCCCGCAGGGACAGACCATCGCCGCGCAGAACTACTACCGGCCGCGCGACGCCAAGATCGCCGCGCAATACGCCGGCCAGTTCCCCAAGGTCAAGCTGTTCACGCTGAAAGACACTTTCGGCGATTGGCGCAGCGCCCAGCACAAACACTTCGCCGACGGCGGCGTGTTTGATCAGCTCATCACCAAGAAATAACCCGTCCCCCAACGCGAACAGCCCGGCAAAGCCGGGCTGTTGTCAATGCGGGAAACGCGGATCAGGCCGTCTGGCTTTCTCTCCAGGTCAGCCACACCCGCATGTCGAACTCCAGCTGGTGGTAGTCCGGCTCCATGTGGCAGCACAGCTGGTAGAAGGCCTTGTTGTGGTCCTTCTCCTTCAGGTGGGCCAGCTCATGCACCACGATCATGCGCAGGAAGGGCAAGGGCGCGTCGCGAAACAGCGCGGCGACGCGGATTTCGTTCTTGGTCTTCAGCTTGCCGCCCTGCACCCGCGACACAAAGGTATTGGTGCCCAGCGTGCCCTTGACCGGGTGCTGCTGGCTGTCGTACCTCACCTTGGCCGGCAAGGCGGCGTTCTTCAGATAACGCAGCTTGATCTCGGACACGTACTGATACAGCGCCTTGTCCGTCTGTACATCGTGGCTTTCCGGATACTTGCGCGCCAGCCAGCCGCCCAGCTGGCCGGAATCCAGCAGCGCCTGCACCTGGCCGAGCAAGGCGGCGGGATAATGCTGCAAATAGTTGAGGGTAGACATCGCGCCATTGTAAAACGACTGCGCGATCAGGTGTTGCCGCGGCGCAAACCGGCATTACAGCAAGCAGGACGGGTCGTCCCACTGATAACTGAGCGCCAGCGCGCGCCGGCCGCCGACGGTGTCCACCTCGCAAGGCGCGGACGCCTCGCCGCCCAGCGCCCGGTAAAAGGCGCAGGCGTCCCGGTTGGCCTGGTAGGCCCACAGGAACAAGGGCCGTCCCGGCGCGACGCGCAAGGCCTCCGCCGCCGCCGCCGCCATCAAGGCGCGGCCGATGCCGCGTCCCTGCTGCCCGGCCTTCACATGCAGATTATCCAGATACACGCCCCGCTCCGGCGCCTCATCCGGCAATAGGCAAACAAAACCCGCCGGCTCATCCTGCCACAGCGCCAGCCGCACCCACAGCGCGCCCGGCGCGGCGAAGCGCTCCCGCCACATGGCCAGGCGTTCGTCCGCGGCGCGCAAATCCAGGTATTCGTCCGGCAAGATGCCGCGATAATGCTCTTGCCAACTGGCGACATGCAGCGCCGCGATCCGCTCGGCGTCCCGAGCGTCGGCCGCTCGCAACAACAAACCCTGATTCATGTTCGCTCCCCTTGCCGCGGTGGTTCCACACCGGCGGTCCAACTGGCTCTGGCCAAGGCCGCCGGCAATCGAGACAATACCGATACCGCCTACCTTATGCGAGGAAGACTTTCCATGCATGTCGTGATTTTTCGCGCCGCCACGCGGCAACTGGATGCGGAATACTCCGCGGTCGCCCAGCAGATGCGCCAACTGGCCATGGAGCGCTTCGGCTGCCTCGCCTTTGTTTCCGCCTGTGAGGACGGGCAGGAAATCGCCTTGTCCTACTGGCCGGACGCTGACAGCATCCGCGCCTGGAAGGCGCATGCCGACCACGTGCTGGCGCAGCAACTGGGACGGGAGCGCTGGTATCGGCAATACCGGGTGGAGGTGGCCTGTATCGAACGCAGCTATGAATGGACCTTGGACGCGTCAGACTGAAGTCCGCGGCATGGCGCTGTTTCACGTGGAACCGGACCGCGGCGCGACTAGCCGCTTTTTATCCGCGCCCGCGCTTTCTTTAGCCGCTTTTTACGCGCCGGAGCCTAGCATGCAGCCAAGATCCCACTGCGAGGCCCTTGCCGATGAGCGCAAGCAAACCCGTCCGCCGCGCGCTGCCGACGCGCGGCATTCCCGACTATCTGCCGGACGATGACGCGGCGCCCTTGGCGCTGCGCCGTTATATTCTCAACGCCCGCTTTCCGGCCGCGCCCGCTCGGACCCCGCCCGATGGCGGCTGGCGAGCGTCCTTGCGCGCCTGGTGGCGCTTGGTGAGCGCGCGGCGATGAAGCGCGGCGATCTCGCCCTGCGCCACCGCCGGCTATTGCACGCCTACGCCCAGGCCCGCCATCAGGATAGGCCCTGGCTCAAACGCAAGACGCGGCTGCCGCGCGCGGCCCAAACGGGCTTGCTGCAGCGGCTGCGCGCCTGGCTACGCCTTATTTGAGCCGCAGCGGCTCCACCAGCACATTGTTGGACTCGTCGGCCAGCCACATCTGACCGTCCTGGATGGTGGCGCTCAACTGCATGCTGCGCTGGCAGATGGCGACCAGCTCCGCCAGCGTGGCCGTCTCGACGCGAAACACGCTGAGCTTGTCCAGCCGGGCCAGCTTGTTCTCCATCTGCGGCCACCACACTTCGCTGGCGCGGCCGCCGTAGCTGTACAACACCACGCGCTCGGCGCGGCTGCACGCTTTCTTCAGCCGTTTTTCGTCGGGCTCGCCCAGTTCCACCCACAGCTCGATCTCGTCGGCATAGTTTTTCTGCCACAACTCGGGCTCGTCGTCGGCGCTCAGACCGCGGCTGAATTGCAGGGTTTCGCTGGCGTTGAGCGCAAAGGCGGCCAGACGCAGCATCATGCGTTCCACGGTTTCGGACGGATGCTGGGCCAGCGTCAGCTGATGACTGGCGTAATAGCCGCGATCCATGTCGGATACGGCGAGATTGGCTTTATAAATGGTGGCGGACAGGGCCATGCGGAAACCGGCTTTGCGAAAAAAGAAGCCATTGTACGGGGCCGCCGGCCATTGCGCCCGTTCAATCGCTAGACGGCGGGGCGCGCCGCCATGAACGGCCTCTTAGAACGCGTTTACGATCTCGCAAGCTAGAGCGAGACAAGGCGAAAACGGCTGAGAAAGCGGAGTGTACACACGGTACGAAGCGGTACTCACCGTGTGACGTCTGACGACGCGCAGCAGATCGTAAACAGGTTCTTAAGGCGAAGGCTGGCTGGAGCAGTCCAAAGGTTCGCCGCGCCAGGTGATGCTGGCCTCGCGGCCCTTGATCCACAGTTCCAGCCCCGGCGCCGCGTAACGCGCGCCGCTGCCGCTCAGGCCCTGATGCAGAATGGCGGTGGAGCCGTTGTACTCCAGCTTCACCGTGGGCGGGTGGGTGCGATAGAAGGTGGCCAGCACGGTGCGGGTGGCGTTGCCCTTGCAGACATAGCGCAAGGGCGTCAGCGACGGCGCCAGCCCCCAGGCCGCCTGCAATTGGGTGATGCGCATGATGTAGACGTCGCCCAGACACATATGCATGTCCTCGGTCTTGACGCAGTCCTTCAGACTTTTGACCCAGCGGCGCTGCTCGGCGATCAGCTTGGCCTCGGCCCCCGGCCGGCCTTGCTGGGCCTGTTCCAGCGCCAGGGCGTAGACCTTTTCCAGCCGATTGTCCTGGCGGGTCAGGCTGTCGTCCTGGCACACCATGGCCTCCACCGGATTGCCCGGCTTTTCGCAATTGAAATCGGTCGCCGCCGGCGGATTGGCCTCCGCCGTGTCCTCTGCGATCCTGCCGCTCTCCGCCGCGCGGCCGTGGCCGCCTTCCGACCCGCCCTTGCCGGCGGCCAGCGCCAAGGCCGGACACAATATGATCAAGCCGACCAGCCTATGGGCGGATCCAGGCATACCGATTTCCTCTGAACTGCGTTATTCGCCGCCCATGCCGGGCGGACACATCAAAACAGGGCATCTCTCCGCCGCGGGCCGATGCGCTCAACCCCGGCGACGTGACAGCATGATACCAGTTCGCCCATTCGCATTTATTAATAATATCGGCCGTCAAAAAGGCTTTTCGCGGCTCAGGATTCCGTTGGAATGGATATGACAATGCCGCGACAAGTTCCCAAACCGACAATTTGAAGGTAAACTCCGGCCTCTCGCGCGCAATTCCAATCTTTGCGCGTCGCGCGCGCCTCATCCCGAAGCGCCCATCGCATCCCTAACTTTTTCCCGTCAGCCTGGATTGGTTCGCACATACTGCGATAGGCCGTCGCAGGAGCAAACATGTCCACACTCACCTTTGCCGACCTCGGTCTGGCCGAATCCCTGTTGCGCGCCGTCAGCGAAACCGGTTACACCACCCCCACCCCGATCCAGGCCCAAGCCATCCCGCAAGTGCTGCAAGGCGGCGATCTGCTGGCCGCGGCCCAGACCGGCACCGGCAAAACCGCCGGCTTCACCCTGCCCTTGCTGCAGCTGCTGATGGGCAAGCCGTCCACCCAGCCGGGCCGTCCGCGCGCGCTGGTGCTGACGCCCACCCGCGAGCTGGCCGCTCAGGTGGAGGAGTCGGTGCAAACCTACGGCAAATACCTGCCGCTCAAATCCATGGTGATGTTCGGCGGCGTCAACATCAACCCGCAAACCCGCGAACTGCGCAAGCCGCTGGACATCCTGGTGGCCACCCCCGGCCGCCTGCTGGACCACGCCGGCCAGCGCAACATCGATTTGTCCGGCGTTGAGATCCTGGTGCTGGACGAAGCCGACCGCATGCTGGACATGGGCTTCATCCACGACATCCGCAAAGTGCTGGCGCTGCTGCCGGCCAAGCGCCAGAACCTGCTGTTCTCCGCCACCTTCTCCGACGAGATCAAGGGCCTGGCCGATCGTCTGCTGGACAGCCCCAAGCTGGTGGAAGTGGCGCGCCGCAACACCACCAACGAGCTGGTGGATCAGAAGATCCACCTGGTGGACCGCGACCGCAAAACCGATCTGCTGATCCATCTGATCAAGGAACACAACTGGTTCCAGGCGCTGGTGTTCACCCGCACCAAGCACGGCGCCAACCGTCTGGCGGAAAAACTGGACAAGACCGGCATCCCCGCCGCCGCGATTCACGGCAACAAGAGCCAGAACGCGCGTACCCGCGCGCTGGCCGACTTCAAGAGCGGCGAATTGCAGGTGCTGGTCGCCACCGACATCGCCGCGCGCGGCCTGGACATCGACCAACTGCCGCACGTGGTCAACTTCGAACTGCCCAATGTGCCGGAAGACTACGTGCACCGCATCGGCCGCACCGGCCGCGCCGGCAGCAGGGGCGAGGCGGTGTCCCTGGTCTGCGTGGACGAGTTCAGCTTCCTGAAAGACATCGAGAAGCTCACCAAGCAATCGATCGAGCGCTTCGCGGTGCCGGGCTTCGAGGCCGATCTGTCGGTGAAGCCGGAACCCATCCCGATGGGCGGCGGCAACCGCCGCGGCCAGCCGCAACGCCAGGGCGGCGGCGGCAAACCGCGCCACCAGCCGGACAGCAAGCCCACCGGCCACGGCCATCGCTCGCCGGCGTCCAAGCCGCGCCAGGGTCAAGGACAGGGTCAGGCCAAAAACGCCACAACCGGCCAGCCGGGTCAGCGCTCGTCGCAAGGCCAGGGTCAGGGCCAGCGCGGCAAGCCCGCCTCCTCGCGTCCGAGCTCGGCGCTGTTCAGCCCGCCGAAAGGCCGCTAAGAACCAGTTCAGTCTGCTGTGCTTCGGCGATACGGCGTTGAAAACCAGCTCAAAATGCTCATGTACCACGTGTACATTCCGCTTTTTCGCTTGTTTTCGCCTTGTCCCGCCTTTGCTCGCGAGACTTTGAACAGGCTCTAAGACCCGCTAACAAAACCCCTGATCCAGCGTTGCACCTCCTTGTCGTACGACTTGTACTGCCTACGTCGGCGCGCCTTGGCTCAGGTTCTCTGCGAGGTTTGGTTAGCGGCTCTAAGCCCGCGCAAGCGGCGCCGCGCCCTTGCGGCGCGGCCGCCACCGCGCTTCTTCGCCGACCCCGCGGCGATGGAAGCGCTTTACGCCGGACGCCAAACCTGCCTACGATTCAGCAATAGGCCCTTGGGGCCGACAACAATATCGAGCGGAGACGGCGCGCGCCGCGCTCCGCACGGGCAGCACGCATGCCGCGCGCACAGATCGAGCAAGGATTCGGGGAAATGATGAGACTTCGCAGCTGGCTGCTGGGCAGCCTGGCTGTAGTCCTGCTGGCGGCAGCTCAGCCGCAGGCCGCGCCACGTCTGAAAATCACCCTGTCCAACCAGGAGTGGCCGCCCTATATGGGCAAGGAACTGCCGTACGACGGCATTTTGTCGCGTTTGGTCAAAGAGGCCTTCGCCCGCGCCAACGTCGACGTCGCCTTCCGTTACTACCCCAACAACCGCACGCTGCAATCGGCGCGCAACGGCACCGTGGACGGCAGCTTCGGCTGGGCGCCGACGCCGGAACGCAAACAGGACCTGCTGTTCACCCAACCGGTGTTGCATGCGCGCATGGTGTTTTTCCAGCGCCGCAGCGCCAGTTTTCCCTGGAACGATCTGTCCAATCTGCGCCACGCGCGGGTGGGCGTCACGGTCGGCAACTTCTATTCCGACGAGTTCAACCGGCAGGTCAAGGCCGGCCACCTGATTCCGGACATGGCGCCGGACGACGTCACCAATCTGCGCAAGCTGCTGGCCGGCCGCATCGACTTATTCCCCATCGACGTGGAAGTGGGCCAATACCTGATCGCCCGCAACTTCCAGCCGCGGCTGGCCCAGCAATTGGAGCCGCAGAGCAAATCGTTCTGGGTGGCGCCGCTGCACGTGGTGATCTGGCGCAAACACCGCCAGGGCCCGGAGTTGGTGGAACGTTTCAATCGCGGCCTGAAGGCCTTGCAGGACAGCGGGGAGTTCGAGCGCATCGTGGCGGAGACCCGCGCCGCCAGTCTGGCCTACCACAAACCGATCAAGGCCCAGTGAAGCGAAAACGGCGCTAAGGCGCGTCCGCGCTGCTCAACACCACCGGCCGGCCGTGAAAATAGCCCTGGAACCAATGGAAGCCCAGCGCGCGGCAACGTTCGAACTGCTCGCGGCTGTCCACCTTTTCCGCCAGCAGGATGCCGTCGAAATCGCTCAATTGCGCCATCAGCTCCGGCAAGCGTTCCGCTTCCACCGCCGCCACGTCCACTTTGACGATGTCCACCAGCGGCAGCATCGCCGCCTGATCCGGCCCCAGGTGGATCACGTCGTCCAACGCCAGGCGAAAGCCGCGCTGACGCAACAAGGCCATGCGTTGCAGCAAGTCCTGGGTGACGGTCACCGTTTCCAGGATTTCCAACACCAGCCGCTCCGCCGGCAATTGGTCCAGGATGGGATCTTGCAACAAATCGGCGCTGGCGTTGATGAAGCCGGGGAACTGGCCCAACACATCCGCGCAGCCCAGCTCTCCGAAGGCGTTGCGCAGCACCTCGGCGCTGGCGAGCAGATCGTCGCGCACCAAGGCGAAATTGGCCGGGCTGGAACGGAACAATAGTTCATAGGCCACCAGCTGCTGCTGGCGGTCGACGATTGCCTGCCGGCCAAGATAACGTGAAGAATTAGGCATGCCGACGATACTACAGGATATTGCCGCCGCTGTTGGGCATCTCCTGCTTGTGCCGTCAAAAAATATGACAGCTTATGCCTGACCATCGTCATTAAATGCGGTAAGGTTGCAAATTACCCTCAAGTCAGCGAGTCCGCCATGTTGCCAACCCGACAAATTCCCCGCGAGGAGATCAAGGTGCTGCCGCTGTTCGCCGGCCTGACGCCGGAACAGGTGCGGCTGGCCGCCACGCCGGAGCTGGCCGCCGCCGCGTTGCGGGACCTGGCCGGCTGCGCGGAGCTGGGCTTCGACACCGAATCCCGCCCCACTTTCCACAAGGGCGAAAAACCGACCGGTCCGCACCTGGTCCAGCTGGCCTGCGACGACCGCGCCTGGCTGTTCCCGGTGCAGGACGGCCAGTGCGCGCCGGAGCTGAAAACCCTGCTGGAAGACCCTCAGCGGCTCTTGGTGGGCTTCGAGCTCAGTTCGGACCAGACGCTGCTGCAACAGCGGCTGGGCATCCGCTGCGGCCGGGTGCTGGACCTGGTGGACCACTTCTCCAGCGACGATGCGCGCATCACCGTCGGCGCGGTGCAGGCGGTGGCGCGGCTGTTCGGCCAGTACTTTCGCAAATCCAAGAAGCTGTCCACCACCAACTGGTCCAAACTGCCGCTGACGCCGGCGCAACAAGCCTACGCCGGCAACGACGCCTGGGTGGCGTTGCGGGTGTACCGCGAGCTGGACGCCCGCGGCGGTTTGCGGCGCGGCGGCTGAAGCCGCGCCGGAACATCAAGGCAGCCGCGTGATGCGGTTCAGCGCCGGCACCGCCACTGGCGAAGCGCTGGCGAAATAGCTCTCCAGCACGTCCACGTCCACGCCGCCGCCCACCCGGTTGCTCCCCTGGGTCAGCACGGTGAAGCCGTCGCCGCCGCCGGCGATGAAGTTGTTGACCTGCACCCGGTAGCTGGCCTGCGGATCGATGGCCACGCCGTTGATCTTGATGCTGGCGATGTCCACCTTGGCGCCCGCCGGCGCCGACAGGCTCCAGCTATAGCTGAATCCCTTGGACACTTGCAGAATCTTGACCTTGGACGGATCGCTCCATTGCTGCTCCAGCAGCTGGTCGATCTGCGCGCCGCTCAGGGTCAGCGTGGTCATCACATTGCCGAAGGGCTGGGTGGTGAACAATTGGTTGTACGTCACAGCGCCGCCGACGCCGGGAAGGATGTCGGCGCGCACGCCGCCCGGATTCATGAAGGCCACCACCGCGCCCTGGGCGGCGCCGGCCGCCAATTGCGCGTCGGCCACCACGTCGCCCAGCGCGGTTTCGCCGGCCGCGGACGGAGTGCGGTCCAGGGCGCCCGCCGCCTGGCCCACCACGCGGTTGGCCACCGGGGCCACCAAATCCTTGTACAGCTTAACCAGATTGCTGACCGAGGCCAGCGGCGCGATGTCGCGCGCCACCACCCGGTTCTGCGCCTGGATGGAACCGGGCTTGACGTCGCGGGTGGCCGGGTCCAGCACGAAGTCGATCTCGGTGAACAACTGACCGTAGTTCTTGGCGCTGGTCACCCGGCGGCCGTCGATCACGCAGTTGTAGGCCTGATGGGTGTGGCCGGTGACCACCAGCTTCACCGCCGGGTCCAGCTTCTTGACGATGTCGACGATGGGGCCGGACACGCCGTTGCATTCATTGAAATTGCCGCTTTGATAGCCGCCCTCGTGCACCACCACCACCACGGCGGACACGCCCTGACGTTTCAGTTGCGGAATCAGCTGGTTCACCGTGGCCGCCTCGTCCTGGAAGCTCAAGCCCTTGATGCCGTCCGGCGACACGATTTCCGGCGTGCCTTTCAGCGTCATGCCGATGAAGGCCACCGGGATGCCGCCGAACTTCTTGATCTCGTAAGCGGGGAACAAGGTGCCGCCGTCGCTTTTCTTGACGTTGGCCGCCAGAAACTTGAACTTGGCTCCGGCGAACTTGCCGTTCTGGCAGGAGGTGGTGGGCGCGCCCGTCTTGCAGCCGCCGTTCTGCATGCGCAGCAATTCCTGCTGGCCGTCGTCGAACTCATGGTTGCCGACGGCGTTGAGGTCCAGGCCCAGCAGATTCATCGCCTCGATGGTGGGCTCGTCGTGGAACAGGCCGGACACCAGCGGGCTGGCGCCGATCAGATCGCCGGCCGACACCACCACGGTGTTGGGCGATTTGGCGCGCAGCGCCTGCACCCAGGCCGCCAGGTAATCAACGCCGCCGGCGTTGATCTTGATCGTCTTGCTCGGGTCGGCCGGATCCGGCACCGTCAGTTGGCCAGGCATGTCCAGATTGCCGTGGAAATCGTTGAAGGCGATCATCTTCACCGCCACCGGCTGGCGCGAGACGCCGGTGTTCTGGTCGCCCGGCCCCCAGCCGCCGGAGCCGGCGGAACAGCCGAACAGCGCCAGGCTCGCCGCCAGGCACAAGCTCATGGTTTTCAGTTTCACGAAACGCATCCTTGTCTTGTTTGTTGTCGCGCGCGCCGGCGCCACCGGCCGCGACCGAATGAGGAGACGTCCGTCCACTGCCATGGACCGCGATGGACGCTCCGATCGCGCGCACTATAGCAAAACAAAATGACAAAGAGTTAAAACTTTCATAATGCGAAACAAATCGCCATGCGGCCTCAGTCGGCGCGCGGCTCCGACTCCAGCGCCGCCAGCGCATCCGCAGTGTTGAGATTGGGAAAGAGATGGTCGAAGCCGACTTCGACATGGTTAAGACCGGCCAGCCAACCGCGGATGGAACGGCCGCCGCCGGCCAGATAGGCGGCCAGTCCGGCGCGGAGGCCGGGCCCCAGCGCCAGTAGGCTGGGATGCCAGCCTTCGCGGTCGCGCGCGCTGGCGGCCTGGCGGCCGTTCGCCACTTCCGCCAGCAGCCGGCGCGAGAAATCGGCCGGCAGCCGCACCGCGTCGCAAGGCATCACCAGCCAGACCCCGCCGTCCTCGCGCTCCAAGGCCGCCAGCACCCCGGCCAGCGGCCCCGGATAATCCGGCAGGCTGTCCGGCAGCAGCGGGCAGCCAAAGCCGGCGTACACGTCCAGATTGCGATTGGCCGAGATCCACACCCGTTCGGGCGGCGGCGTCTGCGCGGACAAGGCGGACAAGGCGTGCGCCAGCAGCGGCCGCCCGGACAATATCGCCAGGCCCTTGTCGACGCCGCCCATGCGCGTGGCGCGGCCGCCGGCCAGAATCAGCGCCTGGTGGCTCATTGCCAGCGTTCCGCCGCCTGGGCGTCGCTGTGTTTGGCCTCCACCCAGCGCTCGCGGCCGTCCGCCAGGATTTCCTTTTTCCAGAACGGCGCGTCCTGCTTCAGATAGTCCATCAGGAATTCCGCGGCGGCGAAGGCGTCGCGGCGGTGGCTGCTGGCCACCGCCACCAGCACGATGGGCTCGCCCAGCGCCAGCCGCCCCACGCGATGGATGACGGTGGCCGCCTGCAGCGGCCAACGCCGGCGCGCTTCCTCCACGATGGCCTCCAAGGCCTTTTCGGTCATGCCCGGATAATGCTCCAGCTCCAGCGCCGTCACATCGCGGCTGTCGCCGTAATCGCGCACCAACCCGCTGAAGCTGACCACCGCGCCGCAGGCCGGGTTGCCGGACAGCGCGTCGATTTCCACGCCGGCGCTGAAACGCTGCGGCTGCACCCGCACCGTGAACGCGTCCATGCTCATCCTCCGGTCACCGGCGGGAACACCGCCACTTCGTCGCCGTCGCTCAGAACGGAGTCCAACCGCGCCATCTGCTGGTTCACCGCCACGCGGAACACCCGGTCGGCGGCCAGTTCCCGCGACCAGGCCTCGCCGCGCAGCCGCAACTCCACCAGCAGTTCCTCCACCGTGGCCGCGTCGCTGTCCAAATGTTCGCTCTCCAGGCCGAACTCGTCCCGCAAGCGGGCAAAATACAAAAGATTCAGTTTCATCGCCTGCCTCTGCGCAGTTGAGCGGATACCGCAGTGTAAGCAATCCGCGCCGGGCCTCCAATACGTCAAGGTGGCTAGGCCAGACTGGAACGCAAGCGCCGCAGCAAGGCACCAGCGGTCGCCGCATCCTCCACACGCCCCGCCGTACACTCGGTCACGCCAGCCCCCACTAGAGTGACACGCTCAGTAATCGCGTCGATCACCTGATGCAGTCTTTCCAAGGCCAGTCCCCCGGGTGTTGGACAGCACACCCAAGGATGGCTTTCCGGGTCTAACACATCCAAATCCAGGTGGATATAACAAGGCCAGCCGGGATTCAACGCCTCTGCAACGCAGCCGGGGTTCTCCGCCATCGCCTCCACGCTGAACAAACGCAGCCGCGTAGCGTCTATCCAATCCCGTTCCGCGGTGTCCAAATTGCGTTGACCGGCCAGGATCACTTGCTCCGATGCTAGCTTCGTGCTCAGCAGCGCCAGCATCAACGGGTGCCCTTCTCCCATCAGCAAGCGCAAGGGCATGCCATGAAAGTGTCCGCTGGGCGAACTGGCCGGGGTATTCAAATCTCCATGCGCGTCCAGCCAGACCACATTGAGCCGGCCCTGCAAACAATGGTTCAGATAAGCCAGCGGCGCCACCTCTACACCGCAATCCCCGCCGCAAACCAGGAGCCGCTCCGGCTGCCGTTGTTGCAGCAACCGCCAGCAAGATTGCTGCTGCGCCAGCAAAGCCTCTAGATGATCGATGCCATCCTGTCGTTCCGTTGCCGGCGTCGCCGTCAATGCCACCCGTTGCGCAGAGATCAAGCCCGCCGCCTGCTGCGCATGGATCGCGCCTTCCGCCAATGCCTGACACGCTCCAGTCCCCTGCCACTGTGGAAACACGATTTCCAAATACCCCATTGCCCCCTCCTGACGCCAGAGTAAAGAACCAGCCTAATGCGCCGGTGGGGACAAGTCATGGCGCAATGCAAAAAGCCGCTCTGACGAGCGGCTTTAGGAATGCACGATGCGGCGACGCTTACTTAACGATCTGCGCCAGCTCGCCCTTCAGGTATTTATTGGCCATGGCGTCCAGGTTGATCGCCTTGATCTTGCTGGCCTGACCGGCGGAACCGAACGCCTCGTAGCGGGCGATACAGATGTCGCGCATCGCGTCGGTGGACACTTTCAGGTATTTGCGCGGATCGAACTCGGCCGGATGCTGGGCCAGGAAGCGGCGGATGGCGCCGGTGGAGGCCAGGCGCAGGTCGGTGTCGATATTGACCTTGCGCACGCCGTGCTTGATGCCTTCCACGATCTCTTCCACCGGCACGCCGTAGGTTTCGCCCAGATCGCCGCCGAACTCGTTGATGATCTGCAGCCATTCCTGCGGCACGCTGGAGGAGCCGTGCATCACCAGGTGGGTGTTGGGGATGCGGGCGTGGATTTCCTTGATGCGGTCGATACGCAGCACGTCGCCGGTGGGCTTCTTGCTGAATTTGTAAGCGCCGTGGCTGGTGCCGATGGCGATGGCCAACGCGTCCACGCCGGTGTCCTTGACGAACTGGGCGGCCTCTTCCGGATCGGTCAGCAGCTGGCTGTGGTCCAGCACGCCTTCGGCGCCCACGCCGTCTTCTTCGCCGGCCATGCCGGTTTCCAGGCTGCCCAGGCAGCCGATCTCGCCTTCCACCGACACGCCGCAGGCGTGGGCGAAATTAACCACGGTGCGGGTCACGTCCACGTTGTAGGCGTAATCGGCCGGGGTCTTGCCGTCGCTTTTCAGCGAGCCGTCCATCATCACCGAGGAGAAGCCGAGCTGGATAGAACGCTGGCACACGTCCGGGCTGGTGCCGTGGTCCTGGTGCATCACCACCGGGATGTGCGGAAACTCTTCCACCGCGGCCAGGATCATGTGGCGCAGGAAGGGCGCGCCGGCGTATTTGCGCGCGCCGGCGGAGGCCTGCACGATCACCGGGGCGTTCACCTTGTCGGCGGCCTCCATGATGGCGCGCATCTGCTCCAGGTTGTTGACGTTGAAGGCCGGCAGGCCGTAGCCGAATTCCGCTGCGTGGTCCAGCAGCTGACGCATGGAAACGAGAGCCATGGTGTTCAATCTCCGCAAACTGCTCCGCCGGGGCGGAGCATGGTTGGCGCCCGGACCGCGCGGCGGCCCGAGGCGAATTCATCAATTCAGTGTCTGGACACGCCGGACAACAACAGGCCGGCGCCGACGAAAGCGCCGCCGGACACTTTGTTGACCAGCTTGAGGCGCCGCGCGCTGTTCAGCCAGCCGGCCAAACGCGCGCCGCCGCCGGCGTAAGCCAGCTGCCAGGACGCCTCGATCACGTAAAACGTCGCCGCCAGGATCGCCAACTGCGGCCCCTGCGGCTGCTGCGCGTTCATGAACTGCGGGAACAGCGCGGTAAAAAAGATAAAGGCCTTGGGATTGCTCATCGCCACCAGAAAACCGGTGCGGAACATGCCCCAGGGCGTGTGCTTGCCGGCCGCCGCCTCGCGGATTTCCTCCACCGGCTGCGGCTGGCTGCGCCAGGTCTTGATCCCCAGATAGATCAAATACGCGGCGCCGGCGTATTTTACCAAGGAAAACAGCAGTTCGGAGGTGGCCAGCACCGCGCCCAGTCCGGCGGCGGAGCCGAACATGATCAAACCCAGCGCCGTCATCAGGCCAAGACAAGTCATCAGCGTGCGCCGCACCCCGTAGTGAATGCCGTGGGTCATCGCCAGCAGCATATTGGGGCCGGGCGTGGCCGAGACGAAAAACACAGTGGTGACGAACAGCAACCAGGTATTGAGCGACATGGATATCTCCGGCGGGTGGGCCATCAGAATGAAACGGCGGCGAATACGCCAGTGTAACGCAAGCCATTCATCCCGATAGCCTTTTTCCCCTCAGCCCGCGCGCTCGGCCAGGATGGCCACCGCCGGCAACTCCTTGCCTTCCAGGAACTCCAGGAAGGCGCCGCCGCCGGTGGAGATGTAGCTGATGTCGTCGGTGATGCCGTACTTGGCGATGGCGGCCAGGGTGTCGCCGCCGCCGGCGATGGAGAAGGCCGGCGAAGCCGCGATGGCCTGGGCCAGGGTCTTGGTGCCGCCGCCGAACTGCTCGAACTCGAACACGCCCACCGGGCCGTTCCACACCACGGTGCCGGCCTGGGCGATGATGGCGGCCAGCGCCTGCGCGGAATCCGGGCCGATGTCCAGAATCATGTCGTCGGCCTCCACCTCCGCCGCGCTCTTGGTCACGGCGGCGGCGGTTTCGGCGAACTCCTTGGCGCAGACCACGTCAGCCGGCAACGGCACATCGCCGCCGCGGGCGCGAATCTTGGCGATCACTTTTTTGGCTTCGTCCACCAGCTCGGCCTCGGCCAGCGATTTGCCTATGGCCTTGCCCTCGGCCAGCAAGAAGGTGTTGGCGATGCCGCCGCCCACGATCAACTGGTCCACCTTGTCGGCCAGCGATTCCAGAATGGTCAGCTTGGTGGACACCTTGGAGCCGGCGACAATGGCCACCAGCGGCCGCGCCGGCGCTTGCAAGGCCTTGCCCAGCGCTTCCAGCTCGGCGGAGAGCAGCACGCCGGCGCAGGCGGCCGGCGCGAACTGGGCCACCGCGTGGGTGGAGGCTTCGGCGCGATGGGCGGTGCCGAAAGCGTCGTTGACGAACACGTCGCACAAGGCGGCGTAGGCGCGGCCCAGGTCGGCGTTGTTCTTTTTCTCGCCCTTGTTCAGGCGCACGTTTTCCAGCATCGCCACTTCGCCGGGCGCCACGCTAAGGCCGGACTGCCAGTCCGCCACCAGGCGCACCGGCCGGCCCAGCAGGCCGGACAGGCGCTCCACCACCGGCGCCAGGCTGTCTTCCGGCTTGGGCTCGCCCTCGGTGGGGCGGCCCAGATGGGTCATCAGGATCACGCCGGCGCCGGCCTTCAGGCACAGTTCGATGGACGGCAGGCTGGCGCGGATGCGGGTGTCGTCGCCGATAACGCCGTTTTTCACCGGCACGTTCATGTCCACGCGGATCAGCACGCGCTTGCCGGCCAGGGCCTGTTCGGAAAGTTTATTGAATTTCATCGTTCGCTCGCTCGGGTTTGGATTCGCTTGTCGATTGATTCATCGGCGCAGGCTCCGGCTTGGCGCCGGGGCGGCCGCATTTTTTGCAGTACGGAAAAAAGGCGAAATTGCGCGCGCCGCAGTCGCAGCCGCGGAACAGCTGCAGGCCGCAGTGCACGCAGTAGTCGGCGTCGTCGCCGGCAATATTGTATTGATGGTCGCAGGACGGGCAAGTTTTCTTCTGGTAGGCGCCCAAGGCCTGGGCGTAGGCCACGTGGCGCGCGCGCTCGCTCTGGCTTTGCTGCAGCTCGGCGCGCTTTTTCTCGGCGTAGCGCTGGAAGGCCTGGATCATGCGCAGGCCGGCGAACACCGTCAGCGCGATGCCGACGGCCAGCCGCACATAGCCGCCGAAATTGGGCAGATAGGGCAGCAGTTCGACGAAGAAGGCGAACAGCGCGAACAGGCCGAAGCCGTAAACGAAGAACCAGTAGCGATGCGTCCGATAGCGGCTGAACAGCCATACCGCCAGCAAGAGCAGCGGCAAGATCACCGCCAGCCGCAGCAGGAAGACTTTCAACTCGAAACGCTGGTAGGCCTGCTGGTAACGGTCCTGGGCGACGGCATCCACCCGGGCGATCTCTTCTTGCAGCGTTTGCCGGCTCCGCTCCAGCGCGCGCAGGCCGTCGCTCGCCCGGTCTTCCTTCTGCTGCCATTGCAGGATTTGCGCCTGCAGGGCGTCCAGTTCCCGGGTGCGGCGGCTGACTTCGGCGCTTTGCCGCGGATCGGCGCTGGCGGCGCGGCTGGCCAGCCAGTTGGCCAGGCCCTTGCGCTGAGTCTGGTAATTGCGTTCCAGCTGCTCGCGGGTGGCGCCGAGGTTTTCCAGCTGGGCGCGCTGCGCGTCGTTCTGGCGCTGCAAGACCTGCTGCCGCTGCCGCAGCGGCTCGATGCCGGCCTGCCGCTGCAGCGTTTCCAGCTGCGGCGGGCCGCCGTCCGGCACGTAGAACAGATCGCGGATCACCAGCTCGCCCAGATTGGACAGAAAGCCGGCGAACACCAAAGCTACCAGCCAGGAGGCCAGCCGGACCCATTTTTCCGGGCGGGACAATGCTTGGTTCTGTCGCATGCTGCTCTCCTGTGACGGCGGTTCAGCGGGGGGCGATATCGGCGATCGCCCGGCAAGTGTATGCCAAAAAAACGGCCCTACCTTAACACCAATCAAATGCCGGTGGATGTAGCGCCCGCGCTAGCGGACGCAAAAAATCCGGGCCGGCAACGCATGCCGGCCCGGATTTCCTGGATCACTTCGTCGTCAGCAAGCGAACATCGCGCGCGCGGTACGCAGCATCTGGCAGCTGAAACCCCATTCATTGTCGTACCAGGCCAGCACTTTCACCATATTGCCGCCGGTCACCTTGGTCAGCGTGGAATCGAAGGTGGAGGCCTCCTCGGTGTGGTTGAAGTCGCCGGACACCAGCGGCAGGGTGTTGTAGCCCAGGATGCCCTTCATCGCGCCGTTGGACGCTTCCTTCAGGATGTCGTTGACCTCGTCCTTGGTGGTGTCGCGCGCGGCGCTGAACGTCAGGTCCACCAGCGACACGTTGATGGTGGGCACGCGCACCGAGAAACCGTCCAGCTTGCCCTTCAGTTCCGGCAGCACCAGGCCCACGGCCTTCGCCGCGCCGGTCTTGGTCGGAATCATATTGTCGGTGGCGGAGCGGGCGCGGCGCAAGTCCTTGTGCTTGACGTCGGTCAGCACCTGGTCGTTGGTAAAGGCGTGGATGGTGGTCATCAGGCCTTTCTTGATGCCGATGGCCTGGTGCAGCGCCTTGGCCACCGGGGCCAGGCAGTTGGTGGTGCAGCTGGCGTTGGACACCACGGTCATTTCCGGCTTCAGCACGTCGTGATTGACGCCGTAAACGATGGTGGCGTCGACATCGTCGCCGCCCGGCGCGGAAATCAGCACCTTCTTGGCGCCGGCGTCCAGGTGGGCCTGGCATTTTTCCTTGCTGGTGAAGGCGCCGGTGCATTCCAGCACCAGATCCACGTCCAGCGCTTTCCACGGCAGTTCCGCCGGGTTGCGGGTGCTGAAGAACGGGATTTTGTCGCCGTTCAGGATCAGGTGGGCGTCGTCCTGCTCGACCTCGCCGGGGAAACGGCCGTGCACGGTGTCGAACTTGGTCAGGTGGGCATTGATGTTGAGATCGCCGGTGGCGTTGACGGCCACTACTTTGAAATCGTCATGCAGCTGGTTTTCGTAGATGGCGCGCAGTACCTGGCGGCCGATGCGGCCGTAACCATTGATGGCGATGCGGATAGTCATGCTTCTAAATCTCCTGGGGACGATCCGGAGCGCCCGGTTTCCCGGCCGGCGCTCCGCGTGTTGTGTAGTGCGTCCACTACATGAAACGGCGAACAAAAGGCCATTGCTTTCGCAATGGCCTGTCTTTACATCACAGCAGCGCTTTGGTCTTGGCCACTACATTGTCGACGGTGAAGCCGAAGGCCTGGAACAGCTGCGGGGCCGGGGCGGATTCGCCGAAGTGATCGATGCCGACCACATCGCCGTCCAGGCCCACGTATTTGCGCCAGAAGTCCGGGTGGCCGGCTTCGATCGCCAGCCGCGGCAGGCCCGCCGGCAGCACGCTGTCGCGCCAGGCCTTGTCCTGGCGGTCGAACACATTGGTGCACGGCATGGACACCACGCGCACGGCGACGCCTTCCGCCGCCAGCGCGTCCTGCGCCTTCAGCGCCAGTTCCACTTCGGAACCGGTGGCGATCAGCACCGCGCGGGCGCCGGCGGCGTCGCGCAGCACATAGCCGCCCTTCTGGATGGCGGCCAGCTGCGCCGCGTCGCGGGCGACGAAGGGCAGGTTCTGGCGGCTCAGCACCATGCTGCTCGGCGTGGTCTTCTGCTCGACGGCGTGCGCCCAGGCCGCCGCGGTTTCGGCGGTGTCGCACGGACGCCAAGTGTGGTGGTTGGGGATGTAGCGCAGCGTGGCCACTTGCTCCACCGGCTGGTGGGTGGGGCCGTCTTCGCCCAGGCCGATGGAATCGTGGGTGAACACGAAGATCGGGTTGATCTTCATCAGCGAAGCCATGCGCAAGGCGTTGCGCGCGTATTCGCTGAACATCAGGAAGGTGCCGCCGTACGGACGCAGGCCGCCGTGCAGGGTCATGCCGTTCATGATGGCGGCCATGCCGAACTCGCGCACGCCGTAGCTGATGTAGTTGCCCTGGCCGTCGCGGTCAATCCATTTGGAGCCGGACCAGTTGGTCAGGTTGGAGCCGGTCAGGTCGGCGGAACCGCCGACGAATTCCGGCAGCGCCGGCGACAGCGCTTCCAGCGCGATCTGGCTGGCCTTGCGGGTGGCCACGGTCTGGGCGGCGTCGGCGATCTTGGCCAGCGCAGCGGCCTTGGTCTCTTCCCAGCCGGACGGCAATTCGCCGCTCATGCGGCGGCTGAATTCGGCGGCCAGTTCCGGGAAGGCGGCGCGGTAGGCGTCGAAGCGCTTGTTCCATTCGATCTCGGCCAGCGCGCCCTTGTCGCGCGCGCTCCACTCGGCGTAGATCTCGGCCGGGATCTCGAACGGCGCGTGCGGCCAGTTCAGGCCTTCGCGCGCGGCGGCGATTTCGGCCGCGCCCAGCGGCGCGCCGTGGCAATCGTGGCTGCCTTGCTTGGTGGGCGCGCCAAAACCGATGGTGGTCTTGCAGCAGATCAGCGTCGGACGCGCGCTTTCCTTTTGCGCGGTGGCGATGGCGGTGGCCACTTCCACCGGATCGTGGCCGTTGACGTTCTTGATCACCTGCCAGCCGTAGGCTTCGAAGCGGGCCGGGGTGTCGTCGGTGAACCAGCCTTCCACATGACCGTCGATGGAGATGCCGTTGTCGTCCCAGAAGGCGATCAGCTTGTTGAGCCCCCAGGTGCCGGCCAGCGAGCACGCTTCGTGGCTGATGCCCTCCATCAGGCAGCCGTCGCCCAGGAAAGCGTAAGTGTGGTGGTCTACGATCTGATGGCCGTCGCGGTTGAACTGCGCCGCCAGCATTTTCTCGGCCAGCGCCATGCCCACCGCGTTGGTGATGCCCTGGCCCAGCGGGCCGGTGGTGGTTTCAATGCCGGGAGCGTAGCCGTATTCGGGATGGCCGGGAGTCTTAGAGTGAAGCTGACGGAACTGCTTGAGGTCTTCGATGGAGAGGTCGTAACCGGTGAGGTGCAACAGGCTGTAGATCAACATGGAACCGTGACCGTTGGACAGCACGAAGCGGTCGCGGTCTGGCCAGTTGGGGTTGGCCGGGTTGTGTTTCAGGTGATCGCGCCACAATACTTCCGCGATGTCTGCCATCCCCATCGGGGCGCCGGGGTGACCGGATTTGGCTTTTTCAACGGCATCCATGGACAGGAAACGGATGGCGTTGGCAAGCTCGGTACGGGTGACCATTTCGGGAAAACCTCAAGACTTGTGTGGAAACCGGGACGACGGCCGCGCCATCCGAACATGCCTCCGGCATGGACCAACCGTCGCAAAATCATGGAATTATCGCCGATTTTCACCATTGGCGGCAACCGCCCCGCCGCGCGGAATACCGCTGCGGCATGAAGGGGCATGAAAAATAGCCGGATGCGGCCGTTTTGCAAGATAATGCCCAGGCCGGCATAAAATGCATTTTGAATCAAAAGCCTGCGAGCGACTCCGCGCCGGGTTCCGCCGATGACGAATGGGCAGAATGCGCGACAGACGCGCCGGCAGGGAAACCCGCGACGCAAATCGCTGTCAGTCTGGCTCTGTCTTTAGCCGCGAAAAAAAACGAACCGGCCGACGCGGCCAAGCGCCGCCGGCTCGATCGCCACAACCTTTTTGGAGATTTCGATGCAATCATTCGATGCCCTACCCGCTCCGCGCAAAGTCGCTTTCGGACGCGGCTGGCGCTGGATCGTGGAGGCCTTTTACATCGTCCGCCAGCAGCCGCTGACCTGGGTCCTGCTGGCGCTGGCCTATCTGGTGATCAATTTCATCGTCAACATGATCCCCTTGCTGGGCGGCCCGCTGTCCTTCTTCCTGGCGCCGGTGTTCGCCGCCGGCTTCATCCTGGCGGCGAAGAAATGCGAGCAGGGCTCGGAGCTGGAACTGGGCGATCTGTTCGCCGGTTTCAAGACCGCGCTGCGGCCGCTGATCAATGTGGGCATGCTCTACCTGGCCATCCTGATCGTCATCGGCGTGGTGCTGGGCCTGTTGATGGGCGCGATGGGCGTGAGCGTGGCCAAGAGCGATCCCAACGCGATCCCGGTGATCGCCGGCCCCATCGCGCTGTTCGCCTTCATCGGCGGCGTGGCCATCTTCCTGGTCAGCCTGGCTTACTGGTTCGCGCCGGCGCTGGTGACGCTGAACCAGGCCGGCCCGTGGCAAGCGATCCGCACCAGCTTGCAAGCCGGCCTCGCCAACTGGGGCGCGGTGCTGGTCAGCGGCCTGATGCTGGCGGTACTGGCCTTCATCGCGATGATTCCGCTGGGTCTGGGCCTCTTGCTCTGGTTCCCGGTGCTGTACGTGACCGCCTACACCGGCTGGAAGGATATCTTCGGCCAATCCGCGGTGCCGGCGCGTCCGGACGAGCCGGTGGTGTTCTAAAGGCCGTTGAATAAGAAAAGCCCGCCGTCAGGCGGGCTTTTTTTTGCGGCTGCGGCGGCGCTTACAGCGAGGGCAGCAGGCCGGCTTCGACGAAGCGGTTGTAAGAGCCGCTGGCCACCAACGCGGCGGCTTTCTCGATGTCCGGCGCGAAGTAGCGGTCCTTGTCGTAGAAGCTCACCTGTTCGCGCAGCTCGGCCTTGGCCGCTTCCAACTTGGCCGAGGTCTTGTGCGGCGCGCGGAAGTCCACGCCCTGGCAGGCCGCCAGCAATTCCACCGCCAGGATGCCGGCGGTGTTGCCGGCCATGTCGCGCAGACGGCGGCCGGCGAAAGTGGCCATGGACACGTGGTCTTCCTGGTTGGCCGAGGTGGGCAGGCTGTCCACCGAGGCCGGGTGCGCCAGCGATTTGTTTTCCGAAGCCAGCGCCGCGCCGGTGACCTGGGCGATCATGAAGCCGGAGTTGACCCCGCCGTTATTGACCAGGAAGGGCGGCAGCTTGGACAGATTGCTGTCGATCAGCAGCGCCATCCGGCGCTCGGACAGCGAGCCGATTTCGGCCAGGGCCAAGGCCAGGTTGTCGGCGGCGAAGGCCACCGGCTCGGCGTGGAAATTGCCGCCGGACAGGATGTCGTTGTCGGCGGCGAACACCAGCGGGTTGTCGGACACCGAGTTGGCCTCCACCGTCAGCACCGCGGCGGCCTGGCGGATCTGGGTCAGGCAGGCGCCCATCACTTGCGGCTGGCAGCGCAGCGAATACGGGTCTTGCACCTTGCCGCAGTTCTCGTGCGAGCCCTCGATCTCGCTATGCTCCAGCAGATCGCGGTAGATGCGGGCGGCGTCGATCTGGCCGGCGTGGCCGCGCACCGCGTGGATGCGCTCGTCGAACGGGGTGCGGCTGCCCAGCGCGGCTTCCACCGACAGCGCGCCGGCCACCGAAGCCGAGGCGTACAGGTCTTCCGCGGCGAACAGGCCTTCCAGCGCGAAGGCGGTGGACGCCTGAGTGCCGTTCAGCAAGGCCAGGCCTTCCTTGGGCGCCAGGGTGATGGGTTCCAGGCCGGCGGAGCGCATCGCCACCGCGCCCGGCACGCGGGTGCCGTTGACGAAGGCTTCGCCCTCGCCGATCAGCACCGCGCTCATATGCGACAGCGGCGCCAGATCGCCGGACGCGCCCACCGAGCCCTTCTGCGGGATCACCGGATAGATGCGCTGGTTGAACAGGGTGATCAGCGCCTCGATCACCAGCCGGCGGATGCCGGAAAAACCGCGCGCCAGCGAGTTGATCTTCAAGGCCATCACCAGGCGCACCGTGGATTCGTCCATCGGCGCGCCGATGCCGGCGGCGTGGGACAGCACGATGGAGCGCTGCAACAGCTCCAGCTCTTCCGGCGCGATGCGGGTATTGGCCAACAGGCCGAAACCGGTGTTGATGCCGTAGGCGGTGCGGCCTTCGGACAGCACCCGCGCCACGGTGGCGGCGGAGGCGTCGATGCCGGCGTGGCTGGACGGGTCCAGATGCAGTTGCAGATCGGTTTCACGTGAAACGCGGCGCAGCTCGGCCAGGCTGAGCGTGCCGGGAACGATGTTCAATACCATCTTGAGATTCTCCTTCTAAAGCGTTTGCAGCGCCGCTTGCCGCGGTGAGCGCTGGTCTTGTGTTATCGCGCCCTGCCGACAAGCGGCTTGAATGTTCCGGCGAGCCCGCGCCCGCCGGACAGAAAACCTTGCGCCGCGCCTTTAGGCGGCGTCGCGCCGAGCCTCCGCCTCCGCGCCGGGCGCCAGCACCCGGCTCCACAGGAAGTGGCCGGCCACCACCAGCGCCACCCAAGCGGCGCCCACCAGCAGCGCGGAGCGGGTATCCTCGAAGTAACCGAGCACGCCGATCACGAACAGCATGAACCCTATCGCCGCCAGCGGCGCGTACGGCCAGAACGGCACCGGGAATTTCAGCTCCGCCGCCTGCTCCTTGCTCATCTGACGACGCATCGCCACCTGAGACAGCAGAATCATCAGCCATACCCACACCGTGGCGAAGGTGGCGATGGAGGCGATCAGCAGGAACACGTCCTTGGGCATCAGGTAGTTGAGCACCACGCCCAGCAGCAAGGCGGCTGCCATGACCAGCACCGTCATCCACGGCACGCCGTTGGCCGACAGCTTGGCGAAGCTTTGCGGCGCCTGGCCCTGACGCGCCATGCCGTACAACATGCGGCCGGCGCCGAAGATGTCGCTGTTGATCGCCGAAATCGCCGCCGAGATCACCACCGCGTTGAGAATGTGGGCGGCGGCGGGAATGCCCAGGCTTTCGAAAATCTGCACGAAGGGGCTGCCCTGGCTGCCGATCTTCGGCCACGGGAAGATGGACATCAGCACGGTCAGCGTCAGCACGTAGAACAACAGGATGCGCACCGGCACCGCGTTGATCGCGCGCGGGATGGTGCGCTGCGGGTCCTGCGCCTCGCCGGCGGAAATGCCGATGATCTCGATGCCGCCGAAGGCGAACATCACCACCGCGAGCGAGGCGATCACCCCGCCCCAGCCATTGGGCATGAAGCCTCCGTGCGACCATAAATTATGCAGGCCGCTGGCCTCGGCGCTGCCGAAGCCGAACAGGATGATGGCCACGCCGCCTATGATCATCGCGATAATGGCCCCCACCTTGACGATGGACAGCCAGAACTCCATCTCGCCGAACACCTTGACGCTGCACAGGTTCAAGGCGCCGATGAAGAAGATGATGCTCAGCACCCAGACCCAGCGGTCCACTTCCGGAAACCACAAACTCATATAGATGCCGAAGGCGGTCACGTCGGCCAGGCAGACGATGATCATCTCGAAAGCGTAGGTCCAGCCGGTGATTACCCCGGCCAAGGGGCCCAGGTAGCTGGTGGCGTAATGGCCGAAGGAACCGGCCACCGGATTGTGCACCGCCATTTCGCCCAGCGCGCGCATCACCATGTAAACGGCGGCGCCGCCGATCAAATAGGCCAGCAATACCGCCGGACCGGCCATCTGTATCGCCGCCGCCGAACCGTAGAACAAGCCGGTGCCGATGGCCGACCCCAGCGCCATGAAACGGATGTGACGGGCGGACAGGCCGCGCGTCAGTGTTTGTGTTTGCATCTCTCTCCTCCTGGGCATGGCTGCGCTTGCCGACCGAACGCGGATGCGCCCGCTACGCCGCATCCCGCGGCCCGGCATGTTTCGTTGAGCAACCCAGCGCCGGCAAACTGTAGAGCCAGCGTGGGCGGATCACAAGACCAAGACGCGGAAAGAGCGGCCGGTCATGACGAAGCAATGCGGACTGCGGGCGCGAACGCGCCGGTGCGTCTCAGTGGACGGGCAAGAACAACATGACCGTTTTTTTCCTTTGCAAGACGATTGCCAGCCCCGCCGCTTATTTGTACAAGCTTGTCGTGCGGGACCGCGGATCCGGGCCCTCCCGGATGCCGCCAGCCGCCGCCGGCGTGAGCGCGGCGGCGTTCCTACATTCAGAACAGGTTTACGATCTTGCGCGCTAGAGCGGGACAAGGCGTGGCGGTTGAAGACACGGAATGGTCATATGGCACATGAGCATTCTGAAACGGCTTTCAACGCCCTTTTCCATCTATCCTGCCGACGCGCAGCTGATCGTAAACAGGTTCTCAGCGCTTCAGCATCGGCAGGTCCAGCCCTTGCTCGCGCGCGCAGTGCTCGGCGATCTCGTAGCCGGCGTCGGCGTGACGCATCACCCCGGTGCCCGGGTCGTTGCGCAGCACGCGGCCCACGCGCTTGGCCGCGGCGTCGCTGCCATCGCAGACGATGACCACGCCGGAATGCTGGGAGAAGCCCATGCCCACGCCGCCGCCGTGATGCAGCGACACCCAGGTGGCGCCGCCGGCGGTGTTGAGCAAGGCGTTCAGCAGCGGCCAGTCCGACACGGCGTCGGAGCCGTCCTTCATGCTTTCGGTCTCACGGTTGGGCGAGGCCACCGAGCCGGAGTCCAGATGGTCGCGGCCAATCACGATGGGGGCTTTCAATTCGCCGTTCTTGACCATCTCGTTGAAGGCCAGGCCCAGACGGGCGCGGTCTTGCAGGCCCACCCAGCAGATGCGCGCCGGCAAGCCCTGGAAGCTGATGCGCTCCTTGGCCATGTCCAGCCAGTTATGCAGATGCGGATCGTCCGGGATCAGCTCCTTGACCTTCTGGTCGGTCTTGTAGATGTCTTCCGGATCGCCGGACAGCGCCACCCAGCGGAAGGGGCCGATGCCCTCGCAGAACAGCGGACGCACATAGGCGGGCACGAAGCCGGGGAAGTCGAAGGCATTGGCCACGCCCTCTTCCAGCGCCATCTGGCGGATGTTGTTGCCGTAGTCCAGCGTGGCGGCGCCGCGTTCTTGCAAAGTCAGCATCGCGCGCACCTGCGCCGCCATCGATTTCTTGGCGGCGGCGGTGATTTCGGCGCCGGAGGTCTTCTGCTTGGCGCGCCATTGCTCCACGGTCCAGCCCTGCGGCAGATAGCCGTGCACCGGGTCGTGGGCCGAGGTCTGGTCGGTGACCACGTCCGGAGTGATGCCGCGCGCCACCAGCTCCGCGAACACGTCGGCGGCGTTGCCCAGCAGGCCCACCGACACCGCCTTGCCGCTGTGCTTGGCCTCGTCGATGATGGCCAGCGCCTCGTCCAGGGTCTTGGCCTTGCGGTCCACATAGCGGGTTTTCAGGCGGAAATCGATGCGGGTCTCGTCGCATTCGACGGCGATCATGCTAAAGCCGGCCATGGTGGCGGCCAGCGGCTGAGCGCCGCCCATGCCGCCCAGACCGCCGGTCAGGATCCAGCGGCCTTGCGGCTTGCCGTCGAAATGCTGATTGGCGACGGCGAAGAAGGTTTCGTAAGTCCCCTGCACAATGCCTTGCGAGCCGATGTAGATCCAGGAGCCGGCCGTCATCTGGCCGTACATCATCAGGCCCTTCTTATCCAGCTCGTTGAAGTGCTCCCAGTTGGCCCAGTGCGGCACCAGATTGGAGTTGGCGATCAAGACGCGCGGCGCGTCGGCGTGGGTCTTGAACACGCCCACCGGCTTGCCGGACTGCACCAGCAGGGTTTCGTCGTCCTCCAGACGCTTGAGCACGTCCAGGATGGTGTCGTAACACTTCCAATCGCGGGCGGCGCGGCCGATGCCGCCGTACACCACCAGGCTTTGCGGGTGCTCGGCCACTTCCGCGTCCAGATTGTTCTGGATCATGCGGTAGGCGGCCTCGGTCAGCCAGCTCTTGCAAGTCAATTCGCTGCCGCGCGGCGCGCGGATATGGCGGGTCGGATCAAAACGCGGGTCGGACATCGGTATTCTCCTTTGTAGGCCCGCCGCCGGTTGTGGCCCGGCGGGCGGGGAATGACGCTATCGCTATCAACGGGTTCAGGGCTGTTTCAGATGCCGGCCGATGCTCCACGCCAGCCGGGCGGCGGTTTTGGCGCCGTGGCTGTCGATGTCGAAGGCCGGGTTCAGTTCCACCAGGTCGGCGGCCGCCAATTTGCCGCTTTCGGCCAGACGCCGGACCAGGGCCTCGACCACGGGCAGCGCCACCCCCATGGCGGCGGGGGCGGAAACCGCCGGCATCACGCTGGCGGGCAATACATCCAGATCTATGGTCAGGTAGACGATGTCCACCTGATCGACGAAGGCCATCATCGCGCTGCGCACCGTGGACAAGGTGTCCAGCGTCATATCGCTGTCCAGCGTCCACTTGACGCCGAGCGCGCGGGCGCGGGCGAACAAGGCCTGGGTGTTGGACGGCTCGGCCACGCCCAGGCACAGATAATGGAAGGGACGGCCGGCCTGCGCGCAGTCGGCGGCGATCTGGGCGAACGGGGTGCCGGAGGTGGCTTCGGCCGCTTCGCGGATGTCGAAATGGGCGTCAAAATTGACGATGCCTATCACCTTGTCCGGATGCGCGGCCGCCAGTCCGCGCCAGGTGCCGTAGGCGGTTTCGTGGCCGCCGCCCAGCACCAGCGGAAAGTGGCCGTCGGCGCGCAGCCGGCGCACCTGCTCGCCCAAGCGCGCCTGCGCGGCGTCCAGGTCGCCGTCGGCGCAGGCCACGTCGCCGGCGTCGCACAAGGGCAAGGCCTGATGCCAGGCCAGATTGGCCAGCGCCTTGCGGATCGCCGTCGGGCCGGCGGCGGCGCCGACGCGGCCCTGATTACGACGCACGCCCTCGTCGCAGGAGAAACCGACGATGCCGACGCCCGGCTCCAGCCCGGCGACGTAGGGACGCGCCAGCTGATGCCAGCGCCGCGCCAGATCGCCCTCGCCGGCGTCGACCCGGCCGCTCCAAACACTCATGTCCACGCTCATGCTTCAACAGCCTTTCATATGCTGCGCCACCCCGCGGAACACGCGCTGACGCAAAGGATTGTCGCCCAGGCCGTAAACGATCTCGGCCGGCGAATCGATGTCCCACACCAGCAGGTCGGCGACATGGCCGGCGGCCAGCCGGCCGTGGCTGGCGCCGCGGCCCAGGGCTTGCGCCGCGTGGCGGGTGACGCCGGCCAGCGCCTCTTCCGGCGTCAGACCGAACAGCACGCAGGCCTGGTTCATCGCCAGCCGGATGGAGGCGAACGGACTGGTGCCGGGGTTGAGATCGGTGGACACCGCCATCGGCACGCCGGCGGCGCGCAGCAGGTCCACCGGCGGCTTTTGGGTTTCGCGCAGGAAGTAGAACGCGCCCGGCAGCAGCACCGCCACGGTGCCGGCGGCCTTCAGCGCGGCCACGCCGGCGGCGTCCAGGTATTCAACGTGATCGGCGGACCAGCCGCCGAACTCGGCCACCAGTTCGGCGCCGTGCAGATTGGACAGCTGCTCGACATGGCCTTTGACCTTGAGGCCGTGCGCGCGCGCCGCTTCGAACACGCGGCGGGTCTGCGCCGGGCTGAAGCCCACGCTTTCGCAGAAAGCGTCCACCGCCTCGGCCAGGCCAGCGCTCGCGGCGGCCGGCAGGATGGCGTCCACGATGTGGTCGATATAAGCGTCGGGCCGGCCTGCGTACTCCGGCGGCAGCGCGTGGGCGGCCAGCAAGGTGGCGGACACCTCCACCGGCAGCTCGTCCCGCAGGCGCCGCGCCGCGCGCAGCTGCTTGAGTTCGTCCTCCAGGCTCAGGCCGTAGCCGGACTTGATCTCCACCGTGGTCACGCCCTCGGCCATCAAGGCGCGCAAGCGCGGCTTGGCGGCGGCGGCCAGGCCGGCTTCGTCCAGCGCCCGGGTGGCGCGCACGGTGGAGACGATGCCGCCGCCCTCGGCGGCGATCTGCTGATAAGGCACGCCGTTGAGGCGCTTTTCCCATTCGGCGGCGCGGTTGCCGCCGTAAACCAGGTGAGTGTGGCAGTCGATGAAGCCGGGCGTGATCCAGGCGCCCTTGGCGTCGATCACCGCGCCGTCGAAGCCGGCGGGGTCCACGTCCGCGGCCGCCGGCAGCGCGACGATGCGGCCGGCTTCCAGCAATAGCGCGTGGCCGTCCAGCGCTCCGTAAGGCGCCGGGCGGCTAGGGTCCATGGTCGCCAGCCTGGCGTTGATCCACAGGCTGCGGCGATCCGTTTCGGCTTGACTCATGGTGGGCTCGCTGCGGGTTATTTGTATATACAATTAATCCTATCCAAACAGCCTGTCAAGTTTGAAGCGGTGATTTTTGTAAACAGGCCGAATTGGCAGATTTTACTTATAGTCCAATCACTTGATGTTGCATGGCAACAAAAAAGCCGCCCGGCGGCGGCTTGAGGCGACTGGAAAATTCAGCCTCTATTTGTATATACAATATTGCGCTCGAACAAGCGCGGCAAGCTGCGGCGCAGCATCCCCGCCGCCGCTCAGCGCTTGACCCGGGTTTGCGAACGCAATTTGTAGCGCGAGCCCGGATGCGTCAGCCGCGCGAAGCTGACCAGCTTCTTGTGCGACCAAGTGCGGCGCAAAACCAACAGGCAGGGCTCCTGCGCCCTCATGTCCAGCATCGCCTGCTCGGCCGCGCTGGGCAGCACCGCCTCCACGCTGTGCTCGATGTCGGTCAGCGGGCAGTTCTTCATCAGGTAGTCGTTGGGCGTGCGGCTGCTGAAGTCCTGTTCCAGATAATCCGGCGCGAAAGCGGGATTGACGTAGCGGTCTTCCAGCTGGATGGCCACATCGTCCTCGCGGTGGACGATGAGCGAGCGGAACACCGTGCTGCCCTCCTTCACCCCCAGGCGCAGCGCCACGTCTTCGGTGGCCTGCACGGCCTTGAGTTCGTAGACGTCGGCGCTGTGGCGATGGCCGCGCGCCTCGATTTCTTCGGAGATGTTGTTGATGTCCAGCAGCGGGGACTCCGCCTTGCGCTCCGCCACATACGTGCCGTCGCCGGCGAAGCGCAGCAGGATGCCGGCCTCGGCCAGATCCCGCACCGCCTTGTTGACGGTCATGCGCGATACCTGGAACTGACGCGCCAACTCCAGCTCGGGCGGAATCTTGCCGCCTGGCAGAAACTGGCGGGAACGAATGCCTTCAAGGATGTATTCCTTGATGCGCAGATAACGCGGTTGTGCTGTGGATGACACCTTGGGAACCCAGACATTAACGGTTGGCAAAAGGATTGTAGCCCAAGGCGGCGCGCAAGCCCCTGATCCAGCGCAGACAAAACCGGCCGCGGGCATTGCCGCCGCCGCTTGTCTGCGCCAAGATGGAAGCCCGTCGCCCGTTTGCGAGGCCTGACATGACGCTTGAGCAATGGTTGCAAGAGTATGATCTCAGTCACCGCCATCCCGTCAATATCCGCATTCATAAAATCTGCGTGCCCGCCATCGTGTTCGCGCTCTTGGGCCTGCTCTCCAGCGTGCCCTCGCCGTTGAACCTCGCCTGGCTGGCGGCGGCGGCCGGCCTGGCCTTCTATTGGCGGCTGGGCCGCGCGCCCGCGCTGGCGATGGCGGCGATGTGCCTGCCCATGCTCTTGCTTCTGGAGGCGGCGTCCCGCGCCGGCCTGCCGCTGGCGCTGCTCTCTCTGGGGCTGTTCGTCGTCGCCTGGATCGGCCAGTTCGTCGGCCACGCGATCGAGGGCAAAAAGCCCTCCTTTCTGCGCGACCTGCAATTCCTGCTGATCGGCCCGCTGTGGACGCTGCGCCGCTGGCTATAGCGCGCTATCATCGGTTTTTTGCCCGGAAGCTCCGTATGTCCGTCGCCCTGCCTCCCGCCGCCGCGCTGTCCAGCCGCGCGCCCGGCGTCGATATCCTCGTCATCTCCACGGCGGATTTTCACGCGGAAATCTCCTTGCTGGGCGGCCAGTTGCTCAGCTTCCGCGCCGCCGGCCAGCAACCCTTGCTGTATTTGTCGCCGCAGGCGCGCTACCAGCCGGGCAAGGCCATACGCGGCGGCGTGCCGCTGTGCTGGCCCTGGTTCGGCCCGCACCCCGACGACGCGAGCCTGCCGGCCCACGGCGTGGCGCGCACGCAAGCCTGGCGCCTGGACGAGGTCCGCGAGGACGCCGGCGCGTTCCACGTGAAACTCTCCGGCCCGGAATGCGACGGCCTGACGGCGGAAATGGAATACCGGCTGGGCGCGGCGGTGGAGGCGGCGCTGACCACCCGCAACCGCGGCGACCGCCCGCAACGCCTCGGCGCCGCGCTGCACAGTTATCTGGCGGTGGGCGACGCGCGCCAAGCCGCCTTGTCCGGCCTGGACGGCGAGCGCTGTCACGACAAGGTGGCCGGCCGCGAAAGCCGCTGGCCGGACGGCGAATTCCGCTTCCGGGGCGAGGTGGACAGCATTGTTTACAGCGAGCGCCCCGCCTTGCTGCGCGACCCGGTCTGGCGGCGTTGCATTCGCGTCACAGCGGAAGGCGCCGGCAGCGTGGTGGTGTGGAATCCGGCGGCGGAGAAAACCGCCTTGCTGGGCGACTTGCCGGACGCCGCCTGGCTTGATTTCGTCTGCGTGGAAACCGCCAACGCCGGCGACGATGTCCGACTGCTCGCCCCCGGCGCCAGCCACCGCCTGGCCTGCCGCTTGACGCTGGAACCCTTCCACGGCGAGGCCGGGGTATAATGAGGGCCGATGCCGCCGCGGCGCACAGCCCGGCGGACCGCGTTTTTCAGTTCCGGAACCCCTAGCGATGGCCAGACCCGACAAGATTTCCCGTTTCCTGCCGATTTCCTTTGCCAACGGCAACAGCGTGCGCCGCTTCGGCAAACACTGCCCCAGCTGCCGCGCGATGGTGGGCTCGGAGCATATGGAAGGCATCGCCAGCAAACAGCAGGACAAGATCTTCCTCGCGGCCCAGGCGCGCTGCCCGTCCTGCGGCGCCGGTTTCCCGGTGCGTTGCGTGATCACGGACGACAAGCGCGTGCACCGCGTGCTGCTGCCGCATTGGGCCTTCCGCATGTGGCTGCACATGGCCACCCGCAACGATCCGCAGCCGCCCGGCGACGAAAACTGGACGCTGGAGGAAAGCCCGTCGGAAACGCCGCAGCAAGGTTTCGTGCTGCCCGACAACGCCTTCGTCACCCGATCGGAAGAAGTGCTGGGCCGTTTTCAGGGCGAGCCCATCAACGCCTGGATCGAATATCAGGGCCAGCGCTTCGTGTTCGAACGCGCCGCGCCGCCCAGCGGCGACGCCCGGCTGGATTCAAGCGAGCTGCTGTTTGAAGGCCGGCTGATCTACCGCCAGGCCTGAAGTCTATAGCGCCGCTTCTGCTTCTGAGCGAGGACAAAGAAAACGGCAGCCCTTGGGCTGCCGTTGTCATGCGCGGCCTCAGAACGTGTTTACGATCTCGCGAGCTAAGGCGAGACAAGGCGAAAACGTCTGAGAAAGCGGGATGTGCACGTGGTACATGGGCATGTTGAGCTTGTACTCACCGTGTAACGCCCCGCGACGCGCAGCAGATTATGAACAGCTTCTCAGTGCGCCGCGGCCGGGTAGCGCTCTCTGACCCAAGTCTCGAAACGGCTGCACATTTCCGCCTCCCCGGCCTCGTTGTCGGCGATCAGCTCGGCGCCGTGCACCAGCCGTATCGTCGCGTCCAGCCGCTCCGGGTAATCCCGCGCGTAGTTCCGCTCCGCGGCGGCGGCGATCTGCCGCTCCGCCTCTTGCCAGGCCTCGGCCGCGCTGCGCTTGCAGGCCTCCGCCAGATAAAGGGCGTTGAAATGCTCGCCGGTCAGGCTCAGCAAGGTGGCGTCGTGGCTGAGACTGTTGCCCGGCGCCCAGTAATGCTCGGCCAGCAGCGGGCCGATCGCAGGGTTGTCGGTCAAATAGCCGTATTCGCGCAGGAAGTGAGCGCGGGTCTGATACACCGCCATATGCGCCAGCAGATAGCCGTGATAGGACGCCGCCGACTCCTGGTTCAGCAGATGCGGAATCGCCAGCAGCGGCCGCGGACCGCATTCCACGCCCAGAATCTCGCGCTCGCAACGACGCGCCAGCACCAGCACCGTCTCCGGCTTCAGTTCCGCCTCCGGCAAGCGATACAACTCGCGCTCGAAGTAGGCGACCACGGCGATGGAGCGCTCGGAGAAGGCGAAGAAGGGCTGGACCGCTTCGATGCGCGCGCGGATCAAGGCGTCCGGCATCGCCTCCCCCGCGGCGTTGCGCGCGTAGCGCTTCAGCCAATCGGCGTCGTTCAGCAGGCTGTCGCAGAACATGCTCTGGGTTTCGGCATAAGCCATCGAAGTGGGCGCGAACTCCTGGGAGAAGCACGGCGCGTTCTGGATCACATTGGCGAAGTGCGCGGCGTGGCCGCCTTCGTGGAACAGGGTGTTGATCGCGCGCGCGCCGCTGCCCACCTGGTCCGGCGTGGCGTCGGCGGTGAAATTGATCCGGCCCGGCACCCAGCGTCCATCGTCGTAAAAGCTGGGCACCGGCCCGTGGCAGAAACCGTTCTGATACTTGCCCTTGCGCTCCACCAGGTCCAGCTGCATCGTGGCTTGCCGGTATTGCACGCCCAGCCGGCGGAAACTCAGCACCCAGCGCTCCACCGCCTTGGAGAACGGCAGATAGGGGTCCATCTGCCGGGTGACGTCGCCGCTCATGTGAAAACGCAGATTGTGCGGCAGCAGCGCGTCCTCGCCCTTGTCGTCGGCCAGACGCCGCAGCGCTTGCTGATTGGCGTCGCGGGTGCGCGCCTCGAAATCGTCGAGAACGGCGAACAGCGCCTCCGGCGTCATCTGCTCGTTCTTGCGCACCTTGTGCTCGAAATAATCGGCGCTGCCCAGGCTGCGCGCCAGCGCGTTGCGCTGTTTGACGATGTCGAGAAAGCCGTTGTCCAACACCCAGCGCTCGAGATCGAGCAAGGCGTCGTGCGAGCTCTTGCGCGCGGCGGCGTCCGGGTTGGTGGTCATATTGATGCTCAACATGGTCAGCGTCGCCTCTTCGCGCTCGCCGCGCTCGTTGACGTGGCTGAGCGCGAGGTCGCGGCGCTTGGCGAACAGCGCGGCCTCCATCTCGATCAGCCGGCGCATCTGCTCCTGCGCCGCCTCGCTGTCGACGATATTGCTCTCGAACAAGGCCAACCATCCCCGATAACCGTGCAGCAGGGCGTCGCGCTCCGCGCCGGCCGGCTGCGCCTGCAAGCCCTCCAGCGCCGCGCGCACCGCCGTCAGCCGCTCCGGGCTGGAGATGAAGGCCTTGTAGGCCGCTTCCGCGCGGGCGAAACCGTCGTGGTCGTCGGAAACCGCCATATAGGTGTCCCAGAACAGGTCTTCCTTGGTCTTATGCACCGCCAGGTAATCGCGGTTGAGCTGGTCGAAGCCCGCGCGCAGTTCGGCAATCGCTGTCATCTTGCTCACTCTCCTTTGCGCTGTCCGTCGGCCGCTTGTGGCGGGCCGGAACAGTCTGTTTATGAAGTTTGCATTAAGTGTGCGCGAGCGTCCTCCGCCGGTCAAGCGCGGGCCGCGCCCAAGCTAGCCGCGCGCTTCCGCCGCCCATTGCAGGACTTCCCGCCGCGGGCCGGCGAAGGGCGGCGGCACCGCGGACAAGAGCAGGCTCAGCCTCGGCTCAGCGCCCAGCGGCTGCACCACGAAACCCAAACGCCGCGCCAATTGCAGCATGGCGATGTTGCCGGGCGCGCAATCGGCCCAGATCCGGTGCCAGCCCAATTGGCGGTAGCCGAAGTCCAGCATCATCCGCGCCGCCTCCAGCGCGTAGCCCTGGCCCCAGGCCGATTCCGCCAGTTCGATGCCGAAGCCGGCTTCGCCGCCGCGTCCCAGGCCGCGCAGGCCGACCGAACCGAGCAGCGCCTTGTCTTCGACGCGCACGATGGCCAGCTGCCAGCCGCGGCGGGGAGCGTCGCGCTGCTGCTCCAGAAAGCGCAGCAATAACTGCCCGCTGCGCGCAGGCGTGAGTTCTTCCGGCGGGTAATGACGGGCGAACTCGCGGCCGCTGCGCGCCATCGCGTAGGCGGCGTGGTCGTCCGGGCGGAAATCGCGCAGCATCAGACGCCGGCTGTAGAGCAAGGGGCTCAGCATAAGCCGCCCTTCTCCAGCCGCAGCCGGTGAATGCGCTGTTCCAGCTCCTGGCGACGGTGTCGCTCTTGTTGATCCTGGTGTTGAGTCTGGCTTCTCAGCCATGCTTTATCGGTCAACGCCGCGTGGTCGTCGCCGAGAATGTCGCGCAGCAAGTGCCGCGACAGGGGAATAAAGAACAATGCCATGATGGCGTAACCTGTAAAGAACGATAAAGATCATGGACGGCTGGCCCGCGGGGAGCGGGAAGGCGTCCGGCATGCGTCGTCCGGCTTGTGGGGCCGGGCGACGCTGCGCAGTCTGCTACCGGGATGGCATGGCGTCAAGCATAATCTGAGCGAAACATACCTATGGCATGGATGGAGGGAAGCCGTAGCCGCTAAATCCGTTTACGCTCCTCGCGAGCGGGAACGAGACAGGCGAACGCCGCCGAGAAAAGCGTAGGAGCGGTACGAAGGGGCGCGCCGCGCCCGGCGGGCATGGCGCAGGCGCTCAGCGCCACCAGCCGAGATAACGGGCCAGGCTGGTGGAAATGGCCGCGTCGGTCAGGCCCAATTGCAGGCCCACCATCGCCGCGTAGAGCTGCATGCCGTGTTCGTCCGGCATATAGGGCAGCGCCCAATCGCTCAACATCGGATACAGCAAGCACGCCAGCAACAGGCCTGCCGCCAGCGCCGCGCCCACCCAGGCGCGGGAACGCGCGCGCAGGGCCAAGCGGATCAGAAGATCCGAACCGAAGAAAACCACGCTAACCAGATAGAGCGCCATGACGCGCCTCCTTGCAAAATATTGACCATGTCACTCCGCCGCCGGCGGCACGAGGGCGGCTCGGAGCGAATGCTTGTTTTTGGGGCAATCAGGGGCGGCAACGCATTGCAATGATGCATGGGCGGCGCGGTGCAACCGCGCTCGGTGCTTTTGAACGGCTGGCGCGGGCCGGATTCGGCTCGGCAATGGGCCGACGCCGGAAACACTCGGCGACGGCCCATTGAGTGGTTTATAGCAGACTCTCCTAATGAAAACAGCCCGCGTTTCTTGCGAAACGCGGGCTGCTCCAAACGCGGAAAACTCAGGTCGCGGCGGCGCGTCGCCCCTGCCACATCTGCAGCAGACCGGCGGCGGAGTACAGCAGCAGCGCCGCCCAGATCAGGCCGAAACCCAGCGCGCGGCCGCTGTCGAACGCCTCTCCGAACAAGAGCACGCCCAGCGCCAGCTGGATGCTGGGGCCGATGTACTGGATCACTCCCACCGTCGCCAGCTTGAGCCGGCGCGCGCCGGCGGCGAACAGCAGCAAGGGCACCGCGGTCACCACGCCGGCGCCTATCAGCAAACCGGTCTGCGCGGCGGAGCCATGGCCGAAAGCGCCCTGCCCCTGCCATTCGAACCAGACCAGGGCCAGCGCCGCCAGCGGCGTCATCAGGAAGGTTTCCAAAGCCAGGCCCTCCAGCGAGGCCAAGGGCGCCTTCTTGCGCAGCAGGCCGTACAAGCCGAAGGTGGCCGCCAGCGACAGCGCGATCCACGGCAAGGCGCCGGCGCTGTAAGTGATCCAGGCCACGCCGGCCGCCGCCAGCAGCAAGGCGGCGTTCTGCAGCCCGCTCAAGCGCTCGGACAGAAAGATCCGGCCCAACAACACATTGAACAGCGGATTGATGAAATAGCCCAGGCTGCCCTCCACCACGTGGCCGGCGTTCACCGCCCAGATATAGATCAGCCAGTTCAGCGACAGCAGCAGGGAAGACAGGCCGAAGATGCCCAGCTTTCGCGGCTCTCGCACCGCGGCCGGCAGCCAGCCCCAATGATTGCGCGCGGTCAGCACCGCCGCGACGAACACCGCAGACCAGACAATGCGGTGGCACAGAATTTGCAAAGCCGGGACATCGTGCAGCGGCTTCCAGTACAGAGGAAACAGACCCCAACAGATGAAGGCGGCAACGGTGAAAACGACGCCGCGGCCGCTTTCGGGGGTAGAAGAAACTGAACTCATGGGATTTCACACAGCAAGGGAGGGGGTCAGGATGACAGCTTAACCAAATTGCCTCAGCGGAAAAACCGCTATTCAATCAACAGATTGTTCAATATTTAAAACAATGACTTTCCGGATGGCAAACATGCTGCGCTGGCACAATCGCCGCAGTCGCCGTCCAATTCAGTCAATCTCTTTGACGTTGACGTAAACGTAACTTATAGTCCGATCAAATAGAGAAAAGACTCTAGAAACCAGCCCCGGACCAGGGACCGCGCCGACATGCAGAACATGCCGGCGATCAAAAAAACACCGGCTGGAAGATGGAGCTCAACCGCTGACAGCAAAGGAGAAGCCGTCGGCGCCGCACAGACCGCACACATGCGGCGGGCGCAGACACACCGGGCCGCCGCCCTTGCATAGAACCTGTTCAATGTCTGCCGCGCTCAACGCGCGAAACTTGAAACAGGCTCTCATAAGGGCGGTGACACCGGGCCAGCGGGTCTAAAACTTAAGGAGAAGGCCGGCCGAACGCGCCCACAAGGCGCAGGCCGGCCCCATCGCCACAAGCGATGGGACGTCCGCCGCGCGGCGGACGCGCCCGAGAATGACAGGAGGAGAAACCATGTCGATCCGCCACGCAGACCTGGAAGAAAAATACACGGCCCCCACCGGCCAGGTGCTGATGACCGGGATTCAGGCGCTGGTGCGCCTGCCCATGCTGCAACAACAACTGGACCGCGCCGCTGGGCTCAATACCGCCGGCTACGTCACCGGCTACCGCGGCTCTCCGCTGGGCAACGTCGACCAGACCATGCAGAAGGCCGGCAAATACCTGAAGGAACACAATGTGGTGTTCCACCCCGGCCTCAACGAGGACCTGGCCGCCACCGCGGTCTGGGGCACCCAGCAGGTGAATATGTTCGACGGCCCCAAATACGACGGCGTCTACGCGCTGTGGTACGGCAAGGGCCCGGGCGTGGACCGCTCCGGCGACGTGCTCAAGCACGGCAACGCCGCCGGCACCAGCCGCCACGGCGGCGTGCTGCTGGTAGCCGGCGACGACCACGCGGCCAAGTCGTCCACCTTCCCGCATCAATCCGACCACATCCTCGCCGCCAGCATGATTCCGGTGCTCAGCCCGTCCGGGGTGCAGGAAATCCTGGACTACGGCCTGCACGGCTGGGCGATGAGCCGCTATTCCGGCTGTTGGGTATCGATCAAGGCGATCTCCGACACCATTGAAAGCTCCGCCATCGTCGACATCTCCCCGGAACGGCTGCAGTTCAAGATTCCGGAAGACTTCCCCTTGCCCGAGGACGGCCTCAACATCCGCTGGCCGGACGCGCCGCTGGCGCAGGAAAAACGCGTGCTGCACCACCGCCTGTACGCGGCGCTGGCCTATGCCCGCGCAAACAAGCTGAACCACATCACGCTGGACTCCCCCAAGCCGCGGCTGGGCATCATCACCTGTGGCAAAAGCTATCTGGACGTGATGCAGGCGCTGGACGATCTGGGCATAGACGAGGCGCTGGCCGCCGACATCGGCCTGCGCATCTTCAAGGTGGGCATGGTCTGGCCGCTGGAGCCGGAAGGCGTGCGCCAGTTCGCAGAAGGTCTGGAAGAGATCCTGGTGGTGGAGGAAAAACGCCAGATCATCGAATACCAGTTGAAAGAGCAGCTGTACAACTGGCGCGACGACGTGCGCCCGCGCGTGGTGGGCAAGTTCGCCGAAAAAGGCGAATGGGCGCTGCCGCACGGCGACTGGCTGCTGCCGGCCGCCGGCGAGCTGACCCCGGCGATGATCGCCCGCGCCATCGCCGGCCGGCTGGCGCTGATCTTCGACAGCCCCATCATCCACGACAGGCTGAAGTTCTACGACGACAAGGAAGCCCAGCTGGTCAAACCGCGCGAGTCCATCGCCCGCGTGCCCCACTACTGCTCCGGCTGTCCGCACAACACCAGCACCAAGGTGCCGGAAGGCAGCCGCGCCGTCGCCGGCATCGGCTGCCACTATATGGCGCACTGGATTCAGGCAGACAGCACCAAGACCTTCACCCAGATGGGCGGCGAAGGCATCACCTGGGTGGGCCAGGCGCCGTTCACCCACACCAAGCACATTTTCACCAATCTGGGCGACGGCACCTACTTCCACTCCGGCCTGCTGGCCATCCGCGCCGCCGTGGCCGCCAAGGTCAACATCACCTACAAGATCCTGTACAACGACGCAGTGGCGATGACCGGCGGCCAGCACGTGGACGGCTATCTGGACGTGCCCATGATCACCCGCCAGCTGGCGGCCGAGGGCATCAAGCGCATCGTGATCACCAGCGACGATCCGGACAAATACCAGAACGTCCAGGGCCTGGCGGCCGGCGTGGAAGTCTTCCACCGCCGCGAACTGGACCGGCTGCAAAAAGAACTGCGCGAAGTCGAAGGCACCACCATTCTGATCCACGATCAGACCTGCGCCGCCGAGAAGCGCCGCCGCCGCAAACGCGGCGACTACCCCGACCCGGCCAAGCGCGCCTTCATCAACCAGCAGGTCTGCGAAGGCTGCGGCGATTGCGGCCAGAAATCCGGCTGTCTGTCGGTGTTGCCGGTGGAAACCCCGCTGGGCCGCAAACGCAAGATCGACCAGTCCAGCTGCAATAAGGACTACTCCTGCGTAGAGGGCTTCTGCCCCAGCTTCGTCACCGTGGAAGGCGGCCAGCTGAAGAAATCCGCCGGCAGCAGCGCCAGCCTGGGCGCGATGCCGGCGCTGCCGGAGCCGACGATTCCGCAGCTCCACGAACCGTTCAGCATCATGGTCACCGGCGTCGGCGGCACCGGCGTGGTCACCATAGGCCAGGTGCTGGGCATGGCCGCCTATCTGGACCGCAAGGGCGTCACCGTGCTGGACATGGCCGGCCTGGCGCAGAAAGGCGGTTCGGTGTGGTCGCATGTGCGCATCGCCGACAGCCAGGACAAGCTGCACGCGGTGCGCATCGCCGCCGGCGACGCCAACCTGGTGCTGGGCTGCGATCTGGTGGTCACCGCCGCCGAGGAGGCGCTGGCCAAGATGCGCGACGGCTTCAGCCACGCCATCGTCAACAACTACGAATCGCCGACCAGCGCCTTCCTGAAAAACCCGGACGTGCGCTTCCCCAGCAAGGCGATGAAGGACGCCGTCGTCGAATCGGTGGGCGCCGGCCGCTACAGCGAGGTCAACGCCACCCGGCTGGCCACCTCGCTGCTGGGCGACGCCATCGCCAGCAATATGTTCATGCTGGGCTACGCCTGGCAAAAGGGTTTGGTGCCGGTGACGCTGGAAGCCATCATGGAGGCGGTGCGCCTGAACGGCGCCGCGGTCAAGTTCAATCAGGACGCCTTCAGCTGGGGCCGCCACGCCGCCCATGATCCGGCGCGCATCGAAGCGCTGGTCAGCCCGTCGGCGGTGGTGGCCTTCGTTCCACGTGAAACGCCGGACGCGGTGCTGCACCATCGCGCCAGCGCGCTGACCGCCTACCAGAACGCGGCGCTGGCCGAACGCTACAAGGCGCTGGTCGGCCGCGTGCGCCAGGCCGAGGAAGCGCTGAACCCGGCCAGCAGCGCGCTGACGCTGGCGGTGGCCAAGAACTACTACCATGTGCTGGCCTACAAGGACGAATTCGAAGTGGCCCGGCTCTACACCGACGGCGGCTTCCAGCGCGAGCTGGCGCAGCAGTTCGACGGCGATTACCAGCTGCGCTTCCACATCGGCGCCGGCTGGATCACCGGCGGCCAGCCGCGCAAAGTGGCTTTCGGCCCCTGGCTGCTGACCGGCATGAAGTGGCTGGCCAAGCTGCGCTTCCTGCGCGGCACCCTGCTGGACCCGTTCGCTTGGCAGGCCGACCGCAAGCTGGAGCGCCGGCTGATCGGCGAGTTCGAACAACAGGTGGACGCCTTGCTGGGCGGTCTGACGCTGGACGCGCTGCCGCGCGCGGTGGAGCTGGTGAAAACCTGGGAAGGCGTGCGCGGCTTCGGCCACATCAAGGAGCGCAACTACCAGCAGGCCAAGAGCAAACAAACGCAGCTGCTGAGCGAGCTGAAGCCGGGGGGCAAAAACCGCCAGGTGGCCTAAGTTGAACAGATTGAAGTTGCTGTAAACGTAGTACCCGAGTGTTCCTACAGCTTGCGGGCGTCGACCAAGGTCGACGCCCTTTTTTTACCCATTCTTTCTGCCGGTCGCGCCCTGCTCGCATTGAAAATGCCAAAAGCATTTCCTAGCCTCAAGACTGGCGCACTCTCGCGCCGTCCCATCCCAAGCTTGTCCGCATAGGAGACCCCATATGTCCCTGAACTGTCGCCACTGGCTGCTCGCCTCCGCCTGCGCGCTGCTATTGGGCTGCGCGTCCACGCCCGGCAGCGACCGCTGCGCCGGCCTGACCCAGCCAGCCCTGCCCGGCATGGCCGCGGTGGACAATCCCGATCTGCTGAACAGCGCATTGGGCCAGCCCGGCAAAGGCGGCCTGTGCGCCGGCCAGGTACGGCGCCAGGAGCCGGCGGATCAAACCGTGACGGTCTACCGCGTGTACGACAGCGCCAAGGCCAATTCGCGGCTGGGCCGCTGGTGGTCGTTCAGCCAGCCGCAAGGGCCGGTGGCCGCCTACCGCGCCGCCAACGCCATCTGCCCAAGCTGGAGCCAGCTCAACCGCATGGTGCGCTGCCAATTGAAAGTGGGCGCCCAGGTGGCGGTGGGCCCGGGCCAGAGCGCCGATTGCGCGCCGGACGCCAACTATCCGCCCTCGCCGGTCAACCAGGTCTACATCCCCAACGCCAGCCCGGACAGCCTGCTGGTGGAGCGCTGCGAGGACCTGGGAGATTTCCCGCCGGCCTCTTGAGCGAGACCCCACTCAATTGACGCCAACCTTCTAAGCCATCAGCATGGTCGTTTATTCCAACAAGAGAAACGACCATGCGCCTTAAGCCCCTTCTCGCCGCCGGCCTGTGCGCCGCGCTGTTCCACGCCGGCCCGGCGTTCGCCGCCGAAGACAGCGTCGCCGCCGCCAAAGCCCTGCTGCGGGCGATGCGTTACGACGAGATCATCGCGCAAACGATGCAACAGATGGAAGCCTCCATGCAGCAGCAAATGGAGCAGCAGCTGTGGCAAAACCTGCCAAACTGCGCGGAAACGCCGGACTGCAAAAGCAAGGTCGGCGCTTTTCTGCAGCAGGTGATGAAAACCCAGCAAGCCTATTTCCACTCCCCCGAAACCCGCAAATTGATGAACGAAGTGCAGGTCCAGGCGCTGAGCAAGAATTTCAGCGTCGCCGAGATCCGCGAGATGAGCGCTTTCTATCAGACCCCCACCGGCAGCAAGATGCTGCGGCTGATGCCCAAGATCACGGCGGAAATCGGTCCGGTGCTGATGAAGGACATCGGCCAGCGCTTGATGCCCGAGCTCAAGCAGCAGATGGACGAGTTCGCGCGGCGGAACGACGTCCGCTAAACCGGCCAACACGCAGCAAAACGGGGCCAGCGGCCCCGTTATTGTTGTCCAGCGCCCGCGGCGCTCAGCTCTGACGCACCACCATCGCCTGCTCCGGCGCCGGGAAGCCGCCGGCGGCCAGGGTCTCGCGAATCACGCGGTTGCTGTCGAAATACACCTGCCAGTAATCCTGCGGCTTGCAATAAGGCCGCACCGCCAACACCGGTCCCAAGGGCGTGAACTCCAGCAGGCCGATGTCCGGCGCCGGGCTGGCCAGCACATTGGGCACCTTGGCCACCGTCTCCCGCAGCAAGCTCATCGCCGCGGCGTGATCGGCGCTGGCGGCCAACTGGGCTTTCAAATCCACCCGCCGCTGTTCGTTGACGCTGAAGTTCTGGATGGTGTCGGAGAAGATCTTGTTATTGCCGATCAGGGTCAGCACCCCGTCCGGCGTGTCCACCGCGGTGGCGAACAAGCCGATGTGCTTGACCGTGCCGATCACGCCGGCCACGCCCACCAGATCGCCCACTTTGAACGGCCGCAACACCACCAGGAAGATGCCGGCGGCGAAATTGGCCAGCAGTCCGCTCCAGGCCATGCCCACCGCCACGCCGGCGGCGGCGATCACCGCGGCGAAGGTGGTGGTCTGCACCCCGAAGAAACCGAGGATGCCGATCACCAGCACAATGGTCAGCGTCACGTCCAGGAAGGACTTCACGTACTGGCGGATGGTGTGGTCCAGCGACTTGCTGGCCAGCTTGGCGTCCAGCAGCCGGGTGGCGAAATTGATCAGCCAGCGGCCCACCAGCCACAGCAAGATGGCCGACAATATATTGAGGCCGATCTTCACCGCCAGATCGGTCCAGTGAGTCCAGTTAATGGCATCCATTTGTAAATTCCCCTTTTGAACGGTTTTGCAACATGTTTAAAGATAGGAGTTTGCCACAGAAATACCAAATGAATTTTAAATGCGAAACCGCCTCATCGTTTTTTAGCGCCGGTTCAAAGTCCCGCGAGCCGACGCGCGGCGGGACCTGCGCCGCCTCTCAAGCGTCGGACAAGGCGCGGCAGGTCTCCCCGATGCCGCCCAGAATGCGCAGGTCGAAAGCGTGGTCCATGCGCGTGGGCGTGTAATTGATCAAGGCGGTGGCCACGCCGGCCTGCGCCGCCTCCAGCGGGATCAGATTGACCGGCGACACCTCCAACGACGAGCCCATCACCAGCAGCAGGTCCGCCTGCAAGGCGGCGTCGAAGGCCAGCTCGATCAAGGGCACCGCCTCCCCGTACAGCACCACGTCGGGCTTGAGCACGTCGTGACACAGCCGGCAGACCGGCAGCGGGTGATGCAGCACGTAGTCCAGCGCGTGAGTGGTGTCGCAGCTGGGGCAGCTGGCGGTCAGCAAGCTGCCGTGCAATTCCAACACCTGGCCGCTGCCGGCGCGCGCGTGCAGGCCGTCTATGTTCTGAGTCAGCACTGTCACCCGCTTGCCCTGCTGCTCCAATTCCGCCAGAAACTGGTGGCCGGCGTTGGGCCGGTAATCGCCAATCAACTTGATGCGGAAGATCTCGCGAAACGCCTGCCAGAACGCCTCCGGATCGCGACGAAAATAATCGATGGACACCACTTCGGCCAGGCTCATGCTGCGCGACCACAGGCCGTTGGCGGAGCGGAAATCCGGGATGCCGGATTCGGTGCTCATGCCGGCGCCGGTCAGCGCCACAATGGTTTCCGCCTGCTCCAGCATCTGGCGCAGGCGGTGGATTTGCTCGGACATCTATGCATTCCAGCTATTGATTGAATCCACTATAGAAGCTGGCCGCGTCATGCACTCGCGTACCGTGGCCTCAGCTTAGCCGTTTTCATGCCATACGCTCAGCCGGCCGTTGGCACAGGGTATTTGACGGCGTTCTTGGCCATTTTGTCGCGTACCGCCGCGTCCAGGTCCACTCCCGTCACCATCGCCAGCCGCGTCAGGTAGAGCAGCACATCGGCGATTTCCTCCTGCAGATGGGTGAAGCGCGCCGGATCGTCGCGCAGCGCGGCGGCTTCCTCGTCGCTCAGCCATTGGAAGATTTCCGCCAGTTCGCCCACCTCGCCCACCAGCGCCAGCATCAGGCCGCGCGGCGTGTGGTAGCGGTTCCAGTCGCGTTCATCGGCAAAACGCTGCAATGCGGCGGTGAGTTTTTCAGTAGCAATCAGGGCTTCGGTCATCGTTCAATCCGGGTTTCACATGGAACATCAGGCGCTTGCCGCCTCAGAGCCTGTTCAAAAGCTCGCGAGCGAGACAGGGCGTTGCGGCTGAGAAAGCAGAGTGTACATACGGTACATGAGTATTTCGAAGTTGTACTCAACCGTGCCACGTCTCAGCAGACTTTGAACAGGTTCTTAAACCTTTCTCTTATTCCGCCAATTCCAGGCTCACCGAACCGTCGCCATGCTCCGCCGCCAGGCGGAACTGCGGCTGGCGCGCCAGATAGCGCAACGCGCCGGCGCCGGTGTCGAAGCGCATGGCGACGCCGGCTACCGGCAGGATGCGCCAGGCCGGCTTGGCCGCCGGGTCCACCACCTTGCGCTCGGCCAGATAGGCGGCCACCGCCGCGCGGTTTTCGTCCGGAGAATCCACCACCACGCGGCTGGCGTCTATGCCGGGGAAGTGGCCGCCGCCGGAGGCGCGGTAGTTGTTGGTGGCCACCAGGAAACCGGCGTTCTCGTCTATCGGCTTGCCCTGATAGCTCAGCTTGACGATGCGATGGCTGTCCGGCGCAACCAGCTTGCCGTCGGCGTCGTAGCGCGCCGGCCGGCTGACGTCGATCTCATAGCTGACGCCGGCGATGCTGTCGAAGTTGTAAGAGCGGAATTCCGGGTTCAGCAGCGGCTGGGTCTTGGGGCCCTTGGGATCGACGCGCAGGAACTGCCCGGCCGACATCTCCAGCCACTCGCGCACTTCGCGGCCGCTGACCTTCACCGCCTTCAGCGTATTGGGATAGATGTAGAGATCGGCCAGATTGCGGATCGCCAGCGGACCGGCCGGGATGTCGGTGTAGTAATTCCAGCCCTGGCGGCCGCCGGCCTTGAACGGCGCGGCGGCGGACAATACCGGCAAGCCTTCGTACTCGGTGCCCTTGATCGCGTTCTTCACATACCAGGCCTGGGCCTCGGCCACGATCTGCACCGAGGGATCGTCCGCCGCCTGGGCGAAGTAGCTGTAAATCGGCGCGCGGGTTTCCGCCACCTTGCCGCGCACATAGTCCAGCGTCCGGCGGTGCTCGGCGGCGATCAGCTCGGCCACCTTGGGCTCGGCGGCCGCCAGCGATTTCTTGGCCAGCTTGTCGTAGACGGCGCGCAGGCCGGCCTGCTTGCCGCTCACCTTCCAGCCGCCGTCGCCCCGCTCCAGCACCAGGTCCACCACGCCGATATGATCGCCCCAACGTCCCGGCATCACCGCCGGTACGCCGTTGATGGTGCCGGCGGCCAGGTCCACCTTGGGATAGCCGGCGAAGGCGGAAGACGGGAATTCCGCGTGAGCGTGGCCAAACAAGATGGCGTCGATGCCGGCCACCTCGGCCAGGCCGGCCACCGAGTTCTCGGCGAAGCGCGCGCTCTCGCCTTTTTCGAAACCGGAATGCGGCACCGCAATCACGATGTCGGCGCCCTTCTGCTTGAGTTCAGGCAGATAGCGGCGCGCGGTGTCGACGATGTCCCTCACCTCCACCTTGCCCTGCAGATTGGCCTTGTCCCACTGCATGATCTGCGGCGGCACAAAGCCGATCACGCCGATGTTCAGCGTCTGCGGCCGTCCGTCCTCGTCCTTGAACTCCCGCTTGAGCAACACATAGGGCTGGAAATACGGCCGGCCGGTCTTGGCGTCCACCACATTGGCGTTGACGTAGGGAAAGGCCGCCGTCTTCAGCGCCTGACCCAGAAAGGGCAAGCCGTAATTGAACTCGTGGTTGCCGATATTGCCGGCGTCGTAACCCAGCCAGTTGAGCACTTTGTAGGCGGGATGAACCTCGCCGGCGCGCAGCGGCTGAACCTTGGCCACCAGATCGCCCAGCGGATTGCCTTGCAACAGATCGCCGTTGTCTATCAGCAGGCTGTTGCGCGCCTCTTGCCGCGCCGCGCGGATCAGCGTCGCCGCGCGCGCCAGGCCGAAGTCCTGCGTCGGCTTGTCCTGGTAGTAATCGTAATCCAGCAGGTTCATGTGCACGTCGGAGGTTTCCAGCACCCGCAGCTTCAGCGGGGCGGCCCAAGCGTTCACGGCCGTCGCGGCCAGCAGGGAGGTGAGGAGGAGAGGCGCAAGTTTCACGGGACAGCCTTTTTCTGGTTTTATCGCGCCCGCATTATACGCCCGCCGTCGGCCGCTCCAGATAGAAAGCGCCCCAGGCGCACATCGCGTCTATCACCGGCCGCAGCGTGTCGCCCAGCTCGGTCAGCCGGTAATCCACCCGCGGCGGCACTTCAGCGTAAACCGTGCGCGCGATCAGGCCGTCGCGCTCCAGTTCGCGCAGTTGCTCGGTCAACACTTTCTGCGACACCCCGCCCAGCAAGCGGCGCAGTTCGCCGGTGCGCCGGCTGTCCTCGGACAAATGGCAGAGGATCGCGCATTTCCATTTGCCGCCCACCAGCCGCACGGTGGCGTCGATGGGGAAATTCAGTTCGCTCATGCGGGCACAGTTACCTCTTGGTGCTTATGAAACAAAAAAGTGCATACTTATCAACAACTTGATCCGTTGTTAGCATGCCCTCTCCCATTTTACAGGAAGCGCCATGAAAACCCTGATCATCGTTGCCCACCCCGATCTGGAACAATCCCGAATCAACCGCCGCTGGATGGCCGCGTTATGCCGGCACCCGGAGCGCTACACCGTGCACTCGCTCTATCAGGCCTACCCGGACGGCAAGATCGACGTGGCGCGCGAACAGGCGCTGCTGAACCGCCACCAACGCATCGTGCTGCAATTCCCGCTGTACTGGTTCAGTTCGCCGCCTCTGTTGAAAACCTGGCAGGACCAGGTGCTGGACGAGGGCTTCGCCATCGGCGCATGGCCGGAAGACTGGCGCATGCGGGACAAGCGCATCAGCGTGGCGGTGTCCACCGGCATACGCGAGCGGGACTTCGCGCCCGACGGCCGCTATCTGTACCGGATGGAGGAAGTGCTGCGGCCGTTCGAGCTGACCTGCCGCTACCTCCGCGCCGAATGGCTGCCCGGCTTCACGCTGCACGGCGCCGAGCACGATCTGAGCGACGCCGAGATCGAGGCCAGCGCGGACGCGTATCTGCGGCACCTGCAGGCCGAGGCGATATAAATCCACTCGCCATGAAAAATGCCCGGCCGAAGCCGGGCATGATCTTGTCTGGAACGGAGAACGTATTCCTGTTCCAGTTGGAATTATTCCAGCAAGCCTTCCGCCTTCAAGGCCTGCTGCACAAAGGGCAGCGCCGCCACGCGTTTCTGGAAATCGATCAGCGCCGGGAAATCGCCCAGCGAGCGCTGGACGAACTGCGCCCAGTTCAGGCAGGTGAACAGATAGGCGTCGGCCACGCTGAAACGTTCACCCAGCAGATAGGGCGTTTTCGCCAGCTGCTGTTCCGCCAGTCCCAGGCGGCGGGTCAGCTTGTCCCAGGCCTGCTGCTTGAGCTCGTCGCTATTGGGGTAGAACAGCGGCGAGAAGCCCTTGTGCACCTCGGTGGAGATATAGTTCAGCCACTCTTGCAGCCGGTAGCGCTCCAGCGTGCCGTTGGCCGGCGCCAACTGCTTGGCCGGCACCTGATCCGCCAGGTATTGCACGATGGCCACGCCCTCGGCCAGCAGTTCGCCGTTGTCCAGCTGCAAGGCCGGCACATAGCCGCGCGGATTGATGGTGGAGAAGTCCACCCCGCCCTCGGTCAGATGCGGCTGAACCTTGAGATTGACCTTCTCGGTATCGAAGGGCAGGCCGCTGGCGAACAACACGATATGCGGGGACAGCGAGCAGGCGCCGGGGGAAAAATACAGTTTCATCGCTTTTCTCCAGTTCAGAATGTCTCGGGACAAAACGCAGGATTGCGGAAAACCCGGACAGCCTGATCCAAATCGATGACAGTTGCAACCCTGCCGCCGATAGGGCCGCAGCCTCGGCGGCTCAGCCCAGCAAGGAAACGATCCAGCCCGGATGGATGTTCCAGCCGGCAAAGCCCGCCAGCCAGAAAAACACGCCCAGCGCGCCAAAAGCCCAGGCGCACAAGAGCGGGATGAAATTGGCGGCCAGCGCCGCCACCGCGGCGCAGGCGACGGCGATGGACAGGCCGGCGTCGCTGACGTCGAACAGCTCATGGCGAGCGTTCAACTCCTCGAAGCCCTGCTCCTTGGCCTTGGCTTTCTGCTGCAAAGCCTGCGCCTCCGCCGCGTAGCGGGCGATATCGCCTTGAATCGTCGCTTGCTCCGGCCGCAAGGCCGCCGCCGCCGCCGGATTGGCCAGCGCCAGCAAACGCGCCTGGCGCAGGCTGCTTTCCGCCAGATGCTGTTTGATCTTCTTGGATTGGTATTCGGACCAGCCGTCCACGGCGTCCGCCTTCAAGAGCTGGCGCGCCTGCACGATATTGTCGTCCTTCAGCTTGCCCAGTCCCATGAACACCGACAGCAGCACCACGGTCAGCGCCACCAGGCTGTTCAAGTACTTCTTCTCCGCTTCCACGCTGATTTCCAGTTCCATCTCACGCTCCCGGCTGACGATAGGGGGTTCCCATCGCCATAACGCAATACAGTGTCAAACCGTGGACAGGGACAATGGATCGTCAGGACGATTTTTTGGAAAATAGCCGCGGACGGGAGTCCGTTCCGGAACCGGCGGCCGCTTGCGGCCGGGTCTTCAGCGCCACGAACAAGTCTTCCACCTGCTGGCGCGCCCACGGGGTGCGGCGCAAGAAGGCCAGGCTGGATTTGACGCTGGGATCGTGATTGAAGCAGCGGATCTGGATGCGCCGGCCCAGCTCCGGCCAGCCGTAGTGGCCGACCAGCTGGTTCAACATCTGTTCCAGCGTGACGCCGTGGGTGGGGTTCTTGGCTTGCGATGCGTTCATGATCGTGTTTTCTGGCTTGAGCGGGCGCAGTGTACCTTGCGCCCGCCGCGCCGCAAAGCCATCCTCACGCGGCCGGCTTGGGCTTGCGTTGCCGCGGCGCGCGCTGGGGCGCGGGCTTGACGGGCGCCGGGGCCGGGGCGGGAGCGGCGTGCCGCTGCGCCAAGCCCATCGCCAGCGCCAGCCGGCCCAGCCGCTGTTGTTTTTCGCCGCTGATGGGCCCGGCCGCCTGCAACAACAGGATGGCCAATTCCAACGAGAACTGGCGCTGCTCCTCGGTGGGCAGCAAATGCTCCAGCGTCGCCAGCGCGCGTTTCTCGTCGTTGCGCACCAGCCAGGTTTGCCGCCGCACCGCCTGCTTGAACTGCTCCAGCGTCAAATCCTCGCCCAGGGCGGTTTCCTGCATCACCCGGCGGATGGCGTTGAACGGCCTCACGTCCACCACGCCGTTGCCGATGGCGACATAGATCAGCAGCCGCAAAAAGCCGTCCACCGGCCCGCCCTCGGCGTAATGGGCCTCCAACTCCTGGCGCTTGAGCCGCAGCATCTCGCTGCGCTCCCAGCTGCCGTCCGCCTTGCGCACTCCGTATTCGCGCTGCGGCTTCAAGCCGGTCAGCGCCGCGCTCCACGGCGATTCGAACAGGCTACGGAAACTCAGTTCCTGCCAGGCGTCGCGGCCGTCGCGCCAGCCGTCCAGCGCGGTCTCCATCAAGCGCGCGTAGCTTTGCTGCCATTGCCAGAAGGGATTGTCCTCCGCCGCCGGCCGCCTCTCGTCGCGCACTTGCTCCGCCCATTGCCTCAGCCCGGCCAGCCAGGGGTTGCGGCTGGAGAACCAGCGCCGCTCCAGGCGCGACGGATGCATTTCGCGCCACCAGCGCGCGGTGTGCTCATTGCCGTACAAACGCAGCCAGGGCGAGACAAAGGTGTCGTACAACTGCTGGTTGACCTCGCCCACCCGACGCACCACTTCGAAGGCGGCCTCGCCCTGGCGGCCGTCGCCCAAGGCCAGGATGTCGTCGATGTCGCGCGGCTCGAAGCGGATCACATAGCGCCCTTGCAGATATTCCAGCCCGGCCATTTCCGGGTGGGTATCGGTGATGATGGCCTCGTACAGGCCGGGCGGCAGCACGTCGATCAGGTCCAGCGCGCTGGCCAGTTCGCTGTGCTCCTTGTTGGCCACGCCGGCGGACACGAAAATGCCCAGATGGCCCACCTGCTCGTGCAGGCAATAGACGATGGTCTGCTCATTGACGCGGATGTCCTCCACGCTGTGGTACAGATCCGCGATCCAGAACAAGGCCTGTTGCGGCGGCGTGATGTTGTCGCCCCAGGAGGCGAACACCACGATGGGCGAACGGATATTGCGCAAATCCACCGCCTGCCGCCCCTGCTCCAGCGTCACCTCGCCGTGGCTCAGCCGGTTGCCGACGAACAGGTTCTGCACAATCCACTCCATTTCCGCCTTGTTCAGCAGATAGTGGCCGCCCCACCAGCGTTCGAACTCCAGAAAGCGTTCGCGCTCGCTGTCCACCTTGGCGTACAGGGTGTAAGGTTTTTTCCAGTAGGTGTTGGCCGGGTCCAGCTGCTCGAAATTGCTGACCAGGTGGGCGCCGTCGAACTGGCCGTGGCCCAGGTCTCCGGCCAGGGAGGCCATCCAGGTGCCGCCGTAGAGGCCGCCGGAATAACGCATCGGATTCTTGCCGGCCACGCCGGCCCAGTAGGACAAGGGCGAACCGGCCAGCAGGATGGGGCCCACCAGTTCCGGCGCGGTGGCCGCCAGCATCGCCAAGGCCCAGCCGCCCTGGCAATTGCCGATGACGAAGGGCTTGCCGGAACTGTGCGGATGCAGTTGATTGACCTTTTGCAGAAAGATTTTCTCGGCCCGCCACACGCATTCAATCGTCTGCTTGGGCTCCGGCACCGGGAAGAACATCACGAAATAACAAGGATGGCCTTGGCGCAGCGCGATGCCGATCTCGCTGTCCATCTTGAAACCGCCTATGCCGGGCCCGTGGCCGGCGCGCGGGTCTATCACCACGAAAGGCCGTTTGGCCGGGTCCGGTTTCGGGCAGCCGTCCGGCGGACGGATGGCCGACAAGGCGTAATTGACCGGCTGTTCCAGTTCGCGGCCGTCGACGATGATGTCGTAGTCGAACACCAGCACCGGCGGGTGGCCGGAGGCGGCGTGCTCCAGATAGGTGTCGCCGCGCTGGCGCAAAATATCGCAATACAGCACGGAACGCTGCCAGGCATCGATCCAATATTCCACCAAGGCGCCGTTCAAACCGCCCGCGCCCAGCGCGGAGAACCAAGGAAATGAAGAGTCAGGCAGGCTCATGCGAAAACGCTCCGGCGACGATAAGGGAATGCCGCAATTCACTCTAGTTCAAATCCCCGCACCGGTCGGGAAAAAGCCCGTAGGCAAAACGCTTGCGGACGGGCTTTACATTTGGTAACAATTGACCCCGGCCAACTCATACTTAATTGACAGTCGCCATCCAGAATAATGGAGTGATCCTGCCGATGCCGTCCGCCCGCGTCGCAGCCATCAATGGAATGGCCCGCCTATGAAACCGCAGATACCCTTTATACTCGCCAGCCTCGTCGCCGGCGCCGCTCTGGCCGCGCCGCCGGAGCCCGCATGCCCGCCGATGGGCAACTTCGCCGGCCGGTCGTGGAAGATAGACCCGGCCAAGCGCGACGCCTTCATCGCCCAGCACCAGAAAGCGCTGCACGACAAGCTCAAGATACAGCCGGCGCAGGAAGCCGCCTGGCTGGCCTTTGCCAGCGCCACCCGCCCCGGCCCGCCGCCGCCTTGCGAAAACGCGTCCACCGCGCCCGAGCGCATGGAGCAGCGCGTGCTGATGGCGCAGCGCCACTTGCTGAACCTGCAAAAACGGCTGGAAGCGCTCAAATCCTTCTACGGCCAGCTCACGCCCGAGCAGCAAAAAATCATGGACCAGGACAGCCCGCCGTTGATGGGCGGCCGAGGCCAGGGGCCGATGCGCAAACTGCAGGCCGGCCAAGGCAACGAGCCCCACAACTAAGAAGCGGTTCAAAGCCTCGCGAGCAAGATCGAGGCAAGACCTTGCGGCTGAGAAAGCGGAAGGCGCCCACGGCAGATGGGCAGGTCGCGTCTCACCAAGCGCAGCAGGCTTTGAACAGACTCTAAGCATTGCTTAATCGCCTCGCCGGCAGGACAGAACCTTAAGCAGCCGGCCCCCGACGACATCTCTCCGCGCATTGTTGCAAACTGCTAAGCCGGCCGGCCCGGTTAACACTCGATAACAAGCCCCGCCCTAGCCGCAACACTTGCCAGACATCCGTGGTCAATACTGGCTGCATGATCAACCTCGGTAGGAGTCTTCAATCATGACCAAGCTGTTCAAGCCCATGCTGATCGCCACGCTGCTGGCCGCCGGCGTTGCCGGTTCCGCGCTGGCCGCCGGCGAGGCCCCGACGCAAAGCCCGATGCCGATGATGGAAAAAGGCCGCCACATGGACCCGGCCCAGCGCGAAGCCATGGCCGCGCGCCATCTGCAAGGGCTACACGATCAACTGAAGCTGCAGGCGAACCAGGAAGCCGCCTGGAAAACCTTCGCCGCCTCGATGAAGCCGGGCGAACGGATGATGCCGCCCAAGCCCCAGGCCGGCGACACCGCGCCGCAGCGCATGGAGCGCATGCTGGACATGATGAAACAACATCAGGACGCGATGCAGAAGCGCCTGGACGCGCTGAAAACCTTCTACGCCCAACTGACGCCGGAGCAACAGAAGGTGATGGACCAATGGCACGGCCAGATGGGCCGCCGCATGAGTCCGATGGCCAAGCCGCAACCCAAGTAAGCGCCGCGCGCCGGCCCAAAAAAACGGCAGCCTCTGGCTGCCGTTTTTAGCATGTTGACTCCGCGCCCATCGTTCAAGCGCGTCCAAACCACTTGTCGCCGAAGTTGACCAACAACACCCCGCCCACCACCAGCGCCGCGCCCAGCAGCCGAGGCGCGTTCACCTCGCGCAGCGGCATCGCCAGCCAACCGAAACGGTCGAACATCAGGGATACGCACACCTGGCCGGCGATCACCAGGGACAGCATGGCCGCCACGCCCAGCCGCGGCGCCAGCAAGGTAGTGCCGAACACGAACATCGCCCCCATCGCGCCGCCCAGCAACATCCACCACTCTACCCGGCCCAACTGCGCCAAATCCTGCCATTTTTGACCGGTGGCGACGGCCAGGCCGGCCAGACACAGGCTGCCCACGGAGAACGACACCAGCGCCGCCAGCAGCGTGCTATTGCCCAGCACGCCCTTGAGCTGGTTGTTGATGGCGGCTTGCAGCGGCACCACGACGCCGATGAGGAAAGCGAATAAAGGATAAATGGGGTTCATGACGATCCAGTCGAATCAACGGAGGGTTTCACGTGAAACAGCGTTCACGCCGCGGTGTTGCGATGGAAAGCGATCTTCTGCGGATTGCGGGTATACGCTTGGGGCCCACCTTGGGATGGTTGCGGCAGGTGTTGGGCCGCCGCTCGTAGATAGTGCACAAACGGGTCTTCTGATCCAGGTGCATGCAATCGCCGTTGGCGCGCCGCGCCAGCGTGAACAGCTCGCGCTTGAAATTGAAGTGCTGGATCAGCCGCTGCTTTTCCAGGCGCTTGGCGATGTTCTTGATCGGTTCTTCCAACTCGAACTCGTCCACCACGCCCATGCGCACCAGATCGGGCAGCCGCACTTCCACCGGCATGGAACAGCAGCTGCCCATGCAGTCGTCGCATAAACCGTTCTTGTATTTGACCCAGGTGTCCAGGCGCTCGATGTCGGCCACGTTTGATTCCCCGTGCTGCCGGCGTGGCCGGCGATCGTTTATTAAAGGATTGTTCCAGAGAGGAAAAAAGGAAAGAGGCGCATTTTACGCGCCTCCCCGCCGCCGCCGCAATCGGCTCGCCGGCCGTTTCAGGCCGGCAATCCAGCGCTCAAGACTGCGGTCGCTGCTTGAAGAAGGTCAGGGGCGCGGTGTAGGGCACCTCGCTCGGCGGCGCCGCCTTCAGGATGTGCTTTTTCATCTTGCCCATCACATGCATCTCGCAGGGCCGGCATTCGAACTTCAGCGTATAGGTCTCGTTGCCGGACTTCAGCGTCATCGGATCGGCGCGCACCTGACCCATCACGCCCTTCACGCCCTTGGCCTGCTTCGGACACAGATTGAAGGAGAAGCGCAGGCAGTGCTTGGTGATCATCAGGCTGACCTCGCCCTCTTCCTCGTGCGCTTCGTAGGCGGCGTCGATGAGCTCCACCCCGTGCTTGCGGTAGAACTGCCAGGCCAGGTTGTTGTAGACATTGGCCAGATAGCTCAGCGTCTTTTCCGGATACGGCGCCGGCGGCTCCAGCGCCGCCTTGCGCGGCTGGCGCGGCCAGGCCTGCAAGCGCGCGGCCTCCAGCCGGGCGATGGCGTCGCGGCGCAGCGCGTTGATCGCCGAGGCCGGCGCGAACCACGGCTGGGACAGCTGCAGCGTCACCTCGTGGGCGACGAACATGGTGTTGCCCAGCTTGCCCAGATTGTCGCGCAGGCCGGCCAGCGCCTTGTCGGCGTCCTTGGCCGGCTCCAGCGCCAGCGGGCTACAGGCGGAGGCGCTGACGCCGTCCTCGTCGGTAACGCTCAGTTCCAGGCCTTCGGCGTTTTCGCTCAGCCTCATCCACACGCCCACCTTGCGTTCGGCGGACTTCTTCAGCAGCGCCAGTTCCCAGGCGTGGTCGCGGTTGCGGCTGATGTCCACGCCCGGCTTGAGACCGGCCAGCACCGAAACGTCGTTGGGAAACACCCGCCACAACAGCTCGCCGTCCGCGGTCTTACCCACTTGCTGCACGGTATTGGCCTGCACGCCCACCACTTCGCGCTTCTTCATGAAGTTGATGCCGTCGCCGTTGCTCATGGTTTCGCCGGTGGCGATCTCCAGCCAGTCCGGGCCCACCTTGCTGACCACGCCCAGGCCGACGCCGACGAATTTGGGCGAATCGAAGGCGCCGATGTCGATCTTGCGGCCGGTGGCGAAGTAGTCGGTGCCGCCGCGGTGGAAGGTCTTGTCCGGGTCAGGCGCGAAGAAGATCTCGCTGTCGCCGCTGGAGGCGCGCGCCAGCTCCGGCCGCCGCTCGATGATCTCGTCCAGCAGCAGCCGGTAATGGGCGGTGATGTTCTTCACATAGGACACGTCCTTGTAGCGGCCCTCGATCTTCAAGGAACGCACGCCGGCGTCCAGCAAGGCCTCCAGATTGGCGCTCTGGTTGTTGTCCTTCATCGACAGCAAATGCTTGTCGAAAGCCACCACGCCGCCGTCCTTGTCGGTCAGCGTGTACGGCAGCCTACAGGCTTGCGAACAGTCGCCGCGGTTGGCGCTGCGGCCGTTGTCGGCGTGGCTGATATAGCACTGGCCGGAGAAGGCCACGCACAGCGCGCCGTGGATGAAGTATTCGATGGTGGCGTCGTCGCCCACCGCATCCGCCGCCTTGCGGATTTGCGGAATGGTCAGCTCGCGGGCCAGCACCACCTGGGAGAAGCCGGCGTCGGACAGGAAACGCGCTTTTTCCGGCGTGCGGATGTCGCATTGGGTGGACGCGTGCAGCTGGATAGGCGGCAGGTCCAGTTCCAGGATGCCCATATCCTGGATGATCAGCGCGTCCACGCCGGCGTCGTACAACTGCCAGATCAGCTTGCGCGCCGGCTCCAGCTCGGCGTCGTGCAAGATGGTGTTGAGCGTGGCGAAGATGCGCGTGTGGTAACGGTGGGCGAACGCGGTCAGGCCGGCGATGTCCTCCACGCTATTACAGGCGTTGTGGCGCGCGCCGAAGCTGGGCCCGCCGATGTACACCGCGTCGGCGCCGTGCAAGATGGCCTCGCGGCCGATTTCGGCGGTCTTGGCGGGCGATAGCAACTCGATCTGGTGCGACAACAGGCTCATGGCGTTTCCTGACATTTAGTATAGGTGGCCGCGTCGGGCGATGGCGGCCGCAAAGGGGCGGAATTATAACGGAATCATGGAGTTATAGGTAGAATTTTGCAGCAGCGGCTTTTAAGTTAAACCCCCAGGTTCACGGCCTTGCCATGCCGCCGTCACATGCCGCGACTACACCTCCAAATAGTCAAAATCGGTTTTATGCATGTAAAAACCAATTCGGAGAGCGTCATGTTCAACCGCCTGACCATCGCCCAGCGCCTAAGCGCGCTCGTCGCGGCCCTGCTGGCCATCACCATCCTGATCAGCCTGTTTGGCCAACATGCGCAAAAAGGCATACTCGACGACTTCGCCACCACCTACAACGACCGGGTGGTCTGCCTGAAGCAGCTGAAAACCGTGGCCGACAGCTACGCGGTGGGCATTGTGGACGGCGCGCACAAGCTGCATGCCGGCGCCATCGACGCCGCCGGTTTTCTAGGCGGCATCGACGCCGCGCAGGCGGCGCTGAAAAAACAATGGGGCGATTACCGCGCCACCTATCTGACCGCCGAGGAAAAAACCCTGGCCGACCAGGCCGAGGCGGCGATGCGTCAGGCCGACGCCAGCGTGGCGCGGCTCAAAAGCCTGGCCCAGTCCGGGGACCGCGCCGCGATGCAGCTCTTCCTGGACAAGGAAATGTACCCGGCCATCGATCCCATCGCCAACCGCATCGCCGCGCTGATCGACTTGCAGCTGCGGGTGGCGGCGGAAGAGTTCGCCAAGGCGCAGGAACGCGCCGCCGCCAGCCGCGCCGTCGCCATCGCGCTCTTGATCTGCGGCGTGGCGCTGGGCGCCGTGCTGTCGCTGATCATCATCCGCTCGCTGATGGCCGAGCTGGGCGGCGAGCCGCGCGACGTGGTGGCGCTGACCGAACGCATCGCCAACGGCGACCTCAGCCAAAGACTGCAGGTCAAGGCGGGCGATCAGCACAGCGTGATCGCCTCCATGGCGCGGATGCAGAGCGGCTTGATCCGCATGGTGCGCGCCATGCAGCAGATCATCAGCCAGCTGAGCGCCAACGCCACCGAGCTGGCGGCGGCGGCGGAGCAGGTGGCCGCCAGCGCGGAGGAACAGACTCGCGCCGCCTCGTCGATGTCGGCGTCGGTGGAACAGTTGTCGGTCAGCATCTGCTCGGTGGACGACAACACCACGGACGTGGCCACCGAATCCGTCTCCACCGGCGAACTGGCCACCCGCGGCGAATCCATCATCGACCAGACCCTGCACACCATAGAATCGGTGGCCGACATGGCGCGCGCCTCGCAAGACCAGGCCGACCTGATGAGCAGCCGCTCGCAGCAGATCGCCAACGTGATCCAGGTGATACGCGACGTGGCGGACCAGACCAATCTGCTGGCGCTGAACGCCGCCATCGAGGCCGCGCGCGCCGGCGAACAGGGCCGCGGCTTCGCCGTGGTGGCCGACGAAGTGCGCAAACTGTCCGAGCGCACCGCCCAATCCACCTCCGAAATCGGCGCCAGCATCCGCGAAATGCTGGATAGCAGCGCCCACGTGGTGCAGAACATCCACCACACCGTGGACCATATGGAAGTGGGGCTGCAACAGGCCAGCGACGCGCGCGCCGCCATCACCGGCATCAACGACAAGGTGGCCAGGGTCAAGCAATCGCTGAGCGCGATCTCGGTGTCCCTGCACGAGCAGCAGGCCGCCGGCACCGGCATCGCCGCCAATGTGGAGAAAGTGGCGCAGATGTCCGAGGAAACCAGCGCCGCCGCCAGCCAGACCGCGGACTCCGCCAGCCAGATGGAACAGATGTCGCACGAGCTGCAATCCAGCATCAACTACTTCACCCTGCCTCAGGCCGGTCAAAGCCAGGGCGGCGAAACGCCGCTGCAGACCGGCCATTCGCTGGCGGCCGCCGGCTGAAGCGCCGCTTACCTCCTCTCCGCACTTGGCCTGGCGCTTGCCAGGCTTTTTTTTAGTCTGGCAATGGCCGGTGGCCTATGGGTCAGCCGGAGCCGGACTTGGCCTCAAGGTCATGCTGCATAGCAGCAATGTCGATAAGCGAACATTCTCCGCGCCCACACACGCTATCGCGACTGAAAACGCATAGCCTCCACGGCCAATCATTCGTTGGCGCTCCAAATTTCGTTCGTAAAAACAAAAAGCAGATGCCTTTCATTCGCATTCAGCGGCCATCTGACGTCAAAGAACGGCTACTTCCAGCAAACCCATGTGCATGGCAGCATTGCAACAATATGACGAATTATTTTGCAATACCAATGAGATACCAATTGAGAACCAGTAAAAGACCAGATAGTTTTAGCGCAGGACATCCGCCAGAGGTGTCGCCACGTGATTGGAGTGACTGAAATGCCTAAGCCGACCAAGCTTGCCCTACTGCTGTTGACCGCCCTGCCCTGTGTCGTCATGGCGGCGGAAGACTCGATTCCGACCAACGACACCTCGCCCACCCAGGGCGCGCCGTCCACCTTCGAACCGGTGGACGTCTACGACTTGATCACCAAGTCCGAAACCACCGTCAGCGCCATCTATTACGGCCGCAACCGCCAGGCGGACTGGCCGGCCCCGCCCAACGGCAAGAACCGCGACGACATCACCGTCAACGCGCTCAACCTGGGCCTGAACTTCCGCTCCGGCTACGCCTGGAACAAGCTGGGCTTCGACGCCGCCGCCCACGCCGCCATCCGCCTGGACAGCGGCAAAGGCTGGTCGGAAGTGCTGAATCACGACGTCAACGACAGCTCCCAGCCCGGCGGCGTGGACAAGAGCGCCGCGGTCTTGAGCCAGGCGGCGCTGAAATTCCGCCAGCACGAGGACGGCCAGGGCTTCTCCGCCCGCGCCGGCTACACTCCGATAGGCATCGGCACCCTGGGCACCTCCGGCGGCCTGCAATCCCACGCCTACCGCGGCGTGGAAATGAAATACAAGTTCGGCGACTTCGAAGTGGGCTACGGCTGGGCCGACCAGTTCCGCAACGAATGGGACACCCGCTTCCGCGACATGAGCAACTCCTGGGAACAGGGCCGCAGCAACGGCAGCGCCGCCAAGCGCGTCGACTACGTCAACAGCCTGGGCTTCCGCTACGCGCCCAAGAACGGCTTCGTCGACGTCGGCGTAGGCGAAGGCAAGGACTACCGCCGCAACGCCCAGATCGCCGGCTCCTACTCCTGGCAGCTCAACGGCGACGACAAGCTGACCGCCACCGGCTACTACTTCACCGGCAAGTACCAGACCCAGCTCTCCGGCATCCAGAACCCCAAGAACGAATACCACGCCAGCGGCAGCGTCAGCTACGCCACCAACGGCTGGACGCTGATGGGCGGCCTGGGCTACACCAAGGCCCCGGACTCCGGCGAACTGAACTTCCGCATGACGCCGTGGGGCAATAGCGACAACCGCAACTTCATCCAGACCTGGGGCCAGCTGGACGACTTCGTCTGGGACGGCACCACCGTCTACAAGCTGGGCGTCAACTACGACCTGGCCAAGGTGGGCGTGCCCGGCCTGACCGTGGGCCTGTCCGGCAACTACGCCACCGGAATGAAAAACCCGGGCAAGGCCGACACCAAGGCGCACGAGGTGGACTTCAGCATCGGCTACAGCGTGCAAAGCGGCATGTTCAAGGGCGCCAGCATCGGCGTCTACCCGGCCTGGCTGCGCACCGACGGCTTCTACGGCAAATCCGACCGCAACGACGTCAAGGTGATCGCTTCCTACAGCAAGACCTTCTGATCCGCGCGGCCGGCCGGGGCCTTTCCTCCCCCGTCCGGCCGCCGGCTCACTGGCATTGAACTGGTCTCGCTTTCATTGACACCACTTCAATGCCACAATGCGGAAAAACGCCAATCAAATGGCATAACAACACAGCAAGTCCGCCGTCAGACTGGCCGCCCGCCAGCGCCGGCCTCCAAGGAGAAACCATCATGAAACTCAACGCCTTCGCTCGCGCCTCCCTGCTCATCGCCGGCTGCGCCGTCGCCCTGCCGGCGCTGGCCGCCGACAAACCGGTGCTGGAAGTGTGGACCATGAGCTTGTCGCCCAAATTCGACGGCTACTTCAAGGATCTGGTCGGCAAATACAACGCCCAGAATCCCAATGTCGAAATCAAATGGACCGACTACCCCTGGGACGTGATCCAGTCCAAGTTCACCGCCGCCGTCGGCGCCGGCAAGCCGCCGGCCCTGGTCAACCTGAACGTGCCTTGGGCTTACGACTACAAGCAAAGCGGCCTGCTGCAGCCGCTGGACGGCGTAATCAACAAGGGCCAGTACGTGGACGGCGCGATCAAGGACGTGACCTTCGACGGCAAGGTCTACGCCTTCCCGCACTACAACGGCGCCAACGTCATCGCCTATAACGCCGAACTGTTCAAGAAAGCCGGCCTCAACCCGGCCAAGCCGCCCAAATCGCTGGACGAGCAGCTGGCTTACGCCAAAACCATCAAGGCCAAGACCGGCGTCGCCGGCTTCGCGCCGGCGCTGGGCCCCACCAAGATCGAAGGCTTTCTGATCCAGAACGGCCTGCCCTTGCTCAAGGACGGCAAACCCGTGTTCAACAGCCCGGCCCACGTGGCCATGCTGAAAAAACTGGGCGACGCCTACAAGTCCGGCGCGCTGCTGAAGGACAATCTGTTCGCCCAGGACAACTTCCAGGTGTCCATCGCCGCCTACAACAGCGGCCGCATGGCCATGCTGGTCACCACCCCGGCCTCGCTGACCCGGGTGCGCGACGAAGCGCCCAAGCTCTACCAGTCCACCCAGGTGGCTCCGGCGCCCATCGGCCCCACCGGCATCGCCGCCGGCGGCTGGATGTTCAACTTCGGCGTGGCGCGCAACGTCAACAAGGCGCTGCTGCCGGAAATAGGCAAGTTCGGCAACTACCTGACCAACGCCGACAACCAGCTCGCCTTCGCCAAACTGGCCGGCACCCTGCCCACCGCGCGCAAGGCGGCGCAGGACCCCTACTTCCAGAAAGTGGCCAATGACGCCGGCGCGGCGGAAAAAGCCGTAGGCGTGGCCGCCGCCAGTCTGGACAAGACCCGCACCATCTACCTGGCCGGCGTCAAGGATCCGGACGTGCTGTCCGCCCGCCTGGCCGCCGCGGTGGAAAAAGCCGTCACCGGCCGCCAGGACCCCAAGGCCGCGCTGGACGAGGCGGCGGCGTTCTGGAGCGGCAAGCTCTGAGAACGTGTTTACGATCTCGCGAGCGAAGACGAGACAAGGCGTTGCGGCTGAGAAAGCGGAATGTACAAATGCTACATCAGCATTTCGAAGCGGTACTCACCGTGTGACGTCTCACGACGCGCAGCAGATCGTAAACAGGTTCTGATACGCGCTTGAACGCGGCGGCGTCCCAGACCCCGCCGCCCCGCAACCCGCAGGCCGACGCCGCATCCCGGCGCCGGCCTGCCGCTACGTCACAAGGTTCTGCCCATGCGCACCAAGACCACGCTGCAAGCCTATCTGTTCCTGGCCCCGGCGCTGCTGCTGATGCTGGCTTTCTCCTTCTGGCCGGTGGGCTTCGGCAGCTTCATCGCCTTCACCCAGTACAATCTGATCGACAGTCCGCGCTGGGTGGGCCTGGACAATTTCCGCGATTTGTTCGGCGACGAACTGTTCCTGGCCTCGCTGAAAAACTCCGCCGTCTACCTGCTGGTGGTGCCGGTGATCCAGATCGTCGCCATGCTGCTGGCGGTGCTGGTCAACAACCAACTGCCGGCGATCAAGTGGTTCCGCGCCGCCTACTACCTGCCCGTGGTCACCTCGGTATCGGTGATCGGCATCATCTGGAACTTCATGTATACCGAGGACGGCGTGCTCAACGCCGCGCTGCACTGGCTGCGGGTGATCAACGAACCGGTGGGCTGGCTCAACGACGACCGCATCGCGCTGTTCGCGGTGATGTTCATCACCGTCTGGCGCGGCCTGGGCTGGTATATGGTGCTCTACCTGGCCGGCCTGCAAGCGGTGCCGGCCGACATCTACGAAGCCGCGCAGCTGGACGGCGCCAACGCCTGGCAGCGCTTCTGGCGCATCACCGTGCCGCTGCTGGCGCCCACCATCCTGCTGTGCTCGGTGATGTCGGTGCTGGCCGCGGTCAAGGCCTTCGAAGAGGTGCAGATCATGACCAAGGGCGGACCGATGCAATCCACCTACACCGCGCTGTTCTACGCCTACGAGTTCGGCATCAAATCGCTGAACTTCGGCCGCGCGCTGGCCGCCAGCCTGGTGATGTCGGTGTTCTGCGTGGCGCTGGCCTGGCTGAACTTCCGCTATCTGCAGCCGCGCGACGCTTAAGGAAACGCCATGCACAACACCGCCACCCTCGCCGCGCCCGCCGCCCGCCGCCACAGCGCGCGGCTGAGCAAGCTGGCCGGCCGCGGCCTGCACTATCTGGTGCTGAGCCTGATCGCCGTCGTCACCGTCTATCCGTTCTGGTGGACGCTGGTCACCGCGCTGTCCACCGAGGGCGACGTGTTCGCCTTCCCGCCGCCCTTGCTGCCCAGCGCCCCCGGCCTGGACAACTTCAAGGAGGCGGTGTCCAGCATCGATCTGCTGGCCTTCTACAAGAACTCCGTCGTCATCGCGCTGGCCACCGTGGCCGGCACCCTGCTGGTCAGCGCGCTGGCCGCCTACCCGCTGGCGCGGATGCGTTTTCCCGGCCGCAAGCTGGTGTTCGGCGCCATCCTCGCCACCATGATCCTGCCCAGCGAAGTCAATTTCCTGGTCAACTTCATCACCGTGTCCAAGCTGCAGCTCACCGACAGCTACAGCGGCGTGGTGCTGCCCACGCTGGCGGGCGCGGTGGGCATCTTCCTGATGAAGCAGGCCTTCGAGGCGGTGCCGCAGGATTTGATCGACGCCGCCCGCGTCGACGGCGCCGGCGACTGGCAGATCTTCTGGAAAATCATGCTGCCGCTGTCGCGCCCGGCCTTGGCGGCGCTGACCATACTCACCATGGTGTCGGCGTGGAACCAATACATCTGGCCGTCCATCGTGATGTCCAGCCCGGACAAATTCCCGCTGTCGGTGGGCGTGCTCTACCTGTCCGGCGCCTTCAGCTTCAAGACCCGGGTGGTGGCCGCCGGCGCGGTGCTGACCGTGCTGCCCATCCTGCTGGTCTTCCTGTTCACCCAGCGCTATTTCCTGCGCGGATTCGATGGAGCCGTCAAATGAGCGATACCCTGCAACAACTGGCCGGCCAGGCGCTGATGGTGGACGTGGCCGGCCCGCGCCTGGGCGATGAGGAAGCCGCCTTCCTGCAAGAATTGGGCGCGCGCGCCATCTGCCTGTTCCGCCGCAATGTGCCGGACGAGGCCAGCATCCGCCGGCTGATCGCCGATCTGCAATGCGCGCTGGGCGAGGACATCCTGATCGGCATGGACCAGGAAGGCGGCGCGGTGATGCGCACCCTGTTCCTGCCGGCGGCGCCGTCGGCGATGGCGCTGGGCGCGGTGGACGACGCCGAACTGGCCGAGAAAGTGGGCGCCGCGGTGGCGCGCGGCCTGGCCAGCCTGGGCGTGAACTGGAACTTCGCCCCGGTGCTGGACCTCAACAACAACCCGGCCAATCCGGTGATCTCGGAACGCTCCTTCGGCGAGGACCCGCTCAAGGCGACGCGGCTGGCGCGCGCCTGGATCAACGGCCATCTGTCCGAAGGCGTGGCCTGCTGCGTCAAGCACTTCCCCGGCCACGGCGACACCCATACCGACTCCCACCTGGACCTGCCGGTGGTGGACAAGCCCAAGGCCGAGCTGCGCGATTACGAACTGTCGCCGTTCGCCGCGCTGGCCGACCTCGCCCCCGGCATGATGAGCGCCCACATCCGCTTTCCGACGCTGGACGCGGACTGGCCGGCCACGCTGTCGCCGGCCATCTTGCAGCAACTGCTGCGCGAGCAGCTGGGCTACCAGGGCGTGGTGATCACCGACGGCATGAATATGAAGGCCATCCGCGAACGCTGGGGCCAGGCCCAGGGCAGCGCGCAGGCGCTGGCCGCCGGCGCCGACCTCAGCCTGGTGCTGCAATTCCCGGACGAAATGGAGGAGAGCAAGCAGGCCTTGATAGCCGCCGTCTCCGCCGGCCGGCTGAGCGAGGCGCGGCTGCAAGAAGCGGCCGCGCGCGTGGACGCGCTGATCCGGCGCTACCCCAGCCGTCAGCGCGATTACGACGCGGCGCAGCGCGCCGCCGACGCCGAATTGTTCGCCGACGCCTGGCGCCGCGCGCTGACCGCCCACGGCCAGCCGCAACGGCCGCCGGCCGGCGCCACGCTGCGCCTGGTGGTGCAGGACCAGGCGCCGTCCGACGGCGTGTCCGAGGCCGGCCTGTCCGCCGACGCGCTGATCGCTAGGCTGATCGCCCAGCTGTCGCGCCGCTTCAGCCTGGAAGTGATCCGCTACCAGCGGCGCGAGGAACTGGACTGGCGCCGGCTGCCTCAGGACGGCCGCTACACCGTGGTCGCCTCCACCACCCGCGAACGCTACGGCGCGCGCGAGCGCGCCGAATGGCGGCCGGACCTGCACCTGGCCTTGTGGAACCCCTACGCCGCCGCCGATCTCGACGCGCCGGCGCTGATCAGCTACGGTTTCGCCGACGCGGCGCTGGACGCCGTCGCCCAATGGCTGGCCGGCGAGATAGACGCCGCGGGCGCGCTGCCGGCGCGCCTGCACTAAAAGGATTCGATATGGCCCACCTCAAGCTCAGCAATATTAAAAAAGTCTACGACGACGGCAACGCGGTCATCCACGGCGTCGATCTCGCCGTCCGCGACGGCGAATTCATGGTCTTCGTCGGCCCGTCCGGCTGCGGCAAATCCACGATGATGCGCATGATCGCCGGCCTGGAAGACATCAGCGCCGGCGAACTGTGGATAGGCGGCCAGCTCGCCAACGACATCCAGCCGTCCAAGCGCGGCGTGGCCATGGTGTTCCAGAGCTACGCGCTCTATCCGCACATGACGGTGCGGGAAAACATGGCTTTCGGCCTCAAGCTGGCCGGCAAGAGCAAGCAGGAAATCGCCGCCGCCGTGCACCGCGCGGCGCTGACCCTTCAGATAGAACACCTGCTGGACCGCAAACCCAAGGCCCTGTCCGGCGGCCAGCGCCAGCGCGTGGCCATAGGCCGCGCCATCGTGCGCAAGCCGGAGGTGTTTCTGTTCGACGAGCCACTGTCCAATCTGGACGCCGCGCTCAGGGTGCAAATGCGCATCGAACTGGCGCGTCTGCACAAGGAACTGGGCAGCACCATGATTTACGTCACCCACGACCAGGTGGAAGCGATGACCATGGGCGACCGCATCGCCGTGTTCAACGCCGGCCGCATCGAACAAGTGGGCACGCCGCTGGAGCTCTACCAGCGCCCAGCCAACCGCTTCGTCGCCGGCTTCATCGGCTCGCCCAAGATGAACTTCCTGCCGGCGGCCATCGCCGCGGCCGGCCCGGCCGGCCTGGCGCTGGAACTGCCCGGCGGCCACCGGCTGAGCCTGCCCTTCCAGGGACGCGCCGGCGACGCCGCCACCCTGGGCGTGCGCGCCGAACACCTGCGCTTCGCCGACACCGGCGTACCGGCAACGGTGCAACTGGTCGAACACCTGGGCGATGTGCAGATCGTCTACGTCCAGGCCGACGGCGTGACCGAGCCCATCGCGGTCAAGCTGGGCGGCCAGGACGCCGCCCCGCCGGCCGGCAGCGCCTGCCGCCTGGCGCTGGACGCCGAGCACTGTCATCTGTTCGACGCCCGGGACCAGGCCTTGTCCAGGCTGGCGGCGCAAGCGCAGGCCCAGACCGAGACGGTCTGAACAACGGCAGCGCATACGCAAAAAGGACGCGATCGCGTCCTTTTTCATTTATCCACAGAAAACCTTATCCTGCCGTTTTATCCACAAGCCGCCATCGCCGCGCGACGATGCTCGGCTAAAAGCAGACCTGCGCCACTTACCCACAAGCCGGCGTCTTCACGCCGCTTTATCCACAGCAACCAGTTCAAAGCGGGGCCGCGCCGCGTCCAGTTCGAAACGCAGCAGCCTTCCGGCATGCGGCCGCAGTTGCTCGGCCAGCCAGTCCATGCCCGCCGCGCCGGAAGGAAACCCCTGATCCGGGCGCTCGCTGACGAAGACCACGTCGCGGCTGCCGGCGTCCAGCTTGAACAGGTCGGACTCCAACCAGTTCAGACAGCGGCACACCACCCGCCGCTCGCCGTTCAGCCACACCGCCTCGCCCGGCTGCGGCGTTTCCGCCTGATCCCGTCCCAGCGGCAGGAAGGACTCGTCGCCCGCCGCCAGATCCAATTGCAATACGCCGCCCAGCTTGGCGATGTCCTCGCCGCCAAACGGGCTCAGGCTCGACAAGGACGCCTGATTGTACAAGTCCACCAGCGGCAGAATGCTGCGCAGCTTGTCCTTTTGCGCCGCCTTGACCAGGTATTCCAGCGAACAGCGCGCCTTCTTGTCGCCGGGCAAGTCCTTGTACAACTGCTTCCAGGCTTGCAGCAGCGCGTCCAGATCACGCTCCGGCTCCGGCAGCGTCGGCAAGCGCGCGGGCAAGGCGGCGGCGTCTATCTCCAGCGCGATCAGGCCGCTGACCTGGATCTGCGGCAGGCGGGACAATAAGGCGGGGCTCAGGGCAATCTGCATCTCGGACTTTCCACGGTTGAATCCGCCTCAGCATAGGCCCGCCGCGGACAAAGGGGAAACGCGTTTTTTTGCTGGGGTATTAGTGAAACTGAATCCATTATGATTTCTGGCTGCCCATTCAATAAAAACCATTACTACCAATAAATAACCCATCATTAAAAACAAGCAAAGCATCAATCATTTTTAATGTATTTATTTTTTTATATAAACGCAATGGAATGCAAATAGAAATACTAGTCTTTAAGCCAGTTGCCGGCACCTACTATTAAATAAATCATCATTATTTTTAAATAATCAGAGGTGCAATCATGGGAACTTGGCATCAAGTTGCACTGGATGGGAGTGTGAGCCAAAAAGGCGGAGTATTGAAAGCCACCAGCAAAATCGCCTGCGACAATATAAAAGTGGGTCAGACCGGCGATATTGTCGAATATCCGGACGGCAGCACCGCCATCGTCAGCGCTGGCTGCGGCCACGCTTTCTATAACAGGGAAACCGGTAAATCGCTGGCGCTGATAGGCAGCCCGCTCAGCAACAGCGACAAGATCCATTCGGGCCCGCCCAATGGCTTGCGCTTCCTTGATGAATACGAAGGGAAACCCATCCCCGGCTTCTTGGACCCTGACTGGAGCCCGGACCTTGTCAAAGAGATATAACTGCTGCCTTGGAGCAAGCACCACCGCCGGCGGCGTCATCGTAGCCGCCAGCGGGCAAGGACGCATCGAGGGCAGGGAACTGGCCGTTGAAGGCGACCCCATTCATTGTCCGGCCTGCAACCGCCTAGGCCGCATCCTCTGCGTGCCGCCGCGGACATCGGAAATCTGGCATGGCAAACAAGCCGCGCTGGAGGGCGATCTGTGCATCTGCCAGTGCGAACCGCCGCCCAAACTGATCGCCAATCAAAAGCTGAAAAGCAATTCGACCGATGAAGGCGAACCTCCGCCTCCGCCGCCTGGACATGCGGCAACACAGGACTATGTCTCGCCCTACCGCTTCGAAATCCAGTACCAACTGGTCAGCGAGACAACAGGCAAACCGCATGTGGGCATGCCTTACCGCATAGACCTGCAAGACAACACCTTCAGAACCGGACTGACGGATTCGCTGGGCATGACCCAACTCATCGTCAGCACCCTGTGCATGAACTCAACCTTGACGGCCCCCTACCATGACGACAATACACAGACCTTTGATGGCGAGATCGGAAGCGACGCCTGTTGTAGTGACGATTCCTGAACCCGAACTCAGCGGCATGGCCTGGGTGGAGCGCTATCCAGGCAGCAACAGCCTCTCGGAGCTGGAACCAGCCTTCCAAGCCAATGTGCGGGCTTTTATTGAGGCATTGAAAGCGGCAGGTGCAACTGTGCGGGTGGCATCGACCTATAGGCCTGAGAAACGGGCTTATCTGATGCACTGGAGTTACCAAATTGCTAAAAAGAAAATTAAACCCAATAAGGCCGTTCTTCGTATAGACGTACCAATCTTGTGGGATCACAGTGATGATACGAAATCTATCGAAGCAGCCACCGCAATGTCAAAATATTTCAAGACACTTCATCTAGGTACTAATCCGGCTTTACGCACTAGGCATACTACCCGCCAAGCTATTGATATGAACACTACTTGGACAGGTGATTTAACAATAGCCAATAAAGATAGTTCTGTTGTAACTATTAAAACTGAGCCACGTACTGGCATGAATAAGGAGCTACATGCAGTCGGCGCCACCTACGGTGTTGTTAAATTTAAATGGGGCATAAAAGATAGACCACATTGGTCTTCAGACGGAAGGTAAATTATGAAGCACATACTAATCTTTGTGATGATACTGTCTAGTAACACATATGGCGGTGCTTTAACAAATAAAGACGTCAAGCGCTTCGTTGAGAACGCAGAGATTTGTCAGCACTTGGTTGGCGAGGTTTCTGAGACTAGCGATATGACGATGATTAATGATGCCAATAAAGCATGTGAACAAGCCAAAAAACAGCGAAAGCGATTACTTAAAAAATATAGTAAAGACAGAGAAGTGATAAAAATTATCAGAGAATTTGATGAAACGCTTGCTCCAAAATACTGAAGCCAAATAAAAACCACATAAATTTTTACATACCATGGAATTGTATTTCCATTTATTGACATGAAAAAATTTCTCGATATTTTTATAATGCTTTCTAACAACCTCTATGCCGGCAACCTCAGCAATAAGGATGTAAAAAACTTTATAGATAATGCTGAAACCTGTGAACATCTAGCAGGAGAGATAACAGGCATGGGTGACGCGAGACAACGCGAAGTCACCAAGGGGGTGAATAAGTATTGTGAGCGTGCTAAACGACAACAAAAGCGCTTGCTAATAAAATATAAGGCAGACCCTGACGTGATGGCTGAATTAAAGAAATGGAATGAAATATTCGGGACTGTGGAATGAAGAAAACAACTTTCTCCGAACACAATTCAAAAAACACAACGATATTAAACAGTAATATTCCAAGAATGATTTTGCAATCATTCATTATATTAATATCAAGCAAAGTGAATTCCAGCAATCTTGAATCGAATGAGATAAAAATATTTTTTGAAAATGCTCAGATTTGTGAACATTTATCCGGGGAGGTCAGTGGAGGGCATAAGGCAAAAGCTATTGATATCAAAAATGCTAATAAATATTGTGGAATAGCCAAGCGGCAAAGGAAAAAATTGTTGGAAAAATATAAAAATGATGGAGAAGTAATAAAAGTGATTAGGGAGTTTGATGAAACGCTTGACCCAAAACATTGAAGACCAAGAAAAATATCCGTTTATGAGTAATTAAAAATCTTTAGCCACAATGTAATTTCTATCTTATTTAACAATATGAAAAATTTACTCACTATTTTGGTAATGCTCTCCAGCAATCTCTATGCCGGCAACCTCAGCAATAAGGATGTAAAAAGCTTTATGGATAATGCAGAGATTTGTGAGCATCTGTTAGGTGAAGTATCAGGGGATGGTGATGCCCGCCAGATGGACGTTATTAAGGATGCTAACAAGCATTGCGAAAGGGCAGATAAATTGAGAAGGCAATTGTTAGTGAAATACAAAAATGATCATAAGATCATTAAAGCCATAAGACAGTTTGATGAAGTATTGGATTATAAGGATTGATAATTGTGGTTATTTTAACGACAATTAACAAACACTGATATCATGGCCATCAAACAATGGCAAGTTGTGAATAAAGAACAGCATATCGCCGTTATCATCTACGATATTGTAAAATATAAATGGGAGAAAATTATTTTATTTATTAATATGAAAAAGTTTCTCATTATTTTGGCACGACTCTCCAGCAACCTCTATGCCGGCAACCTCAGCAATAAGGACGTAAAAATCTTCATAGATAATGCTGAAACCTGTGAACATTTGTCAGGTGAGATATCCGGCGATAATGATGCTCGTCAACGCGAAGTTATCCGTGATTTAAATAAATACTGTAATCGAGCAATGAAACAACAAAAACGATTACTAATAAAATACAAAGCAAACCCTGAAGTCGTAGCTGAATTGAAGAAATGGAATGAAGTATTCGGTATTGTGGAATGAACCGAGTGATCGATGCCCACCGCTAGACATGCGGGCTTGGACGCTGTGGATAAGAACAGCCCGCAGCTAAGCGGCGTCAGCTTCTAAAGCAGCATGCTGCAAACCAAGCAAGCCGGGCACAAATAGCAAGCCCGGCGCCATGGCCGGGCAGAAACCGCAATGGCGCGAGCTCAGTGGATAGAGCCACCCGTCTTGCCATCCGCGTTCAGGAGTTCAACCGCGTTGAGCACCGCCTCTTCTATCAGCGAAAAAAAGCCGGCCCAGTATTCGCCTTCCAGCCCTTCCGCGGTGAAATCGGCGTGCTCCGCCATGCGCGCCAACAGCGAATCTTCCGCATGGCAGGGGTGCTCCGCCACGTAGGCCATGTAATGGCCGGCAAACGCGCGGCCCATCCGGTAAGCCTCTTGATTGCTTGCCGTGGCTGGCACCAACTGGCAGTACAAACGCAAACGCGCCGGCAGACACACGGCGAAAGAGGGCTCCTGCAAGGACTCCGTCTGGGCGACGGAATGCTCATCATGACGAAATGGACGTTTTACGGACATAAAGCCTCCCATTGGTCGTAGAACCTGTTCAATGCCTGCGCTGCGCGAAGCTTTGCGCGGCGAACGCCGCTTCAGAACGCCCACTACCGTATTCTTCAGCGCTAACGCCTTGCCTCGCTCAAATTGATCAGGCTCCCACTGCATGCCTGGCTTCAGGCTAGGAAAGCAAAGAGTAGCAGCTTTGGCGCGGCAAGGCCCGCGCATGCCGTCCCGGCCCCGCCGAGGGCGGGCGGCGAGCGATCAAGCCGGCCGCTTGCCTGCGCTGTGGATGAATCCGGGTTTCAGGCTTGCCTGTGGATACATCCGCTAAAGTCCGCATCGCGCCGCCCGCCAAAGAACCGGCAAAGAAAAAGCCCGGCGCAAGGCCGGGCTGTTTTGGCTTGAAACCGCCTTGAATCAGGCGGTCAGCCGCTGCTCGCGCGCGGCGGCCTGGCCCAATAACCAGGCGTCGATCACCTGGGCGGCGTGCGCCGGCAGGTGCAGCTTGAGCTTGGAACGGCGCCACAGGATATCCTCGCTGCGCGTCGCCCATTCCTCGTTCACCAGATAACGCAACTCGGCTTCGTACAAGCCGGGCAGGAGTTCCGCGCCCAATTGCTCCAGGCCGGCGGCCTCGCCTATCAATTTAGCCACACGGGTGCCGTAGGCGCGCGCCCAGCGTCGCGCCAACGCTTCCGGCAGCCACGGATATTGCTGGCGCAGGCTTTGCAGGAAGCGCTCGAAATCCGCGCCCGGCATATCGCCGCCCGGCAGCGGCGCGTCGGCGGTCCAGGTGGTCTTGTTGTTGCCCAGCAACGGCGCCAGCTTGTCCACCGCCTCTTCCGCCAGTTTGCGGAAGGTGGTGATCTTGCCGCCGAACACCGACAGCAGCGGCGCGCCGTCCAGATCCATTTCCAGCGAGTAATCGCGGGTGACGCTGGCGGCATTGCTGGCTTCGTCGTCCAGCAGCGGACGCACGCCGGAGTAAGTGGACAGCACGTCGGCCGGGCTGATCTGGGTCTGGAAGTAGCGGTTGCTCATCTGACACAGATACGCCACTTCCTGATCGTCTATCGCCACCTTGGCCGGATCGCCGCGGTATTCCACATCGGTGGTGCCGATCAGGGTGAAATCCTGCTCGTAGGGAATCGCGAAAATGATGCGCTTGTCCGGGTTCTGGAAGATGTAGGCGTAAGGGTGGTCGAACAGCTTCTTGACCACGATATGGCTGCCCTTGACCAGACGGATGGACTTGCCGGACGGCAAGGCCAGCGTGTCCTTGATCAGGCTTTCCACCCACGGGCCAGCGGCGTTGACCAGCGCGCGAGCGCGCGCCTGGCTGCGGCTGCCGTCTTCGGCCTGCAGTTCGCACAGCCAGTGTTCGCCGTCGCGGCGGGCGCCGACGCAGGCGGTGCGGGTCTGCACCCGCGCGCCGCGCTCGGCGGCGTCCTTGGCGTTGAGCACCACCAGGCGCGCGTCCTGCACCCAGCCGTCGGAGTAGACGAAGCCGCGCTTGAACGCCGGCTTGATCGGCTGGCCGGCCGGGTGGCTGGCGAAGCTGACGGTTTCGGAGCCGGGCAGCACTTCGCGGCGCGCCAGGTGATCGTAGAGGAACAGGCCGCAGCGTATCATCCATTCCGGACGCTGGTTCTTGTCGTGCGGCATCACGAAGCGCAGCGGCCAGATGATATGCGGCGCGGCCTTGAGCAGCACTTCGCGCTCTTGCAGCGCTTTGCGCACCAGGCCGAATTCATAGTATTCGAGATAGCGCAGGCCGCCGTGAATCAGCTTGGTGCTGGCGGAGGAGGTGTGCGCGGCCAGATCGTCCTTTTCGCACAGCATCACCGACAAGCCGCGTCCGGCCGCGTCGCGCGCGATGCCGGCGCCGTTGATGCCGCCGCCGATCACCATCAGGTCGTAAATCTCCACTGCCATCTTCCCTACCTCTTTCTTTCCAGGGGCCTGCTTAGAGGCTGTTCAAAGTCTGCTGCGCGTCGTGGAGCATCACACGGTGAGTACAGCTTGTACCACGTGTGCATTCCGCTTTCTCAGCCGCAAGGCCTTGTCTCGCTCTTGCTCGCGAGACTTTGAACAGCTTCTTAGCGCCGTTATTCCCTCGCCGGCGCGCGTCAACGCCCCAGCAATGCCATCCTACCCAGAATAATTATAAACGAACAAAAATACAACATTTTGCTTTCGTTTATACGTTGTTATCACGCGGTTTTGTCTTTTTAACCGGCTAAACGCGGAAATACGCAAAAAAACAGGCGGCAACCTGAGTCGCCGCCTCGTAAAGCGCCCGGCAGCGCCGGGCCCTGCGGGATCTACACCCGGTTCAAGGCGGCGTCCTGATCGCGCCCATGCCAGGTGGTCAAAGCCAGCAGCACGATGGCGGCGACGCAAGAGCCCACCATCAGCATGAAGCCGCCGTCCCAGCCAAAGTGGTCGACGGTGTAGCCGACCACCGCGTTGGCGGCCACCGAGCCGCCCAGATAGCCGAACAGGCCGGTGAAGCCGGCGGCGGTGCCGGCGGCTTTCTTCGGCGCCAACTCCAGCGCGTGCAGGCCCACCAGCATCACCGGGCCGTAAATCAGGAAGCCGATGGCGATCAGCGCCAGCATGTCCACGGTGGGATTGCCGGCCGGGTTCAGCCAGTACACCACGGTGGCCACGGTCACCAGGGCCATGAACAGCATGCCGGTGGCGCCGCGGTTGCCTTTGAACAGCTTGTCGGACATCCAGCCGCACAGCAGGGTGCCGGGAATGCCGGCCCATTCGTACAGGAAGTAGGCCCACGACGATTTGTCCACCGAGAAGTGCTTGACCTCTTTCAGATAGGTGGGCGCCCAGTCCAGCACGCCGTAGCGCAGCAGGTAGATGAACACGTTGGCGAAGGCGATGTACCACAACAATTTGTTGGGCAGGATGTATTTCTTGAAGATGTCGCGCGCGCTCAGCTCTTGCTCGTGGCTGGCGTCGTAGTCTTCCGGGTAGTCGTTCTTATAGGCTTCCACCGGCGGCAGGCCGCAAGACTGCGGGGTGTCGCGCATGGTCAGATAGGCGAAGATGGCCACGCCGATGGCGGCGGCGGCCGGCACGTAGAAGGCGGCGCGCCAGTCGTTGAACCAGCCCATGCCCAGGATGAACAGCGGGCCGATCAGGCCGCCGCCCACGTTATGCGCGCAGTTCCAGATCGACACGATGCCGCCGCGCTCCTTCTGCGACCACCAGTGCACCATGGTGCGGCCGCTGGCCGGCCAACCCATGCCCTGGAACCAGCCGTTGAGGAAGAGCAGCACGAACATGATGCCCACGCTGGACGTGGCCCAGGGAGCGAAGCCCATCAGCAGGAAGATGGCGGCGGACAAAATCAGGCCGACGCTGAGGAAGACGCGGGGGTTGGAGCGGTCGGACACCGCGCCCATCAGGAATTTGGAAATGCCGTAGGCGATGGCGACGCCGGACATGGCGAAGCCCAGGTCGCCGCGCGAATAGCCTTGCTCCACCAGGTAGGGCATGGCTAGCGAGAAATTCTTGCGCACCAGGTAATAACCGGCGTAGCCGATGAAGATGCCGAGGAAGATCTGCCAGCGCAGTCTCCGGTACAAGCTTTCTTGCTCAGAGGAGGGCAATAGCGGCTGATGCGCCGCCGGACGGAACATGCTGATCATGGGAACACCTCATTTTTTAGTGTGGCAACTACGGTCCGATCTGCGCCGGCTCCGGATTACAAGCGCGGCGGCTAAAACGCCGCCGCGCGAAAACTGCGGCCGGTTCCAAGGAACCGGCCAGGCATCACAAGGTATAAGCCAGGGCCGCCAGCGCGCCGCCGATCAGGGAGCCGACCACCGGCACCCAGGCATAGCCCCAGTCGCTGTCGCGCTTGCCGGGAATCGGCAGGATGGCGTGCATGATGCGCGGCGCCAGATCGCGGGCCGGGCTCATCGCATAGCCGGTGGTGCCGCCCAGCGACACCCCGATGCCCAACACCAGCAGCGCCACCGGCAGCGCGTCGATGGCGCCCAGCGACATCTTGGGCGCCACCATGCTGAGGATGGCGAACACCAGCACGAAGGTGGCGACGATTTCGGACACCAGATTGCCCGGCAGGCTGCGGATGGCCGGGCCGGTGCAGAAGGTGGCCAGCTTGGTGTCGGCGCAATCGGTGCTGTCAAAATGCTTGCGGTAGATCAGCCACATCAGGCCGGCGCCGCTCATGCCGCCCAGCATCTGCGCCAGCACGTAGCCGGGCACCTTGGCCCAGGCAAACTTGCCGGCCACCGCCAGCGCCACGGACACCGCCGGGTTCAGGTGGGCGCCGCTGATCGCCGCCACGCTGAACACGCCGACGAAGACCGCCATCGCCCAGCCGAAGGCGATGACGATGAGGCCGCTATTGTGGCCCTTGGTGTTTTTCAACAGCACATTGGCCACCACGCCGTTGCCCAGCAACACCAGCAAGGCGGTGCCGATGAATTCGCCCATTAAAGGATTCATGATTGTTTCTTCCGGATAAGGAGTGCGTCCGCCGCGCCCGGGTGGCGGAACCTATCAGTCGTCGCGTCCGAGACAGGCCGCGTTCATCAAGCCTGTTCGTCGTCGGCCCAGACCTTGGCGGCGTTCACCGCGCGCCGCCAGCCCTTGACCTTGCCGGCCACGTGCGCGGCTTCCAGCCGCGGCTTGAAGCGGTGGTCCAGCTGCCATTGGCCCTGGACGTCGTCGACGTTCTTCCAGTAGCCCACGGCGAGGCCGGCCAGATAGGCGGCGCCCAGCGCGGTGGTTTCGGTGATCTTGGGGCGCACCACGTCCACGCTCAGGATGTCGGACTGGAACTGCATCAGCAGTTCGTTGACGGTGGCGCCGCCGTCCACGCGCAATTCGGCGATGTCGAAGCCGGCGTCGGCCTCCATCGCCTTGAGCACATCCATGGTCTGATAGGCGATGCTGTCCAGCGCCGCGCGGGCGATGTGGGCGGCCTTGGTGCCCAGGGTGGCGCCGACGATGGTGCCGCGCGCGTTCGGATTCCAATGCGGCGCGCCCAGGCCGGCGAAGGCCGGCACCAGGTAGACGCCGTCGCTGTCGGCCACTTCCTGGGCCAGCGGGCCCACGTCGGCGGAATGGCGGATGATGCCCAGGCCGTCGCGCAGCCACTTGACCACCGCGCCGCCGATGAAGATGGAGCCTTCCAGCGCATACTGCACCTTGCCGTCCACCTTCCAGGCGATGGTGGTCAGCAGATTGTTCTTGGATTCGATCGGCGCGTCGCCGGTGTTCAGCATCATGAAGCAGCCGGTGCCGTAGGTGTTCTTCACCATGCCGGGGCGGGTGCATTGCTGGCCGAACAAGGCCGCCTGCTGGTCGCCGGCCACGCCGGCGATGGGGATGGCCACGCCAAGATGGGCGGCGTGGGTGTGGCCGTAGACTTCGCTGGAGCTTTTCACCTCCGGCAGCATGCTGGCCGGAATGCCCATGATGTCCAGCAGCTCGGCGTCCCATTCCAGGGTATGGATGTTGTACAGCATGGTGCGCGAGGCGTTGGACACGTCGGTGACGTGCACCTTGCCGTGGGTGAAATTCCAGATCAGCCAGCTGTCCACGGTGCCGAAGGCCAGCTTGCCGTCGCGGGCGCGTTCCCGCGCGCCCGGCACATTGTCCAGAATCCACTTGATCTTGCTGCCGGAGAAATAGGCGTCCACCAGCAGGCCGGTCTTGGAGCGGATCAACTCGCCCAGGCCGCGCCCCTTCAGCTCATCGCAGAATTCCGCGGTGCGGCGGTCCTGCCATACGATGGCGTTGTAGACCGGGTGGCCGGTTTCGCGGTCCCATACAATCGTGGTTTCACGCTGATTGGTGATGCCGATGGCGGCGATGCTGCGGCCGTCGATGCCGGCCTTGGCCACGGCCTCGGCCGCCACGCCCACCTGGCCGCCCCAGATTTCCTGCGGATCGTGCTCCACCCAGCCCGGCTGCGGGTAGATCTGACGGAATTCCTTTTGCGCCAGCGACACGATGTCGCCGCTGCGATTAAACAAAATGGCGCGAGAACTGGTGGTGCCTTGATCCAAGGCCAACACGAATTGATCCTGCATAGGGTTTCTCCTGTTCAGCCGGTGGGCGGCCTGGTGTCTGTTCGTTCGTTGCATGCGGCGGCGGATGCCGGTTGCGGACCGTGCTCCATCGCTCAAGTTATTGATAATGTTTCTTTTTGTACTTATGACGTTCGTTTTATTTTCGAGCCATTCTAGGCCCCGGCCAAAGCTTGTCAATCGTTCTTCGTAAAAAAATCTTAATATCGCGACTTTCCGCGCCGCTCCAATTCATGCTGCAAAGCAATAACAGCAAGGGTTTGCTCCCTGTAGCGCTCCACTACAAAGTGGTGCCGTTTCAGCAAGTTATCGAGTAAAAGCCCTATGTTGCAGCGCATTGGCCGCCATGATTCTCCACTGACTCTGTGTTGCAACAAAGTTTTTGTCTTTATCTGGAGATAAAATAACCCTGCTCTGGTCCCAAGATCCCCCTAGGGCCAGCTTTTCGGCGGCTTCTCTCGCTTGCCGCTGAAAAGGGTAAAACGCGCAAAAAACGAACATTCACCCTGATCCAGTGGCGGGATTCGCACACAGGCCGCGCGTTTTCCGGCCTTAAACGCCGCCGGCCTTACGTAGTCAAGCCGCTACAGTCCGACTGTGGCAGCATGACAGACAGTTCCATCAAACGCGGCGCAGCCTAGATGGAAAGACGCACGGATGTGATTGGCAAAACAACACCGCCCACGCCAGGCCGCGCAACGCCTCGCGGCCGGACCGGGCATAAAGGACTGTCATGCTTCGCAATACCAAAATCCTAGCCACGCTGGGCCCGGCTTCCAGCACGCCCGAAATCATCCTGGAACTGGCGCGCTCCGGCGTGAACGTGTTCCGCCTCAATATGAGCCACGGCAGCCATGACGATCATCGCGCGCGCCTGGCGTCCATCCGCGCCGCCGAAGCCGCGCTCGGCCGCCCGCTGGGTGTGCTGGTGGACCTGCAAGGACCCAAGCTGCGCATCGGCCAGTTCGCCGTGCCGACGATGGTGAACACCGGCGACGCCTTCGACTTCGTGCTGGACGAGGTGGACGGCGACGCACAACGCGCCAGCCTGCCGCATCCGGAAGCCTTCGCCGCGCTCAAGCCCGGCCATCGCATCCTGGTCAACGACGGCAAGCTGGCGTTTCACGTGGAACAAGTGGAAGCGCGCCGCATCGCCACCCGGGTGGAGGTCGGCGGGGAGTTGTCCAGCCGCAAGGGCTTCAATCTGCCGCAAACCATCCTGCCCCTGTCCGCCATCACCGACAAAGACCGGCTGGACGCCGAATTCGCGCTGAAGGAAGGCGCGGACTGGCTGGCGCTGTCCTTCGTGCAAACCGCCAACGACGTGCGCGAGCTGCGCGAACTGGTGGGACAGAAGCTGGGCATCATGGTCAAGATCGAAAAACCGTCGGCGGTGGACGAGCTGGACGCCATCACCGAACTGGCCGACGCGGTGATGGTGGCGCGCGGCGATCTGGGCGTGGAGCTGCCGCCGGAAGACGTGCCGGTGGTGCAACGCCGCATCGTCCATCAGTGCCGTCATCTGGGCCGCCCGGTCATCGTCGCCACCCAGATGCTGGAATCGATGATCACCGCGCCCACACCCACCCGCGCCGAGGCCAACGACGTGGCCACCGCGGTTTACGAAGGCGCCGACGCGGTGATGCTGTCGGCGGAAACCGCCGCCGGCCAGTTCCCGCTGGAAGCGGTGCGCATCATGGACCGGGTGATCCGCCGCGTGGAAAGCGCGCCGGACTACCGCCGGGTGATGGCGCTGGATTACAGCGCCGCCGACGCGCCGGACCGCGCCGACGCCATCGCCGCCTGTGTACGCAAAGTGGGTTCGCTGCTGCCGGTCACCGTGTCCGCCGCCTTCACCACCAGCGGCTCCACCTGCCTGCGGCTCGCACGCGAGCGCCCGCACACCCCCATACTCGGCATCTCGCCGCGGCTGAACACCGCGCGCCGGCTGACCCTGGTCTGGGGCGTGGTGGCCTATAACGGCCCGGACGCGGAAAACCTGGAAGACATGGTGGTGAAAACCACCTTCGCCGCCACCAAGCTGGGCCTGGCGGAACAAGGCAAGCCCATGGTGATCATCGCCGGGGTGCCCTTCGGCACGCCGGGCACCACCAATTTGCTGCGCATCGTCTACCCTTGAACGCCGGCCGAGCGTCACAGCAAACGGAACCTTAGGGTTCCGTTTTCGTTTGCCCGTCGTCGGCCGCGGCAGCGGCTATGCTTAGCTGATCAGCACGTTCCGGATTCCTCTCGATGATCGCTAGCATCCGCCGCCTCGGCCTGACCCTGCTGCTGCTCGGCGCCTGCCTGACCGCGCCCTGCCGCGGGCAAGACGCGGACATCCTGACCGTGGCGGTGGACGCCAACGCGCCGCCCTTCATGTACGAGGAGAACGAACGGGTCGGCGGCCTCTACCCGCGCCTGGTCAGCGCCGTCTGCGATAAAGCCGGCATTCCCCATGCGTTTCGGGCCCTGACGTGGCGCCGCGCGATCTTCGAACTGGACCGCAGCGCCATGGCGGCGGCCGGCATCTACAAAACCGTCAACCGCGAACAGCGTTACGACTTCAGCCTGCCGCTGTATCAGGAACGCATCGTGGTGGTCTACCTCCGCCAACGCCCCATCGATTTTCGCAGCCTGGCGGATCTGGACAATAAGCGCGTCGGCGTGATGGCGGGCTGGAGCTACGGCGACGAATTCGACCGCGCCCGCGCCGACAAGCGTTTCAGCGCCTACGACGGCGACTCCGACCGCCAGAACCTGCAACTCCTGCAGCGCGGCAATCTGGACGCGGTGCTGGCGATACAGGAGGCGATGGACGCCAGAATGCAAAACGGCGCCTACGCCAATCTCGCGGTGGCGCCGGCCATCCTGGCCAGCAAAGCCACTTATCTGGCCATCAACAAAACCTCGCCGCAGCTGCCGCTGTTGCAGCGCTTCAACCAGGCGCTGGAGAAAATGCGCCAGGACGGCAGTTATCAACAATTGGTGAAGCAGTTCTTCTCCGGTCGCCCCCCCTCCAAACCCTAGGCCGGACTTAGCGCCCCCCTGAGCAAAACGGTTTTTGCTATAGTCATCCACTTGTCCTACCGATGACCATGCCATGTCCATTTTGCACCTGTCGCCGCAGCAAGCCCGTCATCTGCAACTGGCCGCCCAGGGCCTGCTGAGCCCGCCGCGTCGCAAAGCCGGCAAGGCCGACGTGCTGGCCGCCATCCGCCGCATGGCCTTATTGCAGATCGACACCATACACGTGGTGGCGCGCAGCCCCTATCTGGTGCTGCACAGCCGGCTGGGATCCTACGATCCGGCCTGGCTGGACCAATTGCTGGCCGAAGGCCGGCTGTTCGAATACTGGGCGCACGAAGCCTGTTTCGTTCCCGCCGAGGACTACGGCCTGCTGCGCCATCGCATGCTCAAACCCGAGGCGATGGGCTGGAAATTCTCGCTGCGCTGGCTGGAGCAGCACCGCGCCGACATCGACGCGCTGATAGACGGCATCCGCGTCAACGGCCCGGCGCGTTCGGCGGACTTCGAACGCAAGGACGGCAAGGGCAACGGCTGGTGGGACTGGAAGCCGGAGAAACGACATCTGGAAGTGTTGTTCACGCTGGGCCGGCTGATGGTCAGGGAAAGACGCAATTTCCAGCGCGTCTACGATCTGGCGGAACGGGTGAAGCCCGGCTGGGACGACGCGCGCGACCTGCCCACCGAAGAACAGGCGCAATGGCGTATGCTGCGCAACAGCTGCCGCGCGCTGGGCGTGGTCAAGGCCGGCTGGGTGGCCGATTACTACCGGCTCAAGCGCGGCCGCTACGACGCCATGCTGCACCAGATGGCCGATGCCGGCGAACTGATCCCGGCCCGCATCGACGGCTGGCAGCACGACGTCTTCGTCGACGCGGATCTGGCGGAACGCCTGCCCCAAGCCGTCTCCGGCGAGCTCAAGGCCACCGCCACCGCCATCCTGTCGCCGTTCGACCCGCTGGTCTGGGACCGCAAGCGCGCGTCGGAACTGTTCGACTTCGACTACCGCATCGAATGCTATACCCCGGCGCCCAAACGCCAGTACGGCTATTTCGTGCTGCCCATACTCAACCGCGGCAAGCTGGTGGGCCGGCTGGACGCCAAGGCCCATCGCGCCCAAGGCGTGTTCGAGGTCAAGGCGCTCTACCTGGAGCCCGGCGTTCGCCACAGCGCGCGGCTGAGCGCCGATCTCAAGACCGCGCTGCAAAAGCTGGCCGACTGGCACGGCGCGCCGCGGCTGCACGTGGAGCGCGCGCCGGGGACGCTGGCCCAGGCATTGAACAGTTGATTCAGCCCTGGGAGGCTTCCAGCGGCTTAACCCCGTATCGCTTGAAAGCCGCCTCCCGTTGTGAAGCTTCCGTAGTCCCGGCGATCAAGCGGTAACTGGGCGCCACAATATCGCTGACGCCTTGCACGGCAATGGAGATCAATCTCCTAATAGGAAACTGGCCCTGTCCCATGGCGAGCAACGGAGCGGCCAGCGCCAAAAACTCGGGCTGGCCCTGCTCTATGATGCTGGCCGTGCCGCGCAATTTGCAGCCTCTTTGCGCGAATATATCCAGCAGGGCCACGCATACCTGGGGATTGACGCGAATATTCGCCACCGACCGGGGAGAAGCGATGTCCGCGATCAGCAGATGAGAGTCGTCCACCGCCATGAACATTTCCTTGGGCGAAACATTCGGCAGGCCATTTCCGTCGCTCGTAGCCAGCCAGCACAATACCGAACGTTCGGCCCAGTATTCCACTCTATGCGTTGACATGGTTGCTCCTGATCGCCCGTGACGGCTATAGGGTCTTCCGGTACTGGATATAACCCAGGTTCTCCGCCAATTGATCGTAAAGCCGCCGCGCGGTGGCGTTGGTCTCATGGGTCAGCCAATACACCCGCGAACACTCGCGCTCGCGCGCCCACCGGTACACCCATTCGATCAGTTGCCGCCCGGCGCCCAGGCCGCGGCAATCCTCGGCCACGAACAAATCCTGCAAATAGCAATAATCGCCCAAGGTCCAGCTGCTGGGGTGCAATACGATGTGCACCAGCCCCACCGCCCGCTCGCCGTCCCAGGCCAGCCAGCCGCGCATCGCGTGATCCGGCAGCAGATAGCGCCGCCAGGTTCCCATGACCGTGGCCTCGTCCATCGTCACTTGGTAAAAACGCTGATAACCGCGCCATAGCGGCAACCAGGCCTCGTAGTCTTCGGCCCGCAACGGGCGGATGGAAAGCGTATCGCTCATGCCGATCTCCAGTGGCGGCGCAAACGCGCCCAATCCGCGCATTGTGGCCCAAGCAAGACGGAGTCATAAGAACCACTTGGCCTTGCAGCCAGGAGCCACCCCGGAACTTCGGCCTTCGCCGGCGCTCAATACAGCATTTTCCCCAACGAGGACGTTTACATGCGCGCCACGCTTTTGATCGCCGCCGCTTCCACCCTGGCTCTGGCCGCTTGCAGCGAGAAGCAAACCAACCAATTGCAAGAGTCCGCCTCCAGCGCCATCGGCACGGTGCACAACACGCTGCAGGACAGCAGCGCGCCGCTGGGCCAGCTCAAGGAACAGGCCAGCGCCGCCATCGGTGTCGCCAAACAGGCAGGCGCCGCGGCCGCCGCGCTGAGCCCGGAACTGAAAGAGCAGGTGAACAAGCTGAAAGAACAGGCTTCCGCCGTGAAGGGCGCGCTACAGGCCCAGGAGAAAAAGGCCGAGCAGCCGCAATCCGAGCAAAAATAAGCCCGGCCGCGTTGGCGGCATTTTTATGCCGCCGCGCGTTTTCTTTAGCGGATCTTTAGCCCCTGCTGACTAGGATGAGGTCGCACCCCTAACCAAAGGAGAAATCCGCCATGCTGACCCTGCCCGACCTCTGCGGCCCGCAAGACATCCTGCTCAATCAAACCCTGGCCGACAAGGCCGCGCTGCTGGAACACGCCGCCTCCCAGCTGGCCCAGCGCCACGCCCTGCACCGCCCGACGCTGGCCGCCGCGCTGCATGAGCGCGAACAGGCCGGCAGCACCGCGCTCGGCCACGGCCTCGCGCTGCCGCACGCCCGCATCGAGGGCCTGACGGAAGCCCGCGCGCTGCTGCTGCGGCTGCAAACCCCCATCGCCTTCGACGCCCCGGACCAACAAGCGGTGCATACCGCGCTGGTGCTGCTCCTGCCGCGGCAAAGCCGCGAGGCCCATCTGCATATTTTGGCCAGCTGCGCGCGCATGTTCGCGGAACGGCCGTTCCGCCAGGCGCTGGAACGCTGCCACAGCGCGCAGGCGCTCTATCACCTGCTGTGCGACTGGGCCGATCCGGAAGAACTGAACGACCCGCACTTCCTGCTGGACAGCAACCGTTACTTCATGGACAGCGAAGCCAGCCTGCGGCCGGATTACACGGTGAAGCGCAAGATGGTGGCCCGCTTCTGATCACAGCTTGCCGATGGACACGCCGCCGTCGACGAACAAGGTGGTCCCGGTGACGAAGCTGGACGCGTCCGACGCCAGGAACAAGGCCGCCCGCGCGATCTCCTCCGGCGCGGCCATGCGCTTGAGCGCGTGCAGGCCGGCCACCGCCTCGCGCTGCTCCGGCGTCGCCGCCGCGGCGCGGCCCATCTCGGTGTCGGTGCCGCCCGGCAACAAGGCGTTGACGCGCAGGCCCCGGGCGCCGTATTCCGCCGCCAGCGAGCGCGCCAGCCCCACCAGTCCCGCCTTGCTGGCCGCGTAAGCGGCCATGCCGGGGAAACCGATGGCGTGGCCGACAAAGGACGAGGTGAAGATCATCGATCCGCCGCCGCCGCGCAACAGGGCCGGCAGTTGGTGCTTGGCGCACAGAAAGGCGCTGCTCAGATTGCTGTCCAGCGTCGCGCGCCAGCCATCCAGCGACACCTGGTCCAGGCTGCCCAGCGCACCCAGGCTGCCGGCGTTGTTGAAGGCGACGTCCAGGCCGCCGAATCTATCCAGCGCCAGCTCCACCGCCTCCCGCGCGCAATCCTCCGAAGTGAGATCGCCGGCCAGAGCCGCCGCCTGACCACCGCCTGCCACGATTTCCGACACCAGCCGGTCCAGCTTGGCCGCGCGCCGCGCCACCAGCACCACGCGCGCGCCTTCGCTCGCAAACAGCCTGGCCGCCGCCATGCCGATGCCGGAACTGGCGCCGGTGACGATGGCGGTTTTATTGATCAATGCGCCCATTGAGTTTCCTCCTGAAAGTGAATGAGGCCCGCGCCGGTCTTCGGCGCGGCGACAGCTTCAGTTTCAGGCCGATCAACCCGTTTGGCATTCCGATTCTTGCTGACTTGATGCGCGGTTTCGACGCGAAAACCGTTTATCATGGCGCGATTCCATTTCCATCCGGATTTTCGTCATGAAAGCATTCAATGTTCAGTTAGTTGGCGCGATGCTGGCGCTGAGCGCCGCCGTCCACGCCGCCCCCGTTCTGGACGCGGCGCCGCGCACCGCCGTGGTTTCGGCTTTCGGTCCGGAGGAAACCCTGCTGCTGAACCAGGCCGTCGATAAACGCGAATACCGCGTCAACGGCGTGCGTTTCACCACCGCGCAACTGGAAGGCCGGCCGGTGCTGCTGTTCATGAGCGGGGTCAGCATGAGCAATGCGGCGATGAACGCCCAGCTGGCGCTGGACCGCTTCAATGTGAGCCGCATCGTGTTCAGCGGCATCGCCGGCGGCGTGGACGACCGCTTGCGCATCGGCGACGTGGCGGTGCCGCGGCGCTGGGGCAATTACGCCGAAGCCATCTACGCGCGAGAAACCGCGCCCGGCCGCTACGCGCCGCCGCCGTACGCGGACCCGGCCGCGCGCGCCCACTACGGCATGATCCACCCGCGAGACGTCAAGCTGGCCACCGCCGACGGCGGCAGCGAAACCCGCTTCTGGTTCGAGGTGGACCCGGAACTGCTGCGGCTGGCCAAGAACTTGCCGGCGGACACCCTGCGCGGCTGCGACGCCGCTCAGCGCTGCCTGTCCGCGCCGCCGCGCATCGTCGCCGGCGGCAACGGCCTGTCCGGCCCCATCTTCATGGACAACGCCGGCTACCGCGATTACCTGGCCAAGACTTATCAGGCCCAGGTGGTGGATATGGAAACCGCGGCGGTGGCCCAGGTGGCGCACGCCAACCGCGTGCCCTTCATCGCCTTCCGCAGCCTGTCCGATCTGGCCGGCGGCAGCGAACACGCCAATGAAATGGACACCTTCATGCAAATCGCCGCCGACAATGCCGCCAATACGGTGCGGGGGCTGCTGCGCGCGTTGAAACCCTAGCCAAGCTGCAACAACACCGCCAGCTCATCCACCTCCTCGCTCCAGTCCGCGTCCTCGGCCAAGGCCTGACGCAGAAAATCCGCCTGCGCCGGCGTCCAGAACGGCGCATCGGCCAGCACCGCGTTCCGCGGCAAGGGATGGCTGGCGATGAAGGCGCGGATGGCGGCGGGCTCGTCCGCCAGGCCCAACTGGCGGAACAGCCCGGACAGGGAATGTTCGCTGGTGTCCATGACGCTTCTCCTATGAGGGGATGTCTGATGATAGACCCGAATCGCCGCCGCCGCCGCCGGCCCTTGCGCCATGAAAAAAGGCGGCCGCGGCCGCCGTTTTCTCCTGACTCCGGGCTCACACCTTGTCGTAAAGCTTGGAGCCGCCCTTCAGAAACTCCACCGACTTGACCTCCATCCCCCGCGCCAGCGCGTCCTGATCGCTGATGCCCTGCTTGGCCGCGTATTCGCGCACGTCCTGGGTGATCTTCATGCTGCAGAAATGCGGACCGCACATGCTGCAGAAATGCGCGACCTTGGCGCTGTCCTTGGGCAGGGTCTCGTCGTGGAAGGCGCGCGCCTTGTCCGGATCCAGGCCCAGGTTGAACTGGTCTTCCCAGCGGAACTCGAAACGCGCCTTGGACAGCGCGTTGTCGCGGATCTGCGCGCCGGGGTGCCCCTTGGCCAGGTCGGCCGCGTGCGCGGCCAGCTTGTAGGTGATGATGCCTTCCTTGACGTCGTTCTTGTCCGGCAGGCCCAGGTGTTCCTTCTGGGTGACGTAGCACAGCATCGCGGTGCCGTACCAGCCTATCTGCGCCGCGCCTATCGCCGAGGTGATGTGGTCGTAGCCGGGCGCGATGTCGGTGGTCAGCGGCCCCAGGGTGTAGAACGGCGCCTCGTGGCACCACTCCAGCTCCTTGTCCATATTCTCCTTGATCAGCTGCATGGGCACGTGGCCGGGGCCCTCTATCATCACCTGCACATCGTGTTTCCAGGCGATGGCGGTCAGCTCGCCCAGCGTCTTCAATTCCGACAGCTGCGCCTCGTCGTTGGCGTCCCAGACGCTGCCCGGCCGCAGGCCGTCGCCCAGGCTGAAGGCCACGTCGTAGGCCTTCATGATTTCGCAGATGTCCTCGAAATAGGTGTAGAGGAAGTTTTCGCGGTGATGGGCCAGACACCATTTGGCCATGATGGAGCCGCCGCGCGACACGATGCCGGTCATGCGGCCGGCGGTCATCGGCACATAGCGCAGCAATACGCCGGCGTGGATGGTGAAGTAATCGACGCCCTGCTCGGCCTGTTCGATCAGCGTATCGCGGAAGATTTCCCAGTTCAGGTCCTCGGCCTTGCCGCCCACTTTTTCCAGCGCCTGGTAAATGGGCACGGTGCCGATGGGCACCGGCGAATTGCGGATGATCCATTCGCGGGTTTCATGGATGTTCTTGCCGGTGGACAAGTCCATGATGGTGTCCGCGCCCCAGCGTATGCCCCAAGTCATCTTGTCGACTTCTTCGCTGATCGAAGACGTTACCGCGCTATTGCCGATATTGCCGTTGATTTTGACCAGGAAATTGCGGCCAATAATCATGGGCTCGGATTCGGGGTGATTGATGTTGGCCGGCAGGATGGCGCGGCCGGCGGCGATCTCGGCGCGCACGAATTCCGGCGTGATCTCCTCCGGCAGCGCCGCGCCGTAAGCCTGGCCGGGATGCTGGCGCGTCATCAGTTCCGCCAGCCGGCTGTTCTTGCCGCCGGCTTCGCGCAGCGCGTCCAGGTATTCGCGGCGGCGCAGGTTCTCGCGGATGGCGACGAACTCCATTTCCGGCGTGACGACGCCGCGGCGCGCGTAATGCATCTGGCTGACATTGCGGCCCGGCAGCGCCCGCCGCGGCTGGCGCGTCAGGTTGAAACGCAGCTCGGCCAGCTTGGGGTCGGCCTCGCGGGCGCGGCCGTATTCGCTGGACAGGCCGGCCAGCTGCTCACAGTCGCCGCGCTCGGCGATCCAGCCGGCGCGCAGCGGCGGCAGGCCGCTCTGGATGTCGATGCGGGCGTCCGGGTCGGTATACGGGCCGCTGGTGTCGTAAACGGTGATGGGCGGGTTGGCTTCGCCGCCAAACTGGGTGGGCGTGTCGCTTTGGCTGATCTCGCGCATGGGCACGCGGATGTCCGGCCGGCTGCCGGCGACGTGGATCTTGCGGGAATTGGGCAAGGGCTGGATGGCGGCGGTGTCCACCACCATGGCTTGATTGGGTGTTGCGGGCGCGTTCATCGGGCGATTCTCCTGGTCGATGAATGGCGCAAGGAGCGGACCGCCGCTTGGGCGGGCTGCGGGCCGGTCCGACAAGACAATGCCGGGCCGAAGGCAGCTGACGCTTCCCTACGCCGGTATTATCCGGGTCAGGTTCCAAGGGTGTTTCTCACCCGCGCAACAATCTTTAACGATTATCCTATCCTTTCAAGGATATGGATCATCTTGCCGACCGTCGCGCAGGACCCCTAGCGATGCTGTGAAGGTACGGCAAATGTGGGATAATCGCAAGTTATCGTCATGACACGCCGCCGCTTTTTTCACTCGGCGGCAAGCCCCTCCGGAGTGAGCTGATGGATTTTGAGAATGCCCGTTTCAACATGGTCGAGCAGCAGATTCGTCCGTGGGACGTACTTGACACGAACGTGCTGGACCTGCTGTTTCACGTGAAACGCGAGCAGTTCGTCGCCGCCGACAAACGCAGCCTGGCCTTTGTCGACACCGAACTGCCGCTGCCCAACGGCAGCTTCATGCTGCAGCCCAAAATGGAAGCGCGCCTGGTTCAGGACGCCGCCATCCAAGCCAAGGACAAGATCCTGGAAATCGGCACCGGCAGCGGCTACCTGACCGCGCTGCTGGCCAAGCAGGGCCAGCATGTCTACAGCGTGGAAATCGACCCCGCCCAGCGCGAAGCCGCGGCCGCCAACCTGAAACAGGCCGGCATCGCCAACGTGACCCTGGTGGAAGGCGACGGCGTGCTGGGCCTGCCGCAACAAGCGCCCTTCGACGTGATCGTGGTCGGCGGCTCGCTGCCGGTGGTGCCGCAGGAACTGAAAGACCAGTTGGCCGTGGGCGGCCGTCTGATCATGGTGGCGGGCGATCTGCCGGTGATGACCTGCAAACTGATCAAGCGCGAAACCGAAGCCAGCTTCAGCGAAACCGGCCTGTTCGAAACCTGTATCGCCCGCCTGGCCAAGGCGGAAGCGGTAGAGCCGGAACGCTTCGCGTTTTGATGGTTCAGGAAATCCGCGCCCGCGATCTGGCGGCGGCGCTGGCCGACACCACCGCGGAACCGCCGGTGCTGCTGGACGTGCGCGAAACGTGGGAAGTGCAGCTGTGCATGATTCCCGGCTCGCGGCACATCCCGATGAATCTGATTCCGCTGCGCATGAGCGAGCTGCCGGACGCGCCCATCGTGGTGATCTGCCACCACGGCGTGCGCAGCGCGCACGTGGCGCGTTTCCTGCTGGACGCCGGCTTCGAACAGGTGCTGAGCCTGGCCGGCGGCGTGGAAGCCTGGGCCGCGGAAGTGGACCCGCAAATGGCGCGCTACTGACTTAGCCGCCGCGCGCCGTCGCCGCCAGCCGTTCCCGTGGGAACGGCTTTTTCATGGAACGAAACCGGTCTGCCGGATTCCAATCCCCCACACGATAGCAAGAGCCGTAATTTTCCATGCAAGCATTGTCTTACCTGTCTCCCGCCCTGGCCCGCGTTCATCCCGACTGGGAGAAAGTGCTGTCAACGCCGGCCATTCAACAGCAATTGGCCGGCATAGACCGGGAACTGCAAACTCAGCAAGCGCAGGGCAAAATCCTCTTTCCCCCCGCGCCGCTGACTTTCAACGCGCTGACCTTCACCGCGCCGGCCGATGTGCGCGTGGTGATCCTGGGGCAAGACCCCTACCACGGCGACGGCGAGGCGATGGGCTTGTCGTTTTCCGTGCCGCCCGGCGTGCGGGTGCCGCCCAGCCTGCGCAATCTGTACAAGGAGCTGGCCGCGGATCTGGGCTGCGGCGTGCCCAATAGCGGCGACCTGACCCACTGGGCGCAACAAGGCGTGCTGCTGCTCAACAGCGTGTTCACCGTGGAGCGGGACAAGGCCGGCAGCCACGCCAAGCTGGGCTGGCAAATGGTCAGCGACGCGCTGATCGACGCCGTCAACGCGCAAAGCGCCGGCTGCGTGTTTCTGCTGTGGGGCAATTGGGCCAAGACCAAGGCCGAACGCATCGACGCCAGCCGCCACCTGGTGCTGGACGCCGCCCATCCCTCGCCGCTGTCCGCCAGCCGCGGCTTCCACGGCTGCCGCCATTTTTCACAGGTCAACGCCTGGCTGCTGTCGCGCGGCCGCGGCGCCGTCCAGTGGGGCGCGCCGGCGCCGCAGAACAGCCTGTTCTGAGCAGGATGGCGGGCAGGCCTCCCCTGCCCGCCCTTCTTGTCTCGCTCTTGCTCGCCAGACTTTGAACTGGCTCTTAGACTCTTTTCCAGCGCGCCGTCATGGCCTAAGCTAGGGCTCCCTCTCCTCAGCCCCAGTCCTCGCCGTGGAAATTCTCGTTCTGCTGTTCCTGATTCTGCTCAATGGCCTGTTCGCCATGGCGGAAATCGCCATCGTCTCTTCCCGCAAGGTCCGCCTGCTGCAACGCGCGGACGACGGCCAACGCGGCGCGCAAGCCGCGCTGAAACTGGCCAACGACCCCAGCCGCTTCCTGTCCACGGTGCAGATAGGCATCACCTCGATCAGCATCCTGTCCGGCGTTTACGGCGAGGCCGCGCTGTCAGAACAACTGCGCCGGGCGATGCAGGACTATCCCTTGCTGGAGCCCTACAGCAAGCCGCTGTCGGTGGCGCTGATGGTGTTCATCATCACCTTGCTGTCGCTGATCTTCGGCGAGCTGGTGCCCAAGCGGCTGGCGTTGCTCAACCCTGAGGCGGTGGCCACCGCGCTGGCGCGGCCTATGCTGCTGCTGTCGCGGCTCAGCGCGCCGCTGGTCCAGGCCCTGAGCCGCTGCACCGACGGCCTGTTGCGGCTCTTGGGCGCCAAGAAGAGCAGCGATCCGTCCATCACCGAGGAGGAAATCCGGGTGCTGATGGAACAAGGCGCGGACGAGGGGGTGTTCGACCGCGCCGAACAGGAGCTGGTGACCAATATCTTCCGGCTGGACAACCGCAAGGTGGCCGCGGCGATGACGCCGCGCAAGGACATCGTGGCGCTGGATCTGGACGACGCGCCCGAACTGAACCACCGCCTGCTGCAAAACCACCATTTCAATCATTTCCCGGTCTGCCGCGGCAGCATCGAGCAGATCGTCGGCGTGCTGCACGCCAAACGCGTGCTGGACCGCATGCTGGCCGGCCAACAAGCCGACGTCGCCGCCGAACTGTCCCAGCCGCTCTACGTGCCCGCCAAGATCACCTTGATGCAGCTGCTGGAGCAGTTCAAGCAGACCCGCCATCACATGGCGCTGGTGGTGGACGAGTACGGCGAGCTGGAAGGCCTGGTGACGATGAACGACGTGCTGGAAGCCATCGTCGGCGACATGCCCGCCATCAGCGCCGAAAACGACGACATCGCCCAGCGCGAGGACGGCAGCTGGCTGATAGACGGCATGCTGTCGCTGGACCGCTTCAAGGAGTTTTTCGACATAGACGAGGCGCTGCCGGGCGAAGCCGGCGGCAATATCCACACCCTGGGCGGCATGGTGATGTTCCAGCTGGGCCGGGTGCCCAGCGTCACCGACCGTTTCGACTGGAACGGCTTCGGCTTCGAAGTGGTGGACATGGACAAGACCCGGGTAGACAAGATTCTGCTCACCCGACTGCCGACGCCACCGGCGGCGCTGCCGGCCGACGATGGCATTTAGAACCTGTTTACGATCTCGCGAGCCAGAGCGAGACAAGACGAAAAGCGCTGAGACAGCGGAATGCACAGGGGGTAGGCGAGCATTCTTAAGCGGTTTTCAACGCCTCCTGCTTAAAGTCCCGCCGCAGCGCCGCAGACCAAGCGTTCAGCCCAGCAAGCGCCCGCACACCGTGCTGCGACGGCTGCCGCCGGCGCGGCGTTCCCAATCGTCGAAGCTGGCCAGTTCAACGAAACCCGCCTTGCGCATCATGCCGCCGGACGCGGCGTTTTCCTCGTGGCGGTCCGCCGTCACCCAGCGCGCGCCGCGCGCGGCCAGATCCTCGCAAGCCTGTCGCAACAACAAGCTGCCCAGGCCCTGCCCGGCCTGATCGCGCCGCACCACCGCCTCCATGATGTAGCCGGCGGCGTCCGCCGCCACCTCGGCCGGCCGGTGTTGGGGAAAAGCATCGTGCAGCCGATACAGGATGGCGGCCCCCAGCAGGCCGTCTCGCTCGAACAAGGCCGCCCAGGCTTCGCCGGCAGCCACCTGGCGCAAACTCCGCTCCACCCCGTCCGCCGGCAGCCAGTTCCACGGATTGGGTCCGTGCTCCGTGATCAGCGTCCGCAACGCGTCCACATCCCCCGCCCCGGCCAAACGATATTGCCAACTCATGCGCATCCTTTCGCAAAACGCAGCGTAGCCTGGCCCGCGTCTACTTCCAGTTCGGCCCAGGCGCCGTTCATCAATGTCCATTGCGGCGGCACATGGCCGATATCGGCGTCCACCGCCACCGGATACGGCAGTCCGTCCAAAGCCGTTTCCACGGCCTGGCTGTAGCTCAAGGCGTTCGCGTCCGCGGCGTCCGGTCCGCTGCTGCGGCCCAACACCAGCCCGCTCAAGCCGTCCAGCGCGCCGGACAGGCGCAGGCCCAGCAGCGCGCGCAGCAACTCGCAAGGCCTCAGCTCGCAGTTTTCCAGGTAAAGCAGCGCGGGTTCCCGTTTGAACGCGCGCAAATCGAAATAAGGGCTGCCCTGCAGCCGGCTCAGCGTATCCAGGCAGCCGCCTATCAGCCGGCCGGCCATGCGGGCCCTTTGCGCGCCCAACACGCGCAGCGTGGACGAATAAGACTCTCCCGGAGCGTCCCAGCGCCAAAACGCCTTGTAATGGCCTTGCTGAGGCGGCAAACCGTGGCGCAAGACGTGCAGCAGCGCCGAATTCTCTTCCATCCGCTGCGGATTGCCCAGATCGAAGAGGTTCGGCCCGTGCAAGGTCGCCCACCCCGCCAACAGGGTCAGCGGCGTCAGCACGGTGGAAATATCGGAAAACCCGGCCAGCCATTTGGGCGGCAAACGCGCCAAGGCGGCGAAATCGATGCCGGCCAGCAATTCCATCGCCCTTTCGCCGCCCCAGGGCGGCAGGATGGCGCGAATCTCCGGATCGAAAAGAAAATGGTTGAGCTCCGCCAGACGTTGGGCGGCCGGCGCGCTGGCGTCCTGGGATTCGCCGCGCAGGCAAGCCCCCTCCACCACTTGCCAGCCCTGATCGCGCAGACATTGCAGCGCGCGATCCAGTTGTCCGTGCAAGACCGGAGGCACGCCGGAGGAAAAAGCGGTGACGGCGATGCGGTCGCCTGGCTTCAAGGGCGCGGGAAAAGCCGTCATCGGCGATTGCTCCTGTGGATAAACATCAAGGCAGTCGATCATTGCCCGTCAGTCAGATCCAAGACGAAGCCGTGGCTGGTTTTTTGTTGTACATAACCAAGATGACGATAGAAAGCGTGAGCAGCGTCCCGATGCACGCCGGAACGAAGTCGCATTCGTGGATAGCCCAACCGTCGTGCCCAGTCTTCGCAAGCACGTAACAACTGCTTGCCCAGACCTCGTCCTTGGTGGGATGGCGATACGACCAGCCCACCAATTTCCATTGCCGGGGAGGCTTCCAACAGGTGAACACCATGCCCATGGATCCAACCAACCACGGCGCCTTCCCATAACGCCACCCAAACCTGGTTGTCCGGCAGTGTCGTCAACCTGGCGAAACGCTCGCTGATGTCCGCTTCCGTCGCTTCATAGCCCAGATCCAGGCATAGCCGCGCCGCGGCGGCGGCGTCCGCCGCCCGCATTGTCCTGATCTCCACCATCTGTCTTCGCCTAGTTGCTCAAGGAAATGACATTGTCAGCATAAGGAGGGATAGCCGGCAAGCCGGTTATTTGTTCTTCAGCCGTCGCAGTTCGATCAATTTGGCGTATTTGATATAGCTGTTGAAGCAACCGATGCTGATGTGGACCAAACCGGGGACGCCGTCGAGAAAACCGCGGCGAAAAAAATAGAACTTCACGAAGCGCAGCAGCGGGCTGAGGATAAGTTTGCCGATACCCACACGTTTTCCCCTTTGCAACAGTTGTTCCGCCTGCAAGCTGGTATAGCGGTTCTGCTTGCTCAGATACAGCGCGATGTCTTCGCCGGATTCGTGCATCAGCTCGTGACGCAGCTTATGCACAGGGCCGTCGGCGATCACATACTCGTGAACCAGATCGTCGGACCAACGCGCGTGAGCGCGATGGAACAAGCGCAAAGACCAGTCCGGATAGCCTTCTCCGTGTTTCAGAAAACGACCCATGAAACGGTTGCAACGCGGGAACTGGAAGGCCATGGCCTGTGGATTGTCTAGCAGTTCTTTGATTTCATTGACTAAATTTTCCGACAACCACTCGTCGGCATCCAGGCACAGCACCCAGTCGTGGCTGGCCGCCCTTACCGCCAATTGTTTCTGAGGACCGAATCCCAGCCAGTCTTGGTGGATAACTTTTGCCTTATAGGCGGAAGCTATCGCCAATGTCCTGTCGGTGCTGCCTGAATCCACAAGCACGATTTCATCGGCGAAGCCCACGCTGTCCAGGCATTTTTCCAGCGAGGTTTCCGCATTCTTGGTGATTAGCACCACGCTAATTCGCGCACGCATCTTGTTATATGTTTTCCCATATGTAATTTGAAGAAACTGGTAGAAGGCGTCCCGTTTCTGTGGATAACCCTATTTTTTCCATTGTTTTCATCATGTTGGACAAGCTGAAATCTTGTTGTTCACTCTGCGTTTTGCAGACGGAAGACTTGTGGATAAATCTGAGAGAACGGTGAAGTCCCTGCTTGTCCACAGCTCCGATCCCCTTTGTTCCCACCTGCTTGTGCATGGCGTGAATTTGCCTGCCTAGCTGCTACAGCCACCAATAACTCTTTAACGCAATTTTATATTGATGAAACTGATATAGTCGGCCATTGCTGTGGATAAGCGACAAAAACTTCAAAGGGTTCAGTTACTTGTCCTGTTGATGGGCTTTGGATAGTTTAGGTGCGCTGCGGCATTGCAAATTGTGGATAAATTCGCGCTCAGTTGTCCACAGCGCTTTATCCACAATTGAACTGCAGGGATTTTACTTGGTTAACCACAGCCATGCTCGGGTACAATGCGCGCCATGATGAATGTGCTGATTGTGCGCACCTCGTCGATGGGCGACCTTATCCACACCTGGCCCGCCATTTCCGAGTTGAAAGCGCATTACCCGAATTTCCGCATCAGTTGGCTGGCCGAAGAGGCTTTCGCCGACATTGCCCGTTTGCATCCGGCGGTGGACAGGGTGATCGCCTTGAATGGGCGGCGCTGGCGCAAACGCTGGTGGCTGCCCTCCACCTGGCGCGAGATCCGGGCTTTGCGTAAAGAACTGCGCGACACGCCCTGGGAATTGGTGGTGGACAGCCAGGGCCTGTTGAAAAGCGCCTTGCCGGCCCGCTGGGCCAAGGCGCCGCTGACCGGTTACGACTGGGGCAGCGCGCGCGAGTCTCTGGCCAGCTGTTTTTACGATAAGCGCCACAAGGTGGACTGGAGCTTGTCGGCGATAGAACGCAACCGGCTCTTGTTCGCGCGGGTGTTCGGTTATCAGCCGCAGGGCGAGCCCCGTTTCGGGGTGCCGGCCGGCGAACGGCCCGCCTGGGTGCTGTCCGGCCGCTACGCGGTATTGCTGCACGCCACCAGCAAGGCGTCCAAGGAGTGGCCGGAAGGCCATTGGGTGGAACTGGGCAAACGCCTGTCCATGCAGCATGATCTGGTGATGGTGCTGCCCTGGGGCAATGAACGCGAACGCGAGCGCGCCGAAAGGCTGGCCGCGCGGATGCCGGCCGCGGTGGTGGCACCCAAGATGGGCCTGATCGAGGCTGCCGGCCTGCTGGGCCACGCCAACGCGGTGGTGGGCGTGGACACTGGGCTGACTCATCTGGCCAATGCCTTGAACGTGCCCTTGGCGGCGATTTACACCGATACCGATCCGGCCGCCACCGGCGTGGTGGAAACGCCGTGGGCCACCAATTTGGGCGGCATAGGGCTGTGCCCGTCGGTGGATGAGGCGCTGCAAGCCTTGTTCGCGCGCAAGGACTGGACATGAACTGGCAACGCAGACTGTATTCCTGGGCCTGGCTGCTGGCCACGCCGCTGGTGCGGCACTATCTGAAGAAGCGGGCGCGCAAGGCGCCGGCTTATCTGGAGCACTGGGACGAGCGTTTCGGCAGTCAATTGCAGCCGCGCGCAGAGGGCGCGATCTGGATCCACGCGGTGTCGGTGGGTGAAACCCGCGCCGCTCAGCCCTTGGTGGCGGCGCTGCGCGAAGCCTGGCCGGACGCGCCGCTGCTGATGACGCAGATGACGCCCACCGGGCGGGCCACCGCCTTGCAGCTGTATCCCGACGCAGAAGTGCGTTATCTGCCTTACGATTATCCGCAAGCCGCGCAAGCTTTTCTCGCCGCCTACCGGCCGCGCCTGGGCGTGTTGATGGAAACCGAGCTGTGGCCCAATCTGATTCACGCCGCGGCCGAGCAGCAGGTGCCCTTGTTCCTGGCCAATGCGCGCTTGTCTGAAAAATCGCTGAACGGCTATCTGAAAATCAGCGGTCTGATTTCGCCCGCGGTGGCGGCTTTGAGGGCCGTTGCCGCGCAAACGCCGGAAGATGGCGAACGTTTGCGTCAATTGGGCGCTAAATCCATCGAAATCTGCGGCAACACCAAGTACGATATTCAGCCGCCGCCGGCGCAGCTGGCGCTGGCGGAAGCATTCAAGTCCAGGATAGGCCGACGCCGGGTCCTGGTCTGCGCCAGCACCCGCGACGGCGAAGAGGCTTTGATTCTGGATGCCTGGCGGGCCGCGGCCCAAGCGTTGGGCGACGCGCTGCTGGTGTTGGTGCCGCGTCATCCGGAACGGTTCGGCGAAGCGGCCGCGCTGGCCGAGAGCCGCGGCATGAAAGTGCAGCGCCGCAGCGACGGCGCGCCGGTGGACGCCGCCACCCAGGTTTGGCTGGGCGACAGCATGGGCGAGGCCTTCGCCTATTTCGCCTGCGGCGACCTGGCCTTCGTCGGCGGCAGCCTGCTGCCCTTGGGCTGTCATAATCTGATCGAACCGGCCAGCGTGGGCGTGCCGGTGCTGTTCGGTCCGTCCATCTTCAATTTCAAGCAGGCGGCGGCGCTGGCGCTGGCCGCCGGCGCGGCGCGCCAGGTGGCCAATGCGGCGGACTTGATCGGCACCGTCGTGGAACTGCTGGGCGATGAGCGCCGCCGTCAGGCGATGCGCGAGTCGGCGCTGGCCTTCAGCGGCGCCCATCGCGGCGCCAGCCAGCGCATGAGCGCCCTGTTTCGCCGCAAGCTGAGGGCCGAACGGGACGAATGACGGACCCGCGGCCGCGTTTGCGAAAAAATTAATCATTCGCCGGCTGATCTGCGCCGCGCCTTCTTCTACTCTTCAAACAAGAGCCGCGTCGCCGACGCGGTTCTCCCGAGGCCGCCGGCCCGGGAAGGACGTGCAAAATCCAGTCATGCCCCAGGCCGGTCCACGCCGTCGGAGAACTTCCGAGCGGACAGATCGAATATGACGGGCGCAAAGCGCCGCCGCATCGACTCCGCTGTCTAAGAAGACAAGGAGCTACCATGTTAGCCAACTACAGCGTGTTGCCCACGATGAGCCTGCCGTCCACCACCGACCTGGTGCGCCTGGATCAGCGCCCGCACCCGCCTATCACCCTGAACAGCCCGGCCTTGGACGTGATGACCGATTTGCGGCTGATCAATCCGGTGGGCATTCATCAGAACGCCAGCTTGCGCGAAGCGCACGACCGAATGATCAGCCACGGCATCCGGCTGCTGTTCGTCCACGATGGCGACGGACAGTTCGCCGGCCTGATCACCGCCACCGATCTGCTGGGCGAGCGGCCCATCCAGTGCATGAAGGAACACGGCAAGCACTATGCGGACATCGGCGTGGGCGATGTGATGACGCCGCGCAAGCAGCTGGAAGCCTTGAACCTGGGCGATATCGAACACGCCAGCGTGGGCCATATGGTGGCGACGATGAAGCAGATGGGACGCCAGCACGCGCTGGTGGCGGAGTTCAACCCCGGCAGCGGCCATCACGAATTGTGCGGCCTGTTCTCCACCTCCCACATGGCCAGGCTGCTGGGTATGCCGCTTTCCTTCATCCGCGTGCCGCAGGCCCTGTCGGAAATTCAATATTCCTTGCTGCACGCGATATGAGGGGCGCGGCGCGCAAGTGGGCAAGAATCGGGTCGCCGCGGCGGCCCGATCTGCTTATGCTGGGGCTGTGATCGAATGGAGAGCAGACCATGCACGGCGAAATTCTCGAGGAAGACCGCGACTACGGCCGCATTCGCGACGCCATCCGCTATCTGGTGGCCAACGCCGAGCGCCAGCCGGAGCTGGCCGAGCTGGCCGGCGCGCTGCACCTGTCGGAATCGCGCTTGCAGCGCTTGTTCACCCGCTGGGCCGGCGTCAGCCCCAAGCGCTTTTTGCAGCATCTGACCTGCGAGGCCGCCAAGGCCAGGCTGAGCGGACAGGCCTTGTTGCCGCTATCGCATGAACTGGGCTTGTCCGGCGGCGGGCGTTTGCATGATCTGTTCGTGACGCTGGAGGCGATGACCCCGGGCGAATACCGCAACGGCGGCGCCGGATTGGCGATCGAATGGAGCGTGGAAGCCAGCCGTTTCGGCCCGGTGCTGGTGGCGCGGACCGCGCGTGGGGTGTGTGCGGCGCAATTCGTCGCGGACGAGAAAGAGGCCGTGGCCTGGCTGAGCCGGCGCTGGCCCAAGGCCGCGTTGAGCCATGTTCCCGGCGGCGGCGCTGAGGTGGCCGCGGCCATGTTCGAGCCGCTGCGCGCCGAAGGCCAGGCGCCGCTGGCGCTGCGGGTGCAGGGCAGCAATTTCCAGATCCAGGTCTGGCGCGCGCTGCTGTCCATTCCCTACGGCGGCTTCGCCAGTTACGGCCAGATCGCCGCCGCGGTGGGGCGGCCGCGCGCCGCGCGGGCGGTGGGCAGCGCGGTGGGCGCCAATCCGGTGGCCTGGCTGATTCCCTGCCACCGGGTGATACGCGCCGAGGGCGCTTTGGGCGAATACCGCTGGGGCGCGGAACGCAAGGTGGAGTTGATAGGCTGGGAAGGCGCGGTGATGGCGGGTTTGCAGCCGGCCTAGGCCGCGAACTGGCCCAGCGCGCGGAAGAACAGCCGGGACAGCAATTCCAGCCCGTCGTCGTCGCGCTGGCGGTAGAGCGCCAGCGGCACCGCCGGCAACGGCGGCAGGCTGTGTTCCGGCAAGGGCCGCAGCTGCGCGGAGACGGCGTCGGGAAACAGGGCGCCCACGCCCAGGCCCGCTTCCAAGGCCGCTTGCACCGCCAGCTGACTGGTGCTTTCGAAGACGATGCGATAAGGCTGGTCAAGCTGGTGCAAGGCGCGCAGCATCGCGTCGCGCCAGCTGCAAGGCGCGGAGAACATCACCAAGGGCAGGACCTCCGCTTCCGGTTTCACGCCGTCGCGCGCCAACCATTGCAATGGGTATTCCAGCACCCAGCTCGGCGTCCGCTCCAGCCCGCACTGACGCGGGTTGGCGATCAGCAGATCCAGTTCTCCCTGGCGAAAAGCCGGGCTGAGTTCCCGTTCCAGGGCCACCCGCACTTCGAGCTGCCACTGCGGCTGGGTGGCGGCGAAGTCGGCCAGCACCTGCGGCAGATGACGGCTGATCACATCCTCGATCAGGCCCACCCGGCAACGCCGCGCGGCGGCGGGCGCGGCCGTCGGCTGCATCTGTTCGGTCAGGCTGACGATGCGTTCGGCGTAGGGCAGCAATTGCAGCCCCGCCGCGGTGAGGCTGACGCCGCGCGGAGAGCGTCGCAACAGGGTCTGGCCGCAGTGCTGTTCCAGTTTGCGCAGTTGCAGGCTCAAGGCGGGCTGCGTGCGCCCCAAGTCCGCCGCCGCGCGGTTGATGCTGCCGTGGCGCGCCACCGTGATCAGCGCACGCAGCAAGCCGGTGTCCAAATCTCCAGTCATGATTTTTTCTTATAACAATGCCCTGATTTTTCAGTCTACCTATAAGCGGCGGGAAAGTTTAGCCTAGGGACGGATATTTCTCATGAGGCGTTCAAACATGTTCATCGCGGCTTTATTGCTGGCGGTCGCCGGCTCCGTCGTCTATCACCTGTCGATCAAGCAGGTGCCGGAGGCGGCGAATCCTTTCTTTTCATTGGCGGTCAGTTACGGCGTGGCCATGCTGGTGTGCGTGCTGGGGATGTGGTGGCTGCCCGGCGGCGGCCAGCGCGGGCTGGCCGCGCTGAACTGGAGCAGCCTGGGCGTGGCGGCGGGCATCGTCGGCATCGAACTGGGCTTTTTGCTGGCCTATCGCGCCGGCTGGCATGTCGGCTACGCGGCGCTCAGTTCCAATGTGCTGACCGCGCTGGTGTTGCTGCCGCTGGGCTATCTGCTGTTTCGCGAACAGCCGTCGCTGGGCAAGCTGGGCGGCATGGCCTTGAGCATGGGCGGGCTGTGGATGATGCTGCGCTTCCGCTGAGCGCCGCCCGGTAGACGGGCGACGCTCGGACCGCGTCCTCAAGCGGCGTTCAGCGGCAGATGGACGGCCAGCTTGAAGCCGTCCGCCTGATCGCAGAACTCCAGCCGTCCGCGGTGTTGCTTGACCACGCGGCTGACGATGGCGAGGCCGAGGCCGCTGCCGCCGTCGGTGCCGCGGTGTTCGGCCAGCCGTTCGAACGGCGCCAGCGCGGTTTCGCGCAGCTCGGCCGGAATGCCCTTGCCGTGGTCCAGCACGCTGAGCACGGCGAAGCCGTTGTCTTGTTCGACGCAGACCTCCACCGGCGGCGCGCCGTAGCGGCGCGCGTTTTCCAGCAGATTGGACAATAAGCGCTCCAGCGCCAGCCCGTCGCCTTGCAGCTCCGGCTCGGCCAGCCGCTTCAGGCGCACGTCCATGCCCTCGCGGGCGAAGCGCGACACCACGCTGGCGGCGAGGTCGGCCAGCGCCACCGGCTCCAGCCGGGTGGTTTCCTCGGCGCGGGCGAAGTCGATGAACTGGCGGACGATCTGCGACAGCTCGTCGATGTCGGCCAGCATATCGTGCTGATCTGGGCTGTCCTGCTGCAGTTCCAGCGAGAGCTTGAGCCGGGTCAGCGGCGTGCGCAGATCGTGGGACAGGCCGGCCAGCATCAGCCGGCGCTCGCGCGCGGCGCTGTCCAGCGCTTGCGCCATCAGGTTGAAATTATGCGCCAGCACCTTCACCTCGCGCGGGCCGTCCTCCGGCACCGCGGCCGGCATGGTGCCGGCGGCCAGTTCCCGGCTGGCCAGCACCACGCGGCTGATCGGCCGCGTCACCCGCCAGGCGACGACAAAGGCCAGCAGGCTGGCGACGATGGAGGCCAGTAGCGCCGCCTGCATGATGGTGTTGATCGGGCGGTCGCTGTAGCGGCCGAAGGGCAGCACCAGCCAGTAGGCCTGGTCCAGCACGTGCACATTGACCCAGAGCTCGCTGCGATCGTCGATCTGGGCGTGGCGCACTTCTATCGGCTCGTTGAGGCCGTGCGACAGCCGCTGCGCCAGGGTCTCGCCCAGGCGCGGCACGTAGTCGGTGAAATTGACGCCTTGATCGGCGTTGATCGGCAGCAGGCGCGGCAGGCCGGGCCGGTTGTAGCCGGCCAGGAATTCGGCGCGCTCGGTGTTGGTCATCGCCTCCATCGTGCCTTCCAGGAAGGCCAGGGTGTCCACCGTCTGCGAATACAGCTGCTTGTCCAGCAGTTTGTGGCGTTCGCCGGCGGCCATCCACAGGGTGACGAACTGGGTGGTCAGCACCACCAGCACCACCAGCACCGCCAGCCGGAAAAACAGCGAGCCGGTCAGCTTGCGCACCGCTTACTCCCGCGGCGTGCCGTCCGGCACGAATACATAGCCGTAGCCCCATACCGTCTGGATGAAGCGCAGCTGGCTGTCCCCGCTTTCCAGCGCCTTGCGCAACCGGGAGATATGCACGTCTATACTGCGGTCCAGCGATTCGCCGTTGCCCTTGCCCAGCGCCATTTCCATCAATTGCTCGCGGGTCAGCGGCCGGCGCGGATGGCTGACCAGCACCGACAGCACCGCGAATTCCGCGCTGGTCAGCGTCACCGGCTGGCCGGCCTTGCGCAGTTCCCGCTGGCCCAGATTGAGCACGAATTCGCCGAAGCTCACTTCCTCGTCGGCGTCGTGGCGCGCGCCCAGCGCCGGCGTGGCGTGATGACGGCGCAGCACCGACTGGATGCGGGCGGTGAGCTCGCGCGGATTGAACGGTTTGGGCAGGTAGTCGTCGGCGCCCATTTCCAGGCCGAGGATGCGGTCGATGTCCTCGCCGCGCGCGGTGAGCATGATCACCGGAATGGTTTCGCCCTGGGCGCGCAGCCGGCGTACTACGGCCAGCCCGTCCTCGCCCGGCATCATCACGTCCAGCACCATCAGGTCCGGACGATTGCGCGCCAGCTTGCGGTCCAGGTCCTTGGAGTCCGGCAGGGCCTCCACCGCGTAGCCTTGCTGGCTCAGATAGCGGGTGAGCAGCTCGCGCAGCTTGGCGTCGTCGTCGACGACCAGTATCTTATTGTGTTCCATGCGATTTTTCCTCGGAGCGGTGTGTCAGCTTAGCGGCTGGCCCCGGGCTGCGGCAGCGCGCCTGATGAAGATATGTTAAGCCGGTTCCCGCGATCACACACCTTAACAAATCAGCGATTGTCGCTCATGTCTGCCTCATGCTGCGAGTCTAGGCTGCCTAATGAGGCGTTCCGGCGGTTTGGCCGCGGGGAGATGCCTTTGGCATCGGCGGCGCATGGTGTATGCTGTCCGCCCTCGCCGGCTCGGATCTTGGGATCCAGAGGCCTTTACCAGCCCCTTCGACAGGATAAAACAGCTTTCATGACGCGGTTGCCGATTCTTCTCATCTTTGCCTTGCTGCAAGCGCTCGCCGGCGCGCCGGCCCTGGCGCGAGGGAAGGAGCGCGGCCCCATGCCGCCGGACCTGGAGCCGGCGCCTAGCCGCCGCTGCCAGGCGCGGCCGGATCCTGACTGCAAGGAATTGCGCCGCCTGCGCAATTTGCGTCTGCGCGAAGCGGTGCAGGACGGCGATTTGCCGCCGGAGCTGATGCATCGCGCGCCGCCGCCCTACTGGCGGATGAACCCGGACGGCGCCGCGCCGCCGCCGCCGGATCGCGTCAAGCCTCATTTCTGGCGCGACCGCCGCAAACGCGGCTCGGAGTGAGTCTCCGACGCGTCAAGCCCGGCTGGCGAAGCGGGATTTCTATTGATAAGCTTTGAATAGAGTACGCCAGCCTTTTCATTCCAATTCCAATTCTCATTGCCGGAACGGTTTGCGGAGCAAAACGATTTCGCCGGCATGAGCCTGGCTGGCCGTCCGCCGCGCCGTTAGCGCGCAGCGTCGTTTTCGCCCAATAAAAGCGGTTCACGCTCTCGCGAGCGATAAGGCGTTGCGGCTGAGAAAGCGAACAGTACACGCGGCGCATCAGCATTTCGACATTGAGCGGATCGTCAACAGCGGTGCTTAGGCGGGCGTGGAGATAAGCGGTCATGCGCAAGGGGCATGCCTTGAAAAACAATAGGGGATACGGCGCGTTGCGGCGCGCCTGGGGATGGGGGCTGGTCTTGTGCTGGCTGGCGGACGCGGCGGCGGCGCAATGGGATTGCAGCCGCGCCACCGCGCCGCAGCGCTGCGAGCTGCACCGTCAGGGCACGATGGCCTGCAATGATTTGCCGGTCAACGGGCGGCACGCCTGCCTGGAATTTTACACGCCGGCCTTGAGCTGCCTGCGCGAGCGCGACGCCAAGCGTTGCGAAGCCTTGCGGGCGGCGCACAGTTCTTGCGACGGGCTGGAAGGCAAGGCGCGCCGCGTCTGCATCAACGAGCGGCTGCCGCCGCCGGATTGCGCGCGTTCGGCCAACCCCGCGCGCTGCCGCGCCCGCGCCGAGGCCGAACTCAAATGCGCCGACCGCGAAATAGCCCAGCGGCTGTGCGTGCGCCAGGCCTTGCAAGCGGAGTGAGCGCGTTTATTTAGCCGTGGTCGGATCGAACCACAGGCCGCGGTCGGCGAAGGGCGTGCTGGGCGGCAGGAAGGGGTTGTCGATGCGGATTAGCCGCCGGTGCTTCAGGTCCAGCCGCTGGATCAGCCCGGCGTGGTATTTCTGGAACAGCCGCTGGTATTCGCCGTTGCGCAGCATCAGCCGCATGCCCTGTTCCACGCGTTGCGCCAGCTTCTGCCCTTCCGCGTCGCGGCCGAACCAGAAATAGGTGGGCAGCGGGTAGTACAGCAATAAAGACCGCTCCAGCGCGATATGCTTGTATTGCGGCTGGTAAACGCGGATCTCCTCCTCCACTTCCGCCACGCCGCGCGAGAACGCGTCGCCCAGACCGCGTTCCAGCATGCGGAACAGGCCCTCGTAATTGGGGTCGGTCACCACGGTTAGTCCGGCTTGCTTGAGGATGGCGTTGTCGCCCCAGCCGTCCCCCTGGATGACGCTGAAACGGCGCAAGTCGGCCAGACCCGTCACCGCGTCGAAATCCGCTTGCCGCGCGTCGCGGATCAGCAGCACGCGATAGCCGAGCAGGCCGCGGTCTATCGGAATCCGCACCGGCAGATAGCGGCGTTCGTAGTCGCGGTTGGTTTCGCGGATCACCACATTGAGCCGGCCGCGCGGGTGGCCCAGTTCCTGCAGCTGGCGGGCTTCGTTCATCCGCGGGGCGAAGCGCAGGCTGTAATCTCCCCAACGCGGGCGGGTGGCGTCCAGCGCCGCGCGCAGAATCGCCCAGTGATAGTCGTAGCGCTCGTCGGCGGGGGTTTCCGGCGCGTGGCCGACGTAGATCATTCCGGCCGCCTGAACGGACGGGGACATGCCGCCGGCCAAGGCGATGAGGACGGCCAGCCAGCAGCCGGCCAGCCGGCGAAGGAATAGGGATTGCCGCATCGGAATAACCTCGAGATGGCGCGCGGAAGCTGCGCGCCGCCCCTTCATGATGGATAGCCGCGCCGCGCCGCGCAAGGGCCGCTCGCCGTTGCCGGGTTTGCGCGCAGTCAAGCGCTTATGCAAAACCAGGACTAGCAGTGAATATTCATATCGACATGAATATATCTGCCTCCTATCATCTCCCGGATGCCGGAACGGCCTTGTCGGCAAGCGGCATTCACACTCGGGGGACGATTTATGCAATTCAAGAAAACACTGCTGGCCTTGTCGCTGGGCCTGGCCCTGGCGCCCGCGCTGACCATGGCGGCGCCGCCGTTGACCGCGGCCAACAGCGGCTCCACCGCGGAAGCGGCGCGCGGCAACGCCTGGCTGGAAATCGACAAGGCGGCGCTGGATCACAATCTGGCCGAGCTCAAGCGCCTGGTGGGCGCCGACACCAAGGTGTGCGCCATTTTGAAGGCGGACGCCTACGGCCACGGCATCGCCAACGTGATGCCGTCCATCATCGCCCAGGGCATTCCCTGCGTGGGCATCGCCAGCAATGAAGAGGCCCGCGTGGCCCGCGCCAGCGGCTATAAGGGCGTGGTGGCGCGCGTGCGCAGCGCCACGCAGGAAGAGATAGCGGACGGCCTGCAATACGATATGCAAGAGCTGGTGGGCAATCTGGAACTGGCGCGCCAGGCGTCCGCGCTGGCCAAGCGCCAGGGCAAGACGCTGCAAATCCATCTGGCCATCAACTCCGCCGGCATCAGCCGCAACGGCGTGGAGCTGGCCAGCAAGCAAGGCCGCCGCGACGCGCTGGCCATGCTCAAGCTGCCCAATCTGCAAGTGGTGGGCATCATGACCCACTTCCCGGTGGAGGATAAGGCCGACGTGGAAAAAGGCCTGGCGGCCTTCAAGCAGGAAAGCGCCTGGCTGATCAAGGCGGGCGGTCTGGACCGCAGCAAGATCACCCTGCACTGCGCCAACAGCTTCGCCACGCTGGAAGTGCCGGAAGCGCGGCTGGACATGGTGCGTCCGGGCGGCGCCATCTTCGGCGACACCGTGCCCAGCCATACCGAATATCTGCGCGTGATGGCCTTCAAATCGCGCGTGGCGGCGGTGAACCGCTATCCGGCCGGCAACACCGTCGGCTACGACCGCACTTACACCCTGAAGCGCGAGTCCTTGCTGGCCAATATCCCGGTCGGCTATTCCGACGGCTATCGCCGCGCCTTCACCAATAAGGCGCATGTGCTGATCAACGGCCAGCGCGCGCCGGTGGTGGGCAAGGTGTCGATGAATACGCTGATGGTGGACGTGACCGAGATTCCGGGTGCCAAGATCGGCGACGAGGTGGTGTTGTTCGGCAAGCAGGGCAAGGGCGAAATCGGCGCCGCCGAGCTGGAGGACATCAACGGCGCCTTGCTGGCCGACCTGTACACGGTGTGGGGCAATTCCAACCCCAAATTGCTGGTGAACCGCTAGCGCCGGTTCAAGGCCGCGCGCGTTTTGAATAGGCGCTGAGCCTGGCCGCGCCGCCGCCGTTCGCGGCGGCGGCGTGTGAGTCTTCACAGTCTGCTGGCGAATTGCCCTGGTTTGGACTTAGATGAATCATGTTCACGCATCAGGAGTGCGCCATGCAGTTCGACGAAGTTCGCCCAGAGCATTTCACCACGCTGTCCCGCAACCCGTTTCCGCATATTCTGATCGACCGGGCCTTGCAGCAGATCGCCGGCGGCAGCGCCGATGGCTCGCAGTTCCGCAAGGACGTGCTGGCCGCGGCGGGCTGGAGCCATGGCGGGCTGACGCCGTTCGGCAAGTATCCGGCCGACGCCTGCGTGGCGTTCAACCGCATCCGCAAGGTTCTGGAAGTGACCCAGGAGCCTGGCGCGATTCTGGCGGAGCTGGAGAAGGACGCGCCCACGGTCTGAAGCCCGGCGCGCATCATGCAAAAGCCCGCCTGTCGGCGGGCTTTGTTCTTGCGCGCAGACGCCGGATCTAGCCGGCGGCCTTTCTCAGGATGATGTACAACTCATCCTTCAGCCGCAGCTTTTCCTTTTTCAGGGTTTCGATTTCGAAGTCGACGGAAGGCTCGATGCGCGCTTCCATATTCTTGATCTTCTGGTCCAGGTCGTTGTGTTTGTTGAACAGGCGGGTGAAGTGCTCGTCTTCGGTTTTCAGCTTGCTGATCAGTTCGCGGTATTCGGGAAACATGGGCGACTCCTTGGGCGGGTGGATACATGGAGCGGCTGACGACGCGGACCCGGGCGAAGCCTAAGGGCAAAGACAGCGGCCGTCAGCGATCAGATATTGCCAAACCATGCTAACACCGCGCGGCGGCGAAGGTTATTGATCCAGAGCAGACACCCACCCTTAGGCCAGCCGGGCGCGGCAAGGTGCGCTCAGAGTCTGTTCAACGCCGTATCGCCGAAGCGCGGCAGATTTTGAACGGGTTCTCAGGGCTTGAACCAGGGGCGTCCGCGCTGGGTGGGCAGCTGATAGCGTTCGGCCAGTTTCTCGTAGCCGCCGGCGGCGGCGAAGCGGCGCAGGCCCTGGTTGAAGCGGTCGCGGTCGCGGACGTCGCGGAAGGTCAGCCGGTAATGGGTGGGGGTGAACAGCGCGTACGGGCAGAGCTTGGCGCCGACGTCGATTTCCCGGCGCAGCTCGTGGCTCAACTGCTGGAAGATGTTGACGTCGGAAATCGCCACGTCGGCGCGCTCGCTGTACAGCAGGCGGTTGAGAGTGACCTGCGGCGATTCTTCCCGGTAGGACGTAATCTGCGGCGCCAGCGCGGCGAAGTCGGGGCCCAGGTAGAGGTGGGCGCCCTGGAAGGCGGCCACCCGGAAGCGGGCCAGGTCGTCCAGCCGGCGCAGGCGGATGCGGCGTTTGCACAGCGTGATCGCCATGTTCTGGTAGACGATGTAGGGCTCGGAAACATGGCCGCCGCTATTGGCGATGGCGGCATCCACCTGGCCGTTGGCCAGCCAGTTGTGCGCGCGCAGATTGGGGCCGAAGCGGATCTGGGGCTGATAGCCGGCCTGGATCAGGGCCTGGTGGACGATATCGTATTCCACGCCTTTGGCGCGCTCTGCGTCGATATAGGGCTGCTTGGTTTCGCCCAGCGCCACCCGGATCGACGGCAGCGCGGCTATCGGGGCGCTGAGCGCGCCGAACAGCAAGGCCGGCAAGGCGCGGCGGGCGAGGTGGAGCGGCGAGAAAGCCATGGGGCGGTAGCGGATATCGATGTCTTGCAATGGCGCGCGCGCTTGGGCGGGGCCGCCGAATAGATTATTTATAGCCGCTGGTCCGGGTCCGGTCTTGTCTGATGCGCGGACGCGGGCCGCGGCTGCCGCATTGTAGCGATTGCGCGGCCGGGCTTCCCGGCTTTCCGGCAAGGGGCCGGCAAAAAGCGAGAATATGGCTTATCCACAGGATTTGGCGCAATGCCGTGCTTATCCACAGCGTGCTTAGCGCAGAGCCTGCTGCGCTTCGGCGATGCCGTGTTGAAAACTCTTCTTATTTGATGCCCAGCCTTTCCATCCGATAACGCATGGAGCGGAAGGTCACGCCCAGCTGCTTGGCGGCCTGGGTGCGGTTGAAGCGGGTGCTTTCCAGCGCCTTGAGAATGGCCTCGCGCTCCACCCGGTCCAGAAAGTCCTGCAGCGCCTCGCCGTCGGCGCATGTCGGCGCTTCGCCGTCGCCGTGGCCGCCGTGATCGCCAGGCAGCAGTTGCAGGTCCGGCAATTCGATGCGGGCGTCGTTGGCCAGCGCCACCGCGCGCTCCAGGATGTTTTCCAGTTCGCGGAAATTGCCCGGGTAATTGTATTCCAGCAAGGCCTTGAGCGCCGCCGGCGCCAGCCGCGGTTTTTCATCGGGGGAAAAGCGTTCCAGCAGGCCGGCGATGTAGCGCGGCAGATCCTCGCGCAGTTCGCGCAGCGGCGGCATGCGCAGCGGCAGCACGTTCAGCCGGTAATACAGGTCTTGGCGGAAGCTGCCGGCGTCCACCCGCGCCGCCAGGTCTTTGTGGGTGGCGCAGATGATGCGCACGTCCACCGCTTCTTCCTGGGCGTTGCCGAGGCGGCGCACTTTCTTTTCCTGAATCGCGCGCAGCAGCTTGACCTGCATCGCCAGCGGCAGATCGGCCACTTCGTCCAGAAACAGCGTGCCGCCGTTGGCTTGCTGAAAGAAGCCGTCGCGGTCGTTGTCGGCGCCGGTGAACGCGCCTTTGCGGTAGCCGAAGAATTCGCTTTCCATCAGCGTTTCCGGGATGGCGCCGCAGTTGACCGGAATGAACGGCCGTTCGGCGCGCGCGCTGTGCTCGTGTATCATCCGCGCCGCCTGTTCCTTGCCGGTGCCGGACTCGCCGCTGAGGTAGACCGCGGCCTGGCTGCGCGCCAGCTTGCCGACCAGGCGCAAGGCTTCCTGGATCGCCGGGGATTCGCCGTCCAGCCGCACCGCGGCGCCGGGCTTGCCGTTGTCCACGCGCAGCACGGATTTCACCAGGCTGCGCAATTGCGCCAGGCTGACCGGTTTTTGCAGGTAGTCGAAGGCGCCCGCCTTCATCGCCAGCACCGCGTTGTCGGTGTTGCCGTAGGCGGTGATCACCGCGATGGGCACGTCCAGCCCCTGCGCGGCGATATGGCGCACCACCTCGATGCCCTCGCCGTCCGGCAGGCGCATATCGGTCAGCGCCAGGTCGAAGGGCTGGCTGTTCAGGCTGAGTTTGGCGGCGCCGACGCTGGCGGCGGTGGCCACGTCCAGCCCCATCTTGATCAGGGTCAGTTCCAGCAGTTCGCGGATGTCCGGTTCGTCGTCGATCACCAGCACGCGCAGGGAGGATTTAGCCATAAGCCTTGTGACAGATCAGACGGAACACGCCGCCGGGCGGGCAGTAGTCCAGCCGCGCGTCGTTGGCTTCCGCCAGCTCGCGCGCAATGTACAGGCCCAGTCCGGTGCCGGCGCTTTCCGTGGTGAAAAAGGGTTCGAACAAGCGGGCCTGGGCATCTTCGCTCATGCCCGGCCCATCGTCCATGACCTTGATGGTCAGGTGGTTTTCCACTTCGCCCACTTCGATGCGCACCGCGCCCGGCTGTTTGCTGGAGTAGCGCCAGGCGTTGGCCAGCAGATTATTGAGAATCTGGCCGAAATGGCCGCGGTCGAACTGGACCGCGGCGGCCTGCGCCTGGTAGACGCAGCAGATCGCGCCGGCGGCGGCGGCCTCCACCACGCCGAAGTGGTCCAGCAGTTCGTCCAGAAAAGGCTGCAGCCGGATGGGCTCGGGCTTGATCCGGTCGCGGCGGTTCAAGGCCAGCACTTCCTGCACCATGTGGTTGATGCGCTTGCTATTGCCTTGCACGATGCGGATCAGCCGCTGGCGCGCGGGATCGGTTTCGTCTTCGGCCAGCAGATCCGCCGCGTGGTTGATCGCCGACAGCGGGTTGCGGATTTCATGGGCGATATTGGCGGTGAGCCGTCCCAGCGCCGCCAGCTTCACGCGTTTGCCCTCTTCCGCCATGTCGGCCATATCACGCATGAACAGCAAGAGCGCGTGGTCGTCGCCCATCAGCACCGGCACCATGCGGCCCACCAATTGGCGGCCGCGGATATTGCGGTCTATGAAGCTGGGATTGGGCGGGCAGCCGTTGTGCCGCCAGCGCTCCACCAGCGGCAGCAGTTCCGGGACGACGTGGCCGCGGCGCATGGCGCCGAAGTAGCGCGCCGCCTGGTTGTTGAACTGGCGCAGCAGGCCGGACGGGTCCAGCACCACCACCGCGTCGCGCTGGCTTTGCAGCACCAGTTCGTTCAGGCGGTTGAGGTTGGCGATTTCGCCGCCGCGGCGGGTGGCCAAGGCCTCGGAGTCGCGCGCCACCCGGCCCAGCTTCCAGGTGACGATGGAGGTGATGAAGCCGGCGGTGGCCAGCAGCGCGGAGTAGTAGAAGTCGGAACCGCGGCCTATGCCCAGGTATTGCTCGACGCCGACGAAGGACAGCAGGATCAGGGTGGCGATGGAGGCGTAGAACAGCGCGTAGCGGCCGGAGGACAGCAGGCCGGCCACCGCCAGATAGGGCAGGAGCAGGATGCCGTAGCCGCTGCGCACGCCGTCGTTGATGCCCATCAGCAGCACGATCATCGCGATGTCGGCGGCGATGGCCAGGGTCAGTTGCAGGGTGTGGGCCAGCCGGCCGTTGCGCAGCAGGAACCAGGCGCCGATCAGCGCGGCGTAGACGCCGCTCCACAGATAGAAGGCCTTGCCGCCGGCCACCAGCGATTCGCCTTCGCGGTTGGCGAACAGCGACATCGCCAGCAGCACCAGCAGCAGCGCCGCCCGGAAGCTGTTGATGAAGACCAGCCCGCTGCGCGGGGTCAACGGCGTGGGCGGGCGGTCCCGGTTCATGTCGTCGGCAGCTCGCTGATGGCGCCGACGCTCCATTTCTTGGGCATCAGCTTGCCCTTCTTGCCGCGCTTGCCGGCGAACTCCGCCAGCGCCAGTTTTTCATCGGAGGCCTTGCCGCGCACCGACAGCGTGGACAGCAGCGCCTTGTCGCCGTTGACGAGGCCGACGGCGGTGAGGGCTTCGCCGTTGTCCAGCGCCATCAGCATCAGGCCGCGGCCCTTGGCCAGCTCCTTGAGCTCGGCGGCCGGGAAGGCCAGCAGCCGGCCGTTGTCGGCGGCGGCCACCAACTGGGTGGCTTCGACTATGCCGGCGGCTGGCAGCGGCGCCGGGGTCAGCACGGTTTCTTCCGGGTTCAGCGTCAGGAAGGCTTTGCCGGCCTTGACCCGGCCGGCCATGTCGCCCAGCTTGGCGATGAAGCCGTAACCGCCGGAACCGGCGACGACGAAGCGGGTCTCGTCCTTGCCGGACAGCATCTGCGCCGGCTTGGCGCCGTCCTGCAGGTCCACCAGCGAGGCCACCGGCACGCCGTCGCCGCGGCCGGTGGGCACGTCGGCCGGATCCACGGTGTAGGCGCGGCCCTTGGAGTCCAGCACGATCACCGACCACACGGTGCGGGTTTCCACCACGGTGTGCAGCGCGTCGCCGTCCTTGAAGGCCAGCGCGGCGAGGTCGACGTTGTGGCCGACGCGGGCGCGGATCCAGCCCTTTTGCGACAGGATGATGGTGACCGGCTCGTCGGCTATGGTCTGGGTCAGCACCGCGCGCTCGGCGGTCTTGATCTCGCTGCGGCGCTTGTCGCCGTATTTGGCGGCGTCGGCCTGGATTTCCTCGCGCATCATGGTGCGCAGCGCGTCCGGGGTGTCCAGCACATGGCGCAGGCCTTCGCGCTCCTCGCGCAGGTCGGACAGCTCTTTCTCCAGCTTGAAGCCTTCCAGCCGCGCCAGTTGGCGCAGGCGGATTTCCAGGATGTCCTCGGCCTGGATCTCGGTCAGGCCGAAGGCCTTGATCAGGTCCGGTTTGGGCTCGTCGGATTCGCGGATCACGCGTATCACTTCATCGATGTGGATGAAGGCGATCATCCGCCCTTCCAGGATGTGGATGCGCTTTTCCACCTGGGCCAGCCGGTGCTGCAGGCGGCGGGTGACGGTGGTGCGGCGGAAGTCCAGCCATTCGCTGAGGATGGGCTTGAGGCCTTTCTGACCCGGCCGACCGTCCAGGCCTATCATCACCAGGTTCATCGAGGCGTTGCCTTCCAGGCTGGTCTGCGCCAGCAAGGTGTTGATGAATTCGTCCGGGTCCTGGCGGCTGGATTTGGGTTCGAACACCAGGCGCACCGGGCACTCGCTGTCGGATTCGTCGCGCACGCGGTCCAGCAGCGACAACATCAGGCTCTTCAGGTTTTGCTGGTCCTGGGTCAGCGCCTTCTTGCCGGTCTTGACCTTGGGGTTGGTGGCTTCTTCGATCTCCGCCAGCACTTTCTGCGCGCTGGAGCCGGGCGGCAGTTCGGACACGATCACGCGCCACTGGCCGCGCGCCAGTTTTTCCACTTCCCATTTGGCGCGCACGCGCACGCTGCCGCGGCCGCTCTCATAGGCGGCGAGGATGTCTTCGGCCGGGGTGATGATCTGGCCGCCGCCGGGGAAGTCCGGGCCGGGCACGTATTGCATCAGCGCCGCGGTGTCCAGTTCCGGATCGTCCAGCAGCGCGACGCAGGCTTGGGCCACTTCGGTCAGATTGTGCGGCGGGATTTCGGTGGCGAGCCCCACGGCGATGCCGGAGGCGCCGTTGAGCAGCACCATGGGCAGGCGCGCCGGCAGCAAGCGCGGCTCTTCGAAGGCGCCGTCGTAATTGGGCACGAAGTCCACGGTGCCCATGTCGATTTCCGACAGCAGCAGATCGGCGATCGGCGTCAGCCGCGCCTCGGTGTAACGCATCGCCGCCGCGCCGTCGCCGTCGCGGCTGCCGAAGTTGCCCTGGCCGTCGATCAAGGGGTAGCGCAGCGTAAAGTCCTGCGCCATGCGCACCAGCGCCTCGTAGGCGGAGCTGTCGCCGTGAGGATGGTATTTACCCAGGATCTCGCCGACCACGCGCGCGGATTTCACCGGCTTGGCGCCGTGGGCCAGGCCCATGTCGCGCATCGCGTACAGGATGCGGCGCTGCACGGGTTTCTGGCCGTCGGCCACTTCCGGCAGCGCGCGGCCCTTGACCACGCTCATCGCGTATTCCAGGTAGGCGCGCTCGGCGTAAAGGTCCAGCGGAATCCACTCGCCGTCGTCGGCGTCTGCCGCGGGCGGAGTGGGCGGCGGCGGGGTCAGGGCGGCGGCGCCGTCCGGCGTAATCTCGGCAAACAGATCGGTATCGTTCATATGGGCAAGGCAGGAGTTGAATCGGTTAGCGTTCATCGGCCGGCGTTTGCGCCACGGCAAAGCCTGTCCTCACGGTTATAGCTGGCAAACACGCCTTGTCGTAAGCTTGGCCCGAGCGCGCCGCTAAGCCGGCCGATGATAATGAATCAGTTCAGGGGAATTCTACTATGGCAAACCGAGTTGCGTGGCACTGCCACCGTTTCGATGGTTTTACGCCGCTGGCGCTGTATGGGGCCTTGCAGTTGCGCGACCGGGTGTTCGTGGTGGAGCAGCAGTCGATTTACGGCGACGTGGACGGCGTGGATCTGCACTGTCTGCACCTGTCCGGCCACGACGACGGCGGCCGGCTGCTGGCTTACGCGCGCCTGATCGCGCCGGGGGAGAAATACCCGGATGCGGCGGCGATAGGCCGGGTGGTGGTGGCGCCGGAGGCGCGCGGCCAGGGCCTGGGCAAGGCCTTGCTGGCGCAGGCGGTGGCGCAGTGCCGCGCGCATTTCCCGCAGGCGGCCGTCATGTTGTCGGCGCAGACCGACGCGCAGGCCTTGTACGAAAGTTTCGGCTTCTGCGCGGTGTCCGAGATTTACGACGACGGCGGCATTCCGCATGTGGACATGCGGCGAGAGGCCGGCGTCTGAGAACCTGTTTACGATCTGCTGCGCGTCGGCGGAATAGTTAGACAAGGGCGTTGAAAACGCTTTCAGAATGCTCATGTACCCCCTGTGCATTCCGCTTCTTCAACCGTTTTCGCCTTGTCTCGCCTTAGCTCGCGAGATCGTAAACACGTTCTGAGCGCTCGCGGCATGGCCCACAATGAAAAACCCACCCCGCAAGAGGGTGGGCGCATTGGACGGGGCGTTGGGCTCAGCGCTTGACCGCCGGGCCGTCGCTGCCCAATTCCACCGCGTAGGCCAGCGCCAGTTGCGAGAACTTCAGCGCGTGGCGAGCCTGGTTGCCGGCGCTGGCGAGGGTGTCGCGCACGGTGTGGATATTGGGGTTGGACTGGTTGAAGGCGGACTCGAACGGGAAGGACGCCGGGTAGCCGTTCTTGTGCCAGGAGGCGTGGTCCGAGCACGCGTAGCCGCACGAGCTGTAGCCCACTTTCAGATTGGGCAGATAGACCTTGGCCAGGTTGGCGAGGAAGGTGTTCTGCGACGCGTTGGTGTAGTCGGTGAACAGGAAGATGTCCTCCGCGCTGCCCTGGTAGTTGGTCATGTCCAGCTGCAAGGCGCCCACCACGTTGACCTTCTGCTGCTTATAGCGGTTGGCGATGTCGGAGGAGCCGCGCAGGCCCACTTCTTCCGCCGCGTAGGCCATGAACTTGATGGTGCGGCGCGGCTGGTAGTTGTTGGCCATCAGCACGCGAATCACCTCGGTCAGGCTGGCGATGCCGGAGGCGTCGTCGTCGGCGCCCGGCGCGCGGCTGGTTTCGCCGGTGCCGTTGCCCACGGTGGAGTCCAGATGCCCGCCCAGCACCAGGGTTTCGGCGGCGTTGTCCTTGCCCTTGATGGTGAGGATCACCGATTTCTGCGGCCAGGCGCTGTGGGCGAACTGCTCCACGCTCACGTCGCCGCGGCCGGCGGCCAGCTGCCGCCATTGGCTGGCGATCCAGTTGGAGGCGTTGACGCCGTGGCTGGTAGTGTAGAAGCGGTTCTGGTAGTTGGACAGGGACTGGATGGTGCCGAGGATGTTGCTGTCCTGCAGCTGCGGCAACAGCTTGTTGACGGCGGCCTGGTCGTTGATCTGGTAGCTGGGCAGCAGCGCGCTGGCCACCGGGGCTTTCAGCGCGGTGCGCGCGTCCTGCAGATCCTTGTGCACGATGAAGCCGCCGCAATGGCGCAGGCTGTGGTGGATGGCGTCCGACAATTGCGGTAGCACGCTGTCGTCCACTTGCACCAGGTGGACTTTCTCGGTGGCCACGCCTTTGGCGGACACGCCGGCCGGCAGCGCGCTCACCGCCAGCTGGCGGCTTTCCTGACTGCGGCTTTTCGGGCTGACCTGTTGCAATAGCTGGTAGGCGTCGTCGCCGATGGAAATCCACACCGGGGCGGCCTGGGCGGCGCCGGCCAGGCTGGTGGCGGCCAAGAGCGCGACGAGACTCGGTTTGAGAGTGAGCATTCCGGAATTCCTGAGCGATGCCGGCCATGGACGGGCCATGGCCAGCGGATGGGAGAAACGGCGCGGGCCGTCATGGCCGCGCCGTCAGGCGGTCATCAGCTGCCGCAAGCCACGCCCACGGCGGTGAAGGCCTTGGTCACGTCGGCCTTGCTGTAGCCGCGCGCTTCGGCCGCTTTTTCAACGCCGCAAGCGGCGCTGTTGTAAGTGGCGTTGGAGGTCCAGTACAGGCGGTTGGCGTCCACGAACACTTCAAAGGCCTTGCGGGTGTTCCAGCCGGCGCTGGTGGCGATCAGGTAGAAGGCCTTGTTGTACACGCCGCTGGAGTAGTGCACGTCCAGGCCGCTGGTGTAGTCCTTGGCGTGGCCGATGGAGCGGCCGTCCTTGGTCGGATCGGCGAAGTAGCGCAGCGCGCCGGTCTGCTTGAAGATTTCCGCGCCCACCAGGAAGTCGTTCTTGCCCTTCATGTAGTACTCGGCGGCTTCGCCGGCCATGTCGGAGAACGCTTCGTTGATGCCGCCGGACTGGCCGCTGTAGACCAGGCCGGAGTTTTGCTCGGTGAAGCCGTGGCTGACTTCGTGAGCGGACACGTCCAGCGACACCAGCGGATAGAAGCGGGTGGCGCCGTCGCCGAAGGTCATCGCGCTGCCGTCCCAGAACGCGTTTTCATAGTTGCGGCTGTAATGCACCTTCATCAGCAGTTTCTGGTTGATCGGACGCAGGTTGAACCAGTCCTTGTACAGATTGAACACCACGTTGCCGAAGTAGTGGGCGTCGTTCAGCGGCGAGTAGGCGCCGTTGATCTGCTTGTAGGTGTTGGTGGGGCAAGCGAACTTGTACGGGGTGGTGCCGCTGGTGCCGCCGTTCAGGTTGATGGTGGCCACGTTGCCGCTGTCCATCTTGCAATCGCTGGTGACGATCAGCGGGCCGTAGTTGGTGCCGTACAGGTATTTGCCGGTCTTGGCGTTGCCGCCGGGGCCGTTGGCTTCGGCGTGGTTCAGGCCTTCCCACTGCTTCAGCACCTGGCCGCTGTTGGCGTCGATGATGAGGTGCGGGCGGCTGGGCTCCTTGCCGCCTTCCACCAGGAAGGACACCAGGTAAACCAGCTGGGCGGTGTTGTTGTCCAGACGGACCACCAGTTCCGTCTTCTCATTGCGGGTTTCGTAGCCGTTGGCCTTCAGCGCCTTGGCGCTGGCCAGCACCTGGGAGGCGCTGAGCGCCGGCTTGACCGAAGCCAGGTCGGAGCCGATGCCGCGCACATAGTAGCCGGACAGCTTGCTGGCCGCGGCGGTGGACGAGCCTTTGGCGAACTGTTTTTCCTCCACTACGGCCTCGCCCCACACCGGCACGCCCTGATAGAACTGCTGGTAGCGGGTGACGACTTTGCCGTTGGGGAACTGGGCGCTGCGCTGCGCTTTCAGTTCGCCCTGGTTGATGCCGGCGGCGCTGAACACGCTGGCGCCGTCGACGAGTTTGCTGGATTTGGCCAGCGCTTCCAGGTTGACGCGCTCGGCGGCGTGGGCGGAACCGTAAGCCAGGGCGAGAGCGGACAGCACCAGTACGCGAACCATCGCAGTTTGGGTTTTCATCACGACTTTTTCTCCAATGTAGATCAGCAGGACACGGTAATGCCCCGCGTCAAGCCGGCGGGTCTTGCATAAAGGCCGCCGGCGCCAGACAGGCTTGCGCCTGCCCTTTCGGACGCTTGGAAACCGTTCCCTCAAGATGGCTGCCGCCATCGGGTGGGGAGGTTTTCGCCGCGTCCCTTATGCATTCCCGACATGGGACGTCGCTCTGAGCATGGGAAAGGAATTGCTGAAACCAGAGGACGTTGGCTTGGTTTGTTCTGACGACCACTTGCCAAATGCATAAATTATGTATTGGTTTTTCCGACTTGATATGCATCTGTTCTAAGTGCCAGTTGCCTGGGCATGGCCGGCGGCGGGCATGACCGAAATCAAAGCGGGGCGTCGAATCCTTGGTAGACAAGGAGAAGAGAGGGAAACATCAAGAAAATGAAAAGCCGCATCATCCCGATGCGGCTTGTTGTGATGCGGCAACATCCAAATCGCTATAAAAGCGGACAAACTGTCTAATTTGAGATGGTTGCAGTTTTTTGAATATGCGTAAAACTCATTATTTCAATGAGTTGTCCTCACCGGAGACCGGTTCACGGCGCCAGCCGCGCGATCTTCCAGCCGCCGTCTTCCCGCAAGGCGTACTGCACCCGGTCATGCAGCCGGCTGGGTCGGCCCTGCCAGAATTCCAGCCGGTCCGGCGTCACCGCGTAGCCGCCCCAATGCGGCGGCCGCGGCACGTTCAGCGGGTGTTTGACCCCGAACATCGCCGCGCGCGACACCAGCACGCCCTTGGAGCCGATCTCGCTGCTCTGCTCGCTGGCCCAGGCGCCTACGCGGCTGGTGTAGGGCCGGCTGGCGAAATAGGCGTCGGATATTTCCGGCGCCACCTGGGCGGCGCGGCCCTCGATGCGGATCTGCCGTTCCAGCTCCGGCCAGAAGAAGGTCAGCGCCACATAGGGGTTGTCGCTCAATTGCCGGCCCTTGCGGCTCAGATAATTGGTGTAGAACAGCAGCTGGCCGTCTTCCACGCCCTTGAGCAACACGATGCGCGATGTGGGGCGTCCGTCCGCGCCGGCCGTGGCCAGGTTCATCGCCGTGGGTTCCGGCATCTGCGCGGCGATGGCCTGGTCCAGCCAGCTCTCCAGTTGGGCCAGCGGGTCCGGCAGGCACTCCTCCGGCGACAATTCTTTCTTGGAAAAATCCTTGCGGATGTCTGCGAGGTTCAGCGACATTTCGTCCTCCTTGATGGGGCTTATCTTATGCCAGCTTCGCTTGGCCCATATAGGGGTTTGCGCAAGAAGAACGCGTTATTTGGGACGCGCGCGGCGCCGGATTCTGCTATGTCGTATAAGGCGCCGGCGACAGGCCGGCGCGGCTTGCCGCCGCGGCGCAGGACTTGCGGTTCAAGTTAGGCTAAAATACCCCATTTCTTTCCGCGGCTTATCCGCCCATGCATCTGTTCGCCCTTGGTTTGAACCACCATACCGCACCGCTCTCCATCCGGGAAAAGCTGGCTTTTCCTGCGGAGGTGTTGCCCAAGGCGCTGGACAGCCTGGTCAGCTCGCATGCGGCGCGCGAGGCGGCCATCGTCTCCACCTGTAATCGCACCGAAATCTATTGCACCGGCGGCGATCCGCAGGCGGCGCTCAGCTGGCTGGCGCAATATCACGGCCTGGCGCTGGCGGAAATGCAGCCCTATCTGTATCAGCTGGACGAGGCCAACGCCGCGCGCCACGCTTTTCGCGTCGCCTCCGGCCTGGACTCCATGGTGCTGGGCGAAACCCAGATCCTGGGCCAGCTGAAGGACGCGGTGCGCAGCGCCGAACACGCCGGCACCATGGGCACCCTGCTCAACGGCCTGTTCCAGCGCACCTTCGCCGTGGCCAAGGAAGTGCGTTCCAACACCGCGGTGGGCGCCAGTTCGGTGTCGATGTCGGCGGCGGCGGTCAAGCTGGCCGAGCAGATCTTCCCCACCATTGGCGAACTGAACATTCTGTTTGTCGGCGCCGGGGAAATGATAGAGCTGGTGGCCACTCACTTCGCCGCGCGCAATCCCTCCTGTATCACCGTGGCCAACCGCACGCTGGAGCGCGGCCAGCGGCTGGCGGAGCAGTTCGGCGGCAACGCCGTCACCCTCGCCGAGCTGCCGGACATCCTGCCGCGCTACGATGTGTTGGTCACCTCCACCGCCAGCCAGCTGCCCATCATAGGCAAGGGCATGGTGGAGCGCGCGATCAAGGCGCGCCGTCACCGCCCCATCTTCATGCTGGACCTGGCGGTGCCGCGCGACATCGAAGTGGAAGTGGGCAAGCTGGCCGATGTGTTCCTGTACAGCGTGGACGACATCGCCAGCGTGGTGGAAGTGGGCAAGGAAGCGCGTCAGAGCGCGGCCGCGGAAGCCGAAACCATCATCCAGGCCCGGGTTTGCGAGTTCAGCGACTGGCTGAAGAAGCGCGAAACCGTGCCCTTGATCCGCGCGCTGCGCGACGACGCGGACCGGCTGCGCCGCGCCGCGCTGGACGCCGCGCTCAAGCAGCTGGCGCGCGGCGAAGCGCCGGAGCGGGTGTTGGAAACCCTGTCGGTGCAACTGACCAATAAATTGATGCATCCCCCCACCCGGGCCTTGTCGTCCGGGCGCGGCGCGGAGCACGACGCGCAGGTGGAAGCCGTGGCGCGTCTTTATCGTTTACACCCGGAGTCGTAATGAAAGCGTCAATTGCGGCCAAACTGGCGCAACTGGCCGATCGTCTGGAAGAGGTGACCCACCTCCTGGCCAGCGAGGCGGCCACTCAAAATATGGATGCGTTCCGCAAGCTCACCCGCGAGCACGCCGAACTCAGCCCGGTGGTGGAAACCTACCAAGGCTATCGCCAGTGCGAAAGCGACATCGCCGCGGCGGAAGACATGTTGTCGGACCCGGAAATGAAGGAGTTCGCCCAGGCGGAAATCGCCGAGGGCAAGGATAAGCTGGCGGTCTTGGAGCTGGAGTTGCAGAAGCTGCTGCTGCCCAAGGACCCCAACGACGAGAAAAACATCTTCCTGGAAATCCGCGCCGGCACCGGCGGCGACGAGGCCGCGCTGTTCGCCGGCGACCTCCTGCGCATGTATACCCGCTACGCCGAACGCAATCGCTGGCAGGCGGAGATCGTCTCCGCCAGCGAATCCGACCTGGGCGGTTATAAAGAGGTCATCGTGCGCCTGATCGGCTTCGGCGCCTATTCCCGGCTCAAGTTCGAATCCGGCGGCCACCGCGTGCAGCGGGTGCCGGTGACCGAGACCCAGGGCCGCATCCACACCTCGGCCTGCACCGTGGCGGTGATGGCCGAGGCCGACGAACTGGCCGACGTGGTGCTGAACCCGTCTGATCTGCGCATCGACACCTTCAGGGCCAGCGGCGCCGGCGGCCAGCACATCAACAAGACGGATTCCGCGGTGCGCATCACCCATATTCCGACGGGGATTGTGGCGGAGTGTCAGGACGGCCGTTCCCAGCACGCCAACAAGGCCAGCGCCATGCAAGTGCTGGCGGCGCGCATCATGGACATCCAGCGCCGAGAACAGCAGCAGAAGGAAGCGGCCGAGCGCAAGAGCCTGATCGGCTCCGGCGACCGTTCCGAGCGTATCCGCACCTATAACTTCCCGCAGGGCCGCATCACCGACCACAGGATCAATCTGACGCTGTACAAGCTGGATTACGTGATGGACGGCGATCTGAGCGAACTGACCGGCGCCTTGATCGCCGAGCAGCAGGCGGAACTGCTGGCGGAATTGGGCGAGTGAAAGCCGGGCGGTACTAGCCAGGATTATTGCGTTGCCGCTGTCGGCGCAACGCGCTACACTCGCAAACTCAAGAACGGGCGGTTCGCCGCCCGCGCCCAAGCGACGTTCGCGCCGCCTGGGCTTATTCTCCGAACTTTGGGCCACTCGCGTGGCCTTTTTTCTTGTCCGCTCGCCGGAGCGCGGGCAAAAAAAAGCCGGGCCCTGTCTGAACCCGGCAATGCCCAACGTGGATTGGCAGTTAATCTGGCGACGCCGCCGCAGTTTCGGCGACACGCGATAAGCGGTGGAAAATTCTCCGTTGCAAGCGGATGTCATCCTGTAATATTTATAATCCGTTACTATTTCAGTACGGATAAAGCCTTAGGCTCGGGAATGACGGTTCCGTTTCCGGGAAAGCCAAGGCCGGGCTTGGTTTTGGCTGCGGGCGCCACGCTGGAAATCGGGGAGCGCGGCAGGGACGGTTCGATCAACGCGGAGCGGCGGTCTTCATGCCATTGACGCATGGCGGCGGCTTGCATGCCGCGGTCCGCCGTTCCAAGCCCAGCCGTGCCCGGCATGCCTAGCATACGATGTTGCGCCTGGCATGACAAAGCAGTTAATTTCATGATAACCATGATAAAAAGGCATGTAAGATGAAGCTGCCACCGCTGAATGCATTACGCGTATTTGTCGTCGCCGCCGAGCATTTGTCCTTCACCCGCGCCGCCGCCGCGCTCAGCCTGACCCAAGGGGCGGTCAGCCGCCACGTGCAAACGCTGGAGGAATACTACGGCGCCACCCTGTTCACCCGGCAGGCGCGCGGCCTGTCGCTGACCGCCGAGGGCGAGGCGCTGATCAAGCCGGCGCGCGAGGCTTTCCAATTGCTGAACGAGGCCAGCGAAGCGCTGCGGCTGCGGCAGAGCGATCTGCGCGTGCGCATGCCGCCCACCCCGGCGATGCGCTGGGTGCTGCCCAATCTGCCGGACTTCCAGACCCGCTATCCGGAATACACGCTGCACCTGGTGACCCAGCTGATTCACGACAAGCCGTTCAACCGCGCGGAGTACGATCTGGCGGTGGTGGGCATGGCGCGCGCCGAAGTGGCGCCGGATCTGCGCACCGAATGCATCTGCCGCGAAAAACTGATCCCGGTCTGCTCCCCGGCCCTGCTCAACGGCAAGCACCCGCTGAACACCCCGGACGATTTGCGCCATCACACCCTGCTGCACCCCTGGCGCGATCAGGACACCTGGAAGCGCTGGCTGAAACTGGCCGGCGTCAACGGCGTGAATCCGGAAAGCGGCGTCACCTTCGACGCCTCCGAATACGCGCTGCACGCTGCCGTCGCCGGTATGGGCGTGACCCTGGCCCAGGTGTCCATGGTGACCCAGGACCTGGATTCCGGCCGGCTGGTGATGCCTTTCGACACCGTGCTGGAGACCGAGTGGAGCTACTACCTGGTTTATCCGCACGAGCTGGCGGAACTGCCCAAGGTCAAAGTGTTCCGGGACTGGCTGGTGGCCATTCTGGCCAAGAGCGAGGCCAGCAGCTGGCTGGCCCGGCGCGGTTACTGAAGCCCGCGGCGGCGCGGACGCGCCGCCGCCTAAGAACCCGTTCAAAGTTTGCGGCGCTTTGGCCGGATAGTTTAGATAAGGGCGTTAAGAACGCTTTCAGAATGCACAGGTACCCGCTGTACATTCCGCTTCTTCAATCGTTTTCGCCTTGCCCCGCTCTTGCTCGCGCGCCTTAAACAGGCTCTAAGAGCCCCTGCTTTGTAAATCTTTGTGTCCGCCACTGGATTCCTGGCCTTTCTCGGCGCAAAATAGTTGACTAGTCAATTATTGATGGATCAACAAAAATGAACACCTTAGCCGCAACCGCTGGAGCGGCCGGCGCGCTGGATTTCCGCCAGAAAGTGCTGGCCATGCTCGGCCTGTGCTTCGTGCTGCTGATGGTGGCGCTGGACCAGACCGTGGTCGGCACCGCCATGCCCACCGTGGTGGCGGAGCTGCACGGTTTCGACCTGTACGCCTGGGTGGGCACCGCCTACCTGCTCACCTCGGTCATCACCGTGCCCATCTTCGGCAAGCTGGGCGACGATCACGGCCGCAAGCCCTTCGTGCTGACCGCCATCATCCTGTTCACCGTCGCCTCCATGCTGTGCGGCCTGGCCCAGGACATGCTGGAACTGGTGCTGGCGCGCGCGCTGCAAGGCGTGGGCGGCGGCATGCTGGTGGCCACCACCTTCGCCTGCGTGCCGGACATGTTTCCGGAAACCGCGCAGCGTCTGCGCTGGCAAGTGATGCTGACCGCGGCCTTCGGCCTGGCCAACGCGGTGGGCCCGACCCTGGGCGGCTTTCTCACCGAATACCTGGGCTGGCGCTGGGTCTTCTTCGTCAATCTGCCGGTGGGTCTGGCCAGCCTGTGGTTCGTCTGGCGCTATCTGCCGGCGATGCGCCGCGCCGGCGCCGCGTCCAAGCTGGACTGGCAGGGCGGACTGCTGATCGCCGCGCTGCTGGGTTCGATGCAATTGCTGGTGGAATGGCTGCCGCTGCACAAGCCGCTGTGGCTGATGGCCGGTCTGGGCCTGAGCGGCCTGGCCGCGCTGGCCGGCCTGCTGTGGTGGGAGCGGCGCTGCCCCAACCCGCTGCTGCCCTTGGACATGCTGAGCCACCGCAGCCTGGCGCCCTTGTTCGGCTTGTCGCTGTTGCTGGGCGGCGGCATGTTCGCGGTGATGTACTACGCGCCGCTGATGTTCCAGGGCGGCTTCGGCCTGTCGCCCAACCAGGCCGGCCTGCTGGTGACGCCGCTGGTGGTATGCATCACCCTGGGCAGCATCCTGAACGGCCGCATCGTCACCCGGTTGCGCCGCCCCACCTTGCTGCTGGGCCTGGGCTTGCTGCTGTTCGCCTTCACCGCCGGCGCGCTGGCCTGGGTGGACGCCGGCACCGCGCACTGGCTGGTGGCCGCGCTGATGGCGGTGGGCGGCTTGGGCCTGGGCCTGTTGCTGCCCAATCTGACCATCTTCGTGCAGCAGAGCGCGCCGCGAGAGCAACTGGGCGTGGCCACCGCCATGATTCAGTCCACGCGGATGATAGGCGGCATGTTGGGCACCGCGCTGGTGGGCGTCTTCGTCACCCACCGCTACGTCGCCGGCGTCGACGCCCTGCCGGCCGCGCCGCAGTGGCAGGCCTGGCTGCGTGATCCGCAAATCCTGCTCAGCCCGGACACGGCCGCCCGTTTCGAACAACTGACGACGGCGGCCCGGATCAACGGCGGCGCCTTGCTGGACGCCTCGCGGCTGGCGCTGGTGGACGCCATTCACCTCAGCCAGTGGCTGGTGGCGGCGCTGGCGGTGCTTGGCTTATTGCTTGTGCGGCGAGTCCCGCATGTAGAATTGCGCGATGTTAAAACCAAGACGGCGGTAATCCATGACTGAACGCGCTCCCAATCTGCTGCAGCAAATCGGCCGCACCGGCCGCGCCATGTACGCGGCGTTTGAACAGCAGGTGGGCTATCCCTTGCCGCGCTGGCGCATTCTCGCCGCGCTGACCGATCTGGAGCAGGCGACGCAGAAACAGCTGGCCACCCGGCTGATGATGGATCCGGGCGCGTTGACGCGGCAGTTGAAGGGCATGGAGGAGGAGGCTCTGGTGCGGCGCATCACCGATCCGGCCGACAACCGCCAGACCCTGGTGACGCTGGCGCCGGCCGGACAGGCGCTGATAGAGGAGGTGCAGCCCAAGCGCGAGGCGTTTTTCCGGCATGCGCTGGCGGATATTCCCGCCGAGCAGATGGAAACCGCGCTGGAGGTGATGCACCGGCTGGAGCAGCGCTTCCGCGGCCAGGATTAGAGCCGGCGCCGCCGGCCGGCGGCGCTCATTCCTGCGGCTGCCACTGATAGGTTTTCAACACCGCCTTGATGCGGCCGCTTTTCTGCAGACGGTCTATCGCCTGGTTCAGCTGCGCCACCTTGATGTCGGAATGCGGCGCCACCGCGCACATGGTGGGCATGAAGGTGACCACCAGCGGGTGCAGCTTGAACTGCGCCGCGTCCTGCGGCCAGTTGCGCGCCCAGGCGGCGAACTCCAGTTCCGACACGATGGCGGCGTCGCTCAGCCGCTTTTGCACCGATTTGATCAGCAGCTCCATCCGCGCCTCCTCGTTGTGGGAGGCCGGGTTGCCGCGCCAGAAACGCTCCAGCGTCGGGTAGTTGTAGCCGCGTATGGTGACGATGCGCTTGCCGGCGAGGTCGTTCACCTGGCGCACCTCGGTGGCTTGCTTGAGCGTCAGCGGACGCTCCAGCTGCGGATAGATCTCATGGGTCCAGCCCAGCCGCGCGGCGTTGCCGAACCAGTCCGGATTGGCGTTGCAGACGATGTCCACCCGGCCCGATTCGATGGAGGCCTCCACCCGCTTGCGGGCGATCAGAATGAATTCCGGACGCAGGCTCAGTTCGGCCGCCAGCATCTCGCCGATATCCTTGGACAGGCCGCCGCGCAGGTGCTCGCCGTCCGGCGACAGCATCACCACCGGCGCCGCGTCGGTATCCGCCACGCCTATCCGTAAACTGCCCGCCGCCCACGCCTCCCCGCACCATGCCGCCGCCAGCCCCGCGAGCAGCCACAGCTTATTCGTAATGGCCATATGGATGTTCTCTCTTTATTCTTAAGCAAGCGCCCGGACAGTTGATTGCGAGTGTTAAGATGAGCTTTTGAGTCCGTTGCGCTTGTTATCGTTGTAGACAAAAAAAGTTCAGCCGCCATGACAAAAACATCCTCGCATCCCCTCCGGCAACACCTATCCCAACGCATTCTGATCCTGGACGGCGGCATGGGCACCATGATCCAGCGCCATCAGTTGGAGGAGGCCGATTATCGGGGCGAGCGCTTTGCCGATTGGCCCAGCGACGTCAAGGGCAACAACGATTTGCTGGCGCTGACGCGGCCGGACGTGATCGGCGGCATTCACCAGGCCTATCTGGACGCCGGCGCGGACATCATCGAAACCAACACCTTCAACGCCACCTCCATCGCCATGGCGGATTACGCGATGGAAAGCCTGGTGTGGGAAATCAATCATGCCGCGGCCAGGCTGGTCAAGGAACTGTGCGAAAAGGCCAGCGCCGCCAATCCGGCCAAGCCGCGCTATTGCGCCGGCGTGCTCGGTCCCACCAACCGCACCTGTAGCATCAGTCCGGACGTCAACGACCCGGGCTACCGCAACGTCAGCTTCGACGAACTGGTGACCTCCTACACCGAGGCGATAGACGGCCTGGTGCAAGGCGGCGCGGACCTGCTGCTGGTGGAAACCATCTTCGACACCCTGAACGCCAAGGCGGCGGTGTTCGCCATCCACAAATACTTCGACGAGCGGCCGGACACGCCGCGGCTGCCCATCATGATCTCGGGCACCATCACAGACCAATCCGGCCGCACCCTGACCGGTCAGACCACCGAGGCCTTCTACAACTCGCTGTCCCACGCCGACGCGGTCAGCTACGGTCTCAACTGCGCGCTGGGCCCGGATCTGCTGCGGCCCTATGTCGAGGAGATGGCGCGGGTGTCCGCCGGCTATGTGTCGGTGCACGCCAACGCCGGCCTGCCCAACGCCTTCGGCGGCTACGATCTGGAGCCGGAGGCGATGGGCGTGTACGTCCGAGAATGGGCGGAGTCCGGCCTGATCAACATCGTGGGCGGCTGTTGCGGCACCACGCCGGAACACATCGCCGCCATCGCCCGCGCGGTGGACGGCGTCGCGCCGCGGCCGCTGCCGGCGATAGAGGCCAAGTGCCGGCTGTCCGGCCTGGAGCCGTTCAACATCGGCGACGGGGATCTGTTCGTCAACGTCGGCGAGCGCACCAACGTCACCGGCAGCCGCGCCTTCGCCAAGCTCATCCTCAACGGCGACTACGCCACCGCGCTGGACGTGGCGCGCCAGCAAGTGGAGAACGGCGCCCAGGTCATCGACATCAATATGGACGAGGGCATGCTGGACGCCCACGCCGCCATGGTGCGCTTCCTCAACCTGATCGCTTCCGAGCCGGACATCGCCCGCGTGCCCATCATGATCGACTCCTCCAAGTGGGACGTGATCGAGGCCGGCCTCAAGTGCATACAGGGCAAGGGCATCGTCAACTCGATCTCCATGAAGGAAGGCCGGGACAAGTTTGTCGAACAGGCGCGCTTGATCCGCCGCTACGGCGCCGCGGTGATCGTCATGGCCTTCGACGAAGCCGGCCAGGCCGACACCTACGCCCGCAAGATAGAAATCTGCGAGAACAGCTACCGCATCCTGGTGGACGAAGTGGGCTTCCCGCCGGAAGACATCATCTTCGACCCCAATATCTTCGCCGTGGCCACCGGCATCGAGGAGCACGCGCGCTACGGCCTGGACTTCATCGAAGCCACCGGCTGGATCAAGCAACAGCTGCCGCACGCCAAGATTTCCGGCGGCGTGTCCAACGTCTCCTTTTCCTTCCGCGGCAACAACAAGGTGCGCGAGGCCATCCACGCCGTCTTCCTCTACCACGCCATCCAGCGCGGCATGACCATGGGCATCGTCAACGCCGGCGCGCTGGAAGTCTACGACGAGGTGGACCCGGAACTGCGCGAACGGATCGAGGACGTGGTGCTGATGCGCGCGCCCAAGGACGGCGGCGACGCCACCGAACACCTGATCGCGCTGGCGGAAAAATACAAGGGCGAAGCCGCCGGCGAGAAAAAGGGCGAAGACCTGGCCTGGCGCGCGCTGCCGGTGGAAAAACGGCTGGAGCACGCGCTGGTCAAGGGCATCACCACCTTCATCGTCGAAGACACCGAGGAAGTGCGGCAGAAAGCCGCGCGCCCCATTCATGTGATCGAAGGTCCGCTGATGGACGGCATGAACGTGGTGGGCGATCTGTTTGGCGCCGGCAAGATGTTCCTGCCGCAGGTGGTCAAATCCGCGCGGGTGATGAAGGCCGCCGTCGCCCACCTGGAGCCCTTCATCGAAGAGGAAAAGATCCGTCTGGGCCTGGCCGACGCGCCGGCCAAGGGCGTGATCATCATGGCTACGGTCAAGGGCGACGTCCACGATATCGGCAAGAATATCGTCGGCGTGGTGCTGCGCTGCAATAACTACCAGGTGATCGATCTGGGCGTGATGGTGCCTTGCCAGAAAATCCTGGACGCCGCCATCGAACACAAGGCCGACATCATCGGCCTGTCCGGCCTGATCACCCCCAGCCTGGAAGAAATGAGCCATGTGGCCAAGGAAATGCAGCGCCAGGGCTTCAGCGTCCCGCTGCTGATCGGCGGCGCGACCACATCCAAGGTCCACACCGCGGTCAAGATCGCCCCGCACTACCAGCACCCGGTGATCTACGTGCCGGACGCCAGCCGCGCCGTCGGCGTGTGCTCCAACCTGCTGTCCGACACCCTGCGCGACGGCTTCGTCGCGGAAAACCAGGCCGAGCAGGACCGCGCGCGCGAAGGCCACGCCAATAAGGCGAGCCGCAAGGTGGTGAGCCTGGAACAGGCGCGCGCCAACAAGGAGGCGATAGACTGGGCGGCCTACCAGCCGCCCACGCCGCAATGGCTGGGCGTGCGCCGTTTCGAGCGCTATCCGCTGGCCGAGATCGCCGCCTACATCGACTGGACGCCGTTCTTCCAGAGCTGGGAGCTGGCCGGCCGCTTCCCGCGCATCCTGAACGACGAGATCGTCGGCGAATCCGCGCGCGCCTTGTACGAGGACGCGCAAGTGATGCTCAAGCAGATCATTGCCGAGAACTGGTTGGGGGCTAACGCGGTGATCGGCCTGTTCCCGGCCGCCAGCGTCAACCACGACGATATTGAAATCCGAGATCCGGACAAGCGCGCCAGCCTGATGAGCTGGGTGGGCCTGCGCCAGCAACTGCCCAAGATGGACGGCAAGGCCAACTGGGCGCTGGCCGACTACATCGCGCCGCGGGACAGCGGCGTGCAGGATTATATCGGCGCCTTCGCCGTTACCGCCGGCATCGGCATCGAGCCGCACGTCAAACGCTTCGAGGACGCCGGCGACGACTACTCCTCCATCCTGCTCAAGGCGCTGGCGGACCGGCTGGCCGAAGCCTTCGCCGAACTGATGCACGCCCGCGTGCGCCGCGAGTTCTGGGGCTATGCCGCCGCCGAGCAGCTGGACAACGAAGCGCTGATCGACGAAAAGTACCAAGGCATCCGCCCCGCGCCCGGCTACCCGGCCTGCCCGGACCACACCGTCAAGACCGCGCTGTTCGAGCTCTTGGACGCGCCGGCCATCGGCATGACGCTGACCGAAGGCTATGCGATGCTGCCCACCGCCGCCGTGTCCGGCTTCTACCTCAGCCATCCGGCCTCGCGCTATTTCGGCGTGGGCAAGATCGAGCGCGACCAAGTGGCCAGCTACGCCCAACGCCGCGGCGTCAGCGTGGAACAGGCGGAACGCGACCTCGCCCCCAATCTGGGCTATGACGCCTGAGGCGGGCAAGCCCTGGCCCAGGCTGCTGCTGGGCGGCCTGATCTTCGGCGTCGGCGCCTGGCTGTTGTTCAGCTTCCGCGACCGCTACGTGGTGCTGTTGCTGGCCGGCGCGCTGCTGGCCTGGCAAGCGCTGCCGGCCGGCGTTAAAACCCGCGCGCTGCTGTTGAGCGCGGCCGCCTGTCTGCTGGACTTCGCCGTCTCCGGGCTGGGTCTGTACCGCCTCGTCGGCGTCGGCGGCCTGCCCTTGTGGCGGGTCGTCTTGTGGCTGAGCTTCAGCTGCTGGTGGTTGCGGTTGCTGGCGGTCTGGCGGCCGTCGCCGCGTCTGCTGGCGCTGGTCGGCGCGCTGGCGGGGCCGCTGCTCTGCTGGTGCGGCCTGCAACTGCGCGCCCTGCAAGCCGGCGCGCCGCTGTGGCTGACGTTGCTGGCCTTGGCGCCGTTATGGGCGGCCTTGCTGGCCTGGACGCCGCGTTTGCTGCCGATGGACCAAGGATCGGCGGCGCAGGCGTGATTGTGGATAAGAAGGCGGTTCTTGCCGATCTGTGGATAAACTAACGCGTTGTCGCGTTCATGCCTTGAGCGCATTTGGCGTCCCCCTGAATAAAAACCGCATCGTTTACGATGCGGTTTTTATTTATTTAATCCGAAAAATCATAATTCAATCCAAAGTTAATTAAATATGGATTATTAAAACTGTTGGAAAAGCGGTGAAAATTAACAAAGCGGCTATTTCAGTTTCAGCACAATCGTATCGCGGCGCGCCACAGGCGGATTAGCCGCGTGCGCAGTAAGAAGTTTTAATAAAAACTTATGACTTTGTTATTTTAACGGCGGCCGGGCATGGAAAATTCACACATGAAAATCATTTCGAAAATCACATAATCATTGCAACCGGACGGCAGGCTCGCAACGAGGAATTGGCAGATTCCGAGCGAATCAAGGCGGCCTCGTCCGGTATTTTTGGATGATGAAAACCGCAATAACGATTTTGAAAAGGATATTCCGTGAATAAACTCATTGTCGCCGCATGCCTGTTGGCCAGCGCGCAATTGACCGCCGCCGCGCCGTTCTCTCCCACCGAAACCCATTACGTCAAATTGGATTTCCGCGGCTCGTCCGGCGGCAATATCTGCGGCGGCTCGCTGGTGGGGCCGGACCTGGTGCTGACCGCCTCGCACTGCATTCTGGACAACTGGAACAGCGTGACCGCTCATTACGGCCGTCACTTCGCCCAGCGCGTGGAAACCGCGCGCAACAACGCCAAGCCCAACTGGATCAAGTTCGACCACAACGGCGTAGCGGTGGACCTGGCCCTGCTGAAACTATCCCGCCCCATCGCCGGCCTTGACGGCGCCAGAACGGTGCCGGTGGTGGCGCAGGAGGACTGCAACGGCGCGATAGGCGCGATGCAAGCCAATCTGCGCATGGCGGAGACTGGCGGCCAGCTGGCGGCCAGCCTGATGGATGTCCGCGTCGCCAATATCCAGCGGCTGGGGCCGTCGCCCTTGGCCAACGGCGTGTCCCTGCTGGCCAACGGCACGGTGGGCCGCGGCGGAGACTCCGGCAGCCCGTTGTTGTCGCCCAAGGGCGTGCAAGTGGGCGTATACAACGGCAACGCCGGCAATGTCTCCGCCTACGCCGCATTGTGCAAATACGCGGGCAGCATCAAGGCCTGGTCCGATGTGCTGAGCCCGTCCGGCAGCCAGACCCCGCCGCCCGGCGACTGGGTGTGGCCGGACGCCGCGCGACGCTGAAACCGCGCGTCCAATACGAAAGCAGCCCTTGGGCTGCTTTTTTTGCGTTGGAGTCGTTGAACAGCTTCTTCGCCGTTCAGAACACCTCGATATCGGTCAGATGATGGCGGCCGGTGTGGTTTTCCTGGCAGAACACCTTGGCGCGCACGGTCAGGCGCGACTCCGGTTTGCCTATCCTCGACATGCTTCTTGTACGAACAACTCTACAAACGCATAATCTGCCGTTTTGAAAATAATTCTCAATTACAAAAATGCACTCGCGCCTTGCACTCTCCCTCATTCTGGCGGGCAGCCTGGCCGTGGCCGCCTGCTCCGGCGGCCCCGCCGCTCAGCCGGTCCGCACCGGCGTTTTTGTCGATAGCCCGGTAGCGGGCCTGGACTACGACAGCGGCAGCCATGCCGGCAAGACCACCGCCAACGGCGAATTCCGCTATCTGGACGGCGAAACCGTCGTCTTCCGCATCGGCCAGCTGGAACTGGGCCGCAGCCTGGGCGCGCCCCAGCTGACTCCGCTGCAACTGGCCGGCAGCCAGAACCCGGCGGATCCCAAAGTGCTGCGCCAAGTGCAGCTGCTGCTGACACTGGACGAAGACGACAATCCCAACAACGGCATCCAGATCAGCGCCGACACCGCCGCCCGCTTCCGGCGCAGCATGCGCTTGGAACAGGCCGGCGATCTGCAAACCCTGCTGGACAGCGCCGGCATCGCCCGCAGCGTGGTGGCCGCGGACTACGCGGCCAGCCACTTCCGCCTGAGCCTGGCCGCGCTGCGCGAACAGCCGCCCGGCCCGCGCTTCACCGCACTGGCCGAAGCGGACGGCGCACCGCTGACCGACGCCGGCGAACGCGCCGGCTGCGTGAAAGACAAGCAGACCGGCCTGATCTGGGAAGTGAAATCCGTGCAAGGCCTGCGTAGCCAATTCCACAGCTATTACGCCAGCGCCAGCCGCAATCCGGAACGCCCGGCCCAATGCGAACCCGGTCAGGAAGACTGCCTGGCCGTCACCTACACCGAGGCCGTGAGCAAGCAAAAACTATGCGGCTTCGAAGACAGCGAAGAAGACATCGCCGCGGAACGCGGCTGGCGGCTGCCCACCGAGCGCGAACTGAAAACCCTGCTGGACTGGAGCCAGTACGACCGCTCGCGCGGCCTGCCGGCCATGGACCGCCACGTCTTCCCGGACGCCGAAGCCGCCTTCTACTGGACCGCCACCAGCCGCCGCGGCGAAGGTTCGCTGGCGGTGGCCTTCGACGACACCCACCGCACCCTGCCCAGCGTCAGCCTCAGCTTGGGCCAGCCGGCGCGGCTGCGTCTGGTGCGCGGCCCCAAACTGGCCGACGATCCCAATCCGGAACAAAATCAGACAAAGCCGCCAGCCTACATCCCGGTCAGCGCCGACGGCCAACTGGCCGCACCGGCCCAGGCCGCCTGCGTCGACGACAACCAACATCCGGACGGCTGGCGCGACGTCATCCTGTGGCAGGCCCGGCCGCGGCCGGCCGGCGCGGCCAGCCTCAACCCGGCGCTGGCCGCATTGCAACAGCAACGGCTGTGCCAGCAGGACAACTGGCGGCTGCCCACGGTGGCCGAGGCCATCCGCTGGCTGCAACTGCAACAGGATCCGGACTATCCCGCCGCCAATGCCGCCGCGCGGGTATGGGCGCGCGACGCCGGCGGCGAACTCTACGGCCTGGACCGCGACGGCGGGAAACAGAGCGCCGCCCGGCTCGCTGCTGAGGCCGAGCAGCCGCTGCTGGTCGCCCTCTCCATCCGTCCGGCCAAACCGCCGCTGCCGGACAGCGACGGCGAGGCGCCGGACGCCGCCCAGCTGGCGCAATGGCGGACCCGTTACAGCCAATACCAGCCCGGCGCGGAGCGCCAGGCGGCTTGGCCCGCGCCCACGCTGGACGCGTCGGCGCAAGCCGGCTTCCGAGATCTGGGCCTGCTGCCCGCGGCGCCGTTTCCGGCCGACAACCCCTATAGCGCCGCAAAAGTGGTGCTGGGCGACAAACTATTCCGCGATCCCCGGCTGTCCCGCAACAACCGCATCGCCTGTATCAGCTGCCACGCGCCGGAACACGGCTGGAGCGATCCGCGTCCGGTGTCCCAAGGCCACATCGGCCAATTGGGCGGCCGCAACGCCATGACCCTGCTCAACACCGCCTACGTCGGCGCGCTGTTCTGGGACGGCCGCGCCGCCAGCCTGGAAGAGCAAGCCAAGGGCCCGGTGGTCAACCCGCTGGAAATGCATCAGCCGCTGGGCCAGGCCGTGGCCAAGATCGCCGCCGCGCCGGAATACGCGCCGCTATTCGCCGCCGCCTACGGCGACAGCCGGGTGGATCTGGACCGCATGGCCAAGGCCATCGCCACCTTCGAGCGAACCCTGATCAGCCAGGACAGCGCCTTTGACCGCTTCCTCAAGGGCGAGCGCGCCGCGTTGAACGACCAGGCGCTGTGGGGCCTGCATCTGTTCCGCACCAAGGCGCGCTGCATCAACTGCCACAACAGCCCGCTGCTGTCCGACAACCAGTTCCACAACACCGGTCTCAACTACATCGGCCGCAATAAGGAAGACCTGGGCCGCGGCGGCGTCACCGGCTTGCGCGCCGATCTGGGCAAATTCCGTACCCCCACCCTGCGCGATCTGCTCTACACCGGCGACTACATGCACACCGGCGACATGCCGCTGGATGAAGACGGCGCCGGCGTGATCGAGTTCTACAACAGCGGCGGCAATCTGGTGGAAGTGGTGGGCGTGGAAAAATACACCCTGCCCAAGCCCTCGCCGCTGCTCAAGCCGCTGGGCCTCAGCGCCGCGGAAAAGCAGGCGCTGCACGCCTTCCTGCAAGCGCTGTCCGGCCCGCTGCGGCTGCAGCCGGCGAGCGAAGCTGAGCTGTTCCGGCGCTGAGAACCTGTTTACGATCCGCTAACGCGTCGTCAGCATGGCATTGAATCTCCATGGCCCGGCCTCGCCGCCGGGCCGCGTTCGCGCTGGAATCCACTGGCGCAAACGCCGTTTACGGTTTATTTCAAAATATCGCGCCATGACATGCGCGTGTTTTACAAGCGGAAACCGTGAACAACAAGGGGAGATGCGATGGCGTGGTCTTTGCAAAGAGCTTTCAATAACGCCGGGAACGGCGCCAACGCCGCCGGGGTGTGCGAGGCCGCGGTCTGCCTGTGGCTCAAGCACATCCAGGACCGCGTGGGCAAACGCAACTGGGGCAGCAGCGCCGGCGACTACCTGCCCACCACCCAACAGGCGGACGCGCTTTACCAGCAGTTCGACAACGGCGCCTATCTGTTCCGCTTCGCCTCCTACCTGGAACAGCAGGTCTATCCCTCGGTGGCCGCCCACAATCGGGTGGGAGACGGCAATCACGCGGAAACCTTCGGCCTCACCTTCTGCCACTACTGCAACAACGCCCACGGCGCCAGCGCCCAAGCCTGGCAAGACATCCTGGAAAATCGGATGGTGCGCGGCGATGCGCTGTTCCTCAACCTGATGCATAACGGCGGCGCTTCCGGCCACGCCGTCGGCGTCTATAAGGGCAGCGACTACATCTGGGTGTTCGATCCCAATAGCGGGCTCTACCGCGGCAATGTCAGCGCCGGCTGCTGCAGCGCGGCGGACTTGTTCCGCGCGGCGCAATACCTGGCCGGGCTGACTACCGGCTACTGGAACGAGACGGTTTACTACGGGCTGCATATGCGGGCGTGATTTGCGAAGTTACGATTTTTGAGAGTTTGAATCCGCTTCGCGGATGATGATTCAGGGCCGGTTCCGCCCGGCAAACGGAAAGGGGAATTTGCGCGGCCAAATTCCCCTTTACCCCAAAGGCCGCCCTGCAA
>NZ_QARX01000001.1:4953849-4990139 GCF_003052555.1 Chromobacterium sp. Panama
GCCCGAGGCGCGGCTGAACTCTCTACGTGCGAATCTCTGATTCGCTCAGTGATGGCGCGCTAACGTCGCGCTGCTCGAACAGGCAGCCGCTTAAAACCTCGGGCCTGCCACCCGTCGGCAGGCTTGAAGGGAACAGGGGCGCATCGAATACGTGGTTTTCTTAACGTCACATTTGCTTGTGCAAGCCTGAACCAGTCGCTTCTCCCTTGACCCCTCTCGGGACAACGGCAACAATCCGCCTTGTACCGCGTAATGTCGGTACCGGGACTGCAAACCCGTGGGAGTTAGGCCAGACATGTCAACTGCGGTTGATGTGTCCGAACGTCATTGGCACGACCTTTTCAAGGGCGGGCTATGGCGGGGAGGCCTATGGCCTGCCGGTCCTTACTCCCGGTTTTGCAGCCCTGTCATGTGCCCGCCACCCCCGTCTGCAAACGGGGAGGCTTTCGGAGCTTTGAGTAAGGAGATCCTGCCATGAGTAATCCGTATTTCCCCCCGCGCCGCCGTTATAAAGGCGCATCGCTGGAAGCCGTCGAAATGCTATTGCCCTTCGTCAGCTTCATCCCCGGCCGCACTTATCCCCATTACTGGCAAATCGAGCCTAGTTACGATACTTATCCACAGGCCTGCGCCGATGGCCGCGAATACGCCGCCCATCTGCTGCAATGGCTGAAGGACAATCCGCTGTTGGTTGGCTCTGGCCTGTTCGGCCGCATCGCCCGCGACATCGACTTCGCCAACCCGCAGCAACGCGGAGCGTGGGAAGCGTTCTTCCGCCATCTGGAACGCGTGCTGGCGCTGGGTGTGCGCAAGCTGGATGTGTTTGCCCATGTCGATTGCCAGCATGACTACCACCGGGCGGTGGAGGCGAGTTTTGAGCTGGAGGGGAAGGTGAGGAAGGCCGAACTGGCGTTTAAGTAAATGGAGGTGTGAAAGAGCCCGGCGTTGCCGGGCTCAGTATCTACCATTTCAACTCAGCAGCTAATTGATGTAGCCGATGTGTTATTTCTATTGAGTCTGGATCAATAGAATGAATTTTATGTTTTTTATCTTTGTAAGAGCAAATAAACACCACATTGGAAGGTGAGGAGACTTCCTCAAAATGTGTAGCGGCTACATTTTCAGAATAAGTAAACTCAAAAGCTTGCTGAAGAAAATCAGCATGATGCTTATTTTCTCTCATCGCTTTATTCCTTATCTAAAAAATTAAACAGTAGCAACCTTTCTTAAGGTTGACCTACTTTGTTTTTGGCAAGTTAAACCATGTAATTCTAATGCTATATTTTTCAAATGTCAAGAGTGTGGTTTTTTCCTGAAAACTCACTATCAAAAACAGCTGCAACTTTGAGTTCGAAGTCTATATAAGAGTCTCTATATTCTTTTACCATTTTTTCTGGTAATTCATTTGTGCAGTCATTAAATTCAATGAATGTGCCTGACGAATTCTTTCGACCTTCATCTCGAGAAAATAAGCTTGTAAAAGCTCTAGGTGCAACGCCTGTGAAATGAATGAACATTACTTTGTTAGTTTGCTCTTGTGAGGCATCGTTTTCAAAGTCATAAACTGTTATATCATCGCTGTGAGATTTTAATGCTAAGCTTTTTGCATATGGCTCAATGTAATATACTTTTTTAATGCCACTTGCAATAATGTGCCGTGCACAATTGTGGCAAGGAAATGTTGTGGTATAGAGCGTACCATTTTTTGTGGAGACCCCTCCAGTTCTTGTTATGGAAATTAATGCATCCATTTCGGCATGCACTGCGCGAGAAAACTCAATTAGGTCTTTTATTCCTGAGCTTTCTTTTACTGTTTCGAACAATATTGATGCCCAGTCTTGTTTTTGGATTATTTGGCTGTGTTCTTCTGGCATCTCTTTAGATAGGCTGTTTATCTTGATTTTTATGGCATTCTTTATTTTTTCAAGACGTTCATTTTTTTCTCTATCATTTTCACAAATATTTTTATTGAAACATCGATAATCCTCTACATCATCCGCACTATAAAGGCCTCCGCCAGATTTTGGAACATCGTTAGTGCCAATGGCTATAATTTTACCTGAATCGTCACAAATTGAAGCGCCAACTTGCCTAGATAGACATGCTGATTTTGCTGCAGCAGTATACGCAACATACATGGAGTGCTCTTGAGTCGTAGGCGTTATTTTGTTTGAGCCATGCACAAGAGATATAAATCGCTCAATTTGTTTACTAACAAAATCCATTTTTCCAAATGGGTTTTGTAAAAAATAGTCAGCGAGTTTAAATGTTTTTTCAAGTTGCTGCCCCCAAGAGTCTGATTCTTTTTTGTCTCGACTAATGATAGATTGAGAGTCTTGTTTTGTTATGCCTTCTTCCATTAGGCGATGTTCTCTTTGCTCTTGTAGACTCATAACTCCTAAGGCATATAAGTTATTTCTGTAAACAAGGCGTAATAGCTTTAATTCATCCTGGTGTTTTATTTGATCAATTAAAAAAGCTAAACGAATTTGCCCTGCATCGCTTTGTTTTTTCAAAAGAGATTGCCTATGTCGTCCTATTTGATTTATGGCATATTCAGCCAAGATTTCCGTGTTGAATTTTTCTCTCAACTTATTCCCTGCTGTTTGATATTTTATGTATCTATGCTTTTCCCCGTCATCATCAATGTCGACGGTGCTGTTCTCTATACATGTTTTTATGAAGTCGCTTATTTTTATTCTGTGAACAATATATCCTTTGGCTTGTAGTTTTTCTTGTAGCTCAGTTGATATGGCAGGTAGCCCTGAGCCAACGGGCCCCATTAAAGCAATAATAAGATCTCGAGATATTCGTTGAGATAGCAAAGAGGATGGGGCTTCATTTTTCACTGAGCTTATAATCGATATTTTTTTCGAAGCAGTATTCATTTTTTCAATCCTTTTGTAGGTATTACTAAGCCACTCCCACGCTCCCATGCGTCACAAACCCCGGCCGTTGAATCAGGCGCTGGTAATAGGCGTGCGCATGCGGCAGCTCCGGCTTGTCGAAAGGCGTCAGCTGCCAGCGGTGGATGGACAGGCCGAGCACGATGTCGGCCAGGGTGAAATCGTCGCCGCAGATATAGGGCGTATCCTGCGAAGCCAGCTGCCGGTCCAGAATGGTCATATAGTGGCCCCATTGCTGGATGCTGGCCTGGATTAGCGCCGGGTCCTGGTGTTCCGGGCTGTGGCGGCTGAGGCCGTGGAAGGCGTAGCCCCAGGAGCCGTTCAGCTCGGTGGCCTGCCAGTCCATCCATTTTTCCACTTGGGCGCGGCTGCGCGGATCGGCGGGCAGCAAGTGGCTGGCCCGGCGCGAATCGGCCAGGTAGCGGCAGATGGTGTTGGATTCCCACAGCACCAGGCCGTCGTCCACCACAGTCGGAATCAAAGCATTGGGGTTGAGCGCCAGGAATTCCGGGCTACTGGCGGACTGAAAGCCGCGGCCCCAGTCTTCGCGTTGGTAGTCGATGCCGATTTCATGACAGGTCCACAGCACTTTGCGGACGTTGATGGAACTGGTGCGGCCCAGGATGCGCAGCATGGGAATCTCCGGCGAGGATGGATGGACCGGAGCAGTGTAGTCCCACCGGGCGCGGGCATGCCATTTAAATGCTTGACTGTGGCGGGGATGCGCCAGCCTGACGCCGCGCCAGCGGCGGGCCTTGGCAAAGCCCAACCGATTGGCATATGATGGCGTTCACTTTGGGCCGATAGCTCAGCTGGGAGAGCGCTGCGTTCGCAATGCAGAGGTCGGGAGTTCGATCCTCCTTCGGTCCACCAATCCCCCCTTCTTGTTTTTTCCTGCGTGAAACTAGAGCGCATTTTTTGCAGCTGCTGCAAAGATAGGCGATCGGGCCTTACACGAGAGAGTTCGTAAGCATTGGCATTAGGCCCGTGCACATAACACTGAACTGCGCATCACTATCCCAGCAAACCCGCCTAACGGCGGGTTTGTCGTTGCTATTGTGTGCTTATTCAGCTGAAGTCGTCGTCCAGCGCCACTCCCCATGGGTCAAGGTTCGGCCAGAGCGGTAATCCCCCTCAAGGCAAGCAATGATGGCTTCCAAGCCACTGCTACCGGCGGAACCCCCGTCCTGATCTGCCCTAGCCGGTGATCATTGAGCTAGCGGTGGCGTGCGCGGCGGGATCATGCGCTTGTTGCCGGTGGCTTCAAACGCGCCGGCGAAGCGCAGCAGCGCGTTGTCATCATAGGCGCGCCCCGCAAAAGTCAGCCCCACCGGCATGCCGATATCAGCCATCACCCCCATCGGCACGGTAACAGTGGGGACGCCAAGATGGCGGATGGCGAGGTTGCCATTGGCTACCCAGACGCCGTTGCTCCAGGCGATGTCGGCGGAGCGCGGATTGACGTCCGCATCTGCCGGGCCGACGTCGGCCACGGTGGGGAACAGCACGGCGTCCAGCTTTAGCGCATCCATCCAGTCTTCCAGATCCAGCTTGCGGGTCTTTTCCAGGCCACGCAGACCATCCGGCACGCTTTCAATCCGGTCATAGGACTTGAGGCCCTGCTTGGCCATGTTGACGTACTCGTCCATGCCGGCGGCCAGGTCCCCTTCGCGGTTTGGCAAGGTGCCCGGATCGTGCGGGAAGATCTTCGGACCATCCGCGTCAGCCAGTTTGTTGAGCTTGGGGTCGCCGTTGGCGCGCAGGAACTCATCGAAGGCCCAACCGGACAGCTCCCACAGCTCGTCATTGAGGAACTCAGCTGAGACGATGCCGCGGTTGAATACGGTGGGCGCGCCGGGACGATCGCCTTCGCAGTTGGAAACCAGCGGAAAATCCACTTCGATGACTTCCGCTCCGGCGGCTTCCAGTGCCTGACGCGCGGCTTCCCAGAGATCGATCACCGACGCGCGGGTATGGATGCGCTGTCCGGTCGGGCCGCCGATGCCAGGCGTCTCGCTGGTGCCGGCCAGTTCGTCCTTGTTGATGTACATGCGTGGTATGCCAAAGCGCTTGCCTTTGAGTGCATCGGGCTGAGCCAGCAGGCCGGAATAGGAATCTGGCCGGATCGCCGAGGCTTTGGGAATCTCCACCCAGGGCTGCAGGCGCCATAGGTCGCCACGGCTGATCGGGTCGTCCGCGACGATGACGTCGAGCACTTCGAGCAAGTCCGCCATGGTGCGGGCGTACGGCACGACAACGTCCATGGTCGGCGTCAATGGCCAGTTGCCGCGTACCGAGATGACCCCGCGGGACGGCGTATAGGCGCACAGACCATTGTTCGAGGCCGGGCCGCGGCCGCTAGACCAGGTCTCCTCGGCCATGCCGAAGGCGGCGAAGCTGGCGGCCGTCGCGGTGCCGGCGCCATTGGAAGAGCCGGAGGCGAACGGCGCCGTCAGGTAGTTGGCGTTGTAGGGGCTTTCGGCACGACCGTAGCAGCCGCGCTGCATGCCGCCATTGGCCATGGGCGGCATATTGGTCTTGCCCAGGCAGATGGCGCCGGCTGCGCGCAGGCGCGCTATGGTGAAGGCATCGTGTTGAGCTAGCAGATCCTTGAACGCCGGGCTGCCTGAAGCGGCGGTCAGCCCCTTCACCAGATAGCTGTCCTTGGCGGTATAGGGGATGCCGTCCAGCGGGCTCAGCGTTTCACCACGGGCGCGACGGGCATCGGATGCCTCGGCTTCCTTGATCGCGTCCGGATTACGCACCACCACCGCATTGAGCCTGGTCTCCGTCGCGGGGCCATCGTAGGCCTCTATCCGCGCCAGATAGGCTTTGACCAGTTCAACCGCTGTCGAACGCCCGGATTCGAGCGCGGCACGCAACTCGGCAATGGATAGCTCGGTAACCTCAATCATGCTACTACCTCCACTAAGAAGACGGATTTCATTCCCATCGCGGTGACTGTTTCCTGCAGGCGCAGGCGGGTCATGCCGCACGGCAGCCGGCGCACGCATGGGCTGTTCTGCAATATGGCGGCTAATCTACAAGAGATAGCGTTATGCGGGAAAATGATTCATTTTGATGCACTTATTCATGCGGCGAATACCGGGGCAGTGCCGCATCATCGGATTCGATGAGGCTGCGCATCAAATCGCGCAGCCAGTGCAGCGCAGGATTACTATCCTGTACAGGGTGCCAGATGCAGTTAAGGTGGTAGCCTGGCAACTCTTCCGGCAATGCAACCATCTTCAACGGCCAGTAGCCCGCCATCATCGCCGCTACTTTCTTAGGCAGGATAAACAAATGATCGGTGTTGCTGACGATGGCGGCTGCAGCCATATAGCTTTGGCTGTGCACCGAAATCTTGCGTTGCAAGCCGCGCTCGGCAAGAAAACCATCCATTGGCGATCCCAGATTGCCCAGCGGCGCGTGGAAGACATGCGGCAAGGCAATCAGATCCGATAGTGTCAGCCTATCATTCTGGAGCGGGTGATCATGGCGCAAGATGCCGATCAGCGGCTCGTTCAGCCAGGTTTCCCGGCATAGATAGCTGGGGATGGACATGTATTCGTCAAAACCCAGCAGGAAGTCGATTTCACCGTCGGCCAGCGCCAGTTCCGGAATGTCTTCCCGCAGGATGGTGATGTCGATATGAACGTTGGACGCTTCCTCCGCCAGTTTTTTCACCAGAGGCGGAATCAGCACGCACTCTACATAATCCGTGGTGCACAGGGTGAAGCGGCGCGCCGATGTTGCCGGGTCAAAGGCCTCCGGCTGGCTGAAATGGCTTTGCAGCAGGCTGAGCGCCTGATGGACGCCCTGTTGCAGATAGAGTGCTTTTTGCGTCGGCAGCATGCCATGCGGCGAGCGCACCAGCAGCGGGTCGTCGAAGAATGTCCGTAAGCGGTTGAGCGAGTGGCTCATCGCCGGCTGGCTGACAAACAGTTTCTCTGCCGCCCGTGTGACACTGCGCAGGCTGATCAGGGCATCCAGTGCCAGCAGCAGGTTCAGGTCCAGTTGATGCAGCTTCACACCATTCACCGTATTTATGAAAGTATTCGTATTGTTCATTTGCTGAATAGTTTGGCTCTCCATAGACTACGCCTGTCAATCACTTCGTCGTTCATTGCAGAGGAAATCTGCAGTTCCAGAACGCTGATCCGCCCGGCGAATGTGTATTGGTCGAGCCCCCGCATCGCGCAGATCGGGAGACGTGCCGAGTCTGTCATCCGCAAATGCACGATCTATTGAATACTTCTGATGGCATTTATCAAGTCGATGGTGATCAAAATGAACAATAAAACGCACAATGGCCTACCTGCCGCCGACGGTTTTCACATGCCGGCCGAGTGGGCGGAGCATCAGGCGGTATGGATGATCTGGCCGCAGCGCCCGGATAACTGGCGCCATGCCGGACGCGAGGCGCAACAGGCCTTTGCTGCCATCGCCAAAGCCATTTCGGCGGCCACGCCTGTGTTCATGGCCGTGCCAGAACCGTTCATGTCGCAGGCGCGCGCAGTCATGCCGTCCGAAGTCACCCTGGTCGCGATGAATAGCGATGACTGCTGGATGCGCGACAGCGGACCGACCATGGTGATCGATCCGGCGGGCCAGCTGCGTGGCGTGGACTGGAAGTTCAATGCCTGGGGCGGCTTCAATGGCGGGCTGTACCATCCTTGGGATCAGGACAGTGAAGTTGCGGGCCAGGTGTTGGCCCACCATGGCTTTGATCGCTACCTAGCTCCGCTGGTGCTGGAAGGCGGCTCGATTCATGTCGATGGTGAAGGCACGCTGCTCACCACCGCGGAATGTCTGCTCAATCCCAATCGCAATCCGGATTTGTCCAAAGCCCAGATCGAGGCCCTGCTTGCCGAGTATCTGAATGTGACGCACTTCATCTGGCTGCCGGAAGGCGTGTTCATGGATGAAACCGACGGTCACATCGACAATATGTGCTGCTTTGCCCGTCCAGGGGAGGTTGTGCTGCACTGGGTCGACGATGAACAGGATCCGCAGTATCCGCGTTCGCAAGCCGCCTACGAAGTGCTGTCCAAAGCGCGCGACGCCAAGGGCCGCCAGCTCAAGATCCACAAGATGCTGGCCCCGGGTCCCTTGTTCTATGAGCAGGATGAAACGGTTGGCGTGGTGGCTAGCGGGCAGGCCGTGCCGCGTGAGGTTGGCGAGCGCATGGCCGCTTCTTATGTCAATTTCCTGATCAGCAACGGACAGATTATTTTCCCGCTGCTGGATGAGCGTACCGATGCCGCGGCCGCCAGCCGCTTGCAGGAGATCTTCCCGGAGTACCGAATTGTCGGCGTTCCGGCGCGCGAGGTGCTGCTTGGTGGCGGCAATATCCACTGCATCACCCAGCAGATTCCGGCGGGCAAGGCTAGCTGAGGCGCTATCGTGCACGGCGGGTGAATGCCCGCCGTTTCTGTCTACCATGAGCCTAGCTTGTGCAGTGTGCGATCAACTTATGGTTCCCAAGTGCGGCCAGCCGATACTTCCGGTTTCACGTTTCCGGCCTTTCTAAACTCTCCCGCCGCCATTTCGTTTTCTTCCCGCCACATCCCTTGAATGCATTGCTCGGCAGGCTGCGTTGATGTGCCGCGCTGTGCTAGGCCACGACCCGTTTCATCAGGCTCAGCCGCTCATTCTGGCCAGCCGCGGGAACAGGGCCAGGGCGTTGTTGCGCCTGATCGCGGCATGTTCTTGCGGAGACAGCCCGGTGTAGGCATCCAGCTGGGCGGTGAATGAGGCTCCAACCGCTGCCGGCGCATAGGGATAGTCGCTGCCGTACAGGATGCGGCCGACGCCGGCGAAGGCGGTCAGGCTGGGCAGGGCCACCGGACCAGAGGTCAGCGCGGTGTCGAAATAGAAGCGCTGGAACAGGCGCAGCAAGTCTTCGGTCGCCGGGACATCATGGCGTACGCCCGGAGCCAGTTCGGCGAAGCGATGGGAGGCGTACGGCAGAAAGCCGCCGGCATGGGACAGAATGATGTTCACGTCCGGATGGCGCGCCAGCGTGCCGTTCAGCACCATCTGCACCGCGGTGCGGGTGGTGTCGAAGGGGTAGTCCACCAGCGGTCCGGGCATGCCGGCGATGGCGTCGATGCCGGGTTTGCCCGGGTGGATGAACACGGTGGCGCGCCGCCGGTTGAGTTCGGCCCAAACCGGCTCGAATGCCGGATCGCCCAGATATTGACCGTGATAGTTGCTGAGCAGCACCACGCCGTCCGCTTTCAGCGCGTCAAAGGCAAATTCGATCTCCCGCAGCGAACCTTCTATGTCCGGCAGCGGCACGGTGGCGAAGTTGCCGAAGCGATCTGGGCGCTGCTCCACCAAGCCGGCGGTGTATTCATTGACGCGGCGGGCCATGTCCAGCTTGGCTTGGCCGGACCAGCCTTGCACGCCGGGGGCGGTCAGCGATAGCAGGCCGGTGGCGATGCCCTGGCTGTCCATGAAGTCGATGGCGCTTTGCGGGCTCCACGCCGGGCTTTTCCAGCCGGAAGGGTCGCCGCCGTGAGCGGGCAAGGCTTCAGCCCAGAACGGGGGGACGACATGTTGGTGAACATCGATGCGTTGACTGATCGTCATTATTTTTCTCCTGATGATGACGTCGCGAAGCGGCGTCTGCTGCAAAGCGTAGGCGTGCTTGAAAAATCACTCCAATAGATTAAATTTCGGTATTGATCATTTTGAATGATGAATAAGACCCGATGGAGCTACGTCATTTACGCTATTTCCTGGCGGTGGCCGACGAGGGCCATTTTGGCCGCGCCGCCGAGAAGCTGCACATCGTCCAGCCCGCCTTGAGCGCCCAAATCCGCTCGCTGGAAGAGGAGCTGGGCGTGACCTTGTTTGTACGCAGCACGCGCAAGGTGGAGCTGTCCGATGCCGGACGGATCCTGTTGATCGAGGCGAGGCGGACGGTGGAGCAGGCCGAGCGCGCCAAGAGCGTGATGCGCCGCGCCGCGCGCGGCGAAACAGGGGTGGTGAGGATAGGCTTTGTCGGCAATGCCGTCGCGGCGGGCCGGCTGTCGGATGATTTGCTGGCATTCCACGCCGCCTGGCCGGATGTGGCAGTGGAGTTGCATGAAATGGCCTCGGCGGCGCAGATGGAGGCGATTCTCGCCGGGCGGCTGGATGTCGGCTATTGCCCGCAATTGGGCCATCCGCTTGCTGCCGGCTTGCGGGCGAGGCCGGCGGGCAGCTGGCATTGGGAGGTGGCGATGGGGGCGCGGCATCCCTTGGCCGCGCGCCGCTCATTGCGCGTGTCTGATTTGCTGGAGCAGCCGTTTATCGTTTACGCCGGCGATGGCGATGAGGGGCAATTGCCGCTGCTGTGCCAGCTCTTGGGCGGTGAACCCCGCATCGCTTATAAAGTGGGGAGCACGATGTCGGTTCTGGCCTTGGCCGCTGCAGGCCTGGGCTTGGCCTTGGTGCCCACGCCGCTGCGCAAGCTGGCGCTGCCCAATCTGGTGTATCGCAGGCTGGCGGAACGCTCGCCGCTGGTATCGGAATTGGCGGCGATCAGCCGGACTGGCGACGAGTGGGGCGCGGTGCGGCGCTATCTGGACCTGTTGGATGGCTGAGGATGTGCGATGCAGCGCGCCTGGCCTTGTCCTTTGCAATCACTGATCTCTGGGCAAGCCGGCTAACGGAGACTGGGGCCGGCCGCCATGCAGATCTTGCATCGTCACACGTCGCGTCCCAAAAGCTGGCAGGGCTAGCTGTCAATGTCCAGGGTGGAGATGCGCTCGTAGCCGCAGGATTCATAAAAGCGCACCAAGGCGCCGGAACCGCCGTCATAGCAATCTACCCGCATGCGTTTCACGCCCGCCAGCCTGGCCTGCTCCTCCGCGAAAGCCATCAAGCGCCGGCCAATGCCGCGTGCGCTGGAGTGGCGCGAGGCGACCAGCAATCGCACATATATTTCCGGCGCCGTCGCGGCCGGAACATAGGGCATGGCCTCGCCTAGCACCAAGGCCGCGCGGATAGGGCCGCCGTGCTGCTCCGCCACCCAGGCGCCGGGCAGCGAGCAGGTTTCGACCACCCTCGCACTTGTCGCGGCTGGCTGGACCAAGGCTCCGCCCCCCATTGTCCCGGATTTTGTATTTTGGCAAACCAGGCGATGATTTCATCGAAAATGCTCAACACCGCGGGGGCATCGGCGGCGCTGGCGCGCCGGATGATCAAGCTGTCTGACTCTGTGTTCGCCATGTGAAATCTTCCACTCATTACTCGTCTAGAGGGTGCGGCCTATCCGCCTTGCATCCCATGGTTCGCGGCCAGGGGCTGGGTCATTTTACTCGATTGACATCCTTCAGGCCGGTGGCGGTTCCAATTTGTCCAGCAGGAAGCGACCGCGCGCGGCGATGGATGGACAGGTGTCTGCGGCCAGTTGCCGTACCAGGCGCAATGGGGCTTGGCCGGTTTTTTCCCAGTCGCGGATCAGCATTTCGCCGGCAACCCGTCTGACGATGGGAGAGCGGTCCTCGGCCGCTTGCCACGCCATGTCCGGGAAGGCAGCCTGGATGCTGAGCGCGCGGGTGCCATGTATCGGCTTGAGGTGCTTCTGGACCCTGCGTATATCCGTCCATTCCCATTCGCGGCCAGCCAGCCAGGTCATTCTGCCCTCCAGTAGGCAGCGATAGGCCTTGGCGCGCAAGGAGGGCTGGATGGCCCGCTTGGCGATGTCCTGCAAATACGCATCCAGCGTGTCCTTGCGGCCAAGTTGCGCCAGCACGGCGACCATGGGGCCGGAGGGGCTGGCTATCAAGCTGTCCTTGAGCGCGCGCTTCACTTCGTCCTGCGCGGAGATGGCCATCAGCGTTTCCTGTTCCGTGGCCTCCAGGCGCCCCCAGGATGTCCAGTTAGGCAGGAGCGCGCACAAGGCCGCGGCGACGTGTTGCGGCGCGGTATGGCTGGCGATGTCCGGCAGGGCTTCGCGCGCCGCGGCTCGGACTTGCGGCACCCAATCGTTCAGCCGGCGCAGGGCGAGGGCGAAGAAGAAAGCGTTGGGCGCGCCGTGCTTCAGCGCGCGCAGCGTTTTTTCCCGCAGGTAGCCGTCTTCGCTGCACAGGTCCAGCCAGGTCGGCCCCGGCTTTTGCCGGAACAACAGCGTCCATTTGCTGGGCGCGGCGAGCTGCCATGCCCGGTAGCGCTCCCAAGACAGAAAGCGTTCCCAGTGCTCCAGATTTTTCAAGGGCAGGGCGGACGTCGCCGCCGCCAGGGTCGCTATCTCGGGGTCGATGCCAGCGCGGACTGATTGGACGAATTTCCGGATCGCGGCGAAAAGATTGGTTTCATGCATGTGTTGTTGCGACATCTGAATTTTCCACTCCAAAGCGTTATTGAGTGCCAGCTCCTCGGCGGCTTGGCTCGCGTGCCCAAGTTCCAATCCGCTAGGCCGGCTCCTGCCGCGCGAAAAATCGCGCCGGCGAATCGCCGAAGGCGCGTCGGAACATCGCGATGAAGTTGCTGGGCGAGGCATAGCCCAAGTCGTCGGCCACCACGGCCACGGCGACGCCGCGCGCCAGCATTTCCATGCCGCGTATCAGCAGCGCCTGTTGCCGCCATTGTCCAAAACTCATGCCGGTCTGCGCCTGAATGTGGCGGCGCAAGGTGCGCGGCGACATCGCCGCCGCGTCCGCGCAGTCGGCCAGCGCGTGTTTGCAGGCGGGCTCGGTCAGCAGGCGATGGGCCAGTTCCACGAGGCGCGGATGTTCCGGTATCGGCAGGCAGAGCGCCTGCTGCGGCGCTTGCCGCAGCTCGTCCAGCAGCACCGTGGCGATGCGTTCCTGCTCCGGCCGCCATTGCGCGTAATCCGTCCAGGTCACCGCGCGGCGCACCGCGGCGCGCATCAGTTCGGTGATCGCCAGCACCTGCGGCTGCGGATTCAGCGTCCGGCTCCAGTCCGGGCTCAGCAGCAGGCTCCAGCCGGTCAGCGCGCCGCTGACGCGCACCCGGTGCGGGACGCCGGGCGGAATCCAGCCGGCGCGGTGCGGCGGCAGCACCCAGGCGCCGCGCGGGGTGCGGATCTGGATCAGGCCGGTTTCCACGCATAGCAGCTGTCCGCGCGCATGGCTGTGCCAGTCGTATTCGCGGCTGCCCAGCCGGTAATCGCTGTCTTCCCGGTCGTTGCCGGGGACGGCGATCAGCGGCGGGCCGCCGGTCCATTCGCTGAGGTCCGGCGCGTCTTCCGGCGGCGTGACGTCGATCTTGGCCATTTTTCACCATTTGTTGGCAAAACAGCGTTATAGCAGCTTTGGCGGAGGCGCGCACAATCGTCGGCAAGGGTCGGGATGGCCGCCGGCGCGGCGGCGGTCCTGACCGGGTTTCCTCCTGATGAGCAAAGGACAAGCTATGCAATCTCTACGCATTGGCATCGTCGGCGCCGGCCTGGGCGGGCTGTGCCTGGCCCAGGGCCTGGCGCGCGCCGGCGTCGCCGCCACGCTGTTTGAACGCGACCAGGCCGCCGACAGCCGCTGGCAGGGTTATCGGCTGCGCATCGACGGCGATGGTCAGCAGGCCTTGCGGCAGGTCTTGATGCCGCGGCTGTTCGAGTTGTTCCGGCAAAGCTGCTCGCTGGGCGGCGACGATTGTTTCGTCGATCCGCAACTGCGCGCCTGGTCGGAACGCAAGCCGGCGCACTGGCGGCCGTCAGCGCAGGACGAGGACGCGGCGGAGCGCGATCTCAGCGCCAACCGCCAGACGCTGCGGGAAATCCTGAGCAGCGGCCTGGAGGACCGGATCCGTTGGGGTCACGCGCTGCGCGGTTTCAGGGAGACGTCCGGCGGCTTCTTGCTGGATTTCCAGGACCGGCCTGAGTTCGAGGTGGATGTGCTGATCGCCGCGGACGGGGCGGCGTCGACGGTGCGCCGGCAGTTGGCGCCGGACGGAGATCCGGCGGACGAGGGCGCGGTGGTGCTTTACGGCCTTACGCCACGGGACGCGCTGCCGTCCGAGGCGTTGACGCCGGAGTTGGGTCAGGGCGTGTGCGTGGTGTTCGGCGATGGCCTGACGGCGGTCATCGAGGCGATGCGTTTTCGCGCGCCCTTGCCGGAGTTGGCGCGGCGGCTGGCGCCGGAGGCGGCGCTGAGCCCGATGCCGGATTACTGGTATTGGGCCTGCGTGGCGCGGGCCGAGGATTTGGGCGGGGCTTTGCCGGCGGAGCGTTTGAGCGGCGATGCGCTGCGGGCGAGGGTGTTGCGGGCGACGCGCGGCTGGCACCCGCGTTTGCAGGCCGTTTTCGTCCATGGCGATCCGCAGTGCCTGGGCGCGCGCGCCATCCGCATGGCGGCCGAGGTGCCGGCCTGGCGGTGCGAGCGGGTGGCCTTGCTGGGCGACGCGGCGCACGCGATGAGCCCGGCCGGCGGGCTGGGCGCCAATACCGCGCTCTGCGACGGCGCGGAACTGGCGCGGGCTTTGGCGCCGACGGGCACGGCGGCCGAGGCGGCGGCGGCGCTGCGCGTTTGGGAGTGGGACATGCGGCGTCGAGCCGAGCGCGCGCTGCGGGCCTCGCGCGAGGGCAGCGCGCGCTTGCTGCAAAGAATGGCCTTGTGAGACGCGGCCGCCGCCATGGCTTGGCGGCGGCGGGCCTTACTTGCCGTTTTTGATGATGTGCTCGATATTGCGCTCGGCCAACGCTGAGATGGTCAAGGAGGGATTGACCGCGCCGGCGCTGCCGGGGAGCAGCGCGCCGTCCATCACGTACAGGCCGGGATGGCCGATGACGCGGCCCCAGGCGTCGGTGGCCTTGCCTATCACCGCGCCGCCCAGCGGATGCGCGGTCCAGTTCATGCCGGTGACGCCGGCTATTATTCCTGGAAAGCCCGGGACGGTGCGGGTGGCCGCGGCGATTTTATCGTTCACTGTTTTGGCCGCGGCCACGCTGTCGCGGTTGCCGTTCTTCGGCCAGTTCAGCTCCACGCGGTCGGTGGTCGGGTTATAGCTGAAGTGCCCGCGATTGCTTTGATCGAAGGCCATGCCCAGCGAACCGATCACCGTGGTCAGGTCCAGCGGCAAGCCCGGCACGTACCAGTTTTCCAGGGTGAGCGGCAGCCCGCTGTTCGAGTCGTGGATGCGGGAGGCGCTGGGCGTGCCTTGGGTGGCCAGCGATATCGTGCTGAAGCTGCGCGTGACGATGGTGTCGCCGTTGCCGCCCCAGCCTTGGCCTATGTGTTCGTTGAGATTGCGCAAAGTGCCCTGCGCCCGCGCCTTGACCAGCAGTTCCGAGCTGCCGATGGAGCCGGCGGCGAGAAAGAGCCGGTCGCAGTTGAGCCGGTAGCGGTCCAGTTGCCGGCCGTCGGGCGCGCGTTTGACCACGTCGACCTCGTAGCGGCTGCCGTCCCAGGCGATGCTGAGCACCTCGTGGCCGGGATAGATCGCGGCGCGGCCGGTGGCCTGCGCCTGGGCCAGGTAGTTCTGGTTGAGGTCGAATTTGGCGCCGTTGGAGTTGCCGTGGTTGGACATGCCCATGGTGGCGGAGGGCCAGGATTGCGTGCGCAGTTCTTGGCGGATCACGTCCCAGTTGAAGATGGAGTCGTTGGCCGTGGTGGTGTAGCCGGCCTTGCGCACCTGGGCGTCCCAGACGCGGGAGTGGTGGAAGGGGATGCTGTTGTAGATGTCCGTCGGCATGGCGTCCAAGCGCAGCATTTGCCGGACTCTGGGGTAGTAGGTCTGGTTCATTTCCGCATAGCTGACCCAATGGCCGAACAGGGCTTCGAAATAACGCTGTTCCGGCTGAATCATCACCCCGGTGAACACCACCGATCCGCCGCCGACGCAGGCGCCGCGCCAGACGTTCATATTCGGGTAATCGGTTGAATCCAGCACTCCGCCGAAGGAGTCGAAATACTTGTTCACGCCTATCAGCATCTTGGCCTGGCGGCGATGCCAGAACGCGCGTCCGTCCGGGAAGGTGTCGTTGGAGAAGATGTCGCGTTTCGGGCCCTTGGGCCAGCGGTGACCGCGTTCCAGCACCGTGACCTGCTGACCGGCCTGGGCCAGACGCAGCGCTGAGATGGCGCCGCCAAAGCCGGAGCCTATCACCAGATTGGGGGTGTAGGCGGGCGGACGCGGCACAGGCTGGAACAGTTCGGGAATCAGCCGCTGGTATTTGGCCAGCTGGAAAGCGCTTGAGCCGAGGAAGGCGGAGGCGGGCGCCGGCAGCATCAGGCCGGCGGCGCCCGCGCTCGCGCCCAGCAAGAGCTGGCGTCGGTTCAGCTGCGCGGCGAGCGGGGAGGAGTGTTCATTGTCCGGGAGGTAAGCCATGGAATCGCCCTTTCTTGTGGAAGAGCCTATTCAAAGCCCGCTGCGCGTCGTGAGGCGTAGCACGGCGAGTCGCGCTTCTCGCTCCGCCGTTTTCATCTTGTCTCGCCCTTGCTCGCTAGGTTTTGACCGGGCTCTAAGCAGCCATTTCGGCTAAACAATTTGCTTATTAAGTAAGCGGGTAGATTCTTGTCTAGCTATGAGAGTGGGCGATACTGTCATTTATGACAATTATTTAATTGACATTAAATCATTTTTGAAACAATTAAGTTGATAATAAGCCATCAAGCCGCAGTGTCGGGCTTGGTTCCAGAACCCTGCGGCGGGCGCGGTCCCAGCCAGCCCGGTCGCCGCAGCGGCGCGGACCGGCTCGCCAAACCGTTTAGGCCGTGGCTTCAAACGCCGGAGGGTAGCTGACGCTGCCGGAAGGCAGCGGCGCGCCCAAGCTTTGCGCCATGAAGTATTCGGCCGGCACACCCGGCAAAATCAGGCCTGGCCGCGCTTGGAAGCCGAAGCGCGCGTAGTAGCCGGGATCGCCCAACACCACGCAGCCCGACGCGCCCAGCTCGCGCAGCGCGGCCAGCGCCTGTTTCATCAGCAGGCTGCCTATGCCCTGGCCCTGTCGCTCCGGATGCACGGACAGCGGGCCGATGCCGTGCCAGCCGGCGGCGCCGGAGGAGGCGAGCACCGGCGAGGCGGCGATGTGGCCCAGCAGACGTTCGCCGTCCAGCGCCACGATGGAAAGCGTGAGCTGGCCGCTGCGGCGCAGCGCGTTGACGATGAAGTGCTCGGTGTGGCTGGAGTGTTCTTCGGCGAGGAAGGCGGCCCGGGTCAGTTCGAAAATGGCGTCGATGTCGCGGTCTTGTTCGTTTCTCAGCATGAGAGTCATAGCGTTCTCCTGGCGCGCCAGCGCGGCCGCCGCTTTTGCGCGGCTGCGCGGCTGCGCGGCGGCGGTGGTCATTGGTTGTCGAGTTGGCCGCGTACGGCGCGCAGGCCGGCCTTATTGATTTGGTAAGGCTGGCCGTTCTTGGAGCTGATCAGGCGTTTGGTCCTGAGCTTCTGGAACACGAGCAGGGTGCAGTCGGACAGCAGATACCCTTCACGGGTATAGCATTCCACGGTGAAGATACGGCCCGCGTCGTCGCGCAGATGCGCGATGCGGCCGCCTTTGGCCAGGACGTGCAACGTCCTTTGCTCCGGCTTGGAGATATTCATATTGGATGATCATTCGGCAATCAAATGCGAAAACGGGCAGCCGCCGCGATGCGGGCGCTACCAGCTCAGGGGCATTTTGATAACGGCCAGCCGGGAAACCGGGCGGCGTTATCGGATTGCTGCAATCTCCAACATGCAAAGCCTTTGCGAGGAAAAGAAGGGCGCTCATCAAGATGAGCAGGTCAAAATTCTAAGCGGATAGCTAAGTAAAATCAACAGTCTGCGCGCTCAGCGCCAATTCCAGCTGACAATCGAAAGGCTCCAGCGCCAGTTGCGGCGCGTACAGCCAGCGAGCGGGCGCGCAGCCGCAGGCTTCGTAGAAGTCGACGGTTTCAACGGCGGAATGCGAGGAGATGTAGAGCGCGTCCGCGCCCAGCGCCCGGCCGGCGGCGGCCGCCGCCAGCAACGCCCGCCCCAGCCCTCGGCCGCGCCAGCGGCGGTCCACTTGCAGTTCTTTCAATTGCCGGTAGCCGCCGTCCGGGCCCAGCGCTTGCGGGTCGATGGCGGCGAAGCCGGCCAGGCCGCCGTCCATGTCCAGCGCCAACACCGCGCCGTCGGCGGCGATGCGCGCCAGTTCCCGCGTCAGCTCGCGTCGTTCCGCTGGGGACCAGTCGTCGATGAAGGGCTCGGCCACGCACTGCCGGCCATCGGCTCCGGCGCGATAGACCAGATCAACATCCTGACGGCGCTGGAAGGCGTCCAGCCAGTTGGCGGGGATGTCGCGCGGGCTCAGCCGGCGGATGGGCGGTGCAGACGGGCGGATGGACATGGCGCGGATGAGGGTGGCAAGAACGGAATTATCTCAGAAGCTGTTCAAAGTCCGCTGCGCTTTGTGAGATGCGGCGCGGCGAGCGCGCTGGGGCCGGATGGTTTTGGCGCCGGCTCCGGAAACGCGGCGTGTAAGCCACTGATATTCTATTTGAATTTTATCTATCAATCATGCGTATTGATAGATAAAACGAATTAATAGATTTAATTATTTCAATTTTCACAGATATTAACAGAATGTTAGGATTCATAAAAATCAAAGGCATAGCGTAGCCCCGCCGCGCCGAATAAGGGTTTGCAAGAGCTTGCCCTGTTCGAGCGCGGCGTGTCGCGAGCGGAGTGCCTGAATGCAGTGACAAGCCAGCGCCGCCGGCGGAGCCGCGTCGCGCCCCTGGACCGAACCGCGGCCGGCCATGGGTTTTCGGCGGGAATGCGCGTCTTCGCGTTTATCCCGCCCTAAGCCTGGAGCCGGCGGCGGGCTTGCCTGCAAAGACTTGCCTTAAGTGAATTCCATCAATCTGAAGAATGTGGTCTGTGAAATGAGTAATAAAGCATCTGAAGCAAAGCGTTTGTCCTCGCCCTCTCTGGCCTTGAGCGCATTGAGCCTGGCCGTGGCCTGTTCCTGGTCCGCCTTGGCGAGCGCCGACACGATCTCCAGCGTCGGCAGCAATAATGTCTACGGCGCGGGTTCGGTGGACCCGGCGGTGGCGAGCAACAGCAATAACTCCATCTATGGCGTGGGCGCCGGCAGCAATATGAACGGCACCAACAACTCGGCCTTTGGCGCCGCCGCCGGCGTGAATGTGACGGGGAGTTACAACACCTCGATCGGTCAGAACGCGGGCACCAATGTGCAGGGCAACAATAACGCTTTCATGGGCAACGACTCCGGCTACAACGTGACCGGCGACGCCAACGTGGGCACCGGCATCAACACCATCCGCAACGTCACCGGCACCGGCAACACCGGCAGCGGGGCCAATGCGGCCCAAGACATCCAGGGCGATTTCAACGCCGGCCTGGGCAACAACTCCAACCGCAACGTCACCGGCAGCTACAACACCAGCAGCGGCACCTTCTCCGGCTGGAACATCAAGGGCAGCAACAATACTGCCAACGGCGCGAATGCCGGCAGCAATGTCACGGGAGACAACAATACCGCGGTGGGCAGCTATGCCGGGCGCGGCGTGACCGGCAGCGGCAACTTCGCCGCCGGCAACCAGGCCGGCCAGAATGTGTCCGGCAGCAATAATGTGGCCATCGGCAATCATGCCGGCTCCAACACCAATGCCAGCAATGCGGTGGCGGTGGGCGACAATGCCGCCGCCAACGCCAACAATGCGCTGGCGCTGGGCAGCAACGCCCAGGCCAGCAATGTCAACGACGTCGCCTTGGGCGCCAACAGCCGGACCGCGGCGGCCAATCCCACCGCCAGCGGCGTGGTGGACGGCGTAACCTACAGCTACGCCGGCGCGGCCCCTTCCAGCGTGGTGAGCGTGGGCAGCGCGGGCAATGAGCGTCAAATCAGCAATGTCGCCGCCGGCCGGGTGAGCGGGACCAGCACCGACGCGGTGAACGGCAGCCAGCTGAACGCGACCAACCAGGCGGTGCAGCGGGTGAGTGCCAAGGTGGACAACGCCGGCGCCGGAACCGCGGCGGCCTTGGGCGGCGGCGCGTCCTACAACGCTCAGACCGGCGCGGTGAACGGTCCGAACTACACCGTTTACGGCAATACCGTGAACAATGTCGGCGATGCGATCGACCGGCTGCAGAAAAGCGGGCCGGTGCAGTATTCCGATCCCAGCGGCCGGACGACGACGACAAGCGCCGGCAACGACGTCACCCTGGTGGGCGGGGACGGCGGCAGGCCGGTGACCATCCACAATGTGGCGGCGGGCGCGCAGGGCACGGACGCGGTGAACGTGGACCAGCTGAATGCGGCCAACTTCAACAATCAGCAGCAATTCAAGCAGCTCAGGTCCGATCTGTCCGATACGCGCCGCGACGCGCTGGGCGCGGCGGCCGGCGCGATGGCGATGGCCGGCCTGCCGCAGGCATTCCTGCCCGGCAAGAGCATGTTGGCCGTGGCCACGGCCACCACCGGCGGCGAGTCCGCCATCGCGGTGGGCTTGTCCTCGCTGTCCGACAACGGCCGCTGGGTGGTGAAGTTCTCCGGCTCCACCAATACCCGCGGTCAGGGCGGCGCCAGCCTGGGCGCGGGCTTTCAGTGGTAAGCGGCAGGCAAGATCAATCAGCTGATAGTGAATGAGAGAGATGATGAAACAAGCGATATTCGGCGGCGCTTTCCGCTGCCTGCTGCTGGCGGCCGCCGGCGCGGCCTTGATGGGTTGCGGCAGCAGCCGCCTGAGCAAGATCACCGACGACGGCCGTCTGGCCGAACAGGCCAGCCCGGTCTGGCCCGGCATTGAAGCCAACCGCTGGCAGCCGGAAGGCAGCGTGCCCAATCCGGACAATCTGGCCAAGGTGCAGCCGGGTCTGAGCAAGGAACAGGTTTACGGCCTGATCGGCCGCCCGCATTTCGCCGAGGGGATGATCGATGTGCGGGAGTGGGATTATGTGCTGAATCTGAGCCCCAAGGACGGCGGGCAAGCCCGGGCTTGTCAGTACAAGCTGCTGTTCGACAAGCGGATGAAGCTGGCTTCGGTGATCTGGCGGCAGGAAGTCTGCGCCAAGATCGCATCCTAAAGCCTGATCCGACGCCGGAACCACGAAACGAAGCGCCTTGACCGGCGTTTCGTTTTTTTTTGCGCACAGTCCTTGCTGAGCGCGGCGCAAAAAAACGCGCGGCCCAGAGGCCGCGCGTTGTTTGCAGGGACGAACCGCGCTTATTTCAGATCGAAGCGGTCCAGATTCATCACCTTGTTCCAGGCGGCGACGAAGTCGCGGACAAACTTCTGCTGCGCATCGTTTTGAGCGTAGACCTCGGCCAGCGCCCGCAGCTGCGAGTTGGAGCCGAACACCAGGTCCACCCGGCTGCCGGTCCACTTGAGCGCGCCGGTTTTGCGGTCGCGGCCTTCGTACAGCTCATTGGCGCTGGAAGCCGGCTGCCAGGCCACGTTCATATCGAGCAGGTTGACGAAGAAGTCGTTGCTCAATACGCCCGGACGAGCGGTGAACACGCCGTGCGGCGCTTGATCCGCATTGGCGCCCAGCACGCGCAGGCCGCCCACCAGCACGGTCATTTCCGGCGCGCTCAGCGTCAGCAGCTGGGCTTTGTCCACCAGCAGCGCCTCCGCGGGCAAGGAATAAGCCTGTTTCTGATAATTGCGGAAACCGTCCGCCTGAGGCTCCAGCACGCTGAAGGATTCCACATCGGTCTGTTCCTGGCTGGCGTCGGTCCGGCCCGGCGCAAACGGCACGCTGACCTTGTGGCCGCCGGCCTGGGCGGCCGCTTCCACCGCCGCGCCGCCGGCCAGTACGATCAGGTCGGCCAGCGACACTTGCTTGCCGCCGCTCTGCGCGGCGTTGAAGTCCTGGCGGATGGCTTCCAGCGCTTTCAGCACGCGGGCCAATTGCGCCGGCTGGTTCACCGCCCAGTCTTTTTGCGGGGCCAGGCGGATGCGGGCGCCGTTGGCGCCGCCGCGCTTGTCCGATCCGCGGAAGCTGGAGGCGGAGGCCCAGGCGGTGGCCACCAGTTCGCTGACCGACAGGCCGGAGGCCAACACCTTGGCCTTGAGCGCGGCGATGTCCGCGTCGTTGATCAGCGGTTGACAGGCCGCCGGCAGCGGGTCTTGCCAGATCAGGTCTTCGGCCGGCACTTCCGGCCCCAGGTAGCGGGCCTTGGGCCCCATATCGCGGTGGGTCAGCTTGAACCAGGCGCGGGCGAAGGCGTCGGCGAAGGCGGCCGGGTTTTGATGGAAGCGGCGGGCGATGGGCTCGTAGATCGGGTCGAAGCGCAGCGACAGATCGGCGGTGGTCATCATCGGCGGGTGTTTCTTCGCCGGGTTGTGAGCGTCCGGGATCAGGTGTTCCGGTTTGACGTTCTTGGCCACCCACTGATGGGCGCCGGCCGGGCTCTTGGTCAGCTCCCAGTCGTAGCCGAACAAGGTGTCGAAATAGCCGTTGTCCCACTGCGTCGGATTGGGTTTCCACGCGCCCTCGATGCCGCTGGTGGTGGTGTATTCGCCCTTGCCGTCGCCCAAGCGGTTGATCCAGCCCAGGCCTTGCGCTTCCAGCGGCGCGGCCTCCGGCTCCGGGCCCACCAAGGCCGGATCGCCGGCGCCGTGGGCTTTACCGAAGGTATGGCCGCCGGCCACCAGGGCCACGGTTTCTTCATCGTTCATCGCCATGCGGGCGAAGGTTTCGCGCACGTCGCGGCCGGAAGCCAGCGGATCCGGATTGCCGTCCGGGCCTTCCGGGTTCACGTAGATCAAGCCCATCTGCACCGCGGCCAGCGGGTTGTCCAGCTGGCGGTCGCCGGAGTAGCGGCTGTTGGCCTCGGCGCTGGTGGCCAGCCATTTGGTTTCCGCGCCCCAGTAAACGTCTTCTTCCGGCTGCCAGATGTCCTGACGGCCGCCGCCGAAACCAAAGGTTTTGAAGCCCATGGATTCCAGCGCCACGTTGCCGGCCAGGATCATCAGGTCGGCCCAGGAAATTTGCTTGCCGTATTTTTGCTTGATCGGCCACAGCAGACGGCGCGCCTTGTCCAGGTTGCCGTTGTCCGGCCAGCTGTTGAGCGGAGCGAAGCGCTGATTGCCGGTGCCGCCGCCGCCGCGGCCGTCGGCGGTGCGGTAGGTGCCGGCGTCGTGCCAGGCCATGCGGATGAACAGGCCGCCGTAATGGCCCCAGTCGGCCGGCCACCAGTCCTGAGAGGTGGTCATCAGCGCCTTGAGGTCGTTTTTCAGCGTGGGGTAGTCCAGCTGTTGGAAGGCGGTGGGGTAGTCGAAGTCCGGGTCCAGCGGATTGGAGGCCGGGGCGTGCTGGTGCAGGATGTTGAGGTTGAGCTGGTTGGGCCACCAGTCGCGGTTGGATTGGGCGTTGACCACGGCCGGATTGCCGGTGGCGTGATGGAACGGGCACTTGGACGCGCTGCTCATGACAGACTCCTTAGGTCAAGGTGTTCAATGACTTGCTGGGATCAGCTTAGTGAAGCTTGCCGCGGGAAGCCATTGAGCAATTTCAATCAGCTCTATGGCTTCCGTCAATCAATCATGCTTTGGCGATAGTTAGTTCATTGGGCGCGCCGCATAGTTCCTGGGCTTGGGAATTAAGACGCGGCTTCAACGCCCTTGTCTACAATCCCGCGGAAGTACAGCGGACCCTGAGCAGGCTAGAGCCTGTTCCAAAGTCCCACGAGCAAGGGCGAGACAAGGCGAAAACAGCTGAGGAAGCGGAATGTACGCGTGGTACATGAGCATTTCGAAGGTGTTTTCAACGTCGAATCGCTGAAGCGCAGCAGACTTTGAACAGGTTCTAAGGGTGTGAAAGGCGTGGGCGGATGGTTAGAGGACGCGCTCGCGCTCATGCGCCAGGAGCCAGGCCTTGCGCTCCAGCCCCCCGCCGTAGCCGGTGAGCGCGCCGTCTTTGCCCAGCACGCGGTGGCAGGGGACGATGATGGAGAGGCGGTTGGCGCCGTTGGCGGCGGCCACGGCGCGGACGGATTGCGGGCGGCCCAGCCTTGCGGCCTGTTCCTGATAGCTGCGGGTGCGGCCGTAGGGCACGCTCAGCAGCAATCGCCAGACCGCCTGCTGGAAGGCGGTGCCGGGCAGGTGCAGCGCCACGTCGAAATCGCGGCGCGAGCCGGCGAAGTACTCGCCGATCTCGCGTTCGGCCTGGCGCAATAGCGGGCTGTCGCCGTCGGCGATCTCGGCGGACAGCAGGCGGCGCAGCGCCGCCAGTTCCGCGTCCACGATGGGCCGGTCGGTGAACTCCAGCAGGCACAGGCCATCCTGGCTGGCGCAGGCGATCATGGTGCCGAGCGGGGTGTCGAAGCGGCGCAAGAGCAGCGGCCCGGCCTGGCGGGCGGCATGGACGTGAATCGCTTGGGGCATGGTTAAGCCGGCTTACTCGCCGTTGCCGGCCGCGTCCGGCTCGGCCGGCACCAGCTGCAGCAAGTCGCCCGGCTGGCAGTCCAGATACAGACAGATCGCCTCCAGGGTGGAGAGCCGGAAGCCCTTGACCTTGCCTTGCTTCAGCAGCGACAGGTTTTGCTCGGTGATGCCGATGGCCTGGGCCAGGTCCTTGGATTTGACCTTGCGCTGGACGAGCAGCATGTCCAGATGGATTTTGATGGGCATGTGTCGCTTTCAGATGAATTGCTTATTTTCGCACGCCAGCGCAATGCCTTCTCGCTGAATGCGCGCAATGATCATGACCACGGCGGCAATGAACAGGCTTTCCAGGTTTTCGGTGTGGAAGCTGACGGCGATCAGCCGCTGTCCCTCCGGCCGCATCATGGTCAGCCAGGCGCTGATCATCGGTTGGGAGACGAGGTCCGCCAGCACCCAGAGCGCCACGCTGGAGCCCACCTTGGATAATAAGGACGCGGAGCGTTCCGTAAAGTATTCCCTGCGCGCATAGAGCTTGAACAAGCGGTGCAAGGCATACAGGCCTTGGGCCAGGATCAGCAGCGGGATGCAAGACAGGACCGCGCCGCCGGCGCGTTGCCACAGCGGCAAGCTAGGGAGATCGAACTCGCTTGAGCCGTAAAACCCTCTGACGGTGTCAACCGTGACGGTCAAGCCGGCGTCGATGATGGACTTGGGAAAGAGCCAGAACAGGATGTCCAGCAGCAGCATGGCGCCAATGCCCAAGACGGTGATGTAGGCCATGGCGGCGCAATAGCGGCTCAATCGCGTGGAGTTCATGAGGGTTCCTTGTGACGGGTTGGAAAGACAATGAGGTCGGAATTGCTAAAGTATCGCGAAACAATTATTTTTTATTGTAAAACGATCATTTTTTGCTGTGCAAGTTTGATTTGCATGCTGTTGCGGCAAGCACACGGCTTGGGCCCGCCGCGTGCGGCGCGCGGTGAGCCCTCAAGCCTGGCTGGGCGCGGCTTTTGGATTGTTTGGAGGCGTGTTGCGTAGAGTATACATATGGAACGACAAGTTATTATCGTTTAACAATAATTAGTTTGTGTAATACAGTCATCGTCTTTTGCGCGGAGGCGGACCGCCCTCGCGCGCTGTCTCAAACCCTGCCCGGCGCGTTTAGCGCCGGAGCAAAGAAAGAGCCTGGACGATGAGCGATGCAAATCAAGCGAGCGGCGCGCCGGAGCCCCCGCCTGGGCGGGCGGCCGCATGGCCGGCGCCGGCCCGTGTTTAAGACCTTGGGCCGCGGCCGGCGCGCGCGCCTGCTGTGCGTCTTGCTGGTGTGGGGGCTGGCGGCCTGCAGAGGAGAGGGCGCCGGCTTGAGAGCGGCGATGTCGCGGCCGTTTCAGGCCTTGACCGCGCTGGCGCGCGGGCCGGCGGGTTCAGCGGTCTATCCGCGTGGTCATCAGGATGGCGGTGCTGGTGCGCTCCACGCCGTCCAGCGCGCCGATGCGGTCGATCAGCCCGTCCAGCTCGGCCACGCCGGCGGCCTCCACGCCGGCGATGAAGTCGTGGACGCCGCTGACCGAGTGCAGGGTGCGGACCTGGGGCAGCCGGCGCAAGGCGCTTTCAATCGACGGGCTCAGCCGCGGCTCGGCGGCGATCATCACCAGCGCGCGCACTTGGGCGGCGTCGTGAGCGGCGCTGGTGCGCACGCTGTAGCCCAGGATCACGCCGCCGCGCTCCAGTCTTTCGATGCGGCTTTGCACCGTGGTGCGGGACAGGCCCAGCCGGCGCGCCAGTTCCGTGGTGGGCGCGCGGGCGTTTTCGCGCAGCAGCGCGAGCAATTGCTGATCGGTGGCGTCCATGGCGGCTCCGTGCGGGGTGGGCGATTTGGCGCTATGCCGGACTTTTCGTCAATCCGATCAATAATATCCGACAGTTCGTCGCTATGCGCGCTGCAATTTGCCGAACTTGATTCGAGAATGAGGCTTCCCCTGAGACGAGGAGCGAAGCGATGCGGGATGCGATCATTGTGGGCGGCGGCCACAACGGCCTGGTGTGCGCCCATTATCTGGCGCGGGCCGGGCTGAAGGTGACAGTGCTGGAACGGCGCGGCGTGGTGGGCGGCGCGGCGGTGACCGAGGAATTCCATCCCGGCTTCCGCAACTCGGTGGCCGCCTACACGGTGTCGCTGCTCAATCCCAAGGTGAGCCGCGACATGGAGCTGGCGCGTCACGGCCTGAAGGTGGTGGAGCGGCCCTTGTCCAACTTCCTGCCGCTGGACGACGGGGGCTATCTGAAAGTGGGGCCGGGCCGCACCGCGGCCGAAGTGGCGCGTTTTTCGCGCCGCGACGCCGAGCGGCTGGACGATTACGCGCGGCATCTGGACGCCGCCGCCGAGCTGCTGCGCGAGCTGGTGCTGCAAACGCCGCCCAATGCGGTGGCGGGCGGCTGGCTGAACGCCTTGCCGGAGCTGCTCAAGGCCGGCCGGCTGGGGCGGCGGCTGGGCAAGCTGGAACGGGCGCAGCAACGCGAATTGCTGGACTTGTTCACCAAGTCCGCCGGCGATTATCTGGACGGCTGGTTCGACAGCGATCCGATCAAGGCGGTTTACGGCTTCGACAGCGTGGTGGGCAACTACGCCAGCCCGTACGCGCCGGGTTCGGCCTATGTCCTGCTGCACCATGTGTTCGGCGAGGTCAACGGCCGCAAAGGCGCGTGGGGCCACGCGCTGGGCGGCATGGGCGCCATCACCCAGGCCATGGCCCGCTCGGCGCGCGAGCGCGGCGCGGAGATCCGCACCGACAGCGCGGTGCGCGAAGTGTTGCTGGACAAGGGCCGGGCGGTGGGCGTGGTGACGGACCGCGGCGAGCGGCTGGACGCGCGCGTGGTGGTGTCCAATCTCAATCCGCGGCTGCTCTACACCCAGCTGCTGGACCCGGCGGCGCTGCCGGCGGATTTCCTGCGCCGGATGCAGAGCTGGCGCTGCGGCTCCGGCACCTTCCGCATGAACGTGGCCCTGTCCGAGCTGCCGGATTTCAGCTGTCTGCCGGGCAAGGCGCAGGCGGAGCACCACGGCAGCGGCATCATCATCGCGCCCAGCCTGGCCTATATGGAGCGCGCTTATCACGACGCGCGCGAACGCGGCTGGTCCGGCCGGCCCATTGTGGAAGTGCTGATCCCGTCCACGCTGGACCCGTCCTTGGCGCCGCCGGGCCAACACGTGGCCAGCCTGTTTTGCCAGCACGTGGCGCCGCAATTGCCGGACGGCGCCAGCTGGGACGATCACCGCGAAGAAGTGGCGGACCTGATGATAGACACCGTCGCCCGCTACGCGCCCAATTTCAAGGGCGCGGTGCTGGGGCGGCAGATCATGAGCCCGCTGGATCTGGAGCGCACCTTCGGCCTGGTGGGCGGCGACATTTTCCACGGCGCGCTGGGCCTGGATCAGCTGTTCTCGGCGCGGCCCATGCTGGGTCACGCCGATTACCGCGGCCCCATTCCCGGCCTGTACACCTGCGGCGCCGGCGCTCACCCCGGCGGCGGCGTCACCGGCGCGCCCGGCCACAACGCGGCGCGCGAGGTGCTGCGCGATCTGGGGCGCCGCATGGCCTGAGCGCCAGGCAAAAAAAAGCCCGCGGCGCGAGCCGACGGGCCAAAGGGCTATCAAGAGGGAATCAGTAGAAGCGGTAATCCAGGGTCAGGCCGACGGTGCGCGGCGCGCCGACCACGCCCAGATTGTTGCCGCGCGCCGGCAGCTGCGCGTACAGCACGCCCTGGTTGCCCAGATTGTTGATGTAGCCGCGCACCGTCCAGGCGGCGCTTTCGTAGCCGGCGTTGAGGTTGGCCACGGTGTAGTCGCCGGCGGTGCGGCTGCGTTCATTGTTGATGTCGGAGTAGTAAGACCCCACGCGGTTCAGGCTGCCGCCGACGAACAGGCCGTGATCCAGCCGCTGTTTGAAGCCCAGGTTCACCGTCAGGTGGGGCGCGTAGTTGAATTGATTGCCCTGGATGCCGGGGTTGGCGGCGTCGCTCTGAGTCACCTTGGTGTTCAGCAGACCCAGGCCGGCGCTCAGCGTCAGCCGCGGCGTGGCCCGCGCCTTGGTTTCCAGCTCCAGGCCGTAGCTTTCGCCCTTGGGAATATTGGTGAAGCGCGAGCCCAGGATGGCCTGGTAGCCGGTGTACTGGTTGAAGAAGGCGTTGACGTTGAGGCTGAGACGCTGCTCCAGGAAGCTGGAGCGGCTGCTGGCCTCGTAAGCGGTGACTTCTTCCTTGTTGTAGGTGTAGTACTCGTTGTTGTTGTCCAGGCCGGAGCCGCCGGCGTTGTAGCCTTTGCGCACCGAGAAGCCCAGCGTGGTGTCCGGGCTGTATTTGTAGCTGAGGCCGGCCTTGGGCAGGAACAGCGTTTCGCCGATATCGAAGTCGGCGCGGGCCTGCTTGGGCATGCCCGGCTGCAGCGTGGTGTTGCGGCGCTGCGTCTCCCGCTCCACGCGGCTGCCCAGATTGAGGCTCCAGCGTTCGTTCAGCGCCAGCGTGGCCTCGCCGTAGACGGCCTGGGTTTTCAGCTTGTCCTTGGCCGCCACGCGCGGCGCGGCATTCATGTCCTGATCCCTATCGTAGTAATACGCGCCCACCACGCCGCTGAGCGCGCCGTTTTGCGGCGCATAGCTCAGCCGCGCCTCGGCGGTATTGCTCTTCTCATCCAGCCGCATGCGGAAATCGCTGCTGTCCACGAAGGCGCTGACGTTGTCGGCGTGGCCCAGCAGCAACTGGGCGCTCCAGGCGTCGTTGAACTGGTATTGCAGATCGGTGCTGACGGTGTTGTTGAAGGAATCCTGATAACGCGCCTCGGTGGACAGGCGGTGGTATTGGTAATCGAAGTAATTGCCGTCCACATAGTTCAGGTATTCGCCCTTGTTCTTGCGGTGCGACACCGTCAGCTTGGCGCTGAAGCCGGGCAGGGCGCCGGGCTTCCACAGCAGTTTGCCGCGCGCGCTGCTGTGCTTGAGGTCGGACGGATCCCACGGCGTGTTGCCGCCCGGATAATTGACGTAGCTGTGGCCGTTCAGGCCTTCGGCGGCGATGCGGAAGGCCAGCTCCTCGGTGATCGGCCCGGACACCATGCCGGCCAGCGTGGCCTTGCCGTTCTTGTTTTCGTAGCCGGCGCGCAGCGCGCCCTCCCAATCGAAGCTGGGGTCCTTGGTGTTGATCACCACGGCGCCGGCCAGCGTATTGCGGCCCTGAGTGGTGGACTGCGGGCCGCGCAGCACTTCTATCTGTTCCACGTCCCAGGGGCTGGCGTCCACGTAACGCTGGCCGTTCCAGCTTTCCGGCATGCCGTCCACCGTGGTGCTGACCCGCGGGCGGGAGCCGGAAACCAGGGTGTTGTAGCCGGTGCCGGGGCCGGTGCCTTCCACGCCGCGGATATTGACGATGCCGGCGCCGTTGCTGCTGGCGTTGGGCGTGGCGGCCACGCTGTCGTACACCGATTTGTCGCCGCCGTGATCCATGTCGCGGATCACCGTCACCGCGGTGCTGGTGTCCTTCAGCGAGCGTTTGAGCTTTTCACCGGTGACGGTGACCGTGGGCAGCGCGGTTTGCTGGTCCTGAGCGTCGGGCGCCGCCAGCGCCGCGTGCGAGAGCGTCAGGCCGCCGATGCCGGCCAGCGCCAGCCGGGCGGACAGGGCAAGGGGAAGGCGTTTCAGATTGTGTTCCATCGTGCTGCGATTCCTGTTTTTTTTGTGCGTGACTCGAGATCGGCGCGCTTCTGAAGTTCGGCGGCGTCGTCTGGCTGGCGAGGAATCGTTGGCTACTGCGGCGAGGGGAACGAGGAGCGCGGACGGCCCTTGCGGGTCGTTGCGATCACCAGGGGCAAATGATAGTATTTCTCATTCGCATTATGCAAATAAGGTGCGAACATTCTTGCTCAAGCACCGCGAAAAACGCCAGGAAACAAGATGCAGACAATGGAAGAAACGGCGTGGAATCAACACGCTGCGCGCAGTGCGGCTTGCTTGCAACACCCTGAGGCGGGCCAGCCGGCCTGGTGGGAGCGCCTGGCCACCGTGGGCGCGCCGCTCACCGAACGCCTGCCGGACGGCAGCGTATGCGTGACCTTTCTCTGGCGGGACCCCAACGGACCCGCCGCCCGTTCTCCGCTGGCCCGCGTCTACGTGGACGTCAATTCCGTTACCGATCACCATCGCGCCCAGCCGCAGTCGCTGGCGCGGCTGGGCGACACCGACGTCTGGTGGTGGCAGACCGAGCTGCCGGCCAACTGGCGCGGCAGCTACGCCTATATTCCGGTCACCGCCGAGCAGGCTCCGCCGGCGCCGGACGCCGACGCGCGCGCCAGCCGGCTACGCCACCGCCAATGGTGGCTGGACATCATGAGCCGGGCGGCGGCGGACCCGCTCAACCCCCGCGCCGGCTATGTCAGCAGCTGGGGCGCGCCCTTGTCCGCGCTGCACCTGGACGCGGCGCCGGACCAGCATGCCTGGCAAGCCTGGGATCTGCGCCGCCAGGGCGCGGACCCGGCGCGGCTGAGCGTGATCCAGTGGGACAGCGCGCGGCTGGGCAAGACGCGCAGGGTCTGGCTGTACCAAACCGGCGCGCTGCCGGTCAAGGAGCGCGGCGAGCGGCCGCTGGCCATTTTGCTGGACGGCCAGCACTGGGCCGAGCGCATGCCGGTGTTCGCCGCGCTGGACGCGGACACCCGGCGAGGCCGGCTGCCGCCGGCGGTTTATCTCTTGGTGGACGTTATCGACAACCGGCATCGGGAGCAGGACCTGCCCTGCAACGCCGATTTCTGGCTGGCGCTGCAACAGGAACTGCTGCCGCAGGCGGAGCGCGTCGCGCCGTTCAGCGCGCGGCCGGAACGCACGGCGGTGGCGGGGCAGAGCTACGGCGGCCTGGCGGCGATGTTCGCCGGCCTGCGCTGGCCGGAGCGCTTCGGCTGCGTGCTCAGCCAGTCCGGCTCCTTCTGGTGGCCTTACGTGGAACTGCACGAACGCGCCCGCGCCGCCAGCGAACGACGGCTGCCCGGCAGCCGCGGCCGGCTGACGGAACAACTGGAGGCCGGCGAACTGCCGCCGGGACGGCTGCGGATCTATCAGGAAGTGGGCAGCCGCGAAGAAGTGATGCTGGACGTCAACGCCAGCCAGCGCGCGGCGCTGGAGCGCGCCGGCCATTGCGTGCGCTACCAGGCGTTCGAAGGCGGCCACGACTGGCTGTGCTGGCGCGGCGGCCTGCTGGACGGACTGGCCTGGCTGTGGCGGGAGCCGGCGGAAGGTTGAGCCGGCGGGAGGGGGCTGAGCTCCGGTTCTCAAGCCCCGCGTGGAATCACCATCGGCGTATGGCTGACCGGATCGTCGATGATCAGGCAGCGCAGGCCGAACACCTGTTCGATCAAATCCGCGGTGACGATGTCGCGCGGCGCGCCCTCGGCCACGATGCGGCCGTCGCGCATCGCGATCAGATGGCTGGCGTAGCGACAGGCGTGGTTGATGTCGTGCAGCACCGCCACCAGCGTGCGGCCGCCGTCGCGGTTCAAGCGGCGGAACAACTCCAACAGCTCGATCTGATGCGCGATGTCCAGATAGGTGGTCGGCTCGTCCAGCAGCAGCAGCGGCGTTTGCTGCGCCAGCGCCATCGCCACCCACACCCGCTGGCGCTGGCCGCCGGACAATTCGTCCACCAGCCGGTCCGCCAGCGCGTCGGTGCCGGTGGCCGCCAGCGCCAGGCTCACCGCCTCCTCGTCCTCCCGGCTCCATTGCCGCAACAGGCTCTGATGCGGGTAGCGCCCGCGCGCCACCAGGTCCGCCACGGCGATGCCGTCCGGCGCCACCGCGCTTTGCGGCAGCAAGCCCAGCTGCCGCGCCACCGTCTTGGCCGGGAAACTGTGGATGTCGCGGCCGTCCAGGCACACCTGGCCGGACAGCGGCTTCAACAGCCGGCTCAGGCTGCGCAGCAAGGTGGATTTGCCGCAGCCGTTGGGGCCGATGATCACGCTGAAGGAGCCGTCGGGGATCCGCACGTCCAACTGCTCGCAAATGGTGCGCTGGCGGTAGCCCAGCCGCAGGCGCTCGCCGCGCAGCCGCGGCAGGTCCGCGCCGGTTGCCGGCGCGGCGTCCAGTTTCAAATTCAGGGAAGTCACGGTTTTCGGGCTCCGGTTTGACGCAGCAACAGCCACAGCAGATACAGGCCGCCAATGCAGATGGTGACGACGCCCACCGGCAGCTGACGGGGATAGAAGAACTGCTGGGCGCCGTAATCCGCGGCCAGCAGCAAGAGCGCGCCGGTCCAGGCCGCGGTCAGCGGGCTGGTGGCCTGGGTGCGGCGCAGGCGCAGCGCGATTTGCGGCGCGGCCAGCGCGATGAAGGAAATCGGCCCGGCCGCGGCGGTGGCGGAAGCGATCAGCGCCACCCCCAGGCCCATCAGCCACAGCCGGGTGCGTTCCGCCGGCACGCCCAGCGCGCTGGCGCAGTCGTCGCCCATCTCCAGCAGGCGCATGCGCCGCTGCAGCGTCAGCGCCGCCGCCATCGCCAGCAGGCAGCACAGCGCGGAGGGCAGGCCCTTGTTCCAGGTCATGCCGTTGAGCGTGCCCGCCCCCCAGGTGGCCGCGCTCATCGCCGCCTCCAGGCTGGCGCTGATCAGCAGCCAGTGATTGAGCGCGCTCAGCATGGCGCTGACGGCGATGCCGACGATGATCAGGCGGAAGCCGTGCGCGCCTTGCCGCCAGGCCAGCAGATACACCAGGCCGGCGGACAGCAGGCCGCCGGCCAGCGCGCCGCCGGCGATCTGGAAATGGCCGCCGTTGAACAGGGTGATCACCACCAGCGCGCCGGTATAGGCGCCGGTGTTGAAGCCCACCACGTCCGGGCTGCCCAGCGGGTTGCGGATCAAGGACTGGAAAATCGCGCCGCTCATGCCCAGCGCCGCGCCCACCACCAAGGCCATCAACACCCGCGGCAGCCGCCATTGCTGCACCACCGCCACCTCCAGCCGGCCGCCCTGGCCCTGCAAGGCCTGCCACACTTGTTCCAGGCTCATGGGCAAGGCGCCGGCGCGCAAGCTCATCGCCGCCAGCGCCGCGCAGGCGGCGGCCAACAGCAAACAGGTCCACAGCCCGCCCAGCGCCAGCCGGCCGTTGCAGCGGCCGTCCGGGCTGCCCCAGCTCAACACCGCCGGCTTCACGAGCGGCCTCCGGGCGCGGCGTGGCGGCGCGCCAGCCAGATCAAGGCCGGCGCGCCGATGAAGGCGGTGACGATGGAGACCCGCAGCTCGCCCGGCGTCAGCAGGCGGCCGACGATGTCCGAGCTCAACAGCAGAATGGGGGCCAGCAGCAAGGTGAAGGGCAGGGTCCAGCGCAGATCGGCGCCGCCCAGCCAGCGGGCCAGATGGGGAATCATCAGGCCGATGAAGGCGATGGGGCCGGCCACGGCGGTGCTGGCGCCGCACAGCAGGGTGATGGCCAGCACCGCGCCGGCCTGGATCAGCAGCGGCCGGCCGCCCAGGCTCACCGCCAGATCGCTGCCCATGCCCAAAGTGTTCAAGGGCCGAGCCAGCAGCAGCGCCAGCAGGCCGCCGGCGGCGATGACCGGAGCCACCAGCGCCACCGGGGTCATGCTGCGCACGTCCAGCGTGCCGGCGTTCCAGTAGCGCAGCTGATTGAAGGCCAGCGGGTCCAGCAGGGTGATGGCGGTGGACAAGCCCATCAGCACCGCGCTGACGGCCACGCCGGCCAGCACGAAGCGCAGTGGGTCCATGCGGCGCCCGCGCGCGCCCACCGCGTACACCAGCAAGGTGGCGCCCAGCGCTCCGGCGGCGGCGCAGCCCAGATAGCCCAGCTGGCTGTCCACGCCCCAGGCCGCCACGCCCAGCACCATGGCGAAGCTGGCGCCGGCGTTGACGCCCAGCACGCCGGGGTCCGCCAGCGGATTGCGCGACAGCGCCTGGATCAGCGCGCCGGACAGGCCCAGCGCCGCGCCGGCCAGCAGGCCCAGCAGGGTGCGGGGCAAGCGGCCTTGCAGCACGATCACGCTGTCCGGATCGCCGCCGCCGTGCAGCAGGCTGCGCCATACGACGGAGGCCGGAATCGATTTGGCGCCCAGCATCAGGCTTAACAGGGCAATGGCCGCCAGCGCGGCCAGGCAGCACAGCAACAGAGTCAGGCGGCGGCTTGGCGGCGCCGTGGGCGCGAGCAGGGCCGAGGCGGGACGGATTGACATGATCAAATGCAAATGATTCCTAATACAGACTGCTGATGTTACCATGCGGCATCCATAACGGAACACCATCTTGCCGGGCGCGCGCGGGAAGCAAACCACGCCGTCCGCCGGGCGCGCCGGCGCATGCCAAGCGGCCTCCACCCCTGTCGAGATAAAACTTTGTCATGAAAAAGTCGCCTATCTTCGTTGATTTCAGCCTGCTCAGGCTCAACCCGCATTTCCGCTCCATCTTCATCGCCCGCATGATCTCGGTGTTCGCCTTCGGCATCCTGATGGTGGCGGTGCCGGTGCAAATCCATCAGCTCACCGGCTCCACGCTGCAAGTGGGCGCAGCGATGGCGCTGGACGGCGTCGGCATGTTCGCCGGCCTGATGTGCGGCGGCGTGCTGGCGGACCGCATGGACCGCCGCCGGCTGATTCTGCTGGGCCGCTCGCTGTGCGGTCTGGGCTTTCTGGCGCTGGCGCTCAACGGCTTCATGACCAACCCCTCGGTGCTGGCGCTCTACGTGGTGTCGGCCTGGGACGGTTTTTTCAGCGGCATCGGCATCACCTCGCTGATGGCGTCCATCCCGGTGCTGGTCGGCCGTGAAAACCTGCCGGCCGCCGGCGCGCTGAGCATGCTGACCATGCGCATCGGCGGCGTGCTGTCGCCCTTGTTGGGCGGCCTGATCATCGCCGCCGTCGGGGTCAACTGGAACTATCTGCTGGCCGGCGTCGGCACGCTGGCCACCCTGATCCCGCTGACGCGTTTGCCGTCCTTGAAGCCGCAGGGCGGGGAGCCGGCGCACCCGCTGCGTTCCTTGCTGGAGGGTTTCCAGTTCCTGTGGCAGAACAAGGTGGTGGGCGCGGTGGTGGCGGTGGGCACGCTGCAAACCCTGCTCAGCGCGGTGCGGGTGTTGTATCCCTCGCTGGCGGAGGACGGTTACGGCGGCGGCGCTTTCGAGGTGGGCCTGATGTATTCGGCGGTGCCGCTGGGCGCGATGATAGGCGCGTTCACCAGCGGTTGGGTGGGCGGTTTGAGCCGCCCCGGCGCGGTGATGTTGAGCTGCGTGCTGGCTTCGTCGCTGAGCATCGCCTCCTTGGGTCTGGTCCATCATCTGGCTTACGGCCTGCTGGCCTTGGCCTTGCTGGGTTATTTCGGCTCCATCGCGTCCTTGTTGCAGTTCACCCTGGTGCAGGGCAATACGCCGGATCATTTGCTGGGCCGGGTGAACAGTCTGTGGAACGCGCAGGATGTGGTGGGCGATGGTCTGGGCGCTTTGGGTCTGGGCGCGCTGGCGCGGGCCTTGGCGCCGTTGACGGCGGTGGGCTGGTTCGGCGCGGCGGCTGCGGCGGCCAGTCTGGCGATGTGCGGGGCTTTTGGGTCTTTGCGGCGTTTGGCCGGCGGCGCGGCCGCCGAGGCGGAGGCGGCCGGGGGGGCGGCGCGGCAGGGGGCGGGGTCTTAGAGTCTGTTTACGATCTGCTGCGCGTCGGCGATACGGCGTTGAAAACGCCTTCGAAATGCTCATGTACCGTATGTACATTCCGCTTTCTCAGCCGTTTTCGCCTTGTCTCGCTCTAGCTCGCGAGATCGTAAACACACTCTTAGCTGTTAGGGTTTGTTGGCGCGGATGTTGTTGCAGGGCGGAAACCTCGGTTGGGGTTTTCGCCCTTTTTGCATTTGTTGTGGGGGCGGGGGCTTCCTTCCGGAACCTGTTAGGAGAGGTAAGCCATCTGTAGGTGAAATGAGGGTTTTGAATCCGCTGCGCGGATGATGGTTTTGATTGCCGGGGCTGCCCGGCAGGCAGGAAGGGGAATTTGCTCGGCCAAATTCCCTCTCACTGAGCGAATCAAAGATTCGCACGTAGACACCCCAAAGGCCGCCCTGCAAGCCTGGCCTGCGGCTTCCCGCCGGGTCCCGT
>NZ_QARX01000001.1:4990149-5094135 GCF_003052555.1 Chromobacterium sp. Panama
AGCCGCTTAAAACCTCGGGCCTGCCACCCGGCGGCAGGCTTGAAGGGACCAGGGGCGCGTCGGATACATGCTTTCTTTTAGGGAGCTAGGCTTATCCACAGACAAGAGCAATGGGGTCAAGTTATTCACAGAAATGACCCACTTCGCTAAACCACCTCTCTTATTCAAAAAAGACCACCTTGTGTAGCGCCCAGGTGTCCCCTCGCGACGCTACGCTTGCCTCGCTCGGTTAGCGCGGAAAGCGGCACCAAAATCATTATCCGCGCAGCGGATTCAAAGCCAGATCACTCAACAAGTCAGCCACGCACAATCAAAGCAACCACCCCACCTTGACCCCAAGCGCCCCCTCGGCAACAATCCCCCCGTTGCCGCCCACATGCGGCACACGGGATTGGCGTCCCGTTCGTGTGTACCACCAGCCTACGCAGCATACTGCGCGGGCTGTTTCACCATGGCTGTGCCGTTTGGCAGGCGCATGGTGGGAGAGTGCCATGCACTCACCGGTCTGGTACACACCCGGTACGCCAATCCTGCCACGCGCCTGCCTAATACCTCCGCTTCTCTCGGCAGGTGGTTTATCTTGTGTCACAGCAGGAGAAACACCATGCAACAGCCTCAAAACTTTCCCCCGCGCCGCCGCTACAAACTGAACGCCCTGGAACAACAGAGCGCACTGCTCCCCTTCGTCCGCTTCTGCCCCGGCCGCACCTACCCGCATTACTGGCAAATGCCTACGCCCAGCAAGGATCTCCTCGCCGACCACGCCTACGGCCGCGAATGCGCGGCTCACCTGTTGCAATGGCTGAAGGACAATCGGGAATACGTCGGTAAAGGCCTGCTCAGCCGCGTGGCGCGCGACATCGATTTTGACGACCGCGCCGGACGCGGCCAGTGGATGGGCTTCTTCAACTATCTGGAAATCATGATGCTGCTGGGCGCCGACCGGGTCCGGGTTTACCGCCATGTAGACAGCCAACACCAGATCTACCTGGCGCTGGGACAGCGTTTCAGCCTGGAAGCGCGCTTCCGCCGCATCCGCTTGCGAAACCGCTAAACGTCTTGCGGTGGGTATCGCTGCGCTCCACCCACCCTACGGTGAATGGTCTTGTAGGGTGGGTGGAGCCGTAGGCGATACCCACCAAACCCCGCCATTGAGACCCAAGCATCGATTCCATCGCGTTTCCGCGTGGGTATCGCTGCGTCCCACTCACCCTACGGCGGATGGTCTTGTAGGGTGGGTGGAGCCGCTAGACGATACCCACCGACATCGTTTGCCGCCGAGCCGGCGCACGCAAAAAAGCGGGGCAGCCCAAAGCGGCCCCGCTTGATTCCTGCTTGCTTGAATGTCCGCCGAGGCTCCAATGCCTCTTGCCGATGTGGCAGACACTGTCGCGCGGCTTACTGGCCGTGCTTCTCCTCGCCCAGCTTGTCCAGATAGCGCAGGATGCGGCCGCTGTCCTGCTCCAGCTTCTGCATCCGCTCGACGATCTCCTGCTCGTCCAGCGGGCCTTCCTGGCCAAACACCGCCAGCGCGGCGCCGATGTGCTGGCTGGCCTGCTGCTCGGTGGCCGCCAGCTCGCTCCAGGAGCGGGTCTGGCCAAAAGACTGCTGGCCTTGCAGTTGCAGCCAGCCTTGCAGCTCGCTGCCCTGCTCCAGCGGCTTGGCCTCCTCTATCGAGTGATAGGCGGTCTGCTTGAAGATCACGTGGCCCACCTTTTGCAGGCTGAGCTGGGATTTGTCGTGCACGCGGTTCACCTGCGCCATTACCTGCTGCGACTGCTCCACCTGGCTGCTGAAGCGCTGGCGGAAGGTTTCCACCGAGTCCTTGACCTGGCTGGCCACATTGCCGGCGGCGCTGGCCTGGGTCTGCATATTGCCGATGCGCAGCGACAGGTTTTCCAGCACGTCCTGCACATTGTTGGCGGTGCTCTTGCTGCGTTCGGCCAGCTTGCGCACTTCGTCGGCCACCACGGCGAAGCCGCGGCCGGTTTCGCCGGCGCGGGCGGCTTCAATGGCGGCGTTCAGCGCCAGCAGATTGGTTTGGTCGGCGATGGCGGAGATGTCGGCCAGCGAGGTTTCTATGCCCTGCCATTCCTGGGCCAGCGCGGTGCTGGCGGTGTCCATGCTGCTGACGCTGTCGGCGATGGTGTCCAGGTGGCCGGACAGGTGCTGGGCGGTTTCCAGGCTGACGCGCGCGCCGTCGGCGGTGTCCTGGGTGATGGCGGCCACGTCGGCCATGGCCTGGCTGATGTCTTCCAGATCGCTCTGGTTGCTGGCCAGGTCCTTGCGCAAATGCGGGTTGTTGAGCGCGGCCAGCTGGGAGGACAGGCGGTTGCGGCGGATGTAGCCGTCGTTGTCGGCCATGGTCTGGATGGCGTGGTTGACGCTGCCCAGCGAGCTGGCCAGGATGCCCGGCAGGCCCTGGCTCAGCGGGCGGCGGCTGTAGTCGCCGGCGCTGATGGCCTTGAAGCAGGTGTTGATTTCCTTGAAATAGGTTTCGATCAGGTCGAGGAAATCGTTGAGCTGCCAGGCGAGCTTGCCCACTTCGCCCAGGTTGCGGGTGCCGGTGGCGCGGTGGTGCAGTTCGCCGGAGCTGGCGTAGCCCAGTTGTTCGTGCAGGGTGTTGAGCAGGCCGAAGATGCGGCCGCTGTGGCGCCACAGCAGCAGGGACAGGGCGATGGAGACGGCCAGCAGCAGCGCGTCCACGATGTGGCCGACGATTTCCGGGAACAGGAAGCCGTCCAGCAGCGAGAAGGCGACCAGCAGGTTGAAGCTGATGATGCACCAGCCCAGCTGGGTGCGCAGGAAGGGCGGTTTTTTGTCGTGGTTCATGCGGCGACTCCCGGCGCTTGCAGCACCTGGGCGTTGAGGGACAGGATGAAGTCCTGATAGCTGACGCCTTTTTCCGCCAGCACTTGCAGCAGCCAGGCCACGGAGGCGTCAGGCGCGGTGGCCTTGTTGTGGCTGGCTTCGATCTGGCGCATCTGGGCGTAGACGGGTTCTATGGCCTTGATGGCTTCCTGGCTGGGCGGCCGGCGCACGGAGTAATAGCCTTGCAGTTGGCCGCGCAGATCGTAGTCCGGGGTGACGTTGGCCAGCACCCAGTAGTAGTCGCCGTTTTTGCTGTGGTTTTTCACCACGGCGAAGAATTCCTGGCCCTGTTGCAGGGTTTTCCACATCAGCCGGTAGGCGCCGCGCGGCATGTCGGGATGGCGGATCAGATTATGCGGTTTGCCCAGCAGTTCGTGCTCGGCGTAGCCGGCGATGCGCATGAACACGCGGTTGGCGTAGGTGATGTGGCCGGTGGGGTCGGTCTTGGTGATGATCAGTTCATGAGGAGCGAGCCGGATTTCCTTGCTGGCCGGGCCGGCGGCGGGGTGCGTCATGGTCTGTTTCTCTCTTATTTGTCGATTGCATAACCTCTAAATGTTCATTTTCGGCCACTGGCCCAGTAGGGGCAAGCGTTTATTTATTTGTACTGCCCATGCTTGACAGGGTGCTGCTTAAATTACTTCTTAATAATCCAGTTCTTACAAAAACAAAAGGATGCCTTCGGCATCCTTTGCGGCGCGGGTGGGCAGGGCGTCAGAGCCGGTTCAACATCTTGGGGCGCGCCGCTGGCATGGAAGCGGTTTTCAGAGTTTGACGATCTGGCGGATCTGGGACACGCAGGCGCGGGCATCGTCTATCAGCTTGGCGAATTCCGGGCTGTTGATCTCGGCGTGGCTGAGCCAGCGCACCTTATTGCTGATCTGGTACTGGACGCGGATGCCGGCCGGGGTTTGCTGCTGCTTGGCGTTCACCTCGTACCAGGGGGAGCTGACCTTGCACTCGAAGGCCGGCTGGATGGCCTTGGCGCCCTTGAGCAGCACGTCGGACTGCATGGCGCTGGCGTCGCCCAGGTAGACGTCGGCCAGGTTGCCGTTGCGCTTGTAGCTGTCGAAGCTGTCCCACACGCCCTTGAAGTGGGAGTCGTAGAGAAACAGGCCGGAGATCTTCTCCAGCATGCGCGGGTCGCGCACGCTCATGCGCAACGGGTAGACGGACGGCACCATGAAGGAGGTCTTGTCGCGCTGGACCTTGCAGCCTTCCGGCTGATTGCTCAGCCGGTTGCACAGGCTTTGGTCGGTGGCGCTGACGCCCTGGTAGCGGTCTTGCAGAATGGTGTCGATCAGCGTGGAGTTGCCCAGTTCGATATCGGCGCGGACCTCGGCGCTGCCGTCGGCTTGCAGCGCGTTTTCACGTTTGATGTTCAGATCGGTGCGCGCCGGCTCCATCGGCACCTGGGTCTGGCTGACCACGCCGTCCTTGCCGATGATGAAGGCCCAGCGGTCTTGCAGGTCAGACATGATGCGGCCGGGCTGGAAGAAGGGGTTGGTCGGATCCAGCCACCAGGTCTGGCCGGCGATGTCGGCGCGGACGATCATGTGGTTGGGCGCGCCGATGCCGGGCAGCAGCAGCGGCGGGGCGAACTTGCCGCGGTAGATCAGCGCCGGCTCGGCGGCGACGCCGGAGCGGCGCAGCATGGCGGTCAGCAGGGTGGAGAGGTCTTTGCAGTCGCCGTAGCCGTGCTTTTCGATTTCCGCCAGCGTGAACGGCACCAGGCCGCGTTCCGCCAGACGGGTGTCGTTGAGGTAGCGGTAGTTGCGGTTGATGTGCTGCATGAAGGCGGCCGCCTGCTCCGCGGCCGGCTTGCCCTGGTTGGCGGCCACCACGGCGGCGGCGGCCGGCGGCAGCGGCGCGGCCAGGATTTCGTTGTAGCGGCGGGCGTGAGCGCCGAAGTGGTCTTGCGGCTGGTCCGAGGTGGCGATCACCAGCTGCGGCCATTCGCGCAGCGCGCTGTTGTTCCACTCGTTGATATAGCTGAGGAAGCGCGGCTGGCGCAGCGTCACCTTGATGCGCTTGCGGTCCGCGCTGGCGTCCACGCTGTAATCGTCCAGCATCATGCCGCGCCAGGTCAGCGGGCGGGTGGATTGGAGGTCGAAGCTGAAGCTGTCCTCGCGCGCTTTTTGCGGGCCCAGGTCCAGTTGGTAGCGCAGTTGGCGCACCAAGGGCTGCGCCACGCTGTGGGTCTTGATGCGGTAGGACACGGTGCTGCCCACCGACAATTCCGGGAAGGCCATCCAGGTTTGCATGTCGCGGCTGACGCCGGCGTCCGGATTGGGCGCGGCGCGGGTTTCGATCTGGGATTTGCCCAGTTTGATCACTTTGCCGTTGGGCTGGATCACTTCGGCCTGCTCCACCCGCAGGCGGTCTTCGGCCGGGTAGGTGAAGTCGATGCGGGACAGCTGTTCGCGGCCGGAGGGGTGCAGGATGGTGAATTGCTTGCTGGTGACGCAGTCCAGGCTGTTGTCTTTATTGTGCTGGCAGCTGACGGCGGTTTTGACCGCCAGCGGCGCTTCGCTGACCGGTTGCAGCGCGGCGGCGCTGAAGCTGCTGTAGAGGCCGGCGGCCAGCCCGAGAGTGAGTGTACGCATAGTGGAATCGAAAAGTGTGATGTTGCGGTGATGATTATACGGCGCGAGGGCGGAGAAAACGCGCATCCGGCGTCCGCGCCGCCGGATGGGGTCAAGCGTTCCATGTTCGCATATTAGCGCTTGCGAATGTGTGTGCTTTTTGTGTCGCTGTTGAGCTTGTCCGCGATCCCGCGCGCAAGTGCGGGACAAGCTGGCGGATGGTCAACGGGCGTTCACGGCGCGGCCCACATCCGCAGCAGGTTATGGTAGTTGGCGGTCAGCGCCACCAGGGCTTCGTTGTCGCCCAATTGCTGGCGCAGGCTGGAGATCGCCGCGTCCATGTCGAACAGCAGCCGGCGCTTGCCGTCGTCGCCGATCATGCTTTGCACCCAGAAGAAGGACGCCAGCCGCGCGCCGGCGGTGACCGGTTCCACCCGGTGCAGGCTGGTGGACGGATAGAGCACCATGTCGCCGGCGTCCAGCTTGACGCTATGGCTGCCGTAAGTGTCTTCAATCACCAGTTCGCCGCCTTCGTATTCGTCCGGGCGGCTGAAGAACAGGGTGCAGGACACGTCGGTGCGCACCCAGCCGTTGTCGAAGGGGTGGCGGCGCACGGCGTTGTCCACGTGGTTGCCGAAGTCCATGCCGGCCTGGTAGCAGTTGAACAGCGGCGGGAAGATTTTGGCCGGCAGCGCGGCGGAGAAGAACAGGCCGTTGCGTTGCAGTGCGCCTTCCACCATGGCCTGCAGTTGTTGGGCTTCCGGCAGTTGCTGCGGCAGCTGCAGATTGCGTTTGACCTGGGCGGACTGGCTGCCGGCGGTGATGCGGCCGTCCGCCCAGTCGGCGCGGGCCAGCAGTTCGCGGCCCAGCGCCAGTTCTTCGGCGCTCAGCACCGCGGGGATGTGCAATAACATGGGGTCTCCGTAATGGGGCCAAGCCCCCGGCGAACCGGGGGCCGGAGCCGGCTTGCAAGCGGTTTACGATCTGCTGCGCGCCGGTAGGGACATTGTGCGATGAGCGCCGGCTTCGAAGCGCTCATGCGCCATCGGCGCAGGCCGCTTTCTCAGCCGCTTGCGCCTGGTCTCGTTCTGGCTCGCGAGATCGTAATCACCTGCTTAGTACTTGAAGCTGACCGTCAGTTGCGCTTCGCGCGGGGTGCCCAGCGTGGCGTGCGCCGGGTAGCCGCCGTCGAAGTAGGTCTTGTTGGCCAGGTTGTTCACATTCAGCTGCACCTTGTACTTGCGGGTCTCGTAAGCCAGCATCGCGTTGGCCACGGTGTAGGCCGGCAGGTAGTTGGTGTTGGCTTCATGCGCGTAGCGCTTGCCCACATGGGTCAGGCCGAAACCGCCGATCACTTCTTCGGTGAACTTGTAGGTGGTCCACAGGTTGGCGGTGACCTTGGGCGTGTAACGCGGCATATTGCCTTCGGTGCCGGAGGCGCCCAAGGCCGGCGGCGCGGCCTTGTCGATGCGGGACTTCATCAAGGTCAGGCCGGCGAAGACGTCCCAGCGTTCGCTCAGCCGCCCGGCGCCTTCCACTTCCACGCCGTCGGTGTGGCGCTTGCCGGACAGCAGCACGGTGTTCTGGTCCAGCGGATCGGTGTTGCGTTCGTTGGTCTTCTCGATGCGGAACAGCGCCGCGCGCAGGCTGGCGTCGCCGTCGAACAGATCCCACTTGGCGCCCAGTTCGATATTGCGGTTCTTTTCCGGATCCACTTTGGCGGTGGCCTTGTCCAGCGCGTAGGCCTCGCCCGAGGGGTTGAACGAGGTGCCGTAGCTCAGATAGTAGGACTGGGCGCTGCTGGGCTGCCAGATCAGGCCGCTGCGCCAGCTCCACACATTGTCGGTGCGGCTGACGTCGTAGCTGCTGCTGGGGTCTTGATTGACGGAGCCGTCGCGCTTGCCGGCGCGGATCTTGTAGTCGCCGCTGAAGCGGTCGAAGCGCGCGCCCACCACGGCCTTCCATTGCGGGTTCAGCTCCAGCGTGTCCATCGCGTACAGGCCGATATTGCTGGCGTCGAACTGGGTGTTGCTGCTGCGGTAGCGGCTGAGGTCGGTGGGCGATCCCGGATTGGGATTGTCCCGGTCGGTGGGAGCAACTAGGCCAAGCGTGGCGTAGCGGTTGGTGTCGGATTTTTCCTTGCTCAGCTCCAAGCCGGTCAGCAGCGTATGGCGCACGCTGCCGGTATCGAACTTGCTGACCAGATCGGTCTGGTTGTTCCACGACCAATCGATGCCGTCGCGCATCGGCTTGCTGCGGCACATCGCGGAGTTGGGGTCGACGACTTGGCCGCTAACCGCGTCGCCGCAAACATAGCGTCCGGTCCAGGTTCCGCCTTGGTTGGCTGGTTTATTCAGTTGTTTTGATGGATTGCGCGGCGCGGTCGGCGACACATCGCGCCAGAAGCGGTTGAAACGCAATTGGTTGCTCAGCACCAGGTCGTCGCTGAAGCGGTGGGTGAGCTTGGCGGTGAGGATGTCGGTCTGGGTTTTCTCGAAGTCGCTGTTCAGGCCGTAGAAGCGGTCGCGCGGCACGTCGATGGGCTGCTGGGTGTTGGCGTTGAACGGGATGCCGTAGTCCGGAACATTATCTTCCTTCTGGTGGAAGTAGGACAGCACCAGGGTGGTGGGTTCGCCCAGGCCGAAGGCCAGGGACGGCGCGACGCCGAAGCGCTGGTTCTTCACCGGGCCGCGGTCGCTGCCGTCGTCGGTGGCCATCAGGTTGACGCGCATCGCGGCGCTGTCGCTGAACGCCTGGTTGATGTCGAAGGTGGAGCGAGCGAAGCGATTGCTGCCGACGCTCATTTCACCCGCCACCAGAGAGCCGGCGAACGGCGTCTTGCTGGCCTGGTTGACCACGCCGCCGGTGGAGCCGCGGCCAAACAGCATGGAGCTGGCGCCCTTCAGCACTTCCACTTTTTCCAGGTTGAAGGTGTCGCGGTTGTACTGGCCGATGTCGCGCATGCCGTCCAGATAGGTGTCGGTGAAGGCGGAAAAACCGCGGATCACCACCTGGTCGCCGGTGCGGCCGCCTTCGCCGGCGGCGAAGGTGATGCCGGGCACGTTGCGCAGCGCGTCCTTCAAATTGGAGACGGCCTGGTCTTCCAGCAATTGCTTGCTGAGCACGGTGACCGATTGCGGGATGTCCTTCAGCTTCTGGTTCAGCTTGCCGATGGCGCTGGATTCGGTCTTCAGGCTGCCGCGCACCGGCGTTTCGCCTTCCACGCGCACGGTTTCCAGTTTGGTGGGCGCGTCGGCGGCCAGGGCCAGTCCGGGGGAGAGGGCGGCGGCGAGCATGCCGGCGCCGATTTTCGCGGGCAACTTGCGCGCGACGATGCCGCTGCCGCGGCTTGGGGTGGGCAGATGTTCCATCAGGGTTCTCATTTTGTTTGTGTCGTTATAATCGCCGGCCGGCTAAGGCCGGCTCTGCTCTTCTTTGCCTGACTGCGCGCTTCTCCGGCCTGGTCCGGGCAAGGAGCGGACGAAGGCCCTCCTGATCTGCGCGGCGGCAGTCCGTGGAGTGGGTGGAGAGGGATGAGGAACCGGCGCGAAATAGCGGCTGGATAAGCGGCTGCGCGCTGGCGGGTACGGGACGCGGATCTCGCGTCTACTGCGGCTCAGGCCCTTAGAACCTGTTTACGATCTGCTGCGCGTCGGCGACACAGCGTTAAAAACGGTTTCGAAATGCTCATGTACCGCGCGTACATTCCGCTTTCTCAGCCACAACGCCTTGTCTCGCCTTAGCTCGCGAGATCGTAAACACGTTCTTAGGGGCCGGCTGGCAGAGTCCTCAAGCAAACCAATGGCGTGGGCTTGCGTGACGGCTCTGCGCGAGCGGCCGGCGGGCGCCGGCCTGCTCGCTGGCGGTCTTTACGGCGCTTCGGTGGCGAAGCCGATCTTGCTGATGCCGCCTTGTTGGGCGCTGGCCAGGGTTTTGGCCACGGTTTCGTAACGCACGCTCTTGTCGGCGAACAAGTGCAGCTCCACTTGCGGGTTGTCGCGGGCGGCGGCGGCGAAACGGGCGTCCAGCTCGCCTTCCGGCACTTTGACGTCGTTCCAGAACACCGCGCCGGCGGCGTCTATGGCCAGGCGGATTTCCTTGGGCTGGCTCTGCTGCGCGGCGGCGCTGGCCTGCGGCAGATCCAACTTGACGGTATTGGTCAGCAGCGGGGTGGTGATGATGAACACCACCAGCAGCACCAACATCACATCCACCAGCGGGGTGGTGTTGATGTCGGCCATCGGGGCGGAGCCGCCCTTGTCGAAACTACCGAAGGCCATCGATCTCTCCGGACTGAGTCAGCAGCTGGGCGTGCAGATCGTGGGCGAAGTAGTCCATGTCCTGAGCCATGATGCGCTGCATGCGGGTCAGGGCGTTGTAGGCCAGCACCGCGGGGATGGCGGCGGCCAGGCCGGCGGCGGTGGCCACCAGGGCCTCGCCGATGGGGCCGGCCACCGCGGCGATGGTGACCTGGCCGGCCGCGCCGATGTTCACCAGCGCGTGGTAAATGCCCCATACCGTGCCGAACAAGCCAATGAAGGGCGCGGTGGAGCCCACCGAGGCCAGCACGGTCATGCCGGTTTCCTGCTTGCCGTTTTCCTGGGCCAGGCCCTTGCGGATGGCGCGGGTCAGGAATTCGTCCAGATCGCAGCTCTGGCCCAGCGGGCGCTCAGCCTGGCTGCGGTAGTGGCGCAGCGCGGCCAGGCCCTGGCGGGTGAGGTTGGCGAAGGGCGCGCGGGAATCCTGCAGCTGGGTTTCCGCCTGTTTCCAGTTGGGGGCGTCCCACAGCGCGGCCTCGGCCTGCTTGTTGGCGCGGCGGATATGCCAGGTGCTGACGCCGCGAACCAGGATCAGGTACCAGGTCAGCACCGACATCAGGACCAGGATCATGAACACCGCGACCAGCACGGCGTCCCCTTGTTGGAATACAGTCATTAGATTCATGATTTGGCAGACTTCAAAGAAAATTCAACGGGAACGATAAAGGTGTAGGCGATGGCTTCATTGCCGCGTTTGGCCGGGGTGAAGGTCCATTTCTTCACCGCCGCCAGGGCGGCGCGGTCCAAGCGCGGGAAGCCGCTGGTGTTGGCCAGCGCCACGTCCAGCGGCTGGCCTTGGGCGGATACGTGCACCCGCAGCTGCACGGTGCCGGTTTCGCCTTCCTCGATGGACAGCGCCGGGTAGGCCGGCTTGGGATTGTTCAGATAGCCGCCCCGGTACATCGGCTCGGTGATCGAGGGCTTGGCGTCGGCGGACTGGCCGCGCGAGCTGCCGCCTTCGGCGGAGCTGGTGGCCGCGCTGGGCTTGCTTTCCGCCGCGGGGGCGGCGGTGGGCACGCTGATGGCCTTGGCGCTGGGCGCGGCCGGCGTGGGCGTGGCCATTACCTTGGGTTTGACCGGAGTCGGCTTCGGCGTCGGGGTGGGCTTGACCTGCGGCGTCGGCTTTTTCTCGGGCTTGGGCTGCTGCTTGGGTGCAGCCGGCGCGGCGGCCTTGCTGGGCGCGGCCAGGCTGATCATTTCCATGCTGGCGACGCGCGGCAGCGTGATCGGCGCCTGCATCGCCACTGCGCCGCCCATCAGCACGAAGACCAGGGCATGCAGGCCCACGGTGCTGGAGAGCGCCGAGTATTGAAGAATTCGCTGGTTCATGACGGTGATGATAATACAAACTATTCTCATTATCCAAGCTGGAAAACGCGTATATCCTCACGTCATTGATATGGGTAAATAAATGACGGGAAAAGGATTTTGCCAAGTGTCGCGTCCGCCGGCGCGCCGGAGCGGCCCGGCGCTTGCAATCCATGGTTTTGCCTGCATATTTTGCAGCATTGGCCACGGCGGAGTGCCGGTGGCGACATTATTGGAATACAAAACATGCAACAGTTCGACGGAACCACCATCGTGTCCATTCGCCGCGGCAATCGCGTGGCGCTGGGTGGGGATGGCCAGGTCACCCTGGGCAACATCGTGATCAAGGCCTCGGCGCGCAAGGTGCGCAAGCTGCACGGCGGCAAGGTGCTGGCGGGCTTTGCCGGCGGCACCGCCGACGCCTTCACCCTGATCGAGCGTTTTGAAGCCAAGCTGCAAAAACATCAGGGCAATCTGCTGGTGTCGGCGGTGGAACTGGCCAAGGACTGGCGCACCGACCGCATGCTGCGCCGGTTGGAGGCGATGCTGATCGTCGCCGACAAGAACAGCACCCTGATCATCACCGGCAACGGCGACGTGCTGGAACCGGAGCAAGGCATCGCCGCCATCGGCTCCGGCGGCGCCTACGCCCAGTCCGCGGCGCGCGCGCTGTTTGAAAACACCGATCTGGCGCCGGAAGTGGTAGTGAAGAAATCGCTGGAGATCGCCGGCGACATCTGCATCTACACCAACCACAACCATGTGATCGAGCTGTTGGACGACGCCGAAGAGCCGGAAGGCAAAGAGCCGGCAGCCAACTGAGCCGCCCGATTCAAGAATCAAATCGCCGGGAGCGCCGCTTCCGGCTGGAGAATGTCATGACGCAAATGACCCCGCAGGAAATCGTCCACGAGCTGGACCAACACATCATCGGCCAGAACGCCGCCAAGCGCGCGGTGGCGGTGGCCTTGCGCAACCGCTGGCGCCGCCAGCAGGTGGCCGAGCCGCTGCGCAGCGAAATCACCCCCAAGAACATCCTGATGATAGGCCCCACCGGTGTGGGCAAGACCGAGATCGCCCGCCGCCTGGCCAAGTTGTCCGGCGCGCCCTTCATCAAGATAGAAGCCACCAAGTTCACCGAGGTGGGCTATGTCGGCCGCGATGTGGACACCATCATCCGCGACCTGGTGGAAGTGGCGATCAAGGACACTCGCGACGCCGCCATCAAGCGCAACCGCCCGCGCGCGGAAGACGCGGCGGAAGACCGCATCCTGGACGTGCTGCTGCCGCGTCCGCGTCAGCAGGCCGGTTTCTTCGGCGGCGAGCCGGAAGCGGAGGCCAAGCCGGAAGACGGCGCCACCCGCCAGAAATTCCGCAAGATGCTGCGCGAAGGCGCGCTGGACGATAAAGAGATCGAAATCGAAATCGCCGCGCCGGCGGCGCAGATGAATGTGATGGCCCCGCCGGGGATGGAGGATTTCGCCAGCCAGCTGCAAGGCATGTTCCAGGGCATGGGCTCCGGCAAGAAACAGACGGCCAAGATGAAGGTGACGGAGGCGCGCAAGCAGTTGATCGACGAGGAAGCCGCCAAGCTGGTCAACGACGAGGAACTGCGCGCCGAAGCGCTGAAGAACGTCGAGCAGAACGGCATCGTGTTCCTGGACGAGATCGACAAGGTCACCAGCCGCAGCGAAGGCCAGGGCGGCGCCGACGTCTCGCGCGCCGGCGTGCAGCGCGACCTGCTGCCGCTGGTGGAAGGCACCACCGTGTCCACCAAGTACGGCATGGTCAAGACCGACCACATCCTGTTCATCGCCTCCGGCGCCTTCCAGCTGTCCAAGCCGTCGGACCTGATCCCGGAACTGCAAGGCCGTCTGCCCATCCGCGTTGAACTCTCCTCGCTGACCGTGGACGACTTCAAGGCCATCCTCACCAGCACCAACGCCTGCCTGACCCGTCAGTACCAGGCGTTGATGGCCACCGAGGGCGTGGAACTGGAGTTTGCCGAATCCGGCATCCAGCGCCTGGCCGAGATCGCCTGGCGGGTCAACGAGAAAACCGAGAACATCGGCGCGCGCCGTCTCTACACCGTGATGGAAAAGCTGCTGGAAGAAGTGGCATTCGACGCCAAGGCCGGCCGCTGCGAGATCGACGCCGCCTATGTCGACAGCAAGCTGGAGCAGGTGGCCGAGCGCGAAGATCTGGCGCGTTACGTGCTCTGATCCACTCCTTATATATAGAAACGCGAACGGCGGCCGATGGCCGCCGTTTTTGCATCCGTCTCAGCGCGTCTCACAGGCCGGCTTGGCGGCGGCTGGCATGGCCGCCAAATCGCGGAACGCCTCCGGGTGATGCCGCCAATACCAATCCTTCACCTCCTCGTGGTCCAGCTCCAGGAAAGCCTTCAAGCCCGGCAACAGCAGCATGGGCAGCACGGTGGCCAAATGCAGCAACGCGAAGATCAGATAAACCCGGTCCAGCGGCAGCACATGCAGCAGCGCTCCGGCCAGCGCCGGCCCCAGCATCGAGCCTATCTTCACCAGCATCACATTGATGGCGGAAAAGCGCGCGCGGTAATTCTCCGGCACCGCCAGCGTGCGGTGGGTCTGGCCGATCAGCTGGTTCAGCGCGAACATCAGCCCCATCACCGCGAAACAGGCCAGGATCAGCCAAGGGTTGTCGCTGAGCGCCACCACCAGCATCAATACACCGCAGACCAGCATGCCGAGGGTGCGCGCCTGGTAACGGCTGAAGCGGCGCAGCAGCACATGGGTGAACCATAGCGAACCCAGCAGCATGCCGGCGCTGATCGCCGCCTCGCAACCGCCCAGCCAGGCGGCGGACAAACCCAGCGCATGCAGCTTGACCGGCAGCAAGGTGGTCACCAGCGGCATGAAGGCCACCAGGGTGATGAATACCGCCAAGGTCCAATAGCGTTCCAGCGGAATGCGCCAGCGCGCGTACAAGCCGCTGCGGATATCTTCCAGCCAGGGGCTGCGGACGGCGCCTGCCGCGCGCGGCGGCACGCGCACATATAAGGAGGCCGCGGCGGCCACCACCAGCAAGAAGGCATAGGCCAGCAGAGTCAGGGTGGGTGAGGTCGCCGCCATCAGGCCGCCGCCCAAGACCGGGCCGATCAGATTGCCGGCCGACTGCGAGCTTTTCTGCAAGGACAGCGCATCGCCCAGTCTGGCCGCCGGCACCATCTCGGCGGCGATGCTCAGCATGGACGGCAGCACGATGGACCAGGCCAGCATGGCCAGCGACTCCACCGCAATCACCCAGCCGATGCGATACCAGCCCATGGCCGCCATCAGCGCCAACAGCAGGGCGCTCAACATCGCCAACAGCATGCCGCCGCCTATCAGCCGGTTCTTGGGCAGGCGGTCGCCCAAGGGCGCGGTCAGCGGCAGCGACAGCAACATCACCAGCGCGGTGATCGAGCCGAACCACGCCATATCGCGCGCGCCGCCGGATTGCACCACCCACCAGCTGATGGCGACGTAACCGGCGCCCATCGCCAGCCCGCTCAGCACGTCGCTCAGCATCAAGGCGTAAAACGGCGCGGGCAGGCCCTCCAATCGTTGACGCAAGGTTTGCTGCATGAGGAGGGCTCCTGGGCGGTGGGGATGCGCTTAGCTTAACAATTAATGACTAAGGCATAAAGTCTGCGCCGAATAATTTGCCGGAAAGCGGGTTTTTCGGAAAAACCGGGGAAAATCTGCCCGCTTTCGCAGCTTATCTGCCGACGACAACAAGCTGGGAAGCCTTGTTTTCCGGCTTGCCCAAAAGTTCTTGTAAAATTCTTTATGGATGATATCCATTTAAATCATTGACTTAGGTGTTGATATCTTAAAAACCCTCTCTTTTTTCAAAATAGGTGTTGACGGAGCGGGGGCTGTAACGTATATTTCACCTCCTCAGCAGACAACGCAGCGGCGGAAACGAAACGCAGCGAGGACGGCAAAACCGCCAAGGAACAGACCGGCCGCCAGCCCTTGCTCATCCTGTCCGCGCCGGCCGGCATCGCCAGCCTGAGCCAGCAAAGCCACACCCTGGCCGCGGGCAGCAATCTGGACCTGGTGGCGCAGCGGGACACCAACCAGACCAGCGGCCGGCGCTGGATTCACAATGTGGGCCAGCACATCAGCCTGTTCGTTACCGGCCTGCAAGACAAGATTTCGCTGAAGCTGATTGCGGCCAAGGGCAAGGTGCAGATGTTGGCGCAGAGCGACAGCGTCGAGGTCACCGCGGACAAGGACGTGACGGTGACTTCCTGCAAGGAAAGAATCACGGTGGCGGCCAAGCGGGAAATCCTGCTCAACGTCAGCGGCGGCGCTTACATCCGCATCGCCGGCGGCAATATCGAGCTGCATTGCCCCGGCAAGGTGTCGGTGAAGGGCGCCAGCCATCAGATGAGCGGGCCGGCGCAAATGACGGTCACGCATCCGGATTATCCGCAGAGCATTCCCAGGATGCCGTTGTCGCTGCGCCTGGATCAATCGCCGCAAGGCGGCAACAGCAGCTGGACCGGCATGCCCTATACCCTGCATGCCGACGGCGGCGAGGTGGAGCGCGGCATCATTGACGAAAGCGGCCACCTGGCGGTCAAACATGCGGTCACCACGCAAAAATACACGGTGGAGCTGGCCAACGGCGTCAAGTTCGATATCCCGGTGGCCAATGAGCTGAGCAAACCGGACAAGGGCGCGCTGGCCAACGCCGGATTCCATAAAGTCGTGGCCGGCGGCGCGCCGCCGGACGGCCGCGTGGAGCCGGATGAGCATGCGCGCGCGCGCTACCACCGTTTGCTGAATGGCGAGGCCGACGCTTCGCCCGCAGGAGAGTAATAAATGAGCGCGAACACGATAGTCTCCCCGATCTGCGTCAAAGAGCCGCTACGGGCCAATTTGACCCTGCCCTGGTTTTTGCAGACCAGCGAATACGCGCCCCATGAGGGCAGCTTCCAGCCCCTGGTCAACGGCGAGGCGGCGTTTGCCTCGGTGCATTACGTCATCGCCAAGGCCAAGAAAAACGTCAGCATCATCTGCTGGGGCTTTCAGCCGTCCATGTACTTTGTCCGCAAGGGCGCGGACATGGTGAAGTACGCGGACATCGCGGAAGCCGTGCCGGCGCAGATAGGCAAGCTGCTGGAGCACAAGGCCAAGCAGGGCGTGCAGGTGCGGGTGCTGTGTTTTGCCTCCAAGCCGGCCGGCATGTACGTCAACAGCACCGGCGCCACGGTGGATGAGTCGCAAACCCCGGGCCGCTGGAGTGTGGGGATTAAGGACAAGCCGGGCTATGAAACCCCGGAGCAGTATAAATACGATTCGCAGTGGTATTCCTGGTATGACGAGGACCAGCCGGCGGCCGGCGCCTCGGACAAGATTGTGCGGGACAGATTTCACAAGGATATCCCCAGTAAATACCTGCATTTCCGCAGCCGCGGCTTTGGCCCTTATACCCGCACTCATATTGCAACGCAGGATTACGACGATAAGGGTTTGAAGAAAAGAACCAAGACCGCCTTGGCGATAGGCCCCAGCCATCACCAGAAAATGGTGCTGGTGGATTACGACGACGCGCAAGCCCATGTCGGTTTCGTCATGGGTCACAATATGTTGGACGAGTACTGGGACACCAATGCCCACAGCGCCAAGCCCAAAGCGCCCAATCTGGGCCGCAACGGCACGGTGGGGCCGCGCGAGGATTTTTCCAGCCTGATCACCGGCCCGGCGGTGGGCGATCTGTTCCACAATTTCCGCCGCGCCTGGCGCGACGAAACCAAGGAAGACCTGCCGTTGCCCGGCTGCGGTTTCGGCAGTTATGCGCCGCGGGTGGATGGGCAGGCCAATAAGGCCGCCATGGTGCAGCTGCTGCGCACCCAGCCGGAATACAAGAAACAGGACATCAAGAAGCTGTATCTGAAGGCGGTCAACAATGTCACCTCCTACATCTTCATCGAAAACCAGTATTTCCGCTGGCCGCCGCTGGCGGAAAAGATCAAGGATGTGGCCAAGGCGCAGAAGCAGGCCGGCCGCCCCTATCCTATCTATCTGTTCGTGATCACCAATACCAGCGACGCCGGCGTGGGCGCCGGCACGGTCAACACCTACCGGATGCTGGACAGCCTGGGGCGCGCCGATACGATTCCCGGCGTGGCGCGCCAGGAAAAGGCGGATGATGTGGAGGCCAGGCTGGGCCAGGCCAAGCAGGCGGAACGGGAGGCCAAAGTGGTGAGCGCCTTGAACGTCATGGCGCCGGCAAAGCTCAAAAGCAAGATCAAGGAAGCGGAGGCAGACGCCACGGCTTATCGGGAGCGGATGGAAAAGGAATACGAAGCCGCCCAAAAGCCGGACGCCCCCATTGCCGCGGTTGAGCAGCCTGGCCTGAAAACCCATATTTGCTCCATCGTGGCGCCGGACTCCCCTGGGGGGGCATGGGCTGAAACCTATATCCACGCCAAGCTGATGATTATCAACGACGCTTTTCTGACGCTGGGCTCGGCCAATATCAACACCCGCAGCATGCAGGTGGACAGCGAGCTGAACATTGCGCTGGATCGGCCGGAAATCTCCAAGCCGCTACGCCAGGAGTTGTGGGGGAGGCATACTCAATATCGTGGGGGAGCAAACCCAGATAGGATGGATAGGGAAAGTAGTGCTAAAGAGGCATTTAAGACTTGGCAGGATATCTTAAGCGAGAATAAGAACGCATTTAAGTTCTCACAACCCCCTCTAGCACCACTCCGTGAATTCCTGCGTACTGATCCTGCCCGGAGCAATAGTGATTAAGCCTGCATTTCTGACCCTGATTCTGACCCTGAGCCTGGCCGCCTGCGGCGGTGCCAAGGAGCGTTCCGTGCCTGATTTGAAAGAAGTCGAAGCCAAGTTGGCCTTCAACTGCGCGTATGAGAAAGACCATTTGCCGGCTCTGATCCCGGAAGCGGAGCAGTTATACCGCTACGCCCGCTGGTTGCAGAAGAACCAGATCGAGAAGGAAGACCCGCTGCGCTTCCCGGAGATGGAGCGTTATTACCGCATTGCCACGGCTCACGGCCATTACAAGGCCAATCTGGAGCTGCGCGACATGATAGGGCGGGGCACGGCGCGCAGTGAGGACCCGGTCAAGGAAACGCTGGACCTGACCCAGGAGCTGATAGACCGCGGCATTCCCGGCGGCTATTACGATATGGGGCGTTATCTGAAGGCCGGCTACGGCGTGAAACAGGACGAGGAGCTGGCCAACCGTTACTACCGCAAGGCGGCGGACCTGGGCAGCCCGGATGCACAGTATCTGGTGGGGGACAAGCTGACGGGGCTGACGATTGCGCAGCCAGGGCCGTTTGCTGTAGGGACTCAAATGCTCAAGTGTGCAGGAGAGCAGGGACATGGGAAGGCTGCTTCGGATTACGCATATCAACAACGCTTTGAACAAAACTTTATTGAGGCTGTTAAGTTTTTCCAACTGGCAACTAAAAGTGGAAATGAAGCAGCGGCTTTTAAGCTAGAAAAAGGTTTTGGTGCAATCACAGATGCTAACAAACAATGGAATGACTTGGGTCTGAAGCAGGATGATGAGCGTAGCCGTCGCTACAAAATCATTAGCGATGTTCTCAGCGACTACTCCTACGCCCATCCCAAGGTGCCGGAACTGGACGAGATCGTGCCGCTGCCGCCGGCCCCGCTGCCGGCCTGGGACGGCAAGTTGAAGTGGCTGGAAGCGTTCAAGGCCAATCTGCCGCCGGAAAAACCGTCGGAAGCCTTGATGAGCCAACTGGCCGCGGCCAAGGGCCTGGACCCTAAGACCGGACGGCCGCTGAACGGCAAGCATGGTTAAAACGCTGTACGCCTTGTCGCTGTTGGGGGCTCTGGCCGCCTGCGGCGCCAAGGAGCGTTCCGTGCCTGATTTGAAAGCAGTCGAAGCCAAGCTGGCCTTCAACTGCGCGTATGAGAAAGACCATTTGCCGGCCTTGGCCCCGGAAGCGGAGCAGCTATACCGCTACGCCCGCTGGTTGCAGAAGAACCAGATCGAGAAGGAAGACCCGCTGCGTTTCCCGGAGATGGAGCGTTATTACCGCATCGCCACGGCTCACGGCCATTACAAGGCCAATCTGGACTTGCGCGACATGATAGGGCGGGGCACGGCGCGCAGCGACGACCCGGTCAAGGAAACGCTGGACCTGACCCAGGAGCTGATAGACCGCGGCATTCCCGGCGGCTACTACGATATGGGGCGTTATCTGAAGGCCGGCTACGGCGTGAAGCAGGACGAGGAGCTGGCCAACCGCTACTACCGCAAGGCGGCGGACCTGGGCAGCCCGGAGGCGCAGTATCTGGTGGGGGACAAGCTGACGGGTTTGACGATTGCGCAGCCAGGACCCTTTGCTATTGGGACTCAGATGTTGAAGTGCGCAGGGGAGCAGGGGCATGGAAAGGCTGCGAAGGAGTATGCAGTTCAAATGCAGGGTGAAACTAATTCTGAAGCAGTAAAATTTTTCCAATTGGCTATCAGATCGGGGGATGCAACTTCTGCGTTGAATTTGGGAAATGCTTTTGGTCCCATCACTGAAGAGAATAAACAGTGGGATGATCTGGGGTTAAAACAGGACGATGAGCGGCGGCGACGTTATCTACTCATTATGGGCGTGTTAAGCGACTACTCCTACGCCCACCCCAAGGTGCCGGAACTGGACGAGATCGTGCCGCTGCCGCCGGCCCCGCTGCCGGCTTGGGACGGCAAGCTCAAGTGGCTGGAGGCGTTCAAGGCCAATGTGCCGCCGGAAAAACCGTCGGAAGCCTTGATGAAGCAGCTGGCCGCGGCCAAGGGCCTGGACTCTAAGACCGGACGGCCGCCGGGCGGGGGGCGCGATTGACGCCGGTTTTGCAGCGGGTCGCGGCCCGTTCGCGCTGAACTGACGCCCGTCACCCCCGCCGAACCCCTGCGGCCGGGGGGACTCAGACTTTATGTGCCGGCTGTCTGGCCGGCCGCATCCCTTCCCATTCCCCTCCTGGAGATTCTTCATGACGCCCATCCTGTTCAATACCTATCGCTCGGTCCAAGGCTTCAACAAACGCGTCCGTTTCCTGATCCTGCATTACACCGCGCTGGACTTCGCCGGTTCCATCAAGGCGCTGACCGGTTCCGGCCAGGTGAGCGCGCATTATCTGGCGCCGGACCCTTGCGACCCCAGCTATCAGCAGGCCGGCTTCAAGCAGATGAATCTGTTCAATCTGGTGGACGAGAACGACCGCGCCTGGCATGCCGGCGCCAGTGCCTGGGATGGCCGCAGCAATCTGAACGATTCATCCATCGGCGTGGAAATCGTCAACTTGGCGCGGGAGGACAAGGGCGGCATGGTGTTTCCGCCCTATCACCCGGAGCAGGTGGCGGCGGTGACGGAATTGGCGCGGAACATCCTGGCGCGCTATCCGGACATCAGCCCGGTGAATGTGCTGGGCCATTCCGACATCGCTGTGGGCCGCAAGAGCGATCCGGGGCCGATGTTCCCGTGGCGGGAGCTGCACCTGGCCGGGGTGGGCGCGTGGCCGGAGGCGGAGACGCAGCGCAAATACGCGCGGCAGTTCCAGCAGCAGGGCTTGCCCGGCCGGGAGAAGATGCTGGAGGCGTTCAAGCATTACGGCTACGAGGCGGCGGCGGCGGGCAGCGACGCCGGTTTCGCCGCCCTGGTGCGCGCCTTCCAGATGCATTACCGCGCCAGCGATTACCGCGGGGTGATGGACGTGGAGACCGCGGCCATTCTGTTCGCCTTGCTGGAGCGTTATTGGCCTAAGCGCTTGGCCCTGATCAAGCTTTGACGAATCTTGTATTCAGTGAGAAACCCGGCCGCCAGGCCGGGTTTTGTCGTTGTCGCCGCGAAAATGCCGCTGCGTGCTTATTTGGCGGCGGCCGGGATGAAGGAGAACTCCTTGATCACGATCTCCACTTCCTTGCCGTCCTTGGGCGGCCGTCCCTGGAACAGCCACAGATTGATGTGGGGCGGCAGCGGCTGCTGCGGTACCAGGCGCGTGGGGTCCGCCGGGGCGAAGTTCCAGCGCGCCATTTCATACAGGTCGCCGTCCTGGTGGCCGTGCAGCGATTGGTAGAGCACCCGGCTGGCGTTCCAGTTGAAGCGGTGGGTGCTGTAGTCGCCGTTGAGGTGCGGTTCAAAGGCGTAGGAGGTGGGCTTGGGGCCGGGCACGGCCGGGTAGACGGTGTAGTTGCCCATCGGGTTTTGCCGGTTGCCCCAGCGGGCGAATTCGATGTCGATTTCATTGCTGGCGTCCGGGCCCACGTCCGGCGTCGGGTAGTTGAACAGGCCCAGCACGATGTTGTCGTCGAACAGGTCCGGCCGGCCTATCAGCTTGAACTGGTAGCGGCCAAAGCCCAGCCGCTGAGGCAGGTAGACCTCGGCGCTGCTCCACTGGCCGCCGCGTTGGGCGATCTTCAGGTGGAGCCGGCCCTGGGCGTCCACCCAGGCGTTGTTCTCGTCCCAGTCGTTGGGGCCGGGGCCGCTTTGGATCTGGTTGCGGACTTCCCAGACGTAGCCGGAGAAATTCAGGGTTTTGGCTTGGGCGGCGCCGGCCAGGGTCAGGCCGGCGGCGAGGAGGGGGAGCAGGAAGCGGCGCATGGTGTGTGCCTTTAGATCCACGAACAAAACCCCTGATCCTGCGTCCGCCTTTTGGTCGTACGACGGGTGCTGTAGCTTCGCAGAAACTTCGTTTTCTGCGTCGGCACGTCTTGGCTCAGCTTCTCCGCGAGGTGTTGTCGGCGGCTCTTCGTTGTGGATAAGCCTGTCATTTAAGCGCGGCGGGGGCGGCGGGTAAAGGGTGTTTTTGCCGAGCCAGGCTGTCCGTCCGGACAGGCGGCGGCGCGGACGGGGTCATGCCCGCCGGGCGGCGACGGGGTCATGTCCCCGCGGCGCGGGCGTCGGCGCGGCGCCGTCCCGCGCGATCTTGTCTCTATTGAATCTACTTTTATTTTCAATGGTTTGCGCGGTTTGTCGCTTGGCGATCCGCGCGCCGTCTTTCCAGTTTCCAAATGCCTTCATGCGCTTTGTCATGGTCGGAAAATTCATTCTTGTCCCTTATGCGTATCGAGTATGTCTATTACAGTGCAATCCATATTGCATAACTTGACGGCGCGCCGTCGCGGGTTGGCATCCATATCGATTGGGAGGTTTAGGCATGCAAAAGGAAAGCGCCTGGAAGGCGGTGTTGCTGTTGGCCCGGTTCGCATTGGCGGCGGCGTTTTTGTCGGCGGTGGCGGATCGCTTCGGCTTCTGGGGTCATATGGGCGAACTGGGGGTGTCCTGGGGAACGATGGAAAACTTCTATCGCCATGTGGCCAAGCTGTGCCCGTGGGCGCCGGCCGGTCTGATTCCGGTGCTGGCCTGGGCGGTGAACGTGCTGGAGGCGGTGTTGGGCGTGACCCTGTTGCTGGGCGTTCAACTGCGCGCCTCCGCCTGGATCAGCGCGGCGCTGCTGCTGGTGTTCGCCCTGAGCATGGCCGCGTTCCAGAGCCTGAAGCTGTCGCTGAATTTCAGCGTGCTCACCTGCGCCGCCTGCGCCGCGCTGGTGTACCTGGCCAGTTCGCTGGAAGCGGCGCCGGGCGCGCGCCGCGTCTGAAGTTTCCGGGCGCGGCCGGGCCGCGCCCGCTTCCTGTCCTTATCCAAATTTAGGAGTGTTGATCATGAGTAGCTTGCGTCTTGCTTATTACGAATTGTCCCCGGAACTGCTGCAGGGCTTCCGCCTGGTGAAGCAGGGCCTGGAAAAGAGCGTGCTGGGCCTGCCGCTGATCGAGCTGATCTATCTGCGCGTGTCCCAGATCAACGGTTGTTCCTTCTGCCTGAACATGCACACCAAGGCTCTGCGCGAGCGCGAGGAAAGCGACCGCCGTCTGGCGGAACTGGCCGGCTGGCGCGTCAGCGCCCAGTTCAGTGAGCGCGAGAAGGCCGCGCTGGAATGGGCGGAGGCGCTGACTTATGTCGTGGACAGCCACGCCGACGACGCCGCCTATCTGCCGCTGAAAGCGCATTTCAGCGACCAGGAGATCTCCGATCTGACCTTCGCCATTGCGCTGATGAACGGCATGAACCGGCTCGCCGTCGGCATGCGCCAGTAAGCGCCTGACCAGGGGTCCGCTCGCGAGAGCGCGAGCGGGCTCGCAGACAGTCCACCCACCCGCCTGGCCGCAAGCGGCGGGCTAAACCAACGCCAGCAGACACACACCGACATGGACCACCTGATTAAAAAGCAAGCCTGGGACGCGCTGTTCAACGATCCGGAACTGGGCGCCGGCAATTTCCTGTTCAAGGCCCACGCCGCCTACGGCGGCAGCCGGGAAGACTATCTGTTCCTGGAAAAGCCTTTTATCGGCCCGCGCGGCAACGCCTATCAGTCCTTTTCCCTGGACAGCCTGTTCCATCTGGTGAGCGATCTGGCGGCCTGGTACCGCCAGCAGGGCATCCAGGCGGGGCGGCATGTCTGCTTGTTCCTGGGCGACGGCATACCGTCCTTCCTGCATTTCCTGGCGCTGGGCAGCCTGGGCTGCGTGCCGGTGCTGATCAACGGCCATCTGCGCGCCGACATCGCGGCGCTGTACGCGCAGCGCAACCGCTTCGACGTGTTCGTCTACGACAAGGAAACCGACGCGCGCTGGGACCTGGCCGGCGCGCTGCGCGGCCTCACCGCGCTGGACGCGGGCTTCAACGCCGGCGCGGCGGTGGCGCTGGCGCCGCTGCCGGCCTCCGGCTGGCCGGCGGCGGTGAAGGACGAGGACATCGTGATGGTGTGCCACAGCTCCGGCACCACCGGCATTCCCAAGGCGGTCTTGTTTGGCCACGCGCAGTTCTTCAACGGCAAGCGCGAGCGCCTGCGCGGCTTTGTCGAGCAAGACGAGGACAAGCTGGCCACCGCGATGCCGCCCACCCACGCGGCCGGCGTCAGCTATCTGATGACGGCCACCATGCTGCAATTGCCGGCGCTGGCGCTGGCGACGCAAACCGGCCAGGTGGCGGCCAATCTGATCGCCAGCTTCCAGCCCACCATCGTTACCGCGTTTTCGCAGACTTACGCCTCCTTCGCGGAACTGAACCTGCCGGACGGCTATTTCGACTCGGTGCGCCGTTATTACAACACCGGCGACACCGCGCACGAGGCGCATATCCGCCAACTGCTGCGCCTGGCGCCGCGGGGCCGCTTCACCGATATGTTCGGCGCGTCCGAGCTGGGCATGTCGCAGTTCTTCAAGGTGTCCACGCCGGAACAGGTGGCCAGCAAGCGCACCGTGGGCGCGGCGGCGTCCTACGCGCGCTGTGACGTGCTCACCCCGCAGGGCGAGTTGTTGCCGGACGGCCAGCCGGGCTATATCGGCGTGCGTTCCCCCACGGTGACGCCGGGCTATTACGGCCAGCCGCATCTGACCGCGCTGACCACGCTGAACGGCTACTGGCTGACCGGCGACATCGGCCTGCGCCTGGACAACGGCGAGTTCGTGCACCTGGACCGCATCGTGGACGCGGTGCCGACGCCGCTGGGCGAGCCGGCCTACACCTTGCTGCTGGAAGAGCATTTGCTGAGTCATGCGGATCTGTTCGACGTCAGCGTGATCGGCGTTTCGCGCGGGCCGACGCGCGAAGAGGCGGTGCTGGTGCTGGCGCGCGGCAAGGCCGGCGCGGCGCTGGACGCGGACGAGGTGCTGCGCCAGGCGCTGGACTGCTTCCCGTTCAAGGGCCGCGGCGCGCTGCCGGACTACACCGTGTGCGTGGGCGTGCTCGGCGACGATTACGCGCTGCCGGTGGGCTCCACCGGCAAGGTGCTCAAGCGCGTGGCGCGCGAGCAGTTCTGGAGCTGGCAGCGCGATTACGACGACGGCCTGCGCGAGGTGTTCAGCGCGCTGCGCTGGAACCAGTCCCTGGACCGCCAGCCGGAGGCGGCGGCGGAGCCGCAAAGCCTGCTGGATTACCTGAGAGGCTGACCGATGGCGACGACGGAGCACCTGGAAGCGCTGGAGCAGGCGTTTCAACAGCGGATAGACGGCGGCGAGAAGATAGAGCCGCAGGACTGGATGCCGGAGGCCTACCGCCGCACCTTGCAGCGGCAGATGGCGCAGCACGCCCATTCCGAATACGTGGGCATGTTGCCGGAGGGCGCCTGGATCACCCGCGCGCCCAGCCTCAGCCGCAAATGCATCCTGCTGGCCAAGGTGCAGGACGAGGCCGGCCACGCCCAGTATCTGTACAGCGCGCTGGAGAGCCTGGGCCTGAGCCGGGAGCAGGCTTACGGGCAGCTGCTGGCCGGCGAGGCCAAGTATCTGAATATTTTCAATTATCCGGCCTTGAGCTGGGCGGACGTCGGCATGATCGGCTGGCTGACCGACGGCGCCGCCATCGTCAACCAAGTGCCCTTGTCGCGCTGTTCCTACGGCCCGTACGCCCGCGCCATGGTGCGCATCTGCCAGGAGGAGAGCTTCCACCACCGCCAGGGTTTCGATCTGGTGCGGCGGCTGGCGGAGGGCACGCCGGCGCAGCGGCGGATGGCGCAGGACGCGCTCAACCGCTGGTGGTGGCCGACGGTGATGGTGTTCGGCCCGCCGGACGAGGATTCGGTGCACTCGCAGCGCTCGATGCGCTGGGGCGTCAAGCTGTATTCCAACGACACCCTGCGCCAGAAGTTCGTCGATCAGACCGTGCCGCAAGTGCTGCACCTGGGCCTGACGGTGCCGGATCCGGATCTGCGCTTCAACCCGGACACGGGCCATTACGAGATCGGCCGCATCGACTGGGACGAATTCAACCGGGTGATCCGGGGCCAGGGCCTGTGCAACCGCGAGCGTCTCGCCAGCCGTCGCCGGTCCTGGGACGAGGGCGCCTGGGTGCGAGAAGCCGCCGCCTGCCACGCCGCCAAGCTGGCGGCGGGGCCGCAAGGAGAACGAGATGCATGAGTGGAAGCTGTGGGAAGTGTTCGCGCGCAGCCAGAACGGCGTGGCGCACCGCCACGTGGGCAGCGTGCAGGCCAGCGACGCGGCGATGGCGCTGCAGCACGCGCGCGACGTGTTCACCCGCCGCGGCGAGTTCGTCAGCCTGTGGCTGGTGGCCGCCGAAGATCTGGTGAGCAGCGGCGAGGTGGAGCGCGCGCCGTGGTTCGAGACCGCGGCGGACAAGGGCTTCCGCCACGCCACCTATTACGAGGTGCCAGAGGGAGTGCAACACCTGTGACCCTGCATCCGGAATTGAAAAACCTGCGCGCGGAATACCTGCTGCGCCTGGGCGACAACGCGCTGATCCTGTCGCAGCGCTTGTGCGAATGGTGCGGCCACGCGCCGACGCTGGAAGAAGACCTGGCGCTAAGCAATGTGGCGCTGGACCTGCTGGGCCAGGCGCGACTGTGGCTGGACGCCGCCGGCCGCGGGCTGACGCCGGCGCAGAGCGAGGACGATCTGGCCTACGGCCGCGACGCCCAGGCCTTCCGCAACGTGTTGCTGGTGGAGCTGACCCGCGGCAATTTCGCCGACACCCAGATGCGCCAGTTCCTGTTCGACAGCTGGCATTGCCTGCTGCTGCGCGAGCTGTCGGATTCGGCGGACGCGGAAGTGGCCGCCATCGCCGCCAAGGCGCTGAAAGAGGCCACTTACCACCTGCGCCGCAGCAGCGGCTGGGTGGTGAGGCTGGGCGACGGCAGCCGGCAAAGCCGCGAGTTCTGCCGGCTGGCGCTGGAGCGCTGCTGGCATTACGTGGGCGAATTGTTCGAGATGGACGAACTGGAGCAGGCGATGCTGGCCCAGGGCGTGGGTTGCGATCTGGCCGCGCTGTACCCGGAATGGCTGGCCTACGTCAACGAAGTGCTGGCCGCGGCCACGCTGGAGCCGCCGCGCGCGGCGCCGGCGGTCAGCGGCGGCAAGCGCGGCGCGCACGGCGAGGCGCTGGTGGCCCTGCTGATGGAGATGCAGTTCCTGACCCGCGCCCATCCGGGAGCCGGCTGGTGAGCCGGGTGCACGGCCTGGAGGTGCAAAGCGGCACCGAGCGCGTCTGGGAATGGCTGGCCGGCATTCCGGACCCGGAGATGCCCTACGTCTCCATCGTGGACCTGGGCATCGTGCGCGACGTGCGCTGGGAGGACGACGCGCTGCGCGTGGTGGTGACGCCCACCTATAGCGGCTGCCCGGCCAAGGCGCAGATAGACAGCAATATCCGCCAGACCCTGCAAGACCGGGGCGTGGAGGCGGTGCGGCTGGAAACGCGGCTGCATCCGGCCTGGAGCACGGACTGGCTCAGCGAAAGCGGCCGGTCCAAGCTGCGCGCCGCCGGCATCGCCCCGCCCTTGCCGGCGGAGCCGGGTTGGCAGCGCTTGAGCTTCGTCGCCGTCGCCGCGCCGCGGGTGTCCTGTCCGCGCTGCGGTTCCGACGCCACCCGCCCGCAGGGCGAATTCGGCGGCACCGCCTGCAAATCGCTGTACCAGTGCGAGGCCTGCCGCAATCCGTTCGAGCACTTCAAGAGTTTATGAGGAAGCCGTCATGCCGCAGTTTTACCCTTTGCAGCTGACCGAGATCCAGCGCGACACGCCGGACAGTCTGCTGTTGACGCTGGAGCCGTCGGAAGAACACCGCGACCGCTTCCGCCACGAGCCGGGCCAGCATCTGACCCTGCGCGCCTGGCTGGACGGCGAGGAAGTGCGCCGCAGTTATTCGCTGTGCAACGCGCCGGACGCGCCCAAGCTGCAGCTGGCGATCAAGCGGGTGGCCGGCGGCCGCTTCTCGCAATGGGCGCACGCCAGCCTGGGGCCGGGCGCAATGCTGGAGGCCTTGCCGCCGTCCGGCCGCTTCGGCCTGCCGGCGGCGCCGGAAACGGCCCGCCATTACGCCGGTTTCGCCGCCGGCAGCGGCATCACCCCGGTCTTGTCCATCCTGCAGGCCACCTTGCTGCGCGAGCCGCTCAGCCGCTTCACCCTGGTCTATTGCAACCGCAATCTGGCCTCGCTGCAGTTCCGCGAAACGCTGGCGACGCTGAAGGACCGCTACCCGGCGCGTCTGTCCCTGATCTATCTGTTCAGCGCGGAAGAGCAGGACATCGAGCTGTTCAACGGCCGGCTGGACCGCGAGCGCTGCCTGGCGCTGCTGCGCGGCTGCCTGCCGGCGGCCTCCATCGACCACGCCTACGTCTGCGGCCCGGCCGGCATGATGGCGGCGGTGAGCCAGGCGCTGAGCGAGAGCGGCCTGCCGCCGGAACGCGTCCGCAGCGAACACTACGCCGCGGCCCCGGCCGCCGGTCCGGCCCGCGCCGAGCGCGCGTTGGCGGACAGCCCGGAGCGGGTGCGGGTGACGGTGAGGATGGACGGCATGCAGCGCCAGGTGGAACTGGGCGCGCCGGTGGACAACCTTTTGGACGCGCTGCTGCAAGCCGGCGTCACGCCGCGCTATTCCTGCAAGGCCGGCGTTTGCGCCACCTGCCGCTGCCAGGTGCTGGCCGGCGAAGTGGACATGGAGGCGCCGCACGCATTGGCGCCCGAGGAGGTGGCCGCCGGCTATGTGCTCAGCTGCCGCAGCCGCCCGCTGACTTCAACACTGGCGCTGTCATTCGACTGATCCGCGCCTAAGGACACACATCATGACCTCTCAAAACGCCCTGTCCCGCTGGGCGCTGACCCTCTATTGCCTGGCCACCGGGTTTTCCGTGGCGGCGGTGGTCTACCACCAATCGATGACGCAGCTGATCGCCGTCTCCTTCGGCCTGTCCGCGGACTCGCTGTGGGGGCTGTCGGTGGCCACCCAGTTCGGCTACGGCGCCGGCCTGATCCTGGGCTTGCCGCTGGGCGACATGATCGCGCCGCGCCGGCTGATCCCCGCCACCATGCTGGCGCTGGGCGCGGTGCTGCTGCTGGTGGGCATCGCCCCGTCGCCGTGGCTGATGGTGCTGCTGTGCGGCCTGGCCGGCCTGCTGTCCATCGCTGGCCAGCTGTTGCTGGCCTACAGCGCCAAGGCGCTGGCGGCGGAGCAGCGCGGGCGGGTGGTGGGCAGCCTGCTCACTTCCTTGTTCGCCGGCCTGCTGCTGGCGCGGGTGCTGGCCGGCTGGGGCGGCGAGCACATCGGCTGGCGCGGCATCTATCTGACGGTGGGCGCCCTGACCTTCGTCATCGGCCTGGCGCTGCGCGGCTGCATCGGCGAGGTGCCGCTGGCCGGCCAGCTGCGCTACGGCCGCATGCTGAGCCAGCAGGGCGCGCTGTGGCTGAAGCTGCCGGAGCTGCGCCGGCTGGCGCTGGTGGCCGCCTGCTTCTTCGCCGCCTCCAACGGCATCTGGGCCAATTTGTCCTCGCTGACCCACGCCACCCTGAACTGGAACGCGGGCCAGACCGGCCTGCTGGCCTTCACTTCCATCGCCGCGCTGCGCGCGCCGTGGCTGGCGCAATGGCTGCAGCGCCGGCTGGACTGGCACGGCGTGATCGCGCTGCTGGGCGTCGGCATCGCCGCCACCTCGCTGGCCGGCGTCTGGCTGGGCAGCCAGGTGCTGATGATCGTGATCTTCCTGATGGTGACCGATCTGGGCGTGCGCTCGGTGCAGACCATCGCCCAGGGCCGGGTGCTGGGCATAGACCCCGCCGCCGCCTCACGGCTGAACAGCCTGTTCATGACGGTTTTCTTCTTCGGCGCCGCGCTCGGTTCCTGGTTGGGCGGCATCGCCATCCACCGGCTGGGCTGGGCCGGCATGTATCTGTTCCCGGCCGGCTGCGCCGCCGCCGGGCTGCTGTTCCTGAGCTGGCGCAACCCGGCGCTGCGCTTTGCCCGGGCCTGATTTCGCAACACCGCAACACCTGGACGCCGCGGCGCTTTCCGCGCCGCGAACCGCACACTTCGATTGGGAGATGGACATGGAAGCATTGTTGGAAAAAAGCGGCAGCAAGACCCCGTTGATCGCAGGCATGAGCCTGATCTGGGCCGATTGGCTGAAAGAAGAAGACCTGCAGGGCCTGGTGGAACACCCGCTGCTGCAAGCGCTGGAACGCAATGAGGCCAGCCTGGCCACCGTGCGCACCCTGCTGGTTCAGCACAGTCATTACTCGCGCCACTTCACCCGCTATCTGTGCGCGCTGATGGGCCAGCTGAGCGACCCGGCCGACGTGATGGCGCTGATGGAAAACATGCGCGAGGAAATGGGCGTGGACGGCGGCAGCGCCATCACCCACGCGGAAATGTTCCAGCGCACCTTGCGCGTGGTGGGCGCCGCGCCGGCCTCGCACGCGCCGCTGCCGCAGACCCTGGCGATGGTGGACACCATGATGGGCCACTGCCAGTCCTCGGACGCGCTGGCCGGCCTGGCCGCGATGTGCCTGGGCGCGGAAGCCATCGTGCCGCTGATCTACCGCCCCATCCTGCAAGCGCTGCAACACCACGGCTTCGGCGAGGACGCCACCGAGTTCTTCAGCCTGCACATCGAGGAAGACGAAGACCACGCGCTGACCATGCTGGCCATCATGCAGCGCCTGACCCTGGACCAGGACGCGCGCCGCGAGCAGGCCATCGCCGTGGGCCGCGAGCTGATCGCCCGCCGCGTGGCGATGTTCGACGCCATCTGGGCGCATTGCCAGGCGCAGCCGGCCGCCGCGCCCGCCGCGGCTCCGGCCGGCCATTTCTCCTCCGCCGATTTCTGGCGCGTGCCCAGCCAGTTGCAGGCCCAGTTGCCGGCGCGGCTGAGCCACGAGCAGGTGATGGCGGCCAGCCAGGGCGGCGACCAGGCCTTCTCCTCCGAGCGCAAGCACAAGGTGCACATCGTCGATCTGCCCAGCCGCACCATCAGCCTGACCATAGGCCGGCTGGAAGAGGGCGAGTCCACCCGCCTGCACCGCCACAACTACGAGACGGTGATCTACGTCACCCAGGGCCAGGGCTATTCCCGCATCGGCGACCGCCAGGTGCCGTGGCGCGCCGGCGACGCCATCTACGTGCCGGTCTGGGCCGAGCACCAGCACGTCAACACCGGCGCGGAGGAGTGCGTCTACCTGGCCTGCGAGAACGCGCCCTTGTTGCAGAACCTGGGCGGCATCGCGCTGCGCGAGGAACTGAGCGCCTGAAGCCCGGCCGCGTCTCCCGCCCCCCGGGCGGCGCGGCCCGCCAGCCTTGCCCGGCGCAAGCGGCTCTTGCCGGGCGGGCTTTTCCCAATCAGCACCCGATAAACGAGATCACGATGCTGACACTATCCAAAGCCTGGAGCCCAAGCAGCTGGCAGGCGAAACCGCACACACAAATGCCCGATTACGACGACGGCGCCGCGCTGCATGCCGTGCTGTCGCGTCTGAGCGCCTATCCCAATCTGGTGCCTTCCGCCGAAATCCGCCGGCTGCGCGCCGCGCTGGCCGGCGTGGCGCGGGGAGAGGGCTTCGTCATCCAGGCCGGAGACTGCGCCGAGCGCTTCGCCGGCCTGCGGCCGGACGTGCTGGGCGGCCACTACCGCCTGCTGGAACGCATGGCCGCGGACCTGGGCCAGGCGCTGCAACGCCCGGTGCTGCGCATCGGCCGCATCGCCGGCCAGTACGCCAAGCCGCGCAGCCAGCCGCAGGAAGCGCTGGGCGGATTGAGCCTGCCCAGCTATCGCGGCGACATCATCAACGGCGTGGAATTCGCCGCCGCCGCGCGCGCCCACGACCCGCAGCGGCTGGAATCCGCCTATTTCCACGCCGCCGCCAGCCTCAACTATCTGCGCGGCCTGGACCGCGAGGCCGCGCCGCGCGACAGCGGCTACTACGTCAGCCACGAAGCGCTGCTGCTGCCTTATGAACAGGCCCAGCTGCAGCAGGACGAGCGCGGCGACTGGTATTGCGGCTCCGGCCACTTCCTGTGGGTGGGCGAACGCACCCGCCAGCTGGACGGCGCGCATCTGGAATTCCTGCGCGGCGTGAACAATCCCGTCGGCGTCAAAGTGGGCCCCGGCATGGAGCGCGAGGAACTGCTGCGCCTGATCGACGCGCTGAACCCGGACAACGAGGCCGGCCGGCTGACCCTGATCACCCGCTTCGGCGCGGCGCAGATCCAGCGCCTGCCGGCGCTGCTGGACGCGGTGCGCGCGGAAGGCCGCCAAGTGCTGTGGCTGTGCGACCCGATGCACGGCAACGGCGTGCAAGCGGCCAACGGCGTGAAGACCCGGCGCTATGAAGACATCCTGGCCGAGGTGGAGGCCTTCCTCGCCGCCCACCGCGAATGCGGCAGCCACGCCGGCGGCGTGCACCTGGAATTGAGCGCCCTGGACGTGACCGAATGCCTGGGCGGACCGGAGGCGCTGGCCGAGGAAGACCTGGGCCGCGCCTACCACAGCAGCTGCGACCCGCGGCTCAATCCGCGCCAGGCGCTGGCGCTGACAGACCGCTTGATCGCCGCGCTGACCCAGCCCTCCGGCGCGGCGGCGCGGCCGGCGCAAGACGTCGCCGCGCCGGAACCGCTGATCAATCTGGCCGAGCGCCTGGCCGCCAGCCGGCCGGACAGCGACCGGCTCTGCTTCGTCGGCCCCGGCTTCAGCCTCAGCTACCGCCAGCTCAACCGCGCGCTGCGCCGTCAGGCCGCCTGGCTGCAAACCGAAGGCGTGGCAGCCGGCGAGCGCGTGCTGATCGCGCTGGACGACGGCCCGGAGCTGGCAGTGGCCTTTTACGCCGCGCTGGCGGTGGGCGCTTTGCCGGTGGTGGCCAATCCGCGGCTGGACGCCGCCTCGCTCCACCACCTGCTGGCCGACGCCGCTCCGGCGCTGTGCCTGGGCCAGTCCTCGCAGATCGCGGTGTGGCCGGCCGCGGCCAAGCTGCGGCTGCTGGACGCCGGCGCTCATCTGGAATGGCTGGCCGGCGACAGCCCCGACGACGATTGGGACGATTTCGCGCGCCAGCCGGAAGACGCGCCGGCGCTGATCCAATACACCTCCGGCAGCACCGGCCAGGCCAAGGGCGTGGTGCACAGCGCCCGCTCCATGCTGGCGGTGTGCTCGCACTTCGCCGCCGGCCAGCTGCGGCTGGGCGCGGACGACGTGTTGTACTCGGTGCCCAAATCCTTCTTTGGCTACGGCATGGGCAACAGCCTGTTCTTCCCGCTGTATCTGGGCGCTTGCGGCGTGCTGGACGGCGCCTGGCCGTCGGCCGAACGCGTGGCCGGCGTGCTGCGCCAGTTCCGCCCCACCGTGCTGTTCGCCGTGCCCACCCTGTACCGGCTGCTGCTGGAACACGGCCTGGAGCCGTCCGACGTGGCGATCCGGCTGGCCTTCTCCGCCGGCGCCCCGCTGTCCGCGCCTTTGGCGCGGCGCTGGCGTCAGCGTTTCGGCTTTGATCTGCACGACGGTATCGGCGCCACCGAAATGTGCCATGTGTTCGCCACCAGCTATCCGGACGCGCTGCGCGCCGGCAGCGTCGGCCGCATGTTGCCGGGCTGGGAGGCGCGCATCGTCGACGCCGACGGCCGGGACGCGCCGGCCGGCGAATGCGGGGTGCTGCTGGTCAAGGCGCCCAGCCGCGCGCTGGGCTACTGGCGGCGTCCGCAGGAAGAGCAAGAGCGCTTCCAGGACGGCTGGTATCGCACCGGCGATCTGTTCAGCCGCGACGAGCACGGCTATCTGAGCTTCCACGGCCGCGAGGACGACCGCTTCAAGGTGTTCGGCCGCTGGGTGGTGCCGGTGGAAATCGAAAACCTGCTGGCCGCGTTGCTGCCGGAATTGGGCGACGCCTACGTGGTGGCCGCGCCGGACCGCGACGGCGAAGCCCGCCCGGCGCTGATCCTGCGCGCCGGCGACGACAGCGAGGCGCTGGTGCGCCTGGTGCACGCCACGCTGGAAGCCCATCTGGAAAGCTATAAGCGCCCGGCGCTGGTGCTGGCGCTGGAGGAGATTCCGCTGAACAAGAACGGCAAGCCGGACCGGCGCGCGATGGCGCAGCTGGCCGCCCGAGAGCAGGCGGAGCGCAAGGAGGAAAAAGTATGCTGAGCGAAGAGGCGTTTCTGCGTTACGGCGACCACGGCTTCAGCCTGGCGCCGCTGTGGCGGACCCTGCCGCTGCCGGCGGGCGCGGACCCGCTGGCGCTGTACCAGGCGCTGGCCAACCAGGGCCAGGACTATCTGTTTGAAACCGGTCACTGGCGGGACGGCGCGTTTCAGCGCGCCTATTCGGTGATCGGCCTGCCCTGCCGCGAGCGGGTGGAGCTGGACGAGGGCCGGCTGCGCCACTGGCGCGACGGCCAGCTGCTGCGCGAACTGGAGTGCGCGGACCCGCTGGCGGAGCTGGCCAAGCTGCAACAAGGCTGGCGCGCGCCGCACTTCAGCGCCTTGCCGCCGTTTTCCGGCGGCCTGTTCGGCTATTTCGGCTTCGAAACCACTCGCCTGATCGAGCCGCGGTTGCGCCGCCAGCCGCGCAAGCCCTCCGGGCTGGCGCTGCCGGACGCCTTGCAATGGCTGAGCCTGGACTTGCTGGTGTTGGACCACCAGCAGGCCAGCGTCTACTGCATCGTCCACGAATCTACCGAGGCGGCCGGCTACGCCCGCGGCCAACAGCGCTTGCTGCGGTTGTGCGAGCAAACCCGCGCGCTGCTGGCGGAGCCGTCCGCGCCGCCGCCGGCTTTCGCCGCGGACGCGACGGCGGACCCCGCCTTGGATTACGCCTTTGCGCGCGAGGACTTCCAGCAGGCGGTGGGCCGGATCAAGGACTACATCGCCGCCGGCGACGTGATGCAGGTGGTGTTGTCCCAACGCATGAGCCAGCCCTTCGCCGCCGACGCGCCCACCTTGTACCGGGCCTTGTCGGGCCTGGGCGAAACCCCCTACCGCTACCTGCTCAATCTGGGCGACGCCCAGATCGTCGGCGCCTCGCCGGAAATGCTGTTCCGCCAGCAAGACGAGCGGATCACCAGCCGGCCCATGGCCGGCACCCGCCGCCGCGGCGCGGACGCGGCGGAAGACCAGGATTTGCGCCGCGAACTGCTGGCCGATCCCAAGGAAATCGCCGAACACATGATGCTGGTGGACCTGGCGCGCAACGACCTGGGCCGGCTGGCCGAGCTGGGCAGCGTGCAAGTGGACGAACTGCTGACCGTGGAGCCCTTCTCCCACGTCATGCACATCGTTTCCACCGTGTCCGGCAAGCTGCCGCAACAGGCGCAGGCGCTGGACGTGCTCAAGAGCACCTTCCCGGCCGGCACCCTCAGCGGCGCGTCCAAGGTGCGGGCGCTGGAAGTGATCGCCGAGCTGGAGCCGCATTCGCGCGGCGTCTACGGCGGCTCCATCGGCTATATCGGCTGGCGCGGCAACGCCGATCAGGCCATCACCATCCGCACCGGTGTGCTGCAAGACGGCCGGCTGCACGTGCAGGCCGGCGCCGGCGTGGTGCAGGACTCGCTGGCCGAGCGCGAATGGCAGGAAACCCTGGAAAAAAGCCGGTTGATGCTGCTGGCGGCCAAGCTGGCCGCGGCGGCGGCGCGGCAAGAGGAGGCGATATGCATTTGATGATCGATAACTACGATTCCTTCACCTACAACGTGGTGCAGTACCTGGGCATGCTGGGCGCGGACATCATGGTGAGGCGCAACGACGAGATCAGCCTGGAGGAGATGGAAGCGCTGCGGCCGCGCTCGCTGATCGTCTCGCCCGGACCCTGTTCGCCCGCCGAGGCCGGGGTGTCGCTGGCGGCGATCCGCCGCTTCGCCGGCCGCCTGCCCATCCTCGGCATCTGCCTGGGCCACCAGTGCATCGCCGCCGCCTTCGGCGCGCAAGTGCGCCGCGCCGACGAAGTGCTGCACGGCAAAGTGTCGCGCATCCATCACGACGGCGAGGGCCTGTTCGAAGGCCTGGCCGACGGCCTCAAGGTGGCGCGCTACCACTCGCTGGTGGCGGACGCGCTGCCGGAGGAGCTGGTCGCCACCGCCTGGGCGCTGCGCGCCGACGGCGGCCGGGGCGAGATCATGGCGCTGCGCCACCGCAGCCTGCCCATTCACGGCCTGCAATTCCATCCGGAATCGGTGCTGACCGAACAGGGGCTCAGCATGCTGGGCAATTATCTGCGGCTGGCGGAGTGCGCCGCGCAAGCGGAAACCGAAGCCGTCTGACCCACACAAGGGGCGGCGAGGGCCGCCCACGCCAAGAAAGCGACAAGATGCAAGACCCCCATTTTTCCAAGGCCTACCCGATACGCTTCTCCCACTGCGATCCGGCCGGCATCGTTTACTTCCCGCAATACCTGGTGCTGAGCAACTGGCTGGTGGAAGACTGGTTCACCGAAGGGCTGGGCATCAGCTTCGCCGACTTCATCGGCCCGCGCCGCTTGGGCCTGCCCATCGTCAAGCTGGACTGCGAATTCCTGCGCCCGTCCCGCCAGGGCGACCAACTGACGCTGCAGCTGCGTGTGGCGCGGCTGGGCGGCAGCTCGCTGACCCTGGACATCGAAGGCCACGCCAACGGCGAACTGCGGCTGCGCTGCCGCCAGGTGCTGGTGCACATCTCGCTGGACAGCGGCGCCGCCATCGACGCCCCGGCCGACGTGCGCGCCGCCTTGAGCGGCTTGCTGGAGGAGGCGGCGGCATGATGCAAATCCTGCAACCGCCGGAATGGGCGCGCCCGCGCGGCTACGCCAACGGCATCGCCGCGCGCGGCACCCTGGTGTTCACCTCCGGCCAACTGGGCTGGGACGCGGAAGAAAAGCTGGTGGGGCCGGGCTACGCCGAGCAGGCGATCCAGATCTTGAAGAACATCGTGGCGGTCTTGGCCGAGGCCGGCGCGCGGCCGGAGCACCTGGTGCGGCTGACCTGGTATGTGTCCGACCGCGACGCTTATTTCGCCGAGGCCCGGGAAGTGGGCCGCGCCTACCGGGAGCTGATCGGCCATTTCCCGGTGATGAGCGCGTTCCAGGTGGCGTCCTTGATGGTGCCGGGCGCCAAGGTGCAGATCGAGGCGACGGCGGTGATTCCGGATTGAGGCTTGCTGGGCCGGACGGGGCCCTTGGGCGACGCCCGCCAAGCCCCGCCGTTTTCAACGCCGTATCGACGACGCGCGGCGGATCGTAAACAGGTTCTCAGCCGCCCGACGGCAAGGACCGGCCTTCCAGGCACAGGCGCAGATTCCGCGCCTGTTGCGCGGCCTGCTCCGGCGTGGCCACGTTGGCGAAGCCGAACAACAGCCCCTTGCCGCAATCCGCCTCCAGCGCCCGCGCCGACAGCGCGGCGATGCCGAAGCGCTCGCGCTTGGCGCGCTGCGCCAAGGCGATGTCGTCTTCCGAGCGATCCAGCCGCGCCAGCAAATGCAGGCCGCAGGCCGGCACGTCGAAACTCATCCGCTCGCCGAACGCCTGCCGCAGACTGGCGATCACCAGCTCGCGGCGCTGCGCGTAGGCGGAGCGCATCTTGCGCAGATGGCGGATGAAGTGGCCCTCCTGCATGAAATCCACCACCACCCCCTGATTCAACAACGGGCAGCCGTCGTGCCAGGTATGGCAGGCGGCGTTGAAGCGCGTCAGCAGGGGCTTGGGCACCACCAGATAGGCCAGGCGCAGCGCCGGGCTCAGCACCTTGCTGAAGCTGCCGACGTAGAGCACGTTGTCGTTGGCCCCCAGGCTGGCCAGCGCCGGCTGCGGCCGGCCGTCGTAGCGGTATTCGCTGTCGTAATCGTCTTCGATGATGAAGGCGTTGTTGTGCTCGGCCCAGGCCAGCAGTTCCAGACGCCGCACCAGGGACAGCGACACTCCCAGCGGGCTTTGATGCGCCGGGGTCACCAGCGCGAAACGGGCGTGCGGCGCCCTCTCCTTGGCGACGGCCACCTGCATGCCGTCCCGGTCCACCGGCACCGGCACCAGCTCCGCGCCCATTTCCGCCATCAGGTGGCGGCTGGGCGGGAAACAGGGGTCTTCAATCCACACCTGGTCCAGCGGCCGCAACAAGGTGCGGCCGATCAAATTCAGCGCGCCGCGGTAGCCGGCGGTGATGAAGACCTGTTGCGGCGAGCAGTCCAGCCCGCGCGACAGGTGCAGATAGGCGGCGATGGCCTCGCGCAGCGGCCCGTAGCCGGCCGGCTGAGGGTAGGACAGAAAACGGTTCTGCAGCCGCAGCTGGCGGGTGTTCAGGCTGGCCCACAGCTTGCGCGGGAACAGGTCCAGCGCCGGCAAGCCCAGCTGGTAGGGCAGGGGCTGCCAGTCGGAGGCGGAATCGAACAAGGACAGGCTGGCCGGGCGCGGCGCCGGCGCGTCCGCCGGGCGGGGCTGCTGCATGCGCACTTCCGCCAGCCGCGGCGACACCACGGTGCCGGCCTGGCCGCGCGCCTCCAGATAACCTTCGCCTATCAATAATTCGTAAGCCAGTTCCACGGTATTGCGCGACACTTGCAGCTCGCCGGCCAGCGCGCGTATGGACGGCACCCGTTGTCCCGGCGTTAGGCTGCCCTGGCTGATGGCCTGGATGAAGCGTTGATACACTTGGCGGTACAGCGGCAGCGCGTCGTCCTGACTGGATAGCTCCGGGGCGGCAAGGCCGGCGCTCACGTCGGCGCTCCCGCGCGCGGACAGGGGGATAAGAAGGGGGCTTGCGGCAACTGAGGCATGGCGGCTTCCTGAAAGCGGTTTAGTTTGAAAGTCGATAGCCGTTGCAGAATCAATTCTGACATTTGCTGTCATCATTAAAAACAAAACAATATGCCTATGTCAAATTAAGATTCCGCGGCCGCGCCCTCAGACCGGGGAAACATCCGCCCGGCGCGGCGGTCAAGCATTAGACGCGACGAATTCATTGAGGCAAGGAGAGCAGTGTGTTGACCATGGGGTTTCTGAGCTGGTTGTTCGGCGATGAGAATCTGATGTCCCTGCTGGCGCAGAACTGGGCGCTGGGGGTGTGGATCGTGGCCGCCATCGTGTTTTGCGAAACCGGTCTGGTGGTCTTGCCCTTCCTGCCCGGCGACGGACTCCTGTTCGCCACCGGCGCCTTGCTGGGCGCGCAGGGCGTGTCGCCGTGGTGGCCGATGGGGCTGATCACGCTGGCGGCCATCCTGGGGGATTTGCTGAATTACAGCATCGGCCGTTCCGCCCTGGGGCAGACGCTGATCCGGCGCGGCTGGGTCAAGCCCCAGCATCTGGCCAAGACCCAGGCTTTTTTCGACCGCTACGGCGCGCCCACCATCACCATCGGCCGTTTCGTGCCCATCGTGCGCACGGTGGCGCCGTTTCTGGCCGGCTTGTCCGGCATGTGTCCGCGCCGCTTCGCCTGCTACAACGTGTTGGGCGCGGTGATCTGGTGCGGCGGGCTGGTGTCCATGGGCTACTGGCTGGGAGCGATTCCGTGGGTGCAGGACAATATGCTGTGGCTGGTGCTGGGCATGGTCGCGCTGCTCTTGCTGCCGCCCTTGTGGCAGTGGCGGCGCAGCCGCCGGAACGGCTGATTCCGGCTCAGCGCGGTCCGAGCAGCTGTTGCAGCGCGGCCGCTGCGGGCGCGCCCTGGATTTTTTGCAGCCGGCCCTGGGCGTCGCGGTAGAAGGAGGCCGGGGTGGCGAACACGCCGAAGCGCTCCATCAGCCGCTGGTTGACCGCCAGTTTGGCGCCGACGGCGGCCGGCGGCTTGGCCAGCGGCCGCACCGAATCGCCGGCTTCGTGGCGCGCCAGCGCGGCGGCCGGGTCCGGCGCGGCCAGGAGGGCGGCGGCCTTGGCCGGGCTGTCCTCGGCCAGCAGGCCCACCAGGATGTGGCGGATCTGGACCTTGCCGGCCTGGACCCAGGGCCGGGCGTCCCGCCAGAGCTGCCGGCAATACGGGCAGTTGGGATCGGTGAAGGTGTAGACCACGCGCGGGGCCCCGTCCTTGCCGTCGGCGATCCAGTGGCTGCTTTCCAGCTGCCGCCACAGCGCGGCGCCGAACTGCCGGTCCAGCAGCTCGGGCTTCCATTTGTCGCCGCGGGCGTCGGTGACGTTGCCGACGATGGCCTGTCGGCCGTCCGGGGTCAGGTAGACGGCCTGCGGCCGGCCCAGGTAGAGCGCGGCGTAGCCGGTCAGGCCGGAGGGGCCGGGAAAGCTGCTCAGGACTTCATAGCCCTGGGCTTCCAGCGCCTGAATGGGCGCCGGCCAGGCTTGGGGTGGCGCGGCGTGAGCGCTCAGGCTCAGCCAGAGCGCCAGCGGCGCCAGGCCGCGGATCAGCGGTGCGTTCATGTTTATTCCTTGGAAGCGGGCGAGCCGCCCAGCAATTGCAGCTTGCTGGCCAGAGTGGCTTCGGACAGTTCGCCCAGATGTATGGTTTGCAATTGGCCGCGGGCGTCGAAAAACAGCGTGGTGGGCAGCGCCGCCGAGCCGTACTCCCGGCCCAGGGCGCCGGCCGGGTCCAGCAGCACATGCCGGAGCCGAAGCGGCTGCTTGTGGAAGAACTCGCGCACCGCGACTTCGTCCTCGCCCTGGTTGGCGAAGACGAAGCGCACGTCGGTCCTTTGCCGCTGGGCGTCTTGCAGCAGCGGCATTTCCCGCAGGCAGGGCGGGCACCAGCTGGCCCAGAGATTGAGCACCATGGGCTTGCCGCCGGCCAGCGCCGGCAGCGAGGCCGGGGCGCCGTCCAGTTGCGGCAGCACGCGGGCGGACAGCGAGGCCTTGGTTCGCCCTTCTTGCAGCGCCGCGCCGCCGGCCCAGACCAGCGCGCCGCTCAGGATGGCGACGGCCAGCGGACGGCGCAGCTCCGGCCGACGCCAGCCGCGCCACGCGGCCAGGGCGAGCGCGGCGGCGACGCCGGCCCAGGGCAGGAAGCCGCCGTCGCGCAGATCCAGCACCGCCAGCGGCCGCTGCGAGTACAGCGAAAACCAGTACAGGACGAAGCCGACGCGCGCGGCGACGAAGCCCCACAGCAGCATGTCGTTGAGGTGGGCCGCCACGCTGACGCGGCGGCCGCGGCCGGCGAGCAGGCCGGCGCCGTGGGCGGCGAGCCAGGCGGCGGCGATGATGGCCAGGCTGACCGGAATGGCCAGCGGGCCAAGGTTGAAAGCAAGCATGGTTCAGTCCTGTGCCGCGCGGAGCGGGGTGGCGGAGGCTATTTTTTTAAACGTTTGAATAGACTGGGTCCTTTCCAAAAGATTCAGCGGGCCCGCCGCGCCTGGCTCAGGCGTTCGAGAAAGGCGTCCGGGCCCAGCGCGCCGACGATGCGCTGGGCGCGGCGCTCCTGGCCGTCCGGGCCGATCAGCAACAGCGTGGGCGGTCCTATCACCTGGCGCGAGGCCAGCAGTGCGGCGCTGTCCGGGCTGGATTCGGTCACGTCGGGCCGCAGCAGCGTCATGCCGGCCAGCGCTTGTCGCACGAGGGGATCGCCAAATACCTTGTGTTCGATTTCCTTGCAGGCCACGCACCAGTCGGCGTAGTAGTCCACCAGCGCCCAGCGGCCTTGGCGCGCGGCCTCGTCCAGGCCCTGTTGCAGCGCGCGGACATCGCGCACGGTGACGAAGCCGAGTTGTTCCATGTCGGTGGCGGGCGCGGCCGCGGAGGAGACGAAGGCGAGCGGCCGCAGCGGATCGCTTTGCCCGGCGGCCGCGCCGATCAGCATCGCCGCCGCCCACAGGCCCAGCAGTGCCGCCGCGCCGCGCAGCGTCCATTGGCCGGGGCTGGCGCGCCAGGGCCGGCTCAGCGTCAGCAGGCCGACGGCGACGGCGAACAGCCACGCGCCCCACAAGGCCAGGCTGGCGGCCGGGGGCAGCACGCGGTCGAGGAACCAGATCGCCATGCCCAGCAGCAGGAAGCCGAACACCGCTTTGACCCGGTTCATCCACAGGCCGGGACGCGGCAGCAGTTTGGCCCCCAACGCGCCCACCAGCAAGAGCGGCACGCCCATGCCCAGGCCCATGGCTAGCAAGGCCAGGCCGCCTTTGAGCACGTCGCCGCTGTCGCTGATGTAGAGCAGGGCGCCGGCCAGCGGCGCGGTCATGCAGGGGCCCACCAGCAAGGCGGACAGCACGCCCATCGCCGCCGCGCCGCCCAGGGTGCCGCCGCGCTGGCGCTGGCTGGCCATGGCCAGCCGGTCGCGCAGCGCAGCCGGCAATTGCAGCTCGTAAACGCCGAACATGGCCAGCGCCAGCAGGATGAACAGCGCGGCGAACAGGCCCAGCGCCCACGGCGTTTGCAGCGCGGCCTGAAGATTGGCGCCCATGCTGGCGGCCAGCGCGCCCAGCGCCGCGTAGGTCAGCGCCATCGGCAGCACAAAGGCCAGCGCCAGGACCAGGCCGCGTCGCGGCGTGGCCCCGCTGCCGACGATCAGGCTGCTGAGAATGGGCACCATGGGCAGCACGCAGGGGGTGAAGGTCATCAGCAGGCCCAGGCCGAAGAAGGCCAGCAAGACCCAGCCGACGCCGGATTGCGCCAGCCGCGCCGCCAGCGCCTGGTCTTCGCCCAGGGCCGGCGCGGCGGGGGCCGTGCCGGCAAGCCCCGCCGTGGCGGTTTTAACGGCCTGGCCGCCGCCGGACAGCTCGACGACGCGATGCTGCGGCGGATAGCACAGCCCGGCTTCGGCGCAGCCCTGCCAGCTCAGCGCGAGACGGCGCGCCTGGCCGGCCCGCACCAGCAGTTCCAGCCGCTGGTAATACACCTCGGATTCGCCAAAGAATTCATCATGGATGGTCTTGCCGGCCGGCATCGCCGGCGGCGGGACGCTGCCGGCGGGTTCGGCCGCGATCTTGATATTTTTGCGATACAAATAATAGCCGTCGCGGATGTCCCAGCGCAGGCGGACCTGGCCGTCGCCCAGCTCGCTGACGCTGAGGCGGAAGGCCTGTTCCGGCGGCAGAAAGCCGGTTTGCGCCTGGACGGCGGGCATCCAGAGGAAAAGCAGCAGCAACAGGCTGCGGAAAATAAGCGGCATTGCGGTCTCCATGGCGATGAATGCCCACAGCCTGGGCGCCGGGGATTAAGCCGCCGTTAACAATGGGATAATCCGTTGCCGGCAAGCTGGCGGCGACAAGGAGGCGGAAATGCGGGTGTTATTGGTGGAAGACAATGAGTTGATCGCGCTGGGCATCGTCGCCGGGCTGCGCGCCCACGGCCTGACGGTGGACGCGGTGGGCAGCGCGGCCCAGGCCGAGGCGGCGCTGGCGACGCTGGACGCCGATTTGATGATTCTGGACCTGGGGCTGCCGGACGAGGACGGCATGCGCTTGCTGGCGCGCTTGCGCGCGCGCGGCGCGGCGCTGCCGGTGCTGGTGTTGACCGCGCGCGACGCGGTGGAAGACCGGGTGGCCGGCCTGCGCGCCGGCGCGGACGATTATCTGCTCAAGCCCTTTGATCTGGACGAACTGGTGGCGAGGCTGCACGCCTTGCGCCGACGCGCCGCCGGGCGTTGCGTGGACGTGATCGAGGACGGCCCGCTGCGGTTGGACCCGATGCGCGGCGAAGTCTGGCTGCACGGCCGGCCGGTGGCGCTGGCGCGCCGCGAACTGGCGCTGTTGGCGGCCTTGATGCAGGCGCGGGAGCGGATTCTCAGCGCCGAGCAGTTAAAAGACCGGCTCTACGATTACAGCGAAGAAATCGAAAGCAACGCCCTGAACGTGCACATCCACCATTTGCGGCGCAAGCTGGGGCCGGCGGTGGTGGAGACGGTGCGCGGCCTGGGCTACCGCTACGGCAGGGCTGGCGAATGAGCTTGCGTCTGCGACTGCTGTTATGGATAGGGGTGTCGCTGTGCCTGCTGTGGGGCGGCGTGGCGGCCTGGACGCTGCATGATCTGGACCGGCAAATGCGGCTGACGCTGGACCGGCGGCTGGCGATGTCGGCGCAGATGGTGGCCGGCCTGATGGAGCAATTGCCGGCGCCGCCGCCGCGCGCCGTGCCGCGTTTCGAGGGCATAGGCGCCGGCATCGCGTGCCAGATTGTTTCCGTGCGCGGCGAGGTGCTGGCGCGCACGCCGGGCGCGCCGGATACCCGCGCGGACCCGGCGCCGGGCTATGCCGAGCAAACCCTGCGCGGCGAGCGCTGGCGCAGCTATACGGTGGTGGCCAACGGCTTGCGGGTGACCACGGCGGACCGGCTGACCGAACGCGAGGCGATGTTGACGGATATCCGCTGGGCCGCCGCCGTGCCCTTCATCGCGGCCCTGGCCGGCAGCCTGGTGGCCTTGTGGCTGGGCGTGAGCCGGGGGCTGCGGCCGCTGGAGCGGCTGCGCCGCGCCTTGGCGCGCCGCGCGCCGGAAGCGCTGGAGCCGGTGGCCACTCAGGGTTTGCCGCGCGATGTGCTGCCGCTGGCGGACAGCCTGAATCAGCTCTTGCGGCGCGTTGGCGAAGCGCTGCAACGCGAGCGGCGTCTGACCAGCGACGCCGCCCATGAGTTGCGCACCCCGCTGACGGCGATCAAGACGCATCTGCAAGTGGCGCGCATCACCCAGGGGCCGGACGCGGCGCAGGCGCTGGCCCACGCCGCCGAGGGGGCGGAACGCTTGCAGAACACCCTGGGGCAGTTGCTGATGCTGGCGCGGCTGGAAGGGGCTTTCGACTGGGAGGAAGGCCCTCCGGCCTGCGCCGACGAGGTGGCGCGGCTGGCGATGCGCGACGCGGAGCCCGCGCCGCCGCGGCGCATTGTCTGCGCTCCGCTGCCGGAGGCCGCGCTGGCCTTGCCTCAGGCGCTGGCGGCCACCGCGCTGCGCAATCTGCTGGACAACGCCTTGCGGTATTCGCCGCCGGACGCGCCGGTGCGTTTGGAGGCCGCGCTGTGCGAGGAGGGCTTGCGCTTTGAAATCCGCGATCAGGGGCCGGGGCTGACGGCGGACCAGCGCGAACAGGCCGCGCAGCGCTTTTGGCGCGGGCGGCATGCCGGGGCCGGCAGCGGCCTGGGCCTGTCCATCGTCACCGCGATCGCCGGGCGCTTTGGCGGCCGCCTGGAACTGCTGGCCGGCGAGGAGGGCGGGCTATGCGCCGCCCTGACGCTGCCGGTGCTCAGAAGCTCTTCATAGCCTGCCGCGCTTCGCCGGACGCGGCGCGGCGAGCGCCCCTTTAAAAATGCGCATGCGCCCCTTGCGCATCCCGCTGTCTTTGCGGTTCCCGCCCTGGCGCGCTAGACATTGAACAGGCGTTCAGGACGACGAATGCCGGAGCATGAACGGCGGCGCGGCCACCACGTCCGGCACGCTGCTGTTGACCGGGTTCCGCATCACTTTTTGCGCCACCAGCTTCAGCTCGTACATGATGCCGATGGCGGCGTCCAACTCCCGCGGCTGGCCGTTGAAGGTGCGGTCCAGCGCGGCCAGCAGGTTCTGGTAGGCCTGGTAGAACTGGGCGCCGCTGACGGCCGCGCCGCTGCCCGCCGGATAGTCTGACAGCGCGGCGTTGGGCAGCAGATTGAACACCCCGGTTTCGTCCAGCGGCACCGGCTCGCCGGTATAGGACCAGCCGGAGGGGCTGGAGTCGTCGCGCACCAGGCGCTTGCCGTAGTAGATCTCGCCAAACTTGAAATAATGGGCGTAGCCGCCGCCGGCTTCTTCCTTGGGGTTGATCCAGTCGTCCTCCACCTGCACGCCTTCGCCCTGGCGCACAATGGTGTCTATCACCACGCGGGCGCTGGCCATGTCGTAGACCTTGCCGTCCGGACAGCCCGGCACCTCCTGCGGGAACCACTGGCTGACGTCCACCTGTTCGTCCAGGCGCGGCTGGGCGAAGCAGTCGTGGCCGTGGTTTTCCAAATATTGCAGCCGTTCCAGGATGGCCTGGTAAAAGCGGCCGATGGAGTCGAAGCCGGGCTGGTTGTCGACCGAGGCCTGGGTCTCTCCGGGCAGGACGGCCTGGGTGTCCGGGCGTTCAATCTCCATGAACACTTCCTGAGCCTGCTGCCGGCTCAGCGCCTTGAGGGTGACGATCAGGCCGGTGTCCACGCACATCGGCAGCGGCCCCGGGTAGCTGAGCGCCCGGCCGTCTTCGATGACGCGCGGGTTGCCGCCGATGGCGATCAGGGTGTTGGCGGCCAGGGTCATGTGCAGCATTTCCTCCACCACCACGGATTGCACCAGCGCGCGCGCTTCCTGATTCTGGCCGGGCTTGATGGAGAACAGCGCGGTCAGATAAGTGGGAATGGTGGACAGCTCCAGCCGCACCGCGCCGGCCAGCATGGTCCGCACATCGTTGATGTGCTCGGCCTGAAGCAGTTCGGCCATCAGTTCTTGACGTATCTTCAGCATGGCTTGGTTTCCTGGCTTGGTTTCCTTGAAAGAGGGGCGGTCTGGGCGCTCAGGCGTCGTTGCCCTTGCGGCTCTTGCTCGTGCTCAGAGAGCCGCGGGTGGCGGCGATATCGGCCTCGCTGGGAGCCGCGCTCTGGCGCAGCGGGCAGCGCTTGCCGTACATCAGCTGGCGGTCGAAGGTTTTGCCGGTGCGGTCTATCACGTTCTGGAAATAGTTGATCAGCATGCGCCGCTTGCTGGCGGACAGGTCGCGCGTCACCGGCATCTGGTCCGGGTCTTCGATGGGCTTGTCGAACACGAAGCGCATGATGAAGGCGCTGGCGTCGGCCACCGCTTGCTTGGAAAAGTCGAACAGACCCTGGCTCATCACCGGGTAGAGGTTGGCGTATTGCTGCAGGATGGGCTGCACGTCCTCCCAGCGCGGGTTGTCCAGGTCGATGTCCTGGCCCGGCTGCGGGAAGCTGCTGAAAACCACGACGGCGAAATTGTCGAAGGGCTGTTGCAGCGCCGGATCGGAGCCGGCCAGATTGTAGTTGATGGTGAACAGCTGGCCGTCCATGTATTCGCGCGGGGTGCCGAAGCTTTCCGGCCCGTGCAGGGTGACGGCGACCCGGCCGGCCTGATCGGTGACCGGTTCCGCCGGGCTGAAGCGGACGGCGGCGTTGGGCACGTTGTTGACCGGCAACAGCGCGCGCGGAGTAGTGCCCTGAGTCTTGTCGGTGGGGGTGTCGCCGTAGTCCAGCATGGGCGCGCCGGCCCAGAAGGCCAGCGCCGCGCCGGCCAGCGGCTGGCCGTAGCGCGCCGCGTAGAGATGGGTGTGCAGGTGGTTCTTGTCCGGGTGGTTGGGGTCCAGGCGAATGGCGAAGTCCTCGGCGCGGACCTCGTTGCCCAGCAGCGCTTCGCGCACGCAGACCACGGCGCGTCCCTCCGCGCCCACCGGCTGGACGATGGCCAGCGGCAAGGGCTGATTGGCCAGCCGCAGCTGCGCCTCGTTCAGCGGCACGGACTGGATGCCGGCCTGCTGGTCTTGCAGCGTCTGCGAGGTGTCCACGCCGGCGATGGCGGTGTAGTCGCCCGGTCCTATCTCCGCGTCCTGCGCCGTCCATTCATTGTGCAGGATCGCGTATTGCAGCGACGGCAGCGCCGTCACCTGATAACGGCTGTCCAGCGGCAGCGCGTTGCTCAGGTCCACTTGCAGGCTGGCGGTATCCTGATCCAGCCAGGAGGAGAAACAGCCGATGCCGTTCTGGCTGGCAAGGTCGCTGCCCTGTTGCGTGGTGGGCATGAAGCGGCGGCCCAGGATGAAGGAGCGCGGCTGGCCGAGATAGGCCGGGCCGATGGCGCCGAGCACGGTGCCGTAGCCGAAGCCGGGGTCGCTGTAGGTGGTGCTGTAGCCGTAGGTGGTCAGCCGGATGGATAGCCGGTTCTGCTCGCTCAACTCGATCAGGCGGGCCAGCAGCGGGCTGTCGAAGCCGTCCAGATGCCACTGGATATTGGTGAGCACGGACTGAAAGACGGCGGAGGCGGCGCTGTCGCCCTGGCTGGCGGCGCGGGAGAACCACAGGTCGCGGAAAGGGTTGCTCTGGTAGTCGGCGGTCATCAGCGGCGTGCCGTCCGGCTTGAGCAAGGACACCGCCAGGCCGTAGATGCTGGAGGCCAGCTGCCAGTCCGGGTCCAGGTCCACCATTTTGCCGGACGGCTTGCCGATGGCGTTGCCCACGCTGCAGGACAGCAGCGGGTCTTGCGCCGGATCGGTGATCAGAATGCCGCTGGGGCCGCGCAAGCTGCTCACCTGGCAGTTGGCGAAGCGCATGATGGCGGTGCCGGTGGGGTGCCACCAGCCGTTGTAGGTTTTGGTGCGCCCGTTGTCCCCCGCCTGTTGATATTCCTGAAAGCGCGGTTCGAAAGTGGCGTTGTCGTAATGGCGCGGATCGTTGTTGACGGTGGAGACGTCGGACTGGAACTGGCCGGAAAAGGCTAAGCGGGGGAACTGCAGATAGCTCATATGGGCTCCTTGCCGGCAGGAAAATCCGCTGACGGCTTTTGTAGGCGATTTAATTCCATGGGCATAGCGCGGGTATAGGCGGCGCTGGCCATAAGGGCAATGTTCTTTAGGCCAGGAGGGGGCCGGGGGCCGGAGGGAAAGGACAGGAGGCCGGCGCGTGTCCCGCGCCGGCCGGAGCCGGGCGCTTATTCCGCGCCCAGCGACATCGCGTGATTGAAGACATTGCCCGGGTCGTATTTGCGCTTGATCGCCGTCAGCTCCGGATACAGCGCGCCGTAATACAGCTCGCCCCAGCTATAGCCGGGCGTGCCCGGCTGAGCGCCGTTCAGCATGTCCACGTCCGGGTAGTTGATGTAGCAGCCTTCGTAGGGCGAATCCGGCAAGGCCGCCGAGGCCGGGTAGGGCGTGCCGTTGAAGCCGTCGGCGGCGTAGACGGCGTCGAAGAACTCGCGCATCCAGCGCACATGCTTGGCGTCGTTGGCCGGGTCGGTCCAGTAGCTCTGGTATTGCAGCTTCATCACCGAGGCGCGCTGCGGCACCGCGGTCTGGTTGTCGGCCGGATCGAAGCCGTTGTTGCCGGCGCCGCGGCGGTTGATCGCGCCGCCGTAGGAGTCCACTTGCAGCAGCGATTGGGAGAAGTCCAGATCGTGGGGATGGGTGTTCAGATGCCGGTGGATCGCCTTGCACTCGGTCTGGCTGAAGTTCTGTTTCATATAGGCGGATTTGTACTTGCCGCGCTGATTGTTGCCGGAGCCGTTTAGCGTCTGGGTGGCGTACAGCCAGTCCATCGCCTGCGCGTGTTCCGGCAAGGGCGCGCTGTTTCTGGGCGGCGAGCGGTGCGGGATGTGGGGCAGATGGCCGCCGCCGGGCAGATAGGTGTTCAGCAATTGCGGCGAGGCCACTTGCGCGATGCGTTGGTAAAAATCATTGAACGGCGCGGTGTCGTTCAGCTTGCCGTCCCGGTCCGTGTACTGCACCACCAGCCCCAGTTTTTTGGCGCTGACATGGGTGAGTTTGAGCAGGCTGAACAGGCCGTAGCCTTCGGGTTCGCTGTCCGCCTCCCGCCAGTATTGGCCGTAGGTTTGCAACAAGTCGGTGAAGCGGCCCAGGTCTTTGAAATCGTTCCAGTCGAATTGCAGGAATTGCACGCCCACCTGCTGCGGCGCCGGCGGCAGATCGTCGAAGTAATAGCTGGTGATCAGGCCGACGTTGCCGCCGCCGGCGCCTTTGCACAGCTTGAGCAGGTCGGCGAATTCATTGTCGGCGCGAGCGTGGACCTTGCGCGCCTTGCCGCCGTCCGCCAGCAGAATGTCCACCGCGCTCAGCCAATCCACGGTCAGGCCTTGCAGCCGCGACAGCAGGCCGTAGCCGCCGCCGCTGATATGGCCGCCGGCGCCCACCGAGTAGCAAGAGCCGCCGGGCACGGTCTTGCCGGTGAGCTTGTACAGGCCGACATAGCCGTCCCAGTTCTGATTGCCGGCCAAGAGCTGAAAGCCGTAACGGCGGCCATCCGCCGTCACGTCGCGGCGCAGGCCGGAGAGCTGGCCGATGTCTATGATCAGGCCGCCGGGGTTGTTGCTGACGAAGCCCTCGTAGCAATGGCCGCCGCTGCGGATGGTGGGTTTGAGACGGTGGTCCAGCGCGTATTGCAAGGCGGCGGCGGCTTCGTTCTCGTCGCTGCAGACGACGATGCCGCCGGCGGCCTGGCCGGCCTCCGGCCAGCGCAGATTGAAGCCTTTTTTCAGCGTTTCGTAACGGGGGTCGTCCGGGGTGATGGCATTCAGGCCCATGCGCTCTTCTCCTTGTGCGGCCGCGACGGCGGCTATGCGTTTTGAATGACATTGTTTTATAGACGAGCGGTGAGAAGGCGAGGCTGGCAAATGCTGAGCTTGGCTTTGGGGCGGGGGAGTCGCCTGGCTTCGACGGCCGTCGCGGCTGTCATGGCCGCGTCGCGCGTCGACAATGACGGGCTGGCGCTAGCCGATGTCGGCTTGGGGCGCGGGCAAGCCCTCGGCGGCTTCTTCAAACAGCCAGTCGCGCAAGGCCCGCGCCGCCGGCTGGTTGGCGTCGCGTTGCGCGACGCTCAGGTAATAGGCCTGGCGGAATGGCGCTTCGCCGCGCAGCGGCCGCGCCAGACGTCCGGCCAGCAAATCGTATTCCACGCACAGCGCCTGTCCCAGGGCGACGCCCTGTCCGTCTATCGCCGCCTGCAACAACATGGATTCATCCGAAAAGCTCAAGCTCGGCTGCGCCTTGAGATCCAGATCGATCTGGACGTGATCCAGCCATTGCCGCCAGCCGGCGAACTGCCGCTCGTGCAGCAGCGTGCATTGCGCCAAATCCCGCGGCCGCCGCAGGCGCCGGGCCAAGTCGGGGCTGCAGACCGGAAAGAAGGCGGAGGAGGCGAAGGGCTCGGTGTTGAAGCGGGCCGGCCACGGCGGTCCCGTGCTGATGACGATATCGGCGGCGGAATATTCGGCCGCCGGCTCGGTATGGATTTCCACCGGCAGGCCGGGGTGCCGTTTCAAAAACCGGTACAGCCGGGGAATCAGCCATTTGCTGCCAAACAGGCGCGGCACATGGATATTCAAAGCCGGCGCCGTCTGCAGCATCAATCCGTCCGTGGCTTGTTGCAGCGTGCGGAATGATTCTCTGATTCTGGGTAAATAATGCTCGCCCGCCGTGGTTAATTTTAAACGATTGTTTTGGCGTTCGAATAAGGGCTGATTCAGAAATTGCTCCAGCTGTTTTATTTGATGGCTGACGGCCGCCTTGGTGACGAATAATTCTTCCGCGGCGCGGGTAAAACTCATATGTCGCGCGGCGGATTCAAAAACTCTCAAGGCATGCAGCGGTGGCAGGCGTTGGTACATGATTTCCCCTCGTGCAAATAAAATCCGCCAGATCCATTCGTTTAATAAAACTAAACCGATGTCAAATATAACTGTCTTGCGATAAAAAATTAGCTCATTAACAATATCACACAAGTCCATTATTTAAAGCGTGGAAATGATATTGACCATTGATGCCGGCACCACGAATACCCGCGCCACCTTATGGCGCGATTCAGTGCCGATTGCGCGCGCGGCGCAGCGGGTGGGGAGCCGGGATACGGCGATGACGGGCAGCCGGAACGCATTGCGGCGGGCGGTGAGGGAAACGCTGGCGCAGGCGTTGAGCCAGGCCGATGTCGGCATCGACGAGCCAAGCCTGCTGCTGGCGACGGGAATGATCAGTTCGAATATGGGCCTGCTGGAGATTCCCCACCTGCTGGCGCCCGCCGGCCGCGAGGCCCTGGCCGCCGGGATGAGGGCCTGCGTGGTGCCTGAGGTGTGCGCGCGGCCGATCTGGTTTGTGCCCGGGGTGAAGAATCTGTCCGAGGACATCGGCCTGCACAACTGCGAGCGCATGGACATGATGCGCGGCGAAGAGGTCGAGGCGATGGCCTTGATCGACAGGCTGTCCATCCGCCAGCCGGCCATTCTGGCCATTCCCGGCTCGCATTCCAAATTCATCCATCTGGACGCGCGGCAGCGGATCGCCGGCTGCGTGACCACGCTGGCCGGCGAGCTCTTGCACGTGATTACCCACAACACCTTGCTGGCGGATGCGCTGGGCGGCTCGTTCGCCGCGGAGCTGGATGTGGAGATGTTGTTGGCCGGGGCCGAGCAGGCCAGCCGCATCGGCCTGGGCCGGGCCTGTTTCATGGTGCGCACGCTGGACCAGTTCACGGTGTACGACCACAACGCCAGAGCCAATTTCCTGTTGGGCGCGGTGCTGGGCGCGGACTTGCTGACCTTGAAAAACAGCCGCGCGCTGAATATGAGTCCGGGCACGCAATTCATCGCCACCGGCCGGCCGCTGCTGCGCGCGGCGCTGGGCTGCCTGGTGGCCGGCGATGAGTTCTTCTCCGGCAATGTGGCGATGGTGGACGAGGCGACGCAGGCGGATCTGGCCGGTCATGGAGCGATGTTGCTGGCGCGGACTCGGGGCTTGCTCTGAGAGCTTGTTCAAAGTCTCGCGGGCGGGGCGGTGGATTCAACAGGGAGCAAGAAATGGACAGCAAGCTGCCGCTGGTGGCGATTTTACGGGGCATCCGGCCGGAGGAGCTGGAGCTGCACGTGCCGGCCTTGATCGAGGCGGGCTTCGAGGCGGTGGAGATACCGCTGAATTCGGAGCGCTGGGAGGCCGGCATTCAGCTGGCGGCGCAGCGCTATGGCGATCAGGCGTTGATCGGCGCCGGCACCGTGCTGCGGCCGGAACAGGTGCGGCGCTTGGCCGAGCTGGGCTGCCGCTTGATCGTTACGCCCAACGTCGATGCCGAGGTGATCCGGCAGGGCCTGGCCGCGGGCATGCAATTGCTGCCGGGCTGCGCCACGGCCACCGAGGCTTTCGACGCCATCGCGGCCGGCGCGCGCCGGATCAAGCTGTTCCCCGCCGGCGCGCTGGGGCCGGCTTATGTGGCCGCCTTGCGGACGGTGCTGCCGGAAGCGGTGGATATCTACGCGGTGGGCGGAGTGAGACCGGAGACGCTGGCGGATTATCTACGCGCCGGCTGCCGGGGGGCGGGGCTGGGCGGCGAGTTGTATCGCGCCGGCCAGCCGCCGGAGAGGACGCGGGCGCAGGCGCGGGCTTTCGCCCGCGCTTACCGGGAGGCAATGGCGGGATAGGAGAACAATATGCGATACGACTACTTGTTCAAGGGCGCCTTGGTGGCGGACGGCAGCGGCGCGCCGGAGCGGCGGGCGGATGTCGGGGTGATAGGCGAACGCATCGCGGCGGTGGCCGCCGAGCTCGACGGCGACGCCGGGCAGCGCATCGACTGCGCCGGCCTGGTATTGGCGCCCGGCTTCATCGACGTTCACACCCATGACGACCTGGCGGTGATCCGGCGCCCGGACTACCTGGAAAAAACCTCGCAGGGCGTGACCAGCATCGTCGTCGGGAACTGCGGACTCAGCGCGGTGGGCGCGGTGCTGGGCGAGGAGGTGCCGGCGCCGATCAATCTGCTGGGCGAATTGGAGGACTTCCGTTATCCGGACCTGGCCAGCTACCGCGCCGCCATCGAAGCGGCGCGGCCCTCGGTCAACGTCGCCACCTTGATCGGCCACACCACCTTGCGGCACCGCTGCCTGGCGTCGCAGCAGGGGCCGGCGGACGAGGCCGGCATCGCCGCGATGCGCGAGCATTTGATCCTGGCGCTGGAGCAGGGCGCGCTGGGCTTGAGCACCGGCCTGTCCTATGACAGCGCGGCGCAGGCGTCCACCGAGGAAGTCTGCCGGCTGGCCGCGCCGCTGGCCGAATACCAGGGCGTCTACGCCACCCATATGCGCACCGAGTACGACGGAGTGCTGGAGGCGATGGAGGAAGCCTTCCTCATCGGCCGCAGCGCCAAGGTGCCGGTGCAGATCTCGCACCACAAATGCGCCGGGCTGAAAAACTGGGGACGCTCGGCGGAGACGCTGGCGTTGATCGACATCCGGCGCCTGGGGCAGGACATCAGCCTCGATTGCTACCCCTACCGCGCCGGCTCCTCCAATCTCGACCCCGGCCAGGTCACCGCCGACTACGACATCCTGATCACCTGGTCCGCGCCGCATCCGGAGATGGCGGGGAAAACCCTGCAACGGATCGCCGGCCTCTGGGCGTGCGACATCCACCAGGCGGCCGGCCGCCTGCTGCCCGCCGGCGCCATTTACTTCCAGATGGATGAGGACGATGTGCGGCGCATCCTGAGCCACCCGGCGGCGATGGTGGGCTCGGACGGCCTGCCCTGCGATCCCAATCCGCATCCGCGGCTGTGGGGGACTTTCCCCCGGGTGCTGGGCCATTACAGCCGGGATTTGCAACTGTTCCCGCTGTCCACCGCCGTCCACAAGATGACCGGCCTGCCGGCGAGGCGCTTCGCGCTGCGCGACCGGGGCTTGATCCGTGCCGGCTATTTCGCCGATCTGGTGCTGTTTGACTACCAGCGGATCGACGACGTCGCCAGCTTCCAGCAGCCGCGGCAGGCGGCGGCGGGCATTGAGCGGGTCTTCGTCAACGGGGTGCAAACCTATGCCCAGCAGCGGCTGAGCGGAGTCCGCGCCGGGCGGTTCTTGAGCAGAAGCCGTCAGGCTGCTTAGGGGAGGAAATAGCATGATCAAGCGTTATGGAGTAAGCGGCAGCGCCGGCGCCGGCGGGCAAGCGCTGCCTTTCGCCGCGGCGGCGGCGGCGGACGGCTGGTTGTACGTGTCCGGGCAAACCCCGATGCGGGACGGCGAAATCATCGCCGGCGGCATCGTGGAACAGTCGCGGCTGGCGATCCAGAACTGCCTGGACATTGTGGCCGAGGCCGGCTTCGCGCCGGCGGACATCGTGCATATGCAGGTCTTTCTCAGCGACGCCCGTTATTTCCCCTCCTTCAACCGGGTGTTCCGTTCTTTCTTCGCCGAGCATCCGCCGGCGCGGGTGTGCTGCGTGGCGGAGCTGGTGGTGGATTGCATGGTTGAGGTGGACATGAGGTGTTTTAACGCCAAGTTCAAATATTAAGTATTTTGCGCCAGGCGCGGCAGCGCGGCCGATGAAAAGGAGAGGGCGATGGCGAATAGCGATTTTCTGACGTGGTTTCTGATCTACGCCGCCGGCATGATGACGTTGGGCTGGTATGTGACCCGGCATCAGAAGACCGGCGAGGACTTCATCCTGGGCGGCCGCAAGATGCCGATGCTGCTGACGCTGGGCTCGACGGTGGGCACCATGGTGGGCACCGGCTCCAGCATCGGCGCGGTCAGCTTCGGTTACGCCAACGGCTGGGCCGGCATGTTGTACGGCATTGGCGGCGCCACCGGCATCCTGTTGACGGCCTGGTGGTTCGCGCCGGTCCGAAACCTCCGCTTCATGACCATGAGCGAGGAGGTCTGCTATTACACCGGCGGCAGCAAGCTGGTCAAAAACCTGGTGGCCGTCATCATTTTCTGCGCCTCTCTGGGCTGGCTGGGCGCGCACATCCTGGGCGGTGGCCTGTACCTGGCCTGGGCTTCCGGCATCGATATCCGGGCGGCCAAGACCATTGTCGCCGTCGGCTTCGTGTTCTACGTCGGCATCGGCGGCTACAAGGCGGTGTCCTGGATCGACACCTTGCAGTCCATCGTGCTCTTCCTCGGCTTCATCGTGCTGGCGGCCCTGTCGGTGCGCCATGTCGGCGGCTGGGAGGTGGTGGTGAGCCGGACCGATCCGGCCGCGTTCACGCCCTTCGGCATCGGCAAGCTGGGCCTGCTGCCGGCCTTGTCGCTGGCCGCGGTGATCGGCGTGGGTGTGCTGGCCACGCCCTCCTACCGCCAGCGCATCTACGCCGCCGAATCCGCCAGCGTGATCCGCCAGTCCTTCATCATCACCGGCCTGCTGTATATGGGCTTTTCCTTTCTGCCGGCCATCATCGGCATGGCCACGCATGCGATGGAGCCCAATCTGGCCAATAGCAGCTTCGCCTTCCTGCACGCCACCACCGCTTTGCCGCAGGCGCTGGCCGTGGTGGTGCTGATCGCCGGCATGTCGGCCAATATGTCCTCCGGCAGCTCGGACGCGATTGCCGGGGTCTCCATCATCCTGCGCGATCTCTACGTCTGGCTCCGCGGCCGGATGCCGCCGCCGGAGCGGGCGATTGCGCTGTCCCGGCTGTTCCTGCTGCTGGTGATCCTGCTGGCCTATCTCTTCGCGCTGACTTCCAACGACATCATCGGCTACATCACCAAGATGATCTCCATGGTGATGTCCGGCATGTTCGTCACCGTGCTGCTGGGCCGTTTCTGGCCGCGCTTCAATTGGCAGGGCTGCATCGCCGCGCTGTTGGGCGGCAGCCTCGCCTCGCTGGCCATCATTCTGTCGCCGCCGTGGCTGGCGCGGCTGGGCAATCCGGTGATTCCCGCGGTGCTGCTCAGCCTGCTGCTGGCCGTTGTCGTCACCTGGCTGACGCCGGCGAGCGCGCGTTCCCGGGAGGAGGTGCTGGAGATGATTACGACTGAGCGTGAAAGCCATGGCGGATAGGGAAACCAGGGAGCAATGATGATGACGCGAGTGTTTGAGCCAGCGGTCGCGCGGCACAAGGCGGCGCTGATGTTCCGCGGAGAGAGCGGGGCCAATATCCTGCATGAGGACGCCTGCCTGCCGGCGCTGGTGATCAAGGAGAGCGCGCTGGACGGCAATATCCGCTGGATGCAAGGTTTTGCGGACGCGATGGGGGTCTCGCTGGCCCCGCACGGCAAGACCACGATGACGCCGGCCATTTTCCGGCGGCAATTGGCTGCCGGCGCCTGGGGGCTGGGCGTGGCCAGCGCGTTTCAGGCCCAGGCGGCGGTGGCGGCCGGGGCCGAGAACGTGATCATCGCCAATCAAGTGCTGGGCCGGGCGAATATGGACCTGGTCGCTGCGCTGCTGCGGCATGGGCGCGCCGCCCTCCATTGCTGCGTGGACAGTGTGGACAATGCGCGGCGGCTGTCGGACTTTTTCGCCGCCCGGCAACTGCGGATGTCGGTCTTGCTGGAAATGGGCGCGCCCGGCGGGCGTTGCGGCTGCCGCACCGAGCGGCAGGCTTATGAACTGGCGGAACACATCGCCAAGCTGCCGGGCCTGGCGCTGGCCGGCGTGGCCTTCTACGAGGGCGTGATCCATGGCGACGACGAGCAGGCGGACACTGCGGCGATACAGGCGCTGATTCAGCGCGCGGTCACGGTGTGCGGCACGCTGCTGCGCAACGGCGACTTCGCCGGCGCGCCGGAAGCGCTGCTGACCGGGGCCGGCTCGGTCTGGTTCGACATCGTCAGCCGGCAACTGCGGGACGCCGGCCTGTCCGGGGTGCGTCATGTGATCCGTCCCGGCTGCTACGTGACGCAGGACCACGGCATCTATCGGCAGGCTTACGCCGCGCTGCAAGCGCGCGAGCCGTTGGCGGCGCGGCTGGACGGCGGGCTGTCCCCGGCATTGGAGCTGTGCGCGCTGGTGCAGTCGCTGCCGGAGCCGGGCCTGGCCATCGTGGGCTTGGGCAAGCGCGACGTGGCCTTCGACGCCGGCCTGCCGCAGCCGTTCGCGCAGTACCGCCAAGGGCGGCGCGTGGATTTCACGCCCGGCGGCCTGCGCACCCGCGCCTTGATGGACCAGCATGCCTTGCTGGAGCGCGATCCCGGCCTGGACCTGAGGATAGGCGATTTGCTGGTGTTCGGCAGTTCCCACCCCTGCCTGAGCTTCGACAAATGGAAGCGCGTGTTCCTGGTGGATGAGGAGTACCGGGTGAGGGAGGAATGGGAGACGGTGTTCTGAAGCGGTTTATGCGCTGCTGAGCGGAAAACGCCTTGTCCCGCCCTGGCTCGCGAGACGTTGAACCGCGGCTAAGCGACGGGTAGGAAAATTTCAGCGCCTGACCCTAAGGCTTGGATAGGCTGGAAATCCTTTTCATTCTAAATGACATTTGGATTTTGTTTTGCTACGCTCCCTGCCAAAATCAGGAGCGAGCGGACATGATCAAGCAATGGATGGGCCTGGCCCTGCTGTTGGGCGGCTTGGGCGGAGCGGCGCAGGCCGGCGAGGCGTTTGGCGCGCCGGGACTGACGGCGGTGCGCGGTCCGGCGGCCAAGTCTTTCGTGGGCGTGGCGACGGAAGGGCCGTCGCGGGTGTATTTCACCGGCTATCGCGGCGTGGTGTCCGAGGTGTTCTACCCGGCGGTGGACACCCAGGCGGCGGTGGATCTGCAATTCCTGGTGGGCGACGCCGGCGGCGGCTTCGTCGACGAGGAAAAGCGGCAGGACTACCGCGTGCAGCGGCTGCATCCGCGCAGCATGAGCTGGCAGGCGCAGACCGGCAACCCGGCCCATCACTGGCGCATCAGCAAGCGCATCTTCACCGATCCGGCACGCGACGCGCTGATCCAGCGCGTCACCTTCAGCGCGCTGGACGGCCGCCGCGTTGGCGATTTCCGGCTTTATCTGCTGTTCAAACCCTATTTGGACAACGCCGGTGCCGGCAATAGCGCCGCCACCCTGGCGCGCGCCGGCGGCGGCGTGGCCTTGGCGGCCAGCCGCAATCAGCGCGCCTCGGCGCTGCTGAGCAGCTTGCCGTGGAAGACGCAGAACGGCCGCCGCATGCTGTCCAACGGTTTTGTCGGCCTCAGCGACGGCTGGACCGATCTGCTGGGCGGCGGCGCCGACAAGCGCATGGATTGGACTTTCGATTCCGCCGGCAACGGCAATGTGGCGCAGATGGGCTGGCTGGAACTGGGCGACCCGCGCGCGGCCAGCGTGTCCTTCGACGTGGTGCTGGGCTTCGGCGCCAGCCAGGGGCAGGCGCTGGACGCGGCCGAGGCGGCGCTGGGCGGTGACCTGGGCGCGGCGCAGCGGCGCTACGACGCCGGCTGGCAGGCTTACGCCGCCGGCCTGTCCGATCAGGGCGGCAGCGCCGACGACGGCTACTACCTGGCGGCGATGACGCTGAAAACCATGCAGGACAAGGCCAGCGGCGCGATGGTGGCCGGTCTGGGCACGCCGTGGGGCGCCAGCCAGGGCGACGCCAACGCCGGCGGCTATCACCTGGTGTGGCCGCGCGACCTGTTCAAGTTCGCCAACGCCCTGCTCACCGCCGGCGACCGCGCCACCGCCGCGCGGGTGACGGATTATCTGTTCAACACCCTTCAGCAGCGCCGCGACTGCGGCGCGGCGGAATACGACGCCGCCGGCTGCCCGGACGGCTTCAGCCGCAACGGCCGCTTTCCGCAAAACGCCTGGGTCAGCGGCGCGCAGTATTGGCAGGGCACCCAGATGGACGAGCAGGCCATGCCCATCCTGCTGGCCTGGCGCCAGGGGCCGGTGGTGTATTCGCCGCTGTGGCCGCGCATCAAGCTGGCCGCCGACTACATCCTGAGCGCCGGGCCGTGGACCTACCAGGAGCGCTGGGAGGAAAACAGCGGCTATTCGCCGTCCACGCTGGCGGCGCAGATCGCCGGCCTGGCCGCCGCCGCCGACATCGCCCGCGCCAACGGCGACGACGCCAGCGCCGCGCGCTATCTGTCCGCCGCCGATTACTGGCAGCAGAACGTGGACGCCTGGACCTTCACCCGCAGCGGCGGCTTTGGCGACGGTCGTTATTATCTGCGCCTCAATCCGTCCGCGCGCGCCGGCGGGGCCGGCCGCGCCGGCCAGGCGCCGGCGCTGGGCCCGGACACGCCGCAGGCGCTGGGCCCGGACACGCCGCAGGCGCTGGAAGTGAAGAACGGCGGCGGCAGCCGCGACGCGCGCCGGGTGGTGGACGGCGGCTTCCTGGAACTGGTGCGCATGGGGGTGAAGCGCGCCGACGATCCGGCGGTGCTCGCCACGCTGGGCATTTACGACGCGGTGCTGGGGCAGCGCTTGGACCTGCCCGGCGCGCCGGCGCTGCCGGTCAACGCCTGGTTCCGCTACAACTTCGACGGCTACGGCGAACGCAACGACGGCGGCGATTTCGCCGGCAGCGGCGTGGGCCGGCTGTGGCCCATCTTCACCGCCGAGCGCGGCGTCTACGAGATTGCGCGCCAGGGCGGCGGCGCGGCCGGCCAGCCCTATCTGGCCGCCTTGAAGCAACTGGCCACGCCGGAGGGCATGCTGCCGGAACAGGTGTGGCCGCACAGCGCGGTGCTGCCGGACGGCTGGGCGGTGGAGACGCCGGCCGGCAACCGCGCCGGCACGCCCACCCGCTCGATCGCGCCGCTGAGCTGGGCGATGGGCGAGTACATCAGCCTGCTGGCCTCCATCCGCGCCGGACGCGTCGTCGATCTGCCGAAAGCCGCCTGCGCGCGTTACTACGCCTGCCGGGTGGAACCCAAGGCCGGAGAGGCGACGGTGGAGATCCAGGCCGCCGCCGATACCAGCTGGGGGCAGCAGCTGTACGTGACCGGCGCGGCGCGCGCGCTGGGCAATTGGAACACTGATCTGGGCCTGCCGGCGGACGCGGCGGCCTACCCGCTGTGGAAGACTCGGGTCAATCTGCCGGCCGGCCAGCGCATCGAGTACAAGTACTACCGCAAGAACGCCGACGGCAGCGTGAGCTGGGAGCAGCGCGCCGGCAACCGCGTGCTGCAGGCGCCGGCGGGCGGGCTGACGCTGAGTGATCAGGTGAACTGGTAAGAACCTGTTTACGATCTGCTGCGCGTCGGCGATACGGCGTTGAAAACGAACTCAAAATGCTCATGTACCACGTGTACATTCCGCTTTTTCGCTCGCTTTCGCCTTGTCTCGCCCTAGCTCGCGAGATCGTAAACAGGTTCTAAGAGCCTGTTCAAAGCCTGCTGCGCTTGGTGAAGCCTTGCACGGTGAGTACGAGCTCAAAATGCTCATGTACCACTTGTACATTCCACTTTTTCGCTCGTTTTCGCCTTGTCTCGCTCTTGCTCGCGAGACTTTGAACAGGCTCCAATACGCTATTGATTTATTTGGAATATTGAAAGCAAATTTAATTACTTTTTGATATTAAACATGGCTTTTATAGTGTGCTGAGTCCCCCTTGTTCAGGAACTCGCCATGTCCATGTTCATCTCCCGCCGTTCCCTGCTGGCGCTCAGCCTCGCCAGCCTGTCCTTCCTCGCCCTGGCGGCACACGCCGCCGAGGCGCCCATCGTCATCGGCTACCAGACCGGGGTTGATCCCTCCAAAGTGGCCCAGGCCGACGGCTTGTATGAAAAAGCCATCGGCCGGCCGCTGCAATGGCGCAAGTTCGAGAGCGGCGCGGAAGTGCTGGCCGCGCTGGCCTCCGGCGACGTGCATATCGCCGATCTGGGCTCCAGCCCGCTCAGCGCCGCCGCCACCCGCCAACTGCCGATCCAGACCTTTCTGATCGTCGCCGAGATCGGCAACTCCGAGGCCTTGGTGGCGCGCAAGGGCAGCGGCATCAAGACCCCGCGGGACCTGATCGGCAAAAAAGTGGCGGTGCCCTATGTCTCCACCACCCATTACAGCCTGCTGGCCGCGCTCAAACACTGGAAGCTGGACCCGGCCAAGCTGTCCATTGTCAATCTGCGCCCGTCCGAGATCAGCGCCGCCTGGCAGCGCGGCGACATCGACGCCGCCTATGTCTGGGACCCGGCCTTGAGCCAGGCGCTGAAAACCGGCTCGGTGCTGGTCAATTCCGAACAAGTGGGGCAGTGGGGCGCGCCCACTTTCGAAGCCTGGGTGGCGCGCAAGGATTTCGCCGCCGCCCAGCCGCAGGCGCTGGCCGCCTTCGCCAAGGTGACCTTGCAGGCCTTCGCCGATTACCGCGCCAAGCCGGCGGCCTGGAGCGCCGGCTCGCCGCAGGTGGCCAAGATCGCGCGGCTGACCGGGGCCGATCCGGCGCAGATTCCCGGCCTGCTGGCCGGCAGCCGCTTCCCGCTGGCGCAGGAGCAGCTGTCGCCGCGCTTGCTGGGCGGCGGCACCGCCAAGGCGCTGCGCGACACCGCCTTGTTCCTGAAGGAACAGAAGAAGGTGGAAGCGGTGCTGCCGGATTATCAAGCCTATGTCGAGCCGCGCTTCGTGCGGCTGGCGCAGCCGCGCTGAGCGCGAGGAGGCCGCGATGGCGAGCTTGATCGTGGAAAACGCCGGCGTCAGCTACGCCGGCCCGTCCGGCCCGGTGCAGGCGCTGGACCGGGTGTCGCTGGAGCTGCGTTCCGGCGAGATCGTGGTGGCCCTGGGGCCGTCCGGCTGCGGCAAGTCCACCTTGCTGGGGCTGATGGCCGGCTTCCAGACGCCCAGTCAGGGCCGGGTGCTGGCCAATGGCCGGCCGGTGCGCGGGCCGGGCGCGGATCGCGGCGTGGTGTTCCAGGACGACGCGCTGATGCCCTGGCTCAACGCCGAGGACAATGTCGCCTTCGGCCTGCGCCTGCGCGGGGTGCCGCGCGAACGGCGGCGCAGCGAGGCGCGCCGCATGCTGGGCTGGGTGGGGCTGGAAGCCTTCGCCGGCCACGCGCTCAGCCAGATGTCCGGCGGCATGCGCCAGCGCCTGGGCCTGGCGCGTGCGCTGGCGGCCGATCCCGACTTCCTGCTGCTGGACGAGCCCTTGGGCGCGCTGGACGCGCTGACCCGGGAAAAGATGCAGTCGCTGATCCTCAGCCTGTGGCAGCGCAGCGGCAAAGGCATTTTCCTGATCACCCACAGCATCGAGGAAGCGCTGTTCCTCGGCACCGAGCTCTTGGTGCTGACGCCGCGCCCCGGCCGCATCGCGCTGCGGCAGAAACTGGGCTTCGCCCACCGCTACGCCGCCGGCGAATCGGCGCGCTCGATCAAGGCCGATCCCGCCTTCATCGCCATGCGCGAGCATTTGCTGGACTGGATTTTCCGCGCCGAGGAGGCCGACCATGCCGCCGCTTGAACTGACTGAATTGGGCCCGGCCGCGCAGGCCGAGCTGAGCGTGCCGCCGCCGGCCCATGCCCACGCACCGCTCTCCGGCCGCTTCGCCGCCTGGCGTCGGCGCTGGCCCAGCGCGCTGTCCGTGGGCGGCCTGCTGCTGCTGTGGTGGGCGGCCAGCGCCGGCGGGCTGGTGTCGCCGTTATTTCTGCCCGGCCCGGCCCAGGTGGCGGCGCGGCTGGCGGACCTGGCCGTCAACGGCTTCATGGACGCCAGCCTGTGGCGTCACGCCGCCGCCAGCCTGGGCCGGGTGGGCCTGGCGCTATTGCTGGCCGCGGCCACCGCGGTGCCGCTGGGCATGCTGATGGGTCTGAGCCGGCGCGCGCATGCGGCGCTGGACCCGCTGATCGAGTTCTACCGGCCGGTGCCGCCCCTGGCCTATCTGCCCTTGATCGTGATCTGGTTCGGCATTGGCGAAGCCAGCAAGGTGCTGCTGATCTATCTCGCCATCTTCGCGCCGCTGGCCATCGCCACCGCCGCCGGCGTGCGCCGCGCGGACCCGGCGCGGCTGCAGGCGGCGCGCTCGCTGGGCGCCAGCCGCGGCCAGCTGCTGCGGCTGGTGGTGCTGCCCAGCGCGCTGCCGGAGATCCTGACCGGGCTGCGCATCGGCCTGGGCGTGGGCTGGTCCACCCTGGTGGCGGCGGAGCTGGTGGCCGCCACCCGCGGCCTGGGTTTCATGGTGCAGTCCGCCGCCCAGTTCCTGGTCACCGACGCGGTGATCGCCGGCATCCTGATCATCGCCTGGATCGCGCTGGCGCTGGAATTGGGGCTGCGTTGGGCGGAGCGGCGCTTCGCCGGCTGGGCCGCGCCGGAACGTTTTTGAGCGAGTTTTCGATTTTTTGGATTTGGTTTCCGCCGCGCGGATAAGGAGCACATTCATGAGCCTGCAACTGCAAGCCATCAGCCCGGCCCTGGGGGCCATTGTTTCCGGCGTCGATCTGAGCGCGCCGCTGTCCGGCGCCGAGCGCGACGCGATCGAGGCGGCGCTGCTGCGCCATCAGGTATTGTTCTTCGAGAACCAGCCGCTGACGCCGCGCCAGCAGCGCGACTTCGCCGCCCGCTTCGGCGATCTGCACCTGCATCCGGTCTACCCGACGGTGGCGGAGCAGCCGGAAATCATCGTGCTGGACACCCATGTCGACAATCTGCCGGACAACGACAACTGGCATACCGACGTCACCTTCATCGCCGCCCCGCCGCTGGGCGCGGTGCTGGCGGCGCGGCAGCTGCCGGACGTGGGCGGGGACACGCTGTGGAGCAGCAACAGCGCCGCTTACGACGCGCTGTCGCCGGCCTTGCGCGCGCTGCTGGACGGCCTCAGCGCCGAGCACAGCTTTATTCATTCCTTCCCGGAAAGCCGCTTCAAGGACACGCCGCAATACGCGCGCTGGCAACAGGCCAGCCGCGACCATCCGCCGGTGGTGCACCCGGTGGTGCGCACCCATCCGGTCACCGGCCGCAAGGGCCTGTTCGTCAACGAAGGCTTTACCACCCGCATCCTGGAACTGGCGCCGCGCGAGAGCGATGCCCTGCTGGCCCTGCTGTTCGCCCACGCCGCGCGGCCGGAATTCACCGTGCGCTGGCGCTGGAAGGAAAACGATCTGGCGTTCTGGGACAACCGCGTGACCCAGCATTACGCGGTGGCGGATTACCTGCCGCAGCGGCGGGTGATGCACCGCGCCACCATCCTGGGCGACCGACCGCGTTGAGCGCGGCGGAATGAGCAGGAAAAGGAAACCCGGCATTGCCGGGTTTTTCATGTCTTTGGCCTGACGACGCGGTGATACAGCGTCTGAGTTTGGAAGCAAACCACGGCTGGCTTTGGCGCGAAATATATAAGCCAACGCTGTTTTGGCATAAATGGCGTCGACCGCCGTCATATGGAAACGTATGATGCTGGACTTTCCGAGTTGGATGTTTAGAGAGCATAAAAATGAAGATCGCAAACAAATGCGTCGTATTCGCCATGGCCGCGGCGGCGGGACTGAGCGGCTGCGCGACGGAAAGCTCGCGTGCGCTGACGGTGGCCCAGGTGGAAACTGCCGGCAAGCCCTACGCCGGCCCGCGCTCCCCCATCGCGGTGGGCAAGTTCGATAACCGCTCCAGTTATATGCGCGGCATTTTCTCCGACGGTGTGGATCGCTTGGGCGGCCAGGCCAAGACCATTCTGATCACCCATTTGCAGCAGACCAACCGCTTTAATGTGCTGGACCGCGACAACCTGGAAGAAATGAAGCAGGAAGCCGCGTTCAGCAAGCAGGCGCAGGCGGTCAAAGGCGCCACCTACGTGGTGACCGGCGATGTGACCGAATTCGGCCGCAAGGAAGTGGGCGACCACCAGCTGTTCGGCATCCTCGGTCGCGGCAAGCAGCAGATCGCTTACGCCAAGGTCAACCTCAACATCGTCAAAGTGGCGACCTCGGAAGTGGTTTACTCCGCTTTGGGAGCTGGCGAGTACAGCTTGTCCAGCCGCGAAATCATCGGCTTTGGCGGCTCTGCCGGCTATGACCCCACACTGAACGGCAAGGTGCTGGACCTGGCGATGCGCGAGGCGGTGAACAAGCTGACCGCGGCCATAGATTCCGGCGCCTGGCAGCCCGCCAAATAAGATCCGCTAATAAAACCCCTGATCCTGCGTTGCGCCCCTTGTCGTACCCCTTGTACTGCCTGCGTCGGCGCGCCTTGGCTCAGGTTCTCTGCGAGGTTTTGTTAACGGCTCTAAGCGTTCAACAAGCCTCGAATGATTACAGGACGGGCCTTGCTGCCCGTTCGCGCTCGCTAAAGCAAGATTGAACATCATGAAACACAAGATGGCGAAAACGCCGCTATTGGCGCTGGCCCTGCTGGGCGGCGCATTGTTGACCGGCTGCGCCAGTCAAAAACCGCTGTACCAGTGGGAAAGCTACCAGCCCCAGGTTTACCAGCATTTCAAGGGTGTGGCGGCCGAAGAACAGGTGACCGCATTGGAGAGCGATCTGCAGAAAATTCGTGCAGACGGCAAGACTCCGCCGCCGGGCTACCATGCCCACCTGGGCATGTTGTACGCCAGCCTGGGCAAGGACGATCAGATGGTCCAGCAGTTCCAGACCGAGAAGCAGCTGTTTCCTGAATCCGCCGCCTATATGGACTTCCTGCTGAAGAAAGCCAAGAAGTGAAAGACCGCACCATGATCAAACGCATTGCCCAATGGCTGGCCTGCCTGGCCGTCGTGGCGCTGGCCACCGGCTGCGCCAGCCCCAAGCCCTATGATTACGCGGCCTACAAACAGAGCCGGCCGCGCTCCATTCTGGTGTTGCCGCCGTTGAATGAGTCGCCGGAAGTGGCCGCCAGCTACAGTATGTTGTCGCAAGTCACCATGCCGCTGGCCGAAGCGGGCTACTACGTGATGCCGGTGGCGCTGGTGGACGAAACCTTCAAGCAAAACGGCTTGAGCACGGCCTCGGACATTCACGGTGTGACCCCGGCCAAGCTGAAGAACATCTTTGGCGCCGACGCCGCGCTATACGTGACGGTGGACAAGTATGGCACCAGCTATAGCGTGATTAGTAGCGATACCGTCGTGTCCGCCAGCGCCAAGATGGTGGACTTGAAGACCGGCGCGGTGCTGTGGAGTGGCTTCGCTTCGGCCTCGAGCAATGAGGGCAATAATAATTCCGGCGGCGGCGGTTTGGTCGGCATGCTGGTGAACGCGGCGCTGAAGCAGATCATCAATACCGCCACCGACGCCAGCCATAATATGGCGGGCCCCCCCCCCCCCCAGCCATAATATGGCGGGCGTTACCAGCCAGCGCTTGTTCAGCACTGGCTATAACGGCGGTTTATTGTATGGTCCGTNNAACCCGGCATTGCCGGGTTTTTTTACGGGGTTGTACAGCGTATATCTTCAAATGAAATGATATTGGCATCTTAATTTAACGGTTTTCGGGTAATATCCGTTCGCCATAAAAAGACGGGCGGCGCGCCCGTCTTGGCATATCACAATCACAAGAGAAACTGTCATGAAGAAATTTACGCTCGCCCTGCTGTTGCCCGCCGCTTTCGCGCTGCCCAGCGCCCAAGCGCTGGCCTGGGGCCAGGAAGGCCACCGCGTCACCGGCTACGTCGCTCAGCAATTGTTGAGCCCCCAGGCCAAGGCCGCGGTCAATCAATTGATCCCCAACGCGGACTTCGCCCAGCTGGCCTTGTACATGGACCAGCACAAGCAGGAATTGAAACAGCAGCTGCCGGGCTCGGATCAATGGCATTACAACGACGAGCCGGTGTGCGACGGCGTGGAGGAGGACGATTGTCCCAGCGGCAACTGCGCGTCCAATCAGATCGGGCGCTACAGCAAGGTGCTGGCCGACAAAACCGCGAGCAAGTCCGCCCGCGCCCAGGCGCTGACCTTCCTGCTCCACATGATCGGCGACATCCACCAGCCGCTGCACGCGGCCGACAACCACGACCGCGGCGGCAACGACGTCAAGACGCGGCTGGCCGGCAGCAACAAGACCGGCAATCTGCATTCGGTGTGGGACACCGCCCTGGTACAGCAGGCCTTGAGCGGTGCCAACGAGCAGAGCTGGGCGACGCAGAACCTCAAGTACTACGCGCGCAATATCGCCGGCTGGCAGAGCGGGCAGGTCAATGACTGGATCAAGGAATCCAATCAGTACGCGCGCAGCGAGGTCTACGGCCCGCTGTCCAACTTCAGCTGCGGCCAAGCGCCCAGCGACGTGGCCTACCTGGACCGCACCTACCAGACCGCCGGCGCTCAGCTGGTCAAACAGCAGCTGGTCAAGGCCGGCGCGCGCATCGCCATGGTGATCAACCAGGCGCTGCAGTAAAACGGCGCGTCCGCGCTAGAATGGCGGCTCCGTCGTCACCGGAGCCGCCATGTCCATTCACGAGCTCAGCCTCAAGGGTTTCCGTTCCATCCGTCAGCTGCGGCTGGAGCTGGAGCCGCTCAACGTCGTCGTCGGGCCCAACGGCTGCGGCAAATCCAATCTCTACAAAGCGGTGCGCCTGCTGCACGAGGCCGCCTGCGGCCGCCTGTCCGCGGCGCTGGCGGAAGAGGGCGGCATTCAAAAGGCGATGTGGGCCGGCGGCTTGCGCCGCGGAGACCGCAAGGGCGAGCCCAAGCGCATGGCGCTGGCGGCGCGGCTGGCCGATTACGACTACGAATTGCAGCTGGGCTACCCCGAGCCCAGCCGCAGCCTGTTCTCGCTGGACCCATTGGTGAAGGAGGAAACGTTGTGGCTGGCCGGCCAGGGGCGCCGCCCATCGGCCCAGGTGCTGGAGCGGCGCAATCAGAGCGCCTTTCTCACCAGCGTGGACGGGGTCAGGACCACCTATCCCTTGGGCCTGCAGGCCGAGGAGTCGGTGTTCGGCCAATTGGCTGAGCCGCATCTCTATCCCGAGGTGTCGCAAGTGCGGGAGACGCTGCGGCGCTGGCGTTTCTACCATGAGTTCGCGGTGTGGCCCGGCTCGCCGCCGCGCGCGCCGCAAGTGGGCATCCGCTCGCCGGTGCTGGCGCACGACGGCGGCAACCTGGCGGCCGCTTTCCAGACCATTGTGGAGATCGGCGACGTCGAACTGCTGCACAGCGTGCTGGCCGACGCGTTTCCGGACAGCCGCTTCCAGACGGAGGCGCTGCATGGCCGTTTCCAGATGCTGATGCAGCGCGACGGCATTCTGCGGCCGCTGGAGGCGGCCGAATTGTCCGACGGCACCTTGCGTTTCCTGTGCCTGGCGGTGGCCTTGCTCAGCCCGCGTCCGCCGGCCTTCATGGCCTTGAACGAGCCGGAAAACAGCCTGCACCCGGACTTGTTGCCGGCCTTGGCGCGGCTGATCGCCGAGGCCGGCCGCCACAGCCAGCTGTGGGTGACTAGCCATTCGCCGCGCTTGGCGGAGCTGATCGCGCGCCACCGGCCGCTGCGCCGTTTCATGCTGGCGCAGCGCGACGGCGAGACGGTGTTGGCGGACGAGGATTGAGCCGGGGCCGCGAGCTTTTCCGGCTGTGTGCGACATACAAAAAAAGCCCAAGCGTTCAGCTTGGGCTTTTTTCATGGCTCAGACCACGTGCTCAGACCGGTTGCAGAAACAGCGCCTGCTCCGCCGCGCGGCGGCGGGTGAGGCCGGGCAGCACTTTGCCGCCGGCCTTGTTCCAGCGCGGAAACTGGGCGGCGGCGCCGGCGTAGTCGCGCTGATTGAGCAGGCGCAGCAGGGTGGAGTTCTGCAGCGAACCCTGGCCCAGGTTGTAGCTGAAGCTGAGCAGCGCATCGAACTGGTTCTGGTTCAGCGGCACCGAGACCAGTCGGGAGACGCCGGTTTCGAAGCGGTTCAAATCGCGCGCCAGCAGCGCGTCGGCCTGGGCCTGGCTGATGACCAGACCCGGCGTCACGTCCGGACCGGTGTGGCCGTAGCCTATGGTCCAGACGCCCACCGCGTCCTGGTAGGCCTTGAGGCGCAGGCCTTCGAATTGCTGGATCAGTTTGACGCCGTTGGCGCTGATATTCATGTCGGGCTCCTGGGAAGGGCCCCCGGCGGACGCGGAGAAACGCTCGGAAGAATCTGAGGCGGGAGGAGAAGCGGGCGGGGGCGGGACCGGCCGCGCGGGGCGGTTCGGGTGCGTCGTTCCCATTATGCTCAGGGCCCGGAAACGGGCCGAGGCGACGGGTGTCAGTGGCGTAGTTGGACCTGTTTACGATATTTTGAGTTTTGAATCCGCTACGCGGATGATGATTTAGGGCCGGTTCCGCCCGGCAAACGGAAAGGGGAATTTGCGCGGCCAAATTCCCCTTTACCCCAAAGGCCGCCCTGCAAGCCTGGCCTACGGCTTCCCGCCGGTTCCCGTCAGGCCCGAGGCGCGGCTGAACTCGCAGCGCGCTAACGTCGCGCTGCTCGAACAAGCAGCCGCTTAAGACCTCGGGCCTGCCACCCGTCGGCAGGCTTGAAGGGAGTGAGGGCGCGTCGAATACGCGGTTTCCATTGTATTAACGATGCTGCAACCCGCGAATCATTAAAGCCTTTGAACTGGCTACTAGTAAACAAAGCGCTCGCGCAGGTCTTCCAGGTTCAGCTCTTTCAGAATCGCCTCCTGGCGTTCGCGCGCGCTGTTTTTGCGCTGGCCGGTGTACTTGGCGATGATCAGCTCGTTCTTCATCGAGTGTTCCCAGCCCACCAGCTCGGTGACGGTGAGCTGATAGCCGCGGGCCTCCAGCTGCAGGCAGCGCAGCACATTGGTCAGATGGCTGCCGAACTCGCGGGTGTGGATGGGGTGCCGCCACATCTCGGACAGCGGAGTCAGGCCGAAGCTCTGGTTTTTCTTCTGGCGCAGCACGCCGGCCACTTCCGCCTGGCAGCAGGGCACCAGCACGATGTAGCGCGCGTTCTTGGCCAGCGCGAAGCGGATGGCGTCGTCGGTGGCGGTATTGCAGGCGTGCAGCGCGGTGATGATGTCCACCTGCTCCGGCAATTGCTCCGAGGTGATCGACTGTTCCACGCTCAGGTTCAAGAAGCCCATGCGTTCGAAGCCAAGGCGGGCGGCCAGCTCTTGCGAGCGGCTGACCAGTTCCGGCCGGGTTTCGATGCCGTAGACGCTGCCGGCGGCCTTGTCCTTCAGGAACAGGTCGTAAAGGATGAAGCCCAGATAGGATTTGCCGGCGCCGTGGTCGGCTAGGCTCATCTCGCCTTTTTCCGCCAGCACGTCGGCCATCAGCGGCTCGATGAACTGGTACAGGTGGTAAACCTGTTTCAGCTTGCGGCGGGTGTCCTGGTTGATCTTGCCGTCGCGGGTCAGGATGTGCAGCTCTTTGAGCAGTTCCAGCGATTGCTGCGGTTTGATCTCGGGAATCAGGCTCATGGCGGCCTCCTGCGAAAAACGAATCGCCGGATTTTAGTCCAATTCGCGCCGGCGCGCTTGGGCGCTGGTTTCAATGCGCCTGTCTAACTGGCCGGCTGCGCGCTAATCCGCTCAAGCCAGCGCAGCATGTCCTGCTCCACTTCCACGCGGTTGGTTTCGTTCAGCATTTCGTGGCGGCCGCCGGGGTAGACCGTGGTCTGCACATCGAGCAGGCCGGCTTCGCGGTAGCGGATTTCCAGCTGGCCCAGGCCCAGCTTGCCCAGGCTGACCGGGTCGCGGCTGCCGGCCAGCAGCCAGACCGGACAGCGGCGCGGCAGGCTGTCGCCGCTCGCCTCGCCGCGTTCCATGGCGATGATGCCGCCGAACAAATCTATCCACAGGCCGGGGCAGGGGTCGAAGCCGCATAGCGGGTCCGCCAGGTATTTGTCCACTTCCGCCGGGTCGCGGCTCAGCCAGTCCATGCCGGTGCGGGCGGGCAGAAAGCCCAGGTTGAAGCTGCCGAAGACCAGCCGCGCCAGCAGCCGGCTGGGGCGTTCCGGGCTGCCGAAGCGGGCCACCAGCCGCGCCAGGCCGCGCAGCAGCCAGGCCAGCGGCCGCTGGCGGTAGCCGGTGGCGGACAGGACCAGGCCGGACAGCGCCGCGCCGTGGCGCAGGAAATAGGCGCGGGCGATGAAGGAGCCCATGCTGTGGCCGAACAGCGCCACCGGTAGGCCGGGATGGCGTTCCGCGGCGTGGCGGCGCAGGGTGTCCACGTCGGCCACCACCTTGTCCCAGCCGCCGTCGGCGGCGAAATGGCCGCGCAGCCGCGGCGCGGCGCCGTGGCCGCGATGGTCGTGGGCGTAGACGGCGTAGCCGGCGGCGCTCAGGGTTTGGGCGAAGCGGTGGTAGCGGACCGCGTATTCGCTCATGCCGTGGGAGATCAGCACCACGGCGCGCGGCGCGCCGTCCGGCAGCCAGCAGGCGGCGTGCAGGATTTCCCCGTCGTCGGCGTTCAGATGGAAGGTTTGCATGGTGTTGAGCCCTTTTATGGCCTGTTTTGACTGCGCCGCGGCATCAGGGTTGCGGCGAAGCGGCGGCTTCACAGCAGAACATGGCGCAAGGATGCTGGCAAGCGCTATCCAAATGTCCTGGCGCTGTCGCCGTTATTGGAGTGGGGCGCAGGGTTTCGAGTCACGCGGGGACGCGCCGCGCTTGACCCGGCCAGGCTGGGTGGGCAACATGAGCCGCATGCCGTTTCATACAGCGCGGCATCAGGAATGGAAGCCTGAATTGAGTCGGGGGACTTATCATCCCAATGCCACGCTATAGCTGCGCCCATCAGGGCAGGTTATGGCAGGGAGGCCTTTGGCCTGCTGGCTCCGACTCGCCTGTCTTCCAACCCTGCCATATGCCTGCCCATCCTGATTGGAAGCGGGGTGGCAGGCTCATTTTGGATCGGAGCCCGTCATGCCTCTATTGTCAGTTCTGTCCCTGCTTTCCAAACCGCCTCCGTCCAAGGAGGCCGCTCAATCTCCAGCCGCTCTTCCTGCGGCCAGCCGTCTGATCAAGACCGTCAAACATCTGCAAGGTCTGCGTTCGGAAAATACCGCGCTTGCCGCCATCGATCCCGTTCTGATTCATTTAGCCCATTGCTGCGAGCATTACGACGATGTTGCCGAAGAATTGCGTCAATGCAATGAGGCCTTGGGCGCGGTGCTGTTGATGCTGCGTCACACCGAAAACGCGCAAGTGCGCGGCAAGGCCTTGTGGGCCTTGTTGGAGCCTTTGCAGCAGCGTTTGCAGGGGGCGATGGAGAGGCTGGAGACGGTGACGTCTTAGAACCTGTTTACGATCCGTTGCGTGTCGCGAGCAAGGCCTTGTTTCGCTTTGGTTGGCGTGATCCTCAACCGCGGGTGCTGGTGGGTATCGCCTGCGGCTCCACCCACCCTACGTGCGGTCGTTGGCCAGGGGTAGGGTGGGTGGAGCGCAGCGATACCCACGCGGAGGTCTTGGAGAGCTTCGGATCGGCGGTGTCCTGTGCGCCAAGCCAGGGCCAAAACACTGAACAGGTCGTGCACAGGCTTTTAGCGTGGCTACTCGTCCTACTGATACGCAGCAGATGGTGGACAGGCGCTCAGGCCAGCATGTGTTCCGGGTCGAAGTCCGGATTCAGCCGCGAGCTCAGCACGTGGTCGCGCCAGGCGCCGTTCAGATAGAGGTAGTTCTTGGCGTGGCCTTCGATCTCGAAGCCCAGCCGCTTGAGCAGGCCGGCGCTGCGCAGATTGTGCGGCTGGTAGTTGGCCTGGACCCGGTGCAGCTTGAGGGTGTCGAAGGCGCAGCGTATCACCGCTTCCAGCGCTTCGCGCATCAGGCCCTGGCCTTGGCAGTGCTGGTCCAGCCCATAGCCCAGATGACAGGATTGGAAGGCGCCGCGGCTGATATTGCTGAGGCCGACGCTGCCTATCACCCGTTCCGGCTCGGCGTGCAGCGCCAGCAGGAAGCGGCCGCCGCGGCCTTCTTCCCAGTCGCGCGCGCGTTGGCGCAGCTGCATGGTCCAGTACAGCTCGGTGAAGAACATGTCGCCGGGCTTGGGGTCCCAGGGTTCGAAGTGCTGGCGGTTGCGGACGTGGAAATCCAGCATCGCGCGCGCCTGCGCCGGCTGAGCCGGCAACAGCAGCAGGCGCGGCGTGTTGAGGGTGGGCTGGGCGATGGGCATGCGGGGCGGTCAGGCGCTGGCGGGGAAGGCGATCTCGGCCGCCGCACGGAGCAGGATGGGCACGCCGAAGCTGCCCAGCTTGGGCAGGGTGGCGTTTTCATGGGCGCGGATTTGGGCGGCGCTGGCGTGGTCCTTGTCGTGGGTGGTGTGCGCGTCGCTGGCCAGGATGATGGCGTAGCCGTGGGCGGCCGCGCTGCGGGTGGTGGTGTCGATGCAGAATTCGCTGGCGTAGCCGGCGATGACCAGTTGGCCGACGCCCCATTGTTGCAGTTGCTGATGCAGGCCGGTGCGCAGGAAGGAGTCCGGCGTGGTCTTGCGCAGGTAGTGGTCGTCCGGCTGGGCGTCCAGGCCGCGGGCCAGCTGCCATTCCGCCGAGCCGTGGATCAGCGGCGCGCTGGCGCGTTCGTGTTGAACCCATACCACCGGCGTTCCGGCCGCGCGCGCGGCGGCGGCCAGTTGATTGAGGCGGGCGATGACGGCGTCGGCGTGGTCGGCGCGGGGTTCGTGGTCGAACATGCCGCTTTGCACGTCGATGATCAGCAGGGCGGTTTTCATCGGGGTTTCCTGTCGCGGGATTGAGTCGCCAATGTCATATGAAACGGCTTAAAAAGCAAGCCCCGCCGGGGCGGGGCTTGGTGCTTGTTCAAAGTCTAGCGAGCTAGAGCGAGACAAGGCGAAAATAGCTGAAGAAGCGGAATGTACAAGTGGTACATGAGCATTCTGAAGCGGTTTTCAACGCCGTATCGCCGACGCGCAGCAGATCGTAAGCAGGTTCTCAGGCGGTCAGCCTGTCCAGCGCTTCCTTATATTTGGCCGCGGTCTTCTCGCGCACCTCCAGCGGCACCGTCGGCGCCGGCGCCTGCTTGTTCCAGCCGGAGGCTTCCAGCCAGTCGCGGACGAACTGCTTGTCGAAGGACGGCGGGTTGCCGCCCGGCGCGTAGCTGTCCGCCGGCCAGAAGCGGCTGGAGTCCGGGGTCAGCGCCTCGTCCATCAGCGTCAGCACGCCGTTTTCGTCCAGGCCGAACTCGAACTTGGTGTCGCAGATGATGATGCCACGGCTGGCGGCGAATTCGGCGGCGGCGCGGTAGAGCTTGATCGCGGTGTCGCGCACCTGGGCGGCCAATTCGGCGCCGACGATTTCCTCGCAGCGCTGGTAGCTGATGTTTTCGTCGTGGTCGCCCACCGCCGCCTTGGTGGACGGGGTGAAGATGGGCTCGGGCAGCTTGTCGGCCTCGCGCAGGCCGGCCGGCAGCGCCAGGCCGCAGACGGTGCTGCTCTGGCGGTATTCCTTCCAGCCGGAGCCGGCCAGGTAGCCGCGCACCACGGCTTCGATCGGCACCGGTTTCAGGCGCTTGGCCACCACGGCGCGGCCGGTCACTTGCGGCAGGTCGGCGGCGGAGACCACGTCTTCCGGCGCGTCGCCGGTCAGGTGGCAGGGCACCAGCTCTTTGAGCTTGTCGAACCAGAAGTTGGAGATGGCGGTGAGGATCTGGCCCTTGCCGGGAATGGGATCGTCCAGGATCACGTCGAAGGCGGACAGCCGGTCGGTGGCGATCATCAGCATGCGCTGGTCGTCGATCTCGTACAGGTCGCGGACCTTGCCGGAGTAGATTTTCTTCAAGCTGGTCAGTTGGGTGGTGTTGAGTCCGGTCATCGGAAATCCTCGGTGGAGCGGGCAATGTGTTTCAAGGCTTCGCGCCGGCTGAGCCCGGATAGCGGCGTGGCCGCGACAAAGGCGCGCACGGCGCGGGCGTCGGTGTAAGCGTATTCGCGCAAGGCCCAGCCTATGGCCTTGCGAATGAAGAATTCGGCGTCGCCGGCATTGGCGGCGCAGTAGCGGAACAGGCGTTCGGCGTCGGTGTCGGTTTTCCAGCGCAGCTGGTGCAGGATGGCGACGCGGCGCAGCCAGAAGTCGGCGTCGCCGCTGAGCGCGTCCATATCGTGTTGCAGATCGCGGTGTTGGCGCGCGAGCGTGCCGACCACCCAGGCGGCCAAGCCGTCCACGCAGTCCCACCAGGGCTTGGCGGCGGCCAAGGTCAGCAGCCGCGGCAGGCTGGCGGCCGGCAGTGCCTCGGCGCGCGCGGTCAGCAGGTCCACCGCCGCGTATTGGAATTCGCGTTCCGGCTGCCGCCACAGTTGTTCGGCCAGTTCCAGGCAGTATTCCGCGGTTTGGGTCTTCAGCGCGCGGATCCAGGGCGTGGAGACCTTGCGGCGCGCCGGCGTGGGCACGCCGAGAAAGTCGAACTGCCCGCGCATATAGGCGCGCATCGGCGCGGCCTGTTCCGGGACGGCGGCGGCGCTCAGTCCGGCGCGCAGCGCGGCGATGTCGGCGTTCATGCCGGCGCCTCGTCGAAGAAGCGCATGCCGGCGTAAGGGCGGGCGCGGCAGGCGGCCAGCCGCGAGGCCAGGCTGCCGACGTGCAGCTCGAGCTGATGGCCGTCCGGGTCCAGGAAGTAGAGCGAGTCGCCTTCGCTGCGGTTGTCCCGCCATTGGCGGACGCCGGCGGCGGCCAGGCGCTCGCGCCAGGCCGGGAAGTCGGCGGCGTCCACGCCAAAGGCGTAATGGGTGTAGTCGGGGGCTGGCGCGGCGGCCGGGTCCAAGGACAGGCACAGCCACAGGCCGTCCAGGCTCAGATAACCGCCGCCGTCCCAGCGCGCATGGGGCTGGCAGCCCAGGGTAAGGGCGTAGAAGTCCCAGGCGCGCTCCAGATCGCGCACCGCCAGGGTCAGGTGATTGAGTCCGTTCAGCTTCATGGCGAAAAAATGGCGAAGCCGGAAAGCTTCGCCATCTGCTTACAAGGTATCCTTCAAGGCCCGGGCTTGATCCAAGGCTTCGTCGGCCGTAGCCGCCATCACATTGAAGTGGCCCATCTTGCGGCCGGGGCGCGCGCTTTTCTTGCCGTACAGATGCAGTTGGGCGTTGGGCGCTTCCGCCAGCACGTCCCAATTGGGCTGGGCGCCGTTGTCCTTCCACACATCGCCCAGCAGATTGACCATCACCACCGGGCTGAGCAGCTCGGTGCGGCCCGGCAGCAGGCCGCACATTGCGCGCACCTGTTGCTGGAACTGGTCGGTCAGGCAGGCGGTGAGCGTGTAATGGCCGGAGTTGTGCGGCCGCGGCGCGATTTCGTTGACCACCAGGCTGTCGTCGGCCAGCACGAAGAATTCCACCGCCAGCACGCCAACGTAGTCCAGCGCCTCGGCCAGGCGCAGCGCCATCGCTTGCGCTTCGGCCGCCAGCGCCGGCTTGATGCGCGCCGGCACGATGGATTCGTCCAGGATGCCGTCGGCGTGGATGTTCTCGGCCACCGGGAACACCGCACTCTGGGTGGCGCTGACCCGGGTGACGATGGCGGACACTTCCAGTTGCAGGTCCAGCATTTTTTCCAGCACGCAGGGCTGGCCACCCAGGTTGGCGTAGGCGGCGCGCGCCTCGGCGGCGGTGCTCACCCGCGCCTGGCCTTTGCCGTCGTAGCCCAGGCGCGCGGTTTTCAGGATGCCGGGCAGATAGGGCGCGAGCTCGACCTGGATGTCTTCCACGCTCTGGATGGCCAGATAGGGCGCGGTGGGCAGGCCGGCCTTGGCGATCCAGGCCTTTTCCACGATGCGGTCCTGGGCGATGGCGACGCAGTCGCCGGACGGGGACACGCGGGTGGTCTTGGCCAGCAGGCGCATCGCGTCGGCGTTGACGTTCTCGAATTCAGTGGTGACGGCGGCGCAACTCTTAGCCAGGTCTTCCAGCGCGGCCGGATCGTTGAACGGCGCGCACAGGTGGCGGTCGGCGAACTCGGCCGCCGGCGCGGCTTCGTCCGGGTCCAGCACGGTGACGCGGTAGCCCATGGTCTTGGCGGCCACGGCGAACATGCGGCCCAACTGGCCGCCGCCCAGGATGCCCAGCATCGCCGGGGGCAGGATGGCGGCCATTATTCGATCTCCGGCAGGGTCATCGCCAGCACGGTTTCTTCTTGCTTGCGGCGGAAGGCGACCAGTTGTTCCGCCAGTTCCGGGCGGGTGGCGGCCAGCATGGCCACGGCGAACAGCGCGGCGTTGGCGGCGCCGGCCTCGCCGATGGCGAAGGTGGCCACCGGGATGCCCTTGGGCATTTGCACGATGGAGAGCAGGGAATCCTCGCCGCGCAGGTATTTGGACGGTACCGGCACGCCCAGCACCGGCACATGGGTCTTGGCGGCCAGCATGCCCGGCAGGTGGGCGGCGCCGCCGGCGCCGGCGATGATGGCCTTCAGGCCGCGCTCGGCAGCGGTTTCTGCGTATTGGAACAGCAGGTCGGGAGTACGGTGGGCGGAGACGACGCGGGTTTCACAGGCGATGCCGAAGTCTTTGAGCACGCGGGCGGCGTTCTGCATGACTTCCCAATCGCTGTTGCTACCCATCACGATGCCGACTTCAATCATGGCGGAGAAGCTCGCTGGTTGAGGCTAAAGCCGGGATTTTACCCGATTGGGGCCTGCTGCCGTTATGGTTTTTTATTTTGACATCAAGGTACTTAGGGCATATCACATCAGCCGCGGATAAGTGAACAGAATCAGGTGCACAGCGTTGAAGGCGACATGGGCCAGCACCGCCCACAAGACCTGGCGGGTGGCGGCGTAGACCAGGCCGTAACCCAGGCCGGCCAGGGTGGCGAGCCCCACCCAGACCCAGCCGCCGGCGACGTGGACCAGGCCGAAGGCCACCGCGGCGGCCATCAGGGCGGGAAAGGGTTCGGTGCGCAATTCCAGCCAGCGTTGCAGGCCGGCGCGGAAGAAGGCTTCCTCGGCCAGCGAAACCAGGAAGAAGTTGGCGAACAGCCAGGGCAGCAGCCAATGCGGCCATTTCGGCGCCCAGGCGATGACGCCGGCCACGCTGGCCAGGCCCAGCACGACCAGCAGCAGCAGCGCGCCGACGCCGGCCGCCGCCGGGCCCCAGCGCCGCTCCACTTGCGGGCTGGCGGCCAGCACCATCAAGAGCAGCCAGCCGGCGGCGCCCTTGTCGTAACTCCAGTACAGCCGGTAGGGCGCGCTGTTCGGCGTGCTCAGGCCCTGCCACAGCAAGGGGTTGTCGAAGCCGGGCAAGGCGTGCAGCGCCAGCGCCAGCAGCAGCGCGATCCAGACCAGCCACAGCTCCGGCCGCCGGTAGTGGCGCGCGGCCAGGCTGACGGCGAGGGCGGCGAGGAGGGCCGCGGCGCCCAAGGGCTGCACCAGGCCGCAGGCGACGGCGACGCCGGCGCTGCTGAGCGCGGCCAGGCGGGAGGGCCAGCGCAGGCGCAGGCTTTCGGCCAGCAAGGCCAGGGCCAATAGGAGGAAGGCGGCAAGGGATAGGGAATCCGGCAGGGGCGGGGTGGGCAGAGGCATGGCGGGCTCGCGGCGGGATGGGTTTGGATACTGAATGATACCTAAGAACCTGTTTACGATCTGCTGCGCGTCGTGAGACGTGGCACGGTGAGTATGGCATTCAAAATGCTCATGTACCGTGTGTGCATTCCGCTTTCCCCACCGCAACGCCATGTCATGTCTTGGTTCGCGAGATCGTAAGCGCGCCCTGAAAGCGTTGAGAAAAAAGCCGCCGCCGTCTGGTTTTGGGCCAGAGCCGCGGCGGCAGGCTCCCGGTGTGCAGGGAAAGGAAGCCGCAAGCGAACCGGCGGCCGGCGCCGGGGCGCCGACCGCCGGCCGGCTTAGTTGGCTTTGGCCGCGCGCACCGCGGCGGCGGCGTCGGTGATGCCGGCGGAGCAACCTTCGCAATCCGCCGCCGGTTGGCGGGCAGTCTTGATCAGGATGTTGCGCACCGCTTTCCAGTTGAGGCTGGGGTTGGAGGACAGCATCAGCGCCACCAGGCCGGCCACGTGGGGCGTGGCCATGGAGGTGCCCTGGAAGGCGGCGTAGCTGTCCGCGCCCGGCACGGTAGTACCACTGTTCAGCGTGGAGTAGATGCCGGGGTCGCCGCTGTTGAGATCGCCGCCCGGCGCGGTGACGGTGGTGATCGCGCCGTAGTTGGAGTAGGAGGCGATGCCGCCGGACTTGCCGTTGGAAGCGACGGTGATCACGCCGGGGCAGCTGGCCGGGTTGGTGTTGCGCACGTTCTTCATCGCGTTGCCGGCGGCCACCACCACCACGCCGTTGCGGGCGTTGACCTGCTGGATGGCGTCGCGGTAGGTGCGGCTGCACGGCTGGGCGCCGCCCAGCGACATGCTCAGCACCCGCGCCACATTGGCGTTGACCGGCGCGCCGGGCACGGTGGCGCCCACCGCCCACAGCATGGCGTCGGCGATGTCCGAGCTGGCGCCGCCGCATTGGCCCAGCACGCGCAGCGGCAGCAGCTTGGACTTGGGCGCCACGCCGGTCAGGCCGTTGGCGTCGCCGGCGGCCGCGGCGATGGTGCCGGCCACGTGAGTGCCGTGCCAGCTGCTGTTGCCGGCGCGGCACAGGCTGCCGTCGCTGTAATCGCCCTGATCCAGGCCGTTGTTGGTGCGCGCGTTTTGCACCGGTTGGCCGTTGCTGTCCAGCAGCGGGCTGCCGTCGGCATTGGTCTGCGCCACCGCCGGCAGGCGCGCGCGCTTGGGATCGGAGATGAAGTTGTAGCCCGGTTCCAGCAGATTGGGCTTGAGGTCGGCGTGCGGACGGTAACCGGTGTCCAGCACCGCCACGGTGACGCCGGCGCCCAGCGACAGGTCCCAGGCGGCCGGCAGGTTCATCGCGCCCGGTTCGCCGGCGCTAGCCTGCATATCCCATTGCTTGGCCGCGTAGAGCGGGCTGCTGGGCAGGTAGTTGGGGCTCATGACGAAGTCCGGCTCGGCGTATTCCACCGCCGGGTCTTGCTGGATCTTGCGCGCCAGGGTCTGGGCTTCGGCCACGCTCATCGCCTTGCCGCTTTGATAGACGTAGGCGCCGGTGCCCATCTGGTGATGGAATTGCAGCGGGCTGCCGCTCAGTTGCTGCACGCGTTGGGTGCGGGCGGCGAAATCCGCCGGGCGGCTGGACGGGGCGCGGCCGCCGTTGGCGATGCGAGCCTGGGTCAGTTGCAGCTGGGAGACGCTGTGGTATTTGACGATGATGCCGGTGATGCCGGCGGCGGAGGGCGCCGCGGCGGCGATGTCGGCGCCGGCGCCGGCCAGCAGCGCGGCGGTCAGCAGGGACAGCGAGGTTTTGCGGTTCATGTGTTATTGCTCCAATGCGGCGACGGCTTAGTTCTTGACGTAGGGGATGGCGGCGAGGCCGGCCGGGGCATTGCCGCCGGCGGACGGGCTGCCCCAGGCGACGAACTTGCCGTCCTTGGCCACGGCGAGGAAGCCGCCGAGCGGAGTGCTGTAAATGGCGCGGATATTGACCAGGCGCGAGCGGACGGCGGAGCTGTCGCCGCCGTGGGTGGGCGCGCCCCAGGTGACCACGCTGCCGTCGGCCTTCAAGGCGGCGAAGGCGTAGTCGTTGGCGAACACGGCCACCACATCGCGCAGGCGGTGCCGCACCGCGCTGCTGTCGCCGCCGCGCAGTTCGTCGCCCCAGGTCACGACGCTGCCGTCCTGACGCAGCGCGGCGAAGGCCAGCTCGGTGGAGGCGATGGCGCGCACGCGGTTGAGCTGGTGTTGCACGCCGCTGGCGTCGTTGCGGGCGCTGTCGCCCCAGGTGACCACGCTGCCGTCCTTGCGCAAGGCGGCGAAGGCGGTCTTGCTGGCGTAGAGCTTGGCCACGCCGGCCAGGTTGCCGGCCACCGGGCCGGTGTCGGCGCCGCGGTCGAAGTAGGCGCTGCCGATGGTGGCCACCGAGCCGTCCTGCTTCAGCGCGGCGAAGACGTTGAGGTTGGTCTGCACGGCGCTGACGCCGGCGGGCATGGGCTCGCTGCCGTCGTAGTAGTCGCTGGTCTGGCCGTCCCAGTTCAGGCCCCACACCACCACGCTGCCGTCTTTTTTCAGCGCGGCGAAGTTGTAATCGGTGGCGGCGATGCTGGCCACATTGTTGAGTTTGGCGGCCAGCGGCGAGGCGTCGCCGCCGGAATTGGGATCGCCGAAGGCGAGCACGCTGCCGTCCTTCTTCAGCACCGCCACCGCGCCCAGATTGTGGCTGACGCTGGCGACGTCCTTCAGCGCGGCCAGTCGGGCGGCGTCGAAGTAGGAGGAGATGGATTTGGAGCCGCCGCTGCCGTCGAAGGTGGTTTCGATATTGCCCCAGCTAGTGGCGCTGCCGTCGCCGTTGAGCGCGACGAAGCCGCGTTTGGTGGGCCACAGCTTGGCGATCTTGCCCAGCGGCGCCACCGGGGAGGTGGCGTCGGCGCTGCCTACGCCCACCGGGCCGGCGAAACTGGCGCCGGAGCCGGCGCGGCCCCAGCCGACGACGGTGCCGTCGGCCTGCAGCGCGGCCATCGCGCGTTCATTGCCGGCCACCGCCACCACGTCCTTGGGTTGGGCGGGCAGGGCGGAGGTGTCGCCGCCCAGGCGGCGGCTGCCCCAGACCGCCAGCGTGCGGTCCGCCTTGAGCACGGCGAACACCGACGGCGCGCTGAACACGTTCTGCGGCACCAGGGTCTGGCTGGCGCTGGTCAGCGCGCAGCTGACGGTGGCGGTCAGCGGCTGGTCCGGCGCGCTGTCTTCGGCGCTGAAGCCGCGGGCGCCGTTGCTCCATTGCACGCGGGGCTGGCCCAGGCACAGGCCGCTGGGCACCGCGGTCAGCACGCCGCCGCGGTTGCCGAAGATGTCCACCGCCAGGCGGCCGCTGCCGCCATGATGGCTGGAGCCGTCGCCGGGCTGGCTGCCGCTGCCGTCGTCTTCGCAGCCGGACAGGCCGCCGATCAGCGCTACGCCCACGGCGATAGCGCCAAGCCGGAACCATTGGGTTCCGCTTGCTTGTGTGGTTCTCATCACGGGTAACTCCTTTGTAGATCTTGTCGTTTGTATTTTTATCCTGGGTTTAAACCCAGAACGAATATATTGTCATGCGATAAGCATGTTTGGTAGAGAAAACGCATGGATAAGGCAAGCGGGAGCGGAGGCGGCGGAGGGAGGGGGAGGCGGAGCGCTGCGCCATTTTGGTGCGGCGAGCGGATAACCATTGGTTATAATTATTTGTGTTTTAATTTTTTATTGAAAAATCAGCTATTTGCCGGCGACGGAAACGACGCGGAAGACAAAGCCAGCCGCGGCGGGCTGGCTTCAAAATGGGGCATGACGGCCGGAGGGGAGCCGGCCGGGGTGTTACATTTTTGCCAGTTGTTGGCGCGCTTTTTGGGCGGAATCCGTCTTGGGATACAGTTTGATCAGGCGTTTGTAAGTGGCTTTGGCCTGGTCCATCTGGCCTAGATCGCGCTGGCAATTGCCGATATTGCGCAGGGCTTCCGGCGCGAAGTGGTTGTCCGGAAACTGCTCGACGAAGCGGCGATGGATGTCGATGGCGGCGTCGTATTGGCGCAGCGCGGTGTGGGATACGCCCAGCCAGTAAGTGGCTTCCGCCACTTGCGGCGCTTGCGGGTTTTGTTCGATGAAGCCGCGCAGCGCGTCGGCGGCTTTGGCGAAGTCGCGAGCGCGCAGCAGGTTCAGCGCCTTGTCGTAATCCGGGCTGGTGGCGGCGCCGCCGTCCGCGGAGCCGGAGGCCGCGTCGCCGTGCGTGGCGGGCATGGGCTTGGCGCCGCTGTTCTCCAGATGGCCCAATCGGCCGTCCAGATCGTTGTACAGGTCGTTCTGGCGCTTCTGCGTGGTTTGCAGATTGTAGTTCAGCACTTCCACGTCGCCGCGCAGCTTGGCCACTTCAGCCTTCATCGCTTCCAGCTGGCTGACCATTTCCAACAGCTTTTCATTGGAAAGCTTGCTTTCCACTTCATTGAGCCGGGTGGACGCCTGGCGGTTGACTTGGTCCAGCTGGCGGCGGGTTTCTTCCAGATCGCCGGTGGTGGCGCAGCCGGTGAGAACCAGCAAGAGCGCGCTGCAGAGGGTGAGCCGTTTCATGGTTGTCCCGGGATGTCCCGCCGTCCGGCCCGGAGGGGACGACGCTTGTAAGGTGGGTGGCAATGAATACAGCCGGATATCTTAACGGCAAGCGCGTGAAAACGCATCCGCCCGATGTCCGGCTGTAAAAGCCGGCCCTGAGTCGGGCCGGCGGTTTGGGCTTAGTGGCCTTGGTACACGATGTCGGCGCGACGGTTCTCGGCGAAGTCCGCGTCGGTGTTGCCGGTGGCGCGCGGTTTTTCCTTGCCGAAGCTGACCGCTTCCAGCTGGCTTTCCTTGGCGCCCAGCACTTCCATCGCCTTTTTCACGCTTTCGGCGCGACGCTGACCCAGGGCCAGGTTGTATTCGCGGCTGCCGCGGGCGTCGGTGTTGCCCTGGATGATGACTTTTTTGTCAGCGTTCTGCTTCAGGTAGGCGGAGTGGGTTTCCACTACCGGCTTGCCGCTGGCGTCAACGGAGGAGGAGTCGAAGCCGAAGTAGACGCTGCGCTTGGCCAGCGGGCTGTTGGGATCGTTCAAGGGATCCACGGACACCTGGTTCTGGTTGCCGCTGCCGGTGTCCACCGGCGCGGTGGTCTGCGGCGTGGTGGGCTGCTGGGTGCCGGCGGTGGTGTCAGCCGGTTTGGTGCTGGCGCAGGCGGCCAGCAGGGTAACGGTGGCGGTGCCGAGGACGAGTTGTTTCCAGTTCATATCAATAGCTCCAATTAAGGACGATTAAATGGGCCCCAAGCCGGGTCCTGTACATCGCCGTTGATCACGGCCAATTTCACTTTGCTGCTGCCATCCGTGGTGGCGGCGTACAACACGCTCTTGCCGCCGGCGTCGCTGGCGTACAGCACCATGCGGCCGTTGGGGGCGAAGCTTGGGCGTTCGTTGTAGCCGCTGTCCGACAGCGCGCGGCTGTCGTTGGTGGCCAGGTCTTGCGCCATCACGCGGAAGTTGCCTCCCTCGCGACGGATGTAACTCAGGGTCTTGCCGTCCGGCGACACCTTGGGCGACACGTTGTAGCGTCCTTCCCAGGTGACGCGCTGGGCGTTGCCGCCATCGGCGGACACGCGGTAAATCTGCGGGCCGCCGGCGCGGTCGGAGACAAAGTACAAGCTGCCGCCGTCCGGGCTCCATGTGGGCTCGGTGTCGATGCCGCCGTTGTACATCAGCCTGCGCGCGCCGCCGCCGTTGGCGTTGATCACGTAAATCTGCGAATTGCCGCTGGTGGTCAGCACCACCGCCAGCTTGCCGCCGTCCGGGCTCCAGGCCGGCGCGGAGTTGCTGCCCTTGAAGTTGGCGGCGGCGAAACGCTGGCCGGTGGCCAGGCTCTGCACCCAGACCACCGGCTTCTTGCTTTCAAACGACACATAGGCGATGCGTCCGCCGTCCGGGCTCCAGCTGGGGGAGATGATGGGCTCCCTGGAGCGCAGAATGGTCTGGGCGCGTCCGCCGTCCACGTCCGCCACTTGCAAGAGATAGCTGCCGCCGGTCTTCAGCACGTAAACGATGCGGGTGTTGAAGAAGCCTTTCTGGCCGGTGATCGCCTCGTAAATCATGTCGGCGATCGCGTGCGCCACCTGGCGTGTGCGGTCCGGGGTGACGGTGAATTCGCCGCCGGTCAGCTGCTTCTTCTGCGCGACGTCCATCAGCCGGAAACTGATTTTCAACTGTCCGCCGCCCGCGGCCTCCACTTTGCCGATGGCGACGGACTGCGCGCCGGCGGCCTGCCACAGCGGGTAGCGGATGTCGGCGGGCTCAAACGGCGTATTGGCCACGCTGGCGGCGTCCACCATGCGGAAGACGCCGGAAATCGTCAGATCGTTCTTGATCACCGGGCTCAGGCCGCCCTGGGCGTTGGCTTCGTCCTTGAACGGCGCGATGGCGATGGCGTGGCGATTGGCCCCGCCGCCGACGATCTCGATGGTCATTTCCGCTTGCGCGCCGCCTGCGGCCATCAGGCCCAGCGTGACGAGCAGCATATTCAACAGAGTTTTGAAGCTGGACATTAGTTCCCTCGAATCAGTCTATCGGCATGAGGCGACGCCGCAGCCGGTCCATCATGGCTTGTGTTTGGTCCGCCTTATGACTTGGGCCGGAACTCCATCTTGAACTGCCGGTAGCCATCGTTGAAATTGGCGCCGGGCGGCAGCGCCGGGAAGGTTTTCGCTTCCCAGATCGCCCTTTGCACCGCGTCGTCGTAAGCCTTGCTGCCGCTGCTTTGCAGCAGCTGCACCCGGTTCACTTCCAGCGAGGGCAGCAGGCTGACCTGCAACACCACTTTGGGGTTGCCGCTCAGTTCCGGCGGCACTTGCACCAGCGGGGTGACTTTGGCCTTGACCCGGCTGATCCAGCCGGCCTTGGCCGTCGACGAGCCGTTGGCCGCGCCGCCGGCCACGCCGTTGGGCGAACCGGCCTGATCGCTGCGCGCATTGGCCTTGCCGCTGGTGCGCGGGTTGTCCAGGCTGGCCAGCAGATCGTCGGCTTCCGGGTTGTAGGTTTTGGACGGTTTGGGCTTGGCCTGCGGTTTGGCGGCCGGCGCCGGCGGCGCTTTGGCCTCCGGTTTTTTCTCGGCGGGCTTGTCCGCTTTTTTCGCTTCGGGCTTCTTCGCCGGTTCCGGCTTGGGCTCCGGTTTAGGCTCGGGCTTGGGTTCCGGCTTGAGCTTGGGCGGTTCCGGCGGTTTCTTGCCGCGGCCCAGGTTGACGTCGGCCGGCGGCTCGGCCACGGCGGGGCGCGGCGGTTCCGCCACCGGCGCGGGCTTGGGTTCGGCCACCGCGGCCGGCGCGGGCGGCGGCGGCGCGGTGGTCCACAGCTCCAGCGCCACCGGCGCCTGTTCCTGCAGGGTTTGGGAATGGAAGCCGCCCCACAGCAGCAGGCCGACCACGGCGACGTGCAGCAGTACCGAAACGATCAGCGACCAAGGACGCGGCGAGGTGGACACTGCGGCCATCATCCCTGCTTCTGCTGCTTGACCGTCAGCGCCACGCGCTTGACGCCGGCCTGGTGGAGTTTGTCGGCGATCTGCACCACTTCGGCGTACTTGAGGTTGGCGTCAGCGGAGATGGCCACCGGGCGTTCGGCCGCGCCCAAGGCCTGGATTTGCACCGCAAGGTCGGCGACGGAGGCGACGTCGGTCTTGCGGTCGTTGTCTATCAGTTGGATCTTGCCCTGGGCGTCCACGGTCACTTCCAGCGGACGGGTGTCGATGCTGGTGGCCTGGGACACGCTGGGCACTTCGATCACGCCGGGCGTGAACATCGGCGCGGTCACCATGAAGATGACCAGCAGCACCAGCATCACGTCGATGTAAGGCACGACGTTCATCTGGTTCATCTGGCGGCGGGGACGGCGATTGAGCATGGAGCGTCTGTTAGCGTTGGCAAGCGGTCATGATACACCGGGCTCCGGTCTAGGTGTCCGGGGGAAGCGGATCAGACCGCGGCGGATCATGAAAAGTTCATGGCCACGGTCGCCTGTGGGGCTCAGGCCAGCCGCGTGCACAGGGTCAGCCCATCCCCCACCGGCAGCACGCACATGCGGATGCGCGGGTCGTGCTTCAGGCCGGCGTTGAATTCATGCATCAGATGCACGCCGGGCGGGTCTTCCGGCTTGGGCTCCACCACGCGGCCGGACAGGAAAATATTGTCGATGGCGATCACGCCGCCGGGGCGCACCAGCTGCAAGCAGGCTTCGTAGTAGTCGCGGTAGGCAGGCTTGTCCGCGTCGATGAAGGCCAGGTCGTACTGGCCGGCCTGGCCGGCGTCCAGCTGTTGGCGCAGGGTGGCGAGCGCCGGTTGCAGCACCAGTTCGATGCGCTCGGCGACGCCGGCGCGGGCCCAGTAGTCGCGGGCGACGGCGGTGAAGGTTTCGCTGACGTCGCAGGCCAGCGTGCGGCCGTCTTCCGGCATCGCCAGCGTCACCGCCAGCGCGCTGTAACCGGTGAATACGCCGATCTCCAGATAGCGGCGCGCGCCTATCAGCTGCGCCAGCCAGGCCATGAACTGGCCCTGTTCCGGCGCGATCTGCATTTTGGCCATGCGGTGGGTGGCGGTGAATTCGCGCAGATCGCGCATCACCGGGTGTTCGCTGAGGCTGATGTTCAGCAGGTAATCATGCAAGGCGCCGTCTAGCGCCACGGTGCGGCTGGTCATGGGGTGTGCAGTGCAATCGGAAACGCCCGCGGCGCGGGCGTCGGGTCAGGCGGGGAGCCGGGCTTATTCCGGCTGGTAGACATAGGGCTGCTGCGGCACGCGGGATTCTTTCCAGCGTTTCTGGTCGTCGGCGTTCACTTGACGATCCCACAGGGTCAGGCGCAGGTCGCGGCGCTGGCTGTCCACTTCCGGATGCTCTTCCAGGAAGCCGTTGATGAATTGGGTGAAATCGGACTGATACATCGCATCGTTCCTTCTGGGGTGATGTCGTGATTTTAATCGATAAATCGCCGCGCAGTCAGCTTGAGCGCCCGCTTTACATTCTTTTTGACAACAGATTTCAAAATGTAACGCAAATCTGGTTGCGTCGAAGAGGCTTTGCTGCGATATTGCGTAAAAGATTTAAAGACATTTAAGCAAAATTTTAAACTGAAAAGGCGTTTTTGTTTAAGCAAATTAAACTTAACGGTTTATGTGATGCGAATTCGCAATGTGGACAGCTTGGTGCAGTTCTACCCCGAGACCTTGACCTATCTGCGGCTGCTGGCTCGGCTGACGCATTTGGCGATGGTGTTGGCGCCCGGCTGCGTTTTGCTGCTGCTTGAGCCGGTTTCGGCGGAGGCCCGCGGGCAGGCCGTGCAGGTCTTGCTGCTTGCCGGCGTCCTGGCCTTGCTGTCTTTTCAGGCCTTTGGCGTCTACGGCGGCGGCATGTTTCTGCGTCAGCTGCGTTTGCGGCCCTTGGCCGCGGCGTGCGCGCTGCTGTTTGCGGTCTTGTGGCTGGCGCGCGGGCTGTCGCCGGCGCTGGCGGCCTTGCCGGACCGGCTGTGGCCGGTATGGTTCGCGGCGACGCTGACGCTCTTGCTGTCGCAGCGCTTGCTGGTGCATGTCTGGTGCCGCCGGCTGGTGCGCCGCGGCGTGGGCCTGCAACGCACGGTGATTCTGGGCTGTACCGCCAGCGGCCACTTGCTGGCCGGTTTCCTGCGGGAGAACGCGGACATCCGCGCTTGCGTGATTGGTTTTGTCGACGACCGCTCCGACCGTTTGCAGCACGCGATGGCCGGCCTGCCCTATTTGGGCGGCATGCAGCGGCTGGAGGCGATGGTGCGCGAGGGCGAGGTGCAGCAAATCCTGGTGGCGCTGCCCTGGGCGGCGGTCAAGCGGATGGGGGATTTGGTCAGCCTGCTGCGGCGCTTGCCGGTGACGGTGCTGCTGGCGCCGGACATGGCGGGCTTGCGGCACGCCCATCATCGGGTGAGCGCGGTGGCCGGGCTGCCCATGTTCAATATTTCCGAGCGGCCGCTCAAGGGCTGGTCGCCCTTGCTCAAGCGCTGCGAGGACGTGTTGCTGGCCGCTTGCGCGCTGACGCTGGCCGCGCCGCTGATGTTGTTGATCTCCGCGGCGATCAAGCTGGACTCGCCGGGGCCGGTGTTGTTCCGGCAGCGGCGCTACGGCTACAACAACCGCCTGATCGAGGTCTACAAATTCCGCTCCATGTACGTGGAGCAGGCCGACGCGGACGCCGAGGCGCAAACCACGCGCAGCGATCCGCGCGTGACCCGCGTCGGCCGTTTCATCCGCAAGACCAGCCTGGACGAGTTGCCGCAATTGCTCAATGTGCTGGGCGGCAGCATGTCCATGGTGGGGCCGCGTCCGCACGCCACCGCCACCAAGGCCGCCGGCGTCTTGTTCGAGGACGCGGTGGCGGAATATTCCGCCCGCCACCGGGTCAAGCCGGGCATTACCGGCTGGGCCCAGGTCAACGGCTACCGCGGCGAGACCGACACGCTGACCAAGATAGAGCGCCGGGTGGCGCACGATCTCGAATACATCGAGAACTGGTCGCTGTGGTTCGACGCCTACATCCTGATCCGCACCCTGCCGGCCGTGCTCTCGGCCGACGAAGCCTATTGAGGCCGCCATGCAAAGCCCAAGACCAGAACTGATTCCCTGCATCGTGTCCGGCGGCGCCGGCACCCGTTTGTGGCCGGTGTCCCGGCAAGCGTTTCCCAAGCCCTTCATCCGGCTGGCCGACGATCAGAGCCTGTTGCAGAAAGCCTTTCTGCGCGCCGCGCGCCTGCCGGGGGTGAAACGGGTGATGATCATCACCAATCAGCAGGCGCAGCTGCGCACCCTGGACGAATGCCGGGCGGTCAACGCCGGCGGACTGGCGCTGGAGCTGCTGCTGGAGCCGGAAGGGCGCAACACCGCGCCGGCGCTGGCGGCGGCGGCCGCGGACCTGCTGGAGCGCGAGCCGGAGGCCGATCCGCTGCTGCTGGCGTTGCCGGCGGATCATCTGATCGCCGACGAAGCCGCTTTCGCCGCCGCGGTGGAGAAGGCCGCGCGGCTGGCCGCCGCCGGCCGCATCGTCGTTTTCGGCCTGACGCCCAGCCGCGCGGAAACCGGCTTCGGCTATATCGAGGCCGGCGCGGCGATCGGCGTCGACGGCCAGGAGGTGGCGCGTTTCGTGGAAAAGCCGGACCGCGCCGCCGCCGAGAGCTATCTGGCCGGCGGCCGTCATCTGTGGAACAGCGGCATGTTCTGTTTTTCCGCCGCCGCGCTGTGCGCAGAGCTGGCCGAACACGCGCCCCAGGTGCTGGCGGCGGTGCGGGACTGCCTGGCGCACAGCCCGGCGTCCCCGCACGCGGACCACAGGCTGCGCGCGCTGGAGCATGAGCGCTTCGGCCGCTGCCCGGACATTTCCATCGACTACGCGGTGATGGAGCATACCCGCGCCGCGGCGGTGGTGCGCTGCGAGCTGGGCTGGAGCGATATCGGCAACTGGGACAGCCTGGCCGAGCAGTTCCCGGCCGACGCGGACGGCAACCGCGTCAGCGGCGACGCCTTGCTGCGGGACAGCCATGATTGCTTCATCCAGAGCCGCGGCCGGCTGATCGCGATGCTGGGCGTGGACAATCTGGCGGTGGTGGACACCCCGGACGCCTTGTTGGTGGCCAAGCGCGAGCGCAGCCAGGACGTGCGGGAGCTGGCGCGGCGGCTGCAGGAGCAGAACCACCCGGCCTGGCGGCTGCACCTGAGCTCGCAGCGGCCCTGGGGCCATTACACCGTGCTGGCGGACAGCGAGCGCTACAAGATCAAGCGCATTGTGGTGAAGCCCGGCGCGGCATTGTCCTTGCAGATGCATCATCACCGCAGCGAGCACTGGATCGTGGTCAGCGGCACGGCGATGGTGACCCACGGCCAAGAAGAGCGCTTGCTGCACACCAATGAATCCACCTTCATTCCCGCCGGCGAAACCCATAGATTGAGCAATCCCGGCCTGATCGATCTGGTGTTGATCGAGGTGCAGAGCGGCGAATACCTGGGCGAGGACGACATCGTGCGCTTCGCCGACGACTACGGCCGTTCGGAGGCCGCGCCGTGAGCCGAACCGCGCTGATCCTGCCGGTGCGCAACGCCGGCCGCCATCTGGACCGGCTGCTGCCGGCGCTGGCGGCGCAAAGCCTGCGCCCGGACGAATGGCTGGTGCTGGACAGCGAGTCCAGCGACGGCAGCCGGGCGCGCCTGCTGGCCGCCGGCGCCAGCGTGGTGCCGGTGCGCGCCGCGGACTTCAATCACGGCGGCACCCGCCGGCTGGCCAGCGAGCTGACCGACGCCAAAGTGCTGATCTATCTGACCCAGGACGCCATTCCCGCCGGCCCCGACGCCTTGCGCCGCTTGCGCGACGCGCTGCTGGCGGAGGAGGACATCGGCGTCGCCTACGGCCGTCAACTGCCGCAGCCGGACGCCGGCTTGCTGGGCGCGCACGCGCGCCGCTTCAATTATCCGCCGTTCAGCCGCACCAAGCGGCTGGCCGACGCCGCCGAGCTGGGCATCAAGACCTGTTTCAGCTCGGACTCCTTCGCCGCTTATCGCCGCGAGGCGCTGCGCGGGGTGGGCGGTTTCCCCGTGGACGTGATCGGCTCCGAAGACGCCCACGTCGCCGGCCGCATGCTGCTGGCCGGCTGGTCGGTGCGCTACGAAGCCGCCGCCTGCGTCCACCATTCCCACGATTACGGGCTGTGGGAGGAAATGCGCCGTTATTTCGACATCGGCGTGTTCTACGGCCGCGAGCGCTGGATCGCCGAACGCTTCGGCCGCGCCGGCGCGGAAGGGCGGCGCTTTGTGCGTTCGGAACTGGAGACGGTCCGCCGCGCCGGCCAGCCTTGGCGGCAGTCCGAAGTGCTGCTGCGCTGCGCGCTCAAGCTGGCCGGCTACCGGCTGGGCCATGTCGAACGCTGGCTGCCGCGCGCGCTCAAGCGCCGCCTCAGCATGTTCCCCGCTTATTGGAAATGAACGCGATGACCACCGCCAAGCTCGCCGCCGTCTTGTTGTCCGCCCTTGTGGGCGGACTGACGGCCTGTTCCACCCCCAGCACCATCGCGCTGCCGGACGCCAAGACCGTGGAAGCGCGGCGGCTGGCGCTGCGCGACATCAGCCAATTGCCGCCGCCGACGACGCGGGTGATGAACGGCGACACCCTGCGCATCGTCCGCGACGCGCAATCCCCGGCGGAAAAAGACGAGATGGCGCTGTTCTTCGTGCGCCCGGACGGCAGCTTTTCCTATCCCAACGCCGGCCTGGTCCGCGGCGGCGGCCGCACGCCGGAGGAGATAGGGGCGGAGATCACCGAGCGGCTGTCCGCGCTGTACCGCCAGCCGCAAGTCACCGTCAACATCGCCATCGCGCCGGGCAACCGCGTCTTCGTCGGCGGCGCGGTGCGCAATCCGTCCGCCTTCGAGCTGAGCGCCGCCGCCAGCATCGAACAGGCGGTGATCGGCGCCGGCGGCGTGCTGCCGTCCGCCGACAGCGAGCACGTGGCGCTGCTGCGCATGGACGAGACCGGCCTGTATCAGATTTATTTCACCGATCTGGCGCGGATGCTGGACCCGGCCGCCGGACGGCGCGGGGTGATGCTGCAGCGCGGCGACATCGTGTTCGTGCCCAAGTCCGCCATCGGCAAGGCGGTGGAAGGCGTGGACATGTACGTCAACCAGCTGCTGCCCTTCTCCAAGGCGATAGGCATAGGACTGAATTATGACCTGGGCGGCAAGGGCAGCAACAACGTCAACATCCAGAACAACCCCACCATCAAGGCCGGCGGCTAGCCCCTGGTCCGCACCGGCGATAGCGATATGATAGAAATCCGCTCCTTCCGCGACCTGGCCCGCCTGTTCTTCATCTTCCGGCGCGAGTTCAAATGGGCCTTCGTCGCCACCGTGCTGGTGGCGGCGCTGGGCGCCTTCCTGCTGCCGGCCCGCTACGAATCCGAAGCGCGGCTGCTGGTCAAACCCGGCCGCGACACCAGTACGTTGCCGATCGAATACGCCGACCGTCAGACGCTGGTGGCGCCCAGCACTCAGCGCGATCCCATCGTCGACGAGGAAAAGCTGCTGACCGGCCGCCCCATCATCCACCAAGTGGCCGACTACTACCTGAACGAGATGCGCTCGCCGCCGCCGCAAGGCTGGTGGAAAACCGTCAAGCATCGGCTAAAGCAGGCGGCCGGCGCTGTGCTGGACGGCGCGCGCGACGCGCTGGCCCTGATCGGGGTGGTGGAAACGCAGACGCCGCAGGAGCGGCTGGCCGCCAAGCTGGAAAAGCAATTCAGCGTCAGCCACCAAAGCGGCTCGGCGGTGATGGAAATCGCTTTCAGCTGGGACGATCCGGCGGTGGCGCGGCAAGTGCTGAACAAATGGCTGGCGCTGTATATCGACGAGCGCAGCCGCGCGCTGGGGCGCAAAAGCCTGTACGCGTTTTACGAAACCGAAAGCGGCAAGCTGGCCGAGCAGATCGCCGGCTACAAGGAGCGGATCGGCCAGCAATTGCGCCAGATCGACGGCATCAGCTCCAAGGAGCGTCTGGACAGCCTCACCGACCAGCTCAACAAGCTGGAGGCGGCGCGCAGCGCCGATCAGGCGGAGTGGACGGCGATGCAGGGCGGCATCGCCAACGCCCAGGCCAGCGGCGGCAAGCTGCCGCGCGAAATCGTCAAGGAGCGCGAACTGAGCCTGAACCCGGCGCGGCAAGACCTCAAGCTCAAGCTCAACGGCCTGGAGCTGGAACGGCTGGACAAGCTCAAGACCTATCTGCCGGACGCGCTGCCCATCCGCGAGCTGGATGAAAACATCGCCGCGCTTAAAAACTTGATCGCCCGGGAAAAAGACACGGTGCAGCGCTCGGAAAACCGCGCGCCCAGCGATCTCGTCAATCTGCTGGAGCGCGGCAAGTTGGAGCGCGGCATGCGCGCCGGCGAACTGAAGGCCAAGGTGACGGCTTACGACAAGGCCATCGCCGAGCTGAAGGACGAGCGCGCGCGCATTCTCGGCGTGGAGCCGGAGCTGTCGCGGCTGGAACGCAATCTGGCGGTGGCGGAAAAGAACTACCTGCTCTACCGCGACAGCCTGGAAAAAGCGCGCATAGACCGTGAGCTGGACAACAGCCGCATCAGCAATATCGCGGTGATAGAGCAGGCCACTTTCAGCCCGGCGCGAGTGTTTCCCAAGAGCCTGGCCATCCTGCTGGCCGCGGCGCCGGCGGGTCTGGCGGTGGGCCTGTTCGCCCTTTACCTGTGCTATCTGCTGGACCAACGCATCCACGACGGCGGCGGCGTAGAGCGCCGTTTCGGCGTGCCGCTGTGGAGCACGCTGATGGAGCTGGAGCCGGGGCGGACCCCGCCGCCGGCCTTCGAGGCCAGCGTCTATCGCCTGTACAGCCAGTTGCCGGCCGACAAGCTGGCGCGGGACGGCCTGGTCATCGGCCTGGCGTCGTCGCGGCGCGGCGAGGGCGTCAGCTTCGTCGCCGGCCATTTTTTGCGGGTGCTGGCCGAGCGCGGCGTGCCGGCGCGGCTGGCCGCCGGGGACGCGCGCGTCGCCGCCGGCGAGGTGGCGCTGATCGAAGCGCCGGCGCTGCTCGACAATCAGCAGGCCTTCGTGCAGCTGAAGCGCGCCGATCTGATCTTGCTGGTGGTGGAGGCGCGCGCCTCCACGGTGCCGGTGGTGGAAAACGCGCTGGCCATCCTGGGCGCCGCGTTCGGACAGGTAGACGGCATCGTGCTCAACCGCCGCCGTTTTGAAATCCCCGCCGCCGTGTTGAGAGGCGCGGCGCGTTGGAAAGGAGAAGGCCGATGAAGATCGCCCTGCTGGCTCCGCTGCCGTCGGAGCAAAACGGCATCGCCGACTACGCCGACGCCTGGCGTCGGGCTTTGGAAGACGAAGGCGTCAGCGTCGTCTCCCCGCTGGACGGGCAGCCGCTGGCGCTCAACGCGCTGGAACTGTCCTGGCAGATGCAGAACGTGGACTGGCGGCGTTTCGATCTGGTGCACGCGGAACTGGGCGGCGGCCGCTGCGGCGAATTCATGGCGCTGGAGTGGTTGGCGCGCCATCAGCCGGGCTTGAGGCTGACGGCCACCGTCCATGATCCGGAACGCCTGGTCTGGCGGCCGCCCGGCTTGCCGCGGCGGCTGCCGCGCCCGCTGGCCCAGGCCGCGGCCTTGCTGGCCGCCCCGCTGACGCTGGCGCGCGAGCGGCGGCTGGCGCGGCGCTTGACCCGGCTGGTGACGCTGACGGCCACCGGCGCGGAAGGCCTGGCCCGGCGGATGCGCTTGCCGGCCGGCCGGGTGTTCCACATTGCGCACGGCAATCGCGAAATCGCCGCCGAACCGCTGCCGGCCTTGCCGCCGCAGGGGCCGTTGCGGCTGCTGTACTTCGGCTACATCTACCAGGGCAAGGGCATAGAGGATGTGCTGGACGCGCTGGCCCTGCTGCAGCAAGAACCGGACACCCGGGACCGGGTGCGGCTGACCCTGGCGGGCGGGGTGGCGCCGGACGTCGCCTTCGGCCGCTCCGGCTCTTATCTGGAATCCCTGCGCCAGCAAGCCATCTTGCTGGGGCTGCATCGGGACATGCTGGAGTGGCGGCCGGACCTGCCGGCCACCGACATCCCCGGCCTGATCCAGGCCCATCACGCCATGGTGCTGCCGTATCGGGAATCGTGGAAGCTGGCCTTGCTGGGCCGGATGTGCGGCGCCAGCGGCGCGCTGTCCTGGGCCGTGGCCTGCGGCCGCGGCGTGGTCTGTTCCGACGCGCGCGCGCTGGCCGAGGAGGCCTCCTTCGGCAACGGCGAGGTCTACGCCCGCGGGGACAGCGCGGCGCTGGCCCGGACCCTGATCAGCCTGCTGCGTCAGCCCGAGCGCTTGCGTCTGCACAGCGAACAGGCGCGCAGCCTGGGGCGGGAACGCGCCTGGCCGCGCGTGGCGACGCAGTTTCTGCGCATGTTCCAGACCGCGCTGGGGGAGAGGGCGCATGGCTAGCGCGCGCGGCGCGGCGTGGCGGACGCTGGTCCTGGCGGCGGCGCTGACGTTGGCCGCGGCCGGCCCGCGCGCCGAAACCACCGAGCTGACCGCCGGCCGGCCGGTGGTGTGGCGCGACTTTCTCGGCGTCAACGCGCACTTCCTCTGGTTCACGCCGGAGCAATACCAGCGCCAGATGCAGCAGCTCAAATCGCTGGGCCTGAGCTGGGTGCGGGTGGACCTGCATTGGGACCGCCACGAACCCAAGGAAAACCAGTTCGTGTTCGCGCCGCTGGATCAGCTGGTGGACACGCTGAAGGCGCAGAAGCTCAAATCGGTGTTCTACCTGGTGGGATCGGCGCCCTTCGCCAGCAGCGTGCCGCCGCTGCTTGGTTCCAGCGACCAGTACCCGCCCAAGGACGACAAGGTGTTCGCCAAACGCATGGCCATGTTGGCCAAGCGCTATCCGGCGGTGGACGCCTGGCAGGTGTGGAACGAGCCCAACCTGCCCGGCTTCTGGCGGCCGCTGCCCAGCCCGGAAGGTTACGGCCGTTTGTTGCAGGCCAGCGCGGAAGCGCTGCGCGCCGCGGCGCCGGGCAAGCCGGTGGTGATGGCCGGCATGGCTTATTACAGCCAGATGCCGGTGCGCGGCGGCCTGATGCTGGAGGAACTGGGCAAGAAGGGCACGCTGAATCTGAAAACCATCGTCGCCTACCATCCCTACAGCCAGCAGCCTGAGGGCGATGATCCTAAAACGCGGGACTTCGTGCTGCGCGCTCAGCAGATCAACGCCCGGCTGCGCCAGGTCAAGGCGCCGGGCATCTGGGCCACCGAATGGGGCTGGTCCAGCTACGCCGGCCCCAAGGAAGAGCAGGAGATCATCGGCCGCGACGGCCAGGCGGATTATTTACTGCGCCGGCTGGCGCTGATGAGCGCGCTGGACTACGACCGCGTCTTTCTATTCGCGCTGTCCGATCTGGACCAGCGCGCCAGCGCGCGCGACCGCGGTTACGGCTTGCTGGATCTGAACGGCAAGCCCAAGCCCGCCTACAAGGCGCTGGCGCGCTTTCTCGCCATCACCGGCCCGCGGTTGGAGCCGGCGTCGCCGCCGCGCCTGGACGCCGCGCCGGACGGTTTGTACAGCATCGCCTGGCGCAAGCCGGACGGCGCGCGCCTGTGGATGTTCTGGAGCGCGAACGGCGGCGCGGCGCGCTTGCCCGGCGTCGCCCGCGCCACGCTGCGCCAGCCCTTGAGCGGAAGCAGCGCGGCCTTGAGCGCCGCCGGCGACAGCCTGAGCGTGGCGGTGAAGCCGCAGCTGCAAATCCTGGAGTGGCGAGAATGAAGCCGGCCTCTCTTTCCCTTGGCGGCTGCCCGCCGCTGCGCATTCTATGGACCCTGCCGTATCTGCCCTGGCCCACCACCAGCGGCGGCAAGCTGCGCCAGTTCCAGCTGCTGCGCGCCTTGGCGGCGCGCGGCCACCGCATCACCTTGCTGGTGCAGAGCAAGGAACCGGCCAGCGAGGCCTGCCGCCGCCAGCTGGAAGGCATTGTGGAACGGCTGATCGTGCTGCCGCGCCGGCCGCTGAAGCACCCGCTGACGCTATTGGCGGCGGCCTTGGGGCCCTACCCGATGCTGGCCAGCGTCAACGGCCTGTCGCCTGATCTGAGCCGCACTTTCGACGGCCTGCTGCGCCAGCGGTGGGACGTGGTGCAGATCGAGCACAGCTACGGCTTGCAGCCCTTCCTGGAAGCGCTGGACCGCCGCCGTCAGCCCTTTTTGCTGACCGAGCACAATGTCGAGTCCGAACTGGGCGCGGCCACCTATCAGCATCTGCCGCGCTGGTGCGCGCCCTTCGTCTGGTGGGACCGCTGGCGTTACCGGCGTTGGGCGGCCCTGGCGCTGAACGCCGCCGAGCGCGTCGCCGCCGTCACCTGGGAGGACGCCGCGGCGATGGCCCAGCACAGCGGCCGGCTGGTGGACGTGGTGATCAACGGCGTGGACGCCGACGCCTTCGCCGAAGTCCGCCCGGATTACGCCAGCCAGCGTCTGCTCTTCGTCGGCAATTTCGAATACCCGCCCAACCGCGACGCCGCCGTCTGGCTGGCGGCGGAAGTGATGCCTAGGCTGTGGCGGCGCTTGCCGCGGGCGCGGCTGGCGATATGCGGCTACGCGATGCCGGAGGATTGGGCGCGGCGCTGGCCGGACGCGCGGCTGGAGTGGCTGGGCTTCGTGCCGGAACTGCCGACGCAGCAGCGCCGCGCCGCGGCCTTCATCGCCGGGCTGCGCCAGGGCGGCGGCTCCAAGCTCAAGGTGCTGGAGGCGCTGGCCGCCGGCCTGCCGCTGCTGAGCACGCCGCAGGGCGCGTCCGGGCTGGACCTGCGTCCCGACAGCGAATACCTGCGCGGCGACGACGCCGAGCAATTGGCGGAGGCGGCGGCCGCGCTGCTGAGCCGGCCGGAGCGCGCGGCCAGCCTGGGCGGGGCCGGGCGCGAATTCGTGCGGCGGCGGCACGATTGGGCCATCGCCGCCGACCAGCTGGAAACCTTGTACCGGGAGCTGAGACATGCGCATCGGAATTGACTACCGCCCGGTGACCGCCGCGCCGCGCTCCGGCATCGCGCGGCAAGTGCTGGCGCTGGAGGCCGCGCTGGCGGCGCGGCCGAACGTGGAAGTGCTGCGTTTCACCGCCTGTCCGGCCGACCATCCCCACCGGAGGCTGGCGGAATGCCCGGCGCGGCCCAGCCCGGCCGACGGGCTGCATCGCCCGCGCGAGCGCTGGCATTTCGAATGCCGCTTTCTGCCGCAGGCCATCCGCGCCCGGCGGCTGGATCTTTACATCGCCACCGCCAACACCGGGCTGCCGCCCTGGCGCGCGCCCGGCGGCGTGCGCTACGCCATGCTGTTGCACGACGTGTTCCAGCTGACCCTGGACAACTACCACGTCAGCCTGCTGCGCGCGCTGGCCTATCGCGTGATCGATTGGGCCGGCACCGCGCGCTCCCTGCAACGCGCCGACGCGGTCTGGACGCCGTCGCAATTCACCGCCGACGCCGCCGCGCGGCTGTTCCCGCGCCAGCGCGCCAAGCTGGCGCTGCTGCCCAACGCGGTGCCGCAGCCGGCAAGGCCGGCCGCGGAGCCGCCGACCGGCTTGCCGGCGCGCTATTGGCTGGCGGTGGGCGCGCGCGAGCCGCGCAAGAACATGCCCTGGTTCGTCGAGCAATGGCGGAAAGCGCGTCAGCGCCAGCCGGACCTGCCGGCGCTGGCGCTGGTGGCGCGGCCGGAAGACCTGCCGGCGGAGCTGCGGCGGCTGGACGGCCTGATCTGGCTCAGCGATCTGGACGACGCCATGCTGAGCGCGGTGTACGCGGGGGCGGAACGGCTATGGCAGCCGTCCTACGCCGAAGGCTTCGGCCTGCCGGTGATCGAGGCGCTGGCGCAAGGCACGCCGGTGGCGGTGGCCACCGGCTCCGCGCTGGACGAGGTCGCGCCGCCGCAAGCGGCGCGTTTCGCCCCCAACGACGGCGGCGAGCTGCAAGCCTTGATGCACCGGCTGGCCGCGGCCGGGCCGGACGGCGATGTCGACGCCAACCGCGCCTGGGCGCGCCGCTACGATATGGACGCCTACCGCCGCCGCGTGGATCAACTGCTGGACAGGCTGCTGGCATGACGCCGCTGAATCGCGCGCTCGCCCTGAGCTGCGGGCTGTTGTTCGGCGGCCTGCTGGCCCTGCTCAGCCCGGCCGCCGCCGCGCTGGCGCTGGCCGCCGCCTGCGCCGGCGTCGCCGTGCTGCGCGCGCCCTTGCTGGGACTGGCGCTGTTCGGCCTTGCCGCCACCCTGGCGCCTTACGCCACGGTGCAACTGGGCGTGCGCGTCACCGTGTCCGAGGCCTTGCTGGGCCTGGCCTGGCTGGGGGCGCTGCCGCGGCTGGCCGTCGGCCTCCTGCAATGGCCGCGCGGCCGCGCCGAAGAGCTGCTGCTGTGGCTGATGGCCTTCAGCCTGCTGCCGTTTCTGGCGGGCCAGCTGATGGTGCAGGCCGACGGCAACGGCCCGGTCAACTGGGCGCGCTGGCTGCTGAATCTGTCCGCCTTGTTTCTGGCGCCGCTGCTGCTGCCGGACGAACGCAGCCGCGACCGCCTGATCGTGACGCTGCTGCTGGGCACGCTGGCCATGCTGCTGCTGTCCATCGGCTATTTCCTCAAGGACCGCGACGCCAACAGCTTCATCCCGGTGCTGGAAAAACTGCGCTACGCCCACCCGGAAGCGGTGCGCGACATCTTCTCCGCCAACTACACCCGCATGGCCTCGCCCTGGGTGCATCCCAATCTCACCGGCGGCGCGCTGGCGCTCTTCCTGCCGCTGGCCTTCTTCTACGGCCTGGCGCAGCGCGGCTGGCGGCGCTTGCTGGGCCTGACGGTGGCGCTGCTGGGCGCGGCCGGCCTGCTGTTCAGCATCTCGCGCGGGGCCATCGTCAGCCTGGCGCTGGTTTTGCTGTGGCTGAGCTGGCGGCGCGCGCCGCACGCCGGCCGCATCATCGGCCTGGCCGCGGCGCTGGTCCTGGCCCTGGTCTTGTTCTATCCGCCCTTGCAGGAACGCCTGGCCACCACGTTTTCCGCCAGCAACGCCAGTACGGAAATCCGCATGGACGAATACCGCCGCTTCCCCGACGCGATGCGCGCCTATCCGCTGGGCCTGGGCTTCAAAGTGGATCCGCCGCCGCCGGACAGCGGCCTGCTCGGCATCTCCAACCTCTGGCTCAATTACGTTTACAAGCTGGGCGCGCCCGGCATGCTGCTCTTCGTCGCCGTCACCGTCGCCTGGTGGCGCGAGGCGCGGCCGCGCGGCCCGCTGTCCGCGCTGGACCCGGAGCGCGCGATCTGGCTCGGCACCCTGTCCGGCTTGCTGGCGGCGCTGCTCACCGGCCTGTTCGACCACTACTACAGCTTCACCATGGTGCTGATCGGCCTGTTCTGGCTGCTGATGGGCGTCAATCTGCAAGCGGCGCGCCGGCTGGCCGGCCGCGGCGATCCGCTATTGAGCGCCGTCGCGCCCTCCGGCCCGAAAACCGTTGATCCGAAAGCGAAACCGCGATGAAACCCACCGATCTTCCCGCCGCGCCGGCGCTGACGCTGCGCCACCGCATTTACCACAGCAGCGCGCTGCGCGAGCGGCTGGACGGCTACGCCGCGCGTCTGGGCGCGCCGGCGGCGGAACTGGCCGCCGCCTACGACTGGATGCTGGCCAACAACGTGGCCTTCGAGGAGGGCGACGCCGCGGAACCGCGCGTGTCCATCGTCTCCGTCGACATGGAAAGCCGCATCCCGCACCCCTTGGCTAGCCGCTTCTACGCGCTCTTGCGCGACGAAGTGCCCACCCAGCTGGTGCCGCGTTACGGTCTCAACTGGGCCACTTTCAAGGACCGCTGGCTGCGCGCCTGGGAGCAGGGCTACAACATCCTGATCAACAAGCTGCCGTCCCACCACCTGCGGCTGGCCTGGCTGCGCCTGGGCGGCGCGCGCATCGGCAAGGGCTCCAGCGTGTGGCGCAACACCGAGGTGCTGGGCGTCAACAATCTGGTGATAGGCGCGGACAGCTGCGTGGCCTGGCACTGCCTGCTGGACGCGCGCGCCGGGCTGATCATCGGCGATCACGTCGCCATCGCCTCCTACGCCAAGATCATCGCCGGCAGTCACGACCTGAGCGCGCCGGAATTCTGGTCGGTGTCCGCGCCGGTCTATATCGACGACTACGCCTGGATCGCCACCGGCGCGCTGATCGGCCACGGCGCGCGCATCGGCCGCGGCGCGGTGGTCACCGCCAACACCGTGGTGGGCAAGGAAGTGGCGCCGTACAAGATCGTCGGCGGCAGCGGCGCCAAGCCCATGGGCGAGCGGCCGCGCGATCTTAACTACAAGGTGGGCGGCAAAGGGCTGTTCACCCTGTTCCATTAATGACACTGAGTCCATGTTCGGTCCCGCCGCGCTCTTGACCCTGGCCACGCTGGCCGGCCTGCTGGCCGGTTTCGCCCGCGAGTGGCTGCTGGTGGCCGCCTGGGGCGCCGGCGGCCGCAGCGACGCCTTCCTGGTGGCGATGTTCCTGCCGGAAGCGCTGCGCACCCTGCTGGCCGGCGGCCTGTTGTCCGCCGCGCTGCTGCCCTTGTGGCAGGCGCAGGCGCCGCAACGCCGCGGCGGCTGGCTGGCCGGCCAGCTGCGCCACTGGCTGGGCGCCGGCCTGGGCCTGGCGGCATTGCTGAGCCTGGCCGCGCCGTGGCTGACGCGGGCGCTGGCGCCCGGCATCGGCGCCGCTCACGCCGAGCTGGCCGCCGCCGCGCTGCGCTGGCTGGCCTGGCTGGCGCCCGGCTTGCTGGCCCAGGCGGTGCTGGCGGTGCCGCTGCAAGCGCAGGGCCGCTTCCTGCTGGCCGGGCTGGGTTCGCTGCTGTTCAATCTGCCGGCGGTGTTCTACCTGTATTGGGCCGGGCCGGCCGCGACGGCGACGACGCTGGCGAAATGCTTTCTGGCCGGCAGCGGGTTGATGGCGGCGGCGCTGCTGCCCGGCAACTGGCGGCTGGGCTGGCGGCCCTGGCTGCGCGCTGGCCGCGGCGATGTCCGGCAGGTCTGGCGGCGGCTGTGGCCGCTGCTGGCCAGCGGGGCCGCCAGTCAGGGCCTGGGCTTGTTGGAGCGCCTGGCCGCCTCGCTGCTGGGCGAGGGGACGATTACCCTGCTGAATCTGGCGCGCAAGCTGATCAATCTGCCGCTGATCGCCTTGATGAGTTTGAACCAGGTTTTGTTGAGCAAGATGAGCGGCGCGCAGGACGCGGGCCGGCTGCGGCTGCTGGAACGCGGCCTGGCCGCCTGCACCCTGTTGACCCTGCCGGCGGCGGCCGGACTGATCGGCGCGGCGCCGGCGCTGGTGGCGCTGCTGCTGCCCGGCGGCTTGGCGGCGAGCGGCCTGCCGCTGCTGCTGGCGCTGTACGCGCCGGGCATTGTGTTTGGCGCCTGGAACGCGCTGCTGGCGCGCTATTGCTACGCCGGCGGCGACACCCGCGGCCCGCTGGCGCTGGAGCTGGCCGGCAGCGCGCTGAGCGCCGCCTTGCTGCTGACGCTGCCACGCTGGCTGGGCTTGCCCGGCCTGGCGCTGGCCACGCTGGCCGGGGTGTGGCTGACCGGCGCGCTGCTCGCCGCTCGCTTGGGGCACGGCCTGTTGCCAAGGCTGGCGCGCCAGGGCGCGGCGGCCGGCCTGGCGCTGGCGGCTTGCGGTCTTTTGCTGTTTCCGCTGCGCGGCTCCGGGCCGTGGCCGCAACTGGCGCTGGCCGCCTTGGCCGGAGTCGTGCTGCTGTTGGGGCTGGGCTGGCGTTTTAGATCGGAGAGCATAGCTCCAGCAGCAGCCCATCCGGACAACGCAAATGGGACACCGTCTGGCCCCAGGGCTTGAGCGAGGGCGCTTGCAGCTCAACGCCGCCGTGGCGCAAGGCCTGGGCGTGGGCGGCGGCCACGTCGTCGGTCGTCAGCGCGATCTCCATGCCCAGCGGCAGCGGCGAGGCATCCGCCGCCACATAGCCTTCCGGCAGATTGCTGCGGCCCAGCGGGTGGGCGGCGAAAGCCAGCGTGGTGGCGCCGGTGTCCAGCTCGCCGTAATCGCCGGATTCGTGCAGGAAGCGGCGCCTCAGTCCAAAGGCGTTTTCAAAGAAGGCCAGCGAGGCGGCGACGTCGGAGACGTAGAGAATGGTGTAGGCGAATTGCATGGTTGGGCTCCTGATCAGGGTTTATTGCAGCTGCCGCAGCATGTCGGCGCATTGAACGATATGGGCGTACTCGCCGTCCAGATTGGCCAGCGCCATCGCGTGCACCTCGTCGGCGCTGCGCGGGGTGCCGGCGTAGTCCGCCTTGTCGAAGGCGAAGCAGGCGTCGGCGGCCACCAGGGTGTGGAAGCCGAGGTTGCCGGCGCTGCGGGCGGTGGCCTCCACCGAGTTATTGGTGCTGACGCCGACGATGAGCAGTTGTTCGATGCCGCGCACGCGCAGCCAGCGTTCCAGGCCGCTGTGGGCGAAGGCGTCCGGCACGTTCTTTTCCATCACGTGTTCGCTGGCCAGCGGCGCCAGCGCCGGCTGGAATTCGACGCCGGGCTGGCCGGGCCAGAACGGCGACTCCGGGGTGCGGGAGATGTGGCGCACGTGGACCAGCGGCGCGCCGGCCTGGCGCCAGGCGTTCAGCAGTTGGGCGATATTGGCTTCGGCCTGGGGGTTGTTGCGCGGGCCGGCTTCGGGGCGGCTCATGCCTTGTTGCATGTCGATGATGATGAGGGCGGGGGCGGTGTGCATGGTGGGGATGCCGGGGTCATGGCGGGGATTTAGTGTAGCAGGGGAGGCGGGGGTGTTCGATAGATTGCTCTGTATTTGGAGAGGGTTGCTTTGTTGAATCTGCTTTCACGGAGAGATGTGTCCTCCTTTGATTGCGCTGTGATTTGTGAGGGCTTTTCTGTTGAGTCCGCTGCGCGGATGATGATTTAGGTGCCGCTTTCCGCGCGGCGAACGGGGAGGGGGCGGGCCGCCGCC
>NZ_QARX01000001.1:5094235-5162870 GCF_003052555.1 Chromobacterium sp. Panama
TTGCAAACGCTGCTGTATCGGTTCCAGCAAGGCCAGCGCCTCCTCGCTGCTGAACAGCAAGGGCTCGTCGCGGCGTTCCAGCAAGGTCAGCAGCGCCAACAGCCCGGTGTGGGCGGCGCGCATATCCATCACCCCGCTCAACAGGGCGGAGTCCAGCTCGATATAGCAATCGTTCAATTGGCGGCCCAGATCGCCCAGCAGCAGCACATTGCCAGCGGCGGCGGGCAAGCGCTGAGCGCAGGAACGCAGTTGCTCCATCACCGGCGCGGCGGCGGGTTCGGGGCGTTCTCCTGCGCCATGGGGACAGGCGGGAGGGGGCATTGCGGGAGGAAAGGTGGAAAAGGTCATCACGGTCTCCATGTCAGCTTTGGAAACCCGCCCAGGCGAGGCTGGGACAGGCACATGACAAGGTGGCAAGACCGGCTTACTAGACCAACGACCGGCAGTCCAGAGGACTCCCTGCCACGGCCCGTCCCGAATGGGTACGGCGTGGCAGCAGACGTAGCAGTGCCAAAGGCGGACACGACTTGTCTGCGGTCTAGTAATTTATAGGCTTGCCAGCCCGACGCGGCGTGATTGAGCGCAGCGCGGGACCAAGCCTAAACAGGCTGGCAGAGGCCGTCAAGGCGCAGGGGAGGCACGGGCCTCAGGCGGCAACCGCCGCCGCCACCTGCCGGCTCAACTGATGCAGACGATTGGCCAAGGGGCAGCTCAGCGCCAGTTCCTGCCGGCCGTGTCCACGCAGCAGCAACGCCTGCCAGCTGCCCTCCGGGCCGGGCACCAGGCCGCCGCAGACAAAGCCGGCCTGTTGCAAGGCGTCCGCCGCGCGCGGGGCGTCCGGTCCCAGCGCCAGCCTGACGTAGACCAGCCGTCCGGCCGGCAGCGCCGCCACTTCCCGCAGCCGGCCGCCGCTGACGTCCTCCAGCCCCACGTCCAGCCGCCGGCCGTGGCTGGCGATGCTGAGTCCGCCGGCCGGCCCCTGCGCCGGCGGCGGCACGCTGCCGAAGGCGCGGGTCAGCGGCGTCAGCCATTCCCGCCACGCCGCCGGCCAGTTCAACGCCGGGATCGGCCGGCTTTGCAGCGGCAGGCAGCCCAGCACGATGCTTTCCGGCTGCGGCTGGCCAAACGGCGAGGCCACGTAGTCCAGCAGCAGGCCGGTGGTGTGGAAGCCCAGGGTCTTGGCCAGGCGCTGGCTCTGGCCGTGGGACGACACTTGCTTGATGGTGAGCATGCTCAGGCCCAGGGCGACGCCTTGGGCGCGCAGATGGCGGCCCAGCGCGGTGGCCAGGCCCTGGCCGCGCGCGTCCGGATGCACCACGTTGAGCGCCAGCTCGGCGCTGCCCGGACAATGCGGGTCGCGCCACAGCGCGGCGTGGCCCAGCACCCGGCCGCCGCTCACGGCCACGGCGGAATGCCAGCGGCCGGCGGCGTTGTGGCGGCGGATCATAGACGGCAGATACACGTCGGGATAGACGTAGTGTTCGCCGTAGATGGCGCGGAACAAGGCGCTGACGCCGGCGGCGTCGTCCGCCTGGAAATCGCGGATGGCGATGCTCATGCCGCCACCTCGTCGTAAGCGCGCTGGTCCACCACGCGCATCAGCTTGCCGGAACGCGGATGGGTGAGCATGGCCTCCGGCGCGCAATATGCGACGTCCAGCCGCAGCAGGCCCTGGCGGCAGAGTTCGGCCAAGGCCGGCTGCGCGGCCAGCAGCCGTTCGCGCAGCGGCTCCGCCGCCGGGGCCGGCGCGTATTCGCTGGCCACTCGCAGGCTGAGGGTGTCGACGCCGTCGCGGCGGCCCACCAGCAGCTGCCAGGCCAGCACGCCGTCCTGCCCCCGCAGCAGCGGGTCCAGTTCGTCCGGGAACAAGGACAGCGTGCAGACGCGCACGCGGTGGCCGCGGCTGGCGCGCCCTTGCAGCGCGAACTTGCGTTCCGGCCGCCCGGCCGGCTCGCGCCAGCAGGCCAGATCGCCGGTGGGATAGCGGATCACCGGCATCAGCCGCCGTTGCAGATTGCTGACCACCAGCAGGCCTTTGCGGTCCGGCTCCGTGATCGGCAGGCCGCTGGCCTCGTCGATGATTTCGACGATGGTGTCGGCGTCGAACACGCGGTGTTCGCCCTGGGCGCAATCCGGCCCGGCGGCGCCGATCAGGCCGGCGTCCACGCTGGCGCAGCCGATGGAGCCGATGCGGGCATTGGGAAACGCCCGGCCCAGCAGGGCCAGTTGTTCGGCGAACAGGCTTTCGCCGCCGTAAAGCAGGCAGCGCACGCCGGGCAGCGCGCGGCCGGCCTGTTGCAGCCAGCTGGCGAAGCGCACCAGTTGCACCGGCACGCCGGCCAGCACATTGATGTCCAGCGTGTCGATGGCGTCGGCCAGCGCCGCGTCCTCGACATTGCAGGTGAAGGGAAACTCCACCACCGGCGCCGGCGAGTGCGACAGCGCGCCGTGGATGAACAGCAGGCTGGTGTAGAGATCGCCGGCGAAGAACAGGTTGGCGACGCGGTCGCCGGGCAGCAGTTGCCGGCCCAGGCCTTGGCCGAAGGCGCGCACGAAGGCCTGCCATTCGTCGCGGCGGAACACCGACAGCTTGCCCTCGCTGGTGGAGCCGCCGGTCTTGAACACATGGCCGTCCGCCAGCGGGCCGCTCAGCACCGGCCAGTCTTCCAGCGGCTGGCATTGGCGCCAGTAGTCCGCCGGCTCGATCAGCGGCAGATCGCTCAGCGTCCAGTCCTCTGGCAGCTCGCGGTACAGCGCGCTGAAAAACGGCGAGTGAGCGCGGGCGTGTTCCACCAGCCGGCGCAGCCCGGCCTCCGTGGCGGCCTTCATCGCGCCGGCTCCGTGTTGCGGCGCAGGTCCAACACCAGCGGGGTCTTGCCGCTTTGCGGATGGCGCTGGAACTGGCCGGCCGGGGTGGCGATGACGTCCAGTTGCAGCAGGCCGCCGCTGACCACCTCGTTCAGCATCGGGTGTTGCAGCAGGCGGGCGCGCACCTGCGCGGCGTCGCCGTCGGCCAGCACCCGGATGCGGTCGCCGCCGCTGGCGGCGTGGTCCACCAGCCATTGCACAGCCAGGCCCAGCGGCGCGGACAGCGCTTCCGGGTTGACGAAGATGGTGCCGGCGCGCAGCAGCGCGCCGTGGCGGCCGGTGAGCTGGAAGCGCGGCGCCGGCAGGCCGCAGCCGCAGCGGCCGGGCAGCCAGCGGCCCAGATCGCCCAGGTCGTAGCGCCGCACGCTTTGGCCTTCTCGCGCCAGCGAGGTGAAGGCCAGGCGGCCGACGGCGCCGGGCGCGGCCGGGCGGTCGCTGTCTTGCTCCAGGATTTCCAGCCACTGGATATCGGCCAATAGATGGAATTCGCCGTCGCGGCCGTGGCCGCAGGCGTGGCCCAGCGGGCCGGCGTCCACCGATCCGTACATCGCGGAGCGGATCAGCTCCACGCCGAAGCCGGCCAGGAACTGGCGTTGGCCGTCGCTGATGTGCTCGCCGCCGCAGAACAGCTTGCGCACGCCGCCGTAGGCGCGCAGCGCGGTTTCCTCGCATTCGAACAGGCGCTGCAAGGTGCCCGGCATCCCCACCAGGGTGTTGACGCCGCGGGACACGATGAAGTGGGCGATCTGGCTGAAGTCGTCGTCCACCGGGCCGCCCATCGGGTATTGCGGCACGCCCAGCTTGTCCAGGATGGTGAAGAAGCTGAGCATGCCGCCGTAGAGGTTGCCGCCGTAGAGCAGATTCATCACCCGGTCATGCGCCGGATCCAGTCCGGCGGCGAGCAGGCCGTCCGCCGCCGCCTGCATCTGGCGGTGGTAGTCGCGGTAGCTGAAGCCGGCCAGTTTGGGTTCGCCGCTGCTGCCGCCGCTGCGGAAGAACAGCTGGGCGGCCGGCCCCATTTCAGCTTGCTGGAAGGCCGTTTTGTCCATCACCGGCAGCGCGTCCAGGCCGGCCGGCGGCGGCGGCAAGGCGTCCAGCGTCGCATGGCCCGGCAGCTGGCCGTCGCGCAGGCTGACCGACACCCGCCGCGTCAGCCGGCTCAGCGCGTAAACGCCGTCGTGCGGCTCGCCGGCATAGCCGTCGTGCATCGCTCCCGCCGGACACAGCCGGCCGACGCCGGCGTCCAGCAGCAGGCGGCTGAGCGCCGGCACTTGCTCCGGCGCGGCGATCAGGCCGCAGCTTTGCAAATGGGTGCGCCAGGGCAGCAGCAGTTCCACCAGCCGCGCGCGCGGCGCCGGCCGCAGTTGCAGGGTGCGGAACAGCGGCGAGGCCGCCAGCTCCTGGCGCTGCGCCCAGGCCACGCGCCAGCCCTCGCCCTGCTCCACCGCGCCGGCCACGCCGGCGAAAGACTGGTCCAGCCGCATCATGGCCAGCTGGCTGGAGATTTCCGCGGCTTCCTGCACGTCCGGCTGCAGGGCGGGCCAGGCCGGCGCGCGCCGCGCCAGCGCGGCGGCCATGGCCTGGGCCGCGCCGCGCAAGACGGCTTCGTCCTCGCTGTCCACCAGCAGGCATTGCGGGCTGGAGCAGGCTTGCTGGTCGAAACGGCAGACGTCGTCGGCCAGCGCGTCGTAATCGGCCTCCGTCGCCGCGGCCGGGTCCAGGTAGGCGAAGCTGATGCGGTGGCCCCAGGGTATCCAGCGGCAGCCGGCCGGCACTTGGCGGCGGATCGCTTCCAGCGCGGCGTCGCCGCCCCAGGCGGACACGGCGTCGGCGCGGGCCAGCAGGCCGGCCAGTTGGTCGGTGGCCAGCGGCAGCACCGCCACGTGGGCGGCCAGATCGCCGGCGGCGTCGTGGCTCAGAAAATCGGCCAGCAGCCGCGCGCTGCGGCCTTGGTCGCTGCCGCTGGGGCGCAGCCAGTTGACGTTGCCGGCCAGCAGGCTTTCCAGTACCGCCATGAAGGGCAGCAGCGGCGCGTTGGCCGGGGTGATGTGGGCCACCAGGCCCAGCGGCCGCCAGCTTTCGAAGCGCGGCTGACGGTAGTCGAAGCGGCGCAGCGAGAAGGCCTGTTCGCCCAGCTCGCGGCCGACCTTGGCTTCCAGCGCCTCGCGCCGGCAAAAACCTTGCAGCGCGTCGACGGCGGCGGCGTCCAGGCCCAGGGCCTCCGCCCGTGCCGGCAGCGCGGCGGCGAAGCGCTCGGCGCAATCCAGCACCGCGTCCAAGGCCGGCGGCCGGGCCAGCGCGGCCGGCAGGCCGGCTTGCAATTGCGCCAGCGCGGCGGCGGCGTCCGCGGCGGCGTTCAGTGTTCCGTTCAATAGATACATATCAGGATTCCTTGATCAATTCGGAGGCGGCCACCGCGCAGCTGCGGCTCTTGCTGGTGCCGGCGCGGCCCAGCAGTTCGAACCAGTCGGTGGCCAGGCCGCAGCCGCAGCTCTCGGCCGGATGCAGCACGGCCAGATCGCCCATCACGATGCTGTGGGCCGGGCTGGAGGTGATGTAGGGCGACAGCAGGTTGAGGAAGCCGGCGGCGCCGTAAGGCTGCGGCCGCAGGCTGGCGGTGTCGCGGATCACGGCGCGGGCGTAGCTGGGCAGGTGGAAGCGGTGGCGTTCGCATTCCACGTAAGGCACCGGGTGCTCCACCGCGCCGTAGCCGTCGCGGCAGCGCGCGTCCGGAATGCCCAGTTGCTCGCCCAGCCGCCGGTACAGCTCGGCCTTGGGAATGGCGCGGTCGGCGTGGGTTTTCCAGCCGCCGCCCAGGAACACCAGCGATTCCGGGTGCAGTTGCAGCGGCGGCAGGCCCAGTTCCCGCATCCGTTCCAGCGCGAACCACAGGAAGGCGGGGAAGCCCAGCATGCGCACCGGCAGGCCTTGTTCGGCGAAGTCCTGCAAGGCGCGGATTACGCCGAAGGGATCGAACTCATTGCCGTGGCCGTTGTGGCGCAAGGCGTAACAGGCCTGGTTCACCGGCGCGTACTTGCACAGGAATTGGTCGGTGTAGGCGGTGCCCAGGGTGATGGCGCCGGCCGGCTCGTAGCTGAGCAGCAGGTAGTTGCACGGCTGTTGCGGCGTGTCCCAGCCGTAATGCCGGAAGATGCGGTCCACCATGCTTTGCGCCGCGCCCAGGCTGCGCGCGTCGTAACGCATGCGGCTTTTCTGGCCGGTGGTGCCGGAGGAGGTCAGCTCCAGCGCGTCCTGGCCGGCGGCGCTCACCACCAATTGGCGTTTGAAGTAGTTGGCGAACAGCGGCGGCAGCCGCGACCAATCGTCCAGACCGTCCAGACCGTCCAGCGCGGCGGCGTCCAGGCCGTTGGCCTGCAGCCAATGGCGGTAGCCGGGCGTGTGTTCGCAGTGGTAATGGCTCAGCTCGCGCATGGCGGCGTCGAACAGACGGTCGCCGTCGGCATCGGCGCGATAAGGGTGTTCCAGCGCACACAGCGCGTCGACATGGTTCAGCATGGTGGAGCTCCGGGAATGAGGAAGGGGATTCAAGCCGCTTGCAGCGCGTAAGCGCGCTGCTTGAGCAAGCGCCACAGCGGCCAGGCCGCCAGGCCGGCGCCCAGCGCGGCCCAGCCGGCGAAGGCTTGCAGGCCGGTGCCTGCGCCCAGCCAGGCCAGCGCGCTGCAACCCAGGCCGAGCAAGGCGGTGGAGATCATGCCCAGCATCGCCGCCACCGCGCCCTTGCCGCTGTCGCTGGCGTAGAGGGTGAAGCGGTACAGGGTGGCGTGGCCCAGGCCCAGGCCGAAGGCGTACAGCGTCAGGCCCGCCGCCAGCGCCGGCAGCGCGCCGCTGGACCAGGTCAACGCCAACATCGCCGCCAGGCCGCCGAACAAGGGCAGCAGCGCCAGCCGCAGCACCCGCTCCAGCTCCAGGCGCGCCGCCAGCCGGTTCAAGGTCAGATTGCCGGCGATCAGGCCGCCGAACACCGGCAGCTGCCACAGGCCGTATTCAACGCCGGACAGGCCCAGGCCGCGCATCAGCAGCAAGGGCGACAGGCCGATCCAGCCCACCAGCGGGATGGACAGCAGGCCCAGCGCCACGCTGCCCTGCATGAAGGGGGCGTTGCGCAGCAGCGCCGCGTACTGGCGCGCGCTGCGGACCAGGCGCAGCGGGCTCGCCGCCAGCCGGCTGCCGTCGCGACGCTCCGCGCCCAGGGTTTCCGGCATCCAGCGCCACAGGCCGACGGCCACCAGCGCCGCCAGCGCGCCGATCAGCGCGAACAGGCCGCGCCAGGGCAGCAGGCCCAGCAACAAGCTGCCCAGCAGCGGGCCGACCAGCGGCGACAGCAGCGCGATATTGGCCAGCAAGGCCATCAGGCGCACCGCGTCTTTTTCCGGAAACGCTTCTTGCAGCGCCGGATAGCTGACCACCATCACGAAGCCCAGCGACAGGCCCTGGATGAAGCGCAGCAGATTGAACAGCTCGATGTCGCGGCTGCCGACGGCGGCGAGACAAGCCAGGGCGAAGCCGACGGCGCCGGCCACCAGCAGCGGTTTGCGGCCGTAACGGTCGGACAATGGGCCAATCAGCCATTGCAGGGCCACCCCGCCCAGCAGATAGGCGTTGAGCGCGGTGGGCACGTGGCGGGCGTCGGCGTTCAAGTCCGCGACGACTTGCAACATGGCCGGCATCACCATATCGCTGCCGATATACGTCAGCAGTTCAAAAGCGGCCAGCAATAGGCAAAAGCCTAACGCCCGGCCCCGGGAAATAGGCAGCAGGGATTGAATTGAGTTTTGACTCATAAAATATCTAGGTAATTTAATGGCGGCCCTATAAAAAACACGGACCATTTAAAACCGACAATAAAAAACGACGCGGAAAAGTGAACTGCGCGGCATTTGTTTCGGTGATCAAGTAGCGCCGAAGAATGACATCGGCGTACTTAGAAGGGGCGAGATTATAGACAGGCTTGCGAATTGAATTGACTGCTCTATTGGACAGTTATCCTAGAGTAAATATATTAATATCCAAGTTTGGCGACGGATATTTATACAAATAAACCATAACATAAAATAATATGCAAATGGCAAGTCAATTAATATTTGGAGGAACGATTCCAATCAAAACCACCAATAGATTGAATGATGATTTTCCAAATCAGAATCTAAACCGCGTCGCCTCATGCCGGCGGCCAGCCCGCAAAGAGCTCGTTTTCATTGCTTTGCAACAAGCATGACAATGGATTCCCATGGTTAAAATGTCATCTTCACTGACATCCCCCATGCCTTCAGGAGCCCATCCCCATGAGATCCGTCCTGCCCTTTGCCGCCTTCCTGTCCATGTTCTGCGCCGCGCTTGCGCTGGCCGGCGCGCCGCCGGCGCTGGTGGTCACCGGCCAGATCAAGGTGTCCAATCAGACCCGCGCCGGCGAATACCACTTCAGCAAGGCCGATCTGGAGCGCCTGCAGCAGCGCACCATCCAGACCAAGACCACCTGGACGCCGAAGTCGGCCTTTACCGGCCCCACGCTCTCCGCCATTCTGCGCGCCGTGGGCGCGACCGGGCGGCCCGTGGAAGTGGTCACAGAAGACCAGTACAAGGTGGTGATTCCGCCCGGCGACCAAAGCCGCTATCAGCCCATCCTGGCGCTGCGCATCAATGGCCGGCCGCTGGAGGAGATGGGCTTCAGCCAGTGGATGATGTATCCGCTCAACGACTTCCGCGAACTGCAAACCGCCGACATCGACGCCAAGCTGGCCTGGCGGGTGAAGGCGCTGGTGGTGCGTTGAGCGCGGCGTAGCGCTTAGACCCGCTAACAAAACCCCTGATGCTGCGTTGCGCCGACTTGCCGTACTCAAGTACTGTCTGCGTCGGCGCGCCTTGCCTCAGCCGTAAAACTGAGTTTTGTTAGCGGCTCTTAAGCCGCTAGCCAAGCGCTGATGCCGCGTTGCGCCGATTGGCCTCAGCCGCGAGAGCGGTTTTTATGAGCCGCTTTTAGCCGAATTCTCGACTAAAAATGTCAATGCGCTGAATAAATCCAGTTAGTCCCAAGTAAATATTTACCTGAATAAAATAAGAACTTTGGAATAAGAAGCGGACTCCAGTGGGTAGGCTCCCGCCCTTCATGCCGGCGGGAGCCAGGGCGCAACCCGCAACTGGACAGGCCGTGCCCTGCGCCCGCAGCAGTCCGGCATGGCCTGATGGAATAAGAGAAATATGCACGCATTTAAGCTCAGTTCCTGTCTGTGGCTTGGCGCCGCGATGGCCGCCAGCCTGCCCTCTCTGTCCGCCTTCGCCGACGCGCCGCGCCAGCTGACGCTGGAACAGCGCGGCGATCCGGGAGAATGGCTGCTGGCGCACCGCCGCGGCTTCCTCACCCATCCCACCCAGTCCACCGGCTATTGGGCCCGCAAGGGCGAAGCGCTGAGCGTCAATATCGCCTATCAGGGCACGCCGCCCAATCTGCCCCCGGAGCTGTGGCTGGTGCCTATCGCCAACGCCAACAGCGCCATGCCGTCCAATCAGGTGGTCCAGCTGCGCCCCGGCCTCAATCAGATCACCGCGCAGAACGACGGCGTGATCTATTTCGCGCCGCGCAGCCAGCCCGGCAGCGGCAAAATCGTGGCCACGCTGCAAAGCGGCGGCCGCGAAATACCGCGTTTCGTGCTGGGTCAGCACAGCAGCGCGGACTGGAACGCCATGCTGAACCGCCTGTCGGCCGAGCCCTACGCGGAGCTGGTGGGCAAGCGCATGATCGTGACCATGCCGCTGCCCATCCTGCGCCAGCAAGTGGACGATCCGGCCGCCGCCATGACGCTGTGGGATCGCATCGTCACCCTGGCCGAGGAACAATACGGCCTGGCCGCCGGCAACCCCTACCCCCACGCGGCAACGCCGTTCCAATACCAGTTCGTCACCAAGCCGGACAGCAGCGGCGGCTATATGTCGGCCAGCAATTACTGGCTGGGCACCAATGTCGGCGGCGCCGGCTCGGTGGCCAACTCCAAATTGCTGCAGCAGGACGGCTGGGGCCCCTGGCATGAGCTGGGTCATCACTACCAGATGCCGGCGATGACCTGGAACGACCAGACCGAGGTGACGGTGAACCTGACCTCGCTCTATGTGCAGCGCGCCTTGGGCCAGCGTTCGCGGCTGGAAACCGGCGGCAAATGGGACCTGGTGCGCCAGCACCTGAACCAGGCTCAACCGTCTTACGAGGCGCAAACGGACTTGTTCGTGCGCGCGGCGATGTTCTGGCAGCTGGACCTGGCTTTCGGCAAGGACTTCTACAGCCGGCTGGGACAGCGCTACCGCAGCATGCCCTTCGCCGAGCTGCCCGCCAGCGACGAGGACAAGCGCCAGCGCTTCATCATCGAAACCAGCCGCGTCGCCGGCCAGAATCTGACCCCGTTCTTCGACAAATGGGGTTTGAAGGCCAACTTGAGCACCCGGCAAACCGTGAACAGCCTGCCCGTCCTGTCGCAGCCGATCTGGCTGAACCGCGACGAAAACCTGCTCTATCGCTATCCGCTGGAACAGCAGGGCCTGGCCGGACGCGTGTCGCTGCCGGCCTCCGTCAACGCCGGCGGCACATTCAGCGTGGAGGCGCGGGTCGTCAACGCCGGCGGCAAGACCCTGCGTTACCAGTGGCAGGTGCCGACCGGTTTCGGCGGATCCCCCGGCAATGGCGCGACGGCGACGCTGACCGCGCCCCCTCAGGCGCTGCAAGGCGCGTACGCGCCGATACGCGTCACCGTCAGCGACGGTGTCACCCAGATGACGCTGGGCAGCGCCATCCAACTGCGCCGCCCCGGCGCGCAAGGCTACGACGCGATGATTCTGGCCGCCTACAACAAGGGCGCGCTGCAAAAATGGAGCGAGAGCCGCGCGGGCACGCCGGGCGACGTCTACGTCTACGACAACCCCTACCGCAACACCCGCGACTACTTCCAGCTGAAAACCGCCAGCTACGGCTATTTCCCGACCGAAGGCGGCAGCAACGCCGGCTGGCAGTTCCTGGACAGCTATAACGGCGCCCCGCTGTCCGCCACCCAGTCCTACGATCTGGCGATATTGACCGCGCAGCGCAAGAGCCGCCTGAACAGCTGGAGCGACAGCCGAACCGGCACGGTGGGGGACGTCTATGTCTACGACAACCCCTATCGCTCCACGCGCGACTACTTCGTGCTGAAGAACGCGAACTACGGCTACTTTCCCACCACCGGCGTCAGCAACAGCAATTGGACCTTCGTCGGCTCCTATGACGGCAGCCAGTACCTGACCCCGTAAACCCGGGTTCCGCCACCGGCGCCGGCCTCCCTCGTCGAGGCCGGCCCGGTCGCCCGGGTGACGGCATTGGTCGCTCCCGTGCGCTACTATTCGGCGCCGCCCGCCTAGATTGGTCCTTGCGCTCCGGCTCCCTCCGAGTCCGCGGCGTCGACATGGCCACGGCCATGCCTTCCAACCCAGCGGCCCGGCGCTGCCCGTCGGCGACGGAACCGCTTGCGGGAGAAGCCGACATGAAACTCTCCACCCCCTGGCTGGCGCTGCTGTGCGGCGCGCTGGCCGCCCAGGCCTGGGCCGCGGAGCCGGAAAGCTGTCGCAAGATACGCTTCGCCGACATCGGCTGGACCGATATCGCGGCCACCACCGGCCTGGCCTCCGCCGTGCTGCAAGGCTTGGGCTACCAGCCCAGCACCCAGCTCGCCTCGGAGCCCATCGCCTTCACCGGGCTCAAGAACCAGCAGATCGACGTGTATCTGGGCTACTGGGTGCCGTCGCAAACGCCGGCCATCACGCCCTTTCTACAGGCCAAGGCGCTGCAAGTGCTGCCCGAGCCCAATCTGAGCGGCGCCAAATACACGCTGGCGGTGCCCAGCCAGCTTGCGGAGCAGGGCCTGCGCACCTTCGCCGACATCGCGCGCTTTCGCAAACAGCTGGACGGCAAGATCTACGGCATAGAATCCGGCAGCCAGGGCAACGCCATCATCAAGCGGATGATCGCCAACAACGATTTCGGCCTGAAAGGCTTCACCCTGGTGGAGTCCAGCGAAAGCGGCATGCTGGCCGCGGTATCCCGCGCCATCCGGCAAAAACGCATGGTGGTGTTCCTCGCCTGGGAGCCGCATCCGATGAACTACCTGATGCGGCTAAGCTATCTGGCCGGCGGCGACCAGGTCTTCGGCGCCGAATACGGCGGCTCCAAGGTCTATACCGTGGTGGCCAACGGCTTCATGCAGCGCTGTCCCAACGCCGGGAAGCTGATCAGTCAGCTGCGCTTCAGCCTGGACATGGAAAACCAGGTGATGAACGCCATCCTCAAGCGGGTCCCGCCCGCGCGCGCCGCGCGCCAATGGCTGCAAGCCAACCCTCAGCCGCTGGAACGCTGGCTGGACGGCGTCTCCTCCTTTGACGGCAAACCCGGCCTGCCCGCGGTCCAGGCCTATCTGCGCCAAGGCGAAGGGAACGGGCCATGAACCGGGACATCGTGCTGAGCTGCGCCGTCACCGGCGCCGGCGACACCGTGGGCAAGCACCCGGCGATACCGGTCACGCCCAAGCAGATCGCCGCCGCCGCGGTGGAGGCGGCCCGCGCCGGCGCCACCGTGGTGCACTGCCATGTGCGCGACCCGCTCACCGGCAAGGGCAGCCGCGAGCCGGCGCTGTATCGGGAGCTGGTGGACCGCATCCGCGCGTCCGGCGTGGACATGATTCTGAATCTGACCGCCGGAATGGGCGGCGACGTGGAGATCGGCCCCGGCGAGCGGCCGCTGCCGCTGGGGCCGGGCACGGACCTGGTCGGCGGCCTGGAGCGCCTGCTGCACGTGGAGGAACTGCGCCCGGAAATCTGCACCCTGGACTGCGGCACGCTCAACTTCGGCGACGGCGACTTCCTCTACGTGGCCACGCCCGGGCAGCTGCGCGACGGCGCGCGACGCATTCAGCAACTGGGCGTCAAGCCGGAGCTGGAAGTGTTCGACACCGGCCACCTGCGCTTCGCCAAACAATTATTGAGCGAGGGGCTGCTGGACGCGCCGCCGCTGTTCCAGCTCTGCCTGGGCATCCCCTGGGGCGCGCCGGCCGACACCACCACGATGAAGGCCATGGTGGACAGCCTGCCGCCGGGCGCGCAGTGGGCGGCCTTCGGCATCGGCCGGCTGCAAATGCCCATGGTGGCGCAAGCGGCCTTGCTGGGCGGCCATGTCCGGGTGGGGCTGGAAGACAATCTGTATCTGGCCAAAGGGGTGTACGCCAGCAACGGCGCGCTGGTGGAACAGGCGCGGCGATTGCTGGACCTGATGGGCGCGCGGGTGCTGACGCCGGCGGAAGGCCGGATCCGCCTGGGCCTGCCGCCGCGCGGCGTAAAAGGAGATTGAGATGCACCGTACCGACATCGCCACCCTGGGCCTGCTGGGCGCCGGCGTCATCGGCGGCGGCTGGGCCTGCCGCGCGCTGGCGGCCGGCCGCGACGTGCTGGCCTGGGACCCCGCGCCGCAGGCCGAGGCGCGTCTGCGCGCCCAAGTGGAGCGCGCCTGGCCGGCGCTGGAACGCCGCGGCCTGGCCGCCGGCGCCGCGCCCGAGCGGCTGCGCTTCGTCTCCCGGCTGGAAGACTGCGCCGCCGCCGCCGACTTCATCCAGGAAAGCGCGCCGGAAACGCTGGCGCTGAAACGGGAGCTGCATCGCCGCGCCGACGCGGCCGCGCCGGAGACGGTCATCATCGCCTCTTCCACCTCCGGCCTGCTGCCTTCCGAGTTTTATCAGGACGTCCGCCGTCCGGCGCGCTGCGTGGTGGGCCACCCCTTCAATCCGGTCTATCTGTTGCCGCTGGTCGAGGTGCTGGGCGGGCGCGACACCGCGCCGCAGGCGCTGGACGCCGCCGAACGCGTCTATACGGCGCTGGGCATGCGGCCGCTGCGCGTGCGTCACGAGGTGCCCGGCTTCATCGCCGACCGGCTGCTGGAGGCCCTGTGGCGGGAAGCGCTGCACCTGGTCAACGACGGCGTGGCCACCACCGGCGAAATCGACGACGCCATCCGCTTCGGCGCCGGCCTGCGCTGGGCCTTCATGGGCACCTTCCAGACTTACGCCCTGGCCGGCGGCGAAGCCGGCATGCGCCACTTTCTGAGCCAGTTCGGCCCGGCGCTGCAACTGCCCTGGACCCGGCTGCCGGCCCCGGACTTGAGCGAGGCGCTGATAGACCGGGTGGTGGACGGTTGCGCGCGTCAGCTGGGCCAACGCTCCATCGCCGATCTGGAGCGCTATCGCGACGACTGCCTGATTGGAATCATGGAAGCGGTGGCGGCCGCCAAGCGCAAGCATGGGCTGGCCGCGCATGAATAAGCGCCTCGTCCTGCTCCGCGCGCAAACGCGGCCGGAATGGCTGGACTACAACGGCCATGTCCGCGACGCCTATTACCTGCTGGTGTTCAGCCACGCGGTGGACGCGCTGATGGAGCGCATCGGCATGGACGCCGCGGCGCGCGAGCGCGGCGGCCACACCCTGTACACGGCGGAGCTGCATCTGCGCTATCTGCGCGAAATCCGCCAACAAGCCGAGCTAAGGGTGGAGGGGCGGCTGCTGGAGCACGACGCCAAGCGGCTGCGGCTCTATCTGAGCCTGCATCGCGACGAGGAGGCCGACGCCGCGGCCGGCTGCGAGCTGATGCTGCTCAATGTGGACCCCGGGCTGGGCCGGAGCGCGCCGTTCTCCGCGCCGGTGCGGCACAGCCTGGACGCGCTGGCGCGGCGGCAAGCCGGCCTGCCCTGGCCCGAGGATTGCGGCCGCCGCATCGAGATGCGCTGAGAAGCGGCTCACGCCTCGCGCCGCTCCGTCCCCGGCGCGCAGCCGAAGCGGCGGCGATAGGCGCGCGCGAAGTAGCTGGCGGACTCGAAGCCGCACGCCGCGCTGACCTGGGTGACGTTGAGCCCGCTCTGGCGCAGCAAGCGCCGGCCGTGTTCCAGGCGCAGGCCCAGATAAAAGACATTGGGCGCCGCGCCCAACTGGGCGCGGAACAAGCGTTGCAGCTGACGCGCCGTCACCCCCGCCCCGGCCGCCAAGGCCGCGCTGTCCAGCGGCGCGTCCATATGTTTTTCCATCAGGGCCAGGGCCTGGATCAGCTTGCGGCTGTGCACGCCGTAACGCGCGCCCAGTTCCAGCCTTTGATGATCGCTCTGGGCGCGGATGCGCCCCAGCACGAATTGCTCCGAAACCTGCACCGCCAGATCATGGCCATGGCTGCGCGCCATCAGGGCCAGCATCATGTCGATGGAGGCGGTGCCGCCGGCGGAACTGATGCGCCGCGGCCCCAGTTCGTAAAGCTCCTGCGTGGCGTTGAGCAAGGGATAGCGCTCGCGGAACGCCGGCAGCGCCTCCCAGTGCAGGGTCAGCCGCTGCTGCCGGAACAGTCCGGCCTCGGCCAGGACGAAACAGCCGGTGTCGATGCCGCCCAACACCCGGCCGGCGGCGTCCTGAGCGCGCAGCCAGGCCAGCAGGCCGGCGCCGCCGTGGCGCAGCGGATGAAAGCCGGCCACCACCAGCACCGCGTCGGCCGCCTCCGACTCGCCCCAGCCGCCATGCGCCGCCAAGGACATGCCGTTGCTGGCGACCACCGGCCGGCCATCGGCGCTCAGCAGCCGCCAGCGATAGGCGCCGCCGTGAAAGCGGTTGGCCACGCGCAAGGGCTCGGTGGCCGCCAGCAAACCCAGCATGGAAAACTCGGGCAGCAGCACAAAGCTGAAATCCCGCATGCTCAGCCCTTGTCCGCGGCAATGATGAAACCCATGGCGCGCCTTCGTTAAACATGTTTACAATCAACAGCCTACCGTTCATCCACTGAAAACGGCAAGCCGACGCGCGGCGATCCACGCCGGTCCGCGCCACGCCAGCCAATGGGACAGGTTGCCGATGCGGACATTTCCAATACCATATTGTTTCCATGGTTTTTTTCGGAACGGTGAATTTTTCCGCCCGCGCCGCGCCAGGCCGTCCGATAATGACCCACTGGCCGCAGTCGGCAGCGCGGGGCCGCCGACGCCCGTTCGCACCTGTTCATCATTGTGAAACTCAAGTCTCTTTTGGCTCTGGTCTGCCTGCTGGCAGGCATGCAGTGCGCGGCGGCGGAGCCGACACTGGTCTTCGCCTACAATCTGTTCCCGCCCTGGAAGACCATGGACGCCCATGGCGTGCCGCAAGGCCCGTACACCGAGCTGATGCGGGAGGTGGCCAGGCGCGCCAAGCTGCGGCTGGTCTTCCTGCCCTGCCCGCTGGCGCGCTGCCTGCAATACCTGCGCCAGGGCAAGGCCGATGTGGTGATCGGCGTGAAGAACACCGCCTCCCGCCGCGAATTCATCGACTTCATCGAACCCGCCTTCGCCAGCGGCAGCCGGCTGGCCCTGTACCAGCGCGCCGACGACCCGCGGCCGCTGCGCAGCTATCGCCAGCTCTATCCCTTTTTGATCGGCGTGGTGGAAGGCGTCCGCTATCAGGACGAGTTCGACGGCGATCTGCGCCTGCGGCGCGAGCCGGCCCCGTCGCTGGACTCCAACTTCCGCAAGCTCAAGGCCGGCCGCATCGACGCCTTGATCGCCGACGAGCGCCAAACCGCCGAGCTGGCCGCCGAAGCCGAATTCCGCCAGCACGTGAGACGCGCGCCGCTGCTGCTGTATTCGCCGGAGCCGCGCCGCATCGGCCTGTCTCCGCGCTCTCCGTACAAGCGCCGCATCTCGCTGGCGATGCGCTCCATGCTGCAGGACGGCACCGTGGCGCGGCTGCTGGCGGAAGCCCAGCGGCCGACCTCCTAGCCGGCCCCGCCGTCGCGCGCGCGCAACAGCCGGCGCCCGCCTCCGCGGCCGCGCGCGCCGGCTGGCAACTGGCGCTTGTCGCAGCTTTACAAGCCGCGCCATCAACGCTAGTGTCCTGCATAAGCCTTGCCGGCAGCATATGCGCGTCGACCGGCCGCACCCGCCTCCGCGCCTTGTTCCGCCTGCCCGCCAACGGCCGCTTCGCCGTCTTTCTTCCGCATTCCCGCTCCAACAGCCGCTGACTGGCCTCTGTCTGATTCACGTCACATCGCTGCTGTAGGGTTTTGCTAGCATCCGGCCCTTTCACTGTCGAAATTGTCCGACGGTATACGGTCGGCAATATAAGTGTTGCGCGGAAAAATCCCGCATGCCTTTAATTGAATTCAAACGCTCGTTCGATTTTGCGCCGCACGGGCGTTCGCTATCTGGAAACTTTGTTATCTAATCGCAGGAAAGGAAGACCATGCATATCGCTATCCCAGCCGAGAGGCTGGCCGGTGAACACCGCGTGGCCGCTACGCCGGACACGGTGAAGAAGCTCGTCGCCGGCGGCCACGCCGTCACGGTGGAAAGCGGCGCCGGCCTCGCGGCCGCGCAGCCGGACGCGGCCTATCAGGAAGCCGGAGCCGCCATCGCGGCGGACCGCGCCGCGGCGCTGGCCCAGGCCGACATCGTGCTGACGGTGCGCCCGCTGGACGAGGACGGCATCGCCGCGCTGAAGGACGGCGCGGCGCTGATCGGCCAGCTCAACCCCTATCACAACCACAGCCTGCCGGCGTTGGCCGCCAAGCGCGTCTCCGCCTTCGCGCTGGAGCTCTTGCCGCGCAGCACCCGCGCGCAGAGCATGGACGTGCTCTCCAGCCAGAACAATATCGCCGGCTACCGCGCGGTGCTGCTGGCCACCCAGCACTATCCGCGCTTCATGCCCATGCTGATGACCGCGGCCGGCACGGTGAAGCCGGCGCGGCTGCTGATCCTGGGCGTGGGCGTGGCCGGCCTGCAGGCCATCGCCACCGGCAAGCGCCTGGGCGCGGTGGTGGAGGCCTTCGACGTGCGGCCGGCCACCAAGGAGCAGGTGGAGTCGCTGGGCGCCAAGTTCATCGAGGTGCCGATGAGCGAGGAAGAAAAAATGGCCAATAGCGGCGTCTACGCCAAGGAAATGTCCGAGAGCTACCGCCAGCGCCAGGGCGAACTGGTGGCCAAGCACGCCAAGGCGGCGGACATCGTGATCACCACCGCGCTGATCCCCGGCAAGCCGGCGCCCAAGCTGCTGTCGGCCGATGTGGTGGCGGAGATGAAGCCCGGTTCGGTGATCGTGGACCTGGCGGCGGAAACCGGCGGCAACTGCGCGCTGACCCGGCCCGGCGAGACCGTGCGCCTGGACAACGGCGTCACCGTCGTCGGCCAGACCAATCTGCCCGGCCTGCTGGCGGCGGACGCCTCCAGCCTGTACGCCAAGAACCTGCTGACCTTCCTCGGCCTGCTGCTGACGCCGGAAGGCCTGAACCTCAATCTGGAAGACGAGATCCTGTCCGCCACGCTGGTGACCCACGCCGGCCAGGTCCGCTTCCCCGCCGCCGATTAAGGAGAACAAGATGGTCGATCCTTTCATCACCAGCCTCACCGTCTTCGTGCTGGCCGTCTTCGTCGGCTACCACGTGGTCTGGAACGTCACCCCGGCGCTGCACACCCCGCTGATGGCGGTGACCAACGCCATTTCCGGCATCATCATCGTCGGCGCCATGCTGCAGGTGGTGGACATCAACGGTTCCGAAATCACCCTCACCTCGGTGTTGGGCACCATCGGCATCTTCCTCGCCAGCATCAATATCTTCGGTGGCTTCCTGGTCACCCAGAGGATGCTGGACATGTTCAAGAAAAAGAAGAAATAAGGGACCACGATGGAAAACCTGTCCGCAATTCTTTATCTCGTAGCCGCGGTGCTGTTCATCCTGGCGCTCAAGGGCCTGTCCAGCCCCGCCTCCGCCTTGCGCGGCAACCTCTACGGCATGATAGGCATGCTCATCGCCGTGGCCACCACGCTGCTGATCATGGATAAGCCGGTGTTGGCGCTGATCGCCTCCGCCATCGTCGCCGGCGGCGCCATCGGCGCGTGGAAGGCCAAGACCGTGCAGATGACCGGCATGCCGGAACTGGTGGCGGCGATGCACTCGCTGGTGGGCCTGTCCGCGGTGCTGATCGCGGTGGCGGCCATCTTCCACAGCGGCGTGGAGCACACCCAGGTGCAAAAGGTGGAGCTGTTCATCGGCGCCTTCATCGGCGCGATCACCTTCACCGCCTCGGTGATCGCCTACGGCAAGCTGTCCGGCCGCTTCGGCTCCAAGGCCGTGAACTTCAAAGGCCAACACCTACTTAATCTGCTGCTGGCCGTCGCCATGGTCGGCTTCGGCGTGGTCTATTTCCTCAGCGACAGCCAGGCCGCCTTCCTGACCATGCTCGCCATCGCGCTGGCCTTGGGCGTGACGCTGATCATTCCGATCGGCGGCGCCGACATGCCGGTGGTGGTGTCCATGCTCAACTCCTACTCCGGCTGGGCGGCCGCCGGCATCGGCTTCACGCTGAACAATCCGGTGCTGATCATCGCCGGCGCTTGCGTCGGCGCCTCCGGCGCGATTCTGTCCTACATCATGTGCAAGGCGATGAACCGCTCCATCGTCGCGGTGCTGCTGGGCGGCTTCGGCGCCGAGGCGGGCACGGGCGGCGGCGCCGGCGACGGCGGGCCCAAGAACCACAAATCCGGCTCCGCCGAGGACGCGGCCTTCCTGATGGCCAACGCCGACAGCGTGATCATCGTGCCCGGCTACGGCCTGGCGGTGTCCCGCGCCCAGCACGCCTTGCAGGAATTCGCCGAAATCCTGCATCAGAAAGGCGTCAACGTGCGCTACGCCATCCACCCGGTGGCGGGCCGGATGCCGGGCCATATGAATGTGCTGCTGGCCGAAGCCGAAGTGCCCTACGAACAGGTGCAGGAGATGGAGGAGATCAACTCCGACTTCTCCAACACCGACGTGGTGCTGGTGATAGGCGCCAACGACGTGGTCAACCCGGCCGCGCAGAAGGACAAGACCAGCCCGATCTACGGCATGCCCATCCTGGACGCGCACAAATCGCGCAGCGTGATCGTGGTCAAGCGCTCGATGAACGCCGGCTACGCGGGTCTGGACAATGAGCTGTTCTATATGGACAAGACCATGATGGTGTTCGGCGACGCCAAGAAGGTGGTGGAGGAGCTGCTCAGGGGAGTGGAGCAGCTGTAAGGCGCCGCCCCATGCCTCCGGCATTTCAAAACCGCCCAATGTTTTAAGCTTGGGCGGTTTTTTGTTTCCATCTATTTCTATCCCCGCTTTTCCGCCCCGCCGCGCTTCACAAGCGGCGCCCGCCCGGTGTATTGTAAACAAATATTAGTTTTTGTTTATACATGGAGTATGGCAATGCAAAATACTGGCTTCTCCGCCCGTCGCCTGGCGGCGCTGTGGCTGGGCGCGCTGGCCTTGCCGCTGCCGGCGCTGGCCATGCCCAATCTGCAGGGAACCGAATGGCGGATGGTGGAACCCGCGCCGGTGGGCCAAACGGCGCCCACCCTGGCTTTCCACCCGGGCAAGATGACCGGCTTCGCCGGCTGCAACCGCTTCGTCCGCACCCTGGACGCCCAGGGCAAGCCGCAGGTGGCCACCACCCGCATGGCCTGCCGGCCGCCGCTGATGGAGATGGAGCAGCACTTCGTCGCCTTCCTCTCCAGCCCCTTCCGCGTCTTGCCGGACGGCCGCGCGCAGAAACTGGTGCTGAAATCGGAGCGCGCCGAATACCGCTTCGTGCGCCTGACCCCGGACGCCGATCCGGCGGCGCAGCCGGCCAAGCTGCAATACCTGTACGTGGCGCCGGAACGCCAGGCCTGCCGCAACGGCGAAGCCGCGCGCGACTGCCTGCAGGTGCGCGAACTCGCGGAACAGAGCTGGCGGCCGCTGCAAGGCGAAATCGCCGGCTTCCACCCCAAGCCCGGCGTCAGCTATTACATCAAGCTGAAACCGGCGGAGCAGGCCGATGCCGGCTCGCGCTGGACGCTGGACCGCATCGTTTACAGCGAGGAAGTCAGCAAGCTGCGCTGAACTCTTGAGAACGGCGGGCGCTCCAAGTGCAGCCCGTCCCCGCCCTTAACCACGGAACATCGATAATGAAAAAATCGCTTTTGCTCGCCGCACTGACCGCAGCCGCCCTGAGCGCCTGCGCCACCCCGCAAACCGGAGCCAAAATGGACGCCCAAGCGGATATCAAACTGGAGGCGCTGGCCGGCCAATGGAAGCAGGACGCCGCCGAACACCCGATCACTCTCAGCTTCAAGGACGGCGGCGTGTCCGCCCGCGCCGGCTGCAACGGCATGTTCGGCCCGGTGTCGCTGGAAGGCGGCCAGCTGGTCAGCAAGCAGTTGGCCAGCACCTTGATGATGTGTCCGCCGGAGGCGATGGAGCGCGACCGCGCGCTGGCCGCCTTCCTGGGCGCCAAGCCCGCGGTCAAGCTGGCCGGCGACAAGCTGACCCTGCAGGCCGGCGACAAGACGCTGAGCTTTGACCGCCAGCCCTCGCTGGAAGGCGGCGTCACCCGCTTCGTCTACGTCGCCGCCGAGCGCAAGCCCTGCACCGGCGTGGCGCCGATGCAATGCCTGCAGATCCGCGAAAGCAAGGATCAGCCGTGGCAGCTGCACTACGGCGAGATCGAGGGCTTCAAGCCGGAGCCGGGCATCGCCTACCGTCTACGCCTGAAGGAATTCAAGGTGGCGAACCCGCCGGCCGACGCTTCGTCCCTCCGCTGGGTGCTGGACATGGTGGTGGAGCAGGAAGTCGTTAAGAAATAACAGCCCATTCACGAGCTCGCGAGCAAGACCGGGCGTTGCGGCGGAGAAAGCGGAGCGCACACAGGGCGCATGAGCATTTCTAGGCTGTTTTCAACGCCGTATCGCCGCCGCGCGGCAAATCGTGCACAACGGTGGCGTGATCCAAACAAAACGCGAGGCCTCGGCCTCGCGTTTTCATTGGTCCGCCGTCCGGCTCAGCACTTGCAGTCGTCGGCGTTGACCTGGCGGTACAGCTCGATCAAACGGCGGGTGGAGCTGTCGTGCTCGGCGTGCTTGAGCTTGCCGGTCAGTTCCGCGTGTATGGTCTTGGCCAATTGCTTGCCCAGTTCCACGCCCCACTGGTCGAAGCTGTTGATGTGCCAGATCACCCCCTGAACGAAGATCTTGTGCTCGTACAGCGCGATCAGCGAGCCCAGATTGCGCGGGTTCAAGCGGCTCATCAGCAGGGTGTTGGTGGGGCGGTTGCCGCCGAACACCTTGTGCGGCACCAGCGCTTCCAGCGCCTCGCCCTTGAGGCCCTGCTCCGCCAGCTCCGCGCGCACCTCGTCCGCGGTCTTGCCGCGCATGAAGGCCTCGGCCTGGGCGAAGACGTTGGCCAGCAGGATTTCATGGTGGCCGGGCAGGCTGGAGCAGTTCTGCACCGAGGCGATCAGATCGATCGGCGAGATATGGGTGCCCTGGTGCAAAAGCTGGAAGAAGGCGTGCTGGCCGTTGATGCCGGTCTCGCCCCAGATGATGGGCGCGGTTTCGAAATTCACCGGCTGGCCGTCCAGCATCACCTGCTTGCCGTTGGACTCCATGTCCAGTTGCTGGATGAAGGCCGGCAGACGGTGCAGGTATTGATCGTAGGGCGCGATCACATGGCTGCCGCCGCCGTAGTAGTTGATGTACCAGACGCCTATCATGGCCAGCAGCACCGGCATGTTCTGCTCGAACGGCGCGTTTCTGAAATGCTGGTCCATGATGTGGGCGCCGTTGAGGAGTTCGGTGAAGTTCTCCTCGCCCAGGTAGAGCATGATGGGCAGGCCGATGGCCGACCACAGGCTGTAGCGGCCGCCCACCCAGTCCCAGAATTCGAACATATTCGACGGGTCGATGCCGAAGTCCGCCACCGCCTTCTGGTTGGTGGACACCGCGACGAAGTGCTTGGCCACCGCGCTTTCATCGCGCGAGCGCTGCAAGAACCAGTCGCGTGCGGTCAGCGCGTTGGTCAGCGTCTCCTGGGTGGTGAAGGTCTTGGACTCCACCACGAACAGCGTGGTCTCGGAATGGACCTTTTTCAGCGTTTCCTTGAGCTGGGCGCCGTCCACATTGGAGACGAAGTGCATGTTCAGCCGCGGGTGGCCGAAGGGCTTGAGCGCGCTACAGACCATCAGCGGGCCCAGGTCCGAGCCGCCGATGCCGATGTTGACGATGTCGGTGATGGGCTGATTGGTATAGCCCAGCCATTCGCCGGAGCGCACCGCGTGGGCGAACTTGCCCATGCGCTCCAGCACCGAATTGACCTTGGGCATCACGTCTTCGCCGTCCACATGGATGGGCGAATTGGTGCGGTTGCGCAAGGCCACGTGCAGCACCGCGCGGTTTTCGGTGCTGTTGAGCTTCTCGCCCTTGAACATGGCCTTGATCTTGGCCGGCAGCCCGGCTTCGCGCGCCAGCTGCATCAGGCCCTTCAGGGTGTCGTCGGTAATGCGGTTTTTGGAGTAATCGAGGAACAGGCCGCCCACCTCCAGCGCATAGCGCTCCGCCCGCTCCGGATCGGAGACGAACAAATCGCGCATGTGCTGGTGCTTGGCCTCGGCAAAATGGTCCCATAGTGCCTGCCAGGCCGGTAGTTCGGTCAGTTCGCTCATGATGGTCAATCCTCTTCGGTTTTGTTGTCCAGCCTTCGGTTCTTCAGGCTGTGCTTGGTTTTTTCCAGCTGGCTGATCAGGCCCGGCCCGCGCTTGAGCGCCACGCTCACCGCCAGGATGTCGATCTGCACCAGGTGCACGATGCGCGAAATCATCGGGCTATAGGTTTCATTGTCTTCCAGCGTGTCTGCGATCAAGGCCACGGTGGAGCGGCGCGCCAGCGGCGAACCGCTGGTGGTCAGCGCCACCACGCTGGCGCCGGCGGACAGCGCCACGTCCACGGCCTCCAGCAATTCCAGCGTGCGACCGGAGCTGGAGATCGCCACCAGCACGTCGCCCGGGCCCAGCACCGAGGCCGCCATCATCTGGATGTGAGTGTCGGAATAGGCGACGGTGGGAATGCCGAAGCGGAAGAATTTGTGCTGGGCGTCCGCGGCGATGATGCCGGAGTTGCCCAGGCCGTAGAATTCGATGCGGCGCGCGTCGGTCAACAAGCGGACCGCGGATTCTATCGATTGCGGATTGACGTCGTTGCGGCACTTGAGCAGCGCGGACACGGTGTTGTCGAACACCTTGGCGACGATTTCCGAAGTCGGATCTTCCGGGCGCACGCTGGAATGCACATAGGGCACGCCGGTGACCAGGCTGCCGGCCAGCTTCAGTTTGAAGTCCGGCAGGCCGGAACAGCCCACGGTGCGGCAAAAGCGGATCACGGTGGGCTGGCTGACGCCGGCGTTCTTGGCGATGTCGGCCACCGCCGCCTGGATCACGGTGTAAGGCTGTTCCAGCACCAGCTCGGCCACTTTGCGCTCGGCCGAGGACAGGATCTCCAATTGGCTCCTGATACGTTCAAGCATGTATTTACTCTCCTGCCGCGCCGTCGTCAGGATGCGCCCGGAGTCGGGCGCGGGCGCTCGCCAGTTCGGCCGCCAGATGGGCGGCCACGCCCGGCAGAGCCGGGTAGGAGCTGACGATCAGATAGACCGGAATCGCGGCCAGATAGCCGGACATCCGTCCCTTATCCTCGAAGCGGCGGCGGAATGGTGATTGTTCAAAAAAACCGCGTAGACGCGGCACGATACCACCACCTAGATACACGCCGCCACGGGCGCCGAGATTCAGGGCCAGATTCGCCGCCGCGCCGCCCAGCATGCCGCAGAACACTTCCAGGGTTTCGCGGCAGCGCGGACAGGCGCCGGACAGACCGCGCGCGGTGACCTCGGCCGGGTCCAGCGCCGCGGCCGTTTCGCCGGCCCGCTCGCACAAGGCCTGATAAATCAAGGGGATGCCGGAGCCGGACAACAGACGCTCGGCGGACACGTGGCCGAAGCGCCGCATCGCGTAAAGCCAGATGTCGGCCTCGCGCTCGTCGAAGGGGGCGAAGCCGACGTGGCCGCCCTCGCCGGACAAGGGCGCATGGCCGCCCGGATAGGGAATCAGCGCCGACACGCCCAGGCCGGTGCCGGGGCCGATCAGCGCCAGCGGCGCGCCGGCTTCCGCCTCGCCGCCGCCGATTTGCAGCAGTTCGCTCGCCGGCAGATGCGGCAGGGCCAGCGCCAGCGCGGTGAAATCGTTGATCACCAACAGCGTGGTCAGGCCCAGCGCCTGGCGCGTGGCCTCGATGGAGAAGGCCCAATGGTGATTGGTCATCTGCACCCAGTCGCCCAGCACCGGGTTGGCGATGCCGAAAGCCGCGTGGGCGACCGCACGCGCGCCGGCTAGGTCCAGATAGGCGCGCACCGCGTCCAGCAGCGTGGGATGGCCGGCGCAGGGCAGCACCTCGATGTCCTCGATCACGCCGGGCGCGGTCTCCAGCGCGAAGCGGGCGTTGCTGCCGCCGATGTCGGCCAGCAGCCGCGGCCATTGCTCAGGCAGACCAGTAGACATCCAGCTCCACCTTGTTCTGAGCCAGGAAATGGCTGATGGGCAGCGCGTCGCTGACGCCCTGGGCGGCGGCGTCCAGCACCTGACGCTTCTTGTCGCCCTGGATGGACAGGATCAGGCAGCCGGCGCGCAAGAGCGCGGCGTAACTCATCGACACCCGGCGGTGCGGCGCGGTCTTGGGCGTCACCGCCAGGAAGGCGGCGGCGGACGCCGGGTCCAGGCCGGCCGCCAACTCGTCGGCGCCGGGGAATAGCGAAGCGGTGTGACCGTCCTCGCCCATGCCCAGGATGGCGACGGTGGGCGGAACGAAAGCGGCGTTGGCGCGCGCCACGTCGGCGTCGATGTCCGCGGCGTCGCCGACCAGGGGCAGGAAGCGCGCCTCCACGGCGCGGTCGCGCAGCAAGTGGACGCGCACCAGCGCGGCGTTGCTGTCCGGATGGCTGTCCGGCACAAAACGCTCATCCACCAGGGTGACGGTCACCTTGGACCAGTCTATCGCCATGGTGCTGAGCATATGGAAGAAGGGGATTGGCGATTTGCCGCCGGACACCGCCAGCACGGCGGCGCCCTGGCTGGCGATGGCGGCGGACAGCCGCGAGGCCACGCTATTGGCCAGCGCGGTGGACTGTTGCTCGCTATCGGAGAATTCTACGCAGTTCATCAGCGGCGCTCCGCGGGTAAGAAGTTAAGGTCAGCATCGCCGCCCCGAGATCGGGACGCACCACAAACGGTCAGCATGGGACAGCCATCGTCGCGAGCGCCTTGAGATCGAAGCGAGACGCGCAGCCATACGGTAGTACGGCGAGCACCGCAGCATTCGAGATCGGGACGCACCACAAACGGTCAGCATGGGACAGCCATCGTCGCGAGCGCCTCGAGGTCGAAGCGAGACGCGCAGCCGTACGGTAGTACAACGAGCACCGCGGCATTCGAGATCGGGACGCGCAGCAGATGGATCAGCATTCCTCGTGCCAGCCTATCCCATCGCGCGATAGCAAAGCGCTGGACGCCGCCGGGCCCCAGGTGCCGGCGGTGTACTGCTTGGGCGGCAGATTGCTGCTGCGGCTCCAGCTGTCCATGATGGGCTCCACCCAGCGCCAAGCCTCGATCAGCTCGTCGCGGCGCATGAACAGCGCCAGCTTGCCGCGGATCACGTCCAGCAGCAGGCGTTCGTAGGCGTCGGCGCGGCGCACTTTGAAGGCTTTATAGAAGTCCAGGTCGAGGTAGGCCGGCTGCAGGCGCATATTGTCGCCCGGCTCCTTGGCCAGGAAGTACAGGCGGATGCTTTCTTCCGGCTGCAGGCGGATCACCAGCCGGTTGGCGGTGTGGCTGCCGCTCATCGGGCCGTTGAACAGCTGGTGCGGCACGTCGCGGAAGTTGATGACGATCTCGGCGACCCGCTCCTGCATCCGCTTGCCGGTGCGCAGGAAGAAGGGCACGCCGGCCCAGCGCCAGTTGTCGATCTCGGCCTTGAGCGCGACGAAGGTTTCGGTCTGGCTGTCGGCGGGGATGCCTTGCTCGTTCAGATAGCCGACCACCGGCTGGCCGCCGACGGCGCCGGCCTTGTACTGGCCGCGCACGGTCTTGGCCGCCACGTCCTGTTCGCTGAACGGGCGCAGGGCCTTCAGCACCTTGAGCTTTTCGTCGCGCACCGCGTCGGCTTCCATATTGGCCGGCGGCTCCATCGCCACAATGCACAGCAGTTGCAACAGGTGGTTCTGCACCATGTCGCGCAGCGCGCCGGTGCCGTCGTAGAAATCGCCGCGGCTGCCCACGCCCAGATCTTCGGAGATGGTGATCTGCACATCGTGTATCCATTCGCGCCGCCACAGCGGCTCGAACAGCGCGTTGGCGAAGCGGATCGCCATCAGGTTCTGCACCGATTCCTTGCCCAGGTAGTGGTCGATCCGGTACAGCTGCTCTTCCTTGAAGAAGCGCGCCACGTCGTCGTTGATCTCGTTGGAGGAATCCAGGTCGGTGCCCAGCGGCTTTTCCAGCACCACGCGCACATTGCCGCTATTGAGGCCCACCGCCGCCAGGTTCTCGCAGATGCCGGCGAACAGATTGGGCGCGGTGGCCAGATAACAGACCACCACGCGGTCGTCGTCGCCCTTGAGCTTGTCCGCCAGCGCCGGGAAATCCCGCGGCTGCGAGGCGTCCACTTTCAGGTATTCGATCCGCGCACAGAAGCTGTCCCAGGCGGCGGCGTCGAAATGGGCTTTGACGTGCTGGCGCGAGTTCTTCTCGACAAAGGCCAGGTAGTCGTCGCGGCTCAAGTCCTTGCGGCCCAGCGCCAGGATGCGGCCCTGCTGATTGAGCAGGCCGGCGGCGTGCGCCTGATACAAGGAGGGCAGCAGCTTGCGCATCACCAGATCGCCGGCGCCGCCGAACAAGACCATATCGAAGGCCGGGGTTGGCGTAGTACGGGTATCCATCCTGATCTTCCATCTCGAGACGTTTGTAGATGTAGTTATATTACCACCAGCTTTTACCTTGTCCATGTCATCTCACTGACGCAGGCCGCTTTTGCAACACCTTTTGCCCCAAAGCAAACAATTCTCCCAATCGCAGCACTGGCGGGTGTTGCCTCGCGCCGCCGGGCGTATCATGGCGGGACGGCGCTGGAGCGCGTCTTGCATTTTGAGTGTAGTAAAACTACTATCAACCCACTTCAACACGGAACGTCATCATGGCCTTGCATTCCACCCTGTCCGCCGTTACCGAGCGCATCGTCAACCGGAGCCGGGCAACGCGCGCCGCCTACCTGGACCGCTTGCGCGCAGCAGCCCATCAGGGAAGGGTGGAGCGCTCGCAATTGTCGTGTACCAATTTGGCCCACGCCTTCGCCGCCATGCCCGACGGCATCAAGATACATCTAAAGGAAGAGCACCGCCCCAATCTGGCCATCGTCTCTTCCTATAACGACATGCTGTCCGCCCACCAGCCGCTGGAAACCTATCCGGCGCAGCTGAAGGAGGCGGCGCTGGCCGCCGGCGCCACCGCCCAGTTCGCCGGCGGCGTGCCGGCGATGTGCGACGGCGTGACCCAGGGCCAGCCGGGCATGGAGCTGTCCCTGTTCTCCCGCGACATCATCGCGATGAGCACCGCGGTGGCGCTGTCCCACCAGATGTTCGACGCCGCGCTGTATCTGGGCGTGTGCGACAAGATCGTGCCCGGCCTGCTGATAGGCGCGCTGTCCTTCGGCCACCTGCCGGCGGTGTTCGTTCCCGCCGGTCCGATGACCACCGGCATCGCCAACGATGAAAAAGCCAAGGTGCGCCAGTTGTACGCCGAAGGCAAGGTGGGCCGCGACGCGCTGCTGGAATCCGAATGCCAGTCCTACCACGGCCCCGGCACCTGTACCTTCTACGGCACCGCCAACTCCAATCAGATGCTGATGGAGATCATGGGCCTGCACCTGCCCGGCGCCGCCTTCGTCAACCCGGGCACCCCGCTGCGCGAGGCGCTGACCCGCGCCGCCGCCCATCAGGCGGCCAAGATCGCCGCCCAGGGCAAGGCCTTCACCCCGGTGGGCGAGATGATAGATGAGAAGTCCATCGTCAACGCCATCGTCGGCCTGCTGGCCACCGGCGGCTCCACCAACCACACCATGCACATCGTCGCCATCGCCCGCGCCGCCGGCATTGATGTGAACTGGGACGATTTCGACGAGCTCTCCGCCGTGGTGCCGCTCTTGGTCCGCGCCTACCCCAACGGCAAGGCCGACGTGAACCACTTCCACGCCGCCGGCGGCATGGGCTTCGTGATCCGCGAACTGCTGTCCGCCGGCCTGCTGCACGAGGACGTGGGCACCGTGGCCGGCCGCGGCCTGTCTCGCTACGCGCAGGAACCGTGGCTGGATCAGGGCGAACTCAAATGGCGGGACGCGCCCGCCGACAGCGGCGACGACAGCGTGCTGCGCACCGCCGCCGACCCCTTCTCCGCCGACGGCGGCCTCAAGCTGCTGTCCGGCAAGCTGGGCCGCGCGGTGATCAAGGTGTCCGCGGTCAAGCCGGAACACCGGGTGGTGGAAGCGCCGGCGGTGATCTTCCACGACCAGAACGACATGCTGGCGGCGTTCAAGCGCGGCGAGCTGGAAAAAGACTTCATCGCGGTGATCCGCTTCCAGGGCCCGCGCGCCAACGGCATGCCGGAACTGCACAAACTGACCCCGGCCTTGAGCATCTTGCAAGAGCGCGGCTTCAAGGTGGCCCTGGTCACCGACGGCCGCATGTCCGGCGCCTCCGGCAAGGTGCCGGCCGCCATCCACGTCTCACCGGAAGCCCTGTCCGGCGGACCGATCGGCAAGGTGCGCGACGGCGACCCGGTGCGGCTGGACGCCAATAGCGGCGAGTTGACCGTGCTGGTGGACGAGGCCGAATGGGCCGCGCGCGAATCGGCGCAGGCTGATCTGACGCATAATGATTTTGGCATGGGCCGGGACTTGTTCGCGGTGTTCCGTTCGGTGGCCGACCACGCCGAAGCCGGCGCCACCAGCTTCCGCCATCCCGACTTCCACCCCGCTTCTTGGAGAAAATGAATATGGACGCATTGACCCTGCTGCGCCAAGGCCCGGTTGTTCCGGTGATCATCGTCAACGACGCGGCCGTGGCCGTCGAGCTGGCCCAGGCGCTGGTGGCCGGCGGCGTGCGCGTGCTGGAAGTGACGCTGCGCACCAAGGCCGCGCTGGCGGCGATGCGCCGCATGCGCGACGAAGTGCCGGGCGCCATCGTCGGCGCCGGCACGCTGCGCACCCGCGCCCACGTGGAAGCCGCCATCGACGCCGGCGCGCAGTTCGGCGTCAGCCCCGGCTTCACCCCGGAGCTGGGCGCCGCCGCCCGCGCCGCCAATCTGACGCTGATTCCCGGCATCGCCACCCCGTCCGAGGCGATGCGCGCCCAGGACGAGGGCTTCACCATCCAGAAGCTGTTCCCGGCCGAGGCCGTGGGCGGCGTCAAGCTGCTCAAATCGCTGGCCAGCCCGTTCTCCGATCTGCGCTTCTGCCCCACCGGCGGCATCGACATCAAGAAAGCGCCGGAATACCTGGCGCTGCCCAATGTGCTGGCCGTGGGCGGCAGCTGGCTGACTCCGGACGACGCCATCGCCAACCGCGATTGGGACCGCATCACCCAGTTGGCCTTGGAAGCGAGCCAGCTGCACAGGAATTAAACGACGTTGCTTCTTTACAGGGCCTCCCGGCCCTGTTTTTTTGGCGGGCCGCCCGCCGCCGGCCCGCCCCTGTCCGGTTTTGTCCTTCCTTTCCCCCGCCAATTGCCTAAGCTCAAGAAGCAGGACTTCATCGCCTGCCGGCCCACGCCCGCGCCGGCGACGGCTCACCTATTGGAGACCCCTATGCAAGTGGCGGAAATATTTGAAAAAGCGTCGGGCAAACTGCCCATGGTGCCCAAAGTGGTCCAGGAGCTGGTGGCCAGTTTTCACCGCACCGACGTGAACATCGATGAAATTACCGACAAGGTGGGACATGACCAGGTGCTGACCGCGCGCGTGCTGCGGCTGGCCAATACCGCGCGCTTCGGCGGCAGCCGGCGCGTGGGCTCTCTGGACGACGCCATCATCCTGCTCGGCTTCGACAACCTCAGGGTGCTGGTGATCGCCTCCGGCGTCACCGGCGCCACGCTGGGCATCCAGGGCTTCGACATGAAGGCGTTCTGGCAGCGCAGCTTCGCGATGGCCAACGCCGCCAAACGGCTGGCCAAGCTGGCCCGGCTGGACCCGCAGCTGGGCTATACCTGCGGCCTGCTGTCCAATATCGGCGAACTGGTGCTCTATGTGGCGGTGCCGGAACAGGCTTTGCAGATAGACCGCATCGTCGCCGGCGGCGCCGACCGGGTGGCCACCGAGCGCATGCTGCTGGGCATGGATCTGACCGAGGTGGGCGCCGAGCTGGCGCGGCGCTGGAATTTTCCGGACGAAATCCAGGAAGCCATCTTCAACCAGCACGATCTGCTGAACGAGGAAGTGTCGCCGTTCGCGCTGCTGATCGGCCTGGCGTCCTTCATGACCTCCGGCTTCAATCACGATATGAGCGAGGAGGACATGCTGGCCACCCTGCCGGTCAGCGTGATGGAGCGCGCCGGCTTGAAGCGCGAGGACCTGGCCGCGGCGCTGCCGGAGTTGCGCGAGGCGTGCACCGCGCTGGACGAGATGTTCTAAGAACGGCTAACTCAACCCCTGATGCTGCGTTGCGCCGACTTGCCGTACTCAATGTACTGTCTGCGTCGGCGCGCCTTGCCTCAGCCGTAAAACTGAGTTGTGTCAGCCACGCTGAGCACCGTCCAGCCGGACGCAAAAAAGGCGGCCCAAGCCGCCTTTTCGCACGTTTCGCATTGCGGACTCAACCGGCCTGGCCGTCCGCCTCGCCCGTCTCCGTCTCGGCTTCCGACGCCTCGTCCTCGGCGGCGTCGACATGGCCGAGCACCCCGACGCAGCGCAGCTCGATCTCCTGCATCAGCTCGTCGATGCGGATCACCGACAGCTGGATGCGGTCGCCGCGCGCCAGCTCCGGCAGGCCCGGGATGCGCACCCGCATCGGCAGGCCGTCGATGCGCACCAGGTCTTCCTTGATGAAGGCGGCGGTGGGATCGGACACCCCCTCCTGGCTGAACCAGCGCAGGCACCAGAAATGCTCCATCCGGTCCTGGAAGCCCAGGTAGGCGGAGTAGGTGGTGTCGAAATCGCGCAGGATGGCGAACAGCATCGCGTCGCCCTGCTCGAACTGCGGCTTCTCGCCGCGGATCATGGACATCAGCTGACGCTGGTTGATGAAGTCGGTGGCGCGGCGCAGCGGCGACGTGGCCCACGCGTATTGAGCCACGCCCAAGCCGGTGTGCGGCTCGGGCCGCGTGGTCATCCTCACCTTGCCCATGCTTTGCGCGCGGTACATGCCGGGGATGTCGGCCTCGGCCAGCATCCGGCCCCACTCGCTGTTGGCCAGAATCATCAGCTCGGACACCAGCTTGTCCATCGGCGCGCCGCGCTTGCGCAAGGTGATCAGCACCTTGCCGTCGACCACGTCGAAGTTGTAATCCATCTGCACCGGCCGGGTCGGGTCGTATTTGCCGCGGCGCTTCTCCAGCGCCTCGGCGAACTGCCAGAACCAGATCAGTTCCTGCTTGAACGGATAGTCCACGCCCGGATCGCAAGCCAGCGTCTCTTCGTTGAAGAACTGCTCCAGCGCGGCGTGGCGCAGGTTGGCGGCGATATGCACCTTCTCGATGCGGTTCTCGTAGGCCACCGGCTCGAACTCAGGCGTCACCTCCACGTAGAGGCTGAGCGCCGGGCAGTCGTGCCCTTCCTTGAGGGTGAACATCTCCACCAGATCGTCCGGCAGCATGGTGATCTTGTCGCCGGGGAAATACACGGTGGACAGCCGGGACAGCAGCAGCTTCTCTAGCGGGGAATCGATGGCGATGCCCAGCGACGGCGCGGCGATATGAATGCCGACGCGCTTGTTGCCGTTGGGCAGGTCCTGCACCGACAAGGCATCGTCGATCTCGGTGGTGTTGGCGTCGTCAATGGAGAAGGCGCGCACCAGCGACAGCGGCAGCTCTTCCGGCAGCGTGGGCAGTTCGTACTTGCCGAAGCCGCGACCCTTGGGGAAGAACTCCAGCATGAAGCCGGCCATCAGATAGTCCGGCACCGAGGAGATGCCGCCCACCTTGTCCGCCAGCCGCAGCGGCGGCAGGCTCAGCTCGCGCGAGGCCTGGTCGAAGGCCTTGAACTCCAGCGTGTTCTTGTCGGGTTTCCACAACAAGGTCATCAGCTGGCCGCGGATCGCCTCCGGCAGCTGGCCGGCTTTCAGCTCCGCCACCCACTGGTCGATCTGCTCCTGCTCGCGCTTCTTGCGCTCCAGCCCGGCCAACGCCGCCTTCAGCGCGTCTTCCGGCGCCTTCTTGTAGCGGCCCTTGCCTTTTTTGTAGAAATACATCGGCGCGCCGTACAGCCGCGACACGATGGCGGCGGCCTCGGCCGCCGACGGCGCGCGGCCCCAGTAATCGGCCGCCAGCGCCTCATAGCCGAACTCGTCGTCCGGGCAGCATTCCCACAGGAAATCCAGGTCAATATCCGCGGCAAGTTGCTCTACCATGGGCAGAAAATCGCCCAATGCGGAGCTAAACTCCAGAAAAACATTCGCCGCCTTGATCTTGGCGCGCTTGCCATGCTGGGTATCCACTTGCAGACTAGCGTCATTGCGCGAAACGATGCTGCCGACCTTAAAGCCGCCGCTCTCTTCGTAAAAAACGTTCATTAAAAATTTTTGCCAGGCCGTTGCAATCCAACGGCGGATTATAACAGCGCGCCTCAGGCGCGGCTTCAGAACTTGAATATTGGACGACCGGGTCCACCGGGGAATACTTGATCATGTCGCAACATCAGGCTTTCAAACAACGTGTGCATCTGGCACAGGAAATCGATCGCATCGGCCACCTGCTCGTCACCCGCTGGGAGCGGCCGCTGGCCGCCCACCTGCTGTCGCTGATCCTGCGGCTGGAGGACATGGTGCGCGAGCAGGACCTCAACGAAATCACCGGGGAAATCCAGACCCTGTCGCGGCTGCTGCAAGGCTGGATCCAGCAACCGCAGACCGCGCCGTCGGAAAGCGAGCGCTACAACCGGCTGCGCCACCACCTGGGCCTGGTCAGCCAGCTGGGCATGATGGAGCGCAAGGACGGCCTGCCGGAGATCGACTACGACGCCCTGCTGGGCGGCGGCCTGGTCACCCTCTATCTATGGCTGCCGCAAGACGTGGACGCCACGCCGCTGATCCAGCAGCTGTCCTGCTACGGCATCCACGCCAAGGTGATCCAGCAGGCGGCCAAACTGGCCCAGGCGCTGCAGGACAAGGCGCCGGAAGCGGTGGTGGCTTTCACCGAGTTCGCCGCCAACGACCCCATTCTTTTGCTGGCCCCCACCATCAGCAGCATCTGTCCGCTGATCCTGACCTCGCCGCTGCACGATTTCCAGGCGCGGCTGGCGGCGGTGCGCGCCGGCGCCGGCAGCCTGCTGGACTGGCCGCTGCAAGCGCATCAGCTGATTGACCAGCTGAGCTTCAGCGATCTGGGCGAGAAGCGCGAGCCCTTGCGTGTGCTGATCGTGGAGGACATGGAATCGCTGGCCGGGCTCTACTCCAGCGTGCTCAACGCCCAGGGGGTGGAAACCCGCGAGGAGACCCAGCCGGAACGGGTGCTGGACATGATAGAGCAGTTCCGCCCCGACCTGATCCTGATGGACATGTACATGCCGCAGTGCAGCGGCATGGAGCTGGCCAAGGTGATCCGCCAGCAGCGGCTGCTGGACGGCATCCCGGTGGTGTTCCTGTCGGTGGAAAAGCGCCAGGCGGTGCAGCTGGACGCGCTGACCCTGGGCATAGACGGCTTCCTGACCAAGCCGGTGGCGCCGGAGGAGTTGATCGTCACCGTGATCAACCGCGCGCGCCGCTACCGCAAGCTGCGTTCCTACATCATCAACGACAGCCTCACCGGCCTGCTCAACCACTCCCATCTGCACGGCCAGCTGGAGTACGGCATCCAGCGCGCGCGCCGCGATCAGCGGCCGCTGTCGCTGGCGATGCTGGACCTGGACTTCTTCAAGACCATCAACGACAGCCACGGCCATCCAGCCGGCGACGAGCTGCTGATCAATCTGGCGCGCTTCCTCAAGGAACGGCTGCGCAGCAGCGATCTGGTGGGCCGCTACGGCGGCGAGGAGTTCGCCATCGTGCTGCCCGGCACCCATCAGACGCAGGCGCGCGAGCTGATGGACCAGCTGCGCCAGGACTTCAGCCAGATAGAGCAGCGCGCGCCGGACGGCGACTTCCGCCAGACCTTCAGCGTGGGCATCAGCTCGCTGGACACCGCCGCCAGCAGCACCGAGCTGGTGCGCCAGGCCGACGAAATGCTGTACCGGGCCAAGGCCAACGGCCGCAACCGGGTGGAGATCATGCAGGATTGAGCCCCGCCGCCGGGCCCCGCCCGGACGCGAAAAAGCCCGGACCACCGAGAGGTTCCGGGCTTTTTTTCGGGCGCGGCGCTCAGCGCCGCACCCAGGACGCCTGTTGACGATCCGCGTGCTCAAAGCCTGTTAACACCGCCGAAGCGCGGCAGGCTTTGAAAGCGTCTCAGGCCTCGGTCAGCACCAGGCGCACGCCCTGCTCTTCCAGCAGCTTGGTCACCGGCTCCGGCGGCAGCGCGTCGGTGAACACGGTGTGGAACTCGCTGATGTGTCCCATGCGCACCAGGGCGTTGCGGCCGAACTTGCTGTGGTCCGCCGCCAGGTAGCGGTGACGGGCGTTGGACATCATCGCCTGCGCCACCCGCACTTCGCGGTAATCGAAGTCCAGCAGCGAGCCGTCCGGCTCGATGCCGGACACGCCGATGATGGCGTAGTCCACCTTGAACTGGTTGATGAAGTCCAGCGTGGCCACGCCGGTGATGCCGCCGTCGGACGCGCGCACCGTGCCGGAGGTGATCATCACCGTGAAATCCGGATTGGTGGACATGATGGAGGCGACGTGGATGTTGTTGGTGATCACCCGCAAACCCTTGTGCGTGCTGGTCAACGCCTGGGCCACCGCCTCTATGGTGGTGCCTATGCTCATGAACAGCGAGGCGTGATCGGGAATGCTGCTGGCGATCATGTCCGCGATATGCGCTTTTTCGCTCTGGAATTTTCCTTTGCGCGCGAAATAGTCCTCATTCTCCACGCTGCTGCCCAGGGCGGCGCCGCCGTGGTAGCGGCGCAACAGATTGGCCTCGCACAGCTGGTTGATATCGCGGCGAATGGTTTGCGGGGTGACATCGAGCAGTCTGGCCAACTCTTCGATCGGCATGAAGCCGTTTTCGCGGACCAGCTGCAGAATCTTGTCGTGACGGGGTGAGCGGCTCATAACTATTCGGAATCGAAAATCACGTCACTTTAGTAACATATTTTGCGGGTCAGCGGCAAACAGAACCACTATTCCGGCTTGATATCGGCCAATAGTGTTCGTTTATTGCGTATTTTTTGCTCAGGAGACCGGCTGGCCCTCCGCCAGCGGCGGACGCCCCCACAGAAAATCGCGCAGCTGTTCCAGCGGCATCGGCCGCGCCAGCAGATAGCCTTGCAGATAATGCACGCCGCTTTGCTGCAGATAGGCGCGCTGCTGTTCGGTTTCCACGCCCTCGGCCACCATGGAGATGCGCAGCTGCTTGGCCAGATCGATGATCATCTCCAGGATGCGGTTGGCGATGGAGTCGCTGCCTATCGCCGCCACGAACACCCGGTCTATCTTCAGATGATCGGCGTGAATGCGGTTGAGCTCGGCCAGGCTGCTGTGGCCGGTGCCGAAGTCGTCGATGGCGATCTGCACCCGCATCCGCCGCAGCGCGGCCATCACCTGCTGGCTTTGCGGCGTCACCCGGATGGGCTCGCGCTCGGTCACTTCCAGCACCAGCCGCGGCGGCGTCTTCGGGAAGTGTCGCAAAAACGCCTGACAGTCCTCCACCAGTTGCGCGTGCTGCAGATGGCTGGGCGACAGATTCAGCGCCACGAAAAAGCGATCGGGCAAGGGCAGCGAGGCCATGTCGGCGGCCACCCGCCGCATCAGATAGCGGGTGATCTGGATGATCATGCCGGAGGCCTCCGCCACCGGGATGAACAGATCCGGCGGCGTCAGCCCCTGACGCGGATGCTGCCAGCGCAGCAACACCTCCACCCCCATGCAGCGGCGGCCGCAGGCGTCGAACACCGGCTGGTAGTAAGGCAGGAACTCCTGATTGCGCAAGGCCAGCAGGATTTCCCCGCTGACCGAGCCGCGCTTGCGCAGATAACCCAGCAGCAGGACCGCGCCGACCACGCCCACCGGCAGCAACAAGAGCAGGGCGCGCAGCAGGCGCGCCGACGCGCCGCGCCACAGGTAGTCGGCGTCCACCCAGCTGTGCACCGCCAGCGGAAAGCGCTCCGAGGCCGCGATCACCCGCAGCACCGCGCTGGCCGGCACCTCGGCGGCGCCCGGCAATGTGGACTGCACCGCCTCCTTGTGATTCAGCACCAGCAGCGAACCGCTGTGGCCGTCGTCGGCCTGCCAGGGCAGCAGAGGGCTGAAATAGGCCAGTTCCACGCTGGCGACGACGGCCTGACCCCGCTCCCCCAGCAAGGTGCGCATCAAGAAGGGCCGCTTGGGGTACAAGGGGCCGGAGTCCAGACGGTAGATCAGTTGCTGCGGCGCCGACGGGGTGAAGGGCAGATCCGAATACTGCGCGCCCAGCACCGAGGTGCAGTACAGGCGGCGGCCGTCCATCAGCCCCAGCGAGCGGATATAGGGATCGAAGGCCGCCAGCGACACCAGCTTGCCGCGCGCCTGCGGGCAGGGCTGGCCGGCCAACGGCGCGGCCTCCCGCAATGAGCGGTCCACCTGGCTGAACACCCGGTCCACCGAATTGACCGCGCGCCCCGCCGCGCTTTGCAGCTGCGCCTGCACGTCCAGCTGGTAGCGGTTCCAGGTCAGGGGCAGGCCTATCACCGCCGGCAACACGGCCACCAGCAAGACCAAGGCCCATTCCGCGGCGTTGAGGCTGCCGCGGAATTGATTGCCTCGGCTGATCAGGTGACGGAAGCGATGGCGACAAAACACATTGTTCCCCGGCGTGACTGAGTGACTGTAATGACAAGAAGCGGCCCCGCGTCCGGCCATGGCGGCGCGCGCCAATCCGCGGCACGGCTGGCGCTGGCGAGAACAGCATGGATAGACGGGGACTGCCAGGATGAGGGATAGGCGGGCGTTGCCGCGCCGTCCCTTGGAACCTGTTTACGATCTGCCGCGCGCCATGAGACGCGACACGGTGAGCAGCGCTTCGAAACACTCATGCACTACGTGTGCATTCCGCTTTCTCAACCGCAACGCCTGGTCTCGCTCTGGCTCGCTGGATCGTAAACACGTTCTTGGAGAAATTTGGAAAACCAGCCGCGCGGCGTGTCGGCCGCCGTCGCGATTTTTCGAAGCTCCCGCAAGTCTGGCGCTAAAGATAACGGTTTAGCCGGAGACAGAAAAGCTAATTAGAAAGATTTATTTAATAAAATGTCTTTGATTGACTGTTGTTTGATATAAATTGCCGCAATCGGCAGGCCCCCAAACAAGAACAGGCCGCGCGCCGCCGGGATGGCGGGGCGCGGCCTGACGGCCATCAAAGGCCTATTCAAAGGCTTGCGGGCAAGAGCGAGACGGAGCGGCGCTCAGCGCGCCGCATCTCAGGAAACGCAGCCGACCTTGAACAGGTTCTAAGGGGCTTAACGCGGCTGCAGGCGTTGACGATGGCGCTCGATCTGCAAGCGCACCTGGCGCGGCGCGGTGCCGCCCACGTGGTCGCGCTGCGCCAGACTGCCTTCCGGGCTCAGCACCGCGAACACGTCCTCATCGATCAAGGGCGAGAACTCGCGCAGCTTGGCCAGCGACAGGTCGGCGATGTCCACGCCCTGCTGCTCCGCGTGGCGCACCGTCAGCGCCACCACCTCGTGGCTGTCGCGGAAGGGCACGCCCTTCTTCACCAGGTAGTCGGCCAGATCGGTGGCGGTGGCGAAGCCTTGCAGCACCGCCGCGCGCATCGCCTCCGGCTTGACGGTGACGCCGCGCATCATGTCGGCGTAGATGCGCAGGGTGTCGATCAAGGTGTCCGCGGTGTCGAACAGCGGCTCCTTGTCCTCCTGGTTGTCCTTGTTGTAAGCCAGCGGCTGCGCCTTCATCAGCGTCACCAGCGCGATCAGATGGCCCACCACGCGGCCGGACTTGCCGCGCACCAGCTCCGGCACGTCCGGGTTCTTCTTCTGCGGCATGATGGAACTGCCGGTGCAGAAGCGGTCGGCGATGTCGATGAAGCCGACGCGCGGGCTCATCCACAGGATCAGCTCCTCGGACAACCGCGACAGATGCACCATCACCAGGCTGGCGGCGGCGGTGAATTCAATCGCGAAATCGCGGTCGGACACCGCGTCCAGCGAGTTGTGGCAAACATCGTCGAAGCCCAGCAGTTGGGCGGTGTAATGGCGGTCTATCGGGAAGGTGGTGCCGGCCAGCGCCGCCGCGCCCAAGGGCAGGCGGTTGACGCGCTTGCGACAGTCGCTCATGCGTTCGGCGTCGCGCGCCAGCATTTCCACATAGGCCAGCATGTGGTGGCCGAAGGTCACCGGCTGCGCCACCTGCAAATGGGTGAAGCCGGGCAGCACGGTTTCGGCGTGCTGTTCCGCCAGGTCCAGCAGGCTGTGCTGCAACTCGCCGATCAGGCCGACGATGGCGTCGATCTGCGCGCGCAGCCACAGGCGGATGTCGGTGGCCACCTGGTCGTTGCGGCTGCGGCCGGTGTGCAGGCGCTTGCCGGCGTCGCCGATCTTGTCGGTCAGCCGGCGCTCCACGTTCATGTGCACGTCTTCCAGATCCACGCTCCACTCGAAGCGGCCGGCGCGGATATCGTCCAGCACTTCGCCCATGCCTCGTCGGATCGCTGCCAGGTCTTCGGCGGACAGAACGCCGGCGCGCTGCAACATGGCGGCGTGGGCCAGCGAGCCCTCGATGTCGAATTCGGCCAGTCGTCGGTCGAAATCCACCGAAGCGGTGTATTTCTTGACGAGTTCGGATACCGGCTCCGAGAAACGGCCGGACCAGGCGTGTTGATCTTGCATGGCGATGCTTTCTACGATGGCTGCGGACGAAAAACTTGGCGAAACTCCGGGGGCGCGCGGCGCCGCCGGGAATCCCCTACTATGCCAGCGGCGAGCGCCTTCGGCCAGTGCGGGTTTTCCTTGCTATGATGCGGCTATCCTATTTCCGGCCGCGCCCTCATGCCGCTACCGCCCCCGTCCGACCTGCCCGACTACCGCAACCTGGGCGTGCTGCTGCGCGCCTTGCTGCTGCTCGGCCTGTTCCTGCTGGGCGGCCTGTTGCTGGACGACGGCGGCGAGCCGCTGCCCTGGCGGCTGCTGCGCCTGTCCAGCCTGCTGGTGCCCGGCGCCTTGCTGAGCCTGGGCCTGCTGGCCTTGCTGGGCCGCCGCCTCTACCGCGGCCGGCGCGTGACGCTGAGCGCCGCCGCCATCTGCCTGCTGTCCTTCGCCTTCTGCGGCCGTCTGCTCAACCCGCTGGCGCCCATGCCCTGGGGCCAGGTGCTGCTGGCCGGCGCGGTGGGTGGGCTGATGCAGCATTACCTCAATCTGCGCGCGCGCGCCTTGTCCCCGGCGCTGTCGGAGGCGCGGCTGATCGCGCTGCAGGCGCGCATCCGCCCGCATTTCCTGTTCAACAGCCTCAACGCCGCCATCGCGCTGATCGGCAAGCAGCCGGACAAGGCGGAAATGGTGCTGGAAAACCTGGCCGATCTGTTCCGCGCCCAGCTGGGCGATCCGGCGCGGCAATCCACGCTGGGCCGCGAAATCGAACTGGCGGCGATGTATCTGGCGATCGAGGCCGAACGGCTGGGCGCGCGCCTGCAAGTGAGCTGGGACGTGCAAGCCCCGCTGGACGCGGCGCTGCCGCCGCTGATCCTGCAGCCGCTGGCGGAAAACGCGGTGTTCCACGGCATAGAACGGCTGGCCGACGGCGGCGAAATCCGCATCCAGGCGCGCCAGCTAGAACAACAGCTGGAGCTGACGCTGAGCAATCCGGTCAATCCGGAGCCGGCAGCGGCCGCGCCCGGCCACCACATGGCGCTGGACAATCTGGCCGAGCGGCTGGAGCTGTATTTCGACGCCGAGGCCTCGCTCAGCGCTCGGCTGGACGGTGAACGCTTCATCACCCGCATCCGCCTGCCTTATCGCCCGGCGCCAGCCCAGCGGCCGGGCTAAGAACCTGTTGACGATCTGCTGCGCGTCGCGGAGCGTTGCGCGGTGAGTACGCCTTGTCCCGCCCTTGCTCGCCCGATCGTAAACACGCTCTGAAAGCCGTCTATACTGCCCCCATCATCTACTTGAAACAGCTGATAGGGACATCATGGGAAAGAACCGGCTGGAAGCCTTCAGCGACGGCGTGCTCGCCATCATCATCACCATCATGGTGCTGGAACTGAAAGTGCCGCACAACACCAGCTGGACGGCGCTGCAAGACCGTTGGCCGGTCTTTCTCAGTTACGTGCTCAGCTTCCTCTACGTGGGCCTGTACTGGAACAACCACCACCACTTCTACCACGCCATCCAGCGCGTGGACGGCCGCGTGCTGTGGGCCAATCTGCACCTGCTGTTCTGGCTGTCGCTGATTCCCTTCGTCACCGGCTGGATGGGGGAAAACCACTTCGCCCCGCTGCCGCTGGCCCTGTACGGCGTGGTGTTGCTAATGTGCGCGCTGGCCTGGTGGCTGATGCAGCAATCGCTGCTGTGCCTGCCCGGCAACCGCACCCGGCTGTCCGAGGCCTTGGGCAAGGACATCAAGGGCAAGATCTCCCCGCTGTGCTATCTGATCGGCATCGCCGCCGCCTTTTACTGGGAATGGCTGTCCGCGGCGATGTATGTGCTGATGGCCCTGATCTGGCTGGTGCCGGACCGTCGCATAGAACGACTGCTGGCGGAGAAATGAAGCCGTCTTCGTTCCATTAATAAACACTATCAAACAAATTGTAATTTAAGATTTAACAAAACTATCGTCACTTCCGATAATGGCCGCTCCCTTAGTAAATGTTCTAATAATTTATGGGAGTGCCAATGTCAGTTCTGACCTTTTCCGTGAACCGCAAGCTTTTCACCCTGGCGCTGGCTTGTAGCGCCGCTCTGAGCCAAGCCGCCAACCTGACCCAGGACAACGGCGCGCCGGTGGGCGACAACCAGAACAGCCAGACCGCCGGCCCCAACGGCCCCACCCTGCTGCAAGACATTCAACTGCTGCAAAAGCTGCAGCGCTTTGACCGCGAGCGCATCCCGGAACGCGTGGTCCACGCGCGCGGCGCGGGCGCCGGCGGCGTCTTCGTCGCCAGCGAAGGCTTGCAGGACGTCAGCCGCGCCCTGGTATTCCGCAAGGGCGAAAAAACGCCGGTGTTCGTGCGCTTCTCCACCGTGATCGGCAGCCGCGGCGCGCCGGAAACCGACCGCGACCCGCGCGGCTTCGCCACCAAGTTCTATACCGCCCAGGGCAACTGGGACCTGGTGGGCAACAACCTGCCGGTGTTCTTCATCCGCGACGCGATCAAGTTCCCGGACATGGTGCATTCGCTGAAGCCGGACCCGGTCAGCAATGAGCAAGACCCCAACCGCGTCTTCGACTTCTTCTCCCATTTGCCGGAATCCACCCATATGCTGACCCGGGTGTACTCCAACTACGGCACCCCGGCCAATTACCGTGAAATGAACGGCAGCAGCGTGCACGCGCTGAAGCTGGTGGCCGCGGACGGCCGCTACCAATACGCCAAGTTCACCTGGAAATCGCATCAGGGCGAGCGCAATCTGCGCCCGGACGAACTGCCCAAGGTGCAAGGCCAATCGGTCAGCCACGCCACCGCGGACCTGCTGCAAAGCATAGAACAGAAGCGCTACCCGTCCTGGGACTTGTACGTGCAGTTGATCCAGCCCGAGGACATGAACCGCTTCGCCTTCAACCCGCTGGACCCCACCAAGGTGTGGACCGGCGTGGCGGAGCGCAAGGTGGGCACCATGACGCTGAACCAGGTGCCGGCCAACTTCTTCGAAGCCACCGAGCAGGTGGCGATGTCGCCGGCCAATCTGGTGCCGGGCATCGAGGTCTCGGAAGACCGTTTGCTGCAAGGCCGGCTGTTCTCCTATCTGGACACTCAGATGCACCGCGTCGGCACCAATTTCCAGGCGCTGCCGGTGAACCGTCCGCGGGTGGAGGTGGTGAACAATAATCAGGACGGCGCGCAAAACGCCTCCGGCCGCCAGGGCAGCGTCAATTACGAGCCCAGCCGGCTGGCTCCCAAGCCGCAGGACCCGCAGTTCAAGCACAGCCGCCTGCCCTTGCAGGGCAACACCCAGCAGGAGGCCATCGCCAAGACGCTGAACTTCCAGCAGGCCGGCGAGTTCTATCGCTCGCTGAGCGCGCAGGACCAGGCGGACCTGATCCGCAATCTGTCCGGCGATCTGGCCAAGGTGCGCAATGTCGAGACCCGCGACATCATGCTGTCGCACTTCTACAAGGCGGACCGCCAGTACGGCGAGCGTCTGGCCAAGGCCTTGAAGGTGGACGCGAAGGGGATTGAGCGCAGGGCGGCGCTGTTGCAGGAATAAGCGTAGCCGCTTGAGTGAAGCGGGGCGGCCCATGGCCGCCCCGTTTTTGCGTGCGCGCCGCGCCGTGGCAGCGGTGTCGGCGGGGTTTGGTGGGTATCGCCTTTCGGCTCCACCCACCCTACAAGACCGTCCGCCGTAGGGTGGGTGGAGCGCAGCGATACCCACGCGGAAACGCGATGGAACCGATGCTTGAGTCTTGGCGGCGGGCTTTGGTGGGTATTGCCTGCGGCTCCACCCACCCTACAAGACCGTTCACCGTAGGGTGGGTGGAGCACAGCGATACCCATGCGGAAACGCGATGGGATCGATGCTTGGGTCTTGGCGGCGGGCTTTGGTGGATATTGCCTGTGGCTCCACCCACCCTACAAGACCGTTCACCGTAGGGTGGGTGGAGCGCAGCGATACCCACGCGGAAACGCGATGGGATCGATGCTTGGACCTTGGTGGCGGGGTTTGGTGGGTATCGCCTACGGCTCCACCCACCCTACAAGACCATTCGCCGTAGGGTGGGTGGAGCGCAGCGATACCCACACGGAAACGCGATGGAACCGATGCTTGGGTCTTGGCGGCGGGCTTTGGTGGGTATCGCCTGCGGCTCCACCCACCCTACAAGACCATCCACCGTAGGGTGGGTGGAGCGCAGCGATACCCACCGCAAGACGCTTAGCGGTTGCGCAGCCGGATGCGGCGGAAGCGCGCTTCCAGGCTGAAGCGCTGTCCCAGCGCCAGGTAGATCTGGTGTTGGCTATCGACATGGCGGTAGACCCGGACCCGGTCGGCGCCCAGCAGCATCATGATTTCCAGATAGTTGAAGAAGCCCCATCCACTGGCCGCGTCCGTCGCGGTCGTCAAAATCGATGTCGCGCGCCACGCGGCTGAGCAGGCCCTTGCCGACATATTCGCGGTTGTCCTTCATCCATTGCAGCAGGTGGGCCGCGCATTCGCGGCCATAGGCGCTGTCGGCGGGGTAATCCTTACGGGGCGTGGGCATTTGCCAGTAATGCCGATAGGTGCGGCCGGGGCAGAAGCGAACAAAGGGAAGCAAGGCTTCCTGCTGTTCCAGCGAGTGCAGTTTGTAGCGACGACGACGGGGGAAGTTTTGAGAATGTTGCATGGTGTTTCTCCTGCTGTGACACAAGATAAACCACCTGCCGGGTGAGGCTGAGGTGAGGCAGGCGCGTGGCAGGATTGGCGTACCGGTCCGAAGTCTTGCCGGCGAGCGCATAGCGCTCTCCCACCATGCGCCTGCCAAAACGGCCTTGCCATGGATAAAGCAGCCAACGCAGCATGCTGCGTTGGCTTGTCGACTTCGGAAACGGGACGCCAATCCCGTGTGCCGCTTGTTTTGGCGGCAACGTGGGGATTGTTGCCGAGGGGGCGGGCGGGGTCAAGGTAGGGTGGTTGGTGTGGCTCGGTGTGTGGGTTTTGTATCCGCTGCGCGGATGATGATTTTCATTGCCGGGGCTGCCCGGCGAGCAGGGAGGGGATATTTGCTTGGCCAAATATCCCCTCCACTCCTAAAGGCCACCCTGCAAGCCTGGCCTACGGCTTCCCGCCGGGTCCCGTCAGGCCCGAGGCGCGGCTGAACTCTCTACGTGCGAATCTCTGATTCGCTCAGTGATGGCGCGCTAACGTCGCGCTGCTCGAACAAGCAGCCGCTTAAAACCTCGGGCCCGCCACCCGACGGCAGGCTTGAAGGGATCTGGGGTGCGTCGGAGACGTGCTTTCTTCTTGATTTGTCTTAGATACCCACAGGCAGGGTCAAACTGGATAGTTATCCACAGAACTAGCCAGCAAAGCTAAATCACTCTTTCTTTTCAAAAAAAGACCACCTCATGTAGCGCCCAGGTGTCCCCTCGGGGCGCGCCGGAGAAAAAGGGGTCTGCAAGGTTTTAAGCGGCTGCTTTGTTTGAGCGATTTGACGCTAGCAAATCGCGAGTTCAGCCGCGCCTTGCAGGCCCCTTTTTCTTCGGGGTTTCGCGTCCTGGGGGACGAGGGGGGCTGGAAGGGGGCGGCGGCCCGCCCCCTCCCCGTTCGCCGCGCGGAAAGCGGCACCCAAAACATTATCCGCGCAGCGGATTCAACAGAAAAACCATCACCCATCACAACCCTAATCAAAGGAGAACCAGTCAATAAGCGTCGCACCGGAATAAACCAAAACCCCTACTCCATCACCCCATGCGCCCCATACGCCAGCCGCGTCTCCACCTCCCCAAACATATGATCCATGATGATGTCCCGCACCGCCGTCGCCGGCACCGACCCCGGCGGCAAACTGTCCGGCAAGGAACTGATCATCAACGGCCCGTGCTCCGGGTTCAAGGTGGGACGGCCATGCGAACCCCGCACCAAGGACGGGTCCAGCGGAATCACCTCCAACAAACTGCGCATGCCCAGCTTGCGCTTGAGCAAAGTCCAGCCAATGCTCAACTTCGGCCAGTTCAAGGTCGGGTCCAGGAACAACTCCACCGGGTCGTAACCCGGCTTGCGGTGAATATCCACCGTGCGGGCGAAGTCCGGCGCGTGCGCGTCGTCCAGCCAATAGTAATAACTGAACCAACGATCCGGCCGGCTCACCGCCACCAGCTCGCCGGAGCGCGGATGATCCAGCCCCAGCAAACGCTTGCCGGCCTGATCCAACACCATCTCCACCCCGTCCAGCTCCAGCAACAAGGCCTTCACCTCCGGCACCAGCTCCGGCTGACGCACATAGACATGTGCGATCTGATGGTCCGCCAGCGCAAAGGCCGCCGACGCGCCGCAATCCAACTTGTCCTCGCCCTGCTCCTCCCGCACCTTGAGCCAGCCGGCCATGCGCAGGATGCGGTTGATCGCGATATCGTTGCTGACCGGCGTGACCCCGTACTCGGACAGCGCGATGACGCGGCTGCCGTCGCGCTCCGCCTGCTCGATCAGTTCGCCGCACAACTGATCCACCGCCGCCACCTCCGCCGCCACCTCCGTATGGTCCGGCCCCAGCCTTTGCAGGCAGTAATCCAGATGCGGCAAGTAAACCAGGGTCAGCGTGGGCTGGCGCGAGCGGTAGAGATGCAAGGCGCAGTCCGCGATCCAGCGGCTGGAGCGAATGTCCGCCGCCGGCCCCCAAAAGTGGAATAACGGGAAATCGCCCAGCTTCTGGCGCAGTTCCGCGTGCAGTTCCGGCGGGTTGCAGTAAAAGTCCGGGAGCTTGCGGCCGTCTGCCTTGTAGATGGGCCGCGGGGTCACGCTCCAGTCCACGTCGGCGTACATGTTGTACCACCAGAACAACTGCGCGCAGCTGAAGCCGGCGTGCAGGCGCCGGGCCTCGTGCCAGAGTTTCTCGCCCTGGATCAAGGCGTTGTTCTGCTTCCAGAACAAAGGCTCCGCCAGTTCGCGCGAATACCAGCCGTTGGCGACGCAACCGTGCGCCTGCGGCAGCTGACCGGTCAGATAAGTGGCCTGCGCCGGGCAGGTCAGCGCCGGCGTCACCGCGGTGATCGGGCGCTGCGCGCCGCGCTCCGCCAGCCGGCTCAGGTGCGGCGCGTGCCGCAGCAGCTGCGGCGTCAGGCCCACCACGTTGAGAACGAGGGTGCGTTGCATGATGTCAGTCCACGATGTCCACCTGCGGATTTTGGCCGCGCAGCACGGAGTTGCCCTGGTACAGCCGGCGCTGGTCCACCGCCAGCGGGCTGTTGGCTTCTTCGATGTCCAGACGGCCGCTCTGGGCGAAGAAGTCCAGCGGATTGCGCCAGACTATGGTTTCGATGTCGCGCTCGGCGATGCCGGCGGCGCGCATCGCCTCCACGGTCTTGGGCACTTTCAGCGGGTCGCTGACGCCCCAGTCGGCCGCGCTGTTGATGATGATGCGTTCGCTGCCGTACTGGCGCACCAGCGCTACCATCCTCGGTTCGTCCATCTTGGTGTTGGGATAGATGGAGTGGCCGGCCCAGCAGCCGGAGTCCAGCACCAGCGGCAGGGTTTCTTCGGTGTTGTGGTCTATCAGCACCCGTTCCGGCGCGATGCCGCTGTCGCGCACCAGGGCCAGGCTGCGCAGGGTGCCGGCCTTTTTGTCGCGGTGCGGGGTGTGGACCAGCGCCGGCAGGTCGAACTGTATCGCCAGTTCCAGCTGGCGGGCGAAGTAGCGCTCCTCGGCCTCGGTTTCGTCGTCGAAGCCGATTTCCCCCACCGCCACCACGCCGTCCTTGTCCAGATAACGCTCCAGCAGCGCCATCACGCCGTCGGCCACGTCCGGGTTGTTGGTTTCCTTGGGGTTGAGGCCCAGGGTGCAGAAGTGGCGGATGCCGAATTGCGCGGCGCGGAAGCGCTCCCAGCCCAGCAGCGACAGGAAATAATCGTCGAAGCTGCCGACGTGCCGCCGCGGCTGGCCCATCCAGAACGCCGGCTCCACCACCACGCTGATGCCGGCCCGGCTCATCGCCTGGTAATCGTCGGTGGTGCGGGAGGTCATGTGGATGTGCGGATCAAACATTTTCATGATGCAGTCCTTGCAGTAGGAAAACGACGTCGTCGGACACGCTGCGGCCGGCGGCGCGGCGCTCGCTGGCGTAAGCGGCCACCATCTGTTCCAGCTCCGGGCTCCAGCGCCGCTCCAGGCCGGCGATGTGCCGCGCCGGCGCGCCGGTGAACAGCGCCTTGAGCACCAGCTGGTTGAAATTGAGATCGGGAAACTGTTGCGCCGGGTAGGCGTTGTCGCAGGCCAGCGCCTGGAACACGCCGGCCACGTGGCTGCGGCTGGCGTCGGTGGCCAGCGCCAGCCAGTCTTCCGGCCTGGGCAGCAGGATCAGCGCCTTGACCACCGCCTGCTGTTCCAGGCTGTCGCCGCCGCGATACAGATCGAAGGCCAGCGCCGCGCCGGCGCCGGCGGCCAGGGCGCGCAGCAGCAGCAGCGCGCGGCCGGCGTCGCCCGGCGACCAGGCTTCGGCGGCCAGCACATGCTGGGCCTGCAAGGCCTTGATCGCGCCCTTGGGCAACAGGGTCAACGCCGCCAGTTGCCGGTTGGCCACGCTGAACAGCCGGCGCGCGGCGGCGGGCTCCGGCACGGCGGCGGTCAGACGGCGACAGGACTCCAGCCACACCAGCGCCTGGGCGGCGTTGTGGCGGTCCGCCGCGTCCAGCAGGCTGGCGTGCAGTTGGTCCGCCAGCATGGTTTGCGTTTCCATCGCGCAGATTCTCCGTTCAAGTGCCCGGTACCCGGCGTTGCCAGCTCCGGGTCAGCCAGGCGGCCAGGACCGCCAGCGCCGCCCACTGCGGCAGGCCCGCGGCGGCGATGAACAAGGCGTCCGCCAGGGCGATGCCGGCAATCAGGCCGCCGACGGCGCGCGGCATGTCGCGGCCGGGTCCGGGCCGGGCCAGCCGCAGGCAATGCGCGCTCCAGCCCAGGCTGAGCAGCAGGAAGGGCAACGCCCAGGGCTGGAACGGTTGGCTGAGCAGGTAGAGCGGCGGCGCGGCCAGGCCCAGCAGCGGCGCCAAGCGGCCCAGGCCGGCGCGGCCTTCCTGCTTGGCCACGTAAGTCAGCGCGATCAGGTAAGCCAGCAGCGCCAGCGCCGCCAGCAGCAGCGGGCCAGACAGCGCGCCGGCGCCGAGCGCCAGGCCGCTGACCAGATAGACCTGCATCCGGCACAGGCCCATCAGCAGCGGGCTCAAGGGGTTGCCCTTGTGCCAGAGGTCGTAAAGCACCACGGTGGCGGCCAGGCATAGGCCGGCCAGCAAGGCGGACAGGCCCAGCGCCGCCAGCAGGGCGACGCCGACGGCCAACTGCGCCGAGCCGGCCAGCAGCACCAGCCGGGCCGACGCCAGCCCGGCGGGTATCGGCCGTTCCGGCCGTTCGCGCGCGTCGATGTGGCGGTCGCAGACGTCGTTCAGATACATGCCGGCCACATAGATCAGCGACAGCGACAACAGCAGCAAGGCGAGCGGGCCGCCGGCCGCGACGTGGCCGGACAGCGCGGCGCCGACGAGGACGTTGCTCCACACCGTAGGCAGGTTAGACACCCGTCCCAGCCGCAGCGCCAGCGACCAGACCCCGGCCACGCGCCGGCGGGTCTGGCGCGCGTGCCGCCGCGACAGCCGCCGCCGGGCGCTGGTCTTGGGTATGGGCAGCGCGGGCTGTCCGCTCATCGCAGCTGGCCCTCCGCCCATTGCAGTTCCCGGCAGATCGCCTCGCCCAGGTCGCCCTGGCGGTGGGCCGGCGGCAACACGCCCCAGCTATAGGTTTCCACTTCCAGATGTCCGCTCAGCGGGCGCTGGCGTTGCAGCGCCAGCAGCCGCGACAGAAAATCCTGGGTGCTGGCGAACGGCCCCAGCGCGGCGTGGCAGATGGGCACGTGGAAGTGGATGCGCCATTCGTCGGCCGGCTGCCGCGGCAGCGCCGCCAGCGCCGCCGGCAGGTCCGGATAACGCCACAACTCGCTGCCGCGCCGCGCCACCACTTGGTGCAGATAGGTGTCTTCGGCGAAGGCGCGCAGCGCCTCGGCCGCCATCCGGTCCGGCCGGGTCACGCGCAGGCCGGCGCTGAGCTGCAGCTTGGCGATGGCGATGCCGGCCTGGTCCAGCCGCGCCACCGCGTCTTCCGGCTGTTCGTACTCCACCGCGGCATGGCAGGCGTCCAGGCATACGCCCAGGTGGCGGCGCACAATGGCTTCGGCTTCCTCGCGTTTGACGCCGCACCATTTGGCCACCTGGTTGAGCGCGGCCCGGCTCAGGAGGTGCAGTTCGAAGAAGGCGACCGCGTCTTCGCTGGTGGCCAGCAGGCAGTCCGGTTCCGGCTCCAGCGCCAGCACGATGCGGCGGCCGCTGTCCTGCCGCAGCCGGTGCAGGAAGGCGGCGTGCTCCAGCAGATGGGTGGCGATCCACAGCGCGCCGCTGCCGTCGCCGCTCAGGTGCTGGCGGTAGCCGCCGGGCACGGTGCTGACGCTGCCGTATTCCAGTTCCGCCGGCAGCAGATCCGCCAGCAGCTGGGCCAGCCGGTTGCTGTAGATCAGCCGCTGCGGGTCGCGCCAGTCCGGCAGGTAGACGCCGTCCTTCACCGCCTGGCGGTGGAAGGCGCCGAAGGGGAAGCCGTTGAGAGTGAACACATAGCATTGGTGCTCGGCCAGAAAATCGCGGAATTCCGCCTGCGCCGGCGGCTCTTCCAGTTGCCGCGCCGCCAGCGCGGACAGCCGCAGGCCAAGGCCGAACGGCCGGTCCGGCGCCACCCGCGCCTTGATGCGCGGCAGGTGGAAGCCCAGTTGAGCGCGCAATTCCTGCCAGCTTTCGCCGGGATGGATATTGCTGCAGTAGCTCATGTGGACCGCGGGCAAATGGGGGGCCGACACGCTGTCCGGCCGTTGTTGGGGGTCAAGCAGCAACATGGTCATCGCTCCTGTCGCGCAGCCAGTCTATGGCCGCGTTCATCCGATCCGCGTCGATGGCGTGCACTTCCACCCCCTGCCCCAGACGCTGCAGCAGGGTGATGGTCAGATCGCCGCCAAGGTGTTCGCGGAACTCATCCAGCCCGGCCAGCACCTGGCGGCGCTCGCCGTCGCGCCAGTCCAGCGCCGGGTGCCACAGCGCAAAGCCCAGCCGCAGCAGCAGCCGGTGCAGGCTGAGCTGGGCGGCTTCGCGCAACAGGCCGGTCAGCACCGCGTAGCGGCAGTCCAGCGCCAGGCCTATCGCCACCGCCTCGCCGTGGCGCAGCGCGTAGCCGCTCAGCGCTTCCAGCTTGTGCGCGGCCCAGTGGCCGAAATCCAGCGGCCGGGCGCTGCCGAACTCGAAGGGGTCGCCGCCCTGGCCGATGTGGTTCAGGTGCAGTTCGGCGCAGCGCCGTATCATCCATTGCATCGCCTCGTCGTCGCCAGCGGCCAGCGCTTCGGCGTTGGCGTCCAGCCAGTCGAAGAAGGCGCGGTCGCGTATCGCCGCCACTTTCACCGCTTCGGCGATGCCGGCGATGCGGTCGCGGCGCGGCAGGCTGGCGATGAAGTCGTAATCGTTGAGCACGGCGAACGGCGGGGCGAAGGCGCCGAGGAAGTTCTTGGCGCCGAAGGCGTTGACCGCGGTTTTGACGCCGACGCCGGAGTCGTTCTGCGCCAGCACGGTGGTGGGCATGCGCACCACGCGCACGCCGCGGTGCGTGGTGGCCGCGGCGAAACCGGCCATGTCCAGCAGCGCGCCGCCGCCGACGATGACCAGGCAGCTGTGACGGTCCACATGGCATTGCTGCAGCCAGCTTTGCAGCGCGAGCAGCTGCTCCGGCTCGTTCTTGCACGCCTCGCCCCCCTGGGCCAGACGCGGCGGCGCGGCCAGTTCCAGCGCGGCGCGGTGACGCCGGGCGTAGCGTTCGAAAGCGGCCGGCAGCTGCGGGTGGGCGGCGGCCACTTCTTGGTCGATGAGCGCCACGAAGCGGTGCCGCCGTTCCGGCTCCCGCCGGCAGATGGCTTGCCGCAACAGCGGGTTGCCGGGGTCGCTCAGCAGGCCGCGCCCGAAATACACCGGGTATTCGAACGGCACGCTGAAACGCTGCATGGTCATGGCCCCGGCGCTGCGGCCGCCTGCGGCGTCGCTGAGGCCTGGCTTGCTGGCTGACAGTGGCATGGCTGTGCTCCTAGAAAACCGGTTCATGATCCGCCGCGCGCCGCGACATCCTCGCGCGGCGCGCCGACGAGGCGGAAGAGACGGCAAACGCGGTCCGGCGCTAACCGGACCGCTTGGGCGCTACTCCTCCGCCGACGCGTTTAATCGCTGGTGTCCATGCCTCCTTGCGTGTTGACGTAGCGATAGCTGGGCCCGGCCGTCTGCGCGCTGCCCGGCGCCACCGGGGTCTCCATCAGGCTGACCGCCTGCACCTTGAGGTCGTACATCAGGCCGATGGCGGTGTCGATGCGCTTGGGCTCGCCGTTGAAAGCCTGGTGCAGGGCGTTGAGCAGGCTGCTGTAGCTGTAGGCGTAGGCTTCCACCCTCACCTTGGCCTGGGTATTGTCCTGGTAGTCGTAATCCTGCGGATTGGACACCATGGGGTAGACCCCGGCCGGGTCGTAGGGCACTTCCGCGCCGGCGTAGGCGTAGCCGCCGTCCGGGGTGCTGACGATGCGGCGGCCGTAGTAGATTTCGCCGAACTTGTAGTAGTGCGCCGGGTTGCCCGGCGATTGGTTCGGATTGGTGCTGGTGCCCTCGCCTTCAACGATGATGATGTTGATGGCGTGCAGGGCGCTGGCGATGTCCTTGATGGGGAACAGCCGCTCCGGCGAAAACCAGCCCAGCACCTGCTTGGGCACGGTGGCCGGAATGAAGATGCCGTCGCCCAGTTCTTTGATCTTCTTTTTGATCGCGTCGTAGAACTCGCCGATGGTGGCGTAGTCCGGCTCGTCCTCGGCGGCGAGCTTGGGCGTTTCCACCGGCACCGGGTCTTCCGGCTCCTCGATCACCATGAAGGTGTTGAACACCAGCTCCTTGGAAAAGGGCTCGATGCCCACGATAAAGTCATCGCCGCCGATGGACATCGGCAAGGGCCCCGGATACTTGGGGATGAACGGCGGCTTGTTGATCTGCGGGTGGCCGCCGATGGAGATCAGAATATTGCCCGCGATGCACATGTGCAGCATTTCCTGCATCACGATGCTGTGGATCAGCAGGCGGATTTCCTCGTTGTAGCCCGGCTTCAGCGAAAACATCGCGGTCAGATAGGGCGGGATGGTGGCGTGCTCCAGTTCCACCGCGTTTTGCAGGTAGTAGTGCAGTTCGGCCGCGGTCTTGGCGGCGCGGATGCCGTGGATGATGCTGCGTTGCAAGCGAATCATGGCCTGTTCTCCCTCAATCCTTGGACGGCGCGGCTTTGCGCTGCGCCTGGCGTTGCATCACCACCGCGGTCTTGCCGGCAACTTGCAAGGCGTCGAGGCTCACCGCCACCGCGTCGGTGTCCACCGCTTGCGGCGCGGGCAGGACGGCGGCCTTGGCCGGCGGCGCACCCTTGAGCGGTTTGCCCTGAGCGTCGGTCTGGTTCAGCCACTTGAGGATGATGGCGCGTTTGTCTTCGGACAGGTCGCGCGTCACCGGCATGTGATTGGGGTCGCTCATCGGCAGGGCGAACGCCAGTTTGAGGATGTCCACATGGCGCACCACGGAGTCGTAATCGCCCAGGTCCACCACGTATTTGCTCATGATGGGATAGAGGTTGCCGTACTGGACGAAGATGGGCCGGATATCGTCGTACCAGGTGGGGTGTTCCGGCACCGGCACGCGGTTGAAGGCCAGTACGCTGACAAAGTTCCAGTAATTGCTGACATAGCCCTGCGGCTGATGCTGCAGCTGGTAGCCGATGCCGTACAACTGGCCGTCGATATAGCCGCGCGGATTGCCCGGTCCGGCCGGAATCGCGCCTATCTCCGCGCGGCCGTGGCCGTTGTCGTTGGTGTGGAAACAGGCCGGATAGTGCACCGCGTCCGCCGGCACGCTGATCCTGGGCGGCAGCACCGGTTTATTGTGCGGCGGCGACGGCGGCAACGGTTGGCCGCCGCCCATCAGGGTGGCGCCGTTGGGCAGCAGTTCCACGTTCACCTGCGCGGACAGCGGCTTGCCGTAGCGGCTGGCGAAGAAGCTGACCGGCAGCTGCTGGCCGGCGTTCAGCCGCAGCACGTGTTCGTCGGAACGCACATAGAGACCGTCGATGGACTCTTGCACCAGCACCTGGAACACGCCGCCGGACGGCGCCAGCAGCAGCACCGGGCAAGCTTCCAGCGCCTGCCTGGCGCCGGGGATGGCCGAGTAATCGAAGTCCTGGATCGCCGCGGTCTGGCGATACCACTCGGACGGCTCGTCGCTGGCCGCCGCGCCCGGCTGCGGCGGGTCGTAGGCCACCTGGCCCAGCACGATGACCTGGTCCTTGGGCAGATTGCCGCTGATCGGCGCATGCGCCGGCTGTTTCAACACCCCAAGCGTCAAGGTGCCCATGTCGACGAAGGCGCCGCTGGCGTCGACGATGGGCAGGGCGTTGCCGAAGTCCGCGGTCAGCGTCTGGCGCTCCGGGTGGTTCTGGCACTGGAAGCTGTAGACGCCGCCGGAGGGCACCATCGGATATTCATTGGGGTTGGGGTCCAACTGCGCGGTCATTTGCCGGCCCATGACGAAGTGCCGGGGTTCGCGGTCGTGGTAAGGACCGATGGTGCCGACGATATGGCCCTGGGTATAGCGGGGAATGGACGGGTCGCGGCCGTAGCCGAACAGATTGAACTCGATGGCCAGCAGGCCGTGCTGGCTGGCCTTGCGCAGCGCCTCCAACACCGGCGAGTGGCTGTGCCCGTGCCATTGGACGTTTTCCAGGATGGACTGGTAGTTGGCGGCCAGCAGTTGGTCCGAGCGGATGCCCTGCTGCTGGCGCTGCCACAGATTCATGAAGCCCACCGGCAGCATGTCGCCGATGAACAACGCGCGCTCGACATTGTCGGTCAGCCGCACTTGCAGCGCCCAGATCTGGGACACCATTTGCTGCTGCGGGTCCAGGTCCGCCATTTTGCCCGGCGCGCGGCAATCGGCGTTTTCCATCGCCATGCCGATGATGGGGTCCTGCGCGCTGCTGGTGACCGGCTTGCCGTTGAGGCTGGCGCCGGTGACGCTGCAGCTGACGAAGCGGAAAATGGCGGTGCCCTGCGGGTTCCAACCGCCGTCGCCGCCGGTCGTGGACAACTGCTGGTATTCCTCCTTGAAGGCGTCGGAATCGTAATAACAGACATTGTTGTTGACGGTGGACACGTCCGACTGGAAGTAGCCGGAAAAGTGAATGCGGGGAGAGTCGAGATAACTCATGGCGGTTCCTTTACGGCTGCAAAGTGGCCCAACTCGGGTCGGGTTGAGCGTTGGCCTTGTCGGCCGCCGGCGCGTCGGTCTTGCCCTTGTCCGGGCAATCGGTGGCGAACAGGCAGCACCATTCCGGCTTGGCCGGGCACATCTCGGCCACTTTGAGCCAGGTCCGTTTCGGGTCCGGCTTCTGCGCGCGGAAGTTGCTGTAGTTCTGGCTGACCATGGGCGCGTCCGGCGGAGAGCCGGGATCGCCTGAGAAGAAGAAGGACTGCGGGTGCCGGTACGGCGCGCCCTTGCCGCCGTCGCGGGTCGCTTGCTTGTAGAAGGCGTAGCCGAACAGGATGCTGCCCGGCTGCACTATCCGCGAGTACGCCTGGACGCTGCCGTTCAGGTGCGTGCTCTGCTCGGCGTTGTACGGCAGATGCTTGATGAAGTCGCGGCGCGGCGGGTGATTGTCCAAGGAGAACTGGCAGCACTGCGGCGTGCCCTTGGGCCGGTCCGCGTAGCGCAGGAAATAAGCCTTGTTGCCCAAGGACACGAAGGAGCAGCTGTACTGGTTGCTGCCGGGGAAGATGGGCAGGCAGCGTTTTTCATAGTGTTCCATCATCGCGCCGCGGCCGTCGCCGTCCGCCGGCACATAGCTGGCGTCGTAGTAGCTGGCGCCGTAGGACTTTTCATAGTCCTGACCCTCGCTCATGCCGGCTGGCGGCGAGGCGTACGGCGGCGGGTATTGCTGGATCGCCGCCTGATTGAAGATGCGATACATGGTCCAATCGCTGACCCACCACTCGGGGAACAGCGGATCGCTGGGTTCGCCGGGCTTGCGCGGATAGACGCAACTGCCCGGCAACAGACAGCCTACGGTGTTGTGCACGCCGCCGGTGTAGTAGCTGTGACGCCCAGCCGGCGTGCTTTTCAAGGCCTTGAGCGCGGCGGCCGCGGAGGCCTCCGGCATGTCGGCGGCCTGGGCGCCGGCGGCGACGCAGGCCAGAAGCAGCCACCCCCAGCGCGCGCTGGCGGTGACAGACTGTTGCAATGACATCGATCGTGCTCCTTGTATTGGAACCCCCGGTGCCATCCGCCCCCTTGGCCGCCGCTTCCTGCCCGACGCGCTACGGACGGCGCCGCTTCACGGGCGGCTGACCCGCCCTCCCTGATGCAGCGCACTACGTATAGTCACTTAGTATTAACACACAGAAAAACACATGCTTTTATCATGACTTGTAAGTGTGGTTATAGCCGGCGGCGGATCAGTCGCAAAGGAAAATGTGAAATGCGGACTAAAACGACGCGGGCGCGACAGTCCTCTTCCCGGCCTTGACCCCAAGCTCGGCGCTGGACGACAATCCACGACGCGCCGGCTTTCCCGACGCCGGGAACGCGGCCCGCGCAGGCCGGCAGCCGCCCCGCCATGGACTTGCCCGCTTCCGATCGGTCCCGGACAGGCTGCGCCGACATCAATTGGAAACCTCATCATGGCCCTCTCCTCCCTCCCCTCCGCCGCCGAAGGCCAAGCCACGCGTCAGCTGGGGCAGGCCATCGCCCAATTGCAGGCGCTGCGTCAGCAACATACGGAATTGGGCGTGCTGGACGCGGTGATAGACGAGTTGAGCCGCTGCCGCCAATCCATACGCCAGATCGCCAGCCGCCACCTGCTGGAGCTGGACGCCGCCAACAGCAGCCTGGGCGCGGCCTTGCAACTGCTGTGGCAGAGCGCAGACGGCGGAACGCAAGACCAGCACCTCGCCTTCATGCTGGAACCGCTGCATGCGATGCAGCTGAATGCGGCCAGCGAGTTGAACCGCTTGCTCTAAGGGATTGATTCAACACGCAAGCCAGCCCCGACGGAGAGATCCGTCGGGGCTGGCTTGTTGACGCCGCGGCCCAGCTAAGCGCCGCGCCTACACCGGCCCGCCCGTCATGCCGCCCGGCGCCGGATGCACATGGCCGGCCAGGCTCTTGCCGCTGGCCACCACGTCGCCGCCGGCGTTGTTGAAGCTGCCGCCGCTCTGGCTGATGTTGCCGGAGAAGCTGGCGCCGCTGCCGCCGGAACCGTTCAGGCCGCCCTGATAGGTGAGCAGACCCTTGACCAGCAGGGTGCCGCTGATCTCGGTGGCCGGCGCGTCTATGCTGACCTTGGCCCCCGCCTTGAGGACGATTTCCGCCCCGGCCTCCACCACCACTTTTTGCACCCCGCCGCTGACGGTGAGCTGATGCGCGGCGCGGTCGTATTCCAGCGTCGCGCCGTCGGCGAAGCGGCGATGCCATTTATCGACGCTGGCCACCGGCACCGCGTCGGCGGCGGAGAAAATGGCGCCCAACACCACGCCGTCCTCGCCGCGCGCGTCCAGCAGCACCGCCACCTGCTCGCCGATGTCCGGCAGCCAGTAGTCCTTGTCGCGGCCGCTCTTGCGGCTGAGCACCGGCAGCCAAGCGGTGCGCAGACGCCCCAACTCCGGCAGCCGCACTCGGACGCGCTGGGTATTGGCGTCCACGGCGGAGACGCTGCCGAACTTGAGGGTGGCCAGCGCTTCCGGCAGGGGTACGTCCATCATGGCTTGCTCCTCTCTTTTTGCGGGTTTTGGGCGGCGCCGGCGCTCACCCGTTTCAATTCCAGCTCGCACACATAGCCGTCCTGGCGGCTGATGCGGTGGCTGGCGCGCTGGATCTGGTAGCGGCCGGACAATTTGCCGAAGCCGTCCAGATCGATATTGCTGCCGGCGGCCAGCTGCGGCGAGCCGTCCACGGTGATGGACATGCGGGTGCGGTCCAGTTGGCGGCGCTCCAGCTCCGCCGCCGCCATCTGTTCGGCCTGGCGCTTGCCGGCGGCCTTGCGGGTGAGCTTGACGGTGTCCGCGCTGCTGGCCTTGCCGCCCGGCGCCTTGGCGTCGGCGCGCACGCTGGCGGTGCGCAGCGCGCGCTTGGCCGGGTCGTGATAGCTGACGTCCACCTGGGCCGGCACCTTGCTGAGCTGGTCCTGCGCCTGCCAGGCCATCAGCTGGGCCGGGGTGTAGCGGCGCACGCTGGCGCTCCGCATCAGGTCGCTGCGCTTCCAAAACACCAGCTTGCGGTTGTTGTCCATCACCTTGCAGACATAGCCGTGCTGGTCCGCCACCCGTTGCAGGAATTGCAGATCGGTTTCGTGGTACTGGGTCAGCCGGTCTATGTTCACCGTCTCGATCTTGCCCTGCAGCTTCATCCGGTGGCGCTTGGCGATGCGCTGGGCCAGCGCTTGCAGCGTGATCTGCTCATAGGCGCGGCCGTTCTTGGTGCGCAGCGGGTGCTGCACGCCGGTGGCCAGCGCGCGGATGCGCACGGTGGACGGCGGCGAACGGTATTCCACTTCGTCGATGTCGAAGCTGCCCGCCGCCACCAGCGCCGCGCCGCGATAGCCCAGTTTGAGCGCCAGCGTGGCGCCCTTGTCCGGATACCAGCCGTCCAGCCAACGGCCGTCCACGTCTTCCAATTCCACGTCCAGCTCGTCGGATTCGCCGCTCAGGTGATCGGTATAGCTGACGCTGAGCGCGTGGCGAGCGATGTTGGCGGTAATGGATTTGCCGTTGTAGCTGAGTTCGAAGGCCGGCGTCGGCACCTCTTGCGCGCGGCTGTCGCTCATGAGCGCCTCCACGGCGGCAGTTGCTCCAGCGCCTCGCTGTCCGCGGCCTCCAGCACCGGAACGGCCAGGATCAGGCCGGCGGGCAGGGTTTCGCCTATGGGAATGTGGGCGTTGTTGGCGATCAGCTGCGCCATCTGGCCGACGTCGCCGTAATAACGCCAGGCGATCTGGTCCCAGCGTTCGTTTTCTTGAGTCACATGATTCAGGAACATGGGGTCACCTCAGGATGCGCCGCACCGCGGCCTTGGCGGCCAGGCCGGCCAGCGGCTCGGCCAGTTCGCGCAAGGCCACCTCGGAGCGGCCGTTGATTTCTTCGCAGGCGGCCAGCTTGTCCAGCACCTGGCCGGCCTGGGTGCCGGCCAGCAGCCGGCCCATCGCCGTCATATTGAGCTTGGCCTGCTGCAGGCTCTGGCCGACACGCACCGCGTCGCCGGCCAGCTTGCTGTATTGCTCGAACTTGGCCATCTGCTCGCCGCTGACTTGCAGCCCGGGAGCCAGCGCCTGCACCTCCTTGAGCAGGCCGGGCAGCTTTTCCAGCGCCGCGGCCGGGTCTCGGCCGGCCAGCTGGCGCAGTTCGCGCGCGGTGTTGATCACGGTCTTGACCTTGCCCACCACGCTTTTGACCTGGGCCACGGTCTTGGCCAGGCCGGCGATGTCGGCCTTGAAGCGCTCCAACCCGGCCGGCAGCTTGAGCTTGCCCGCGGGCAGGCTGGCGGCGGCCTTGGCCAGCGCCGGCTTGGGCTTGGGCGGCGCGTCGCCGCCGTACTCGCGCAGGCTGAGCTGGGCCTCCACCGCCAACAGGCTGCCGCTTCGGTCGGTCTGGCGGCCGGTGCTTTGCAGTTCGGCGATGACGAAGCGGCCTTTGTAGTCGCCGTTGCCCAGCACAAACGCCAAGGCCTGGTGCTGCAGGCGCGCCGCCTGCAGCTTTTGCAGCTCCTCGTCCGGCTGGCAGTAGGCGGCGTGCAGCACCAGGTCGATGCGGATTTCGTCCAGCTTGTCGCCGACGAATTGCAACACCGGCTTGCCGCCGATGCGGCCGTGTTCGGCGAAGTCGCTGCCGCTGCGCTGTTCCAGGCCGTCGAAATAACTGATCAGATCAAACTCGATATTGCCCAGTACCGCGTACATGGGTTGCCCTCCGAATGGGTGGAAAGAGGACCCGGCGCGCGGGCGCGCCAGGCTCCGCGACTCAAGCGCGAGCGCTGTAACTGCGCCGTTGTCTGTCCGCCTCGTAGCGCCGCATCAGGCGTTCGAACTCGGCGTAGGACAGCTGCACCGCCTGCTGCACCTGCTGCTTGACCGTGGCCGCCGCGCTGGTGGTGACGGTGATGTGCGGCGCGAAGGTGACGTTCATGCCGCCGCCGGCGCTCTTGCCCGGCGACTTGGCCGCCGCGCCGCCTTGTTGTAGGCGTTGCAGCTGCTGGCTGCGCACTTGCGCCTGGGCTTGCGCTTGAAGCTGCGCAGGCGCCTGGGTCGCGGGCGTCGCGCCGCCCGCCGTCGGCGCTTTGGCCTTGCCGGGCATGGGCGCGCCGTGAATGGCCTGGCCCACCTTGCCGCCGGCCCATTCCCCGGCGTACTTGCCGGCGAAGTGACCGATGACGCCGCCCACCAAGGTGCCGACGCCGGGCAGAATCATGCTGCCTATGGCCGCGCCCATCGCCGCGCCGCCGATGGAGCCGCCGGCCTTGCCGCCTATCTTCCAGTACTCCTTGTTCTTCTCGGTCTGGCTGCGATTGGACTTGCTGACGTTCCACGCCTCCTGGCCGGCCTCCAACGCCGTGATCACCGAACCGGCGACGCCGGCCTTGAGCAGGCCGCCGGTGCGCTTGAACACTTCCTTGCCGATGCCGAGTCCGGCCTTGGCCACGCCGGCGCCGGCCTTCAACAAGGGCCCCGCGCGCTGGGCCGCCGCCTTGGCCAGCTTGGCCGCGCCGCCGATGCCGCCGCGCGCCAGCCCGGGCAGGCGCTTCAGCCCCGCTCCGGCACGGCTGGCCACCGAACCCGCCGCCCTGGCCGCGCTCTGCGCGCCGGCCTTGGCCTTGCCCGGCAGGCTCTTGAGCCAGTCCCCGGTTTTCTGCGCACCGCTACGCAGCATGCCAGGCACCTGCTTCAGCGCATTGCCCAAGCCTTTGATTCCGGCCTTGGCCAACGCCGCGCCGCGACGGAACGCTTCGCCGATGCCGCCTAGCAGGCCGCGCCCCTTGGGCAGGCGCCGCGGACGCGGGCTCCGTCTGGGGCTCCGTCTGGGGCTCGGTCTCGGCTGCGGGCTTGGCCTCCGTTTCGGGCCGGGCTTGGGCCTGGGTCGCCGCTCTTTGCGGCCGCGCTCGCGCCGGCCGTCCTTTTTCTCTTTCTTGCGACGTTCGTCCCGATCCGGGTCCATGCCGTCGCCGGGCTTGTCGATGTCGCGCGTGGCCGGCTGGCAGCAACAGCAGCAGTTCTCGGGCTTGGCCTCCATGCAGCCGCCGGGCTTGTCCATCTGGCTCTGGCTGCTTCCGGGTTTGTCCGTCTCGCTCTGAGTGGCGCCCGGCTTGTCTTCCTTGAACCATTCGCTGCCGGCGGCCCAGAGCTTGCTCAGCAAGCCGCCCTTGGTGTCCTGGTAACGGCGCAGCGATTTGCCCACCTTGTCGCTGATCTCGCCGGCCTTGGTCGCGCCGTCCTCCAGCGCTTTCACCGAGCCGAGCAGGCTTTCCACGCTGGGCAGCTTGCCGCCCAGCAAGGGGTTGAGCTTGCCGTGCACATAGCGCAGCGCCTTGTTGCCCATGCCTTGCGACAAGGTCTTGTGCACGGTGCCGGCCGCCTTGGCCACATCGCGGCTGATGCTGCCCACCTTGTCGTTGAATTCGATCAGGGGCGTGGCGTCCGGCGCCGGCAGGCCTTGCAATAGACGAATGGCGGAACGGATCTTGCCGCCGCCGGCCTTGCCTTTGGCCGCCGCGCCTCCCGCCTTGCCCGGCTGGGCCGCCTTGGCGCCGTCTTCTTTCAGCAGCGTCTCACTGGCGGCGGCGATCTTGGCCAGCACGCTGCCCGGGGTGTCGGCGTAGCGGCGCAGCGCCTGGCCCACTCTGGCCGCGCCCTTGGCGACGGCGTCGCCGGCGTCGCGAGTGCTTTCCAGCGCGCCCAGCATGGCGTCCACGCTGGGCAGCTTGCCGCCCAGCAAGGGATTGAGCTTGCCGTGCACATAGCGCAAGGCCTTATTGCCCAGGCCTTTGGACAAGACTTCGTGGGTTTTGCCGGCGGCGTCGGACAGCCAGCGCGAGGACAGCTGAACAGCGTCGGCCACGCCTATCCATCGCTGGATGCCGGGCGTGCGCAGACGCAGGAGGGTGGATTCGAGATCGGGCGGCGCGTCCTTGGACTTGTCGCCGCCGTCGCCGCGCGGAGTCGGGCGCTTGGGCACGGTCGGCGGGCGCGGATTGCAGGTGGCGTCTTTTTGCCGCTCCTGGCTTTCCAGCACCCGCTGTTCCACTTCGATCACCGCCTTGACCTTCACCGAGGCCTGCAGCTCGACGCGGCACTTGGCCACCATCTCGCTGACCTGGGACACGCCGGGCAGGGCGAGCTTGACGCCCTGGCCGCGCTTGACGCTGTCCAGCCAGGCGTCGTGACGCCGGCGCAAACGTTCCAGCGTCAACTCCAGCTTGCGGTGATCCCGTTCCAGCTGCGGCAGATCCAGCGCGGCGAAGGCCTTGCGGGAACGCTCCACGCTGTCGCTCAGCTCGCGCTGGCGGTCGCGCAGGCGCAAGCTGGTCTTGCCCAGTTCGTCCAAGGAGGCGCGGGCGGAACGGAAGGCGTTGTCGAAGACCCCGGACAGCGTCGCTCCCACCTTAAGACCGATGAAAAACTCGCTTACCATGGTGTTAGCCTGTGAGTATGAGGGGAAGGCCGCCAAACCAGCTCCGGCGGCTCCGGGTGGGGCCGGCGGGCGTCCTGACGGACGGGCCGGCCCCGGGCCGCGCGGACGCGCGGCGCAGGAAAAATCAGTCTCGATCCAGCCACTGCTGTTCGCGCTCGTGACGGCGCTGGATCTCTCGCTCCGCCACCTCGCACCAAAACCAGTAGTCGTCCATCGCCAGCGCGTCGATTTCCGACGGCGGCAGGCCCAGCACGGTCAGCAGCGCTTCGTCGAAGTCCTTAAGCGTCGTCGGAGACGCCCACCATGTCGCGAAAGCAGTCCGCCAGCGCGCGGCTGTCGGCGATGTCGAGCTGGTCGATGTCTTCCAGCGTCAGGCCGGTCATGCGCGCGAACAGGAAATCCTCCTGGTCCGCGTCGTCCTGGCTGTGATGACTGGCGGCTTTGAGATCCGCGCGCTTCAGGCGGCTGATGTCCAGGCTGTCCAGACGTTCGCCGGCGGCGTTGGTGAACGGGTATTTGAGTTTGATCTTCATGTGAGCTCCTTGGTCGCAGGCTGCGTGGTTGATGAGCTTCATTGTCCGGTTTACGGCCCGGCGGGTCTGTTAAAGCCCTTTAGGGAAAGGCTTGAAGCCGCCGGTCGCCTCCCCGCGGCTCCGGCGGACCCGGCCAAGCCGGGTCCAGCCTCGTCAGCGCGGAAAGAGAGAAACAAGCCGGCCGGCGGCCGGCCCCCCATCAACCGCCGATATTGCGACGGTACAGTTCCAGCATGTCGTTGCCGCCCACCCGGAAGATGTTGGCCAGGTAGTCCAGCTCCAGCACATCCTCGCCGTCCACGACCTGCTTGATGTAGGTGGCGGAGAAGGAAGAGCTGAAATCGGCGTTTTCATGCTGCTTGTAGGTGCCCAGCGGGTTCTTCTTGAACATCACGGTCAGGAAGGTCACCAGGCTGACCTGCTGCAGGCGGCCCTGCGCGCCGTAGGTCTCGATGCTGGAGCGGGCCTGCAGCTGCACCGCCTGGAACGGATTGGCGATGATCTTGGCCACGTCCTTGTACAAGGAGTTCCACTTGATCTCGCCTTCCAGCTTGTCGAAGCCGGCCGGCAGCTCGATCTTGCCTACCATGCCCAGCGCCTTGTGCTCCTGCATGATGGCGGACACGTCCGGCAGCTTGATCTCCTCGGCGCGGCCCAACAGCGAGTTGCCGTTGATGTAGATGTTGGCGTTGGTGATGCGGTTGATTTCAATCTTGCCTGCCATGATCAATTGCCTCCCTTCAGGCTCAACAGGTATTCCGAGGTGATCTCGGTCTCAAAGGTCAGACGTTCCAGCGGCGGCGGCACCGTGTACTTGTAGCTGATCAGCAGATGGCCGGCGGCCAGCTCGGTCTCCGGATTGCGCGCCACGTCGAACCAGGCCTTGAAGCCCAGCAGCGCGCCGTCGCCGATCAGCTTGCGGCCGTAGCCGTTCACCGATTCCACCAGCGCGTCGATGGTGGCCTGGTTCAGCGGCATGTCGATGAACTGCTGGCTGAAATAGCGGATCGACTCATTGATCACGTCGCCGGTGCGGCGCACGTTCTCGAAGTTGCGCATATGGCTGACGGTGGGCCAGGCGGCGGTGCGGTTGCCCCAAAGGCGGAAACCCGAACCAAAGCTGGAGAACACCGTGGTGATGCCCTGCTCGTTCAGCAGGTTCACCTCGGACTGCGGATCGTCAATCATCGCGGTCAGCTGGCGCTCCACGCCGATGACGCCGGCCAGCTCCTGGTTGGAACTGGACCACCAGAAGCCCTTGTCGTTGTCCACCTTGGCGCGCAGGCCGGCGGCGCGGGCCGACAGCGGCTCCAGACGGGTGTCGTTGGTGGCCGGGTCGAACACCTTGACGTGCGGATAGCACAGGCGCACGCGGTCGCTGGAGGTGTTGAAGTTGATGCCGCCGGCCGGGCCGCGGCCCGCTTGCGCCTGGGCGAAGCTGGTGCCGATGGGCGCGTCGACATAGGCGATGGCGTCCAGCTTGTCGGCCATGGCCGCCATCGCGCTGGCCACCGAGTTCTGAGTGCAGAAGCCCGGCGCGATCAACAGCTTGGCGAAGAAGCCGAAACGGTTATAGGTGTCTTGCAGCGCCTTCAGGCCGGTGCGGTTGCCGGCGGCGTTGACCGCGCCGATGATGTCGGCGGCGGTGACCTTGGCCGGGTCGGCGTAGTCATAGCTGACTTTCAGGCCGGCGCCGGCGGCGATGGCGCCGTCCTTCAGCCGGGTGATCTTGCCGTTGACCGCGTCCAGCAGGTAGTCGGTGCCGGCCACGTAGGCGGTGGCGCCGTCGGCGCTCTTCACCGTCACGTTCAAGAGCGCCGCCTTGGCGGTCTTGCCCTGGCCGGTGGCCGCGTCCAGCGTCACGGCCTCGCCGGCGACCGAGCTCTTGTGCAGCGCCGGGTCCAGCACATTGATCACCACCACGGTGCCGGCGCCGTGATCGTAGATCGCGTTCAGCGCTTGCGGAATGGTGAAGCCGGCCAGCTGCGGGCCAAAGGCCGCCCCGTCTTTTTCCGACAGGCACAACACCGGGGTATTGGCCGCTTCCGGCGCCAGCGGCGCGGTGCCGATCAGGCCGATCACCGCCGATTTGACGGTGCGCACCGGGCGCGCGCCGCGTTCCACTTCAATGGTTTCCACGCCATGCAGATAATTGGCTGCCATGCTCAAGCTCCTTGTTCAGCGCTAGGGGACGTCGATGCCGCCGCCGCTTGCGGCAACGGGCTCAGATGCTGCAAGGCCAACAGCACGCGGGTGTAATCGTGCTGTTCCGGCATCTCCACCTCGGCGCCGGGAAACAACATGATTTCCTGGCCGTCGGCCAAAGTGACGCCGCTGATCGGCCCGGAATACAAATACTTCATGCTTGCTCCTCCTTAGTGACTGCGGTTAACACAGGCTCATGCCCCGGGGCCGCCTCCGCCACCTGCAAGGTGTCGGCGGCCAGCGAAATGGCGTAACGGGCGATGCCGTCGCTGAAGCCCAAAAAGGTTTCGCTCGACAGACAGGCGGGTCGGCAATCCGGCGCGGAGAATCCCAGGCAGGCGCGCCGCGCCGCGTCCAGCGCTTCCGTATCGTTGACTTGCGCGCCGGCGCGCCGCAGCAGCAGCGTCAGCTCCAACTGCAGCGTGCGCAGCTGGCAGACGCCGGCCACATCGCGCGGCAAGGCGAATTGGCTGCCTCGATAGCTCAACAAGAGCGCGCCTTGCGGATGTTCAAGCCGGTAATCGGCCGGCGCGGCGCAATGCTCGACGCTCAATGACGGCAAAACGCCGCGCAAACGCGCCAACAGCGCGTCAACGATTTGGGAAGTGCTGGCCACGGGCGGGCTCCTGGACATCGTGGGAAGAAAGGCGAGATCACTCGCAAGGACGGTTGCCGACGACGCCTGGCCATCGAACGAGGGCAAGGATGCGCCATCGTCCCCATTGCGGTCTTTTAACCCTCTTTACAGAAAGCCGGACCGCGCCGGCGCTGACAGCCGTCATCCGGGCCGCGCGCGCGAAGACGGCGATAATGGCCGTCATCGATACCGCCGCCAAAGGACAACGCCATGCAAGCACGCTTTCGCAGCAAAGGACCGGAACTGCTCGTCGACCTGGCCCAGCACGTGGCCATGACGCTGAAACAGCTCGCCAACACCGAACAACAACAAGCGGAGCAACTGGGGCAGGAAATCGCCGAACGCATGGCCAAACACTGGGGCGGACAGAACATCTACTTTCCCATCGGCTTGTCCTATCAGTCCTCTCTGCGCGACCAGCAGATCTACGGCGAATTCACCGGCGGCAACCACGCGGAACTGGCGCGTCGCTACGGCGTATCGCTGCAATGGATCTACAAAATCATCAAGACGGAACGCCAAAGGGAGCTGGAGCAACGCGCCGGGCAGACCGGCTGAACACGCCCCGCCGCGCCCATGAAAAAAAGCCGCTCCTCCAAAACCGGAGAGCGGCTTTTCTGACTCAGACTTTAAACAAACTCAATCCAATAAAGACTTGATTTAAAACATTTATAGTAATTTTCTATTAAATATAGTTTTAATATATTAATTTTTTCCTGGAATCAGTCCGGATACCGCCTATACCTAGAAGGCCACACCACCACAGCGGCCACAGACCGCTGAGCGCAACGTCACTAGATCAAACGGGGTATCCACATGACACATCCAGCGCCTCTCGCCGCCATGGCTTTCCTGTTGCTGTCGTCTTTTGCTCACGCCGACGGCGGGGTCATCACCTTCAGCGGCCGCATCGTCGAAGCCCAATGCCCGTTGGCGCTCGACGCGCCCAGCCGCGTCAACGGCCCCAGCAGGCTGGAAGTCGGCAAATGCAAGGCGCCGGTCCATATCCAGGCCCTCGCGGCCAACGGCGAGAACCTGCCGGTGCGCGCCAACGCCGACGCCCTAGCCAGCAGCCAGGTCGCCGCCAAAGGCTACGACCTGGATCGCAGCGACAAGCTGCGCAGCTTCAATATCCTCACGCCCAAAGACAAGCAGCGCGGCCAACTGGTGGTCAGCTATTACTGACGGCCGGACGCAACAAAGCCTCCCTTTGGGGAGGCTTCTGTGTCACCATTCAACAGCGCAATGCATAAAGCCCAGCTCCTGGTGCGTTGCGGGGTGGTGTCGGAGGTGAAGCAGCTGGGGGCGGATGGCGGTTTCGCTCAGTACGGTTTGACGGTGGAAGCTCCTTTTTCGCTGCTGCGCTATCGGCGGACTTCACGCGTGTTCCAGGACTTGACCGTGCCAGACATCATTAAGCAGATTCTGGCAGAGCATCAGGCGAATAATGCTCAGTTCGCACGGGTTCAGACTTTGGACATTCAAGTAGGTCCGGCTTCGCCGCGCAGCTACTGCCTACAGTACCGTGAGAGCGACTATGACTTTATCGTGCGCTTGATGCATGAAGAGGGTTACGGCTGGCGGTTTGCCCACTCTGAGAAAGACAAGCTGCCGCAAGTACAGCTGATCCTGTTTGATGATCCATTTGGATTGCCCGCCGCCAGCATGGAACGTCTTCGCTTTCACCGCAGCGATGCGACGGAAGAAGAGGACGGCTTAAGCGCTTGGGAGTCTTCCCGGCAAATCGTATCCGGCAATGTCGCTCTGGCGAGCTTCGATTACCAGCCGGTCACCAGCAATATGACGGGCGATGAAAGCCAAATCAATCAGGGCCAGAGTGGCAAAGCCTTACAGTCCACCTTGCAGGACTACGCGCCGCAGACGCTTTACTATGCGAGCGATGCGGAGCAATTTGGGCATTACGCGCAGCTGCGGCAGCAGGCGCATGATTTACAGGCCAAACAGTTCAGTGGCGGTGGCGCGGTCAGGGGGCTGCTGCCGGGCGAATGGTTCCGTCTGGACAACCATCCCAACCATGACGGGGACAGCAGCGAGCAACGTGAATTCGTGGTGACCAAACAGCGCTTCATCGCTCACAACAATCTTCCCCAAGGACTGAAGCGGCTGCTTCAAACCGCCACGGGTAAAGAGCAAACTGAACCCGCGCCTTACCAAACCACCTTTACCGCTCAACGGCGCGGCATTCCGCTGACGCCGGCATATGCCTATACCCGGCACGCCAAGCCAACGAGTTTGGGCAGCCAGACCGCTACCGTGGTGGGGCCAGCCGGCGAAGAGGTGCATACGGATCAATTCGGACGCATCAAGGTGCAATTCCATTGGCAGCGCCCTGAAGAGCATCCCGGCATCGGCGCGGCGATGGATGATAAGTCCTCTTGTTGGATTCGAGTGGTGATGCCTAGTGCCGGGGCGGCTTGGGGGCATCAGTTCATTCCCCGCATCGGTCAGGAAGTCTTGGTGGACTTTCTGGAAGGAGACATTGACCGTCCTGTCGTTGTTGGCGTGCTCTATAACGGCAGCCACGCC
>NZ_QARX01000001.1:5162970-5166097 GCF_003052555.1 Chromobacterium sp. Panama
GGACGCGGCGCGCAACCGCCGTTACTACGTGACCGCCAGCCAGCTGACTTTCTTGCAGGACGGGCCGGACAGCAGCGGCCAGGGCCGCAATGTGATGGCCGTGTTCCGCGCGATGGCGGACGACCGGCCGTTCCGCCCGTTGCGGCTGACGGCCAAGCCCATCCTGCCCGGCATCCAGAGCGCCACCGTGGTGGGGCCGGTGAACGCGGAAGTGCATACCGATAAATTGGGTCGCATCCGCGTGCACTTCCACTGGGACCGCTACAAGACCCAGGAAGAAGACGCCTCGTGCTGGATCCGGGTGTCGCAAGCCTGGGCCGGCAAGGGCTGGGGCGTGCTGGCCATGCCTAGGGTGGGCCAGGAAGTGCTGGTCACCTATGTGGACGGCGATCTGGACCGGCCCATGGTCACCGGCATCGTCTACAACGGCGACAATCCGACGCCTTACGACCTGCCGAAAGACATCCGCTACACCGGCCTGGTCACGCGTTCCTTGTCCTTGAAGCAGGGCCGTTACAGCAACGCCAGCCAGATCACCTTCGACGACCAGCGCGGCGCGGAGCGGGTGATGGTGCACGCCGAGCGGGACATGCAGCAGACCACCGAGCGCAATAGCTCGGAGGCGGTGGGCCAGGACAAGAACACCTCGGTCAAGGGCACGTCCACCTCGGTCACCGGCGCCTCGATCAGCTACACCGGGGTGTCGGTGTCCTTCACCGGCCTGTCGGTCAGCTTCACCGGGGTATCGACCAGCTTTACCGGCCTGTCCACCAGTTTCACCGGGGTGTCCACCAGCTTTACCGGCGTTTCCACCGGCTTCACCGGGGTGTCCACCGGTTTTACCGGCGTGTCCACCAGCTTCACCGGCATTTCCACCGGTTTCACCGGGGTGTCCACCAGCTTTACCGGGGTGTCCACCAGCCTGACCGGCACCAGCACCTCGGTGACCGGCACCTCGCAGAGCATGACCGGCATTTCCACCTCGATGACCGGCACCAGCGTGTCGGCCACCGGCATGTCGCAGAGCATGACCGGGGTGTCCTCCTCTTATACCGGCACCTCCACCAGCGTCACCGGGACCAGCACCTCGGTCACCGGCACCTCCAAGAGCGTGACCGGCACCTCGATGTCGGACACCGGCTCGTCCACCAGCATCACCGGCACTTCGATGTCCACCACCGGTTCGTCCACCAGCGTCACCGGCACCTCGATGTCCACCACCGGCTCGTCCGCCAGCGTCACCGGTTGCTCAGTGTCCACCACCGGCGCTTCCGCCAGCGTCACCGGCTCGTCGGTCTCGGTCACCGGCTCGTCTACCGGGGTCACCGGCTCCAGCATGTCCACCACCGGTTCCTCGGTCAGCAGCACCGGTTCCAGCGTGTCCAGCACCGGCTCCAGCTGCTCCACCACCGGGGTCAGCTATTCCTACACCGGCGCGTCCTATTCGGACACCGGCGTGGATCTGAAGAAGCTGGGCATGCAGGTGAAAAGCTGATGACGCGGCGCAGGCTTGGACACGGGAAAGGAGAGCGGAGATGCGCTTGATCGAACTGCACAGCCCCTTGCTGGACGCGGACAGCGTCGCGTTGAGCTTCAAGGCGGACGAGCGTCTGTCGCAGGAGCCCAGTTACCAGCTCGACATCGCCTGCGCCGACCCGGCGTGGCGCGGTCAATCTGTTCGCGCTGGGCCTGCTCCAGCAGGCGCAGCACGCCCCAGCGGCCGGGATGGTCCTGGGTCTGGCGCAGGCCGGTCTTCTCGGTCTGCCATTGCAGGCTGGCGCCGGCCTTCAGCGGATCGCCGGGCCAGCTCAGCGCCTTCCAGCTTGTCATCTGATTGAAGTAGTGCAGGCTGTGCTGATCCAGTTGCAGCCGGATTTCCTCCAGGCCGATGGTGGCGGTGGGCTTCAGTTCGAAGCGGATGCCGGCGTCGCCCTGGGCGTAGAGCAGGCTGGACAGCCGCGACAGGCGGTTCAATTCGTTGAGGAAGTTCAGGTCGAAGCGCAGCGCCTGCGCCGCCGCCGGGTCCGGCGACCATTGATCGCCTTGTTGTTCCAGCACTCCGCCCAATTGCTGGCGCACGAACTGCTGCACCAGGCCGTCGCCGGGGTGCAGGAAACGGCCCAGCTCCGGCAAGGAGGCGTCGGCGTCGCTGCGGTGGAAGGGGTAGCGGCCGGCGAAGCTGGCCTGCCATGGCCGGACAATGCTCTGGTCCCACAGCTGGTTGAGGCTGGCCGCCGCCGGTTGCAGCAGGGTGTGCCAGGATTGGTCCAAGGGTTGCAGGAACAGGTGCCGACCCAGGCCCTGCCAGTCTTCGCCCAGGCCCTGACCGGCCTCGCCGGCACCCAGCACCCAGTCGCCGGCACTGCCTTGGCGGCGGTGAGCGTTGGCGAAGGCGGCGCGCAGATGCTCGTCCCAGGCTTTGCGGGTGAATACGCCGGGCAGGCTGGATTCGCTGCGCCACAGGCCGCGCAAGTCCTGGCCCGGCAGCAAGGCGGCCAGCGTCTGCGGCGGATGCTTGGCCGCGGCTTCGGCCAGGATCTGCTGATAGCGGGTGTCGTCGGCCTGTTGGCGGCCCAGCTGGCCGATCAGGGTCTGGCGGCTGGCCCCGGCCAGCGCCGCGTCGGCGGGGATGCGCCAGGCGGGCTGGCCGGCCAGCCGCTCGGCGTAGAACTGCGCCATGGCGCGCAGCAGCGCCGGGGAGAAACCGTCATTTCGCGCCGCCAGCTGGGCGGCGAGGAAGGCCGGTTCGGCGCGCGCCGGCTGGTCCAGCGTCAGATAGGCTTTCAGCGCCTGATAGCCTTGTTCGGTCCGGGCCGGATCGGTGGCCAGTTCCGCGCTGGGGGCCTGGTTCAGCGCTTGCAGCTGCTGCGCCCAGCGGCTGCGGGCCGGTGTGATCAGCGCCTGGCCGATGGCGCGGGCGTAATGCGGCCGCAAGCGTTCCAGCAAGGCGGCGTCGCGGTTCAGGCCGAAGCGGGCCGACCACGGCGCGCCGAGCGACTGGCGGGTTTCCAGTTTTTCCAGCAACCGTTGCAGCCGCAGCGCGCTGTCCAGCGTGGCGGTTTTGGGCTGGGCGTTGACGGCGGCCTGGGCCTCGGCGATCAAGCCATGGTTTTGATAGGCGGAAACC
>NZ_QARX01000001.1:5166197-5168045 GCF_003052555.1 Chromobacterium sp. Panama
CTGTGCTGATCCAGTTGCAGCAGGGTTTTCTCCAGGCCGATGGTGGCGGTGGGCTTCAGTTCGAAGCGGATGCCGGCGTCGCCCTGGGCGTAGAGCAGGCTGGACAGCCGCGACAGGCGGTTCAACTCGTTGAGGAAGTTCAGGTCGAAGCGCAGCGCCTGCGCCGCCGCCGGGTCCGGCGACCATTGATCGCCTTGTTGTTCCAGCACCCCGCCCAATTGCTGGCGCACGAACTGCTGCACCAGGCCGTCGCCGGGGTGCAGGAAACGGCCCAGCTCCGGCAAGGAGGCGTCGGCGTCGCTGCGGTGGAAGGGGTAGCGGCCGGCGAAGCTGGCCTGCCATGGCCGGACAATGCTCTGGTCCCACAGCTGGTTGAGGCTGGCCACCGCCGGTTGCAGCAGGGTGTGCCAGGATTGGTCCAAGGGTTGCAGGAACAGGTGCCGGCCCAAGCCCTGCCAGTCTTCGCCCAGGCTGGCGGCCAATTGGGCGGCGTAATCGCGGCTCTCGGCCAGTTCGCCGCCCTTGCCCTGGAACACCGCCTGCGCCAGCGCGCGGGCGGCGGCGTCCGGGTCCGGCGCGGCGGCCACTTGCTGCAACTTGAGCCGGGTGGCCGCCACCCGCTCCAGATAGCGTTGCAGGCTGAGCGCGGAGCCGTCCTGGCGTTCCTCCAGCAGCCGCAGCAGCGGGCCGAAGCTTTGCGCCAGCGGCGCGGCCTCCTGTTTGCCCGTTGCTCCCTCCAGCTGCGGCGCGCTGGCGTCGGCCTTGCCCAGCAGCGCCTGGGCCTTGTCCACCAGATTGGCGCCCAGGCTGTCCACGCGCTCGCCGGCTCGGGCGTTGTCGCGCACCAGCGCCATCAAGGCGCGCAGCGGCGAGCGCTGCGGATCGGCGTAGACCTGCAATTGCTGGGCGTTGGCGGCCAGTTTGGCCTCCGTCTGCCAGGACACCGCGTTGAGGAATTGTTGCCAGGCGCGGGCGTAGTCGGCGAAATAGCGCTGGCGCAGCGCGGCTTCCAGCGCCTTGCCGGCGCTGCCCTGACCGGCCTCGCCGGCGCCCAGCACCCAGTCGCCGGCACTGCCTTGGCGGCGGTGGGCGTTGGCGAAGGCGGCGCGAAGATGCTCGTCCCAGGCTTTGCGGGTGAACACGCCGGGCAGGCTGGATTCGCTGCGCCACAGGCCGCGCAAGTCCTGGCCCGGTAGCAAGACGGCCAGCGTCTGCGGCGGATGCTTGGCTTCGGCTTCGGCCAGTATCTGCTGATAGCGGGTGTCGTCGGCCTGTTGGCGGCCCAACTGGCCGATCAGGGTCTGGCGGATGGCCCCGGCCAGCGCCGCGTCCGCGGGGATGCGCCAGGTGGGCTGGCCGGCCAGCCGCTCGGCGTAGAACTGCGCCATGGCGCGCAGCAGCGGCGGGGAAAAGTCAGCACGGGCGGTGTTGGCGGGGGCCGTCAGCTGGGCGGCGAGGAAGGCCGGTTCGGCGCGCGCCGGCTGGTCCAGCGTCAGATAGGCTTTCAGCGCCTGATAGCCTTGTTCGGTCCGGGCCGGATCGGCGGCCAGTTCCGCGCTGGGGGCCTGGTTCAGCGCTTGCAGCTGCTGCGCCCAGCGGCCGCGCGCCGGTACGATCAGCGCCTGGCCGATGGCGCGGGCGTAATGCGGCCGCAAGCGCTCCAGCAAGGCGGCGTCGCGGTTCAGGCCGAAGCGAGCGGACCACGGCGCGCCGAGTTGCTGGCGGGTTTCCAGCTTCTCCAGCAACCGTTGCAGCCGCAGCGCGCTGTCCAGCGTGGCGGTTTTAGGCTGGGCGTTGACGGCGGCCTGAGCCTCGGCGATCAGGCCGTGGTTTTGATAGGCGGAAACC
>NZ_QARX01000001.1:5168145-5174669 GCF_003052555.1 Chromobacterium sp. Panama
TGGTTTTGATAGGCGGAAACCAGCATGCCGGCCAGCCAGAACAGGCATAGCGCGCCGATGACGGCGGCCAGCCGGCGTTGCCAAGGGCGGCTGCGGCGGCGCGGGGCAAAGGCGGAGCCCTGGCTGATCGCGCCGCTCCACAGCCGGACGTCGGCCGGCCAGGTGGCCAAGGCCAGCGCCTTGACGGCGGAGGGCGCGGCCAGGCCGTCGCGCCAGCGCTGCCAGGCGGAGGCGAGTCCCTGAAGCTCGCGTTCCAGCCACTGCGAGCAGCGCAGCAGAAAGGGCTGGGCCGCCGCGCCGGGGTGACGCGGCATGCCGCGCAAGGGAAGCTGATCGGCCCAGGCCCTGGCCTGAGCGGCCCAGCCGTCGGCGTTGGCGGGAAGCGTGGGCAAGGGCCAGCCGGCGATGCCGGGGCCGGCGTTGTCGGGCGCGCGCTGACACAGGGTCAGCGGCAGGGTCCAGCCGCAGGCGATGGACAACTGTTCGGCGCGCTCCGCCAGCGCGGCGGCGTCGGCGGCGTCGGGGAGCAGGGCGATGACGGCGTCGGCGGGCGTCCGCCAGCGTCCGCGCAGCCGCCGCCAGCCGCCTGGAGGCGGGGCGGCGGAGGCGTCGATCAAGACCATGCCGTCGGTTTCCAGCCAGGGTTGCCGGGCCAGCGCCGGCACCGCCTGGTGGAGCGCCGGCACCGCCTGGTGGACGGCCTCGGGCGCGCCGCAGAGCAGCAGCCAGTGCGGACGCTGCTTGGCCGGGCGCTGGCGCCAGTCTTGGGCGATCAGCTGAAAAGCCGCGCCCCAGTCTTGAGCTGGGGCGGCATCGGGTCGATCTGCGGCTTGGCGGGCTTGTCGGCGCGGGAGCCAGCGGCGCTGCGTCAGCCAGTTGGACAGCGTGCCAAAGGCGTCGCTCAGCGCCAGCAACAGCACGCAGCACAAGGCGATGCCGCAGATGACCCACGGCAGCTGGCCGTTGCCGGACAAGCCCAGTTCCTCGTCCAGCAGCAGCACCGTGATGATCAGCAGTACGGCGATGATCAGCACCACGGCCCAGTTCCAGGGCAGAGAGGGCCGTTTAGGTTTGGGCAGCATGTCCGCTCTCCTTGTAGACGAAGCCCTGCATGGCGTCGTGTTCGCCGTGCCGGGTCAGAAAGCCTTGCGGGGTGTCGGGGCCGGCGGCCTGCCAGGCCAGCAGCAGCGCCAGCCATTCCGCCGCCACGCCGGCATGGCCGATCTGGTGGTCTACCGACAGGACGGCGGCGCGGGGCTGCTGTTGGCTCAGCGCGGCGTTCCAGGGGGCGTCGTTCTGGCCGGTGGCCGACCACAGCGCGGTCAGTTGCGCCGGCTCGCAGCCGCTGAACAGCAGCGTCTCGGCCAGCACGGCGTCGGCGGCGCGGCCTTGGCTGCTCACCGGCCGGTGGAGCCGGTCCTCGTCCTCGCCCTGGGGCCAGGCCAGCAAGACGGCGCATACCGCTTCGGCGCTGTTAGCCGGCGGGCGTTCGTAAAACTGCGCGGCGATAATCAGCCGCGCGCATTGGTAGTGTTTGGGGGCGCTTTGATCCAGCCAGCTATCCAGCCGCGCCATGCCGTTGGCGGCGACGAGGGTTTCCGATGCCGGGGCCGGCTGAAGCTCGCGCCATGCCCATTGCCGCCGCCAAAGCGCGATCACATCGACGGCCACGCCATCGGTGTCGATCTGTAATTCGACATGCAAGGGCCATTGAGGCGGCAGCGCGCGCAGCGCGGGCTGTAGCGATTCCATGGCCTTATCGAGTGCATCTTCAATCCGTTGCGACATGCGTTCCTCGGGCGCGGCCTGCCAGTCCAGTTGGTCTTTATCGGGGAGGTGGGTATGGCGCACCACCTCGTCGCGATGACCGTGCGCCAAGGCTGACGCCAGCAGCGGGAGCGTCTGGACGCTGGCCAGGGTCTGCGCCAGATCGCCGGCCGCGCTCCATGCAACGCCGTAGCGCAGCGACAGCGGCTGCTGGCCAAACTGGATATTGTTCTGCTCCACCTCCTGGCGCGCCTGCTCCTCCAGATAGAGCTGATTGCGCCAGCTTTCGAGGTCGCGCATTCGCAGCGCGAACAGCAATAGGTAGACGACGAAGGGCAAGCCCAGCAAGCAGGTCCAGAAGCGCCATCCGCTGGCCGGGGCATCCGCCGGCCACAGGTAGAGGGTCAGTCCCGCGCCGCCGCCCATCACCAGCAGCAGGATCAACAGCCAAGCCCAGAGGCGCGGCGGGTCGCCCAGCTCGTAATCGGGGGCGCGCAGACTTTCGAGATCAACCGGCATGACGCCTCCTATCTAAATAACGACGGCCCAGAGCAGCAGGAAAAGCCCCAGGCCGCTGGCCGCCCAAAAGCCGAAACGAAGAATCAGCTTGTGTAGCAGGAGCAGCAATAGTTGAGCGGCCGGCGTGATAAACAGGCCCACCGACAGCAATAAGCCGGATTTGGGGTGGGAGGGGAGGAGGTAGGGCTTCAACAGCCAGGCCAGCGCGATGCTGGTGGGGATGGCCCAGGCGCGCCAGCACAGGCTCAAGACTTGCCAGTCCTGCGGGAAGCGAGACGCCAGCAGGTAGGCCAACAGCGGGGCGGGGACGAGTAGCGCAAGCGCCAGACCGATGGCGTAGTAGAGGTATTGCAATCCGGCGGGCGCGCCGAGGCTGATGATCGGATGGATGGCGCCGGTATAGGCCAGCGGCGTCAGCGCGATAAGGCAGATCATCATCAGGTGACGGCCCAGGCGTTCAAGGCGGTGGCGGTCAATCATCGTCTTGGTCCTGCGGCCGGGGCGGCACCCATTCGCCGCCGCGCTGGCCTACGCTACGGTCGAACTTTTGTTGCCATTCCACCTTGCGGCCATTCTCGATGTCGTAGCCCCAGCGCTTGAGGTAGTTGCCGTCCTTGTCGTAGCTGGTCCAGTTTTCGCCGGTTGTGACGAAGGTGATTAGCGTGGCGCGGTAGACCTGGCCATCGGCCACCCACAATTCGATGTGGCGTTGGTCTTCCAGCGCATCGAGTTCTGGGCGGGGGAAGCCGGCGCTGCCGTCGGGCAGAACGCCGAGCAGATAGCGGCCATCGGCCTTGATGCCGAGGATTTTAAGGGGGATGTCGGCGGTGAAGGGAGTGGTTTGAGCCTGAGATTTGATTTCATGGTCGGACTCATCTTTTTCTTGTTGGGTATAAGTGAATAGCCATGAGCGCTTGTAACCATTGGACTTAACATAGAAGCCACGAATTGTTTTAAGTGGGCCATTATCGGGCCAATAGCTGAAATAGGCTGGTCCAATTTCTGTCCGAATCACTTTCTCGGCGGAGCGAACTTTGGCGACATGGATATTGGCCTTGATATAGACAGGCTCTAATAGTGCCTGCTCTATAGTCAGCAAGCGATTGATCTGACCGTCTGCATCCAGGCCGAAGAAGTAGATGCCGTTGACCTTGATGCCGAAGCGCTCATAGTCGATGGGGGAGGTATAGGGCTCACGTTTTACTCGTTTTGTTTTTCTATATGCAATTTTCTGATCGTCATTGATCGCAACTGATGCTAGTCCTGATCTTTGCTCTGCTGCTTCCATGCTCAAGATTTCGCCATCGAAATAATTGGTGGAGAAGGTACGTGGCCATTCTCGGACGTAGTAGGGGGTATCGACGTGCAGGCGCTCGCCGTTGGAATCAGTGGTGTAGGTGAGGCTCATGGGGAGTATCCATAAAACCAGCCATCGGACGGCTGGGTATTGTTGAATGTGATAGCCGAGCAGGCCCAGCAACATGAGCAGCAGCACGCCGATCAGTGAGGCTTTTTGCCAGGCTTTCATAACCAGTTCCGTCGCTTCAGCTCGTCGCGCGTCATCGTAGTGCGCTCTACCAGCGTGTCGGCATAGTCGGGTTTGTTAAGCCGGCGCGCGGTGCTGATGGTGCCGGCGATGATGACGCCGGGGCCACCGAAGACCGCGCCCTTGGCAGTTTCTTTCAGCACCAGACCGCGCAGCTTTTCGAAGTGGGGGTCGATGTCGGCGTTGAGCAATTCCAGATCAATCAGCTGGCAGTCGTGCAGCAAGCGCCAGATGAAGGTGTGGCAGTTGTTTTCACCGAAGCTGTCCAGCCGATAGCTCCAGCGGCCTCCATATTGCTTCGCGTAAGCGGCGGCGAAGGCGCGGATTTCGTCTATCACCGCCGCCTCCGAGCGTTGGTCGGTCAAGCCCAGGTAGAGCGGCTGGACACTGCGGGCTTTAGGATTGCCGTGGTTCGGGTCGTAGGGGTAGGGCTTATTGCCGATACCTCGACCTGCCATTTTGTCCTCATCCTCTCGTTTACCTACGTCTGCCTTCCTGCGTTTTGGTGAGTCGCCATTAATGCAGCCTTCAACATCCCACATCGCGCTGAGCTGATCCTTCTTGCTTTCCATGCCGGTGATATTCTCTGCCGGATACCAGCCGTAGCTTTCCTTGGTGTTGGGGTCGTTGTGGTCAATTTCCACCCAGTAGTGGCCGGGGCCGCGGGGCTTGTCCTGGATGGCTCCTCCTTGTTGCAGAATGCCCTTGCCCCAGAACGGAATGCGCTTGAGTCGGACGCGGCTCATTTGGCGCGGGAAGTGGATGGCGGTGTAGCTGGCCAGGCTGGCGGCCTGGGTCACGCCTTCGCCGGTAATCCAGAAGTCCATGCTTATTCTCCTTGTGGCTCAAACACGATCTTGAGTTGGGATTTGGCGTAGCTGCTTTTGATGGTTTGGGTTTTGCCGCCGCTGTCCGTCAGGCCGCGATGGGTGACGCCATCCGGTTCGGTGATGGTGTAGGGCATGCCTGCATGCGGCTTGCCGGAGGCGGGGTTGCTGAGGGTGAAAAAGTGATCGCGCGGCTCCACCACCTTGGCGTTGGGGAAGTCGTAAGCCGGGGTGGGCATAGAGGCCGGGCCGGGGATGCTGAGCGACACGCCGTGCAGCTTGATGTCGCCGCGCGTGCCGGCTTCCACCTTGCAGCTGTCCAGCGTCAGGTAGGAACCGCCGCATTGCAGGGTCAGTTTTTTGTTGGCGGCGATGATGATTTCGTCGCCGCTGCTGATGATGCGAATTTGCTTGAGCGCGGCCAGTTCGATGGCGTCGTGCTGTGCCTGGATTTCCACCTTGCCTTGCGCGGCGATCAGCTTGGCGCCGAGTTTGTTGGCAAACAGGCTGAGGGCTTCGCCGGCCGCCACGGTGAAGCGCTTGATCGCGCCGATGTCGGCGTGGCCGCCTGCGGTGGCGATCAGGTTGCCGCCGGCCGCCAGTTGCAGATGCTGGCCGCTGGCGAGGCTGATGCCGTCCGGCGCATGGGCGAGCAGCGCGGACTTTTGCAGCTGGCTGAGTCGATCCGCCATCAATTGCCGTTGTTGTTCGATGTCGGCGGCCAGCGCCCGCGCCTGGGCGGCCATCTCGGCTAGGGTCTGCATATTGCCCAGCGCGCTGTCCAAGTCCGCTTGCGCCGCCTGCATGTCCAGTTGTTTGCCGCGCGCCTTGGGTTGGGCGTCGGTGCTGAGGAACAGGCCCTTGGCGGCGCGCAGCGCGCCCCAGCCGTCGGTTCTGAGTTCAAAGCCTTCGCCGCGCGGCGCACGCTTCTCGCTCACCAGATGGCCTAGGTTGAGTTGGCTCTTGTCGAACTCGGTGGCCAGCTTGATGTGCTCCTGGCCCTTGCGGTCTTCCAGCCGCAGCTTGTTGTTGGCCCAGGTGCGGATCAGGTTGCGGCTGTCCCAGTGCGCGCCGGGGTTGCTGTCGGTGAGTTCGGAGTTGTGCAGGCAGCCGCTGATATAGGGCCGGTCCACATCGCCCAGCACAAAGCTGACCAGCACCTCGGTGCCTGGGTGCAGCGGGAAGTGCAGGCCGTATTCCGGGCCGGCGTAAGGCCGGGCCAGCCGCAGCGGGCGGCTGTCGCCGCCGGGCGACCATTCGTCCAGATCGAAAGGCAGGCGCACGCAGTAGCGGCCTTGCAGGTCGATGGCGCCGTAATGGGTTTTTTCCGGGGCGACGACGCGGGACGGCAGCGCGCCGGGGAGGCGCGGCACCGGGGTCAGCCGTTCCTGGCGATAGGGCCGGTCGGCGGGCGTGGCGGTGAAGGCGTTGCGGTAGGCGTCGCGGCGGCCGCCCTGATGGCGGACGGAAACCAGCAGCCAGCCGTCCGGGGCCGGAGCCAGCGCCGGGCCGTCGTGCTTGAAGATCTGGCCGGGGGCGAAGGCTTGCAGGCAGTTGCCGTCGCCGGCGGCGATCCACTGGCGGCAATGCTCGCGCTGCTGGGCGATCAGCACCGCGCGCTGTCCCTGCTCCGGGTTTTTGTAATGCTCGCCCCACTGGTAATCGACGCCGCGGGCGCCGGGGGTCTTGGCCGGCGGGCCGCCCTCGGCCAACAGCGGCTGGTTGGCGTCGCGGTAGTTGTAGTCCTTGCGCTGGAGGCGGGCGCGGATGGGCTGGGCGGCCAGTTCGAAACGGCTCAGGGTTTCTTCGTTGTCGGCCATGCCGGCCTGGGGGCGGAGCTTGAGCTTGACGCCGCCCTGGGGCGG
>NZ_QARX01000001.1:5174739-5175265 GCF_003052555.1 Chromobacterium sp. Panama
TCGGTGAGCAGGTAGTAATAGAGGCCGGCTTTCTCGGCCAGCCGATGGATGAAGTCCAGATCGGACTCCTGATACTGGGTGACGAACTCCAGCTTGGGATAGGGATTGGGGTCTTGGCCGAACAAGGGGCGCAGCCGCCAGGCGACTTCATGGCCGCGATAGCCGTGGCGTCGCAGCACGGTTTCGATGATGTCCGGCACGGTTTGCTGCTGGAAGATGCGGGAGAAGCGGCCTTCGGCCAGGCGGGCGAGCTGGGATTCGACGCGGACCTGATACAGCGCCTCGTCGCGGCTGGCGCTGAGGCGCTGGGCATGGCTGACCACGCCGCGCCAACGGCGCAGCAGTTGGGGCGGGGTGTCGGGAAAGAGGGCGGCGTCCGGGTGGGGTCCGTGGATGGAGAACAGCGCGTAGCGGTCCAGCAGGGAGACGAGGTCGATGTCTTGCTGGGCGGAGGTGAAGCGGATGTCGGCGGCGAAGGGCCGGCCCAGGGTTTCGTCCAGGGTGAAGGATTCGACCGACAGCAGCT
>NZ_QARX01000001.1:5175365-5187172 GCF_003052555.1 Chromobacterium sp. Panama
CAGCGTCTGTTGCAGCAGCTGTTTCTGCGCGTTCAGGTCGGCCAGTTCCGCCTGGGCCTGCTGAGCCGCCTGGCGCAGGCTGTCCACCAATTGGGCCGCTTCTTCCAGCTGATCCAGCGCCGCCTGCATGTCCAGTTGTTTGCCGCGCGCCTTGGGTTGGGCGTCGGTGCTGAGGAACAGCCCCTTGGCGGCGCGCAGCGCGCCCCAGCCGTCGGTTCTGAGTTCAAAGCCTTCGCCGCGCGGCGCGCGCTGGCCATCCACGGCGTGGCCCAGATTGAGCTGGCTCTTGTCGAACTCGGTGGCCAGCTTGATGTGCTCCTGGCCCTTGCGGTCTTCCAGCCGCAGCTTGTTGTTGGCCCAGGTGCGGATCAGGTTGCGGCTGTCCCAGTGCGCGCCGGGGTTGCTGTCGGTGAGTTCGGAATTGTGCAGGCAGCCGCTGATATAGGGCCGGTCCACATCGCCCAGCACAAAGCTGACCAGCACCTCGGTGCCTGGGTGCAGCACGCAACAGCTTCCAGGCGGAACTGGGCCTGGTCAGCGCCAAGCTGGACCAACTGAATGCCGTGGTGGGCCTGTACAAGGCGCTGGGCGGCGGCTGGGAAGCCCCGGCCAAGTCCTGATCCGCTACGTGCAAAGACAAACCCCGCCTTGGCGGGGTTTTTTATTGGCTAACCGCGGCATCAGGCCGGGAGAGCCGGCCACACTACATGGTCAAGGTCCGGCACGGACTCGGGCATATCCCGCAGTTGCTTGCGGTAGGCCTGCCAGGCGGTTCGCTGCTCGGCGCTGTACGGCGCGTCCGGCAACTGGGTTTTGTCGGACACGGCTAGCAGGCGGTCGCGCTCAATACGCAGCAGCTCCAACTTGGCTGCGCGAATCAGCTGGCTCGCAGTGGCCGCGTCGACGTCTAGTTCGGCCAGTTGGTCGGCGGGCACATTGATCATGCCGTTAGGCAGTTTGGCAATCATCAGCATCGGAATCTCCTGGAGTTAAGCGGTCGGCGCGTCGACAAAAGCGTTCAGGGTTTGCGGCGGCGCAACGCGGCTGGCCAATGCAATCGGCTCGACCTCCCAGCGCACATTCACATGCGGTCCATTCGCAATTTCGCGCGCGCCGCCCTTGCCATCATGAAAACCAAAATCCAGCGGCAGATTGGAAATCACGCGATAATTCAAACCGCCGCCACGCAGATATGCGCCACTTAGCACCATATTGCATGCAGCAAGCGTCCCCTCCGGAATACTGTTGTACACCGGCTTATTCATGTCTATCCGATATTGCTTGCAATACATCGCATGAGAAACATGCGATACCGTCGGGTTATAGGTTTCGCTGAAGCGCTTGATTTCGAGAAACTTGGCGTCCCCGCCCCAAGCCACGTCGCTGCCCTCCATTTCCAGCAACAACCCGGCCTGGTGCACGCTGCTGGCGTTCAATGGCCGTTCATTCTCCACGCCGTTCCACGCATAATTTCGAACGATGGACACTTGATGCGTACCATCTTCCCCTGCGGTACGGAAACGCCACCACACCGGATAGAAGAAATCCTTGCTGCCGCCGATGGTGAAATCGATGACGATGCGGCGTTCCGGCGTATTCTCCTTACGCCAAGCCTCCATTTGCTGAATCTTGACATCCACGCGTCGATCGATATCGGCAATCTTGCCGTTTACCGTGCCGGTCAGCGCATTCGACGCCTGTACCAGTTCCGCGATATTACTTTCCAAGCTCATCATGCTCTCCAATGGTTCATCACAGAGTTCGGCCGGGACCCTGGGTCCGACCATGCTTTTCGTCCACAGCAAGAAAGGTATGAACGAACTCGAGACTGACAAGGAAGCATTCTGGCACTGGCAAAATGCGCTGTATCTTAAAACATTTTAAAAAAGCAAAGGAAGCCACCTCCCCAAGTGGCTTCTTATTCATCCCTTCCAATCAGGGTTGAATTTTCTCAAGCTCGTCGAAGTCTGGGTTGGCACCACCTCTCCAAGCCAGAACCGCATCGATGAATGTACCCATTGCTTCGACCTCCTCCTTTTTTCCTCTACGCACGATGTTCAACTGTTGTTGGATGCTATAGGCGCTAAGGATTTTCCCCTCCGCCGCTGCCCGCAGATAATGATCAGCATCCACCTCCGGCACCTCGGTGCCTTCTGTATAATCAAACCAGCCGCCATCCAAATTCAGGCCGGCCGCTCCTTCATCAAATTCATTAATATTTTCAATATAGTCCATGATGTTTCTCCTTAACTAAAAACGATGGTCGCGTTGGCATTACCTGCCACACCGCTACTCGCCGGGGAGTACTTGACTTTGTTTTCTATTGATTTGGCAGAGCTACCTGTCGCATTGATGAATCCTCCGTTGGTTGCCTCATAAGCGATGACCGAACAATGACTGGCTGAGCTACCAACCACGCTAGCCAGACCCGCCAGATCAACATAGAAACCCTTCTCAACATTTTGAATAGCCAGATCACTACCAAATACAGCGCCTTGATACCGTGCGCCAACACCTACCTTACAATCCTTGATTGCAGAAGGCTCCCCATCATTTGGGTGAACCTCCACTTTAGAACCGGAACTACTGTAAATACCATAATTGGCACAATCTCGGATTTGTACTCCATAGGCAAAAACAACACTATTCTTGCCGGCAAGGCACCCCGTATCACTGCACTGGCTAATCACAGCACGATGCGCTGTTACAAAAGATTGATAGTCAGCCTTGATTCCAATGGTTATGACTTTGACACCATCAGGCCTGACACTTACAAACTGCTTCCCCCTTCCTTTTAACTTCACGTCATCAACAGTCGCTCGAGAAAAATCATGCACCAATATTCCATGACCGCCAAAATCTGTTACCTTTAAACCAGGGCAAAAATAAAGACTGCCATAAATCAATTCAACACCATTATGCACACCTTCTATTTGTATAGAGTTAGGGTCGGACACCACATAAGCTCCTCTTTGCAAATTCACGCCACGCCAAGTGAAATTTTTATCGGCATCGTTCTCTCCGACAATTTTAAACCCACTAAAATTGACCCCCCGCACCCCATTAAAAATCACCCCATGAGAAAGCTTGGCGTTATCCGGCACAAACTTAAGCACACATGCCTCCGGGTTTTTAATATTGCCTTCAATCCTGATCCGATGCGCATAGGGCTGCCCTCTCAAATGAATTGAAGTACTGGTGTGCACCCCGTCACTCACTTTAATTTTCACATCATGTCGCAATACCTTGCCACTCAAGGATGTCCACGCCTCATAAATCGTCTTGAAGGGCTTGCCCGGTCCCACTTCCAGAATCTGGCTGGCCGTGGTTCCCCAATTGGCCATCGTGCTGTCCATTTTAGCGACTTGAACATCCACCCTTTTATCAATAGCGCCGATCTTGCCATTGACAACTCCAGTCAATGCATTTGCTGACTTGACCAGATCTGCAACATTGCTTTCCAAGCTCATCTCTTTCTCCTTAAAGTCAAACAACAACACACAGCCATTTCGGCTGACATCAAAACCGCCTTTACCAACACTCTTTCATGACAAGTCCAGCAATTAATGAACATTTAAATTAATAAATTCAATAAATGCCGAACTAAACAGCGGATCAGCGTATTCATGAGATAGGCGGGGAAGCCCTGCGACAAGTGCTGGATGCTGTCTCTTTACCGCATGCGATGTGCCAGCAACATCAGCACTGCCCGCCTAGGCGGCTCAAAATAGTTTCATCCTCAACGCTTGGCTGCCCGCCTCCCCCCACGATCCGTTGGCTCAAATGCCCAGATGTTGTTTCACGAACAAATGCTGGAGACTGACGATGGTCGCCGCGTTGGCAGTAGCCAGTTCCAGGCCAGCGCGTTTATCGGCGGCATGCTCCTGCTCCAATGCTCGGCTTTGGCTTTGCAGGGCGGCCACCTGCGGTTCCAGCGCCTGCTGCTTGTCCGCCTGCGCGCGGATGCGATCGTCGCGCTCCAAACCGCGGGTGGCCTCGCTGATCTGGGCGGCGGCCAAAGCCGCCAACTCGCTGGCCAGGCTCAAGTTGAGGCCGGCGCCGCTGGATTGAATGGTGACGCTGTCCGGCGGCAGCGCGTTCAAGGCCAGGTCATAGGCCAGCAGCAATTGCACATCGGCGGCCTTATAGGCCAGCGCCGCCTTCGGGTCCGACCAGACCGCCAACAAAGTGCCGTCCGCCAAGATGAAGCCGATCTCGCGCACCCAAAACGCCTTGTCGTCGTCGGCGATGGCGGTCAGATGGATCTGGGTATTGCCCAGCCGTTCGCCGCCGGCGATAGGGTAGCGCGCCTGTTCGCCGCGCAATTTGGTCTGGCTCTGCGCAGGCGCGTAAGCGCCGTCACCCAAGGCGATGTGAGTGATCTGCGCGGACACGCCGTCATTGCTGGCGCGCCAGATCGCGGCCAGGCCGGCGGCGGTGATAAGAGGTGCTAAAGGGGTGCTCACAACGATGCCTCCATGGTGACGTGGACCACGCCATAGATCTGCGCGGCGGATGAAAGGGTCAGCAGCTGCTGCGGCGCCAGCCGCATCGGCGCCGTCTCGGCGCTGCGGCGGATCAAGGCGCGCGCCTGAGCGGCCGAAGCCAGGCCCAAGCGGCCGTTGAAGCGCGCGCCCAGCTTGAAGCGATAAGTGCTGCGCGCCGGCTTGGCGAGCTCCACCATGCGCCGCAGCCGGCGGTAAAGCTCGGGATTCAACAAGGCCTGGCCGGGCAACAGATTGTCGTTGGCCCAGGCGGTCAATTCGAAGGTATAGGGCGCGGCCGGCGGCTGGCGCTGCCACCACTCCTCCAGTTCCACCGTCACTCCGAGGATGCGGAACACTTCGCGCAGCGCCCAGGGCGTGCCCTTGTGGCGGTGCAGTTCTATGCTCTGCTTGATCAGATCTCGGCGCTGCCGCTCGCTCTGGGTCAGCAGCCAGCCTTCATCGCCGTCGATATGGAATTGCTCGGCCAACAGGGGCAACAGCTCCGGCTTGGCCGCGTCCACTAGATAAACCAACAGGCCGCCTGGGTCGATGTCGCCCAAGCGTTCGCTAAGCCGGGCCAGCGGGCCGAAGCGCGCGTCGCGCGCCAGCAGATTGGGGGTCACATCAGCCATCCTGGCCTCCGGTCATTTCAAGCTGAATGCCGGTGCAGTGCGACCAGCCCTGCGGCGGCACCACCTGGGTGGCGGCCGGCTCCAGCAAAGTCACTTGGTAAACGCCGGACACCGACAGCGTGGCGATCAGCTGCGACGGCACGATGTCGCGGCCCAAGCGCTCCGCCTGCGCCTGCACGAAAGCGCCGACGGCGGCCTGCGCCTGCTGTTGCACGGTTTTGGGATCGACGTCGCGATACGGCGTCAGCCGCGCGCGCACCCGGTAGCCGTAATCCTCCGGCGGCAAGACCTCCACCAGATCGGTCAGCGGCCGCACCCGGTCGGCGCTGCAGGCGGCGGCCACCACGCTGAGCAGGCTGTCCGGCGGCATGCCGGTCTTGGTCAGCGGGTATAGCCGCACCACGCCGGGCGGCACCTGATTGGCGCTTTGCAATTCGCCGTTCTGCTGTTGCAGACTGGCGCTGATCACCGCCACGTCGGCGATGTCCTGATGCGCGCGCAGCGCGTGGTGACGATAGGAGGCGGCGCTGCCGGCCACGCTGAACGACTCCGGCGCCAGCCTAATGCGCGCGCGCAAACGCTCGTCGTCCTCGGCGTCGGCGCCGCCGGCGCTGGTATCGATATTGACCACGCTGGCGTCCACGTCCAGTTCATCCACCAGAGCGTTGATCTGGCCCGGCACAAAGCCGTTGCCGGCGGCGCCGGCCTCCACCGCGCTGACCGGCACGTCGACGCTGCTGCTGCCGGCGGGCGCAATCTGGCTGGCCAGCGTTTGGAACTGCACTCCGCCGCCGGCCACCAGGGTCTGCGCCGGAATCAGCTGCGCCAGCGCCAGCGGCTGGGAGAAGGCGATGCGCACCGTGCAGCGCGCGTGCTGGGCCGGCAAGCGGCTGACGCCGACCAATTCGCCCAGGTAGTCCAGCATGGGCGCGCGAGCGAAAGCCACCAGGTTTTGACGGCCGGCGTCGTTGAAGGCGGCGCGCACCACGCTTTCGCGATAGGCGATCAAATCGATCAGCAAACGCTCCACCTGGCCGGGATAGAGCGTCTTGCCGCTCATCTTCTGGTAGGCGTCGATCAGCTCGGCGGTGACGAGATGCGGATCGTCATCAATGAACTTGGGCAAGTCTGGGGTCATGGAAGAACGTCCTTGAATGGGGCGCGACGGCGGCCAGGCGCGGCCGCCGCGGGGCGCCGAAGAGGAAGCGGATGGCGAAATGATCCGCCATCATGCTCCCCGCCGGCTTTTAAAGCCGTTTGGAAAAGAACTTGAACAGACTGCCGGCGCGGCCGGCTTCGGCTTCCGGCAAGGCGGCGGCGAAATCGCCGGCGGCCAGCTGCTGCAGCCGGGACACGGCCTCGTCGGTCGCCGCGCGCGCCGCCGTCTCGTCCGCGGCCTGACGCACCGCCTCCTTGCCCTTCAGCCGCGCGTCGCGGATCGCGTACAGCGCCTGTTCGCAGGCGGCCGCCTTGACCAGGATACTGTCCGCCGCCTGCTGGCCGTCCCAACTCTTGGCTTCGGCCCAGGAGCGCACCGCCGGCGGCGCCTCGCCCTTGTAAGCGGCGTCCTTGAACGCCTGCGCCTCGGCGGCGGCGCGCTGGTATTCGGCCAGACGCGGCGGCGAAATCGCATGCCAGTTGGCAATCGCGTCCGCCTCGGCGTCCAGGCGCGCGCACTGCGCCAATTTATGCTGCTCCAGCCGCTCGGCTTGCAAGGCGGCGTCAAATCGCCATTCCGCGCCGGTCCACACATGATTGTCGGAAGGCTGGGCCGGACGCAGCTCGCCATCGTAAGACAGTAGGTTTTCCACCATTCTCATCGCACCACCTCCCAAGTCAGCAAGGCATTGACGCAGTTGCTGTAACTGATGGCCAAGCCGTTGTCGTAATCGGCGGGCAACAGGTTCTTGGTGCCCTCCCCCATCAAATGCTCATCGCCGTTTGCGCCCGTGGCGTCGCCGATTTGATGCTCCATCTGCAAGACCTGCCACATCGACTTGCCGGCGATGTGCTCGAACATGCCGGTGCAGGTGGACACCACCATATCGCCCACCACGTTATTGGACGTGATGAGCACGGCGGCGGGGCCCGTCCAGTTCGAGTAACTGGACATGTTCGCCGTACCGCCGCCGGTACCGGTAGGGCAGCCCAACCAATAGGCGGCGCCCGTCCAGCCCCCGCTGCCATGGCTAATTTGCGAAATTTGCGTCGGATGCGGCGTGATCGTCGACGCGGTGATCCGCCCGGTTTTGATGAAGGGATCGAACGGCAGATAGGCGGTGCCGGAGCCATTCATCGTCGCGGACCAGCTGGCTGCGCCGCGGTTGATCACTTTTTGCACAACGGGCGCGCTGCCGGCCGCGCCGGTGATCACCCTGGCCAAACAGATATCCAAGGCCGTGGAGAAAAAACCGCCTCCCGCCGCGCCATTGGCGGCCCCCTTCAAGGACGCCGGCGCCGCGTCCGTCAACGCCCCTTTCTGCACATAGCAAGTCAAGACGCCGGACACGATTTGGGCGCGCAGGAAGTACTCGCTGCCGGGCGCCAATACCGGGCTGGTCCAGGCGCTGGTGATGAAGGTTCCCGCTTTGCCGACGCCGGATTGAGTGTCCTGCCCCAGGCTGATGGCGATGCCGGCCGGCACCGACACCGTGCCGCCCTGGCCCGCCACCGCTGCCGCGGTCACCGCCATCCGGTTGTCCGCCGTCGCCACGCAGGGCAGCGGCAAAGCGGTCAGGGGCAAGTCCCGCTTCGCCAACTCCTCGGCGATGCGCTGCTCCACCGCGGAACGCGTGGCCAGCACCACGCTGGGGTCCACCAGCAGGGTGACCGCCGCGGTGTTGGACACTTCCAGAATCATCCGCACATAGAGCTGCTTGTTGGAGCCAGCCGCCAGCAGCGGCTTGTAACTCTCGGGAAATTTGCCGACGGCGATCAGATCGCCGCGGCTGTCGAACAGGCCCACCTCGCGGATGTAAAAACCGCCCACCGTATCCGGCAGCACTGCTTCCGCCACCACCCAGTTGGGGTTGTTTGGGTCCACCGCCAGGTGGTTGAGCGCGCCGCGCCAGGTTTCGTGCTTGAGCGCGGTCTGGCTCTCGCTGGGCGTGTAATACCCGCCGTTGTCGCCGTCGCCCACCGCCATCTGGCTGATCTGCAGCGGCGCGCCGTTGGCTTGCGCCGCCGCCAGCTTGGCCTTGCCGCTGGCGGTGAGAAGCGTGAAAAACTCATTGGCCATCGATTGCTCCTGGAAAAGATTCAAGGGGTCTCATGCTGCGGGATAAAGCGTGACCGTCTCGACGCTGGCGTGCGCCAGGCCCAGCGTCACCGGCGCCTGCTGCCGCAGCGCCGTCGTCTGAAACGGATAGACAGTAGCGGTCTCCACGCTGTCTAACGCCAGCGCGGCGTTCAAGCTGGCGCGCTGCTCCAGCGACACCGGCTGGAACGGCAGCACGGTGGCCAGTTCGCCGGCCTGGGTGGCCAAGGCCAGCACCGGAACGGCGCTGCGGTTGCTCAACACCAGCGCCAGCCGCTCCAGCACCGAGCGGGCGTTCTTGTACTCGTTGATCATCGCCTCCAGCGCCGCCAGCGTGGCGGCGTCTATGCCGCGGGCGGCCAGGTCGATTTGGATTTTGAAGTGATAAGGCTTGCCGCCGTATTCGAACCATTCGCTGATCTGGCCGGACAAGGCCAGCGTGGCCAGCACCTGTTGCAAGGACCAGCGCGTGCCCTTGCTGCGGTGCAGGTGGATGGACTGTTTGATCAGCTCGCGCCGCTGGCGCTCGCCCTGGCTCAGCCGCCAGCCCTCGTCGCCGGCGACATGGAATTGCTCGGCCAGCGCCGGCAGCCAGCCGGCGTCCACCTGATCCACCAGATAGACCAGCAAGGTGCTCAGATCGGCGTCGCCCAAGCGGGTGGTGAGCTGCGCCAGTTGGCCGAAGCGTTCGTCCTTGGCCAACATATTGGGCACGGTTCCGCTGCCCGTAGCCGCCGCGCTCATAGCCGCAACTCGGTTTCGCGGATCACGCCGTCGGCCAGCCGCCATTGCACGCTGAGCCGCGCGTCGCCGTTGCCGCCCACGCTGTAGAACACTCGCGCCACGGCGACGCGCGGTTCGCCGTACAAGGGGTGGCTGATCGCCTCCACCGCCTCGCGCACCACATGCGGCCGGGCCCGATCCACCGGGTAGTCCAGATAACGGAACAAATCGCTGCCAAACTCCGGCCGCAGCGGATCGCTGCCCTTGGGCGTGCCCAAGATGATGCGCAAGGCCTGATGGATGTCGTCGAGGTTTTCGACGATGTCAGCGGGGGATGCCTGATCGCGGGCCTGCAAGGCCGGCTGCCAGTGCAAGGAGGAGATGTCGGATATGCGGGTCATGGGCCTATGATGCCGCAAGGCCCGCCGCGGGGCTTTTAAAGCCGGTTAGGGAAACAATTGAATTACAAGGACAATTTCGCGGATGCCGCCGCATCCGGCGCAAGCCTTGCCTCCATGCCTTGACCCTCCGCACCCGGTCGGCAACAATCCCCCCGTTGCCGCCCACATGCGGCACACGGGATTGGCGTCCCGTTAAACGATAAAAAAAGCGGCGGTGATCCTACCGCCGCGCACACCATAGCAGCGCCCTAAAGGGCAGGCTCGTGGTGGGAGAGTGCTATGCACTCGCCGGTTTTATCGTTTCCGGTACGCCAATCCTGCTTCGCGCCTGCCCAATACTTCAGTCTTCCCCGGCAGGTGGTTTATCTTGTGTCACAGCAGGAGAAACACCATGCAACACGCTCAAAACTTTCCCCCACGCCGCCGCTACAAACTGAACGCTCTGGGACAACAGGAAGCCCTGCTGCCCTTCGTCCGCTTCTGCCCCGGCCGCACCTACCCGCATCCCGGACCCGAACTCGAGCTGCGCTTCGGCTACCGGCCCGATCTCTTCTCCGCCGACGCCGTCGACGGCATCGCCCGGCAGTTGCTGGAGCTGCTGCGCCTGATCGCCGAACAGCCCGAGCTGCCGCTCGCCCGCATCCCGCCGGCCACGCCGGCCCAACAAGACGCGCTCGCCGCCTGGAACCGCACCGACGCCCCGCTGCCCGCCGCCACCCTGACCCAGTTGCTGGAACGTCAGGCCGCGCTCAGCCCCGACGCCGAGGCGCTGCGCTTCGACGAGGCCGCCCTCAGCTACCGCCAGCTGCACCAGCGCACCAACCGCCTCGCCCGCCGCCTGCGCGCCGACGGCGTCGGCCCGGAAACCCTGGTCGCCGTCGCGCTGCCCCGCTCCATCGATCTGGTCGTGGCCCTGCTCGCCGTGCTCAAGGCCGGCGGCGCTTATCTGCCGATCGATCTCGACTATCCGGCCGAGCGCATCGCCTTCATGCTGGCCGACGCCCAGCCCGCCGTGGTCCTGTCCCGCTCCGAGCTGCTGGCCGGCCTGCCGGTCGAACACGCCTTATGCCTGGACCAGATCGACGATGCGCTCGAGACCCTGTCCGATGCGCCGCTGGACCACCCCGACGACGACAGGCATCCGGCCTACGTCATCTACACCTCCGGCTCCACCGGCCGCCCCAAGGGCGCCGTCAACAGCCATCGCGCCATCGTCAACCGTCTGCTGTGGATGCAGCACGCCTACCCGCTGGCCGACGACGACGTGGTGCTGCAAAAAACCCCGTCCAGCTTCGACGTCTCGGTCTGGGAGTTCTTCTGGCCGCTGATCGCCGGCGCCTCGCTGCTGCTGGCCCGGCCCGACGGCCATCGCGATCCCGTCTATCTGGCCGAGCTGATCCGCCGCCGCGGCGTCACCACCCTGCATTTCGTCCCCTCCATGCTGGATGCCTTCCTGCAGGAACCCGCCAGCGCCGGCTGCGCCAGCCTGCGCCGCGTGCTGTGCAGCGGCGAAGCCTTGCCCGCGCCGCTGCTGGCCCGCGCCGCCCAGACGCTGCCCTGCCCGCTGCATAATCTCTACGGCCCCACCGAAGCCGCCGTCGACGTCACCGCCTGGACTTGCGATCCGGTGCGCGACAGCCGCTCAGTGCCCATCGGCCATCCGATCTGGAACACCCAGCTCTTCGTGCTCGACGCCATGCTGCGGCCCTTGCCGCCCGGCATCCCCGGCGAGCTGTACCTGGGCGGCGTCGGCCTGGCCCGCGGCTATCTTCGCCGTCCGGCTCTGACTGCCGAGCGCTTCGTCGCCCACCCCTTCGCCGCCGGCCAGCGGCTCTACCGCACCGGCGACCGCGTCGTCCGCCGCGAGGACGGCGCGCTGGACTATCTGGGCCGCCTAGACCATCAGGTCAAGCTGCGCGGACTGCGCATCGAGCTGGGCGAGATCGAAGCCGCGCTGCTGGACCAGCCCGGCGTCGCCCAGGCCGTGGTCCTGATCCGCGAGGACGCGCCCGGGCAGCGCCGGCTGGTCGCCTACGCGGTGCCCGCCGCCGGCGCCCAGGCCGACGTCGCGCGCTGGCGCGACGCGCTGGCCGCCCGCCTGCCCGACTACATGGCGCCCGCCGCCTGGGTGGCGCTGGACGCGCTGCCGCTGACGCCCAACGGCAAGCTGGACCGCCGCGCCCTGCCGGCGCCGGAGCTGACGCTGGCCGAACACCGCGAGCCGGTCACCGAAAAAGAAAAACGGCTGGCCGAAGCCTTCGCCCAGACCCTGGGCCTGGAGCGCGTCGGACTGGACGACAGCTTCTTC
>NZ_QARX01000001.1:5187272-5193419 GCF_003052555.1 Chromobacterium sp. Panama
GGACTGGACGACAGCTTCTTCCATCTCGGCGGCGACAGCATCAGCTCCATCCAGCTGGTGAGCCTGGCCCGCAAGCAGGGCTTGGGCCTGACGCCGCGCCAGGTATTCGAACACCCCAGCGTCCGCGGCCTCGCCCAAGTTGCGGCCGAGGCCTCGGCCCTGGCCGTTGACGCGCGCGCCGACGCGCCGCTGCTGCGGCTGGAGCCGGCCGAAATCGAGCGCCTGAGCCGCCGCCGCCCCGGCCTCGCCGAACTGCTGCCGCTGACGCCGCTGCAGCAAGGCCTGCTGTTCCACGCGCTCTACGACCACTCCGCCGCCAACCCCTATGTGGTGCAGATGCGCATCGAGCTGGACGGCGCGCTGGACGGCGCCGCGCTGCGCCGCGCCGGCGAAGGCCTGCTTAGCCGCCACCCGCATCTGCTGGCCTCCTTCATTCACGAGGACACCCTGCAGCCGATGCAGGCCTTGAGCCTGGACAGCGCCGCGCCGTGGCGGGAAGCCGATTTGTCGGCGCTCAGCGACGACGAGGCGCGCGCGCGGCTGGAAGACATGCAGACGGCCGATCATGGGGAGAGCATGCCGCCGGACCGCGGGCCGCTGCTGCGCTTCACCCTGATCCGGCTGGCGCCGGAGCGCCACCGCCTGCTCTGGACTTTCCACCACCTGCTGCTCGACGGCTGGTCCCTTCCCGTGCTGCTGGAAGAACTGTTCGCGCTCTACCGCCAGGGAGAATCGGCCGCGCTGCCGCCCGCGCCGGCCTACCGCGATTACCTGCTCTGGCTGTCCGGCCGCGATCAGGCCGCCGCCCGCCAGGCCTGGGGCCAATACCTGCGCGGCGTGGACGAGCCCACCCTGGTGGCGCCCGGCCTCCCCGCCGCGGAACGGCGGCCTGATCTGCACACCGCCGCGCTGACGGCGGAGCTCAGCGCCGCGCTGTCCGCCCAGGCGCGGCGTCGCGGACTGACCCTCAACACCCTGGCCCAGGCCGCGTGGGGCCTGCTGCTGGCCCGCCTGACCGGCCGCGACGATCTGCTGTTCGGCATCACCGTGTCCGGACGGACCGCGCCGCTGGAAGACATCGCGCGGCTGCCCGGCCTGCTGATCAACACCGTGCCGCTGCGCCTGAAACTGGAACCGTCGGCCACGCTGGCCGGCTGGCTGGACGATCTGCAATCGCGCCAGGCCGCGATGATGGAGCATCAGCATCTCGGACTCGGCGACATCCAGCAGCTGACGGACATGGAGGAATTGTTCGACACGCTGATGGTGTTCGAAAACTATCCGCAGCTCGACGCGCTGCGCCAAAGCCGCGCCGGAGACGGCCTGAGCGTGCGCCCCGTAAACGGCTTGGGCGGCGATGTGTCGCATTACCCGCTGGGCCTCTGCGTGGTGCCGGGGGAAAGGCTGGAGCTCCGGCTGGGCTGCCGCGCCGACGCCTTCCCGCCGGCCGCGGCCGAACGCATTCTCGCCAGCCTGACGCGCCTGTTCCAGGCGCTGGCCGGCGATCTTGAGCGGCCGCTGGCCAGCCTGCGCTGGCTGGACGAGGCCGAGAGCCGCCAGCTGGACGGCTGGAACGCCACCACTCGCGCCACCGCGCCGGCGACGCTGCCCGAGCTGTTCCGCCGGCAGGCCCGGCTGACGCCGGACGCCGTCGCGGTCTGCGCCGGCGACGTTCGCCTGAGCTACCGCCAGCTGGATCTGCAATCCAACGCGCTGGCCCACCGCCTGCGCGCGGCCGGCGTGACCGTGGAAACGCCGGTGGCGCTGTGGCTGCGGCGCGGCCCGCTGCTGCCGGTGGCCATCCTCGGCGTGCTCAAGGCCGGCGGCTGCTATATCCCGCTGCACACCGCCCAGCCGGAAGAGCGGCGTGCCTGGACCCTAACTCAGTCGCGCGCCGCTTTGCTGCTGGCCGACGAGGCCCCGGCGCCGGCCATGCTGCCGCCGGGCCTGCCGGTGCTGCGGATAGACGGTCCGTCCGACAGCGCCGAGCACCCGCCCCGCCTGGAGCTGACCCCCGACGCGCTGGCCTATGTGATGTACACCTCTGGCTCCACCGGCGTGCCCAAGGGCATAGCCGTCAGCCACGCCAACGTCGGGGATCTGGCGCTGGACCGCCGCTGGGAGGGCGTATCCCAGAGCAAGGTGCTGCTGCACTCTCCGCATGCCTTCGACGCCTCCACCTACGAGCTGTGGACGCCCTTGCTGCACGGCGGCCAGGCGACGCTGGCGCCGCCGGGGGACAACGACATCGACTCGCTGGCGGACGTCCTACAGCGGGAAAGCGTCACCGCGGCCTTCCTGACCACCGCGCTGTTCAACCTGCTGGCCGAGGAGCGGCCGGACTGCTTCGCCAGCCTGCGCACGCTGTGGACCGGCGGCGAAGCCGCCTCGCTGCGCGCCTTCCAGCGGGTGCGGGAGCGCCATCCGGAGCTGGAGCTGGTCCACGTCTACGGCCCCACCGAGACCACCACCTTCGCCACCTGCTGCCCGCTGCCGCGCGATCAGCCACTGGCTGCGCCGCTGCCGATAGGCGCGCCGATGGACAATACCCGCGCCTATGTGCTCGATTCCGCGCTGCGCCCGCTGCCCGTCGGCGCGCCCGGCGAACTCTACCTGGCCGGCAGCGGCCTGGCGCGCGGCTATCTGGATCAGCCGGCACTCAGCGCCGAGCGTTTCGTGGCCAACCCCTTCGGCCCCGCCGGCAGCCGGCTGTACCGCAGCGGCGACCGGGCGCGCTGGCGCGCCGACGGCCAGCTGGAATTCCTCGGCCGCGCCGATCAACAAATCAAGCTGCGCGGCTTCCGCATCGAACTGAGCGAAATCGAGGCCAGGCTGAGCGAACACCCGGCCGTGTCCCAGGCGCGGGCGGTGCTGCGCGAGACGGACGGCGCGCCGCGCCAGCTGCTCGCCTATGTCGCGCTCCACCCCGGCGCCGACATCGCCCCGTCCACGCTCAGACAAGCCCTGGCGGCGCAGCTGCCCGACTATATGGTGCCGGCCGCCGTCGTCGCGCTGGACGCGCTGCCGCTGACCCCCAACGGCAAGCTGGACCACCGCGCGCTGCCCGCGCCCGATTTCCAGGCCGGCGAGCGGCGGCCTCCGCGCAGCGACGCCGAACGCATCCTGGCCGGGCTGTACGCCGAACTGCTGGGCCTGGACGAAGTCGGTCTGGACGACGGTTTCTTCGATCTCGGCGGCGACAGCATCGCCTCCATCCTGCTGGTCAGCCGCGCGCGGCGGCAAGGCTTGCTGCTCAGCCCGCGCGAGGTCTTCCTCCATCCTCGGGTGGAGGCGCTGGCCGCCGTCGCCCGGCCTGTCGTCGCCGTCGCGGCCGAGGACATCGCGGAGGGCCCGCTGCCGGCGACGCCCATCATCCGCTGGTGGCTGGAGCGCGGCGGCCCGCAAAGCGGCTTCTACCAATCCATGCTGTTGCAAACCCCCGCCGGATTGGAACAAGCCCATCTGCTGCAGGCGCTGCAAGCACTGCTGGACAAACACGACGCGCTGCGCATGCGGCTGGATGCCGACAACGGCCTGAGCGTGCCGCCGGTCGGCTCGACCTCGGCGCAGGACTGCCTGCGCCGCATCGCGGCGGACGCGCATCTGGAGATCCCGCCGGCCGACATCGCCGCCGCGGCGCGGCAGCTGGACCCCGCCGCCGGCGCCATGTTGCGGGCGCTGTGGCTGGACGCCGGCCCGGACGCGCCGGGCAGGCTGTGGCTGGGCATCCATCACCTGGCGGTGGACGGCGTTTCCTGGCGCATCCTGCTGCCCGACCTGGCCTCCGCCTGGCGCGAGGCCCGCGCCGGCCAGCCCATACAGCTCGATCCGGTGGCCACTTCCTTCCGCCGCTGGGCGCTGCTGCTGAACGAGGACGCCGTCCGCGCCGCCCGCGCGGCCGAAGCGCCGATGTGGGCGGCCATCCAGAACCAGCCCGATCCGCCGCTATCGCCCTGCCCGCTGGACCCGGCGCTGGACACGGCCGGCGCCAGCCGGCGTCTGAGCGTGGCGCTGCCTTCCGCCGTGACCGCCGATCTGCTGACCCGGGTGCCGGCGCTGTTCCATGCCGGCATCAACGACGTGCTGCTCACCGGCTTCGCGCTGGCGGTGGCGCGCTGGCGGCAAGGCAGGGGGCAGGACGGCGGCTCCGCGGTGCGCCTGGAATTGGAAGGCCACGGCCGCGAGGAGCTGGGCGAGCATTGCGATCTCTCCCGCACCGTGGGCTGGTTCACCAGCCTGTTCCCCGTCTGCCTCGATCCCGGCGCGTCGGCCGCGGCCGCCCTGGACGACGACGCCGTGCTGGGCGCGGCGCTGAAGCGGGTCAAGGAGCAACTGCGCGCGCTGCCGGACCGGGGCCTGGGATACGGCCTGCTGCGCTATCTCAATCCGGAGACCGCCGCCCAACTGAGCGGCGCGGCGCCGGCGCAACTCGGCTTCAACTATCTGGGGCGCTTCTCCACGCCGGCCCGCGGCGACTGGATGCCGGCGCCGGAAGCGGCCGGGCTGGACGGAAACAGCGATCCTTCGACGCCCGTGTCCCACGCGATCGAGCTCAACGCCGCCACCCACGACGGCCCGGACGGGCCGGAACTGGTGGCCACCTGGCTGTGGGCCGGCCGCCTGTTCGACCGGCAGGAAATTGAAAAGCTGGCGGAAGACTGGTTCGACGCGCTGCGCGCCTTGGCCAGGCTGGGCCACGCGCCGGACGCCGGCGGCAGCACCCCGTCCGACCACCCCCTGGCCGGCGGGCTGTTGCAGGAGGAGATAGACCTGATCGAAGCCGGCTTCTAAGAACCTGTTCAATGTCTGCTGCGCTTCAGCGATACAGCGTTAAAAACAAGCTCAAAATGCTCATGTACCACCTGTACATTCCGCTTTTTCGCTCGTTTTCGCCTTGTCTCGCCCTTGCTCGCGAGACTTTGAACAGGCTCTAAGAGCCTGTTCCAAATACTTTCCGGGGGCCGCCGACGGCGGCCGCCCATTGCGAGGTTCACGATGTCGAAGATCGCCGAAATCCTGCCGCTGTCGCCATTGCAGCAAGGATTGCTGTTTCACGCGCTGTACGACGAACGCGAGGTGGACGCCTACCATGTCCGCAACCGCTTCGAGCTGCGCGGCGTCCTGGACGCCGGCCGGCTCAGGCGCGCGGCGGAGGCGCTGCTGCAACGCCATCCCAATCTGCGCGCCGCCTTCGTCTACAAGGGGCTGGCGCAGCCGCGTCAGGTGGTGCCCCGCGAGTTCGAGCTGGATTGGCGCGAGGAAGATCTGTCCGGCCGGGACGCCGCCGCGCTGGACGCGCTGCTGGAGGCGGATCTGCGCCGCCGCTTCGATCCGGGCAAGCCGCCGCTGCTGCGCTTCATCCTGGTCAAGCTGGACGCGGAACGCCATCAACTGCTGTGGAGCTTCCACCACCTGCTGTTCGACGGCTGGTCCATGCCCATCCTGATGGACGAGCTGTTCGCGCTCTACCGCCAGGGAGAATCGGCCGCGCTGCCGCCGGCCGCGCCCTACCGCGATTATCTGGCCTGGCTGCAACAGCAGGACAAGGCCGCCGCCGCCCGCGCCTGGGCCGCCAGCCTGGACGCGCTGGACGAGCCGGCCAAACTGGGCGCCGCCGCCGCGGGGGAACGCCAGCTGATCCTGTCCCGTCAAACCGAAACCGCCCCGCTGCAGGCGCGGGCCCGCCAACTGGGCGTCACCCTCAACACCCTGCTGCAAGCCGCCTGGGCCATTCTGCTCGCCCGCCTCTCCGCCTCAGACGACGTCGTTTTCGGCGTCACCGTCTCCGGACGTCCGCCGGAGCTCCCCGGCGTCGAGCGCATGGTCGGCCTGCTGATCAACACCGTCCCGCTGCGCCTGAGGCTGCGGCCCGAGGAAACCCTGACCGCCCTGCTGCAACGCCTGCAGGCCCAGCAGGCCGCGCTGATCGAGCATCAGCACCTCAGCCTCGCCGAGATCCAGCAGGCGGCGGGAAGAACGGAGCTGTTCGACACCCTGCTGGTTTTCGAAAGCTATCCGGCGCTGCCCGGCGCGGCCGACGGCGAGGTGGCCGACGGCCTGGCCTTGATTCCGCTCGGCGGCGACGGCGCGGACACCTCCCACTACCCGCTCAGCCTGTGCGCCGTCCCCGGACCCGAACTCGAGCTG
>NZ_QARX01000009.1:0-480 GCF_003052555.1 Chromobacterium sp. Panama
CGTTGAGCGATGGCCCTTCCACGCAGAACCACCGGATCACTAAGTCCGATTTTCATCCTTGCTCGACCTGTATGTCTTGCAATCAAGCTCTCTTTTGCCTTTACACTCTACGTACGATTTCCGACCGTACTGAGAGAACCTTTGAGCGCCTCCGTTACCTTTTGGGAGGCGACCGCCCCAGTCAAACTGCCCACCTGACAGTGTCCCAAGACCAGATTCATGGCCTATGGTTAGAGTCCCAGTACTACAAGGGTGGTATCCCAAGGATGGCTCCGCCAAAACTGGCGTCCTGGTTTCAAAGCCTCCCACCTATCCTGTACATGTAGTACCAAGACCCAATGTCAAGCTACAGTAAAGCTCCATGGGGTCTTTCCGTCCTGTCGCAGGTATCCGGCATCTTCACCGGAATTACAATTTCACCGAGTCTGTTGTTGAGACAGTGCCCAAATCGTTACGCCTTTCGTGCGGGTCGGAACTTAC
>NZ_QARX01000009.1:501-778 GCF_003052555.1 Chromobacterium sp. Panama
GGCCGCCGTTTACTGGGGCTTAAGTTCACTGCTTCGATTGCTCTAACAGATCCCCTTAACCTTCCAGCACCGGGCAGGCGTCAGCTCCTATACATCGTCTTGCGACTTAGCAGAAACCTATGTTTTTGGTAAACAGTCGCTTGGGCCTATTCTCTGCGGCCACCTGATGGTGGCACCCCTTATCCCTAAGTTACGGGGTCATTTTGCCGAGTTCCTTAACAACAGTTCTCTCGCTGGCCTTAGGATACTCTCCTCACCCACCTGTGTCGGTTTGCGG
>NZ_QARX01000010.1:0-924 GCF_003052555.1 Chromobacterium sp. Panama
CGCCACGTCAAATCAGTGGTGATGACCGCAGCCGCATTCTTTTTTCATATCGATCACCATACGGCCGGTGATTTTGCCTTCGCGCATTTCTTGGAAAATGGCGGGTGCTTCATCCAAAGCACGCAGTTGGACTTTCGGCACAACCAAACCTTCCGCGCCGAATTGGAAGGCTTCTTCCAAATCTTTGCGCGTGCCGACCAAAGAGCCGACCACTTCGATGCCGTCCAAAACCAAACGCGGGATGGACAAATCCATCGATTCCGGCGGCAGTCCGATGGCAACCACACGTCCGCCCGCGCGGACGCAATTCACGGCAGAGTTGAATGCGGCAGCAGATACGGCGGTTACGACCGCAGCGTGTGCGCCGCCTGTTTTTTCCTGAATCACTTTGGCAGCGTCCTCTTTGGCGGCGTTGACAACCAAATCCGCGCCGGTTTCTTTGGCAAACGCCAGTTTGTCGTCGTTGATGTCGATGGCGACAACGTGCGCGCCGAATACTTTTTTCGCGTATTGGACCCCCAAGTTGCCCAAACCGCCCGCGCCGTAGATGGCAATCCACTGTCCCGGACGAACACTGGAAACTTTAATGGCTTTATAAGTGGTCACGCCGGCACAAGTAATGCTGGAAGCTTGCGCAGGATCCAAACCTTCTGGGACTTTGACCGCGTAATCGGCACTCACGATGCAGTAGGTCGCCATACCGCCGTCGGCGGTGTAGCCCGCGTTCAATACAGAGCGGCACAGGGTTTCGCGGCCGGTATTGCAGTATTCGCACGAGCCGCAGCTTTGGAACAGCCAGGCGATGCTGACGCGGTCGCCGACTTTCAGATTTTTCACACCGTCGGCAACTTCTTTAACCAAACCGATGCCCTCGTGTCCCAGCACGCGGCCCGGTTTTTCGCCGTAGTCGCCTGCCGCAACGTG
>NZ_QARX01000011.1:0-536 GCF_003052555.1 Chromobacterium sp. Panama
ACTGCTGCCTCCCGTAGGAGTTTGGACCGTGTCTCAGTTCCAATGTGGCCGATCACCCTCTCAGGTCGGCTACTGATCGTCGCCTTGGTAAGCCGTTACCTTACCAACTAGCTAATCAGACGCGGGTCCATCCTGTACTGGCTCACCTTTGATATTCAAGAGATGCCTCTCAAATATATTATCCCGTATTAGCATACCTTTCGGTATGTTATCCGTGTGTACAGGGTAGGTTACCCACGCGTTACTCACCCGTCCGCCGCTCTTTACCGAAGTAAATCGCTCAACTTGCATGTGTTAGGCACGCCGCCAGCGTTCATCCTGAGCCAGGATCAAACTCTCAAATAAAAGTTTATCAGGCTCAGATACTATTGTTATCAAAATATCTGGCTTTATGGTTTGTTTCTTGTTTATAAATTAACCTACTGTTTAATTTTCAAAGTTCTTTAAATTATTGTGGTGGGCCATCAGGGACTCGAACCCCAGACCTACCGGTTATGAGCCGGGCGCTCTAACCAACTGAGCTAATGGCCCACAAT
>NZ_QARX01000012.1:0-526 GCF_003052555.1 Chromobacterium sp. Panama
CCATCGCTCAACGGATAAAAGCTACCCTGGGGATAACAGGCTTATCTCCCCCAAGAGTCCACATCGACGGGGAGGTTTGGCACCTCGATGTCGGCTCATCACATCCTGGGGCTGTAGTAGGTCCCAAGGGTTGGGCTGTTCGCCCATTAAAGTGGTACGCGAGCTGGGTTCAGAACGTCGTGAGACAGTTCGGTCCCTATCCGTCGCAGGCGTAGGAAATTTGAGAAGACCTGTCCTTAGTACGAGAGGACCGGGATGGACGTACCTCTGGTGTACCAGTTGTCCTGCCAAGGGCATGGCTGGGTAGCTATGTACGGAATGGATAAGCGCTGAAAGCATCTAAGCGCGAAGCCAACTTCAAGATAAGATTTCCCCCCGCAAGGGTAAGACCCCAGAAAGACTATCTGGTTGATAGGTCGAAGGTGTAAGTGCAGCAATGTATTTAGCTTATCGATACTAATAGGTCGAGGACTTGACCAATATTATTTGATGTTCATTCATTAAGATATATGTGCAGTTTTTAGAG
>NZ_QARX01000013.1:0-521 GCF_003052555.1 Chromobacterium sp. Panama
CAACCACACCGTCAAGGCGCGGAACTGGACCGTCACCGGGCCGGACCAGCTGCAAGCGGAGCACCCGGCCTACCCCAAAACCCTGCTCAAGGAAGCGCTGCGGATCAAATTGAGCCAGGGGCCTCAGGGCTCGCTCTCGCAGTGGAGCGGCATGCCTTACACCTTGTTCGCCGCCGGCATGCCGGTGGGGCAAGGCGTGCTGGACGCCAGCGGCTCGCTGGCGCTGGAACACGCGCCCACCACCAGCGACTATGTGCTGCAACTGGCCAACGGCAAAAGCCTGAAACTGCCGGTGGTGTCCGAATACCGCAATCCGGCAAGCGGCCAGACCGCGCGCGGCGGCCTGCAACGCCACTTCGCCCAGCTGATCGCGCCGCTATCCCCGCGCGCCAGCCGCGCCACGCAAAACTTCCGCGACCATTACCAAACCCTGAGCGGTGGCTCCGCCGCCCCAGGCAAGGGGGACCCGACATGAGCACCACCTACGAACCGCCGGTGATCACCATCCCGATGCGATTCAA
>NZ_QARX01000014.1:0-730 GCF_003052555.1 Chromobacterium sp. Panama
TTTCACTTCTTCGACAACATCGACTTCGGACGGGTCGAGGATGTAGTCGGCAACGCCGGATTCGCGCGCTTTGTCTTTGCGTGCTTTACTCAACTCGGTGATGATGACTTTGATGCCTTTGGCTTTCAGCACGGCAGCCAACAGCAAACCGATCGGGCCTGCACCGCCGACCAATGCGACATCGCCTTCTTTCGCGCCGCTGCGTACATAGGCGTGGTGTCCGACAGACAGCGGTTCGATCAAAGCGGCTTGATCCAACGGGATTTTGTCGGAAATCGGATGCACCCAACGGCGTTTGACAGCGATTTTTTCAGACAAGCCACCTCCGCAGCCGCCCAAGCCGATGAAGTTCATGTCTTTAGAGAGGTGGTAGTTGCTGCCCGGGCCGGTCGGTACGTCGTCGTGTACGATGTAAGGCTCGACAACGACGTGTTGACCGACTTTGATGTCGTCCACGCCTTCGCCGACGGCATAGACCACGCCGGAGAACTCGTGTCCCATCGTGACGGGTGCGGACTCGCCGGAAATCGGGTGCGGATGACCGCAAGGCGGAATGAAAATCGGGCCTTCCATGAATTCGTGCAGGTCGGTACCGCAGATGCCGCACCAGGCAACATTGATGCCGACGGTGCCGGGGGCGACGGTCGGTTCGGGGATGTCTTCGATGCGGATGTCGCCTTTGTCGTAAAAACGTGCTGCTTTCATTGTAACGCTCCTTGTTTTCAAGTAG
>NZ_QARX01000015.1:0-605 GCF_003052555.1 Chromobacterium sp. Panama
CCAATCTTTGCAGATTAGAATTTGTGGCGCAGACCGACACCGCCGGCAGTCGATACGAATTTGCTTTCGCCTTTGCCTTCTTGCAACCAACCGGCAGAAACCAAGGCAGAAGTGCGTTTGGAGAAGTCGTATTCCGCACCGACAACCACTTGGTCGTAATCGTTGGTGTAGTCTGCATCATCAAACGAGCCTTTGAAGCCGTGGGCGTAAGAAACGCGGGGCGTTACGTTGCCGAAGCGGTATGCCAAGGTAGCGGCAACTTCGGTTTGAGAGTTGTGCGAATTGTCTTTAACCAGTTTCGCGTCTTGTTGCTGTACGGCTACGGAAGCGTACAGGGCATCATTGTCGTAACCGCTGACCAAACGGTGAATCTGGTATTTCTCAATCTTCACGTTATCCACATTCTGATGTCTTTTATAGGCACCGCCATATTGCATGAAGAAGCCGCCGTTTTTGTAGTTGAAGCCGGCGTGGTAAGATTCGCTGTTATGTCTGCCTGCATTGTCGTTAAGCGCGTATTGTACGCTGCCGCTGAGGCCGGCAAATTCGGGAGAATCGTAGCGTACGGAAATGAGGCGTGCTTCGGGTTCGGCAATTTTGTTTAC
>NZ_QARX01000016.1:0-1106 GCF_003052555.1 Chromobacterium sp. Panama
CAGCGGTACGATCTGGTCGACTTCTTCTACAGTGGGTTGCAGGTAGGAGTGTGAGGACAGGAATTGCCGTATTTGCTGATAACGGCGGCTGCGCTCGGGATCCAGCTTCAGCGCCATGTAATACATGCCGTCGTCGGGAGGCGGGGTTTTGAAGCCTTTTTCCAAGAAACCGGCAGCGGTCGTGCTACCGGCTTTAACGCCAAGTTGTAAAGCGTTAATGCCTTCGGCGTATTTTTTATCTGTTTTAAGGTCGATGCCTAATGTTTTTGCCGCATTGGCATGGCCTTGTTCCGCTGCACAACGATACATCTGGCGTGCGATATCGGGAGCTTTTCTGAGCGGGATCAACAGTTCGGCAACGTAGAACTGCGCCTCGGGATTGCCCAGGTCGGCGGCTTTGCGGAAATAGCGCAGCGCCAGCTCGCGGTCGCGCTTGATATTGCCGTAGCCGCGGCTGGTGTAGTAGGCGAGGTTGTAATAGCCGGGGGCGGGGCTCAGGTCCATCAGCTTGTCGTTCAGCGCCAGCACTTCGCGGAAACCGCCGGCGAAATCGCCGTCGGTCAGCCCATTTTGCAAATTGATATTGGCCTTGACGTGACCATGGGCGGCGGCGATACGGTAGAGCCGCTGCACTTGCCGCGTGACGTCGGGCTGGCGCTTGAGCAGATTGTTTTTTTGCAGATGGCGGGCGTAGAGGAAGAGCTGATCTGCGTCCGGCGTCGGCGTCGGCAGTTGCTGGTGGACGCAGCGGAAGGCCAGCGCCTCTTGCTGTTTGGGGCTGAGGGTGCTCATGCGGGGCTCCTGGGCGGCGGCGGCCGCTGAGGTGAGGAGGGCAACCAAGAATAGGGCGCGCATCGGCTTAATCCAGATTGGACAGCTTGGCGCTGTCGCGGCGGAATTCGACTAGGGAGGCGATGGGGGACAGTTCTTTGCGCTTTTGAGTTTTATTTTGATCAAGAAGCTCCGTCCACTTATCAAACGCATCCACCATCTGCTCATCAAACGGCAGACTGGTGTCCTCCAGCCCCATCGCTTTCCCGGTCAGCGTATTACGGGTGTGCAAGGACCACAGCTCGCGGCGTAGTCCGGCGCTGATGTCGCCGCGT
>NZ_QARX01000002.1:0-12400 GCF_003052555.1 Chromobacterium sp. Panama
AATTTTGTTAGCCGCTCTAAGCGAAGGAGGAAGGATCAAAGCAACCAAAGCCGCATCGGAATCCATACCGTTGTCGAAGACTCGTGTAGGCGTTTCAGTAGGGCTATCCTGTTTCCAGTGGGATATCCGCAAGGGCAATACGTTCTGATACGAGGCGGCAATAACGCTGGCAACACCTAACAAATCCGTCAGTCCCAATACCGCAGCTTGCTGGGCGCCGGGATACAGTACCAATCCAACTTCGAACGCCTGCCCTTCAGAAATTTTCATCCTACTCCCTCAATTGCGCCAATTTAGCTACTTGCACTGTTTTTACGTCTCCCAAGGATGATTCATATTTGTTTTTATGTATCGAGTAGAAGTAGCGTGACAACCAAACTTACTCTACACTTTATGCGTAGAAACCATGTAGTCATCCATCTGAAAGAAGCACATCCTATGATCTCCAATGAGCTCCCGAACCCAACTCCTCTCCGAATTATTCTGGCCGAAGACCACGCATTGCTGAGTAATGGCATAAAAGCTCTACTGTCATCAACACCAGGATATCAAGTAGTGGGAGAGGTCAATGATGGTTTACAAGTCTACTCAGCATGCCAACGATGGAACCCGGATATTGTTTTACTAGATTTAGGATTACCTGGAATGGACGGTATCGACATTATCCGTCATTTGAAACGACGTTGGTCGAAGCTAGCCATCGTCGTGATTACTGCAGATATTGCCGAATATCGGGCCAGAGATGCTTTTCAAGCAGGCGCAATCGCCTATGTACTCAAGAAAAGCCCACAACAAGTTTTACTCGCGGCGTTAGAGACCGCCTCTCTGGGGCTTACCTACTTGGACCCTGACTTGAACAGAGCGCAGGTATTGGAAAAAAACCCTCGCAAAAATCGAGCTAGTCTAACTTCACGTGAAAGACAAGTACTCAAACTAATCGCGGAAGGCCTACAGAATCAAGAGATTGCCGACAGCCTGATGGTCTCAATTAAGACAGTTGCAACTCATCGTCTCAATCTAATGCGCAAGCTAAATGCACGCAACGCTGTTGAACTAGCAAACTGGGCAACACGCTTGGGCATACACTGACACTACACCTATATCATTCCTTTTCTAAATGCCACCGCAATCTCTTTATCTGAGCCTCTTCAGGCCAAGCCCCCTGTCGCAGCTCTATCTCCAACCTCTCAGCGGCCAGCCGTATATCATTTCTTCTACTCTGGCCAGCACAACCTTGTACAACATGAAGCAAGTGCTGTAACTCTATACCTCGCTGAGCCTTCCACGCAGCATCTATGTTGTCGGCCAGTTCAAGTAAAGTACTACGCAATTTTTCAGCGACCTGCTCTTCACTTAAATCGAGCATCGGCCTTTGCAAAATAAAATTAGGACTTAGCTCCTTACCACGAACTAATTGCATTTTTGCAGCGAGCCCAAGCACTCCAGCTAATTTCTCTAAGCTTACCGGTTTGGATAGATACCCTTGCATACCCGCTTCAAGAGCACGCTCTCGTTCCTCCATCATCGCATTTGCCGTTAAGGCAAAGATCGGCGTTTCAGGATCCAATTGGTCACCGTCTACCGCCCTCCAGCGCCGAGTCACCTCGAGACCATCCATCTCAGGCATACGTATATCCAGCAATACCAGATCAAACGTCTGCTCTCGCCCCATGGCCAAAGCCTGCACCCCATTTGAGACTATAAATGACTCGTGACCCAGCTCGCGCAGCATCCTACCGACTATGTCACGATTGATCGCTATATCATCCACCAACAGCACCTGAAGCGACCAGGGGCTGACTATCACGCCAGTCGTTGTAACCGACTCTCCTTCTAAACGACGCCATAGCCTTCCTGGCAACCAAGCCAACTCTGGCTCCACCAACAACGGATTATCTGCCTCCAGCGGAGTCCATCCCCACTCTTTTAACTGAGGGTGCAGCAATATCGGGGCCTTAATCTCGCCCGTCCCACGAGGCGAAGAATGGCCCTGCTCCAACGACAATAGCAAAGTGAAACGGGAACCCTTGTTTTCCATACTATCCAGCAGGATTTCCCCCCCCATTAACCCTGCCAACCTCGATGCTATCGCTAGCCCTAATCCACTGCCACTGCTATGTGCACTGGCTTGCACAAAAGGTTTAAAGATGTCTAACTGGCGCTCTAGAGCAATACCCTGGCCACTATCCTCAACCTCAAATTCTAGCCTCTCTCCACGACGCGCAACTCGTAATTTAACTTCCCCCTGAGCCGTGAATTTGATCGCATTGCCCAATAGGTTGATCAATATCTGTGATACCCGCAAAGCATCCATCCGTACTTCTAATGGTACGTCGGCAGCAACCAACGTACGCAGTGTCAGCTGCTTTTCCTGCGCCGGCACGCTAACTGTCAGCATGGCCTCGTCAAGCAAAGACAACAGATCTGTCTGAGATAGAGACAGCTGAAGCTGACCGGCCTCAATACGTGATAGATCAAGCAAGTTATTGACGATCTTCAGCAAATGGCTGGACGACAGTTTAGCAGTAGCCACCAACTCCTTTTGATCCAACGAAAGCGAGCCACGCTCCAGCAACTCTAAAGCTCCGGCAATTCCGTTGAGTGGCGTGCGGATTTCGTGACTAATACTGCTCATATGCTCACTCTTGCGGTCGCTCATTTGCTCAGCGATGCGCTTTGCCTCATCCAACTCCCTCGTGCGCTCCCTCACTTTGCGTTCAAGTGTCTTATAATGCGTAGCGATGGTTGTCAGTAAAGTGTTGTAGGCCTTGGCTATACGTCCCAGTTCATCCTGACGCTCCTCCGGTAAACGTCGGTTGTACTCATTCGGTTTGAAGGTATCGATAATATCAACGATATGCTGTAGCGGCCGCCCCAACTGTCGTTTCAAAGTCACAAACACGACAAGTAACAGAAGCAATTGCGCAGCTAGCGTCAGCGGTACCGTTACACTAAATTCTGACAGCGCATTGATCGCTGCGATTTTCGCGGGATAAAGGGCGATAATCTCCCATTGTGGGTTGGGTAACCACTGACAAAGCGCGTAGTAATCACCAACCCGTCTCGCACCTGAGCTACGGCACGCCGGCAAGCCGCGCAACAATGGTGCCGTATCTGCTAATACAGACTGTGCATTCGCCCCTGGAATCAATAGCCCAGAACCATCTCGCATGATAAATCTGGCATGTCCCAACCATTCTTGATTGGCAACTGCCAACTCCCCGATGCGTACACTAACCCCAGCCATCACACCATCTGCCAGGGATCGGACTACGGATACACAATTACAGCCATGTGGTCCGATATAGGGCAACCCCCATTCATAGCCCTGGATCGCTCTCCCACTATGGAGCTTAGATAAAGCCAGCACCTTACGACGCAGATAATCTAGATCGCGAGATTCTGGATGGTAAAAGACGAAGCCCACATCAGGTAGTATCAGAAAAGCGTCAATATGCTCTTGCGTCGCCCCTGCACCAAACACCTCTAACACTTGCTGTGCTCGACGAACTCGCACAGGATCAGATACTGAAGAGTCAAATGGCACAAACACCGTACGCGGTGAACTCTGGCTGATGCTAGAAAAGCGATCAACCTCGGGCAGCCCACGCCATAAATTCAGCAGTACCCTCACCTGTTGGGCACCCTGACCAAAGCGTATGCCCTCCTGTGAGACTACAGAATTCAGCTCCCACTCAACGCCTTCGAGAATCTCTTTCTGCGCTCGTTGGTACTGGTAGTAAAAATCAACCGACTCCGTGAACATCCATGACAAAGTCATGGAGCAGCTCAGCATGAGCATGACACGCCCAGGGAACGATTTTTCTAATATCTTACGCATATCGCCAAGGGGTTAACATCAAGACAATATAGTTTTACTACCCATTAGACAAAATTCCAAGGTAATTTAAAATATCCCCACCCCCTATTGACCTTAATTTAAGCGCGCAAGGATAAATGCACGCACCCATCCATACAGAGACAGCGCTCTCTTGATTTATAATTTTCTGCAAGAATAAATATATATTTATGAACAAATATTTGGCCGCATCTGCAATATAAAACCTCATTAGCCTTATTCAATTATTTTATCGATTGACATCAGAGTCTGCTGCAATGATTTTCTATACCTGAGCGTTTGGCTTCAACGGCATTAATCCCAGTGCGGTTACCAAATCCCCCCAAGCCAACAAAGCTTCTTTTCGATAGGTATTTAACTCCGCTTGTGCCTCAAGCAACGCCAGATCCTCAAGCAGCAACCGCTGCATGTCTTGCAAGCCATGTGTAGTCAGCTTATGGATGCCCTGTCGTTGCTCTTCCACTCCCCTAAGATTTTTATCTGCAACCGCCAATGCCTGCCAACTCGCCTGCTGCCGCGACATGGCAGTTTCTACTTCAGCAAAAACCTGCAGGACCTGCTCATGGTATTGAGACTGCGCTTCTGCAAACACCGCATCAGCATGACGGACCTCTGCGGCAATGCGGCCACCATCCCACAACGAAATACTAGCGCTGGCCTGCGCCATCCAGCCAATAAGATCCGCCATGAGCAAATTAGAGGACAAGTTCACACGCGGGTAACGCTCCAGCCGAGCACGCTGGCTATCCGAAGCCGCAGCATTCAAGCGCATCCAAGCAGCAGAAACATCCGGCCGCTGCACCAGCGTTTCCGCAGGCAAGGACAAGGGAGGTGAGGCCGGCACGTCTGGCAACGGCTGGCTGCGCCACGTCAATTGGCCCGGAACTTGGCCACACAACAAAGCCAAGCGAATTTGCTCAGTTTTTAATATCTGTTCCCATTCGGTTTGCTGCTGTCGCTTATCGCGCAGTTGCTTTTCCACCCGGTTCAAATCAGTACGCGTAGCCAAGCCGGCACTCAGTCTACGCTGCACAACACTTTCTTTTTGTGCCAAAAGCGTCAATGCTTCTGTCGCCAGTTGCAACTGGTTTTCCGCAAAACGCGCATCCAGATAGCTTTCCAGCAGTTGCTTGGCCAGCAGGCGTTCAACATTAGATCTTTCAGCTTCGCTGGCCTCGGCACTGGCTGCAGCCGACGCTTGCTCCGCCGCCACATGCCCAAATACATCTGGCCGATACTGGAAGGCCAGCATGCCACCCGCCTCGTTGCGCACCAAGGCCGGCAAACGACGGGCCTTTCCGGAGCCGCCGTATAGATTGGTCACTTTGGCGCGGTCCCCGCCTACCGATAGGTCCAACTCCGGCATGGAGGAAGCGCCAATGCCTCCCAGCATCGCCTGGGCTTGTGCCACGCGTGCTTGCGCGGCGGCCAAACCAGGATTGCTTTGCAGCGACAGGTCCAATAAACGGGTCAATTCAGCGTCACGTAGATATTGCCAGCTGACATCAGTTGCCAGCGTCTCCGATGGCGATGGCTGGTTCCAATGTGGCGGCGCTTTTAGCATCTGCGGCTTCGGCCCGGAGTGTGTCGCGCAACCCGCCAGAGCGGCACAAGCCAGAATCATCAAGCCTTTCATGCCTTGCCTCCAAGGAAACGCACCATGACCCGCTGCCCCAGCAGCAATGGAGCATCGGCATCCAGCGCGATCACGCAATCCACCACCCGCATGTCCTGACGGGCGCCGGCCTCATCGCTGGGGAGTCCAGGCCCCACCACTTGGCCAATGCGCAGCACCATGCCAGCCAGCGGCGCAGCGTCCTTGCGGCTTTCCGGCAACACCTCCACCATCTGGCCAAACTTCACTTTGCCCAGAAAAGACTCGTCCAGCTGCGCACGCACGACGCGTGGTCCGCTAGGAGCCAACTCCAATACCGGATCCCCTGCAGAAACGTACTCGCCAGGATGAACCAAGAGGCGCGCCAACACGCCATCAACCGGCGACTCCAACACAAACTGCTTCAATTCGGCTTGCGTTGAGCGAAGCATTTGAATGCCATGGTTATATCCAGCCTCCGCCATCTGCAGCTTCAGCTTCGCCTGCTGCTTTGCATCACGCGCCAAGTCATACTCTCGCTTCATCACCGTATTGTCCGCTGCGAGCGGACCCAAGCGACGCGCCTCGCGCGTGGCGATCGCTAGATCCAGACGCGCGGCCTGTACCGCCAACTTGTGCTCATGCAACATACTCTCATCCTGCCGGACTTGGCTCTCTGCCACTAATGCATCCTGCTTGAACAGCACCTGGCCTTTAGCAATGGCCTGCCCCTCTTGCGCCAGCACCTCGCTCACCATGCCGTTGCGCAGCGCCGACAGCTTGCGCGGCTGGCCATCCGCCTCTACCCAACCGCGCGCCACTGCTTGCCAATTAGCTGCCTTGTCGATTCGGGTCGTGGTTTTCTCTTCACCAAGGCAGCCGACCAAGCCCAATACCATGCTCGCCAGCAACTGGCTCTTAAACAATTTCTTCAACATGCTTGCTTTACCACTTGCGTTCTTTCATCGTGGTTAATTTCACCATCCTCAAGATGTATCACTCGATCCGCAAAACAATGTAGTCGCAGATCATGCGTCACAACCAGCACGGTGACGTCTTGCTTATGCGCCAGACTCCTAAGCAGCGCCACCACCTGCAGCCCGTTTTCGCTGTCCAAGGCCGAGGTGGGCTCATCTGCAAACAACAGGCGTGGTTGCTTAACCAGTGCGCGAGCAATCGCGACACGTTGCTTCTGCCCACCGGATAAGGCCGCCGGTAGCTGAGTAGCGTGACCGCTCATCCCCACCTCCTCCAACGCCTGCATGGCCATTGAGCGGGCGTCTCTGCTGGAAATACCTTGATAGCGCAAAGGAAGGGCCACATTATCCAGCGCACACAAGTCTGCAAACAGATTAAAACCCTGAAACACAAAGCCGCAGTACTGCAGGCGAAAGGCATCCACTTGCGCCTGATTCAGACCCCACAACGACTGCCCCAGCGCTACCACCTCACCGGCGTCAGGCCGCAGCAGGCCGGATAGCATTGACAACAAGGTACTCTTGCCGGAACCAGACGGACCCATCAACAATGTCAACTCGCCGGGATGAATATCCAGTGCGCAATCATCAATCACCGTGCACGCTGACACGCCGCCAAAACGCTTGGTCAAGCCCCGGCATTGCAGGGAAATTTCAGATTTGATCCATTTCATCTTAATAACTCCGCCGGTTCGGTGGCGCGCAGAGGACGCAAGGCCAGCAGCCCGGACAGCAAGGCAATCAGCAAAATAAGTCCAGCGGAGGCCAGCAGCATCCACACAGGGAAAGCCATCGTAATCTCCAGTTGCCGACCAAGCAGCGCCAAACCCATGCTCAGCATGCCGGCCAACAACAAGCCAGCCAGTCCTACCCAAGCGGACATTTCCAACACACAGGAAGCCAAAGCGCGCTGCGGCACGCCCAACGCGCGCAGAGTGGCAAATTCGCGAAGCGAGGCCAAAATCGCGCCAGACAAGGTTTGACTGGTAATCGCCACCCCTACCAGCAAAGACAATAGGGTAGCCACGCCGGAGGCGATGCCTGCGCCAGATTCCAGCAGCCAGTACAGACGCGAACGGGTGGACAACTCTTCAGCAGACCAGGCCTCGAAACGCTGGCGCGGCTGATCGCGCATCAATTGCTGCGCGACCTCGTCAGCATCGTAGGCAGGATCCAAGCTCAACAAGCCGTAACTCAGGGTTTGCGTATCGTGAGGCAGCAGTAGCGGAATGCTGGGCAGGCCAATCAGGACATTAGCCCCGGCCAAAGCGCGCAAACCGCGCAAAACACCGACGATGCGCGCCTGACGGCCGTTGATTTCCACCGTATCGCCCTTGCGCGCGCCGAATTTATCCAAATCGGAAACATCGACCAACGCAGCGCCAGGTTCTTCCAACAGCTTGCGCTGCGCGGACGACAAAGTCGCGGCAAACGCCAAGCCGGCCGGATCCGGATCTATCGCGTGAATTTGCAACAACACGGTCGCGCCATCGGGGCGAATCAGCTCCCCCTCTTTGAGCAGATAACGTTCCACACGGGCTACCCCTGGATGCAAATGCGCGCTGTCAGCCGCCGTCAAAGGAAGACGCTGCCCCAAGTCCACGCTTTCGGTGTTGGGCGAGCCCAGCCAGATGTCGGCGCGGGAGGCGTCCACCGGCAAAGAAACCGTGCCGAACAAGCCCAGCAACAGCGCGGATTGCGCGACGATCAACAGCCCGGTAAACGCCACGGCCAGCACCGCGGTCAGATAACGGCGCCAGTCATGCCAAAGACTGGCGCGCGCTAAGGAGATTGGGCCTCCCATCTCAACGACGCCACGCCTGGCAAAGGCGTTCCCACTGTCCATCCTGGCTGCTGCCGGTAAGCCTATCCACCACCCCGGAGCGCTTGATCACCCAGGCCGCGGCGACCGCACACAGCACCAAAAATGCGTTTAAAAAGAAATTATTAGGCATAGTAGTGTCCAGCCGCGCGGTCACCCATTGCAGCACTGGGCCAAACAAATGGATGAACAACACCTTGTGGAAAATGAATACCGTCAACGAGTAAAAACCTATCCAGTTAAGCGGCCGCCAGCATAAAGCGATGCCTCTCTCATGCAAAATCAACACTAGCGCTACTACGCCGAACTCCATGCCCAATATGCCCAATAAGCCCGAAAATGACAGCGCCAACTCATGCTCGGCAGAATAGATATCCTCTGCGCTCAGCTGCGGCGACTCGCCGCTATAGAAGTACAGCGCCAAGCACGACGCGCTGATGGCCAGCACCCAATAATTGAGCGCCGCGCGTTGATACGGCCGATGCGCCCACAGCCAGCCATAGAGAAAGCCCAAAGCGCCGCTGGCGGCAAACAAATCGACACGAGCATCAAACTCATACGCCGGATGGATGTTGGCCTGCATCCAGCCTTCAAACGCGGCAAAAGGGTCGCCCGTCAGCAGCCATGGCGCCGATACCGCCAGTACCGCCAATGCCAGCATGCCGCGCACACCCGCATAGCTGTAGACCACGCAAAACAGCGCCAGCAGGATCATCCAAAGCATTTGCGGATAGAATGAAAGAGCCTCGCCCAAACTAGGCGAAATCAAGAAACCTTCCAGCACAAAAACCAGCAACAACGCGCCCAAAAGACGCAGTTTATTCCACATAACAGTCCGGCTGGCCTGTTGATCCCGCAATGCGAGATTGAAAGCCGCGAGCATCAAATAAATCTGGCTTACCCACGGTATCAAATACATCGCCAGCATGCGTGACAATTCATCCATAGGATTGAATTTTCCCAACATAGGCAAGTGCGAATCGTACACACCTTGGTGATATGCCTGCTCGTGATGGAAAAAATCAATATACCAATAATTTAAGTAGCCGGTATAGTGCTGAAAGATTGCCATTAAAATGAATATGCCGCGTAGGAAATCCAACCCAGCAACGCGTGTAGAAAACACTATCCGTCCTCCTCTCTTAAAACACATAGAGCGGTTTCACCGCTGAGGCAAGACGCGCCGATGCAGGCAGTACTTGAGTACGGCAAGTCGGCGCGCAGCATCAGGTATTTTGTTTTCTGCTCTTAACAAAGACATGCCAAGCACATCCCCATCACCAAAACTTAGATCATATATAAATATAAAATTACTTTTCTCTTACACCATTAATCAAAATAAGCTTTCTGAAAACCAAACAAACCCTTACTCTCCGAGAGGGAAACCAGGTCAAGACAGCCCCCCCTCACATATAGACACTCAATAATATTACTCACCAAATTTAATTAGCCTTCGGAATATCACGAATAACCTCAACCTCGGCTTGAATTTCTTTGTTTTTATTATTATGCACTGCCGTCACTGCTTCCTGTGGAGTTGAAAACAAAACACTAGTCATGCCCAAAGTATTGGAGTGGGCGTATACTTTTCCCTTGGATTCATTAGCCCACAATTCTCCCAATTCTCTACTACCTGCGAATACATGTACCATTCTAGTGACAATCACCGGCCTGCCACTATTTTCATCCATCGCTACGGCTGTAGAGTCCATACTTCTACTTGCACCTGATGGCATTACTTTGACTCCTAGCTCTCCTAAATTTGCCACACCTGACAAGCCATCACTTTTTGGAACAAGGATGGCATTATTCGCCAATCGGTAGCAAGAACCAGCACTACAAAAAATCGGTTCTTGTTTAGCATCCTGCTTTAGTGCCTGCAATGGATCAATAGCCCAGACTGGGGCAGCCAAAAAGAAACTCGATATAGCAATCATCACTTGCTTCATCGCTTATGTCCTTGTATCCGTATAGACCAGTTCTTCAACTCGGAGGCTTTACCTCCCTTACTCACGTCAACTATCTGCAACTGCCATCTGCCTTGGGATTTTTCGCCAAGAAATGCGTTGGAACTCATCAAACCCTTAAATTCAGGTTTCAGACCCTCTAATTCTACCAACCCACTATGCGGCGACATCAGAAAACTCTTGGTGCCACGCGGAGAAGTCAGCACGATACGTAGATCAGCGGGCCTAGCATGGTTAGTGTGAAATCTGACTTGCACATGCTCTATGATCAGGTCGTTACTTACTTCGATACCATGCGTTCCCTCACTACTCTCTGAGCTGACATTCGGAATCGACCGAACAATATCATCAGATGATACCCAATCAATTACTTCCTTCTCGGGTAGTATCGTATGCTTTCGCGCTGTAGCTACCGCATTAGTTGCATCCACCAAACCGAAACCATAAGCATTGCTGAATTTATGACCTACGTTATTTTCTACCCAGCCTTGATCAAGCACGATTCCATCTTGATTCTTAACAGGCTCTAGATGCACATCAACTTTTCGAGCCGTGGTCGCCAAAATCCACTTCACATCCCGAGCGTTCAATTGATTATTAGCCTCTAACATCAATGCCACAACTCCACTCACCATTGGAGCAGATGCTGACGTGCCGTTAAAGGTGGCCGAATATTGACAAAAGCGGCCCAAATGGCGTCCTCCCCACTTACTTCCCCATTCATAAAAATTACGCAAAAAGCCAGCATTCATAGCATTTTGGAGAGGGTAATCAGTAGGCACCCCATTGTAACCTTTATGGCAAGACGTTAGATCCGTGGTAACTATAGCAGGTTGCTTCTGAATATTATTAGCTCTCGGATTATATTTTTCTTCATGACCATATTCCCCTCCAAACCCGGATATCCAAATGGAGGACCCTGTATTACTGTAAGAGGAGCGCTTTCCTGCAGCATTTACCGCACCTACGACCATGACCTCTGGAATATTATGAATATCTTGAAAATTACTATTCATACAAGTTACATTATTATCGACCGCCCGCCGACACCTCTCCAACCCCTCCTTTCCTTTACCTATACTTAAAAATTCATTACCCGCAGACTTAACATACACTCCCCCACGATCATTTCTAGACTTCTTCATAATATCACTATAACTTCTCAACATATTAGATATATCTCCCAGCTTATCAGGCGTACTACCATAACTCATATTGAAAACATCTACTGATTTAGCCTTATCATGGTCACCCAATGCCGCTTGTATCATAAGTAGCGGGCTAGGTAACGGGGGGATTTTTTTTGTAATTTCCATTTCTCTACGAACATAACTTCCAAGCTCTAAGTAATTAAAGTCATATAATTTAACATCGGGGGCAACTCCATGCCCTCCCACCCCATTCCCTCTTTGAGAGCCAACAATTCCTGCCACAGCAGTACCATGATACTTTGACCCCTCCGATGGTCCTCCATAGGATTCTTTCTTACACGGGTACTCGCAAAACTCCAATACTCCCCCTGGCTGCATATTGGCTTTCAGGTTTTCATGGTCCGCTTCTATACCATCATCAATTACAGCCACTTTTACACTCTTCCCGGTCACACCACTTGCATGAAGGTCACCAATATTCAAGTCAAAACCTGCTACTGGGCGAGTGTCGGAAAATGCGTACTGACCATTATTTTTCAAATGCCACTGATATTGGAAAAGCGGATCGTCCGATGCCTTAGAATTTTCGTCAATAAGGCCACCACTCCCTCCACCATTTCCACTCCCACTGCCCCCACCACCTCCTCCGCATCCAATCAGTAACAGAGAAAGCACAAGGCAAGCTATGCCTCCTTCGCTCATCAAGCCTACTACCGATTCATCCTGTAAATTTTTGCCACTCATAATCAAATACCTTCACGACTTAGTCTTAGAGCAAGATGCCACTTCACTCTTAATAGAATTTACAATTCAGAGATCTTGCCTATAGCCTTCGTAAAAAAAAATCGGCTATTTGCCTGAACTTTATGGGTGCCCTAATCTGCTCCCCGAATCGCCCCCACTTTCCCAGAGACCTCGTGAGCCCCACGCTAGGCCCTACAAGGAAGTGTTATGAGCAGACCGCAGTTCCCCGAAGAATTCAAAATTGAAGCCGTCAAACAGGTGACTAAGAGCGGCTAACAAAAATGAG
>NZ_QARX01000003.1:0-500 GCF_003052555.1 Chromobacterium sp. Panama
CAACTGGAAGAAGCCCGCCAGGCCAAGATCGACGAAGTGAGCGACAGCCAGGAAATCCAGCAGCTGGAGCGCGCCTGCGAGCGCGCCGCCGCCGCCGAGCGCGCCGGCCAGACCCTGCCGCCGGGACAAAGCTACGACGAACTGCGCGAACGCCTGAACCGGGCGCGGCGCGAACAGGCCGACCCCGCCGATCCGGAATCGCGCAACCCGATCCGCCCGCGCGACATCCCCGGCCTGCGCATCCACGTCTGCACGCTGGTGGCGCCCGACGCGCTGGACGCCGCCGGCTGGGAAGCCATGCTGCGCCGCAACCAGCGCGAGGCCGATCGCCCCGCCGCCGCCGGCCAGGGCTATGACTGGCCCTTTGTCTACATCCACAGCAAGCTGATGATCATCAACGACGTGTTCATGACCCAGGGCTCGGCCAATATCAACACCCGCAGCATGCGCGTCGACAGCGAGCTGAACATCTGCCACGAACGCGGCGACATCAGCGCCGG
>NZ_QARX01000004.1:0-522 GCF_003052555.1 Chromobacterium sp. Panama
CTGTGTCGGTTTGCGGTACGGGTACCTTTAACCTCGATAGAGACTTTTCTTGACAGTGTGAAATCAGCTACTTCGCTACTAAATTTCGCTCCCCATCACATCCCAGCATTATCAAAGCGGATTTGCCTACTTTGACTGCCTCAATGCTTGGGCACACATAACCAACAGTGTGCTTAGCTTATCCTACTGTGTCATCCCTTCTCTCAAACGGTTATCGGTAGTACAGGAATATCAACCTGTTGTCCATCACCTACGCCTTTCGGCCTCAGCTTAGGTCCCGACTAACCCAGGGCGGACGAACCTTCCCCTGGAAACCTTGGGTTTACGGCCTGTGGGATTCTCACCCACATCTCGCTACTCATGCCAACATTCTCACTCCCATACTGTCCACATGTCCTTACGGTCATGCTTCAACCCGTATGGGAAGCTCCCCTACCCATCATTACTGATGCCGTAGCTTCGGTAGTAAGTTTTAGCCCCGGAAATCTTCGGCGCAGGATCACTCGACCAGTGAGCTATTAC
>NZ_QARX01000005.1:0-838 GCF_003052555.1 Chromobacterium sp. Panama
CGCGAATGCGCGGCTCACCTATTGCAATGGCTGAAGGACAACCGGGAATACGTCGGCAAAGGCCTGCTCAGCCGCGTCGCGCGCGACATCGATTTTGACGACCGCGATGGTCGCGGCCAGTGGATGGGCTTTTTCAACTATCTGGAAATCATGATGCTGCTGGGCGCCGACCGGGTCCGGGTTTACCGCCATGTCGATAGCCAACACCAGATCTACCTGGCGCTGGGACAGCGCTTCAGCCTGGAAGCGCGCTTCCGTCGCATCCGCCTGCGAAACCGCTAAGCGTCTTGCGGTGGGTATCGCTGCGCTCCACCCACCCTACGGCGGATGGTCTTGTAGGGTGGGTGGAGCCGATAGGCGATACCCACCAAACCCTGCCGCCAAGGTCCAAGCATCGATCCCACCGCGTTTCCGCGTGGGTATCGCTGTGCTCCGCCCACCCTACGGCAGGAGGTTTGGTCGGGGGTATTTGTAGGGTGGGTGGAGCCGTAGGCGATACCCACCAAAGCCCGCCGCCAAGATCCAAATCGATCCCATCGCGTTTCCGCGTGGGTACCGCTGCGCTCCTCCCACCCTACGGCAGGAGGTTTGGTCGGAGGTATTTGTAGGGTGGGTGGAGCCGATAGGCGATACCCACCAAAGCCCGCCGCCAAGATCCAAGCATCGATCCCATCGCGTTTCCGCGTGGGTACCGCTGCGCTCCTCCCTCCCTACGGCGGATGGTTTGGTCGGAGGTATTTGTAGGGTGGGTGGAGCCGATAGGCGATACCCACCAAAGCCCGCCGCCAAGGCCCAAGCATCGGTCCCATCGCGTTTTCGCGTGGGTATCGCTGCGCTC
>NZ_QARX01000006.1:0-1195 GCF_003052555.1 Chromobacterium sp. Panama
TTCGCTGGGCTGAGCCGGCCCAGGACCGCGAAAGGCCTTCAGCCAGCGGAAGCCGCCGTCCCAGGGCGGCAAGGGGGCCGGCGGCAGCGGTACGATCTGGTCGACTTCTTCTACCGTGGGTTGCAGGTAGGAGTAGTTGTAGAGGAATTTGCCGATTTGCTGGTAGCGGCGGCTGCGTTCGGGGTCCAACTTCAGAGCCATGTAATACATGCCGTCGTCGGGAGGGGGGGTTTTGAAGCCTTTTTCCAAAAAACCAGCAGCGGTAGAGTTTCCTGCTTTGACACCGAGTTGAAAGGCTTCAACGGCTTCGGCGTATCGCTTATTCACGGCTAGATCATTTCCCAGCCCATTTCCCGCTTGTCCATGCCCTTGTTCCGCCGCACAGCGATACATCTGCCGTGAAATCTCGGGGGCCTTGTCATAGGGGTTCAGCAACTCGGCGACATGGAACTGCGCCTCCGGATTGCCGAGATCGGCGGCTTTGCGGAAATAGCGCAGCGCCAGCTCGCGGTCGCGCTTGATATTGCCGTAGCCACGGCTGGTGTAGTAGGCGAGGTTGTAATAGCCGGGGGCGGGGCTCAGGTCCATCAGCTTGTCGTTCAGCGCCAGCACTTCGCGGAAGCCGCCGGCGAAATCGCCGTCGGTCAGCCCATTCTGCAAATTGATATTGGCCTTGACGTGACCATGGGCGGCGGCGATGCGGTAGAGCCGCTGCACTTGCCGCGTGACGTCGGGCTTGCGCCGCAACAGATTGTTCTTTTGCAGGTGGCGGGCGTAGAGGAAGAGCTGCTCCGCTTCCGGCGTCGGTGTCGGCAATTGCTGGTGGACGCAGCGGAAGGCCAGCGCCTCTTGCTGTTTGGGGCTGAGGGTGCTCATGAGGGTGTCCTTGGCAAGGGTCGAGGCCGCTATTGAGGAAAGGGCGGCGATCAGCAGGAGAGCGCGCATGGCTTAATCCAGATTGGACAGCTTGGCGCTGTCGCGGCGGAATTCGATTAGTGAGGCGATTGGAGGTAGGCCGTTGCTTTTTCGCTTTTTATTACGTTCAAGAAGCTCAGTCCAGTTTTTGAAGGCGCTTGGCATTTGCTCATCAAACGGCAGACTGGTGTCCTCCAGCCCCATCGCTTTCCCGGTCCGCGTATTACGGGTGTGCAAGGACCACAGCTCGCGGCGCAGGCCGGCGCTGATGTCGCCGCGT
>NZ_QARX01000007.1:0-609 GCF_003052555.1 Chromobacterium sp. Panama
CTGGCGGGCTTCTTCCAGTTGCGCGGCCAGGTCGGCGGCGCTCTGGCCGGGCGGCAGGGTCTGTCCGGCGCGTTCGGCCTGGCGGGCGGCTTCCAGCCGTTGTTCCAGCTGCTCCAGCTGCTTGGTGCGGGCGGCGGCGGGCAGGGTGTCGGCGCGGCCGAGCGCGTCCAGCATGCGGTAGGTGTTGACGCCGCCGCGGCCCATGCCGTCGTCGCTGGCATTGGTGACCACGAACAGGTGCAGCTGGCCGTGCTGGGTGCAGTCGCGGCCGCACTCGGTCTGGGTCCGCACATTTTTGAGGATGCGCTCGGCCAGCACCGGCCAGCGGAAGTACTGGTTCTCGATATAGATGTATTGGGTGGCGTTGCCGACGGTGTGCAGATACAGCGTTTCGATGTCCTGGGTGTTTTCCTGGGGCTGGGTGCGCAGGATCTGGGCCATCACGCTGTTGGCGGTGGGCAGCTTTTGTTGGCGGAAGACGCGCTCCAGGCACTCGCCGACGGTTTGGGCGTCGCGCTCGCCGAGCAAATCCTCGCCGGTTTCCTTCTGCCAGGCCTGGGCGAAGTTGAGATGCAGGTATTCGAGGATGGGGCCGCTGAGCTGGCAGGA
>NZ_QARX01000008.1:0-3144 GCF_003052555.1 Chromobacterium sp. Panama
CGCGCCGCGCTGCCCGCGCCGCAAGCGCTCAGCGCCGCCCTGCGCGTCGAAGCCCGCTCGGACGCCGAACGCGTGCTGGCCCAGATCTGGGCCGACGTCCTCGCCGTGCCGCTGCCCGGCATCGACGACAACTTCTTCGCCCTCGGCGGCGATTCCATCCTCTCCCTGCAAGTGGTCGCCCGCGCCCGCGACCAGGGCCTGGCCCTGAGCGTGCAAAAACTGTTCAGCCTGCCCACCATCCGTCAGCTGTGCGAAGCGCCGGACGCGGCCGCCGGCCACGAGGCCGCCGCGCGGCAAGCCTTCGCCCAGATAGCCCAAGCCGACCGGCTGCGCTTGCCCGACGATGTGATCGAAGCGCTGCCGATGTCGCGGCTGCAAGCCGGCATGCTGTTCCATAGCGAGCTGTCGCAAAACGGCGCCATCTTCCACGACATCTTCAGCTTCGACCTGCGCCTGCCCTGGGATGAGGCCGCCTGGCGCGCCGCCGTTCGCCGCCTAACGGAACGCCACGCCGCGCTGCGCACCACCTTCCACTGGAACGCCTACTCGGAACCGCTGCAGCTGATTCATCGCGACGGCGACATCCCGCTGAGCGTCGCCGACTTGCGCGCGCTGGCGCCCGAGGCGCAAAGCCGGGCGCTGGCCGACTTCGTCGCCGCGGAAAAAGCCCGGCCCTTCCAGCCGCAATCACCGCCGCTGCTGCGCCTCGCCCTGTTCCGGCTGGAAACGGGCCGCGCGCGGCTGACGCTGAGCTTCCATCACGCGATTCTGGACGGCTGGAGCGTGGCCACCCTGGTCACCGACTTGCTGCGTCTGGCGCGCCAGCCCGAGACCGCCGGCGCCAGCGACGCGGACGGCGCGCTGAGCGCGCTGTTCATCCAGCAAGAGAAGCAGGCCGAGAACGACCCGGAACTGAAAGCGGCCTGGCAACGCCGGCTGGCCGGAACGGAAGCGTCCATCCTGCCCCGGCTGAGGCCTGCGCGCCCAGCCGCCGGCGCGCGCAGCGTCCGCCGCCTCAGCCGCATGCTGCCGGCCGAACTGTCCGGCGCGCTGGACGCCGCCGCCGCGCGGCTGGCGCTGCCGCTCAAGACTGTGCTGCTGACCGCCCATCTGCGCGTGCTGGCGCTGCTGACCGGTTCCGCCGCCGCCAGCACCGGCTACGTCACCCACAGCCGCCCCGAGCGCGAAGACAGCGCCGCCGCGCTGGGCCTGTTCCTGAACACCCTGCCGCTGAACGTGGCGCTGCAAGCCGGCAGCTGGGCGCAATTGGCGCGCGGCGTCTTCGCCGAGGAAACCGCGCTGCAGCCCTTGCGCCGCCTGCCGCTGGCCGCCGTCATGCAGCTGAATCAGGGCCGGCGCGGCTTCGAGGTCGGTTTCAACTACATCCACTTCCATGTCTACGGACAGGCGCTGCGCTTGCCGGAGGTGACGGTAGAAGGCGTGGAAGTGTTCGAGGAAACCGACTTCCCCTGCCTGGTGCAGTTCAGCCGCGACCCGCGCGACCAGGGCCTGGAGCTGACGCTGGCCTGGGACGAGGCGGAATTCGACGCGCCGCAGATTGAGGAGATGGCCGCCTATCTGCAAAAAGCGCTGACGGCGCTGGCCGCCGACCCGGACGCCGATTGGCTGGCCGCGCCGCTGCTGAACGCCGAACAAACCGCCCAGGCCCTGGGCCCGACGCCTCTCGTCGTCGCGCCGCCGCATCCCGATCTCTGCGCCTGGTTCGAACACGCCGCCCAGACCTTCCCTGAGCGTATCGCCGTTCAGGGCGACACCGCCGCGCTGCGCTACCGCGAACTGGACGCCCGCGCCAATCAATTGGCCCGCCAATTGCTCCAGCTCGGCGTGCTGCCCGAGCAACGCGTCGGACTCTGCTGCCAGCGCCAGCCGGATCTGCTGGTCGCCATTCTCGCCATCCTCAAGGCCGGCGCCGCCTATGTGCCGCTGGACCCCGGCTATCCCGCCGAGCGCCTGGAGTTCCTGGTCCACGACAGCGCCATCCATGTCGTCGTTGGCGACGCCGAATCCGCCGACGCCCTGCCCGCCGGCCTGGCGCTGCGCTGGCTGGACGTCGCCATTTCGTCCGGCGACGACACCCCGCCGCCGCGCCGTCTGCATCCGCAGCAGGCCGCCTACGTCATCTATACCTCCGGCTCCACCGGCACCCCCAAGGGCTGCGTGGTCAGCCATCACAATGTGGTCCGCCTGATCGCCGCCACCTCGGAGCGCTTCGCTTTCGGGCCCGACGATGTGTGGTCGCTATTCCACTCCTACGCCTTCGATTTCTCGGTCTGGGAGATCTGGGGGCCGCTGCTGTTCGGCGGCACTTGCCTGGTGGTGCCTTATTGGGTGTCGCGTTCGCCCGAAGCCTTCGCCAGCTGGCTGCAACAGCACCGGGTGTCGGTGTTGAACCAGACCCCGGCCGCCTTCCGCCAGTTGATTCCCGCCGCCGCAGAGCACGTCTTGCCGGACTTGCGCCTGGTGATCTTCGGCGGCGAGGCGCTGGAGCTGGCCAGCCTGGAGCCCTGGTTCCAACAACGCGGCGATCAGCGTCCCGAGCTGGTCAATATGTATGGCATCACCGAAACCACCGTGCATGTGACCGAGCGCGCCATCCGTCAGGCCGATCTCGACGCCCGTCGCGGCCAGGTGATCGGCCAGCCGATTCCCGATCTGGCCTTCCATCTGCTGGACCGCTTCCTGCAGCCGGTGCCCGTCGGCGTGCCCGGCGAGATCTATGTCGGCGGACCCGGCGTCGCCCGCGGCTACTGGAACCGCCCGGCGCTGACCGCCTCCCGTTTCCTGCCCAACCCCTTCGCCGCCGACGGCTCCCGCCTCTATCGCTCCGGCGATCTGGCCCGCCGCCGCGCCGACGGCGAGATCGAATACCTGGGCCGCGCCGATCACCAGGTCAAGCTGCGCGGCTTCCGCATCGAGCTGGGCGAGATCGAGGCCGCGCTGTGCCGGCTGCCCGCGGTGCGCGAGGCGCTGGTGCTGCTGGACCGCCCCGCCGCCGGCGAGCCGCGGCTGGTCGCCTACGCCGTCGGCGACGCCGAACCGGCCGCCTTGCGCGCAGCGCTGGCCGCCGAGCTGCCCGAACACATGCTGCCCGCCGTCATCGTGGCGCTGGAGCGTTTCCCGCTG